>DKQS01000005.1 GCA_002471825.1 Flavobacteriaceae bacterium UBA7302 | reverse complement strand
ACGTACCTCTTGCTCTTTTTGAGTACTTACAGAAGTATATCTGTGCTTGATGTTGTTGGCTGTCTCTGAATACAACTCAGTCATTTCTAGTTCAGCATTGGTTCCAGTTTGCGTACTTCTAAGCTTTACCACCATCTCAGACTTGTCTCTATAGATCTTCGAAGCATAGGTCATTGGTAAAGGTGGATTCTGCAATTGGTTTACAGGAATGTATGACTGTAAGTTGTTTAAGATGTCTGTCAATAACTTCTCAGTATAAGCTGGTTGGGTAGACCACACTTGGAAGTTGTACATATCGTTAAACTTGTTGTAATGGTTTACATACCAGTTGGTCTGTACATCATAATTGGTATCGTTATTATTCTTACCAATGGCAAAGGAGATGGCATACTCTACCTCACCGTTTCTTTGAAGCAAGGCCTGCATTAAGAAGTTGTATCCATTGACATGAATTTGCTGTACGTTCAAGATCTCTGCACCACGCAATCTGTCACAAGATGCTTTGGTGTGGTTGTACACTCGATCAGAGGTTTTGATACCCAATACAACACCTTTGGTTTGTCCGTTGAGTGAGAAGTCTACAGATAGTACTTCGTCAGCAATGGTGTAATCTAAAATATCTGTTGGAGAAGTAACGTGCGCCACATCCCCAGAAACAAGCTCGGTTGGGAACATATCCAACATGGTTTGACCCTTGCTCTTCGGCTGCATCTTCTGCAACTTCTTCTTATCGTATTTGTTTTCGTCGTTCTTTACAAACTCAGTAGGCACAGAGTTCTTCTTACGACCTACATAAATCTTAGTCAAGGCATCACCTAAACTCTCAGACTCAACACCACCGCCGTTTCCACCGCTCGTCTCATCAGAAGAGGTTAAATAACCAAAATCTTGATTCAAATTATCTTCGCCAATGGCCAAAGTAACAGTACTTTCATTCGGAGTATCCAATCCATTTGCATCGTAGTTTTGGATTAAATCACTAGCCGTTTTTCCATTAGGAATTCCTCCTGTTACTGTACTTACATCAACCGTAATGATATACGTTCCTGCTGATAAGTTTTCGAAGATATAAGCTCCATTGGCATCTGTTGTTGTTGTTTGATCATCAGAAGGGTCGTTAGGAGTATTTGGATCCAAAGTTACAGTTGCACCTTCCAATCCTGGTTCATCTGGATCTTGATTGGTGTCACCATCGCTATCAAACCAAACGCGATCACCGATTGAGCTCCAAACGGCTGTTAAGGTAGCACTTGAAATTTCTTCCAAACATGGGTTGTTGGTATGACTTACTTTTACATAATATTCATTTCCAGATAATCCTTCAGATAAGGATATTTGTAAAGTGGCCGAATCTACTCCAGAATAAATACCTGAATTGGTTAAGGCGGTTCCGCCATTGTTTGGATCACCCAAATACCAGTGGTATTGAATGCCTGCATTTGCATTTCCTGCAGTATTGTACTCAGGGTTTCCATTATTATATTCAGTCGCACTTTCTGCAGTTGCTACTACAGTAAATGTTGCACTTTGGTCAGGGCTTACTATTTTGTCAGTTGGACTTGTCGTAATGGTCAATTGATGGGCATTGTATTCATTACCGTTTGCGCCGTTGTAACCATTGGTTCCACCAGTAACTTTACCAGTGTTATCAAATCCAGTTCCGTCTAAAATACCATCGTTATTGGCATCCACACCACCTGATTCAACCACGTCGTAACAACCGTCATTGTCCGAATCTAAATCAATATTATTTGGGATACCGTCACCATCTGTATCACAATTTACATAGGTTCCATATACTCTACCATTAATATAGGTTGGTCCTGTTACTACTTGAGACACCACAAAGTTATTGGTGGCATTGCTGTTCCATGTAAACGAGTTGAAACTATTTCCGTTGAATAATTCTAGTTCCTCTAATTCACCGTTGGCAGTTTTGCTACCATACATGGTTACATTTAAGTTTTCGTCAATCACAAATCGTACGATAGGAGTTTCAGGATTGATATTATTTCCGAATTGGTAGATCTGTGGGATTCCATTTTTGCCCCATAAAGAACCATCCTTGAATCGGATATTTTGACCTGTTGGGGTACCGTTTTGTTGAAATTGAATTTCTTCGGTAGTCAATGGAGTACCATTGATTGTTAGATTGAAACTATTGTCCATTTTGGTTATGTCCAAAATAAATCCAGTTCCGACTGCGTCCAAAGTAAAATTCACGGAGTTACCATTTCTTACTTCAAAAGATGTTTCATTGATTAATACTTCACATTCTTCAGTATCTAAGATTCCGTCGTTATCATCATCCAAATCACATTCATTGTTGATACCATCACCATCAGGGTCATTGGCAGTAGGAGTTCCAACAGTAGCGCCATCTGTACATGGGTCGCTATTGTTTGCGTTGAAACAGTTTTCCTCTTTTTCATAGAAGAAGGCTAGCCCTTCGATATCAGATTTGTAGGCAATTGCTACCTCCGTTGTTTTGTTAACAGGGTCTAGTTTGAAGAAGTTGAAATCATCCGCAGCATATAAGAATCCGTTTGGATGCGCAGCAAGCGATTCTACTTTCTTTGAGTTTTCAATGGTTAATACTTTTTCGATATCACCACTAGGGAAGGAGTTGAATTTCCATAATTCACTTTCGTCACCATTGTTTTTTGTGTAAATCAAATAAACCGTACCATCTCCAGCAACAGTTAATCCACTTGTGTAAAAACTTCTGTTTAAGGTAGCAACTTGCGTTACTGATCCATCGGTAGTACTGATTTTGTATACTTTTTCAGAACGTACTCCAATACCGTATAATTCACCGTTTATGAAAGTAAGGTTGGTGATTTTGTTGTTACTCCCTGTAATTCCAGTATTCCCTATAAATTGTGCATTTACGGGTGTATTTTCATTTTGATCCAATTCCGATTTCGGAATCTTGTACAATTTAGAAGATCGTTTTACATTGATAAAAAATAAATCGCCGTTGGCATCAATGGCCAATGACTCCATGTCTTCGCTATCTTGTAATCCTTGAATATCTCCTTCTGTATGAACAGTTACTGGGTCTTCTCCAAGCTTGATGAAATACAAGTTGCCAGGATTGTTGTCATCCAAGGCATACATTGTTAGATAATCTGAACAATCGTCATTTGAATTATTCGAACCACAGTTGCTATTTGCCAATGTGGTAAATTCATTTTTACTAAAGCTTGCAATTTGGGTATAGTCGTTACCGGCTTTAGCCAAAAATTGTTGGTCTTGTAAATAGTCTAAGGTATAGTTGATGGTAAATGACCCTTGGTCAGCGTCTCCAATACCACTAACATTATCCAATTTGAATCCATCAAAAGGATCGTTATTACCTAAGGAAAGTTCAATGTTTCCCGAAGGGTTCCCAGTTACGGGGGCCCAACTTACATTTGAGAATGCATTATCAGCCGCTTCAATGGAATAATGACTTAAAGCTTTACATCCATTTCTACCGCCACCTTGACCGGTGTAGGTAACTAAAATTTGTATATCAAATTTTCCATTTGCTGGAGTTACTGAAACTACTTTTGTCGTCCAGCAGTCTCCCACATGAGTTTTTGACATGCTACAATCATCAGATTCAGTATGCACAATCGAGTTTGGGGTACTGAATGCAAAATGAGATACTAAAATGAAAAGAATACTTAATAAAAATCGGAGATTAGGAGTAAGGGTTTTCATGAGGATAGGGATTTACTTGTCCCTCAAAAGTACTCTCGATACCTGTTTTTATTGGTCAATCATAGGCTAGCACCATATTCGTTTCGACGAATTGCAGAAAAGTGAAGATTTCATTTTACACAAAAAAAAGAGGAAACTCTCATTTCCTCTTTTACATATATTTAATAGTAATATTCTATTTAATGATTACCTTTTTGGTTCCGAAATCATGTATGTCGGTTGCGATGTTTAGCAACATGATTCCTGGAGAAACATTGAAATTGAAATCCAATTCGTTTCTTCCTTCTTGCAGACTTACTTCGCCTTTATAAACCAACTTTCCAGTTATGTCATGTAAAGTAACTCGAGCTTTCGTAGCGCTGTCACTGAACAATAAGGTTGTCAATTGACCTTGAGACGGATTCGGATAGGCCAGGTATTCATTGTTATAGGTAATGATTCTCTGTACTGTTGTTCCGTCGTCACCTGCTTTCTTTACAAATTTCACATCAGAAATCTCTAAATCCAGATCTTTGGTTTCGGCCTCAACAGGTAAGAAGGTGAAGCTAAGTGTTGTTAAGTCGTCTGGTGTGATGTTGTTTTCGGAAGCAGTTGAGCTAAAGATGTCAAACGGAACGTAATAGATTTTTTCTTCTTCGGATAAATCTACCATTACTCGGTATTGTTCTTTCCAGTTTTCAACGGAAGCTTTAATCAGGCCAAGTTCCATCAATCCAGATCCTTTTGCTTTAAAGGCTAGGTACTTGTATTCCGAGTAATCTGCAGAGATATTTCCAGGTAATAAGGACTTATAGAGTGTCAAATAATCGTATTCACTGGTTGCTTTGAGCGTAACATTTCTGTTGATTGGTAACTCGTCATCTTGATAGGTTCTTGTGAAGTTGTTTGAAACCTCATACCTCAAAATCTTCGTATAACGGCTGTCGAAATCTAATCCCCAGTTTCCATCTGCGTGATAGAAGGCATCTTGAACATCGTCACCCACTTTTACCAATCCGTCATACTCATAAGCATCTTTGATATCCACTTTAATAATCTGTTCGCTTTTTGGGTGAATCGGATTGTAACGGTATTTTACATTGTTTGCTGTCTCAGAGTAAATCTCCTCCATGAAAATTTCTCCAGCAGGTGTGCTCTGATCACTTTTAAGTTTGAGCACCATGTTATTTCTTTCACGCGATACCTTTGCAACGTATGTCAATGGAATCATGTGCTTCTCTGGCTGCGCAACTGGAATGTAACTTCTTAGGTTATTAATGATATCTCTCACTAATTTCTTGGTGTCAGTCGGATTGGTCGTCCAAACTTGGAAGTTATACATGTCATTGAACTTGTTGTATTCATTCACATACCAGTTCGTCTGAACGTCGTAAGACAAGTCATTGTTGTTTTTACCAATGGCAAAAGAGATGGCGTGTTCTACAACGCCATTGCGTTGTTTGATGGCTTGCATCAAGAAGTTGTAACCTTCCAATTCTACCTTAGTAACCGTTAGAATCTCTGCACCTCGTAATCGATCACAAGAAGCTTTCGTGTGATTGTAAACGCGGTCAGTAGTTTTTACACCTAATACCACACCTTTTGTTTTTCCATCCATTGAGAAATCAACGGACAGAACTTCATCGGCAATGGTAAAGTCCAAAATATCTGTTGGTGAAGTTACGTGAGCAACGTCTCCAGCGTACAATTGTGTAGGGAACATGTCTAACATGGTTTGACCTTTCCCTTTATAGGATTGAAGTTTTTGTAATTGAGCCTTATTGTAAAGATTCAATTCATTTTTTATAAAGTTGGTCGTAACCGAGTTCTTTTTGCGGTTCACATATACTTTTGATACAATACCACCTAAAGATTCTGACTCGATTCCACCGCCATTTCCTCCAGTAACTTGGTCTGAAGTAATGGTCACTGGTATTGAGTTGAAATTGGTGCAACCATCTTTGGTCGTTACAACTTGTACTTCATAAGTTCCAGCTGCATCAAATTCGAAGGTAACCGTATCTTGATTTCTATGAACACCAAAGTCGCCACCAACTACATTCCAATGATACTCATCAAATGCTCCAGCATTGGTTAAGAAAAACTCTACTACAACCTTGCCATTTCCAGAAGATACGATGGACTCTGACACAACCGCCATGGTGAACGGCAATACCGTAATACTCTCTGATTTGGTATCCGAACCATTTGCGTTGGTTGCTGTTAAACTAACTGTGTAAGTACCTGGACTGTTGTAGAATTTGGTAGGATCCATTTCTGTGCTGGTACTTCCGTCTCCAAAGTTCCATAAGTAGGTAATAGGTGTGCCGTGTTGATTGGCTCCACCGGTATTGGTCAGATTGGTAAACACAAACTCATTGGAATACATACACTGTTGCGGTGAGATGTTGATATCGAAATCAGCAACAGGCGCAGCCAAAGGTGGTGCTCCACAATTGGTAACTGATGGTGTAAATTTCACACATTCAATGGTACCTCCATTGTGATTGAAGTTCTTGGCAATTACTTGCCCTTTGATATTTTCTTTGTTTACTTTTTTACGAACGTTGGCAAAAGGAGCATACACTGTTCCTTTGATTTCGTTACTTCCTTTAATATTTAACTTGGTCGTGTTGTGGAAGTTGTATAAGATGTACGGACTTTCTGGTAATCCAGCTCCTGTTTGATTCCACACATCCCAATTAAAGGTTCCCGGTGCATCTACATTAATGATTAATACATTGCTAGCATCGGGTGCTGTACTGTAAACAAAATCGGAAACGCTGTTCAAATCAGCTGCATCGATGTTTAAATAGTTCAATCCAGATTGAAGGGTAATGCGCACCTCACTTGGCAATCCTGTATTCGGAATGATGGTATTGGACGCATCTCTCAATACAACATTGGTCACACAATCCGCCATGGTATGCGAAGAAGCCCTCATCGATTGGAATGCAGTTCCGAAATTTAAAAGGTTTCTTTCATATACAGAGTTAGTCGTTGCATTGGCACTTAAACCACTTGCAGTACCTGTGAGCTGAATGTAAGAGGTAGCATTATAATCTGATGCTGGCGTAATTCTGATTGGCGTAGGAGCATTGCTTGGATCTACGTACCAAGGCGTTGAATTTTTTTGTCTTCCAATCTTCACATAATAGTTAGGATCTCCAACAGTCAAAACTCCGTCGTCTGTTGCTCCACTAGGACAAGTTCCTGCAGAGGTTTTGGTTACTTGGAAGTTATCCAACAAGTTACCATAAGAAAGGTTGTTTCTTGGACTACTTGAAATTGCTTGAAATACAAAAACTGTTTTCAATTGATTGTCCGGAACCGTGTATGTTCCAGAATACTGTACCCAAGCCGTATTGTCCGAGGACATGATAACTTCGGTAGCGGCACTTTCAACAGAACCACCTATTTTAACTTCGGCAATATCAACACCATCTCTACCTCTGTGCCATACCGACCAATTCAATACTGATCCGGGTTCAGAACACACAAATTGATACAAAGCAGAACGTTGTGTTGCGTTGATTTCAGCGTGGTAGTTTCCATCTTGAGAAGGAGCCCCTAAAAAGCCCGTTTTCCAAATTTCTATTCTATTATCGGTCGAAGTCGTGCTCCAACCAGGGTAGTTACTTGCATTTACTTGAGTCCAAGTATTTGGTGTAGCACCCGTTTCAAAACTTCCGTTCACTAAGACTGTAGGATCCCCACAATCACAGTCAGGATCGGTGATGTATTTGTCTTTCAAGGGGTAGTTTACCTTGTTTCCTACCAAAAGTCCGATCTTATTTCCGGTATTGGTAAAGTCACCGCAATCTTCTGAGGCAACGGTGTAATCTCCCTTAATGGTTAGGTTTTTTCCAGCGGCAACTGCTCCTTTGGTTTGATCTCCAAAAACAGTTAAGTTCTTCTCTACGAACACATTAAACCCCTGTGCTGGTTGTGTTGGACTCTGCCCTAAACTTTGTAAACTGATGAGTAGGGGTATGAGGTATACTATCCTTAATATCTTCATTATCAATAAATTTAGGGGGAAATGCGATAGGCAAACCTACAAAATGTTTATAACATAAAAAAATTGTTGATAACCTTAGTTGGGTTTTTAACAATTTAGAAACCAGTGAATTAGAATTTACAAGTTCTAATTTAAGCTAGTTTTTCAGTAATTGGACGTTTTGAGATGGCAGTTAAGCCAAGCAGAGTGATGAGACCATTTACAATTAAAAGTGCAAATCCGAAATCGAACTCAAAGTACAACAAACAGAGGTAGTTGAGCGCATAACAAAGGATGGGAGAGAGGATGCAAACCAGCGGAACCCATTTGTCTTTTACATTCATTTTTGTGAATAACCCGAAGGCATAAAGTCCTAGTAATGGTCCGTAGGTATAGTTTGCAAAAACAAATATTTTCTCGATAACACTCTCATTAGCAATGAAATACTTAAAAATTAAGATGGTTGCGACTAGAATACCGGAAAAGAGTATGTGATTTTTCTTTCTGATTTTTTCGCGTTCCTTTTCATCTTTCTTTTTATCGATTTCTTGAATATCAATACTGAAGGAAGTAGTTAAGGAAGTAAGTGCGGAATCTGCACTTGAATAGGCGGCGGCGATCAAACCTAGAACGAAGAATAAGGCGGTTGCCAATCCGAGATTTCCTTTGGTAGCAATGATTGGAAATAACTCATCTTTATGAGCTTCGATTCCGTATTTTGTTGAAAACTCGGTTAATAATACACCAAGTGCTAAAAAGAAGAAATTCACAATTACCAAGACAATTGTAAACCAGAACATGTTCTTCTGTGCATCTTTTAAATTTCTACAGGTCAAATTCTTCTGCATCATGTCTTGGTCAAGTCCTGTCATTACAATAGCGACAAAAGCTCCCGCTAAAAAGCGTTTCCAAAAATAACTACCTGATTTCCAATTGTCAAAATAGAAGGTTTTGGAGTAATCACTTTCTGCTACAAAGGAAAATAGATTGTCTACGTTCATCTCATCCATAACGGCTACCATACAAACACCAACGGCAATCAACATGAATAGGGTTTGTAAGGTATCTGTCCATACAATGGTTTTTATTCCGCCTTTGTTGGTATAAATCCATATGAATAGAATGGCGAGAATCACCGTTACCCAAAACGGAACTCCAATTTTATCGAAGACAATTAACTGCAGAACATTGGCTACCAAGAAAAGTCGGAAAGCCGCCCCAATGGTTCTTGACAAGAGGAAAAAACTCGCTCCTGTTTTGTATGCGCTGTTTCCGAAACGATCTCTCAAATAGGTATAGATTGAGGTGAGATTCAATCGATAATAGAGTGGAAGCAGCACCAGTCCGATTACAGCGTATCCAACCGTGTAACCCAATACCATTTGCATGTAACTCATGCTTTGGTCTTCTACCCAGCCTGGTACCGAGATGAAGGTCACACCCGAAAGTGAAGCACCAATCATTCCGAAGGCAACCAAATACCAAGGTGAAGAATTATTGGCCTTGAAAAAGGTGGCATTGTTGGCTGATTTACCAGTGAAATAGGAAATTAAATACAGAACCAGAAAGTATCCAGCAATCAGAAATAGGATTTGAATGGGTTGCATTTTTGGGTATTGACAATAAGTTACGAATATAGAATTTTTACCCTTAAATAATCCTTGCTACCTATTTATAATTCTTAATTTTGTTTTGTGGATTTTTCATCGAAACTTCTTGAAAATGCAGTGAATGAAATTGCAAGATTGCCTGGAATCGGGAAACGAACTGCGCTACGTCTTGCCTTACATTTGTTAAAGCAGCCTAAAGATCATACGCAATTCTTAACCGAAGCGCTATCGAAATTTAGGGAGGATGTGAATTATTGCTCGAGCTGCTATAATATCTCTGATACCGAACTTTGTGAAATTTGCAGCAACTCCAAACGAAATCCAGAGCTAATTTGCGTGGTGGAGGATGTTCGCGATGTGATGGCCATTGAAAGCACCATGCAGTTCAAGGGAATCTACCATGTTCTTGGCGGAAAAATTTCACCGATTGAAGGAATCGGACCTCAAAATCTTCAAATTGATTCCTTGGTTGAGAAGGTTGCTTCGGGTCAAGTGAAAGAAGTAATTTTTGCTTTGAGTTCCACGATGGAAGGAGATACCACCAACTTTTACATCTTTAAGCAACTAGAAAAATACGATATCACCACATCAACGATTGCAAGAGGAATCGCCGTGGGTGACGAATTAGAATATGCCGATGAGATTACTTTGGGTAGAAGTATCTTGAATCGAATTCCTTTTGAACAGAGCTTAAAAAGTTAGGGTTGTTTGGTAAAAACGGATACGATTTGTTCTCCATTCACCATTTCGGTTACACTAAATTTGGTGTCGTTATCTGTAAAAGTAAAGTCTTCCACCGTGTTGAAACCATTGGAGCTTGTTAGGCTGTACCTTCCTCTTTCAATGCGCAGCCAGCTAAAAATTTGAGTTTGGATTAATTGGCAATTTCCATTGACCACATCGTACAATTCTTTTCGCAATACTTGACCAGATTCGAAAGTATAGGTATTCGATTCTTTGCAGGTAGTAATTGTTTCTGCCCCATCTACCTTCAAAGAAGTTAGCTTCCAAGTACCAACGATAATATCCGATGATTCTAGGACGGTGTCCGAGGAATTGCATTGTTGAAAGGAAATAGAAAGTAAGAAAAGACTTGTAATCGCAAGCGAACGTTTAAACAGTTTCATTTGGACTCGTTTTTTTATTCTGAAACGAAAGATACGCAATAATTGCACTCGAAATCATTAAAATTCCGCCTAACAAAAATGGTGCGCCTGCAAATGTAAACGGTGCTTCATCATGAGTAAAATAATAGAAAATTCCGGTCATCATCGGGGGACCCACAATAGCCGAGGCACTCATTACACTGGTCAGGGTACCTTGAATTTCTCCTTGTTCAGAAGAAGGCACTTGAATGGAAATGACTGCCTGTAAGGCTGGTCCTGCAATTCCGCCCAAACAATACGGAATCAAAAAGGCAAACATCATCCAGCTTTCAGAGGCAAACGCAAAAAGCAACATCCCCAAACTGTACATAAAGAAACCTGAATAGATACTTTTTTCATTTCCGATCTTCGGATTGATCCATCGAATCAATCCGCCTTGAACAATGGCTACCAACAATCCGATAACACCAAGAGAAATCCCGACCATACTTTCATTCCAGTCGAATTTGTACATGGTGAAATACGCCCAGTTACTTTGTACGGCGTGGGACGCTACATATAAGATGAAGACTGCAATAACCAATCCGATGAGTTTTGGATATTTTTTCAGGTGAATAAAACTACCAATCGGATTCGCTCTTTTTAGTTCGAAAGGTCTTCTATTTTCTTTGGGTAAAGATTCGGGTAAAATGAAATATCCATAAAGGAAATTGATGAAACACAAAATTGCTGTGGCATAAAACGGTACGCGTGCTCCATATTGTCCTAGTAAACCACCAATAACAGGTCCGATAATAAATCCCAATCCGAAGGCAGCACCAATCATACCGAAGTTCTTGGCCCTATTTTCAGGAGTGCTAATATCGGCAATGTAAGCAGATGCTGTAGTGATGCTTGCGCCCGTTATTCCGGCAATGATACGACCAATAAATAACCAATAAATGGTCGGAGCAAAGGCCAATAAAATATAATCAAGGGTAAATCCGAATAATGAAATCAAAATAACCGGACGACGACCAAATTTATCACTCAAATTTCCAACTACAGGGGCAAAGATGAACTGGGTAATGGCGTAGGCAAAGGTCAACCAACCGCCAACTTTAGCCGCTTCACTAATATCACCGCTGATGAGTTCTTCAATCAAACCAGGGATTACTGGAATGATGATTCCCCAACCGATGACATCAATAAGCATGGTGATGAATATAAACCCTAAGGCAGCCTGTTTTTTATTTCGTCTCATGAGTGTAATTGGGCAGACAAAGAAACGGATTTAAAACCGAACTAATTTAGGAAGAAGGAAGATTTTTATCGTCTTTCATGGAGTCTAAAACCTCTTGCTCGGCTTTGTCCCAACTCTTTTTCGCACGGATGCGTTTGTACACTTTTGCCATTAACATGATCAAGACACTAAAGAGTACAATTCCTACAACACCCCAAATCCAGTTGATGGCGTTCTTAAGTGTTACCAAGAATACAACGGCAATTAAAATGATCGTAGCCACCTCGTTCCATAGGCGTAATTGAAAACCTGAGTATTTCAATTCACTTCGTTGAAGTTGATTGTAAATCTGTTGACAAAAACCGTGGTAAACATATAAGGCTAAAACAAAGGCTAGTTTCACCAACATCCACGATTCTTGAAGGTAATACGGATTTTCATAGAGCATCCAAAAAGCGAAAATACTACACAAAATAGCAGAAGGCCATGTTATGATGTACCATAGCCTTTTGCTCATTAATTTGTATTGTTTTTGCAGAATTTCTTTGGCAGGAGATTCTTTTTTTTCAGCCTCAGCAAAATAAATGAAGAGTCGCACAATGTAGAACAAACCCGCAAACCAGGTCACTACAAATACGATGTGTAAGGCTTTTATGTAAAGAAAATCCATTTGCTTTAATTATGCTTCTGAGGTTTCCAAAACCTCTTTTTGTTTTGTTTCTTTTCCGTCAATCCAATCTTGAATCCACGATACCAGAACATCAATCCATTCTTGATTGTCATTCAAACAAGGTACGGCCATAAAGTTTTTACCGCCTGCTTCTACAAACTCTTCAGCACCTTCCATCGCAATCTCTTCCAATGTCTCCAGACAATCAGAAACAAATGCAGGAGTAACGACGGCTAAATTCTCAACACCTTCTTCAGCAAACTTCTCGATGGTCTTATCGGTATAGGGTTGCAACCACGGATCGCTTCCTAAGCGCGACTGAAAGGTAGTAAAATATTGGTCTTCTGAAAGGCCTAACTTTTTCACCACCGCTTGCGTGGTCATGTAGCACTGGTGTTTGTAGCAGAACTCATGGGCTGGCGAATCGTTCAAGCAGCATTGGAAATTTTGATCTTCTGGCTTACAGTGTTTTTTGGTAATATCCGATTTTCGGATGTGTCTTTCAGGAACCCCATGGTAAGAGAACATTAATTTATCCCACTTCTTATCGGCCAAATAATCTTTGATGCTATTGCTAAGAGCGGTGATGTAGTTTTCCTTGTTGTAAAAGGCAGGAATGTCCTCAAAGGTCATGTGAGGAAACTTCGCCTTTCTAATTTCTTCGGCTAGTACCAAAATGGTTTCGGTAGTTGCCATGGCAAACTGAGGATACAACGGAATTAACAATACATCCGTTACGCCTTTGTCGTGAAGGTCTTGTAGTCCTTTTTCAATGGATGGATTCCCATAACGCATGGCTAAGGCAATCGGTAAATCCAGTTGTTCTTGAACCTTTTCTTGAAGTCTTTCTGATAAAACGATTAACGGAGAGCCTTCATCCCACCATATTTTCTTGTAGGCTTTGGCTGATTTCCTTGGTCTAAAATTTAGAATGATTCCTTTCACCAATATCCATCGTAGAAAATACGGTACATCAATCACGCGTTCATCCATTAAAAATTCTCCGAGATAACGCTTTACATCTTTGGTGGAGGTGCTATCTGGTGATCCCAGATTCACTAATAAAATTCCTTTCATCTTAATTGGTAGTCAAATTTGTGTTTACTAATTGATTCGTTGCTTCATACAGAACAATATTTAAACTGTGGATTACATTCATGGATGAATTTCGGCCATACATAGGTATGTGTACCGTTTCATCAATCAGTTGTAAATCCGCAATGCCATAACGTTCGTTCCCCATCACAAAGGCTACTTTGTCCCATTTGGTAAAATCATAAGAAGAAATAGGTTGGCTTTTGTCGGTAATTTCGATACCCACAACAGCATAACCATCGTTCTTCAGCTTTTCAACCAACTGGTTAAAGTCGCTATAGTAGTCGTGTTTGATTTGATTGATTGTATTTCGAGCTGTCTTTTTGACAATTCTATTTTCTAAATTCGGAGAGGTCTCATGAAGGTAGATGTGTTGCACACCAAATCCCTCACAAACTCGAAAGCACATTCCAATGTTTTCTGGTGTGCGCAAAGCGTCGCAAACCACAGCTATTGGAAATTTTTGTTGTTGATTCTCTATGGTATAGTGATTCAATTGTTCCATTAGAGCGACATCAAGTATTTTTTAGGTGTAATTCCGTATTTCTTTTTGAAAGCAGCAATAAAATGGCTAGAAGTACTATATCCTATCTTTAGGCCTACTTCGTTGACATTGAACTGATTGCTTTGCAACAATTGCTTTGCCTTTTCCATTTTATAATTTAGAAGGAAACCATAAACCGTGTCACCATAAATTTGTTTGAAGACCTCTTTCAATTTTTTGAGATTCAGTCCCACTTCATTGGCTAAATCTTGCAAGCTTGGCGGATCGGTCATGCGTTCAATCATGATGTCCTTTGCCTTTCGGATTTTAAGAACGTGTTGTTCATCAACCAAATACGGACAAAATTCTCCTTCTTGGTTCTCATCTTTGGCAAAATGCAAACTCAATAATTCATAAATCTTTCCTTTGATATAGAGTTTGCGATTGATGCCATTTAAATTGGAATTGATGATTTGTTTGATGATAAAAATCACGCTATCCTTGATTTCGGCGTCATCATAGTATTTACGATTCTTGTTCTCTTCGCTTAAAAACGGAATCGCATTGGCTTCTGACGAAAACAATCCGTGAAATTTTTCAATAGAAATTAATAAGGAGAACAGCGTCGATTTGGGTCGAACGTCCAAATGAATGGGTAATTCACGCTGCGGATTGTAAAGCAAAATCGATTTATTTTCGTACACATCGAAGGCATATGCGTTGTTATTGAATAGAAATTGTGCACTTCCATTCAGGCAAAAATGCATCTGTAAAAAAGAACTATTTACAGGCTTTTCAAAAATAAGATTTGTATCCTCCTGATTTTGAAAGATTAATACATGAAAACCGTTTTCAAGGTCTAAATCTTCGATGGTTCCGCTAGCGATATTTTTTGTAATCATAAAATGACAATTAAAAAGATTATTTATTTAGAATGGTTCTACATAGTAAACATTGAAATCTTCTAATCTTCAGCAAAAATAAGGTTTTACGTAAGTTTTTGAAATAAAAATGATTTAAAAAACAAATAACGATATAAAAAGTACTTCTAGCGACATTTTTGTTTGTGAGAACTTTTTATTTTTGTCCCGTTTAAAGGATGACACAGAGCGCGAAAAAACATTTTTATAACATTGGCGTAAGCTACAAGAAAGCTGACGTTGCTACTCGTGGAAAGTTTTCACTTTCTAAGGAAATGCAACACCAGTTTTTGTTGGAAGCACAATCCCACGGATATGATGGGGTTTGTATCATCTCTACGTGCAATAGAACTGAAGTCTTTGGTTTTGCTGAACATCCTTTCCTTCTGATTAATTTATTGTGTAAGTTTTCAAGTGGAACTGTTGAAGAGTTTGCCGACATTTCAACCATCCAGAAAAATCACGATGCCATCCACCATCTCTTCCGAATTGCTACTGGTTTGGAGAGTCAGATTCTAGGAGACTATGAAATCATTGCTCAGTTGAAGCAATCCTTTAAGCATGCCAAAGAGCTGAAACTGACGAATGCCTATACCGAAAGATTGTACAATTCGGTCTTGCAAGCTAGCAAGAGAGTGAAGAATGAAACCCAGTTGAGTTCTGGTGTCACTTCGGTTTCCTATGCGGCCATTCAATACATCTTGGACAATGTTGCCGATTTCGATTCAAAGAAAATCACCTTGTTTGGCTTCGGAAAAATGGGCTTGCATACTTGCAAGAATTTGGTGAAGTATACCAACAACAACTCGGTGACTTTGGTGAATAGAACCCAAGAGAAAGTACAGTCTTTTGTACAACACTATTCACAATTGAACTGGGGAGACTACAACAATCTTCCTGAAATTATTCAAGATACAGACATTTTAATCGTATCTACAGGGGCTGATCATCCGACAGTTACCAAGCAGAATGTGGCGAGTGATAAAGAATTGTTGATTCTAGATTTGTCAATGCCAGAAAATGTTTCGGAAGAAGTTGCTGATTTTGAAAAGGTGACGTTGATAAATGTGGATGAACTTTCAAAAGTAACGGAGAAAACCTTACAAACGCGTGAGGAAGAGGTGCCAAAGGCAGAACAAATCATTGCCATACATGTAAAAGAGTTCAACGAGTGGTTGCATCATAGAAAATATTCTTCAGCAATTAGTGCACTCAAACTTTCCTTGGAAAGCATACAAAAAGACGAGATCGCCTATCAAAAGAAAAAAATAGATAACTTTAACGAATCTCAAGCTCAAATCGTTACATCTCGTTTGATTCAAAAAATTACAACGCAATTTGTGAAGCATCTGAAAGAAGATGATGAAATGGCTTCCCAAAGTTTAGAGCTGATGAAGAAAGTTTTTCAGGCCTAAATTTATATGGATAGAGTTATTAAAATCGGAACTCGAAGGAGTGAGCTAGCCATGTGGCAAGCTGAAAAGGTACAAGCAGAAATGGAAGCCCTTGGCGTTCAAACAGAAATTGTACCCATTGATTCCCAGGGAGATATAGAATTAACCAAGCCGCTTTACGAACTTGGTATCACCGGAATATTTACGAAAAATCTAGATATCGCTTTACTCAATAAAACAATTGATGTGGCGGTTCATTCGCTCAAAGACGTTCCCACAAAATTACCCATCGGAATAGTGCAGGCTGCCGTTTTACCTAGAGGCAGTCATCGAGATGTCTTACTCGTTAAAAACAACGAAGAGTTCTTAAGTCAACCTCAAGGTACCATTGCAACGGGAAGTTTGAGAAGGAAGGCCATGTGGTTGAATAAATATCCGACCCATAAGGTGGTTAACCTACGAGGAAATGTCAATACGCGCTTGGAAAAGCTTGAAAATAACGACTGGGACGGAGCCATATTTGCTGGTGCCGGACTAGAGCGGTTGGGTAAGAAACCAAAATCGGCAGTGAATCTTTCTTGGATGGTTCCAGCACCCGCTCAAGGAGCTGTGATGGTGGCTTGTTTAGATGACGATGACGAAGTTAAAGAGCTTTGCAGAGAATTCAACGATGCGGATACTGAACTTTGTACGTCCATAGAGCGTGAGTTTTTACAATTACTCGAAGGAGGCTGTACAGCACCCATCGGTGCATTTGCCAGAATTGATGAGGTAAATAAAGAATTGCATTTCAAAGGAGTCTTGCTAAAGAAAGACGGATCGAAAAAAATTGAAACCTTTAAGTCGGTCCCTATTGAAAAGAACAAATACGTAGCTAGTGATTGTGCCAACTACATTTTCAGTAAAGGCGGAAAACAACTAATGCTCGAAGACGAAGGGGTTGAAAAAGCCAATGCCATTTATTCGACCAAAAAGTTGTCGGAGAGTCAAAAGGCTAAGTTGCACTCGTCAATCAAAGTGTCGGAAAGCGACTTTATCAAAATTCGATTCAATCGTATCAATCAGAAGATAGTTGAAAATACCTTAGATCATGTGGTGATTACCAGTCAAAATGGGGTTGAGGCATTGGCCTATAACTTCACCAAAGATCAATTGGATTTTACCAATATCTATTGCGTAGGGCGTAGAACCAAAAAGTTGATTGAGCGAAAAATAGGGCCGGTGGCTCATGTTGCTAAAAACGCCAAACAATTGGGTGAATACCTATCGCAACAATCAGATATTGAGAATATTACCTATTTTTGCGGTAATTTAAGAATAGGAGATTTAGAAGCTGCTCTTGCAGAAACTAAAATCCAATTAAATGAAGTGATTGCCTACAATACCTTCTTGAGTCCAGAAAAACTAGAGCCCGACACAAAAGCGGTTTTGTTTTTTAGTCCCTCCGGTATTGAGAGTTATTTGCAAGAAAATACGCCCAATCAGGTTGCTTTCTGTATTGGTGAAACAACGGCAAAAGTGGCTAGAGAACATTTTGAAGAGGTGAAGGTGGCCAATATGCCTAGTGTGGAAAGTGTGATCGAACAGGTGAATCTTCATTTTGAATCATAACTATGAGAAGACCTAGAAGAAATAGAAAATCTGCAGCAATAAGAGCACTGGTAGAGGAAACAAGATTATCTGTCAATGATTTTATCTTTCCAGTATTCTTAATTGAAGGTGTACAAAAAAAGGAAGAAATTTCTTCCATGCCAGGTATTTATAGATATTCTCTAGATTTGCTTTTAGAAGAAATCGAGGAGTGTGTGAATCTTGGAATAAAAGGATTCTGTGTGTTTCCTTCCTTAGGAGATGATAAAAAGGATAAAATGGCTACAGAAGGCCATAACAGAGAGGGATTGTACATTCAAGCCTTACGAGAAATCAAAACCAAGTTTCCTCAAATTGCGCTCATGACAGACATAGCCATGGATCCATATTCGAGTGATGGTCATGATGGAATTGTGGAGAATGGGGAGATTTTGAATGATGAGACCTTAGAAGTGCTTGGTAAAATGGCGCTTGTTCAAGCGGAAGCCGGAGCCGATATTCTTGGTCCGTCTGATATGATGGACGGTCGTGTTGGGTATATAAGAAAAGTGTTGGATGAAGCTGGATTTACCGATGTATCCATCATGTCTTATACAGCCAAATATGCGAGCTCTTTTTACGGTCCTTTCCGAGATGCTTTGGATTCCGCTCCGAAATTTGGAGATAAAAAGACGTATCAGATGAATCCTGCCAATGCCGCCGAAGCTTTGATTGAGGCCGATTTAGATGTTGCTGAGGGAGCTGATATGATTATGGTTAAGCCAGCCTTGGCTTATTTAGACATTATCAAATTATTGAAGGACAATTACGACATTCCGATCACGGCTTACAATGTGAGTGGTGAGTATGCCATGTTAAAAGCAGCTGCAGAAAAAGGATGGTTGGATGGCGAAAAGGTTATGTTAGAGAGCCTTCTGTCTATGAAAAGGGCGGGAGCAGACATCATTTTAAGCTATTTTGCAAAAGAGGTTGCCAAACTTTTAAAATAATTATGAAAAAGACAATCCTATTTCTTTCATTTATTTTTTTCACGACGATTGGTTTTTCTCAGAACGTTGAGAAAGACTCATTGGTTGAGAAGACGGCTGTGAAAGATTCGCTGGTTCAGAAAAAAGTAAAAAAAGATTCCATGACTGTTGTAAAGATTGTCAAGGATTCGATTATTGGAAAGTGGAATGTTACCGCGATTGAGAAGGCGCCAAAGTCAGCAGGTTTTAAACAGGTTATTTCCGGGTATAAAAAGGCATCCTTCGAATTTAAAAAGGATAGCACACTTACCCTTTCTACAAAATCACCAAACGTCATTTTCAAATATATCTTACGATCGGTAAATAGATCCAGATGGATCAATAATGATAGCATGATTTTAATTGGAACAGAAAAGAACAAGTACTCGACCATGAAAATTCGAGTAATTCAAAAGCCAGATACGGTATTGTTCAAATTGAATGAACGCACAAACTTACCTTTAATACTACAACTTAAAAAAGAAGAATAAGTACATGAATTTTAGCAAGTCAAAGGAGCTTTACAACGAAGGATTGGTGAATTTAGTTGGGGCTGTAAATTCTCCGGTACGTGCATTTGCCTCAGTGGGAGGAAATCCCTTATTCATCAAAAAAGCCAAAGGGTCTAGGATCACTGATGTTGATGGAAACGAATACTTGGATCTTGTTGTGTCATACGGACCCATGATTATCGGGCACCGTCATAAAAAAGTACAAAAGGCAGTGAATAAGGCCTTGAAAAACGGATATTCTTTTGGTGCTTCTACCAAGAATGAAATCAAACTAGCCAAAATTGTGTGTGATGCTTTTCCAGGGATGGACAAAGTGCGTTTTGTGAATTCTGGAACTGAAGCTGTTTTAAGCGGAATTCGATTGGCGAGGGCATTTACGGGTAAAGACAAAATCATCAAATTCGCTGGTTGTTACCACGGGCACCAAGATTCATTGTTAGTAGCGGCAGGTTCAGGACTTGCTACGCTAAGTTTGCCGGGCAGTAAGGGTGTGCCAGAAGGTGCGGTTAAGAATACACTGATTGCTACTTATAACGATTTGGAAAGCGTAAAGTCACACTTTGAAAAGCACGACGATATTGCAGGGGTGATCATAGAACCCATTGGAGGTAATATGGGAGTGGTAGTTCCACAAAATAATTTCTTGAAAGAGTTGAAAGCCTATTTGCAATCGAAAGGGGCATTACTAATCGCTGATGAGGTAATGACTGGGTTTAGATCTACTTTTGGTGGCGCTCAAGAGGTTTTAGGTGTAGAAGCTGATATTACTTGTTTGGGAAAGGTGATTGGAGGAGGTTTTCCAGTGGGAGCTTACGGGGCTCGGAATGAAATTATGGAGAATGTGGCTCCTTTGGGCGGAATGTATCAAGCAGGAACCTTGAGTGGAAATCCAATTGCTATGGCAGGTGGAATTTCAACATTGACCGAGCTCAAGCGACAGAATCCTTATGAATGTTTCGATAGAATCGGTTCCGAAATGGAGACAATCCTAAAAGATAAAGCAGAGAAATACGGAGTTGATATTGTGGTGAATCGATTTGGATCCATGATGAATCCGTTCTTTACTGACAAACCAGTACATAATTTCGATGATGCGCAAACATCCGACACTAATAAGTTCGCAACCTTTTTCTGGGAGATGATTAAAAACGGAGTCTTTTTACCGCCATCTCAGTTTGAAGCTTGGTTCTTAAATACGGCCATCTCTGAAAAGGACATTAAAATTTTTGAGAAAGCAGTGGATGCCTCTATGAAAAAAGTTGCAGAAGCTTAAAGCAAAAAGCCAAAGACAAAAGGCCAAAAGTTAATAGCTAACAAGATATGTTAAAAAACGATTTATTTCTAAAAGCCCTTAAGGGTGAAACAGTTGAAAGACCACCGGTATGGATGATGCGTCAAGCAGGTCGATACCTTCCTGAATTCATGGAAATCCGTGAGAAATACGATTTCTTTACCAGATGTCGTACTCCAGAATTAGCCTCTGAAATTACCGTACAACCTATCCGTAGATTCGGAATGGACGCTGCTATCTTGTTTTCAGACATTTTGGTAATTCCGCAAGCCATGAATATCGAGGTGGAAATGAAGCCTAATTTTGGTCCGTACCTACCAAATCCGGTTCGCGATCAAAAAGGAGTAGATCGTGTGGAGATTCCCGATATAGATCATGAGTTGGGTTATGTCATGGATGCCATTAAGGCAACAAAAGAAAAATTGAATGATGAAGTTCCTTTGATCGGTTTTGCTGGTTCACCATGGACAATCCTTTGTTACGTTGTTCAAGGTCAAGGTTCTAAGAACTTTGACAAAGCAAAAGGGTTCTGCTTTACCAATCCGATTGCTGCTCACGAATTATTGCAGAAAATTACAGATACTACCATTGCTTACTTGAAAGCCAAAGTAAAAGCTGGTGTTAACGCGGTTCAAATCTTTGATTCTTGGGGTGGCATGCTATCGCCAACAGATTATCAGGAATTCTCGTGGCAATACATCAACCAAATTATTGAAGCGTTAAAAGATGATGCTCCAGTAATTGCCTTCGGAAAAGGGTGTTGGTTTGCGCTACAAGACATGGCCAAATCAAATGCCTCTGCCTTGGGAGTAGATTGGACTTGTTCGGCAAGAAATGCGAGATACTTGAGCGGTGGAAGAATTACGCTACAAGGAAACTTTGATCCGTCAAGATTGTTATCATCACCAAAACAGATCAAAAGAATGGTGACGGAAATGATCAATGAGTTTGGTAAGGATCGTTACATTGTAAACCTTGGTCACGGAATTTTACCAAATATTCCGGTAGAAAATGCGAAAGCATTCATTGATGCTGTGAAGGAATACAAAGCGTAAATGAAATTTAGGCAGGCTTTAAAAACGCTAGATTTTAAACAAATCACCAGTTTGATAGGTTGGTTTTTAAAGCATCCCTTGTTCATGACCGCTACCTTCCTTGCTACCTACAGGACCTTCCGAATTTCTCAGAAGCACTTCCCAAATATCCATTGGAAACACAACAAAGCCAATGCCTTTCGTCATGCCATATGGAATGTATTAATTGCCAAAAAAGCTGCTACTTTTTCAAGTGACGATGAAAAGGTATTGCAATGGACCAAGACCATCACCGATTGGCATGAGGATTTTTCACCAAATGTAGAATTAGCCAGAAAAATGGATTTGCATAACAACTTAGTGGGAAGACTTTGGTATCCAAAATTGAAGTCCAAATCGGTTGATGAGGTTACGGAGTTTTTGATTCAAAAAAGTGAAGAAGCGATTCAAGTGACAGAAGTTTCCGAAATTGTTGAAAACGATAAAATGGTATATTTAGGCGAGGTGTTTTAACGTTGAAAATCATTGCAATCATGATCAAGAATATATTTACGGGAATTCGAGAATACGCTGGTGCAGCGGCATTGATTTCCAAACTAAAACTTTGGAGGTATTTCGTAATACCCATACTCATTAGTATTGCAACCGCGATATTCATTGGGCTAGAAGCTTACGTGTTGTCAGATAATGTAGGTAGTTATCTTTCAGACTTCTGGCCATACGAAACGGGAAAAGATGCATTTTCTGCGGTGAGTAATTTTATTGGCGGACTCATTGTTTTAATCATCGGGCTGATTTTGTACAAACACATTGTCATGGCATTATCCGCTCCTTTTATGAGTCCGGTTTCTGAAAAAATAGAAGCTCATTATTACGGCGATGTAAAACACAAGCATCGGCAGTCGACCTTTATGAATCAGTTATTTCGTGGGATTCGAATTAACATTCGGAATTTGATTCGCGAATTGATCATTACCCTTCCCATCTTACTATTAAAGTTCATTCCCATTGTAAACATTTTCTCCACCATACTCTTATTTGCGGTACAGGCTTATTTTGCTGGATTTGGTAATATGGACTACACCTTAGAACGTCATTATGGATACAAGGAAAGTGTTCGCTTTGTCAAAGGAAACCGAGGATTCGCTACAGGAAACGGCCTTGTTTTCATGTTGTTTCTACTCATTCCGGTGATAGGAATCATTTTTGTATTACCGCTTTCGGTTACTGCAGCATCCAAACATACTTTAGAACTTATTCATCAAGAAAAACAAGACATTGTTTATGAAAAATAAATTTGTAGCCTATATAGAATCCCTTCAAGATCGAATTACATCAACCCTTGAAAAAATTGATGGTGAAGCTGTTTTTCAAGAAGATTTATGGCAACGTGAAGAAGGAGGAGGCGGGAGAACTCGAGTGATTGAAAACGGTGCTGTTTTTGAAAAAGGAGGAGTAAACATTTCTAAGGTATTTGGGAAGCTTCCGAAAAGTTTGCAAGAGAATTTTCAAGTAGATGAGGCGAATTTCTTTGCTTGCGGATTGAGTTTGGTATTGCACCCGAAGAACCCCTTTGTACCGACTGTCCATGCCAATTGGCGTTACTTCGAAATGTATGATGCAGATGGAAATATTGTGACACAATGGTTTGGTGGTGGTCAAGATTTAACTCCCTATTACTTGTTCGAAGAAGATGCCGTTCATTTTCATACAACTTGTAAAGAAGCTTGCGACAAACACGACGGGTCTTTCTATCCGAAGTATAAAAAGCAATGCGATAACTACTTTTGGAACGCCCATAGAGATGAGGCGAGAGGAGTTGGCGGATTGTTTTTTGATTACTTAAAAGCAAATGAAGATTTTTCAATGGAAGATCGCTATAACTTTACCACAGAAATTGGAGACAGCTTCTTGCATTCCTATGTGCCCATTGTCGAACGTCGGAAGGACATGAAATACAATCAAACACACAAAGATTGGCAGGAGGTAAGAAGAGGCCGATATGTGGAGTTCAATTTGGTACATGACAAAGGAACCTTATTCGGATTGAAAACCAACGGACGGATCGAAAGTATTCTGATGAGCTTGCCACCCACGGTACAGTGGAAATACAATCATGTTCCAGAAGCGGGCACCAAAGAAGCTGCATTGATCGATGTGCTGAAATCTCCAAAGGACTGGGTTTAATCAATCAGAAATTTAAAGTTACTTTGGTTTATTTTAAGTAAATAGACGCCTCTAGAAAATGCTGATAAATCAATTTCTATGTCCTCATTTAATTTTGTGTAATTCAGTAAAGACTTACCTAAAACACTAAAGATAGAAACATTCGAATTCTGATCTTTTAATCTCGAAATATTGATGATTAGTTTTTTTGAATGGGCATTGTATCTGAAATAATCAATAGGGTCGATGTTGTTGGGAACAGATAAACTGGCACAATCATTTAATATTTCACTCTTTGAATTGCAACCAGATTTGTTGGATTGAATTAAAAAGTTACCATTATTTGAAAGATGATTGCAAAAGGCTGCAATTGCACATGAGCTCAATAAAGCGTTGTTTCTAATAAATAAAGAACCATTTATTGAGTTGAGCTTATCAAAGCCAGTAATTTGGGATAAAGCATTATTCTGGAATAAATCGAGATCCTGATCAATAGATTCTAAATTTGGAAAAAACGATAAGTCGGTAAGGTTTGGGTTGTTTTGAATGCTCAAACTCTTTAAACTAATTAATGAACTCAATTGAAAAAAACTAGAAAATGTGCAATTGAGAATATATAGATTTTGGCTATCAATAAGGCTGTTAAAAACATTTATATCCGTTGTATTGATATCACTCAGAAGACATGAACCATTAATGTGCTCTAGATTTTCAAATCCAACTAATGTTGAACTTTGGTCATTTATAGATGAAAGACTCAAATCATTTTCGATGAGTGTTAATGAATTGAAAGAGGTAAAGTCAGAAACGCTTACACTCCCGATAAAAAAATCAACTCCAACGGTCGTTAAATTATCAAATCCAGAAATCTCACTTAACATAGTCGCAACGTTAATTGTGAAAGATTTTTTAATTTCTGGTAGTTTTGAAAACCCTTCTATTTTTTTTAGGTTGCTGTTTGTTTGCAATAAGAAATTACCATCAAAATTCTCCAGGTTATTAAAACCAATTAGGTTTTCCAAATTAGTGCGGTCTACCGTGAAATCATTTCGCAAAGTAACAAGACTGTTAAAATATGGGATTTCGAATAAGTTGAAATTTGCAATGAACTTTAAGTCGTTGTCAATACTTTCCAAGTTTGCAAAACCCTGAATAGATTTCAATTTTGAATTATTACTAACTTCCAAATTCAGGCCTATTGAGGTTATATTATTTGGATTAATTAGTTTCTCTAGCGTATTGTTTGAACTAATAAAATAATTTCCTTTAACTTCTTCAAGGGCGGTGAAATTCGTAGAAAAATCTAGTTCCTTCTGATAAATTTGAGTGATAATTAAATTGGAACTAATTAGTTTTAATTTTGAGAAATCACCAACAAATCGAAAGCCATCAAACAAGTTAGTTAATCGCAACGTACCGAGGGATGTAAGTTGCCCCATTCCACTTATATCCAGTTGATGATCAAAATTATCGATATTTAATTCGCCATCAATGCCTGTTAAATTTTGAAGTCCATCAAGGGATTGAACAGGATCATTCGGATCTCCTCCTTGGATTGTGATATTTCCTTGATATTGAGCACATGAAGGGTAAGTAATTATGAAATTATCTACCTGACTTTGATTGGAAAGATAAACAGTTCCTGTGGAAGGGCACTGGGAAAACGTTTGGTAACTTAATAAAACTAAGAAACAAAAAAGTAAATTTTTCATAGGGTATTTAAAAAGAGATCGAAGATAATTAATATGGTGTTTATTTCTAAATGATTATTGCAAATAATGTCTATTAAGTCGACATTTCATCAGGGAATCATATTGAGACTGAAAACAAATGGTCCTATTGAAAGTATTCTGATGAGTTTACCACCCACGGTACAGTGGAAATACAATCATGTTCCAGAAGCGGGCACCAAAGAAGCTGCATTGATCGATGTGCTGAAGTCTCCAAAGGACTGGATTTGATCTTGATAATAATGCTTATGAGTTTTTATTGATAATTCAATAAACAAATCGATAAAGCTTAAATTATTTTTAAATCTTCAATAGAGAAGGAATTCATTACCGATATTTCAATTATTTATCTAGAAAATTTCTTAATTTTTCGTAATTTTGCAATCGCATAAAACGAATTTCTATGGCACAATTTGAGTTGAAATTACCTAAAATGGGAGAAAGTGTTGCTGAGGCAACCATTACTACTTGGTTGAAAGAGGTAGGAGAGACCATTGAAATGGACGAAGCAGTTGTTGAAATTGCAACGGACAAAGTTGATTCAGAAGTTCCGAGTGAAGTTGATGGAGTTTTAAAAGAAATTTTATTTGATAAGGATGAGGTTGTTCAAGTAGGCCAAACCATAGCTATCATTGAAATAGAAGGTGAAGGTTCTGAATCGTTAGCGACCGAAATTACTACCTCTGCGCCTGAAGAAGAGACCTTTGTTGAAGAGGTTGAGAAAACGGTAGAGGTTGCAGCAGAAACTGTTGCTGCGCCAATTGCTAAGACTGGTGACTCAGGACGTTTTTATTCGCCATTGGTTCGCAATATTGCGCAGACCGAAGGAATTTCACTTCAAGAATTAGAAACAATTTCAGGTTCAGGTAAAGACAATCGTGTAACCAAAGATGATATCCTAGCTTATATTGAAAATAGAGGTTCAGGTGCGTCCGTAGTTGAAACTCCTGCTCCAAAAGTAGAAGGGAAGCAAGCGGCACCAAAAGTTGAAGTTGCAAAGGCAGCTCCAGTATCGGTAAATGGTGGTGATGAAATCATTGAAATGACCCGAATGGGCAAACTCATATCGAAGCACATGGTTGATTCTGTGCAGACTTCTGCTCATGTACAATCCTTCATCGAGATTGATGTCACCAATATTGTGAATTGGAGAAATAAGGTGAAGAATGAATTCCTCAAGCGGGAAGGTGAGAAGTTGACATTTACTCCAATCTTCATGCAAGCGGTGGCAGCAACCATTAAAAAATATCCGTTAATTAATATATCTGTTCAAGGAGATACGATCATTAAGAAGAAAAACATTAATCTTGGAATGGCAGCAGCCTTACCAGACGGAAATCTGATAGTTCCTGTGATTAAGAACGCAGATCAATTGAATTTGGTAGGAATGACCAAACAGGTAAATGATCTTGCAGGTAGAGCTCGAGCCAATCAGTTGAAGCTAGATGAAATTCAAGATGGAACATATACGGTAACCAATGTAGGAAGCTTTGGTTCTGTTATGGGAACTCCTATTATCAATCAGCCTCAAGTTGCGATTTTAGCATTGGGTGCGATTCGTAAAGTTCCTGCGGTAATTGAAACTTCAGAAGGCGATTTCATTGGAATCCGTCAGAAAATGTTCGTTTCACATTCGTACGATCACCGCGTTGTAAATGGTGCCTTAGGAGGCATGTTTATCAAGACATTTAAAGAAATATTAGAAGCTTGGGATGTAAATCAAGATTTCTAAAATCAAGAATATAAATTAAGAGAACCCTGAGTATTACTCAGGGTTTTTTATTGGTATCTTTGAGAAAATTAAAAAACAAACATGAAGAAAATTATTATTGCCTTGCTCATCGGTTTTACCATGAGCGTTCAGGCACAAGAAACGGTAAAACTTCGTTTCAATTACACCCCAGGTGATGTCTATGTAATGACCGTGAAAACAGCTTCTGCAATGCTACCAGTAATGTCAACAGAAATTACGGTTGCCATGGAAATGGAAATCTTAGGAAAGGAAAACGAAAACTTTTTGACTCAGTCTCGCTTTTCCAGAATCATTATGAATACCATGCAAAATGGTACAAGTATGAATTACGATTCTTCAAAATCAGATGATGAACTGGATCAAAATGGAAAATTAGTGAAAGCTCAGATGGAACCTATGATGCAAGCTGTGATCAATGCCACTGTAAATCCTTTGGGTGAAAATCTAAAACTGATGGTGGTGCCTACGGATGCCGCAAGAGCAGGGGACTTTGCCAATCAAAACGGAATGACCTATCCTGAAAAGGCTTTGGCTGTTGGTGATACATGGAGTGCTACCAAAAATTCAAACGGGATGACCATGAATTCGACCTACACCTTAAAACAAATTGATGATGAAGTGATTACTGTTGACGTCAGCGGAAAAGCTTCAGGAATGGCTGAAGGAAAGGTTTCTGGTTATGTATTTATTGACAGAGCTAGTGGTGTTCCTACCGAATCAAAAATTATTGTTGAAATTGATGTCATGGGAAAAACCGTAAAAACGGAAGCAATTGTTACCATGGAAAAACAATAAGCAACTTACAATACAAAATAAAAAGCCTCAAGTTTCCTTGAGGCTTTTTATTAATCTATACGTAATTGATTAGGCCAGCATAGTTACTGGATTCTCAATGTATGTTTTTAAGGTTTGTAAAAACTGAGCACCTACGGCACCGTCCACTGTTCGGTGATCACAAGCCAAGGTTAGTTTCATGGTATTTCCAACAACGATCTGTCCGTTTTTAACCACTGGTTTTTCAACGATGGCTCCTACAGATAAGATTGCAGAGTTAGGCTGATTAATGATCGAGGTAAAGCTTTCAATTCCAAACATTCCTAAGTTTGATACCGTGAAGGTACTTCCTTGCATTTCGTCTGGTTTGATTTTTTTGTTTCTAGCTTTGCCCGCCAAATCTCTTACCGATGCGCCGATTTGAGTCAAGCTCATTTGGTTGGTATGTTTCAATACAGGTACCACAAGCCCTTCATCTACAGCCACGGCAACACCAACGTTGATGTGACTGTGGTAAAGCGTATTGTTGTCGGTCCAAGTTGTATTTACTTGAGGATGCTTTTGCAAGGCCATGGCACATGCTTTCACAACCATATCGTTGAATGATACTTTGGTATCTGGAATTGCATTGATGGTTTTTCGAGAAGCGATGGCATTGTCCATATCTACTTCAATGTTCAAGTAGAAATGCGGAGCTGAGAATTTAGAATTGCCCAATGCTTTCGCAATGGCTTTACGCATTTGCGAGTTCGCCACTTCTTCTGTTCTTTCCTCTCCTGCGATGGTGAAGTGCGTAACAGCCGGTGCTGCCGGAGTAGCGGCTACTGGTGCAACTGTTTCTACTTTTGCTGCTGGAGTAAAGTTCTCCACGTCTTTCTTTACAATCCTTCCGTTTTCTCCCGTTCCAGGAATATCAGCAAGGTTGTAACCTTTTTCTTGAGCAATCTTCTTCGCTAATGGAGAAGCAAAAATACGACCACCATTAGCGGTTGTAGTTTGTGGTGCTGCCGCTGGAGCAGCTTCTTTTTTAGGTGCTTCTTCTTTGGCAGGAGCTTCATTGTTAGTTTCTGTTGCTACAACTCCTCCGCTTGCTACGATGGCAGAAACATCGGTTCCTGCAGGACCAATAATTGCTAACAAACTATCTACAGGAGTTGTTTCTCCTTCCTGAGTACCTACATAAAGCAAGGTTCCTTCATAGAAAGATTCGAACTCCATGGTCGCCTTGTCAGTTTCAATTTCAGCAAGGATATCTCCTTCTTCCACAGCATCACCCACTTTCTTTAACCAAGAAGATACAGTTCCATCGGTCATGGTATCGCTCAATCTTGGCATGTTGATGATTTGCACTCCTTCTGGAATTGCTGCTGCAGAACCAGTACTAGCCGTTTCAGCTACAGGTTCGCTTTTTTCTTCTTGTACTGGTGCTTCTGTAGCTGTGGAATTATCTCCTGCTAACAAAGCACTAAAGTCTTCTCCTTCTTCTCCAATGATGGCTAACAAAGTATCAACGGGAGCTGTACCGCCCTCTTCAACACCAATGTGAAGTAACGTTCCTTCGTGAAAAGACTCGAATTCCATTGTTGCTTTGTCGGTTTCAATCTCTGCTAGGATATCTCCTTCCTCAATTGAATCTCCAACTTTTTTCAACCACTTTGCTACCACACCTTCTTCCATGGTGTCGCTCAATCGAGGCATGTTTATAACTGTTGCCATATATTAACTTATAAAAGGATAATCTTCTTGTTCGTAAACTACGTCGTACAATTGCTGTGGCTCTGGGAATGGTGATTCATCAGCGAATTTTTCACATTCTTTCACCATTTGTTTTACCTCTTTATCAATTGCTTTGATTTCTTCTTCCGTAGCGTAATTTTTTTCTTGAATGATATTCAATACTTGTGTAATCGGATCAATTTTCTTGTACTCCTCAACTTCATCTTTTGTTCTGTAATGCTGTGCATCAGACATGGAGTGACCACGATAACGGTAAGTTTTCATTTCTAAGAAAGTTGGACCGTCACCTCGTCTAGCTCTTTGGATAGCATCGTCAACTGCTTCTGCTACTTTCACTGGATTCATTCCGTCAACTGGTCCACAAGGCATTTCGTAACCCAAACCTAATTTCCAAATATCGTTGTGATTGGCGGTTCTTTCAACCGAAGTACCCATAGCGTATCCATTGTTCTCACAAATAAAAACCACTGGCAATTTCCACAACATCGCTAAATTGAAAGCTTCGTGCAATGAACCTTGTCTAGCAGCTCCATCACCAAAGTAGGTTAGGGTCACTGCATCGTTTCCTTTGTATTTGTCACCAAAGGCAATTCCAGCTCCTAAAGGAATCTGACCACCTACAATTCCGTGTCCTCCGTAAAAACGGAATTCCTTTGAGAAAATATGCATGGATCCTCCCATCCCTTTGGAAGTACCTGTTGCTTTACCGTACAACTCGGCCATTACTCTTTTTGGATCTTCGCCCATTCCAATAGGCTGAACGTGATTTCGGTAGGCCGTAATCATCTTGTCTTTTGTTAAATCCATGGCGTGTAAAGCACCAGCTAATACCGCTTCTTGACCGTTGTAAAGATGTAGGAATCCTCGTACTTTTTGCTGGATGTAAACAGAAGCCAACTTGTCTTCAAATTTTCTCCAAAACAGCATGTCTTTATACCATTGCAAGTACGTCTCTTTAGTGACTTTCTTCATTTTAAAATGATGTTGTTAGTGTTTGTTTTTTTCCTCTAAAAAATAGATTGAAAACAAAAATAAATCTTTTGAGTAGAATAAAAAAACTGGATGTAACCCTTTTTAACGCTAACGTTTTCGGAGGCCTTTTATTTGTCTTTGGCTACCACTAAAGTTGCCTTAGCACCAGTGGCTAAATTCCATTCATTGGAAGAGAGAAGCATACCAGCGTCATTGTAAACTTTGAAGGCGGCAGTATTCGGACCTGAAGTTCCCTGATTCAGTGCCATAAAAGCAATTCGGTTGAGTCCGACTTCAAGCGGAATGTTGAATTTTTGGTAGCGTTGTTTGAGGACAATATTCATTACAACAGGCACACCGTTCACCAAAATAGTGACGCGGTCACCGTCTGGATATTGAAAATCACGACAAATAATGTTCACACTGGCAGAGTTGGTGTGTACACTCCCCAAATCTTGATCGATTTTCGGATACATGTACTGTCCGTTGATTTTCTTGAAGTTCTTCATGAAGCGTTCTTCACTCAACTTGGCCTGGGTTAAAATACCCTTGTTATTGATCTTTTGATCTTGTTGTTGTTGGCGAAGTTTACGCTGTTCTTTTTCATATGCTTTTTGAAAACCACCAGTTCCATTTAAGTCGATGGACTTTGGTTTGTTTACTTTTTTAGCATTTTTCAAAACAATGGCCTTAATTTTTCCTTTTTCTCCGCCCTTTTTTGTCTTGTCTAATTGAGCAGAAGTATTTAGTGAAAAGAAAATTAATCCTATAAGTACTATGTGAAATCGAATGTCTTTCATATACCAATTATAGCATCAAAGATAATGCCTTATTTGAACTAGATTGTGTAAAGAATGTTAAAATGAATTATTTCACGGGGAAATTGAAATAGGTTTTTGGAAATGGTTCATCTCTAAGGGTGAAGTGCCACCATTCATTTTCATAAGGCTTGAAACCGTGTTTGAGCATTGCATTCCGGAGCATCATTCGGTTTTTGATTTGATTCTTATCAATTCCTTTATAAAAAGGATGCGATTCGGTTCCGAAGAAATCAAAAGGACTACCCATGTCTAATTCTTTTCCAGTCTTCAAATCAGCCATTGTTAGGTCCACTGTGCTTCCTCTTGAGTGACCGGATTTGGAAGCGATGTATCCCAGATTGAAAAGTTGACTTTTGGGTACATCAGGATAAAATTCACTCTTTTTGATAGTATCCTTCAAAACCTTGGCCCATCTTACAAAATGATCGACTGCTTGCTGTGGTCTGTATGCATCAAAAATTTTTAAACTGAATCCCTTTTCTTTTAATTCTTTTTGGACTTTCTTCAAGGCGATGGCCGTAGGTTTGGTTACAATGATTACGGAACGGAGGTACCCATCAATTGGTCGGCCAATAAAGTTGTTGGAAGTGATGTAGCGCAGCTCCATTTTGATGCTCGGATCAACGTCGTATAAATACACAAATTCTTTGGGTTTCTCTTGAGCGAATCCGAGTGAAATAATCAGTAGAAAAACGATTCCCAGAATTTTATTCATACCTTAGTTTTAACCTTTCAATCAAAAGTACAACAATTATGAATGCTTTATCATTAACCACTCCCGCATTATTGTTTTCGGCAATTTCATTGATCATGCTGGCCTACACCAATCGATTTTTGGCCTATGCCGCAGTGGTTCGGAATTTACATGCCAAATACAAAGAGCGAAAAGATGATATGTTGTTAGATCAAATACGGAATTTGAGTACTCGATTGCAACTTACCCGTTGGATGCAAATTTTGGGCATTGCAAGCTTGTTGTTGTGCGTCTTGACCATGTTTTTGATTTACATTGAATTCCATAAAATTGCAGTTTATGTCTTCGGATTGGCCTTGATTTTATTGATTATTTCGTTGGCTCTGTTGATTCGTGAAATTCAGATTTCTGTAGATGCTTTGAGTTTACATATATCCGATATCAACGAACAGTTGAAAAAGAAGAAAAAGAAGTAAACGTCGACGATTATTTATCTAAATTGATTTTGATTTCTCTTAAGTAAATTAATGCTTCTTGAATAGTTTTTTTGGTGTCGCTTAAGAATTTAGGCTCGTTTTTCACCTCGTAAAGGCGGTATTGATTTTTTCCCTTTGCCAATAATATTTTTGACTTGGTGATATGAGATAGTATTTGCTGTTGAATCGGATTTTTGGAGCTATCCGAACCTTCCAGGAATTTCGTGAAATAATCTTGCATTCCTCTTACTGAATTGAGAGATTTATTTAGCATATCATTACCTCTTTCTGGATTTTGAGGAAAATTTTCGAGATCCGTAATAACTCTCGAGATGATATCTAAGTAGTGGGTCGACAATAATTTGTTAGTAATGATTGAGTTCCTAAATATATAAAAAAGTAAGCGTCGTTTTTGCAAACGACGTCTTACCAAGTAAACTAATAAAAAACCAAGTATTAGTTTCGTATATAACTAACAAACTAAATTTTTAAGGAGATCAAAGAGTAATGCTGAAGTATACATTACGAACTCTACTATTGCTGTGTACATGATGGGTTGATTTTTGGTTGATTGATTGTTCCGCTGTTGATTGATTTATTTAGAAGAAACACTTCCTCCTGAGGAAGATTTCTTAGTTACCTTTTTAGGGTTTCCTTTCACGTCGATATCACCTCCACTAGATGCCTTTGCATTTAATGATTCCGAAGCATGGATATTGATATCGGCTCCACTAGAAACATTTACCGTTACATCTTTACTAAGGAGTCCGTATGCATCAATAGACGCGCCACTGGTTGCTTTGGATGAATGGGTAATGGTATTTCCTTTGATTCTAATATTAGAACCACTAGTTGATTTTGTTTCTACGTTTTCCGCTGCTACTTCCAAACGAACATCAGCTCCACTTGTTGAAGTTACTTTTAAGCTTTTGGCGTTGATTACCGATTTACCATATACATCACTACCACTGGTTGCTGTGATGGCTTCAATATCGGTACAGGTTACCAATACTTTTCTTGAAGCTGCTCTCCAGATATTCTTGTCGGTATAGATTTTTAAAACTCCGTCTCTAACTTCAGTGATGATGATGTCTTGTAAGTTTTCATCGGCCTCCACAACCACACTATTCTTAGTGCCTTGTGTTAAATGAAGATCCAAACCACTACTTACTCGAATGCTCGTAAACTCCTCTCCGGTGGTCCTGTTTTGAGTGGTTACATTTCTATTTCCGTTGACACGATTCATCATGTCTATTGAGCAAGAACTTAGTGTCAATACCCCAAGAAATAATATGATTAGATTTTTTTTCATGATTACTGTTTTTAATTGATATGGCTAATTTCTGCTGGTTTTGAGGTTTCTCCAAGGAATTCGTACTGGACTGTATGAATTCCCTGACGAACTGTTAAATAGTTTCCTCTATTTCTGTTTTCTTTTCTTTTTTTACTGGTTTTTCTTTCTTTTCCTCCTTTTCTTCTACACAATCTGTGCAATCCAAAACCGTATCTGTCATGATGAAATGATGATTCCCCATGTCTTTGTAATAGATTTCTTGCTTGTTTTCTGTGTAGTACAAAAAGTTTTTGGCGCTATTGTCAATAAATACGTTCACATTCTCTGGTAAAAAGACGGTTGCTTTCACTTGCTCTTCTTTCCAAATGTTCTTGAATTCCGAAAGGAAATAGGCATCCAATATTAAGGTCTTATCCGAAAGATTAAAATTGTACTTGATCTTTTCGGCATTGGCCTTCGCCATGCTTGTGTTTCGTCCTCTCGACTCTCTTTCAATCAATAAATACGCACCTTCTTCGTTACTTTTCTTCACATCAACTTTGATATAGTTGGAATAGATGAAGTTGTTCCCTTCGATTGTAATCTCTTCAACTCGAGAGCTACGTCTTAAGTTGTGTCTGTAGATTAGGTCATCATTATTCACCATTTTAATGGTTAAGGTATCCTGAGGTTGAATGGCCAAAGCTTCTTTTTGAACCGTACTTCCTTCTTTCGCATGTGAAGTTCCAAATTCCAAGCCTGTAAACACGAGCGTTAATAAAGCGGCTAACCAAATACCCAAAAGGGTGAGGGAGGTAGCTTTGTTCAACTTACGTACACTGCTTGATAAGATTCGCAATCCTAAGATGAATAACAATAAGAATGGAATACCAACCAAAAGGAAAACAGCCAAGGTTAACAACCATTTTGGTAATACCGAATCATAGAAGAATGGCGGATAATGTAGGAACTCACCATCAATCTCTAAAAATTCCAAACTGCCTACGGAAAACCCACTAATGATTAGTGATAAAATAACAGCCGCAGCGACAACTACTAAAATGAACCCGATGAATTTTCCAATGATTTTGAAAAACACCAAGATGATTTTCCCTATTGTAGAGAAGAAGTCTTCTGCACCATTATTTTTTCTTGCCTTTCCCGAGAAGTTTTCATTGACCTTTTCAGAGATTTCATTGGCTCCCGCTTTAATTTTTTCGGAAGCTTGATTGGCAACATCTTTTACATTATCGGATACGTTTTTAAATTCGTCACGAATCTTTCGTTCGATATTGTCGATATTGATTGGAGTACCTTCCATCTGCAGTTTTTCGGCAGTGGTTCTGGCCTCAGGAAGTAAGATCCAAAGAATTACGTAGATCAAGAATCCAAATCCGGCTCCGAAGAATAAGGCCAATAAAGCCAATCGCACCCAAATGACGTCTATGCCAATATAATGTGACAAACCAGAGGCAACACCGCCTAGGAACTTATCATCCGGATCTCTGAATAGCTTTTTACCAGTACTATAGTTTCTTTCGTAGGAGTAACTAGATTGGCTGTAAGCCTCTTCAGCATCGTTATAATCTTCAGGCTGACCCATGATTTTGATGATTTCATCAATGTCGCCCTCGTTGACAACTTGACGTGCATCCGTAATTTTTTCAGAAAGAAGTTCGCTGATTCTTGCCTCAATGTCGGCAATGATTTCATTTTTCCCTTGTGGATCGTCGCTAAGTGATTTAGAAATAGCTTCTAAATATCGCTTTAGCTTTTGATAGGCGGTTTCATCGATATGGAAGAAAAAACCACCAAGATTTATGTTTATTGTTTTATTCATTTTCGCTCTTTTTGTTGTTGGTTACTTGATTGACAGCCGTTACTAAATTGTTCCATGTTTTATCTAATTCCTTGAGAAACATTCCACCGGTTTCGGTAAGAACATAGTACTTACGTGGTGGACCTGAGGTTGATTCTTCCCATCTGTAGGTTAGTAAACCTGCATTTTTAAGACGGGTCAATAATGGATAAATGGTACCTTCAACCACAATCATCTCTGCTTGTTTTAATGCGGATAAGATTTCTGAAGTGTAAGCATCACCATGTTTTAATATGGAGAGAATACAGAACTCCAAAACCCCTTTTCGCATCTGGGCTTTTGTGTTTTCTATTTTCATGTATTGTGGGTTATTTTATAAACTTAATGGTAAACGGATATTTGTAAAACTCACCTTCTTTGGCTTTTAATGCCGCAACAATGGTGAGGGCAATAACTACTAGGGTCAAAATTCCCGCTAGGGTAGCCAAGCCTACAAATCCGAAAATGTTAAAACTGTCAATATCTATATTGATCCTTCCAAAGTTGTTCCAATTCCAAAAGTCATGGAAGAAGGTAGATATTGTAAATGGCACGAAGACGGCTGATAAAATGAATATATAGATGGAATAACTAATATTAAAATTAACAGCCTCTTTGCCGTGGTGGTCTAAATATGGACTTCGATCCTTGAGCGTTTGCCATGCAATAAATGGAGTAATAATGTTTCCAAAGGGAAAAATCAATCCTGCAAAGGCAGAAGCATGAATAAGAAATCCATTGGTGTTGTCGTTGTTGTATTTCATTTTTTGGTTGATATAATACTTTCTTATGCAAATATACATCCAAAAAAAGGTATTATGCAATACATAGTACTATAATTAACGTTTTGTTAACATTTGAAATCTTCCTCTGAGAATGATTATCTTCGAACCGTTCAATCATTTGTTATGACAATTACACCAGGTAAGATCAATCGATTCATGCTTTTCAAATTGCCCCTAGCTTTCTTCGGAGGGGTGCGAGTTCAATCATTATCTAAAGAAGAAGCAACGGTAATCATTCGGCATCGTTGGATCAATCAGAATCCGTTTCGTAGTTTGTTTTGGGCGGCTCAAGGGATGGCTGCAGAGATGAGTACTGGTGTGCTTGTGATACAATCCATTCAAAATTCAGGAAAGAATGTTTCCATGTTGGTCACCCATCAAGAAGGGAGTTTTTTTAAAAAGGCAACTGGGAAGATTCGTTTTCACTGTGCGGAGGGTGAAGCTGTAGATGCAGCTATAGAAAAGTCTATCTCTTCAGGCGAAGGACAGAAAATTATAATGACCTCAGTAGGAAACAATCAAGATGGAGTAGAGGTATGTCGCTTTAAATTCGAGTGGAGTTTAAAGGTGAAAGCCTAGCCACCGTTGGATATAGCCCTTATATTACTTAAAGTAATTTATGTGTAATTAATATTATAAATCTGTCTGTCAATGATTTAAATTTTGACTTCAGAATTAATTTTATATCTTTGTGCTGTTAATTGGATAATTAATGGTATAAGTTATTGGGGGATACTTAAATCATTAAAAAGAAAAGTCGTGAAGCAATTCACGACTTTTTGTTTGTTCTAATATTTTCTTTCTGTTTACGAATCTTGCATCGAGTGATACACGTTTTGTACGTCATCATCTTCCTCCAATCGTTCCAATAATTTGTCTACGTCTTCCTTTTCTTCGTCGCTTAAAGCTTTGGTCGTGGTTGGTATTCTTTCAAATCCGGAAGAAACAATTTCGATGGAGTTTTCTTCAAAATAGCTCTGTAAGGAACCAAACTGTTCGAAGGGTGCGTAGACAATGATGCCTTCTTCATCATCAAAAATCTCTTCTACTTCAAAGTCGATCAATTCCAATTCTAACTCTTCTAGGTCTTCTACATTTTCTTTATTGACGGTGAAGTTACACGTGTGGTCAAACATAAAAACCACAGATCCAGACGTTCCCAAGTTTCCGTTACACTTATTAAAAGCTGCTCTTACATTGGCAACAGTTCTGTTATTGTTATCCGTTGCGGTTTCTACTAATACAGCTATGCCGTGAGGAGCGTAGCCTTCAAACAATACTTCTTTATAGTTTTCAGTGTTTTTATCAGAAGCTTTTTTAATAGCACGCTCGATATTGTCTTTCGGCATGTTAGCGGCCTTGGCATTCTGAATAACGGCTCGTAATCTGGAATTTGTATCTGGATTTGGACCTCCTTCTTTAACGGCCATAACAATGTCTTTACCAATTCTGGTAAATGTTTTTGCCATCGCTGACCAACGTTTCATTTTTCTAGCTTTTCGAAATTCAAATGCTCTTCCCATGTTCTAAAAAATTAGTCGTCAAATTTATGTTTTCTATTTCGGATTACAAAGGTTGTAGGACTGCTTTGCGATCTCTAATTCCTCGTTGGTCGGAATAATCAAAATCTTTATTCGGGAGTTTTCTGAATGAATTTCATGAATACCCAAAGATTGTTCATTGTTCTTATTTTTTGCCAATTCAATGCCCAGGAAGGACAGGTTTTCGCAAACCATTTCTCGGATTTTGGCTGAGTTTTCCCCGATACCTGCGGTAAAAATAATCGCATCGGCACCGTTTAAAATACTGATATAAGCTCCCAAATATTTTTTGATACGGTAAGTCATGAGTTCCAAAGCAAACTGACAATTTTTATCGCCAGCTTCTGCCTTTTCTTGAATGTCTCTAACATCCGACATCCCGGTTAAACCCATCAAACCCGATTGTTTTTGTAGTAAGGTGTTGACTTCTTCAATGGTATATCCAAGTTTCTTTTGAAGGTATACAATTACGGATTGATCGATGTCTCCAGAACGTGTACCCATTACCAAGCCATTCATGGGTCCAAATCCCAATGAATTTTCAATGCATTCACCGTCCTTGATCGCCGACATACTGCAACCATTTCCCAAATGAATGGTAATCAGTTTTGAGGAGCTAAGTTCGAGATATTCGATGGCCTTTTCTGAAACGTACTTGTGACTGTTTCCGTGGAAGCCATATGCTCTAATTTTATGATCATTTAAGAACTTATTCGGAATGGCATATTGATAAGCCACCTTAGGCATGGTCTGATGAAAAGCTGTGTCGAAAGCGGCTACTTGTTTCGCATTTGGAAAAATCTTTTCTGCAATTTCAATTCCGGCTAAGTTTAATGGATTATGCAATGGGGCTAGCTCGAATAAATTTTTAATCTGATCTTTTACCTCCTGATCTATGAGTGTCGAATCGGAATATTTTCTTCCGCCGTGCACCACACGATGCCCGACGATGTGAATATCACTAGTAGAAGAAATGACGCCATATTTAGCATCTGTAAGGGTCTCATTGATGGTTTGTAAACCAAAACTATGATCTGGAATTTCAATATTCTTTTTAAAACTCTCGGTCATGTTGGAATAGGAAAAAGAACTGTTTTCCAATCCGATGCGTTCGATGCCTCCTTTGCATTTTACTTTTTTACTGGGCATCTCAATCACCTGAAATTTCAAGGAAGAAGACCCAGCATTGATCACTAAGACGTTTGTATTACTCATCCTGCGCCTGTATTGCGGTTAATAAAATGGTATTGAAAACATCATCGACGGTACAGCCACGACTCAAATCATTGACTGGTTTGTTAAGTCCTTGAAGCATCGGGCCAATGGCCAAAGCTCCCGTTTCTCTTTGCACTGCCTTATAGGTGTTGTTTCCAGTATTCAAATCTGGGAAAATAAAAACGTTCGCTTTACCTGCAACTTCCGAGTCTGGAAGTTTGTTCTTGGCAACGCTCATATCTACCGCCGCGTCATACTGAATAGGGCCTTCAATTTTTAAACTCCCATCTCTTTCTTTCACCAATTGAGTGGCCTTTCGAACCATCTCAACATCTTCACCTTTTCCTGAAGCTCCCGAACTATAGGACAACATTGCAACTCGTGGTTGAATGCCAAATGCGTGGGCCGATTTGGCCGAAGAAATCGCAATCTCTGCCAACTGCTCTGCATTCGGATTCGGATTCACCGCACAGTCTCCCATCACGGTCACACGGTCGGACAAACACATGAAGAAGACCGATGATACCACAGATACTCCAGGTTTTGTTTTGATCAATTGTAATGATGGTTTGATGGTATGCATGGTGGTATGAACCGCTCCAGACACCATTCCGTCTGCCAATCCATTGTGGATCATTAAGGTTCCGAAATAAGAAACATCCTTGGCCAAATCTCTAGCTGTGGTCTCAGTAAGACCTTTGTGTTTTCTTGCCTGGTATAGGGTTTCCGTAAATTGATCTTCGAGATCTGTATTCTCTGGATCTATTATTTGAATTTTATCCCAATCGATTTGAACACCAATTTGATTGGCTTTCCTCTTAATGTCACCTTCATCCCCTAAAAGGGTTAAATCCACAATGTCCAATATTTGAAGTCGTCGGGTAGCTTTTAAAATGCGGCTATCGCTTCCTTCAGGTAATACAATGTGTTTGCGTTCTTGTCGTGTTCGTTGCAACAAGTTGTACTGAAACATATTCGGAGTGAGCTTGTCTGAGCTGTAAGAAGCCAAACGTTTTGATAACTCTTCTGAATTCACATAGGTGTCAAAAGTATCTAAGGATAGTAAGATTTTCTTTTCGTGTTTGTAATCAACTTCCGATTGAATGGCCCCAACATTGTTCGAAGTCTTAAAGGTACCTTCCTTCACTGAAATGATGGGAATGCTCGATTGCAGTCCTTCAATCAATCTCAAAATGGCATCTTCAGGAATCAATCCGCCAGTTAGTACAATCCCAGAAATATTCGGATAGTTTTTCGAGGCATGTGCTTGCAAGGCCCCAAGAATAATATCGGCACGATCTCCCGGTGTGATCACCAAACTATTGTTGTCAATTCTTGTTAAGTAGTTGCGCAACTGCATGGCCCCGGTACTGAAGCTACTTACTGTGTTGTCGAGAAACTGTTCGCCAAATAAAACATCGGCATTCAATTGCTGTACCACTTCTTTTAAGGTAGGGTTGGCTAGAAAATCAATCTTCGGAATGACATCGATAAGAGTTTCAGAGGGAATCGAATCCTTTAATTCCTCACGAATGGATTCAAGTTCTTCCTTGTTCACCTTATTGGCAATCAAACCAATGACGTCTACTTCCTTGGTTGCATAAGATTGATGGGCAATTTGCATTCCATTGATCAAGTCTTTCACCGATTTGTCACGGCCTGAAGCAACTACCATCACCGGTAGGTTCAGGTTCTTGGCAATCAAGGCGTTGATATCAAGTTCTGCAATGCTCGCCTGACTCGAAAAGTCACTTCCTTCGACTAAAATGTAGTCGTAGTTTTTCTCCAATCTTTTGTAATGATTGATGATGGTCTGAATAATTTCTCCTTCTTTACCTTCACTAATCAACTCTATAATTTCCGATTGTGTGTACGAATAACAATCCTTGTAAGTAGTATCGAGCTTGAAAAAGTGGATGGCGGTTTTGATGTGATTGTCTTCCTCTAATTCATCATTCTTATTGATGACGGGGCGGTAATAACCCACTTTTGAAGACTTGCTGAGCATCATTCTTAAAATCCCCAATGATACTAGCGATTTTCCACTATAGGGTTCAATAGTAGAAATGTAGATTCCTTTTTTCATTTTCAAAGTTTTAAAACACCAAGTGTTTTGATGAACTCGGTTGAGAGTTCTTAATTTTATTTATACCTGCAAAACGCCCATGTTGAATTGCTTCTCAATCGGAGCATTATTGGCTGCTTCGATACCAATGGAAATCCATGTTCTCGTATCGAGCGGATTGATGATGGCATCCACCCAAATTCTAGCAGCTGCATAGTAAGGCGAAATTTGGTTGTCGTATTTTGATTTTATTTTCTGGAATAATTCTTCCTCTTTTTCTGGGGTAATGGTTTCACCTTTTTTCTTCAAGGCCGCTGTTTCAATTTGTAGCAATACTTTTGCGGCAGAGTTACCACTCATTACAGCCAATTCGGCAGATGGCCAAGAGGCAATCAATCGCGGATCGTAGGCCTTACCGCACATGGCGTAATTACCCGCTCCATAGGAATTACCAATGACAATGGTGAATTTTGGAACCACCGAATTGCTCACGGCATTTACCATTTTTGCACCATCTTTAATAATCCCAGAATGCTCCGATTTTGATCCAACCATAAATCCGGTGACATCTTGTAAGAATACTAATGGAATCTTTTTCTGGTTGCAATTGGCAATAAAGCGTGTTGCCTTATCAGCTGAATCATTATAAATAACACCCCCAAACTGCATTTCTGCTGGTTTGCTTTTGGAGCCTTTTGTTTTTACCAATTTTCGTTGATTGGCTACAATACCAACTGCCCAACCATCAATACGAGCATAACCCGTTAAGATGGTTTGACCGTAGCCTTCCTTATATTGTTCAAAGGATGAATCGTCTACCAATCGCTCGATGATTTCCAACATGTCGTATTGCTCGTGTCTGGCTTTTGGCAGAATACCGAAAATTTCTTCTGGATCTTTCTTAGGCTCTGCAGCTTCCTTTCTATTGAAACCTGCCGCATCGGCATCACCTATCTTATCTACCAAACTTCTAATTTTAGTCAAGGCATCTTTATCATCTTTGGCTTTGTAATCAGTTACCCCAGAAATTTCACAATGCGTTGTTGCTCCGCCTAAGGTTTCATTGTCAATATTTTCTCCAATGGCAGCTTTCACGAGATAACTACCAGCTAAAAAGATACTTCCTGTTTTGTCAACAATGAGGGCTTCATCACTCATAATGGGTAAATACGCGCCTCCAGCGACACAACTTCCCATGACGGCAGCAATTTGAGTGATTCCCATACTGCTCATCACGGCATTGTTCCTAAAAATACGTCCGAAGTGTTCTTTATCCGGAAAGATTTCATCCTGCATGGGTAGGTATACTCCAGCGGAATCCACCAGGTAAATAATGGGTAATTTATTTTCGATGGCAATTTCTTGAGCTCTAAGATTTTTCTTTCCAGTAATTGGGAACCAAGCGCCCGCTTTTACAGTGGCATCATTGGCGACCACAACACAAAGTCTTTTGGATACATAGCCAATTTTTACAACCACTCCTCCTGAAGGGCATCCGCCATGTTCTGCGTACATATCTTCTCCAGCAAAAGCGCCAATTTCAATGGATTTGGAGTTTTTGTCTAAAAGAAATTCGATGCGTTCTCTTGCAGTTAGCTTGCCTTTTTCGTGATGTTTGTCTATTCTTTTTTGTCCGCCTCCGAGTTTAACTTTTGCTAGTCGTCTTCTTAAGTCTGAAGCTAATAACTTGTTGTGATCTTCGTTTTTATTGAAGGTTAAATCCATAAAGAATAGTTTGCATTTTACTGGCTACTAAATTACGAAATTAAGAGAAGCTCTTAATGATTTTTTCCACCGTATTTTCGATGTGTTGATGACGATTTACCCGTTCTACTTTTACAGGTGGCGCCACTCGCTCTTTACAATTTTGCACCGAGCAAGTTTCACAAGTAACCCCTACAATTTTTCTATCGAAGGTATCGGTTTTTAAAAATTTTAATTTTCGTTTCAGATGAGGTGAAAGCAGCAGTCCGATGCTAATACTGCGATTTACATCCTTTTTGAAAGGATCCTGAGAGGCAGATGACAAGACTAAGTATTCAGATTTCTCATTTTCATAAGAGGAAATTTGGATGCCAAAGGTGGGTCGGTCCTTTTTTGACTGTTCCAAATCATGAATGGTTTTGAGAGATATCCAACGTCGGCAATAATGGTCGTTACTACGGTTGGCATGAGGTGCCTGTTGTTGAGTGATGTGTAATTCTTTGGTAAGTTTAAATTCTTCAGAATTCATGGGTTTGTTGAATCGTAAGAAGAACAAGTTTTTGATGTTGAAATGTTCGGTTAGGATATTGGTCAATCGCTGATAAAAGGTTTCTTGTGAACAATTGTAGCTTTTGATCATCCGATGCAATTTCATGGGATTCCATTCTTCAGAACCGAACAATTCCTCCAATTTTCCTACAATATCCTTTTGGGGAATGATTAAGGCACCAGCAAAATAAGAAGCTTTGAAATTGTTCAATACCTGATCAAAACTTTCAAATTTGATCCATGGAAAGGTATACAGTCGGTCTTCGATGTTTAAGAAATTATAAGCCAGTTCTTTGGCATATATAAAGGTCTTTTGTGCCTCGGATACATTTTTGTCGATAAGCAATGTTTTCTTAGCTGGGATAAAAATGTTTCGCAGTTCTTCCAAATTAGCGTGTTTGTTCAGCTCATCCTCATTAATGGTATAACCGTATTCCTCGATTAAAATCTCCTCAAAAAAACCAGCGTTGATATTTTTCAATCCAATTTGGTAAGCCTTGGTGAATTTTTCGGCCTCAACTTCAAGTTCTTTGAAATAGTTGTTATGGGCTTCTTGATAAGATCGGAGAGAGGCCAAGAAAAATCGTTCACGGGTAAGGTTGTAGTTGGTAGCGATTTTAATTATGGTACTAATAAAGGCATTGACCTTGGCGGGTGCATTGGCAATGATGTCAATCAGGTTGTTTTCCCTGATGCCGAATAAGTCCAGCGGAATCTCTTTCAGAATTTTCGACTGCAGAATATCACCAATAGGAGCAAGATTTTTATCCAGCTTTAATGAGACCAAATGATCGTATGGCGTTTCAAGCTTCTCGGCAAGGATTAAAATTTTGTCAGTTTTTGGATATTTTTTTCCTTTTTCAATCTCATTTAAATAGGATTTGGAAAGTCCACTTAACTTCGATAAACCGAATAAAGAAAGGTTCTTTTCAGTTCTTATTTGCTTGAGTTTTAAACCGAATATGAGTCGGATGTATTCATCTTCTAGAAGCATTGGCAGTAGGAATTAATTGCAAAGCGAATATAATATTTTTTAAAAACTTTATAAAAAAAGCGAACGTTCGCTTGTGGAGTTCAAAATTTTATTCTATCATTGTCTTGTCAAAATTCAAAATCAAATTCGTTATGGAGGCTAATGTGCTAAATCAAACTATCCAATTCAAGGACTTCAATGTTGAAGCGTATCAAGATATTTTAACGGAAGATGCTGTGAGTTTTATTCTGGCTTTGCATCAACAATTCAATCAAAGACGATTGCAATTGCTGGACGATCGAAAGATTGAACAGGCATATTTCGATGCTGGAAACTTTCCTTCTTTTCCGAATGAAACCAAACACATCCGCGAATCAAATTGGGTTTGTGAACCATTACCTGGTGATTTGATGGATCGTCGCGTGGAGATTACGGGACCTGTAGATCGTAAAATGGTGATCAACGCTTTGAACTCTGGTGCCAAAACTTTCATGGCCGATTTTGAGGACAGTACATCACCAACCATCGATAACATATTGCAAGGACAACAGAATTTGAGAGATGCCGTAAGAGGAACCATCACCTTTGAAAACAAAGCAAAACAAAAAGTTTATCAATTAAATGAACAAACGGCTACCTTGCTTGTTAGACCTAGAGGTTGGCATTTGGACGAAAAGCATATGACTTTTGAAGGAGAACAATTATCGGGATCTTTGGTGGATTTCGGATTGTATTTCTTCCATAATATCAAGGTATTGATGTCCAAAGGTTCAGCTACTTATTACTATCTGCCAAAATTGGAGCATTATCTAGAAGCTCGCTTGTGGAATGATGTGTTCGTATTTGCTCAAAAATACATGGGTGTTCCGCAGAATACCATCAAAGCTACAGTATTGATCGAAACCATTACGGCAAGTTTTCAATTGGATGAAATTATCTATGAGCTCAGAAATCACATGGCTGGATTGAATTGTGGCCGTTGGGATTATATTTTCTCTTACATCAAAAAGTTCAGAAACCACACTGGTTTTGTGACGCCCAATAGAGATCAAATAACCATGGCGACGCACTTTATGCAATCCTATTCTGAATTGGTGATTAAGAAATGTCACAAACGAAATGTTCATGCCATGGGAGGTATGGCAGCACAAATTCCTATCAAGAATGATGAATTGGCCAATGATGCGGCCTTTCAAAAAGTAATTGCTGACAAACAGCGGGAAGTAAAAAATGGTCATGATGGAACTTGGGTAGCACACCCTGGATTGGTGGAAGTAGCCATGAAGGTGTTTGACATGCACATGCCAACCCAGAACCAAATTCACGTGAAAAAGAGAGGATTGCGAATTTCGGAAGAAGACCTATTAAAAAGACCGGAAGGGACAATTACCATTGAAGGAATCCGTAAAAATATCAATGTGGGAATTCTTTATGTAGAGAGTTGGTTGTCTGGTCAAGGGGCAGCAGCTTTATACCACCTCATGGAAGATGCAGCTACCGCAGAGATTTCCAGAACTCAGTTATGGAATTGGTTGCATAATGAGATTACAACAGACTGTGGTAGACGCTTTGATCAACAATGTTATGAAGAACTCAAGGAGCAAGAACTATTCAAAATCAAAGTCATGTTTGGTGAAGAGCAGTTCGAAGCGAGAAGATTTGAAGAGGCAGTGGAATTGTTCGATCAGTTAGTACTGTCGTCAGAATTCAAAGAGTTTTTAACCTTAGACGCTTATCAATACATATAAAAAAAAGCCTCGTAACTACGGCAATAGCATACGAGACAATAATCATTAAAAATCGAATCTATTTTAACAATTAAAAAAGCAAAATTATGAAAAATTTCATTCAGAATAACTACAGTTCTGTTTTTGAAACAGTAAAAGCACTAAAGAAGAAATACGGAAACAGTTGGGGTGCTATTGAGCCTTCCAATGCAGCTCGTATGGCAACACAAAACCGATTTAAAACCGGTTTGGATATCGCAAAATATACCGCAGCAATTATGCGAAGTGATATGGAAGCCTATGATAAAAATCCGACTCAATATACCCAATCCTTAGGTTGCTGGCATGGTTTTGTGGCACAACAAAAAATGATTGCTGTAAAAAAACATCATAAGACCACCGAAAAAAGATACCTGTATTTATCTGGATGGATGGTGGCGGCTTTGCGTTCTGAATTTGGACCACTTCCAGATCAGTCCATGCATGAAAAAACAGCGGTTCCTGGACTCATTGAGGAAATTTATGAATTCTTGAAGCAAGCTGATGCTATTGAGTTGAACGATTTGTTCAGAAGATTGGAGAATGGAGAGGATGTGCAAAATGAAATTGAAAACTTTCAAACTTATGTGGTTCCGATTATAGCAGATATCGACGCCGGATTTGGAAATGAAGAGGCTACTTATTTGTTAGCAAAGAAAATGATTCAAGCAGGAGCTTGTGCAATTCAGATTGAAAATCAAGTGTCTGATGCCAAGCAATGTGGTCACCAAGACGGAAAAGTGACAGTGCCACATGAAGATTTCATTGCTAAATTACACGCTGTTCGATATGCCTTCTTAGAGTTGGGTGTGGAAGACGGAATTATTGTAGCCAGAACTGATTCGGAAGGTGCTGGGTTAACTCAGAAGTTACCCGTAAGTCAAAAACCAGGTGACCTGGCTTCTAAGTACTTGTCTTTTGTAGAAGCTGAAGAAATTGATATCAAAAAAGCAAAAGAAGACGATGTGCTTCTTAAGCGAGATGGCAAACTGGTGCGTCCGGTAAGATTGGCAAACGGATTATACAAGTTCAAAGAAGGGTCAAACATAGACCGAGTTGTTTTAGACTGTATTACTAGTCTTCAAAATGGTGCTGATCTGTTATGGATTGAAACTCCAACACCAAACTTGAAGCAAATTGCACACATGGTAAATCGAGTGAGAGAAGTGATTCCGAATGCCAAATTGGTGTATAACAATTCACCGTCATTTAACTGGACCTTGAACTTTAGACAACAGGTGTATGAAGAAATGAGAAAATCGGGTCTCGATATTTTCCATTACGATAGCAACGATTTGATGAATGAAAAGTATGATGATTCTAGATTGGCGCAATTGGCCGATGAGCGAATCAAGACATTCCAAAAAGACGGAGCTGTTCAGGCTGGAATCTTCCACCACCTCATTACCTTACCAACCTATCATACCACCGCATTGCACATGAATGATTTGACTGAAGGTTATTTCGGTGAAGATGGAATGTTGGCTTATGTAAAAGGAGTGCAGCGTCAAGAGATTCGAAAAGGAGTTGCTTGTGTAAAACACCAACGAATGGCAGGGTCTGATCTTGGAGATGATCACAAGACATTTTTCGCTGGAGACAAAGCGCTGAAAGCCGGTGGTGCAAAAAATACCTCAAATCAATTTGAAACAAAGACAAAAGTTATAAACGTTGAAAAAGTTGCAGTTGCAAGTTAGTTTTATTAGTTAAAGAGGAAAAAACCCTTGTGTACAACACGAGGGTTTTTTTTTATGAAATTACCTTTTGGTTTAGAGGTGAATAAATATCTTCGCAACTAAAGAGCTGAAAGCAATTATGGAAGATAGACCAATACAAAATGTAGTTCAAAAGGAGATTTCAAACTTTTGGGGAACCTTAAGACGATTGAGTTTCGATTATACATTTAAAAATGGAAAAGTAAAACGTCTTACCCACGAAGTCTATGGGAAATCGGATGGTGTCGCCATATTGCTTTACAATCCAGAAACCAGACGAATCATTCTTACCAAACAATTTAGAGCCCCAGTTTGGGTGGCGCAAAAAAATCAATCTTCGTTGGTCGAAGTTTGTGGCGGAGCAATTGATGGTGGCGAAGACCCTATGGAAACGGTCAAAAGAGAAGCTGTTGAAGAGGTTGGGATCGCTCCAACTAACATAAAGTTTGTAAGCCAAACCTTCCTTTCTCCGGGTATTTTAAGTGAAAAGATTTTCCTCTACACTGGTGAATATAAATCCGAACAACTGACCACTAGAGACGGTGGTGTATTCGAGGAAGGAGAGGAGATTGAAGTACTTGAAATCACTTACGACAAAGCATTTGCGATGATTAAGTCCGGAGAATTACTCGATGCCCGAACCCTCATTTTGTTGCAACACCTCTTACTGATAGAGTCGACCTAAGGTTGCATTTTATGAATTATTGTTAATGAAATATTAAAAACTTCACATGGAAATATATTCCTTGGAAAATAAATATTTATGTTGTAATTTTGTATGGAATTTAACGAAGACACTATGAAAAAAGTTTTAGCCTTTGCAGGAAGCACAAGTTCAACATCAATTAACAAGCAATTGGCCACATTTGCGGCTGAGAATTTAGCTGAAGTTGCTTTTGACGTGATTGATTTACGGGATTTTGACATGCCAATCTATAGTTCTGATGAAGAGAAAGAAAATGGAACTCCAGAAAATGCTGTAAAATTAGCTAGTTTGTTGGATGAATATGATGGCTATATTTTGTCATTGGCAGAGCACAATGGTTCTTATGCAGCAGCCTTTAAAAATATTTTTGATTGGAGTTCGCGTATAGAAAAGAAGGTTTTTCGAAACAAACCTTTGTTATTGATGGCAGCTTCACCAGGAGGCAGAGGAGGACAAAATGTTTTAAATGGAGCCAAAGCCTATTTCCCATTTATGGGAGCAGCAAGCGTCACTGCCTTTTCTTTTCCGAATTTTTACGATAATTTTAAGGAGGGCAAAATTGTTGACGAGGAATTGTTGGAGCAATTGAAAACTGCAGTTCAAGAATTTGAAGAGAAGGTATAGCATCAATTATGGGTGATATTTCAAAAGACATAAAATCTACGTTTAAGAGTAACCGTTTAAAGGCGTTTATCAATTTAAAATACACGGCCAATTGGTTGAGTAGTAAGGAAAACGAATTCTTTAAAGAGTATGGTATTTCTCCGCAACAGTATAATATTTTGAGAATCCTTAGAGGAGCAAACGATCAAATGAAAGTACAGGTTGTGAAAGAACGAATGATTGAAAGAGCACCCAATGCAACCCGATTGATGGACAAGCTATGCGAAAAAGATTTGATCAGTAGAAAGCGTTGCGATGAAGATAGAAGGGTAGTGTATGTAGAAATAACTGAAGCCGGATTGAACCTGCTTACTGAAATTGACAACACCCCTAATAAATTAAACCTAATTAAAAATTTAACCGAAGAAGAAGCGAAGGTGCTGAGTGATTTATTGGATAAAATCCGATAAAAAATTTGATAAAATATCTTCCTAGGAAAATAATTAAAGAACATGAAAAATTTTAAGAAAATAAAACAAATAAGTACAAGTCCGATGGTGAGCATGGGGCCGCTTCGATTGCGACAACCCATCCCCAATGTTGGGCTAGAAAATGTTGATCCATTTTTGCTATTGCATCATTATGGACCTTATGCCATTAGCGCATTTAACAATCCGTTTGATTTGGGTCCGCATCCCCATCGTGGATTTGAACCCATTACCTTGTTGTACAAGGGGGAGCAATTCCACCGCGATTCACTGGGTAATGAAATGGTAGTAAAAGCGGGTGATGTGCAATGGACCACAGCGGGACGCGGAATCATTCATTCCGAAGCTCCAGATAAGGCATTTGTAGAACGTAGCGGCGATTTAGAAGGAATTCAATTGTGGTTGAACTTGCCAAAGTCGAAGAAAATGATCACACCAAATTATCAGCATTTGAAACATGAAGACATGCCGGTATTTTCGAATGATGATCAAAGTATCAATACCAAAATAGTGGCAGGTTGGCAAGGCGATTTAAAAGGATTGGCTGAAACACAAACCGATGTGAATATTTATATGATTGATGTTCAAGATAAGGGAGAGCTCATACTGAGCATTCCTGAGAATCATTCTGGGGCATTGTATCTACTGAATGGAGAAGTGGAAGTGAATAATGACAAAGTTCTAAAATACAAGGAAAATCAATTGGTGGTTTTCGATACCGAGGGAACTGACATTACCATTCAATCCAAATCAAAAGGAAGTTTATTGTTTATATCTGGGGAGCCTTTTAACGAGCCAATTGCTCAATACGGACCCTATGTAATGAATACGCAGACTGAAATCCTCGAAGCCATGAGAGATTTTCAGCAAGGGAAAATGGGTTATTTATATTAATTAAAAAAGAAGAAAGAAAATGAAAACTGTAGTACACAAGGCAAATACAAGAGGGCACGCAAATCACGGATGGTTGGAATCTCATCATTCGTTCAGTTTCGCGAGTTATTTCAATCAAGATCGAATGAACTTCGGAATGTTACGAGTTTTGAATGATGATATCGTAAAACCAACCATGGGGTTCGGAACGCATCCACATCGAAATATGGAAATTATTTCCATCCCATTAAAAGGAGCCTTGTCTCATAAAGACAGTATGGGAAATCAACGTTCGATTGAAGTAGGTGAAGTACAGGCCATGAGCGCAGGAACTGGAATTACGCATTCTGAGTTTAACGATAGTAAAACCGATGATGTGAACTTCTTGCAGCTTTGGATCATTCCAGAGGAAGAAAATGTAACGCCGAGATATTTTCAAAAGGAGTTTGATGCTGAAGAGCGAAAGAATGAATTCCAAACTTTGGTGTCTTACATTCACAAGCCTGTGGAAGGGAGCTTGCTAATTCATCAAGATGCCAGTATCAAAATGGTAGATTTGGAAGAAGGGAAAGAGGTTTCCAATACACACAATGCTGGATCTGGAGTATATTATTTCTTGATTGATGGTGAAATAAGCATCGAAAATGAAACCTTATCAAAAAGAGATGCTGTAGGTGTTTGGGATACGGAAATTAGCAACATCAAAGCAAATCAAAACTCAAAATTACTAGCCATTGAAGTTCCGATGAATTAAGATGAGTAGTAACAACATACACAGCCAAAGTCTTTTGACTTTGGCTTTTTTTGTTTCGTAAAATTACTATATCTTGCAAATACTATGCATGCATAGTAAATTTAAATTTTTAATCATGAAGTATCCACATATTTTTCGGCCTTTAGATCTTGGTTTTGTAACGGTGAAAAACAGAATTTTAATGGGCTCTATGCACACCGGTTTAGAGGAAGAGAAAAATGGATATCATAAAATGGGTGTATACCTCGCCGAGCGTGCACGAGGCGGAGTAGGATTGATTGTCACAGGCGGAATCGCACCTAATATTCAGGGTTGGACGGGTCCGTTTTCGGCGCGTCTTAGCTCTAATAAGCAGGTGAAAAACCATAAAATTGTCACCGAAGCGGTGCATAAAGAAGGCGGATTGATTTGCATGCAAATTTTACATTCTGGGCGTTATGGATACCATCCGTTTAATGTTGGTCCGTCAAAAATTAAGGCCCCGATTAATCCATTCAAACCGTATAAACTCAAACTCTCGGGTATCAAAAGAACCATTAAAGATTTTGTGAGTTGTGCCAAGTTGGCCAAAAAGTCGGGTTATGATGGTGTGGAGATCATGGGTTCGGAAGGGTACTTAATCAATCAGTTTATTGCCAAACGAACCAATAATCGTGATGATCAGTATGGGGGAGATTATAATAATAGAATCCGCCTACCGATCGAAATTATCAATAAAATCAGGGCGGCAGTTGGTGAGAATTTTATCATCATTTACCGTCTTTCCATGCTTGATCTAGTCGAGGGAGGTAGTTCTTGGGAGGAAATTGTGCAATTGGCAAAAGAAATAGAAAAAGCAGGAGCCACCATTATCAATACGGGAATCGGTTGGCACGAAGCTCGAATTCCGACTATTGCAACTTCGGTGCCACGGGCGGCCTTTACTTGGGTGACCAAGAAGATGAAAGAAGAGGTGAACATTCCATTGGTTACTTCGAATCGTATCAACATGCCATCGACGGCCGAAAAGGTTTTGGCTGATGGGGATGCGGATATGATTTCAATGGCGAGACCGTTCTTGGCGGATCCTGATTGGGTGAATAAGGCCAAAGAAGAAAAAGAAGATGAAATCAATACCTGTATTGCTTGTAATCAGGCTTGTCTTGATCATGCCTTTGAGAAAAAAGTAGCGAGTTGTTTGGTGAATCCACGTGCCTGCCATGAAACGGAACTGAATTACAATCCGACGAATCAAGTTAAAAAAATAGCTGTGGTGGGAGCAGGGCCAGCAGGACTCTCGGCGGCAACCATTGCTGCACAGCGAGGGCATCAAGTAACCTTGTTTGATGCTGATAAAGAAATAGGAGGTCAGTTCAACATGGCCAAGCAAATTCCGGGTAAGGAAGAATTTCACGAAACAATTAGGTATTTCAAAAAGCAAATTGAATTGCATGGGGTTACCCTAAAATTGAATACAAAAGTTGATCCTGATCTCATTAATAAAAGCGATTTTGATGAAGTAATCATTGCCACGGGAATTGAGCCTAGAGTACCGAAATTGGAGGGTATAGATCACCCCAAAGCCTTAAGTTACATCGATGTTTTAAAACACAAAAAGAATGTCGGAAAAAAAGTGGCCGTGATGGGAGCAGGAGGAATTGGTTTTGATGTTTCGGAGTATTTATTGCACGAGGGCAGCTCATCTACCTTAGATATTGATGAATGGTTAAAAGAATGGGGAATTGATAAAACCTTGGAAGCCCGAAGTGGTATTGAGGGGGTAAAGCCTGAAATTCCGAAGCCAAAACGTCAAATTTATATGTTGAAGAGAAGCAAAGGAAAATTTGGCGGTAACCTTGGGAAAACAACTGGGTGGATTCATAGAACCAACCTCAAAAAAATGGGGGTAAAGTTCATCGGTGAAGTGTCTTACACCAAAATTGACGACCAAGGATTGCATTATGAAGAGAAAGGTGAAGCTAAAGTTTTAGAAGTTGACAATGTGGTAATTTGTGCGGGTCAAACCCCTCTAAAAACTCTTTATCAAAACTTACAGGATTCAAACAAATCCGTTCATGTTATTGGAGGTGCTGACTTTGCCGCTGAGCTAGATGCCAAAAGAGCCATAGAACAAGGGGCTAAATTGGCATCAAAATTGTAATTTTGCATACAAACCGTTTCACATGAAGAAATTACTATCCATTTTTATATTCGTTTTTATTGCCAAAGGATTTGCTCAGAGTCCGCCACAACCAAAAATGTTGGAGTATAAAGCCAAAAATGTATGTGGTATTTTTTACTATAACTCAGAGGAGGTTGTTGGGAAAATCAAAGTAAAAAAGGATGAGACCAAAAGAAAGGTACAGAAGGAACTACGTGACTACAATAACAAAATCAAGGATATTGAATTCTTAAATTCTGTAAAATTGGTAGAGGTAGAAACTGTGGTTAACAATTTTGGTCCGCAAGCCAGAACCAATGCAGACATTAGAGATCGCATCCGAAAGTTAATCGAAGGAACCATTCCTAAGGTTCGAGATTCTGTTTTTGCTCGAGAAAAAGAGTTGAATTCCAATATGGAAGCCTTTTTATCCAAGAAGCAGTATAAAAAATGGATTCGTTATCAGAAAAACAAGCGTGAATCTTTGTTACCCAAACCCCCAAACACAAATCGAGCACGAAACTTTCAAAACAACCGACGATTTAATAGAAACCGAATGATGGGTGGTCGTAGGTTTTAATTCCTGAGATTTTTTCAGATATTTGTTTCTTAACCAAATTTACCTTTTATGGCAATGAACAAAAATACCGTTCTCGGATGGGCAACGATTTTAATGATCGCGATGGGTGTTATATTAATTTTAATGGGCGCTTATCGTTATGATGATGTAGCTGGATGGGGATTCGCCACAGTCGGAATTGGTTTCTTTTGTATCGCCTGGGTGTTTAATGCACTTAAAGGAAGGGTATAACTTCAATATTTTTTTAATCTAAATTACAAACCATCATGAGTGACGATAAGAAAGTCATTTTTTCCATGAATAGGGTTTCTAAAACCTATGCTTCAACAGGAAAACAAGTATTAAAAGATATTTATTTAAGCTTTTTTTATGGGGCCAAAATCGGTATCCTAGGTCTAAACGGTTCTGGTAAATCCACCTTGCTTAAGATTATAGCAGGAGTAGAGAAGAACTATCAAGGAGATGTAGTTTTTGCGCAAGGATATACTGTTGGTTATTTGGAACAAGAGCCCCAATTGGATGATGAAAAAACCGTTATCGAAGTGGTGAAAGAGGGTGTGGCAGATGTTGTTGCCATTCTCGACGAGTACAATAAAATCAATGACATGTTTGGTTTGGAAGAGGTGTATTCTGATCCGGATAAGATGCAAAAGTTGATGGACAAGCAAGCGGAGCTACAAGATAAGATTGATGCTTCCAATGCTTGGGAATTAGACACCAAATTGGAGATAGCCATGGATGCGCTTCGAACTCCTGAGGCCGATAAAAAGATCGGAGTCTTATCAGGAGGAGAAAGAAGACGTGTTGCTTTATGCCGTTTGTTACTCCAAGAGCCAGATATCTTATTATTGGATGAGCCAACAAACCACTTGGATGCAGAGTCGGTACACTGGTTAGAGCATCATTTGGCACAATACAAAGGAACCATTATCGCTGTGACCCACGACCGTTATTTTCTGGACAATGTAGCGGGGTGGATTTTAGAATTGGATCGAGGAGAGGGCATTCCTTGGAAAGGAAATTATTCTTCTTGGTTGGATCAAAAATCAAAGCGATTGGCTCAAGAAAGCAAAGCAGCTTCCAAACGTCAAAAAACATTAGAGCGCGAATTGGAGTGGGTTCGACAAGGGGCTAAGGGCCGTCAGACCAAGCAAAAAGCACGTTTGAAAAATTATGACAAGCTATTGAATCAGGATCAAAAGCAAATGGAAGAAAAACTAGAGATTTTCATTCCGAATGGTCCGCGATTGGGAACCAATGTTATTGAAGCTACTGGTGTTTCAAAGGCATTTGGAGACAAGCTTTTGTATGAAAACTTAGAATTCAACTTACCTCAGGCTGGAATTGTTGGTGTTATTGGTCCGAATGGTGCCGGTAAAACTACCATTTTTAAAATGATCATGGGAGAAGAACAGCCAGATAAGGGAAGTTTCAAAGTTGGGGAAACGGCCAAGATCGCCTATGTTGATCAGACGCATTCCAATATCGATGCGAATAAATCGATTTGGGAGAATTTCTCCGACGGTCAGGATTTGGTGATGATGGGCGGAAAGCAAGTCAATTCTAGAGCCTACTTAAGTCGATTTAATTTCTCGGGTAGTGAACAGAATAAAAAGGTAGCCACTTTATCAGGTGGGGAAAGAAACCGTTTGCACTTGGCCATGACTTTGAAAGAAGAGGGTAATGTGCTTCTCTTGGATGAGCCCACCAATGATTTGGATGTGAATACCTTACGAGCCTTGGAAGAAGGCTTGGAGAACTTTGCCGGATGTGCTGTGGTTATTTCTCACGACAGATGGTTCTTGGATAGAATTTGTACGCATATTCTTGCCTTTGAAGGCAATAGTGAAGTGTACTTTTTCGAAGGATCTTTCTCCGATTATGAAGAAAACAAACGAAAGAGACTTGGGGCCGATGTGATGCCAAAACGAATCAAGTACAAGAAATTAATACGATAAAAAAAGGTCCAATATTGGACCTTTTCTTTTATCTCCTCCTATTATCTTTATTAGGCGTTCTTCTTATTTTTGATTTTCTGTAAGAATCCTCGCGTTTGAAGTTTGAATTTCGTTTTCGTACTTCTCGTTTTCGTCTTTTGATAACGCGATTGTTATCGTTCACTCGAGCATTTCTTTTGGCTCTGTAATAAATGAAGTTTCGATCTTCTCTGAAACGTACGTAGTTTCTATTGAAGTTTCGATTGGTAAAAAACGGATCATTGTAGAAATAGATGTTTCCCACATTTCCATGAAACCCATTATTTCGGAACGAGTTCACATTTCCATAAAATAATGGATAGCCCCATCGGTCGTAACGAACTCTCAAATTTCCAACTCTACTCAGTCTACCTCTGAAATACGTCATTCGAACACTACCAATCCGTCGAACATTTCCTCTTCGATCATAACGGATGTTTACAGTGCCAATTCGTCGAATCCGGCCATCAAAATCTCTTACGATTCGAGCATTTCTGAAATTTCTAAATCGTCTATTTCTTCGAGTAGAAAAATCAAAGTCGCCATTAATGAACACGTTGAACTCGATTCCTCTCTCTACAAAATACACCGCATTTTCGTAAGAATAGGTGAAGAAATAACGATTTGGATTGATTGTATTTCCTTCTGCACTAATGGGTACTGTACCTAGCAATACCATCATTAAAAAAACTAGTTTTTTCATAATCTTACGGTTTTAGTTCTGCCTACTCTTTTCATGATTTTCGGCGTTCTCATTTGGTTGTAATTATCCAAACGCCATGCCAATTTTTTATTTCGAGGAAGCGATGAGGTAGATTGATTGAATAAGTAGTTGAAAACGAGCGTTCTGCTTGAGCAAAAATTTATCCAATACATTTTCTTTTAGGAGAAGAAGTCTTCCAAATGATAAACAATAATAACTTTAAGAATTGGTAAAAAAGGCGTCCAATAGCATTTTAAAAGTTTTGAACGCAAAGAATAAGGTAAAAATCAATAAGGCTACACTGACCACCACCAAGGCATAGGCCAGATAAATTTCGGGTGATTCTGTGAAGTTGTTTAAAGCTTTAAAAGTCATCGTGATGATGATGGGAGTTGCAATAAAAAGCAACAGTAAAATGGCCAAACGGATGAGCCCTTTTCCTAAGGTATTGTAATCTGTGCTACTCATTCTTGTAATTTTGGATGGCAAGGCGTACACTACCATATTTGTCTAACAATGTACTTGCGGTATTCAAATCAACATTCAATTTCTGCATCAGCATCTTCTGACCTCTATCAACGAGCTTGTTGTTTGATAGTTGCATGTCTACCATCTTATTGCCCTCTACTTTTCCTAATTGAATCATGCTTGCCGTAGAAATCATGTTCAATACCAATTTTTGAGCGGTGCCTGCTTTCATTCGAGAACTACCTGTTACGAATTCGGGACCAACAACTACCTCGATGGGCATCATAGCTACTTTAGCCAGAGGACTGTTTTTATTGCAGGTAATACATCCCGTGAGAATGCCTTCGCTATTGCACTTTTGCAAGGTGCTAATAACATAAGGTGTGGTACCTGAGGCAGCGATTCCGACAACCGCATCTTTTGATGAGATGTCATAGGCTTGGAGATCCTTCCAACCTTGAGTTTCAGAATCCTCAGCAAATTCGACCGCCTTTCGAATGGCAGAATCGCCACCGGCTATCAATCCAATAACCAAATCATGTGATACACCAAATGTAGGTGGGCATTCAGAAGCATCCAAGATTCCTAATCTTCCACTGGTACCAGCTCCAATATAAAAGAGACGGCCTCCTTCTTTAAGTTTGGAGACCACAGCAGTAATCAATTTTTCAATCTGTGGTAGTTCTTTTTCAACTGCGAGCGGTACCGTTTGATCCTCTTGATTGATGTTGGTAATCAATTCTGATACCGACATTATTTCAAGGTGATTGTATTTGGAATCCTGCTCTGTAGTTTTGATGAAAGGCATAGTCAAAAATACAGTTTTCTCTTGACTGAATTAGTTTTTTTCGACCAAGTTTATCTGGTAGCTATCTGTTTCAGAAATATGAAAATAACCAAGAGGAAAATTGTCTGAATTGGTGGTATTAACAATGTTTCCTACCAATGAAGCCGGAATTGTTTCGAAAGGTCCTCCAGCATTTTGACCGCTTTGGTCAATAAGTACTCTCCAATAGGTAAAGTATTCCTGGGTGATTCCTGACATCTTAACCGTTACCGTTGTGGGTAAAGTAATCTCGTCTTCATCGTAGAAAAAAGAGAAATTATAGTCAGAACCATTAAAGAATCGATCTTCTATGGCAAGAAATAAATTATTTGAAAAGTCGAACAAATAATAATTGTCTACTGTTCCATCATCCGTAAACTCAATCTTCAATTGGGTCTCTTCTCCTGAAAACAAGGTTTCATCTCCTTGCTCAACATTGGTGAGTGGAGTGGATTTGACGCGCATGGCTTCCCCCTTGTAGGTTTCTCCATTATAAATTACGGTCAGCTCATAAGTCACTTGTGATTGTGGTAAGAAAGCTACATCTGGAACGTAATTTCCGTCCTGATCCAAATCATTGAAATTAATCACTGAATTGTTGGAAAGGTTGGTCAAAAATACGGTAGCGTTTGTCACTGTCGGAATGCTGGTATCAAAATAATCGGCACTCAAACGGAGTTTAACCACTGTATTGGCAGTCACTGGAAACTCATCAAAATTCACTTCGAAAGCTGCGTCAATAATCAATTTAGGTGGAATTGATGGAACATCAATTTCAACAACCTTTTCACAATTGGTAAAAATGAAAAGTAAAATAAGAGCGGTGGTATATTTTAAAGATTTCATTTTCTTAGAATTTAAAGTTATAGGTTACGGCCGGCACTAATCCAAATATCGAAGTTTGAATGGCTTCGTTTCTCAAAGTTTCTCGGTTTTGTCTAAAATTGATGGAGGCAGCGTTCATGCGACCATACACATTATAAAGACCGAAAACCCATTCTCCTTGCCACTTGCGATCTTTGTTTTTTCGAGGCGTTAAAGTCGCACTCAAATCAAGTCTATGGTAAGCTGGTAAACGATCTGCATTTCTGGTATTGTCATTGAAAATTGGAACATTTAAACCTTGAATTTCATATTGACCCACTGGGTAGTTCGTGGGTTGGCCTGTCTGGAATAAAAAGTTCGCATTAAACGACCACTTCTTGTTCAAGTCATAGCTTGCATTGATTGAAATATCATGAGTTTTATCAAAAGGACTGCTATACCAGCGACCCTGATTGATACCTGGTTCATTAGGTGTCCTTCCCAAGGTTTGTTGTTCGGAACGAGAAAGCGTGTAAGCCAACCATCCTGTGAGGCTACCTTCATTCTTCTTTAATAAGACTTCCAATCCATAAGCTCTTGCTTGTCCGTTTAATATCACGGTTTCAATCTCATTATTCGCAACTAAATTGGCTCCGTTGATATAATCGATTCTGTTTTGAATATCCTTGAAAAACCCTTCCAATTCTAGCGAATACTTGCCCTCTTTTAAGGTCTTGAAATAGCCAACTGCGAACTGATCAAGGATTTGGGGTTTGATATAGCGTCCACTCGGTGTCCATACATCCAGTGGAGTAGGAGAGGCGGTGTTGGATAGTAAATGTAGGTACTGTACCATTCGGTTGTAACTCGCCTTTATAGAAGTTTCATCATCGATGATGTAAGAAGTAGAGAGTCTCGGTTCAAAATTATTGAAGCTAGAAATCACATCACTTCTGTCAAAGGTTTCTACTCCAGTTCTGGTGGCCGACTCGTATTTTCGCAATTGAGCATTGTAAATCACGGGTTGGTCGTTGGCATAGACATTCAATTCATCTTGCCCCAGACGTAAGAAATTACTGAATCGGAGTCCGTATTGAAAACGCAAACGGTCCGAAACCTTATGCTCGGCTTCAATGTAAGCAGCAAACTCGTTAGCGTATTTGTCGGTCAGTTTTTCAGCGACAATTCCGGAACTTGGTCGATTCGGAATAATTTGTCCTGGATTGAATTTACTGTAGATGTTATTAATTCCGTAGCTCAACTTAAAGTTGTCTGACAGGTAATGTTTGAAGTCGTATTTCAAGTTGAAATTGGTGATTCCAGAATCCCACTCGAACCCGACAAAATCTAAGGTCAAACCATAGAAATAATCAGAATAAATCAATGATAAATTGGAGAATAACTTGTCTGAAAATAAATGGTTCCATCGCAAATTCACCACGGCGTTCCCGTAGTCGTTTACGAAATTATCACTGATTCCGAAGACATCCTTCCCAAAGTAAGTAGATAAGAAAAGGTTGTTTCGCTCATTGATTCTAAAATTGATTTTACTATTTAAATCATAAAAGTAAGCTGTGTTGTCATTGTCAAAAAGTGGCAAAAAGAGGTGGGCATAAGAAGAGCGACCACCGATTAAGAAGGAGCTTTTTTCCTTTTCTAACGGACCTTCCACCAACAATCGGCTTGAAACCAGTCCGATACCACCTGTCACATTAAAGTCTTTGCTATTGCCTTCTTTTTGATAAATGTCCAATACCGAAGAAAGCCTTCCTCCGTATCGCGCGGGAATTCCACCTTTATACAATTGAACATCTTTGATAACATCGGGATTGAATACGGAGAAGAATCCGAATAAGTGCGAGGAGTTGAAAACGATGGCTTCGTCTAATAGAATTAAGTTTTGATCTGCTGCACCACCGCGAACATTGAATCCTGATGCGCCTTCACCGGCACTGGTAACTCCTGGTAATAAGATGATGGATTTGATAATATCTGCTTCTCCTAAAACCACCGGAATACTTTTGATGGTTTTCGCCGAAAGTTTGTTCACACTCATTTGAGGTGTTCGAATATTGAGTTTTTCAATATTGGTTTCAATGATGATTTCATCAAGACTTTCAGTTTCTTCAATAAGTTTAAAGTTCTTTGTGGTGTTGGCCGTCAATGAAATTTTCTCGGAAAGGGAATAATAACCCAAATAACTAATTTGAATTTGATATTCTCCTTGAGGTACCGTGATGGAATAGAATCCATATTCATTGGTGGTGGTACCTACTTTGAGTTCGGGAAAATAAACGGAAACTCCAATAAGGGTTTCATTGCTACTGTTGTCGTAAACGGTTCCGCTGAGGGTAAATTTTTGCTGGGAAAAACTCAGTAAGGACATCACTGAGAATAAAACCAGCAATAGGCTTTTTTTTGATTGCATTCTGTTTAATCTAACGAATTGATAGTTCAACAAAAATACAACTATCTCAGGACAGGTCTTCCCAAAAAAAATGTTAAAGAATGGCTGTTACGTCCAATTTAAATCGACTCCAAAATAGTGTTGAGCAATTCAATTGGTCTCATTGCAGCATTGGCCAAATCGTCATTTGGTAAATAATAACCACCTAGATCCAAAGCCTTGCCTTGAATGTCATTAAGTTCTGTTACGATTTTGTTTTCGTTATCTTTCATAACAAGAGCAACAGGCCCAAATTGTGACTTAAGTGACTGGTCTTTATCTTGATTTGCTAAGGCTTCTGCCCAATACATCGCCAAATAAAAATGACTGCCTCGGTTGTCCAATTCACCTACCTTTCTTGAAGGTGATTTTTTGTTTTCCAAGAATTTATCGGTGGCTTGGTCTAAGGTTTCTGCCAGCACAAGTGCTTTTTCATTATTGAAAGTTGTGCCCAAATGTTCTAAAGAGACCGCCAATGCTAAGAACTCTCCCAGTGAATCCCAACGCAAATGGTTTTCTTCAGTGAATTGTTGTACGTGCTTTGGAGCAGATCCTCCGGCACCTGTTTCAAACAATCCTCCGCCATTCATTAACGGAACAATGGATAACATTTTTGCTGAAGTACCTACTTCTAAAATTGGAAACAAATCGGTTAAGTAATCACGCAATACATTTCCGGATACAGAGATGGTATCTTCTCCCTTTACAATTCGCTCCAAGGTAAAATTGGTAGCCTCTGAGGGAGCTAAAATGCGCAGATCCAATCCTGTTGTGTCATGGTCTCCCAAGTATTTTTCAACTTTTTTGATAAGCTCAGCATCGTGTGCTCTATGTGCATCCAACCAAAATACAGCTGGTGTGTTTGAAGCTTTGGCTCTATTTACGGCTAGTTTTACCCAGTCTTTGATTGGTGCATCTTTGGTTTGACACATTCGCCAAATATCGCCGGCTTCAACCCTATGTTCCATTAAAACGGTTCCATCTTGATCTACGACCACAACTTTTCCGTTAGCTGTCATTTCGAATGTCTTATCGTGAGATCCATATTCCTCAGCTTTTTGAGCCATCAATCCAACATTGGGAACAGTTCCCATGGTTCTAGGATCTAATGCTCCGTTCTTTTTACAGAAATCGATGGTAGCTTGATACACTCCGGCATAAGAACTATCTGGAATCACGGCTTTGGTGTCTTGTAGCTCGCCATTTGAGTCCCACATTTTTCCTGAATTACGAATCATGGCAGGCATGGACGCATCAATAATAACATCCGAAGGAACATGAAGATTGGTGATACCTTTGTCCGAATTCACCATAGCAATGGCTGCTTTGTTTTCTAATGTTTGGTTGATGTCCGCTAACACAGCTTGTTTGGTGGCCGCGTCTAATTCATCCAAATTGGCTAGGATATTCCCCAATCCATTATTGGCATCGGCACCAACCTTTTCTAGTTGAGCTCCGTATTTTTCAAAAACCTCTTTGAAGTAGTTTTTTACAGCATGACCGAAAATGATTGGGTCTGAAACCTTCATCATTGTGGCTTTCATGTGTAAGGAAAGCAACAGATTGTCTGTTTTGGCCTTGTTGATTTCTTCCTCAAGAAACGCCAACAAAGATTTCTTGCTCATAAAGGTTCCATCAATAATCTCACCTTCAAGCAATGCCAAGTCTTTTTTCAATATAGTGGTGTTGTTGTTCTCATCAATAAATTGAATAGAAATTGAAGTGGCTTTATCAACGGTTACCGACTGTTCATTGTGAGCAAAATCACCATCACTCATTGTTGCCACATGGGTTTTGGAATCAGAGGTCCAAGCGCCCATGGAATGCGGATTGTTTTTTGCGAAGTTTTTTACCGCTTTCGGTGCTCTACGATCTGAGTTTCCTTCGCGCAAAACAGGATTCACGGCAGATCCCTTTACCTTATTGTAAAGGGCAAGTATTTTTTTATCTTCCTCGCTGTTGATCTCTTCTGGATAATCCGGAATGGCATAGCCTTGCATTTGTAATTCTTCAATGGCACCCTCTAACTGTGGTACAGAGGCACTAATGTTGGGTAACTTGATGATATTGGCTTCAGGTGTTTTGGCAAGCTCACCCAAGAAAGAAAGCGCATCCTCTACTTTTTGATCTTCGGTCAAATAGTCAGAAAATACCGCTAAAATTCGAGCTGGTAAAGAAATGTCTTTGGTTTCAATTTCAATACCTGAAGATTTGGTAAAAGCTTGAACAATAGGTAAAAATGATCTTGTCGCAAGGGCAGGAGCCTCGTCAGTTTTGGTGTAAAAGATCTTAGCCATAGAACAACTAGAGATTTAAAAGTTTTTTAAAAGATTGAGTGTTTTTTTAAGCGGGACAAATGTACATAATCCTAATGAAAAAGGCGGCTGAAATGTAATGAATTCAACAGGTTTCGTCTTTTTGTGAAAAAACAAAAGCCATATCCTTTCAATTTCTTGTTAGAATATGGCTTTCTTTGAAACAATTACGCAAGATTTTGCATTTCTGCATCTTCGTTAAGTTTTACCTCAACCCACCAGACTAATTTGTCGGCGATTGCTGCTTGCCTCAACTTCCGGTTTCTTCTGGTCTCCCAGCTTCCTCCGAAACGTCTACACTTACAAGCTATGCTTTCATAATAATTATACAATCAATAAATTTGATAACCTTTAACAAGCTATTAACTCTATGCATCTTTACTACTGCCCTAACTCTTCTCGTGTAAACAAAAAATAAAGAACGTTACTTTATCTAGACTAAGTTCCACATTGCTGTTTCCCTTAATACTGATGTAAATGTAGCATAAGAATTCAATGAGGCAAATTTTTCTAGCTTTTAAAAATTAACAAAATATTAACTTAAGTAATTAACAATTGTTAATTAAAAAAGCACCAATGAAAATTGGTGCTTTGAATATTCTTTTAATGCGTTGGTTCTTAACGCTTTCTTTCTTGAATTCTTGCTTTCTTACCAGTCAAGTCTCTGAAGTAGAAAATACGAGCTCTACGTACTTTACCTTTTTTGTTGACTTCAATTTTTTGAATTGATGGTAAATTGATTGGGAAGATTCTTTCTACTCCAACCGTACCAGACATTTTTCTGATGGTAAAAGTTTCAGAAGATCCGCTTCCTCTTCTTTGAATTACAACTCCTCTAAAGAACTGTGTTCTTGTTTTGTTTCCTTCACGGATCTCATAGTACACAGTAATAGTATCACCAGGTACGAAATCAGGTAACTCATTTTTAGCTACGTACTCGTCTTGAACAAATTTTAATAAAGACTCCATTTTTTAAATAATTTGGATTTATCTAAAACAACATTCACGGCTTTCGTCAGAGGTTAATTTAGCGGTTGCAAATTTATTAAATATTTTTTCTTTAAAAAATAGAATTGAAATTATTTTTCTTTGTAATTCTTGCAATAATAAACCCAGAATTTTCGAACTGTTTTCGAACCTGTTTGAATGATAATTGGTTCTAGTTCAGTAATTTGTTCAAAATAGTTATTGAGGGTCTTATCCCAATCGCCCTTTTTTAGTAAATCCTTCATGCGTTTGTCACTATCAATGAACAAGGCATCTTTCCCCTTTAATTCCGACAAATCATCTCCTAAATAATCAAAATGCAGGGCGTTTTTACCAATGATGTTCTGTGCGTATACCCTTTCCGAAAGGTAAAAGTTAAGCGCTGCTGAGGTCTTGTAGTTATCATCGGAAAAGACAAAGGTATTCGGATATTGATTTTGAAGTTCTACGACAGATGCACTAAGTTCTTCCCAGCCAACCCAAGTATCATCACTTTTTATAGGAACCAAGTAAAAGAGAATTTGAACAGCCAAAAGCACATGAAATACTCCGGATATAATTAATTGAGTTCGCAATAATTTTTTTGTGATAAATACATTCGCCAATATAACACCGGTTACATAGGAGGGCATCATCCAATTTAATTTGACCCAGTAAAATGGTGTAATTAAAAAGAATCCCAAGAATGTTGGTAAGAAGAATGCCAATAGAAATAAATTCTGATCATTGGGCAATCGGAATCCCTTAAAAAATTTTGTGATGTGTTTGAGCGTTGCTTTGACAAAGAGGGCAAATAGTATGGGCAAAAGCAAGAATAATTGATGACCAACGGCGCCTAAGAAATATTTTGGGGTAATATTAAACTCTGAAATACTTTCGGTTCGTTGCGTCGATTGAAAAGCAAAAGACGCAAATTCATTGGTGTAATTCCAATACACCACCGGAAAAGTAAGTCCGACTGAAATTAGCAATCCTACCAACATCCATGGCGATAAGAGTTTTTTGCGGTGTTTGTTGGATAAAATCAAAAACGCGATCAATCCGATTTGAAGCAATATAGAGGTGTATTTGCTATTAAAGGCTAGCCCCATGCAAATTCCGCCCAATATCCAATACCATTTCTTATCTAAAAATATGGCTTGCTGCAAGCAGAGGACGCTTAAGGTCCAAAATAACAGCAAAGGGACATCTGGTGTGGAATTAAAAGATAATATTGAAACGAATATGGTACTGGTCAGTACCAACAAGCTTTGTTTTGCTTTGTACTTCGGTAAAAATTGACTTGCCAATTTGTAGAAGAAATACATGGTCAAGGAAGTCACTATAAAATCGGTGAGTTTGACCACAAAAACCGACTGTCCAAATAGCTCCGATGTAAATCTTAGTAGGTAGCCAATCATTCCAGGGTGATCAAAATACGACCAAGATAGGTTTTGACCATATAAATAATAGTAGGCATCTTGGGGCATCAATCCCATAAAAGGTAACAGCACAAACCGAAAAACCTGAAACAATAGGATCAATCCTATGGGTTCTGAAATCCGAAAGAAGTTGCCTAATTTATTCATCCAATAAGTCGGGTCGAACGAGTTTGGTTTTCTCTATGGCCTTTGATTCTCTCCATTCGTCAATTTTTTTAAAATTACCCGATAGGAGGACTTCAGGAACCTTCATGCCTTCATAATCTGCAGGTCTTGTATATACTGGCGGTGATAATAAGTTGTCTTGAAAAGAATCGGTGAGTGCAGATTGCTCATCTCCAATAACACCCGGAATTAGTCGTACTATCGCATCTACCAAGATAGCCGCTGGAAGTTCTCCTCCCGTCAATACAAAGTCGCCAATTGAAATTTCTCGGGTGATGTATAGATCTCGAATTCGCTGGTCAACTCCTTTGTAATGGCCTGTTAGGATCAATATGTTCTCCTTTAAAGATAGGGTATTGACCGTCTTTTGGGTTAAGGTTTTAGCATCGGGAGTTACGTATATAATTTCATCATACCTGCGTTCTCCCTTTAATTTTTCAATGCATTGTGCAATCGGTTCAATCATCAATACCATTCCGGCTCCACCACCAAATTGGGTATCATCAATTTGCCGGTAGTTGCCAAGTCCGTATTCACGTAAATTGTGAATGTGGATTTCTGCAAGACCTTTGTCCTGAGCCCTTTTTAAAATGGAGTGATTCAAAGGGCTATCCAGCAACTGTGGTGCGGCACTAATGATATCTATTCGCATTGGTATCTTTTCTTAGAGCGCTAAAGTATTATTTTTTGGAGGGTAAAAAAAATCCCAGATGAACTGGGATTTTAATCTATTTGAATTCTTATGAATTACTTTCTGTAGGTTTTTTGATGTCGATGACGAGCTCGTTTTTCTCTTCATCTAGTTCCATATGGATGGAATCACCTTCTGCCAACTTCGAGTTTACAATCTCTTCGGCAAGAGCATCTTCAATGTATTTTTGAATAGCTCTTTTTAAAGGTCTTGCACCGTATTTCTTATCAAATCCTTTGTTTGCGATAAAGTCTTTTGCCTTGTCACTTAAAATTAAAGTATAACCTAGGTCAGAAATACGTCCTAGAAGTTTGCTCAATTCGATATCGATAATGGCATGAATATCTTCTCTTTCCAATGCATTGAAAACAATCACATCGTCAATTCTATTCAAGAACTCTGGAGCGAAAGATTTTTTCAAAGCACTTTCAATTACCGATTTCGCATGCTCATCTGCCTGTGCTGTTTTAGCGGCAGTTCCGAATCCGACACCAGAACCAAAGTCTTTCAATTGACGAGCTCCAATGTTGGAAGTCATGATGATAATGGTGTTTCTAAAATCAATCTTTCTTCCCAAGCTATCTGTAATGTATCCGTCGTCAAGAATCTGTAACAACATGTTGAATACGTCTGGATGCGCCTTTTCGATCTCATCCAAAAGAATAACTGAATAAGGCTTTCTTCTTACTTTTTCCGTAAGCTGACCTCCTTCTTCGTATCCTACGTATCCTGGAGGCGCTCCAATCAATCTTGAAATCGCAAATTTCTCCATGTATTCACTCATATCGATTCGGATCAATGAATCTTCAGAGTCAAACAATTCTTTTGCCAATACTTTGGCCAATTGAGTTTTACCAACTCCAGTCTGACCTAAGAAAATGAAAGAACCAATGGGTTTGTTCGGATCTTTTAATCCAACTCGATTTCTTTGAATGGCTTTTACCACTTTCAATACTGCAGGATCTTGTCCGATGATTTTACCTTTGATTAAAGCAGGTAATTCGTGCAATCGATGACTCTCAGCTTCCGCTACTCGATTTACCGGAATACCCGTCATCATCGATACCACTTCTGCCACATTGTCTTCTGTTACAATTTTACGATTGAGTTTTGAATCCTCTTCCCATTGTTTCTGTGCAGAAACAAGGGCCGCTTCAAAATTCTTTTCATCGTCGCGAAGCTTGGCTGCTTCTTCGTATTTCTGTCTGTTAACCGCTTGGGTCTTTTTCTCTTTGATGGATTCCAATTGTTTTTCCAAATCAAGAACTTGTTTCGGTACTACAATATTGGTGATGTGAATACGAGATCCCGCTTCGTCCAAAGCATCAATGGCTTTGTCTGGAAGGTAACGGTCTGTCATGTATCTATTGGTCAATTTCACACAGGCCTCAATGGCTTCATCGGTGAAATCAACATTATGATGCTCTTCGTACTTTCCTTTGATGTTGTGTAAGATCTGAACCGTTTCCTCAACCGAAGTTGGGTCTACAATTACCTTTTGGAAACGTCGCTCTAAAGCACCGTCTTTTTCAATATTTGTTCTGTATTCGTCAAGAGTAGTGGCACCAATACATTGAATTTCGCCTCTCGCTAAAGCTGGTTTCAACATGTTGGAAGCATCTAAAGAACCAGTGGCTCCGCCTGCTCCAACAATGGTGTGAATCTCGTCAATGAAAAGAATGATGTCTTCATTTTTCTCCAATTCATTCATCAAAGCTTTCATTCGCTCTTCAAACTGACCTCGGTACTTGGTTCCTGCCACCAAGCTGGCCAAATCCAATGATACAATGCGTTTGTCAAATAAAATTCGAGAAACCTTTCGGTCTACAATACGAAGGGCAAGTCCTTCTGCGATGGCAGATTTACCAACTCCTGGTTCACCGATGAGCATCGGATTGTTTTTCTTACGACGGCTTAAAATTTGAGATACACGCTCAATTTCTTTGTGCCTTCCTACCACAGGATCTAATTTTCCGGCCATGGCCAATCCTGTAAGATCACGTCCGAAGTTATCCAATACAGGTGTTTTGGATTTCTTAGGCGACTTACTTCTTGATTGCTCAAACGGATTTTGTTTTCCGTCTGAATACTCATCATCTGAAGGTGCCTCAGACACAGGATCTGTGTAGGTCTGATTGTCACTATTGTCCGCATGCAATTGTTTGTACAACGATTTGGCTTCGTCGTAATTCACATGGTATTTCTGAATCAGTTTTGTGGTTGGATCATTTTCATTTCTCAAGATACACAATAGCAAGTGCGCCGTATCAATGGCTTCACTCTGATATAATTTCGCTTCCAAGAACGTTGTTTTTAACGCTTTTTCGGCTTGTCTTGTTAGGTGTAAACTCTTTTTAGAATTTGAAATTCCAATGGATGGATTCGTAGGATTTAGCTGTTCTAACTTTTTTCGCAATAACTCTAAATCAACATCAAAAGCCGTTAAGATCTCAACTGCCTTTCCATCTCCCTTTCGTAATAACCCAAGTAACAAATGCTCCGTACCAATGAAGTCGTGGCCCAATCGGAGTGCCTCTTCCTTACTGTAGGTAATCACATCTCTAACTTTAGGTGAAAAATTTTCGTCCATATTGCTTTCGTAAACTATAAAATTAAGGCTTTTTCATCTATGTTGGACAAAAAAGGTGCCAATTCATATTGACTGTCAAAATGACTTAGATAAAAGTAACAAATTCTAGTCACATTTCACCCCTCCCTTTTGTGTTAAAATTTATCAAGAAATGTTAATAACTATAGGTGTTTTGAGGGGTGAAAACCTTTTGTAAAAGTAGTAGAAAATGTATCTTGCCTTGTTTAATAATTTTCAAGAATTTGTAATATAAATAGTATGACAGAAGGAGAGAAATTAATCCCCATTAATATTGAAGAGCAAATGAAATCAGCCTACATTGATTATTCAATGTCGGTAATTGTTTCAAGGGCGCTTCCGGACGTGAGGGATGGTCTAAAACCGGTACATAGAAGAGTACTTTATGGAATGCATGAATTAGGAATTCGATCAACTGGTGCGTACAAGAAATCAGCAAGAGTTGTAGGTGAGGTATTGGGTAAATACCACCCACATGGAGATACTTCCGTTTATGACTCGATGGTACGTATGGCACAAGATTGGAGCGTACGCTACATGATGGTTGACGGGCAGGGTAACTTTGGTTCCGTGGATGGTGATTCACCAGCGGCCATGCGTTATACCGAGGTAAGAATGCAAAAGATATCTGAGGAAATGCTCTCGGACATCGAAAAGGAAACGGTAGACCTCACACTTAATTTCGATGACACCCTTCAAGAGCCAACGGTGTTACCAACGAGAATACCAAATTTATTGGTGAATGGTGCCTCTGGTATTGCAGTAGGTATGGCGACTAACATGGCGCCACATAACTTGACTGAAATCATTAATGGTACCGTTGCTTACATCGACAACAATGATATTGAAATCGATGAGTTGATGCAGCACATCAAAGCGCCTGATTTCCCAACGGGAGGAATCATCTACGGATATGATGGTGTAAGAGAAGCCTTTCATACGGGTAGAGGACGAATTGTAATGCGTGCCAAGGCGACTATTGAAGAAGTAAAAGGTCGCGAGTGCATCATTGTTTCTGAGATCCCCTATCAGGTGAACAAGGCCGATATGATTCGCAAGACTGCGGAGTTGGTGAACGACAAGAAGATTGAAGGCATTTCCAATATAAGAGACGAATCCGATAGAAAAGGGATGCGCATCGTTTATGTATTGAAAAGAGATGCGATTCCGAATATCGTATTGAACAAACTATACAAATACACACAATTACAAACTTCTTTTAGCGTCAACAACATTGCCCTGGTAAATGGAAAGCCAGAGCAGTTGAACTTGAAAGAGTTGATTCACTATTTCGTAGAACATAGACACGATGTGGTGGTTCGTAGAACGCAATTCGAATTACGAAAGGCAGAAGCCAGAGCACATATTCTTGAAGGATTGATCATTGCTTCAGATAATATTGACGAGGTGATTGAAATTGTAAGAGGTTCGAAAAATGCGGATGAGGCGCGCGAGCGTTTGATGAAGCGTTTTGAGCTTACAGAGATTCAAGCCAAGGCTATTGTAGAAATGCGTTTGCGTCAATTAACCGGTCTAGAACAAGACAAACTTCGTGCTGAGTATGACGAGATCTTATTGACCATTGCTGATTTGAAAGATATTTTAGACAATCAAGACCGAAGATATTCCATTATCAAAGATGAATTGCTTCATATCAAAGATAAGTATGGTGACGAGCGTCGATCTTCAATTGAATATTCTGGAGGGGATATGCGAATTGAGGACATGATTCCGAATTCAAAAGTGGTTGTAACCATTTCAAACGCAGGGTACTTAAAACGTACCAACTTGGACGAATACAAAGTACAGAATAGAGGAGGTAGAGGTCAAAAAGGAGCTACTACTCGTAATGAAGACTTCTTAGAGCATTTGTTTGTTGGAACGAATCATCAGTATATGTTGTTCTTTACGCAGAAAGGAAAGGTCTTCTGGATGCGTGTGTTCGAAATTCCTGAAGGAGGGAAAAATACCAAAGGAAGAGCTATTCAGAATTTGATCAATATTGAGCCAGATGATAAGGTGAAGGCATTCTTGGTAACTCAAGACTTGAAAGATGAAGAATACGTAAATAGTCACTATGTCATTATGGCGACCAAGAAAGGTCAAGTGAAAAAGACTTCTTTAGAATCTTATTCGAGACCAAGAACCAATGGAATCAACGCCATTACGATTAAAGAAGGTGACGAATTGTTAGAAGCAAAATTGACCACTGGAGATAGCCAAGTGATGCTTGCTTTGAAATCTGGAAAAGCAATCCGATTCGAGGAGGCCAAGACTAGACCAATGGGTAGGACTGCCTCAGGTGTTCGCGGAATTACCTTAAACGATGAGAACGATGAGGTAATCGGAATGGTTTCTGTAAACGATTTTGAAAGCGATATTTTGGTTGTTTCTGAAAAAGGATATGGAAAACGTTCGAAACTAGAGGATTACCGAATTACCAACCGTGGTGGTAAAGGGGTGAAAACCTTGAATATATCAGAAAAAACCGGTAATTTAGTGGCCATAAAAAATGTTGATGATCAGCATGATTTGATGATTATCAACAAGTCTGGATTGACCATTCGAATGGCCGTAGAAGATTTAAGAGTTATGGGTAGAGCCACGCAAGGTGTAAAGCTCATTAATATTAAGGAATCTGATAGTATTGCGGCTGTTGCGAAAGTGATTCACGAAAGAGGCTCCGAAGATGAGACGGAGACTGGCACGGAAATTGAAACTAGTGACAACAATTAAACAAAACGTAAATTATATTAAAATGAAAAATCGAATTTTTGTAATTGCTTTATCTTTATTATCTGCGGGTATTTACGCTCAAAAAGATGAGTTGAAGACTGCTGAAAGAGCTTTAAAGAAAGGTGATTACCAAACTGCTATTGCCGCAGTGAAATCATTGGATGCCATGGAAGCTTCTATGGCAGATAAGTACAAAGCAAGATACTATTTCGTAAAAGGACAAGCCTATTCAACTTCTGATTTAGAAGTGGCGGCAGATGCCTTTAATAACTTGTTCGCTTATGAAAAAGAGAAGAACAAAAACAAGTATACTTCCAAGGCTCAGCCGTTATTGCAAGGAGTTATCAAAAGAGTATCTGAAAGAGCTATCAAATTGTACAACGCCAAGGACTTTAAGAATGCTACTGGAGACTTTTATTTGACGTATAAACTTAGTCCAAAAGATACTATTTTCTTGTACAATGCGGCAGTTAGTGCTTCTTTGGCTAAGGAATACGATAGATCTATCAAGTATTATAGAAACTTGTTGGACATTGGTTATACTGGAATCAGTACGAACTACTTCGCAATCAATAAGAAGACAGGTGTTAAAGAAAACATGGGATCAAAAGCAATGTCAGACGCCTTTGTACGATCTGGTTCTCATGAAAAGCCAACAGTAGAGAAAACCAAATCAAAACAAGCTGATATTGTTAAGAACATTAGCTTTGTGTTGATTGAGCAAGGAAAAACGGAAGAAGCTATTGTTGCAATCAAAGAGGCAAGAAAGCAAAATCCTAAGGATGTCAATCTAATTTTAAATGAGGCGAATTTATATATCAAATTGGAAGACAACGCTAAGTTTGCGGCTTTAATGAAAGAAGCAATTGCGTTAAACCCGAATGATCCAAATTTATATTTCAATTTAGGTGTAATCAACCAGAATGACAACAAAATTGAGGACGCTATTGGATATTATGAAAAAGCAATTTCATTAGATCCAAAATACCGCAATGCTTACTTAAACATAGGTGTCGCTATTTTAGGTCAGACCGACGCATTGGCAGAAGAAATGGGGAAAAATTTCCAAAATGAGAAAAAGTATGTTGAACTTGAAAAACAAAGGCTTGAATTATTGAAAAAGGCTCTGCCTTACATTGAAAAAGGAGATAATATAAAAAGAGATATTGAGACTGTCAGACAGTTGGTGTCTATATATGATATATTGGAAATGACTGAAAAAGCTGATAAATTGCGACCAATTTTTAAAGAAATGAGAGAAAATCAAAAGCAATAGTCAGTGATTCAAAATAAATCATAAAAAAAGCTCAGAGAAATCTGAGCTTTTTTTGTTTAATACTGTATGTTAAAGTGGTCTGAAATCAGCGCGTTTATTTTCTTCTTATCAAACCCGAGTTCTAACAATTCTTTTTTAAATACCATAACCTTCGGATCCAATGCTGTGATATCGGCCTTCTTCAAAATGGTAAAGTTGTGATATACTGGTTTTAAATCGCCTTCCGCTAAAATGGTCCATTGGTAGCTACTACCTTCTTTCAAAGTCATTCCGTCTACTGGTAAGGTCACGTAATTTCCATTGGTAGTGATTTTGAAACCTCTTTTGGTGTTTAGGTTCACGAGGCTAAAAGTAAGTGGTTGAAAGACTTCGTTGGTCCATTCAAAACGAATGGTATCTTTTGCTATGCGACGTTTGTTTGCTGGGAAAAGCAAGGTTCCGGACGGATTTAATCGATAAACTACCCCCGCTTTCGAATTGTTTTGATGTTGGGTAAACATCTTCTTGTACAAATAGGTAAAGTACTTTTTGGTAACACTTACTTTGTTATTCTCCACTTTACTAGCGATGACTTTGTCGATCCCAAAAGACCCGACCTCTTTTACTTCATACAAATTACCAGTACCATCAATTAGTTTGATAGCTTCATTTTCTCTCAATTGAATTTTGTGTTTGCTGTCTAGAACATCCCCTTTTTTGGCAGTTCTGTAAGCTTCTTTCACTTCAATCTGTGGCATGCCTTTTACTTCTATCAAACAAAAGTTCTCTTGAGCTTCAATCAATTGGAATGACAGTAAGGCCATGATGAAGATGATACGTGTTAATCGAGATAGCTTTTCCATTGGATTTTAGATTTAATTAGTTTTAGAAAATGCACGTAAAAAATAAACATATTGGCTGAAATACCCGTCAATGCAATAATACTAAACACATTGAAATACACGCCTTTGTCATATACCATCAAATGTAAATACAACAAAATAGCCGTGTAAAGGAAGAGTATCAGCCACTTAAAAGTTCGATTGTAGATTTCACCTCTTTTTTCCAATTTCAATGAAAAAACCATGAATAGGAAAACAGATCCGAAATTCAGAATCCATGATAATAACTTGGGTAGTTTGATGATGTAATCGTTCTCCAAAACCATTTTTAGGATGTTCGCATGAACCACGATACCAAACATATCGGGAAGTGATTTGCCTGAGGTTGAGCTGTTCAATGGGGTGAAAAATTTATCCTCAACATCAAAGTTGTTTCCCATCGGGACGCCGAGGTAACCCAGTAAGACTATTTTATCTTGGATGATTTTTTTGTCTTCTAGCAACATGAATTCATCAAACCCAAAATGTATGAAGGACTTGTAATTGCCCGAATATTTTATGAATTGTTCTTCCTCCAATTTTGTATAAGGAGGTGTTTTTCCAAAAGCCTTCGCAAGTGAAACCACAAAAGACGTGTCTACCTGATCATTATTTTCATGAAAGGATTCGAAAGTCCGTACTACCTTGGTTTTGGTGTCAAAGCTAATGTTGATGAAGCTTTCTTTGGCTGGTTTCAAACTTTCGTGAGTCCGAATAATTCCGTTTTTGTCAAAATTAATGGCACTCACTACGTTGCTGTTTTGCAGTTGTTGGGCCAAGTAAGCATCTTTGATCGAATCTTTCGGATTTCTAAAAATTGCATCCACACCAACCACTTTCGGATTTTCCGCCAAAATTGATTCCAACAACATGCCCAGCTCAAAACGATCTCTACGCTCAATATTAATGAGCACAATGTCCTTTGAAATGGACTGTTCCTGAATTCTCTCTGAATAATAAATATCGGTAAAGCTAAAATCCTTGAAGGCTTCCTTGAACGGATTCAGAAAGCTGAGGTTAACGACAATAAGGGCAAGAAAAAGGGTTAGAAGTAAACAGAAAATAGTTGAAAAGAAAGCATCTTTTAAAAGTAGCCCATGTTTTTTCAACCATTTATTCATTCGGAATTATTTGTTTGATGATGCGCAGTTTGTGCGTATGCTTCTGTAATTTGTTGTTAAATATACCACTATGATCTAAAGTATCAATTCGAACTTTGCCAAAAGCGTGGATTATTTGATAATTGTTGAGTACAATTCCTACGTGATTGATATTGCCTTCTTCATCATCAAAAAAGGCCAAATCGCCGGGCTTGCTCTCTTCAATAAAGCTCAAAACTTCACCTTGTGAAGCTTGTGATTTGGCGTCCCGAAACAGGTGGTACCCACAAAGGCGATACACCATTTGCGTAAATCCGGAACAATCGATTCCGAATGGGGTTTTACCGCCCCATAAATAAGGTGTGTTCAAATACAAATAGGCGATTTGTACAAGGTCTGCTTTGGCGAGTTTTTCATGGTACACTTTTCCTTCATAAGAATATTCATCATCCTTGATGAATAATTTTTGATGATCATAGCAAGGCAACAAGGATCCGATTGGAATCGCTACCAAATCATTGGAAGTTGAGCTGATATAGTCAATAAATTCACCGGCAAAGTACTGCTTCTGACTTTGAAGTTTGGCAAATTCGGCCATCGATAATTCTTCAACCTGGTGCTTGTGTACGTATCCGCTGTAGGAGTCTAGGTAGGTTTCAATCTGATACCAATCGTTCTCAGTTTCTATCACCGTAAAAAAATCTCCGAATAAAAGTTGTGAAACCATTTCCGAGCTATGGCTTGGGGCTCTTCTAATGGGAACAATACTTAAATTACAGATTCCGTACAAGGAAGTTGGTGTTTGGTTAAATTCTTTCGATAATCATGGCACTTGCGCCACCACCACCATTACAAATAGCAGCTGCACCAAATTTAGCATTTTTTTGCTTTAAGATTGAGGTTAAGGCAATTACAATTCTCGCGCCTGAAACACCTAGTGGATGACCCAAGGAAACAGCTCCTCCATTTACATTTACTTTCTCGGCGTCCAATCCTAAAATTTTCACATTCGCCAATCCAACTACTGAAAATGCTTCGTTCAATTCGAAGTAATCAATATCGTCTATACTTAAGCTGGCTTTTCCTAGTGCTTTTGGTAATGCTTTTGCTGGAGCAGTTGTAAACCATTTTGGTTCGTGTGCTGCATCAGCATAACTTGTGATTTTTGCCAAGGGTGTTACTCCCAGTTCCGCTGCCTTTTCAGCAGACATCAATACCAAGGCTGCACCACCATCATTGATAGTGGAAGCATTTGCCGCAGTAACGGTACCTTCTTTGGTGAAAGCCGGACGAAGATTCGGAATCTTTTCCATTTTTACATTGCGGTACTCTTCATCCTCAGAAAAGATGATAGGCTCGCCTCTACGTTGTGGAATTTCCACAGGAACCACTTCGTCTGCAAACAACCCGTTTTTCCATGCTTCCGCAGAACGCGTGTAAGACTCAACGGCAAAGTTATCTTGGTCTTCTCTTGAGAATTCGTATTCATCAGCACAGGCATCGGCACAAACACCCATGGCTACTTGATCGTATACATCTACTAAGCCGTCTTTTTGCATTCCATCTTCCATTTTAGCCGGACCGAATTTGGTAGCGGATCTCGCGTGGTAGTAATGCGGAATCATGCTCATGTTTTCCATTCCGCCTGCCACTACAATCTCGTTGTCGCCTAAAGCGATGGATTGAGCTGCCAACATGATGGATTTCATTCCAGATGCACAAACCTTATTTACTGTGGTACATGGAACCGTATCAGGAATACCAGCAAAAATAGCTGCTTGTCTAGCAGGAGCCTGCCCTAAACCAGCCGAAACAACATTTCCCATAAAAACTTCTTCGACCTTGCCAGGATCCAACTCGATTTTTTCCAAAGCGCCTTTAATGGCTACGGCACCTAATTTTGGTGCAGGAATGGTGGATAAACTACCTAAAAAGCTTCCAATTGGGGTTCTAGCAACAGAAACGATTACAACGTCTTTCATGGGATTGTTTGTTTTAAAATTTATGCAAAATTAACCATTTTAAGGTCAAAATAAAATTGAACCAATCAACTAATTTCATGGGTTCAGTTTTTTAACTAAGTTTGTTAATCCAAACCCACCGGCATGAGTGATTTTATGAATAAAGTCTATAAGAATAACACCATCATCTATAAGGTGCTTTTATTTCTTTTGACCACGGTGGCCATTGTGTATTTGTTCCCGAAAGGAGGGCAGTTTAAATACGAATTCTCCAACGGTCAGGTTTGGCGCTACGACAACCTATATGCCCCTTTCGACTATGCCATTCAGAAATCGGAAGATGAGATCACTATAGAAACCAAAACCATCACAGCCAATTCCAAGCTCTACTTTTTGTACGATCAGAGCATCGTGGATAAGGTAAATACCTCTTTTAAAGAACGTGTGGCTCGTTTGGAGCCTACCGATTCTTTGCCAGATGCCGTGATTAATTCTTTAGCTTTAGAGGCCGAGAGAATTATTCAAAAGGTGTATGCCAATGGTTATGTGGAGGCCATTAGTGAAAACCGTACTTCCCGACAGGATGAACTCATTGCGGTTCGAAAGAACAACGAGGTTTCCGATACCTTCTTTAAAGATTTGTATACCAACAAAGAAGTTCTGGCCCTGATCAATACCAATTTGAGTGATACCAACTTGCGAGGCAAGTTCATGATGGTAGATCTTTTGGCTGATATCATGAAACCCAATGTTTTTTATGACGATGCCTTTACACAACGAATCATCGATAAAAAGATAGAAGAGATTTCTTACACTAAAGGAAAGGTAACTTCTGGGGAATTGATCATTCTTAAGGGCGATGTGGTAGAAGGGAACAAGCTGGAAATGCTGCGCTCATTGAAAAGCGAATCGGAATCGAAAGTGTGGACTGAATCCAATTACAACTGGATTGTCTTCGGATATACTACATTGGTTTCTTTAGCGCTACTCATGTTGCTGCTCTTCCTCAATAAATATCGAATTGAAATCTTTAATGATAACAACAAGGTCACCTTCATTTTCATCAATATTCTGTTGATGATTTTCATTCAGACCATGGTCATCAAGTACAATTCAGATTACTTGTATGTGGTGCCTTTGAGTATCTTACCCATTGTATTGAAGGCCTTTTTCGATGCGCGATTGGGTCTTTTTGCTCATGTATTGACCGTACTCTTGTTAGGGTTTATTGTACCCAATAGTTTTGAGTTTATTTACTTACATATCATTGCTGGTATTGTTACAATTTTAACGGTTTCAGAACTTTACAAAAGAGCCAACATCTTTATTTCTGTAGCCCAGATTACGGTGATTTACATGATTACCTATTTTGCTTTTTCAATTATTAAGGAAGGGAACGCCTCTCAATTGAACTTTGAGTACTTCTTGTTGTTCTCGGCAAATGGCTTGTTGTCCTTTTTATCCATCATTCTCATCTATATATATGAGAAATTATTCGGCTTGGTTTCGGACGTGACTTTGTTGGAATTGTCCAATACCAACTCGAAGTTGTTAAGAGAATTGAATGAAAAAGCACCTGGAACCTTTCAGCATTCGATGCAAGTGGCCAATTTAGCGGAAGCTGCTGCGAATGAAATTGGTGCGAATTCCATGTTGGTAAGAACAGGAGCCTTGTATCATGATATTGGAAAGATTTACAATCCGCAATATTTTACAGAGAATCAGAGTACCAGCGTGAATCCACATAACGAGTTATCGCCACAAGACAGTGCGCGAATCATTATTGATCACGTAATTAGAGGAATTGAAATGGCCAAGAAATATAAGTTGCCAGATCGAGTGATTGATTTTATTCGGACGCACCACGGAACATCTACTACCTATTATTTCTATAGCAAGGAAGTTGAGGCCAATCCCGATTCGGAAGTGGATAAAAAGAAATTCCAATACAAAGGGCCTATTCCGTTTTCTCGAGAAACGGCTATTTTGATGATGTGTGATGCTGCGGAAGCGGCATCCAAAAGTTTGAAAACACCTACTGCTGAAAAGATTGACAACCTCATTGAGCGAATTGTGAACAAGCAGTTGGAAGACAATCAATTTCAAAATTCAAACATTACCCTTCGAGAGATCGAATTGATCAAAAAAGTCATCAAAAAGAAATTGATGAATATTTACCACGTTCGAGTGGAATACCCTGAATAATTTAACTATTTATCTTGGTAAATTGTAATTGTAATATTACATTTGCACTCGCTAATAAATTTTGCAGTTTATTGGTGTAAAATGGAGAGGTGGCAGAGTGGTAATGCAGCAGATTGCTAATCTGTCGACCGTTTAGGTCGCCAGGGTTCGAGTCCCTGTCTCTCCGCCAGAATGAGTTGAGAAAAGCCAACTGACCGGCTGGTTTTTCGCAAAAGAGATCGAAAGAAATTTTTTATAGACTCACTCCGGGGTGTAGCGTAGCCCGGTTATCGCGCCGCGTTTGGGACGCGGAGGTCGCAGGTTCGAATCCTGCCACCCCGACAAGTTCAAAATGACCTTCAAGTCATTACATAATTTAAAGTGTGTAAACACTTGGTCCGGTCGCGTAGCTCAGCTGGATAGAGCATCTGCCTTCTAAGCAGACGGTCACAGGTTCGAATCCTGTCGCGATCACAGATACATAAGCCTGACAATGAAAATTGTCAGGCTTTTCTGTTTTTCAAAACCAAAGCTCGCCTTAGGTTTTGTAAAAACAGAAAAGCCGTCATGCCGAGAGGCATGCTCAGGCGTAATGTTCAAAATGTTACGTTAAGGATATATAATCCTGCTTTATTCTCCTTTCGAGTTTTGTAAGAACAGAAAAGCCGTCATGCCGATAGGCATAGTCAGGCGTATTGCTCAAAATGGAGCACAAAGGATATGCAATCCTGTTTTTTTAAACCTCATTAAAGTTCTTCAAATAAATTTTTTTCATCTGAAATATCTGGGTAATTCGTCGAGATGATTCCTTTTTTCAATTTCGAGTTCATTAACTCTTGCAAAGTGTTATGAAGGTAATAGACTTTAAACTCTACGCTATCCATAATGACAATTTTTGCCTTATTTGGATCCTCGATGTAGTGGTCGCTTGGGGTGATTTCTTTTTCAACCAAATATTTTTGTTGCAAAACATCTAATGGGTGCTGTTTTTCGCTGTTATGATCGAGATGTGAAAAAGTATAAGATACCATGATTAGTCGTTTATTGAGAAAATGTAGTTCTAGTTTGACTTTTTGATTACTTAAGTGGGTGCGATAAAATAAGATTTTAATTTTCCCAATTTCAAAATGATTAATAGCCGTATGATCAGGTTTTCCATACTTTTTTATAAAATATTCTTTCGAATTATGAAGATCGTAATTTGAGAAATAGGCTATTGGTACCGTAGTAGTAATTTTATTTTTATTCTCTAACCTTAACAGGCTGAAATAAGCATCTAAATGCTTGTAATTATTTAAAATGTTTTCGAAATAAAAATCACGATCTAGGTAATTGTCATTTTTAGAAATGGCCTTTTTCAGCTTTTTGAATATTCCCATTTGATTTATTTTCTCAAGTCACTAAAATAAGATTTTTGAAACTGTTTTTCAGAATTTTAAAGGCTAACAAAACTTCGTATATGAAGCTTATCTTCTAAATGGAATAAAAAATATAAAAAACCTACCAGTACCTACCAGTTGTTTTTCTCTTGAGAAATTCATAGGTTTGTATAATGAAAGCGCTTAAGATTAAGGAATCCAGTCAGCCGAAATACAAGCAGATCGTAGCTTATATCGAGGATCAGATTGCGAGCAAAGCTTTATTGGTTGGCGATAAACTACCTTCTTTAAATCAAATTAAAGAAGAACAGGGTCTTTCGCGCGATACCGTGCTAATGGCTTTCAATGAATTGAAAAACAGAGGTGTTATTCAATCTGTTGTGGGGAAAGGTTATTACGTGTTGTCGCATGACATTCAACCAACGCAGAAGCTTTTTTTATTGTTCGATGAGTTGAATCCCTTTAAGGAAGTGCTTTACAATGCCATCATTGAACACCTTGCCGACAAAATTCAAGTGGAGGTCTTTTTCCATCATTTTAATCCGACGGTTTTCCACAAACTCATTCAAGACAGTGTCGGATTGTACCATCATTATGTCATCATGCCTGGCAATCTTGAAAACACCCACTTGAGTATCCAATCCTTACCAGAAGACAAAGTATATGTCTTGGATCAGATCCATCAAAATTTGACGAAGTATGCTGCTATTTATCAGGACTTTGAGAACGACATTTACCGCGGGCTTTCTTCCTTAAAAGATTCCTTAGAAAATTACCAGCGATTGCATTTGATTGCCTCCCAAAAACAACCATCCTCATTGAAAGACGGTTTTTCCAAGTTTTGCGAGGAATTTGGTTTTGAGTATGAGGTTCACACTTCTTTGGACGATCAAGTACTTGAGTTGCATGAGGCATACTTGGTTTTTGAAGACCAAGATTTGATCGAATTGATAAAAAAATCAAGAGCCAGAGGTTGGCAATTGGGTAAGGAAATCGGAATGGTATCCTATAACGAAACGCCATTGAAAGAAGTCATTGAAAACGGAATCACAACCATGTCGACCGACTTTTATGAGATGGGTACAGAGTTGGTCCAAATGATTCAATCCGGCTCAAAAAAACAACTCAAAAATAAGTTCACGATTTATAAACGAAACTCTCTGTAATGTATTTAGTTCATAAGTTCAAAAAAGAAGATCAGACATTGGTAGAAATCAACAAATCAGACGAATTGTATGTCTTAATCAATTTATCCGAGGGAGGTCGATTGCAATCCTATGCATTGAATAAAGTTGACATCATCAAAGAAATGGATGATTTTCCCTATTCAAAATCCTATGCCTCGTCGTTGTTATTTCCCTTTGTAAGTCGTACTGAAAATGGGGAGTATACCTTTGAAGGCGAATCCCATCAATTGGATCGAAACGATCCTGAAGGCATCAATGCCTTGCACGGATTGGTTTACAATAAAACCTTTGAACTGGTGGATGTAGATCAAAGCAACTCTGAAATCAAAGTACAATTACGTTACTTAGAGACCAACAAGCCTAAGGGATTTCCGCATGATTATGAATTGTTCGTCAACTATACATTTTCAAAAGACGGAATGTCTCTAGAGATGCGTGTTCAAAACATTAGTGAGACAAGATTTCCATTCACCATCGGATGGCATCCTTATTTTTACATGCCCGACAGAGCCAAAAACGCTTTGTCATTTGACAGTGATCAAACAGTTTTGTTTGATGAGAAGTTAATCACCAAAGAAATTGTAGATCGTGAGATTCCGAAAAAAATCTTACTCGAAAATCAATCTTTCGACGATTGTTTTATTCTAAAAGGCAATAAGGCCAGCTTTGAAACTCCTCAATATTCCATTGATTTCCGTTCTTCGGCAAAAGAGAATTTCCTTCAAATCTATACACCGCCAAATTCACCCATCATTGCCATTGAACCCATGGTAGGCCTTTCCAATAGTCTCAATAATGGTATCGGTTTACAAGTTCTTCAACCCCAAGAAGCTTATGAAATTCAATGGACAATGAACATCAAAACTTTTGCCAATGAATTCTAAGTTGGTGACTCAAGTAAAACACAAGTTTGAGGAAAACTTTAATGCAAAACCAATTATGGTTTTCGCTCCTGGCCGTATCAATTTGATTGGCGAACATACCGATTATAACGAGGGTTTTGTTTTTCCAGCGGCGGTTGACAAAGGTATTGTCATGGCAGTTTCAAAAACAACAAGAGCTTCATCCACAGCAATAGCTCTCGATCTGAATGAAAGCTATGATTTTGAGATGAAAAACTTGCAACCCCTTGCCGATGGAGGCTGGCGAAACTACATCATCGGGATTACCGCGGAAATTCAAAAACTAGGAATCCAAGTTCCGGCGTATCAATGTGCTTTTTCTGGGGATATTCCTAATGGAGCTGGAATGTCGTCATCAGCAGCTTTAGAAAACAGCTTGGTATTTGCACTAAACGAATTGTTTCATTTCGGATTGACTAAGACACAAATGATTCGAATTTCTCAGTTGGCCGAGCACAATTTTGCGGGAGTTAAATGCGGAATTATGGATCAATATGCCAGTATGTTTGGTGAAGAGAATAGCGCTTTGTTATTGGATTGTCGGACGTTAAAAAGCAAAACTTTTTCCATTGATTTCAGGGACTATCAGTTGCTCTTGATTAATTCTAATGTCAAACATGAACTATCAGAGAGCGCTTACAATGATCGACGTGCTGTTTGCGAGAAGGTTTGTAAAGATTTGCATATCAAAGCATTGCGAGATGCGAGTTTGGAAATGTTAACAAGCCATAAAGAACAAATGAGTCCGACCGACTTCGAGAAAGTATCTTATGTTGTGGAAGAAAACCATCGGGTGTTACGTTTTTCAGAAGCTATTGAAAACGACGATTTAAAGGCTCTTGGACAGCTCATTTATGATTCTCACGAAGGTCTAAGTACCAAGTATCAAGTGAGCTGTAAAGAGCTCGATTTTCTAGTGAATCAAACCAAAGGCAATAATAAGATTTTAGGCGCTCGGATGATGGGTGGCGGATTTGGTGGTTGCACCATCAATATCATCCACAAGGACGCCATCGATTCGTTCTCAAAAGAAATACAGAAAAAATTTAAAAAGGAGTTTGATTACGATTGTTCGGTTTATCGGGTACGATTGGAAAAAGGAACACGACTTATTGAAGTATAGGTATGGAAGACAATTTGCAGGAATATTCACACAAACGATTGAACATTCTCACAGGAGAATGGGTTTTGGTTTCACCACATCGAGCCAAAAGACCTTGGCAAGGTCAAAATGAAGAAGTGAATAATGATCGGCGCGACTCCTATGACCCTAATTGTTATCTATGTCCGGGAAATACTAGGGCCAATGGATCAGTGAATCCCGATTATGAAGATGTTTTTGTTTTTCAGAACGACTTTGCAGCACTTCAAGGTGATTCGCCCAATTTTGATGTGGAGGAAGGTCTGCTGCGAGCCACCAGTGAATCAGGAATTTGTAAAGTGATTTGTTTTAGTCCGGATCACTCCAAAAGTTTGGCCGATATGGAGGTAGATGATATCCATAAGGTGGTTTGCACTTGGCAACAAGAGTATGCCAGCTTAGGAGCAATGGAGGACATTAATTACGTGCAGATTTTTGAGAACAAAGGAGCGGTGATGGGATGTTCAAATCCGCATCCGCACGGACAAATTTGGAGCCAGTCGACCTTACCCAATGAAGTGTTGAAAAAAGACCGAACCCAAAGAGACTATTTTGATTCCAAGCAAAAAAGCTTACTTTCGGACTATGTGAATCAGGAATTGCAATCGAGAAATCGGATGCTCTTTGAGAATGATACTTTTGTAATCTTGGTTCCTTTTTGGGCTATTTGGCCTTTTGAAACCATGATTGTTCCTAAAATGCATCAACCAAACATTTTACAAATGAACGAGAAACAAAGTCTTGATTTTGCTAAAGCCATTTCAGTGATTACCAAGGCCTACGACAAGATTTTCAATACTTCCTTTCCATATTCAAGTGGAATTCATCAATCGCCAACGAATGGGCAGTCTAACGAGCACTGGCATTGGCACATGAGTTTTTATCCGCCGCTATTACGAAGCGCAACCGTCAAAAAGTTTATGGTGGGCTATGAAATGTTTGGAACACCACAACGAGATATTACAGCAGAGAAAGCTGCAACCACACTAAGAAATTTAATCAACAACTAAACTACTACGAACTATGTCGTCAAATTTTGAATTACTTGATTACCTGATCTTTATTACCTATGCGATTCTAATATTGGGGGTCGGATTATGGGTTTCAAGAGATAAAAAGGGTCATCAAAAAAATGCCGAAGATTACTTTTTGGCAAGTAAATCCTTGCCTTGGTGGGCCATTGGTGCTTCATTGATTGCCGCCAACATTTCAGCAGAGCAATTCATCGGAATGTCAGGTTCTGGTTTTGCTTCGGGCTTGGCAATCGCTTCTTACGAATGGATGGCAGCATTGACCTTATTAATCGTTGGTAAGTTCTTTTTACCCATTTTTATCGAAAAGGGTCTGTATACCATTCCTGAGTTTGTAGAAAAACGATTTTCAACCAATTTGAAGACCATTCTGGCCGTATTCTGGATTGCCCTTTATGTGTTCGTCAATTTGGCTTCTGTATTGTATTTGGGATCCTTGGCTTTGGAAACCATTATGGGTGTTCCAATGATCTACGGAGTAATTGGTTTGGCTTTGTTTGCGGCTGCGTACTCTTTGTATGGCGGACTTTCAGCAGTGGCCTGGACCGATGTGATTCAGGTGGTGTTTTTGGTTTTAGGCGGATTGGTAACTACGTACTTGGCCTTGAATACGGTATCAGGCGGAGAAGGAGTTTTAGAGGGATTTAAAGTTATTTATAATGAAGTGCCCGAGCGCTTTGCCATGATTTTGGACGAATCGAATCCGGAGTATAAAAACTTGCCGGGGATTGGTGTGTTAGTAGGAGGTATGTGGGTTGCTAACTTGTATTATTGGGGATTCAATCAATACATTATCCAGAGAACTTTGGCTGCCAAATCTTTAAAAGAGTCCCAAAAAGGGATTTTGTTTGCCGCCTTTTTGAAATTGATCATTCCATTAATCGTTGTGATTCCCGGGATTGCTGCCTATGTGATGGTAAATGATCCTAGTATTTTAGGAAGTTTGGGTGAAGCAGGTCAAAATAATTTGCCATCCCTACAGCAAGCAGATAAGGCTTATCCGTGGTTGTTACAATTCCTTCCAGTCGGATTGAAAGGTGTTGCTTTTGCGGCTCTGGCAGCAGCAGTGGTGTCATCGTTGGCTTCCATGTTGAATTCGACATCTACCATTTTTACCATGGATATTTACAAGCAGTATTTCAACAAGAATGCAGATGATAAAACCACGGTTTCTGTAGGAAGAATTTCGGCAGGAGTTGCCTTAATCATTGCTTGTATCATGGCACCCTTATTGGGAGGAATCGATCAGGCTTTTCAATTCATTCAAGAGTATACGGGAATTGTAAGTCCGGGTATTTTAGCAGTCTTTTTATTAGGATTGTTTTGGAAGAAGACAACCAACAAAGCGGCCATTATTGGAGCCTTGAGTTCCATTCCAATTGCGATGTACTTCAAGGTAGCACCAAAGGGATGGTCAACCAGTAGTTTCTTTGTAGACGTTCCATTCATGGACCAAATGGGATATTCGCTGTTGTTAACCATGCTCGTAATTATCGTGGCTAGCTTGTATCAACACAAAGGAAAAGACGACGCTAAAGGAATACCGATTACCAAACAAATGTTTGAAACCAGTCCTTTGTTCAATATTGGAGCTTTTGCCGTAATGTTGGTATTGGTGGTATTGTATGCGATATTCTGGAGTGCCTAGGAAAAGGATTTAAACTTCTCCTTTTTCTTTCATCGCTAACCAGTCTTTGTAGCTCACCACGCGTTTTTCAGAACTTGGGTGAACGTCGCCAGGGAGGAGGCCGATGAATTCCAAATAATGTCCGTCGGGATCTGTGAAATAAATCGAAACCGCAGACATCCAACAAAATACCATAGGTTGATCGTTATCTTCTTGTAGGAAATTCCAGTAGTTGAGGTTATGAGATTTTAGGAAATCAATGGATTCGTTGATGATCCATTCTGGATCACATTCAAAGGCAAAATGCCTTAAGCTGATTTCATCTTTGGGCGTTTCCCAAAGGCCTAGCATGGCTTGTTTGTCTTCACCAATCCAGAAGAAAGCCTAACGACGCTCTTCTTCAAAGCGACAAAGTTTCAATTGCAGTACCTCCTGATAAAAGCGAACCGATCTCTCCAGATCTTCAACGGGTAAATGAGTTTCATAGAGTCCTTTGATCATGATCATCCTAAATTAAAAATCAATTGATCTCTAAGGTACTGATAAATTTTAATCTCTTGTTTCTAGACATGTCGTTGGGGTTGCATCCGGGTTCTCCTTCGGGTATGGGAATCCCAAGTTTTTCATAGTGACTTACCCAATTGGGGTGGAATTCCCCCGTTTTGGGATTCTTAAAGGTCATCGGATTCAATTTGAAGATACTATCGGTCTTGAACATTTCATAGACCAATTCTGAACAGTAAATGGCAGAATCTCCATAAATATACCCATAGTCATAGGGCATGCCCAAGAACTTTTTGGCCTTACGAATAGCATTTTCTTTACGGTCGGTATTCAATCCTTGGATCCGAAATACATCGAGGGTACTGTTCTTTCGGTCTGCCTTGAAGCTATCAAAAGGCTCTTTAACGACGTTTTTTTGAGTGGAAGCATGGTAAATATAAACGACACCATCTAAGACTTCACAAACACCAACATGCGTATAGTTTGCATGACCGCTTTTTTTGGTCACGTCGTTGATGGCCTTTGTGAGATCACTAGAGGTGTCGTCTACAAAAATAAGATCACCTGTTTGAATTCCCTGATGGTTCTTGCAGCCCAATAGGCAGAAAAAACAAAGAAGAACAATCAGTTTTCGAATTGCAAATGGTGTCAATGGCTTGATTTTATTCCTTTGCTAAAGTAACTTTTCTTTCCACTTTATTAAATGGTCCTGGAATTAAATTTCCTTCGGCATCGATTAATTCTAATGAGATGCTTACTTCACCCATAGGCAAACCTTTTACCACATGGGGTGTCCATTCAGAGATTAAGAATTCATTCCCATTAATAGTGGCTTTTACTTTATTACCATTTTCAGAAAGTTCTGTATTCAATACAAAAAAGTCGAGTAATAAGTTCTTTGCATCCTTCCCTTTGTAGGTACCTTTTGGCCTGCTGTAAATAAGGGTTGGGGCATCCATATTCAATCCAAGGCTATCGGTAGCATTTTCTCCTACCACTAATTTTTTAACAACTACGGAGTTTTCATTTTTCACCGATTCGTGGTAAGATCTACTTAAGAAGGCTACCAAGTGGTGAACACCATTCGGAATTTCTTTGCTGAAATTTGCTTCGTAATGCGCAGAGTAAGGTTGGTTGTTTAAAATGAAGTGGATGTGCTGTCCCTTTCCAGAATTCGCTAATAAGTTGGCATTCGGTCCTTGGGTCTGTGCTCCAAGCTCGTAATTCTGAACATCGAAATTGAAATCTACGGTTCCACTTTGAAGTGTTTCGGTATTTTCGGGCGAATTCAATTGCAATACTGCATCAGCGTAGGCTGGTGAATTATTTAATTTTTCAATAGTGATTTTTGGTGTTGTTTCTTTGGTCTCTTTTTTTTCAGTCTTACAAGCTGTGAAGACCAAGCCCAATACAAACACAAAAGGTAAAAATTTTAATCTTTTCATGATATCCTGTCTTTAGTTTTACTTACGCACAAAGATACGGCTCAAAATAGAGAACCCTTGAATATCAAGTTTTAAGAAAATGCTAATTAATGGGAGAGGTTGAAAGAATTACCTTTAAGTAATTTTTTCTTTCAAGTGAGCAGCTACCAAATCTTCTCGCTGATCATTCAATCGCCTAATAGCCAAACGACAGTGGTTTTTTCCTGAATTCGATTGCGACTCCAGGACGGTAAGACGACCACCCATTTCTTTCATTAAGGTACGATCGTAATTCATGAATGCGTAACACGAATCAACTTTGCCAGTATCTCGAAGCGGACAGTGGAGGTGGATTTCCACATAGGCCGTATCATTTTTAATTCCAGAAATTTTATAGTATTGTTGTCCATCTGGAGGCATTACCGATTGCCATCCTTTGGCAAGTTGATGAATATCATCGCTTTGTTTGGGTTTGTTCAGCGATATGTTTAATCGAGCAAGAAGTTTTGTGATTTCAGGGATGAAATTGTGAGTAACGCGCCACTTAGAAAGTAGAAATAGGGCAGAGAGGGTCCTGTTAAAGGTTGCTTGTTTCTCTAAGTATTTCTTCATTGGCCACTGATTTTATTCATCAAACTTTTTCCGTTTCAAATAGAGACCATCGAATCACATTGAATTCTGTCTTTCTGAATTTTGAACTGGAGGATTTGTTGAAAGTCAGTTCAATCTTACCATCCAATCCGTCATAAGTCACCATCCAAGGAGAACATATTCTATCGGTCAAAACAATAGATGCTTCAATTGTGTTTTTATCAGGTCTCAGCACACCCGTCACTTCAATTCGAAAAGAATTATCAAACTTGGGGTACTTTTCAATCATAAATTCATTTTGGGTTTCTAACATCTCACATAGAAGCTGGGCCAAGATTTCCCCTTTCTTTTTGGTGTTTTGGTTTTCGGTTACTACGACTAATCGGTATGCATTCATTGAAAACTATTTATTTAAAAACACGGTTTTATTCAGTTTTGCACTCTTTTTTGCAGCGTCTAAAATCTCTACTACCAACATGTTGTTTTCCAAAGAATTTAAATCATATGGTTTAAGCTTGAGCTTGTTTTTTACCACAGCGGCCAATAAAGCAAAGGGATCGTCAAGTGGTGCTTTTCGTTCATTTAGTTTGAATACTTTTTCATCAAATCCGTCATAACCCTCGGAAATACGGACCCTTAAGTCATGCCTATTATCAGCATAAATAACTCCTTTTTCACCATAAATCTCCATGTCCTTTCTTCCGATTGGCCAATTCCAAGACCCCTGAATTACCGCTACCGAATTGTCGTATTGAAGTAATATGACTGATTCGTCATTCACCTTCGGATTGTTCTCTGGTTGCAGCTGTTGCGTGATGGCCGTAACACTATTGGGTCGTTTGCCATCCATAAGCCATGTAGAAATGTTGACTCCATAACACCCAAAATCCACTTCTGCACCGCCACCATTTTGAATAGGATCGGTTAACCAGCTTAAAAACTCTTTGTTCACACCAATTTTCTTTGGTCCCTTGTGACCATCTTGAACCATGATTTTTCGAATCCCACCAATGGACCCTTCATTTTTTGCTAGGTCGTATGCTTTATGGGTGGTGGGATACCAGGTAGTTTCATAATTGGTCAACAGATGGATGCTGTGTTTTTTTGCCAAGGCTTGCATTTCAAGTGCGTGTTCCATGCTTACAGCCAAAGGCTTTTCAACCATCACATGAATTCCTTTTGGTGCTGCTTTTCGTACCACTTCCAAATGCTCGTAAATAGTTCCGAAGGCCGTAACTGCTTCAGGTTTCTTGTCTTCCAGTAATTCTTCCATGGTGTCAAAAACCATATCCATCGAAAATTTATACTGATTAGCATATTGTTGTGCTAATTCTTTATTAGGTTCTACAATACCTACAATTTTAATATCTCCTCGAGGTTCACTTCCAAAAATCCAGTGAACATGCGTGTGCGTTAGTCCGATAACACCAACACGCAAGGCTTCCTCATTTTGACTGAAGATTGACTGGCTTATAAAGATCCATATAATAGCTATTAAACTGGCCTGTTTCATGTCCTTATTTGTATTAGAATCCTATTAAATCTTTTCAAACTCTAAATTGATCCAACCATCCAAATCATTCGGAATAGGAGGTGATTCCAAATGAACGCCCAACTTCTCAAAGGCTTCGCTAGGTTTCAAATGTCCTTTGGGACCGCGCAGCATCCCTTCAATAAAGCAAATGGCTCGAATTTCACCTTTCACCCTAAACGTATGTTTGTGATAAAAACGGCGTTCATTCCAAAACAAAAGTTTGGTATGTAGTGTCACAATTTCAAACGCTTTAATGGACCTTTTGTACTTGATGGTTTCTTTGGTAGTTACGGGTGCCCACCCTCTTTTTAAAGCGCCAGTTCGAAACTCAGAATTGAAAACTAAATTCCATCTCGCCAAGGCCATATAATGATTGTAAGTATGCGTGAACAAAAGGGTTAGGTCGGTATCCAATAAGGGTATCACCCAAAACTTCAAGGTTAAAGGTTCCAAAATGCTTCGCTTCCTTGTGAGAAAACTTTGTAAAATGACTCTAATAAACCGGAGGCGATACATCATGAGAAATAGGGACTATTTGATTGGCGATTGACTTGTTGATTTCATTCAAACCACAAGATAGCATTTTTACCAAACCTTTATGGGTAAGTCATTTATTCCTTGTCTTTTGCGATTCGGAATCCGAAGCCGTCATTTCGAGTATTGGGTGGCGACTGATATCGGACTTCAGGCATGTGAATGCCATATTTTAAAGGCTTTCCCATTTTATCATAGGCACTGTAAAACCAACTAATTCCTTTGGAAATTTTATCACTTCCTTCCGAGGGTCCTTGCGGATTTTTAAGAGATACCAAGCTGTCTTTCTCTGGATTGTACCAATCTGACACCCATTCGCTGACATTGCCTGTCATGTCATGAATTCCCAATTCATTGGGTTTCAGCAAGCCCACTTTATGAAATGTTTTGTTTGAATTTTCACCAACCCATCCAATGGCTACAGGATCATCGCTTCCGCTATATTGATAGCCTTTGCTTTTTTGTCCCCCTTTTGCAGCATACTCCCATTCAGCTTCGGTGGGCAATCTTCCACCGACCCATTTGGCAAAAGCATTGGCTTCATCCCAAGTAGCAAACATGGGGAAATCATCTTCCCATTGGTAATTTAAGTCTTCCCCCAAAGCACTTTTGGCAGGCGGATCTGGCATTTCTCTTCCTGTGCTTTTGCAGAACGCTCGGTACTGAGCTACCGTAATTTCATATTTACTGATGTAAAAATCATCAAGTTCAACCATGCGATTCGGACTCGTAAAATTGTAAATCGTGTCTTTGTTCGGGCTCACTACAAATTGGTTTTTTCCTTGTTCAAAGGTTCCGCCTTCGACGAATACCCAATCGATTTTCGGTTTTTTCTGATTAGGTTGACAGGCGGTTAAGAACAGAATAACAGGAAGAAGGATGTATCTCATAATGCTACAAGATACTGGTAATTCAGCTATTAAACAATGGTTTCTCTTAGTGAACTATGGATTCAAAAGAATGGATGCTCCTGGTTTTAATTCTTTAATCCCATTGGTGAGTTTTAGCCATACGGATAAACTTTCAGACGGATTTGAAATTTGATTTCCTTCCATTTGAATTTGATCCAAGGCCAGTTTATAAGTGGTGAGTTCTCCATGGCTAACAGACCAAATATCTCTTGATTGACCTATTTTCTTACAAAAAGTAACCATGTTGTTCCATCGAGTTTCATCTTTTAATTCCCAAGAATGTCCCCACACATAAAAAACAGACAATTCCTGTTGATTCAAATTCAGGTATGCATCCAAATAATTCAAAGCTTTACTATCATGACAGGTGGGATGCCAGAGCATGTCATTTTCTGGAAATCCAAAGGCAAAAGTATCTGCAATGGTCCTACCGTTTAAAAGTCCTGTTGATCCAACCAATTTAGCAATGGAGTCATTGGCATTTCCGAATGGGTAGGCCATGCTGATAACCTTCCTGTTCGTAAATTTTTCCAAGAGCTCTATGTCGGTATTTAGTTCTTCTAAAATTTCTTCATCAGAAATGTCAAAGAAATTTTTATGATAGGCCCCATGTGCGGCGATTTCGTGATTTTTATAGATGATTAACAGTGAGTCTTTAGGAATATATCGTTGATAGATAGTGTCGCCATTTTGCTGAGGCCATCCTCGAGTCGTGCTGAAGTACTTAGAGTTCAAATTAAAGGTTCCAATGAGTTTGTTATCATCGAATAACTTGGCCAACTGAATGTCTTCAATGGCCCCGTCATCATAGCTTAAAACAAGGGCTTTTGTTTTTCCTTCGGGATAGGTGAAAGAGACGAAAGAAGATTTTTCATTGCATGAAATCAATAGCGTCAGACAAATGACTAAAGGCAAAAGGTATCGGAGATTCTTCATAAAATAGTTACTAGGTATTTCGGTTGAATTCCTTATTGATATTTGATTAGACGCTTTTCGATTTCTGCGACTTTTCCATTAATGAATTTATGTCTTTCCAGCCATTCATTTTTCTCATCAAAGCTCACATAGTTCCAGACATAGGTTTCTGTGAAATTTTCTTTCTTATTCGCTACTTCTACAGAAATTATATTGTCAAGCGAGTCGTATCGCGTAATTGAATTCGCATAAAGTTCTTTGTGAATTGTTCTAATCTGATGAATTTCTTTTTTGTCTTTATTCCAGGTGAAATCATCTTGTAAAACCAGTTCGTCGGATTGTCCATATCGCAATCGCTGCTTGATTTTCTTTAATCCCTCGAAATAATACAGTTTTTCAGTGGAAATGAGTTGGTCATCCTCAGTAGTGGTTTTGATTTCAGTAAGGTTCTTTTCTTTCTGATGTGTAAAACTATCCTTTAAAATCAGCGTGCTGTCTTTTGAATAATGAAGGGTACTCACTTCCAATTCGTTTTTATCAAAAGTTACCGTCTCGAATCCAGATAAGGAAACTTCCTCTCCTTCTTCTGAATTCATTGCATAGGTATAAGTCGTTATGGATGCAATTTTACTTTTAGGTTGTGTATCAGGTTTGCTTTCTTCTTTTTTACAAGCATTCAAAACAAATAGAATAGCTAGGAGGTAGGTTAGTTTTTTCATAATCTTAGAATGGTTTAATTTGAGTTGACCCCTCTAAAATAAAAAAAGCGCCCGATTCAGGCGCTTTGTACTCAAAAGAATATCACGTTTAGTGATGATTTCTGTAGTACTTCTTCTTTGCTTTTGGCATTACAACAGCATCAATCACATGAATCACTCCATTCTTTCCAACGATGTCTGTTTTTACAATTTGACTGTAGTTTCCTTTTTTGTCTTGCAACCAAATTTTTCCGTTTTTCTGAATCACCTTTAGGCTTTGTCCGTTTAACATGGTGATTGAGGTCTTTCCGTTTCCAAGTTTTAAAGCCGATACCACATCTTGTGCTCTGATATCTTTGTTCACAACATGATATTGTAAGATGTTCGCCAAGGTTCTTTTGTTTCTGCGTTCTAATAAGCTATTCAATGTAATTTCATCAATCTTGCTAAAAGCAGCATTGGTCGGAGCGAAAACGGTAAATGGTCCTTCACCGCTTAAAGCGTTTACTAGATCAGCAGCCTTTACAGCAGCAACTAAAGTTGAAAAGTTTTTGTCTGAAGCGGCAATTCCTACTACCGTTTTTTGAGCGTTTGCAGCGATACTAAAACCCATTGCAACGATCGTACATAAAAGAATAAGTGATTTTTTCATTTTTATAAAATTTAAATTAAACATTAATTATTCACCTTTAGTTACACAGGTTTTTAGGCCTTGGATGAGTTGCTTTGGTTTTTTACTTAATTTTGTGATAGCTTTAACAAAATGCATCCACACCAAAATTTAATCGATCGGTTAAAAGAAAAAGACCAAGAAGCCTTTGCAAAACTGTATGATGCATACTCAGGAGCCATCTATGGAGTCATCATTCAAATATGCAAATCAGAGGTCATGGCACAGGAAGTGCTTCAAGATACTTTTCTAGCGGTTTGGAACAATGCCGGCACCTATGATGCCCAAAAAGCAAGCTTTTATACCTGGTTGTATCGCATTGCACGAAACAAAGCCTTGAATGCCGTAAGAAATTCGCAAACAAAGGTCATCCAAAACCAAGAATCAGGTGTATATGAAAGTAGCGAAGAGGAACAAAAAGATGATAATTTTGCCGATATAAAAGGATCTTTAGAAAAGTTAAAGCCTCACCACCGAAAAGCCATTGAGTTGATTTACTTCAATGGATACACGCATCGAGAGGCTTATCAAGAAATGGATGTCCCTTTAGGAACTTTTAAGTCATACATACGTCAGGCTTTAAAGCAACTGAAGGAGAACTACCAAAAAATAAGCATTCTGTTATTAGCGCTAATACATGTTTTAAGATGAAGATGAACAAGGAGAACATATTGAAAGAGGGAATTTTAGAATCCTATTTCTTAGGCGATTTAAGTCGCGAACAAGAGCAGGAAGTTTTTGAAATCGTTCAAAGTGATGCCGAATTAAAACGTCAATTTAACGAGCTCGAACAAAGCATGGAAAAACTGGCCTTTGAGAATGCAGTGACCCCACCAGCTCATATCAAAGAAGATTTATTGAAGATCATAGGCGGCGGAACTCAAACGGCGGAGCAATCCAAAGTCCGTGAATTGAATACCAGTTCCTATAAGAGGTATTTCAGGGTAGCGGCAAGCGTAGCCATTTTATTCATGACCAGTTCGTTGGTACTTTGGATGAACTTGAATACCACCAATCAGGAATTGACGGCTAGATTGAATGAGCAAGAAGTATTGTTAGACTCCTTGAGTAAGGTGACTAAAGGAGCCCTGAAAAATGAGGAACTTATGGCTTTTGTAAACAATCCGGAAACAGAAAGGCATTTATTAAAGGGCAATAAGATAGCCCCTGAAGCCTCGGTATTGAGTTATGTAAATCATGCTGAGAAATCAGTGCTCGTGCATGTGCACAAACTACCTAAAATAGATGGGAAGGATTACCAAATGTGGGCAGATGTTGATGGTGAAATGATTGACATGGGCGTACTAGATGCTTCGAAGGAATTGTTGACCATGAACTACATTGAAAATGCAGAATCCATTAATATTACTATTGAGGAAGAGGGCGGAAGTGATCATCCAGATGTATCAAATTTGATCGGTTCGGTAACCCTTTAATTAACCAAAAATAGCCCAAAGCAATTCCATCACGGAGTCAAAGGTACTCTGTTCTTTTGGTGCTTCACAGTATTTTTTTGAAAGGTATTTCAATGACCTTTTGTTCCAATTACTATCAAACAAATGATTTATTTCTGATTGATGATTTTCAATTTCTGAAGGCGAAAGTTCCTTGTTTCTGAGCTTGTGCTCTCTTTGGATGAGCTCTGTAATTTTTTCAAACTCCCCATTTTCAAAGCATGCTTTTTCCTTCGGAGTCCCGACGCGATCCAAAAGGGATTTTTTGCCCTCGTGGAGATCAAAAATTCGAAGGTGTTTTTTGGCGAGTTTCATGGTTTGTAGGAATCGGATTCTTTCCTTAGAATTGTTTCACTTCATTCCCCTACCATGGAAGTTGAAGCTTTCTAATTTCGTTTTCATATAAGTTTTCAAGCTCACTAATGAGGTCTGGCGGAATGCTAATATCCGAACTCTGTACATTATTTGTAAGTTGTTCAATCGAAACATTCCCTGGAATCACCGTGGAAACTGAATCATAGGCCAAGCAGAAGGCTATGGCCTTTTGTGCTAAGTTTTCATCCGATCCAACAATGGATTTTACCTTTTCTACAAGTCGTGCCCTGGTATCGATATCTTCTCTAGACCAGCGACTACGTATGTCATGAAAGGTGCTTTCTGAATTATATTTTCCGGTTAACCATCCAGAATCAAGAGGAATTTTAACGATAATCCCAGCACCTTTTTGCTTGGCCATTTCAAATCCGCTTGTGGTGTCCTGATGAAGAATATTGAAAAACACCTCCATCACCTTTGCATTGGTGGTTTCCATTAGCAATTTCATGTCGGCATAGGTATCCAAAGAAGCACCATATGCCTTTATTTTTCCTTCATCAATCAGTCGCTCAAGGATTTCATAGTGATCATTTTTATTTCCATCGAAATAGGAGGAAGGCGGATTGTGTATGATGAGCGAATCTACATAATCTGTTTGAAGTCTTTTCAAACTTCCTTCTAGGGATTCACGAATGTAGGAAGCGTCAAAATTTAAAGTTCCCGTATGGGTATGACCAAATTTGGTGTTGATGACGATCTTACTTCTATCAATACCTTTTAATGCTTTTCCCAATCGTTCTTCGCCTGTGCCATGTCCGTAATTCGGAGCAGTATCAAAAAAGTTAATTCCAAATTCGATTGATTTGTGTACAAGTTTAATCGCCTCGGTTTCCGTCATACTTTTCCAGCCAGAATTCTGGCCTAATTGCCAGGCCCCAAGTCCGATTTCAGAGATAGAAACATCGTCTTTGATGTATTTTCTGTACTTCACTGGGTTGACTATTTTTTAAAATCCTTTGATTTCTATAACCTGTATTGGACTGAATAGGCACTAAAGACCTAGTTTGTCCATCATTTTTTTTAAAATCGATTGTGCAATAGCCACATTTTTTTCAAAGTTTTCTGGCCAAACTTTTGCTTTCGAATGTATTTGTATTCTTTGCCCCGACTTGGTTAAAATCCATAAAAGCTGAGGTTTGGAAAGACTGTCTATCTTTTTTTCAAGTGAGGCCAATTTTTTATTGAACATTTCCATTGATTCATCAGAGTCAGCATACCATTCGAAACGTTTTCCTGCCTCTTTGGCTTCTTGTTTAATTTCAGCTAGAGCAGCGTCAAATGCATCATAAGTCATTTTTTTAAACAGTTCCGCTTCCTCGCCTTCAAATGCATGGCCTCCGCCTTTCTCTTCCATAATCTTGTACACCTGGGTAACAGTTTTTAGTTGTTCCTTAGTTTGGGCAACAGTAGAAAAAACCGACAGTACGAGTACGGAAAAGCTAATTGCTAGTTTATTCATTTTAGTGGTGTTTTTGAGCTTGAATGCGAATTTTAATTGCATTTCTCATTCAAGACCTTCACGATTCATTTTATTTTATTCAAGATTGGTTCATTTTTCTCCTTCCCATCAATAAATACAACATGGAACCCAAAAAAGGGACGAAAAAGACTAGTAAACCCCATATGAGTTTGTTATTGGAGTCAGCATCAATTTTAAAAATATCAATCAAGCAATAAATCCAAAGTATGATGCAAAGGAACAGAAACCCTTGCCAGAAGGAGATTCCTAAAGCGAAATCATTTTGTAAATTTTCCATGTTATTTTTTTTGAGTTGGTGCTGCTAAGTGCCGGTCAAAATAGTCAATGAGTTTCCCAAAGAGATAGCGGTCGTAATTGCGTTCACGACTCCATCCATGCGTGGCTCCAGGGGCAAAGGCAAAGTCGAAATCCTTTCCCTGTTTGATCAATTCTTCAGCCAGTACAGCCGTTGTCTTAAAAGGTACCACATGGTCTTGAAGGCCATGGATAAACAAAAGTTTGTCTTTTAGATTTCCAGCATATTTGAGGGCTTTTCGTTCAAATATCTCCGGATGTGTTTGCGGGCGACGCACAATGGCCACATCATCGGTACCAAAGAAAAAAGGATCCACTGCTGCAGCTGCTGCCACACCAACTTGGAATAAGCCTGGCTTCTTCAATAGGGTGTACACCGATAAGGTACCTCCATAACTGCTTCCCCAAATTCCGATGCGATTGGGATCTACATAATCCAATGACTCCATGTAGGATACGGCACTGGCATAATCCTCAATATCTTGGTCCGCAAAGCCTAATAAAAACTCCTCACGGAAAGCTCGTCCATAGCCATTACTACCCCGCGAATCTACCTGTACCACAATGTATCCTTTCTTTATCAATAATTGCTGGATAAGACTGTAGTTGCCAGCCCAACGGTTTCTGGCAGTGTTTGAATACACGGGGCCGAAAATTACCGGATACTTCTTTCCAGACTCCATGTTAGAAGGCTTTAAAATTCGTGCATGCAGTGTGTAGTCGTCAACTTTACTTGGGAAACTTACATATGCCGCCGCTGTCCAAGTTCGTTTGGTAAAAGCGGGTAATGGCGAGTTGGTTACTCGAGTAGGCTTACCGCCTTTACCGCTTGCTACATATAGTTCGTTGGGTGAAGTATCATCACTATGCATAAATACCAGGTGTTTGCCATCTGGAGATGGGTAACCTGCGTTTCGGCCGGGCAGGTTGGTAAGTTGTTCAGGTTTGCCTCCCGACAATTTTAGGCGATACACATGTTGTTCATACGGATTCACTCCATTTCCTGCGTAAAATAGGAAATCCCCAGCAATGGTAGGAGAGGAGAGTACATCGTAAGAGGGGTCCGTCAATAATCTCGGAAGATCCTTAGATGGCGACGCATCAATTCTATAAAGACCATAACGATCTTTCATATCGCTTAAAAAAACAATGTTTTTACCATCGGCATGCCATGTAGAACCGAAAGAGGTGTACATGCGGCTCTCGCGAACGCCTCGCCATATTTCTCGAAGTTGGGTTTCTCCAGGCGCAACGACGTACATTTTTCGGTCTACCGCCGTGTCGGATGCGGTATCCACTAGCAAAGCACCGCTGGGCGACCAGTTAAAGTCAATCACCTGATTCGATTCAGGCTTAGGTAAATCTAAATAGCTAATAGCTCCGCTTTCCACAGTAAGCAAACCAACCTTGCGAATCTCATTGGGATCCCCTGGGTAACTTCTGCGGATAATATTGGGATTGGTTTCCTTTGCTAGGTAATTGGGGAAAGGCACTTTACGCATCTCACGTCTATCCACCACGTGTATGGCAATGGTCTTACCATCTGGCGACCATTTGTAGGTTGGTCCGCTCCAAATACCTGGTCCTATTTCTCGTTCTGCGCGGCTATAGCGCCCCTTAGGTAAGTTTGAAAGACTTGGAATGCCAATCTTTGTAATGCGTTTATTCCTTCTGGAAGAGAGGTCTGCAAGATACAGATCACCTTTTTGGATATAAGCTATTTTCTTACCGTCTGGAGACAAAGCTAGGTTCCTTGCGCCAGCTGCCACTGGCATGAACTTCCCATCTTTTCCTGTTGTGAGTGTGGTTCTCCAAAGATAATTTCCCCGAAGACTAAGAATTGTATTGTTGTCTGTCCAGATAATGGCACGCACAGAAGGTGATGATGCATCAGATCGCAGCTGAACTTCCTTTCCATCATGTGTAGCTACCCAGAGACCACGTCCGGATTTTCCTGGTTCATTCCAAGAAAAGGCGAAATGTTTGCTATCTGGTGCCCATGCGGGTCGAGAAGGTGAGGTGCCTGTAAGTTTTGGTGAAGCAAAAATGTCGTTCAGGGTGAGTTCGTCTTCCTGTGCGATGATGTTGGTAGACAAGATCACCAGCAAGCTTGCTAGTATGGATTTTTGCCAAAAAGGAAACTGTTTCATGAAGTTTAGATTAATTATCTATTGCTAGCCGAAGATAACGGTAATGGACTAGAAAAGCAATGACGTAGATCTATTGTTCACTGTAGTTTGTTATTCTTTTTTGACTGGTGTTAGAAAGTGATTGATGATCACTTAACCATGAGTTGAAGAGCACTAATTGACAAGTAGTATCATTTTCAATCGCGAACTACCTTCCGAGGGTACCTAGTCCTTCTACTTTTTACATAATTTGGTATTTCAGATCTTTCGATTCTTTTAAGTTCTACAGAGCCCATCCTAGGTGAAGTCCGAATTAATTTTCCATTTGAAAATTTGATGTAGTGTCTATTAGACCATCCATTTTGCTTTTGAAGTTTATATTTTCCCTGACTATATCTAACTTTACACAGATAGGCATCATCTGTTCCCGTAAAATACTCTCGAATGTGTGTTCCAAATTGAGAATCACTTTTTACAAAAGAAACATAAAGCGTTCCCTGTTTGAATTTCTTTTTCCAATAAGTTTTGTTTTGACCAAAGGAATTGAAAGCGAAAATTGTTAAAGCTACTATTAAGAATTTTCTCATCATGATATTTGAATTAAAGTATTGCGGTTGTTTTGAATTTCAATTGGATTCTAATTTAATTTTTTTTCTGGAGTTTATGTATCTGATATTCTTATTAATTCTTTGAGACCAATATTCATTCCCATAAAATCAATAGATTTGTTCATGTAACCCATAAAATTAAACCACATGAAATATCTAATCGGATTGATGATGATAATCACCTTGTCACCTGTATTTGCACAAAATGCAGATAAGGAGATTACAGAAGGATTTAACATTTTTAACCAAGCAATTGTAGAAGGAAAGTTTGAAAAGGCCGCAGACTACATTGGTGAGGAGATGTTTGCAGTGGTGCCCAAATCACAGTTTGTTGGTATGTTGAAAATGATGTTCAACAATCCGAGATTAGACATAAAACTGAGTTTGCCAGAGATTTTATCAATAGGGGAGGTCATGAAGATTAAAGGAAAGTTTTATGTCATTATTTATACGAAAAGTAATCAAAAAATCCGCTTTATAACTTCTACTGGTGAGGTTGAGAAACTCGATAGCAGCACACTGGTGCAACAAACTTATGAGGCATGGAAGACCCAATTGGGAGAGGAAAACATCTCTTATGATAAAGGATCTGGCTTTTTTACCTTGAATGCAAAGGCAAAGACCTTGGCCATATCACCTAATGGTAAGACATCTTGGAAATACCTAAATGTCGACGAAGCCACTAGACCGTTACTTCAGCAGGTTTTGCCACAAGAGGTGATGAGCAAGCTTTAATTTTGGAATTTTTGATTTAAAGAACATTGGTTCGTTTAAATTTCCTTTCCACTCCTTTATTGGAATTTGAAATTCCAGTCATATTTAGTGTGGTTTTATCCACTGTTATTCGCCAGCTTTCAGCACTCTTACTCTTGGTGTGAGGTAATATGGTAATATCAGAACGATGCCCATGAATGTGCCAGTATCCTGTTGTTCTTTTATAGTCAGCATCATAAAAAACCACAATGCGATCCCATCGAAAATGAATTTTTTCTTTGGTGTTTCCTTCGGAAATCCAAACCCCTTCCAAGTAATCTGCAGGGGCCATGGGTAATTTGGTAATTCTCTTGAATTGCACTCTTACTTCATTCCCGAATTCCGTACGTTTCCAGATCATTTGATCTGCAGTAAATGAAATGGTAAATCCGCCCAATTTATCTTTGATTCCTAAAAGATCTTTGCTTTCGATGTACTTCTTCTCCTCGTCATAAGACCATTTTCCATCAATGCTTTTCAACCATCCGTTGCCAGACTCGTAGGAACCGTCTTCATGGAGTTTCACCCATTTAGCAACTGGGGTCATGCTTCTATCTCCCATACTGACTTTTTCAACCTCCCAAAAACCAATAAAGGGTTGTTTTTGGGCATAGGACAAGTGTACATTTAAAATTAGGACTGCGAAGGTGATTTTTAAAATTGACTTCATTCATTTAGAGTTTTAAAATATTGACGATTTTTTTAGTGAGTGAAAGCTCTTCTTCATACCCGTGATTGGATAAGAAACTTATCACATATTCATTGTTATTGATGTTTACCAACATGGCTTTGTATCCGTCGGTGCTACCACCGTGAATGATGTATTTTTTATTGATATTGAGATTTCCCATTCGTCCTCCTTTATTTTCATCAAAAATTGCCCAACCATAGCCATAGCTTACTTCTTTTGTGATTTTTGCAAGGTGATTTGTCTGCATTAAGGCGAGCGATTGCTCGGATAAATAACCAGGATTGCTCATTACTTGTCCCCAACGATTTAAATCGTGAACCGTAGAAAAAATGCGTCTGCCTAAGCTTAAATCGATATCCATCTGCTTGTTCCAATGGTTGTTGGTTTTATCAAAAAGATAGCCATCAGCCAGATTTGTGATATTGTTTCGCGAATGCATTTCGGCAACGGTTTGGTTCAATCCTAAGGGTTTCGTTAGGTTTTTAGAAAGTACGACATCAAAGGATTGTTGGTACGTATTTTCAAGAATGATGGCTAGTAAATGATAGGCGAAATTGCTGTAATGGAAGGAGGTGTTTGGCGCATTCACCGGAGTGAGTCTGCTTATAAAATCTACGTATTCTGGGTTTGTGAAAGAACTGCCCTTAAACTTTTTGAAACTGTTTTCTTTTAAATCAATATCGATGGCATCGTAGTCGGGGAGCCCAGAAAGATGACACATCAAGTGATGAATGGTGATTTCTGAGTGAAAACTTCCTCCAAAAGAATAGCCTTTAAGTACATCCACAAGTTTATCGTTCAAAGACAGTTTGCCGCCTTCTACCGCTTTCAAGATCAATGCACAAATAAAAGATTTGTTGACCGAGGCAATATCAAATTTAGTTTGCCAATCAATTGGGGTCGATGAACCTCGATTGGCGATACCGATATATTTTTCATAAATCACTTCGCTGTCCTTACTGACAATGATTCCTCCGTGAAAATGAGCGGATTGATGCTCTTGTGTTACCAAAGAATCCAATTGCTTCGTCCATATTACTCGTTCATTGGCAAGCTTTTTATTGCAGGATATGTGAAGTAGGATTGCCGTCGCAAAGACCAAAATTCTAGTACAATTCATTGCTAAACTTTCGGTAAATATGTGAAGATTATAACTGTGAATTCAAGTTTAGATAGACTTTTGGGATTAAATTGCGCACTGAGGGATGAAAATATCAAGACAAAAATAATGCTTCGCGCTTTTTAGAAACTGGAAGGGAATAGGAAGCGATCTCTAGGCTTGTTTTATCCTTTTTCTGAATGATATTCGAAATGTTTTTGGCATTGACGAGGTAACTTCTGTGACTTCGTTTAATGTCTGAAAAGGAGCTTAATTCTTGCTCAAGATTTTTAAGTGTTTTCCGAATCAGGTGCTGCTTGATGGACTCTCTATTTTTGTAATGAATGGTAATATAATTCTCCGCCGACTGAGCAAATAGAAAATCTTCAAGCTTTAGTTTCAATCTGTCTTTTTGGTTCTCTGAGTAAAATAGGAGATAGGTGTCTTTTTCATCTCCTTTCTTCATTGCTTGCTGTAAAAGAAGATACACCGTGAAGGGGAAAACCATCATCAATGGATATTCCTTTTGAATCAAAAGATACCCCATCCAATCCCATTCTTGGAAATTCCAAAAGAAATTAAACAATACAAAAGTGAGTTGACTTCCCAAAACAACGAGGGTTAGATACCATAGGGCAATTCTTTTTGTGTTGGATAAATTGAAACGTTCTTTAATCCATACTTCGAATAGGAGGAGGTATGAAAAAGTCATGAATCCGAAACTTGCACTTCGAAAGAGGTGAGAATGTCCCGAGTAAGAAATTCCTTTTTGAATGCTAAAGGCATCTAAAAAATATAAGAAATAGAAAACCGAAAAACCCGAAAGTATCCCAAGAGCGATTGTGAAGTTTTTCTGTAGGTATTGTAGGGCTTTTGATTTCATGAAAATAAAAACCGAAGATAATTGAATTTTTGAATTCGGGTTCAGTTTAAGATCTCAAGGACCTACGTTCGTTTCAGTAGCTTAGATTTAATTTCTTTCCCGAAAAGGATCATGGTAAAGGCAATGAGGGTGAACGAATAACCGAAAATCAATCGGTGCGGTGTAGGAATGATATGCCACAGAATCAGGGTGGCGAGCAATAATATTCCGATACCTATTTTTTCACTTTTCCAATAGTTCAAACTTAAAATGAGTAAACCCAAGTTGAACACCTTTGAACTTGGTCCGACGGTCATAAAGGTTTTCCAAATCGATGGAACCTGAGTGATGTGTTGGGTAAAATCGTGACGTAATTGCTCATCCGTAAAACTCCAGAAAATAAAATCGATAACACACATCCCTACCATACAGATGATCCCGATCATCGTAAGTGGGATACCAATGAAACCAAAGGGTTTTCTAGGAGAGCGAATCACCTGCGGAATTAATAAAACAGATCCAACAAGCAGTGACCAATGGGCAAAATCGATTGGTTTGAGATTGTAGACATATTCATTACCCTTTGCAAGAATAATTTGTCCGACTAACAAGAAGCCAATTCCGATGATAAATAAAATTCTATAGAACATTTGGTGTTGATTGATTTCTAGGTTAATCAATTTTAAGTTCAGGATATGAATCTTCCATATGTGTTATTAGATGGAGTGCTTCATCTTTCAGCTCTTTGAAGAAAGTCGTGTTATATCGACAAGTCTTTAAGATGGCAAGCAAATGCTTGTATATCACTTCATCATTGGTGAATTTTTTGATGAAGGCTGGTGATAATTTAGAGGTTTCCATTTCGTAGTGAAAGTCCTTCATATTTCCAATGGGAAAGGCAGCTCGTCTTAAATCCATTCGAATTTGTAAGGGATATTCCTTGAAATTAGAAATTCGGGTGTCAAAGTTTTTGTAAAATCGATCTAATAAATTAGTGAGCGAATCATTCTTGAGTAAACCACTTTGTCCGGAACTTTTGAGTTTGTCGAAGGTGTTCAAATCCCTTTCTATTATAAATAGTCGAGACGGAGCCCAGTGACTTTCCGTAAATTTTAGGGTGTCCTTCACTATTTTGTCTTTCGATTCTATAACCGTTAAAACATATTCAGTTCCCTCATATTGTTCGCTTAGGCTATTTAGGATTTCATCAATATTTGAAATCTCAGTTTTTAAGTCTTTATAAATCTCCTTTAAGTACTGTTTTCCGCTTTGTTCGAGTTTTCTGTTTTCATTCCAATTATTGATTTGTAACGCAATCAAGATACCAATAACAACAAGCACTATTTCCCCAATGGCATAGAGAAGATATTTGCTAAATTTATTTTCAGAGAGCAGTCGTTGTCGAATTAATCGGAAGAATTTAATCATGAACTAGTTGATTGAAATTTAGATCGATGTACAATTTAGCATTTATTTTGAATGTGGATTTAGGTAGGGTAGGAATAGGCTACTACATTTTAATAGTTTTAAAAAACTACCTTTATTTACAGGTGATTACAATCTGGCTTTTACCATAGCCATCCTTGGAAATAATTTTCTGTTTAAAATCGTAAGTTTTACCTCTAAGGGATTTTTTATGGTTACCGTACCATCTGAAACTTTTACTTTCTGCATAATAATAAATAATCCCATTTTTTGTATCGTAAATATAACCCTCGTCATTAGAGTTTATATTATACCAGCCTTTTGATTCCCATTGATTTGTTTTTAAATTAACGCCTCTGATGGCAACAGAAATATCTTCTCGACACTTATTTTTAAAATACACGCGATAAAATGTTTCTTTAGGTTTACTCGCTTTTGATACCAATACACCATTTACCCATGTTTCCTTATCAACTATTTTGTTGTTTTTTATAACATATTTGATGGTTTTCACTAATTTGTTGTTTTTGTAATGCTCTTCACCGTTTGTGAATAAACTAGAACCATATTTGCCAAAAGTGTAATGAATACCTGTTTTTACAGTACTGATTTTTTTTCCATTGTTAAAAACGGTGTATTGATTCTCATTACCATCCCTATTATAATGAACCCACTTACCATCTTTTTCACCATTTCTGTAGATTCCTTTTTTTGTTATTCGAGTTTTTTTAGAGTGAATATTCGTCACGTAAAATTTCCATAAGCCATGTCTTTTATCGTTAAGATATTCTCCTTCCTCTTCTAGGTTGCCGTCATCATAGATTTTCCAATTTCCGGATTTTTTGCCATTGGTATATTGTCCTTCTTCTATATCTCCACTGTAATTTTTGTACTTCCAATATCCGTTTTTTTCATCATTAGCATAGGATTTAATACTTTCTAATTCCCCGTCTTCATCATATTTTTTAAAGGTCCCATGTTTTTTACCAAATCTAAAAGCGCCAACCTCTCTTAATTGTCCATCTGAATAATAGGCCTTGTAATCGCCATTAGGTTTGTCATTAGCCATAATGCCTGAAGACCTGAGTTGACCATTTTCATAATAGTCTTTACATAGACCATTCATTTTACCATCTAATATTTTGAGCTCGTATTTGAGGTTCCCATTGTTGTAAAATTCATTTTTCAACCATATACCAACTTCCTCGCCGTCTTTATAAGTTCCTTTTTTTAATAACTTTTTACTCTCATGGTATTCAATGTATTCGCCAACAAGTATGCCATTATTAGCCGTAGCTTTAACTGCTAAACTACCGTCTTCAAAGTACATAAGGAATTCACCATCTTCCTTGCCATCTTTATAATTTCCTTTAGATTCAAGCATTCCGTTTTCATAGTAGCTAAAAAATGTTCCATTTAGTACATCTTTTCTGTAGTGTTCAATTTTTTCAATTTGTCCATTCCTGTAATAGTGCTGCCATTTACCTTCCTTTTTACCATCAATCTTTTTTCCTTCAGACATGAGTTCTCCTGAACTGTAAAATTCTTTTTCAATCTGTGCATGACTGATGTTGACGCAAACTAATGTTGAGATGAAAAAAAGGATATATTTCATGATGTACTATTTGGTTTTGGTTGATTCTAATATAGAGTGACGGTTTGCACAACCGTGAGTTACTGATTTTAAAGTTAGTATTTTATTTAAAAATTTTAATGACGACTTAACTGAATGTAAATCAGATCGCCCACCAATTTACTATTTATTTTGAATGTAGATTTCAAGAAGGTTAGAAATACCCCATAAAAGACAAAAAACACTTAATGGACTAATACCCGATTTCTGAAATTAAAAGATCCCTAGATAGAGGGGTATGGCCACAGCTGTGAATTGATAGGTTTTACTCGTAAAATTCTTTCGGGTATTCCACCATTCCATGTACTCCTTTCAGGCCGTTTTCAACCAATTCAATCACCATGCAATTCTCTTTGGGAACTTCAAATGGCAATTCTATTCCGTACATATCTGCTTGTTTGTAACCAAATCTTGGATAGTAATTTTCGTGTCCCAATAAGACGATTGATTTATGGCCTAATTCTTTTGCTCTTTTGTGTGATTCCAGTATTAATTTACCTCCAATTCCTTTTCCTTGAAATTCAGGTAAGACTGAGACGGGTGCTAAAGCTAATGAGTCAAATTCAGTCGACCTGTTTTTGATTTTAATTTTTGTCAATAGAATATGTCCAACGATTCTTCCCTTATCTTCAGCAACCAATGATAGTCCAGGAATAAAGGCATCTGATTTACGTAACCGTTCAACTAAAAAATGTTCTGTATGGTCAGTGAATTCAGCTTCTTTAAAAGCTTTTTCAATGACATTAAAAACTTCACGATGATCTCTTTTTGTTTCTTGGCGAATGGTCATTTTCAACATTCTTTTACTTGAACCATTAATTGTCTGATTTTACATTACAATTTACCCTTCTCCCATTCATATTCCAATTCAATACCAGTTCTTGTTATTTGTTTTTTAGATTTTTCCTTTTGGAAATCATCCGGTAGTTTTGGGTAGTTATCTATCAAATGTCTATAGCCTCTGGTTTGATCGTATCTTTCGACATAGTTTTTAAGCTCCATTTCTTCTAAATTCTCTAATCTGTTTTTGATAAAGCTGATATATTCGAGAGTCTTTGTTCTATCTATATAGGTAAGATTTGTCAATTCCCATCTTACTTGTTTTTTAGAATCTTCTATGAAGACTGGAAGCCCTTTGAAACTATGAAATTTCCAGGGTCCATAGTTATATTTTACAGAGTCCGATACATGTGCTGTATACGTACGGCCTCGAAAGGAGGTAACGTAAGGGTAGCAATGGTACTTTTGAGAAACAATGGAATCATTAGATTTTTCCCATGTAATATTCGATATGCTTTCTTTAGTTTTTATGGTTCGACTACCCTTCAATCGCGTGGCATAATGCAGCGAATTTTCAAAATCTGAATACGCATATTCACCTAAATTCTCTCCTTGCATAATATTTATGGCATGTTCATTTTTTGCCTCGTTAAAGGAATACTTTTTTATTTCCTCTTTGAAATAGCTCCGTGAAGTAAAGAAATACTTCGTTCCTTCGTGTACAAATAGATACCCTTCTTTGGTTAGTTCTTTTCCTAATTTATAGGTGATTTTATAGGTGATAAATAGGGTTTTATCCTCGTTTTTTTGACCAAACAAAGAGGTTAATGAAAGGGAGAAATAGAAAGCAATTAAAAAGATCTTTTTCATAATTCTGTTATGTCTCAAAATACGAAGTTAGGGCCTGCTTCCCTCAGGTATATTTTGGCTATTGATAGGGTTATGTTATTCTTGACCAAACCTTTTTAATTTAAACTTCTTTTCCGAAATCAAATTGTCTACATATTTGGTAATGCTGTCTATCACTGGTAAGTTCACATTTCGAATAGTTACTTTCCTTTCTTTTGACTCTATTAATTTGCCAAAATATATCACCGTGTATTGACCATCCAATACATTATTATTCACATATTCATTTTTTAAGGTATCAAGTTCAAGTAATCCAAGCTTTGAAATAAATTCTCTAGATTCTCTTATTGAGATTTTTCTTTCATAAACAACTTCTTCTTTGCAATCCTCCAAATCGCAATCAGTTTTAACAGTAAGTAAGTTTTTATGAATAGAATATTTCAAATGAAATCCAGAACCACCATTAAAATGATTCACTTGAATAATGTCAGAATTGTTTGAATGACAACTTTGTAAAACTAAAACAAGGGCCAAAATTAACTTGGTAAGATTCTTTTTCATAATTATCAATTCAATATGTTTTAATGTTCTGGGCTATAATTGATCCGCCTACTTATTAATATAAAATTTGGAGCTCCTGAGTCTCGCAAGTTCGAGTGGTCCAAGTTAGAAATCAGTCGAAACTAAGTTAGTCGTTTTGTTATAAAGTTAGAAACTAGCGTTGGAGCCGCCTTTGGCAGTCAGTTATGTTTATCGTTATTTTCTGCTAGTTAGTTCCTTTTCAATAAGATAAATCACATTCGTTGTTTGTTCCACGGCTTTTTTCTTATAGTTGGTTGAACTATTCCTTAGATTTTTTCTAAAACTTACCATGTTAAAAAACTCTTTATCCTTTAACCAATTATGGTAATCATTAGGAACCCAGCCATTCTTATGATTCCTTAAATGTTTTTGAAAAAGTGGCATTACAACTGCTGGCCAAAGTTGATCTTCAATTCTTCTAGTTTCTTGCATAAGTTTTGGGTAATCAACTTCAAATAAATTTACGATTTCTATTCTCAAGCTATCTGACCGGATTAATTCTAGTCCTGAAGATTTTAATGTTTGAAATGCCGAAGAAACCAAAATAACATCTGATGCATAATCTATATTAGCTAAATAGTTTGGAATAGAATCATTAAAGGGTAGATTATTGTTAGGAAGACTCAGTATGTAATCAAAACTTTTGATACTCTTTATTTGTGTTTGAATATCGCTTTTAAGATTTGAAATATTTATTTCAAGATTAGTTTTTAATTCACTCAACAAAGAAAGCTCTCTTTTGTTTAACTTTTTATTTTCATTCCAGTTATTAATTTGTAAAGCGATTAGGATTCCGATAACGACCAATATGATTTCTCCAATAGCATATTTAAAATACTTTCCGGTTTTACCTTCTGAAAGTAGTTTTTGTCGAATTTTACGAAAGAACTGAATCATGGGTAGCTAATTTCTCTAAAGTTAGAATTTTTGTTTTAAAGTTGTTAAGCCACGCTGAATTATTGCCCTTGTTGGCCTACGCTTTTTTCAAACATCATTATTTAATTCAATCCAATAACCATTAGGGTCTTGAAAGTAAATCTGTTTAATTCCGTCTTTTCGAACATAAACTTTATTTGGTACATCTTTCCAATCGGAAAATTCAATTTTTAAGTTTTCTAAATTTGATATTGTTTCTTCTAAATTGGGAGTAGACAAAGCGAAATGTACAGCTTTATTAATTTTTATCTCAGATTTCGGACGGGGAATAAGGTGAAGCTGTTTCCCTTCATTAAGTGACAACCATCTCGTTTTTGAATTGGAAGCAGTGTTCTCAATTTCTTCAAGTTGAAACACTTTCTGGTAAAACTGTACAGATTCATCAACGTCTTTAACAGAAAGTGCTATGTGATTAAAAGTAAACGTCATTATTCATTGAGAGTTTTTGACGAATTTTGCGAAAGAACTTTATCATTCAATATTTGATTCTATGAGTTTTAAAGTATCGTTTAGATACGCCTCTATCTTCTTATAATTATCTAGAACATATACTAAATTCAAGGCATTAACATAAATTTCATTTTCAAATTCGAGTGCCCTAAGAGTTTTATTATAATCTAATTTAAATTTTGAACGTGAAACTTGAGGTATATCTAATCGTTTCATTAAGAAAGCTGGTATAGCCGTGTTTCTTAAAGTGGTTTTGTTTGATAATGAGGGAATTAAAAAATTGAACATATAGTCGTAGTAAATTTCAATATCGTCTTCAGAATCTGATACAATAAAGGGCCAATTAGAAATATGTTCTCTTAGCTTGACATCTTTCAAAATACTAAGAGATCCAGAATTTATTATTTCATCTATTGAAGCAGAATTTAGGTCTAGTGAAAAAAAGCCATTGATAATAGAATTGAGAAGCGCTTCAACTTCTTCGGGATTAATTGGACTTTCGCCTTTAATAATTTCTAAAAGCCGTACCGATGACCTATATGACTCTTCAGTGCCCTCATAAATTCGATTTAACTCAGTTAAATTATCATTAAAATCTGAGCGCAAATTTCTTAAGATGGTTTGTTCTCGGTTTGCTTCAAGTCTACTGTTATTCCAGTTGTTTGCTTGTAAGGCCAATAAAATACCTATCATGACAAGCAGTATCTCACCAATGGCATACTTGAAATACTTTCCAGTTTTGCCTTCTGAAAGTAGTCGTTTTCTAATATGTCTAAAGAACTTAATCATACTGTATGCTTTTATTTACCCCATATGCGGCTATCTCAACCAATGGTCTACCAGACCTTTGATTTTGCTTTGCAAAATTGGGTTTCGATAATCTAAAGAACTTGATCATTGGGTATATTGTTGCACTGATTCTTGGATCAACTCGGTTTTCTCTTTCAGTTCGTTCATGAATTGAATATGACCTGTAGTTATGGATTTTCTAATATCTAAAAGATTCATTACAAGCATTTCTTGTTTAGGATCTTGCATTAGTTGGTTAGATACTTTAATAAGTCTCTCGTTTGTTTTTCCGATATATACATTGTGGATTATCTTCATGGCGAACATTTCATCTACATAAAGCAAATTGTTGTTCATCATAATCGACTCAATTCGTTCGAGTTCCATGTAGTAGGAGAGGATTTCATTTCGCAATTTTTCATCCTTGATCAACCTTATATTTCCTGTTGAGATAAGATCTTGATAAGTTGGATCGGCCTTGATAAAAGTATTTCTGATGGTCAGAGCGTTCAACTGTTGTGACAAAGTAGAATCTAATCTTAGAACCTTTTCCTTGTTATAACGATCCAATATCATTTGCCCTATGGAATCATGTTCGTATTCGTGTTCGAGTTGGATAGAGATGTAGGACAGCTGTTGTTTCAGGTCAGCTTCAATATTTCTTAGGTAAGCTTTTTCTTTGTTGATCTCTAGTCTGGATTGATTCCAAGTATTAACCTGCAGAGCAATCAAAATTCCAATGACCACCAATACAATCTCGCCAGTAGCATATTTAAAGTACTTTCCAGTTTTACCTTCCGAAAGTAAGTTTTGTCTAATTTTTCTAAAGAATTTTATCATTGGTTAGCGGTTTCTGATAATGAAGCACAACGGTGTTGTGGATGAGCAGTAGCGGATTTTTTGCGACTACTTTTCGATTAGCAATGTACTTATTTTTAGAGAAATAAAGTCCAAGTTAAGCACTTAAACCGCTATTGCTTATACACGTTGTTGTAGGCTTGCTTTTCCATTTTCTACTATTCTACATTGTTCAAATTCCATTTCGGGATATGCTTCATTTGCCCAATCACTTAACATTCTTAAAACGGGCAAAAGTCCAACTGCCTTTTCGGTCAATGAATATTCAACTCTTGGTGGAATTTCAGCAAAAGACTGTCTTAAAAGTAATCCATCGTTTTCTAATTCTTTCAGTTGATTAGTCAGCACCTTTTTTGAGATTGTAGGAATAAGTGCATTTAACATTCCAAAGCGCATAGAACCATTAGATAGTAGATAGAGAATTATGGGTTTCCATTTATTGCCAATTATGTTCATTGTATGCACAAGGGAACAAGCATTTGGATTGTCTATATATTTTCTCGCCATTAGTTACTTTTTGGTTACCACTATGTGTTCAATTGAAAACTAAATAGTTTCTTTTTTAAACTAATATTAGTTTCTTTGTGAAACAAATGTAATTAAAATTTTATAATGAAAAATATTTTTATAATCAACGGTCATCAGAAATATCCATTTTCTGAAGGAAAATTAAACGCAACTTTAACTGAAAAAGCGGAAAGCTACTTTAAGAGCAATGGTTACAATATCAAGAAGACTACAATGGAAGATAGTTATGATGTCAATGAAGAAATCGAAAAATTCAAATGGGCGGATGTTGTCTTTTTTCAAACACCATTGAACTGGATGGGTGTAAGTTGGTCGTTTAAAAAATACATTGATGAAGTATTTTC
>DKQS01000004.1 GCA_002471825.1 Flavobacteriaceae bacterium UBA7302 | reverse complement strand
CTGACAAAGCTCCGCTTTGAAAATCAAAACCTCACCAGATTAAAAAAGTCAAATATGGACAACTAACAGGATTGGATATCCCTTGAGCTCCGTAGTGATAATGAAAAGTCACAAATCTATAATTTGTCACTTTTTTATTTGATTACAATTCTTGAACAAGTTCAAATTGCTCTCAAATAAAAAAAGTCTGCAATTCTGCAGACTTTTCATTCTTAAGTGACCACGGCAGGATTCAAACCTGCAACCTTCTGAGCCGTAATCAGATGCGCTATTCAGTTGCGCCACGTGGCCTTTTTGCGGGTGCAAATATAGCCCCCTTTTTTTAAATTCTAAAATATATCGTGTATTATTCTAGAGCAGATTTAAAGTCTTCGATGATTGGATTGGCCTTTTCCAAATCAGATTCTAAGACAAATAATTCATCAATAAAATTACTGATTTCGTAGGCCGGTAACTTATCCGACTTAACCAATGTGGGAATTCCTTTCTCTTCCAATAGTGAAGCCAATCGTTGGACAATGATTCGACTTTCTGTAAATACCTTCGTATAGTTATCACTCATAATAAATTAATCTAGGGACTTCATGGTTACAAAGGCTCTCCAACCAATGATTGCCAATTGTACTTTTGAAGCTTTGGTTATATCTAATTGCTTTTTTGTGTAGGATGGCAAAACAGCTTTATTCACCTTTGCCAGGACCTTGAAAAACGATTTTTGCATGGGTTACCTATTTGGTTGATACCCAAATGTAACCAATCTTCACAATAAGCGAATAAGATTAAATAAAAAATGATACTAAAAGGTTTAAAATCTCAGTGATGAACTCAATTAGAATAACGATCATGGGTGTAGTTTTTTTTAGGTTAAAATGATGTCTTGTTAGTTAATGGTGGTCGAATATAAAAGATGTGACTTTTGACGACCAAAAAAATATAAGTCAAATAATCAAATTGATTTACAATCATTAATTAAAAAAATCAATAAGGTTATTTTTATTAACTACTTTTCTACGAATGATTTTACTTATCAAACCAAAAAAATCTAGATTACTCCAATACTGTTAGGTTGTAAAGGGCTTTTTTCGAGACTTTTGCTTTTGTAAAGGAAAAAAACAACCAAATTCCGTCAAAATAAGGTCTTTCATCTTTTAGGTGGATTCAAAATTGGAAATGACCTATCTTTGCCGTCAACTTAGATTATGGGATTTTTATACATTGTTTTAGGGTTAATCATTCTTGTTTTAGGAGGAAATTGGTTGTTAAAATCGGCTGTAGCTTTGTCCCTAAAATTGAACATTCCTAAGATCGTTATCGGAATGACCGTGGTATCTCTTGCTACCTCGGCGCCAGAACTTATTGTTAGCTTGAATGCCGCGGTAAAAGGCTCCACTGATTTGGCGTTGAGCAACGTCATTGGATCAAATATTGCCAATCTAGGTTTGGTACTCGGAATCACGCTTTTACTGGGAAAAATGGAAATCAAAAAAAGTTTCTATGCCACCGATTGGCCCATGATGATCATTGCTTCGGTGCTCCTTTACTTTTTTGTAAAAAGTGATAACGCAATCGTTCAAACCGAAGGATTCATTTTATTCGGATTGTTGATCATCTTCCTAATTTACCTGCTTCGTTTCCAAAAAGTGGCCGTGGTGGATGAATTACCCGAAGACGATGAACCGCTACCACTTTACAAAATTGCTTTGTTCCTATTCCTTGGTAGTGCCGGATTATGGATAGGATCCGAATTATTAGTAAACGGATCCATTTCATTGGCCAAAGACATTGGGGTCAGCGAACGGGTCATCGGAATTACCATCGTTTCGATAGGAACTAGTGTTCCTGAATTAGCGGCTTCCATCATAGCATTTGTAAAGAAAGAAAAAGCCATTTCACTCGGAAACCTCATTGGATCGAACATTTTCAACATCCTCGCCGTATTGGGAATTACCTCGATCATCACTCCGGTAAAACTTGTTGACCAAAGACTGATCACCAATGACGTCTTTTGGATGATGGGTATCGCATTTCTAATTCTGCCTCTGGTATTTTTACCAAAAGGCTCCCGACTAAATTATAAGGACGGCATTGTACTGTTACTTTTTTATGCGACCTTCTTCTACTTTACCCTATAGGACTTTGCATGCTTTTTTCTATGCGCAATCGGTACATCAAATAGCCCAAAATTAGAACGCCTATCAATGATACAACGGAAATAATCGTCCAAGTAAAATCGAACTTGAGTTTGTCAATCATTTGTAATCCTGTATTGTGTCCAAAAATATGCGCTGCGGAAAAAGAAATGCTGTAAAAGGCCATATATTCTCCTTGTTTTCCGCGCTTTGAACGCTCAATAACAAAGGCATTGGAAAATGGAAATGCAATCATTTCGCCAAAGGTCATAAACAACATTCCAATTATGAGGATTCCCACCCAAGAGGTAGTCAGAAGAACCACATAACTCATACCGGTTAGCAACAAACCAATCGTAATAAGAAATTCTTTGGAATATTTAGAGTCTTCCAGCCACTTAATCAATGGCATTTCAAAGATAAAAATCAAGAATCCGTTCATCCCTAAAAGCAATCCAATATCGAACTCTGTCAATTGATGTATATCTCTGTAGTACAAAGGCATGGTAGAGAAATATTGGAGAAACACAAATCCGAATATGAACATGGCTACAAAGAAAATCCAGAACAATCCATCACTTTTAATGGGTAAGGGATTTTCAACCTTTTGCTCATCAATTACTTTAGCCTTTTTAGGATGTAAAACATTAATCAGGACCAAGGTTGCCAACAAACACGTTACCCCATCCATCCAAAACAATCCTTTGTAATTTATTGTGGTAATGATGAATCCTCCAATTGCCGGACCCGCCGAAAACCCCAAATTAATCGCCAATCGAATTAATGTCACAGAACGGGTTTTATTTTCTGCTTTGCTATAGGCATTCAACGCCACAAACATGGCAGGTCTAAAGGTATCAGCAATCAACATCACTAAGAAAATACCAATACAAAAGGCATAGAAGGTCTCTACAAACTGGAGACCGATGAATAAAACTCCGGTCAATGCCAAACTTAAATACATGACTTTATAAAAGCCTATTTGATCAGTAAGCTTACCTCCTATCCACGAACCAACAACAGAACCAACCCCAAAGCAAGTCATGATCCAACCCACATTTTCCAAGGTGAAATCAAGGCTCTCCGTTAGGTACAATGACAAAAAAGGAATGACCATGGTCCCCGATCTATTAATGAATGTAATGAATGCGAGCCACCAGACTTCCTTAGAAAGTCCTTTAAAAGTACCTAAGTAATCGTAGTACAGTTTTTTCATCTTGATTTCTCTTTAAAAATAAAAAGTCCGACTGGTGAAGTCGGACTTTTACGTATTCAATTTATTTGTTGATTGTCAATACATCAAGCTAGTCCGACCATAGATGGTAGTCCATGATTGTTTTCTAGAAATTGTATTGATGGTTTTCATTGTTTGATTATTTTCGATGTAAAGCTAGTTAAATTTTTGAAATGTATTAATTTTATGTAGAAATTTTTCAATGAGACGACTATCACTTCTATTTTTATTACTTATTCTGACTGCTTGTAATTCAGACAGAAAGCGACCTATTGTAGGGGAAACTGATTACCAAATTACCCAAAATAACATCTTCAAAGACGGATCAAAATCTCCTTTAAAGAAAAAGGATTTGAAGAATTTTAGGGGTCTGGATTTTTATCCTGTAGATTCCAGTTTTGTAGTGACAGCTTCCATAACACTGTATGAAGAGTCACCCATTTTTGAAATGGCAACTACTACAGATCGAAAACCTTTGTACAGAGAATATGGCCTATTGAACTTTAAAATTGACACCACCAATTGTCAGTTGACAGTTTACCAGAATATTGATGATTTGCAACAAGAAGAGACAGAAGACTTACTTTTTTTACCATTTACCGATGACACTTCTGGAAATGGTTCCTATGGCGGAGGCCGGTATATGGATCTGCGAATTACGGACATCCAAGAAGACAACACCTTGCTTCTTAATTTCAATAACACCTATAATCCCTATTGTGCATACAACGAAATGTACTCTTGTCCGTTAACTCCGAGAAAGAATCATTTGAATGTTGAAATTAAAGCGGGAGTAAAAGATTTTAAAAAATGAAAAAGATAATTTTAGCCCTAGTTCTACTATCCTCATCAGGTTTTCAAAGCTGTTTAAATAATAATGAACCTTCCCAAGATCAAGAAGCTCAAAATCTACGTGTGTTATTGGATGAAATTGAAGAGATTTCACTAAGTGTACCTTGCACCAATGCCAGTGATTGGACCTTTACCGAATACGGCAGCAAGGCCTGTGGTGGACCAGTAGGATATATTGCATACCCAACCACCATTGATGTCAACGCATTTCTTGCTAAAATCGACGCACATCGGCAAGCTCAAGAAGATTACAATAAAAAATGGGGCATTATCAGCGATTGTTCCGTGCCCGCCATGCCGACGGGAGTCGAATGCCAAAATGGAAAACCTTCTCTGGTCTATTAATTAATAGAACTTAAAGAATTAAGATCTCTTTCTATTCCCTCTTCCAGTTGGGTCAAGTATTTTTTGCGAACTCTAATTTTAGTAGCTGCATGTGCTTTTTTGTCTAATTGAGCAAACATCCCTGCTACCTTCTTGGCAGTTGGAAGGAGGGCATCTGTATCTGTCAATAAATCTAGGAATCCAGCTTTTACAGCATCCTTTGGATTAAATATTTCGGCGTTCACCACACTTCGGTTCATATAAACATCTGACAGTCGCGACGCTGCAATCGCAATACCGGCATAGTGCATGGTCATGCCTATCAACACTTCATTCAATCCTATTTTAAAATCACCTGCCACGCCAATTCGGTAATCTGCCGATAGAAGCAAAAAAGCTCCCTTGGCCACCGCATGTCCATTACAAGCGATGATAATCGGCTGCGGAAAGGAAAGCATTCGTAATGATAATTTCGAACCCTTGGTTACCAGTTCTACGGCGTTCTTTGGAGACGATTTCATTATTTTTAAATCAAATCCGCCTGATAAGATTCCCTCTTTACCCGTAAGGATTACTACCTTATTTTGTGTTTCCGCAATATCAAGTCCTTTGTGAAGTTGATCGATCACTTCGTGATTAATCGCATTGGCCTTGCCATTATTGAGTGTCAAAAGAACATAGTGTTCACTTTCGTTAACCGTTACTAAAGATTCCGTCATATTACATTAATTTAATTACATGAATCCCTGCAAATACTGCTAGGAATCCAATTATAAAACTTGAAATGGTATAAATCGCGAAGGAGGTAAAATCCCCTGATTTTAAAAACACATGATTTTCGTAGGCAAAGGTTGAAAAGGTGGTGAATCCGCCACAAAACCCAGTCGCCAAAAACAAAGTTTGATTCTGACTCAAGGCTTCTGTTTTGGCAGCATAGCCTAGGATTATTCCGATGAGCAAACTCCCCAAAATATTGGCGAAAAAGGTTCCATAGGGAATTCCATTTTCAGGACTATTCAGCCATTTTCCGAGTAAAAATCGCAAACTACTTCCAACCCCTCCGCCTAAAAAAACTAATAGAATTTGTTTCATTATTTACTTAATCTCCTCTACTGCATAAAAAATATCCGTCTGAATTTCTTGAGGTTTTACCAATGTAGGATCGTTCGGATAAGTTTCCCACATAGGCCAACGTTGTTTCAAATTATTTGCAGCTAAATAATCACTAATCTTTTGATGCGCCGCCTCATCTCCATTGCCATAGTTCCCAAATTTAGAAACCATCACTCCCTTGCCGGACGGCAGGTTCAAACTTACCATTCCCTCGCCAGCTTTCAAAGGTTTGTGTAATATTAATCCGATATAGAATTCACAAATATTGCCCTCTTCATTATAATTGGTATAGACTGCTGAGGGCATAAAATCACCATACTTTAGACCACTCTTCATGGCATATTCACCGGCTTTCGGCATGTGTTTCATAAAGGCCTTGGTCATTTCCTCATGATCAATTTTCATTTTGACGTAGTACCCAATAAAGTTTTGAGGTTTATAATCTTGAGGTTTAAGATCACTTATGGAAAATGAATTTTCCAGTTTGATTTGTTCAGCAATAACATTGCTAAGGTTTTCTAATCCCCTCTCTTGCATCGGACCTAACATTTTGTCCCATCCACCACTTAAGGCCGCAAAAGCTTTGAATATCATGGGAGCATTTTCCTCCTTCATTTGCCAGGTTACATTCACACCGTCTTCAGTTTCTTCAAATTTCCAGATGACATCACTTGGCTCGAAGTCGCCAAATTGCATTTTTTGTTCAATGAGTTCGTTATTCTTTACTTGAACAGTGGTCATGTTTCCTGGACCATCCTTGCTCGTCCACGAATTGTAAGCACCTACTCCAGAAGTTTTTTCACCATAGGTTACCACAATGGTTGAGTCTTCATCATGCCAAGGACCCCACTCCTCCCAGGTTTTCATTTCATTGACGGTCTCGAAGACCTTGCCCACCGGAGCTTGGATTTTTAAGGATCTTGAAACATCATATTGACTTGGAAAAAGCATCACATAAACGATGGCAACGGCTAGTAGCACTCCAACAAATAGGAGTATTTTTTTAAGTGTTTTCATAGAAGATGTATTTGGTTGATTTCTATAAAGTTATAAAAATTATAACTTCAAATCTTCCACATCGTTCCAATTCTTCTTATCCGTAACGGTTCCCCTTTCGAAAAGCATCACACCAGGATTGGCGCGAATCATGGTTTTCAAGGTAGTTTCATCGCAAAACAAAAATTCGAAAGGCAATGAGTATTCTTTCTTCAATTCCTGAATATCATCATCAAAAGAAGCTGAAACTCCATAAACCACATAGCCTTTCTCTTTGGCTCTACGAGTGATTTCCTTGACGTTGGCGAGCCCTTTTTTATTTGTTTTTGAAATGTTGTACATGATGACCAACATGAGCTTTTCCTTTCGGAGTAGCATTGGAGCCAAATCGTTTTGACTATCCTCTAGCATGAAGTCATGTACTTTTGGCAAGCTTCCGTCTTCAGGAAATTTCATTCCTTCTTCAATATTCTCACCAATGGCATAAGGTCTGAAATCAATAATGGGTAAATGATTCAAAACGTAATACACAATACAAGCGGAAATGAAGAGGGCCAAAAAAGTGATTTTTTTAGAAAAACTCTTGGAATCAATCGGATTAATATCTCTGATTCTAAAGTTCAATATCAATATAGCTACCAATAACACGGCATCTTTGTAGAAGGTCTCCCAAGGTTTTAATTTGATGGCATCACCAAAACAACCACAGTCAGTTACTTTATTATAATAAGCCGAATACCAGGTAAGAAAAGTAAAAAACACGATGGTTACCAGTAAGGCCCTTACTGTAAATTTGGATTTCCACCCTACAATCAATCCCGCTCCAAGAACGATTTCTGCAACGATTAAAATGATGGCAAAGGGTAATGCGTACGGAATTAAAAATTCCAGATCAAGCACACTCGCTGAAAAATACTCTTCGAATTTGTATTGAGACCCTATTGGATCAACCACCTTTACTGCGCCCGAAAATATAAACAACGCACCTACAAAAACTCGTAAAATGTGAACGATAATCTTCATGAGAATTTTTTAATCAATTTAATAATTATGTAAATTAAAAGTGCCAGAAGTGTATAACCTAGGATATAAAATGATTCTTGGTAGTAATCATTTAAAGTCAAAAAACCAGCAACCATTATTGCAATAAAACATACTGCTAGATAAACAATCTCAAATATGGCAAATTTCATGATTCTCTTAAGTGAATCATTGCGAAAACCGCGTAATTAATCATGTCCTGGTAATTGGCATCAATACCTTCAGAAACTTCTGTTTTCCCTTGATTGTCTTCAATGGATTTTACACGTAATAATTTTTGAAGGATTAAATCGGTCAGAGAAGATACGCGCATGTCTCTCCACGCCTCTCCGTAATCGTGATTTTTATCCATCATCAACTGCTTGGTAATTCCGATATGTTTGTCGTACAACTCCAGGGCTTCTTCTGCATTTAAATCGGGTTGTTCGACAATCCCCAAATCAACTTGAACCAAAGCCATGATGCAGTAATTTATGATTCCAATGAACTCTGACTTTTCACCTTCATCTACTTTTCGCACCTCATTTTCTTGCAGTTGTCGAATGCGTTGCGCTTTGATAAAGATCTGATCGGTAAGAGAAGGCAATCTCAAAATTCGCCATGCACAACCATAATCATTCATCTTCCTTTGGAATAGGTCTCGACAGGTCTGAATTACGTGATCATATTGGGCTGAAGTGTCTTGCATCGTGGTCAAAGAATTTCTCAAATGTAGTAAAAGTTCGTAGGTTTTCTTTTATTTTTACCTTGATTTTTTAATGCACTTCAACTTGAAAAATATCATAGTTTTTTGCGGTTCTAGCATTGGCTTTTCCAAGAAATACACCCAACTAGCCAAGGAGTTTGGCGACTTCCTTGTTCAACACAACATGGGCATGGTTTATGGGGGTGGAAAAGTTGGTTTAATGGGTGTCATTGCCGATCAAATGCTATCTCAAGATGGCCATGTTATTGGTGTAATCCCGAAGCTTTTAGAAAAAAGAGAGGTGGTACATCGTGGAGTTTCGGAACTCTATGTTACTAAAACCATGGCAGAACGAAAAATTAAAATGAGTGAATCTGGAGATGCTTATGTGGCGTTGCCAGGCGGACTTGGAACCTTAGACGAATTGTTTGAAGCCTTAACACTTCAACAACTGCACATTGAACAGAAACCAGTAGGAATCGTAAATATTGATGGTTATTTTGATGCTACCCTAGCACAATTGGATGTCATGATCCGCGAAGGCTTTGTAAAACCAGAAAACAAAGAATTGCTTATTGTCGCAGCGACCATTGAGGAATTGTTTGAAAAATTTGAAGCTTTCAAACCGCTTGACAAAACACCTGTAACCGATAAAATCGTTAAGTAAATGACCATCAATTGTAAAGGACGACTTGTTGATTTGACTTCTCCAAAAGTCATGGGGGTATTAAATATCACACCAGACTCGTTTTTTGATGGCGGCCTTTATAAAGATGAAAGAAGCATTCTAGGTCAAGTTGAAAAAATGTTAGCTGAGGGAGCTACGTTTATTGATGTAGGTGCCTACTCCTCCAGACCTGGAGCCGATCATGTTTCGGAGCAAGAGGAACTTTCAAGAATGGCACCTGTCATCGAGCTAATTCTTAAGAAATTTCCCGATACCTTGATCTCTGTGGACACCTTTAGAAGCGCTGTCGCAAGAAAATCGATCGAACTAGGAGCGGCGCTTATCAATGATATTTCGGGTGGTAATTTAGATGCAGATATGTTTTCTACCATTGCCGAATTGAACGTGCCTTACATTGCCATGCACATGCAAGGAACACCTCAAACCATGCAGAATAATCCGAAATATGAAGATATCGTCCATGATTTGATTTACTTCTTCTCAAAAAAAATTGATGAATTACATCGACTTAATGTTAGCGATATTATCATTGATGTGGGCTTCGGATTTGGTAAAACTATCGCTCAAAACTATGATCTCCTGGACAAACTGTCCTTATTCCAAAATTTGGACAAACCGATATTGGCAGGCGTATCTCGAAAATCCATGCTTTACAAACCATTGGAAATTTCACCCCAAGAAGCGCTCAATGCAACCACCGCTGCGAATACCGTTGCCTTATTAAACGGAGCGAATATCCTGCGTGTTCACGATGTAAAAGAAGCCGTAGAGGCCGTTAAAATTGTTTCGCTTTTAAAAAACCAAAGCAACTAGGTCCTTTCAGCAAATTTGCCTAGCTAATTATTATTAGTATTTTAGCCTAACATCCTTCTCATATGTTTGATTTTGTAGACTTTTCTTTGCTAGATGCGCTAGACATTATCCTGGTAGCTTTGCTATTGTTCTACATTTATCGTCTTCTTAAAAGTACGGTTGCCATTAACATTATTATCGGAATTGCCTTTATTTTCTTGATTTGGAAAATTACGCAGGCATTGAAAATGGAAATGCTCAGTGGTATTCTAGGCTACTTACTATCGGGTGGAGTTATTGCACTGATTATTGTTTTCCAACAAGAAATAAGAAAGTTTTTGCTGATGATTGGAACAACGAACTTTTCTAGAAATCGGAGCTTCTTCAAACAATTGAAATTTTTAAAATCAGAAATTTACTCAGATGTCGATACCGACGAATTGATGACAGCTTGTTACAACATGGCGAAATCAAAAACCGGTGCACTGATTGTGATCGAAAGAACCAACAATCTTGATTTCCTTATTAATACAGGTGATAAAATGAATGCGCAGTTAAATTCTGTTTTGCTGGAAAGTATCTTCTTCAAAAACAGTCCGCTGCACGACGGTGCCACCATCATTAGAGATAATTATGTGGTTGCCACGAGAGTAGTTTTGCCTATTTCTGATAATGACAAGATTCCCGCTCGATTCGGATTACGACATAGAGCAGCCATTGGTGTTTCAGAAAAAACGGATTCTCTTTGTCTTTTGGTTTCAGAAGAAACTGGAGAGATCTCTTATATCAAAAATGGAGAATTCGTTCTATACGATTCAAGAGATGACTTGTTAGAGAAATTGAAGAAAGACCTCAATATTTAAGACGCCTTTTCTAGCTGAAATTGCTTTTCATAAAGATTTTTGTAATAGCCCGATTCTTTTGCAAGCAAATCGGTATGTGTACCCTTCTCTACAATTTGACCTTTGTCCATCACAATAATGGTATCGGCCTTTTTAATGGTTGCCAATCGGTGGGCAATGATGATGGAAGTTCTTCCCTTGGTGATGGTATCTGTGGCTTGCTGAATCAATTGTTCGGCATAGGCATCTACAGATGAAGTAGCCTCATCTAAAATTAAAATAGACGGATTACTCACATAGGCTCTTAAAAATGAAATCAATTGACGCTGACCTGACGAAAGCATGACTCCTCTTTCTTTTACGTTATAGTTGTAGTCATTGGGAAGTGACATGATAAAATCATGAATTCCAATCTTTTTAGCTGCTTTTTTCACTTCATCCAAGGTGATGGATTCATCCTTCAGTGTAATGTTGTTATAAATGGTATCTGAAAACAAGAACACATCCTGTAGTACAATCGCAATTTGATTTCGAAGGCTTTCTACGGTAAAGTCATCAATTGATACGCCATCAACCGTTATTTCGCCACTATCAATTTCATAAAAGCGATTCATCAAACTGATAATAGTGGATTTTCCAGCTCCTGTTGCGCCAACCAAAGCAATGGTTTCCCCTTTCTTAGCCGAAAACGAAATGCCCTTCAGCACCTCTTCACCTTCAATATAACTAAATCGAACATTGTTGAACTTGATATCTCCGCGCACGTTTTCAGCAACAGTTGTTCCTTCACGAGAAATAAAGCTATCGGTATCCAAGACACCAAATACCCGCTCGCCGGCGACAATTCCCATTTGAAGTTGATTGAATTTATCGGCAATTTGACGCAAAGGTCTGAACAACATTTGGGCATAGGAAATGAATCCCATGATCATTCCGACAGTAATGCCCGAATTCTGAATGGCTTGTCCGCCTCCAAACCAAACGATTAATCCGATTCCGATAGATGATAAAATTTCAGCAATTGGAAAGAAAACAGAATAGTACCAAATGGTTTTTACATGAGCCGCTTTGTGCTTTTCATTGATCTCTAAGAAATTATCATATTCAACCTTTTCACGATTGAAAAGCTGCACGATTTTCATACCTGTTACACGCTCTTGCACAAAGGAATTGAGGTTTGCCACCTGATCTCTCACCTCTTGAAAGGTTGCCTTAATTGCCACTTGAAAACGCTTGGTGGCATATATCAAAATAGGAAGAATAGCCAAGGTTATACAGGCCAATTTCCAATTTAAAATAAACATGATGATTGTCACCGCTACCATTTTGAGTATGTCACTCACAATGGTGAATACCCCATTGCTAAAAAAGGCTGCAATGGTCTCAATATCAGAAACCACCCTCGTTACCAATTTCCCGACAGAATTGTTGTCGAAATAGGTCATTTTAAAGGCTAGGATATGACGAAATATTTTCGCTCGTATATCTCGAATAATGTGTTGTCCAACCCAATTCGCAAAGTAGATAAAGGTGAACTGTAGAATAACCTCTACCATCAGAACACCCAACATTAACAAGGTGTAATCCAACAATCCTTGCTTGTCTTTGGTAAGGATATAGTCATCAACCGTATTGATTAAAATATATGGAGTTAAAATCGAGAAAAGGGCCAATAAAATGGTTGAAGAAGCTGCAATAAAGAAATACAACTTATAGCGCTTTGCAAAGGACATTAGCCTCGAAAAAATCTCAACATCAAATGCTTTACCTGAATACTTTGCCACTTAATTGTATTTAATAGCTGTTAAAAATAATCCTTTTGCAGGGACTGAAAGGCCTGCATTCCCTCGATCTTTGCTTTCAATGATGGCCTCAAAATCCTTGGTAGTAATTTTACCCAAACCAACATCTACCAGCGTACCAACGATCGCCCTCACCATATTTCTTAGAAAACGATTGGCCGAAATGTGGAAAATTAATTCGTTATTTTTCAAAACCCATCGCGCTTCTGTCACGTCGCAATTATAGGTATAAACATCGGTTTTTACCTTTGAAAAACATTGAAAGTCCTTATACCTCAATAGTATTTCGGCCGCCTCATTCATTTTTTCTACATCCAGTTGCTGACTGTGAATTTGCCAACTAAAATCCAAGAGAAAAGGATTTCTACCGAGCCAGATGTGATATTCGTAACTACGAGATGTGGCATCGAACCGGGCATGTTTCTCATCCGACACTTGAACGACATCATAGACAACTATATCGTTTGGCAAAATGGAATTTAACTTGTAAACGACTTCTTTGGGGGGCTCATTGGAACTATCAAAGTGAGCAAACATCTGTTTGGCGTGAACACCGGTATCGGTTCTTCCGGCTCCAACCACTTCAATCGATTCTCGAAACACCTTACTTACTGCATCATTCACTTTCTCTTGAACGCTCACCGCATCAGGTTGCATTTGCCACCCATGATAATTTTTACCATGATATGAAAGTTCAATAAAATACCTCAAAGAAAGTGTGTTTAGAAGCCATCAAAATTAAGGAAATTATTTGTGTATTTGTATTTTTACACTGTGAAGAAAATCCTATTACTTTCCGATACCCATAGCTTTATAGACGATCAAATTCTAAAGTATGTAAATCTAGCTGACGAAGTCTGGCATGCCGGAGACATTGGTAATTTAAGGGTCACGGATACGATAAAAAAGCACAAACCACTTCGAGCAGTCTTTGGAAATATTGATGGCAAAGAAGCAAGAGCCGAATTTCCGTTGGACCTAAAATTCGAGGAACAAGGCGTAAAGATATGGATAACACACATTGGTGGATATCCCAATCGATACAATCAAAGAGTGCGAGAGGCTCTCAAAGCAAACCCTCCTAATCTATTCATCTGTGGGCATTCACACATTTTGAAAGTTCAATATGACAATAAATTAAACTGTATGCATTTTAATCCTGGTGCGGCAGGAAAAGTTGGCTTTCACAAAGTGAGAACCATGCTGCGGTTTGAGCTTGATGCAGGAGAAATTAAAAACCTAGAAGTTATTGAATTGGCTAAACGTTGATCACCTGATCTTCTACCTCGATGGTAGGAATGGAAATTTCTACAGCTGTCCCTTTGTTAATCTGAGAATATATTTGAAAATCACCGTGCATTAATTGCACTCTTGCTTCAATTTGTTTGATTCCAATTCCCTCTTTCATATCTACCAAATTCATATCGAATCCGATGCCATTATCCTTGATAAAGATTTCAATATTATTGCTTACTTCTCTCATACTGATTTTTGCCTGAGTCGCTTTACTATGTTTCAAAATATTATTTACAATCTCTTGAATGATGTTGTAAACTTTGATTTCAAACTTCTCTGGATACCTAGGTAATGGCTCAATATCTATTTCTACTTGAAGTTCGGAGTTCGAATATTTTTGAGCTAAATCTTTAATGGCATAGGTAAGCCCGAATTTGATGAGCAAGGCAGAAATGAGGTTGTGAGATAAATCTCGGATTTTCGAAGAAGCCTCTGCAAGAATTACTCTGGTTTTTCTAATTTCCACAGGAAGGTCGCCATTAAACTGTTTGGCTGAAGCTTGTAAATGCAAATTGGCAGATGACAATAAGGTACTCACACTATCATGAAGGGTTTCAGCGATTTCTTTACGCTCTTTCTCTTTACCCTCAATAACAGCATTTAGAATTCTACGCTGAGATTCAGACTTCACGGCTTCTACTTTCTGTTTCTGAATCATGTTTGCTTTTTCCAATTTAAGCGCCAAATTCCTTTTCCGTTGGGTATAGAAGGATATCAAAGAAGCTATGACTAGAATACTGATAATCACATAAATCCAAAAGTTCCTCCTTTCGGCTCGTTTCACTCTATCAACGTCATATTGACCCGTAATAGTTTCTACGATTCGTTTTACCTCATTATCTCTGAGTTTTTCTGTAAACTCATTAGATTTAGTAAGCTGATCGTAGGCTGTATAATCCTCTAGGTTTCGTAATGCCCAAGCGAGATTTGCGTATAAATTTGCCTTAAAAAGATCCGCTTTTGAAGAGTTTATATTTCTGATTAAATCAAGTCCTTCCAGATATTTCTCTTTGGCCGTTTCATAATCACCCAGATCCAAATAAATACTTCCTAAATTACCCAAAGCACCAGCCTGACTCAATTTATTATTTCGCTTCTTATGAATATTTATGGCCTTTTGGGCATATTCTTTGGCAACATCATAAATGGAGTCGGTGTAATATATAGCTGTTAAATTTGTGAAGGTTCTTCCCTTAATGTCAAGAATTTTATCATTCAACGACGGAAAATTCTCCACTTTTCGGAAATAAAATTTGGCACTATCCTTTTTCACCACCTCGGTGGTATCCTCATACACTTCAAGCCTTAAAAATGACGATCCTATTTGGAAATAGGTATCCATCAATTGTACATCTAGTGAAACATCCTGTTTGGCATCGACTGATGTGGACTGTTGTAAAGACTTTAATGCTTTTTTATAGTATAAGAGTGATTTTTTATGAGAATTAGTTTTAGAAAAAATAAAACCAATCTGTGATTCTAACTGATGTTTTAATAGGTAGTTGGAGGAACCAATATCTTCCAACAAATCAAAGGCTAGTGGCAACGCTTGTGAAAACTTTTCATCCTCAATCAAGGATTTGATTTCTTGTAGGTCCTCTTGATAAGAATTTAATTGGGGTAATTCATTAAAAAAAGGAGACGTCGTTAACGACGCTCCTTTATTATGATGTATAGTATTTGCATTAAGCGAGAATGTGCTTAATACTAAAAGGAATCCTAATTGTAATATCCTACGTGTTCTCAAGGAAACTTTTTTTAACCTCCTGAACCGTCAATGATGATTTGTGGTCTACGAATAAGCGCTTCTTTGGATGCATATTCGCTGAAATGATTTATAAAATCAATTTTTAAATCTTGGCCGGCCTCTTTCTCGAAGGTTCTGCTGTAACTACTTTCATCTCCTTTACCTTGCTCAAGGTGTATTTCATAAGCCCCAATGTTTTCATTGAAAACAAAGTCTACACGAACGTCTTCAGCAACGGTAAAATCTAATTGATAAGATCCATCTTCATGACTGGTTACCTCATAACTTGTTAATTCAGCACTATTTCCTTTGGCAAGTGCGATGTTATCATCGGTAATTGTAATTGATGGTGTCTCATCGGTATTTGTGTCCACAAAACCGATCTTCAATTTTGAGTCAGATAAATTTACAATTTCTGAAACTTTCCGATCGCTTCTCTGGTCGGACGAATATAAATAAAATTGATTTGTTTTGGTATTCTCGTCGTAGATACGATCTACAACAGCGTCATTTTTTAAGTCAAAATCTAATGAGTAAGCCCCGCTTAAATCTCTTTTCACTTTAAAAGACTTTAATAGTTCTGAAGTTGGTGCTTCAGATGATAACACTTGCTCTTCGCTAGAACAAGATGAAAAGATTACTGTCAAAGACAAAAAAGTAGCAAGAACCCCTAATTTAATTGTTTTCATTTTTAAGAATTTAAATAATTGTTTTACGATTTAGTAATGTGGTACATTTCGGAGGAAATGCATGCAGTGAAGAAATGTGGGGGGTATTATTTGGGGGATACTTTTGTCTTAACTATTGGGGGGATTACTTGTAACAATTATAGTTTAGACATTGGGGGAATTGTATTAGATTAATTTATTCCTTACTGCATACATGGCTATTCCAACCGAATTTTTAACATTTAATTTTTTTAATAAACTTTTTCTGTAAGTGTCAATTGTGCTAACACTTAAACTCATCTTTTCAGCAATTTCTCCCGAGTTCATTTCGTAAGCTATGTATTTCAGTACTTCTAATTCTCTGTCTGTAAGACTTTCGATAATTATTTTGTCTGGTAAATCTCCAGTTGAGGTCACTTGATTTGTAAAGGTTTTCAGCAAAATCTTTTTGATGTCATCACTAAAATACTGCTCGCCCTTGGCAACAGCCTTTATAGCATCAATGATATGCTCTCCCGCACTCTTCTTTGTAACGTAACCATAACAACCCAGGCTTAGTGCTTCTTGCACTATTTTTAAGTCGTCATAACTAGAGAAAATAATAACTTTTTGAAATATTCTCTTCTCTTTAAAATACCTCAGTACATCAAAGCCATCTTTGATTGGCATGGTGATATCTAGAATTAACACATCAGCTTTATTTCTCTTTTTGCTGAACCAATCGATAACTTGTTGTCCTGTGAGTGAATAGCCACAAATTTCTATTTCACTATCGGTATTAATAACGGCACTGATCCCATCTACTAGTACTTTGTGGTCATCAGCAACGTGAACGTTGATTTTTTTCATATGATTAACATTACAAATTTATTGGACTCATATACTTTTGACAATCCCCATATTTGGTGAAATTTTCAGTTCCCCATAAATGGTTGGGAGACTCCCCATAAATGGTGATGATAATTTTATAACTAACTGAAAATCAATTAACAAAATTATTGAAAATTTGGCGAACTGACACTCCAATTTAAATATTAATAATTTTTAAAAAAAATAAAAACGTCAAATTCGGAGGTGAAAATAAAAAACCGAGAATTTCTTCTCGGTTTTTTCGCACTAAATATACTATATGCCGGTTTATCGCAATCTGTCTACAGATTTTACAAGATCTTCATCCTTTTGAATAGCCTTATTTGCTAATAAAACAAATAGCATAGCTACTATAGGTAAGAACATCCCAATATCTTTCTTCGAAACTGCTGCTTCTCCAGATAAGGTTAGTAGGAGATAAACGAGTAAACCCAACAAAATGAGGTTTATCAAAATCACAATACGACCCAAGGTTATCTGTAGCTTTCTATTCTGAAATTTGAAAATAGCAAATAGCGCCACTAAGGCCGAAGCAATAAATAAAACGGGAATGGCATTCATTTCAATAGCCTCATTTCCAAAAAGATCAATGGCTTTGACTCCTTCCTTGGCCGTGTCCCATAAGTCAAATAATAACATCAAGACTCCCGAGACCACTGAGGCTAATAATAAATATATGCTTTGTATACGTTGTATCATTATTGCCCAGCAAAATTAAACTTCTTTTTTAAAAAAGTAAAGTTGGAACTTAAAAAAAAAGTATATATTTGTGTCATATCCGCACAAAAGGATTGTGTACACTTTACACAATTAATCCATTTAACTTGAGATTAAAAATAAAATTCAACAAAATTTAATATTACATAATGTTCGATATTTCTGAACTAAAGGCAAAAACTCTGTCAGATTTACAAGTCATTGCAAAAACCATTGGTCTTAGTAAAACTAGCCAGTTAAAAAAGCTTGACTTAATCTACAAGATTTTAGATACCCAAGCTACTGCAGGTAATGCCGAAAAAACAGCAAGTCCATCTACAGAAAAGCCGAAGCGCAAGCGCATTTCAAAGCCAAAATCTGAAGAAACTAGGACTAGCAAACCAGAGCAAAAGAAAAGTCATCAACAACCTAGAAATCAGAAACCTACTTCTGATAAGGAGACCACTAACAATGCTCCAAAAGCAAAAAAAGAGAATCATCAGTCTAAATCTGATAATCATAAAAACAACCATCAATCTAAGAATAACAATAACCGAAAGGACAATAATAACAATCAGAAATCCAATAATCACCGCCACCAAAAAGGCAACAAATACCGAGATCCAGATTTTGAATTCGATGGTATCATAGAAAGTGAAGGGGTTCTTGAAATGATGTCTGACGGATATGGATTCTTAAGAAGTTCAGATTATAACTATTTGTCTTCTCCGGATGATATTTACGTATCTCAGTCACAGATAAAACTATTTGGTTTAAAAACCGGTGATACGGTTCGCGGAAATGTAAGACCTCCGAAAGAAGGTGAAAAATACTTCCCGTTGATTCGCGTATCCAAAATCAATGGTTTGAATCCGAATGTGGTTCGCGATCGCGTTTCGTTTGAGCATTTGACACCACTTTTCCCTCAGGAAAAGTTCGACTTAGCAGAACGAGGAAGTAGTTTGTCTACACGAATCATTGATCTCTTCTCTCCTATTGGAAAAGGACAAAGAGGTATGATTGTGGCGCAACCAAAGACTGGTAAAACCATGTTATTGAAAGATGTTGCCAACGCCATTGCAGCGAATCACCCAGAAGTATATCAGTTGGTATTACTCATCGACGAACGTCCTGAGGAAGTTACCGATATGCAACGAAGTGTTCGTGGCGAGGTTGTGGCATCTACCTTTGATGAACCAGCAGAGAAGCACGTACGCGTTGCGAACATTGTATTGGAAAAAGCAAAACGCTTGGTAGAATGTGGTCATGACGTGGTAATCCTCCTTGATTCCATCACCCGTTTGGCCAGAGCTTACAATACGGTAGCTCCTGCTTCAGGAAAAATCTTATCCGGGGGTATTGATGCCAATGCACTGCACAAGCCAAAACGTTTCTTTGGTGCTGCTCGAAAAATCGAAGGTGGAGGATCGCTTACCATTATTGCTACAGCCTTAACCGAAACAGGTTCTAAAATGGATGAAGTAATTTTTGAGGAATTTAAGGGTACTGGTAACATGGAGTTACAATTAGAACGTAACATTGCCAATAGAAGAATCTATCCTGCGATTGATTTAATCAAATCATCGACACGTCGTGATGATCTTTTACTAGATGACAAAACGGTTCAACGTATGTGGGTACTTAGAAAGTACCTGGCTGATATGAATCCTATTGAAGCAATGGAGTTCATTAATGAGAAAATTAAGTTCTCAAGAAGCAATGAAGAATTCTTAATTTCAATGAATGGCTAATTCTTGAAATGAAATCATATAAAAAAACCGTTCTTTCGAGAACGGTTTTTTTTATGCTTGTAAGTTTTATGTTAGTTAGAACTATACATCATTGCTCTGTTATCTTCAATCTCTGAAGCTTCTTTCAAGGCATTGTATATTCTAAAGGTCATTCTTCTCCTTGCTTCTGCGATTTGCTTTCTATTGGTTTCGTAATTAGGCAAAGCCACTGGCTCTTCCTTTTTGGTCACTTTGAAAGCAAAAACACCTTTTTGTCCCACAATAGCTGTATATACTTTGTTCACTTCAGCATTGTACATGGCACCAATTACCTTTGGCTCTAAACCAATACCTGGTAACGTTGGACTTTTTAAAGTTACCCCATTCGCAGTTCTTAAGGCTACTTTTAATTCTTTCGCATTTGCTTGCAAGTCACCGTCTACAAATCGATCTTCTAAAATCTCGGCCTTTTTCTCATTCAATAAGATTGGACGAACTCTTGGAGTGGCTTTTTCTGGCGACATTAACCCTTTGGCTGTCTTTCCAGACAGGGTCGCAACCACATAGCTTCCTTCTAAATCAAAGCGCTTGAAGTCACCAATATTCGTTTCTGAACCAAAAGCCCAGCTTACTACTTGTCTGTGATTTCCTAATCCAGGAACATTTTCATCCAAAGTTTTCATACCAACTGCCGGTTTCGGAGCGTAGCCTTTGTTCTTAGCAGCCAATCCAAAATCGTTGGTATTGGTTACTTCTAAAGCAAACTCTTGTGCTTTGGTATACGCTGCATTTTCTGTTTTTTCAGAAGGAAGGATTTGCTTTGCATAAGTAGCTAACTTCACTACCCTTTGGAAATTCTTCTGATCGTCAATTCGAATGATATGGTATCCAAATGGAGTTTCCACTACGTCAACCTTTCCTTTTCTTTCAGTGAAACAAAAATCACGGAAAGCTGGTGTCATTCGGTTGTAGTTGAACCAATCCAAATCCCCACCTTTTTCAGCACTTCCTCTATCTGAAGAAACTTCCTTGGCGATTTCAGCAAACTTCTTCTTGTTTCGCTTTACGATGTTAAAGATGCTATCTGCCATTTTTTTGGCAGCTTCTTTGGAACGCGTAATGTCTGCAGCAGCTCTTTGGGCTCCGATATAAGGAACTAAGATATGACTTGCTCTAGCAGAATCTGGCATTCTTGACTCTTCAATTACTTTAGAAAGCTTGAAGTATTCTTTGTCTTTATAAGGACCAAAAACATCACCCAGCTTGGTCGCGAATAAATCTTTACTGATCTCTTGGTTTACATAGCTTTCAAATTGGAAATTCGGATTCATGTCTAAGTCCGAATCATTCTCAGAAAGCAATAATTTCTCGTCAGTGGAAGATTTTAAATCGTTGGCAATACCAGCAACTTCCGCCTTGATGGCATCTTCGTCTTCTTTGGTAGGCTCAATTTTAAACTCCACATAAAAGATATCTCTCATGTCTTCCACCTTAAAGTCCTTTTCATTGGCTTTTACGTAGCTCTCAATTTCAGATCTAGTAACGGTTACCAAACTATCTGGAACACTTGAATACGGCACGTAAACAAACTGACCTGTTAATTTTGTATTATCAATTAAGTATTGGAATTCACTTTCTTTTAAAGAAGCTCCCAAACCTGCAGTTACCAAATTGTTGTAGGTATTGGTACCAGCATTGTCTCTTACTTGATTCATGTAATTGGACCATTGACCCCATAAAACTTCATTGTTCTCTTTGGTGTCAGCTAAAAACTTCTTGAACTTATCTTCGTCAAACTGTCCAACTTCATTTTGATACTGTGGATTGTTTTGTACAAATGGTGCGCTAATGATTTCATTCCAAACGTCTTCCTCTCCGATGGTAATTCCGGCATCCACCAATTGCTTGTCGTATATTTTTTTTCTCAACATATTATCCCAAACAATACGAGCCGCTTGGATGTCTGAAGTACGTCCGCCTGTTTGCTGTCTGTACTGGTCTAATTCATTGACGAATTCTTGTCTAGAGATGGTTTCCCCATTTACTTCACCTACCTCATTGATTTTTGAGGAGTTGAAAAAGTCGGTTAAGGTTGAGGGATCTAAAACAAAAGCAAATAATGCTAAACCAATTACAAGAATTAAGAACAAAGATCTGTCTCTAATTTTTGATAATACTGCCATTCTTCATTAATTTAAATTCAGTTGGCGAATATACGATTTGGTATTCAATATTACAACCAAATACCGGGTTTAAAATCGTATAAATAATTGATTTTAAGAATACAAAATAACGGGTAGCTTACTCTTCTTCTCTGTGAACTTCAAGATGAATTTCATCAATCTTTGAACCGCTCGTTTTCAGAATTTTAATCGTGCAGTTCTCAATTTCAAGCTCCTCCTTTTCTTCTGGAATATCTTCGGTGTGATCAATGATAAATCCTCCTAAAGTAGAATAAGCGTCCGACTTGGGAATATTGAGGTTGTAGGTTTCGTTCACATAATCAACTTCCAATCTTGCTGAGAAATTAAATTCGGTCTCACTGATCACCTCTTCTCTCAATTCTTGGACATCGTGCTCATCTTCAATTTCACCAAAGAGTTCTTCAACAATATCCTCTACCGTAATGATACCAGAAGTACCACCATATTCATCAATTACGATGGCCACACTTTTTCTCTTTTTGGTAAGAAGGTTCAAAAGATCACTAATCATCATAGACTCTGGGATAAGCTCCACAGGCAGCAAGATGGATTTAATGGTCTTGGGTTTTTTAAACAATTCAAAAGCGCTGACATATCCCAAAATATCATCGAGGGAATTGTTATGGACAATCACCTTGGAAATACCAGTCTCTACAAAGGTGTTTTTGAGGTGCGTTACATTATCATGAATGTCAACCGAAATAATTTCTGTTCTGGGCACCATAATTTCACGAGCTCTTACATTGTGAAATTCAAGTGCATTTTGGAATATTTGAATTTCTGAATCCAATTCATCAGAATCGCTACCAATTTCCATTTGCTCAGAAATGTAATGTCCCAACTCTTCCTTACTGAACTCCGTTTGCGCTTCAAGGTTATCCGTTTTGAAAAATGCTTTTAATAGAAAATCCGAGATACCCGAAATAACAGATGAGAACACATGAAAAATGTAGTAAAATATGAATGCTGGGATGGCAAACAATTTCAGAACTTCATTGGCATATATACGAAAAATTGCCTTGGGTAAAAATTCGGCCGTCACCAAAATGATGGAAGTTGAAATCAGCGTTTGAATGATTAAAATGGTAAAATCATTGTATCCCTCCAAGGGCAACAAATCCACCAAAAAACGCCCCATATAGTAACTATATATTACCAAAGCAATGTTGTTACCCACAAGCATGGTTGTGATAAATCGAGACGATTTCTTTGTAATTCTAGCCAATATTTTGGCTACAACACCCGCTCTTTTCTTTTCAAGTTCTATGTGAAGTTTGTTGGAAGAAACAAAAGCAATTTCCATCCCCGAAAAGAAAGCGGAGAGTAATATGGAAATAACAATAATAAGAATTTCGAACTCCAACGAAGGTTATTGGTTTTGATTCCTCTTCTCAATTTTCTTTCTAAAAAACCGCTTGAAGAGAAATACTAAGGTAATAAAAATAGAAAAACCGATGAGTAAGTATCCCTTTGACGGATCGTCTTTTAGTTTTAATATTCCTTCTACCATACAGATGATAGCAATGATCAAATAACCATATTGAAATAATTTCCAAGCTTTAAACATTATTCTTCCTTTGTTTTTATTCTACCAATCGTTTTCTTGGCTAGGTGTTTTGTTAAATCATCTTTAGATTCGAAACCAACCCCGATAATGGTATCTAAATTCTCGGTAGTAAGCATAAACTTCTTTTCTGAAATGAAGTACTTTTCCTTTTCATCCCAAAATAACTGTTCAGTTTCCAATTTCGATTTGTCGGTATGATTCAATACCACCACGTTACCTACTATTTCCGAAATGGAGGTTCTGGAATAATTAAGGGCGTAATCGCCGGTAATGGTAACCGAATCAGCTCCATTATTTTTAAAGTTAATGATTTTGATTCCTTCTGGAAACTCACTGTAAGGATGTTGCTTCCGATTGCTATAATCCAACATTAGTGGTGTGATGAGTTTTGAAGTGATTCTTCCAGAATCTTTGTAAACGTGATAGGCGTCTTTCGCCTTACCTACAGGCAAGTTTTTATCAGCCAAGAAATCTCGAACTTCTTGGGTATTATTAGAACACGAAAAAAGCATCGCTGTTAAGGCAACAACAATGCTTTTAATGATATTTTTAAATTCCATGTTAGCCTTTAGGTACGCGAACAGTTTCATTAATCCAACACTTGATCGTGTATGAACTACCTCTGTCTACACCAGCAGTAAAGATTAATTTACTATCTGGAAGGTTTTTACGGTAACTTCTAATGAATCTAGAAGCTCCTGAACCTGGATCCAAACGCTGTGCTTTCAACGCTTTGTTTAAGGCAGCAACGAAAACCATTCTTTTTTCGAACTCACTTTTACCACAAGAGTTCGCGCTCTTTCCATACAAACCAGCAATAAATAAGTATGCCTTACCCATATTCGGATTGTATTTCAACGCTTCATACGCCAAAGCTCTCGCTCTTGACTTGTTCTTAGTTCCTTGCGCTTCTCTTAATTTTAATCTAGCCTTTTTAATTGGATCGGTCTCCAAATCAAAAGCCTTTTTTCTCATATCGGCTGCACCTACCTTATCGCCGTTTCTTTCCATCACACCAGCAACAAAGTTGAAAGCGTCTGCAGATTGTGTTACATCAGCATAAGACTTGGCTAAGGTTTCGTACAATGGATCTTCTTGACATCCTTTGTTAAACATTCTTGATACCGCTCTACGCAACCAAACTGAGTTGGTTTTGTTAGCCTCGTAATCTCTTTGGTAAAGAGGAACCAATCGCTCACAAGTTGCAATTCCAGAAATTATGTTATCCAAACCACCTTCTACTTGACCCAAAGCTTTTGAATTGATGCTGTAGGCTCTCAATCTTCTTTTTTCTTTGGCATCCAAAGTTCTCGTTGAATCCTTTGTTAATTTGGTGATCTTGGCAGCATAGTCATCAAGTTTTTCTCCTACAGATTCTACCACGTCATCATAGGTATCAAATACTCGCTGTGGATTGGTGTCTTTATATCTATCGGTAATTCCTTGGAAGTACTTGTAGATATTTTTTACACTCATGTCCTTTGGAGAAATTTTGTATGCTTTCTCTAGTAATAAGAAAATTTCGTCTTCAGAAGCCAACTTATTCTTAGATAAATAAGTCGCGTAATCACTGTGTACTTTTGCCGGATTGTTTTTCGGGAAGTACTGCAATCTTTGGTCGTATACTCGTTTCGCCAAAGCAGGATCTTTTCTTACTTTTTCTGCAATTGTAGCTCCGTATTTATAGATGTTTACTGATAAATCTTTACAGTTATCCATCAAATAAATCCAGTTATCGTAGGCTGCAGTGTAATTTTTAGATAAAAAATCTGGTTTGAACAAGTTGTACTTAATGGTACACTCTCTTTTCAAATCATCCTGTGCATTGGTTTTTGCAGAGACAATAAATAATGATATTGCTAGTAAAAACGTAATTTTCTTCATTTTTTAAATTTTTAATTAGTCAATTCTTCTCTTGATGAACCAGTTAACGTCGGTCAAAGATAAGCTTAATCTTAAATTAAAGTAACTTTCTTGAATTAAATTGTTAGCGGTTGAACCTCTTTGTCCATATTCCATACCAACGTTTAAGGTCGATAGTCCTTTCAATGGTATACCTAAACCAAAAGATATGCCAAAATCTTTAATAGAAGTAAAATTTGTATTTGAACCAGTGGCATCCACCAGTAATCCTGTGTCCTCAAATCGCAGTCCAGCCCTGTAGGTTACACGATCAAAAAAGCTTGAAATCGAGTTCACTTTCGGCAACCAAAAACCACCTAGAGCAAATCGGTTGGAATTTCCATATCGGAATGTTGAATTGGTCGTACTTAGGAAACCAGAAGCTTGAAAGGCATCTTGCATTTCGTATTCCACTCCCGCATACCAGTGATCAGTTTTTCCAATTCCAATTCCGAAGGTACTATTCACAGGAAGCCTAAACTCTCCTGAAATCCCCGAAGTACTTAAGGTATCTCTTGGAACTTGATTGGCTCCTAGCAACACTACAGAATACAAGTAGTCATCTCCTGTAACACTCAATGCGTTCTCCAATTTAACGGCCGCACCTGCTGTAATTAATAGGTCATTTTTTGTTTTCTTTTGATACTGAGCTCCTACTTTTAAAGAGGTTCCTCGGATCTGGGTGGTTTCTTCATATTTGGTACCTAAAGAAACACCTATTCTTTGATCGATAATGGAATTGGTCGTGTTACCGAAGTTGAAACTTGCCTCAGCTCCCAAAGAAAGATCTTTGAAAAACTTCATTCCAACATTAAAATAAATTCGATTGACACCACCATTCCCCTCAAATAAAGAAAGTTGCTCTAGGTCTCCATTCGCGTCCAAAATTCCATTTTGCAATTCGTAACCTACTGATGATAGTGGTTGGATCCCCACTGCAAATCCGGCTCTGTCTCCCACTGGGAAACCAACGGCCACATAATTAAAGGTGGTAAGCGTTGAGCTTTGCGTGGATGTATTGGATTTCAAGGTAATATCCTTATTGGACGCTCCAAATCCATAGGTGGTATATCTCAAATTGGCAATCGCAGCCGGATTGGTAAAGTTGAGGTACTTGTAATTGTTGTAGGCAACTCCAATACCTCCCATACCAGCTTGTTCCACCGTTACAGCACTAAATTCCTCACCAATTCCAAAAAAAGAGTAGGGTGATAAAGATGTTCTTTGAGAAAAAAGTGAAATTGATGAAAAGAATAAAACGTAGACTAAAAACTTTTTAATCATAGATTGCGGTTGAGAATCAATATTTCATTTAATCCAAATAGGAGAAAATTTTGATTGGCAAATATGGTACTTTTTAATTGTTTTGACAAGAAATTTGAGTCTCCTCCTGTTAAAACAACTGTTAAATGGCCATATCTGTCCTCATACTGTTGCATGACTCCCTTAATTTCATTCAAAACTCCGTTGATCACGCCCGAATGGATGCTATCCTGTGTATCCGTTCCGACAAAATCTTCCAGATCCTCTGCCTGTAATTTGGGTAGATTGGCCGTGTAATGATTCAAGGCATTGTAGCGCATTTGCAAACCAGGTGAAATGGCTCCTCCCAAATACTTGTTTTCTGCTGATAAAAAGTCGAACGTAATACAAGTACCTGCATCGATGATTAAGGTATTCTGAGAAGGAAATCTTTTGCTCGCCGCAGCCACCAAAGCAATGCGATCTACACCTAAGGTATTTGGCGATTTGTATGCATTCTCAAAAGGAAGTTTTACATAATGATTAACAGAAAAAACCGGCAACATTTCATTCAGTTCATCCAATATTTTTTCATCAACAACCGCAACCGAAGACAACACGGCATGTTGTAATGGGTACTTTTCGCACAACGCTTTTACTGAATTTAGAATCCTCACTTTTTCAACAATCACTACCTCCAAAGAGTTATTTTCCTCAAACACAGCGAGCTTGGTTCTGGTATTCCCGACATCTATTGCTAAATTCATGATGGTAAAAATATGAAAGCCATTTTAAACAACATTTTTCTAAAAATTGTTTAGCAGGTTATAAAAATACGTTTTATATTTGCATCCGCTGAAAAGCTGGTGCCTTAGCTCAGTTGGTAGAGCAAAGGACTGAAAATCCTTGTGTCCCTGGTTCGATTCCTGGAGGCACCACTTAAAAAACCCGAACATTCGTTCGGGTTTTTTTATATCATTTGTAAGGTACTTACTTCTAAATTGGTCAATTCTCGCCAGTGTCCTCGTGGCAAGTTCTTCTTGGTAAGCTGGGCGAAAATAACGCGATCCAACTTCACCACCTTGTAACCGACATGCTCAAAAATCTTTCGAACAATGCGGTTTCGGCCCGAATGAATTTCGATACCGACTTCGGTTCTGGATTGTCCTTCAATAAAGGAAACAGCATCAATAAACACTTTGCGCCCTTCAATGATTACATCACCTCTTAGTTTTTCCAAATCTTTCAAGGTAAATTTTCGATCTAAGGATGCATGGTACAATTTGCGTACGTTGTGCTTCGGATGGGTTAAGCGCTTTGCCAAATCTCCATCATTGGTAAACAATAGCAACCCAGTTGTATTGCGATCCAATCTTCCCACTGGATAAATTCTTTCTTTGGTAGCATTCCCTACCAAGTCCATCACGGTACGACGTCCTCGATCATCATCCATGGTAGTGATGTAGTTCTTGGGTTTGTTTAACAGAATGTATCGCTTTTTTTCAGCAGCAATCGTGGTACCATCAAATTTAACCTCATCAGTGGGTTGAACTTTGTAACCCATTTCGGTAATAAGTTTGCCATTTACCTGAACGCTTCCTTGCTGAATAAAAACATCAGCCTCTCTTCGAGAACATACTCCCGCATTTGCGATGTACTTGTTCAATCGGATTCCGTTTTGAGAATTGGAAGGTTTGTTGGATTTAGGTGCTTTTGGTCGCGAGGATTGATGCTTTCTGTCATGTCGTCCTCTCGACGATTTTCTATTAGAATTCATGTCTTAAAATTTCTGCAAAGCTAATCAAATGAAGTGATAACTAAGCTTGTTTATTACTTTTTCGACAATAAGTGAGGTATCAATAAACACCAAGCTAAAAACCCCTGCCAAAAGTAGTAGTTTGATAATGTTATGCAACAGGCGGTATTGATTGGTGGTATGGGATCTCCAAAGGAATATTCCCGTGAATAAGATGACCCCAAGCGATAAGTAAAAATAATACCGCATCAATGCCAGTTCGGGATACTCGAAAAGAACAATCACCGGAATGATGGTGCTTGCCAGCAATACGGTGGATAGCTGTTTGGTCTTCACCTCTCCATAAGTAACCGTGTAGGTGTTGTAATTATGAACCAAAGCACCTTTGAAATTTCCCAAGTCTTTGATTAACTCGCGAGCCATCAGCAGGAAGAATAAAAAGATGGCGTGGGTAAAGATAAAACCACTAAAATTTTTAAAGTGAATAAAGACCACAAAGAAAGGCATGATGGTTAACACGGTCGCGGTCAACAATCCAATGAAGGGATATTTTTTCAGTTTGTGCGAATACAACCAAATGCCAAAAATATAGACTACAAAAAAACCAGCTGCTTTGAAAGAAACCAAAGCACCGAACAAAAACCCTAAAAAGTTTAAAAAGAAATAGAGCGACAACTTCACCTCTTGTCGCACGTAATTGTCGATTCCGGTTTTGATGGGTCGGTTGATTTGATCGATCTTTTCATCGTAAAAATGATTGATGATATATCCCGCTGATACCACACATACAGTGGCCAAAATCAGGTAATGCAAATGCAAGTCAAAAAGAATTTGGGATAGCGATTTTTCCGGCGAAAAAATAAAGATGGATGCCAGGTATTGTGCAGCAATTAATACCAAAATATTATAGCCTCGCACAACAGAAAACAAGCTGAATATTGTAAGAAGAAAGGATTTGACTTTTGGAGGCATACCCTAAAATTAGAATCTATATACCAATTCTAATTTGTAGTTTTCCAAGCTCTTTTTTGCCTTTTCAAAATCCTCTGTGAAACCTAAAATGTATCCGCCACCACCTGAACCACAAAGTTTCAAGTAGTAATCATTGGTATGAATGCCCTGTTCCCATACTTTGTGAAAAGCTTTTGGTATCATGGGCTTGAAGTTGTGCAACACCACTTTTGATAACTTCTTCACATTTCCAAACAATGAGTTGACGTTACCATTTAAAAAGTCCTCAATACAAGCATCGGTGTATAAAGAAAATTCTTCGCTAAGCATTTTTCGGAAACCTTCGTTCTTCATTTTATTCATGAAGATGTTCACCATAGGTTCGGTTTCTCCAACCTGCTCAGAATCCAATAAGAAGACCGCTCCTTTTCCTTCTTTTTGTGAAGGAATACCAGCAGGCTCAATATTTTCTTTGGAATTAATTAAAATCGGCAAACTTAGGTAGCTATTCAAAGGATCTAAACCAGAACTCTTCCCATGGAAGAAAGATTCCATTTCGGAGAAAATCTTTTTTAACTCGAGTAATTTTTCTCTAGTTAAGTTTTCAAGAACCGTGATTTTGTCCAAAGCATACTCGTCGTACACAGAGGCCACCAAAGCGCCACTACTACCAACACCATAACCTTGGGGAATGGATGAATCGAAGTACATTCCTTGTTGCAAATCCTTTTCAAAGCTTTCGAAGTCGAAAGAAACCAAGTCTGAATTCAGCGATTTCAAGTACTCGAAAAACTTCCACAATCCTTCGTTGGATTCCTTGGAAGCTCCTTCCAATTCTTTCGTTGACTTCAAAGCACCTCTAAAATTGTTGTACGGAATGGCAAGGCCTTTGGAATCTTTTATGATCCCATATTCACCGAACAAAAGTATTTTAGCGTAAAACAAAGGTCCTTTCATTGCTTTTGATTTGCGACAAAATTACTAATTAATATGTTAAGATATTGTTAGTTCTCGTTTTTATAGTAAGTTTTCCAGACGCCAACCTTCTCACCTCCACTGTATTTGCCCTTTTGTTTGATCTTTCCGGACTTATAATACACCTTCCAATTTCCTTCTCTCAAACCATTTTCATAAACCCCAACTTCTCGTAGTTCACCAGTATCATAATACTCATAAAAGCGACCCTCAATCTTGCCTTTCACATAGGTGGTTTTGCGGAAAATATTTCGATTTTTGTAGTAATAGGTAACTTGCCCTTCTCGTTTATTCCCAACTTTGTAGTACTTGGCTTGCGACTGGGAAGTTTCCCTCAAATTCGCATCCAACCAAATAATTTCTTGGTTGTCCATATTCGCAAAGAGAAATGCAAAAATTACAATTGCAGTGGATAAATAGGCTTTCATTTGATTGATCTAAAAACGCTAAAGCAATTGTTCGGCTCCCGAACTCACTTCATCACAAATGTAATGATTTTTTTCACAGAACCTAGAGAGCTCATCTTCAATAAATTGCAACACCATTTTCTCTTCCGACTTCGGATAAAGTACATGCACATTGGCTCCAGCATCCAAGGTGAAACAAATGTTGCTTTGAGTTCTTTCTCTAAATGCCCATAGTGCATTGATAATCTCCAAAGTATTTGGTTTCATCAAGATGAAATACGGATTGCTAGTAAGCATCATCGCATGAAGGGTCAATGCCTCACTTTCCACCAGATTGATGAAAGCTTTTTGATCTCCATTTTCCAAAATCGTTGTGAGCTTTAACAAGTTCTCATTGGCCTGCTCAAAACGCTGACTCGCAAAGGGATGGTTGTGCATCAATTGGTGACCCACCGTGCTCGATACTTGTTTCTGGCCCTTATCGACCAATAAAATAGTATCGCAGTAATTTTTGAAATTATCATGAATTTTTCCGGCAAACGGGATTCCGAATAAATCCGAACTACCTTCAATCTCTGCATGTGCTCCCCAGATGACCAAAGGCCCTTCGATACTTCTACTAGCACTACCAGAACCAAGTCGGGCTAAAAAGGAAGCTTTTTTGTTGAAATCAGCCTCCGTTAATGAGGGATTCAGTGCTTTTTCCAGACTCATAATACACAAAGCCATGGCCGACATGCCACTTGCCGAAGACGCGATTCCGCTACTATGCGGAAAAGAATTCTCTGAAGAAATGGTCAGGTGATATTGCTTCAAATAAGGACAAAAGGCATCAATACGTTCGAAGAAACTTTCAATTTTGGGTTTGAAATCATCTTTTTTCTTCCCTTCAAAAATAAAATCGAAGCTTACCTTATCGGACTCAGCTTTCTTCTTAAAATCAATCTTGGTAATCGTATGACTATTCTTCAGGGTAAAACTGATCGAAGCATTTTTTGGTATCTGCGGATGGCTTTTGCCCCAATATTTCACCAATGCGATATTACTCGGAGATTTCCAAGAAAAGGAGGCTTCGGCCACCTCTTTCGAAATTGTTTGTACGTCAAATTCAAACACCATAGATGCATTTTATTGAGGGTCAAAGATAAAACTATTTTCAGGGTTATTCACTAGGTTATTTTTTGGGTATTTTTGCAGTGTGAATTCGATCAAACCTGTCTTTGTGTTATTAAACGGACTACCTCCAACAAATTTTGAGATTGCAAACTCTTATGATTTGATTTGTGCCACGGATGGGGCCTATGATCACCTAGTCGATAAAGAGATCACTCCGAATCTTGTTTCTGGCGATTTTGATTCCATTTCCAATATACCGAAAGACATCCCTACTCTTCATACTCCTGATCAGGACTATACCGATTTTGAAAAATTATTGCATCATTTGCACCAAGAGGGTCATGAGGAAATTCATGTTTATGGAGCAAGCGGAAAGGAACAAGATCATTTTTTGGGGAATATTCATGTGGCCTTGGTGTGGAAGGAACAACTGAACATCGTTTTTTATGATGATTATGGAACCCATCGATTGATTCCAAAATCGTTTCAAGCTTCCAATGTAAAAGGAAAGAACGTCTCTATTTACCCTTTTCCTGAAGCCGAAGAAATTAGCACAGAAGGATTGGAATTTCCACTAAATGGAGAGGCATTGAAAATCGGAAAACGAATCGGTATACGAAACAAAGCCATCAACGACCAAATACAAATTAACTATACCAAGGGAAATTTATTGGTATTTATAAGTCATTAAATTATGCGAAAAATCAAGCTTTTGTGGGACTTTCGAGGTCCAGATGCCAAAGAGATGGCCGTTCATCACGCTAAACACCTTCAAGAGTTTGCGACGATTGAAAACTTACCTTATCATGAAGTAGATCATCATGAATTGAACCCCATGTTGTGTTCCGCTTTTATTGTGGTGGATGAATCGCATATGAAAGTCTTTAGAGATGCTCTCAAACCACAGCGCGGGGAACTGGCTAAATAATAGTACCTTTAGGGTGATTGATACCGTCATCAATTCTAAGCTAAATACCTGACTTATGAAACTTCCAAAAATTCTTTTCACGCATCTTTTCATTCTAATCCTAAGCAGCTCCTCTTTCGCACAAAGTTTGGTGGGGGCTTGGGAAAGCTTTGAAGAAAAAAACAACAAAACCATACGAAGTGTACTAATTGTTTCCGATGAGTTTCAAGTCTTGACAAAATTTGACAAGGAGACTGGGGCTTTTATTGAAACCAATGGTGGCAGTTGGAAACTCAAAGACGGATTGATGACTGAGGTGGTTGAATTCCATACCAGCGATACAAGTGCTATTGGAAAATCATTTAGTTTCAAGATCAAACTGTCACAAAACAAGATTGAAATTCCAGCATCTGGAGCAGTTTTTACCAGAATTGATGATGCAAAACCTGGAGCCTTGCAAGGCGCATGGTTGATGTCGGGAAGAGTGCGCAACGGAAAAACACAATTGCGAAATACCGATCGTCCGCGAAAAACCATGAAGATATTATCCGGAACACGATTCCAATGGATTGCCTACAATATTGCTACCAAAGAATTTAAAGGTACGGGTGGTGGAACCTACACTACCATTGATGGCAAATACACCGAACAAATCGAGTTCTTCTCGAGAGACAACAATAAAGTTGGACTAAAACTTCCTTTCGATTTTGAATTGGTAGAAGGAAAATGGCATCACAAAGGGTTCTCAAGCAAAGGGGCTGCCATGCATGAAATCTGGAGTAAGAGAGACTAAAAACGACCTTTTAGAGCCTCGGAAACCATCCACCCTCCTGTCCAAGCATTCTGAAAATTGAATCCACCTGTTACGGCATCGATATCAATAACCTCTCCAATCAAGAACAAATTGGAATGCAGTTTGCTTTCAAAGGTTTTAAAGTTGATTTCCTTCAGACTCACCCCTCCTGCTGTTACAAATTCTTCCTTAAAAGTACTTTTCCCTTGAGCATGAAAAACACAGGCTGTTAATCGATTCGCTAGGGTTTCCAATTCCTTTTTGCGCAGATCGGCCCAATTCTTATTCGAATCAATTCCGGCTGAAATCACTAATTTTTCCCAAAGACGCCTCGGAATTTCTGGGTACATGGATTTTGCTACTACCTTTTTATTGGATGCATCAGATTTAAATTCCCAAAGCTCCTCCTCTACATCTGTAAAGGGCTTTGAAATCCAATTTACTTGTACTTGGTACTGATAATTCATTCCATGCAATACACGAGCTCCAAATGCAGATAATTTCAATACTGCCGGACCACTCAATCCCCAGTGGGTAATGAGCAAAGGACCTGAATTCTCAAGCTTGGTTTTTAACAATGAAACAGTTGCATTAGGAACAGACACTCCTGGCAAATCGGTCAGTAAGTCGTCCTTGATATTAAACGTAAATAAGGAAGGTACCGGAGGAACTAGGGAATGTTCCAATTGTCCTAATATTTTCCAAGCCTGTTTGCTACTTCCTGTTGCGAAAACAACCGCGTCGCATACCAAGTTCTCCTTTTTGGTCTTCACCATCCATTGGGCCTTCTTTTTTTCCAACCCAATGACCCCACAATTCTTTCGAATCTCAATATTAAGTTCCTTCGTTTTTTGCAAGAAACAGTCGATGATGGTTTGCGAAGAGTTTGATTCTGGAAAGACTCGGCCATCTTCTTCAATTTTCAGTGGGATTCCATTGGCATCAAACCACTCGAAAGTATCACCTGTCATGAAGGTATGAAAAGGACCTCGTAGTTCCTTTTCACCACGAGGATAGAAACTGGTCAATTCTGCTGGGTCAAAACAAGCATGGGTTACATTGCATCGACCTCCACCAGAAATTTTTACCTTTTGAAGTACCTCACTTCCTTTTTCAAGAATGCTAATGTCTAGATCTGGATTCTTCTCCTTGGCATTGATGGCCGCGAAGAATCCCGCTGCGCCTCCTCCTACGACAATTACTTTTTTCATAAAATCATTTCGTCGTAGCTCAACACTGTTTTATATCCACGGTTTTTGAAGTAGGAAGGCGTGTCTTCATCACCAGTAACCATTACAAAATCACCGCCCCAACCACCGAGGCTCTTTACGGTACCTGGGAAATCTGAAAAGTATTGGTCCTTCACTTTGGGAAGTTCCAAAATTCCTGAAATGAGATCCTCATGTTCGTTGATCAGTCGTTCAAACTTTTTAAATTTCGAAGTTTTGGAGATGGCTTTGGTAATCTTATTGATGGCCTTTATTTCATCTTTTAAATTGCCGCGTTTGTCATAAAACAGGTTGATGGATTCGCGGCTGTTTTGTTTCTTATTGAGATAAACAAAGAAGATTTTATTCGCAAACTTGGGACGAAAGCTGGATTTTGAAACAATAGGCAAACCTTCCTCCAATCGATAAAAAATCGGAAAATCGTTTTGTGCACAAGCAATATCATAGCCACTTCCTTTGAAAGCATTTTTGAGAAGCTTGTAGGCATCCACTTCAGCCCAAGAAGCGACGTTGTTGATTAAAGTAGATGAGCTTCCCAATCCCCAATTCCGTGGAAAGGACAAATGAGTCTTCACTCGAAATCCGCCTTCAGTCACCAAGAAATCTGGATTCATTTTTTGCGCTTCGTACAGGATGATTTGCAATACCTCCGCAATCATCTCTTGATTGCCTTCCACTCCAGAAATAAAGGTGGCGGACTTGATCTGCAATTTTGGTAGCGAATACACCGCTTCAAACCAACATTGATTCAAATGGTCAAAACTCGACCAAACAATTTCGTTATTCGAAATCGGCGTTACTTGTAAATCTTGACCAAACTTGGTTGGCAAAGCCAAGGCCGTGGCACCTTCTAAGACAAGGTACTCTGCAGTTAACAATAATTTACCGTTCGAATAATAATGCATTATAACAATCCAAATTGTTTACAATGGTGCGTAAAATGTTTTGTATGAAACTTTATCCAATATTGGTAATCAAGCGGACCAAAGAAAGGATGTATCACAATCTTTTCGGGATCTTCTTGAAAGGCCTGATCGAAGGCTTTTACTTGATCAACCAATTCGTCAATGGCCTTTTCCAATGATTCAAATTCGACAGGAACGGGTCCTTCAGACAAGAAGGAAGCTTTAAATCCTACTTGCAATTCGCCGTCCGTATCTAAAAATGGTTTTCTTCTTGCTGCTTTCTCTTCCTCCACAAAAGCATTGACTTTCCAGTTTCCATTGGATATTTTCACAACGGTCGCCAAATGTTCTACCATCTGCTGGGCATTCATGCGTCCAAAAAGCGGTGGGGTATCGACTTTCAGTTTGCTCAAAACAGCCCTGAGCTCGTCTTCCTTTTGAAAAGCAACCCAGTGTTTTGGCTTTGAGCTACGTAGTGTTGTTAGATAGTTCAATACGGCACTATGAGAAACCGTTTTGGATGAAAAATACCGCACTACTTTTTTCTTTTCTTGTTCGGTAGCGTTTTGCTGATTCAAAATATTCATCAGGTGCATTTTCATATGTCCATGCTGAATTCCTTTGGTGGTCAATGCTCTGAGTGCCGCAAAGTTCTGTGCCAAGCCCGCGGCTGCAATGATTTGCATCAATTCTCTAGCGTTTGGTTTTTTCAATATTTCCAAAGACAATTTTGCCAATGGATGTAAGGCTGTTAGTCCGCCTACCGTTCCCACAGCCATGGGTACGTCAATCCAAAATCGGAACGTATCATTATCAAGGCTGCAATGGGACAAACTCGAATAATGTCCGTCTTTCGAAGCATAGGCATGGACGCCAGCTTCTACAGCTCTAAAATCATTTCCAGTAGCTAAAATCACAGCATCGATGCCATTCATTATTCCTTTGTTATGGGTCACCGCTCGATAGGGCTCCACCTCCGCTATTCGAACAGCTTGATAAAATTTACTGGCAAATTGATGCGGATTTTCAACACCCAAATCCTCAATCTTACAGGAAACCTCAGCACGCACCAAACATTCTGGTACGTAGTTCGATAAAATACTCATAATGATTTCGATATCATCATTCTTGAACTTCTGAGCAATGGCTTCCAAACAAGAATTGATGAAATTGGCTCCCATGGAGTCTTTGGTTTCAAAATGGACTTCAATCTGGTAGTAGTTATCCAGTTTCTCGGTGCAATCCTTCAATTGAATGTCCAGAATTCCACCACCTCGTTTCTCCATATTGGCCGAAATCGACGCAGTAGCTGCTCTAAGCTCAGTCCGATTGGCATCAAAGTATTTCTTTAAGGCATCAAAAGACAGCGATGAAATAAAATGCACATGACCTACTTTTTTGGTTGAAATCACCTCGGTTTTGAATCCGCCTTTATCACTCCAAAACTTTGCAGTCAGAGCCGCGGCTGCGACCACAGAGCTTTCTTCAATCACCATGGGAATCACATAATTCTCGTCATTAATTACGAAGTTCGGAGCAATTCCGAAGGGTAAGTAATAATTGGTGATGGTATTTTCAATAAAGTCGTCGTGCAGTTTTTGCAAATCCTTGTTATCATTCCAATACTGTTTGATGATGGATGTAACTTCAGCTGGATTTTGAAAATGATTTTCAGTAAGCCATTCAATTTTCTGTTCTTTAGAAAACTTCGAAAATCCGGAAATGAGTTGACTCATGTATCGTGTTTAAATAAAACAAAGATAAGGTATTCAAATAAGACTTTATCCTAAGAAAGCATGGCTCTTTGGAGCTTAACTATATACAAAAAAAACCTCAAATTTCATAGCAAAAAAGATTCTGTGTCCCGATTAATCCATAAGAAAATCCAATAGAAGAAAAAGCGGATTGGAATGCGGTTTGTTACTTGATTTATCAAAATGATAAATTAACTATAAATACATTCGAATTATGAAAAAAGAGACCATTACGCTGCTTTTAATTGCTATGATTTTTTCTAGCTGCGCTGTGATCAGACCAGGAGAGGTAGGTATCAAGCAAACCTTAGGAAAATTGTCTGACGATGTTCAAACAGAAGGAACTGTTTTCTACAACCCAATTACGAGTAAAATCGTTAAAGAATCTACACAGACAAAAAATATCAAACTATTCTTAACCCTACCGAGCAAGGAAGGTCTGAGCGTGAACTCAGAAATTTCCATTTTACACCGACTGGAAGGTGATAAGGTGGCTTCTGTATTGAAGAATCTAGGAAGGGATTACGAATCGGTCATCACTAGTGTATTCCGTTCGGCTGCCTCTGATGTTTGTGCGCAATTTTTTGCAAAAGACATGCACTCAGGTATGCGTGCCAACATTGAAGCTGAGATTTTGAAGAAGATGAAAGTGAACTTAGAAAAGCAGGCAGACGGAATAGAGCTAATTGCTGTTCTTATGAAAAGCATTCAATTACCGAGAGGTTTGGCAAGTTCGGTAGAAAGAAAGTTGCAAGCAGAACAAGACGCCATGCGCATGGAGTTTGTTCTAAAGCAAGAAAAATTAGAAGCGGAACGTAAAATTATTAATGCAAAAGGTGAAAGAGATGCCCAAATCATTATCTCTGAAGGATTGACCGATGGTATTATCAGAATCAAAGCCATTGAAGCTTTCAAGGCATTGTCGCAATCTGCGAACTCCAAAATCATCATTACCGATGGAAAAACACCATTGATGGTGAATGATGCTACTAAAAAAGAAGAGAAGACCACCAAGACCTCAAAGGCAAAAAAGAAAAAGTAATTCGCCTTTTTAAAGCCCAATTCTACTCCGAATTGGGCTTTTCTTTTTTGACTTCTATTCAATTTAAACCATTCTTTTAACTAATTTTTTGCTGATTTTTCCGTAAACTTGACAAAGTTTTATCAAACCAAGATTTAATGAGAAAAATTAGTCTAATTGCATTATTACTTCTTTTCATTCAATGCAATTCAACTTCAGACAATAATCAAGCAACCACAGGATCAAAAAACATAACTTTAGAAGAAATTTGGGGCGGTGCCTTTTCGACCGAACGCATGAACGCCTTGAATTCCATGAACGGCGATTTCTACTCCTTGTTAAACTACAATGAAGAAACCAATTCCTCTACGGTTGACAAATACAGTTATGCCACCCTTGAAAAAGTGGAAACGGTTGTTGACGGGAAGGATTTGAAAGACTTGCCTCGTTTCAGTTCCTACAGTTTTAACAATGACGAATCCAAGTTACTTCTTGGAACCAGCTTTAAAAAAGTATACCGTCGCTCTTTCAAAGGAACCTATTATGTCTATGACATTAAGAGTAAAAAGTTGCAATTGATTGGAAAAGACATCCAGGAACCAACTTTTTCTCCAGACAATAAAAAAGTAGCCTACGCCAAAGACAACAATTTATACATCAAGAATCTTTCTAACAATGCCGTAACAAAGGTAACGAGAGACGGAAAAACCAACAACATCATCAATGGTACAACCGATTGGGTGTACGAAGAGGAATTCGGATTTGTTCGTGCTTTCGAATGGAGCAAGAATAGTAGGTACATCGCCTTCCTTCGTTTTGACGAATCGAATGTTCGTCAGTTTGAAATGGGTGTAACGGGCAGCAAATTGTACCCAACTGAACATGTTTTTAAATATCCAAAAGCCGGAGAAGACAATGCGAAAGTGAGCTTGCATATGTACAATGTAGGGTCTCGCTCGACTAGAAAAATCGGATTGGGCAATTACGAATACATCGCGCGATTAAAGTGGTCGAATCAAGACAACATTTTAATTGCAACTACCTTGAACCGTCATCAGAATGATTTAAAATTACATTCAGTAAATGCCCTGCGTTCGAGCTCTTCGGTGTTATTGAACGAAACGGACAAGGCTTATGTAGACATCCATGACAACCTAACCTTTTTGAATGACGATAGTTTCATTTGGACCAGCGAGAAAGATGGTTACAATCACATTTACCATTACGACAAAAATGGAAAGTTGATCAATCAAGTGACCAAGGGCGAATGGGAAGTGACCAACTACTACGGATTCAATCCTTCAAAAAACACCATCTATTATCAGTCGGTAGAGAATGGTTCTATCAACCGAGGCGTGTACAGCATTGGTTTGGATGGATCCAATAAAAAACTGCTCAGCAATGAAGACGGAAACAATTCTGCTTCCTTCAGCAAAAACTTAAACTACTTCATCAATACCCATAGTTCGTCAACTACGCCACCGGTTTACGCCTTGTATTCGGCAGAGGGTGAAATGAAGAAGACCATTATTGACAATCAGAAATTCAAAGAGAAAATTGCCGAGTACAAAATGAGTCCGAAAGAATTTTCTACCATCAACATCAATGGAAACGACTTGAACATGTGGATGATCAAACCTGTTGATTTCAATGAGAATAAAGAGTATCCATTGTTAATGTATCAATATTCAGGTCCAGGCTCGCAGTCGGTTTCCAACCGTTGGAACGGAAGTAACGATTACTGGTATCAAATGTTGGCGCAGCAAGGCATCATCATAGCCTGTGTGGACGGTCGTGGAACCGGACTCAAAGGAAGCGATTTCAAAAAAATGACTTATAAAGAATTGGGTAAATTCGAAGTAGAAGATCAAATTGCGGCAGCAAAGAAATTGGGTGAATTACCATACATTGATGCGAACAATATCGGTATTTGGGGTTGGTCTTACGGAGGCTTTATGAGCACCAATTGTATTCTGAAAGGAAACGACGTGTTCTCTATGGCTATTGCAGTAGCACCGGTAACCTCATGGCGTTTTTATGATACGGTATATACCGAACGTTATATGAGAACTCCGCAAGAAAACGCTAGCGGATATGACGACAATTCTCCAATCAATTATGCCGATCAGTTAAAAGGAAAATACTTATTGGTGCACGGAACAGGAGACGACAACGTACATGCTCAGAACACCATGCGCATGATCAATGCATTGGTAGAAGCCAACAAACCTTTCGACCTGGCCATTTACCCAGATCGAGCGCACGGCATTTACAAAGGCAAAAACACACGTTTGCACCTCTATGAAAAAATGACTGCTTTTATAAAAGAAAACTTATCAAACCAAAATAGTAAAGAAGTAGAAATTAAAGGATAAAACTTAGATTATGAGTGATACAACAATCAAGCAAAAGGAATTATTTGGACATCCAGTCGGACTGTATATTTTATTTTTCACCGAGATGTGGGAGCGATTCTCCTACTACGGAATGCGTGCCATTTTGGTACTCTATTTGGTGGCTCAGACCGATGTAGAAAATGCCGGATTAGGGTGGACCAATGGAGAGGCATTGGCATTGTATGGATGGTATACCATGCTGGTATACGTAGCAGGAATTCCTGGTGGTTGGATTGCTGATAAAATTTTAGGTCAGAAGAAAGCCGTACTCTACGGTGGTATCCTTTTGGTAATTGGTCACAGTATTTTGGCCGTTGAAGAGTTATGGGCTTTTTATTCAGGTCTTGGCTTCATCATTTTGGGTGTAGGAATGCTCAAACCTAACATCTCTACCATGGTGGGTGGTTTGTACGAGCAAGGTGACATCCGAAGAGACAAAGGATTTACCATCTTCTATATCGGAATTAACTTAGGAGCCTTTCTTTCCAGTTTAATTGTTGGATATGTGGGTGAAGTTCACGGATGGCACTACGGATTCGGATTGGCCGGAATCGGAATGGCATTAGGTTTACTTCAGTACATGTTGGGTCAGAAATACTTAACCCATGTTGGTAATTTCTTAGGAGCTTCTGAGAAAGCAGAAGAAAAAGAATTGATGAACCAGCCATTGACCAAAGTTGAAAAAGACAGAGTGGTTGTTTTGCTCGTGTCTTTCTTATTGGTAATTGTCTTCTGGGGAGCTTTTGAACAGGCAGGTGGTTTGATGAACATCTACGCGATGGAGAACACCAACAGAATGTTAATGGGATGGGAAGTGCCAGCTTCTTGGTTCCAATCATTAAATGCCATGTTTATCATCTTCCTTGGAACTACGGTTGCGGGATATTGGGCCAAGCGTAAACTAAAAAATAAGGTTTCTACCTCACTCTTTAAGATGATCATCGGATTGATCATTATGGGTACTGGATTCTTCTTTATGTCGGCAGCTTCTGCTGAATTCCAAAGTACAGGTGCTTCTGCCATGTACTGGTTGGTTTTGGCCTATTTATTACATACAGTTGGAGAGCTTTGTATATCTCCTGTGGCCTTGTCTTATATCACCAAATTGGCGCCAGTGAAATACGGATCGTTGATGATGGGTGTGTATTTCGCCATGACCGGATTCGGAAACAAATTAGCAGGATTATTGGGTGAATCTGCCGAAGGATTGGGCGAATTCGCTGTGTTTACAGGAATTGCCGTTTTCTGTGTTGCCTTTGGATTCATTGTAATGATATTCAGAAAGAAATTAGAAGTATTAACTCACGGTGCTGAGGATAACGAGCACTAAAAAATCAACCAATCATGAGTCAATCTACCGATCAATTTTTTGAAACAAAAGTGATGGGACATCCTGCGGGATTGTTCGTATTGTTCTTTACCGAAATGTGGGAGCGTTTCTCCTACTATGGAATGCGCGCTATTTTAGTCATCTTCCTTACAGGGATGGTTGCTGGAGAAAACCCTGGCTGGGGCTGGGATAAATCGGCGGCCTTATCGTTACTAGGTACCTACGCCTTGTTCGTATACCTCACTCCTATTGTAGGTGGATGGTTGGCCGATAACAAAATTGGCTATCGCATGGCCGTTGTAATTGGTGCCTTACTCATGACCCTTGGTCATGCTTCCATGGCTGTAGAAACACCTACCTTCCTATACATCGGGATTACCTTTTTAATCATAGGGAACGGTTTTTTCAAGCCGAACATGACTTCCATTATTTCCAAAATGTACGAAGGACATGACGAAAAGAAAGATGGTGCTTACAACATTTTCTATATGGGTGTAAATGCTGGTGCTTTCTTGGGAATCATGCTTTGTGGTTGGATTGGTGAAAACGTGAGTTGGAGCTACGGATTCGGACTAGCGGGAATCTTTATGCTGTTAGGAATGGTGCAATTCTATTTTGCACAACCCTTGTTTGGGGACATTGGATCAAAACCAGATCCAGAAGCCCTTGCCGCAAAAGCAGCTGCTAAGGAAACATCAACTGGAGAAAAACTAAACAAATTCCTCACCATTGATTACTTGTTAATTGGGGTTTTTATCATATCCGCATTGATATTTATTATCAACGACCCCTTGAGTAAAATTGGTGGAAATAACATCCTGAATTTTACCGTGGCTGGAATGAGTGATTCCTTATTCTTTGCACTTTTAGCGGGAATCATCTTTATCGTCATTTTGGTGGTTCGTATTCCGAGGTATGAGCGGATTACTAGAGACCGAATGATTGCCTTTACCATCTTCTGTATTTTCACCATCTTCTTCTGGGCGGCTTTCGAGCAGGCTGCAGGGTCTCTACCACTGTACACAAGAGATTTTACGGATAGAGTATTAGAAGGAAGCGCAGCATCTATATTTAAGATTATCGACCTGATTGTAACGGTGGTTCCGATTGGTGTGATTACCTATGTATTGATCAGTTTATTCGGAAAAACATTTAAGAAAATCAGTCTTTCCAACATCGTCTTAGCCATTAGTTTTGTTATTATTTGGGCATTGGTGATTTACAAATTGTATGTGAATTTTAGCGCGGAAGCGAAGGAAGTTGAGATTACTTGGTTCGCCATTCTAAACTCCTTGTTCATTATCATCTTTGCTCCCTTATTCACCAAATGGTGGGATAGCAAATACAATCCCCCAGCAGCCTTTAAATACGGCTTGGGATTGATCATTATGGCCATCGGATTCGGATTGTTGGCCTTTGCCACCAGAAACGTTCCTTTAGGTGCTGAAACTGCGAAGTTGAGCATGATTTGGTTGGTACTAGCCTACCTATTCCATACCCTTGGAGAATTGTGTTTGTCACCCATGGGATTGTCCTATTTGAGCAAACTGATTCCAGCGCGTATGGTCGGATTTATGTTCGGAGTGTATTACCTATCCATCGCTATTGGAAATAAAATGGCGCACTATGTGGGTGGTGATATCGATAAGATCACGGAGGAAAGCGGATTGTCGTTCTTCTTCTTGATATTTACCATTGTGCCTGTGGTACTGGGATTGATATCTTTTGCGCTTCATCCAGTCTTAAAACGATTGATGCACGGCGTGAAATAAGATACTTTTTGTAATTTTGGTATGCCTTTTGCGACAAAAGAGAACATGAGAAAAATTCTAGTTTTATTAGCATTCAGCCTTTGTTTTGTTGGGTTTTCCCAAGAAAAAGTGAATTGGTTAGGTTTTGAAGAAGCCATCAAACTGAACAAAGAAAACCCCAAACCCATTCTTTTAGACGTGTATGCGGATTGGTGTGGATACTGTAAAAAAATGGATCGTGATACCTATGCAAATCCGACCATTGCCAAGTATATCAACGAGAATTTCTATGCCATTAAAATGAATGGTGAAGGCAAAGAAGACATCACGTACAAGGGTCACACCTTTAAATACCAGCAACAAGGTCGAATGCAATTCCACGAATTGGCGGCGGCTTTTTTGGAAGGTAAATTGTCCTATCCGACAACCATCTTCATGACCAAAGAAGAGCAATTCTTACAAAAGATTCCCGGGTATTTAGGTCCGCAGCGATTTGAAATTATTTTGGCCTACTTCAATACGGAAGCTTATAAGGACACGGACTGGGCAGATTTCGAAAAGAAATTCAAAGGCACCATTAAATAAATCAGTCTAACAAGTAGACTCCGTTTTCAGAAGTCGAATGAAAAGGGATTTGAAACTTCTCACTGGTTTCTTTCCACCGTTCTGCATAACTGCGATAATTAGACGCGTCGGCAACGATTTGTATTGGTTGTATGGATTTGATCATCCGTTCCAAATTGATCTTCGGTGAGTTTTTTAGGAGTACTACAGGATTCTGTACTGAGCTGGGATATGCACCCAAACTATCTACCAAAAGTATCGTTTGTTCTTTGAAGAAATACACATTGGAAGGATCTTTCTGTTCCACAACTTCAAGATGTTCTCGGGCCAAATACCCTTCCAAATACTCGGATATATTGGATACCTCATCCGAATTCAAAAGTTGAAGTTGATGCTGCCTGCGAGTCGCAATGATACTACTCCTACTTTTATGGAAGACCATAAACTCCGTCTTTTGAAGGCTGATTACCTTCTGAACAAAAAACTGAAGTTGCAGAGCCAAAATGGCTAGCAGTCCCAATACCAAATACCGATAGGATTTCTTTTGAAAAAATAGTAGAAAAGTCACGATCAACCAGTAACTTCCGATTAAGGCGGATTCAGACAAATACAATCCGTCTAACAAAAATTGTTCTTGCATACCAATCCATCCAATGACCTGATTCATCAGTCCAACCAACCTTTCTAAAAAGGAGGACAGCAACCCAATTTGAACATTCCACCATCCCAATAGCATGATGCATATGCCTCCTCCCAAGATGATTCCCAAAAAAGGAATGACCATTAGATTGGTCAGCCAAAAAAGCATGGGCACCTGATGAAAATAATAGATACTTAGTGGCAAAATAAGCACCTGGGCAGCCACAGAAACACTTAACAGTTGCCAGAAATAATCGAAGATTGTATTTCGAATACTTACCGCAGCATAGATCTTGGGTTGCAACCATACAATGCTAAATACCGCCAGGTAACTCATTTGAAATCCTACTTCAAACAGAAACATCGGTTTGAAAAGTAATAGGCAAAGCATGGAAGAAATTAAGGAATGGTAAATGGAGGTTTTGGAAAGTCGAAGCAAACCAATGGAAACAAAGGAAAACATGGTGACCGCCCGAACCACAGAAGCCGATAATCCTGTGAGCAAGGCAAACATCCACAGCAGGAATATCACCAGCATTGTTTTAAGGATTCGTCCTTTGGAAAAGGCTTCGAGCGGTTTCATTAGGAAATTCAATAGCAATAACAAGATACCCACATGCAATCCCGAAATGGCGAGGATATGAATGGCTCCTGCCTTAGCGTAGCCTTCTCGGAGCTCGTAAGAAATCCCATTTCGTTGTCCCAATAACAAGGCTTGTAATACCGAAAGCACTTCTTCAGAAAATCCCTGATTTGCCAAACCTCGAATAAGTCTAGCTCTGACCTGATTTGCATAGCCTTTCAAGGTATGCGGTTCTTTTTGGTGATGCAGATAGGTATTGGATTTCAAGAATACTTGCTGGGATACCTGCTGCCTTTTCAAATAGGCTCGATAGTCAAAATCATAAGGGTTTTTGGGAGGTGATATGTCCTGCAAGGGAGTCGTAAAAAAGATTTCATCATCCACTTTAAATTGAGTTACTGAATCCTTTTCTACATTCAAAAGTAGTTTCCCTAACACGGGTTGACTAGCTACTTGAACAACCGCTCCATAATAGCGATTGTTATAAGAATTAGCGCGCAATTCCTCGGTGATTCGGACTCGTATGACACTCCCCTCTTGCCAATAGTTTTGATAATAGTTCTCTGAATTGTTTGGTTCGGATTGATGGGTCAGAAAAAGTCCCAACAAAAAGAAAAGCAGGTAACTGCAAAAGGTTCTTGTAATTCTTCCAGCAAGGTAAAGGATCATCAAAAGGACTACAAGTAGCCCAAGTCCTTCTCGAAAGCCTACTGTCCAAAGTTGGTGATGATCCTGGAGGACAATCCCCAAACCATACAGCAACAGGAAATGAAGCGGAACATACCTTCCGTATTTTTTCATAGCTCGCAAAAGCTAAGAATCTACTGCAAATAGAAATTGAGGTTTTCCGCTATTTGGACTTCAGATATCCAATGATTTTTGAAGCCGTCGCTTCCGACGCTCCTTGTCCGCCTAATTGTTGTTCAAGGGCATCATAATCGGCAAGCATTTGCTTACGTCGGTCTCCCGCTAAAATGGCAGTCAATTCGCTTTTTAGGGCGTTGGAATTGAAATCGTTTTGAATCAGTTCTTTCACCACTTCTTTGTTCATGATCAAATTCACCAAAGAGATATACTCCAGGGTGATGATGCGTTTGGCAATCTGATAGGTAATGCTACTGGCCTTATAACAAACCACTTGTGGTACCTTGAACAAGGCTGTTTCCAAGGTGGCAGTTCCTGAAGTTACCAAGGCGGCCTTGGCAATGCTTAACAAATCATAGGTCTGATTATCGACAAACTTTACATCGTAATTGGAGGTAAACTGTTTGTAGAAAGACAGTGATTGACTCGGAGCTCCCGCAATCACAAATTGATAATTTGGAAATTCTTTGATCATGGTCAGCATCACGCTCAACATCTTGTTGATTTCTTGCTTTCTACTTCCCGGAAGTAAGGCGATAATTGGCTGGTCTGAGAGCTGGTATTTTTGACGAAACTCCTTTTCATCCATGGAAGTTCTGGTGGCTATGGCATCAATTAAGGGATGCCCCACAAAATCCACTTCGTAATCAAACTTTTTGTAGAAAGCTTTTTCAAAAGGCAGAATCACAAACATACGGTCTACGTATTGTTTGATAGCCTTCACACGACTGGATCTACTGGCCCATACTTGTGGTGAGATGTAGTAATTGGTATAAAATCCTTCTTGTTTGGCCCATTTGGCAATGCGCAAATTAAAGCCCGAGTTGTCGATCAAAATAATCACATCGGGTTGAAAGGCAACAATGTCTTTCTTACAGAGCTTGATAAACCCGAGCACCTTGGACAAATTGCTCAATACTTCCACGAACCCCATGAAGGCCCGGTCTTTGTAATGGCTCACCAAAGTTCCACCTACAGCCTGCATCAAATCACCACCCCAAAAGCGGATATTCGCATCCGGATCTTTTTCGAACAGTGCTTTCATCAAATTCGAGCCGTGCAAATCGCCCGAAGCTTCTCCTGAAATAATGTAATATTTCATAGTACAAATTTCAGAATAAAGGTGGTAATGGCAATGAGAATGGTGAATAATAAAACCCCTCTTGCTTTGTAATCTTCTTTCCTACGAATAAACACAAAAAAGACAAACAAGTTCGGAATGGCTGCTATAGACAAGATTTTGCCGTACAACTTGCCGTCTTCAATCATTTGTACAGATTTAGCAAAATCGACCGGTGAAAAGTATTCGATGTACAAAAACAATCCGAAGCAGGTAGCGATGATCGATACCAAAACTCCTATCAAAATTTGTTTGGCTATAACTCCCAAGAATTTAGTTTTTGAATCATGTGATGGGCTGTCAAATCAAACTGTACAGGTACCAGAGAAATGTATCCATTGTCCAAGGCATAGATGTCGGTATCCTGTCCCTTGTCTTTGCTCACAAACTCACCGGATAACCAATAGTATTCTTTTCCAAACGGACTCTTACGCTTGTCAAAATCCTCTTTCCAAACTCCGTTGGCCTGGCGACAAATTTTCACTCCTTTGATCTCTTTTTTAGGCAGACTCGGAATGTTCACATTCAACACAATGCCCTCTGGCAATCCGTTTAACAAGGTATTCAAGGTGATGTTCTTGATGAACTCCTCAGAAGGTTTGAAATCGGCATGCCATTTGAAATCCAACAACGAAAATCCAATAGCCGGAATTCCTTCAATCCCCGCTTCAATAGCCGCACTCATGGTACCCGAATAAATCACGTTGATCGAAGAATTAGAACCATGATTGATGCCCGATACACACAAATCGGGTCGGCGATTCAAAATCTCACTTACCGCCATTTTTACGCAATCGGCAGGCGTTCCGCTACAGGTATATTCGAGTTGCGGACCGTCATCAATGGTAATCGGATTACAAGTGATTACATTATCAACGGTAATGGCGTGACCCATGCCGCTTTGCGGACTATCAGGAGCCACTACGACCACCTCTCCTATGGTATTCATAATCTTAATTAAAGCTCGAATTCCAGGAGCGGTAATGCCGTCGTCATTGGTAACAAGTATCAGAGGTTTCTCTTGCATGTGTATCGTATTTCTTACAAATGTAACTGTTTTCCATTGATTATGTTTTTAACGTTTTCTAAAGATTTCTGGCCTATTTTTTTGTGTAACATTGTGTAAAACAATCAACTATGCGTTACATCACTTACCTTTTACTGTCTCTTTGCATTTATTTTACCAGTACTTTTACCAGTTTTTCACAAAATCAACCACCCAATTGTTCGGGGGAACCCTACAAGCAATTTGATTTTTGGGAAGGCAGTTGGAATGTCTTCGATGTGCAAGGCAACCTTATCGGTACCAACAAGCTCATCAAAATGCAAAACAACTGTGTGATGCAGGAAAATTGGGAATCTAAAAAAGGCCCGAATCGCGGCACCAGTTACAACTACTATGACAGAACCGATCAGACCTGGAACCAGGTTTGGGTAGACAATTCCGGTTTTACCTTGGTGCTCAAAGGAAAGTTTACCGATGGAAAAATGATTCTCGAAAGCAAGCTTCAAAAAACGCCTCAAGGCAATTTCTACAACCGGGTGACCTGGTATGAAAAAGAAGACAAATCGGTAATGCAGATTTGGGAACGTCTTGATGAAAACAAAAAAGTCCTAAACGAGATATTTAGAGGCATTTACAAGAAAAATTCTTAACATCATTTTGGCATTATTTTAGTAGCTTAGCAACTATATTTGGACCTCTTATTAGTTGATTTACATGAAGATTTTAAAGAAAACCAAAATTGCTACCCTAGCATTTCTATTACTAATTAGTTCAATTCAGGCATTTGATGACGTTGCGCCTGTTAAAAATGATCCTGAAAAAGACCGAGTAATCATCTTTGTTTTGAAGAATATTTTGACGCGCGGTCATTTTGTGGTGAAGGATTTGAACGACGACTTTTCAGAGTCGGTCTACGAGGCTTTTATCAACAGTCTAGACCCGAACAAACGTTATTTTACACAGAAAGACATCAAGGAGTTTTCGCAATTCAAATACCAAATCGATAACCAATTGCGCAAAGACGATGTCACCTTTTACAATGTGGTTTACAATCGCTTTTTGGAAAAGATCAAAAATGCCAAGTCGTATTACGGACAAATATTGGACAGCGAATTCAACTTCGACAAGAAAGAAATTATTGATATCGACTATGAAAAAGTGCCCTTTGCGAAGAATGAGAACCAGTTGATGGACTATTGGAGAAAGCAAATGAAATTGCAGACTTTGGGAAGAATCCAAAGAAAATTGGAGCTGCAAGAGGCCAAGTTGGAAAAAGACAAAAACTTCAAAACCAAGTCCTTCAAGGAATTAGAAAAAGAAGCTCGTGATGAAGTACACCAGAACATGGATGAATTGTACATCCGTATTGAAGAATTGGAACACCAAGATTGGTTCTCTACTTTCTTAAATTCTGTTGTGGGTGCTTTTGATCCGCATACGACCTACTTAAGTCCGAAAGCCAAAGACGATTTCGATCAGGATATGTCCGGGAAATTGGAAGGGATCGGAGCGAGATTGCAACCTAAAGGAATTTATACCCATGTATTCGAATTGGTATCTGGAGGTCCTGCTGCCAAGCAAGGCGATTTGGAGCCAGGAGACATCATTTTGAAAGTAGCCCAAGGCGATGCCGAACCATTAGACATTGTTGGGATGCGATTGAGTGATGCCATCAAGTTTATCAAAGGTCCCAAAGGAACAGAAGTTCGTTTGACGGTAAAGAAAAAAATAGACGGATCTATCAAAGTAATTTCCATCATCCGTGATGTAGTGGAGTTGGAAGAGACCTTTGTAAAGTCTTCCATTGTAAAGATGGACAATGAAAAATATGCCATCATCGACCTACCAAAGTTCTATATCGATTTTGACGAGCAGTCCTACAGAGACTCAGCCAAGGATATGGAAAAGGAGATTGAGCGATTGAAGAAAGAAGGTGTAGACGGACTCATTGTTGACTTGCGAAATAATGGTGGTGGATCTTTGAAAACCGCTATTGAAATTGTTGGCTTGTTCATTGAAAAAGGCCCAGTGGTTCAAATCAAATACCGTGGTGAAAATCCGATTATAAAGAAAGACAACGATCCGAAAATCCAATGGAATGGCAAGTTGGTAGTTTTGGTAAATGAACTATCTGCTTCTGCTTCTGAAATTTTTGCTGCTGCCATGCAAGATTATGGTCGTGGGATCATCATCGGAGGGAATCAGACTTACGGAAAAGGAACAGTACAGAACATCTTACCAATCAATCAGTTTTATCCGAATTACAAAAAAGACTTGGGCTTCTTAAAGATGACCATTCAGAAGTTTTACCGAATCAATGGTGGCTCTACGCAAAAAGAAGGAGTGTACTCAGACATCGCGATTCCGAGTCGTTTTAGCTACATGAAATTTGGTGAGCGCGATCGTGATGGGGCTTTGGCCTGGGACAAGGTGGCACAAGCCAAATATGTTCCAACCAACACTTATTCGAACTTCAGAGAAGTAGTATACAACAGTAAGGAACGCATCGCTCAGGATTCAAAGTACAAACTGATTAACGATTACGCCAAGTGGTTGAAAAAGAATCAGGATGACACTACGTATTCGCTGAATTTTGATTCCTTTATGGACGAAGCCAAGCAACGCGAAAAAGAAGCGGAGAAATTCAAATCAGTTTTCGAATACCAGTCAGATTTGACCTTCACCTCTCCGGCTTACGAGCAAAAAATACTAGCCAAAGATCCTGACCTTACCGAAAAGCGTAAGGCATGGCACAAAAACCTTTCGAAGGATTTGTATGTTTCGGAGGCTTTGAATGTGTTGAGCGAATTAAAGCTAAGAACACCCATCCAACTCGTAAAGAAATAAGCGCATTTCATGGCATTTGAAGTATCTTTCAATACCAAGTGGTCAGACTTTGACCCTAACAGACACATGCGTCATACGGCCTACAACGACTATGCAGCGGAAGCTCGTATCCGTTATTTTGCCTTTGCAGGTCATCCTGTCAACGAATTGGCGAGCGATGGCATTGGTCCGATTTTATTTGAAGAGTTTACCTCCTTTCGCAAGGAGATTCACTTTGGGGAATCGGTGACCGTAAACTGCAAATTATTGGGCATGTCGGACGACAAACGAAAATGGAAAATCAGACATGAGGTCCTAAATACGGAAGGTGACTTATCCGCCGTGATTGAAGTCTTTGGTGCGTGGATCGACCTTCACAAAAGAAGATTGACCATCTTACCACCCAAATACGACGACCTGATGGACCAGATGGACAAAACAGACGATTACCAAACCATATAAGCCGCTTTTCAAGCGGTTTTTTTTTATAAGCTGATTTTCAAGCAGTCGATAATTTTCCTACTTTTATGGACCTTCAAAAATATTTCAATGAAATACTTCAAATTTCTACTTTCTTTGGTAGCTACCATCGGAATTTTTTATGCGCTAAACACAAAACTCGGCTCTATTCCGCCACTCGGAAAATTTCTAAATCCTACTTCGGGCATCTGGCAGAACGAAACCGACGAAAGCATCACTGGCGAACTTCAGATTCCTGGTCTCAAAGACAAGGTGACCGTGCATTACGACGCACAATTGATTCCGCATGTATTTGCGAAAAACGATCACGATTTGTACAAAGCCCAAGGCTACTTAACCGCCAAGCATCGTTTGTGGCAAATTGAATTCCAGACCTACGCGGCAGCCGGACGCTTATCGGAAATTGTAGGACCCAGCGCCATCAACTACGATCGTGGGGAACGAAGACGAGGCATGGGCTACGGGGCCGATCAGTCGGTCGCCTACATGGAGAAATTCGACAAAGAAACCTTACAATTCGTTCAGGATTATGCCGACGGGGTAAATGCCTACATTGATCAATTGACACCAGAACAATATCCTGTAGAATACAAACTATTGGACTACGGTCCGGAAAAATGGACGGCCAAAAAAACAGCTTTATTGCTGATGTACATGACCAAGATGTTGGCGGGGTACGATGACGACTTGGAATACACCAACGTATTGCGTCAAATCGGTAAGGAGAATTTTGATTTGTTATTCCCAGATTTCTATGACATCACCGACCCTGTGATTCCGAAGGAAACCGATTGGAGTTTTATTGACGTTCCGCAAACGGAAGCACCTGAAAATTATCCAGTACTCGATACCATCCGCAAAACCATAGACAAACCGAATCCCGATAACGGAAGTAATAACTGGGCTGTTTCTGGGGCAAAATCGACCACAGGAAATCCTATTTTGGCCAACGATCCACATTTGGGATTGAACCTACCTTCCATTTGGTTTGTGATGCAATTGAGCACGCCTGATTACAATGCATTCGGAGCGACCATTCCAGGTGCTTTGGGAGTGATATCCGGTTTCAACCAATACATTTCTTGGGGCGAAACCAATGCCACCAGAGATGTGATCGACTGGTACAAAATCAAGTTTAACGAAGACCGCACAAAATACCTGCACGACGGACAATGGAAAGACGTTTCAGTGCGTGTGGAAGAAATCAAAGTCAAAGGACAAGAGTCCTACATAGACTCGGTATTGTACACCCATCACGGACCTGTGGTGTATGACAAAAACTTCCGTTCGACCAATGAGCGGGCTGGTTATGCCATGCGATGGATTGGTCACGATGGTGGCAACAACCAACGTACTTTCATCGAACTCAACCGGGCCAAAAACTACGACGATTATGTGAATGCTTTGCAATATTGGAATGCGCCTGCTCAAAACTTTGTGTTCGCATCCACTGAGGGGGATATTGCCCTGTGGATTCAAGGGAAGTTTGCCAACAAATGGGAAGGACAAGGGAAGTTTTTGATGGACGGAACCGATTCCAAAACCGATTGGCAATCCTTTATTCCGCAAAAATTCAATGCACATACGAAGAATCCGAAACGCGGCTTTGTCAGTTCGGCCAACCAGCATCCGGTCGATGAACAATATCCATACTACGTATTCAATGACGGATATGAAACCTACCGAAATCGGGTAATCAACGACTTTTTCAATTCCAAAAAACAATTTAGTGTGGATGATTTCAAGGACCTGCACAACAATAATTTCAATTTAAAAGCTTCAGAATTGGTGCCGCATATGTTGGCGACCATGGATACTTCCACACTCACCGAAGAAGAGAAAGTTGTGCTGGAAGAAATGAAAGCTTGGAAATTCAACAACGATCTCGAAGAAGTAGGCCCAAGTATTTGGCGACAGTGGTGGGGCAAGTTGAGGCAATTGTTGTGGGACGAATTCATCAATGACGATATGGCCATGGCTTGGCCCTATACCTATCAAACCATTCATCTATTAAAGAACAATGGTGACCATGCCTTTATGGACATTTTGGAGACCACCGACAAAAAAGAAACCGCCAAAGATCTGTTTTTACTATCCTTCCAAAAGGCCGCAAAGCGATTGATTGAAATCAAAGCTGAAAAGGGCGATTACAAATGGGTAAACTACAAGGGTACCTATGCCAAGCACTTGTTGCAAGGCTTGCCTGCTTTCTCTCGCTACAACATTCCGATCGGTGGCGACCGAAACATTGTGAACGCCACCTCCGAGAATCACGGTCCGTCTTGGCGTATGATTGTAGAAATGAGCTCGCCTCCAACAGCCATTGGTATCTATCCGGGTGGTCAATCTGGGAATCCAGGGTCGAAGTATTACGACAATTTTATTGACGACTGGGCAGCTGGAAAGTACCACAGCTTAAACTTCTTACAATCCGATCAAGCCAACGACAAAATTATTGGCACACAAACCTTAACACCTGCATCCAATGATTAGAAATATCACCAACCTCATCGCAACGATTGTTTTAGCCTATTTACTATCCATGGTATTGCCCTGGTGGTCTATCATGTTGGCGGCTTTTATCACTTCTGTATTGATTCCGTTGAAAAAGGGCCTTGTATTTTTCATTCCCTTTTTCGCCATTCAAATTTATTGGGGTGCTTACTGTTACTCCTTGAGTAGCGCGAATGATTTTACTTTGGCCGCTAAGATTTCTGAATTGCTCACGCTAGGCGGCAATCCGTACAAACTAATCATCGCCACAGCCATTATTGGTGGCATTGCAGCGGGCATTAGTGGTGTTTTCGGAAAACAACTATCAACACTATTTCGAAGCGAATAAGACTTTTTATTGAATTGCCATGATTAAGACCGAATCGTTGACGTTTCGCTATCCAAAGGGTGATGAAGATTTTCATTTCCCCGACATTCACCTGTCGTCGGAAGAAGACCTTTTGATTTTGGGGAAATCTGGAAAGGGAAAAACCACCTTGTTGCATCTCTTGGCCGGTTTGTTGCAGCCTGTTTCTGGACAGATAGTAATCGGAGAGACCAATACCTCAACCCTATCCGCAAGGGCTTTGGATGCTTTTCGCGGTCGGCAAATCGGATTGGTTTTTCAAAACAACCATGCAGTACAATCCTTGACGGTTTTTAAAAACTTGCAAGCACGACTTTTCTTTAGCAAGAAAGGTGGCAACGAAGGCACTATCAACGAATTGCTAAAAGAATTAGGGCTGTCGGAATTGAAAGACCGCAAGACCAAAACCTTGAGTGAAGGACAGTTGCAACGTTTGGGCATTGCCATGGCCGTGGTGCACGGACCCAAGGTAATTCTGGCCGACGAACCTACCTCGAGTCTGGATGATGAAAACTGTCAGATTGTAATCGATCTACTAAAAAAGCAGGCTGCTAAAAACGGAGCCAACTTGATTGTCATTACCCATGATAACCGTGTCAAACCCTTCTTTCAAAAAAGCATCACCTTATGAATATCTGGAAGATCAGTTGGGCCAATATCAAATCGAAACCACTGTATTCGATCTTAAGTGTTTTGATGCTGTCGCTCAGTATTGCCCTACTGCTCGGCATTCAACAAATCAAGACTTCCTTCGAATATCAAATGGAAAACAATCTGGGTGATATCAGCATGGTGATTGGCGCCAAAGGAAGTCCGCTCCAATTGGTACTCGCCTCGGTCTTACACCTCGACAATCCCACCGGAAATATCAATTACGGCGAAGCCAAAAAGGTGACCAAAACACCACTCATCAAAAAAGCCATTCCGATTTCTTATGGGGATAACTACAAAGGCTATCGCATCGTAGGAACCGTTGAAGGTTTTACCGACATCTATAAGGCCGAATATGCCGAAGGAAAGCCTTTTGAGCATTCCATGGAGGTGGTCTTGGGAGCCTCTGTTGCACAACTACTAGACCTAAAAATTGGCGATACTTTTCAGAGTTCACATGGATTGGTAGAAAATCAAGTGGAAGTGCATGATGACGAATTCAAAGTGGTAGGCATCTTGGCACCCACCCAAAAAGTGGTAGACCGACTCATCATTACCAATTTGGAAAGCATTTGGGATGTACATGATCACGACCACGACGAGGATTCCAAAGATCACAAGCATAACGACCATGATGAGCATGAGCACGACCATGATCACGACCACGACCATGAGCACAAAGAAAAGGAGGTCATTGATTACGACGAGAAGTCCATCACCTCGATGCTCGTTTCTTTCCGCAGTCCCACTGCCGTTCTTTCCCTTCCACGAAGCATCAACGAAAAGACCAACATGCAAGCGGCATTACCCAAATATGAGTTGGATCGTTTGTACCAATTCACTGGAGTCGGATTGGACACCATTACCTGGATTGCCTATGTGATTTTGGTGATCTCTGGACTCATTATTTTCATCAGCCTGTACAAGATGGTCAAAGACCGCGCCTTCGATTTGGCCCTGCTACGAACCTATGGCGCCAGCAATGGGCAACTCATCAAAATGGTGACTTATGAAGGATTGGTGATTGTGGTGGGCGGTTTTATACTGGGTTTAACAATTACGAAAGCGGGACTCTACCTGCTTCTTCGTATTTTTGAGAACTCGAAACGTCAAAGCATCATCATGGATTTGTCGTTGACCGAGATGCTAAATGTGATCGGATTGGTTTTGGTAATGATTGTCTTATCCATCGCTTTGGCCATTTATCCGATAATTAAAATGAATATTTCAACGATATTAAGTAATGAAAAGTAAGATTGTAATTGCGCTTTTACTCCTAGTTTCCTTGAGCCTTTCTGCTCAGAAAAAAGTAACCTGGGAAGACCTCGCCAAGGTGAGTTTTGTGGACAAGTACTTCAAAGACTACGAGCAGTCCTTTTTGTATCCGGTATTTTCCGAATCCGTAAAAAAGATTGAGGGCGAGAAGATTACCATCTCTGGTTATTTCTTAAGCCTCGATCCACAAGGAGCGGTTTACATGTTGTCCAAGGGCCCTATGGCCGCTTGTTTTTTCTGTGGGATTGGCGGACCCGAAACGGCGATGGAACTGCAGTTCAAAGAGGAACCCGAATTTGAAACCGACGATATCATTACCGTCACCGGAGTGCTGAAACTCAACAAAGACGATGTGGAACATTTCAACTACATCCTCCAAAACGTGGAAGCCAAAAAGGCCGATGACTAATACCTAAGCACACCAACCACATGACCACAATCAACCAAACCAACTCCAACATCCTCATCAGCTTTCTATGTGCCATCAGTCTCATTTTTAGTGCATGTTCGGAATCTGATGCAACGTCCAATATTGAAATTCTGTATCCGCAAGAGCACTACTCAGAGACCTTAGACGGTCGGATGATTCTATTGATTTCGAAAACCAACGAAACCGAACCACGCTTTCAATTACGGGACGATTCCAAGACTTGTCAGGCTTTCGGAATGGACGTCAACGAATGGTCTGGTAGCAATGCACTAGCCTTTGATGCCGAGTCTTTTGGATATCCGATTCGCAATTTCAACGAACTCCCATCCGGAGAGTTTTACGTGCAGGCGGTGTTTCACAAATACGAAACTTTTAATCGGGCCGATGGCCATGTGGTAAAATTACCCATGGATCGTGGCGAAGGCCAGCAATGGAACCGCGCACCGGGCAACCTATACTCCACCCCGCAAAAGATTTCCATCAGCAACGGTCAACTGCCAAAGCTACAACTCAAGCTCGATCAAAAGATTCCGCCCATCGAGGCACCCAAAGACAGCAAGTATGTCAAGCACATCAAAATCAGGAGCAAATTATTGAGTGATTTCTGGGGTCGCGATATGTACATCGGTGCGCATGTTTTATTACCAGAAGGATGGGAAAGTCATCCAAATGTAAAGTATCCACTGGCCATCATGCACGGCCATTTTCCGAGCGACTTTGGCGGTTTCCGAACCACACCACCAGATGCCGATCTCAAACCAGAATACAGCGAACGCTTTAATGTGGAAGGCTACAACAAGATCGTACAGCAAGAGGCTTACGACTTTTACAAAACATGGACGGGACCCAATTTCCCTAGGGTGATTGCGATAAAAATTCAGCATCCTACCCCTTATTACGACGATTCTTATGCGGTAAACAGTGAAGCCCAAGGACCTTATGGTGATGCCTTGACCTATGAACTCATCCCTTATATCGAAAAGCAATTCAGAGGGATCGGCGAAGGCTGGTCGCGCTTTGTCTATGGTGGAAGTACTGGAGGATGGGAATCCTTAGCAGTTCAGGTGAAATACCCTACCGAATACGGTATGTGTTTCGCTGCTTGTCCGGATCCGATCGATTTCCGAGCCTATTGCTTGGTGAATATTTATGAGGATGACAATGCCTATTATAAAGAAGGTGTATTCCGAAAAACACTGGTAGCGGGTCATCGCGATTGTTTGGGCAATGTAGATGCCACGTTGAAAGATATGAATTACCGCGAATTGGTTTTGGGCAGCAACGGACGTTCGGGACAACAGTGGGATATCTGGGAAGCCACTTACTCACCTATTGATGAGAATGGTTACCCCAAACGTATTTGGGATCGCTTAACGGGCGAAATCGACAAAGAAGTGGCCGCTTACTGGAAAGAAAACTACGATCTGGCCTACATCATGAAACGCGATTGGGCCAAGCACGGAAAAGACTGGGAACACAAGATCCATCTGTATTGTGGCGATATGGACAATTACTATTTGAACAATGCGGTGTACTTGGCGGAAGAAATCCTATCGGAAACTACCGAACCCTATTACAATGGTGAGGTAGATTATGGCGATCGTGCCGAGCATTGCTGGAATGGGGATCACGATAATGGCAACCACATCAGCCGACTGCGCTACCATCGAATGTTCATCAAAAAATACGCAGACCGCGTCAAAAAAGTAGCACCCAAAGGCGCCGATTTGACCAGCTGGCGCTACTAACCATAACAACAAACCAAACAAACTAGCTAGAACTACTACATGAAAAAGTTACTCTTATACCTACTCTTGCTCGTCGGATTTGCCTGTAGCAAACCCAATCAGCAACTGACCAAAATCACGGGCAAACGGCTGTCTATTGATACCACCCTGGCCAGTGATGCCGCCATTGAGGAATACATTACACCCTTCCGCGAGGAACTGCAGAACGTAATGAAGAAACCTTTGTGTACGGCCCCCGTCGATTTGATCAAAACAGAAGTGAACCTGCAAAGTACCTTGGGAAATCTCTTTGCGGATTTATCGTATGAAATGGCCAATCCGGTGTTTCAAAAACTCAAGAATACCAACATCGATTTCTGCTTGATGAATTCGGGCGGACTTCGAGCCAACATATCCAAAGGGACCGTACGTACCGAAAATGCCTTTTTTGTAATGCCCTTTGAAAACGAATTGGTAGTGACCAAACTCAGTGGCGCCAAGGTGAAGGAGCTCTTCGATTATTTTGTAGATCGCAGACGGGCACACCCGATTTCCAAACAAGTGGAACTCAACATCTCTGGGGATGACTACACTGCAAAGATTGGCGGGAAACCTTTTGATATCAACGGGACCTATTACGTCCTTACCAACGATTACTTGCAAACAGGAGGCAGCGGCATGACCTTTTTTGCCAATCCGATTGAACTTACGAATCTCGACTACCTGGCACGAGATGCCATGTTGGATTACTTGAAAAAAGTAGACGTCTTAACTGCCAAAATTGATAACCGTGTAACTGTAACGCCATGAAAAGAAGAACATTTGTAAAACAACTTGGTGGTGCAGCCTCCTTAGCCATGCTAGGCGGAGCAGGATTGACCGCCTTTACCGAAAAGAAGCAACGTCATATCACCATCCTCCACACCAATGACACCCACTCGCATATCGATCCCTTCGGGCCTGATCACCGCAGAAATGCCAACAAGGGTGGCGTGGCCAGAAGAGCAGCCTTGATCCAACAGATTCGCAATGAGAATCCGAATACCCTCTTGCTAGATGCAGGAGATATTTTTCAGGGAACGCCTTATTTCAATTACTACGGTGGGGAGCTGGAATTCAAACTGATGAGCAAACTGCAGTACGATGTAGCGACCATTGGAAATCACGATTTTGACAATGGAATTGACGGATTGTACAAGCAATTGCCGCACGCCAAGTTCGACTTTGTATCGGCCAATTACGATTTTACCAACACGGTGATGGATACCCATGTAGATCCGTATAAGATCCTAGTGAGAGACGGCATCAAAATCGGAATCTTCGGACTGGGCATCGAACTAGAAGGATTGGTAAACAAAAAACATTACAAGGAAACCAAGTACTTGGATCCGATTGAAATCACCCAAGACATCACGCGTAAACTGAAAGAAGAAGAGCAATGCGATTTGATTGTGTGCTTGTCGCATTTGGGATATTACTACCGACGTACTCCGGATTTGATTTCGGATTTGAACTTGGCCAAAGCTACTAAGGATATCGACATCATTATCGGAGGGCATACCCACACTTTCTTGCCCAAGCCAACCATTGTCAAGAACGTGGCCGATCAGAACATGTTGGTGAATCAAGTAGGCTGCTACGGATTGTATTTGGGACGTATTGATTTCTACTTTGACGAGTTTAACAACAAAACCTCAAAGAAAACCACCATTTTGGTCGGATAAAAATAGAGCTGTGAAACGGATTTTGATTGTATGCTTTTTGTTCTTTGCTTTGGGGACTACCCAGGCACAGAAATTTCAAGATACCATTCCCTTTCGCAATGATTTGGGATTGATCATCATTCCGTTAGACTTCAATGGAGAAGTGAAGCATTTTGCCTTTGATACTGGTGCCCAATATACCGTGGCCTACGATTGGGCCAAGAAGGTATTAAAACCCACTAGAAAGACCATGACTATTGTTTCTTCAAGCGGTAGGCGGAGTCGAATGCGCTTTTACAAAAGTGGCACCATCAAAATTGCCAGTCGGAAAGTAACAGGGCATCGCATCTTAAACACGCCGGCCAACGACATCTTTTCTTGTTATAAGATTGATGGGATCTTGGGGGTAGACATCATTCAATTACTGAATTGGAAGATCGATTTTAAGAACAAGTACCTCATCCTATATCCGTCGACCTTTTTCCCAGAAGAGACGAAAGATATGCATGCCTTGGAGTTTAGCTATTACAAAAAGACACCGAATGTATACCTGCGACGCAAGCAAACCCGTTTTAAGTTCTTGTTGGACACCGGAGCTTCGGGTCATCCGAACATCTCCAAGAAAGACTACAATTTGATGGGGTTGGACAAATATGAACAGCTAAAGGTATATTCGGGAACCTTTGATGTGAATGGCATTTTCACCTCCACGGCACCCAAGGTATTTCAGTTTCCAGAAAGTACATCAGGACAGGCAATCTTGCAGCCCATTGTTTTTTACAACAATCTAAAGTCCTCAAAGTTGGGCAACCGTTTGTGGAAAGATCAATCCTTGTTTTTGAGTCTGAAAAAGCAAAAGTTGTTCGTTTCCGAACAAAACATCAACAGTACCTACCAGGCTTATTCTTGCACCTTGGGATTCAAAGATGGGAAGATGTTGGTGATGAAAATTGTAGAGGGCAGTGATGCTTGGAAATCGGGCCTTCGTCAAGGAGCCGAAGTAAAAGCTTTGGACGGCAAGCAGTTTTCTAATTTTTGCGATTTGTACCAATACCAATCGGCGCGCTTTGCCAAAAACCAACCCCTCACCCTCACCCTTACCAATGGTAAAACGCTAGTCGTTTCTCGTCAAGCTTATTTGGAGTAACGCCTGTTATTATTTGTTACAATGTCATCCTGAGCCTGTCGAAGGATCTCTTTTCTAGCTCTTAGCTGTTTGCTTTTGGCCAATAGTTTTTGGTTGTTAGTTTTTAGTGTTTAGTGTTTAGTTTTCACTGATAATTGATCACTGACTTCTGTCATTTCGAGCTTCCATGTCATCCTGAGCCTGTCGAAGGATCTTTTTTATTGCTTTTGGCTGTTAGCTATTAGCCTTTTGTCAGTTCGAGTGGTTTTTTGACGGAGGAGAAAAATTGTATCGAGAACCGTTTTCAATGATCAGTGATCAATGATCATTTATCAATAACCGACGACAAAGTATACTTTGGACGAAGGTAACTTGCGAAGCAATGCCTAAAATCTTTTTTTCTTCCCTTCTTTTTATTGAAAAAAAGAAGCAAAATTCATGGCGGAGACCACTCAGCGTTCAATTACGTGAATTCTCGCTAAAATAAACGAACTCGGCAAGCCTCAAACAGCGTTTATTTTTACGCTCAAACTCACTATTGAAGCTCGCTTGCGTAGTCTTATGCCAAACAGGCTAACAAGGAATTCATATTATTATTCTTTTCGATATACATTCTAGTGAAGGATCGATGGTCCACAGAAATAAGGAGCGGACCATGGAAGTGCGATGCGAAGCATGACGCATGGAATGGGTAAAGCGACTGGTGCGAAGCAATTTCCTTGGAGCATCTTGATTTTTTCTTTCTTTTTCATCAAGGAAAAAGATAAAAAGCAAAATTGAATACAATAATTATCAAAGGATTTGCTCACAAATCCTTTGAACCCAAACCCTTTGCTTCGGCGTACTCGGTGGTAAGGGATGATAATACCCCCAATCGGTAGATTCTTTGAGAACCCCTACACGCTTGTCGGTTGGAATAACAGCCAATGCTTGTTTCGCCATGGGCTCTAGGTTTTTATGAACGCCCCAGCCCAGGATAACGGGAGCCGTTTTTTGAAAGAGTGTTGCAAACTCTTCGGACCTCGAAGGATGAAAGATGGAATGCACCACCTTCTTTTTTTTCAGCTTTTCTAAGGTAGCATGAAACAACAAACTCTTAGGTTCTAGTAAATCTGACAAATTAAGAATACGCGCATACTGCTTGTTGCATTGCTCCATCACCCGAATGATTTGGTTTTGGGTTTGATCGGGTTTGGCCTGTACTTCCGTATGCGGTATAAAAGCCTGATCCAAGGGTTTTGAACTCCCAGGATTCATGAGCACAACCATCAAATCTGGAAATCGTTTGTGAGTGCCTTTTTTACGAATGTTTAAATACTTCCGAAAGGGATAACCTTGACGATTGTAAAAGCAACCGGTGATGTGGTAGTTAGTAAGTGTCATACTTTTCTAAAATAACCAAAATTGAATAGAAAGTGTAAATATCTGATTAATTGATAGTTAATTCGAATTGGAATTTTGATTAATGGAATTAATTCTATAGCTTTAGGCTGAAAGAAAATTTGCCCCCACAAAAAAATTGCAGATTTCATAATTATTTGATCGGTGCACGGGCTCCGGAATGTAGTAGTTCTTACAGTTTTTCTGTTGGAGGCTTTTATGATACTTCTGGTATCACAAAATCACGTATCCAAATGTTTAATCAAATAATAGAAAAATGAAAACCAAACTAATTACCCTTTCACTTTTATTTTTTTGCAGTCTGAGCTTTAACGCTCAATCTGGCAATCAGAAAAAAGATCTTGATCAAAATGGAAATGAGCGCATTTACCGAAAGAAAGTTGCGACAAAGTATAATTTAAATGACGAAAAAGACGTCAATGCATTACGTCGTGAATTCTGGATAGCGAATAGGAGTCCTTCCTACGTATCGGTCCCATATGTCACCCCAATTAAAGACCGAAGAATTCCAACTATGCAAGGAGAAGGCACTAGTAACTTACAACTATTAGAGGCTTTTATTAATCTGTCTTTTCCTTTATACTGGGGAAAAGAAATTCATACTAGACTATTAGCCTTAGAGTATACTGCCAATTTTAGAATGACATTGGATGATTCCAAGCCATTGACACCAGGCAGCAATCATATAGGTTTAAGTTATTACCAAAACCTTGGCTACAAAAAAATATCAGATAATAAAATAGATTTTACATCTGCGCGGGTTCAATTGAAGCATTACAGTAATGGACAAGACCCGGGATTCTTCTTTGTTGACCCTAACAACCCAACTAACTTTAGAAACGACTATAGAAGTGGTGACTTTTCAACAAATTACTTATGGTTTCAATTTACAAGGGGAAGATTCAACAAATCTTTAGGTTCTCTCCATCAAATTACAGCAGGATGGAGATTCGATTTAGGCACAGAAAGCTCAACTTTCGCCTACACTCAAGAACAGATCGGATCCTATGGTAGAAATAGGTTTTCATTTTCATACGATTACAGAACCAAACGCTTTAATAAAAATTACGAACATCATTTTAGAGTAGATTCTGAATACATTGTTGGTGATTTAAGTAACTTTTCACCAAACATAGCAAACGATAATGGAAAATATAGATTCAATATTAGAACCATGTATGAGTTTGCTCCCAAAAGTCATTATGCAGTAGGATATTTCATTTCTGCCTACTACGGTCGTGATTATTTAAACATAAGATATGACGACATTATATTTAGTTTGCAGGCTGGAATAACATTAAGTTTAGAGAAGTTTAACCTTTAAATTGAGAAAAAATGAAAAGTATTATTCTATGTTTTTTAATTGGAATTCTTTCAATAACTATTGCTACTGCGCAAGAAACTAGAGTCGACGAACCACTTGGACTACGTATCAAACGAAATGGCACCGATTACCTCATTTATGTCGACAAAGGAGGAAAGCCAGACTTTAAAGACTCAAGAAAATTAAACTACCAAGTGTATTTTAGAATTGTAAATACAACTAAATACAAACAAGGTACTGTTGAGTACACCTTAATAAGCATACCTGGAAGTCGAAAGATTCAAGATCAAAAAATAGATAAAAGCGGAAAACCTATCATTGAATCAAGAAATGGTAGAACTATCGGACCACCTGACTATGATCAAAACTTTTGGATCAAATCAGATGACCTGAAAGACAATACTGAGGTTGAATATTTCAAGTTTGCGAACAATGTTTTCTCAGGGTTACTAACAGCCCCGTTCAAGTATAGATTAAAGGCTGGAAGCACTTCTGCAGCAATGCTTGATGGCGATTTCAATATTGCACCTTTTATAGGTTGGAAATGGCGCGTTTCCTCGAGAAATCCTTATTACATTGCGCCCTTTGGATTCGCTGGTATTACTTCGTTAAGCTATAACTCAGCCAACAATAGTTTAATTACCGATGCAGATAAGCAAGAAAATGGAACTGGGCTTACTTATGGTTTAGGGCTATCCTTCAAGTTTGGAGCTGTCTCACCTGGTTTTGTTTTAGGCTGGGATAAAGGTTTTGGAAATCTTGGAGAAGCATTTTCATATAACAATAGAGCTTGGATAAGTTTTAGCGTAAACTATGATTTCTTTAAGCCAGAACAAACCTCTGAAGGCAATCAATAAGAAAAAACCCTCTCATCGCTGAGAGGTTTTTTTATTCTAATTTTTTAAGAACCTCATAAATCTTCACCATAGCCAAAGTATCCAACTCACAATAGGCCAAAAGGTTTTTTCTAGTTTCAGTGATATCTTCAGAGAAATCTGGATCCAAGATCATTCGGCCCCAAGTATCTAAGGCCATGGTACCGTTGTTTACTTCTAAGGCTTTATAACTGATGTCCGGACATAATACTGGCAAGACTTTCTTAATGGAGCTAGAACCGTGAAAACGATAATCGATATAGTCTTTTTTAAAAATGACTTCCAAGTCAAACATGTGTTCATTCATAAAACTTAAGTATACCCAAAAACAAGGCCATCATGCCATAATAGGAATAGTAATGTGAAGTAGATACTTTTTCCTGGCATTCGCTCTCTAATGCTCATAATTAGATTCTAAAATTATTTTCAAAAAATTCACGAAAGTAATTGCGCGGGAAAGGAGTATATGCAATAAGTTAAAGGATACTTAAAATCCAATCAAAATAGATAATTGTAAATATTATGAGGAAGATTATTAAATGCATTAATAACATTGGCCAACCATCAAACACAATTTTCTGTTTGTCTTTATCCACTTTAAACGGAACTAAAATTCCAAGTATTAAATTAACCAACATTATCAAACCTATTTTTTTCCAAATAGAATATTCAAAACTTAATTCCAAGAACTCAGAATTGATTAGATTAATTTCCGATAATAATGTGATTGTAATAGTACCAAATATAATTAAGGAAAAAATTTGGGCTAAATTTACAACTGGGAGGAACCGATTATAAATTACTTCAGACTTTTTATAGTAATAATAGTTACAATTAATATTTAGAATATTCTTTCCTGAAATAGTAAAAATATCTCCAGGTATCTCTTTAATTTCAACTACGTCCTTGTCGCGGTTATAACGACGTGCCTTGAGTAAATGTAACTCGTCTAACTTACTTGGATCTTTTGGATTAAGTGAATAATCAGCATATAGCCCGGAATAGAGCCTAGGACCATCTGAATTTTCATCAACCAACACATCTAAATAAGTATACATAACCTGAGTGCTTAGTTCATTTTCTTTATTAAGATCGTTGGTTATACTTTCCTCTTCCTCGTCTTCATTTTTGTTATCGTTAGATACTATTTGTTCGTTTTTAAATTTTGGATGATTTAAAAGTCTTCCAGTAAATAGATAATGCCAGGTATTTTTAAAACGTAATAATTTAATTAAGACATCTATATAAAAGACCAGTACAATTTTATAGGATATATAGCCTAAAGCCGCTGAAAGTATATATAAGGTAATTAAATAAATTAGATACTCATCATAGATAGCCCTTGCAGTCTGGGCAAAAACATACTTGGAGCTTTCCTTTAATTCACTGTCATTAAAAACAAAATTATCGGCAAAATCACTTAGAATTGTGGCCAAATCTAATTCGTTCTTTGAGAAGAAGGATATAAAAAATACCCCGAAAACAGTGAGGAGAATTCCAGCAAATAAGGAATTTACTAGATTAGGTATGTGACCAGTGTATGATGATAGTTGCTTTGAAAATTCACCTCGATAGTAAAAACGTCTAAAAAGGTATCCAGGAATAATTAAGAAAGTAAAAATTAGGATTATACTAAAAAGACCTACGTCAATTGGCATGATCGTATCTTACGAGTTTTCTTTTTGAAAAGCTTCTTTTTCAGACTCAACTAAAGGAACATTAAGGGCTTTTAAAACTTTTTTATATTCCTCCTTATTTCTAGAGAGATGTACATTGTTATTTGAAACCATCCTTACATCAATTTGAGAATTGATATTTTCTAAATCACCTATTACAGGTAACAATACGTCTTTAATGGAAGAAACGGAGAATCTAATTTTCATAAGCACAACTATGGGGCAATTTTGAGATTTTTAAAGTTAAGAAATAAATAACAATTAAGAAAAACGTTGATCATTGTATAGCTTAAAGCTAAGCATTTCTATTCAAATAAAAGAAATATTAAAACTACTTTAACATTGTTTATGAATTGATTGTTTCAAATCATAACCTACCCCCGACACCTTTAAATCTCTCTACAAAGGCGGCTATCTTTTGAAAAACGCTTTGTTTTTTGGTGAGGTATTGTGGGTTAAGCGGACTCATTTTGGGCAATATGGTGTTTAACTCAGTACCATGTTCACTAGCATATTCTCGTTTTAATGATTTTATGATATAGCGTTTTGCTTCTTCTTCGTTTAATTGTTCTTCTTTTATTAAATCGGCTGCTTCTGTCTTTTGTCTCTCCTGGGCATACTTAAAAAAGGCATCGATAATACTTGCCTTGTCTTCTATATCATCTAGATCTGTGGCATTGATAAAATCTACCACTAAGGATTCCTTGGCTCTGTTACCCACACTGGATCGAATAACTCGTCGTATTTCTTCTACCAGGTCTGCCTTGTTTTTGGTTTTCTTATTGTTATCAAAAATCAACTCTAAAATGTAATCTAAATTGATTTCCTGTGACTTTAATAAATCGACCTCAAACACCACATCATCCCAATCGATTTTTGAATCCTCGGCTTCATTTCCTTGACGCTCTCTTCTCAGCCAGTCGCGGATATCGTTGTATGTAGAGCGGTAATCCTGAATAGCACGATCAGTAGGAAGTTGTATGGACTGCATTATAGCTATATCTTCGTCTGAGACAAAGTGTTTTTCCTTAAAGGCTTCTAAAGCCTCGGCATCATTTTTATCCACCGACTGAAAGGCTTTTAAGTTGGTGAACTCATCGTAATTTTGAAGAATGTTCTCAACTCGCAGGTATTCTCCAAATAGCTTAGCAAACTCCTTTTTATCTTTTTCTAATATAATGTCCTCCGGATTCGGGAACTTCTCGTTTAGCTCTTGAATCACTTCTATATAACCTCTTCGTGCTTTTCCTGTGGCAATGTCGGTGAATCCGTCCAGGTATTCTTTATAGCTTTTCTCGAGTACTACGTTTCTAGTACTACTATCTCCAAACAAGGTAATCGCATCTATGGTGGCCTTTTCTAGATTTCTAAAGGTTACTATGTTTCCAAAGGTTTTGGTAGCGTTTAGGATACGGTTGGTACGCGAAAACGCTTGAATCAACCCATGGTACCGAAGGTTCTTATCTACAAATAGGGTATTTAACGTTGGTGCATCAAACCCTGTTAAGAACATTCCAACTACGATGATTAAATCAACTTCTTTGTTTTTTACTCTTTTTGCTAAATCTCGGTAGTAATCTTGAAAGCCTTTACTATCAATACCATAGTTCATTTTAAACTTTGTATTGTAGTCTGTTATCGCTTTAGTTAAGAACTCTTTAGCTGTTAAATCCATTGCCGAGGGTTCAAAGTCTTCTTCAGGAATTTCCCCAATAGCGCTTTGTTCTTCGTTGGCAGCGAAGGAAAAAATGGTAGCGATAGTTAATTGTTTCTCAGTATCGGCTTGTAATTTGTTTAGCTCTTCGTAATACAGTTTTGCAGCATCAACACTGCTTACGGTAAACATGGCATTAAAGCCCGTATTGGTTCCACTTTTTCTATGCGTTTTTTGTCTGAAGTTCTTTAGAATATATTCAGAAATTTCTTTAATTCGTGTTGGATGGAGTAAGACTTTTTTGTTTTTCGCTGCTGTTAGTTTCTTTTCATCAACTTCATTTTCAATTCCTTTAAACTGCGGACGAACATCGTTATAATCGACTTTGAATTTTAGCACCTTTTCATCGCGAATGGCATCGGTGATTACATAGGAATGTAACTCACGGCCAAAGACACTTGCTGTGGTTTCTGAACCGAGCGCATTTTGGGGAAAGATAGGCGTACCAGTAAAGCCAAACTGATAGTATTTTTTGAACTTCTTTTGAAGGTTTTTCTGTGCTTCACCAAATTGAGAACGATGTGCCTCATCAAAAATAAAAACCACGTGTTTCTGATAGATGGGTAATTTACTTTCTCCCTTCATCAAGTTGTTTAGCTTCTGAATGGTAGTCACGATAATCTTGTTATCGTCTTTCTCTATGTTTCGTTTTAACCCTGCCGTATTATTGGAGCCGTTCACACTATCGGGAGAGAACCGCTGGTATTCTTTCATGGTTTGATAGTCGAGGTCTTTACGATCTACCACAAAAAATACTTTGTCTATAAACTCTAGTTGAGTAGCTAATCGAGCCGCTTTAAAACTCGTTAAGGTTTTTCCCGAACCTGTGGTGTGCCAAATGTAGCCACCGCCTTCTGTGGTTGACCAATTCTTTGCTTGAAAGGAGCTTGAAATTTTCCATAATATACGCTCCGTGGCTGCAATTTGATAAGGTCGCATTACCAACAAGGTATTACTGATGTCTAATACCGAATACTTCAGCAATACACTCAGCAAGGTGTTTTTTTGAAAAAAGGTAGCTGTAAAGTCCTTTAGGTCTTTAATTAAGCTATTATCGGCTTTTGCCCAATTCATGGTAAAGTCGTAACTGTTTTTGTTTCGCTTTACGGTGTTCGCAAAATAGCGGCTATCTGTACCATTAGAAATGACAAAGAGTTGCAAGTATTTGAATAAGGAGTTTTCTGAATTAAAACTCTCTTTGGAATAGCGATGTACTTGATTAAAAGCTTCTCGAATGGCTACACCACGTTTTTTCAATTCTACCTGAACCAATGGCAAGCCATTTACCAGAATGGTAACGTCATAGCGATTGGCACTGGATCCTGTTTGTTCAAATTGTGAAATGACTTGAACCTTATTACGGGCTATATTTCTTTTGTCAACTAGATAGATGTTTTGAATATGACCATCGTCGAAGACAAAATCATAGATATAGTTTTCATGGATTTTTCTCGACTTATCCACCATATTATCACCAGGCTTGTCTAGGTACTCCAATACAAAGCGTTGCCATTCACCCTCTGTAAACTGCATGTTATTCAGGCTTTGTAATTGAACTCTTACATTGGCCAACATACTTTGTTGGTTGTTGATTTCAGGATGATATAGAAACCCTTGGTTTTGTAAATCTTTTATGAGTTCCTTTTCTAGATCTGCCTCGGTTTGATAGCTTGCAGGGGATTCATTTACTTCAGAAAACTTTTTGTAGTTGTCGAGAACAATAAAGTTATTGGACTCCGCAATGGGTTTGTAGGTACTCATTTGACTGTTTCTTTTGGAAAAGTTAGCAACTTTTCTCTGTAATACTCATATTGCTTTGTACGTAGTTCAATTTCTTTGGGTAAACCTTCACTTATGGAATTGGTTAAAGTATCAAATTGATCTAGGATAGAAACAATGCGTTCTTGTTCTTTAATTGAGGGTATCTGAATTTTGGTTTTTTTGAGGTCATTATTGTATAATCGCTTGATAGTGCCTCCATCTGCTGTTTTCCATTTAGCAATTTGATAATAATAGAACAAGTATTTATTTAATACTAAGCTCTCGTCATTCTCTATCCAAACAATGTTACTATCTTGGAAATATGCATCTTCACCATTAAAAATTACGGCTCTACCAATCGTGCCACTTGCAGAAATTAAAACCTCTCCAATTTTTGGATAGTTATATTTCGATTTGTATTCCTTAAATAATTGTTTAGGTATAAATGCATTTGGACTTTTTCCAAAGGTGCCAATTTTATAAAAGGGAATATCACCAATACTTGTAGTTTGATTTTTAAGAATACGCTTACACATTCGTACTTCGCCAATTTCCCCTAAAGTCTTCCATTCCACTTCTTTTTCATCAAAAGTAAGCAGCTGTTCTCGATAGTATTCGAACTGTTTTTTACGATTCGAAAGTTCAGTGGTGAGTTCGGTGGTGAGTTCGGTAAAGGTATCTAAAATACGAACAATTTCTTTTTGGTTATTTAGAGGTGGGATGGGGACTTTCATTTCAAGTACCTTTGACATGCTAGGATGCTTTATACCAGACCCCCTATAAAATGAACTTAACAAACGAATATTATTTAGCATAAAATAATATAAATATTTTGTGTCCAGGTAATTAGTATCATTAGAAACTGCAATTCTATTATCACCTGTAACAAACTTGCCATTATAATATTGGACAACGGCATTACCTCCCCATGGAATTGCAACAACCTCCCCTTCGGAAATTAAGGAATCTGCTAATTGAGAGGTTGTCCATAAGTCTGTTTCATTCGTGGTAAGTATCTTAATATCACCTTTATCTGAAATTAATTCCTTTATCTTCTTTGCTAATAAATGTTTGTATTTTATTGTCTTAGGCTGTTTATAGTTTGCTACAGCATTAAACTTTTTATCCCAAGTTGTGACTTCCCACATGGGTTTCCAATCCACTTTAACACCCTCTAACAAACTTTTTAACTCGCTCATCCTTCAATCTCCTTTACAATGTTATCAATACTGGTACGCAGTTGGGTAATTTTCTCAACCGCGGTTTTGATTTCTGCATTCAGTTTTACAATATCAATTTTTTCGCGGGTGTCTTTTGGTTCTACATAGCTGCTTACCGAGAGGTTGTAGTCGTTTTCGGCTATTTTACTATTGTCTATAGAAACCGCCACATGGGTAACCTCTTCTTTCGATGCAAAAATATCCATCACCTTATCAATGTGAGCATCTGTCATTTCATTATTGTTAGTCACCTTTTTAAAGAAGTCCTCGCCACTAGCATCTATAAACTGGGTTTTGTTTTCGGTTTTATGTTTGGATAAGACCAATAGTGTTACTGCAATTGAAGTTCCGTAAAACAAATTGGGTGCTAAAGCAATAATGGTTTCTACATAGTTGTTGTCTACCAAGTACTTTCTAATTTTCTGTTCTGCACCTCCACGGTAAAAGATGCCTGGAAAACAAACCAATGCGGCTCTTCCTTTGCTAGAAAGGTAATCTAAGGCATGGAGTACAAAGGCATAATCGGCCTTCGATTTTGGCGCTAAGACACCAGCAGGTGCAAAACGATCGTCGTTAATCAGCGTAGGATCGTCACTGCCTATCCATTTCACAGAATAGGGAGGATTCGATACGATAGCATCAAACGGTTTTTCGTCTCTTAATTCAGGCTGTGTTAGTGTGTTTCCTAATACAATTTCAAATTTGTCGTAGTTGATATTGTGCAGGAACATATTCATACGGGCCAAGTTGTAGGTGGTATGGTTAATTTCTTGACCATAAAACCCATCTTCGATGATATGATTGTCGAAATGTTTTTTGGCTTGTAATAACAAGGAACCCGAGCCTACTGCAGGATCATAAATTTTATTAACCTTTTCTTGACCATGCATGGCTAATTGTGCGATGAGCTTAGAAACGTTTTGAGGGGTAAAAAACTCACCCCCAGACTTCCCAGCGTTTGCCGCGTAGTTAGAGATTAGAAATTCGTAAGCATCACCAAACAAATCGATTTTATTGTCCTCAAAATTTCCGAACCTCAGTCCTGCAACTCCCTTCAAAACTTTCGCCAAACGTTCGTTTTTGTTTTCTACGGTATTACCTAGTCGGTTACTTGTAGTATCGAAATCGGCAAAGAGGCCTTTGATGTCAGATTCAGACGCAAACCCATTGGCCGAAGATTCGATTGCAGTAAAAATTTCTTTTAAATCGGTATTTAGATTTGGATTGGTAATGGCATTTTTTACCACATTCACAAACAACTGACTTGGGTAGATAAAGTATCCTTTGGTTTTTATGGCGTCTTTTTTGATTTCGTCTGTTATGACTGAATCAGGCAGTTCGGCGTAGTTCACGCTCTCATCACCACCTTCGATGTATTGGGTAAAGTTTTCGCTAATAAAACGGTAAAAAAGGGTACCTAAAACGAATTGCTTAAAGTCCCACCCATCTACAGAACCGCGAACGTCGTTGGCTATTTTCCAAATTTGATTATGTAGTTCAGCTCTTTGATTTGTGCTTGTCATGAATTGTCTGTCGTGTTACGATTCCAAACTAGGAACCTTTTATCTGATATTGAATTTGATTGTGATTGTTTAGCATTTTTTGTTGGTTAAAAATAGAAATTTTATTTCTTGAGTCCTAAAATCTAGCGCATCTAATTTGATTCTGTACCAAACGTTGATAAGTTTTTGGATTTGTGTATAAGCCAAGGGTTGAACTATATCAAATAGCAAGAATATGAAGTAAATTTGGAGGAAACCAAAAATATACTATGATGAATAAAATTGCTTACTTATTTGGTGCAGGTGCGAGTCGAAATGCCTTACCAATTGTAAACGAAATAGAAGGAAGGCTACGGGAATTTATTGATGTTTTGAAAGAAGATAATTTGCAATTATCTGATCAATTAGTATTTGACGACCTAGAAGTAAAGGGTTTAAAATCAAAGCAGCATTACCAAAACCAACTAATTAATGACCTGGAATGGCTGTTGAAGGAAAGTTCTAGACATGCCAGCGTGGACACTTTCGCCAGAAAACTTACCATAAAAAACGAATTTGAAAAACTTAAAAAATTAAAAATTTGTCTTTCGATTTTCTTTGTATATGAGCAAACCATAAATGCGCCTGATGAAAGGTACGATTCTTTTTTTGCCGCTATCCATAATGAATTATCGGAATTACCAAAAAACATTCAAATCCTATCATGGAATTATGATTATCAATTTGAACTTTCTTATCTAGAGTATTCAAACAGTAAAGATTTGACAACGATGCAAACTATTCTTAATGTGAATCATAAATTTGGAAATAATCATACAAGAGATAAGTTCGGTATTTACAAATTAAATGGAAGTATTGGTCTTTATAGCCGAGGTGGTTGGAAACAATATCAGTACGTAAACACCCTAAATGATCCAATTGATATTGTATTTGTAAATCAAATTGTAAGAAAATACACGGCAGCCTTAACAATCCGCGATTTGCATTCTAACTTTTCATTCTCTTGGGAAAATGAAGCTTCCAATGATAGCATAGTCGACCTTGCTATTGAAGCAACAAAAGATGTGATTGCTCTGGTTGTAATAGGCTATTCATTCCCCTTTTTTAACAGAGAAATTGATCGCAAAATAATTGGTGCCATGACAAATTTGAAACGTGTGTATTTTCAAGCACCTGATGCAGATATATTAATTGAAAGATTTCAGGCTATTAAAGACAATACTAAGCAAATTGATTTAGTACCTAAAAAAGATTTGGAACAATTTGTATTGCCCAATGAATTGTGATTATCGTTTGATTCACAATTCCAATACTCAACTCATTTCTTTTGAACTTCTTAAGCAGTAAATTACAACAACTGTTTTGGGTTCGTTTTTAAGTTCACCCTTCATCAGAAGACGATTCTTTGGTTGTTGCTATAGAAATTAAATTTTCATTTATATAAACTATTTCCTTGGTATGAAGTAAATCGATCGCTTTATTTATATCACTATGTTTTAGTCCTTTTTTGGGATAAACTTTATCAATAAAATGACAGATATTTTCTCTTGTGGAAATTTTTGTTTTGACGAGCATTGAAGTTATTATATTTTCTACTTGTTCCTCTTCAGTAAAGGACGAATCTCCCGTACTAATTGGCTGATTAAAAAAACTAGATTGCATAGCTTCATAATTACTTTTCATAAGCCCAAAAGTATCAGAATAAAAGCGGTCAAATAAGTCCTCTATCTTCTTGGTGTTATTCTCAATCCCTTTAGATAATTCAAAAGTTTGTTTATTTGATTTTTCGGACCATCGATAAAAAAGTATTGCAAATACCAAAGAGAGTATTGCAAGTATGATTGACACTATAGATACTATGAAGGATAATGTTTCAAAATTTAATTCCATAACATTTGTTTATTTTGAATTATTATGTATCCATTCGTAAGCCCTTTTTTCAAACCCTTTTCCAGCCCAAGAGCCAAATTTGACAATTAAAAGTTCATCATCCGAGTCAATATATTCTCCTAGATGATCTCTTATTTCGGAAGCGGTTTTTGAAGACTTTATTATCCAAGTAGAATCTAAATGATGCCACCAAGTACCATATGATTTAATCTGTTCATAAAGTTCAGTATATTCTTGACCTGGTGAATTCAAATCATAGCAGACCATATATAAGTTTGTTGCCATTATCTTTCAATGTTTTTATTCTCCAAAATTATTGTTTTTTTTATCTGATTTTATAGACACATAAGAATTAACTTGACGCCAACTATCTTAAAAACACTAGTTAATTAAAGTTTATCTTCCAAAACGATTGACATTAGCAATTTTGATTTTGTTGGGGGCCCTATAAAGGTATAACAGGGAGGTTAATTTTGCAAGGATACCGCAATTTGGATTGTGGGAATTACGACTTACGATAGCAGATTTTTGAGTTATGAAGGAGGGGTGACTATGCTTAATTAACGAGATTTGGAGAATGGGTATTGGGAAAGGGTAATATTGTTCAGTAATCATTGAGCAGTGATCAGATTTCTCTGTTTCGCTAACGCTCCAATCGAAATAACACTGAAATAACCAAAAAACGCAGTGCAAAATTTTAAAAACGCAGTGCAATTCTTGAAAAACACAGTACGTTTTTAAGAAATCGCAGTGCAAAAATGAAGGGTTGTATTGCGGTTTTCCGCAAAAGAAAAACCCCATTGCCGAAGTTTTGACAATGAGGTTGTGAAATTTTGTGGGTTAAAACCTACCTTAAGCCGCCTTTTGGTAGTCTAAGGTGGTTAAGAATTTTTTCAATCGCTTGGATGGGTAGAATAAGATTCTGGCTTTGGTGATTAAGTCGGCCGTTACTTCTTCTGCAGTGTCTACGCCCTTAGAACTAAAGCTTAGTTTAAAGAAGCCTAGCTTGCCCAACTTCACCGTTCTGCCTTCTCGTAATTCTTCCATGATGTTGAGTTCTAATTCGTTCAATACCGCCAAACAATCGGTTTCACTGATGGTACTGGCCTTGGAGATCACTCTGGCTAAGCTTTCAAAATCTCTCGCGCCTTGATTTACGATAAAAGCATAATGCTTTTCTGGTAGGGTTCTGTCTTGTGGGTTCTTTCTGTTGATTACTCTAAATTTAATCATGATGTGTTGGGTTTGTGGTTGACAAGCTTTGTTGAGGCGCTCGCCGTTACCTCTTTTTTGATACGCTTTCGGCTCTGCGGGTAGGCCCGCCCAAGGTCTCGACTTTGACGCTTGACTTCCGTTGGTTGTGGAAGGAGGTTCTCGATACAATTCTGATTGCATCAGAATCACTCGAACTGACAGTAGTGGTTAAGTCTTTGGTGTAAGGATGTAAGCCAATCGTAAAAAAAAATCCCATATGAAAAGTTCTTGGCTTGTTCCGGTTACACCGTGGTTCATAGGCAGGTACTAGTTTTTAAGGTTTTAAGGTTAAATGTTGTAATGTTCAAGAGCTCTTGGCTATTAGCCTTTAGCTGTTGGCTGTTTGCTCTTGGCTTTTGACTCCTGTCTCCTGTCTCCTGAATCTTGACTATCGACTTATAGGTCATTGTTGAAGTTGCTGTTGCATTGGCTTCAAACATTGGGTCATTCGCTTATTCAATTATTCTCCTAATGAGTCATTGAATTATTAAATGATTGGTTCATTAAATTATTGAGATGAGTCTGGCAATTTTTGAAGAGTGATCAATTCTGTTGGTTGTTTGTTCGACTCATTATTGCAACGGTAGTATCTTTCTTTTTCGTATGCTAGATTTTCAACTTTAGCAGTTTTTAACAGTTCGAAGTTTTGATTTGGGTATTTTTTACAATTTTTAACAAATTAATGTTAGACAGCAGACGATGGACGTTAGACGGTAGTTGGTAGATAGGAAACAAGATATAGGAAACAGGAGGCAGGAGACCCTTCGACAGGCTCAGGGTGACAGGCGTGGGCTCAGGATAACAAAAAACATTTTAACTTTTCAACTTTCTAACCATCCAACTAATGACTAAAAACTAAAGACTAAGAACTAAAGAAAGCACTTCGACAGGCTCAGTGTGACATAGAGTTCACAATGTGACGGGCGTGAATAAAAAGAAAAGAGATCTCTCCACTATCGGTCGAGATGACAAAGAACATTCAAACTTTTCAACTTGTTAACCATCCCACTAACGACTAAAAACTAACTAAAGCAAAGATTTCTTCAAACTTTCTAGCAACTTAAAAGGATCTTGACGATTATCCCAGAAGGCCATAATGATAATTTTATCTTTTAAAATCTTATAGTAAATAGCATAATTACCAAATGAAGCAACTCGAACATCCTTGAAGTCGGTTTTTTTTATATAAGAAGGGATTTCGAGCTATTTGTTCAACTCGGGACGAAACCAATTGCAACAATTTTTTAGAGTAGGTGTTCGAATGATTGTGTAGGGCCCAGAACTTAAGAATTTGGACAAGTTGAATATCCGCTGTTTTAGTCCAAACTACATTTCGTTTAACCATTTAAAATTCTTTCTTTTCATAGCATTTTGTGAAATCAAATTTCCATTTTTGATATCCTGTTCACTCATTTCAAGCATTTGTTTTTGTACCTCGGTGAGCGAAACATTTTCTTTTTCTTTTTCTGATTCATTTTTCTTTTGGCTAGAAGACACAAACTGATCTAGGACTTCAAGTAAGTCCTTGTTTTTTATGTTCCGGATCTTGTCAATTAATCCGTCTCTTAATTTGTCTACAGTAGCCATAGGAATCATATCGTTTGATACTCAAATATATTCATTTTGATTGGGACTTTCATTAAACTGCGGTAAATCACAAACTAATTATTAATTAACAGTGAACAATTATCAGTTATCAATTAATGAAACAAGAGACAGGATGCAATGATCAATTATCAGTGATCAGTAATCAATTAATGAAACAGGAAACAGGATGCAATGATCAATTATCAATTATCAATCTAAGAAACAAGAATCATGAATCAGGAGCCAGAAGCAAATAGCAATTAGCTGAAAAGAGATCTCTCCACTATCGGTCGAGATGACAGAGAACATTCTAACATTCAAACTTTTCAACATTCTAACTCACAACTAAAAACTACAGACTAACAACTAAAAAACCTCAACTTTTAAAGTTGAGGTTTTTTTCTGTACAGGCGGAGAGACTCGAACTCTCACACCTTGCGGCACTAGATCCTAAGTCTGGTATATATTGCACCAATAAAACATAAAATCACTCATTTTCAATGATTTATGTTATCAGTCATTTTATTTAAGGTCAATTAATATCAGTTAAAATCAACATTTGTTGTACCTATGTTGTACCCAAAAGTTCTAATAAAGACGTATCTTTAAAGCGAATTTTTGACAAAATGTTGTACCTGATTTGACTTTCGTACTCAAAATAGGTTTACAATGTCAACAAGTGCAAATATTATTCTTCGTAAAAAGCCAAATTCGAAAGGCTTATATCCGCTTGCAATTAGGATAACTAAAGACCGTCGTTCAACATATAAACATATAGGTCATTATATTGAATTAGAAGACTGGGACACAAAAAATCTTAAAGTAAAGAAATCGCATCCTAACGCAGAAAGCTTAAATAATCTTTTGACTTCAAAACTTTCTGAAGCCAGAAAAGGTTTAATTGTTTTACAAACCAATAATAAAGATGCAACAGCACGTCAAATTAAAAAGGAAATTTATAAACCAACTTCTAAACTCACTTTCTTTGATTTTGCAGATGAACATCTAGAAGCACTTGTTGCAGAAAATAAAATTAACCGTCATTCTACAGATTCTGCTTGGCTTAGTTATATTGAAAAATATTGCAAAGCACGACACCTTACTTTTCAAGAAATAGATGAGCGCTTCCTAAAAAAGTTTAAAATCTACCTTAAAGGTTCTTGTTCACTTACTGAAACTACGGCTATGAATGTTATGGTTTTAATTCGATTACTTTTTAATCGGGCAATCAAGGACAAGGTAGTAAGTAAGGAACTTTATCCGTTTGGAACTGGTAAATTTAAAATCAAGTTTCCTGAAACTACCAAAACAGGGCTTACAGGCAAGGAAATAAAGGCTATGGAAAATGTTATCGAGCTTACTGATATGGAAAAACATTCGTTAAACGTATGGTTATTTAGTTTCTATTTTGCCGGAATGCGCGTATCTGATGTTTTGTTTACAAGGTGGTCTCAAATTTATGATGGCAGGCTACACTACAGAATGGGTAAGAATTCAAAATTGCTATCCTTGAAAATGCCTGAAAAGGTTGAGAAGATTTTATTGCAATATATAACGGACAGAATAAGTGATGATGATTTTATATTTCCAGAAATGAAAAAAGCAGATTTATCTGATTCCAAGGACATTTACCGAAAGAAAAAAGTAGCAAATAAGAAATTCAATGACCACCTAAAAAAGATTGCGAAAAGAGCAGGGATAAATAAAAGAGTTACGATGCACATTGCCCGCCATTCGTTTGGTAATATTGCTGCAGACAACATTCATCCGCTAATGCTTCAAAAACTATACAGACATACAGATTTAAAAACAACCATTAATTATCAAGCCAACTTTATACACAAAGATGCCGATGATGCATTAGACCAGGTCGTTAATTTTTAAATATATTCCTAGAATAAGTGAATACTGTTTAAAAATACAATCTAACCACAAAATTCGTGGTTATCCCTAGCGACTCTCTTGAAAACTTAATGGGTGTATTATCCAGACCAATGCGATAATAATTATTTATTGTATTTTCTGTGTTAAAAGCGTTCCAGACGGATACACCTATTTCTGTGCGTAATCCTTCTGATAGTTGTAATTTGTAGAGTAAGGATGCATCTACTCTAAAATAATCAGGTATTCTAGTGTTGTTGGCTGTATCAAAGATTACTTCATCATCAATAATTTCATTTCCTAGCAAGGGCACAGAGGTTGGTTTTCCTGTTCTATAATTAAACCCTGCTGAGACATTAAGGTTGTTATTTGAATAGGTAGTTCCTAAAGTAAATGAATGAGTTGTATCAAAATTACTCGGAAATTGTATTTCTTCAAGACTTTTAAACGTGTACTCATTGACCATATAAGAATAGCTAAGCCAACTACTTATATTTTTAAACTGTTTACGGAATAAGACATCAACTCCCATTATATCATAACTTCCTGAAGTCTTCCTAAATTCATATTTTGTTGTGAAGCTTTGGCTTTGTGTTGTAATCCCATCTACCTGTTTGTAATAACCTGTTGCATCTACCAGCCATCCTTTATTAGAATATTGTAAACCCAAAGAGGCCTGTTTGCTTTTTAAAATGGGAATGCTATCATTATCTGCCAGCTGCCATCTTCTTTTTTCCACGCCTAAAAAATCATTTTGAAAGTTAACTATCTGTGAGGTGTTTTGATGTTTAAATTCTCCTAGAGCTTCTATTTGAAAATACTGTCCTAGTTTCTTTCTAATGCTTAATCTTGGTTCAATAATAAATTCATTAAACTCATTTATGTAGTTTAATCGTACACCAGGCCTTACAGAGAAGTCCTTACCTTCATTTTGATAATGACTCTGAGCAAAAACAGCGTTCTCCATTAAAACCTCTGAGTCTCTTCTTAAAAATCGTGGCACATCAATATCATTTGTATTGACCACTTTTGCCTCTACAAATTGATATCCTGCTTCTAGAATTAGATTATCCCATTTGTATGTTCCTTTAAATTTAACTCCTATTTCAAAAACTGTATTTTCTTGTAAAAATCGCTGTTGTTGCAATACATTAGCATTAGTCGCCTGAAGTTTATAGCCTGTGTTATGGGCGTTAAAATGTGTTGTAAATCGGTCATTCCAATCGCGTTTATAGCTTAAACCTGCTGCAATACTATTTTGCGAAAGTTGGCTTTGTCTTGTAATTAAATTACCTTGAACAGATGATGTTTCATCAAAGGTTAAATTATTATCAATTATAATAAAGTTTACTCTTAACTGGTTTTTTTCTGTAGGATTGTATAACCACCGTAGCGATGTATCGTAAAAGCTAAAATTTTGATTAGAATTTATAACACTTTCCACGTTATTTTCTATTTCGGTTTCTTGTATTACCCTATCAAAATAAACATCATAGGTAGGTGTGCGAATCAAATCGTCTAAAGACCTGCGCCCAGCAACTTGTATTGATGACTTTTCTTCTAATGGAATGTCGGCAAAAACATCGACACTAATCAAGTTGACACCTAAACTCCCTTTAAAATCTTGCTGTACTCGGTTGTCCGTTTTCATTTGAATACTACCCGAAACACCATCAGAATAGGAAGCGTCTGTACCATTAGTAATAACCGTAGCTGTTTTTGTTATTTGTGGATTAAAGCTAGAAATTAATCCGAAGAAATGACCCGATTGATACATTTTTATATCATCCCATAATATTAAATTCTGGTCGTGAGAACCACCTCTAATATTTATGTTAGAAACTGTTTCATCTATACTCAGTACACCAGGAAGCGCTTGTACAGTTTGCAATACATCTGTTTCTATAAGACCTGGAAGCGCAGTAAATTTATCGAAATTTATAGCTGTTGTTCCGTCGCTATTTTTGTCGATACCTCGCACTAAATATCCTTGTACTACAACGGCTGCCATTTTTTGTTCATCTTCATACATTTTTATAGTGGCACATTGCGCTGTATTGAAAAACCTAGCTTTTCGAGTTATGGTTTTAAAACCAAGAAATCGTATTTCAACGTCTTCATCTAGTGACGATACAATAATTTCAAAAAAACCTTTACTATCACTTATTTTGCTTTCTTTCTTTCCTATAATAGTAGCTCCTTCAAGTGCGCTTAATGTCTGAACATCTTGCAAGTAACCACAAATGGTAAATGGTTTTGTAATGGTATAAATCGATGTTCCTATTTTGGTAAATCGTAATGCGGTTTGAGTCTCTAAACGTTTAATACTTTCTGTAAGTGTACGCTTTCGCGAAAGCGGAAACACGTTAATTCCACTTAATAAATCACTTTGATAGTTGAATTGTACTTGGTATTGCGCTGTTAAACTATCGAGCACGTTTTTAATAGGAATCTTTTTATCCGATGTTTGTGCTTGTGCCTTAAAAGACCAAAAAGCACAACATATAAATATAAAATAAGTCCAATTACTCTTTTGCATTCTTAATAACGACCTCGTTTTTGCTATTTATTTCGTAGGTCAAATTAAGACTTTTGGTAGTCGCTTTTAGGGCATTTTCCAAATTACCTAGCTCGAACGCTCCAGTAAATAATATAGTGTTGTCTATGGAATCTGTAACGATTTTTACTGTGTAATATTTTTCAATAGCCACAAAAACATCTTTAATACTAGCTTCTTTAAAAACCTTCATATTTTGTAACCACTCAGGCTGTATAACAGCGACATTAAACGCTTCGGGTTTACCATTAATAACGCGACAGGCGTTACCTGCTGAAAGCTTTGTTGTGGTATTATTATAATTAACCTGAACTAGTCCTTCGTAACAGATAATACTAAAAATACTGTCTTGTGCTTTTACGTTAAACTGCGTTCCTAATACACTCACGGTACCAAATTCAGTTTTTACATCAAAACGTTTGCCTTTGGCCACTTTAAAATAAGCCTCTCCTTTTAATTGCACAGTACGTTCTGTAGTCCAATCATCATCAAAATCTAGTTGTGATAATTCATTTAATGTTACCATTGAATTATCAGGAAGCGTGATTTGTTCTGTTTGTGCCAATTGGGTTTCAAAAGTGTTATGTTGGTCTTTATCTAAAAGAAAATAAAGCCCAAAAGCAATTACAAATACAGCTGCAACTTTAAGGAATATGTTAGTCCAACTAGTAGTGTTTTTTGGTTCATCGACAATTTCTTTTTCAAGATTTTCAAAAGCAGCAACTTTTGATGGGTTCTGCCCTTTGAATCGTTGCCCTTCTTGGATAATCTCTTTGAGAAAAGCATTATCTTCTAGTGCATCAAAAGCTTTTTGCTCTTCAGCTGTAAGGTCATTATTCAACCATTTCTCTATAAGGTAGTTTTTATCCATTTACTTCACGTTATATTCTTAAAACAACTTACATCCGTAATATCCCATAAATTATTTCAAATTGAAATCTTCTAGCTGTTCTTTTAGAATAGCATAAGCAGCATAAATACGATGCCCAACCACTTTTCTGGTAACACCTATCATATCTGCAATTTCTTGATGCGTTTTACCTTCTATCTTACTTAAAATAAAAGCTTCACGTTGCTCTGGTTTTAGGCTAGACAGCACTCTTTCATAGCGTATAAGAAACTGCTCTTTACGCATCACAAACTCAGGCGTTTCATTTGTATATTCCTTGGGCTTTACCTTTTGATAATTAAGTACCACTTTTTGGTGCTTTACGTCATTAAGCATCATATTATTTGCAATGGTATATAGGTAAGATTTTGCAGTTTGGGTGGTTACATTGGCACAGTTTTCCCACATTTTAATGAATGCGTCTTGTACCTTATCAGATGGATTTAATAGCGCACCATATTTGTAATAGAGTATGTCGCTAAGGCTTTGCGCGTACTTCTCGTATAGTTTGGAAAAAAGTAATTTATCGCAAACATTTTTATGTAAATCTTTAGGCAAATGATAATATATTTTTCGTTTTTCAAGATATACAAAAAAAACTACATTTTTTTGGGATATAACTTTATTGAGTTGTTTTAATAGAAAGCTACAAGCTTCTTTTTATGACTCATTATCATCATACTATAAGAACTACCGACTTGGTTCAATATCTTTCTTTAACTAAAGAAAGTGAACTGTACAGGTATAAAAATAAAATATTGCAATTAGAACAATTACTGAATGAAACACCAAATAATCGCTTATATAAACATAAATATATTGATGCTAAAAATCGTTTTGAACATTTAAAAAAAAAATGTCAAGCCTTAGACAACTTAGAGTGTTATTAAAAAAGGGAAATGAAAGTTATAATAATTACTAATTTTTTTTGGGACATTGCCCTTTGAAGTTGTTTTAAGAATATAAGCAGGAACAAAAAGACATCTAGTATCTGATTTTGGTAAATGCTTTGAAACAAATATCAACAAATAAAAAAAAATGACAATCTTATGAAAACTTTAAAACCTGTATCACTTGCTTTGCTTTTTAGCCTTGCATTTTTCACATCGTGCCTAACGGAAGACGATGCGTCAATTGACCCACCAGTAGAAGAAACACTTCAAGCCAATTCTACTGTAGCTGATTTAATGAGTAGAACATCGTTTAATGACGGTTCTAACGACAACATTATTGATAATGCCAGTTGCTTTAACGTACAGTTGCCCGTAACGGTAATTGCAAATGGAACTGAGGTTATTGTTGATTCTGCTAGCGATTACCAAACCATTGAAGACATCTTTGATGCCGATAACAATGATACGGATACTTTAGAAATCGTTTTCCCGATTACGGTAACTTTTGAGGACTACACTACAGCGGAAGTTAATTCATATCCTGAATTACTCGCTTTAATTGCTCAATGTCCTGATGAAAACTCTGATGATGACGATATAGAGTGTATAGATTTTCAATACCCAATAACCGCATCTATTTTTAATCAAAACAATGAATTAATTGATACTATTGTTATCAATAGTGATTATGATATGCACGAGTTTATCGAAGATTTAGATGACTATGCTGCGGTGACGATTAGCTTTCCTATCACAGTTATTCTTGCTGATGGAACCACGATGACTATTAACAGTATTTCTGAATTGCAAACGGTTATAGCAGACGCAGATGATAGTTGTGATGAAGATGATGATAACGACTATAATGATGATGATTGTGATAATTGTACAACAGGCGATATTGAGGCAATCTTTGCGAGTTGTATGAACTGGTATGTTGATGAATTTGAAGTTAACGACAACCATATTGAAGACCAATATAATGGGTATATTTTCAATTTCGAATCAGATGGTACTATTACTATTACGGAAAACAATAATACGATAACAGGAACTTGGTCAGCATCTGGCTCGGGTAACAATATTGATTTTGTTATAGATATACCTAGCTTACCAGACTTTAATGGCACTTGGAATTTACACGAGATTGAACAAGAATCTGGCGAAGCAGAATTTGAGTTAGAAATGAGTAATAGTGAACTTGAATTTAAAAGTAATTGTAATGGTTCAACTAGTGGTGACGCTTTAAGTGAAGCTTTAACAGCAACAAATAGTATTTGGTTTGTTAGTAATTATACAGATGATGGTAATGATGAAACAAGTGATTTTAATGGCTTTGAGTTCACATTCAATACATCGGGTACAGTCTCTGCTGTAAATAACGGAACAACCATTACAGGAACTTGGTCTTCACAAGATAACGCTACCGAATTGTTACTTGATTTTGGAACCAATATGCCACTTGATGAGCTAAATGATGATTGGGATGTAGTCTCGATATCAAGTACGCAGATAGAACTGCAAGATGTAAGTGGTGGCAGTGGTAGTACAGACACATTAACACTTCAAAAACTTTAAACAAACAAAAATATCAATATAGAGATTATGAAAAAAGGATTTTATTACGGACTAGTAATGCTATTAAGTGCCATACTATTTTCTGCCTGTTCATCGGATGATGACAGTAGCTCGGACAATAGCCAGCAAATTGCTCAAGTAGAAGGTATAGTAGAAGCTAGTACTTGGCGTATAACCAATTTTAACGATTCGGGTCAAGATGAGACTTCAGATTTTACGGGATATAGTTTCACGTTTGCATCTAACGGTACATTGACAGCATCTAATGGAACTACAACACTAGATGGCACTTGGTCCATAACAAATGATAGTAGCAGTAGCAGTAGTAACGATATTGAATTCAATATCTTTTTCCCTGTACCAGATACGAATGATTTTGAAGACTTAAATGATGATTGGGATATCGTATCTACCTCTGCCACAAAAATTGAGCTTATCGATGATAGTGATGGCGGAAGTACAGATAGACTGACTTTTGAAAAGAATTAATGAAGAAGAAAATGTTTTCCAACAGTTAAGTCCCCCCTTAATTTTGTCCCAGATTGGTTAATAGCAGCCAGTCGTAAGCTTAAAGCTTACGACTGGTTTTTTTATGTTAATATATAAGGGGTGATTAATCCATTACAAACTTAAATCCTGTTGTAATAATGCTTGAACTAAATGTAGTGTTTCTATTATACTAGTAGAACTTAAGGGTTATAATTCCTAGGATACTCTTTTAAAAATAGAAAACTCTTTAATAGTAATCCAGTATCCTTTCTACTTTCTCTATATTTTCTTGTTTGCCTTGTTCTAGTATATCTTTTCCGTAAACGGTTCTAAAATGGTGCTTTTTTAAAAATTCTAAATTCAGCTTATGCCATTCTAAATCGGTAACTTTGTTGTCGCAAAAAACTTCCCACTCTCTTCGAAGCAGCAACTTTCTATAATAAAAATGCTCGTTACTTATATGAAAAATATCGGCATCACAAAGCACTTCGGCTAAAGCTGTGGTTGGGCATTGTGGCATTTTTGTGGCCTCTATACAATTAAGGACTTTTTCAATACTATCCTTATCCGTTTTATGTTGTTCCAGAAATTTTCTAGCAATCCCTTTACTTTCGTCCTCGTGACCTTTGTAGGTCTTTGAAAATCCTGTATCGTGAAACCAGGCTGCAACAAGTAAAATCTCGCTGTCTTTTTCATTAATATCCATAGCAGCACAAAGGTATTTGACATTTTGAACCACTTCTTTGGTATGCTGAAGATTATGAAAAGGCAATTCCTTGCATTTTGAAGTTGTCAACAAATCTGTACAATATGTAGCAACACCTTTAATCATCATCTTGGTCATTATCTCCATCTATTTGAATGACATTAGTGTCGTTTCTAATTTCTATATGGGTTATTTCTCCACCGCTTGTTCCAACGTATTTAGCAACTCCAATTGAAAGCATTGACCACAACAAAATCAAAACAAAACCATATTTGTAAAATGATAATTTTTTATACTGCAAAAACAAGGTTATCAGCGATAGTCCTCCTAAAATGAGCATCATTGTGTAAAATAACTCCGCATACTCTTCGTGCTTGTGGATAAGTGTTTCGCTAATTCCTGGTAAGTTCTCAACTATTTCTTCAGCTCCTTCGCCAGTTAAAAAAGCGGCAATCGCCGTTAAGGCACAAAAAATGAAAATTCCTAATGCTGTATTTTTTACTTCAGGTTTCTTCATAATTAAACCGGCTGACAATACTAAAAAACCAATCAATGTCCCAACTATGGGAAGATGGTTTACTACTAAATGAAAATGTGCGTCGTTCATAATTTTATTTTTTTAAGCAATGTTTACATTAAATAAATACCCTACTACTGCGGTGAGACCCATTGCAACTGTTCCCCAGAATGTAATACGAACGATTGCCTTTATTATATTTGAACCACCTGTTCTTGCAGCCAATGCTCCCAGAATAATGAGGAAAAACAGAGCAAAACCGTAAAGCGAATATTCCATACTAGGCAGTGGAAGAAATAGCGTTACCAGAAAAGGAAGTAAGCCACCAAAGGTAAATGCGGCACCAGATGCTAATGCTGCCTGAAGTGGTTTGGCTTGACTGATTTCATTAATTCCTAATTCGTCTCTTACGTGAGTGCCTAAAGCATCGTGCGCTGTTAACTCTTTGGCAACAGTTAGTGCAGTTTCTTTTTTTAGACCTCTTTGTTCATAGATTTCTGCAAGGCGTTGTAATTCAATTTCTGGCATTTCAGCCAGTTCTTGTTTTTCGCGTTCAATGTCTGCCTTTTCTACATCTGTTTGAGAGCTTACAGATACATATTCACCTGCTGCCATTGACAAAGCTCCTGCGACAAGCCCTGCTAATGTTGCCAAAATAATAGGCTCTCGTGTATTGCTTGCAGCAGCAACACCTATAGCAATACTTGCTGTTGACAAAATACCATCATTAGCACCAAGTACTGCGGCTCTTAACCAATTACTTCTATGAATGTAATGGCTATCTAAATAATTGTCTAATGCTTCTGTTTTATCTGTCATCTATTCTGTTATTAGATTAAATGCGCCTTTGGTCAAAAATTCAGTATCTGGTTTAAAATCATTAGCATTCACTATTTGGATATATCCATTGTTCGTTGCTCCGATTTTAACCAATACTCTTTTAAAATTTGTGCCTTTTTCTTTAACCAACACGAAATAATCATTATCAATATTAGCAACCGCTTCAACTGGAAGCGCAGGATACTTTTGAGTAGTCGTTAGAATTTCTCCTTCTATATACATACCTGGTGCAAATAATTTTGCATCACTTTTATTTACCAAATCGCCGTGAATATCAACCGTTCTTTCTTGAAGGTTAATAGCTCTGTTTACCAAATGTACTTTTCCTTGATATACATTAGCCACTTCGTTTTGCAGTCTCACATTTATGGGTTGACCTTCTTTGACTTTTGGAAGGTCTTTTTCAAAAATCTTTAGTTCAATATGCAAATCATCTGTATTAGTAACCGTTACCGCAACATCTGATGGATTTAAGTACATTCCCTTGGTGGCATTAATCGTAGTGGCATAGCCAGATAATGGTGAAGGCACACTAATAACAGACCTAATATTATCTCCTGTTAAGGTGTTTGGGTTTATATTCATTAAGGTTAACTTCTTTTTAAGGGACTGATATTGCGCCAGTGTCACAGTATATTCAGATTCTGCCTTTAGGAAATTCTTTTTAGATGTTACGTTATCTGCCATCAATTCCTTTTGGCGCTCATAATCTGATTTCAAATAGTTCAATCGTCCTTTGGCTTCCAAGAAATCTTGTTGTGCCTGCACATATTCAGGATTTTCTATAGTGAATAGGATTTGACCTTTTTTAACAACATCTCCAGGAAGTAGACTTATATCCTTTACGTAGCCCGCAAAGTAGGCACTTACATCTGCTTGATTTTCTGGTGGAACGGCAAACATACCATTGGCTTTCACTAACGTATTAAAAGGTTGGGTTGTTATTTTCCCCAACTCCATATTACCTGATGCAAACTGATTTTCTGTAATAGTGACGGCATCTGCATCTTCTACCGTTTGGGTTGATGTGGCATTAACTCCATCAGATTTTTCATTTGAGTTACAGGAAGCCAAAGTCATTATTGCCAGCAATAAAAGACTCCCGAAGTATAAATTGTTACGTGTATTTTTCATTATTAATTGGTTAAATAGTTTAACTCTAAAACGGTATTGTTATACTGGTTTAGGTTTTGCAAATAGTTGATTTCGATATTTTTTGAACTCTCTAAAAGCTGTACGTATTGCAAGAAATCTATCTCGCCATTTTTAAATGCTTTTGAGGCGGTGGTTGTCAATTCTTTTGAAAGTTGTTGTCCAGTAGTTTCATAATAATCAACAGTTTCTTGATACTTTTTTAAGTCCGAAAGCAACCCATCGTATTTAGATTGTAATTGAATTTTATAGTTTTCAAATTCATTGGCTACAATCATTGTTTCAGTCTTTGCAGCATTGATTTTTGACTTGTTCGCACCAAACCACAACGGTACTGCAACACCTACTTGAAAGCCATTATAGTTACGTGCATTTGCACCATTATTTGTCCCTTGAAATACGGAAAATTGCAAATCTGGCAACAACTTTTGTCGCTCTAACGATAATGAAGACTTTGCCAAAGTCTCTGCAGTATGGTAATACAACATTCCTGGGTGGTTTGTGATATTGAATTCTTCTAGTACAAGTCTTGGTAATGCATCTTCACTTACGGTCACTAAAGAATCACTTTGTACCCATTGGTTAAGCATCGTATAAGCTTTTGATACATCTTCACGAGCTTGCGCAAGTGCAATGGCTATTTCTTTTTGCTTGGTTTCAGCTGTTAGTTTTTCCAACAAATTAGTTTCGCCTACGTCATATCTTTTTTTAGCTGCTCTTGCAAATTGCCCATACAAACTGTCTAAATACGTGTATTGTTTAACCATATTATTGCTGTAAACCAGATTGTAATAAGCCTTATAGACCTCTTTGGTCAATAGCCTTTCATTGAGTTGGTACTGCTGTGTGGCCAACGCTACTTTTTGTTTTTCTACTTTTCGCTGTGCACCATAAATGGTTGGAAATTGAAGCGATTGACTCAATCCAAAAACCCGAATAGGTAAACCATTTTCGGCAATATTGTTTTGGTCATAGCCATAATAAAGCTGTGTTTTATCAATATTAATGGCACTACCTATCAATTGCTCTGATTGGTTGATTCTTTTCGAGTAAGCTTGAAGCCCCTTGTTATTCTCGATTGCCAGTTTTACGATTTGTTCTGCACTTTTTGGCTGCTCTTGGGCCTTTCCAAAAAATGGTAAAAAGAGCAAAAGCATAATGCTCAACGCCTTTAGATTTACTTTTGTTTTTACTTTAGGATGATGTCCTTTTCTGTCGAACATTGCATATAAAATTGGTAATACCACAAGTGTTAGTGCTGTTGCAGTTATCAAACCACCAACAACTACTGTTGCTAAAGGACGCTGCACTTCGGCACCGGCTGAAGTTGAAATAGCCATAGGTAAAAACCCTAAAGCTGCTGCTGCTGCCGTTAATAACACGGGTCGCAATCTATTTTTTGTGCCCACTAATATTCTTTTGTTGATATTATTTACACCGTGTGCTTTTAGTTCCTTAAATTCTTCAATCAATACAATACCGTTAAGTACTGCGATACCAAATAACGCAATGAACCCAACACCAGCCGAAATACTAAAAGGCAAATCCCGTATATAGAGCAACATCACACCGCCAATAGCAGACAATGGAATGGCACTATAAATCATCAAGGCTTCTTTTACAGAATCGAAAGCAAAATACAATAAGACAAAAATCAATATTAAGGCGATGGGTACCGCTACTTTTAATCTTGCAGATGCTGTACGAAGGTTTTCAAATTGCCCACCATAGCTTATGGAATACCCTGTTGGGATTTTTACATCTCTTTCTATAATTGCCTGTACATCTTTTACGACCGATTCTAAATCTCGATTTCTCACATTTACGCCAACAACGATTCTACGTTTGGTATTATCACGTGAGATTTTTGCAGGGCCTTTGGTATAGGTAATGCTTGCAAATTCACTTAATGGTAGTTTTGTTCCATTAGGCAATGACACCGAAGCTGTTTCAATGTTTTGGATGTCTCTTCTATGAACATCATCGAAACGCAACACTAAATCGAATTGCTTTTCTCCTTCAAATACAGTTCCTGCTGGCATACCTGCAAAACCCATTGTAATGACCTTGTTTAAGTCTTCTATGTTTAATCCATATTTGGCGATTTTCTGGCGGTTATATTTAACCGACATTTGAGGCAGACCTGCTGTTTTTTCTACAGAAATATCGGCAGCACCTTCCACATTTTGAATCGCTTTTTCTATCTCTAATGCTTTTCTATATAAAACGTCTAAATCTTCCCCAAAAACCTTGATGGCTAAATCTGCTCTTACACCTGTAATCAATTCATTAAATCGCATTTCAATAGGTTGGGTAAACTCAAAATCTACACCTGCAATGTCATTTGATAATGCTTCCTTGAACTTGTCTGCCAATTCATCTTTAGATGCCGCAGATGTCCATTCACCTTTAGGTTTTAATTTAATTATGACATCACTTTCTTCCATAGACATTGGGTCTGTTGGCACTTCGGCCGCTCCAATTCTGCTTACTACTTGTTCTACTTCAGGAAATTGTTTTAATATTTTTTCCATTTGCGTAGTAGCATCAATAGTTTTGCTCAAAGACATTCCGGTCTTTAAAACAGGCTGTATTACAAAATCGCCTTCATCCAATGTGGGTACAAACTCGCCACCCATTCTAGAAAAAAGGAAAACCGTAAACAACAATAGACCTACCGCTATACTTAGGACTAGTGTCTTTTTACGCAATGCCCACGAAATGGTAGGCTGATATTTGTCTTCTAAAAAAGCGATGAGTCTCGATGATATGGTTTTCTTTTCAGTATTACTTGGTTTAATAAACATAGAAGCCATTACCGGTATGTAGGTAAAACACAGCACCATTGCACCGATGAGTGCAAAACAGAAAACCAATGCCATAGGACGGAACATCTTTCCTTCAACATTAACTAAAGACAGAATGGGAATAAAAACAATGATGATGATTAATTGGCCAAAGACTGCCGAATTCATCATTTTTGTAGCCCCTTGGTAAGTAATATTATCTATTAAACCTTGTCTTTCATTTTTAGGAAGTGCCAATAGTTTGGCTCTTTGACTGGTTATTTTGAAGGCAATAAATTCTACGATAATTACTGCTCCGTCTATAATAATTCCGAAGTCGATAGCTCCTAAACTCATTAAGTTGGCATCTACGCCAAAAATGTACATCAGCGAAAGCGCAAACAGTAAACACAATGGAATTACGGAAGCTACGACCAGACCAGAACGCCAGTTTCCTAAGAGCAAAACCACTACAAAAATGACAATGAGACATCCTAAGACAAGGTTTTCGGCAATAGTAAACGTTGTTTTTCCAATAAGTTCACTCCGTTCTAAAAAAGGATTTATCGTTACACCAGGTGGTAGTGACGATTGTATCTCTGCCACGCGGTCTTTAACGGCTTCAATGACTGCATTAGAATTGGCATTTTTGAGCATCATAACCTGCCCAAGAACCTTTTCTCCTTCGCCATTTCCTGTGATAGCTCCAAAACGATTGGCGTGACCAAAACCTACTGTAGCAACATCCCGAACGTACACAGGCACTACTCCCTTATTGGTTACTACGATGTCCTCAATATCGGTTATCGAGGTCACTAAGCCTTCTCCTCGTATAAAATAACTTTCATTTGTTTTCTCTATGTAGCCACCACCAGCAACGCTATTGTTTTTTTCGAGTGCGGCAAACACATCAAAAATGGAAACATCCATTGCTCGAAGTCGCTCTGGATTCACAGCTACTTCATAAGTTTTTAAGTAGCCACCCCAAGTGTTTACTTCAACAACTCCCGGTATCCCTGAAAGTTGACGTTTTACGACCCAATCCTGTATAGTTCGTACATCGGATAGTGAATATTGGTCTTTATGTTTGTCATCGATATCTATGACGTATTGATAGATTTCTCCGAGACCTGTAGAAACAGGACCCATAAAAGGTTTCCCGAAGCCAGCTGGAATTTTTTCTTCGGCACTTTTAATTTTTTCGGCAATAAGTTGTCTTGGTAAATAGGTGCCTAAATCGTCATCAAAGACTACGGTTACTACAGAAAGACCAAATTTTGAAACAGAGCGAATTTCTTTTACTCCTGGTAAATTAGCCATTTCCAATTCTACGGGATAAGTTAAAAACTTCTCAACATCTTCCGTTGCTAAGTTTCTGGAAGTTGTAATAACCTGTACTTGATTATTGGTAACATCGGGGACCGCTCCAATTGGGATATTTGAAAGTGAATAAAAACCAAAGCCGATGATTCCGGCAGTAAACAACAGCACAATAAGCTTATGATGAATACTGTACTGGATGATGCGTTCTAACATAATGTATGGTAGTTAGTAAATAATTTATTCAAATGTAAAAGGACAGTCTAAACGGTTTCTAAATCGTTCCTTAAGATTGGCTTAAGATTGTAGCAAAACAAAAGCCTTGAATTTCATCAAGGCTTTTGCATCAACCAACCAATCAATCACTAACCAACAATTCGGTTGTTAATGAGTAATATCTATTTTCTTTTTCTATAAAGGTGTCTCAAATAACTAGAGTAAAGGTAATTTGGTAAGATTAAGATTTGTTTTAGGTTATCTTAAGATTGGCTTAAAAAAGTATGGTAAATGTTGTGCCTACATCTATTGTACTTTCCACTTTAATATTGGCACCAATAGCATCTGCTGCTTTTTTGGCAATGGAAAGTCCTAGACCGTTACCAGAAATATTCTTATGGTTCAGCGCATCTGACCTAAAAAAGTTGTTGAATAACATATCCAAATCCTCTTTTTTTATCCCAATACCCTCATCTTGAATTTTACAGACAATTTTAGAGCCTGATTGGGTTATTGAAATAAGAATTTTAGTAGCCTCTTTAGTATATTTTATAGCGTTACTGATGATATTTTCCAATATTAGATTACTAAAATAGTGTGGTACTAATGTTTCTTTTTCTATATCGTTTTTGAAACTGATAGACAACTTCTTCTCTGAAATCTTGTTTTTATTTCTTGATATGATTTCGTCGATTATGGTTGCCAAGGGCATCACGGTCTCTTTTTGAATATTGGTATCGGTTTCCAATCTTGCCAAAAGCAAAAGTTGCTCCAAGGTTTCAGTCATCCTGTCTATTTCAGAAAGGCTGAATTTGATTTTGTCTTCATATTCGGCACGTTCCCTTGGCTTGCGTATGAGTACTTCTAAGGTTCCCTTTAAGGTAGCCAATGGTGTTCTTAATTCGTGAGACGCATCAGAGGTAAATTGCTTTTCACGGTCCATAGCGTTCTCGATACGTTGTAAGAGACTGTTTATAGCTTTAGACAAGTCGTATAATTCATCTTTATTTTGAGGTAATACAACACGTTCGTTTAAATTGTTACGTGTAATTCTATTGGTCGTTTCCGTTACGTTTTTTACGGGAATGATACTTCTACCAGCAATGTATTTGGAAATAAAATAGAGGCTTGCCAAAAGCAATAAATAAACTAAAAGCAAAATGTTTCTTAAGTTAAGAAGTACCATTTGCGACGCTTCTAAAGACATAGCAGCTACGATAAATCCTTTTATTCTGCCATTTTCTTCAATGGGTAATTGAATCTGTCGTATAGGCTTATTGTTGAGAATTTCATTATAGCTTCCGCCAAAATTTGCTTCTTCATTATAATCGAGCTCGTTCTCTTTTAGGTTTGGGGATTTGTCCATAAAAGTGCCGTTTTTATCCAAAATTTGAATAAAAACTGGGTTTACCTGAACCTCTCTATGCTCTCGTTCTTCCCATTCCTTTTTGTTTTTGATTTTGATACTATCGCCTACGACTTTAATTTCTTCGGTATGTTTTTCGGCCTCAAAAGAAAGGTCGCTATCTATATTTTGATACACTACACCTTTAACTACAAAATATACCGCTGTAAACGCCACAGCCATAATTATGGCAGTCGCAATCATATAATGTAGTGCTATTCTATTTTGAAAACTTAAATTCATATCTCCTTTGCAATGTAGCCTACACCTCTAACTGTTTGTATGTAATTCTCGTCTTTTCCGAGCTTCAATTTTTTTCGAAGTGCATTAATGAACACATCAATGACCCCTGTATTATAATCGAAGTGGATATCCCAGACACTTTCAATAATTCGCGACCTTCTGCACACCATTCCTTTGTTGCGCAATAGGTGTTCCAATAAAGCAAATTCTTTTTGTGTGAGGCTTATCTCCTCATCACCTTTAAACACCTGATAGGTAGCGGTATTTAAAGTGATGTTTCCGAGTTTGAATATGGAATGCTCACCAGATTTTGGTCGAAGCTGTACTCTAATTCGCTCTAATAATTCTTCAAAATGGAACGGTTTTTTAATATAATCGTTGGCTCCTGTTTGAAGTCCAAAAATCGTTTCGTCCAAAGTGTCCTTGGCTGTTAAAAAGATAACAGGTGTTTGCTTAAATTCCTGTCTAAACTGCCTGCAAATCTCGATACCGCTAATACCGGGCACCATCCAGTCTAACAATAACAAATCATATTCTCCAGAAAGTGCCATTTTAAGCCCCTTTTTGCCTTCTTCTGCGATATCCACGGCATAGCTCTCTTCCTCTAACCCTTGTTTGAGGAAGTTATAGATACCTGGTTCGTCTTCTACTATTAAAATTCTCATCGCGTAAAATTTACAATTTTTAATTAAGCTAGTATTGGGTTTTTCTTAAGATTTGCTTAAGATGTATCCAAAACCATTTTTTGCATAACTACATACGGTTTATTTCAAATAGTTTTTCAATTCTTAGTAATTGATTAGTAAAGACTTAAGATTCACTTAAAATTGAAAATACAGGATTTAACAGTATAAAACTTATACTAAATTTACCTTTAAAAAAGAGCATTTATGATGAAGTCGACCAAAAATTTAATAAGATGATTAAGATATATACTACGGGTGGAACTATTGAAGGACTGGATTATGTTGGTGACAAGGGCATAAAAAAATCCAACCTCTCTATTGAAGATTTTTTGAAAAATGCCAATGTTGATTTTGATTATTCTATTGAGTCCATCTGCAAAAAAGACAGTAGGGCTATTGACGAAAATGACCGCGAGCTTTTAGCCGAAAAGATAATTGGTAAAACAATACATTACATTAATACTTTAAAAACTATATCACCATAACGATATTAAACTATCAAGCCAACTTTATTAAAAATTAAAATTCTGTTAATCCTAATAAAAATTGTTAAAATTTTGTACATTTGCATAATAAATGAAGCAAATTTTTCATAAAATATCATCTTTTTTGATGGCTATTGTAGTGCTGTTCTCTACAATGTCATTCACTATTGATATGCATTATTGTGGAGATAGTCTAGTTGAAACCGCTATATTCCACAAGGCAAAAGGTTGTGGTATGGAAATGGAGAATCCTTCTACCGAAGGTTGTGAAATCACAAAAAAGAATTGTTGTAGTGATGAACAATTAAAAATAGATGGACAAGACGAGTTACAGTTAACTTTTGATAAGCTTACTATTGACCAACAGATTTTCGTTGCTTCTTTTGTTTATACTTATATAAATTCATTTGAAGGTACAGAAGAAAAAGATACCTCATTTAGAGATTACATATCTCCACCCGTCATAAGGCAAATCTATAAGCTTGACGAGACATACTTAATTTGATTTTTAAATAATAGACTTTTTTATCCAGTGGATGTTTTCCATTAGGATAATTCTTTGTATTCGGTGTTTTCTTAACACCATTGTCTAATTGTTTAATTATCAAGCTAATGCTAAACAAAAGCATAAAATTTCTAATAGAAAACAAACTTGTTGCAGTATTACTACTCGTTCTATTCATAGGATGGGGAATAGTAAATGCACCATTTAATTGGGATACTGGTTTTTTACCGTCCAATCCTGTAGCTGTAGATGCCATACCTGATATTGGCGAAAATCAGCAAATAGTTTTCACTAAATGGGATGGTCGTTCTCCGCAGGATATAGAGGACCAAATTACTTACCCATTAACAACATCACTTCTGGGTATCCCAGGAGTGAAAACTATCCGTAGCTCGTCAATGTTCGGGTTTTCGAGCATCTATATCATCTTTGAAGAGGATATAGAGTTCTATTGGAGTCGTAGCCGTATTCTCGAAAAGCTAAACTCATTACCTAGTGGGTTACTTCCCGAAGGTGTCAATCCAGCTTTGGGTCCTGATGCTACAGGTTTAGGTCAAATTTTTTGGTATACACTTGAAGGTCGTGACGAAAATGGAAAGGTTACTGGCGGATGGGATTTACACGAATTACGAAGCATTCAAGACTACTACGTAAAATATGCTTTGTCATCAGCAAGTGGTGTTTCAGAAGTAGCTTCCATTGGTGGTTATGTTCAGGAATACCAAGTAGATGTAAATCCAGAATTGATGCGTCAATATAATATTGGCTTGCATCACGTTGTTAAAGCCGTAAAGGAAAGTAACAAGGATATTGGAGCCCAGACCTTAGAAATAAATAAGGCCGAATACTTGGTACGTGGCTTAGGTTACATCAAGTCTATTGGTGATATAGAAAATGCTGTAGTTGCATCCGAAGATTATACGGCAATCAAAATTAAAGACATCGGTAAAGTGTCTTTGGGTCCAGCAACTCGCAGGGGAATGTTAGATAAAGAAGGTGCGGAAGTCGTAGGTGCAGTTGTTGTAGCACGTTATGGTGCAAACCCAATGGAAGTCATCAATAACGTAAAGGAAAAAATAAATGAGTTAAGTCCTGGGTTACCTTCAAAAGTATTAAGTGACGGAAGGACTTCGCAAGTAACTATTGTGCCATTTTATGATAGAACTGAACTCATACAAGAAACACTGGGTACACTTAACGAAGCATTGACTTTAGAAATACTCATTACCATTTTGGTTATCATCATTATGGTATTTAACCTTAGAGCCTCTGTGCTTATATCTGGTCTCTTACCTGTTGCAGTTTTAATGGTATTTATTGCAATGAAACTCTTTGGAGTAGATGCCAATATTGTGGCTTTATCCGGTATTGCCATCGCTATAGGTACAATGGTAGATGTCGGTGTTATTCTTTCTGAAAACATAATAAGGCACTTAGATGAAAATGGCGAAAAACTACCTATAAATGCGGTGGTATACAATGCCACGGCAGAAGTTTCTGGTGCAATCGTTACCGCAGTAATGACAACAATCATAAGTTTCATTCCAGTATTTACAATGATTGGTGCGGAAGGTAAATTATTCAGACCTCTGGCATTTACTAAAACATTTGCACTAACGGCATCAATTATCGTAGCATTATTTTTAATTCCACCTTTTGCAGCATTCTTATTCAGAAAGAAAAGCCTAAAGAAACTATCAGGTTACATAATCAATGTGCTTTTAGTTGTCTTAGGAATAGTAGCCATAATTTTTGGTTCTTGGCTAGGATTAATTCTCATAGCCTTTGGCGTTACTTCCTTTTTGAAATCACAGGACAGAATCACAGAAAAACGTTCCAACCTATTAAACATTGGGATTTCTGCTTTTGCAATTGTATTCTTGCTAGCAGAATATTGGCGGCCACTTGGCGCAGACAGAAGCATCCTATGGAATTTACTTTTTGTCGGGCTTATTTGCTTCGGACTATTAGGAGCGTTCATCTTATTTAGAAAACAATACACACGCATCTTAAAGTGGGCGCTTGCCAATAAATTATTATTTCTATCAATACCAACACTTATTGTCATTGCTGGTTTTTCCATTATGAAAAATACAGGCAAAGAATTTATGCCATCATTAAACGAAGGTTCGTTCTTACTGATGCCAACCTCTATGCCCCACGCTGGAGTTGAAGAAAACAAACGGATAATGCAGCAATTGGATATGGCAGTAGCCAGTATTCCTGAAATCGAAACTGTAGTTGGTAAGTCAGGTAGAACAGAATCCGCACTAGACCCTGCCCCATTATCAATGTATGAAAATGTTATCCAGTATAAACCTGAATACATATTGAATGAAAACGGAAAACGCCAACGTTACAAAGTCAATGATGAGGGGTTTTTTATTAGAACCGATGGAAATTTAGTCGAAAATCCTAACGAAGTTGTAGGTTCTGAAGAAGTCGAAAAAGCTCGAAATGCTGGAAAAAAAGTTTTCATTACTGCTGATGAATCTTCAAGCAATTTAATTCCAGACGATGACGGTGAATTTTTTAGAAACTGGCGACCAGAAATAGAATCACCTGATGATATTTGGAAGGAAATAGTAAGGGTAACAAAGCTTCCCGGAGTTACTTCAGCACCTAAACTACAACCCATTGAAACCCGATTGGTAATGCTTCAAACAGGAATGCGTGCACCAATGGGTATTAAAGTAAAAGGACAAGATTTAAAACAAATTGAAGCCTTTGGAATTCAATTGGAAACTGTTTTAAAGCAAGCCGAAGGCGTTAAAACAGAAGCGGTTTTTGCAGACAGAATAGTCGGAAAACCCTATTTGTTAATTGACATAGACAGAGAAAAACTGGCACGTTATGGTGCATCAATCGATGATGTTCAAAACGTGCTAAAAGTAGCAGTTGGCGGAATGGTATTGACCCAAACCGTTGAAGGTCGTGAGCGTTATGGCGTTCGTGTTCGCTATCCAAGAGAACTTCGAGATAAGCCAGATGATTTAAAGCAGATTTATGTTCCTGTTGAAAAAGGAAGCCCAGTTCCATTAAGTGAATTGGCAAACATACGTTACGAACAAGGCCCACAGGTTATTAAAAGTGAGGACACCTTTTTAGTGGGCTATGTACTGTTTGATAAGTCAGATGGTTTTGCAGAAGTAGATGTGGTTGAAAATGCCCAAGCCCTAATTCAACAGAAAATTGATTCGGGGGAATTGGTAGTACCAAAAGGTATCAACTATCAATTTACGGGAACGTATGAAAATCAATTGCGAGCAGAAGCAACCTTATCTGTGGTAGTACCGTTGGCGTTGTTAATTATCTTCTTGATTTTGTATTTCCAATTCCGTTCTGTTGCCACATCATTAATGGTATTTACAGGTATTGCAGTAGCGTTTGCAGGTGGTTTTGTAATGATTTGGCTGTATGGTCAGGATTGGTTTTTAAACTTCAGCATTTTTGGAGAAAATTTAAGAGACCTATTTCAAATGCACACCATTAACCTGAGTGTTGCTGTTTGGGTCGGTTTCATTGCTCTATTTGGTATTGCTACCGATGATGGTGTAGTGATGGCAACTTATCTAACCCAAACATTTGATAGGAACACACCAGAAACAAAACAAGAAATAAGGGCATCCGTTGTGGAAGCTGGAGAAAAACGTATTCGTCCTTGTTTAATGACTACGGCAACCACCATTTTAGCATTACTGCCAGTTCTAACATCTACAGGACGCGGAAGCGATATAATGATTCCTATGGCAATACCAAGTTTTGGTGGAATGGTTATCGCCTTAATCACATTGTTTGTTGTTCCTGTTTTATACAGTTGGAAACACGAGGCTCAACTTAAAAAAGTAGCGAAATGAAGAAAATAATTTTAATAGGGATTGGGCTTTTGACATTTGGTTTTTCAAATGCACAACAATTAGAAACTCTAATTGATGAAGCTCTGAAAAACAGTCCGGAAATTCAAAAATTTGAATTGCAATACAGTATTGTTTCTGAAAAGATAAACGAGGTAAATACCATACCTAATACTGAATTTGGAGTTGGGTACTTTGTTAGTGAACCAGAGACAAGAACAGGAGCTCAACGTTTCAAAGTGTCCGCTAAACAAATGGTACCCTGGTTTGGTTCTATTACGGCAAGAGAGAATTATGTAAGCTCACTAGCCGATGCCAAATACGAGGACATAGTTATTGCAAAAAGAAAGTTAGTGGCTTCCGTATCGCAATCCTATTACAATTTGTATGCTAACAAAGCAAAGCAAAAGGTGTTGATACAAAATATTGAATTGTTAGAAACCTACGAAACTATGGCACTGACCTCTGTAGAAGTTGGTAAAGCTTCAGCTGTTGATGTATTGCGATTGCAAATGCGTCAAAACGAATTGCAACAGCTAAAAGATGTATTGCAGCAACAATTTTTAGCGGAACAAACCAAATTTAATAACCTTTTAAATAGGGAAAATGATATTGTAGTCAATGTAGTTGATGAACTCGTAATTCCAAAAGAGGATTTCGATTCTATTAATGAAAATTTAGAGTTGCATCCCGAATTGCTGAAATATGATAAACTCTATCAATCCATAGAACAATCAGAATTGTTAAATCAAAAAGAAAGCAGTCCCATGATTGGTTTTGGGTTAGATTATATCAATGTGGAAGAAAGACCAAATATGAATTTTTCAGACAATGGTAAAGATATTCTAATGCCAATGGTTTCGGTATCAATTCCAATTTTCAATAAGAAATACAAATCTATTTCTAAACAAAACGAACTGGAACAACAAGAAATCAACTACCAAAAACAAGAGCGTTTAAACAGTTTAAAAACAGTATTAGATAAAGCTATTAACGACCGTATATCAGCAAGGATAAGCAATACTACAGCAACAAAGAACATCAAGCAAGCTAAAGATGCAGAACAAATTCTAATTAAAAGCTATGAAACTGGCACTATTGATTTCAATGATGTTTTGGACATTCAGGAATTACAACTAAAATTTCAGATGAACCAAATAGAATCTATAAAGACCTACTATATACAAAGTACAATCATAAATTATTTAATACAATGAAACACACATATCATATACACGGAATGACTTGCAACGGTTGTCGCAGTCATGTAGAAGAAACACTATCTAAAGTGGAAGGTGTTTCAAAAGCAACGGTCGATTTAGAAAAGGCTGAAGCTGCTATCGAAATGGAATCACATATTCCTATAGAAAAGTTTCAAGAAGCCTTAAAAAACGATGGTGGCAGATACAGTATTCACAAACAAGGTGAACATCATCAACATTCCGAAAATAAAAAGAAAGAACAACCGAAAGGCCAAGGTACAGGCACATTTTATTGTTCTATGCATTGCGAAGGCGATAAAACTTATGATAAACCAGGCGATTGCCCTGTTTGCGGAATGGATTTGGTGGAAGAACAAAGTCTTTCAACATCAAATGCAGAACAATGGACGTGCCCAATGCACCCAGAAATAGTTAAAGACGAAGCAGGTTCGTGTCCTATTTGTGGAATGGATTTAGTACCATTGCAACCAGACCTTTCAGCGGAAGAAAAGACCTATAAAAAACTTTTAAAGAAGTTTTGGATTGCCACTGCATTCACCTTACCAATTTTCTTAATTGCTATGAGCGAAATGTTGAATAACAATCCTTTGTACAATATAATGGAACAAAAATATTGGAACTGGATTCAGTTTGCATTATCCATTCCCGTTGTGTTTTATGCCACTTGGATGTTCTTTGAACGTGCATACAAAAGCATTAAAACGTGGTATCTTAATATGTTTACGCTCATTGGTATTGGTGCAGGTGTGGCTTGGTTATTTAGTGTTTTTGGTTTGTTTTTTCCAGATGTATTTCCTGACCAATTTAAAACCAAATCAGGTGCAGTTCATGTCTATTTTGAAGCATCAACAGTGATTCTAACATTAGTGCTTTTAGGGCAGCTATTAGAAGCGCGTGCACATAGTAAAACCAATTCGGCAGTAAAAGAACTGTTGAAATTAGCACCTAATAAAGCTATAAAAATTGTAAATGGTGACGAAGTTGAAGTCAGTATTGACGAAATAGAACTCAACGATATTCTAAAAGTAAAACCAGGTGATAAAATTCCTGTAGATGGTGTGATTACGGAAGGCAATACCAGTATTGACGAGTCTATGATTACAGGTGAGCCTATTCCTGTAAACAAAGCTAAAGATGATAAGATAAGTAGCGGAACCATAAATGGCAATCAATCTTTTTTAATGAAAGCCGAAAAGGTTGGAAGCGACACCTTGTTATCTCAAATTATTCATATGGTGAATGACGCGAGCAGAAGTCGCGCACCAATTCAAAATCTAGCAGACAAAGTTTCTGGTTATTTCGTGCCAGTTGTAGTAGCCATTTCGGTTATCACATTCATAGTTTGGTCTATTTGGGGTCCAGAACCAGTTTATGTGTATGCGTTTGTGAATGCAATTGCAGTTCTAATCATTGCGTGTCCTTGTGCTTTAGGTTTAGCAACACCAATGTCTGTAATGGTTGGTGTAGGCAAAGGTGCTCAAAATGGTGTATTGATTAAAAATGCAGAAGCACTTGAAAAAATGGATAAGGTAGATACGCTTATTGTTGACAAAACAGGAACAATTACCGAAGGCAAGCCAACAGTTGAAACAGTAGGAGCTTTTAACGATGCTTTGAGCGAAAAAGAAGTATTGCAATACATCGTTTCATTAAATACCAATAGCGAACATCCATTGGCAGAAGCAACCGTTAAATATGGAAAAGAGCGAAATGCTGAAATATTAAAATCAGAAGATTTTAGTGCGGTAACAGGAAAAGGTGTTGAAGCTAAAATAGATAAAAAGAAAGTAGCATTGGGTAATCCTAAAATGATGGAGTATGCCAAAGCTGTAATTACTTCTAAAATGCAAGAAGAAGCCAAGTCTTTTCAAAAGCAAGGTAAAACGGTTTCTTATTTAGCAATAGATAACACCGTTGTTGGTTATGTGGTTATTGGCGATAAAATAAAGGAAACAAGTGTCAAAGCCGTTAAAACACTTCAAGATAAAGGTATTGATGTAATAATGCTTACGGGAGATAATCACGATACAGCACAAGCAGTAGCATCAGAATTAAATCTGGCAGATTTTAAGGCCAGTATGCTACCAAAAGACAAACTCAAAGAAGTAGAAAACCTACAAAGAAACGGTAAAGTAGTGGCTATGGCAGGTGATGGCATTAACGATGCGCCAGCATTGGCCAAAAGTGATGTGGGTATTGCTATGGGAACAGGAACAGACGTAGCAATTGAAAGCGCAATGATAACATTGGTTAAAGGTGATTTACACGGAATTGTAAAAGCAAGAAATTTAAGCAATGTGGTAATGAAAAACATCAAGCAAAACCTATTTTTTGCGCTTATCTACAACACATTGGGTGTGCCCATTGCAGCCGGTGTATTGTTTCCTTTTTTTGGAATATTACTCTCACCAATGATTGCAGCTTTAGCAATGAGTTTTAGTTCAGTTTCAGTAATAGTAAATGCATTGCGATTAAGAAATATTAAAATATAGTAGTATGAAAAAATATATAGTTTATACGGTAATATTAGTAGCGGGACTGCTATTAGGATGGATACTATTTGGTAACTCATCAAACAAAGAAACGGAACATAATCACAGTGAGGTGACAGAGGCCAATCAAATGTGGACCTGTTCAATGCATCCACAGATTATGCAACCAGAACCTGGCGATTGCCCTATTTGCGGGATGGATTTAATTCCTGCCGAAAGTAGTGCAGATGGTTTGTTAGCAGACCAATTCAAACTTACAGAAAACGCAATGGCTTTGGCCAATGTCCAGACATCCGTAGTAGGTAATGGCAATGTGGAAAATAACGCCATAAAGTTATCAGGAAAAATAGTTGAAAATGAAGAATCCAACGCTGTACAAGTGAGTTATTTTTCCGGAAGAATAGAACGTTTGAACGTGAGCTTTACAGGTGAAGAAATTCGTAAGGGACAATTATTAGCTACTATTTACTCGCCTGAATTATATGCAGCGCAACAAGAGTTGATTACGGCAGCTTCATTAAAAGAATCGCAACCAGCACTATACAAGGCGGTCAGAAATAAATTGAAACTCTGGAAATTATCGGAGAATCAAATAAATAAAATTGAAACTTCTGGGAAAGTGTTAGACAACTTTCCTGTTTATGCTACGGTTTCCGGTACAGTTTCAGAAAAATTAGTCGAACAAGGAGACTATATAAAGCAAGGTCAACCATTATTAAAAATAGCGAAACTAAATACGGTTTGGGCAAATTTTGATGTCTATGAAAATCAGATTGATTTATTCAAAAAAGGACAGGAAGTGGCTATCACAACCAATGCCTATCCTAACAAAGAATTCAAAGGTAAAGTTTCATTTATAGACCCAGTATTAGATACACGTACAAGAACAGTAAAACTAAGAGTTGTATTAAACAACACAAAAGATGAACTCAAGCCAGGAATGTTTGTTGAAGGCAAGATTGAAGGTATTTCTTCATCCAAAGAGCAGTTACTAAGTATTCCATCAACAGCGGTGTTATGGACTGGAGAACGCTCGGTGGTATACCTAAAAAGCAACCCTGATGAACCAGTTTTTGAAATGCGCGAAGTAAAATTGGGTAATACCATAGGCGATAATTATGAGGTATTAAATGGCTTGAAGAATGGTGATGAGATAGTCACTAATGGAACCTTTACTATCGATGCAGCGGCTCAATTACAGGGCAAAAAATCAATGATGAACAAGGAAGGTGGAAAGGTAATGACCGGACACGAAGGACACTTAGGAATGCAAGAAACAACTTCAAACAGTGAGAGTAACCACTCAGAAATGAATGAGAGGATAAAGGTCTCAGTGGATTTTCAAAATCAATTGAAAACTGCTTTTAACGATTATTTGGGCGTAAAAAATGCATTGGTAAAAGATGATTCAAAGAAAGTATCTGACGATGCCAAGAAACTACTGGATAAATTGAATCTGATAGATATGACATTATTGAAGGACAACAATGCTCATAATCACTGGATGAAGTTAGAGAAAGAACTAAAATCTTCAACCAAATCTATCGCAGAAACCTCGGATATAAAAAAGCAGAGAAATCATTTTAAGCATCTATCATCACATTTGGGTAGTGCGATACAGTTATTTGGTGTCAACGAAAAGGTTTACAATCAATTTTGCCCAATGGCTGATAACAACAAAGGCGCTTATTGGCTGAGCAAAGAAGAAAAAGTATTAAACCCATATTTCGGTGATGCAATGCTGACTTGTGGAGAGGTTAAACAAGTGATAGACTAATCAACCATTTAGCACAAAACTATTGTATTATGAGAACTCATATAATTTCAACAGGCGGTACAATTGAAGGTCTGGATTACGAAAATATTAATCAAAAGCAAATAAATACAATTGCCATTGAAGATATACTTTCTAATGCCAAAATCACTTCAGATTACAGCATAGACAAAATTCTGAATAAGGATAGTCGCTTTATCAATGATGATGACAGAGAATTAATAGCCGAAACAATTAAATCTTCTGATTCAGAAAAGATATTATTGACTCACGGTACAATTACAATGGTTGAAACAGCCATATTCTTAGGTAAGCTTAAAATCAACCAAACCATCGTTCTCACTGGTGCTTTTATTTTGGGGACAAAAAAGAATAGCGACGCACCTTTCAATTTAGGATTTGCTCTTTCTGCGCTAAAGTTTCTAGAACCAGGAGTGTATATCGCTATGAATGGAACAATTTTTAATTGGGATAATGTCCGAAAAAATAATCAGCACAATCGATTTGAAACCTTATAAGATTTAGTATGAACTATGTTTGGAACCTCAATACATTGGACGACTTTTTTCTATCTTCTATTAGATACTGTCATTGTATTGTTTACGCTTTACTATTCAACACGTAGATATTCCAGCGGTTACAAAAGGTTTCTATATTTAGGTGTACTATTTATAACATACAATCTAACTGGTGGATTCTTACCAATTGATAACTTTCCAGGACCTTTCATCCTTCAATATATCATAACCTATGGGGTGGCTATTGCGTTATGTGTTTATATCGTTTACTATTTGTATAAGGAATATGATATTGTAGTTTTAAAATATAATACGTCCATCAGAAATCTAGCAATTTTAGTTTCGGCAAGCTTCATCGCCCTCTTTCTAATTCCATACTACTTCACACATTCGTTATACTCTTCAAGATTGCTTTTTACCATACCAATTTCGATAATCGCCTTTTTATTTTTAGGAATGTTTTACGAGAGGATTTCTAATCCTAGTAATCCAAATGAATATATTTTACGACGTAACAGATTATCAATGGTTAGTGTTGCGAGCATTGCTTTGTTACCAGTATTGACATTTATTGGAGATTATCAATGGTTGACATTTACAGTTATGAATGCGTCTTTCTACGCCATTACGATTATTGAGATAGATAGACACATTTATTTTTTAGAAAATAAAACTAAAATGTATGAGGTATTCGCAATGAGCAAAGAACAGGCAATCAACTCCGCTGATACAAGAATTATTTATGAAAATTTGACAAGGAGAGAAATAGAGATTACTTTGTCCATTCTTGGTAACCTTAGTTACAAACAAATCGCTAAGGATTTATTTATAGCGGAAAGTACGGTTTCAAAACACGCTTCCAACATCTACAAAAAAACGGGAGCAAAGAATAGACGGCAATTTATTTCTCGCTATCGAAAAAAATCGAAATAGCGTTTTTCCTAACTTTACCGCAATTACCGTAGGAATATACGGTTGATTCCGTACATAACTACGGAATAAAATACTCTTCTTTAAAAATCATATTAGTACTTTTCGGTTAATTCTTGAGTCAGTCTTTACTATGAAAACTGCTACTATTAAAATAGCTATAGTCAGCATTGGAATTAAAGAACTCTAACAACTAAACTACCCAAACCTAGATTTACACCATATGATGGACTTAACTGTATTTATGGATGCAATTGGATTTAAAAACATTATGCGAAAATCTTCTCGAAGAGTTAAACGGGATAAGACTCGAAAATCTACCGATTTTGGAACAATCTTATCGTTCCATTGAATTATGTAGAAATTTGCTCAGAACATTCAAAAGAGAAATTCTAGCTAATGATTTTGCAACTGTTGATGAAGAAATTGTTTTCTTCAAAAAAATTAAACAAATACCGTTAGTCAAACTTATATACTTTTCAGAGATTCATTCTTTTGAAATTCAATTTCCTAAAGCAGACAAAGCTATCCAGTTAAAATTTGTCAAAAAAAAGGTTAACAAACTAAATCGCTTTTTCCAATATAACCTTGACTTTGGTCAATATGTTAACTCTGGCGCAACTCATTTTGATGAGGCGTACTATACCCGTAACAATCTTGACGCTTACCGTATTCTTACTTCAAAGTTCTATTTTCAAGACCCAGATTTTTGTACCCCAAGAGATATGCTATTGGGTAAGTTCAAAGCATATCACTCTCTCGTAGGCTATATGGAGCAAAAGCACAATTACATAAAAAACGGTCTAAATGGTAAAAATGTACATATAAAACCTTCAGAAAAAATCCCTTGGCCATTTACAAATACGGATTGGGTAGAACTACTCTATGCCTTATGCGCCAATGGAATGGCTAAACAGAATGGTCTTAGTATTATTAGAATATCTAAAATATTGCAAGAGGTATTTGACTTTACCCCAAAGGAAATCTACAAAACCTTTCAAGACATTAAAAATCGCAAGAATAGCCGGACATTGTTCCTTGACCAGCTAACTGCCTCTCTTCTTTCGGAAATGGACAAAAGTGAGGAGTAGTTATTCGTTTGCCTCTTCTTTTGGTTGTTAAAATAAGACTGTACTACGGTTTACCTACGGCAATCCTATTTCACCCCTTCTTTTTATAAATTTTGATACAATTTAAAGGTCTGTTAATTACGGAAACATTACTAAATAGCACTAAAACAAATCAAATTTCAAAATGTTAAAATTTAACCGTAGTACGGTCATACTGGGGAATAAAATCCATTAAAGCTATTCAAATTTGTAGAACGAAAGTTAAATCAGGTCAGAGGCTATCAAATTGGTTGACAACATTGCGATAGTCTCTTTCTATCAAAAACGTTTTACTATGCCGACAAGTATTATTACAACAGACGACCTTCGGGAATTCAAAGTTGAATTGCTCGATGACATCAAAAAACTATTATCCAAACAAACTACTGGTAAACTCAAAAGATACCTCAAATCTTCAGAAGTTATGGATTTACTTCAGGTAAGTCCAGGCACATTACAAAATCTTCGCATCAATGGTACTTTGCCTTACACCAAAGTTGGGGGTATTATTTACTACGATGCCGAGGAAATACAAAATATAATGACTGCCAACCGTGTACAGCACAGTTCAAAATCCTAAATAATGAACTACATAAAGCTACTTAATGCGGCTTTTGAGAAGTTCTATTTTGATGACCGCCTAAATCCTACCCATATCAGTCTGTATATGGCATTGTTCCAAGAATGGAACAGCAGTCGTTTTGCAGACGAATTTTATGTGAACCGTAGAGATTTAATGCGTTGTGCTAAAATAGGCTCAAAATCCACTTACCACCGTTGTATTACAGATTTAGACTCGTGGCTTTATCTAAGCTATTTCCCATCTAACAATCCATACAAAGGCAGTAAAATCAAGATGTTCATAATTGGGACAAGTGATGAACCAGATATGGGACGGTACAATCCCACACTAGAACAGCTTGCGGAACAGTACCATCCCATTCGTGAACCAGTTGTGGGACAGCACCATCCCATAAATGGACAAGTACTGGTATCTAAAACAAACAATACCAAACTGGAAAACTATACAAAACAGCCAAAGGGCAGGCAGGTGGTTATTGATTTTTTTGAAAAAAATGGTTTTGATGCAGATGAGGCGATAAAGTTCTTTGAGCACTATGAATCTCGGAGCTGGCAAACAAGTGATGGGCAAAAAATTCGTGATTGGCGAGCTGTAGCCACAAATTGGATGGACAGAACGGAATTGTTCGACGAAAAAAATGAATCAACTAAAAAACAAGCGTCCCAAATCAAGGACAACTTGAGAACCACTAAAAACAAAGACTATGGGCAACCCCTCTAAAATTACAGAAGGTGGCGTGGAATACTCGCTAGGGAAATTTGATGGAAAAAATATATTGTACGATTTTCCAAAAATATTAATCTATTTGAATGCTAAAGGGAAATTACTTTTTGGTGAAAAGTTCAAGATTTATGATGAGGATAGAGATATACTACTAAAGCTCTGCTCTTACTTCATTAAGGATAATGATAATTGCAAAAGCTTTGGTATAGATATAAACAAAGGAATCTTACTTTCCGGACCAGTTGGTTGTGGTAAAACAAGTTTGATGAAACTACTTCGCCATATTGTGCCATTGCAACGACCTTACGAAATGATTCCGTGTAGGAACGTGACCTTCAGCTTTAATCACTTAGGATTTAAGACCATTGAAGAGTATGGTAATACTAAGTTTTTCTGTTTTGATGATTTAGGTATTGAATCTGTTGGACGTTTCTATGGCAAGGATTTGAACGTAATGGGTGAAGTGCTTCTGTCTCGATACGAATTATATCTATCCACCAAACATAAAGTAAAAACCCACGCTACCACTAATCTTAATGCTGAAGAATTGGAAGAACGTTATGGCAACCGTGTCCGTAGCCGAATGCGAGAACTGTTTAATCTTATTGCTTTTGATAAAAATGCAGGGGATAAACGTAAATAAACTAGCCCTTAAAGGCTTTATACAAAAGAATCACTTCCGCTATAAATTGTTGTACAATCGCTTTTAAACTTTTGGTTAACTCTAAAAAAATATCTTTCATAATACTATTGTTTTTGAATGGATGATAAAATAGCTAACGCTATCAATCTTATATGTGTAGAATTGGACACGTAGACACTTTCATCTATATTGGACAAGAAACCCAATTCTAAGAGTATAGATGTGCAATAGTTTACCGTTTCTCTCAGTACTTGAAAATTGGCAAACTTAACGCCTCTACTTTCATATCCTACGTCCTTGCAAAGTGTTTTTTCAATTTGATATCCTATATAAATAGATTCTTTTGAATAACTCGTTTGTTTTGTTGAAGCATAAACTTCTATTCCTCTCGCATTTACATTATCCGAATGGTTGCAATGCAGAGAAACAAACAAATCTGCTTTAAGAGCTTTGACTAGCTTTGTTCTATCTGATAACGAAATAAGAGTATCTCTATACCTGGTCAAATAAATATCAAGAGGATTATCCAACTCATTATTTAGCGCCAAAAGAGTATTTGCAATATCCAATACGACATCCTTTTCTTGGATTTTATTTATGCCTATTGCACCCGAATCTTTTCCACCGTGTCCAACGTCAATTACAATTCGTTTTTGAGTACTATTTACTTGTCCAAAAACGATGCACATTTTTAGAAGCAAAAAGACAAACCTGACGTTTTTGAGCACTTTTTTCATTTTCAATTTTCGAGTTATCAACAACTTTCCTTCAAAAACTAATAGAATTTGATGTCAAATAATGGCAATTAAATTCAATTGATTTCAAATAATATTTTATACACAAATATTTGATTTTCAGTTATTTATAAGCAAATATATGTAAATTTCAGAAAGAGAAAATGAATAAAAAATCTAAACAGTTTTATTATGAAAAAATCAATCTACTTAGCAACTCTTTTATCGTTGCTCTCAACATCACTTTTTGCTCAAATTGGTGGAATTGAAGATTCCGTTAACGATGTGGGTGATACCATAAGAGCTATTTTCCCAATTCTACTTGGTGTCATTTTTTTAGTTGGCTTCCTGTTTAATGCAGGTCATTTCTTTGGCGAAAATGCAGACCTTAAAAAAGGTATTACCAGGGTACTTGTGTTTGTTTTGATTGCTGGTGCTGTTGTAGGGATCTTCACATACCTAATAGGAATCGTAGTATAAATGAAACGCTACGAGGTCTATAAAAACATTAGGAAAGGGGCGGTCATTTTTGGGCTGCCTATTTCTCTCTTTGCCCTAATGATGGTTTCTGTTTTAGCTTCACTGCTCATTATCATCTTCTCTTTCAGCTTTGGGATAATAATTGGGGTATTGGTTTTTAACGCTGCTTTGTACGTAGCCCTGACCAGAATAAGCCATAACCCACAACTATTTCAGATGGCTAAAGCCTTCCCAAGAATAATCAGTAACAAAAGAAACTCTGGCTTTGATTATGAACAAGATTAATCTTTCAGCATATCAACCTATTACGGATATTCAAGACAATATCATATTTGCCAATAACGGCAATGTGGTAATATGCTATGAAGGAACATTACCAGAAATCTATTCCTTATCAGAAAAAGACTTTGAGGATATACACGGTGCCTGGTTTCAAGCCTTGAAATCTCTTCCAATTGGCACGGTAGTTCATAAACAGGATATATACCTAAAAAAGACCTATTCTTCAGAAGCACTTCCGAATACGACGTTTTTAGAAAAAGCGACACACGACCATTTCAAAGGGCGTAAGTATATGGAACATCGTAGCTTTCTGTTCTTTACACTCACTAAGAATAAAGCGCTGAACAATCCAAAATACGTCAACCCTTTTCGTAAAGTTTCCAAAGGGATTGTTCAACAATTAGATGACAACGTTAAGAGCTTCATAGGTTCTGTTGGCGATTCTATTTCTTTCATAAACAATAGTCGTAAAATGACTTTTGTTCCCCTTAATGCTGGCGAAATACAAAAACTTACAAATGGCTACTTCAATGGTTTCAATGAGGGGTTTGATACTGATATCATATTAGATAAAAAAAGCGTCAATATTGGCGAAAACTATTTTGATGCCCTGGCTATCAATAGCGAACTGTGCTTTGGCGAAAGTGTACAGAGTAGCAAGACCAATGAGAAATTCACTTCTGACGATTTTGTATTTCATCAGGGGTTTATTGATGGCTTAGGGCTTACGCTTAATGAAAACCACATTGTCAACCAAATTTTATATCTCGATGACAAACAGAAGTGGCGTAAGCTACTCGATAAGAAAATCGAAGAACTTAATAAAAGTTCCAACTTCGGCTCACAGAACAAAGTAGTCCTTGGTAAAATTCAACATATTCTAGACCAAATCAATGCCGATGACAATGCACGCGTTATCCGTGGCCATTTAAATATTGTGTATTGGGATAAAAACCCAGAAAATTTAAGTCGAATCGGTTCCAAAATAAAAACCGAGTTCAAAGAGCTGGATATCATTCCGTACTACCCTAGAGGAGAAGAACGCAAAAATTATATACTAAATAGTTACTGTTGTTTCTCTTCCAATTTTTCAAACAACGATTTATATGTTTCCGATTTAAAACACGCCTTATGCCTGTTCATCAACAACACCAATTACAAGTCTGATGTAACGGGAATCATCTTTAACGACCGTGAACATAATATCCCCGTTTTAAAAGATGTGTGGGACGAGCGTAAAAAGCGCATCAAGGCACGCAACTTTGCCATTTTCGCCCCAACGGGTGAGGGTAAATCGTTCTTGGCAAACAATATTCTGAGGCAATATTTTGAAAGTAATGTCCGCCTGGTCATAATTGACCTCGGCGGATCCTACACAAAATTTGCCAAACTCTATCCTGAGAAATATACCGTGCTTCGTTATGAAAGTGGAAAAAATCTCGGAATCAATCCTTTTTATATAAGTGATGCGAATGACTTGACACCTGAACGACTTGAAGATTTGTCAGTCTTTCTGTTTGAACTGTTCGCATCAGATTTAAAAGTTACAAAGGCACAATCGGTTTCGGTAAAAAAGATATTGTGCCACTATTACAACAATACTTCAGAAAATCATTCACTGGATGGTTTCTACAATTTTATAGAGCGGAATCAGAAAGACCTTCTGAATACCTTAAAAATCCACCCCGACTATTTCAATATTACAAGCTTTTTGCACGTAATGTCTGAATATGTCGGCGATGGTCTATATAGCTTCCTCTTCGAAGTAAGTGAAGACCAGACCTATAAAATTGAGGATAAACGACTGATTGTTTTTGAACTGGATGAAGTTAAGGACAACAAGGAAATCCTATCGGTAATGCTGAAGCTGATTAAATCCGCCATCCAAAGAACTATTTGGAAAAATAGGGCTGAAAAGGGCATCATCTTGTTCGATGAATTTGCAAAACAACTGAAGTTTGATAACGTACTTGAAAGTGTGGAATTCTACTATCAAGCCATCCGTAAACAGAATGGTGCTATTGGTATTATCCTTCAGTCCATCAATCAGCTTCCTAACAATTCAACATCAGCAAGTATTCTGGAAAATACACAAGTTATTTATAGCCTGAACAACGAAAAGGGTTATGCTGAATTGGTTAAAAGACTTAACCTCTCGAGCCACGATTTAAACCAATTAAAGTCTATCAAGAACAACCTTTCCGGACCACGGAAGTACACCGAAATGTTTATCAAAATCGGAAAGGAAAGTAACATATTTAGGCTTGAAGTTCCTATAGAAGTCTATGCGGCTTATTTGACTGATGGACAAGAAAACGAGGCCATAATGGCCATCTATAAAAAGACCAATGATATGGAATTGGCTATAAAAGAATTCACATCTAAAACATAATATTATGAAAACAAAAATCAAAACATTCTTGTTTGGGCTATTCTTAGCAATTGCCCTTTTATTGCCCAGCGATACTACCGCCCAGGGAATGCCAGTTTATGACAATACCAACTTTGTAAGCTTGGTAAAACAACTTATAGAATCAGGAAAGCAGACGGCTGAAATGATTAAGTCTGTAAAATTCCTAAAAGATGCTAAAGACGCTATAGAGAAAGTATCCAGCGTCGTTCAACAGTTAAGAGCAGTTGAGGAAATTGCACAAAACAATCAGCGCCTTATCAATGTAATGCAAAATGATTTGCAGGATATTTTAAACTCGCCTTACATCAAACCAGAAGAAGTAACACGAATTGCTGAATCATTCGATGCCATAGTCCAAAATTCTTTGGACACGGTTGATTTTATGAGCGAAATCTTATCCAGCGATAATCTAAAGATGTCCGATGCCGAACGAGCTGAAGTGTTGAAACAGAAGGAAAAGGAATCTAAGGAAATGGTTTCCACTATCAAAACAAAAACGAAACGCTATCGAGATATAATTTCCTTCAGAAAGATGCAAGATAAAATCAATAACCGAGAAACTGAGTATTAAAAAGAAATGTCAATCGGACTGGAATATATCGACACTGTTTTTCAAACGATACAGAATAGTAGCTTCTCGCAATATACCATTGCCGGAATGAAAACGCTTGCTGTGTTGTTTTTTCTCGTAAACATCCTGAAAAAATATAACGAAGGTATTGCGGATAAGGACGGTTACACTTGGGGGTTGAGCCCGGGGGAATTGACCAAAAACTTTGCTGTTGTTCTTTTGGTCATATTCTCAACACAGGTTTTGGGCTTTTTCGATAGCATCTTGGTTTCTATTGAAGCACAATATCGTGGTACAGCACCAGCTTTATTGCCGTTACAGATGCAGGACATTCCCATTGAGGAAGATGTAAGCATTATCGAGGTAGCACAAGCGGCAATGACCCTCTTATATGAAGCCTTGGTCACGCCCCTTTATGGATTCAAAATATTAGCTTTTATTATTGGCATTATACTATGGATTTTAGACCTGTTCATATATCCGCTATTTCTCGCTGAACGTTTTTTTCTACTGGGTATTATGCAGGCCTTTTTCCCATTAGTCATAAGCCTAGCAGTTTTTGAAAAATTCCGTTCGCTTGCCTATACGTTTTTCAAATTGTACGCTGCGGTCTATATGCTTGTGCCAGCCTTCTTCCTAGTTAACATATTTGTAAATGCGCTCTATACTGAAATCAATACGAATTTCTGGACTAACCTGTTTGGAACAGATGTTGGCCAGGGCTTTTTTGCACCTGTGGTTCAGCTTGGTTCAGTTGGATTCATTGTGTTTCTAAAGTTCAAATTATACAAGCGCGCCACATCATTTACCCTCAGATTATTTACCAGTTAATTCCAACGAAAATGAAAACACCCTATAAAAACATCTATGCAGTTTTAAAGTTGAACAGATTTATCGTGTTGACAGTTGTCATTTTTGCAATGCTATCTAGCACTTTTTCGCTTTGGATGGCATTTAAAACGAATAAGGAAGCACTCAATAGTGCCTTTGCCATAAATACTGATGGTAGTATTATTCCGCTCAAGCTCGTTACCCAAAAAGAAAATTTCAAGGTCGAGGCCTTAGCCCATTTAGACCTATTCCACAACTATTTCTATAATATCGATGCCAGTAACTATGAACGGAATCTTGAAAAAGCCCTTTGGTTGGGTAACAGTTCTGTTGATAATCTCTATCGCCAGAAAAAAGCGGATGGTGTCTATAACCGACTACTGCAATATTCATTAGTTCAAAAAGTACTGAGCATAGATTCACAAATCGAAGAACAAAACGGAACGTATGTTTTTAGAACGGTTACCATTTTTGAAATCAATAGAGGTTCAATAATTGACACCTACGAATTGGTTTCTAGCGGACACTTAATCCCAGTTGATAGGAACTTTCCAAATAATCCACACGGATTGTTGATTACAGACTATTTCGAGAACACCTTAAAGAAGATAAACAATGAAAGTTGAGCCGATAATCGGCATTTAAAAACTACAATTATGAAGATAGAAAAGAACAAAATTGTCTTTGCAGCTGTACTGGCTGTAATTTTCATATTCCTTATTTCCTATTCTATGATGGTTATGGGCGATGATGAAAATGAGAATAAAAACCTTAAACAGACCTTAGTACCAGATTTGGACGAAAACCAAAAAGAGTATGATTCAAAGTTGGATGCCATTAATGACTTAAAGGAAGTGCGCGAAAATAATGCGCCCAGCATCTACGATGAAAAACTTTTAGATTCCACAGGGATATACAATCCTGATTTGCCAGAACAAGAAAAAGAACGCATTGTGGATAGTATATACAATGCTGGTAAGATTCAATATTCTGAAAAGAAGTATAGAAACCTGGGGCAAAAGAAAGTCGCTCAAAACCACACGCAACAAATCGACTCAGCCGAACTAAAGCGGGAACAAAAAATACAAGCTAAAGAATTGGGGCTGGAACATCAACTATTCTTCGCCGCTTCGCCTAAGCCCAATGAAGTTTCGGTAATTGGCAATACAGATGAAACGATTTATGTAGTGGTTGATGGCGACCAGGTTGTTAAAGCGAATACCCGATTACGAATGCGCCTTACCAAATCAGCTACTATTAATGGTAAGCAGATGCCAAAGAATACACCCGTTTTTGGGTTTATCAGTTTTCAACCCAATCGTGCCTTGATTGAGATTGAAAACATAAAACATCATCCAACTAAACTTAAAGCATTCGATTTGTTAGATGGAAGCGAGGGCATATATGTCGAAAATAACTTTAGAGAAGAGGCAACTAGAGAAGTGCTTGATGATGTTATTGGTGATATTAATATTCCCAGTGTCCCACAAGTAGGCGGGCTTACACAAGTATTCAGACGTTCTAACAGAAGGGTAAAAGTAACCGTGCTGAACAATTACAAATTAATCCTAAAACCAAAATTATGAAAGCAATAATTTTAATAACGAGTTTATTTCTTTTCGCGTTAGCGCAAGCACAAACACATACAGCCCTCGACACCATTTACGCAAATGACACTAAAAATGTTGCGCTATTTTTTCCGGAACCAATACGCCAAGGCATAACCGGTTCGGATAATTTTGTATTTACTTATAATCGTGAAAAGGAACAATATTTTGGTCTTCTTCAAGCCAAACCTGGTAAGGAAAGTAATCTTCTGTTAATCAACAGAAATGGCTCAATTTTTTCGTATATTATAAGATATAAAAAGCAGCTATCAAAGCTCAATTATTTTATCCCGGTATCAAATAGTATTGGGAATGAAAAACCAATCGTAACCGATTCGATTCAGGTTGTTACTTCTGAGAAAAATATAGATAACAGAACCTACTATTATCAGAAATTCTGCTCCTATCTTCTTAACAGAAACCAGCGTGTTGGTCGGATTAAGAACCGAAATCAAGACATTGTCTTGATTGTTGAAAATGTTGTTTTTGATAAAGAAGAACTCTACTTTGTTATCCAGATTGAGAATAATTCTTCAATGGATTACGATTTGAATTTTTTGAACCTCTCAATAGAGGCCCGACAAACGGGGAAAAAGAAGTCCTTACAGAGTTTATATCAGGAGCCTATTTACAAGCACCATCTGCCTTCAAAAATTACAGAAGGTAAAACGGTAAGATTTGTTTATGTACTGCCCAAATTTTCATTATCCAGTGACCGTAGGGCAATTTTGGAATTGAATGAGAATGATGGCGAACGAAACATAAAACTGAATATATCTCATAGATATATTAATAACCCAAATTAATAATATTATGAAAAGATTACTTATCTGCTCACTTGTACTGTTATTTATTTCCTGTGCTGGAAATAATAAGATGTCCCACACCGAAACGGCACAAATTGTAGCCGAAAGTTTTTTCTCAAAAGATGAATCAGTTTTAAAAAAGCATACAACATCGGATGGATATGCCAGTTTAATCACAGTTCAAAATATGATACCCGATTCTGATAAGGATATTAAAGTAGAGATTTTGGACGAAGCCATTGAAGGTGAAATTGCTTGGGTAAAGTATAAAACGTCCTTTGATGGAAAGTCGGGTATCTTTAAGCTAGTCAAAGAAAATAACCAATGGAAAGTAACTAACAAAGGTCCGAGGGAAAAAGGGCCTTTTTAAAAAGAAGCTTTATTTTAATTTTTATCAAGGTTGATTTCCCAATAACCTCTAGTATCGCCGTGACGTATTAAAAATCCTTTATTCTTGATAGCTGTAATATGTTTTCCTACGGCAGATTCATTAATACCTAAAGCTTCAGCTATATCATTATATGTTATTGAAGGATTAGCTGCAATTAGTTTAAGTACTTCTTTTTGTCTTTTAGTTAGAGCTTCAGCTGCATCAATTGCACCACCTTTTACACTACCTATTACACTACCTATTACACCACCTTTTTGACTAGCTTCTTCATCATCAACTTTAACAGCAGTTTCGTTAGTTTCTTCTTTAACGGTAAAAGTCATTCTTAGGAAATTATCAGAAAAACTAAAACTTTCTTTTCCATAATGTCCTAAAATACGAGGAATACCAGAACCTAATTGTTCTACGAGTTCCAAATCCTTAAAAATTCGCATCAGTTCCTTATTGCGTGGAACTGAAAAGCCCTCAAAAAACTCTTGCTTGCTTAACCCTTCGGGCAAACCACCTGCCGATGTGATTTCAATTCTATCTGTAAAGATTTCAAACTTTGGGGTAATTTCATTTGTATAATCGTTATGTACAAAGGCATTAATGATGGCCTCTCGTAATGCAATGGGATTCCAAAGATTAGCCTGTTGCCTTTCCTTTGATGTAATTTTTGTCGCGGTTCTGTTCTCTATGGCAATTTTATCAATTACTTGTTTAGTAGCTTTTACCAAACATTCGTGACCGTACTCATTGCTTTCTATTAGGTCTGTTCGAGTTGTACCGGAATATTTGGCAACCTTAATGGAAGTATTGTTTTTATCCGCCAAAAGATAGGCGGCATAATTGAAAGCGCCATCTTCAGTTAGTAGTTCCAAATTCTTTGAAAACGCTTTACCGAGGGTATATCCCGACTCTTCGTAGTAAATTTTTAACTGGCTAAAGCTCAAATCCTGTTTGCCAGCTTTAATTTTGCTAATAGAATTCCGGGTACGTTTAGCAAAGAGCTCGTCAATCATTTTTTGAGGCATTGGTTCGGCTGCTGAACCTAAACGAATAAAACAACCTTTTTCACTCATCCCATATTTTTTAAGATGATATGGTTTTTCTGGACCGCTGGCCACAATGATTTTCAGGATGTTTTTACCGTCCTTTTGCTCGCTCACAATATCGAACAAACCGAGTGCCGAAGGACGGATATTGTTCTTTAGCCTATCCTTAATTTTTAACTGGTCACTATCAGCATCTACCAAACCGCAAACATTCTCGTTTTTGTCGATACCGATATAGAGAATGCCGCCCTCACGATAGTTCAAAAAAGCAATAATTTCTTTTTCAAGTCCATCGGAAAGTTCTCGTTTGTATTCTATGCGGTTGGTTTCTGGCATCTTAGTAGCAGTCTGTTTCTTCTATTTTATTAGCTCATAGTATTAGGCTAGATTTCTTTCTAAAATCAAATTTAAAAATGAAGTCGGTTGTAAAAAGTAATTTGGGTTTTCCTCCAACTTTTCCTTGATAAGGATAAGACCTCCATTTGTGTATGACTCCATTGTTTTAAGAATTAATTTGATTGCTTGACCTTCATCGAGTTCACCCTGCTCTAAATCTATCAAGTTTATATTTGTTTTTGCAATTAGTGCAATAAATATATTCTCTTGTAAATTCGTAAAATCCTTACGTGTAGAGATCGTTGTCTTACTTCCCCAATGCTGAATATGATGGCTAAAGTCTGTTTTCTTTTCATTATCAGGAATTGGACTATATTCATCGTTATAGAGACCTAGAAAAAAGGCGTAGGTATATAGTTCATAGTTAGTACTAAAATGCTTCCCTAAATTAATCTTCTTTTCGCCCTCGGCTCCAAACTTTTGAGAAAGTGAAGCAAACAAGTCTTTATGTACCTCACTGTATTTTGGAATTTTAGTTTTCCATTTTTCAAATAAATTATTCATCTTATAGTGTAATTACCTGTGAGTTAATTGTCTTCAAATTATTTGGGTCAAACGGCCTTTCTAGTTTTACCCAAAAAGCTTTATCTCTTCTAACGCTCTCAAATTCTTTTTTTATTGAAAGTGCTTTCGTCGTTCTATCGGTATTAAGAAAATCTTTAATCAGCAGTATTTTTTGATTTTCGGTTTCAAAAATTAAGTTCAAGAACTGGGCAGTTTTATTTTCACCAAATGATGATGTAGGCGCATCGAAAATCATCGGGAAATTTTCTTCTTTTGTCTCTGTAGCCAATTCTGATATAGCAAAAAGAATTGAGATGTGCATTGATGTTAGCAGCGATTGATTTGGCTTATAAAAAACTCTTCCATCCTCTTGCAACTCAACTTCAACTATAGTTCGACTAACTTTATTCCGCCTTGTAAATACAATTGTGCCAGTAAAAGCATCAATGTTGATTTTCTTGAAAAAGTTATTAGACTTGGTTTGTAGCTTCTCAATAAACTCATCAAACTTTTTTTCCTTGGTATCAAAAAAGATTGTTTCAATATCTCGTAAAATATTTCTTGTCTTAATCAAGAATGAATTTGCAGAGTCCGTGTCAATTTTGTCTTTTTCCCCTTTCTTTATTTTCAATTGAGCTTCAAGCTTATCATATTCTGATGTGTATCTAAGTTGGTCCCGATTTCGGTTTTTTAAATCTTCTTGCCACGAATTGTAATTTTTAAGTACATCTATTAGTTTTTCCTCTGCGATGCTAGAATTACCCAAAATTCTCTCTCTTTCTGATTTTTCTTTCTCTAACTGCTCACTGAGTTCTTCGATCTCTTTTTTTCTATCGTCATTAAACTCAAAGAGTTCTTTAATCCTTGTTCTTATAGATCGTAGATTTTTCAAATTATCTTCGTGGCTAATGCTCAAGTTTTCCAGTCTATTTGTATAATCCAACTTAAAAAGTGGCTCATCTTTTTCATCTTCTGTTTCATCGGAAACTTGACTTTCTAGATATTTCTTTAGTCTTTTCATCATAAATTCATAGGCGTCAGAACCCTTTTTTGCTTCACGATTACATACTTTGCATATTTCATCGCTAAGCATCTCTTCCATATGAGCCTTTGAAGGTACTCCGGTAGGAAGTGGAACCGCATTATTAAGCAAATCTGCTTTTGCTTTTTTCTCACCAAGTTTAATTCCCTTTTCTTTGTCAAATTCAGATTGAAGTTCCCTACGTTTTTTGCTATGCTCAGACACCTTTTCAGCAAACTCTTTATGATAGGGTTCAAAATTGACTAGAATCCAATTTTCATCAAATAGGGATGTAGTGTAATTTTCGTCTATATTACTATTAAGATTGGAAATTTTTTGTTCTATATCTTTTATCCTCTTATTCAGCGTTTCTAAAGCATCTGCGTTCTTGACGTGACTTTCTGCTAGTTGTAAATTCCCTTCAATTTTCCTAATTTCTTCATCAGTAGAATTTAAATGGACTTCGTATTTGGCTTTCTCTTTTTCAAGAAGCGAAATTTCTCCCTCAAGTTTCTTGTAAAGATTTGCATTTTTCTTGTCAAGTTTCGCAGAATCTTCTACTGCTTTTTCAGCTTTTTCCCTAAGAAAAGTACCTTTCTCTGAATATTTATCGTAGTGTTTTGCTTCTGAAAATAAGTTGATAAGGTTGACTAAGGCATTATCACTTTCGAAAATATTTAAATCAGCTTCACCTTTAAACATTGAATATTTTCGAATTTGAAAAGGAAATACCCTATCGAGAAGATCTGCTCCATCAACTTGACTTCTTTCACCCAGACTATTTTCTTCTATACCCTCAATCATAAAGCTCAACGTTGAACACTGATTTTCTTTTTCCTTTTTAGCAACAAACGATCTTGTTATTATTTTGCTATCGCCGTACTGTTCAACAGTCATTGAAACTCTCACCCTAAAGCTTTCGCCAATTTCAGTTTCACTTAATTTCTTTGCAGAAACAAGTAATTCAAGATCTTCATTCTCCCCATTGAATAACCAATCTACAGCCTCAAAAAATTTTGTTTTGCCTTCTCCGTTTTCACCAAGAATTATATTCAACCCTTCTGACAACACAAAGGGATTAGTGTCATAGTAACATAGGTAATTGTCTATTTGGATTTTTTTGATAATCATAAGGCCTCGTTTAGAAATTGTGTGACTTGATTCCTTAAAACTGAGTCCGTAACAGGTGAAGTGCCATCTAATCCTTCTACTATTAAAGCAACTGCTTTTACAATCGGCTTGTCTGAATTTAGAGCTTCCCTTACTGTTGTTGGTAAATCTGTTTTATCAAATTCATATTTGGATTCAAGTAGGTCGTGGTTTAAAAAACTTTTGAGTATAGTATCTTTTCTTGCCATAAGAGTAATGTTATAAATCGTTCAAGTTTAAATTATAGTAGTCTAAAACATTTTTTAATGTTTGATAGGTGTCAGACTTATTCATCGCTAAATTGGCGAAATCAACAACTCTCTCAAGTTCTTTCCTTACTAATCCTTTTTCCATCTCAAAAGTATTTTCTTCAGAGCCAACCTCAGGGACTACTACTAAATCGTGAATTGTTGCGTGTGTTTTATCATCGTGTAAGCGTAAAACCCTTCCTCTACGCTGAATAAATTGTCTTGGATTTCCTGTACTAGCACAAAATATCGCTAGCTCTGAGCGTGGAACATCTACACCCTCATCCAAACACTTCATTGATGTTAATACGTGAGTATTACCAGATTCAAAACTCTTTAATATGTCTTCACGATTAATAGAATTAGAAGTGAATTGCTTTACCATAATAGAGTCGTCCGTTTGACTAACAGCTTTTGTGTACTCATTTATCAACCTATTTTCATCTTCCGTTTCAACACTAAAATCTACATTTTCAAAATTTGATTCCACTCCCTCCGGGACATAAACCAATGTATATTTTAGATTTCCGCGCTTATTATATTCATCGTTTAGGATGTTTTTGAAAGCATTTAATTTATTAGCTGCTTTGTGAATGATTCTTTTTCTTTGAAGAAGTAACCTCTCGATTTCTGGACTGCTTTTGAAGGCACCTGTTTCTTTGTCAAACATTCCCATTCGCAATAATTGCAGGGATAATTTCCTATACTCCTCCAATTCCCGAGAGGTAAGTTTAACAACGTGCGGGTAATAAGTATAATTGCACAACCATCCTATTTGTAGGGCTTCTTCCATAGAATATGAAACTATGTAAGGCGGTTCGTCATTAAAAAATTCTTGAATGGCATTATTTCCAAGTTCATCAAACTTTCTATGTGGTGTGGCAGACAGCCCTATTCTCTTCTCTAAATGTACGGTTGGTAAAATTCTCAGAAGGCCTTGTGAACCCAGGTTATGGGTCTCGTCTGCTATTAAAATGGTATCATTTGGAAGTTGGGTAAAATAGCTCTGAAACTTCTTTCTCGGCAAGGACGCATATGTAACAATGACAATAAAGGATGTTTCAATAAGTTTTGATGCTGTGTTGAAGAAAGCAAGGTTATTGTCCCAATTTTCCTTAGAGCTTACAGTAATAATATTTTTGAAGTTAAACTTGGTACATTCCTTTTTCCACTGCTCTACTAACGCAGTAGTGGGCACTGTTATAATGGCTCTATAGACATTTGTTCTTTTGTATTCATTCAAAAGGCAGTTAAGAGAAGTGATTGTTTTTCCTGTCCCTGTTGCCATTGCAAAAACTCCTTTGTGATTATTCGAAACCCATTCATTATATGCATTAATCTGGTATTCTCTAGGGCCTTCTTTATAAGGGAATTTAGGTGTCCTGCGAATTATGTCTATTTGATTGAAAAGTTTTGTAATCGTTCTTTTTAGTTTAGGATTTGAGATGAGACTTCTCTTCTTTTTTAAAAGTTGTTCTTCTTGAACAAGTAATTCATTGATATCCTTTTTACCAAACTTATCCTTAAGTACGACTTCTATATCATCCACGGGGATATACTCTACGTCTTCATCCTTTTCAGAAAAATAGGCATCAATCAATTTCCGTTGTTTTTTAATTAAGGTGTTTGATCTTCCATTTTCCCAACTCAGAAAAGCTTCTAGTTCCTCTAAATTTTCTGATAATCCATAAAGGGTAAAATTGCAGGATGCCTTATATCCTACCGAATCTTGCCCATCACTAAAAACTCCAGACTTATAATGGGCTATTCCTTTTCCATTTTTCGGTTTAATCACTTTGATTTCAATTCGCTTTTCAGAAATGAGATAAGTTAGACACTCAAAAAAGTGAGTATCATATTCGTCCAAAACTTTTCCTAAGGAAACAACATCCATCAAATCAAAAACCTTTCCTTGAGGTTCATTACTTGCTTTTGTTATGGCTTCTTTGTCTTTTGAAGAAAGCAAATGGTTTATAACCATTTTCATTTTACCACCTTTACTGATGAAAGTGGCAAAGCCAACCGAAAGCAGGTTAATAGCAGAAGAGCTGAAATAACCAAGTAGTAGGTTAAACTCATTACTATTGGCTAACCCATCTAAGTAAAATTGTAGTGGCTCATTTTCCGAACCTGTTTTATAATCTCGATCTTTTGACCATTCGCAGTCTTTAAGCATATTTTGATTGAGGTTCAGTTAGTTTTCTTATGGTCTCAACAACTAGTTTTACATCTTCAATTGTGTTATATTTTCCCAAGGAAAAACGTAATGAAGCAAGTGCATCATCATTACTAAGCCCCATCGATTTTAGAACGTGAGAAGGCTCGAAAATAGCTGATGAACAAGCCGAACCATTTGATACTGCAATGTTCCTCATTCTACCAATTAGCACATTAGCATCTTGTTCTTTGAAGCATATATTAGTTGTATTATAAATTCTTTTAATTGAATCGCCATTTAAAGCTGTATTAGGCATCCTTAACAATTCATATTCCAATTTATCTCTCAATTCAGAAATGATAGTGGCATCCTTTTTCATTTCCCAACCAGAAATTTCACAGGCTTTAGCTAAAGCAATAATCCCAGGTACATTTAGTGTTCCACTTCTTAAACCCATTTCGTGACCACCACCGTGTGTTTGAGGTGTGAGATTTACTCGCTTATCGCTTTTCCTTACATATAAAGCTCCGATGCCTTTTGGGGCGTACATTTTATGTCCACTGAAACAAAGCAAGTCTATATCTAATTCTTTAACATCTACTTCCATTTTTCCAACGGCTTGGGTAGCATCTGTCATAATTAGCACTCCTCTTTCGTGGGCTATCTCAGCAATTTTTTTGATAGGTTGAATAACTCCTGTCTCATTATTGACATACATAACCGAAACAAGTATTGTTTCAGGTCTGATTGATTTTTCCAAGAGCTCCAAACTCAACAAGCCATTTTCTTCAACTGGTAAATTAGTTACCTCAAAACCTTTTCTTTCCAAATCTCCACAGGTGTCTAAAACTGCTTTATGTTCGGTCGAAACAGTAATAATATGGTTTCCCTTGTCTTTGTAACTCTCCGCTATTCCTTTCAGTGCGAGATTGATTGCTTCTGTGGCTCCACTTGTGAAGATAACTTCATTGGGTTCCGAATTTATAAATTCGGCAATTTGATTTCTGGCTTGTTTAACTTTTTCATTTATGATTTGACCGAAATAATGAGTACTGCTTGAGTTTCCAAATCTATCTTTTAAATAAGCCAACATTGCATCTACTACCCTAGGATCGACTGGGGTAGTAGAATTGTAATCTAGGTATGATATGTTCTGTTTTTGATTCAATCAGATTTCCAATATAATGTTCAATAGTTCTTAATAATATTAAAAACGGAAGCAATACTTCCTTAGCTTCTTACAATCTCAACTCTTCCATTTTAATTAAGTTTTTTCACTTATTCATTTGAAAATTAAATGAAACAAGCAGCACATCCTTCGTTCTCATCATCACCTAAGATATCAACCAAATAAGGGGATTTGACTTTAGATTTTCTTTCCATCCTTTTTATATATTCCTCTTTTATCTTTTCCATTCTTTCAGGTTGTATCAATTCTTCTAAACTTTCATTTTGTCCCCACGTATAACCATCCTTCTCATACTCCATTGCTTTCTTATATAATTCAGGGTGTTGTTCATATAACCAAACCCATTCGATTTTTTGCTGGAAAAAGCAGAAGAAACATCCTGAACGGCTTCGAGCATATTTGCCTTTTTTACCATTAACTTCAAATTCAATCTTATTATAATAGCCAGGAACACCCACACCACTTTCTTCTAAAATCCTAAAAATATCAGCTTTAACTAATACTTCGTCATTATCCAATAGCGGAAACACTTCTTCTTTTGCCAAAGGATAATCTGTTGTTTTCAAAAAATCAAAAACTAAGTGATTAAAAGCCTTTACGTTTGAGTCTAGCAATACATTGAGTTTCTGATCAAGGGTAAATTGAGGACTTACCTTTTGTGATAGGGTCTGAAAAACCTTTTCTTGATTTTGACCAAAATCTATATTCTTGGACATTGAAACTAGTTGCTCAATATTTTGATTGGACAACATCCTTTTTACAACATCCTTACTCCAAATATTTTTACGAAAAGGAAATACTGACTGAATATTTTTCTTAGTAGAGATATAACCTTCTCTCTCTTCATCACCCCTAATACCAACGTATGAAACTACTGGGTCATCACCAACATATTTCTCAAAAGGTGCTAATTTCAATTGTTTTGTACACCAGCGTGCATTGGATGAGGGCAAGAAACCACCATACATTTTTAGAAAATGATCGAATGGATCTTCGGAACTTTTTTCTGCCCCCTGTAAAAGATTAATTTTTACACCGAGATAGACTTCTAAATTTCTTATTAATTGGTATGTTTCTTCCAATTCTTTTCCAGTATCACAGGAATAAAATTCCAAGTCAATGGATGGATATTTAGTCTTAACATAAATAGCCAAAGCGGCACTGTCCTTGCCTCCCGATATACCTAATACGTGTCTTGTTTTACTCATTGTAATAATTCTTTTAACAGATTCAATACAGCCGCTATATTAGAAGTATTGTCCTTGCCAAGTTTATTCTTCAACTCGTCTTTCAATTGCTCTATCTCTTTGTTCTTACTTTTGGGCATTCTGACTACCTTCGGGTCAATCTTGCTGAAGAAAGAATCAATTTTAACTCCAATTACTTCCTCTTTACTCTCGTCTATATCTGTTTCAGAAATTTTCGTTAAGCTATCTAAATCTAAAATCATTGACTTAAACTTCTCATATAGTAAAATCTCATCTTCATCAGAAAACCTTTCAAGAGTTTTACCCATAATTGCCTGTCCAATACTATTTAACCAAGCTTTCTTGTCATCCAATGGCGAGTCAAGACGCTGAATAAATGCTTTTTGATTCTTTAAAAGCATATGTTTTTTTAAACCTGAAAATCGTTTTTGAAGAGATTGTCTATATTGCTCAAATTCAGTTTTACTGCCAACAAACTCATTAACTATAAACTCTTCGAATCTATTAAGAAGACCATCGTATGCTGTTCTTAATTCCTTAACCGCATTTTGAAGATTTACTGTGTAATTTTGAAGTTTGGACTTATCCTTTTGCAAAGTATTTAAAGTAATTCCTAGAGCACTAGGAAAGGCTTCAAAGAAAGTTTTTTCAGGGTCTTTACTGTTGGCGATAGCTTTACGTATCTTCTTTGCTGAAGAAGATAATCTTTTGGTATTTTTACTGTATTCTGGTAATTGTTTGTAAAAAACAATAAATGGCTTAATAGTTTCAATAAAAGATTCGTTATCAAACTTTTTCTGGGTTCCAATATCAAGAAAAGTACGATAGCTGTTGAAGATGTCTAATTTAACACCCTCTATGTCAAAGGCTTTTATGGAATACTTGTCCGGATATTTAGCAATTAACTCAAGATTTTCTTCGGAAAGGTCCGGTATATAGCTATCATCGTTAAAAATTGCAAAATCATCGCGCTTTAAAAATAGAAAAGTAGGAATCCAAAAATCAATAAATCCTTGCTTTAGTTTAAAAGGTCTTCTACCTAAAATATCGGCCAATTCTGAAATCCTGAGTTGCTCAGATTTGGCACTTTCTATAAAATCTTCAGAAGCTCTCCATAATTTATTGAACGAAGAGTTTTCATCAATGCTCACTACCCCTGTTGAGTTCTCTCTTACTGGTGAAATGCCATTTTCTTTTAATAACGACAGGTAAATAGTTTTTTCCGGCGGGAATTTAGAATCATCGAAGCCTAAATTCTCTTGATCCCAGCAATTTGTTAAGGCTCTGAAATAATTTCTTTTTGCTGTGTGAATTGAAGAAGAAATCTTATGCTTATTAACCAATTCATTTTTAAATAAAGGCGTTGCGTCATATACCAAACTGCAAACTTGAGAGAGTAGTTTATTAAAGTCCTTCTTATCACCGATAGTTTTTTCTTCTCCATTGAAATACCACTTTACTTCTTTGCCTCCTGAATATATACTATCTGTTATATAATGATTAAGTAGCCTTATTTGTGATTCTACGATATTTTCAAGCTCCCTCTTGGCAACCTTGTCATCTTTGTTCTCCTCTATGACTTTCTGAATTTTTTCTATCTCAAATAGCAAATTTTTTATCTCCGCAGAATTCTTGAAAAAGCAATAAATTATAGCCTCTTCTTGAAGTTTGGATTTATTTTTAATATCACTTTCTTTCAGCTTACTGTTAAAGACAAGATTTATGAAACCATCAACTTCCCCGAAGGGTATTTCCTGAATTGGATAGTCAGAAATAACAAACTCAAAATATCTTGGGGTGCCTGTTATAAAAGAATACTGTTTTGCAAATACAGGACTAAAGAGGAAATGCCTATTCAAAAGTGTAGTTATATCAACTACTTCTGAAATTTTATTTCCTGCTTCTATTAAGGCATTGTGTATATCTAAATCCGTTCCCTCGAACAAAATAAATCTTTTGGAATGCTCGCGGTAACGAATAATGTTTTTTGTTTCTAGATTTTTAATTACGATTTTTGAGTTAGTGACACCACAAGCAATTTTTAAGTAATCAATTAAAAAATTCAAATCTAAGACTGAACCACTAGCAGAAAAAATGTTTAAAAGGCCGATTACTTTAACGGTCTTGATGTAGTTGTTGATATCAAGATCAAATGCTCTTTCGACTTCTTCAATGGCAGAGCGAATAGAACCCCAAGCAGAAAAGTCGGGATTATACCTTGATATTAAAAACGAATAAAAATTAAAGTTTAAATAGTCATAAACATTGGACAAATTGTAAAAAGGATTTTCACGCTTATCAAATTTTGACAGACCGGTATGATCTGAAGATTCAAGAAAGGAAAACAATGACCTTTCATTTTGACCATATTTTTGAAGAGAAAGTGTAAGAATATTTGCCGAAAGAATATCTAATGGATATAGCTTTGAAGCAATATCCTTCAAAAAATCTGTATTGAAGTTGAATGCTTTCGTTTCAGTTGTTAATGTCAAGCACTTCTCAATATCTTGAGCTGATGTACTTGCATCAAATTTTTCAATAAGATGCTCTGATGCCAAAAACAATAGTTGCTCAACAGGCTCATTAAAAGTTATTTCACGAAAACGACCTTTGATTTTAGTCCATTCTTGTTGCTGTGTTTTACTTAAAGAATAAGCATAGGATTCTAGACTTTGGTGAACTGTTGTAATCAGTACAATGTTATGTTTTGGATTGTTGCAAAATTCTGCAAGTTGTTGAACAAAATACAGTTCCCTTTCAGGGTTATTTCTTGTAGCATATTCCAAAAACTTTCCAAACTCATCAACCAAAATAAATAAGACCTTGTTTTGGTCGCCCAAAGAATGGTATCTATTAAATATCTCAGAAAGTATATTTTCCTGTTGGTTTTTTTGAGATACAACATCGAATGTATCTTTAAATTGTTCTATAATCGACGTGTAAGAACCAATTATTTTAACAAAATCAAAATTAGGATTGCTTATAAAATTTGGGTCGAAATAACGTTTTTCCCCTCTTACGCTTTGTTCAAAGGCCAACAGGAAAGATGACTTACCGGTACCATAAGTTCCTACAACATTAAAAGAACGAATTCCCTTTTTAAAATCATTGACTATTTGACTAACAACTTGTTTTGCATTAGGCGTAGGGATATAATTAAAGTCCCTGTCAGTGTCTCTAATAATATTAACCGATGTTGTGAAATTATTTGCCATAATATTTATCTAATACCTTGAATGCTTCAACCTTATTTTTGAATTGCAACTCTTTTATTCCCGCTTGGTCTGTAAAGGTTATCCCGTCAAATTCACTGACTATTTCAGAAATTTTATTCATCAAGCCCAAACGATTCAATGCAAAAATTGACCCTGGGCTATTGATATTAAACTCTAGAGAATTTAAACTGATGGAACTTCCGTAATCTTCATTTTGAAGAATTGCATAGAGCACGACAAATTCAGATAGGTTGTCTCTTTCGCTATTCTCGATATAAAATTGTTCCTCTTTTCCTTTTCCTGTTGTACTCAACAATTCGATTTCTGATAGTATTCCCGTAAAACTGTCCTCTATATTCTTCCCTTTAGATTCATTTTTGTACAAATTCGTAAAGACATTAAAATCTTTAGCAACAGTATTTTCATTGAAGTTGAAATCTTTATCACCTTCAGCAATCCTCTTCAAATAATTGACGTATGTCTCTTTATTAAAAAAGAGCTTCTCTTTTCTGAATTCATTGAAGACAATACTATATATAGAAGCAAATTGGGTTTTTACTAAGTTATAGTGCAAAAGCCATAAACTTGCTTCATCTTCCAAAAATGGGTCATAGCCAATGTTATCATCAAATAACTTATTCCCAAAATCAGTCGGTGAATCATTATTGTCCACAATGTTGAATGCCTTAAGCCAAAAACGAATTGAAGAAACCATATTTTTACCAACTCCAAGTTGGACGACGGCATCTTCATCATTAAAGCTTTTATTTTCAACTACATAATCGTACCCCTTTTTTAACCACAGCTGTCGACACTGAAAAGAATCGTGTCCAGAAAAAGTATATTTTATATTTTGCGAACCCAAATTTTTATGCTTGTTGTTTATTGCTCATATCTTTGTGATTTGACCACCAGTAAATCCAAAAAAAGCCAGAAATTTTTAGTTTCTAGCTAATTTACATCTTCAAACCCTTAAAATCTTTTACTCGATTGATTAAAAAGTTTAGGCAAATTTCAAACCTCTAAATCTAAAATTCTGGCTAAAATTCAAATCATTCAATGAGTGTTTCTGCCGATAATTAAATCATTTTGAAGTGTTAAATTTAACATAAATCACAAAAGTGTAAATCTACAAAGAATTGATTCCGTTACCAAGTTTTTGAGGTTCAACTTTAACTAAAAATTAGACTAATCTTTGTATGCCTCTTATAACCTTGAACAGGTGATAAATTTCTGTGTAATCCTAAATAATTTTCTTCAATCTTCCTTACCTACAAATTTGATGTGGTCTTTAGATGTTAATACTTTTGGAAACTTTGGGATTAAATCTTGATTTCTAGACAGTCTCATTTCAATATCATCCCTATTCCACCAAGAAGTCCAAATTCCCTTAGAATGTAGCGATTCTAACTTTTCTGTAAGTGCTAAGGAAATTTGGGTATTTACCGCTAAAAAAAAGCCGTGAGAATTATGAGTTTCTACAGTATCTCGCATATCCAAAACTTTTCCTTTTCCAATTGTAGATTTTCCTGATTTACATTGCCCTACTACCTTGATCAACTTTTTTGGTGGTGTGATATCGGACATATTTTCATTAATTACATTCCACTCAATGATTAAATCTCTACCTTTATCACCTTGATTAATAGGTGCTGGTCTTCTAACACTTTTTACTTCAGGTTCCCGTTCCAACAGAGCCTTAACTAAAAGTTCGAATTGGTCTGGACACACCTTTTCTTTCCAAATAAATTGTGATATCGGAAAAAGGAGTTCTGATTCTCTATTATGACGCTGTCTTATGAGTTCTCTCTCTTTTTTATACTCATCAAATCCACAAATTCTGCCTAGTGCAATAACATAATCTTCCATTACCGCAACAAGCATATTTTCCATAGGAATAACCGGGTATTCCCTTAATTTACTATTCTTATTGATTTTTTTAAAGAACTCGTCTATTTCAGATTTGGTGTCATCTTGGACAAAGTTTTTTATATTATCGCTGAGCACAAACGTACCATTCTCCCCTGTCAACTGTTCTGTTTTATCTGTAGACCAATCTCTCACTGTAGTTAAAAACTTTGATAGACTACTTGATTTTATCATTGAGACTTCCTCTTCTATATCGTAGAAATATACCCATTCTGGTCGCTCACGCTCGCCATAGTTGTTTCGACTAGATATACTATGCAAATCTGAGAACAAAGCTTCGATATCTTCGAGTGAGTAAGTGTAATTTGAATTATTAATATTTTCAGCTTTCATACATTTGTCACAAGGACAACCTGCAAAATACCATAAACTCTCGCGCCATATTGCGACCATTATTATGATTTCCTCGACCACTTCAAAGAGGTGCTCAGCGGTCAAAATTCCGTGTAAAATTGGGGTTTGAACAGGAACTAAATACCTTCCCCAAATTTCATCAGGTACAACTGGATGAGCTATATCAAATTGCGCACAAGAGATTCCTGCTTTATAGAATCTTAAAAAAGAAGTAAACATTAGACTTAAAATGACGTGCGCATCAGATCTGTCGCCTGAGTAAAAAACATCGTGAGTTCTTTGCAGAAAATGAAATGATAAATTATAACACTCATCTAACTGAAGAAAAAGAGTGATGCCCGAGGATTGGTCAGTAAATATCCTGAAATAATTTTCTTCTGCAATTTCAATTGTTAAGTGATGTTTTTTACATAGTTCTTCAACAATTTCTTTAAGTTTTAGTATTTCTTCAGTGTTCTCTATTTTCATTTAAAGGATTGACATATAATATGATTTAAAACTCATTTTACCTATCCTACAATATAATATTATTCTGTTAATGAGATGAAACCCACAATATTGGTTACGTAAATATGGATCTCGCCTCCTCATAAACTCGCTCAAAATTCTCTTCTAAATCAACCTGAGAAAATTGCTTCGATTCCTTTGGTAACTCTCGTTGAATGTTAGCCAATTTAAACTGAACTCTCTTATCCTTGCCATCAGCATAAGTAATAAACTCACCTTGTTTTAATCTGAAAAAAACGTCAGCTCTTATCTTTGGAATTTCCTTTTCTCCAGTCGTAATACGTGTATCAAAATCAAGATTATGCCCACGACTAATACTTTTAGTTGGGTCTTTGATAATTTCAAAAAAACGTTCGTAATATTTGGCGGTGTCTGGGTCATTGACTTTACCAAAAAACTGATAAGAAAGATTGCTTAAAATCGCTTTACTCGCCTTGTCACCATACATCATATCGTTCTGAATTTTGTCTTGCATCACATAAATAGTAGCAATATCATAGCTTCGCAATGTTGCTGGAATACGATGCATATTTAATAAACGTATGGTGGGTGCTTCTTCCATCAACAAAAATGAAGGTTTAGAATTTCGAACACTCATTTGTTTGGTAATAGTGTGAATAATGGTTGCAATTACGGGCGAATAAGATGTTTCATATTTTGGATTGTTTACTACCGAAATAATTGCAGGATTATCTTCACTATTGATATTTAAAGGAACTTCATCTGCGGATAATGACATAAATATACGTTGTGTACTAATGCGCTTTAGTGCATTTGCCAGTGTGCTTTTGACACCAGCTGTCTGCCTATCTGAATCCTTACCACTTATAAAAGCATCCGCCATTGCTCTGGATGTGGTATTGGTTTCCAAAAACTGTATTAGACTATCAGTATCTAACAGCTGATAAATCGCAATTAAGTGAGGCAATGTGCAGTATTTTGGATAATCAGTTTTTAGTTTCCAAATCAATCCACCTATCAGTCCTTCAGCAGCATCATTAAAAAATTTGGTTGTTCCAGTAGTTCCAGATTCTCGTTGCTCCAAAAGATTTTCAATCAATACCCTTGACACCTCGTTTACACTTTCCTCGTTCTCTAAATAATGAGGTGCGATAGGATTTACCCTATGTATGATTTTATCAAATGAAATGACCTTAAACGAAATATCACTATCCTTAAACAATGGATATGCCATTTCGGTCAGTTCAAAATCCTTGTAGTCGTGAATGATTCCGCAAAAGCTCTCATTACGGAAATGCTTTAGAAATCCATATACGACACTTTCGGTTTTTCCGCTTCCGGCGGATCCGATGACGGATGCGCCACGTTTAATATTATCTATTTTGAAGTTTCCTTTATTCGTAGAAAAACTGACTTGGTATTTTGTACTTCCATTTTGTGCGTCCTCAGTTTTATGCAGAAAAACATACAATCCTATATTAATTAGCATTAGAGGACATACTAGATAAAGTAATATAAATACTAATTCATTTCCTTCAGAAAAATAGAATACGAAAATTGAAAGTATTATGATATTTAAAAGAAACGCATATTTGCCTACTCGAAACATCGCATAAAAAACAGTACTGGCTAGACCAATAATTGAAAGTATTGTTATGATATTATCTATCTGCATATAATTAGATTCCGATTGAACTAGATTTTATCGCCACCTCTGCACCACGTCTTAACCGCTTGAAAACTCGCAGGGCAATTTGTGCTTGGCTAACTGGAATACTTGGAACGATTGGCAATCCCGTTTTCGTCATCATTTTGAAAGCCAATGCTCTTTCGTTAGCTGGTAACTTCATCAAGGCAGCAAAGTAGAGCTTGGGGTTTTTAACGAAGTCCTTTCGTGCCTTGTAGGTCTCAGCAAAATTGCGTTTATAACCAAAAGTCTTGTCAAATGTCTTTTCTGCATTCTCAAAAAATTTGTCCCTATCAAAACCTCGCTTTATGTTCTTACCGTGCATTTCAACTTCAGAAGCTTTGTGCTTACTCCCTGGGGAAAGACTGACCGAATTGGAAGCATCCTTTCTACTCACGATGATATGAATGTGGCTTTGGTTCCCATCTTTTACCATTCCCTGAACTATACGTTTTCCATTTTGCCGATGTGGTGCCTGACTTTCCAATCTGACAATTTCCTTTTTCATCTTTTTAATATTCCCTTCAGCTCGTCCTTCCTTAATATTTCGGATTTCCGTTTTGAGTTGCAATATTTTTGTGGCAAAGGGCTGGTTCTCTCTTATCTGTTTATCCGTTCCCTTAAAGGTGCGTTGGTGCTCAATTTTCGCGAAGTATTTTATATCGTCTATTGTTATAGGTCGTCCATTGATTTCCCGGTTGAAACTGGCAACATAGTTCTTCATCAGCTCTCTGGTGTATCGTTTTAAATCTTGGCTATTGTTCTGTAATTTTCTCAACTCGTATTTTGAAGGACTGACCGTAATCGAATAAAACTTGGGTTCTGTCTTTTTCAATTTTGCTGTGTTTCCGTCAATTTCTTTGACCACTTCTTCAGCGGAAATCTCATCGCCATACTGATTGAAAAAATGTTCCATATCTTGTTGTTCCAAACCTTCATTTTCCTTCTCTAAATAACCGACAAAATCAACTGAACTTTGTGAATAATTGTTACCCAATTTTTTAGGTGTTATTGTAATGTACATAGCTCAAAAAATTAGAGTTGATTACTTGGATTTTGCTTTTCTCGAAAGCGTACTTCTTTCTTTTCTTCGGCATATTTCTTTTCTATAATGAGCGGTTTTTTGGTTGGCTCTTCCGTTTCAAAAAGAGATTGAATCATAGCTACGGTAGGTTTGGTCTGTGTCTTTTCAACATCCCTCATTATGGCTATAACAGCATTAATTCTTTTTAAAAGTTTGGCCTCTATGGTTCGCCCTGTCGGACCTAACTTTTCCTTTGGCGAAATTTCGTTATAGAAGAAAAAATCGAGCATTGTAGCCATTGCCTCGGTGTGCGATTTAAAGTAAGTGCGTGAGAATGTTTGAAAACGTTTTGCAGTTTCTTTTTTGAATCTAATTCCAGTAAATGAGTCCATATTTCGCCGATTTGTCGCAAAATCTTCCCTAAAAATGGGCGTTTCCAGCCCGTTTGTCGCAAATCTTTGATTGTCAAGAAATTATAAATTTTTTAATTAGCTGTTTTTCAGGTAATTAAAAGAGAAAAGGAATCCGAAACATCGCGAAGCGTGTTACCCTCTTGCTATTCCTTTTCGTCCCGCGAGCGGGACAAAAATCCATACAATCCAGCTCAAAAGCTGATTGCCGTTTTCGGGAATAATGATTTTCCGATATGTTATTTTTCGATGTGTAAGGTTATCAGCGAAAGTCAAAAAGTGGATAACCTTACTTTAATTTGCATGCTGAATTTCAGCGTTGTAAAGATACGTTTTTTTTGTTGAACTGGATTTGAATTACATACAAAAACACCTCTAAAAAATGAGAGGTGCTTACTTATCAATTTTAAAAATCATATGTTAAAAACAAACTTATAAGAATATAAATTACGTATTGCTTCTTCTTCAATCATCTTTTCAAAGCAGCTATGATTTTCCTTTACGTACTTGCGGATAGCATCCCCAAATTTTCGTTCCACATCTTTTTTAGAATTTTCTAAAAGTCGGTTTTGAGCCTCTTCGCTCAAGTCTGTAAAATTGAGATATACCATAGCTATTTGTTTTACAAAATTCCGTTATCAGAAAAACTGTAGTAATCGCCATCGGGTGCAAAAATCAAATGGTCTAGTAATCGGATGTCAAAAACAGATGCAGCTCTCTTGATTTTGTTAGTCAATTCTATATCTGCAGTACTCGGTTCCAACTTACCACTCGGATGATTATGTGCTAATATCACACCTACCGAAAGTGATTTTAAAACAGTTGCAAATAGGATACGTATATCTACTAAAGTTCCTGCAATTCCACCTTGTGAAATCTGGCAGATACCTTTCACTTTGTTGCTGTTATTCAAGAGTACAATTTTAAATGTCTCTTGTAGTTCCATTGTACGTTTATCCCAATTTTGAAAAAGGACTTCCGCAGCTTGTGCAGAGGTCGAAACCTGAACCCAATCTTTGGATTTGAGACCGCCTTCATAACTTATTTTTATTTCGTTAACTTGTGCTTTCATTGTGCATTTAATTAAAGTGTGAATGAAAAAAAAGAGGGCGCATCTTTCGACGGTTACGCCCTCTTTAATTTTGGGTTTACTTATCGCCTTTACTTCCACCAAGTAAAAGGATTTCATCGGCTACCACTTCCGTAACATAGCGTTGTTCATTATCATCGGTTGTGTAGCTTCGAGTTTTTAGTTTTCCCGATATTCCAACTTCTTTTCCTTTGGCAACATATTTCTCAACAATTTCAGCGGTCTTGCCCCAGGCAACAATTGTATGCCAATTCGTATCTGTTTGTTTTTCGCCTCTACTGTCTTTGTAATACTCATTTGTGGCGAGTGAAAAACGGGCTACTTTCTTTCCACTTTCAAGGTTCGTAATGGTTGGTTCTTGTCCAACGTTTCCAATTAACTGTACGTGATTTTTAATAGTACTCATAATAAAAGATTTAAAGATTAATATTTCCCTTTTCAATTCAACTGTGATTAAATTTTAAGGGGTGTTTGTTCTTTTCTTTCGTGCACCGCACAATGGATAGAGTGGGTTTTGTCAAGACTTTTAGTGTAAAATCAGGTGTGTTTGCGACGTAGTAAATTCCTTGGAATTTCAAGGAAGTAGAAACCTTATTTTTCACTAAAACTTTGTACAGTCTTGACAAGTTCCATAAGGGCATTAGCAATTCTTTTAAACGCAGTTGCGTTTGAGCGTACCGACAGTAAAGCGAAATAAGTAGCTGTGGTTTAATTAGAATTGGTTATGTCGTGCCTGTTTTTCGACGACCCGAAAAACAATAAAGACTTTATCCGTTATAAACCCCTTAAAATGTATAAGACATCGGTTCGGTTTTTAAGGATTTCGAGTGAGGGCTCAAGAAGACCGAGCCGAAAATCCTGCTAAGAAAACCGAAGTGATGGCTTTCCGATAAAAGGCGGACTTAATTCACAATTTTGGCTAAGTAATGTAGTGTTCCTTCCCAGAGTATCGGGAAGGGCTAACTGAATGGAAATCCAAAATTGGGGATTGGGTCCAAGATATTTGTAGTGAAGCTCTTTTTCCGGAATGAAGTGTTTCCTGCCTTTTCAGTAGGTAGGCACAAAATGAAGGGAAATGTGCTGAACGAGATGCGAGTCTATGTATGATGTCTCGTCTTTATCAAAAGTTGCTATGCACTATATACCTTGTTGTGCTCTTGTACTTTTATTTTACTTTTTCAATTAAGTCGTTCAGTTTGTTATGGTATTCTTTATTGCCATAATTTATCAAAATCAGGTTTGCTCGTGTTCGAGTAATTCCTGTGTACAAAATCTCATCAAAAGTCATTTTGAAATTAAAGTTCTCCAAAATCAAAAAAACAGTTTCGCTTTCCCAACCTTTAAAGCTATGAATAGTGGATACTTTTACGGTACCACTATTCAAATAAAAATGAATCTTTTTGTTATTGCGAATCATCTTTAAATTACTGGTCTGCCTTTCTGGTTCAAAGTCCTTTTTGAATTCTTTGAGTTCCGTTTCATATTGACTTAGGTAATTTGAGAAATCCGAAATAGTGGTATTGAATCTTTGACAATAGATTTCAAGTTTTTCCTTGAATCTATCTTGGTATTCTTCATAAAGGTCGTTTACCGAAAAAAGAACACTTAGTTGATTAAATGCTCTTGCTTCTGACCTGTCATTCTGCCGATTTATCAATTTTATTCCACTCTTTAACCATTCAGGTTTATTGTTTTTCAAATAGTTTAAGCCCATTCTATAAACCATTTCAAACGTCTCAAACATTGTATTCGTCCTTTCATTTGAAGAATAGCGATAGTAGGCATCAAACTTTTTAAGAAGAGAGATTGAGTTACCTAAAATTGTAATGTCATTTGGTGGAATATCTTTATTTATGGCGTTTTCGTGGATAATTGTATACAGACTACTAACGCTGTCAGCATTTGGCAGATAAATATAGTTGAGACTACCTTGCTGATTTCTTTCAAATGCAAGTTCTAATGTTTGTGCTTTCTGATTAAAGTTGTCTATTTCGTATTTGTCCTTGAAAATATCTTTCTGATAAAGAATCGCTAAGTCTTTTATCTTAAAATCAGAGCGAAAGCAATTCTTTAATTCGGTAACACCTTTAACGTTAGTTGATACGTCTTTTCCTTCTGTCTTATTGTTATATATGTTTTGCTTTACGTCACCAAATAAAACATACTCTCCATTTTCACTTAAAAAGCATTCCTTGATAATTTCCATCCAAGCTCTTCTATAGTCTTGAATTTCATCAATTAGAATTACATCATAAGGCTTTATTTTATTCTTATTATCAATAAATAATTGCTTATTTGAGTAGTATTCGTTTTCGAAATATTTATCCTTTTGTTCTTCTGTGTATTCATTGAATCCATTAGGTACTTTAATCGGAATTTCAAGGTTGTTCAGTTCTGAGTTAATGAATAAATGATAATTTGAAATAACGAAATTCTCCCATCCGAATTCTTCACGCACTTTACTTATTTTATCTCGTATGAAGTTTTTGAGCGTGATATTATAAGTTAAAATCAGAACGTTTCCTTTTGAACGTTTATGAGCTTGAACAGCCCTTGCAGCAAGTACGGTTGTCTTACCTGAACCGACAACTCCTTTTATTCTTTGTTGTTTCTTATTAGGCTCATAGATGATTTCGAGTTGCTTTTTACTGTACCTAATATCTTCTCCTTCTTCTTTAAGGTGAACTGGCGGTTTGAGAAACCTTTTTATGCTTTTGTATATATCTTCTGTAAAAAGAAATGACGGTCTTTCAGAAATCAAGTATCTTTTTTTAAGCAATTCTTTCAGGTCAAGTTCATTGAGATTGTCTCTTCCAATAAAGTCAATATTGTATTTTAGAAACGTCAGGTACTTTTTATCGTGTTCGTATGGCTCTACAAGTAAATCATTGATTTTTTGAGAAGTTGCATTATGAAAATAAATTGCACACGATACTGTATTGAAATGTCTTATGTCTTTTATTTTCTTCTCAAGCAAATTCTCAATGTGTAATTCAAAAAGATTGTCTTTGTACTTTAATACTTGAGAAATGGGTGATTTATGAGTTTTGGCTTTATTGCTCTTAATTACAAAATTCTTTCTTTCGTCAAGTTCATAGCTGTTCAAGTCATAGTCCTTGACTTCAATTATTAGAACTCCTTGTCCTTCTTTCATAACCACTATGTCTGGACGGTCTCCATTCATATATGGATTAAAATACACTTCAAAGGAATCGTCAAGTTCAGAGTCTAAGAACTTTAGCAAATGTAATTCTCCTTCTTCAGGCTTTACCTTCAGAGAAAGTATCTTGTCATAAGAAGGAATCAGGTTTGCCATTAATTATCCGTGAGTCTTTTTTGTATGAAATATTTCTTGTTACATCTGTAACAAATATACCAATATACCCTTCTTTTAATTGGGATGACAAACACCAATGTTTATTATACATTAGGTTGACTCTATTTAATAAAAGGAATTAAATATTAAAGATGTGTTGATGGTAATGAGAAAACAGGATTCCGAAAATCCAGTTTAAGGTACTGGATAAACCTTTTGATTTATGCGAGGGCATAAACTTCGTCGAACAATTTCTTATCCAACCGTTCCTGTTGACCGAAGCTCTTTTTGAGGACATTGTGCAGGACCGAATTGAAAGCATTGTAACCCAACCATAAATTAGGTTCCTCGTCGAGCAGTAAGGCTTCATAATTGAGGATTTCTAAAACCTCACGAGACTTCTTCGATGGGTCGCTATTCTTGTCGCTACATTCATAGCGGAACAGTTTGGTTCTGTCAAGAATGGCTTTTACGAATTCCTTGGTGTCGATTATTTTAAATTCCTTCATCTTGTCAAATTTCTTGGTAATGGTATAGAACTCATTATCCAGAAACTTATCAAACAGATTATTCAACCTTGGCATTATAAGGTCTGTATTGTTTTTACTGTGCTTTATCGAAAACTCAATTTCGGCCTGTGAGACGTGAAGGCCATTGGAACATACTTTTCGATAGAATCCGAAGTGGCCAGAGGTCTTTTCACTACCATCATACGAGTTCTTGAAACGAAGCATTGGCAGTATCAAATCCTTATCATTCTTAACTGTAAACTGGCTTTTGTCGTCAATGATGAAATCGGTGATAAATGACCTATCGTTTTTGTTTATGGTACGTTTGTGATAATTTAATCCAGCATCAACCAACATTTCCTCAGACTTCCTGAAGAACAGTTGGTTCGGGATGTGGCCATAGCTGTTGGATACCACGTTGACTATTTTGCCATTCGAGATGATGGCATTTTCAAGCCCACGTCGGGATTCCATCTGAGTCAGACTTTTCAAGGATTTCATTTCGTTTGAAACGAAAATCTCATCTTGTTGCAAATTTTGTAAATACATAGCTTTTGAATTTCAGGTTAAACGTTTTGTGATAGCATAGCGTAATACTCTGGATGCTTTTCTCTGTAATAGGCCAAATGGCTTTCTGCACCTTCAATCGAGTAATTTTCCTTACTGGATTGATAATGTGCCTCGGCTTCTTGAACCGAAATCTTTGCTTTTGTTGTCATAATGTTGAAGTTTTTGTTAAACAATATTTGAGCATCACCCAAACGGAAGCTAAAATCACAGCTCAAAAGGAAACGGAATAAATGAGAAATGGAGTGCGCGCAATGGCTTTATGCCGTAGTCTTTTGATGGGTGTTTTTACGAGTTTGCCTTTGCGCTGATATTGATCGACACCCTCTTCTAAGTATCCAAAAAAAGAAAAAGGGCCGACACGAATGCCGACCCTTCTTCAAACAACAAAAGCTACTCTTTAAGTTCCTGAATTTTCTTTTCAAGAACCGCGATGCGCTCTTTCAAACGTGCTTCACGCTTGTCTCTTTTCTCGGAATATACTTTTTCAATTTTAGCAATCTTGGATTTATAATATACCTGCATCGCATTGTAAAATGAAATATTCGTCAGGTTATTGTTATGGTTGCTTTCGCCAAAATGTACTTGCTTCGTGAGCATATACCGAATCAACTTGTGGAAGATTTCCTTTTTAAAGTTCTTCTTGAAATTTTCCACACCATCAATTCTGGTCATTTTTGATGTATCGCCCAACAATCCTGAAAAGTATTTCTGTTGGCTTATATAGTCCACATTATTTTCAAAAAGCGATATTGAGAACGCTACCATTTCATCAACCGAAAGTGTTTTCTTGATATTGATATAATCCGTCTCACGAATCATTTCGACAACTTCTTCAAACTGCTTATTGTTCTCAATATGCTTCTTACGGATTTCCCTTTCATTGATTTTGATGATTTGTTCTTCGGGCGTACAATCTGCCATTTTTCTATTTGCTAATGGTGCTGAATATTCAGTAGAATCGTTCTTTGATTTCTCAATCACTTTTACGAAGGCACTTTTGTGCTGGTATGTTTCAGGATGGAAGACGATACCGTTTACAAATCCATTATCCTTTACAGAATTGTAAGTTATCAATGCTTGTTCGTAATCCTGCATCGCTTCATCCAATTCCGCCTTTAATTCATCTTCTGAATAATCGTAATGCTGATATTCAATCTTAATGGCTTCTATTGTAGGTTCGATTGGATTTTCGATAATTTCAACATCATCTAGTAGATACACTTTAAATCCATTTTTTTCCAGTTGGGAAATAATAAGCTGATTGCTTTCTTCATCTGCCCAATACCGGCGAATTTCAGGAATTAAAAGAATGTTCTCTTTTTTGGTTTTCTCAATCAAGTTCAAGAACGATTTGGATTTCTTTGTCTCAAAACAAGCCGATTTAGTACAAACCATTTTACCTTCGCCAAAAAGGTTCCCTTGATTTGCAGCATTAAATGGACATTCTACACACGAACCAGCTTTTGGCACCAAAGTCTTATCTGCAACATCAAATGATGCCTTTTCTAAATCATAGGTTTGGTCGTTAATCATCCTGTTTATTTGATGCGCATTAAAAGTTTCACCCATTGTTTCCAGCATCATCTGTTGTTCCTCTGGTGTAAAGAGCGCTACACCGACACCTAAGGAAATGGTCATTTCGCCATTGCGTACAAAATGTTTGAAGCCATCAATCAATCCTGCTAGCTTGAGACGTTGTCTGATAAAATTATCCGTTCTGCCCAAACGCTTCGCAATTTCAATAGGTGCATATTTTTCACTTAGGTAAGCAATCGCATCTGCTTCTTCAGTAGGCTCAACATCCTGCCGTTGCAAGTTTTCAATGATTTGAACTTCCAGGACATCATTGTTCTCGTAAGTCCGCACTATACAGGGTATAGTTGTCTTTCCGGCCAATTTGCTGGCACGATAGCGACGTTCGCCCATAACGATGACATATTCCTTACCGGATTTCCTTACCGTAATAGGTTGTAATACACCGTGTTCTTTAATGCTTTCGGAAAGCTGTTGTAAAAGCATTTCGTTAAAAGTCTTTCTGGGCTGCATTGGGTCGGGAATTACCTTTGCAATGGGTAAGTTTTCGATTTGAAGTGCTTCGTTTTTCTTCCCATTCCCTTCAGTTTTGGCAGCTACTCTTATTCGACTGCGTTTTTTTGTGATACTCGCTTTTGTTGTCATAATACTCAAATTTTTGATTAAACAATATTTGAGCAGAAACCAAACGGAAGCTAAAATCTTGGCTCAAAAGGAAACGGAATAAATGAGCTGTTGGTCAAGCGCAACGGCTTTATGCCGTAGTCTTTTGATGGAAGTATTTTACGAGTTTAACTTGCGGTAATATTGTATGATAAAAAACCCTCTAACAAAAAAATGTGATTACTATTCACCAAAATCTATGAAGAACTACGAAGTTTAATAGGGTTTGAGACTAAATGGAAGTAATAGTAATCAATATAAATCCGATTCTTAAAATAGTCAAATGTTGTACCTATGTTGTACCCAAGGCCAAAATTCGTGAAGAAATACCCTTGTTAAAAATAAAAAAGCCGAAGATTTCTCTTCGGCTTTTGTGCGGGCGAAAGGACTCGAACCTTCACACCTCGCGGCACTTGATCCTAAGTCAAGCGTGTCTACCAATTCCACCACGCCCGCATTTTTAACAATATTTTAAGAACCTATACTTGGTTAAATCCTAAGTCTAGCGTGTCTACCAATTCCACCACGCCTGCAAAATAGGACTGCAAATATAATCAATCCGAAGAAATCCCAAAGAAGTTCGCCCTAAATTTTCTATTTTTGAGTAAGCTTAAATTTAACTCATGAACGACGTAAAATCCTATATCGAAAAAAACAAAGAACGCTTTTTAAATGAATTAATCGATCTTCTTAAAATTCCGTCTATCAGTGCCGATTCGGCCTACAAAAACGATGTCTTGGCCACTGCCGAGGCCGTAAAAACCAGACTGGAAGAAGCCGGTTGTGATGTGGTGGAAATTTGTCAAACCCCTGGCTACCCTGTGGTGTATGGCGAAAAAATGATCGACCCTTCCCTACCGACTGTTTTGGTATACGGACATTACGACGTGCAACCACCAGATCCATTAGACTTGTGGGACTCGCCTGCCTTTGAGCCGGTAATCAAAAAAACGGACAAACACCCAGACGGAGCCATCTTTGCTCGAGGTGCTTGTGACGACAAAGGACAGATGTACATGCACGTGAAAGCCATGGAGTTCATGACCAAAACCAACCAACTGCCTTGCAATGTGAAATTTATGATTGAAGGGGAAGAGGAAATTGGTTCGGAAAGCTTGTCCTGGTTCGTGGAAAACAACCGTGAAAAACTAGCCAATGATGTGATCTTGATTTCCGATACGGGAATGATCGCCAATGACGTACCGTCTATTACCACAGGATTACGTGGATTGAGTTATGTGGAAGTGGAAGTGACCGGTCCAAATCGTGATTTGCACTCTGGTCTCTACGGAGGTGCGGTGGCGAATCCGATTAATATATTGACGCAGATGATTGCATCCTTGCACGATGAAAACAATCACATTACCATACCGGGATTCTATGACGATGTAGAAGAACTATCTACCGAAGAACGCGCTGAAATGGCCAAAGCTCCATTTTCCTTGGATGCCTACAAAGAGGCTTTGGATATCGGAGACGTACATGGTGAAAAAGGATATACCACCAACGAACGCAACTCCATCAGACCTACCTTAGATGTCAACGGAATTTGGGGAGGCTACACGGGCGAAGGTGCCAAAACGGTAATCGCTTCAAAGGCCTATGCAAAGATTTCCATGCGATTGGTGCCGAACCAAGATTGGGTGAAAATCACCGAATTGTTCAAGAATCATTTTGAAAGCATTGCTCCAAAATCGGTAACCGTAAAAGTATCGCCACATCATGGTGGTCAAGGCTATGTAACCCCCATTGATAATATCGCTTACCAAGCCGCTAGCAAAGCCTATGAAACCACCTTTGGAAAAACACCGATTCCGCAACGTAGTGGAGGAAGTATTCCGATTGTGGCCTTGTTCGAAAAAGAGCTAAAAAGCAAGACGATTTTGATGGGCTTCGGACTGGATAGTGATGCAATTCACTCGCCAAACGAGCATTTCGGGATTTGGAATTATTTAAAAGGTATTGAAACCATTCCGTATTTCTACCAAAATTTTGTAGCATTGAATCGTTAAAATCCCATTATTTCCTGCAAAAAATTAAGCTTCGTAGGAAATAAGTTTTAATTTAGCATAGTTAATTATAGTAAACATCAAACTCTAACGTAATGAAAAGAATTTTCTTAGTAGCCTTTTCAATCATTACCCTCTCTTCAATGGGTCAAGAATTAAACTTCAACAAATGGTCTTTGGACATCGGTGCCGGTGTGCATGATATTGCACATTCCTTATCACCAGGATACACCATTGACAGACCATCACTTTGGCAAGCCAATATTGGAGTTCGTAAAATGTTTAATGAAAATTTTGGATTGCGTTTGGGATTCGGAATGAATAAAATTGAAGGAAATGCAACCAGCCAGCCTTTTGAAGCAACCTTTACGAGATTTAGCTTGGAAGGGGTGATGAATGCAGGAAACTTCTTAAACTTCCAAAACTGGACAAAACGTTTGAACCTGTTGTTACATTCAGGTGTTGGTTTCGGAAGCATTGACAATGCGATTCCGTTTAATGCTACGGCAGATACCAACTGGCACTTTATGCTAGGATTCACACCTCAGTACCGATTGTCAGATCGTTTGTCGTTGTTCTTTGACTATTCGATCTTGTTCAACTATTTCCAAAATAGAACCTTTAACAATCAGAACGTATCTGGATTCAGACATGTAAATTCCACTATTTTCAACACTTCTTTAGGTGTAAGTTTTGCTATCGGAAAGTACAAGCGTCATGCTGATTTCTGGAGAGAAAAAACAGACTCTAACGTTGCTGGCGAATTGAACGATATCAAAATGCGTTTGGAAAAAGCAGAGGATAAAATCACTGTCTTAGAAAATACCAAGCCTATTGTAAGCAAAGAGGTGATCGTAAAAGAGCTGGACAAGCGTTATGTGAAGAAAGATGAATTGACCTTAAAGCAAGGAGAAGTAATTACGGCTTCTAATGTAGACTTCATTAAAGAGTTATTAAACAGAGGTTATGTAAATGTATACTTCGACACCAACAAGACCGATGTTCAAAAAGGGTCCATGGGTGCTATCAACTACTTGAAGCAATTCATGTTAGACAATCCGTCTAGAACGGCCGTATTGGTTGGATACGCTGATGAAACCGGTGACGCCGACAGAAATCAATCTTTATCAGAAAAGAGAGCGAAGAAAGTTTTCGACATCTTAGTTGCAGCTGGAATCAGCGCTAACAGACTTACCTACAGCGGTGGTGGTGTTGACGCAAGTGTGACAGAAGGTGCCAGACAATTGGCAAGAAAGGTGCGTTTCTTAATCAACTAAGAAGCACTTATAAGATATAGAAGAGCCAGAGATTTTCTCTGGCTTTTTTTATATAGATATGTACCAAGTGGTACGAAACCAAAAATTGTTCTGATCAAAGGAGAGGGTGCGGTAATCAATACCGAATTCAATGCGATCTTTGGTAGAGAGTTGATACCCCAAATAGGGCGTAAATCGAATCTCAAGCTCCTTATCCTCAAAATTCCACAAGTATTCGTTTCCTAGCTTGATATAAAATTCCTTGACATCTACCCGCTCTCCATTCAAAGGCTTTTGAAACATGGCTCGGTAGCGCCCTCTAAAAAAGAGCGATTTGTTGGGCTCAAAGAATTGTTCGAATGCGAAACGATGGGACAATTGACTTGCTGAAAACTCTTGGAGGTAGTTGAAGTGCTGAAAGGTTCTATGGATGACTTCGCCACCTTCAAAACGGATGATGTATCCAAAGTTTAAGGTGTGGTGTACATCGGCGCGATAAGAGAGAATGGAGGACAAATCCAACAAATTGTTATTGAGCGTGGCGTCTTTGTTCAAATCTGTCCGCGACTCGGCACTGTTGATCCATCGCAATCGTTCGCCATACTTTTTAGACAGGATGACTTTCGGTAGAAATCCGTAATCGTTTTGAGATTGCCCGTTTGTCCTCCCCATCAGGAGTATCAAAAAGAATACAAAAAAACCTCTCATTAGAACTCGAGATTTAAGGAATTGGGCGGTGCAAATTTCAACTGGGAAAGCACGGCACCCTCTTGATCTATTTGCAACTGAAATAATTCAAATTGTTTCTTTTTCTTTCCTTTCACTACAATTTCATAGTTGTAAGTGCCGAAGCCTGCGGGATTGGAAAAGAGCTTTTGGAACTGCGCTCTTGATAATTTGGAAAACTGTTTTTGAATCTTTCGAATGCGGTATTTGACAAATTGTGATTCTAAAACTTTCCGAATCAACTGTCTTTCTTGCTTGGGAAATTCACCCAATCGGGTTTTGATTTCCACATCGAGAATTTCTCCTTTGTCCGTGAATTCGACACTAACTTTGTGTCCTTTGTGTTTGAATTTAGCCTCTACCGTTTCGCCATCCTGACTCTCCTCGTAATACCATTTAACCTTCTGTACATTGGGGATCTGTTGGATGAAATCCAGTGCTTTTTTGGGTACCTCTTTTAGATCGATTCGGTATTCACGCTCATACTTTTCTTGTGCCCTAGTAGAAAAACTTACTAGCAAAAACAAGAGCACGATTTGAACTGCGAATCCTTTCATTTCAATAGATAGGCAGTTTTGATAAAGTCGACCTTAGGATACTTCCGTTTGATGAAATCGTTCCCATACTTGGTAATAGAGTCTTGTCGATAGCCCAACTTATCTCCGTAACCATTGTAAAACTTCAACACGTTTTCCATTCCGGCAGTCACTTTTGCTACTACTGGAAATCCTTTTACACCGCCATAATCCAAAGCATCCAAACGGTTGTTGGCTTTTAGATTGATAAAGATTTGGTTGGATCTCGACTTCACTCCGCCTCTCGCGAAAGAAATGGTCATGGAATCGTTTTTCTTCAACACCGGTTCATCGTCGATGCCGCTTTTCCCCCACTTAGCATTGATCAAACTATCATTATGAATTCCGAATTGAGCTACAAAATTAGGCACCACTCTGAAGATGGCGATGTCTTGGTAATAATCGTTCTTCAATAATTGATACAAACGATCCACCCCTTTGGGCGACCAAGAACGCTTGGCATAAATATCAAAATTACCTTGGGTTGTTTCGAATCGCGCTGTAAACTCTTCGGGCGCTTCTTCGGTCAACCACTTTTCATTAAAGATCTTTTTGCTACAACCTAAAAAGGAGACTACTATGCATAGAATGATGAAGTTTCTCATAAACGGAATGTTATTTGTTATCAAATATACCTAAATATCAAATAAGACGGACTTAACATTTATTTAACTCTACACTTGTAGAATTAAACTTTTTTATTCTATATTTGTAGAGCATAAAAATACGAACGCATGCAACTATCCAAAGCCGAAGAACAAGTAATGCAGTTTCTATGGAAACGTAAGAAAGCATTTATGAAAGATTTACTCGAAGATTTTCCAATGCCCAAACCAGCTACCACTACCGTAGCTACCTTGCTCAAAAGAATGCGAGACAAAGGTTTTGTGGATTATACCACCATTGGAAAGTCGCGCGAATATTTTCCTTTGGTAAAGAAAACGGATTATTTCTCGAAGCATGTCAACGGATTGATCAAGAACTTTTTCAACAATTCGGCGTCGCAATTTGCTTCCTTCTTTACCCAAGAAACCGATCTTTCGGAAGATGAGCTGAAGGCATTGCGTAAAATCATCGATGCAGAAATAAAAAGTAAGAAAAATGACTAGCTACCTCATCAAATCGGCTTTGTGTTTGGGGCTACTCTTAGTCTTTTACCACTTCTTTTTAGAGAAAGAAAAGATGCATCGATTCAATCGGTTTTACCTACTTGGAAGTGTGCTTTTTTCCTTTCTGGCACCCTTGTACGTCATCTATATAGAGCCCACAGGAGTTGAAGAAACACCGATATCCATCGTAACCGGAACACGCATTGAAGAAACTCAGACCTGGTTCACTTTACAAAATGGATTGCTTGCGCTGTACCTTATTATATCTGGACTCTTACTGATTCGTTTTCTAAAGAACCTATTCGATATCGGAAGAAAAATTATTCAGAATGAAAAGCGAAACATTCAGAATGCCCGATTGGTATTGGTAAATGACAAAATTCTTCCCCATACCTTTTGGAATTACATTTTTGTGAACAAAACGGAGTTTGAAAACAATGCGATTGAAGAAGAACTCTTTACCCACGAATTGACCCATGCTACACAGCGGCACACCTTAGATGTGCTCCTCGTTGAAGTATTACTCATACTTTTTTGGTTCAACCCATTTATCCTATGGCTTAAAAAAGCCGTTCAGTTAAATCACGAATTTTTAGCGGACGACAAGGTTTTGTCTTCCCACTACAATATTTCCTATTACCAGCATTTGTTATTAGACAAAGCTGCATGGAACAACAAATTTTACTTGGCCAGTAATTTAAACTATTCATTAACGAAAAAAAGACTTATTATGATGAAAACACCAAGTTCTAAAATATCCATTTTAGTAAAAAAATTAGCCGTAATTCCGATTTTGGTGGGCGCCGTATTTCTATTTGCCGATCGCGTTGAAGCACAATCCAAAAAGAAACCTACCGTAATTAAGGTAGAAAACGTAAAAAAGAGTGCCACTCGCGAACAAATGAAGGAATACAATACCCTTCTGAACAAATCGGTAAAATCACAAATGTTCAAGTTCGACGAGATCAAACGCATGCGTTATTTGTACAGCTTAATGTCTGCCAAGCAGAAAAAGTCTGTCAAGAATGTGTACGAATTCATTCCGCCACCACCGCCACCGGTAAAAGTGGTAAAGGGCAAAAAAACGCCACCGCCACCGCCACCACCAGCAAAAATTATCATTAAAGAGGTGAAATCTAAAAAGCCCTCTAAAGAAAAGATGGTAGAGCGAACAGTGATTGAAATTCGAGAAAACAAAACTCAAAAACCGAGCAAGGAAACCGTTGAGGAAAAAATTATCGAAGAAATTCACGAAGAACCCAAAGAAAACGAGGTGGAAATCATTGAAGTGATTGAAGAATCCAAAGAATCAGATTGGGATGCCTTTGAAAAGAAAATGTCGGATCCGAACTACAAAAAGAAAGTGATTCGTAAGAAAGTAGATTTGGAAATTCCTTTTGACAAGAGCTACACCTATTACCTGAATGGAAAAAAAGTATCCATGAAAAAAGCGCGACGTTTTGTAGATAAAAACAAAGGAACCATCAAGTCTGTGGATGTTAGCAAAACAAACGACAAAGGCACGGTTAAAATAACCACGGAATAAGAACAGAAACCCATCGCGAATGTAAAGCCACTTTTTTTAAGTGGCTTTAACTTTTTATTAAGTAACATTTTCTTTTTGAAGGCGTTATATAAGCATTCAACCTAAATCAAACACGCGTGCTTAAATCTTTCTTCTTGATCTGTTCTGGGGCCGACAGAACCATCCTCGACAACTGCTCAAATGGCGAACAAAACAAATATGCTGGCATTGGCGCTACCGTCTTTTTTACAGCAGTCATGGCCGCCATTGCTGGAAGTTATGCCTTGTATACTGTATTTGACAACTTGTACGTTGCCATTGGATTCGGTGTGGTATGGGGATTGTTGATCTTCAACCTAGATCGGTTTATTGTATCGACCATTAAAAAATCAGACTCTAAAATGAAGGAGCTTTTGCAGGCAACACCCAGATTGATCTTAGCGGTCATCATTGCCGTGGTGATTTCCAAACCCTTGGAGTTGAAATTGTTTGAGAAGGAAATCAATCGCGTGCTATTGGAAGAAAAAAACCAAATGACCCTTGAAAACAAGACGCAAATCGCAGCTCAATTCGATCCAGAAATCCAAAAACTAGAAACCGACATCAACGCCTTAAAGTCGGAAATCACGGCGAAGGAGGTGGAAACTAACACCCTTTATGAAACCTACATCGCAGAGGCAGAAGGAAGAAAGGGCACCAAACTGGTTGGCAAAGGACCGGTATACCAAGAGAAACGGGAAAAACACGACGCCGCTTTGGCCGAACTCACCCAATTGAAAAAGGACAATGCCGAAAAAATAAAAGCCAAAGAACTGGCCATTGCCGATTTAAAATCCAATCAATTAAATGCCGAAACCAAAACACAGCCCATCATCTCCAACTTTGACGGATTGATGGCTCGGGTGAATGCCCTGGGGAAACTACCTTGGCTTCCCTCCTTCTTTATATTCCTTTTGTTTTTAGCCATTGAAACCTCACCTATTTTCGCCAAGCTCATCGCTCCGAAAGGCGAATACGATTACAAACTCCAAGATCATGAGACCGCAGTAAAAACTTGGGTAACCCAGCAAGTGAAACAACGCGAGCAGATGCTTCAAGCCGATATTGTGGTAGACAATCAAGTGTACAAAGACATTTCCGACGAAGAGGAATTGTACAACTACAAGCAAAAATTGGCGAGAGACCTGATGAAATTACAGGCGAATTCTTTCTACGAGAAGCAACAGAAAATGCTGTAAAAGAAAAAAAGCAACCCTATTAAGGATGCTTTCTATTGGCTATACAACCTAAACACATATATGTGTTCACAACAACAGGTCAAATATAGACATTTAAATTGCATTACAAAAAGAAACTTCGCAAATATTAACTCCTTGTTTTTAAATCAATTGATTGTATCTTTGCAACCTTAATTTCAACAAATATCAAGGTTTCATGCAATTATCAGATCAAGAAATTGTCAGAAGAGAAAAACTAGGCAAATTGAGGGAATTGGGTATCAATCCGTATCCTGCAGATTTGTTTGAAATCAACTCCAATTCAACCGATATCAAAGCGAATTTCGAAGAAGGAAAATCGGTGACCATTGCCGGTCGATTAATGTCGCGTCGAATTCAGGGAAAGGCCTCCTTTGCTGAATTGCAAGATTCAGACGGACGCATTCAGGTGTATTTCAATAGAGATGAAATCTGTACTGGAGAGGACAAAACCTTATACAACGAGGTATACAAGAAGTTGTTGGATATTGGCGATTTTGTTGGAATCACAGGAGAACTGTTTACCACCAAGGTTGGGGAAAAAACCGTGATGGTGAAAGACTTTTCATTGTTGAGTAAAGCTTTGAAACCATTACCACTACCAAAAACGGATGCGGAAGGAAATGTGTACGACGAATTCAACGATCCGGAATTGCGTTACAGACAGCGATATGCTGATTTGGTAGTGAATCCGCATGTGAAAGAGGTATTCGTTAAGCGAACCAAGCTTTTCAACGCTATGCGTTCGTTCTTTAACGATGCTGGTTATTTTGAAGTTGAGACGCCCATCTTACAGCCGATTCCGGGTGGAGCGGCTGCGAGACCATTCATTACCCACCACAATTCTTTAGACATTCCATTATACATGCGAATTGCCAACGAATTGTACTTAAAGCGATTGATTGTAGGCGGATTTGATGGTGTATACGAGTTCTCGAAGAACTTCCGAAACGAAGGAATGGACAGAACCCACAATCCGGAGTTTACCGCCATGGAAATTTATGTGGCTTACAAAGACTACAACTGGATGATGGAGTTCACCGAAAATCTATTAGAGCACTGTGCCATTGCCGTAAACGGAACCACCAAAGCCACTTTTGGCGAACATGATATCGATTTTAAAGCACCATACCCAAGGGTAACCATGGCAGATTCGATCAAGCACTTTACTGGATTTGACATCTCTGGAAAGTCTGAAGATGAGATCCGACAAGCCGCTATTGAAATGGGCATCGAGGTGGATAATTCTATGGGGAAAGGAAAATTGATTGATGAAATTTTCGGTGAGAAATGTGAAGGAAACTACATCCAGCCGACGTTCATTACCGACTACCCAAAAGAAATGAGTCCGCTTTGTAAAGAGCACCGAACAGATCCTGAATTGACGGAGCGTTTTGAGTTGATGGTCTGCGGAAAAGAAATTGCCAATGCCTACTCGGAGTTGAACGATCCGATTGATCAAAGAGAGCGTTTTGAAGCCCAGTTGAAATTGGCCGATCGCGGTGATGATGAAGCCATGTTTATCGATCAGGATTTCTTGCGTGCCTTGGAATACGGAATGCCTCCTACCTCCGGACTCGGAATCGGAATGGACCGTTTGATCATGTTCTTGACCAACAACCAATCCATTCAGGAAGTATTGTTCTTCCCGCAAATGAAACCAGAGAAGCAAGCACCTTCTGTGGAATTGAATGACGATGAAAAAGCGGTATTTGAAATTCTTCAAAAGGCTGAAAAAATCGAGCTACCAGAATTAAAAATCCAATCAGGATTGTCCAATAAAAAATGGGACAAAACCATCAAAGGTTTGACCAAAAAAGAAGTAGCCAAAGTATTTAAGACAGATGATGGACTTTTCGTAGAAGTGCTATAGGGCTGACTACCAATAAAAAACAGAAAAAGGAATCGCAAATGCGGTTCCTTTTTTTGTTCCTTTTGAGTTGTTAAAATATTGCTATTTTTATAAGGCAATCTTCAAATGCCCAAGTATGAAAAGCCTTATTTCGATCACTTGTTTTTTTCTTTCCATTTTTTCAATAACAGCCCAAACCCAAGAGTCTTTTGTCTGTAAGGAATTTAAAAGTGGAAAAACTGATGCTGTTGATATTACTTATCGCAGCTATTCAGACATTGCAATGGTTCAACATTTGACAGATTATTATACAGGTTTACGATGGGAAGAAAAGCAGGAAAACGGAGTGACGGTTTTAAAAAGAACAAAGAAATACTTTCCAAGAGCTGGTTCTAAAAAAGTTATTCTAAAAAGACCTGTAGCTACAACTTCCCTAATACAAAAACATTTCCCAAAAAGCTATATGCAAAATCTAGGAAAATGTTATAAAACCTACAGAACAGCTTATAACCAAAGGTCAAAACCTCCAAGAACCATGACTAAGGCATATCAAAGTTTTATTGAAAAAGACAACCGGTATTTTCAAAAAATTGCTCGAGACTGTTCCGATGCGTCTAACGCGCTTAAGCAATGGGAGACAAGATCTGCGGCATTACTCAGAGATATGCGGGCTCATTGTATAAATGAAACTAAGAAAAAGGGTTCCAAAAAAAGCTCCACTAGAAACAAGAATAGCTTCAATTCAACAAAAAAAATAAGTTATAAAAAGGCAAAATCTTCAGTTAAGCCTTCAAAAATATATCCAAAAGGAAATTTCACTCCAATACAAGCTAATGCAACTCAGCAGCAAATACAACAATACCAACAGAATATAAAAAGGCAATGGAATGCTCTAAATCAAAGTGAACGAAGGCTATCACAATTATTTGAAAATGTGTTCTGGAAAGACTATAGAGAGGAACAAGCAAAAGAAGAACAAAAAGCAAAAAAAGAAGCAAGAGTAGCCAAATCATTTCAGGTCAGAAAATTCTCGAATTTTATAAACAACTGGGCATCATATAAATCTGCAATATCTGACTGGCTTACAGAATATGCAGCATACGTGCCAAATTCGGTTATAAAGTCAGTAGAAAAGGATTTACTTCAAGCTAAAAATAATATCAGGGATATTATTCGAGTGAGAAAAAATTTTATGAGTAAAACAAAAAACTATCAAGATTCATATGCCATTGAAAGCCAAGCACATCATCTTTGGTACGACTTCAACAGAACTTACGGACGAAAAATAAAGAATGCTAGATTTAGTGCCTTATCAGAACTGCGCAATTACATAACTAAAAACCCTATAGCACAAAACAAATCCATGTTAGCTGATTATTCTTATATCGGATATAAGCATGCAAAACGTTATGGAATGGACTCCAATGGGTATGCAAGATTTATAGTTGAATTTTTCAATGATTATCCGGAAATCAATAGGATGAAAAACGAATTGGAGGTTTCAAAAAAGGCTGATGAAGAAAAACGTCGTTTATCAAAAACTAGAAGGTCTATTAACAGAATACAAAAATACAGCGACTTAAAAGACCCTGTTTCACTTAATATTTTTATAGACTCTTTAATTAGCACAAATTCCAAATCAAAGTATCAAGAAGCACTTTTATCTGGTAAAGGAAATAGCTCCTTGCTATCAAATTTATTCCGAAATGGTTATCGTGAAGAATTTTTAAAATTAAGTAATTGGTTAAATATTCAGAACTATAAAAGTTCCGATTTGTCAATGATGACAATAAAGGCAATGATTTTAAGTCCTAATATCGAGAAATATCAAAATTTGAAATACAGTTTTTACGACTTGATGAACGCAGGTTTCACTTCTTTGTATAAACCAAAAAAATTATCCTTTTATTCATATCACTATTATGACGCACTTTTAAATTATTCCGCTGAAAGAATTAAAAAAATGTATTCAGCAGCCAAATCCTATAATCGCGGAAAAGGTGTTTACGGCACAAAACAAAGTATAAGAAGGGTAATAGGAGGGGCATACGATGTAATGCTCTATTTCAAACTCAAAGATTTTAAATATTTAACTAGAAACAACAAAAAAGCATCCTATAAATATTTCTTGGGTATATGGACAAAACCTATTGATAATTGGAAAAGCCTAGAAGTAACCTATGTGGCTGAAAATAGTCCAGCGGATAAAAACGGAATTCAAATAGGAGATAAAATTATTCGAATTGGTAATCGCGGAGTTAGCGGATTTAATTATGAAGGAAGCCCAAGCCCATTATATGATGGTAAAAAATATAGTTGGTTTGAATTACTAAAACCAGACGGAAAAGTATATCGAATGAAAATTCCTATTAGAATTACCAAAGAAAATATCAAATCCGGTTTTGAAGGTGAATCTAAATTAATCTCAAACTCCGAAGAATTATTCTATTACAAAGAAAATTATACTACGCTGGTTTTTAATGGGAAAAAGAAATTTGCGAATAATTCGGCAGACATTCTATCGTATTGGGGATTTAACGGATTCACTGCCTTGAAGAATGGTTATATAGGCGCTTCATTTCAAATGAATGGAATAAATGCAAAGGCAGCATTAAGTATTGATAGCAGAGAAAGAAAGTATATCAAAAACGGCGGAAATACGGAATTATCATTTTGGATAAACGATAAAGGAGAGTTTAAAATTGATAATTTTAAAGAAAAATATACTACCCAGTGGATAAAAAGTAATGCAATTAAAAATGGGTCTCCTAATTTATTATCCATTACAAAACTCGATAACCGTTTACAATTTTTTATTAATGGAGCCTTTGTCTATGAAATAAATGGGTATTCTAGACCTTTATTTTCCTACTGTATTTTAGCATGGAGTGGAACAAGTATAATTCAAGATTATTTACATGCTTATAATTCATCAGAAGACGAAATTTTTAGCATGATGGTTGAAAACCCTCCTATTTTACTGGATAATATTGTTATTGATGAGAGTTTTGACCTGTCTAATAAAACCAAATACAAATATTTTTATGAAAAGAATAGTAGTTGGAGTAATCTCAGAATAGCTAATAAAAAAATTCAACATCGATTTGTAGGCAGATGGAATTCAAATTACCTGGAACTTTTTGATAAAAAAATGGGAGGTGCAAAAACTACTGGAATCTTGACTGGTAAAATTTTTAGCAGCTCATTTGAATTAAGTTTTGATTTTCAACATAGCCCTTCTAACAATTTAGATAAAGCATTTTTTATTAATTTTAAAAAAGAAGGAGTTTATGATCGAGTTAAGAAAAAATGGGATTATGAAAATCATTATCAATGGTCTTGGGTAGCAATTAGGCCTTCAAGCACTTTTTTAGGTCAAAAATTAGGTGGACGAAATAAACCGACAGAGAACCTTCCTGCTAAACGGATTGAAAGTGTTAAGGGTGGATTTCATAATTTTAAGGCGATTTACAATAACGATATCCTAAAAGTTTTTCTTAATGGAGAAAAAATTGGCGAAATTAAAATGAGAAAGGGAACCACGTACTGGGATATTTCTGAACCTCGAAGTAATGGTTTGCGCATTAAAAACTTAAAAGTAATCAGCGGAAGATAAAATTGATATGAATTGTAAAAATTGCCAAACACCACTTGAAGAGGATGCTCAGTTCTGCAATTACTGCGGCGCTAAGGTGATCAAAAGTAGAATTACCTTTAAAGAATTGGTAACCTTGTTTATTGATGATATTTTCGGAGTTGATAGTCGATTTTTCCGAACCTTAAAGGAAATGGCGATTCATCCAGATCGCGTATTGAACGAATACCTTTCGGGCGTTCGAAGGAGATATGTGAATCCCTTTGCATTTATGGCCGTAGCCGTGGGTATCTCCTTGGTGGTCTTCAAATACTACGAACAGGACTTTCTTGATGTAAACAGTGAATTTAACAAGGACTCCATTGAAGAGCTGAAAAAGGACGCCAATATGGATTTGAGTCAATATAAAAATCTATCAGAGCAGGAGTTCAAAAAGAAGGAATTGAAGAAATCCATCGCTCAGAATCAATTGAAATTTATGGATAGCTACATGAATTTTATGTTGAATTACTACAACATCATGATGTTCTTATTTCTGCCCTTCTATGCCATGCTCAGTAAATGGACCTATCGGAAGCCACACAATTACGGGGAACACATTATAATGAATACCTACATTATCGGTTTTACCACTTTTGTCTCCCTTATCTTTTTTGGTTTGGCCTTATTGATCAATCCAAAGATCTATAGCTTAAGTTTCTTATTCACCATAGTTTTCTACCTATTTGCGCTCGGTAAACTGTATAAAAATACCTTTTGGCAACACATCCTAAAGCTCTTAAGATTTTCATTAGGACTGCTGATTATTTTTGCCTTTATACTGCTTATTGCTTTTGGGGTAGGAATTGTCATGGCAGCTACAGGAATGGTGAAAATGTAGGAAGTAAGGCAATCAGGATACCTGCATTTACCCTTTATACTTCAATGGCAAGTGCACCACTTTCTTAGTTTCAAAGAAGTCTTCTTCGAAGTAGTCAGTGAGGTCATAAATCTTAGCCGTTTTGTATAGCTTAAGTTCTTCGGTCAAATCGCCGCCTTTCAAATACAAGATTCCGTTTTTTAGATCGTGGTTTTGCTTTTTTGCGATGCGTCCTTTGTTCCAGCGCACAAATGTTTCCATCTGCGCCACAGCCCTACTTACAATAAAATCGTACTGATCGGTAATGGTCTCAACTCGCCCGTGAGTGGTTTTCACATTTTGAAGTTCCAAACCGGCAGTGACCTCATTCACCACCTTGATTTTCTTTCCGATGGAATCCACCAAATGGAATTGAGTTTCAGGAAACAAAATGGCCAAGGGAATTCCAGGAAACCCTCCTCCTGTTCCGACATCCATCACTTTCGCACCTGGTTTGAACTTCATGACTTTGGCAATCCCTAAAGAGTGCAATACATGTCTCAAATAGAGTTCATCGATATCTTTTCGGGAAACCACATTGATCTTTAGGTTCCAATCTTGATACAAATCGTTGAGCTTCTCAAACTGATGAATCTGAGAATCTGTGAGTTGCTTGAAATATTTATGAATAAGTTCCATAGAAAAATATTGGCAAAATTATGGATTTGTCCGGCAATTCTTTGTTAATTTAGTCGTTTAATTTCAAAACTTAGATCCTCCTTTATGAGTCAAATCCAATTCTCAAGAATCAACAACGCTAAGTTCTTTCGAACGCTGAATAAAAGAGTCAATCAATATTTCAAAGAAAACAATATCAAGAAAACAGGTAATTGGAAATTGTATTCCAAAGCCATCTTGATGTTCGGAATCTTCTTGGTTCCTTTCATCTTTATTCTTACAGTAGATATGCCACAATGGGTAATGCTGTTATTAGTAGTTGTTATGGGAGTTGGTATGGCAGGTGTTGGTATGAACGTAATGCACGATGCCAATCACGAGTCTTTTTCGAGAAAAAAATGGGTGAACAAACTCATGGGAAGTAGTATTTACATCCTAGCCGGGAATGTGTACAATTGGAAGGTTCAGCACAATGTATTGCACCATACATTTACCAATATCAAAGATCACGATGAGGATTTGGACGCAGGGCGCATTGTACGATTTACAAAGCACGCCAAGTGGTTTAAGATTCACAAATTACAGAAATACTATTCGGTTTTCTTATACGGATTACTCACGATTAACTGGGCAATTACGACCGACTTCAAACAGATGCACCGATACCTAAAGCGTAAATTGTCTTATGGTAAATTCCCAAATCCGACAACAGAGTGGACCAAGTTGGTGATCACCAAAATTTTGTATTATTCCTTATGGATTGTACTTCCTATTTTGGTTTTAAAAGTCGCTTGGTGGAAGGTATTGATCGGATTCTTCGTGATGCATTATACAGCGGGAATCATCTTAAGCTTGATTTTCCAACTGGCTCATATTGTACCGAAAGCCGATACTCCGAAACCCGATAAAAACGGAAATTTAGAACATTCTTGGGCTGTTCATCAATTGTACACAACTTCTAATTTTGCACCTAGCAATTGGTTCATCAATTTTTATACAGGCGGATTGAACTACCAAGTAGAACATCATATTTTCCCTCATATTTCACACGTGCATTACAAGAAAATTGCAAAAATTGTGAAGGAAACAGCGAAAGAATTCAATCTTCCATACAACGAATACGAAACCACGCGAAGAGCCATTATTGAACATTTTAGATACTTAGGCATCTTGGGTAAAAATCCAGAATTAGCATAATTAGAAAACATGTCAAATCTTTTATCAGATAGAATTAACAGCCTACCAACGTCACAGACGCTTGCCATGGCTGCAAAGGCGAGAGAACTTAGAGCAGAAGGAAAAGACATCATCGGGTTGAGTCTCGGTGAACCTGATTTTAACACACCTGATTTTATCAAAGACGCTGCTATTGAAGCAGTGAATCAAAACTACAACTCCTACACTCCTGTAGATGGTTATTTGGAACTCAAAGAAGCCATTTGCACGAAGTTTAAGAGAGACAATAACTTGGATTACAAACCAAATCAGATTGTTGTTTCTACCGGAGCCAAGCAATCCATTGCCAACGTAGCACAGGTACTATTGAATCCAGGTGATGAAGTAATTCTACCAACCCCGTATTGGGTAAGTTATTCAGCGATTGCGACACTTTGTGAAGCTAAATTCGTAGAAGTGCAATCAACGATTGAAAACGACTTTAAGATTACACCAGATCAACTGGCTGCAGCTATTACTCCGAAAACCAAAATGATTTTCTTCAACTCACCAAACAACCCTAGTGGTACCATATACAGTGAGGAAGAGTATCGCGCTTTAGCCGAAGTTTTGGAGAAACACCCACAGATTTATGTGTTATCTGACGAAATCTACGAGCACATCAACTACGATGCAAAGCCTTTTAGCTTCGGATGTATTGAGAGCATGTACGATCGTACAATTACCGTAAACGGATTGGCAAAAGCTTTTGCCATGACAGGTTGGAGAATTGGTTATATCGGCGCTCCAGAGTGGATTGCCAAAGCTTGTACCAAGATGCAAGGCCAGGTAACTTCTGGAACCAACTGTATTGCACAACGAGCAGCCATTACAGCGGTATTGGCGCCTGTTGAAAACATTCAGTACATGGTAGATGAGTTCAGAACGAGACGAGACATTATTGTCGGATTACTAAAAGACATTGACGGATTTAAAGTAAATATTCCGACAGGGGCTTTTTATGTATTTCCTGATATCTCGAGTTACTTTGGAAAAACCATCCAAGGAGTAACCATTAGCAACGCTAGCGACTTTGCCTTGTTCTTATTGGAAAAAGCCAATGTAGCCACTGTTACTGGAGAGGCCTTCGGATTCCCGAATTGTATTCGTATTTCCTATGCGGCTTCTGAAGAACAGATTCGCGAAGCCATTTCTAGAATAAAAACTGCATTGGGTTAAGAACTCAATGATTTAAAACATAAAAAAAGGCCTCACGTAATAAGTGAGGCCTTTTTTATTTATACAATGAATTATTACATGGTCAATGCAACCAATACCATCACAAACAAGCCTACCTGCAGTATGGTTCCGGCGGTACTTGTACAATGATGACTAATGGCTTCCTTCACATCGGAAACTGCTCTTAGATGTGAGTGGCGCATTTCAGTTCTTATTTCTCTTTTGTATGCGGAAGTTAAAATTCCTCTTTCTGCGTTTGGTGAATATGTTGCTTTCATGGTAATTTTATTTGATGACTACATTTTATAGACGGTTAATTTTATTTTTTGTTACAACTTGAATTGTTAATATTTTCTTAGTGAATTAATTTTCAACTGGTTATCTCTAAGGTCACCTACTACCACACCATCTTTCTTCATGGTGTTATCAAAGTAGACTACGCTTGACTTTGACGAATTCACTTCAAAATCAATCATAAATGGCGCATTGTAATTGGTAGGGATTTCCCAATTTTGAAACTCTGCTTCAATTTCCCAAGAATTAGAGAAATAAAGAATGATGATCAAGGTGAATAGGTATTTAACTTTTGCTTTCATCGGGGGTTTTATTTATATGACAAATGTCCGCCTAAATGCCAAGTTAAATCGAGTCATAAGGATGTTTTGCACTTTAATGTAGACGAAATGCATTTTTATGTAGAGAAAGAATTGGAAAGAAAAAAACCACAAATTTTGTGGTTTTTTTTAGGGGAGTAAAGATCTAATGGTGTTAAAGGTTTATTGGGAGTATTATTATCTTATATGTTTATTCTATTGGAATTTTGTCTTTGTTTTATACAACAAATATCTGGCATTTCTGAGCCATCCATCGAGCAAAATAGGTCAACTACAAAATCATATCGACGAAATGCAATTAGGTTACGGAGAGGTTATTTTGCACCAAAATTACTTCCATTAAAAAACCACATCTTAGGGGTTGATGTGGTTTTTAACTTAAATTCTAATAGGGGAGAGAGAGTTTAGATTGCTATGGGGGTTTTATTACTTTATATCTTTATTAGTTTTCTTGTTTTACACTTCAAAGATCCGCATTAGTCCAGTATTACCTAGAGTAACTACGACTAGCTTGATGCAAACATCGTCCAACTGAAAAAAGGTATCGATGAGCTGTAATTCAGGTTTCATAAAATTGATTTCACGGTCATCCATTAAATAAAGGCATGAAAAAAACCACATCTTAGGGGCTGATGTGGTTTCAAACTTTAATTCAAATAGGGGGAGAGAGTGAAGGTTGCTTAAGGGGTTTTATTGCTTTATATCTTTATGGTATTTCTTGTTCTATACCCCAAAGATCCGCATAAGTCCCCTATTTCATCGAGTCGTTGCGACTAGGTCATAAGAAAGTTCGTTCAATTGAAATTAGCTGTCGATAAGCTGTAAATCCATAAAAAAATCCACACATTGCTGTGTGGATTCTATAATTGAAAACAATTATTGTTAATTGGATGTTTCTTCCTTAGTCTACATTATCATGCAGGAAGCTATTGTTACTCTTTAATTGAATTCCGTCTTCATCTGTTTGAATCGAGGTTTTGGATTTGCTAATGGAAGCATTGGCTTCCAAATCAACACCCATTCTTTTGTAAGCGGGTTGCTTCTCAATTTCGTCAATATTCTTATTCAATTGATCATTGAACTTATAGTTAAAGTTCTTCATTTTCTTGCGTCTCTCCTCTGCTCTTTTCTGCAATTCAGAAATAGTTAAGTTCAATGGAGAAACATCTTCACAATCGGTATCGTAGTCACTCACTTCAGGAGCTCTAGTCTTCAGCTCAAATTCAATCTTCTCCTCTTCTTCGGTTTCTTGAGAAGTCAACTGTGAGCTCTTACCAATGGTTGGCTCCATATTGAAGTCTTCCAAAACATAGCGCTTTTCAACCGAGCTTTGTACTTCTTGTGCTGTATTCGATTGGTAAGAAACTTGTTCTTGTTGCTGCGTTGGTGGCACCTCTTCGTAGGAATTCAAAGGCAGATCAAACAACAAGTGTTCTTCTACAACTGACTCTTCCTCTTCTACGGTTTCCTCAACACGGGAGGTGGTATCATTGATGATAAATTCTACCTCGTCTGTTTGTGGCAGTACCTCTTCGTACTCCACTTCAATATTGGCCACATTATCCGACGTCTGAATCAAATCTTGCACTTCCTCTTCGGTATCCTCTTCCAACACATGAATTACTTTTTCAGCAGATTCAGTTTCCATCTCCGGGGTTTTGATGATGGTGTTCTCCCCGAAATTATAGGTTGCTTTCTGATCTTCTTCCAAGGTGTGAATGATTTTCTTCACTTCGGTATTGGTAATGGTGCTTTGTTGATCGGCTGCGAAACCAGTAGCAACAATGGTTACCGAAATAGCATCTCCTAATTCTTCATCCTCACCGATACCCATAATAATGTTGGCATCAAAGCCAGCCTCTGTTTGAATGTAATCGTTGATTTCCCCGATTTCATCAAGGGTAACCTCGTTAGAACCTGATACGATAAGTAGCAATACATTCTTAGCACCTGTAATCTTGTTGTCATTCAACAATGGTGAATCCAAAGCTTTCACAATGGCATTCTTAGCTCGATTCTGTCCTTCTTCACGTGCCGACCCCATAATGGCCGTTCCGCTATTAGAAAGCACGGTTTTGGCATCGTGTAAGTCAATATTCTGCTTGTAGTGGTGGGTGATTACTTCTGCAATCCCTCTGGCTGCCGTACTCAATACCTCATCCGCTTTTGAGAATCCAGCTTTGAAACCAAGGTTTCCGTAAACTTCTCTTAGTTTGTTATTATTGATGACAATTAATGAATCTACATTCTGTCGCAACTGATCAATTCCTAACTGCGCTTGCTTGGATCGCATACGACCTTCAAACTGGAAAGGCATGGTAACAATACCTACAGTAAGAATATCCATATCTTTTGCAATCTTGGCAATGATGGGAGCTGCTCCTGTTCCGGTTCCACCACCCATCCCAGCAGTAATGAAAACCATTTTGGTCTGCACGTTCAACATCTGCTGAATTTCTTGCATGCTTTCCTTGGCTGCCTGTGCTCCAATTTCTGGATTTGCTCCGGCTCCTAGTCCAGATGTCAAATTTGCACCAAGCTGAATTTTATTCGGAATCGGGCTATTTTCTAAAGCCTGTGCATCTGTATTACAGATCACAAAATCCACACCCCGAATTTGTTGTTTGTACATATGATTTACAGCATTGCTACCTCCTCCTCCGACACCAATTACTTTAATAGTACTTGATTGCGTTTTAGGCATAACAAAATCTATGTTACCGAATTCTGCACTCATAATTTCACTTATCTTTTTAGTTTATAGTTGTTGTTTTATTCTGCGTTATCTAAAAAATCTTTCAATCCTTCTGCAAATTTTTCAAAGAAGGATTTCTTTTTTGGTTTTTCCTCTTCTACCTGCTCTTCTACAATTTCCTCCGCTGGCGCTTCCTCTTCTTGTGGTGCAATATCTGTCCTATCAAGACCCTCCATTAAGAGTCCGACTGCCGTCGCGAAAGCTGGACTCGATAAAGATTCGTCCGAATCCCCAGCCAAATGTTCGTTGGGGTAACCGATTCTTGCATCCATACCTGTGATGTACTCTACCAATTGTCTCAGGTGTTTTAATTGGGATCCACCACCGGTTAACACAATACCAGCAATGAGTTTGCCCTTGGTGGTTTCGTGTCCGTAATTCTTTATTTCCAAATACACATGCTCAATGATTTCTTGAACGCGCGCGTGAATGATCTTCGAAAGGTTTTTTAAGGTAATCTCTTTAGGCTCTCTTCCTCTCAATCCAGGAATGGAAACAATCTCAGTTTCTTTGTTCTCTCCAGGCCAAGCAGATCCGAATTTGATCTTTAACAATTCGGCCTGCTTCTCAATGATAGAGCAGCCTTCTTTGATGTCTTCTGTAATGACATTTCCACCGAATGGAATTACGGCAGTATGACGGATGATACCGTCTTTAAAGATGGCCAAATCGGTAGTTCCACCTCCAATATCAATCAATGCCACACCCGCTTCTTTTTCTTCCTGTGATAATACTGCAGATGCAGAAGCCAACGGCTCTAACGTAATGTCTTTTAAATTGAGTCCGGCACTCTTGACACATCTTCCGATATTTCGAATGGACGATACCTGACCTACCACCACATGGAAGTTGGCTTCAAGCCTTCCCCCATACATTCCGATGGGCTCTTTGATATCGCCTTGAGAATCAACTTTAAAATCTTGAGGAAGGACATGAATGATTTCTTCGCCAGGAAGCATGACCAATTTGTGTACTTGATTGACAAGGTTTTCAATATCGACTTCATCAATCACTTCATCGGCATTGATTCTGGTGATGTAATCACTGTGATGTAAGCTTCGAATGTGTTGTCCGGCAATTCCCACAACGACTTCTGAAATACCCATTCCAGAAATACTTTGGGCTTCATCAACAGCCTGCTGAATGGATTGAATGGTTTGTGTGATATTACTTACAACCCCTCTTTTCACTCCCAAGCTCTTGGCTTTTCCAATACCTACAACCTCTATTTTTCCGTATTCATTTTTGCGACCGATCATGGCCACAATTTTTGTAGTACCAATATCTAAACCAACTGCTATTCTATTGTCTTCCATAATTTGCTTATTTAGTACACACCACTTGGTTGTGATATTTTAGGTTAATGTTTTTATAATCTTTCATTATTTGATCAGTAAACGATTTCTTATAAAACGCTTTCAATTTTTTAAATTTTATATCAACCTCATTTATTTTTCCAAAAGCGATTTTATAATCTGCACTTCGTACTTGGAATTCCAACTCCTTATTCGCTTTCATTCGAACTCCAATGAGCTCTTTTTTTAAGAATTCGTCCTCGTATATTTTGCCCAATAATGGGGTTATATTTTGCACCGCTTCTGGAGTTTCGATGCCCGTTACTAAAATCACTCTCGGTGTGTAATTTTCGGTTAATGGCAACTTAACTCCCTTACTATCAATATAAAATGAGCCAGACTGCGACACTATTCTCGCAATTGGTTCTCTTTCTGTAACTGTTGTTTCTAGTTGGCCTGTTAAGGTAAGATACACGGATGCCCGCGCTACATAAGGATTTTCGATTACCTTACACTCCAAATTATGTAAATCTAACTTAGATTTCGCTTGATTTGTAAGGCTATCCACATTTTGTATTAACAATTTATTAACCATATCGGGACTCAAAAAGAGGGCCTTATCGTCTTGAAAATTGACAGTTATTTTGTTGATTTTTTTGCTTCCACTTCGCTTTTTTGAAAAGGATTGCAAGAGTCCTAATCCGACAATCAAAACCAAGAATAGTATGTATTTCAATGATTTTTTAAAGGCCATGGACTTCTGATTTTAAACCGTTCACAACTTCCTTTACAAGCACTCCAATATCGCCTGCCCCGAGCATGGCAATAATCTTGGCTTCTGATGCCACAATTTCATCCAATACTTCGGATTTTTGCACGAGCTTTTTATGGGTATTTTCAATTTTATCGAGCAGCCATTCTGAGTTAATTCCTTCCATTGGTAATTCCCTAGCAGGATAGATATCCAACAACCGTATTTCATCAAATTTGCTCAATGATGTTGCAAAATCATCTGCAAAATCTTTGGTTCTGGAAAATAGATGGGGCTGGAATATCACCATTACTTTTTCATTGGGATACATTTCTCGTACAGCGTTTGACACGGCGTTGATTTCTGTTGGATGATGGGCATAATCATCGATGAGAATGCGTTCCTCCGATTGGAATGGATAGGAAAATCGTCGTTGTACGCCTGCGAAGGATTTCAGCTTATCCTTTATTTGCTCATGAGCCACTCCGTAGACATCTGCCATGGCAAAAGCCGCCAAGGCATTCATCACATTGTGTCTTCCAGGCAGGTGGAACTGAACGTCCTTCACATAATTAGTTGGAGTTTTGACATCAAAACAATATTTACCATTCTCGATTTTCAAATTGGTTGCCATATAATCAGCCTCCTCATCAACGGCATAGGTTAGCCCTTTGATCGGGAGTCCCTTGGCCACTATAATTTCACCACTTACCTTATCCGCAAAATCTTGGAAAGATTCCAACAAAGCATCGTGTTGACCATAGATGTCCAAATGATCGGCATCCATAGAAGTAATGCACGCAATGTTGGGTGATAATTGAAGGAAGGACCGATCAAATTCATCGGCTTCCATTACGGAAACCGTTCCTTCACCTAGAATCAAATTCGAGTCGTAATTTTCGGCGATTCCACCTAAAAAAGCGGTAGCGTTCACAGCCGACATGATGTGTCCTAAAATGGAGGAAGTCGTTGTTTTTCCGTGCGTTCCTGCCACTGCCAAACAAAAACTATGCTTGGTGATTTCGCCTAAAACAGCTGCCCTCTTCAATACTTGAAAATCGTGGGATTTAAAATACTGGAGTTCAGTATGGGTAGCCGGAACCGCTGGCGTATACACTACCAGTGTGTTCTCTTTGGTCAAATCGTTCGAGGGAATCACAGAAACATCCTCATCAAAATGAACAGCCACTCCCAAGGTTTCAAGCTGATTGGTGATCTGAGATGGAGTTTTATCATACCCCAACACCTGTTTACCGATGCTCACAAAATATCTAGCCAAGGCGCTCATTCCGATACCGCCAATACCAACAAAGTAAACCTTATGTATTTCTTTACTGATCATTGATTAAGCTTTCAATTTGATTCACAATGGTCTTTGTGGCGTCTGGTAAAGCCAGGCGCTTGATATTTTTCGCTAAGGTTTCCTGCTTTTCTTTGCTTGACATTAGGTCTGCAAAGACTTTTGGAAACGCGTCTAATTCTTTTTCTGGTAATAAAATGGCTCCACCTTCATCACTAATTGCCTTGGCATTCTTGGTTTGATGATCTTCTGCTACATTCGGCGAGGGAATGAACACCACTGGCTTGCCAACAATACACAGTTCAGATACCGAACTGGCACCCGCTCTTGAAATGATGACATCTACAGCAGCATAAGCCAAATTCATTCGTTGAATGAATTCCAACACCTTAACCCTGTTTTGTCCATGGTATTTTTTGTATTCCGAATAGTAGAGCTTTCCGCACTGCCAAATCACTTGAATTTTCTCCTTTGCGAACAACTCCAATTGAGATTCAATCAATTGATTAATCCGTCTTGCACCAAGACTTCCTCCCAATACCAAGAGTGTTTTTTGTCCTTTTTGCAATCCAAATGCTGCGAGTGCCTCTTCGCGTTTAGAAGAAATATCCAACAGATCCTGACGCACCGGATTGCCTGTTTTAATGAGTTTATCTTTCGGGAAAAAGCGCTCCAAGTTGTCGTAGGCCACACAGATTTTATTCGCCTTTTTGGCCAACAATTTGTTGGTTATTCCAGGGAATGAATTTTGCTCTTGCAACAAAGTTGGAATTCCTTTATTCGCAGCCACGTACAAGGTTGGTCCGCTTGCGAATCCTCCCGTTCCAATGGCAATATTTGGTTTAAATGCCCCAACGATACGTTTTGCCTTGAACACACTGGAAATAAGTTTCAATGGAAACATTAAATTCTTAAAAGTCAGCTTCCGCTGAAAGCCCGAAATCCAAAGTCCTTTGATTGGGTATCCGGCATTTGGGACTTTTTCCATTTCCATCTTGTCTTTGGCTCCCACAAATAAAAATTCTGCATCTGGAAAACGCAGTTTTAATTCGTTTGCAATAGCAATAGCCGGATAAATATGTCCGCCAGTGCCTCCCCCAGAAATCAAGAATCTAAATGGTTTCATGCAAAATATCTAAAGGGTTATCATCCAATATATCTTCTTCGGTTTGCTCTTTTGAAGCGCTCACGCTGAGCACCATCCCAAGGGCAAAACAGGTCATCCATATCGAGGTTCCCCCACTACTGATGAGCGGTAAGGTTTGTCCGGTTACCGGAAATAGGTTGGTCGCCACCGACATGTTGATAATGGCCTGGAAAATGATGGACAAGCCAACTCCCAAGACCAATAGCGACCCAAAAATCGTCGCTGTATTTTTGACCACCACAAACAATCTGAAAAGCAGCAAGAAATAGGTTCCTACAATCAGGACGCCTCCTACTAATCCGAATTCTTCAACGATGATGGCGTAAATAAAATCTGAGGTAGATTGTGGTAAAAAGTTCTTCTGAATACTTTTACCCGGACCTCTTCCAATGGGTCCGCCCGTTGCAATGGCTATTTTCGCCTTTTCTACCTGGTAGGAATCTTTTCCATCACTATCCGTAAAATTTTCTATTCGGCTTTGCCACGTTTGCACCCTGTTGGGCATAGCATCTGGAAAAGCTTTGACGATAAGCACAAAAAAGGCTAGCGAAAGAATTCCAATTCCCAAGATGTACCCCAAATACTTTAAGGGATAGCCTCCAATAAAACTCATGATCAACACCATGGTGAAAATGATGGCGGTGGTCGAGAAATTGGCCGGTAGAATGAGCATTAAAATGACGCCAACAGGAAGCCAAAACTGAAGTAGGCTTTCCTTAAAAACAATGGTTTTTTCTTTATTCTTTGCTAAATAGCGCGCCACGTAAACCATTAATACCACTCCTGCCAAGGTAGACGTCTGAAATCCAATTCCAACAAAAGGAATGCGGATCCATCTGCTTGCATTCTCGCCTCCGATCAAGGTACCTTGAGCTAGCGTAAATATGAGCAGCATGATGACCACAGGAATCATCAATACCGAGCCCCCAGAAAAATAACGATACGGGATTCGATGTACGAGGTATATGATGACAAACCCCATGATGACCAAAACCATGTGTTTTAGCAAATACCCAATGGTAGAACCTTTTCCAACAACATACACGAGGTTGGTGCTCGCGCTAAAAACCGGCATAAAGGAGAACACCGCCAAAATGGCCACGATGGCCCAAATGGTTTTATCTCCTTTAAGTTGTTTGAAAATCGGTTTCACAATCGTATTTGCTTAAATTCTGTTAACTGCTTCTTTGAATTGATTGCCTCTGTCTTCGTAGTTCTTAAATAAATCGAAACTAGCACAAGCCGGTGATAACAATACGGCATCCCCTCGCTCTGCAATCTTTCTTGATACTTTTACAGCCTCCTCTGCGCCTGCAGTTTCAACCAATACATCCACTACTTTTCCAAAGGTCTGCTTGATCTTCTCATTGTCCAATCCTAGACATACAATAGCCTTTACTTTCTCTCTAACTAATGGCATTAAATCGAGGTAATCGTTTCCTTTGTCTACACCTCCGACAATCCAAACTGTTTGCTTGTCCATGCACTCCAAGGCATAGTAAGTTGCATTTACATTGGTGGCTTTTGAATCGTTGATGTATTCCACACCTTCTCTTTTCGAGACAAATTCGAGTCGGTGTTCTGCACCTTCAAAGTTGGCTAGACTTTCTTTTATGGTCTCATTGCGAACCTTGAGCAACTGCGCTGCTAAGGTGGCCGCCATGGCATTTTTTGTATTGTGTTTCCCCTTTAATGATAATGTTGATAATGGCATTTTGAATATCTCTTTTTGTATCGTTGTTATTAAATAATTGTCTTTTATATAAGCGCCGTAGTCCAACTCTTTCTCTAAAGAAAAAGGAACCAAGGTGGCGTTTGTTTTGTGTTTTGTTAGTCCTTCTGCAATGGCAGGATCATCCGCATCATAGATGAAAAAATCATCGGCAGATTGATTCATAGTAATTCTGAATTTAGAGGCTACATACTGACTGAAGTCGTAGTTGTATCGGTCTAAATGATCTGGAGTAATGTTGGTTAGGATAGCAATGTGACTATTGAAGTTTTGTACTCCATCCAATTGAAAACTACTGATCTCCAACACATAGTTTTCATAGTCTTTTTCAGCAACTTGTTCTGCGAAACTATCGCCAATATTACCTGCTATTCCCACATTCAAACCACCATTCTTCACAATGTGATGTGTGAGCAATGTGGTGGTTGTTTTTCCGTTGGATCCGGTAATTCCAACAATGTTTGCTTTGGTAAATTGACCTGCAAACTCCATCTCCGAAATCACGGGTGTATTTTGTTGGATAAGTTTTTGCACCAAGGCAACCTTTTCTGGTATTCCCGGACTTTTCATCACTACATCAGCATCCAAAATTTTAGACTCCGTATGGATCCCTTCTTCAAAATCGATATCATTCTTTTGCAGCAATTCTTTGTAGGCAGCACCTATTATTCCTTTATCGGAAACAAAGGTGTCATAGCCCATTTTTTGGGCTAATATCGCGGTACCAACACCGCTTTCTCCTCCGCCAAGAATTGCTATCTTCTTCAATCTATCTTAGTTTTAAAGTGACAATGGTGAATACTGCGAGCATAATTCCCACAATCCAAAACCGAACAACGATTTTGCTTTCGTGGTAGCTCAATTTCTGATAATGATGATGCAAGGGTGACATTTTAAAAATGCGTCGTCCCACACCGAATTTCTTTTTGGTGTACTTGAACCAAGAAACTTGTAGGATTACCGATAGGTTTTCTACCACAAAAATTCCCGCTAGAATCGGTAACAAAAGCTCCTTTCTGATAGCAATGGCAATCACAGCAATGATTCCTCCTATGGTCAAACTTCCTGTATCACCCATAAATACTTGCGCCGGATAGGTATTGTACCACAAGAATCCGATAAGTGCACCTGCAAAAGCCGTGATGAAAACCGTCATTTCGCCCGAATTCGGGATGTACATGACATCTAAATAATTGGCAAAAATGATGTTCCCTGATACCCAAGCAAAAACGGCCAGAGTGACCACCATGATGGCGGAGGAACCTGCGGCCAGACCATCAATACCGTCGGTTAAATTGGCTCCGTTGGAAATACCCGTGATGATGAAAACCGTTACGAGGATAAAAACAATCCATCCGTATTTTTCGTAACCATCCCCTAAAAATGAAAGTACTTTTGAATAGTCCAGTTCGTTATTTTTAAAGAATGGAATAGTGGTTTTGGTCGACTTTTTAGCGTCCCCAAACAACACTCGTCGTCCGTCTTCTTTGACGATTTGTTGTGAGGGAGGTAATTGTTCTTTCATGGTTACCCCGTCGTTAAAATAGAGGGTAAATCCAACAAACAATCCGAGTCCGATTTGACCTAGTACTTTAAACTTTCCTTTCAATCCTTTTTTATCCTTCTTAAAGACTTTGATATAGTCATCCAAGAATCCGATAAAGCCCATCCAAACCGTGGTAATCAAAAGGATGATGACATAAATATTATCAATCTTGGCCAACAGGATAGCCGGAATTAAAGTGGCTAAAATGATGATTAGTCCACCCATAGTTGGTGTTCCTGATTTTTGCTGTTGCCCATCAAGACCAAGATCACGAATGGTTTCCCCAACTTGTTGTCTTCTCAAAAAATTGATAATTCGCTTTCCGTAGATGGATGAAATCAACAATGATAAAATGAATGCTGCCGCTGCCCTGAACGTGATAAATTGAAACACGCTGGCTCCAGGAAGATTGTATTGGCTTTCTAAGTATTCAAATAAATAATACAGCATTCGTTATGATTTAAGTTGATTGAAATTGTTGGTTAACTCTTCTAAATCGTCAAAGTGGCTTCGTTCTCCATTGATCTCTTGATAGTTCTCATGACCTTTACCAGCCACAATGATGATATCGCCAGGTTTTGAAAATTTACAGGCCGTCTTTATGGCTTGTTTGCGATCTAAAATCGTTAGTGTCTTTTTGTAATGTTCTGGCAAAACGCCAGCTTCCATTTCGTCCAAAATGGTTTGCGGATCTTCTGTTCTTGGGTTGTCAGAAGTGAAAATGGCTTGATTACTCATCTCAGAAGCAATACGAGCCATTTTTGGTCGCTTGGTTTTATCTCTATCGCCCCCACAACCCACAACGGTAATAAGGGTTTCATTCCCTGTGCGGATATCATTGATGGTTTTGAGTACATTTTGCAAAGCATCCGGAGTATGGGCATAATCCACAATGCCGGTCACCTGATCTTCAGAAACGATGTATTCAAATCGGCCAGACACACTTTCAAGCCTACTAATGATGGTGAGTATCTCTAATTTTTCCAAACCAAGTTTCTCGGCTGCCGTGGCAATAGCTAACAAGTTGTAGGCATTGAACTGACCAATCAACTTGGTCCAAACTTCGGTTCCATTGATATTCAGCAGTGTTCCAGAAAATTGTTTTTCTAAGATTTTCGCCTTCGAATCTGCATAGGATTTTAAGGCATAGGTTGTTTTAGAAGCCTTGGTGTTTTGCAGCATGTAGTTTCCATTCTTATCATCTACATTGGTTAAAGCAAAAGCAGTTTTAGGAAGGCTATCGAAAAATGACTTCTTCACGTCTCGGTATGCAGCAAAGGTTTTATGGTAGTCTAAATGGTCATGAGATAAATTGGTGAAAATTCCGCCTGCAAAGGTCAATCCGTCAGAACGCTTTTGATGAATTCCGTGCGAACTCACTTCCATAAAACAAAACTCCACCTCTTCCTCGACCATTTTGGCTAAGTAGTCATTGATGGCAATGGAGTTTGGCGTGGTATGGGTAGCCTTGTACTCTTGATCATTCACCATGATCTTCACGGTAGACAATAATCCAACCTTTTTATTGGCCTTCATAAACAGTTGATACAACAAAGTGGCCACCGTAGTTTTTCCATTGGTCCCAGTAATACCGACCAACTTCAATTTCGAAGACGGATTTCCATAGAAATTCGATGCCATGAAAGCCAGTGCAAGGCTCGAATCTTCCACCTGAACATAGGTCACATCCTCGTATAATTTCTCTGGCATGTCTTCACAGATAACCACACGGGCCCCTTTCTCGATGGCTTTTTCAATAAAGGAATGACCATCTACTTGCCAGCCTTTTTGGGCTACAAAAACATCATTTTCTACTATCCCTCTCGAGTCAAACACTAGTTTGTTGATGGTCACGTCGGTAACCCCAACCACGGAGTTGATAGGAACTTGATAGAGTATGTCTTTTAAATTTTTCAAACTATGAAAGCCTTAAAATGATTGTTGATCCTTTGATTACTTTTTGTCCTTTCTTGATGGATTGGTATTTCACCTTCCCGACACCCGTCAATTTGACTTTTAATCCCATATTCTCTAGAAGTGTCACGGCATCCATACCGATCATACCCTTTACATTCGGCACTCGAGAATATTCTTTGGATTGTATCTTTTCGAATTGCTGGTATTGATCGTCAATGACCGTAAGGGTCAATCCGTCGTCTTTGATAATTTCGTCCTTGGGAGAAGTAGCATATATTTTTTGAGCGATGTCTCTGAACACTGGCGCCGCCACAGTGGCTCCGTAGTAGCCTTTTTTCTTAAGAGGTTCGTGAATCACTACAATACAGGAATATTTTGGCTTGTCAACAGGAAAGAAACCTGCAAATGAGGCTACGTATTTCTCGTTGGAATAATATCCGCCTTCGTATTCTCCTTTTTCGTTTTTTACTCGTGGAATAAATTTTTTTGCGGTACCAGTTTTGCCCGCCATGCTGAATCTGGGCGAATAAATATTGTCAGCGGTTCCCTTCACTACCACATTCTCCATCACCTTTTTTACCTTACGTAAGGTTTCATCGGAGGCTATTTTGGGATTGACTATTTCGGTTTCAAAAGTCTTTTCAACCACATTGCCTCGTCGTAATTCCTTTACGAATTTTGGCTTTACCATCACCCCGTTATTGGCTACAGCATTGTAAAGCATTAATGTCTGCATTGGAGTTACAGATAATCCGTAACCCCAAGACATCCATTCGAGAGAAATCTTGTTCCAACGCTTTTTATTCTTTGGCGTCGGAATGTAAGGTTTGCCCTCACCAATAATTTTAAATCCGATTGGTTTTGTAAATCCGTATTCTTCTAGTCGGTCTGTAAATTTTTCAGGTTGGTGATCGTAGTGTTTGCGCATCAACTTTACAATCCCAACATTGGATGAAAGCTCAAATACACGGGCCGCCGAAATCACTCCGAATCCCCCACGACGCGAATCTTCTACCTTTCTGTTATGAATGTAAATTTTACCTTTTTCGGTATCGACAATGGTAGACGTATCAATGACCTTGTCCTCTAAAGCCGCCATTAAACTGGGCAGCTTAAAGGTTGAACCAGGTTCATGACTTTCCCACAGTGCATAGTTTCTTTTCTCGTAGTACTTGCCGTCTTTGGTTTTTCCCAAGTTGGAAATGGCCTTGATTTCCCCCGTCGCGGTTTCCATCACCACAGCACAACCATGGTCGGCCTCAAAGTATTCCAGTTGCTTCAACAAGGCGTGATGCGTAATGTCTTGCATGTTCACATCAATGGTAGTAATCACATCATGCCCATTGATGGGTTCCTTTTCATTCACATCAGAAATAGGTTTCCACTGGCCCTTGGCAATCTTTTGCTTCCACCGCAAACCATTGGTTCCTTCTAAGAAATCTGCAAAAGCACCTTCAATTCCGACTTCACCTCTAGAGTCGTCGTATCCAATGGTTCTTTCGGCAATTTTACCAATAGGGTGTGCTCTCACAGTTCGTTGTTCTGCAATAAAACCACCGCGGTAAACACCCAATTTGAAAATGGGGAACTTTTTCACCTTCAGATAATCGTTGTAACCAACATTCTTCGCAATAAGCAGGTATCTGTTTCTGGTTTTACGAGCCTTTCGAAGTCGAGTCTCGTAGTAGGATTTTGACCTTCCAAACAAGGAAGACAACTCTTGAGCCAATGCCGAAACATTATTCTCAAATACTTTATAGGTCGGAGCCATCACATCCATTCGGATGGTGAATTTTGACATGGAAGTCGCCAGCAAGTTTCCATCGGCAGCATACACATTTCCTTTATTGGCGTAGATAGTATCTTGCTTTACCGTTAAATCGGAAGACAGTTGCTTGTACTTATCTCCGTTGATGTATTGCAAATCAACCACACGAAAAACTATGGCGAATAACAGTAAGGTCATCACCCCTGCGATCACAAAAAACTTATTCAATATGCTCTTTTTGTGGGTAGCCAATTCTTATTGATTTACAATTACCTTTATTTTTTTAGGAGGCTCTTCTGAAGGAAGCAAACCTCTTTTCATTGCCTTTTCTCGAATACTCGATTCCATCTTCATTTGCATCAGGGTAGTCTTGGTATCAATATATTCTGCGTTGAGGGATCGTTTCTTTTTATTGAGATCAGCAATTTTGATCACCTTTTTATCGGCGCTATGCGAACTTGAAATCATGATTAGCAGGAGTACCACCACAAACAAAATAATGCGCCAGTTTCTGTAGGACTTTTCATCCGTAAGGAAACTACCTCTCAAAAAATCGTAAACCCCCCTCTTTACTTTTGACATCAGTTACTTAGTGTTGCTATTCGTAATTTTGCACTTCTCGCCCGGTTGTTACGAGCAATTTCTTCATCAGTCGGAACAATGAGTCCGCCCATTTTTTTCATGGGAACAGAAAAATTCCCGTAGATATCTCTTTCTGGCTCTCCCTGAAACAAGCCAGTGCGAATGAATCGTTTTACCAATCGGTCTTCTAATGAGTGATATGAAATGACCGCCAAGCGACCGTCTGATTTCAACAAATCAGGAATCTGAAGCAAGAATTCCTTAAGGACTTCCATTTCCTGATTCACTTCAATACGTAAGGCTTGGAATATTTGGGCTAGTATTTTATTCTTTCGTTTGACAGGAAGGAACTTTTGAAGGATTCCTGTCAATTCAAAACTCGAATTGATCAGTTGGTTTTTTCTAGCATTTACAATGGCACTCGCTATTCCGCGTGAACTTCTGAGCTCCCCGTATTGATAAAAAATATTGGCAAGATCTTCTTCGGCATAAGTATTCAGAATTTCTTTGGCCGACATTTGATCACTTTGATTCATGCGCATATCGAGCTCCGCATCAAACCGTATAGAAAACCCTCTTTCGGGACTATCAAACTGAAAGGAAGAAACACCTAGATCTGCCAAGATTCCGTCTACTTTTGTTACCTGATGAAAACGCAAGAACCTTTTAATGAATCTGAAGTTTTCGGGAATCAACACGAAGCGCTCATCATCAATCACATTTCGTTGAGCATCTTTATCCTGATCAAATCCGAATAACTTACCATTAGGCCCTAAACGTTTTAAAATTTCTCTTGAATGACCACCCCCACCAAAAGTTACATCAACATAAACACCATCTTCCTTAATATCCAATCCTTGAATACATTCTTGGAGCAGTACTGGATCATGATAACTCATCTGCATCTGTATTACCCATTACCTCTTCAGCCAATTGAGCAAAATCTAATGCAGCGTCATCAATGGCCTTTTCATACTTCTCTTTATCCCAGATTTCAAGAATATTGATGGATGAAGACATTACAACCTCCTTTTGAATTCCAGCGAAATCACAAAGGTTTTTTGGAATTAAGAACCTTCCTGAAGCATCCAATTCAAGTTGTTTTACCCCAGCGGTAAATCGTCTAATAAAGTCGTTGTTCTTTTTTACAAAGCGATTCAACTTGTTGATTTTAAGCATCATTTGATTCCACTCACTCATCGGATACAGCTCCAAACAAGGTTGAAATACAGCTCTTTTTATCACAAAACCATTCGGAATTTCTGAAGCCAATTGCTTCTTGAAGGCCGTGGGTAAAAGCACCCTTCCTTTCGCGTCTGCCTTGCAATCGTATGTTCCTACTAAATGGTTCATGGTCATCTTGATGAAATCAAAAATATATAAATTTTACCACTTTTTACCACTTTTTACCACATTGTTAATAAGTTCTGATCCAAAGCGACCTTTTTCTCCACCAGAGCTCGAATGAGCTTATTCACAGTATTTTAGAAAGAGGGACTTATGTTCTAAAAAAAAGCTACATTTGTCAGACCTAAATCAATCAAGGTTTGACAGAAGAAAGTTTAAAAAAGGAAGGTAAATTTACCTATGCTGAAGCGGGAGAAGGACCAGCGATAATTGTTTTGCACGGTCTAATGGGAGCTCTGAGTAACTTTGATGAAACCTTTCATTATTTTTCTAAAAAAGGTTACCGAGTTTTAATTCCGGAATTACCGTTGTACACATTGCCCTTATTGGAAACCAATGTGAAAAATTTAGCGAAGTTTTTAAAGGAATTTATGATTTTTAAAAACTTGGACCAGGCCATTTTGTTAGGCAATTCCTTAGGAGGTCATATTGCCTTGTACTTTACAAAACATTTTCCAGAAAAGGTGCAAGCCTTAGTACTTACTGGTAGTTCTGGCCTGTATGAAAAATCTATGGGTGATAGTTTCCCAAAACGAGGAAATTACGAATATATCGAACAAAAGACACGCGATGTTTTCTACGACCCTAATGTGGCAACCAAAGAATTGGTAGACGATGTATATAGCATTGTGAATGATCGAAACTCTGTGATCAAAACCTTGGCAATTGCGAAGAGTGCTATTCGACATAATATGGCAAAAGACCTTCCAAGCATGAAGCAGCCTTCTTGCATCATTTGGGGCAAGCAGGACAATGTTACTCCTCCAGAGGTAGCCGAAGATTTCCAAAAACTTCTTCCGGATGCCGAATTATTTTGGATTGACAAATGTGGGCATGCGGCCATGATGGAAAAACCACAAGAATTTAATGAAGTTCTGCATCGCTGGTTTTCTTCAAGAAACATTTAAAACCCATGAAAATTTATTCCGCAGAATTTGTTGTTAGTAATACTGTGGTAGACAAATGTCCGAAGGATAAAATTCCTGAATACGCATTTATTGGCCGATCCAACGTTGGTAAATCTTCGTTGATCAACATGTTGATGGAGCGAAAACACCTAGCCAAAACCTCATCGACTCCAGGGAAGACCCAACTGATCAATCATTTTAAAATTAACAATTCGTGGTTCTTGGTGGATTTACCGGGGTACGGCTATGCTAAAGTTTCTAAGAAACAGCGAGCAACTTTTCAGAAATACATTGAAAACTACTTTACCAAAAGGAAGCAGCTAGTTTGTTCCTTCGTTTTGATTGATTGCCGTCACGATCCGCAAAAAGTTGATTTGGATTTTATGCAGTTTTTGGGTGAAAATTTCATCCCGTTTTGTATTGTTTTCACCAAAGCCGACAAACTAACACCTACCAAGCTAGAAACACAAATAGCGCGCTACAAAACCAAACTTTTAGAATATTGGGAAGAGCTTCCTACTTCCTTTATCACCTCTGCTTCCAAGGGAACTGGACGCAAAGAATTCTTGGAATTTATAGACGGAATTAACAAGGATATTTCGAAACAATAATTCCGCCAATGCCTTCCACCAAAAAGAATCTGGACGTATTATTTGAAGACAATCACCTCATCATTGTCAACAAAAAAGCTGGGGATATTTCTCAGGGCGATAAAACGGGTGACAAACCATTGAGTGAAGTTGTAAAGGAATACATCAAAGACAAATACAACAAGCCAGGAAATGTATTTTTAGGAGTGGTTCATCGATTAGATCGACCTACTTCGGGAGTCATCATCTTTGCTCGAACTTCAAAAGCATTAGAACGACTCAATAAGAAACTACGCGACAAAGAGCTTTCCAAAACCTATTGGGCGGTGGTAAAAAACAGACCTCCGGAATCCAAAGGCACCCTGATTCATTTTTTGAAAAAGGATCATCAAAAGAACAAGTCGAAGGCCTATCACAAAGAAGTGAAGGATAGTAAAAGGGCCGTCTTGCATTATGAAATTCGAAAGGAACTCAATAATTACTTTTTGTTAGAAATCAATCTCGAAACAGGCAGACACCATCAAATTAGGACGCAACTCGCTTCCTTAGGATGCCCTATCAAAGGCGATTTGAAATATGGATTTCCTCGAAGTAACAAGGATGCCAGCATTCACCTTCATGCTCGAAAAATCAACTTCATACACCCCGTTTCCAAAGAAGAAATAACCATTGTTGCGCCTGTTCCAAATGATCCTATTTGGAACGCTTGTGAGTAATCCCTATCTTTAAAATCTATTTTACTCAAAACATGAAGGCATTCAAATATTTATCCATTTTAATTCTTCCGATCGTGGTTTACTTTTCCTTTACCGGAAAGGGATGGATCACTCATTTACCAGCCATTGTCTTTTTTGGCTTCGTACCATTAATTGAATTGTTTATTCCTCCAAACAAAGAGAATTTTAGCAAAGATCAAGAGCAAATAGAAAAGGAAAATAAGGGCTATACCTATATCCTTTATGCAACCCTTCCGGTTCAATTGGTATTCCTTGGATTCTTTTTGGTCTCAATTGGAGAAGCAGGATTAACAACTTCAGAATATATTGGTCGCGTATTTTCGATGGGCATCATGTGTGGTGTCATCGGGATTAATGTTGGTCATGAGCTTGGACATCGAAACAATCGCTTTGACGAGTTTCTTGGTGAAATTTTGTTGCTAACCTCATTGAATACGCATTTTTTACCATATCATAACGCGGGGCATCATTACAATGTGGCAACGCCTGAAGATGCTGCCACCGCCAGAAAAAATGAATTGCTTTATGTGTTTTGGTTTCGGTCTCACTTTCAAAGCTACCAACAAGCTTGGCAATTGGAAAACAAACGAATGAAAGAATCTGGAAGAAGCTGGTTGCACTTTCAAAATAGAATGGTGGTTTACACACTTTGCAACATCCTTTTACTGGCTTCCATTTATTTCTTTTTCGGACAGTTCGTTTTCTTAAGTTTTGTCGCGGCAGCCGTGGTAGGCATCGTTTTATTAGAAACGGTAAACTACATTGAACATTACGGATTGCTGCGAAACAAGAACAAATTTGGGCGTTATGAAAAAGTAAAACGCACCCATTCTTGGAATTCTGACCATCAGGTAGGTCAGGTACTCCTTTTTAACTTATCAAGACATTCTGATCACCATTACAATGGAAGCAAGCACTACCAGCTACTAAAGACACTTCCTGAAAGTCCGCAAATGCCAACAGGCTACCCTGGAATGATGGTACTTTCATTATTTCCTCCATTGTGGTTCAACATCATGAATAAAAAATTACAACAGATTTAATCTATGGATATTCCTAATTTGGTGAATGCGCAAAAGCAATTTTTCGCATCGCAACAAACCAAGGCCATTTCTTATCGGAAAGCCGCCTTACAAAAACTTCAAAAAGAACTTTACAAAAGAGAAGAGGAAATTGTAAAAGCTTTGTACAACGATTTCAAAAAGTCGGAATATGAGGCCATCATGACTGAAACTTCTATTGTATACTCTGAATTGAAGATGGCCATTAAAAATATCGAGAAATGGAACAAACCTCAAAAGGTTAGGCCTTCCATTTTGAATTTCCCATCTTCAGCAAAAATATACAGCGAGCCTTACGGAACCGTTTTGATTATTGCACCTTGGAATTATCCGTTTCAATTGGCAATTTCACCTTTGATTGGTGCCATTGCTGCAGGAAACACCGTGGTATTAAAACCTTCGGAATTAACACCACATATCAGCAATATTTTGCGAGAAATCATTGAAGCGGTGTTTGACAAAAATCATGTGGCCGTGGTTGAAGGTGGCGTGGCTGTTGCTCAGGAATTATTGAGCCTACGCTGGGATTATATCTTCTTCACGGGTAGTGTTAATGTAGGTCGCATTGTTGCCAAAGCAGCGGCCGAATTTATCACTCCAGTTACATTAGAATTGGGAGGAAAAAGTCCTTGCGTGATCGATGAAACAGCGAATTTAAAATTAGCGGCCAAACGCATCGTTTGGGGGAAATACATCAATGGTGGACAAACTTGTATTGCCCCAGATTACATCTTGATTCATAAAAGCAAAAAGCAAGAATTTATTGATTTGATGAAAACAGAAATCAAAGGAGCATACGGAGACAATCCTGAAACTTCTGAAGATTTCCCGAGAATCGTAAATACTCGAAACTTTGAACGTTTGGCGCTCATGCTCGAAAACGAAAATATTGCCATTGGTGGAGAAACCAACAAAGAAGACTGTTACATCGCCCCCACCTTGATTGACGAACCAAAATTGGATAGCGAAGTGATGAAAGGCGAAATTTTTGGACCCATTCTACCTGTACTTTCCTATGAAACCGAGGATGATATTGCGACAGTAATTTCCAAATACGACAAGCCCTTGGCCTTTTACATTTTTAGCGAAAATCGCAGCTTTGCCAACAAACTGATTGGTCAATATTCTTTTGGTGGCGGAACCGTCAACGACACGACTGTTCATTTTGCAAATCACAGATTGCCTTTCGGAGGTGTCGGCGAAAGTGGCATTGGAGGTTATCATGGAAAACAAACCTTTGATACTTTCTCTCATAAAAAAGGAATCGTTACCCGAGGAACATGGTTGGACGTACCAACGCGTTATGCGCCTTACAAAGGAAAGTTACCTCAACTCAAGAAATTAATGAAATTCAGCTAAATCAATGGAAAAAACAGTTTCTGAAGCAGTGGACTACCGCCGCTCTGTAAGAATTTATGACCCAGAGAAACCCATTGATACAGCAGTGGTTAAGAAATGCTTAGAACAGGCAAGTTTGGCTCCAAACAGCAGCAATATGCAGTTGTGGGAGTTCTATCATATAACCTCCAAAGAAACCATTCAAAAAATCGCTCCTTTTTGCTTCAACCAAAATGCAGCAAGAACAGCTCAACAACTTGTGGTTTTTGTAACCCGAAAAGATTTATGGAAGCAACGTGCCAAAGCCAATCTTGCCTTTATGGATGGTGTTTTTGGCAAGAACAATCCGAAGTCGGAACAATCTTCAAGGGAAAAAGTGGCCCGTAACTATTACGGTAAGATTATTCCTTTTGCCTACGGAGATTTTCTTGGGATTTTTGGTTTTTTCAAATACCTAATGGTCATTGTGATGGGTTTGTTCAAACCCATGTATCGCGAAGTTCGAAGCAGTGATATGCGAACCGTAGCGCACAAAACATGTGGACTAGCGGCTCAAACTTTTATGCTATCCATGGCAGCTCAAGGTTATGACACTTGCCCCATGGAAGGATCAGACACTTGGCGGGTTAAGAAGTTATTAAACCTGCCTTCTGGAGCCGACATAAACATGATTGTATCCTGTGGCATTCGAAAACCAGAAGGAGTTTACGGAGAACGCTTTCGGATTCCCTTTGAAGAGATTTATACCGAAATTTAATTCTTCGGACTCAATTTCAATAGGTTTTCAGACTCTTTGATTTCCGCCTGATCCATCAACATTCGGATGAATTTGCCATCTAAGTATTTCTGAGCTTGATCTTTGTAATGCGGACTAAATACATTGCCCGATTGACCTGTAGGTAATACGGAGATGCTATTTTCAATATCTGAGAAATCAATGACTCTTCGGGTAGATGGACCCGCAGTTACTTTGTAATAACCGGTGCTGTCTAAATTGAAGATATGGTTGTTGAGCACCTCATTTCCACCTACTGTTTCAAAAGGTCCTACATTAAAAATTTTACGTAGCAAACCGCCTGCTTTTCCAATGGCATGACCGTGTTCGATACTTAAAACCCGTTTCCACATCCAATTGTCTACATTGTCACCCAACTGATCACTCAAAAAAGCGATGGCACCTTCAAACGAAGCTTGAACAATTTCATTTTTAGTTTCTTTTTTAGAAGATGTAGTCACGTCATCCCACCACAAGGAATTTTCTCTCCTAACCTGTTCGGACAATACTTGATCTTGCAATTGTGTGTTGATGAACAGTGAAAAACTATCTCCCAACTCGTCCTTATATGTACGTGCTAAGAACTCGTACAAGAATCGATTGTAAATGGTGGGTGCGATACTTTCCTTGGTATAGGATCCATCCCACTTGGATAAGACATCGAGCGCCTTTTTACCAGAAGGTTTCAAGTTGGTCGCATCAACCGAAGCAATTAAATACTTGGCAATTTCTGGAGTCGTTGCCGAAGTAACATCGTAAATCATTTTGGCGACATCCTCCTTGGTGAAGTCGTTTTTAGCGTCGAGCAAGGTCACAATTCGCTTTGCGCGATCTTGTGGTTGGTAATAACCAGGATATAGCTTTCCTCTCACTGAATCCATTTGATTATTGGCTGAGTATACATAATTCCATTTCGGATTGATGGCTTTCGGATTTTCCTCAAAACCTAAAAACTCTTGAACATCATCCTTGCCAGAAGCACCATCCAAATACATTTTGGTAGATAGACTATCTCTTAATTGGTACAATCGAGCGGAAGCAAACCAACCAACATTTCCTTTGGCATCTCCATACATCACATTCAACCCAGGAGCATGAATCTTTGCAACGGTATTTTTAAACTCTTCGATGGACTTGGCATGGGCCATTCCGTAAGAAACATCCATTAACTCATTGTTCAACTGAGTATACAACCAATACATGGCTACTGGTTTTTCATACTTTATTTGATCAATCAAATCATTCATAATAGGTCCATGACGACTCACCTTGACTTGATAACTAACATCCTCCCCGTCTTTTACTTTGATGGTTTTGTCTAAAATCTCGTAATCCTGATATCCATCCGGAGTTTTATACTGATTGGGATTTTCAGGATTGTTCTCTTGGGTGTAAAAGTTCAAATCGTCGTTGGCCAACATGGTCAATCCGTAGGCATAATCGCGATTATGTCCTAATAACGGAAATGGCATCAAAGCTAGATTGAATCCGTAGATTTCGTAATCGGGAGTAGTAATGTGATTCTGATACCAAACCGAGGGTTGGGCAAAAGAAATATGCGGATCATTGGCCAATATTACCTTTCCGTTCTTGGTCTTTTCTGGAGCTATCACCCATGAATTACTTCCGATAAATGGTGAAATTGGCATGTTGTCCATGATATCATTCACAGCCACCGCCATGCTTGCCGAAATTTCCTTGTTGTTCGATTTATTAATCGTCAAGTTCTTCCCGAAAGTATCAATCAATTCAGCAACATAGGCACTTCCCAATTTCTCGTTGATTTCTGTCATCAAAGGATCGGTCTTGTGGGCAACGGCAAAACTAAAGGCCATGTAGCCAAACACATTGTACACATCTTTGATGGTATAATTCTCCTTTTCTAATCCCACTAAAGTGTATTCAATAGGCGTTGGTCCGTTATCAATAAATTGATTGACTCCAGCTAAATAGGCCTGTGTCATTTTATATCCTTTCGAGGAAGTATCCAATTTCTCAATGGCTCTAATTGACGCTTCTTCAATTCCAAGACCCGAAAACATTTTATCGGTCTTTATCAAATCCGCACCAAAAACTTCCGACAATCTCCCTGGAGCAATTCTTCGAATCAACTCCATTTGCCACAAACGATCTTGGGCATGAACGTAGCCCAAAGCTCGGTAAGCATCCTCTTGATTTTGGGCATTGATATGCGGCACACCATTCTTATCAAAATACACATCAACTTCAGCTGATAATCCTTGAATTTCCAGGTTACCATCATAGGTAGGTTTTAATGAATTTGTGTAAAACCAACCCGCTACAAAAAGCAGGATAACAAGCACTACAATGAATTTGAAAAGTTTTTTGATAAGCTTCATTTGTTAAGGATTTTGCCCAAAGATAAGCCAAAATAAATTGTATTTTTGTGAGACAAATGAAGCCTGTTATGAAACCAATTCAAATGGTTGACCTCAAGGGTCAATACGAGAAAATTCAAAGTGAAGTTGATGATGCCGTAATTGATGTGATTCGCTCCTCCATGTTTATCAATGGTCCGGAAGTAAAGAATTTTCAGCAAGATCTTGAAGCTTACTTGGGTGTAAAACATGTGATTCCATGTGCCAATGGAACCGATGCTTTGCAAATTGCTTTAATGGGATTGGGATTGCAACCAGGCGACGAAGTAATTACGGCCGATTTTACCTTTGCCGCAACGGTTGAGGTGATTGCACTTCTACAATTGACACCCGTTTTGGTTGATGTAGAACCAGACACCTTCAATATTGACATTGATGCCATAAAAAAGGCGATTACTCCAAAAACCAAAGCGATCATTCCGGTGCATTTGTTTGGTCAGGTTGCCAATATGGATGCCATCATGGAAATCGCCAACGAGCACAACTTATTTGTTGTGGAAGATAATGCCCAGGCCATTGGCGCAAATTATACTTTCAAAGATGGTCATAAGCAAAAAGCGGGAACGATTGGAAATGTAGGTACAACATCTTTTTTTCCATCTAAAAACCTTGGTTGCTACGGTGACGGTGGTGCCATTTTTACCAATGATGACGAATTGGCCCATACCATCCGCGGAATTGTAAATCACGGTATGTACACCAGGTATTACCACGATGTGGTGGGCGTGAATTCAAGATTGGATTCTGTTCAGGCCGTGGTGCTGAAAATTAAGTTGCCGCATTTGAACGATTATTGCAATTCGAGACGCGATGCCGCGAGGGCCTACACCCAAGCATTTAAAAACCATCCGCACATCATCACGCCAACAGCCAAATCGAACAATACGCCCAATTGTGGTGAAATTTGTAGTAGCTGCGATTGTCATGTATTTCATCAATACACCTTGCAAATAACCAATGGCAAAAGGGATGAATTGCACAAACACTTATTAGAAAAGGGTATTCCAAATGCTATTTATTATCCAGTTGCCCTGCACGCTCAAAAGGCCTACAGAGATGACCGATATAATGAAGCCGATTTCCCAGTCACCAATGATTTGGTAAAAAAGGTGATCTCGTTACCAATGCATACCGAATTGGATGAAGCCCAACTAAATTTCATCTGCGAGACAATTTTATCCTTTATGGATGCAAACTAGTTTGACTGGTAAGAAAAGTTGATGTACCTTTCACGACGAATGTAAAGCGATTAAAACGTAAACCCCCTAAACATAATCAAATGAGTACAATTTTAGTTACCGGAGGACTAGGCTTTATAGGCTCTCACACCTCTGTTGAATTACAAAAAGCAGGATACGAAGTAATCATTATTGACAATCTTTCGAATTCACGCTATGAAGTATTAGAACGCATCACAAAAATAACAGGAAAAAGACCAGAGTTCCATCAAATTGATTTACGCGTAAAAAAGGATGTCCAAAACTTTTTCAACACCAATCAAGTAGACGGAGTGATTCATTTTGCGGCTTCAAAAGCGGTAGGCGAAAGTATGGAAAAACCGCTGCTGTATTATGAAAATAACATCACCACTTTGACGTATTTACTTCAAGAAATGCGAGTGAAAGGGTTGGATAATTTTATTTTCTCATCGTCAGCAACGGTATACGGTCAAGCCGACGAAATGCCAATTACGGAAGAAGCACCGGTGAAACCTGCTGAATCTGTTTATGGTTATACCAAACAAATTGGTGAGGAAGTTATGAAGCATTGTTGCAATGCCTACGGATTAAATGCCATTGCATTGCGTTATTTCAATCCGATTGGTGCGCACGAATCTGCTTTGATTGGAGAATTGCCTATTGGAGTTCCTCAGAACTTAATTCCCTTTGTAACACAAACTGCAGCGGGTATTAGAGAATGCCTGTCTGTTTTTGGAGATGATTATGACACTCCAGATGGAACAGCCATTAGGGATTATATTCATGTGGTTGATTTGGCCAAGGCACATATTGCTGCTCTCAACCGATTGATTGAACGCAAGAACAAAGAAAATTTTGAGTTTTATAATGTTGGCACTGGAAAAGGAAGTTCGGTACTCGATGTGATCAAAGCCTTTGAAAGTTCCACCGGACAAAAATTAAATTATAAAATCGTTGGAAGACGACCAGGAGATGTAGTTTCTGCTTATGCAGACACTTCCAAAGCCAATCGCGAATTGAATTGGAAAGCGAAGGAGTCGCTCGATGTCTCTTTAGCCTCTGCCTGGAAATGGCAATGCGCACAGAAATAATAAAAAAAGCCTCAACAATCTGTTGAGGCTTTTTATATTGAAATATGTTCTGCTTACTGAGCACTCATCGGTACCGAAACCAAAGTAGTTCCCCAAGCCATATGAAATGTTGGAGTTGTTCCTTCACCTGTAAATAACATTGCGAAAGCTTCAACAGAAGTATCTAGTGAAGAAACCGTTCCCTCTACACGAACCACATCACCAGATTGATCGTATTGGTAAGCTCCCCAAAGATTGATTTGGTTGCTCAATATTACCGTCCATTTGCCATCATTCGGAATGCTAAATAAGGAATAGGTTCCCGCTTTTACATTGGCTCCCCCAAATACAACATCTTGGTAAAAAGTAATTTCGGCAGCCTCGTTTGCTCCTGTTCTCCATACTTTTCCTTTTGGAGCTAGTTTATCCATGGAACGTCCCTTCAATTGTGGTCTACTATATACCACCTTGACCATCTTATTAGAGTTTCTCCAATTCTTTGGGTTTACTGGGAAGGTTGCTGCATCCATCGGACTAACATCCATTTTAGGAAAATCTTGCGCGTTTAAAGTCTGGTTTCCAGCGGTAATAAATGAAACAACCGCTAGAATGAATAGTATTTTTTTCATGAGTAAAAATTGAAATTATTGATACTCAAAATTACCGAAGTCCTTCAAGCAAGACTCACAAGGAAGTGTTAAGGTTTAACCACAATTGCAGTCAGATGAACAGTTGCCTTTCGCAGAAGTTTTGAAAAAGTACTTCTTCACTAAAAATCCAACAGCTGCAATCAATAATATGGAAGCGATGATTTCTTGCATTACACAAAGATATTATAAGTAATGAAAGATAAGAAATAGGCCAAGGCTCCCATCCCAAATAGTTGAATCAACGGCCATTTCCACGACTTGGTTTCTCGCTTCACAATAGCCAATGTGGCCATACATTGCATGGCAAAGGCATAAAAGATTAATAAGGACATTCCTACTGGAAGATTGAATAATTTCTCACCCGTTCTCGGATTTATTTCAGAGGCCATCCGTTCTTTGATGGTATTTTCTTCGTCATCGGCCACACTATATATGGTTGCCAACGTACCAACAAACACCTCTCTTGCTGCAAAGGAGGTCAACAAAGCAATTCCGATTTTCCAATCGTATCCCAAAGGACGAATTACTGGCTCAATGGTTTTACCAAGGATTCCGATATAGGATTTCTCCAGTTTCAAGGAAGCAATTTGAAATTCCTTTTGATCCACCGACAACGAAGAGAATTGCTCCTGACTGGATACTTCTTGCTCAATGTCGTCATAAGCTCCAGGCCCATAAGAAGCCAAAAACCACAACACGATTGAAAGCGAAAGAATGATTTTACCAGCGCCCAATACAAAGGCTTTGGTTTTCTCTATTACATCAAACATTACATTCTTAGGAGAAGGTAATTTGTAATCAGGCAATTCAACAACAAAAAAAGATTTGCTCTTAATTTTTAAGGTTTTGTGTAGAATGTACGAAGCAATCAAGGCCGCTGCAAATCCGAGAGCATAAAGCGACAGCAACACCAATCCTTGTAGGTTTAAGAATCCGAATACTTCAGTTTCTGGAATGACCAACGCAATCAAGATAGCATATACTGGCAAACGCGCCGAACAGGTGGTAAAAGGCGTGACCAAGATTGTGATCAATCGCTCTTTCCAACTCGAAATGTTTCGCGTAGCCATGATTGCCGGAATGGCACAAGCTGTTCCCGAAATTAAAGGGATCACACTTTTTCCATTCAACCCAAATCTTCGCATTATTTTATCCATCAAGAAAACTACCCTACTCATGTAACCACTTTCTTCTAAAATGGCTATGAACATAAAGAGAATGGCAATCTGCGGAATGAAAATCACCACCCCACCTATCCCAGGGATGATTCCGTCTGCAATTAAACTGGTCAATACACCTTCGTCCATCACAGATGACACCCATCCGGATAAATCAGCGAAAATACCGTCTATAAAATCCATCGGTACCGAAGCCCAATCAAATATGGATTGAAAAATAAGAAGTAGGATGAAAAAGAAAATCGCGTAACCTCCTATTTTATGCGTAAATACCTTGTCAAGTTTGCTTCTTGCATCGGTTGCTTTGGATCGATCTACCAAATAGACCTTCTTTAAAATCTTATTGATCTCTTGGTATCGGTAAATGGTTTCTTTGTTCTGGTACCTGCGAATTTGTGAGATATCATGTCGAAAGTCCAATAATTTTTGCTTCACCTCTGGATCAATATTCTGAGGAAAGTTATTTTGAGTTACCATCAACCAAAGCTGATACAAAGAGTACTCTGAGGTAATTTCTTTTAGTTTCGCAAAGTAATCGGAATCAATTTTATGATTGATATGACACATTGGAGCCGTTTTAGCCGCTACGTGACTTTTCACGATGGCATCCTTCACCTCGTCGATCCCTTCCACGTTTCGCGCACTAATAAGAACTACTTCTGTGTTGAGTTCTTCTTCCAAGAGCTTTACATCAATGGAAATTCCTTTTTTCGTCATCAAATCTTTCATGTTGATGACCAGAACTGTTGGAATTTCTAAATCTTTGATCTGAGAGAACAACAGCAAGTTTCGCTTGAGATTTTCTATATCAGCCACTACCACCAACACATCTGGGTATTCTTGAACATCTTTGTGAAAAAGCGTTCTAAAAACAATGCTTTCGTCTTCAGAAGTCGGGTTGATACTATAAGTCCCCGGTAAGTCGGTAATGATGGCTTCATGCATCTTAGACAAAGTAGACAGTCCTTGCTTTTTATCTACGGTGACACCCGGATAATTACCTACCTTTTGGTTCAATCCAGTGAGATGATTAAAAAGAGAAGATTTCCCCGTATTGGGGTTCCCTACAAGAGCTACTTTAATTCTATCCTTCATCAATAAAACTCTCTTTTAGAATGCTAATCTTTTTTGCAGTCGCTTGTCTGATTGCCAAATGACTACCATTTACCAGAATGTAAATTGGATCTTTGAGCGGCGCAATTTGAATCAACCGGACCTCTGCTCCGGGCAAACAACCCATTTCAAGAAGTTTTAAGGGAATGTAGTCTAGCGCTTCTTCTGCAATGTAAGCTACTTCACCAATTTGTAAGGACGCGATTGTTTTCAATACTTCAAAATTGCGATGCAAATATACTCATTTAGAATGAGTCTAAACTAATTTTCGTACTCCTCTTTTAGTATGGCAATATCTGCTTTGAGCTTCTCCATATCTTCAAAATTGGTTCCGTCGTAGTAGCCTCGAATTCTTTTTTCCTTGTCAATCAGAATAAATTGCTCGGTGTGTATAAAATCTTGCAATCCGCCATCTCCTTCGTCTAAAACAGCCATATAGCTCTTACGAGCCAATTCATAAATGTGTTTCTTACTTCCGGTGGTAATTTGCCATTTGCCATCAATAGCTCCTTTTTCCGTGGCGTATTTACGAAGTACCGAAACACTGTCCATCACCGGAGTTACCGAATGAGAGAGTAATCTGATATCGTCATCGTTTTTATAAAATTCCTGAAGCTCAGACATGTTATAGGCCATGGGAATGCAAATACTTTGGCATCTGGTAAAGAAAAAATCGGCTACATAAATTTTATTATCAAAATCTTTCGGAGTCACAAGCTCACCATTTTGATTGGTCAATTTGAAATCTCCAATTTTGTGGTTCTTGCGGATGTGGAGTAAACTTTTATCAACGAGTCTTGGGTTGACATCTATCGGGTTGTAGACCTTCAACTTCTTGTCGACCTTTACCAAATGATAAAAAACAGGAATTCCGATCGCGGAAAAAACCAATAAGAAAACTAGGGTGGGTAATGATTTTTTGAAGAATTTTCTTTCCATTTTCTCTCCTTTTATGCAAAGTTACGATTAAAAATTCCCAGCCAATATCATTGTTTGGGGATTCTTTCTAAAATCTATGTTAAATCCATTTCAGGCATTTTTATTCCCTTTCAATACTATTTTGAAAATAGTACATTTGTAGGTTTCAAAACGACCTGAAATCCATATGGAAATACTTATAAAAGCTTCCCAATTTATATTGAGCCTTTCATTATTAATCGTTCTTCATGAATTAGGGCACTTTATCCCAGCCAAGTTATTCAAAACAAAAGTTGAAAAATTTTACCTGTTTTTTGATTATCGATTTTCACTTGTAAAAAAGAAGATTGGAGAAACAGTTTATGGGATTGGATGGATTCCGTTGGGCGGATACGTGAAGATTTCGGGTATGATTGATGAGAGCATGGATACCGAGCAAATGAAGCAACCTATGCAGCCTTGGGAATTTAGGGCCAAACCAGCTTGGCAACGACTCATCATTATGCTTGGCGGCGTGATGGTCAACTTCATTTTAGGAATCCTTATTTACATCTGTTTGATGTGGGCCTATGGTGAGAAGTATTTACCCAATGCCAATGTGAAAGACGGAATTTGGGTTCAAGACGAGATAGCTGTAGGATTAGGACTTGAAACAGGCGATAAAATTCTTTCTGTGGATGGAGAGCCTGTGAAGAAATTCTCTGAAATTCCGCTTGCCTTCATCAATGGAGATGCCTATCAGATTGAAAGAAATGGCCAAATCATCAATAAGGAAATCCCAATTGATTTCATCTCACAACTGATGGATCGTGGAAAGGATGCAGGAACTTTCGTTTTCCCTAGATATCCTTTTGCCATTGCTGAAATCTCAAAAGAATCTGCAAACGTCGATTCTGGCTTGCAAGTAAAAGACATTATCGTTGGCATCAATGGCACTCCCATCAGCTATTTTGATCAGGCTGCTGGTGAATTTGACAAGTACAAAAATCAAAATATTACCATCGATGTAAAAAGAGGCGAAGAAACCAAACAATTGAATGTTGCGGTGAATGGAGAAGGAAAACTCGGCGTGGTGTTAGGCCAGCTTTCATTCAAAGACTTGGAACGCCTAGGATATTATGATTTAGCGAACGTAAACTATAGTTTTTTAGAAGCCATTCCGGCCGGAATAAATAAATCTTGGAACACCTTAGCCAATTACGTCAAACAATTAAAGAAGTTATTCAATCCGAGTACAGGGGCTTACAAAGGCTTAGGCGGATTTATTTCTATTGGAAGTATTTTCCCTTCTACTTGGAGTGCTGAATCATTCTGGAACATTACCGCATTCTTATCCATCATGCTAGGTTTCATGAATCTATTACCAATACCAGCATTGGATGGAGGTCATGTCGTTTTCACCCTATGGGAGATGATTACAGGCAAAAAGCCAGGCGATAAGTTTTTAGAATATGCGCAAGTAACAGGTTTTATCATTCTTATTGCACTTCTAATCTTTGCAAATGGTAATGATATCTTCCGCTTATTTGACTAATCAGTCATTTACAACTGGATTCCTACGTCTACCATAGCAAACCAAGTGTAAAAACTTTTACATTTTGAACATTTGAATCTTCTGGAACCAGGAATTAGTTTGAGAAGTAGGGGTCTTCTTACCCTTTTGGCTACAGTAGATTGACATTTTGGACATGGTTTCATTGTCTACAATCTTTAAATAGCTAACACAAAACTATAAAAATTTATAAAAAAGTAAAAAATCTGGCTAAATTTTTCTCAACCAGTTGTAAACAAGTAAACTAGACAGAATATAAAACGAGTAATTCTTATAGTTGAATTCCTATATCCACGGCATTAAACCATGCATAGGTAGATTTGCAATTCATGCATTTGTATCTTCTAGAGCCAGGAATTAACCTAAGTAGGAAAGGCGTATTTATCCTTTTGGCTACAGTAGAATTACATTTCGGACAAGGCTTCATATCTATTAATTTTTCAATAGAGGCCGCAAAATTAAGAATAGAATTGAGTTTGTAGAAATGTTTTTGTTTAATTTTTTATTAAATTTTAGATGACCAATAGCCAGCACAAAATTATTTCAACTAACTAGGCTTTGAAACTTTTATTTAAAGGGGAGATATAAACGAAATATCGTTTACATGAACCACATTTATATCGTTTAGAACCCGGAATTAATTTAACAATTAGCGGTCTTTTTACGCGTTGGCAAATAGAAGACTCACAGGAAGGACAAGCTTTCATTCAATTTTTTGATGCAATGTAGCTAAAATTGAATTACAAATACAAAAATGAATATTAAGAAACCTTTAATCGCTTGTTGGTACGGATAATTGCCTGTTCGTTTTTCCAATCGATCCATTTTTGACCTTTGATACGACGCATCACGTTGTCTAAGGTTCGCATGATAAATACATTGTATAATGCCTTGGACAAGTTCCTTGGGTTTCTGGCAATGGCTCTCAAACTCATTGAGAATCCCGGAGTTTTGTATTGCATGTAGTGCCAAAATCCTTCTGGCATGTACAACACATTTCCGTGCTCAAGTTGAGCAACATATCCCTTGGCATTTTTCAAAGCAGGCCATTTCTCAAAATCTGGATTAGAGAAATCAATATCTTCTCTAGTGATTAACGAATGCGGAATCTTATACAAATGTTTGTTCTGTTTTTGATCAAACAAAATCACTTCCTTCTTTCCTTCAAAATGAAAGTGAAAAATATTCGCTAAATCAATATCATAGTGCATAAAGGTATAGGAATCGGTGCCGCCAAAGAAAAGCATCGGTAATCCCTTCATCAAACGCAATCCGAAATCTGGATAGGTAAAGTCTTTTTGTAATACGGGTACTTCCTTTAAGATGTTCCAAAGGAATATTCGAAACTTCGTTGGTTCCCTTTTCAACAAATCAACATACTCACTCATTTTCATCGTTGCATGCGCTTCGTTGAATCCGTCTTTATAATCAACAGGTCTATCGTCATACAAAGGCACTTTCTTATCTCCGGCAACTTCCTTCATATAGTCAAGGCTCCATTTCTTATAAGCGGGCCAATCCTCAATAAACCGTTCAATGACTACAGGTTTCTGAGGTTTAAAGTAGTTCTTAATAAAGTCTTCTTTGGTAATGGTCTCTACACGATCTACATTGGCTAAGTTCAATCCCATATCTTTTCTTTTTACGATGCAAAGTTAAAAAAAGGTTACCAAATGGTGAGTAACCTAGATTACTAAAAACTATAACGCAATCCGAATAGATAATTACTCAAAGGCATCGGCACGAAACCAGCCTCAATATACTCAGCATCAAAGATATTATTGGCAGTTAGGGTAAAGTCAAATTGATTGAAATTCACAATTAATGAAGCATCAACTACATTGTAGATTTGACCATTGGAGCGCTCTCCATGTTTGTAAATAATATTCTGAGTGATGTTCTTAAAAAACTTAGACGTCCATCTCGTGACAAACTGATGTCTCAATGTATTTAAAGAGTAACGCGAAAGATCTTTGTTTTGGTCCAAAATATCATCATCTAAAAACGAATACCCGACTGACAGATTTTGCGAGTAACCAGCCATCATGAAGGTGTAATTCGCGTCAAATTCAAAACCTTGGGTACTTACTTGGGCAATATTGGTAGCGGTAAAAATAGACTGACCAGTATTTGGTCTGGTGTAATCAATCAAATTGCTCGAATCTCTGTTGAACACCGCCATCGAAACGAAAAGATTGTCATTGGTATATTTGATACCCATTTCTTGAGCGATCGCTCTTTCAGGCTCCAAATTAGGATTTCCTGAGGTAACGGGATCGTTATAAAACAAATCGGTGTAAGTCGGAATACGATAGGTAGTTCCGAAGTTCCAATAGTATCTCCAATTCTCTGATAAATTGATTCCGAAATCAACTCCTGGAAAAGCATGGAATTTAAAGTCTGAAAAATAAGCAACTGCCACCCCCGGAGTTACATCAATTGTCTCTCCAATGGTGAAACGATGTTCTAAGAACATATTCGCCATAAATCGATTTCTCTTCCCAAGGTTGTTACTAGCTATGGAAACACGAGCTAAGTCGATACCGAATCCTGTTATCCCTAAATTAGAACGGTAGGAAACGTTGGTTTCTAAACCTACTTTGTTGGTGATGTGTAAGTTTCTGTAAAAAGCTGGATCGTCTCTACGCAGCAAGAAAATATCTTGACCTCTTCTCCAATAGAGCCTTGGCTTTATTTTAAAATCTCCTGAATTAATCGTCGTATACAATCCGACCAAACTGTTTTGAGTTTCTTCATATTCATTGAATGTCGGATTGGTGGTATAGAAGTTCTCAGCACCAAATTTCTTATCAAAGAAAGTTGCCAATAAATGGATAGGTTGCTTATTCTTATTGAAAGTACTCTTTAAAAAGTAGTTGTAGTTGTTGTAATCAGAATTGTTTCGGTATCCATCAGAAGTAAGGGTACCGACATGAAACATATGAGAGGTGTTGTCGGTGTTTACTTCTGCAGTAACCGAAGCATTCAATTGACTGAATGAACCCGCCTCTACATTGGCAGATACTTTTTTCCCCAGGTTCTTTTTGGTTACAATATTAATAGCGCCAGTAAAGGCATTCTGACCAAATATTCTCGCTGCCGGACCTTTGATGATCTCAATTCTTTCAATGACTTCAATTGGTAAGGCTGCATTCATGGTATGATGACCGGTCTGCGCATCATCCATTTTTATACCATCAATTAACAAAAGGGTTTGATCAAACCCTCCACCTCTTATGTATAAATCGGCCTGACTTCCTGCTGTACCTCTTCTACGGATATCAACTCCCGCTACTTGTTGTAATAAATCGGCCACATTTGTAGCGGCGCTGTTCTTAATATCTGCGGCAGTAACAATCTGAATAGTTCGTGAGTTCTTCTTGAAAGGAATATCAATTCGCGTAGAAAAAATCACAATGGTATCTAATCTTTCAGTGGTGTTCTTCTCTTGAGAAAACGTAGCAATGCTGCACAGCAAAACCATTGCTAAAATCAGTTTTTTAGTAATCATTGAGTATTGTTTTGGCATGCAAATGTATTAAAATTCTAGGGTTGAAAAAGGGATTAACAGCAATACTTTAGTGTAAAATAATTATTTAAAAAAAATATTTAATTATTGTTTTTCAATAATTTTTATATATTTGTTATCGAAAAACAATAATTTATGAAAAATTTAATTTATCACCTTTCAAGAATCTTCTTCTATGGTTTTTGTTTGTTTGCAGGCCTCCTTACGTTTGGCTGTGTTTTAGCCCTTTTTGAAAATGCTGAAATTATAGATTGGACATTCATAAATTTTGAATCTAATGAAGTGGCGAATATGAAGTTATTAATATTTGAATTAGCATTATTCTCCCTGCGTATTGAGCTACAATTCGGAATGATCTTATTGTTTATTCTCCTCGCTCTCTACTTTTATGCTTATTACTTTTTCACTCTTAAAGACTTCTTCAATCTCTTTGTTAAAGAGAAAGTGTTTGAAGATGTATCCATTGATAAACTTCAAACCTTTAACAAACTCAACTATTATGCAGGCTTTGTTTTTCTCGGAAGGGCGATTTACACTTTTGTGAATAAAGATCAGCTTGATGGTGAATTAGTAATCATTGGGGCCATTCATTTTGTTATTGCATTGCTGCTTTATTATTACACCGATTTGGTAAGAAAAGGATTAAAAATCCAGAATGAAAACGACTTAACAATTTAAAGTTATGGACACTACAAAAAAATTATACTACTCCTCCCTATTTTTAAAATTCTTAATGGGAGTTCAACTTATACTAATCGCTGGATTCCTTTTCGTGTATTTCCATTCAATGATTAGTCCAGAAACCTACGACCAATTAATTGTAACTGAAGAAAAACAAATCATTTACAAGTTTGATCATTTAAAGGTTCCTGACACCTATAACGAGTGGAAAGAATCCGATCAACTATTTTACTACACCAAATTGGATGCTTGGTCTCAGTTTCGGGTCATCTGGGTGAAGATTGTTGGGTTTTTCATTTATTTCTTCATCACAGGTCTGTTTCTGAAATTTTTAAAGAACACCAATAGTTTCGAAGTCTTTTTTAAGGATAATATTCAAATTTTGAATAAAATAATCCGACTTGTATTCTTCCTTTGGTTGTTCCATATGATTTTGAATTTACTTCAAAACCCAATGACCATGATCTTTGAAGATTTAGATCAACCCATGCATATCACCAGAGCAAAAGTGAGTTTTGATTTCTTGGTATATTATCCAATAATGGTCATCTTCTTCTTCGCTCTAAGAGAGGTTTTCAAAAGAGGATATGAATTGAAACAGGAAAACGACTTAACTATATAATATGGCAATCATCGTAAACTTAGACGTTATGCTTGCCAAGCGCAAGATGAAAAGTAAAGAGTTGGCAGAAATCATTGGCATCACTACTGCGAATTTATCCATCTTAAAATCGGGAAAAGCCAAGGCCATTCGGTTCTCAACCTTAGAGGCTATTTGTAAGGCCTTGGATTGTCAGCCTGCTGATATATTAGAGTACGCAGAAGAATAAAAAAGGACTCCAAATTTGGAGTCCTTTTCATCTTTTGTTTTTCTTTGATTATTATCTCTTTCGAGGAATATCTCTATTCATTTCAGTAATGTCTACAAAGTTGGTTTTTACACCCAACAAGTGCTCACTGAAATAATCTGCTTTTCTCCAGAACCAGTACTCACGATCTCTAAATCCGTGTCTACTTCCTGGGAATAACATAAAATCAAAACGTTTGTTCGCCTTCATAAATGCATTTACCATTCGAATGGTTCCAGCAGGATGTACGTTGTTGTCTACATCACCCGTCGCTAATAAAATCTTTCCTTTTAGGTTTTTAGCCAAGCTCTGATTTTTATCAATCATGTACTTGTATTTCACCTTTCCTTTGGCGTCAATCTCTTCCTTGATTCCGTGATGCGTTTCACTCCACCAGCTATTGTACACTGTATTGTCGTGATTTCCTGCGGATGATACTGCTACTTTGAAGAAATCAGGATATACCAACATCGCTGCGGTCGACATGAATCCACCTCCAGAGTGTCCGAAAATTCCAACTTTATCAATATCAATAAAGTCGTGACGATCTGCCAATTGCTCAGCCACATATTTCTTATCTGCCAATCCGTAGTCACGAAGATTTCCATATCCGTAAGTATGATACCACTTCGAACGATCTGGATGCCCTCCTCTATTTCCAAGAGTTACGACAATAAATCCAACTTGCGCCAAACGGTCTGTACGATCCATTCTGAAGGAGAAGGATTTGTTCACCGCTTCCGTTTGCGGACCAGGATATACGTATTCAATCAAAGGATATTTCTTAATAGAATCGAAGTCGTATGGCTTATACATTACGCCATAAAGGTCTGTAATTCCGTCTGCCGCTTTCACTTTAAATGGCTCTGGGAATTTATATCCCGCTGCAAATAATTGGGATAAATCTGCTTCTTCCAGTTTCATCACCAAACGTCCATTTGCATCACGCAATTCCGATTTTGGAATGGTGTTTACTCTTGAATAGTTGTTCACAAAATACTTATTGGTATAAGACATACTCACAGAGGTATTGTAGTCTCCTCTATTTAAAGTCTGCATACCGGTACCATTCAAATTGATTTTGTACAAGTGTGAGTAATACGGATCTATCTCTTTATTCACCCCATTGGCTCTAAAGTAAAGTGTTCTCTTTTCTTCATCTAATCCAACGAAGGCAGCTACGTGATAATCACCATTGGTCACTTGTCTTTTCAGGTTTCCATTGGAATCATATAAATACAAATGACCCCATCCGTTTCTTTCAGACCAGAACAAAATCTCTTGTTCGTTGTTGAATAAAACAATAGTTCCTGAAGTTCCTTGATAGTCATCGATATATACATTCGATTCTTCTTTGATAATTGTTTTGATCTCACCAGTTTCAATATCAGCAACATGGATGTCTACTCGTTTACGATCTCTGCTTTTCGTTTTGAAGTAGATTTTCCCCTTTTTTGAAAGCAACATTCTCGGGTTGTTTTCATCAGATCTGTACGCCTTTTTTCTTGGGTAGCTAAACAAACTAACCGATTGCTGTACCGCAGTATCTAAGGCAATTTCTTTGCTAGATTTTGATGGGATGTCAAATACGTGCATTTCTGTTTTATAGAAATCTTGCTCACCGGCCATATGGTATTTGTAAGTCTCTAATTGAGGTCTTCCCTTTTTGGTGGAGTGAATCACCCATAAGTCTTCAATATGTCTAGCATCAGAACGAGTGGTAACAAACTTTTTGGAGTCGTGAGACCAAAGTCCGTATACCCCCTGTCTTTTGTCTTTGTCTTTTAATTTTTCTTTGTCGGTTTTACCTCTTCCGCCACCTCCAAAGCTATAGTTGGCCTCTCCGTCCTTGGTCCATTGGTTTTCAACAATGGTGGAATCTTTTTCATCTTTCACGGCCTTTAAAAAGTTGGCCTTGTCCATCCAATAAAGATTGTGATTTTTTGAGAATAAAACCACCGAACTATCTGGAGCAATATTCGCCCATCGTTTCCAAGGTTCTTTCTTCTTCTTTTCAGTGCTTAGAATGGTCAATCCATTTCCGCCCAATCTATATTCCAAATGGTACACCTTCTTCTCCATTTTCGGCTTACCCTTTTTCTTTTTCTTTTTCGCTTTATCGTCCTCTTTAACAGGAACTTCCTCTCTCGAGGTTACATAAAAACGAATGGCTCTTTCATCCTTGGTGAAGGTAAAATTGAACCTTGGTAAATGCTTGGCCTCATACGGATCTTTGGTAATCTCTGACAACCACATGGCCATTTTTACATTGTCGAACAATGGTTTGCGTGTTCTTTTGTCGGCATCTACCAAATAGTATTTTGAACCTTCCGAAGAAGTCTTGTACTGATACCAAAAGCGATTTCCTTTACGCAACCAATTTGGTCTCACCGAAGTAGAATGCACCATCTTCGAAAGTTTGGTTGGTGAAAATCTCGCTGCTTGTCGGTAGTTTGGTTTGGGAGTTTCTTGTGCGTTGATTGTAAAAATCGAGCATAAAAAAACACAGGAGAGTAGTAAATTTCTCATGTAAGTAAGTTTGAATTAGTGCTCTAAAGTACTTTAAAACTCCCCTACAGAGCAACTCAAAGCAGATGTTTTATTGGAATTTTAACACTTAAAAATCTTAGTTCAGGTTTCGTCTTTCAATAAAAAAACGCTTCAACAATTGTCCACACTCTTCTTCCAAAATTCCTGAGGTCAATTTTGTTCGGGGATGCAGTTTGGTTTGACAGTTTTTAAATCCTCTTTCTAGATCTGTGGCGCCGTACACAATTCTATCGATTTGCGTCCAATAACTAGCTCCTGCACACATTTGGCAAGGCTCCAAGGTTACGTATAGTGTACAATCTCTCAAGTACTTTCCTCCTAAATAATCGGCAGCAGCTGTAAAGGCTTGCATTTCGGCATGAGCCGTTACATCATTTAAGGTCTCTGTAAGGTTATGGGCTCTGGCTATTATTTGGTTCTTTAAAACAATAACAGCACCTACAGGAACTTCCCCTTTTTGAAAAGCAGTTTCGGCTTCCTGAAGGGCCTTTTTCATAAAATAGGTATCATCAAAAGGCTGAATCATCATAATTCTTTGGTTGGTTAATATTACAAAATTGAAGTTGTATTTTTGCAGGGTGTCGACAAAGTTTTTACATAACATTTCAATTCCAGACGATTTACGTCAACTGAATGTGATAGATCTCCCGAAGGTTGCGGAAGAATTGCGTCGATTCATCATTGATATTGTAGCCACCAAGGAAGGTCATTTAGGCGCTAGTTTGGGCGTTGTTGAACTCACATTGGCACTTCATTATGTATTTGACACACCCAACGACAAGCTGGTTTGGGATGTGGGCCATCAAGCCTATGGTCACAAAATTATCACCGGACGAAAAGACGTATTCCATACCAATCGACAGCTCAACGGAATTGCCGGATTCCCTGCTATTTCTGAGAGTGATTATGACACCTTTGGAGTTGGGCATTCATCAACTTCTATTTCCGCAGCTTTGGGAATGGCTATTGCCTCTCGATTGCAAGGTGAAGAAGAGCGTCAGCACATTGCCGTAATCGGTGATGCATCCATTGCAAGCGGAATAGCTTTTGAAGCGATGAATCATGCAGGAGTTTCCAAATCAAATTTGCTAATTATTCTCAATGACAATGCCATTGGAATTGACCCAGCTGTTGGTGCATTGAAGGATTATCTAACACGAATCAAAAAGAAACGGAAACCTAAAAAAGGGAATCTTTTTAAGGCGTTGAATTTTGACTATTCAGGTCCTGTTGACGGACACGATATCGAAGCTTTGGTAAATGAATTGAAGCGTTTGAAACAGGTAAAAGGCCCTAAATTCTTACACGTAGTAACAACCAAAGGAAAGGGGCTGTCCAAAGCCGAAAAAGATCAAGTGACCTACCATGCTCCAGGGAAGTTTGACAAACATTCGGGAGACCGATTGCAAAAAAGCTCAAACGGATTCACCAAGTTTCAAGATGTATTTGGACAGACGGTTGTTGAATTGGCTGCAAAAAACGAACGTATTGTCGGAATAACACCTGCCATGCTCACCGGAAGCTCCTTGAAATTAATGATGGAAACATTTCCAGAACGCACATTCGATGTGGGAATTGCAGAACAACATGCAGTGACCCTATCGGCTGGTATGGCGATTCAAGGATTGGTTCCTTATTGCAATATTTATTCGACCTTCATGCAACGGGCTTACGACCAAGTGATTCATGATGTCGCCCTACAAAATCTTCCTGTCATTTTTTGTTTGGACCGAGCAGGATTGGTAGGAGAAGACGGAGCCACTCATCACGGTGTTTTTGACATTGCCTACCTGAGATGCATTCCCAATATCAGCATTTTCGCGCCCAGAAATGAAGCAGAACTGCGCAACATCTTATATACAGTTCAATCGGAATTAACAGGTCCTATAGCCATTCGTTACCCAAGAGGAGCTGGCAATTTAAAAGAATGGAAAAAGCCTTTTGAAACCATAGAAATTGGCAAAGGAGTTCGCCTTAAAAAAGGAAGTGATATCGCCATTCTATCCTTCGGAATAACGGCTAATGATATTTCTGAGGCCATTGATCTACAAGAATCCTCTTCCGATTTTGGTCATTATGACATGCGTTTTGCTCGTCCTTTGGACAGAGAACTACTTCATGAAATTTTCAATAATTACCAACGAGTTATCACGATTGAAGACGGCGTAAAAAAAGGCGGATTTGGAAGTGCTGTGCTTGAGTTTGCCAATGAACAAAACTATCAAGTTCCCGTCAAAATTCTAGGTATTCCAGATTCTTTTGTGGAACACGGTTCCAGAGCCGAACTGAAAAAATTACTACAACTCGATGTCTCTTCTTTAAGTGATTTACTAAAAGAAGAAAAGGCATTGTTGTAATGCCTTTTCCTTAAATTATTCGATAATTATTTTCTCTGTTATTCGCTGTTTCGAACTTCCTGTAAGATTTAAAAGATACACTCCAGGCCTCAGATTGATGTTCAACTTGTGTTCATTCCTTGAGGTGAAGTCAATGCGACCTTTATACACCTCTTTTCCTGTTACATCCACAATTTGCACCTTGGAATCACCAAGATTGTTATTTCCGAAAATGGTAAAGTTTCCTTTAGAAATAGTGGGATACACAGTGAAAGATTTGTCATCCTGTAACACTTCTTGTATGGAAGCCGCAGCAGCATTGATCGATTTAACAAACCATCCTTTAGAGGTAACACCACCATCACTCACCAATCGGAATCTAAACACATAATCTTGACCGGGAATCAACCCCTTGTCGGTGAGATTGATCGATTGTGTTTTAAACAATCCGAAGTTCAACGTTGAATTACTACTATAGGCTTGTAACCAATCAGAAAAACGTCTCGCGTCGTACTTATCCAAAGTAATCCAAGTTTGTAGATCTGTTGAAGCTTCAATGGTTACAAAATCATAAAATTGATTCAAGTCAGACGATGGATTGTCAAAAGGCTCTACAATGGCGATATCGGTATAATTCAATAAATTGTTTGTAAACGAAAGTGACAATGGTTGTCTCAACACAAAGGAATAATTCGCATTGTTCTCATACGGATTATTGGTATTTGTGATATTGCTTTCAATAAAAGCACCTCCCGAATTATCAATCTTGAAGGCCGAATCAAAGGCATAAATATCAGAATCCGCGAAGGATGCGATAGCCAAATTGGAAGCAGGATCGTTATAATCAACAATTTCAACTTCGGCCTCAGAAATTTCGGTAGATCTAGAGTTATTATCATCAAACAATTGAACGCCAATGGTGTGTTTCCCTTCTGGTAAAACACTAGTATCAAATTCATAATTTACGCCTGCATCAAAATTCTGAATTACCTCACTTACCTCTACTCCATCAACAAAGTATTTGGCTCTGGTTACGTCATCAGAAGTTGCCTCGTAAGACACCACAGCCTTTTGTGATTGAATTCCTTCTTGACGAACCGCTACATCAGGTTCAGAGAAATACGGAGGTAATTGATAACCGTTTAATTCTGGCAATGTTCCAGACCAAACCCCACGACCATAAGTAGCAAATACCACTTGATCATTAACGATTCGCATTTCATAGATGGCAACCGGAATAAAATCGGTTCGAAGATTCCAACTAACTCCGCCGTCTAGTGTTTCTACCAATCCAATATCGGTTCCTACCCAAATAACATTCTTATCATATGGCATTTCTAGGATGCAATGTACTTTCACATCGGGAAAACCATTGTTTTCTCCAGTTTCAAATCCGGATATATCAGTCCAAGTAGCTCCCATATCTTCTGTCTTCAACACCTTAGGTCTTCCGCCCGAAGAGAATAAAGCATAGGCTCTTTTTTCTTCTGTAGGTGAAGTTCCAATTCCGGAAATATTTAAGTTATGTGTTCCATTCGGATTGTCATAAACTCCAGCTTTGTTAAAGGTCACTCCGTTATCCGTTGAATAATGCAACACAAAAGAACCACTCTCGGTCATGGCAGATCCTGCCCAAACCACATCTGGATTGGCAACTGAAACCTCAACGTTCAAGGCACTAGTAGCGTTCTGAGCAAAATTATCAGTGATTCTGGTTTGCTCCCAAGAACCAGCGAAATCTGTAGATCTCCACACTCCATTTCGGTCAACTGCAAATACAACATCCGGATTGTTATCGGCATTTGAAACTTTGGAATAGAAAGGAGAAATTCCGCTATTACCTGAGGAAGTGAAGTCCGACAAGGCTCCGTTATTATTGATATACCTTACAATCCTATTGAACTGAATGGTAGAAATAAAATTCCCAGGTTTCTTGTAATGCCATAATACTTCGAATCCATCACCACCAGAAATACTGGTATAGGTTTTTGTAGCGCTTGCGTCATTATCAAAGGATATCCAAGAACCGTTGTCTTGAGCACCAGCGATGTAGTTATCTTGACCATTTTGTTTAGTAGCTCCGTAAAACTGTGTGCTGTTTTTTGAAATATTATCATTTGACCAATCTCCTTGTCTGGTACCAGGGTCCGTGGAAAAATTCGTACTGTAGGCTCCACCATCATTAGCAAGAAGGATTCGAAATTCTTGGTTATCTCCTAAGATGTATTCCATCCCGTGTTGATCTACGTGCACTCCCGTATTGATTTGACTGTTGTCATATCCTGATGCAATGGATTGGAAACCGAAGATATTATTCTCACTAAAACCAACTTTGAAAACTGCAATACCGCCTACATAAAAACTGCTAGTATCATAAGGATGGGCCATGATGATGTTGTCGTACCATCCTTGTCCCGAAATCAAATTGGAGGCACTGGCTCCTAAGGAAGGAGTTAACAATGTGAATGACGCCCCTCCATCTTTAGAAACATAGAAATCGGTATTTACAGCAGTGGTTGCCGCACTATTTGGTGTATACACCCCTAAATAAATGAAATTTGAATCGGCAGGAGAAACATCCAATTCAAAACGCTGGTGACTGGCATTGAAGTTATTTCGGTCAAAAATAGTCGACCAGTTCTGACCTCCATCCGTACTTTTTACAACACCGAAATTTCGTACAGAGCCATATTGAATGTTAAAATCATTTGGGTCTGCATCAACATCTTGTACTGGAGAATTGTTTGAGTTATAAGTTTGGGTCCAGGTAGTTCCTCCATCTGTAGTTCTGTAGATTCCTCTTTGGGTTCCCATCACCACGATATCCTTGTTATTTGGATCAATGATCATCCGGCCAACATCACCTAGATTTTCTGTTTGCGTTAAATGAACCCAAGTAGATCCGCCATCGACAGTTTTAAATACTCCTGATCCACCTATGGCACCAAGGTTTCCAAAAGGTTCACCTGTACCAACATATAAGGTATTCGGGTCTTGCGGACTGATAACAATCACCGAGGTTCCTAGATTCGGAATCTTCGTATCGGTCAAATTCGTCCATGAAGCACCTTCATCTTCCGTGAGCCAAACACCACCACCTACGGTACCTACAAACCATCTTCTTTTATTGGTTGGATCAACAGCAATTCCACGCGTTCTTCCAGGTACATTGGTTGGACCTCTTTCGGTGAAAACTGCATTGGGTGATTTTTTAGATCTGCCCTTTCTTTTGGCTAAAGCTTTAGACTTTTCGAACTCCTCAAGAATAAATCCTGGCTTGTAAGAAGACGATCTATCTTCTAGCGAATTACTACTGATTTCTTTAAAATAATCAGCCATGTATTCAACACCTTTCTTGTAACGAACACCCTCCTTCTTTGCGGGCTTTTCGTAGCGCACTTTCTTAATTTCAATTTGTTTTTTCTCTTGTTTGCAAGAAAAAACGAAGATTAATAACAACAAGGTTATTGCCGTCTTAATGGATTTCAACTTCATGGATCAATCTTTTATTTGAATTATTTTAAATGAATCAGTTTTGTTTGTATCCCCCGCTTCAGGGTTTTCATTTTCTTGTTGAACCACCCCTACATACAGGAAGCCTTTCAATGATTTTGTCGTATGCCACATCAATTTGGTACCTCGAAATTGGTCTGAAAAAATAATTTTTTTAGTAGCAACATCGCGAACCTGAAATGTATAGTCTTTTACAGGCTCTAGATTTTTAGCATAATTAAGTTCTAGTACCAAAGTACTATCTGCATTGAACAGTCTTTCGGTGATTTCACTCTTCTTAATAGTCTGAGAAATATCTTTTGTCTTACAAGAATTAACAAAAAATAATAGGCAAGGTAATAATGCCGTAAAAAGAATTTTGGGGAGCTTTTTCAACATGATCTAAAAATAAGGCTTCTGCGTCTAATTTGAAATACTTGCGCCGGTAATTTTTTTATGAAGTCTGGTGGCATATCCATCAGACATTTTTGAAATAAAACTACAGACTTCAATCAATCGATGGTACAAACTCGGATGAGTCGAATGATATTCTTTGGGAAGCAGGTTTAAAATAAGGTCATCATAACTACTCGAAACTCCATGAAATGAGTTGTTTAGTGCAATTGTAAATACGTCCAATAAATCGGCGATAATTCGATAACCGGCAACTTCCTTCTCAATGACTTCTTTGGAGTGGTAGATTTTCTCAACGCTAATCTTGATGATGTCATTTATTTGGGCCTCGTACTTGCATTTGTCGAGAAGTGAGCGATGAAACTCACCCGAGAGTATTTTGTCTTCATTGTCTAAGAAAATAGTGACCGCCTCATCGATCAATGCGCTAATCGCAATAGCTCGTAAATAGGCCGTTCGATCTTTGGTATGTTCTAAGGCATAGTATTTTTCTCGATTGATGCGATGGATTAATTTGGACATGTATTCCAGAGCATAATCCTCATCAATCAAACCGAGGTTGATTCCGTCTTCGAAATCAATAATGGTGTAACAAATATCATCGGCCGCCTCTACCAGAAAGGCAAGGGGATGTCTGTAATAAGCGGTATGTTCATTGGATTTAGAAATCAATCCGACCTCTTGAACAAGGTCTAGAAAGACATCCTTATCTGATTGAAAGAATCCGTATTTCTTGTCGGAAATGGCTGACGTTGGTTTTTTAGGTAAACTCTCTTTTGGGTATTTCATAAAAGCCCCAAGAGTAGCATAGCTCAATCGGAGTCCGCCTTCAATACCAGCTTTCGTTTCGGTCACAATTTTAAATCCGTTGGCGTTACCTTCGAAATCAATCAAGTCTTGATATTCGATGGCACTTAATTCCTCCTTATACTTCAGTCCTTTCCCTGTTTTGAAATATTCGCCAATTGCCTTTTCCCCTGAGTGTCCGAAAGGCGGATTTCCAATGTCGTGCATGAGTGATGCTGCAGCTACAATGGCACCAAAATCGTTAAAGGTATATCCTAGTTCCACTAACTCGGGGTGACGTTTCAGCAATTCTTGACCGACTTTTCTACCCAATGTCCTTCCTACCACAGAAACTTCCAAACTATGAGTCAATCGCGTATGCACAAAATCAGTTTCCGAAAGTGGTATCACCTGAGTCTTATCTTGTAAACTTCTGAAGGGAGATGAAAAAACAATACGATCATAATCGACTTCAAATCCCAATCGAGTTTCGTCTTGCTCAGCACGCACTCTTTTTTCGGTATCTCCAAATCGTTTTAAAGAGAGTAGTTGTTGCCAGTTCATTGTCTGTTTTCTTTATAAAAAAAGAGAAGCTTTCACTTCCCTTTTTTTGAACTTCTAATTTAATTTACAATCTATTATTGTGATTATCCCTCACAACTAGCGCATTCTTTCTTTTGCTTGAATTTCTGAGCTGCATTCATACTGTGTTGATAGTACATAGACTTCACTCCTAATTTCCAAGCGGTAACATACACATCATTCAAATCTCTAATTGGCATATCAGGATGTGCCATGATGTTTATTGACTGACCTTGATCGATATAATTCTGACGGTTTGCTGCTTGATAAACAATTACCTTTTGATCAATTTCAGCATAGGTTTTAAATACATCTTTTTCGTGCTCTGTTAAGAACTCTAAGTGCTCTACAGAACCATCATTATCACGGATGCTTCTCCAAACCTCTGGAATATTCTTGCCTTTTTCCTCCAAAACACTCTCTAGAATTGGATTCTTGATAGTGGTTTTGATTTTCGCAATATCCTTTACATATACGTTAGACCAGATTGGCTCGATACCTTGAGAAACCTGACCTAAGATAAATGCTGAAGAAGTGGTTGGTGCAATTGCATTTAAGGTAGCATTTCTTCTTCCGTATCCTTTTAACACGGCTGGCTCACCATATTTCTTCGCCATTTCTTCTGAAGCTTTGTAAGATTTCTCTTTGATCAACTTAAAGATTTCGTTGTTCAAGTTGTAAGCTTCTTGGCTATCAAATGGCAACATCTTAGACTGAAGTAAAGAGTGCCATCCTAAAGCTCCTAAACCTAAAGCTCTATTTTCCTTAGCGAAATTGTAAGCCTTTTCCATGAAGTTGAAGGTCAACTGATCATCTTTATGTGGAGAGTCTCTATAGATTTCTAATTTGGAAATAAACTCTTCCATTACTGCATCTAAGAAGTAAGTTAAGGTTTCAACCGCATCGGTATCTTTCCACTTATCGTAGTGCAATAAGTTTATGGAAGACAAACAACATACAAACGACCAATTGTCATTTGACGGCAACATGATTTCCGTACACAAGTTACTTGCATAAATTTCATGCTTGTTGTCTTTATAAACATCAACCGTATTGTTGTTAGCATTGTCGCGGAATAAGATATAAGGATATCCTATTTCTCCTCTTCTTTGCAATACTTTGGCCCAAATGGTTCTCTTTTCAACATCACCCGCAATCATTTCTTCCATCCACTCGTTACCAACAGTTACCCCGTGTGTCAACTCTTGGATTGGATTTCCTTCCGTACCGATTTCTAAGAACTCCTCAATATCTGGGTGATCAATCGGTAAATAAGGAGAGAATCGACCTCTTCTAACAGAACCTTGGCTTACTACGTCTACCATTTTCTCAAACAACTGCATGATGTGCACTGAACCTGAGGAAGATCCATTGTTCTTCACCTCAGCACCTCTCGGACGCAACTTTCCGAAGTACCCAGAAGTACCTCCACCAAGTTTCGACATCATACCCACTTCTGACTGAGAGTATAAAATATCTCCCATATCATCCGCTATATGCGAACCAAAACAACTAATTGGCAGTCCTCTTCTCTTTCCGAAGTTCGACCATACTGGTGAAGCTAAGGAGAAGAATCCCTCGGCCATGTAGTTGTAGAACTTATCAGCAAAACCTTCGATCTTAAGAATACGTTCTGCGTTTTCAGCAATCTCTCTAATACGTCCTTCCGGAGTAATTCCTTCTGTCAAATAACCTGACTGTAAAAATTTACGGCTGTTTTCTGTCAACCATTTAATTTCAGGTTCTTGCATGGTGTCAAGCATTTTCTGTCTTGACTCAGTTCTTGCTTTTAACAGTTGTTCGTGATCTGTAAGTTTTGAGGTTTTGGTAGTGTCTTGGTTCATGGTTTAAAATAAATCGTCGCTAGTTATACTTTTGGTTCTCTTACTGTAGTTGATTGATCTTTTTACGAAGAAATCTCCGTGCTTGGTTCCAATGATTTCATCGTCGAACCACTCGGTTTCAGCCAAGATTGTTTCGTTGATGTCAAATATTTTCGGAACACCTATACTTTCTAATGATTTGTTGAATCTATTCTTGATGAATTCATTGATTACCACTTTTGGTAAGAATTCCAATTCACCTTTTTCGAAAATCCAGTCAACAATCTTGCTTTCTGAAGCAAATGCCTCTCTACAAGTCTCTTGAATCAACAGCACATTTTCTTCATTAAACCACTCTGGGTTCTCATCCTGAATGATTTTGATAATGTCAATTCCGAAGTCACCATGGATTTGCTCTTCTTTTGACGTTGCTTCTACAACGTTTGAGATTCCTTTCAACATGTTCTTGTGCTTGTTGAAAGCCATAATGATTAAGAATTGCGAGAATAGTGAAACGTGCTCTATGAATAAGGAGAACAATACGATGGATTCAGAGAATTCTCTATTGTCTTCACTTTTGGCATTCTTTAAAGCAGTCTCTAAATAATTAACCCTTCTCATGATCACCGGATTCTTCTTCAATTGCTTGAATTCGTTGTTTAATCCTAAGATCTCTAAAAGGTGCGAATAGGCATCGTGGTGTCTTACTTCACTTTCGGCAAAAGTAGATCCCACCGAACCAATTTCTGGTTTTGGCATTTTCTTGTAGATATCGCCCCAGAAAGACTTCACGGCAACTTCGATTTGAGAAATCGCCAACATAGTGTTCTTGATGGCATGTCTTTCTACATCGTTTAAGCCCGTTTTGAAATCTTGGATATCACTTGTATAATTGAATTCTGTATGAATCCAATACGAGTGTCTAATGGCATCTACGTACTCATATAATTTTGGATATTCGTAAGGTTTTAGGTTGACACGCTTCTCAAAAATGTTTGATTTACGCAACCTAGCCTGCTCATCACGATAAAGAATGTATGCTTTTGCAACATCGTGGAAAGGACTATCCATCAATTTTACCTCTACAATATCTTGAACCTGCTCTACAGTTGGTATATAGTTTGGCTCCATCAGCTTTCTCTCAAGTAAAGCTCCATTTACAATTTTTGAAATTGCAATCGCGTCATTTCTAGTTCCATTGTTTACAGATAGCATTGCTTTTTCAATAGCTGCTGTAATTTTATCTATTTCAAAGGCACTAGTCGTATAGTCTCGTTTAATGATTTGAGTTATTTCCACGGCAAGAAAATGTTATTAAAATGTTAATTAAAGATGCTAACAAAGATTGGAAAAAAAGGTTTTAATAGGAAGTGATACTTATTCACAAATCCCTTGAAGTTTTTAACAAATTCAGAAAAAAATTGAAAAAATGTTGAAATATCAACAAAATATAACTGCCTGATTTAGTGATTATTAAAATGTTAAATTCTCCTAAAGCCCTGATTTCCTTAGGATTCTTAAACACGACTTACTTTTACACTTTTCGTGTTGAAATATGGCTTGAAATTTTGAATATATACAAACGTAGGATTGAGAAATAATAAATACTTGCTCCTTGGTATTTTTTTAAGACGTACCTTTGTCTTTCATATTAAATCCATATTTTGAAAACTGGAACAGTAAAATTTTTCAATGAGTCCAAGGGATTTGGTTTCATTACAGAAGAGGGTTCAAATCAAGAGTACTTTGTACACATTTCAGGTACAATAGATGAAATCACCAAAGGTGATTCGGTTGAGTTTGAACTTAAAGAAGGTAGAAAAGGTTTGAACGCGGTTAGCGTAAAGGTGATATAACAATATTATTTAGAATTTTTTTACATTACAACAAGGTCGTTCAGGATTACTGAACGACCTTTTTTTGACATATCTTTGCAAAAAACAATTTAGATGTTGGAGAAGTTTTCGAAGGTTGTTAGAGTTGCATTCATTTCTGTATATCTTATTTTTTTAGCCGGATCTTTCGTTCGAATGACGGGATCTGGAATGGGTTGTCCCGATTGGCCCAAATGCTTCGGATATTACATTCCACCTACCTCTGAGGAAACACTAATTTGGCAGGCCAATACTTCCTATGAAAAGGGGATGATGATCACCAAAGATGAAGTGCTGCTTTCTGCTATTGCCGATTTCACAACGTCCGAAAGCTTTGACCAAAGCAATTGGGAAAAATACACCAAGCACGATTACGCTGTTTTTAATGTTTTCCACACTTGGACCGAATACATCAATCGATTGGTTTCAGTCTTGGCCGGATTTGTATTCCTTTTCCTGATGTACAAGTCCCTAGCATTCTGGAAAACAAAGCCATCCTTGACGCTGTTATCTTTCGGTGCATTTGCACTCATGCTTTTTGAAGCTTGGTTGGGAAAAACGGTGGTAGATTCCAATTTAAAACCAACATTGATTACCATACATATGGTGGTCGGATTGATCATTATTGCCATTCTGCTTCGAACCTATTACCTGTCGAGACCCAAGAAAACCTTTAAGCCAAATTCACTTTTCACCAAATTACTAATCGTTTCGGTAGTTTTCTCGTTGATACAAATTGCCATGGGAACACAAGTGAGACAATTTATTGACGAGCAGGTAAAAATGTTCGGATTTGAAAATAAAGAATACAGCTTGATGAATCCGAGTTTTAAGTTTTATTTCCATCGATCGTTTACCATTGCCATTGTTTTGGTGAACTTCGGCATGTTCTACCTCAACCAAACCAAACAATTGGGTTACAATCTTGTGAATTGGATTGTTGGTCTTATTTTCTTGGAAATCATTACAGGAATATTAATGTATTATGCCGAATTCCCCATCGGAACACAAGCCTTACACTTGATGGCCGGCGCTATTCTATTTGGATTGCAATTTTACCTGTGGATGCAGAGTCGCGGACAACAAAAGGTTGATGGTTAATGGTTTTTTGCTATTGGCTCTTAGCTGTTAGCGATATGAAATTAATTATAAGATCTAGATAACTTCATAAAAGGATATACTAAAAGTCACTTTTTTCGAGTGTAAAAAGTTCCTCAACTTTCTTTCCTAAAAAATGAGAAATCTTTAAGGACAACATTGTTGAAGGTACATAACGACCAGACTCAATGGAGATAATAGTCTGTCTTGAAACACCTAATAACTTGGCAAGTTCCTCTTGAGTAAACCCTTTATTCCGTCTATGATCCTTAACCCTATTTTTCATATCGATAGATTCCTATGTGAACTTTAAAATTGAATCTCAGGATGTAGACCAACCAAAAGATAAAAATTACACCAACAAAGAATAGCATTATGGTATCCTTTCGAATTGAATTCTCGTAAAAGGCAATAAGAATAAAACCAAATATTAGAAACACCAATTGGACAAAACCTGCAATCTGAAGTGATTCAAATCTTACCTCTCGAATAAATTCATCTTCGATCTTTTCCTTCGAAAACGCCAAAGCATAAATTCCTAATAGGAAAGAAAAAAATCCAAGAACTGCAATAGTTACATTTAAAGGCTTGACATTATCAATTCCAATGGCTAAGGCCAAACTTGTAACATAGTTTTTTTGCATAGCGAACCATAAGAAAAATCCCAATGGGGCAGTTATTAAACCTATCCTTTTACAATAATGGGGCAAAAGCTTGAACATGATATACAGATTTTGTTAAGTTTACTTTACGTAAAGTTAACTTAACATTTTGTGATAATCAAATTCTAAGGTAGTTATTTCATTCTTTAACCAGAATACACCAATAACCAATAACTAAAAACTAATAACTGTCTACGGATGTGCGTTCACCCAAACCTCACCATCGGTAAAGTATTCTTTTTTCCAAATAGGTACGGTCTCTTTTAAGGTGTCAATCGCGAATTCACAGGCCAAAAAAGCAGCTTTTCGATGTTTGGCAGAAGCGGCAATAATCACTGGAATGTCACCAATTTGAAGCATCCCTTCCGCATGATGAATGGCAATTTTATGGATTTCGAACTGCTCCAAAGCTTTATCCGCAATTTTCTGCATTTCTTTCAAGGCCATGGGTTTGTAAGTTGAGAAATCAAGTTGCTTCACTTCTTTACCAGAAGTATCATTGCGCACCGTTCCAACAAAGGTGGTGATTCCTCCACAGCCATCATCAGAAACAAAATCCACACAATCTTGTAGCTCTAAAACTTGGTCGGAAATTTTAATATCAGTTCGATTCATCATCAGCACAAAAATAGCATTTCTATGTTGTATTTTTGCATTCCAAATAAACACGGCACATGAAAACCATTTTTAGAATTGTCAGTTTTTTAGAAGGTATATCTTACATCCTATTGCTATTTATAGCAGTACCTATCAAATACGTACAAGGGAATCCAGAGTATGTAAAACTATTAGGCATGCCTCACGGCCTACTTTTCATGTTGTACATCGCCCTGGCTTTTGTAATCAAAAAAGAAATGGAATGGAATGGTAAAAATCTAGGAATTGTACTGCTTTGTTCAATTATTCCGTTCGGAACCTTTTATGTAGATAAAAAATACCTGCGGAATTAACCGCCACTAACAGGTGGTATGACTGCCACAACATCCCCTTCGGATAAACTTTCATCACCCGAAGTATATTCCTCATTCAAGGCAATGGCATAGGAACTCAAATTCTCCAATTGAGGGTATTTCTCATGGAGTAATTTTCGGAAGTCGTTAATACTTAATCCAACGTTTACTTCTAATGTCATTTCAGACAATTTCATCAGATCTGTTGTAACTCCGAAAAACAAAACCTGTACTTTCATATAGATTCTAATTTAATAATTTCAAACGGAATAAGAGTCCGTCATTTTGTATCCCAGCATTTAAGGATTTTACATAATCAATTCGTAAAAATCGCCACTTCCCGAAGCCCAAATTATCCAGACCTACAGAGAATTCGGAATAAGGATTTCTACCAGGCATGGTCAAGGACTTCGCTCCCAAGACTAGATTAAAATTAAGTTTATTAACGAGTGGCAACCTACCTAGAATAGCTCCCCGGAAATTGTGCTCTAAGTGGGCTTCAGCATATCGATCGTTTGAGAAGAACTCGTAATACGGAAGTAAATTAAAACTATTCTGTGCCAATCCGATCGGTGCACGCAACACGTTTCCAATGGTTTGGAATTGATCCATCAAAGCAATATCTCTTTTTTCCAAAAACATTCCGCCTCTCACATAATATCGCATGGCTCCGTAATTACCGAAATTAATATACTGCCTCAAACTTGCGATGAAAGCATCCGAATTGAATCGCGATTGACGCGCTCCAAAGGTTTTTCGGTACTGTACATTTAAGGTAGGATATTTATTATTCCCTAGATTGAATTTTTGATCTGGATACGAGAGGTATTTCTGATTGAATACAAAAGTGGCTCCAACTGTTGCAATCCCCACCGAATGTTCTTCAAAACTCGGAGTGACAAAATCAGTCGGATTCAAAGGATTGTTGGAAGTATAAAAACCTCTTTTGGCTTCACTGGCCCATGAATAATTGGTGGTATTGAACAAGGGCTTCCTGTTGGCAAACTCCAACGAGGTATTAAAGTAAATTCCGTTTTTGATTTCTTCAGAGTAACGAACCTTCACAAACTGCTTCTCATAAATTTTCAGGAAATTATTTCGATACAATAAAGAACTAATGAGGTTGTTCAATTTTGAAATTGGACTTCTCTCATTAAACTGTGGCGTTTCAACTCCTAAAGAAATGTTCAAGGTTGGTCTTGAGAAATTATTCCATCGCTTGTTGAAATACAAAACGGGACGCAGGCGGTTGTCTGAAAATCCATAATTCAATTTTCCACTCATATTCCACCACTTACCTTGGTCGTTGATTCTTTTGAAATAACTCATTCCCAAAGAAGTATTGAAACCCTTTACGGTATTGAAACCCAAATCATCAATGAGTCCCGAAAAGTTGAGTGACCAATCTTCGTAAGAATTTCGGTAGTTGTAACCCAATATGGGAGATAAAAAATTAAACTGATTTTGAATTTTATTTAAGGAGTCGAGATACTTTTTCGACTTCCGAACAACCTTAATACTATCTTTAATTTTATAATCTGTTACCTCCTCCAGCGTCAAAGGAACAGGTCTAATTTTTTGCCAATAGACCGAATCTTTTTCGGTTGCCTTTTTTTCAAAGGATAGTACCTCGTTGGTGAAAGTCGAGTCGTCAAAGTTCGGATTGAAATCATACTCAGAATAGGCCGATGAAAAACGTCCGTCAAACTTAAATCCGAAAAAATCAACCTTTACATCAATGGTCTGACTAATCAATACCCAGGCGTCGTTAGAGGTGGAGTAATTGTAATTTTGTTTCAAGTATAATTTGTCGACCGCAGGAATATTGACTTGGATTCCGGTAACCGTAAAATCCACACCGTAAACGGTCCAATCGTCTTCAACAATGTAAATATCACCAACAAAGACACGATCATTTTCTCGCTTTGGCATCACCTTAATCTTGCTAATCAACTTTCCGCTTTTCTCATAAAAAGTACCAATTAACTTGTAGGTGTAATAGCTAAAAGCATTGGTGGATATGGGCGAAACCAAATCATTCCCAAATTCAACGCTATTGTCATAGAAATTGATATTGGCGTCCTCAGCCCGGTTAAAACTTATGCCATTGTCACGTCCGCTGATTTTTGAAGCCACAATCTTTTCTGAAAAACGCTTCGGATTCTTTTGATACTTTATGTTGGAAATGGTTTCTGACAAATAAATAATTCCGCTTCGCGTAGAATCCAATCCGCCTCCAAAATCACCAAGGGATTGACCTAGAAATTTCTCTGGGGCATTTTTGATTTTAAATAGTCCGCGACTGTAAAACTTGGCGGTATATGCTTTGAATTTGTCGGTATTCTTATCCTTATTGGCAATTACATTTCGAATAATTTCATTCGCCGGATTCTCTTTGGTAGATATGGAAACCTCACTCAGGGTAATGCTCTCCTCTTCCAATTGCGCATTCAACTCAAAAGGGAACAGGGTAATATTCACTTTCTTCCGTAATGTCTTGTATCCTAAAAACTGAAACACAACGGTGTAAGATCCTGTAGACTGAATACTCAAAGAATAATCTCCTTCCTCATTGGAAGTGGTTCCTGTTACCGTTCCATCCAAATAAATACTTACAAAAGACAATGGATTTTGGTTGACATCTGTCACCTTACCGGTAATTTGCGCAAAGCTCAGCGTCGTGAAAAAGAGAAAAATGAAGGGAAATAATCTCATAGAAAGTTTTAGTTGCTTGACGCAAACATAGGATATCTGTTACAAGACAACCTTTATTTTTTGTTAAACATGGTGAAATTGTTTCTTAATTTTGTGAACCATGAAAACCCAATACACACAATTGATTAAAGCTGAAGCGAAGAGACTTGGTTTTCTGAGTTGTGGTATTGCCAAAGCTGAGTTCCTTGAAAAAGAAGCCCCAAGACTTGAAAAGTGGTTGGAAAATGGCTTTCATGGCTCCATGAAGTATATGGAAAATCATTTTGACAAAAGGCTGGATCCTAGACTTTTGGTCGATGGTGCCAAATCAATCATTTCATTAGCCTTCAATTATTATCCAGAAGCCTTTCAGCGAGAAGATAGTTATCACATCTCAAAGTATGCTTATGGAGAAGACTATCACCATGTGATTAAGGATAAATTATTTGAATTACTCCATGTTATTCAAGAGCAGGTAGGAGAAGTCAACGGACGCTGTTTTGTAGATTCAGCTCCCGTAATGGAACGAGCTTGGGCAGAAAAAGCCGGACTCGGATGGAACGGAAAACACTCGCTCCTCATTCAAAAACAAGCAGGCTCCTTTTTCTTTTTGGCAGAATTGATTGTTGATTTGGAACTGGATTACGACCCGCCTACCCAAACCGATCACTGTGGAAGCTGCACGCGCTGTATCGATGCCTGTCCTACTGAAGCTATTTTACCGAACAACGTGATTGATAGCAATAAATGTATTTCCCATTTTACTATTGAATTAAAGGACAGCATTCCGAATCAGTTCAAAGAGCAAACCGAAAATTGGATGTTTGGTTGTGACATATGCCAAGATGTCTGTCCGTGGAATCGCTTTTCAAAACCGCATCAAGAACCCTTATTTGCTCCCAAAGAGGAGTTGCTACATTTTTCAAAAGGTGATTGGGAGGAACTGACCGAAGAAACCTTTGGTAGACTCTTCAAAAAATCAGCCGTAAAAAGAACCAAGTTTAGCGGGCTACAGCGAAATATTGCTTTTCTAAAAGAAGACTAATATCTCTTTTTTGTTTTTGGTAAACCCATATCTTTGCCCCTTAGGAAATTTATCAACCTTATGAGTAAATCTAGAAAAAGGCATGAAGCTTTGGTATACCATGCCAAGCCAAAACCAGGAAAAATAGAAGTCATTCCAACTAAAAAATATGCCACGCAGCACGACTTGGCATTGGCCTATTCTCCTGGCGTTGCAGAACCTTGTTTGGAAATTTCAAAAAACACCAATAACGTTTATCGTTACACTTCCAAAGGAAATTTGGTTGCCGTTATCTCTAACGGAACCGCCGTTTTAGGATTGGGAGATATTGGTCCCGAAGCTTCAAAACCAGTCATGGAAGGAAAAGGTGTACTTTTTAAAATCTTTGCCGACATTGATGTCTTTGACATTGAAGTAGACGCGACCGACGTTGATAAATTTGTCGAAACCGTAAAGGCCATTGCCCCAACTTTTGGAGGCATCAATCTAGAGGACATCAAAGCTCCTGAGGCTTTTGAAATTGAAAGACGACTTAAGGAAGAATTGGACATTCCCGTAATGCATGACGACCAGCACGGTACGGCCATCATTTCTGGAGCTGCATTGATCAACGCACTTGAAATTGCTGAGAAAGACATTAGTGAAGTGAAGATTGTGGTGAATGGTGCAGGCGCAGCCGCTATTTCTTGTACGCGAATGTACGTGAAATTGGGCGCAAAGAAAGAGAACATCATCATGTGCGATAGTAAGGGTGTGATTCGAAAAGACCGAGACAACCTAACTTCACAAAAATTAGAATTTGCTACCGATGTTGATTTGCATAGTTTAAAAGATGCCATGGTTGATTCTGATGTTTTTATCGGATTATCCATTAGCGATGTGGTATCACAAGAGATGCTGCTTTCCATGGCGAAAAATCCTGTGGTATTTGCAATGGCAAATCCTGAACCAGAAATCAACTACGATCTTGCCATTAAAACCAGAGAAGACATCATCATGGCTACGGGTAGATCTGACCATCCAAATCAGGTAAACAATGTACTGGGATTCCCTTTCATTTTTAGAGGTGCCTTGGATGTAAAAGCTACCAAAATTAATGAAGAAATGAAGGTTGCCGCTGTCATGGCCTTGGCCGAATTGGCTAAGAAATCGGTGCCTGAGCAGGTGAATCTTGTATATGATGAAATCAGTCTAGCCTTTGGTAAAGATTATATCATTCCGAAACCTTTTGACCCAAGATTGATTTATGAAATTCCGCCTGCCGTTGCAAAAGCGGCGATGGAATCGGGAGTTGCTCAAGATCCTATAGAAGACTGGGACAAGTACCGCGACGAATTGATGGAACGCTCAGGTTCTGGTAGAAAAGAAATTCGATTGCTACACAACAGAGCCAAAAGCAATCCGAAGCGTGTTGTTTTTGCTGAAGCCGACCATTTGGACGTGTTGAAAGCAGCACAACGAGTGCATGAAGAAAAAATAGGAGTTCCGATACTTTTAGGTAGAAAAGATGTGATTCAGGCCCTGAAAGAAGAAATTGGTTTTGACGGAGAGGTAGAAATCATTGATCCAAAAACCGACGAAGAAAAGTCGAGAAGAGATTACTTCGGTGAAGCCTATTGGAAACGCAGACAACGCAAGGGCAAAACCTTGAACGAGGCCAGAAAACTCATGCGTGAACGAAACTATTTTGCAGCGATGATGGTAAATGAAAATGAAGCAGACGCACTGATAACGGGTTATTCAAGACCCTATCCTACGGTCGTTCGTCCGATGATTGAATTGATTGAAAAGGACAAAGGTGTCAACCGTATTGCTGCTTGTAATTTGATGTTGACAAAAAGAGGTCCATTGTTCTTAGCGGATACCACCATCAATACCGATCCGAATGCCGACGACTTAGCTGAGATTTGTGAAATGACATACAAGTTGGTAAAGATGTTTGGTATCAAACCAAACGTTGCCATGCTTTCTTATTCAAATTTTGGATCTTCCAACGAACCGAGTACTGTTAAAATTCGAAAGGCGGTTGAGTACATCCATAAGAATTACCCAGATGTGGTAGTTGACGGTGAATTACAAGCTGATTTTGCTTTAAATCCGGAGATGTTGGCCAAGGAGTTTCCTTTTTCAAAACTCAACGGTGTAAAGGCAAATGTACTCATTTTCCCAAATTTAGAAGCCGCAAATATTACTTATAAACTACTGAAAGAAGTTGACGAAGCAGAGTCATTAGGACCGATTATTTTAGGCTTTAGTAAACCGGTTCACGTTTTGCAGTTAGGGGCAAGTGTGGATGAGATGGTGAACATGGCTGCACTAGCCGTTGTAGATGCGCAGGAAAAAGAGCGTCGAAAGATGAAATAAATTATTACATTAGAGCCCAGATATAGCGTTCATGATAACCCAAATAACTGGCAGAATAGTTGAAAAATCACCGACCGAAATTGTTGTTGATTGCAATGGAGTGGGCTATTTACTTCATATTAGTCTAAATACTTTTTCCAAAATCCCAGAACAAGAACACATTGTCTTGTTCACGCATTTATCCATTCGAGAAGATGCGCATACCCTCTACGGATTTATAGACAAAATAGAACGAGAAATTTTCAAGCTCCTTATTTCGGTCTCCGGAGTCGGTCCAAGCATTGCTAGAACCATGCTTTCCTCCATGACCACGGAGGAAATTCAAAAGGCCATTGCTTCTGAAAATGTGGCCGTGATTCAAAGTGTAAAAGGTATCGGGGCAAAAACAGCGCAACGGGTTATTGTAGATTTAAAAGATAAAATCGTAAAAACCTACGGTATAGACGAAGTTTCTGTGATTTCAGACAATACCAACAAGGAAGAAGCGTTATCTGCTTTGGAGGTTTTAGGTTTTAATAGAAGACAGTCAGACAAAGTAGTGACGGCCGTCCTGAAAACCGACCCCAATGCATCTGTAGAACACATTATTAAACTGGCATTAAAAAACCTGTAACCTTTTGATAACGCTAACCAAAAATAAAATTGTTGTTCTTATCCTTTGTTTAGCTTTTGGTCTAACGTCTTACTCTCAGACTAAGAGTAATGATTCTATTGCCAAAAAAGATACGGTTCAATTAAAATACAACTTCAAACATTCGCAGCGTGGCGGATTGTTTCTTGACAACCTTGCTAAGAAAACCATCATTTTCGATAAGGCACTTGGCAAATATGTAATTGTTGAGAAAATTGGAAATTACTATACCAAAACACCTATCTATCTCACCCAAAAAGAGTATGCCCAATATCGATTAAAACGCGATATGTTGCAGTACTTTAAAGACAAGGTGAGTGCAACCAATAGCAAGAAAAAGAATGCCAGAAATGTGCAGCGCGATTTGCTTCCTAGTTATTATGTGAATTCAAAATTCTTTGAAAATATTTTTGGTGGAAACACCATCACTTTTACCCCAACAGGTAACCTGAATTTACGACTAGGTTTTATTTATCAAAATACAGAGAACCCTCAAATATCTGAAGAAAACAGAAGCAACTTCAACTTTGATTTTGACCAGCAAATCAATGCAAGCCTTCGAGCCAATATTGGAGAGCGTCTTGAATTTGTTGCTAATTACGACACCCAAGCCAGTTTCAATTTTCAGAACCTTTTGACGGTTAATTACAAACCCAACGAAGATGATATCATCCAGGGAATTGAGGCAGGTAACATTACCATGCCCATCAAAAACTCGTTGATTAATGGTGCACAGGCGTTGTTCGGGGTGAAAACCAAATTGCAATTCGGAAAGACCAACATTACAGCGGTCTTCTCACAGCAAAATTCCGAAAGCAACACGGTGATTGCAGAAGCAGGAGCTTCCATACAACCCTTTGAACTAAGAACGACCGACTACGACAACGATCGTCACTTCTTTCTTTCACAGTTCTTCTTTGACAATTACAAAAACTCCTTGAAAAACTATCCGCTGATCAATAGCCAGATCAATATTACGCGGGTGGAAGTTTGGATTATCAATAGAAATGCCAGCACGGATGATTTCAGAAGTATTGTTGCCTTCGCAGATATTGGAGAAACCAACAATCCCAACTCCAATTACAACAATTTGGTAAACAACAATGTTGTGGCAACGAATCCAGTGAGCATCAATATCAATGGTCAGGCCCAAAATATTCCTACAAACGAAAACAACAATCTTTACCAACCCAATGTACTAAACGGTATTCGAGACATGTCGTCGGTTGAATCTACTCTCCGTGGTCAATTCGGCATGGAACCTGGAATTGACTATTCCATTCTTGAGAATGCAAGGCGATTAAATGCCAATGAATATACTTTGAATCCACAGTTGGGTTACATCTCCTTAAACAGAAGGTTGAATGATGGTGATGTTCTGGGAGTTGCCTTTGAATATACCGTAGCGGGAACGGTAAATGGCAGTACCAAAAAATCGTTTAAAGTAGGAGAATTTTCAAATGACGGGGTTCAGGCTCCGCAAAATTTAGCAGTAAAATTACTGCGCAGTGAAATTTTACAAACGGTTCGAAAAAATCAAGTAACCAACGAAGACGAATCGTTTCCAACCTGGCGTTTGATGATGAAAAACATCTATGCTTTAGGTGCTTTCCCATTGACCAACGACGGATTCCGATTTGAAATTCAATATCGAGACGACCAAACGGGTATCGCTTCTAATACTTTGCAAAATGCAAGTACGGCTAATGTTGCCAATCGACCCTTAATTCAGTTATTCGGTCTAGATCAATTGGATCAGAGTCAGTTTCGAAATGCCGATGGATATTTTGATTACGTTGAAGGAATCACGGTAAATTCTCAAAACGGATATATCATATTTCCCGAACCCGAACCTTTTGGAAACGATCTGGATGCGCAACTAACCGATCCGGGAGATGATTTGTTTGTTTTCAAAGAGCTCTATCTGAATACAAAGGTCAATATCAAATACAATTTCCAAAACAAAGACAAATACATCCTAGCGGGATATTTCAAATCGCAAAATGCAGGCGGAATTCCGATTGGTGCCTTTAATGTTCCTCAGGGATCGGTGACGGTTACTGCAGGAGGACGGCAATTGGTTGAGGGTATTGATTTTGTGGTCGACTATCAGCAGGGTCGAGTTCAAATAATTGATCCGGGATTACAAGCTTCGGGTGTACCCATTGCAGTTTCTACGGAGAATAATGCCGTATTCAATCAACAACGGAAAACTTTTATGGGAGTGGATGTCGAACATCGATTCTCAGACGATTTTGTACTCGGTGGCACGGTGCTCAATGTGATGGAACGTCCATTAACACCAAAGATTAATTATGGTGCTGATCCGATTAGCAACACCATGCTCGGATTGAATTTAGATTTCTCAACCGAGGTTCCTTACTTTACAAAACTTGCTAACAAACTGCCATTTGTAGATACCGATGCACCATCCAATTTATCGGTACGGGCAGACATGGCTTACTTACTCCCTGGAACACCAGGAGGAGTGGATGTAACAGGGGCAGCAACAACCTATATTGACGATTTTGAGGCTTCCCAAGTACCCATTAGTTTATTGTCTCCTTTGGAATGGTACAAGGCAAGTACACCAAAGCATTTTCCTGGCTTTAATGGAGCCAATGACGATTTATCCTACAATTACAACCGAGCCAAATTGGCTTGGTATAGCATTGATCAAATATTCTACGGAATCGGACAAACGCCACCTAGTATCAGTGCAGATGATTTATCAAGAGCGGAAACTAGGCAAATTAATTTCAGGGAATTATTTCCAAACTTACAATTAGACATTACCCAACTTTCAATTATTCGAACGTTGGATTTGGCATACTTCCCAGAAGAACGAGGGTCTTACAATTTCAATCCGAATGCGACCATTGGGACCGATGGAAAAGCGAGACTTCCGAATCCTGAAGCGAATTGGGGTGGTGTAATGCGACCCTTACTCACCAACAACTTTGACCAGGCGAATGTTGAGTTCATTCAGTTCTGGATTATGGATCCGTATCAAAACTACTCCATCACCAATGAAGAAGGATTACCTCCGGGGGTGAATCCAGCAGATCCTTCCAACCAAGTGGGCGACTTATACATCAACCTTGGAAATATCTCTGAAGACATTTTAAAGGACAACCGTAAAATGTATGAAAACGGATTGCCCATTGATGGATTAAAAGTAAACGGAAGTAACGTAAACCGAACGATTTGGGGTGACGTACCAAGAAATCCATCCATCATTTATGCCTTCGATGAGACAGATGCTGCCCGTGTGAATCAAGATTTAGGATTTGACGGTCTTACCGATATCGAAGAAGCTTCCTTATCAAATATTGGATTCTATTCGACCTTACCAGATCCAGCAGCAGACAACTACAAATTCTTTAGGGGATCTGAATTCGACGCACTAAATGCCAGTATCTTAACGCGATACAAGGACTTTAACAATACCCAAGGAAACTCTCCTACCCTAACTCAGTCCAACGAGCCTTATCCTACCTCTGCCACGACTTATCCGGATGCGGAGGACATCAACAAGGATCAAACCATGAGTACGGTGGAAAGTTATTTTGAATACAAAATTTCGCTAAACAAGGCGGATTTGGTAAAAGGAAGAAACTACGTGGTAGACTCCAAAACCACAACAGTTACTTTAGAAAATGGTGCACAGCAGCAAGCCACGTGGTACCAATTTCGAGTACCAATTCGAAGCGGAACACCCATCAACGGAATTCCAGATTTCAACTCTATTCGATTCATTCGAATGTTCTTAACCAATTTCAAAATGCCAGTGGTATTGCGATTCGGCGAACTCGATTTGGTTCGAAGCGATTGGCGTCGATATACGAGAACCATTGATCCTAATATCAATCCAGATCGTGAACTCACCCAACAAGAACTAGATGGTTTCGAAATCGGAGTGGTAAGCATCGAACAAAACAACGGCTTTTATGTGCAGCCTCCAGGAATTGAAAGAGAGCGTTTGCAAGGAAGTACAACGGTTCAGTTGCAGAACGAACAATCGGCAACCCTAACAGTAAAAAATCTTGATCCAGGGAAAACCAGAGCCATCTTTAAGAATATAAGCGTAGACCTCAGACGATTCAAAAATTTACAAATGTTCACCCACTTAGGGCGCGTTCAGAATTCGTCAATGAATTTATCTGACGGCGATTTGAGTGCCATCATTAGAATTGGTACCGATTTAACCGAGAACTATTATGAGGTGGAATTGCCACTAAAAGTATCTGGCGGAGGAACTACGGCCCTTGAAATTTGGCCAGAAGAGAACAACCTGAATGCCTTCTTACAAGATTTCGGAAAGGTGAAATTAGAACGTGATGGATTGGGAGCTCCAATCAACCTACCCTACACATCGACCTTGTCAGGCAACCTGCCTTACAAACTTTCGGTAGTTGGTAATCCAACCTTGGCGCAATTACGAACCATGATGTTAGGGGTGAAAAATACCAGTAATGTGGTACAAAGCGGTGAGGTATGGTTCAACGAATTAAGAGCCTCTGATTTTGACAATCAAGCCGGATGGGCCGCTGTTGTAAATGCAGATGCAAACTTTGCCGATGTGGCCAATGTATCGCTTTCGGGAAGCATCAAGACCATCGGATTTGGAAACATTGAAGATCGAGTGAATCAAAGAAGCTTTGACGAGACTAAAGAATACAACGTCGCTACCACCATCAATTTAGGAAAGGTATTTACTCCACAGAAATGGGGCATTCAAGTTCCGATGAGCTATAGTGTTGGAGAGCGATTTATAGATCCGAAGTTTGATCCACAATACCAAGATGTACTCTTGGAGGATGCTTTAGGCGTAAACCCCAATTCTGAATTTTCAAGGGATTATACCAAGCGAACAAGCATCAGTTTTATCAACGTTAAGAAAAACAGAAATCCGAATTCTACTCGAAAACCTAAGTTCTATGATGTTGAGAATTTTGCTGTTTCCTATTCATACAACAGGGAATTTCATAGAGACTATAACATCCAAAGATTTATTAGTGAAAATGTAAGTGCTTCGGCCAATTACAACTTTAACTTCAACAGTAAATATTTCGAACCATTTAAGAATACTCAGGCGTTTAAAAACAAGTATTGGAAATTCATTCGCGATTTAAATTTCAATCCGGTTCCGACAACCTTAAGCGTTAATTCTAGAATTAATCGAGCTTATAATGAGCAACAGTCTCGAAACTTAATTCCAGGTTTGTCACCGCAACCCGAATTGAAACAACGTCGTTTCTTATTTGACTGGGATTACACCGTTGGGTTTGACCTAACCAAGTCGCTACAGTTAAACTTCAACGCTACCAATAGTTACATCTACGATACTTTTGGAAGCGGAGAGGATTTACAGATTTTTGATAATTTCTTCAATATCGGAAGACCCAACCAATACCATCAGAAGCTCAATACAACGTATCAATTACCTATCAATAAGTTTCCATATCTGAATTGGATAACAGCAGATTACGCTTATACAGCCGATTTTGACTGGCAGGTATCTTCTCAAGATCAAACCATTGTTGAGCAAATTGGTAATGTGATTCAGAATGCAAACACACACAATATCAATACCACTTTTGCCTTCGATAAATTGTACAAGTTGATCAATTTCGAGAAGTTACTTTTGACCAAGAGTCAACGTCAAAGTTTGAAAGACAATCCGAGACGAAGAATTCGACCTAGAAAAAAATTACCAACTGGTAAGAAAGTTTTAAAAGGTTTCTGGGATGTCATCACTTCAGTGAAACAAGGAAAAGTGAGCTACACCGAAAACAATGGTCAGTACCTACAAGGTTATGATGAAGAGATTGGTTTCTTAGGCGGCCCGCCAATGGGATTCGCTTTCGGTAGTCAGGTTGATATCAGAAACAAAGCCTTAGAAAATGGTTGGTTGGTAGATCCTAGAGATCCGAACAATAGTGATTATTTCACCAAAAATTACAGCAGAACACATTACAACAAAGTCGATTATACTTTTACTTTAAAACCTGTGAAGGATCTTAATATTGATGTCCGAGGAAACAAAATTCGAACGCATAACTTGACTCAGCAAATAGACATTCTTGACGTTAGCAACGATCCAAATGCCACGGAGGTAGAAAGGTTGTTTGGTCGATTGGACAGCAATATTGCTTCCTTCCAAACTGGAAATTTCAGTACCAGCTTCTCTATGTTCTCGACAGCATTTACCAATGGCGATCAGTTGTTTGAAAACCTGAAGAACTTTAGAAGTGTAATATCGAATCGACTTGCCAATGAAAACGGAGTTCCTGCTACAGGATTTGGGGCTAACAGTCAGCAAGTATTGCTTCCCGCTTTCTTAGCTGCCTATGGAGGTGACAATCCGGAATCTGTAAACACAAGTATTTTCCGAAACATTCCAATTCCGAATTGGACCTTGCGATATAGCGGATTGATGAACTTTAAATGGTTCAAAAAGAATTTCACCAACTTTATTGTTTCCCACGGTTACCGATCGTCTTACACCATCTCAAATTACACCAACAATTTACTTCATGATGGTACCAATCCTTTTGGAACTACCAACATCAGTGGAAATTACGAGCCGGAATTATTAATTGGAGCAGCTACTTTGGTTGATGAATTTTCACCATTGATTAAGGTGGATATGAAGATGAAGAATTCTTTCTCTTTACGAGGTGAGGTAAGAACCGATAGAACCTTGACCCTAAATTTCAACAATAGTACTTTAACGGATATCCGTGGTACTGAGTATATCTTCGGATTGGGGTATGTCTTCAAAGATGTGAAGATGAATACAAGGTTCACAGGAACCAAGCAAACCTTGAAAGGAGATATCAATTTGAGAGCCGACGTTTCCCTCCGTGACGACCTTACTCAAATTCGATATATTGATGAAGATAATAACCAAATTAATGGTGGACAACGATTATTTTCTATTAAATTTACAGCCGATTATAGATTGAGCAATAATTTGACCGCTTCATTCTATTACAATCACCAAACATCACGATATGCGATCTCTACCACATTCCCGAGACAGGCAATCAACGGTGGATTTAATATCGTTTATAATTTAGGAGGAACTAATTAATTATCGCAAAAATGAATATACCAGCTGAATTAAAGTACACAAAAGACCACGAGTGGATCAAAATCGAAGGAGATACTGCTATTGTGGGAATTACCGATTTTGCACAAGGCGAATTGGGTGATATCGTTTATGTAGATGTTGATACTTTAGACGACAATGTAGAAGAAGGAGAAGTTTTCGGAAGTGTTGAAGCTGTAAAAACTGTTTCGGATCTATTCATGCCTTTGACTGGTGAGGTCATCGAATTTAATGAGGACCTAGAAGATGATCCTGAATTAGTGAACTCTGATCCTTATGGAAAAGGATGGATGATCAAAATCGCCATCGAAGATGATTCACAAATAGACAATCTTTTAGATGCTGCGGCCTACCAAAGCCTTATTGCGGGCTAGTCTGCACATTCTTGCCATTTCAATTACCATTGGTATTGGAGTTCTAAGCTTGGTTAAGCCTCCAACCATAGAGGTTTCTGTATCCAATTTTGACAAACTCCTGCATGTCTTTGCCTATTTTTGTCTGGCTACATCATGGCTAATGGCACTAAGAAATAGGAACAAACCATACCTAATTATCGTTGGATGTGTTATTTATGGCATAGTTATTGAAATGCTTCAACTGTCTATGACAGATTACCGGACTGGAGATTTGAATGATGTTTTGGCCAATACCACTGGAGCAATAATCGGATTTTTATTGTTTAACTACTTGAATAAAAATATTTTATTAAAAACAAATCAACAGCCGTAAATAAATCAATAAATTATTTAAATTAGCAAACTATTAATTCATCTCACTATGCAAATCAAGAAAAACCCAAAATCAAACCTTGAAAATTATAGCAAGATTTTCATGCTTATAGGGTTAGTTTTAGCCTTATTTATTACGTATGCAGCCATTGAACAAAAAACTTATGATAAAGTATATGGTGATTTAGGAACTGCAGACATGAATGCTCTGGAGGACGAGGAAATTCCAATTACTGAGCGTGTAGAGCCAGTACAACCGAAAACTCCACCACCACCAGCTCCAGAAAAAATTGAGGTTGTTGAAGATGAAAAAGAAGTTGAAGAAACCGTAATCGAATCAACTGAAACTGACGAAACAGAAGCTGTAGAAGTGGAAGAGATCGTTGAAGTTGAAGAAGTAGAAGAAGTTGTTGAGGACGTAAGTTTCATGATTATTGAAGACGTACCGGTGTTCCCTGGATGTAAAGGAAGTAAAGCTGAATTGAAAAAGTGCTTCAGTAAGAAAGTACAAAAGCACTTCTCAAGAAAGTTTGATTCTGACTTGCCAAATGAATTAGGTCTTTCTCCAGGACGTAAAAGAGTATTCATCGGTTTTAAAATTGATAAAACTGGAAACATTGTAAATGTAAATGCCAGAGCTCCACATCCAAAGATTAAGAGCGAGGTGATCAAGGTAATGAAGCAATTACCAAAGATGAAGCCAGGAAGACAAAGAGGAAAACCAGTTGGTGTAAAATATAGCATTCCTTTCACACTTATTGTTGAATAAGCAGGAAGATGAAGAAATAAAAAAAGCGATTAGAAATTCTAATCGCTTTTTTTTATGGAGTAAATTGTGGTTAATCGTTAACAGCCAATTTGTATTCTTGTTTGATAAAATGAACACTAACTAGTTTATTATCTACGTAATTGATTTCTCTAATTCCTTTATCCGTATAAATAAACCAAGTACCTACTTTCTTACCTTCATCATAATTAGCAAGCTGTAATCGCTTCCCATTGGTATCGTAAGTAACCCATTGCCCTGTTAACTTTTTGTTTTTAAAATAACCTTCTGTTTTCACCTTTCCATTGTCGTGATAATACGTCACCTTTACTTTGTCATCAACCTTTGTAAAGGTTGGCTCAATTTGCTGCGCGTATCCAGCAAAAGTGAATACAAGTAACATCACAATTGTTGTCAAATTTCTCATAAGATTAGGTTTATAGTTAACAATAATTTTACAAATTCTTTACGAATATACGACATTAGATAACTTTTGCAAAACTTTTTGTTAACATTAACTTAACATTGGGAAATTATGGATTGAATTACTTTGGATTTCAAGCAACCAACAACATGCAAATCCTTACACAAAGTCTTATCGCTCTCGTCGCCGTCATTCATATATATATTGTCTATTTGGAAATGTTCTTATGGACTTCAAAAAAAGGAATGAAGGCTTTTGGTCTCAGGGATAAAGAATTTGCAGAAGAAACCAAAGTACTGGCTGCCAATCAAGGCTTGTACAACTTGTTTCTCGTATTTGGACTAATCTGGGCACTTTTAAGTGAGCATCAGGCTCCTGCCCTGTTTTTCCTTGGTTGTGTTTTTATCGCTGGTATTTATGGGGCATACTCTACCCAAAAAATTCGAATATTTTACATTCAATCCATCCCTTCAGGATTAGGATTGCTTTCTATCTTAGCAACAAATTTTATATAATTTAAAATCAGTACAACAAATGGATCAATACCTACAAAAATTGCAAGACCTTATCGTTGAATACAGTCCGAAAGTTATCACGGCGCTTATTTTATTAATTGTCGGATTATTTGCAATCAAATTTTTCGTGAGTACCACTCGAAAAGTAATGACAAAAAGAGAAGTTGATATTACTCTCCAAAAATTCTTACTAAACTTATTGAATTGGGGACTCAAGATTTTACTGTTTATTCTTGTTGTTTCCAAACTCGGAATTGAAACAACTTCTTTCGCAGCGATCATCGCGGCGGCTGGTTTGGCCGTTGGTTTGGCCTTACAAGGATCGCTTTCCAATTTTGCAGGAGGCGTGCTTATCATGATTTTCAGACCTTTTAAAATTGGTGATTTCATAGAGGCACAAGGGGAAACTGGTGTAGTGAAAGAGATCAGTATTTTTACCACCAACCTCATTGGCCTGTCCAACAAAGAGATCATCATACCCAATGGCAGCTTATCCAATGGGAACATCGTGAATTATAGTTCTACGGGAACCAGAAGAGTGGACTTTACATTTGGGGTTTCCTATGATGCCGATATCAAGCAAACCAAAGAAGTGTTGCATAGTGTGTTAAAAAGCAACGAAAAAATCCTTGAAGAACCCGCACCAACAATCGCAGTTGTTGAATTGGCCGATAGCTCGGTAAATTTTGCGGTAAGACCTTGGGTAAATACGGCCGATTATTGGGATGTATATTTCGATATTATGGAGAAAACTAAAATTGCGCTTGACAAAGCTGGTATCGAAATACCATATCCACATCAGGTTGAAATTAGAAAATAGGTTTTCGTTTCTTTTCTGGAACGGCAATAAAATCTTTTAAATAAAACGGTTCGAAGTAAGCAACATCTTCGAACTGTTTCTTTTTGTATGCTTCATGAGACAACTTGGCCATCTGGATTGTCGATGGGAAGTAACTATCTAAAAAATTAGCATTTGGATGTGTTATGAGTGCTTTGCATTTCTCAGCACCATCTCCTAGAAAATAGACCTTTCCCTTTTCAAGAAAACCTTGATAAGCATTCTCATCAATAATCACAGCTTGTGTTTCTTCAAGAAGGTTATACGAAACATCAAAAACAGCCGCATACACTTCCAACCTTCTAGCGTCCAACATGGGGACGATAAAGCCATCTTCTCGGTCAATTGCATGTGCTAAAGAAGTTAAGGTATTGACAGCAATTAAAGGCACATCAAAGGCATAACAAATCCCTTTGGCCCCAGAAACACCAATCCGAAGTCCTGTATAAGAACCTGGCCCTTTGCTTACGGCAACTGCATCTAAATTTGATCTATCTACACCCTGCTTTTCAAAGAGCTCATGTATAAAAACATGAAGCACCTCGGCATGTGAATACTTCCCATTATTTAATTCCTTGGAAATAACAGTCTCGCCATTCTGAGAAAGACTTACAGAACAGTTTTTAGTTGCAGTTTCAATGTTTAAAATGTAACCCATTATTGCGGGTTCAAAGATAAGTAATAAAAAAAGCATCAGTTAAAACTGATGCTCTTTAAACTATTTTTTTATTGCCTAAAATTCTAATTCTCCAGAGTAGAATTGCAGTACTTTGGTCTTGAACACATAATCGAATTTGGATCGAATCATGGTTGCTTGAGCATTCACCAATCGGGTTCTTACCAATTCGAAATCGAAAACCGATATGGCTCCAAAATTGAATCGCTCTTGGGCATTTTTAAAAGCCTCTTCCTGGGCATCTAAGGATGTCTTTGCAGCCTCATAGGCTTTCAATGCTGTCTTTACATCTAAGTAAGCTTGTTCAATGGTCTGCTCTAGCGTTAACTTCTCATTCTCCAAACGAGTTTCAGCTACTTTTTTACTGATCACTGCTCTTTCTACCCTGTTCCTAGTTTGAAATCTGTTGAAAATTGGAATACTCAAGTTCAATCCAATTTGATAATTCAAGTTATTCTCGAACAATTGCTTTGAAATTCTATTATCAATTTCAAAAGGTATTCCGTTCTGGGTCATTCCCGAAATATAATCTGGCTGACCAAGTACAGTATTGTAGAACGTACTTGCTCCAAAGCTGTAGGTTAAAGAAGGTAGAAAAGCACCTTTTTGAATTTCAATATTGAATTCGGCATCCTCAATAAATTTTGATGCTCTGGCAATTTGTGGCTGTGTCAATAAGGACTTTTGATAAACGATATCTGAATTGCTATATAATAACGTAGCGCTTGGTGTACCAACATCCACAGGAGCAACGTCGAAACCTTCATTCGGCACCTGAATCAACTGTGCTAAATTCAACAAAGCCAAGTCTAAAGCGTTTTCTTGAGCAACTACATTTTGAGCATCAGTAGCCGCAGTTGATTGGGCATTTAACAAATCTCCTTTGGGAATCGTCCCAGCATCGAAACTCTTCTGAGCTGCTTCAATTTGTTTGGAACTTATTTCGAACTGCACTTTGGCAGCTGCTAAATTTTCTTTGGCAAACAATACGTTCAAATAGCTATTCACCACTTGAAGAGAAACGTTGTTTTCGATCACTTTTAGGTCAAGGATACTCGTCTCTACTCCCAATTTGGCTCTCTTATAGGTATTGGTGTTTCGAAACCCATTAAAAATAGTACCGTTACCATTCAATCCAAGAGAAAGAACATAACGCTCTGCCGTACTTCTAACGTTGTCGGCACCAACGGTAAGACCAAAATTCATAGAATTCCCAACATTTCCACCCAAACTTGGCAAGAAGTTACCTTTGGCAATTTCGGCGTCTTCCTTGGCAAGTTCAACGCTTAATTTATTTTGTTCAATCGTGATGTTTTTTTCAAGGGCGTGCTCTACACATTCCTTTAATGTCCATTGTCTCTGAGAAAATGTTACTGTAGCGGAAAGAATTGTTACTACAAATAGAATCTTACTTTTTAACATAGAAAATTTCATATGGTTAGTTTTATGAGCCTCGCTCATTTTTGATTTGATGTTAATAAGACGACTAAAAGTAGAATATGTTACAAGAGTTGGCTCTTATTGAAATGTTAATTTTTCAAGCCCTTCTTGTAACGGTAAATTGTGTAAATCAGAAAGCCTACCAAGATGTAGGGAAAAACCATTAAATAGGTAATTCCGTTATTGACACCCTCTGCCATTGATTCGTTTCCATTTTCAATAACTGCTTTACACATGGCACATTGCCCATAAGAATTTAAAACTCCCAAAAGGAGAACAAGAAATACAACTAGTTTACGCATAATAGGGAGAAATCATTAGGTAGACAATGACACCTGTTACAGCCACATACAACCACAATGGGAAGGTAATCTTAGCAATTTTCTTATGCGCCTCAAAATTGGTCAATTTAGCTCGCATATAGGTTGTCAAAACAAATGGTATGACAACAATGGATAATAGAATATGGGTAATTAAAATAAAATAGTACACATATCGGATAATGCCTTCACCTCCAAACTTCGTAGAGTCAGAAGTCATATGGTAGGCAATATACATGAGTAAGAAGGCAAGTGAACAGGCAATGGCCAAACTATTCAAACGCTCGTGTAGCTTTCTATTCCCGTTCTTGATAGCAACCACTGCGGCTACCAACAATACCGCTGTTAAACCGTTAATACTCGCATAAATTGGTGGCAAAAAAGTTAATGGTTCTACATCAAAGCCAAACTTTCTCAAGTTGATTCCAAATAAGGCAGCCACGGCAATAGGTACCACCACTGAGGTGATGGTAATTAACTTTTTAAACTTTTTCTCCTGTGCAGTTATTTCACTCATCTAATAGTAATTTTATGTCTTCTTTTAATTCTTCTATTTGATGTTTGAACGTTTGTTCATTCAACGCTCTATAGTACATAATCGGATTTCCAAACTGATCTTTACGAGATCGTATGAATCCGTTTTTATCAATCAAGGCAAATAGGCCCGAATGTTCGAATCCGCCATGTGCTTCCTCTCCTCTGCCGGCATACAGCTTGAACCCTTGATTGGACAAGGCATACACCACCTCTTCTGATTGACCCGTCAACAAATGCCAATTCGGATGTTTGATACCATTATTTTCGGCATATGATTTTAGCGTTTCCGGTGTATCAATCTTTGGAGTAATGGAAATGGATGCAATTCCGAAATCTTTTTCATTCATGAAATCAGATTGGATATCAAGCATCTTTTCGGTCATTTTCGGACAAATGGTCGGGCAAGTCGTGAAAAAGAACTCGACCACATACACTTTTCCCTTGTAGGTATCATTGGTGATAATCTCACCAGATTGATTGAGAAACTCAAAAGCTGGTACTTTGGAAAAAGTATACAAACCAGACTTTTTCCCATCTTTCTCTACTTGATTCAATCGCGAATCGTCAATCAATTTGTCATTCGATAATCGATCATCCAAATTACGAACCACATAGATCCCGAAAAGGAGCACAATAAAAACGATGCCTGCGTATGAATACTTTTTCTTCATGGTCTAGATTTGACGTTCGGCGTTATTCTTTTTAAGTGCCAATCGATATTCGGCAAGAACGATTTTCACATCATCCTTCATCTTATTGTTCAATTCGGCCACGGAGTTCATGTTGTAACCAAACAGTTTTCCATTGGCAATATCTTCATCGTCCGTGCGCCCTCTTAGGCCTAATTCCTTATCTACGATATACGCCAGTTGACTTCCATAGTTATCTAAAGAATCATTGGTATTTAAGGAACTAAAGTAGCTTTCGATCGCCGGACCTTCTGCCGGAATAAATATCCAACTTTTCATGTCTGTAAAAACTTCTAAATCCTTTTTGATTTCAAGAATTTCTTTCTCGATTTCCTTAGGATAAATAGCAATCATTTGAAAGTCTTTGAATCCGTAAAAAGGTTTGTAGATTTTTTGATTGATGTTAAACAACCTTCCTTTGGCTGCCTCAGCATCTGATCCAGTAAAACAAAGAATAGATATCTTTTTTGAAAGCGTTTGATTTTGCGCATTCTTCAGCACAGAAATGTTCTGCACGTTTTCAGTAACTACTGGTAGTTTTGCAAAGTTATTGATCCCCGTGGATAGTACGATGTACAAGATAAGGGGTAAAATAAACAAACAAAAAAGAACAACTCTTTTTTTAGTAATGAAGGCCATAATTTAAAACAACAAAGATACGAATAGAGCAAAAAAAAAGGTGATTTAAATCACCTTAATATTTTCTTAATTTACCATCGAATAAGTGGAGCAAGTGTTTCATTCAAATACTCTCCCTCGATGAGTAATAGTGTTACCAAATAACAAATTAGGAATACCGCTGTCCAAACCACAGCTCTTCTAAACCACTTTTTCTCGCCTTCCATATGCATGAAAGTCCAAGTAATATAGTAAGCCTTTACCAAGGTCAAAATGATAAAGATCCAGTTTAATGGGCTTGTTCCTAAAAAGTTTGTAAGGTAAAGTGCATCGGGCTTTACAATACCCAATCCAACTTCTACTATTGTAACGATGGATAGTAATCCGAATACCATCCATATTCTTTTAACATTTGATTCGTGTGCGTGTGCCATAGTTAATTGAATGTTTTAAACGAGATAGAAAAATGTAAATACGAATACCCAAACTAAATCTACGAAGTGCCAGTACAAACCAACTTTCTCTACCATTTCGTAGTGTCCTCTTCTTTCATAGGTACCTAAGATTACATTAAAGAAGATAATGATGTTGATAACGATTCCAGAGAAAACGTGGAAACCATGGAATCCAGTGATAAAGAAGAAGAAGTCGGCAAAGATGGTATTTCCATATTCGTTTACCTCTAAGTTAGCACCTTCAACTACTAGACGTGCTTTGGCAAGTTCGCTAGCTCCTTTTTCCTTGGATAAAATTGTTTTTTGTCTTGTTTCAAGATCAATCAGCTCGGTTCTGATGAACACATCAGGATTTGATGCATAAGAAGCTTGAATTTGAGCAACTGAATACTGTGGTAAAGTTTCTCCGCTTTCAAACCACAGTCCGTTTTTTCTAGTGTGTTCTTCTCGAACATCCATTCGGTCGCCAACCACAAAGTCGGCCAATGCTATTTGTTTTCCTTCGTTATTTACAAATTGTAAAATTTTTCCATCCGTAGTTTTTACAGCACCGTAAGTTCCGTTGATAAAAGTATTCCACTCCCAAGCCTGAGATCCAACGAAGATTAAACCACCAATAATTGTCGCAAACATGTACCAAGTCACTTTGGTCTTCTGCATTTTGTGACCTGCGTCAACGGCAAGTACCATTGTTACAGAAGAGAAGATCAGTACGAAGGTCATGAATGCAACATAATACATTGGAAACTCCCCATGTATAAAAGGAATGTGTGTAAAAACTTCATCTGCGATAGGCCAAGAATCAATAAACTTAAATCTCGTTAATCCGTAAGCCGCTAAAAATCCAGAAAAGGTCAAGGCATCCGAAAGGATAAAGAACCACATCATCATTTTACCATAGCTCACATTGAATGGTCTTGTACCTCCACCCCAGGTCTCTTTTTTGTTTGAAGAAATAGCAACGTTTGCGTCCATAAAAGCTTATCTAATTGAATGAAAAATTTCGGCTAAAAATAATCAAATTATATTATTTGATGAAATTGAAAAATAAAAATAGGTAAATCCATAAAATATCCACAAAATGCCAGAAAATAGCGCCTAATTCGAACCCTAGGACATCCTCTGCGTGATACTTTTTTCGGATTTGATTTATAATTAATACCAATAGAACTACAATTCCTGCAATTAAGTGTAAAACATGCATGAAGGTAATTCCGATAATGAAGGATGTTGACACGGTACTCTCTGGTCCTGTGAAATACAATCCGATACTTTTTAATTCGTTAAATCCAACATACTGCAACCATACAAATACTAGTCCCAAAACAAAGGTTACCACTGTAAAGATTAAAGACAGTTGCAATTTGTTTTGTTTGATCAATCGCTTTGCGATGATTAAGGTAATACTACTCAACACAATAGCTGCTGTACTTGTATAAAAAGCTTGGGGTAGGTCAAATGAAACCCAATCTTCCCTTTTCATACTTATCACGTAAGCACTGGTTAATCCAGCAAAAAACATGATCATACTGATGATGGAAATCCACAGCATTGGTTTTGCTGTTTTTCGCTGAGCTGTTCGTAATTCTTGTTGTAAGGTTTTTTCTTCCTGCATCTAATGTAAAAATTTATCTACCACATATATCACCTGTACCACAGTGATGTATAACACACTGGACAGCATTAATTTCCTCGCGTCTTTATTGTCTTGAGATTTGTACAATTGGATGGCATAAAACATCATCACCAATCCTAAGATAGCAATTACAACTGCCGTGATTGGGTGAATGTAAAAATCTCCTGTTACCTTTAATACTGGGGATACCGATACCAAAATCATGATAAAGGTATACAGCATAATTTGTTGTACGGCTGCCTTATCCTTCTCAAGCATGGGCAGCATTTTAAATCCGACTTTCTTATACTCCTCATCTTGTAACCATCCGATGGACCAAAAATGGGGAAACTGCCAGAAGAATTGGATCATAAATAAAAATCCGGGTTCAATTCCGAATTGATTTGTTGCAGCTACCCAACCCAACATGAATGGAATGGCACCAGGAATCGCACCTACAAATACCGCAAGTGGGGTTACTGGTTTTAATGGTGTGTAAACCGATGTATACAAGAAAATGGAAATGGCCCCGAACAAGGCCGTTTTCTGGTTGATGGCATACAAAATAGACAAGCCAGCAACCGTTAGTACAATGGCAATGGTCAATGCAACACCAACGGACATACGTCCTGTAGGAAGTGGTCTGTTCATGGTACGTTTCATAATGGCATCCGTATCTTTTTCAATCACCTGATTGAAAGCGTTGGACGCACCCACCATAAAATAACCACCAATAGCCAATAACATTAGCGTTGTATAGTTTACGGTTTCAGCTCCTAGAAGATATCCAGCAATAGAAGAAAAAACCACACTTATTGAAAGACCCATTTTTGTCAATTCTTTCAGGTCTGAGAATAAGGTCGTTGTTACCATTTTTTTAGTTGAAACCGTCGTGTATTCCATACAGGCTTATTGGCCAGCAAAGATATTTCATAAAATTCATTTAATCTATATGTTTAACACCTTTTTAAATGAAAAAACCCGCCCAAAAAGAGCGGGAAAAATTGCTATGAAAAAGAAAAATGTGATTTTAAATCACGCTACAAAGATAGCGGATGTTCAAAAACCATTTATTAACATAGGTTAATTTTTAACGATTATTTAGAATTATTCTAAGGTTTTTAGGGTGTCTCTTCCGATCAACATTCCATTTAAAAGGTTGATTCGGTAAACTCTAGACACATTGTTCCCTTCGTTGAAGTTGAGTTTTAAGGCTTCACCACTTTTTTCATAAGAGCCTTTGGTATAACATTTTTGACGACCATCTCGTTCCTCCATAAAAAAAGTGTTGTCTGAAAAGAGTTTTAGTTTTAATTGTGAATTGGTAGCATTTTGTTTTTGGAAGGTTCCAGTGGTAGTTTTGTAAAAATCCATCTCCGGATTGTAGAATGAAACGTAAAACAAACCGGCAAATAGCACTAAAAACACCAGTGGAAAGTAATCGAAAAACTCCTCCTTTAGAGAGATGTGGTACAAGTTGTAGAAGGTAACTACGAGCGTAACCATAAAAAACAACAATCCGATTCCGCCAACAATGAACTTATCCACCAAATCGTAGCAAAAATCGCCAAGGTTGATACCTTTGTATGCCAACACAAGGATGAGAACAACCAAACCGTAATGTCTTTTGCTAAACGTAAACATGTTCTTTTTTATTTAGAGAATTTGGCGAGTGCGTTCTTTGTGAAATCCGACAATACGAGTCGGCCTGTAATCTTTGCTCGTTCTAAAAGTAAATCATTCCAATCTTCAGTTCCTTCCCAAAATATGGTCTTCAGCTCGCTAAGTGCGTCCGGATTGTAGCTAGCCAACTTCGCAGCAAACAGGTCTACCTCCTTATCCAATTCTTCAAGGGATTCAAAAACACGCGCATACAAGCCTTTTTCTTTGGCCCAATAGGCATTCTTCCAAGTAGTAGCATCCAAGGTTAAATCTGAAAAAGCAGCAACGCCAATTTTTCGTTGTACGGCAGGTGCGATCACATAAGGACCAATACCAATGCTGATTTCAGAAAGTTTTACCGAAGCTGCTTCTGTTGCCAAGGCATAATCACAAGCAGATACCAAACCGACTCCTCCTCCAACGGCCTTTCCTTGAATACGGCCAACAATTATTTTACTGCAAGCACGCATGGCATTGATGACATTGGCAAAACCTGAAAAAAATTGGATTCCGTCTTCGAGATTATCAATACCCACTAACTCATTGAAAGAAGCCCCAGCGCAAAAAGCTCGTTCTCCTTCTGACTTCAGCACGATTACCGAAACCTCATCATTCTTAGAAAGTTCATTCAATTCCTCCGTAAGACGTTGTAACAATGTACTCGGAAAAGAATTACTCGCCGGATGACCAAATTCTACCGTTGCAATCTTGTTTTGAATAGAAGTAAAGAGACTTCCATCTTGTCTCGAAGTGCCCATATAAAAGGTTTTCTCAAAATTAGCTTTTTTTGGGAAACCTTAGCCCACAATATTTACAATTTTACCAGGCACTACAATCACCTTCTTTGGAGTTCTACCCTGTAATTGTGCTTGGGTTTTTTCATGAGCCATTACTGCCGCTTCAATTTCCTCTTTGTTTAAATCCAAAGAAAGTTCCATGGTAAATCGCATTTTTCCATTGAATGAAATCGGATAATTCTTGGTACTTTCCACCAAATGTTTCTCATCAAAGATTGGAAAAGCAACCGTTGAAATCGTGTTTTCATGACCCAATTTACTCCACAATTCCTCTGCAATATGAGGCGCATAAGGTGAAATTAGAACAAGTAATGGTTCTAAAATGTCTCGTTTGTTGCATTTCTGAGCTGTCAATTCGTTCACAGCAATCATAAAGGTAGATACAGAAGTATTGAAAGAAAAATTCTCGATATCTTCCTCTACCTTCTTGATGGTTTTATGAAGGGTTTTTAATTCATCTTTGGTAGGAGCTGCATCGGAAACTTCCAACTGATCGCCATTGTAAAATAATTTCCAAAGTTTCTTCAAGAAAGAATACACTCCAGAAATTCCTGAGGTTTTCCAAGGTTTGGACTGCTCAAGTGGACCTAAGAACATTTCAAACAGTCGCAAAGCATCTGCACCGAATTCTTCACAAATATCATCCGGATTGACAACGTTGTACTTGGATTTTGACATCTTCTCAACTTCTCTCGATACTTTGAAAGTGCCATCATCCTCAGTTACAAATTCGGCCTCTTTAAATTCGGGTCTCCAATTTTTAAAAGCTTCGATATCGAGTTCATCCGAAGCATTTACAAAGGATACGTCTGCGTGGATAGAACGAATTGGAAATATATCCCTCAGCCAAGCTATTGAAATATAATCTAATTTCTCCGCCGCCTCTAAAAGTCTTTTATAAACTTTCTTCACTCTAAGGAGAGTATCTTTATCAATTTTATATTTCAAATAAATATCTTGTTCTTTCTGGGGAGAATTCTTCCATAAATCTGTGAAAAGATTTATGTTTTTCATTATCAGACTTAAAACCTCTGAACTGATAATTAGATTTTTACTTGAGTCTCTTTCTGAATCGGCATTCCTGCTAGCAAAGCCACCATCATAAACATGAACAAAAGCAGAAGTTCCTAAAATCATTCCCTGGTTGATGAGCTTTTTGGCAAACTCATCCACTGGAACATAGCCTCTATCAAACATGAATTTCTGCCAAAAACGAGCGTATAACAAGTGTCCGGTTGCATGTTCCGAACCTCCAATATATAGATCAACTTGTTTCCAATAATCGATTTTATCTTTAGAGAAAATCTCTTCATTATTTCTCGGGTCCATATATCGATTGAAGTACTGCGAACTCCCAGCCCATCCAGGCATGGTGTTCAACTCCAACGGGAATATGGTTTTGTGATCTATTAAATCGTTGCTCACCACCGTTGCTTTTTCTGTATCCCAAGCCCAAACCTCTGCATTCCCTAATGGTGGTCTTCCGTCTTCAGTTGGAAGGTATTTTTCAACTTCAGGTAATTCAATAGGCAAGTGCTTGGCATCAATCATTTGTGGCATTCCATCCACATAATAAACAGGGAACGGTTCTCCCCAGTAACGCTGACGGCTAAACACTGCATCTCTTAAACGGTAGTTGATTTTCCCATAGCCTATCCCTTTTTGCTCCATTTCATAAATGACTCTTTTCATGGCCTTTTTGTAAGACAGTCCGTTTAAGAAATCAGAATTGGCAATAATGGTCTTCTCCTTGTCAGCGAATGCCTCCTCAGAAATATCAACTCCTTCAAAAATATTCGGAATCTCAATCCCGAAATGCTTGGCGAAATCATAGTCACGTTGATCACCACATGGAACCGCCATTACCGCTCCTGTTCCATAGCTTGCCAACACATAATCACCAATCCATATTTGCACTTTTTCTCCAGAGAATGGATGGATGGCATAAGCGCCAGTAAAAGCACCAGAAATGGTTTTCACATCTGCCATTCGATCACGCTCAGAACGCTTTGCAGTTGCTTCAACATAGGCCTCTACCTCAGCACGTTGCTCTTCCGTAGTTATTTTCGCCACCAACTCGTGCTCAGGTGCCAAAGTCATGAAACTAACCCCGAAGATAGTATCGGGTCTAGTGGTAAAGACATCAATTTTAGCTTCAGCATGGCCATCTACTTCAAATGTTACCATCGCACCTTGACTTCTACCAATCCAGTTGGTTTGAGAATCTTTTAAGGGTTGTGGCCAATCAATAGTATTCAATCCATCTAACAACCGTTGTGCATAGGCTGAAATTCGCATCGACCATTGGGTCATTTTTTTTCGAACCACCGGATGCCCACCTCTTTCTGAAACACCGTTTACGATTTCGTCGTTGGCCAGCACTGTTCCTAAAGCTGGACACCAATTAACTTCGGTATCCGAAAGAAAAGTCAATCGATATTGCAACAAAACCTGCTGCTTCTTTTTGTCTGAAAACGCCTTCCATTCCTCAGCTGTAAAGGATTCCACATCGTCATCACAAGCAGCATTTACATCACTCGTTCCAGACGTTGAAAACTTTTCAATTAAGGTATCAATAGACTCCGCTTTGTTGGAATCATTGTTAAACCAAGATTCAAAAAGCTGAATGAAAATCCACTGCGTCCATTTGTAATACTCCGGATTGGAAGTACGTACTTCACGACTCCAATCGAAGGAAAAACCAATTTGATCCAACTGCCTTCTATAGGTGGTAATGTTCGCTTCCGTAGTTTTTGCTGGATGCTGCCCAGTTTGGATGGCATATTGCTCTGCTGGTAATCCGAAGGAATCATAGCCTTGTGGATGCAATACATTAAACCCCTTATGACGTTTGTATCGCGCATAGATATCAGAAGCAATGTAACCCAACGGGTGACCCACGTGCAACCCTGCTCCAGACGGATAAGGAAACATGTCGAGCACATAATATTTAGGCTTTGAAAAATCATCACTCGCTTTAAAAGTTTGATTCTCTGCCCAATACTTTTGCCATTTCTTCTCGATTTCTTGGTGTTTGTACTGCATTACAAATTGGTTTTAAAGGCTGCAAATTTACGTTTAATCTTGGAAAAAACCAGTTGTAAGGGCCTTGATTTCGAGCGGATGAAGATTAAGGAATCTCAAATGAGATTTAACATAATTTTGGAAAACTATGAATGGCATTTTGTAACTTGTCGAATCAAATTTTTTACCATGAAAAAAGTACTTTACAGTCTATTGTTTATCGGACTTATTGCCTGTAATGGCTCAGACAAAAATTCGTCTGATTTGTCCATCAATTATGAAAAAATCGAACTCGAAAATGGCCTTGATGTTGTTTTTCACATAGATCGATCAGATCCTGTAGTAGCGGTTGAGCTTATGGTTCATGTTGGATCGGCCCGAGAGATAGAAGGCAGAACTGGATTTGCCCATTTGTTCGAACACTTATTGTTTTTGGAATCAGAGAACCTTGGCAAAGGCGGATTGGATAAAATGAGTGCTCGTATCGGTGGGTCTGGAGCGAATGGATCTACTTCTAGAGATCGCACCAATTACCTACAAACAGTTCCTAAGGATGCTCTTGAAAAAATGATTTGGGCAGAAGCTGATAAACTGGGTTGGTTTATCAATACCGTTACTGACCCGGTGTTAGCCAAAGAGAAGCAGGTGGTAAAAAACGAAAAAAGACAAAGTGTAGACAACAGACCCTATGGTCATAATTTCTATGTGATTGGTAAAAATCTATATCCTAAAGATCATCCATACAACTGGCAGGTAATCGGATCTTTGGAAGATTTACAAAATGCAACATTAGACGACGTAAAGACCTTTTTCAAGAAATGGTATGTACCCAATAACTCTACTTTGGTTTTGTCTGGGGATATTGACGTTGAGCAAGCAAAAAAATGGGTACATAAATACTTTGATGAAATCCCGAGAGGTGACGAAATTTCACCACTGGAAAAGAGACCTGGATTTGTAAAAGACATCAAACACCTTTATTATGAGGATAATTTTGCTAGAGTACCGCAATTAACTATGGCGTGGCCATCAGTTGAACAATACCATCCCGATTCTTATGCGCTTAATGTGCTAACGCAATATTTAACAAGAGGAAAATCGGCACCAATGAATAAGGTATTGGTGGACGAATTGAAATTGACTTCTAGAACCTCAATGTATAACTATGCCTCTGAATTGGCAGGTGAAACGCATTTGGTGGTAAGGGCTTTTAGAGGGAAGAATCTGAATGAGTTGAAAAAAGGAATTGAGAAGGCTTTTGCCCAATTTGAAGCAGAAGGAATTTCTGAAAAGGATTTAAACCGAATCAAAGCCGGACAAGAAACATCTTTTTACAGAAGTCTTTCAAGTGTTTTAGGAAAAGGAACAAGCTTGGCTTCGTACAATACGTATACTGGCGACCCAGGATTTGTTACGCAAGATATCAACAGCACTTTAGGTGTTACGACAGATGATGTGATGCGCGTTTATAACAAATACATCAAAGGAAAGAATTTTATTACGACAAGCTTTGTCCCGCGCGGAATGAAAGAATTGGCAATTACAGGTTCGGTTCCGGCCAATGTTGTCGAAGAGAAAATTGTCATTGGGGCTGAAGAGAAATTCGATCCAAAAATTGCTGCAGAGTACGAAAAGACTCCTTCAAAAATTGATCGAAGCATTGAACCACCGTACGGTGAGACTCCGAAACTTGCGGTTCCAGAAGTGTATGAAGACACCTTAGAAAATGGTATTCGGGTCTTCGGAATTGAAAATAACGAAGTGCCTTTGGTTCGTTTCGAACTAGTGATTAATGGCGGACAGTTAATGGAATCCATGGATAAATTAGGTGTGGCTTATTTGACGGCATCTTTGATGAATAAAGGAACGGCTTCTAAAACCACACAGGAATTGGAGGAAGCCATCCAAAATTTAGGAGCCGATGTATCCGTTTATGCGGCTAAAGAAAATATTCGAATTAGTGGAACAACCCTAAAACGGAATTACGATCAAACTTTAGCAATTGCCAAAGAAATGTTGCTTTCTCCTCGTTTCGATGAAGAAGAATTCGAATTGCTTAAGAAAGCAACACTTACGAGATTGCGTCAACAACAAGCCAGTCCAAATTCAGTAGCAAGCAATGCTTACAATGAATTGATTTATGGAAAGGACAACATCCGATCTAAAAACTTATTAGGGACATCAGCATCAGTAAGTGCCATTACCATTGAGGATTTAAAGGAATTTTATAAGAAGAATATCTCTCCTTCCGTAGCAAAAATGTCGGTAGTTGGTGATATTTCAAAGGACAAAGTAGTGGCTTCATTGCAAGATTTGAATACCAATTGGGAAGCCAAAGAGGTTGTCATTCCCGTTTATGAGACTCCGGCTCCTCCAACCAAACCAACCGTGTATTTTTATGACATCCCGAATGCAAAACAATCGGTGTTACAATTCGGTGCACCTGCCTTGGCGGCAACTGATAAAGACTTCTACGCAGCCACGGTGATGAATTACATATTAGGTGGTGGTGGATTTGCCTCTAGATTAACACAAGAACTGCGTGAAGGCAAAGGCTATACTTACGGAATTCGATCTCGGTTTTCTGGAACCAAAGCCAAAGGACCATTTACCATTTCAAGCGGCGTTCGAAGCAATGTGACCTTAGAATCAGCGCAATTGGTGAAACAAATTCTAGAGGATTATCCAAAAACCTTTTCTGACAAGGACTTAGAAACCACCAAGAGTTACTTGTTAAAGAGTAATACCCGAGCTTTTGAAACAGCAGGTGCCAAGCTAAGAATGCTCACAAACATCAGTGAGTATGGCATGAGTCCGGATTACGTGAATGAAAGGGCAGAATTTGTGAGAAATATCACCAAAGAGCAAATTCAAGAATTGGCTAAAAAATATGTGGACCCAACAAAAATGATTTGGTTGGTGGTAGGTGATGCAGAAACGCAATTGGACCGCATGAACCAATTAGGATACGGTAAACCTGTGCTCCTAAATAAAAGACAAGAAAAATTAAAGAAATAAAGAATGTCAGTTTGAGCTTGTCGAACATTGAAGTTTTTCAAACTTCGACAAGCTCAGTTTGACAATTATAATTCGATGGATGCTCCGCTTGCAGAAACGCTTCGATCAATTTTTCGCATCAAGCCTTGTAAAACCTTACCTGGCCCAACTTCAATAAATTCAGTTCCTCCATCGGCAATCATTGCCTGAACACATTGTGTCCATTTTACTGGAGCTGTTAACTGTGCAATCAAATTTTGTTTGATCTCATTCGGATCGGTAACAGCCTTGGCTACTACATTTTGATACACTGGACAAATAGGCGTGTTAAAAGTGGTTGCTTCAATGGCTGCAGCTAATTCCTCTCTGGCAGGCTCCATCAATGGAGAATGGAATGCACCACCAACTGGTAATAACAAGGCTCTTCTTGCGCCTTTTTCAGTCAATACTTCACAAGCTTTTTCAACCGCTTCAATCTCTCCCGAGATCACCAATTGACCTGGACAGTTATAATTGGCCGCCACTACAATCCCTTCTATTTCAGCACAAGTATCTTCAACAACCTTATCCTCCAAGCCTAAAACAGCCGCCATGGTTGATGGTTGTAATTCGCAGGCCTTTTGCATGGCCAAAGCTCTTTTAAAAACCAATCGCAATCCGTCTTCAAAAGACAAAACTCCATTGGCTACCAAAGCAGAAAGTTCACCCAATGAGTGACCCGCTACCATTTCTGGCTGGAAGCTATCGCCCAATACTTTGGCCATAATTACCGAGTGCAGAAAAATTGCTGGTTGTGTTACTTTGGTCTGTTTCAGCTCTTCAGCAGTTCCTTCGAACATCACATCAGTAATCGAAAAATCTAATATATCATTAGCCTTTTCAAAATATTCTTGGGCAAGTGCAGATCCTTCGTAAAGATCCAATCCCATTCCTTCAAATTGAGCTCCCTGACCAGGAAAAATATATGCTTTCATTTACAAATAGATTTTGGGCAAAAGTAAACAATTTTAGAACTAATGGTAATATTTACTAATTTCGCTCTATGAATCAAAAAGATAAAATTCTAGCCAATAGAATTTACCTCATCCTAGCGGCATTATTTATCGCTTCCCTAGTAACATCGAATTTAATTTTTCAAAAGTTCTTTTACTGGTATCCGTTTGATGTTGAAGTGTATGGAGTAAAGCTCTTTGAGGTATCGGTAGGGTTACTCCCCTATCCGATCACTTTTTTGATTACCGATATTTTATCAGAAATTTATGGGAAGAAAAAAGCGAATGAGGTAGTAATTGCCGGAATATTCGCATCATTCTTTTCATTAATTATTATTTACGTTTCTCAAAATGCACCGGCCACTCCTTGGTCACCAACTTCCGATGAGACCTTTACCAGTGTTTTCGGGGCGACTCCATTGGCAGTTTTGGCCTCTATGTTGGCATACCTATTTGCACAGTTTATAGACATCCGAATCTATCATTTTTGGAAGCAATTGACCAAAGGAAAACATCTATGGTTGCGAAACAACTTTTCCACCTTTTCATCACAATTCATCGATACCCTGACCGTACTGTTGCTCTTATGTTCTTTTCAAATCATTGAATGGGATAACTTTTTGGGGCTGTTGATTAGTGGAGTCATTTTTAAAATTATTGTGGCTGCCTTAGATACTCCGTTACTCTATTTATTCGTTTACGCATTCCGAAAGCGATTCAATTTGGAGGTTAATGAAGAAATTTTAGACTAATCTTGTAAAGTCTTAGGGTAGGTTGCGTCTAATCCTTTGAAAAACAAATTTCATGAGAGCCATTTTTGTATTTGCATTCCTATTGTTGGGAATTACCCAGACCAAAGCACAAACTTCCACCTTCAACATATTATTGCAATCCCATGTTTCCGAGGACGGATTTGTAGACTACAAAGGATTGAAAAGTAACGAGTCTACTTTAGACAGCTACATCAATTATCTTAAGGAGACCAATCCAGAAAACACATGGTCTACGAACAAACAAAAAGCTTTTTGGATCAATGCCTACAATGCCTACACCTTAAAACTCATTCTTGAAAATTATCCGACCAAGAGCATTATGAACATCAATAAAGATGGAAAAACGGCTTGGAAGATTCCATTTGCCATGGTTGGAGGTAATAACTATACATTGGATCATATTGAACATGAAATTCTACGAAAAAAATTGTTCGATCCAAGAATTCATGTGGGCGTAAATTGTGCCTCTGTATCCTGTCCCAAACTATCAAACGTAGCTTTTACCGAAGAAAATATTGACAGCGAATTAGAGAGACTCATGAAAGCATTTATCAATGACGCTTCACGAAATAAAGTTTCTAAAAAGAAGATCGAGATTTCAGAAATCTTCAATTGGTTCAAAGATGATTTTACCAAAAATGGAAGCATCGTTGACTACTTCAATAAATACAGCAAGACACCTGTTAAAGCAAATGCTAAAATTCGCTTTTTGCCTTATAACTGGAATTTAAACGGTAAATAAAATTGTATTTTTACTTTCAATTTATTCAAACTTATGTCTAAAAACTATTACGACGCGGCAGACCTGCGCAAATTTGGAAAGATCACAGAATGGAGCGAAGAATTAGGAAACAAGTTCTTCGAATATTATGGAAAAGTTTTTGAAGAAGGAGCTCTAAGTGCTCGTGAGAAAAGCCTGATCGCATTGGCCGTGGCCCATACTGAAATGTGTCCGTATTGCATTGACGCCTACACCAAAGACGGTTTGCAACGTGGCATCACCAAAGAAGAAATGATGGAAGCGGTACATGTTGGCGCTGCCATTAAAAGTGGTGCAAGTTTGGTACATGGAGTGCAGATGATGAACAAGGTGAATAAATTAGAAATGTAATTAATGGCTACAAAGTCTTTAAAGGCTAGAAACAACGATCTAGCAAATACCCAGCGCCAATTAGAAATTCTTTCAAACGGAATTTTTGCAGACGGCGAGCTACCTACTTTCGGAGCGAAAATAAAGGAGACCAATCAGTTTCCATTACGTCCTAAAAAATTAGAAATCCTTCAAATTAATGTCGGCTATATGTGTAATCAAGTATGTGCACATTGCCATGTTGATGCTGGTCCAGATCGAAAGGAAATCATGACTAGGGAAACCATGCAACAATGTTTGGAGGTGATTAAAAATACAGGAGCACACACCTTGGATTTAACTGGTGGTGCCCCAGAAATGAATCCGAATTTTAGATGGTTTGTCGAAGAAGCAGCCAAAGCGGGAATCAAAGATTTTATTGTTCGATCGAACTTGACCATTATTCGAGCCAACAAAAAATATCATGATTTACCTGAGTTCTTCAAAAAACACAACATTCATGTGGTAAGTTCTATGCCGCATTGGACCCGTGGAAAAACGGACAAACAACGCGGCGATGGTGTCTTTGACAAATCGATTCAGGCCTTAAAAGATTTGAATGCTGTTGGATACGGAATGGAAGGTTCGTCACTTAAATTAGATTTGGTTTACAATCCCTCTGGAGCCTTTTTACCAGGAGATCAAATGGCACTTGAAAGCGATTTTAAGAAAGCCTTGCTGGAGGACTTCGGAATTCATTTCCACAATTTATTTGCCATCACAAATTTGCCAATCAGTAGGTTCTTGGATTACCTAATTGCTTCGGATAATTATGAAGATTACATGTATGCTCTCGTTGAGGCATACAATCCGGCTGCAGTTGCCAATGTAATGTGCACCAATACCCTTTCAGTAAGTTGGGACGGTTGGCTGTACGATTGCGACTTCAATCAAATGTTGAATCTGAAAGTAGATAGCAAGGTAAAACACATCTCCGAGTATAACGAAGACATCCTACAAAATAGAAACATCATCATCAATCAACATTGCTATGGCTGTACGGCAGGTGCCGGAAGTAGCTGCCAAGGCACCGTTGCCTAATATTCATCAACAATGAGTTATTTAGAAACCACCAAAGACGTATACAAAGAAGCTGCGCTAACCCCAGATGTTGGCTTGTGCTGCACTACCAATCCGATTTGGGAATTACCCGGATTGAAAATCCCAAGAATCATGCAGGAAATGAACTACGGATGTGGTTCTACCGTCCATGCAAGGGACTTGACAAACAACCCAAAAATTTTATACGTTGGTGTGGGTGGCGGAATGGAATTATTGCAATTCTCCTATTTCTCTAGACAGGAAAATGGTGTCATTGGTGTTGATGTGGTGGATGAAATGTTGGAAGCTTCAAAAAACAATTTTGTAGAAGCTCAGGTTCAAAACGATTGGTTTGACCCAAGTTTCGTGGATTTACGAAAAGGTGATGCCTTGAATCTTCCAGTAGAGGATAATAGTATTGATGTAGCGGCGCAAAATTGCCTTTTCAACATCTTCAAAGAAGAAGATTTACGCAAAGCCATTGCTGAAATGTATCGAGTTTTGAAACCACATGGTCGATTGGTAATGAGTGACCCAACTTGCGAGCAACCTATGAATGTTGAATTACGCAACGACGAACGATTAAGAGCTTTGTGTTTGAGCGGAAGTTTGCCTATCAATGAATATGTAAAAATGCTCACGGATGCCGGATTTGGAACCATTGAAATTAGAGCAAGAAAGCCTTATCGAATCTTAGATCCTAAGAATTACCCAACCGACGAATTGATTTATATTGAATCCATTGAGGTTGCAGCCATCAAAGACCCAATGCCAGCCGATGGCCCATGCATTTTCACGGGAAAAGCAGCCATTTATTTCGGTGACGAAGAATATTTCGATGATCATAAAGGACATGTTTTGATGCCGAACCAACCTTTAGCCATTTGCGATAAGACGGCCAATGCACTGGCATCACTCGGAAGAGAAGACATCTTTATTTCAGAAAGTACCTTCCATTACGATGGAGGTGGTTGTTGTTAATTGATATGTCGAAAAACTTACTGTTAATTTTCACTAGAAACCCAGAACTCGGTAAGGTAAAAACGAGACTGGCCAAATCGTTGGGTGACGAAAAAGCCTTAGCGATTTACAAGATGCTACTTGAAAAAACCAAGTCTGAAACATCAAAGTTAGATTGCACCAAGCGAGTTTATTATACCGAAAACGTTCAATCTGATGATATTTGGCCGAATGACCTATTTGAAAAACGATTGCAAGAAGGTAAAGACCTAGGTCACCGCATGCAAAATGCTTTTCAAAACGGATTTGATGAAGGTTTTGAAAATGTCATCGTCATTGGAAGCGACCTTTTTGATATTTCATCAGAAATCATCCAAAATGCATTTGAACAACTTCAAAACAACGACGTGGTCATTGGTCCGGCTCATGATGGCGGGTACTATTTACTAGGGATGAAGGAATTGGATCCAGCAGTTTTTGAAAATAAAAATTGGGGAACTTCCACTGTTTTTGAGGATACCATGAAAGACCTTGGGAATAAAAAGGTATTTTTAACACAACAATTGAACGATATCGATGTGATCGAAGACATGCAATTACATCCTTCTTTAAAGCATTTCTTATGAAAAAAATACAATTAGAAGAAACGGTTTCCTTCCTAAAATCAAACGGATTCACCAATCCAGAAGTCGGAATCGTTTTGGGAACTGGTTTGGGAAAGTTGGTCGAAGAAATCAACATTGAAAAGGAAATGGCCTATGCAGATATTCCACATTTTCCGGAGGCTACCGTTGAATTTCATTCCGGTCGGTTAATTTATGGTGATTTGGCAGGAAAGAAGGTAGTGGTGATGTCTGGCCGTTTTCATCTTTATGAAGGATATTCACCTTGGGAAGTTACCTACGGAATACGAACCATGAATGGATTGGGTATTCAAAATCTTTTGATTTCCAATGCGGCTGGAGCTATCAATTTGTCCTACAAGAAAGGAGATTTGATGTTGATAGAAGACCACATCAACTTGCAAGGTCAATCTCCATTGGCATTCAAGGAAGCCAAAGACTTCGGATTGATTTTTGCTGATATGCTGGAACCTTATTCTAAAGTACTGAACGAAAAAATGAAAAGGATTGCCAAATCAAATGCGATTAACTTGCACGAAGGTGTTTATGCGAGTGTCTTAGGGCCTCAACTAGAAACTCGTGCAGAATACCGAATGCTTCAAATCTTGGAAACTGACGCTGTTGGAATGAGTACGGTACCTGAGGTAATTGTTGCCAAACAATTGAATCTTCCTTGCGCCGCGGTATCTGTATTAACAGATGAATGCGACCCAAAAAATCTTCAACCTATTGATATTGAAGAAATCATTGCTGTAGCCGGAAAAGCCGAGCCTAAAATGATTCAGCTATTTACAGAATTGATCAAAGAAATTTAAGATTTTCTCTTTTCGTGTTTTACCCAATCTACTTCCATGGTCCAAGATCCTTCCATGGGTGAATCAGAGATTTTTGCAAAGTTTAAAATAGCGAACATAGGTTCTGGATATTTATCTCCTTGCCCAACATTTCGATAGATTTCTTTGCCATCAAGTCGATATACCAAATCGCTTCCTTCCCACTCTACTGAATATTCATGAAATTCGTTCAAAGTAGCTGGAAAGTTTCTACGCATAGATTCCCAATTGCTTTTATCACATTCACCCAAACTTTCAATAGCTCCTGTGGTAAACATATCGTGATGGTAATCACCATGGTGTTCGAAGATGTCAATTTCACCAGATCCTGTTAACGGCCAACAAACCGTTTCATCTGGTTCTTGTACTGGCGGCTCATTGTTTTGAGCTCCTAAAATCCACCATGCTGGGAACATGCTCTTTTCACCATTGCTATGCATTCGCAAACGAGCAGTCCATTTTCCCTTAATGAATTCTTTCCGATTCTTCGAGCAAATTCTACCAGCAACATACTGGGTTTCTGGATGTTGATTACCATGCTTGTCAAAATTATCACAGGGTAACATCTTTCCTGCATTGACCACACGTAACTTTAAAGTGCCATCACTTACTTCTCGGGTGTTGTATTGATTATCGGGCACATAACAATGTGTTTCATTATTCACCCAAATACGCTGGTCTTGCCAATTGTCTGGATTAAATGTTTCGAAATTATCTAAAAAATCAACTTCCCAAACCGATTCGTTTTCGGCTTTTTTCTCTTGGGTCTTGCACTCAATCATTAATACTGATATAATTAAAATTAGTAAATAGGAAACACTTTTTTTCATTGGAAGCCATTTTGGTTTTTGATGGCACAATATACTTAAAATCCTAAAAAACAGGCACAAAAAAAAGGAGACCTCTCACAGTCTCCCCTTTTGGCATCAATTAAGAACCCCCTAACTTTCTTAATCGAAAAGAATTGATTTTATTCCAACGTAATTACCTAAAAATTATTTTGGTTGTTCCAAAGTTATGCTCGTTGGTCGCGATATTCAACAGCATAATACCCGGATTTACATTGAAGTTCAAATCAATTTCATTTTTACCCTCTTGTAATGTTATTTGTCCTTTGTATACAATTTTACCTGTGATGTCGTGCAAGGTTACTGTAGCATCGCCTGCTTTCTCTGCGAATAGTAAGGCTGTTACTTGTCCTTGAGATGGATTTGGGTATGCTAAGTACTGGTTATCATAAGTAATGATACGCTCAACAGTTACTCCATCGTCACTTGCCTTCTTCACAAATCGTACGTCTGAGATTTCCAAATCTAATTCTGTACTCTCAGAGTCGGTTGGTAACCATGTAAAGGTTAGTGTCGTTAAATCATCCGCCGTAATTGGATCTTGAGAAGCT
>DKQS01000002.1:168258-176738 GCA_002471825.1 Flavobacteriaceae bacterium UBA7302 | reverse complement strand
CATCTCACCGAAACGCTGACCACCAAACTGTGCTTTACCACCTAATGGTTGCTGAGTGATTAATGAGTATGGTCCAATAGATCTAGCATGCATCTTATCTTCAATCATGTGACCTAATTTGATCATATAGATCACACCAACAGTTGCTGGCTGATCGAAACGTTTTCCAGTTCCACCATCGTATAAATAGGTATGACCAAATCTTGGGATACCAGCATCATCTGTATATCCGTTGATTTCATCTAAAGAAGCACCGTCGAAAATTGGAGTCGCAAATTTCTTATCCAATTTCTGACCAGCCCATCCTAATACGGTCTCATAAATCTGTCCGATGTTCATACGAGATGGTACACCTAACGGATTCAATACGATGTCTACTGGAGTTCCGTCTTCTAAGAATGGCATATCTTCCTGACGAACAATTCTTGCCACAATACCTTTGTTACCGTGACGACCTGCCATCTTATCGCCTACTTTTAATTTACGTTTCTTAGCGATGTAAATCTTAGCAAGCTTCAAGATTCCCGCTGGTAATTCGTCCCCTACAGAGATGGTAAACTTCTCACGACGTAAAACACCTTGTAAGTCGTTTACTTTGATCTTGTAGTTGTGTAACAATTCGCTTACCAAACGGTTTAAGTTACTATCGGTAGTCCAAGTACCAGACAAGTGAACGAAATCGTCAACAGCGTTCAACATTTTCAAAGTATACTTCTTACCCTTAGGAAGAATCTCTTCTCCTAAATCGTTGAATACACCCTGAGATGTTTTTCCGCTAATGATTGAGAATAATTTCTCTACCAAGGTATCTTTGATAGCCTCGAACTTCGAAGTAAAGGACAATTCTAATTCAGCAATTGCCTCTTTATCTCTAATTCGCTTGTTCTTATCCTTGATAGCTCTCTTGAATAATTTCTTGTCAATAACAACTCCGTTTAATGAAGGTGAAGCTTTCAAAGAAGCATCTTTTACATCTCCAGCTTTATCGCCGAAGATGGCTCTTAATAACTTCTCTTCTGGTGTTGGATCAGACTCTCCTTTTGGAGTAATCTTACCAATTAAGATATCACCAGGCTTCACTTCTGCACCGATACGAATCATTCCGTTTTCATCCAAGTCTTTTGTAGCCTCTTCGGAAACATTCGGAATATCATTGGTTAATTCTTCGGTACCTAATTTGGTATCACGAACATCCAATGAATATTCATCAATATGGATGGAAGTAAAGATGTCTTCACGAACAACTTTTTCTGAGATTACAATCGCATCCTCGAAGTTGTATCCTTTCCATGGCATGAAGGCAACCTTCATGTTTCTACCCAAGGCTAATTCACCTTGTTGTGTAGCATATCCTTCACAAAGTACCTGACCTTTTGCAACTCGGTCACCTTTCTTAACGATAGGTTTCAAGTTAATCGAAGTACCTTGGTTGGTTTTTCTAAACTTAATTAAGTTGTAAGTTACAAAGTCATCATCAAAGCTTACCAAACGATCTTCATCAGTTCGGTCGTATTTGATAGTGATTTTGTTCGCATCTACGTATTCTACCGTACCAGCACCTTCTGCGTTGATCAAGATTCTTGAATCTTCAGCAACTCTTCTTTCTAGTCCAGTTCCCACAATTGGAGACTCTGGTCTTAACAATGGTACTGCTTGACGCATCATGTTTGATCCCATCAAAGCACGGTTTGCATCATCATGCTCCAAGAACGGAATCAAAGAAGCTGAAATCGATGCAATCTGGTTTGGAGAAACGTCCATGTACTGAATATCATTCGGAGTCACCACTGGGAAGTCACCTTCCTCACGAGCAATTACTCTATCAGAAACAAATGTTCCATCCTCATTCAACTCTAAGTTGGATTGAGCGATTTTCATTCCTTCCTCTTCTTCAGCACTTAAGTAAACCGGAGCCTCTTTTAAATTCACGGCACCATTATCTACTTTTCTATATGGCGTTTCGATGAAACCAAGTGTATTCACTTTTGCAAATACAGACAATGAAGAAATCAAACCAATGTTTGGTCCTTCTGGTGTTTCAATCGGACACAAACGTCCGTAGTGCGTATAGTGTACATCACGAACCTCGAATCCGGCTCTTTCTCTAGAAAGACCTCCAGGTCCTAATGCAGACAATCTTCTTTTGTGCGTAATCTCTGCCAATGGATTGGTTTGATCCATAAATTGAGACAACTGGTTGGTTCCGAAGAATGAGTTGATTACAGAAGATAAAGTCTTCGCATTGATCAAATCAATCGGTGTAAATACCTCGTTATCACGAACATTCATTCTTTCACGAATGGTTCTTGCCATACGTGCCAAACCAACACCAAACTGTCCTGCTAACTGCTCACCAACAGTTCGAACACGTCTGTTTGATAAGTGATCGATATCATCTACTTCTGCTTTTGAATTGATCAACTCAATCAAATACTTAATGATGGTAATGATATCTAATTTGGTCAATACCTTTTCTTCAATACCAACATCCAAACCAAGTTTGGTATTCATTCTAAAACGACCTACCTCACCTAAATTGTAACGTTGCTCTGAGAAGAATAACTTATCGATAATTCCTCTTGCTGTTTCCTCATCTGGTGGTTCAGCATTACGTAACTGACGATAGATGTGCTCCACAGCCTCTTTTTCAGAGTTTGTTGGGTCTTTTTGAAGTGTATTGTGAATGATGGCATAATCAGCTTGCAAGTTGTCCTCTTTGTGTAACAAGATGGTCTTGGCACCTGCTTCGATGATTTCATCAATGTGTTCTTTTTCAAGTATGGTATCACGATCAAAAATGATTTCGTTACGTTCGATGGATACAACTTCACCAGTATCTTCATCTACGAAATCTTCAAACCATGTTTTCAATACTCTTGCTGCTAGCTTTCTACCTAGCACCTTTTTTAATCCGGTTTTAGAAACTTTAATCTCTTCCGCTAAGTCAAAGATTTCTAAAATATCTTTATCTCTTTCGAAACCGATAGCTCTAAATAAGGTAGTTACCGGTAATTTCTTTTTTCTGTCAATATAGGCATACATCACTTGATTGATATCGGTAGCGAATTCAATCCAAGAACCCTTGAACGGAATTACTCTTGCCGAATAAAGTTTTGTACCATTGGCATGGAAAGATTGTCCGAAGAATACACCAGGAGAACGGTGTAATTGTGAAACAACCACCCTTTCTGCACCGTTGATGATAAACGTACCTGATTTGGTCATATAAGGAATCGTTCCCAAGTACACATCTTGTACAATGGTTTCAAAATCCTCGTGTTCAGGGTCGGTACAGTATAATTTTAATCTTGCTTTAAGAGGAACACTGTAAGTCAATCCACGTTCAATACATTCTTGGATGTCATATCTTGGTGGATCTACGAAGTAGTCTAAAAACTCTAGTACGAACTGGTTTCTAGTATCAGTGATCGGAAAATTATCCATGAAGGTCTTGTACAAGCCTTCACTCCCTCTTTCTTCTGCTTTTGTTTGTAATTGAAAAAAATCTTGAAAAGATTTTACTTGGATATCCAAAAAGTCTGGATAATCTTTTGTTAGTTGAGAGGTTGCGAAATTGATTCTCTCTGTTGTGTTTGTGTTTGCCAAAAGAGTAAAATTTTGTGATTAAAAAATCAAATTTTTAAAGAACTGTTATATACACGAAATGGTTTAGGACTAAAAACGGATGTTTCTAGACCTAAACCTAATGTTGTTCCCGTAAAAAACCTAGTTGATTACGGGAATATAAATTACTTAAGCTCTACCTCAGCTCCAGCTTCTTCTAAAGACTTTTTAAGACCTTCAGCCTCATCTTTAGATACTCCTTCTTTGATAGGAGCAGGTGCGCTATCTACGATACCTTTAGCATCTTTTAATCCTAAACCAGTTAATTCTTTAACTAATTTTACAACTGCTAACTTAGAAGCTCCAGCTGCTTTAAGGATTACGTCGAATTCAGTTTGCTCCTCACCAGCGTCGTCTCCTCCGCCAGCTGCAGGACCTGCAACAGCTACAGCAGCAGCTGCTGGTTCAATACCGTATTCTTCTTTTAAGATAGTAGCCAATTCATTAACTTCCTTTACTGTTAAGTTAACTAACTGTTCTGCGAAATCTTTTAAATCTGCCATTTTAATTTGTGTTTAATTTTGTTTTATTATAGTTTATTTGTGCGCTAATTATTTTTCAGATAATGTTTTGATAATACCTGAAAGTTTGTTTCCACCAGACTGTAACGCTGATACAACGTTTTTCGCTGGTGATTGAAGTAATCCAATAATTTCTCCAATCAATTCTTCTCTCGACTTGATGTCTACCAAAGCATCTAATTGATCATCACCAATGTATACAGATTCTTCAGCGAAGGCTCCTTTTAAAATTGGTCTGTCTTTGGTTTTCTTTCTGAAATCCTTGATTAGTTTTGCTGGAGCATTAGCCGCCTCAGCCAACATTATTGAAGTATTTCCTTTCAAAACGGTTGGTAAGTCTCCGAAATCTTTATCAGAAGCTTCCATCGCTTTTGCTAGTAGTGTGTTTTTAACAACTGATAGTTTAATTCCAGCTTTAAAACATGCTCTTCTTAAGTTAGAAGTTGTTTCTGCATTTAAACCTGAAATATCTGCTAGATAAATGTTGTTGTTATCTGCTAATGTCGTTGTTAATTCTTGTATTACTTGTGATTTTTCCTCTCTAGTCATAATAATGAATTTAACTTATTAAACAGATTTTACATCTACTTCTACACTAGGACTCATTGTGCTTGACATAAAGATGCTTTTTACATACGTACCTTTTGCCGCAACTGGCTTCATCTTAATGATGGTTGAAACCAATTCTTGAGCATTTTCAGCAATCTTCTGAGCATCAAAGGATACTTTACCTATCGCTGCGTGTACGATACCAGTTTTATCAACTCTAAAGTCGATCTTACCAGCTTTTACATCTTTAACTGCCTTTGCAACATCCATAGTAACTGTTCCAGTCTTAGGATTAGGCATTAAACCTCTTGGACCTAAAATACGTCCTAAAGGACCTAATTTACCCATTACACTTGGCATGGTAACGATTACGTCAACATCAGTCCATCCTCCTTTGATTTTCTGTAGGTATTCATCCAATCCTACATAATCAGCACCCGCTTCTTTTGCGTCTGCCTCTTTATCTGGAGTAACTAATGCCAATACTTTTACATCTTTACCTGTACCGTGTGGTAATGTTACAACTCCTCTTACCATTTGATTTGCTTTTCTAGGATCTACTCCTAAACGAATTGCTAAATCAACGGATGCATCGAATTTTACATTTGTGATGTCTTTCACCAATGCAGAAGCTTCGTTCAAGTCGTAAGACTTAGACTTATCGATCTTTGCGTATGCTTCTTTTTGCTTTTTTGTTAATCTTCCCATAATTCAAAAAAATTAAGCTGGTGCATCACCTTTAACTGTTAATCCCATAGAACGAGCTGTTCCTGCAATCATCTTCATTGCTGAAGTAACTTCAAAAGCATTTAAATCTGCCATCTTATCCTCTGCAATAACTTTGATTTGATCCCAAGTAACTGACGCTACTTTCTTTCTGTTCGGTTCTCCTGAACCTTTTTTGATTTTGGCCGCTTCTAGTAATTGTACTGCAGCAGGAGGCGTCTTAACGATAAAATCAAAAGACTTGTCCTTGTACACCGTGATAACCACAGGTAAAACTTTACCTTGCTTATCTTGAGTTCTCGCATTAAATTGCTTACAGAACTCCATGATGTTAACTCCAGCAGCACCTAAAGCGGGTCCAACCGGTGGCGACGGATTCGCAGCACCTCCCCTTACTTGTAATTTAACTACTTTACTAACTTCTTTTGCCATTGTAAAAAATGTTTATTGATTTGCTTTATTTTGGAAGCTTAAAACAAACCGATTACGTAACATTTATATTTTCTCAACTTGCATGTAACTCAACTCTAATGGTGTTTTACGACCAAAGATTTTTACCATTACTTCAAGTTTTCTCTTTTCTTCGTTTACTTTTTCGATAGTTCCATCAAAACCATTGAATGGACCATCTACTACTTTCACAGTTTCTCCTACATTGTATGGAATAGCAATGTTTTCGTCTTGGATTGCCAATTCATCAACTTTACCAAGCATTCTATTCACTTCAGATTTACGCATTGGAACAGGATCACCACCTTTCGTTTCACCTAAAAATCCAATCACGCCTGTGATTGATTTAATCACGTGAGGTACTTCTCCAGAAAGATTGGCCTCTACCATGATATAACCAGGAAAATAAACTCGCTCGCGGTTTATTTTCTTTCCATTTCTAATTTGTACAACTTTCTCTGTTGGTACAATTACTTGATTTACGTAGTCGCCCAAGCCAACTCTTGAAATCTCAGTTTCGATATAAGATTTCACTTTGTTCTCTTGACCACCTATCGCTCTAACAACGTACCATTTCATTACAGAATCACCCATTTTATTTTAGTTGAATTGTTTAAAAAAGGTATCCAATCCTGTTTGAAAAACATAATCAATTCCAGCGATTGCCAATGCAAAAATAATTGTAAATACAGCTACTGTAACTGTTGTTTTTTGAGCTTCTTCTTTTGAAACCCACGTCATGTGGTTGTTCAATTCTTCAAAAGAATCTTTTACGTATTGAATGAATTTCATGTATTGATATGTTTTGCACGGGTTGAGAGGCTCGAACTCCCGACACCTAGTTTTGGAGACTAGTGCTCTACCAACTGAGCTAAACCCGTTTATTCACTCAGAAAGGCATCTCTAAAACATCATGAATTAGAGATACCCTTTTGTATTGTGAAATATGAATTTCTAATTAGTCTAATAACTCAGTTACCTGACCAGCTCCAACTGTTCTACCACCTTCACGGATAGCGAAACGTAAACCAACGTTTAATGCGATTGGCTGGATTAAGTCTACAGTAATTGTCAAGTTATCTCCAGGCATTACCATTTCTACACCGCTTGGCAAGTTGATAGTACCAGTTACGTCAGTAGTTCTTACGTAGAACTGTGGACGATAGTTATTGTGGAATGGAGTGTGACGTCCACCTTCTTCTTTTTTCAAGATATACACCTCAGCTTTAAACTTAGCGTGTGGAGTTACAGAACCTGGCTTACAGATTACCATACCTCTCTTGATTTGATTCTTGTCAATACCTCTTAATAAGATACCAGCGTTATCACCAGCTTCACCTCTATCTAAGATTTGACGGAACATCTCAATACCAGTTACAGTTGAAGATAACTTCTCAGCACCCATACCGATAATATCTACAGGGTCACCAGAGTTAATGATACCAGTTTCGATTCTACCAGTTGCAACAGTACCACGACCAGTAATAGAGAATACATCCTCGATTGGCATTAAGAAATCTTTATCTACCTCTCTTAATGGCTCCTCGATCCAAGAATCACAAGCTTCCATTAATTCTAATACTGTGTCAACCCACTTTTGCTCACCGTTTAAGGCACCTAAAGCAGAACCAGCGATTACAGGTCCGTTGTCACCATCATACTCATAGAAAGAAAGTAATTCTCTTACTTCCATTTCTACTAATTCTAATAATTCCTCATCATCTACCATATCCACTTTGTTCATGAATACGACGATTCTTGGAATACCTACCTGACGACCTAATAAGATGTGCTCTCTAGTTTGTGGCATAGGACCATCAGTAGCAGCAACAACTAAAATCGCACCGTCCATTTGCGCAGCACCAGTTACCATGTTCTTAACGTAATCGGCGTGACCTGGACAATCTACGTGTGCGTAGTGACGATTAGCAGTTTGATATTCTACGTGAGATGTATTAATTGTAATACCTCTTTCTTTTTCCTCTGGAGCGTTATCGATTTGATCGAAATCTCTTGCTTCAGATAAACCTGCATCAGCTAAAACTTTAGTAATAGCAGCTGTCAAAGTAGTTTTACCGTGATCTACGTGTCCGATTGTACCAATGTTTAAGTGTGGTTTCGAACGGTCAAAAGTTCCTTTTGCCATGATTATTAATTTTAATTCTTAATTATATATTTAGTGTCTAATGTTTAGAGCCAATGACGGGATTTGAACCCGTGACCTCATCCCTACCAAGGATGCGCTCTACCAACTGAGCTACACCGGCTTTTGTTGGATTTTATTTGAGCGGGAGACCGGGTTCGAACCGGCGACATTCAGCTTGGAAGGCTGACGCTCTACCAACTGAGCTACTCCCGCGATTATTATTCTAATTCTCAATGTGTGGGGAGAGCAGGATTCGAACCTGCGAAGTCGAAAGACAACGGAGTTACAGTCCGTCCCATTTGGCCGCTCTGGAATCTCCCCGATTGAGACAATATTTTAAAGAACTTAGAGTCGATTGTGGAGCTTCTTTCGACTGCGTTCAGGAAAAACTCTTTGCTCCGTTTTTTACTCCTGAATTTCTTGTTTTGTTAGAGCCGATAGAGGGACTCGAACCCACGACCTGC
>DKQS01000002.1:0-167946 GCA_002471825.1 Flavobacteriaceae bacterium UBA7302 | reverse complement strand
GCTGATTACAAATCAGCTGCTCTAGCCAGCTGAGCTATATCGGCCTGTTTAAACATAAACAATCCGCTATTTCTAACGGATTGCAAATGTAAAAAGTTTTTTTATTATTTAAAGTTTTTTTTAAATATTTTTTGAGGTAAAAAAAGACATATTTAAACGCGTTGTTTTTCTTTGGTTCTCTTTAATTGTCTTTTCAAGGATTCCGACGCCAAACTAATTCCTTCTTCAAAAGTGCGTGTTTCTCGTTTCACCATCAATTCGTTGCCCGGAATATTCACTTTAACCTCGGTTACTTTGTTCTCTTTATCGCTTGTGTTTTGAACTTTTAAAAAGACTTCAGCTCCAATTATTTTATCGTGAAATTTTGTAAGCGCACTCAGTTTTTTTTCAATGAATACGATTAATTTACGATCAGCATTAAAGTTGATGGATTGCGTAGATACCTTCATAAGTTATCAGTTTTTGTTGCTCCTAGGATGAGCTTGGTTATACATTTGTTTTAGAGTCTCAAGACTATTCTTAGTATAGACTTGAGTGGAGGCTAAACTAGAATGTCCTAGTAATTCTTTAACCGAATTTAAATTTGCTCCCTCATTAAGTAGATGTGTTGCAAAAGAGTGCCTTAATATGTGTGGACTCTTTTTTTGCTTCGAGGACGCCAAACTAAAGTACGAATTTATAACTCTGTAAACAAGAGTTTCATATATTTTATTACCCTTGGCCGTTACGAATAAATGCTTGTCTTTCGCAACAGTGTCTCGGACTTTCAAATAATCACTCAAGGATTTTTCTACCGAATTTAATAAGGGCACAAATCGTTCTTTGTTTCTCTTACCCAAGATGCGAATGGTTTTATCTTCTAAATTCACATCGCTTAGTTTGATACCAATCAACTCGGCGCGACGAATTCCTGTGGAGTAAAAAACCTCAATCATGGCTTTGTTTCGAAGGGATTCAAAATCATCACCATCCAAACCATCAATAACCTCCTGGATTTCTTTTCTGGAAAAGGGAACTTGTATCTTCTTTTGGACCTTCAAGGACTTGTGTCCCACCAACGGATTTTTATCTATGGATCCCACCTTTTGCAAAAACTTATAAAAGGTCTTTAAGGAACTTATTTTTCGATTGATTGAAAGATTGGATAATCCATTTTTAGACAATTGAAGAATCCAATTACGGATGAATGAATAATGTACCTGTGACAAGTCGTCTAAGTCGAATTCTTCTTTGATAAATTTTTCGAAGCCCTGCAGATCATTCTTGTAAGAAGTGATGGTATGAGCTGCGTACTTGCGCTCATGCGTTAAGTAGTCAAAAAACTTTTCGAGCATCGGGTGGAATCAATTTCTTGATGTTAAGGTAAAAAAAAAGCACCAATTATATGGTGCTTTGTTTTGTATATGAGTTGCTTCTTATCCGATTTCTTCTTGAGTTCTCAATCTTTGGATGTAGGAAGCTTTGATCTTTTGCGCTCTTTTGGCAACAGAAGGCTTGGTAAATGTTTTTCTTTCCCTTAGCGATCTCATTGTCTTCGTACGGTCAAACTTTCGCTTGTAACGCTTTAACGCCTTATCGATGTTTTCTCCTTCTTTTACTGGAATTATCAACATGGGATTGCACCTCCTTTCATATCTGCCTTTAAATTTTATTGGGCGACAAAGATACAAAAGTTTTTAATATAGCAACTATTCAAATAAATATTTAAGTTGCTGGTTTATACTCCTTTTTATCGATAATCATTTTAGCGATAATCTCTTTGAGAATCTCTGATGTCCCCCCGCCAATAGGTCCTAATCGGCTATCGCGAAGCAATCTTGCCATTGGATATTCTTCCATATAACCGTAACCACCCAGCATTTGTAAGGCATCGTAAATAACTTGATCGGCTATTTTAGTAGACAATAGCTTCGACATGGTTGCCTCCTTTACGGCATATTCTCCTTGATCTAGGCGTTTGGTAATGGCGTAATTGAATTCCTTACACATTTCAACTTCAGAGGCCATTTCAGCAATTTTGTGACGTAAAGCCTGAAACTTATCGATAGTTCTTCCAAATGCCTCTCTTTCCGACATGTATTGAACGGCATAATCAATGGCGTACTCTGCTCTTGCATGTGCATTTACACCCATGATCAATCTTTCCAATGCAAAATGCTGCATGATGTATGGGAAACCTTTTCCTTCTTCCCCCATCAAATTCTCAACAGGTACTTTCACATTGTCAAAAGCAATTTCTCCTGTATCGGAAGCTTTCCATCCCAATTTGTCCAACTTGGTTGCTGAAATACCTGGTGTATCTCTATCCACCAACAAAATACTCATCCCAGCATGTTTGGCATCAGGATCTGTTTTTGCGGCAACGACTAAATAATCTGAATACACACCATTGGTGATGAAGGTTTTGGATCCGTTTAAAATGTAATGGTCTCCCTCTTTAATAGCTGTTGATCGCATTCCGGCCACATCAGAACCTCCGAATGGCTCCGTAATACACAAACAACCAATCTTCTTTCCTTCAATACTTGGTGCTAGGTATTCTTGTTTGATACGCTCGTCACCTTCTTTATTAAGGTGGGTCATTGCTAGGTATACATGCGCCCACATCGCGGCTGCGAATCCGCCTGAATTTATCTTTTGTAGTTCTTCTAGGAAGATCACCATGTAGAACATGTCGAGATCCAATCCGCCATATGCTTCGGGATAACTCAAACCGAAATATCCCATTTCGCCAAACTTCTCCCAAATGAAACGTTCGATGGTTCCTGTCTTCTCCCACTTTTCAATATGTGGTACTACTTCCTTCTGCAAAAAATCTCTGAAACTCTCACGAAAAACCTCATGTTCTTCCGTAAAGTACATGCTATTCATATGTAATTAGTTGTTTGTTTATTCAGCTAGCAAATATAAGACTATTCTATCATATTTATTTTTGGACAAACCCTCAATACGTTGTAATTCTGTTAAACTTTGAATTTCCGCCACAAGATCTCGATAATCAAAAATAGCCTTGCAAAGTTCGTAATTGATATAAGGAATTCGAAGCACCTCTTTAAAGCTAGCCGTGTTGATATTTAGCTTTTGAATTTCAGGTTTTTTCACGATAGCAAATACCTTCCAAATGTTCTCAACGATTGTTGCATCCAAGCCCCAAACTTCATTCATTTGATCTTTGTAAGTAAATCCTTGAATACGCTTGCGGTATTTTAAAATTGTCTCAGCTCGTTTCTCACCAATACCAGCGATTAGTTTTAGATCCTCTTTGCTAGCCAAATTGATATCTACCGTAGCAGGCTGTATCTTATTCTTTTTGCGATTCGTATGATTCTTTTTGGAATTGGCCCATCTTGGAAATTTGAAATAGGGTTTCATCTTGTCAAGCAGACTATCCGATATTTTCGTCACCCTTTGAAAAGCCTCTGCCGAATTCACAAAACGCCCAGTTTCTCTGAATTGAAATAGTCGATCAATTTCTTCAGTAGACATCCCGAGCTGATATCCTTTGAAATCGGACATGTAATTGGGATTGAAGGGGTAGATTTTGAAAACTTCCTCATTCAGCCTGGCTTTTTTCAGGCTATCAATCTCGGCCCGCAACTCCGCTAGTTGTTGCTGCCTCTCCATGGAAACCTCATCTTCAAAATCAACATCATAAGAGGCGATGACTACTTGAAATCCTATTATTAATAAGACCAAAAAAAACACCCCATTTCGCTGACTTTTAGAGTACCAGAAATGAGGTGAAAGTTTCTTCATTTTTTCTTTTTCTTAGCAACCAATAAATTTATCGAAAGTCAAATATTGCTTATGACTTCGCGGCTTTTATCGCATCCACATAGCGTTTCAATTGTTTCTTCACAATTGGGAAGAGGAAATACAAACCAATCATATTTGGGAATACCATGGCAAAAATCATAGCATCTGAGAAAGCCCAGATCGATTTCATACTTGCTGCTGCACCAATTACCACAAAAATTAAGAACAATACTTTGTAGGTCAAATCGGCCGCTTTACCTCTACCAAACAAAAACTTCCAAGATTGCAATCCGTAGTAAGACCAAGAAATCATGGTAGAAACCGCAAATAAAACAACGGCTACTGTTAAAAACACGTCAGAATAAGGAATGTATTGAGCAAAAGCTTTGGATGTAATTCCGGCTCCCTCATAGGCAATACCGTCAATCATCACTGCTCCAGTTCCGTCTCCACCATATTGGAAGAATCCTCCAAAGTTAAAAATGATGATCACCAATGCCGTCATGGTACATATTAATACGGTATCGATAAATGGCTCTAACAAAGCAACCAATCCTTCAGAAGCTGAATATTTTGTTTTTACCGCCGAGTGTGCAATGGATGCAGATCCAGCACCTGCTTCATTCGAAAAGGCAGCTCTCTGGAATCCTACCAATAATACTCCGATAATACCTCCGACACCGATAGCTTTAGGATTAAACGCTTCAGTTACAATTAATCCAATTGCATCATCTACTAATGAGAAGTTCGATGCTAAAATGTACAAACAAGCCAACACATACATCACAGCCATAAAAGGCACTATTTTTTCAGTTACCGAGGCAATTCTTTTGATTCCACCAATGATGATGATTCCCACCAAAATTGCTAATACAACACCAACAATTGCTCCTGCTGCTGCACTGTCCCAACCAAACATTTCTTTGATTACAATAGTAGCCTGATTCGACTGTGCCGCATTACCTCCACCGAAAGAACCTCCAATACAGAAAATGGCAAAAATAGCTGCTGCTACTTTTCCTATGGTGGCAAAACCTCTTTCCTTTAATCCTTTGCTGATGTAGTACATTGGACCACCATAAACGGTTCCGTCTTCACCAACATCTCTGTATTGTACACCTAAGGTACATTCTACAAATTTGGTAGACATCCCAAGAAGTCCACATACAATCATCCAGAAAGTAGCTCCGGGTCCACCCAAGGCAATCGCCAAAGCAACCCCGGCGATGTTTCCGTTACCCACTGTACCAGATACTGCTGTTGCTAGGGCTTGAAAATGGGAAACTTCTCCTTCTTTACTTTCATCTCGAATGGTTTCAATCGCATCACCTCCAGGCGTATTATCACCATAAGCTGGCTCTACAACCGGATGGTCTAAATCGTCATATTTTCCTCGAACTACATTAATTGCTGTCCAGAAGTGTCTCAAGTTTGGGAAACCGAAGTATAAGGTAAAAAAAGCGGCACTGGCCACTAGGAGAATTAATACAAACGGGGTTCCCATAATTTCAAAAAAGATCATGGCTGAGAAAAAATCAGATACAGGCTGAAAGGCCTCATCAATTTTTTGATCTAACCCTTTTTCTTGAGAAAAAATAAATAATGGACTGATTACAAATAGTAGTGAAAGAAGATGTTTCTTCATGAATACTGTAGTTTTTTAGTTTTAGAAGGCTGCAATATCTTAAAAAATTGACCTTTTAACAACTTTTAATGGTTAAATGTCTATTCGGAATAAGTCGACTTAAAAGCTAAAAGTTCCTCTTTGAAGGACTTAGGTCTGTATTTTAATTCCGATTCTGATTTTGATAAATCGAACCCTGTTTTCCTAGGACGATTGGCAGGTTGATTCAAAGCCTCTGAGGAGATGGGTTGAATCAATTTGGTGTTTAACCCGAATTCTTGTGCTACTTGAAAAGCAATTTGATAGACACTCATCAGTTGGGAGGAGGAAATATGAAAAACACCCTCCACCTTATTATCCATAGCTAAAACACATGCCTCAGCAAGCGAGTCCACAGAGGTTGGCATGCGATATTGATCGTGAACAACAGTAATGGTCTGATTGTTTTTCAAAGCATTGAGCACCCATAAAACAATATTGGTCCGACTCATATCGTGCACGCTTCCATAAACCAAAATGGTACGTAGAATTGTGTAAACTGCTTTGGATTCTTTGATGATTTCTTCAGATTTCACCTTAGATGCCGCGTAATAGCTCAATGGATTTACTGCATCTGTCTCTTTATAGATACCTTTTTGACCGTCAAACACAAAATCAGTAGACAGATGAATCAAGTGAATATCCAACTCCTCACAAATAGAGACCAAAGAAGCCACCATCGCTACGTTTACCTTATCACAATCTTCTTTATTTTGTTCACAGACATCGACATGCGTCATGGCTGCCGTGTTTATAATGGTATCGGGTCGGATTTCTTCCATTGATTTCCGTAATTCTTCTTTATCAGTGAGATCAATGGAAATGTAAGAAAAGTCGGAGTTTGGATGTCGGTTTTGACCTCGAGAAAAACCATACACTTTGTGATTTGGACTTTCAATTAATTTATCAATCAAAGTCTGGCCAAGCAGGCCATTACTTCCCGTAACAACTACCTTCTTCAAGCTAAAAAATTTCTCTTAGTTTCTGAATTTGATCTCTTCGACCTAGAACGATCAAGTTGGAACCCTTCACCAATTTAGCAGAGGCATCTGGATTGATTTCATAATCCTTATTAGGTTTGCGCAATCCGATTACCGTACAACCCGTTTGGTTTCGCAAGTCTAAGTCCAATATGGTTTTGTCAAGAAATTCCTTAGGCAATTCATCAACGGCAATTTCTTCTAAATTTGCCGTAGTCTCCCCTTCCACCGTCAATCGATCTACGAACTCAATCACATCCGGAGTAACTACCAAAGAAGCCATATGGTTCCCTCCTATTTTATCGGGCATGATTACATTGTCTGCCCCAGCAATCTTCAACTTATTGTAAGAACTTTCACTCGAGGCCCGACTGATAATTTTGAAATTCTTATTCAACTGCCTGGCTGAAAGTACCACAAACAAATTATCGGCATCCGAAGGAAGCGCCGTAATCAGATTGGCTGCATTGTGAATACCAGCTTTGATTAATGTTTCATCTGTAGTGGCATCCCCCTGAATATTCAATATCTGATTTTGATCGAGATAATCTACTACTTCTTTATCATTTTCAACCACAACAAATTGCTGATTGTAATTCTTCAATTTCGTAATCGCCTGTTTCCCATTTCGTCCGAATCCGCAGACTATGGTATGGCCTTTTAATTCTTCTATACGTTTCACAATTCTTTTATGTTTAAAATGATTGAATAATTTTCCACTCACCAAATATTCAGAGAAGGTGGAAATGGCATAAGCAAATATGGTGATGCTGAGCAAGATCAAACAGATGGTAAAAATCTTTTCCTCAGGCGTAAAGGGTTTCACTTCTCCAAAACCCACGGTAGTAATAGTAATAACCGTCATGTAAAGAGCATCTACCAAAGTATAGCCCGACAACACCGAATAGCCGACGGTACCAATAATAATGGTCACTGCCACTAGCAGTAAGGTTTTGTTAATTTTGGAATTGATCAAATTCATCATTACAAATCAAATACTGAGCTTCGTTTGGTATAAATCATATCTTTCAATTTCAACCAAAAGGCAATCGTCAAATAAATGGCAAAAGACAATCCCGCTGTAAAGAAAGAGAGGTAAATGAAAAACAACCGGACATTGGTCGCACGAATTCCGAATCTGTCGGCAACCCGACTCGATACGTTGTACCCTCGTTTTTCAAAATAATATCGTACCGAAGTAATAAAACTCATTACAGGTATTTTACTGCAAGATAAATAAATCAAAATTATTTGGTATCCACATCCAAGCTAAAAATAATCCATTATCGCTATCTTTGCGTTTTTCAAAAAATAACCGTTGGAGAGTCAGGATTTTATTGAAGTTTACGGAGCAAGAGCGCACAACCTTAAGAACATTGATGTAAAAATACCACGCGAAAAATTGGTGGTCATCACCGGTTTGAGCGGAAGTGGAAAATCGTCATTGGCTTTCGATACCATCTATGCAGAAGGTCAAAGAAGATATATCGAAACCTTCTCTGCCTATGCCCGTCAATTTTTAGGCGGACTCGAACGACCTGATGTTGACAAGATTGATGGATTATCACCTGTAATTTCCATTGAGCAAAAAACAACCAATAAAAGTCCGAGATCTACGGTAGGGACCATCACCGAGATTTACGATTTCCTGAGACTTCTTTTTGCCCGAGCTTCTGATGCCTTTTCTTATAAAACCAACGAGAAAATGGTTAGCTATTCTGATGAGCAAATCTTTGACCTTATCGTTTCGGATTACAAGGATCAAAAAGTGAACATATTGGCTCCTTTGATTAAAAGTAGAAAGGGCCATTACCGCGAATTGTTCGAGCAGATTTCCAAACAAGGATTTTTAAAAGTTCGAGTAGATGGAGTTATTGTTGACATTACCAAAGGGATGCGGGTAGATCGATACAAAACCCATGATATTGAGGTTGTGATCGATCGACTTGCCATTAATGATGCTTCTGAAAAACGCCTCAAAGAAACGATTAAGACGGCACTTCATTCAGGAAACAACATCATGATGATCATTCCGCATGGAGAGAAAAAAGCACGGTATTTTAGTCGCGAGCTCATGTGTCCTACTACTGGAATCGCCTACCCAAATCCAGAACCCAATACTTTCTCTTTTAATTCGCCAAAAGGAGCTTGCACCACCTGTAATGGCTTAGGGATCACCAACGAGGTCAATCTTAAAAAGATCATCCCAGACGATTCGAAATCCATTCGTAATGGCGGAATCATTCCTTTGGGAGAAGAAAAAAATACGTGGATTTTCAAACAGATTAACCACATCGCTGAACGCTACAAATTCAAGCTTACCGATCCTATCAATTCCATTCCCAAAGAGGCCATGGATATCATTCTTAATGGTGGGAATGAATCCTTTGAAATCACCTCAAAAACGATTGGAGTAACCCGTAATTACAAAATTGATTTCGAGGGCATCGTTGCCTTTATAAAAAATCAATACCGTCATGCGGAGAGCTCTTCCATCAAGCGATGGGCGAAAGGTTTTATGGACGAAGTCAGCTGTTCTTCATGCGACGGGAAACGATTAAAAAAAGAATCGCTTTATTTCAAAATCGACAATAAAAACATCAGTGACCTTGCTCAGATGGACATTTTAGAGTTGGCAGATTGGTTTGCTCATATTGAAGAGAAATTGTCTGAAAAACAACTCATCATTGGTGCAGAAATCATTAAAGAAATCCACACTCGAATTCAATTTCTATTAGACGTTGGTCTTGATTATCTAACCCTTGACCGAAATTCAAAATCGATCTCAGGTGGTGAGGCACAGCGTATTCGTCTGGCAACTCAAATTGGTTCGCAATTGGTGGGTGTGTTGTACATTCTTGATGAACCGAGTATTGGATTGCATCAAAGAGACAATCAGAAACTAATTGATTCTCTCATCAAATTAAGAGACGTCGGAAACTCTGTTTTGGTGGTAGAACACGATGAAGACATGATCAAACACGCCGATTATGTTTTGGATATTGGTCCTGGCGCTGGGCGTCATGGAGGTCGGATTGTAAGCGAAGGAGATTTTAATGAATTGTTGGAACACGACACGCTTACCGCCGATTACCTTTCAAAAAACAAACAAATCGAAGTCCCGAAGACGAGAAGAAAAGGAAACGGAAAAACCATCAAACTCAAGGGCGCATCGGGGAACAACTTAAAGGACGTATCTGTAGATTTCCCATTGGGGAAAATGATTTGCGTGACGGGCGTATCAGGCAGTGGAAAATCGACATTGATCAACGAGACCCTCTACCCTATTTTAAATGCACACATATACAGAGGCGTAAAAGAACCCATGCCTTTCAAGAAAATTACAGGGCTTGAACATGTAGACAAGGTTATTGATATTGATCAATCACCGATTGGAAGAACCCCACGCTCAAATCCGGCCACCTACACCGGAACCTTTGGTGAGATTAGAAGTCTATTTTCTAAAACTCCCGAAGCTGCAATCCGAGGATACAAACCAGGAAGATTCTCTTTTAACGTCAAAGGAGGCCGATGTGAAACTTGTCAAGGTGGCGGCGTCAAAGTAATTGAGATGAACTTCCTACCTGATGTTCATGTAGAATGTGAAACTTGTCAAGGAAAACGATTCAATCGAGAAACTTTAGAAATTCGGTACAAAGGAAAATCCATTTCTGACGTGTTAAACATGACTATTGAGGAAGCTACCGAGTTCTTCGAACACATTCCGAAAATCTACCGAAAACTGAAAACCATTAAAGACGTTGGTTTGGGTTACATCACACTCGGACAGCAGTCTACTACCCTATCTGGAGGTGAAGCGCAACGAATCAAATTGGCAGCTGAGTTATCGAAGCGAGATACAGGAAACACCTTTTACATTCTAGATGAGCCAACAACAGGGTTGCATTTCGAAGACATTCGGGTTTTAATGCAAGTGCTAAATAAGTTGGTTGACAAAGGAAATACGGTGTTAATCATCGAACATAATCTAGATGTTATTAAATTAGCAGACCACATTATTGATTTAGGACTGGAAGGCGGAAAGAAAGGTGGCACCATTTTAGTGTCGGGAACTCCAGAACAAATTAGTAAAAATAAAAAGAGTTATACCGCGCAATTCTTGAAAAGAGAATTGGTAAAATAAATCAATACGCTATGACCAAAGACGATAGAAAAATAAGAGAAAAACTACAGCAAAAAACTTGGAACGAGATCAAAACCAATGACTCATGGGGCATCTTTAAAATCATGTCTGAGTTTGTAGAAGGGTATGAAAAGTTAAGTAAAATTGGTCCTTGTGTGTCCATTTTTGGATCTGCAAGATCAAAACCTGGTGATGCCGATTACACCATGGCAGAGGAAATTGCATTTCGTTTGACACAAAGCGGATTTGGTGTGATCACGGGTGGCGGACCCGGAATAATGGAAGCCGGAAACAAAGGTGCGCATAGGGGAAATGGTACTTCGGTGGGATTGAATATCGAATTGCCTTTTGAACAGCACGACAATCCTTGGATCGACAATGACAAAAACTTAAACTTCGATTACTTTTTTGTTCGAAAAGTAATGTTTGTGAAATACTCGCAAGGTTTTGTAGTGATGCCAGGGGGATTCGGAACATTGGATGAGTTTTTTGAAGCACTCACCCTGATTCAAACAAAAAAAATTGGTCAATTCCCAATCGTTTTGGTAGGAACTGATTATTGGTCTGGATTGTTAGACTGGATCAAAAAAACATTGGTAAATGACGGAAAAATCAGCAAAGAAGATTTAGACCTGTTCATTCTTGTAGACACAGCTGACGAGGCTGTAGATCGCTTTGTTGAATTCTATGAAAAATACGATTTGAAACCTAACTTCTAATTTGAAAATGAAAAGAATAATTGTTCTATTATTGCTCTTATTTGTTTGCCATACACAAGTTGCGCAAACCAATATCAAGACTGTTTTTTACAACTTGTTGCAATACGATAACAACCAGTATAGCAGAGACAAAACGGGCGATCTAAAGACCATTTTAGATGAAATGAATCCTGATTTGTTTTTGGTTTGTGAGTTGAAAAGCGAAACAGCATCAGACTACATGTTCAACAATGCTATTTTACCTCACAATGCTGACTTTCAAAAAGCTCCATTCAGAAGCGCTATTTCTCCCGCTTCGGATCTTCTCCAGATGGCGTATTACAACTCAAAGAAATTGGTATTAGAAAGCAGCAAAGCCATTTATACAGAAACAAGAGATATCAACCGATATACCTTCAAACTAAATACGGTTGATGTAAACACAAATCCGCAACGCATTGTGGTTTATGTTACTCACCTTAAGGCATCATCAGGTGTTTCTGACCGAGGCAAACGATTGGAATCGGCGGAAAAGTTTGTAGCTGATTTAAGCACAATCGGTGCCAATAGTTATGTTATTTTTGCTGGCGATTTCAATTTCTACACTACCAATGAGGTAGGTTATCAAGAAATCATTGATTCGAACAATCCTATCCGAATGATTGACCCAATAAACAGGCCGTGCCCAACCCTTCCAAACGGAGCGGATGCAACATTCTATTTCAACAATCGTTTCGATTCACCATATCGTCAATATTTCTACAATAACAGTGGTTTTGCAGATGTGCATTCGCAATCTACAAGAGTAAGTAGTGGTTTAAATGGTGAAGGGTCAGGTGGTGGTATGGATGATCGCTTTGATTACATCATGCTATCCAACAACTTTACCACAAGCTCTAGCTTATATTATGTAAACAACAGTTACAAGACGGTTGGAAATAATGGGAACTGTTATAATGGTAATGTGAATGATAGCAATTGTTCAGGGACCTATTCGCAAGCCTTTCGCAATGCCTTGTACAACTTCAGCGATCATTTGCCTATTTATTTAGAAATTGAAAGCCCGACAAATACCTTGTCTATCGATGATTACAAGCAAGTTGTCTTTATGGGCTCCAATGTTTCTTCGGATTGGATTAAGTTAAATTTGCAAAGTCCAGCAAATCAGTTGATCATCTACAATCAATTAGGACAGGTGGTTCAGCGAATTCAAACCGCATCCCAAGAAGTTTCTATTGACATCAGCTCGTTAGCCAAAGGATTATACTATTTAAAATCTAGAAATTCGTCGCCAGTTAAATTCATCAAAATCTAATTGACACGACTCGGCTACATATGCATTTGGATTTTTTGCTGCGTTGGAATTTGCAACGCTCAAATGAATCAAACGAAAATTAAAGCCAATTTGGATCCGACCAAGGATCTTCTTTACATACAGCAAGAAACGAAGTTCGTCAACACTTCTGATTCGGTGCTTAACCAAATCTATTTCCATAATTGGACCAATAGTTTTAAGAACAACAAAACACCACTTGCCAAACGACTGGTTGAAGATTTTAAAAAGCAGCTTTATTTTGCCAAAGACGAAGACCGTGGTTTTACATCATTCAAAAACCTAACCGTCAACTATGAAGCTGTCGATTTTTACGAAAAAGAAGGTCAAGTAGATATTCTAGAAGTTCAGTTGAAGAAAGGATTGCAACCCAAGGATAGCCTTTTAATTAATGTAACCTATACCGTTAAAATTCAGAATTCAAAATTTACGGCATACGGTAAAACAGATTCGGGTTACCACCTCAGGTATTGGTACTTGGCACCCGCTGTTTTTGATACCGAATGGCAGTTGATGAGCAACCTCAACCTGAATGATTTGTACGAGACGCCAACGGACTTTACCATTGAACTGGGAATACCCAACAACTACTTCCTAGAAAGTAATTTGTACCAATACGAGTCGGAAAAGGAAGGTCAGAAAAACTATGTCATTGTTGGCAAAGAAAAAACCGATGTTATCCTGAGCATTAACCAGACAAAGAAATTCAAGACCTTCAAAACCAACCAATTAAACATCTATTCCGATGTATCTCATGAAAATATTACTACTGAGGATTGTGAATCCATATTAGAAAGGCATGTTTCATTCATTCAAAAGTACCTGGGTAATTACCCGTATAAAGAATTGTACATCGATGAAGCGACTCAAGGAAAGAATCCGGTTTATGGGTTGAACCAATTGCCAAGCTTTTTGAGTCCGTTTGAAGACAGATTCAACTGGGATTTGAACATGTTTAAGGCCATTTCTTATCAATTTCTAAAAAACACTTTCCTACTCAACACAAGAGATGATCATTGGTTTTTGGATGGTCTTCAAAACTATTTGATGCTCGAATATGTAGAGCGTTTTTATCCCGACAAAAAACTCTTGGGAAAAGTATCCGATTACTGGTTGGTGCGGACTTACAATCTTGCCAAGGCTAAATTCAACGACAAATACCATTTGGCTCATCAATTTATCTCCACTCGGTTCTTAGATCAAGCGCTGAAAACACCCGTGGATTCTCTTTCAAATTTCAACATGAAAATCGCGAACAAGTACAAATCTGGTTTGGGTTTTCGATACCTAAAGGCCTATGTAGGCGATTCGGTGTTTGATGAAAGTATTCAAGAGTATTATTTCAAAAACAAACTGAGTTTAACCGATTCCAAAGAGTTTGAAAATATCATAAGGTCCAAAACGGAAAAAGACCTCGATTGGTTTTTCAACGATTTTATCCAAACCAATAAAAAAATAGACTACACGATTAAGGCTGTCAAAGAAGAAAACGATAGTATTTCGGTATTGATTAAAAACAAACGGAACTTTACTGCACCTGTGTTACTCTATAGTTTGAACGATCGAAACATCATTTCAAAAAAATGGGTGACCGATATCAAGGACACAGCGACCGTGACCCTGCCAAAGGGTACTAGCAATAAGGTAGCTTTGAATTACGAAAATCTTTATCCGGAACTCAATACCAGTGACAATTGGAAAAGTTTGGAGAAAAAAATATTCAACAAACCCTTGAAGTTCACCTTGATGAAGGATATTGAAGATCCCTATTACAATCAAATTTATTACCAGCCAGAAGTTAGTTTCAACCTATACAACGGTCTAATTTTGAGCACAAAGTTTCACAACAGACCGATTATCCGCAAGAATTTTGAATTCACGGTAGCTCCCGCCTATGCAACAAAAAGTAAAAACATCATTGGGAGTTTCGCCTTCATCTACAATCAATTTTTTGAAAAAACAAACATTTACAGACTTCGATATGGCGTTACCGGATTGACCTTTGATTATGCACCGAATTTGTCCTATCGATCCTTGATTCCTTTTGTAAATATGGAATTCAAACGCAAGTCGCTTCGATCCGCTACGTATGAAAATCTTGTGGCGCGGGTGGTAAATATTGATAAGGATGTACTTGCAGGTAATGTACGTTCTGATGAGGACACCTACTCCGTTTTTAGCTTGAATTACAATTACATCGATCCGAATATTATCGATGAAGTTCGCTATAATTTCAGTTTTGAGTATGCTGGAAATTTCTCAAAACTGGCTGCTGATATCCGTTATCGAGCTTTGACCAAAACCGATACGCAACTGGATTTTCGTCTGTTCGCGGGAACTTTCTTGAACAATCGAACAACTGGTGATTATTTCAGTTTTGGTTTGGACTTTAGTAATGACTACCTATTTCAATTGGATTATTTCGGGAGATCAGAGGATACAGGTATTTTCAGTCAGCAATTCATCATTGCCGAAGGAGGATTTAAATCAGTCCTACCCACTCGATTTGCCAACCAATACATGATTGCTTTCAACTCGAGTATTGGTCTATGGAAATGGGTGGAGTTCTATAACGATGTGGCCTTCTTAAAAAATCGAAACAATCCTGTATTTTTTGGATACAACAACGGTATACGATTGAATTTTGTACACAACATTCTTGAACTGTATTTTCCTCTGTATTCCAACAATGGGTGGGAAATCGCACAACCCGGTTATGGAGAACGCATTCGTTTTACGTTCACCACACAATTCGAGGCCATCTTCAATTTCATTCGACGCGGTGTCTTTTAATTGATAATTCAAATCGATTATTTTACGGATAATTGAATTTAAATTGTTAAAAAAAGGTAAAAATTAGCATATTCTTAATATTTCTTTAAATTTTTAAATATCAACTAAAAAAACTATCTTTGTAACCTAAAAAAATCAGGTAAATAAATGCTCCAACAAGAAACTATTTCCAATTCATCTCAACTAACCTTTCAAGACTTTAAAAAAGAAGTATTACGAGACTACAAGATTGCCCGCATCAGTCGTGAGTGTAGCTTATTAGGAAGACGCGAGGTTTTGACTGGAAAAGCGAAATTCGGAATCTTCGGTGATGGAAAAGAAGTTCCGCAGCTTGCGATGGCCAAAGCGTTTCAAAAAGGTGATTTTCGATCTGGATATTACCGCGACCAAACCTTTATGATGGCTCTTGGTGAGTTGAACGCACAACAGTTTTTTGCTGGATTGTATGCCCACACGAGTATTGAAGCAGATCCAATGTCGGCAGGGCGACAGATGGGCGGGCATTTTGCAACCCATAGTTTGAACAATGATGGTTCTTGGAAGGACTTAACCAATCAGTACAATTCGAGTTCTGACATCTCTCCTACGGCAGGACAAATGCCTAGATTATTGGGGTTGGCACAAGCTTCAAAATTGTATCGTGAAGAGAAATCGTTGGCCAACTATCCGAAGTTTTCAAAAAATGGAAACGAGGTAGCTTGGGGTACTATTGGTAATGCCAGTACTAGTGAAGGTTTGTTTTTTGAAACCTTTAATGCAGCGGGTGTTTTACAAGTACCAATGATCATTAGTGTTTGGGACGATGACTATGGTATTTCTGTACCGGCCAAATACCAAACAACCAAAGAAAATATATCGGAAGTCTTAAAAGGTTTCCAAAGAGATAACGAAGCCGATGGTTATGAAATTTTTGTAATCAACGGATGGGATTACGTTCAGTTAATGGATGTATATCAAAAAGCAGCAAAAATTGCTCGTGAACAACACATTCCTGTGTTAATTCACGTAAAAGAGCTTACCCAACCACAAGGACATTCTACCTCTGGATCTCACGAACGTTACAAAGACAAGGAGCGTTTGGAATGGGAAAGAGAGCACGACTGTATTGCAAAAATGCGCGAATGGATTCTTGACTTCGAATTACAAAATGATAATGGAGAAACCCTTCGTTTTGTAGAGGATGAAGAAGAATTGATCTTATTGGAAAAGACGGCTAAAAAAGAAGTAGCTACCGCCAAAAGAAATGCTTGGAGTGCCTTTATTGGCGAAATCAAAGACCTTTCAGACAATCTAGTAGCCATCCTGAAAAATTGTGAAGAAAAAAGTGCAAACGGCGCATTCATTCGAAAATTATACAGCGATTTAACAAAGATTACCGAACCATCTAAAAAGGATGTTTTTAGTACTGCTAGAAAAGCCCTTCGGATGCTACGAAATGAAAATTTCCACGACAGAAATAAATTGATCCAATTCATAGAAACCAATTTTGAAAAGGCTCATTTAGAATATTCAGCCAAGCTTTACAGCGAATCGGCTCACAGTCCTTTGAACGTAAAGGAAATTGCTCCAAAGTTTGACGAGGGTAAAAAAATGGTGGATGGTCGTATCGTAATGCGCGACAATTTTGAAGCCATCATGAACAAGCACAACAATGTGGTTGTGTTTGGCGAGGATGCTGGATACATTGGTGATGTAAACCAAGGTCTTGAAGGTCTTCAAGAAAAGTTTGGAGAACTTCGTGTGACCGACACAGGTATTCGTGAAGCTACCATTATTGGTCAAGGAATTGGTCTTGCCATGAGAGGAATTAGACCGATTGCTGAAATCCAATACCTAGATTATTTACTGTACGCACTTCAAATAATGAGTGATGATGTGGCAACACTTCGTTACAGAAGTTTCGGAAAACAAAAAGCTCCATTAATTGTTCGTACAAGGGGCCATCGATTGGAAGGAATTTGGCATGCAGGTTCACAAATGGGAGGCATCATGCACTTGGTAAGAGGAATGCACCTATTGGTTCCAAGAAACATGACCAAGGCTGCTGGTTTCTATAATACTTTGTTAGAAGGTGACGACCCAGCCATTATTGTAGAATGTTTGAATGGATATCGACTAAAAGAGGCTTTACCAAGCAATCTTGGAGAATTCAAAACTCCGCTGGGAGTGATTGAGACTATCAAAGAAGGAACCGATATGACCGTGATTTCCTACGGATCTACCCTCAGAGTTGTAGAGGAAGCTGCAAAAGAATTAACTCAGGTAGGTATCGATATTGAGATTATTGATGTGCAAAGTTTACTTCCTTTCGACTTGAATAAAGAATGTGTGGAAAGCGTTAAGAAAACGAACAAGTTATTGATTGTTGACGAAGATGTTCCTGGTGGTGCATCGGCCTACATCATGCAAGAAGTTTTAGAGAACCAGGAAGCCTATAAATATTTAGATAGCAAACCTGCCACACTAACAGCCAAGGCACACCGACCTGCTTACGGTACGGATGGAGATTACTTCTCAAAACCTTCTGCTGAAGATATTTTTGAAAAAATTTACGCGATTATGCACGAGTATAATCCGAACAAATTCAAACCTTTATATTAAGATAAAAGCTCGTTTACACGAGCTTTTATTTTTTTAGCTAAGCTTTGTTTTTTAACTTTCGAGAGACTAATCCAGAAATAAATACTTATGAAGAAAATTATTTTCCTCAGCTTGCTTTTTGTATTTTCTAACAACCTTGAGTTCAATGCTCAGCGTAGAAAATCTAAAAGAAACAACAAACAAACAGCAGCTCCAAAGCCCAAGAAAAAAGCACCCTCTTACACCACCTATGTCAATAAGAAAACTGTTTCCGATGACGGATTGTTCAAGGTGCATAAAAACAAAGGGAAGTTTATGTATGAAATTCCCAAAGACCTATTGGGTAAAGAAATGCTCTTAGTGACAAGACTTCGTGAAATCCCATCTGGATTAGGAGGCGGCTATGTAAATGCCGGTTCTAAAATCAATACCCAAGTGATTGTATGGGAGGAGTTCCAGAATAAAATTTTGGTGCGATTGAAGTCCTACAACGCTACTGCCAATGACTCATTACCCATTTACAAATCAGTCAAAGCCAATAACTTTGAACCTGTTTTATATGCTTTTGATATCAAAAGTCAGAATCTTGATTCTACAGCCGTTCTTGTCGATGTTACCAAATTCTTTTCCTCGGATGTAAAATCGATTTCAGCCATTCCTCAATCGTTTCGAAGACGATACAGAGTTCGTAGATTGGATCCAACAAGAAGTTTCATCAACTCCATTAAGAGTTATCCAAAGAATATTGAAGTCATTCAAGATTTCACCTATGATGCTGATGCTCCTCCAAGCAACGCAAGCTCCAATACCATCTCTTTACGGGTGAATCAATCGATGATTTTACTTCCCGAAAATCCGATGATGCCTCGGTTGTATGATAAACGTGTAGGGTATTTTTCTGTGGGAACGGTCGACTATGGATCGGAAGCATTGAAAGCCGATGGCAAACGATACATTCGCAGGTGGCGTTTGGAACCTAAAGATCCAGTTGCCTATGCAGCAGGCAAATTGGTAGAACCTAAAAAACCAATTGTCTACTATTTGGATCCTGCTACACCTAAAAAACTTAGAAAATACATTAAACAAGGTGTGGAAGATTGGCAAAAAGTGTTCGAGACAGCAGGCTTTAAAAATGCCATCATTGCCAAAGAAGCGCCATCCAAAGAAGAAGACCCAGAATTTAGTATGGAAGACATTCGTTATTCTTCCATTCGATATGTGGCGAGTACTACTCGAAATGCTGTGGGACCAAGTGTATCTGACCCTAGAACTGGAGAAATCATTGAGAGTGATATCATCTGGTATCACAACCATTTGAGAAGTTATAGAAACCGTTACTTACTAGAAACTGGAGCCGCCAATCCTTCCGCAAGAACCTTAGATACTCCCAAAGAAGAAATTGGTGAAATGATGCGAATGGTAATTGCTCATGAAGTTGGTCATGCCTTAGGATTACCCCACAATATGGCCGCTAGTTTTGCTTATGAAACTGACTCCTTGCGATCAGGAGAATTCACAAAGAAATACGGAATTGCAGCCACCATCATGGACTACGCTCGATACAATTACGTAGCACAACCGGGTGACAAAGACATTCGATTTATTCGTCAAATCGGACCGTATGATCACTACTCTATCAATTGGGGTTATCGCGTGATTCCTTCGGCTACAACACCAGAAGCAGAAGTGAAAACATTGGACTATTGGATCGAACAAAAAGCAGGGAATCCAATCTACCGTTTTGGAGCTCAGCGTTTTGATCCATCAGCACAGACAGAAGGGATTGGTAACGACCAAGTAAAATCAAGCACCTACGGATTGAATAACCTTAAAATTGTTGCAGAAAACTTACCCGAATGGACTTCCTCTCAAACAAACAATTACGAGGATTTGTCAGAACTCTACAGGGAGTTATTGGGAGTTTGGAACCGCTATGTGGGACACGTTGCTGGGAATATTGGAGGCGTTTACGAAATCAACAAAAAACCGAAACAAGAGGGTTATGTGTATCAGGTGGTGTCCAAAGAAAAGCAAATGGAATCCATGAAATGGTTGATGAAGAATACCTTTAAAACTCAGGATTGGTTGTTATCCAAAGAGATTTTGGCCAACATTGATGAGTCTGGTTACACCCAAACCATGCTTCGTTACCAATCGCGACATTTGAATTCTTTATTAAACGGGTCAAAAATCATGCGAATGATTGATTCCGAAGTTTTGAATGAGGATACTTACACAGCCCCGCAAATGATTCGAGATTTGCGAAGAGGCTTATTTTTTGAAGCTGATTACTTGATGAATGTGGATGTATTCCGAAGAAACCTTCAAAAAGCAATGATTGATCGTATGGGATCTTTGATGAACAACAAGCGCTACGCAAATAGTGATATTCCATCCATTATTCGAGGCGAATTGCAAACCTTGAATTTCCAATTAACCATTGCGAAAGGAAGAAGAGTAAATCGGATTACCAAATACCACTACAGAGATTGTTTAGCCAAAGTTGATAAGATTTTGAATCCGAAATAACTTATTGTTTCAATAATTTAGATCCTATTGCGCATTGCAAACATCGTTTCTTTGCGCAATAGTTGTATTTTAACTCCAGTAAGGCCTGGCTCTCCTTTAAATTCCTAGCCTTAATGTCCAACCGTTGAAAACCTTTTATAATTCCGTTTTGCTCGGCGGGCAAATCCTCAAGCAGAGCGATTATTTCATTTACTGACGAAGAATTTGAGTACTTACCATAAAGCCATTTCATTGGTAAAATGGCATTAATGAGTAGCAATTGTTTGAAGGATTTTGATAGGTTCTTAGTAGATGCTTTTGACAATTTTTCAAAGTTATAATGAGTTCTCCAAAAGGAGTTAAGTTGAAGATCCAAAACCTGATAATATTCGTTTTTTGTTCGGCAATTCATCAATTTGGAAAAAAGATTGGATTGTGAACTATACAAAGCAGCCAGTTGCGCAATCCGAATGGTCGGAAAGTTTTGTGGACGCATTCGAAAAAATTGGAATTTGGTTTTCCTACCAGGTTTCAATTGGTATTTCTTCATTAAAAAAGAATAGGCTTCCCTTAATTCATGATGATAAGGTACATCAATGGTTTCCGACAAAAATCCTGCTTGTCCAAACAGCAAAGCTTCCAATGAAAATGATGATGATGCAACCTTCTTAATTACAGAAAAATCAATTGATTGTGCTAACTGACAAAATGCTTCTCCATTTACTTTTAGACCAAAATTCTTAGCGAGAACCATAAATAAAACAGCCTCAAAATCGTTATTTGTTTCTTGCAACCATCTTTCTATTTGCATTGCTTTGCGTTCCAAACGTTCAAAAAAGAGTCGCTCCAACCAATGATTAAAAACAAATGAATCGACATCAGCAATACCATCTCCACAGGCAATCCAGTTTTGATTATCAATGAGTTTCTGATAATTTAGAAAAAGTTGATCCTCAAGATAATCTTTGACAACCAGCGTCGGAAATGGGACATTGTCATTCGAATAGACAGGAACATCATCCTCCCAAACCACATGTAAAATTACCGGGTCATAATTGTCATCTTGTTGATGCCGATGGGCATACCAATCCGAGGACTTTAAGTGGATTTCAACATGACCTGCCCAAAGGGTGTTGCCGATTCGAATTTTGGCATAGAGAAAATCGGGGCCTGAGTTGTTATTGTAAAACCCTGGTTCAAGAATACGAACTAGCTCTTTTTGCGTGGTATATATTTGATTGGAAAGCAACACTTTTTGCTTCCAAACAAAGTGTAGGAATTCTTCTTTCATAGCAGGTCGAAAATACAAAATAATCTTATAGCCGTATAAGATTTATAGATGTTAGGCTTCAGAGAAATGAAACTATTCGAAATATTTTTGCAAAAAAATAATCATGCAAGTATTAGAGAGTTTACAATGGCGTTACGCTGTTAAAAAATTTGACGAAAATAAATTAGTTCCGGCATCAAAAATCGATGTCCTCAAAGAAGCTTTTAACCTCACAGCCAGTTCTTATGGATTACAACCTTCAAAGTTAATTGTGATTCAGAACAAAGAGATTCAAGCCGAATTGGTACCCCATTCTTGGAATCAGAAACAAGTGGCTCAGGCTTCTCACCTATTGGTAATTGCCGTTCCAAAAGAATACGCGACAGAGGAAGTTGGCAGCTATTTCAACAGAGTTAAAGAAATTAGAAATACTCCCGATGAAATTATAAAACCGTTTCAAGAATTTTTAACCAACACGGTAGATAGCCAGTCACAAGAGGAATTGTTGGCGTGGAATAAAAATCAGGCTTACTTGGCCATGGGAAATCTATTGACAGTTTGTGCATTGGAAGAAATTGATTCTTGTCCAATGGAAGGATTCATTCCAGAAAAATATGACGAAGTATTGGGCTTAAACAATCAAAATCTTACTTCTGTTTTGGTATTACCAGTGGGATATCGCGCTGAAGATGATTTTATGAAAGACCAGAAAAAAGTTCGTAGAAATCTGGAAGATATCATTGTAGATATCAAATAAAAAAACACAACGAAAATGCAAGCCTTCTTTTTAAAAGAAGGCTTTTTTTTGGTCTTTTATTCACGTAAATTAGCATCAAATTTTCAAAAAATGAGCACCGACATCAAAGCCCTTGAACCTCAAATCTTATGGGGACATTTCGCAGACCTCAATGCCGTTCCTAGACCTTCAAAAAAGGAAGAAAGAGTTATCAAATTCATCCAAGATTTTGGAAAGCAATTGAATCTCGAGACACTCACCGATCAGGCAGGGAATGTGATTATAAAAAAGCCTGCATCTGCTGGAATGGAAAATCGCAAAACCGTGGTGATGCAAGGGCACTTAGATATGGTGCATCAAAAAAATGCTGATACTGTTTTTGACTTCGATTCACAAGGAATCGACATGTATATTGACGGAGATTGGGTAAAGGCCAGAGGAACTACACTTGGCGCCGACAACGGACTAGGGGTAGCGGCTATCATGGCCGTTTTGTCCTCTACGGATATCGCACACCCTCCTATTGAAGCCTTGTTTACTATTGATGAAGAAACAGGAATGACTGGTGCTATGGAATTGGACGCTTCACTCATTGATGGTAAAATCTTACTCAATCTAGATACCGAAGAAGATGATGAAATTGGCATTGGATGTGCCGGTGGTGTGGACATAACTGCTTCAAGAAGTTATCAGGAGGAACCGACACCAGAAAATGTAAAAGCTTATCAAATCGCCATCACTGGCCTTCAAGGTGGACATTCTGGAATGGATATTCACAAAGGATTGGGAAATGCCAATAAATTGATGAATCGCATATTGTTTGATGGTTTCACCAATTACGGACTGCGAATTTCATCCATCCAAGGCGGAAGCTTACGCAACGCAATTCCAAGAGAAAGCTTTGCGACCTTCGTGGTAGACATAGCCACAGAAAGTGCTTTCCTATCCGACATCCAAGACAAGATTGATGCCATCCTAAATGAGTTTAAAAACTTAGAACCCAATCTAAAAATTGAAATTACTGAAACTAGTTTACCCAATCATGTAATGGAATTAGGGGTACAAGAAGGAATCACCAAGGCAATTTATGCCGCCCTCAACGGAGTGTATCGTATGAGTCCAGATGTAGAAGGATTGGTCGAAACATCCAACAACATTGCCAAGGTGACCATTGCCAATGGCGATTTAAAAGTTGAATGCCTCACAAGGTCCTCTTCTGATTCTAGCAAATGGGATTTGGCGAATTCATTACAATCGTGCTTTGAACTCGCAGGATGTGAAATTGGGTTTTCTGGTGATTACCCCGGATGGTTGCCAAATATTGATTCTGAAATACTCAATATTTTAGTTTCTTCTTACGAAAAATTGTTCAACGAAAAACCACATGTAGCTGCTTGTCATGCCGGATTGGAATGCGGAATTTTAGGTGAACATTTCCCTGAGATGGACATGATTTCTTTCGGCCCAAATATTTTAGGCGCCCATTCTCCAGATGAGAAAGCACAGATATCCTCTTCTCAAAAATTTTGGAAGTTGTTATTAGAAGTATTGAAAAGTATTCCAAAAGCATAATTTCCGAGCTTTTTTGAACTTCTGAAATTGTTCAAAAAGTTTAGAAATTTGTTAACATAATAGCTACTCTTGAACGATAATTAATTGTAATTTTACCCGTTATTCATAGCGATTTCACATGGGTAAAATAATAGCAATTGCAAATCAAAAAGGTGGTGTAGGAAAAACTACAACAAGCGTTAACCTAGCGGCTTCTCTTGGGGTATTGGAAAAGAAGATTCTTCTTATCGATGCCGACCCTCAAGCCAATGCCTCTTCAGGGCTAGGCATTGTCGTTGAAGAAGTGGTCAACGGCACTTACCAAGTTTTGGAACATACAGCCAAGGCTGCCGATGCCATTGTAAGCACCTCTTCACCAAATCTTGATATCATCCCAGCACATATCGATTTAGTTGCTATTGAAATCGAGTTGGTTGACAAAGAGAATAGAGAGTACATGCTAAAAAGTGCTCTAGAACCGATCCAAGACGATTACGATTACATCATTATTGATTGTGCACCGTCACTCGGACTCTTAACCTTGAACGCTCTGGTTGCTGCGAATTCGGTAATTATTCCCATTCAGTGTGAATATTTTGCCTTAGAAGGATTGGGCAAGCTTTTAAACACCATCAAAAGAGTGCAAAAAATCCACAATCCGAATTTGGATATTGAGGGACTATTGCTCACGATGTTTGACAGACGATTGCGCCTATCCAACCAAGTGGTGGATGAAGTACGAAAGCATTTCAGCACCATGGTTTTTGACACAATCATTAGAAGGAATATTAGACTTGGGGAAGCACCGAGCTACGGAGAGAGCATCATCGCTTATGATGCTACTAGTAAAGGTGCTGTAAATTACTTAAATTTAGCCCAAGAATTACTTAAAAAGAACGCATAAATGGCAAAGGCCACCAAAAAACAAGCCTTAGGACGAGGATTATCAGCAATTTTAAAGGAAACGCCTGATATCAATTCGGCTAGCGATCAAAACGCGAATAAATTGGTCGGGAATATTGTTGAAATTGATGTCGAGTCGATTGAAGTAAATCCGTACCAACCTAGAACCTATTTCGATGAGGAATCTTTACGAGAGTTGGCGAGTTCGATCAAAGAATTGGGAGTAATTCAACCCATTACCGTTCGCAAGCTTAGTGGCAATAACTTTCAATTGGTTTCTGGTGAAAGACGATTTAGAGCTTCTAAATTAATTGGAAATCAGACCATCCCTGCTTACATCCGATTGGCAAACGATCAAGAGATGTTAGAAATGGCCTTGGTTGAAAACATCCAACGAAAAAACCTCGATCCTATTGAAGTTGCCTTATCTTATCAACGATTGATTGATGAAATCAACCTTACTCAAGAAGAATTGAGTACTCGTGTTGGTAAAAAGAGATCTACAGTAACCAACTACTTGCGTTTGTTAAAATTAGATCCGATTCTTCAAACAGGAATGCGAGATGGATTTATTTCTATGGGACATGGACGCGCCATGATCAATGTAGAAAACACCGAAGATCAGCTGGCTATTTATGAAAAGATTCTTCGTGAGAAACTTTCGGTTCGTCAAACAGAAGATTTGGTGAAGCAGTTGAAGTCCGGCACGACTAAAAAACCAAAGGCAAAAACGATTCCGTCTTACGTGAAGCAAGAAACTGCTGCCATCAGTGAGTTTTTTGGTCAAAAAGTTTCGGTTTCCATGGGATCCAATGGAAAGGGCAAAATCAACATTCCGTTTCACTCTAAAGAAGACTTCTACAGGATCTTAAAGTTGTTGAAATAATTGGGATTCAAGAAACACATATTCACCATTCTTTTTCTTCTTAGCAGCTTGATGTTATGTGCACAGGTTCAGGATTCTGTAAAAACAAAAAACCGAAGGGCTAAAAAAAGAGCCTTAAAAAACACCTACACATACAATCCCTTGGCTCCCTCGAAAGCAGCTTTTTACTCGGCCATCTTTCCGGGTATGGGACAGATTTACAACAAGAAATATTGGAAAGCACCAATTGTTTGGGGTGCTTTGGCGATTCCGACTTATTTTTATTTGGATAACAACCGAGAATACAAACGATTTCGAACAGCCTTCAAACTGAGGACTGCTGGATTGCAAGATGAATTTACATTGGATGACGGTTCTGTGACTGTTTCATTGGAAACATTGGAAAGAGCGCAGGAACAACTGCGTCAGAATAGGGATTTATCCATTCTTTCGGGCGTTATTTTATATATTCTGCAAATTGTGGAAGCCAGTGTCAATGCGCACCTTATCCAGTTCAATACGAGTGATGCCTTGACTTTACGACCAGTGATTATTCAAGATCAGTTTCGAATCGACGCGCCCAGTGTGGGGCTCAACCTTAGATTTAATTTTTAATTATGAAAATAGCATTATTAGGTTATGGTAGAATGGGAAAAGAAATTGAAAAGATCGCAATTTCTAGAGGACATGAAATCGTAATTAAAAAAGATCAGGGTGATGTGGTAGACATCAATCTAGCAGATGTAGCCATTGACTTTAGTGTGCCATCCGCAGCCTTCGATAACATTACGCTATGCTTGCAAAACAATGTACCAGTAGTTAGTGGTACCACAGGTTGGTTGGATCGTTATGACGAGGCTTTGGAGATGTGTTCAGAAAACAAAGGAGCCTTTATTTATGCCTCTAACTTTAGCTTGGGTGTGAACATCTTTTTTGAACTGAATAAGAAATTGGCTGAAATGATGGACAAGGTTTCTGGATATGAAATTAACATGGAAGAAATTCACCATACAAAGAAGTTGGATGCTCCCAGTGGAACAGCCATTACCTTAGCAGAAGGAATTATTGAGAATTCATCCAAAGAAAATTGGGTATTGAACGAATCTACCGACTCTAACACCATCGGAATTAAGGCCACTCGAACGCCTGATGTTCCAGGAACCCATATCATTGAATATGAATCTGAGGTAGATACCATCGAAATACAGCATACCGCTCATAGTAGAAAAGGATTTGCTTTAGGAGCCGTAATTGCCGCAGAATGGATCGTTGACAAACAAGGAGTTTTCTCCATGCGAGATGTGTTAAACATTTCGTAAATACGTAACAAAAACTAATTAAAATGTCTTACTTGTAGGACCAAAATAGACTAGATATGACTTTCTTAGGTTGGATAGCATTCTTTTTTATCATTCAAGTCATCCACTTTATCGGAACTTGGAAACTATATGAAAAAGCGGGTAAAAAAGCCTGGCAAGCGGCAGTGCCGATCTACAACGCAATGATATTGATGGAAATTGTCAAAAGGCCAAAGTGGTGGATTATTTTATTGTTCATCCCTGTGGTTAACTTGCTAATGTTTCCAGTATTTTGGATTGAAACGATTCGGACCTTCGGATACAAAAAGCGCCTGGAATCTTTCTTGGTCATAGTTACACTGGGGCTGTATATTATTTACATCAATTATACGACCACCAATGAATACAACGAAGAACGAAGCCTAAAACCACAGTCAAATTTTGGGGAATGGGTGAGCTCCATCGCCTTTGCCATTATCGCAGCAACCTTGGTTCACACCTATTTCATGCAACCTTTTACCATACCAACTTCTTCATTGGAAAAGTCTCTCTTAGTAGGAGATTACCTTTTTGTGAGTAAGTTTCATTATGGTGCAAGGGTTCCATCCACAGTAGTGGCAGCTCCCATGGTACATGATACCTTGCCTGCCATTCCGATTCCACTTACTGGAATCAATCTCACCCCTACCATGGTTTCCTATCTGAAAAGTCCGCAGTTGCCGCATATGCGATTGCCAGGATTACAACGAATTAAGAACAACGACATTGTCTGTTTTAATTGGCCAGCGGATACCTTAAAAACAATGTGGGGAGATAACTCTGGACAATTTACCTACAAACCAGTAGATAAAAAGACCAACTATGTAAAGCGTTGTGTTGGTATCGCTGGTGATACGCTTCAAATGATTGACGGTTATTTTTATATCAACGGTAAAAAGAATGTATTACCAGACCGAGCAAAGCTTCAATTTTATTATACCTATGAATCTAAAAAGCCAATTGATAGAAGTACCTATCCGAAATTTTTGATTGACAAGGAACGTACTGGCGTTTACAAAATACTAACCGAATACTGGGATAACGAAAAGGTTCAAAAAGCCTTCGAGCAAAGTGCTGATCTGACCAAAATTGGCGAAGACTCATTGTACACTGAAGTGGCAGGCGGAGTTTCGCAAGATTTGGCTTCTCGATTAAAAATGATTTCGGTTCCTAATAAGATTAACATCAATCTTACTGAGGAAGAATTGGAACGATTAAAGAAGTATCCTTTAACAGCATCGATTACCAAACTCATTCATGATGCAGATGATGCCATCTTTCCTCATGTAAAAGAATTGGGATGGAGTCAAGATAACTTCGGACCTATTTACATTCCTAAAAAAGGAGCTACCGTCACCTTAAACGCGGAAACGATTCCTTTCTATGAGCAAGTAATCAAAAATTATGAAAACAATGATCTGGTTATCAATGGTGACGAAATATTCATCAATGGATCCAAAGCAACTAGCTATACTTTCCAACAAGATTATTATTGGTTGGTTGGTGATAACCGTCACAATTCTTTGGATGCCCGGTATTGGGGATTTGTTCCTTTTGACCACGTTCTTGGGAAGCCTGTTATGGTTTGGTTTAGTTGGGATGCCGATGCACCGACATTGGGCGCTAAATTAAAATCCATCCGCTGGGATCGATTGTTTACCACCGTGCATGGCGAAGGAGAACCTGTTTCATACCGTTACCTGGTTCTGGCATTGATTCTCTTGTATTTTGGATATAGTTTCTTTAAAAAGAAGAAAGTAAAATCCTGATGGGAGTTTATATCCCAACTTACTTTTCTTTTATTCATCAATATGAATTGCTCCTAAAAGATGAGCACATTCAATTTGAAAAACAAGACAATTATCAAAAACAAAGCTATCGAAATCGTTGTTTTATAACAGGTCCCAATGGAAAACAACTATTAAACATACCAGTTAAAACGGATTCCTCAAAGGGCAAGCAGCAAACCAAGGACATCAAAGTTGAAAACAACGTTACTTGGCAAAAGGAACATTTTCGAGCCTTACAAGTAACCTACAGATCATCTCCTTTTTTTGATTTATTAGAGGCTGACTTAGCACCCATTTTTGAGAGAAAATATGAGTATCTATATGACTTAAATATGGATACCTTTCATTTTGTGATGGATACCCTTGAAATTGAAAAAAGTTTTGAATTCACGGAAGATTATCAAATAGATATTGCACAGGATTATAGACCTTTGGCTCAAAAGAAATTTACTCCTCCAACTTCCAACAAAAAATACATCCAACTTTTTGACGATCGAAACGGATTTTTGGAAAATTTATCCATTTTAGATCTTCTTTTTATGGAAGGACCCAGCACTACCTTGTATTTATAATTGTTTTTTTCATACTTTTATTGGTGAATTATCAACCATGAATATTCTCGATAAAATTGTTACGGATTTTAACCAAATCCCAAAAGAAAGCTTGGTGCGACTTTTAAAGATTTCGGACGAAGTGAACCTAAAAAAAGGTGCTTTTTTAACCAAATGCAAGGACATCCCAAATGATTTTTACATCATTAAGAAAGGCGTGGTAAGGTCCTATTACCTGAATGAATCTGGTAAAGAATTTACCCGAAGTTTTTTTAGAAGCTCCCAGGCAGTTGGAGCTTTAAAGTCATTGATTACAAGCAAACCTAGCGAATTGTATTACGAATGCCTCACCGATTGTGAGGTGTACCGGGTAAACTACAAGGAGTTCATGAAATTGACAAAAGAAGACATTCATCTTTCCAATTTGTACAGTCGAGTTTTGGAATATGTTTACCAGAGTTTTTCGTCAAAGATTTATGATCTTTCCGTGTTAAGTTCTACAGAACGTTACAAAAAATTACGAAGGAATATTCCTTCGATCTAAAGCATTGTTTCCCAGTATCACATCGCATCCTACTTGAATATTACACCCGTGCAGTTGAGTAGAATCCGCAAAAAAATGTCATTGGTATAAACATAGGTTAATGCGCGCCTTGGATTAATTCTATAATTTAGCCTCTCAAGGAAAAAACTCCCTGAATTATACCATAAATTATCCAAGGCAAGGTTTCACAACCTTGCTTTTTTTTATGATGGAAATCAAGAATCTCATTCACTATAGTCTTCACTTTATTGCTCCTGCAATTATTGGCTATCTATTCTTCAAATCCAACTGGAAAAGAGCTTATTTGATTTTTCTGGCATCTATGGCTGTGGACCTAGATCATTTAATTGCCGACCCCATTTTTGATCCCGATCGATGTAGCATCAATTTTCACCCACTCCATACCTACATCGCTATGGGGTTTTATGTGATTGGTTTATTCTTCAACAAAACGAGAATACTTGCCATCGCACTTCTATTTCATATGCTGACGGATCTTATTGATTGTTACCTGTAAACCTTCTGAAAATAGTACTAATCTCATCAGAAATTTTCAATCTAATGATGAGGAAGACATAGGCCAAAAAGATGATACCACATTTCACAATAAGGTTGGATAGAATGTTTACAATTTCATTCCCAAAATTGAAGTTGAAATTCCAGAAATAAAAACCAAAAAAGAAGATGGCAATAATGGTCATTAACCGCCAGGTCTTGTCTGTAAAAGGAAGGATACTAAACTTGGCCTTCACATAGAATAACTTAAAAGTATTGAATGAGAAAATAGTGATTAATGTTGCCAAGGCCAATCCGTTGGTACCATAAACACCAAATAACCAGCGATTCAGCAGATAGACCATGATGGCCATCCCGACTCCAATAGGTAGGGTAATTCTATAAAATTTTGAATTGCTAATGATAGCACCATTGTTTCCCAAAAACATGGTATACAACTTGGCTAGCGAAATCATCAACACAACCAATTCTCCGCCCGAATAGCCTTTTTCTGGCATCAATTTGAACAATTCATGCACCCCACAATTCACCAGGAGAAAAAACAGACCGCCAATTACCAATAGATTGATAGAACTCTTCTTGTACAACACTCCTACCTCCTTGTCATTTTTCTCATTCAGCGTCTTGGAGGTCAAAGGTTGTAGAATTTGATTCATGGCTCTACTTGGCGCTTCGATAAAAGTTCCGATAAATACGGCAACCGTATAATAAGCCGCAGTTTGAAAGCCTTCACGTCCGGGAATCATCACCTTATCGATGTCTAGAAGGATAGCTCCAGCCGATCCAGCCAGGATGATGTACAACGAATATCGAATGATTTCAACAAAATTATCAGGTGGCTTCAACGAAAATTTTGGCAGATAAATATTGAAGGCGTAAACCATCATTACCAAGGTTCGTAACACATAGGCAATAGCCAAAAATTGAATGAATTCGGGTTTGCTAATTTGGTTAAAAAAGACGGCAACCAATAATAACATGACCACTGCTCTATTCCAAAATTCCTTCAACACATTCCCAAAGACAGTTTGCAGGTGTACTTTGGTCCAGGCATAAAAAATCTCAAAAAAGGCACAACTAACGGCAACGGTATATATGTAAAACGTATAACTTTCCACGTTTTGATTTTCCTCTGCAACCCTGCTCATAATCCAATGATGAAAGGTGTCCCATAAATAACCAATCGGTAAGGCTATCACAAAAGGAAGCACCAAGGCTAACGTCAAAAATCGGTCTTTTTGAACCTTATCTTGATAAAAAGAAAAGAACTTCACAATGGTATATTGAATACCGAAAGCGGTAAGCGGCATGATTAAATTAGAAGCCGATAAGATAAAAGTTACGATTCCGTAGTACTCAGATTCTAAAAATCGTGGATAAAAAATAATAGTATTGATTCCACCTACCAGAAAAGATAGGTAGATGATGATGGTATTACGAAATGACTGTTTTATGACAATCCCCATTTATGCGGTAACTTCTTTTAGGACTTCCACCAATTTGGAAGTTAAGTTTTTTCTGTGAAACTGGTCGATATTTTTACTCTGTACTTCCAATTCACCTGCTTTGAATTGTTCATAAAACCCAATCAAACTCGACTTCATTTTTTCTGCATCATCAAAATCAATGACAACACCCGCATTGGTTTCACGCAAGACTTTGGCCAAATCACCATCTGTTGGACCTATGGCCAGAATGGGTCGCTTGGCGGCCAAATATTCAAACAATTTACCAGTTAAAATTCCTTCATTATGAGCTACATTCGGAATTAACAACAGTAGTACTTGTGCCGAATGCTGCGCATTGATCGCTTCTTTATGAGGAACATAGTCGTGAAATTCGGTTTGTTCTGTCAATCCTTGATTTCCTACAATTTCCTTCACCTCATCGTTAATATCTCCCATGAATTTCAACTTCAAATCCTTCTTAAAACTTTCATTCTCACCTTTCAGTTCTTGAATTACTTCAAAGAGACGGTGTGGAACGCTGCTTTTCGGCAACAATCCAATATAGGAAATGGTAAAATCAGCCTCCAATGTAGGTTTTTCAGCAACATTGGTTTCATCATCAAATCCATTGGTAATTACCTGTACATTCTTAGAAGTTTGTCCCAACTTATGTTTGATATGATCACTCACGGTCAATACAAGATCGGCATTGCTCAAGACCTTTTCTTCCAATTTTTGATTCTTATTTCTTGCAAATGGCAATTGGTAAAAGTCCTTGGCATAATACAAGTCTGTCCAAGGATCTCTAAAATCTGCAACCCAAGGAATATCGAACGAGTTTTTTAGTGCCAATCCAATCAGATGCATGCTATGGGGTGGTCCCGTTGAAATAATGGCATCTACCCTATTTTCTTGGAGAAAGTTCTTAAGAAAACCAACTGCCGAATCTACCCAAGAAATTTTGGCATCCGGAATAAAAAAATTACCCCTTATAAAAGACAAAAACTTATTGTTGGTCAAATTGGAGGTTCCTTTTTTACTGGTTTTCTTCTTGGAAAAAAGGATGCTGGAAACGTCTTTCACAGGGTGCTTTACTACCACTACTTCGGTCGGAATTTCATTCACCAAACTTTCATCCAATTTCGGATAATGAGCTCCCTGAGGACAAAAAACAACAGGTTGTATCCCATGCTTAGGAAGATATTTTACAAATTTCAACCATCGTTGTACCCCAGAACCTCCAGCGGGCGGCCAATGATATGTGATGATTAATACCTTCAGGATTCCAAGTTTTTATACAAAGTAATCAATTCTTTAGAAGTTTGCTCCCAGTTGAAATCATTTTTCACAAAGACCTCTCCGTTTTTCCCAAATTGAAAGCGCTTTTCTTGATCGCGATACAACTCCAACAATTTTTCAGCAAAATCTTTTTCATCTCTTTCGGTATGAACCAATCCTCCATCGATGTTTTGAATCAATGTCTTTTGGGCCGTTGCATCACTCACCAACAATGGCTTTCCAAAACTCATGTATTGAAATAATTTATTGGCGTAGGCAATATCGTGCTGTCGATTACGAAATAAAGGTGAAATACAGACATCACTCGCTTGGATATAACTTTGAAAAAGTGACACGTCTTGCCATCCTTCAAAATCAACATATTCTTCCACACCAAGATCGACAACCAACTTTTTTAACATATAATCCGTGGTATTTTTCCCAACAATAACAAGTTTGATATTGGGTATCGCTTCCTTTACAAGCGGAATCGCCCGAATGGGAGTTTCAAGACCTCTTCGGATGTTGGTATCCCCAACATAAAGCATAACAAAGTTGGCCTCGTATTTTTTGGTGATGGATTCCTTAAGACTGAAATCCGTATAAAAAGCCGATCGAATGGTATTGGGTACCAATGAAAATTTATCAATTAGTTTTGGAAAACGATTCTTCAAATCATTGATAAACTCGGGTGAAACAGTAATTACCTTTTTTGCAAGGTTTATAAATTCGGCCTCCTTCTCTTTCCATTTCCTTGGAGAGATAATGTATTTCCCAGGAAACTTCTGAAGATGTGGATAAAACTTTATCACCTCAGGCATATTATCATGAAGGTCTAAAACCGTGGGTAATTTGTATTTTTTATTTGCTTTGAAAACTGCCTCTGCAATTCGAATATCGTGAATGTGCAGTGCGTCAATTGAAGTCGCAGTAATAAAGTCTTCAATTTTTTTAGCCATCACCTTTGTATAAAAGGGAACGGTATAGGCAAGAGCGGATAACTTATAGTTGAGTTTATTGGTAGGGTACCTTCGGATTTTGATGCCCTTGTATTCTTCATTCTCACAGTCTGAATAAGACAAACAAAATAGGTACACCTCAAAACCTGAGTTGACCAAAGTAATTGCTTCATTCTCTACTCTAGGGTCTGGAGGGAACTGAGCATCCAGAATCATCCCTATTTTCATGAACTGAGTTTATTTTTTCGCTGAAGGTAAAATCCTACACCCACTAGAAGTATTAAGATTACGTATGATGAAAGACTCACCATGCTGCCTAGTTGAATTACTTTTGGCTCAAATTTAAAAACAACCTCGTGCTTTCCTGCCGGGATTGGCATCCCTCGAAGTACGTAATTCACACGATAATGCGGAACCAATTTACCATCCAAGTAAGCATTCCAACCATCTTTATAAAAGATTTCGGAGAAAACCGCGAATTGATCTGTAGTGGAGGAAGTTTGATAATGCAATTCGGTAACCTCATGTTTTACCAGTTCAATACTTGAAACAGAGTCTTTTCTATCAAGTGACGGAAGTGTTTCCGCTATTTTTGAAATATCAATGACAGCAGTTTGTTTGGAATTCAAACTATCCAGAGCTATAATTTCTTCATCAGCTGATTGTACCTTTTTTAATTCAGAGACAAACCAGGCGTTTCCATTGGCTTGGTCGTTCAATTGTAATTGAGGCTCTCCTTTTTGTCCTGGCACAATCAAATACTTCGCGTTGAGCATGTGCAGGACTTCAAAGTTATTTTTCGAAACTTGGTAGTCAAAGAGTTCTGAATAACGTCCCATTTTAGCGGCATGATATCCTCCTAAAGATTGATGGAAATAAGAAGTTGTTCCGTCCTCCAGGATATTCACGGTAAGATTGGCAACGCGATAATGTGATGTATCCTTCAATATTTCTTTATCAATCCGACTAGCAGTAAAAGGTTTTTCAACTTTACGAGCTGTCTTAAAATCATCTTGACTTAGGTAATTCAAGTTGATTCCGATAAGATCAATCAAACAGAAGGCAATCAAACCGATGATAGCAAATTGCGGTTTCAGTGTCTTTTTTTCCTTAAACCAAAGAATCACAAAAACAATCGCTGCCAAAATGAGGCTTCTCAGAGTATCATTGAAAAGCATGGCTTTCCGATCGGCAATTACCGCATCAAGAACTCCTGTAATCTGGTATTGCTTTTCCATATCCGTGTAGTTGCTATCTCGAATCCCTTCAAAGGTTGATGTAAAATGGGCCAATGCAAAACCAACAATGACCAATCCGCCAAAATACATTCCTGCCTTCTTAAGGGCCTCTAATTTTTGTTCAGATGAAATCTCTTTGGAGAAAAATTGTTGCAGTCCTAAAACTGCTAAAATTGGCACGCATAATTCGGCGATTACTTGTATGGAAGACACGGCTCGGAACTTATTATACAGAGGTACGTAATCGATGAAAAAGTTCGTTACCACATCAAAATTTCTACCCCAACTCAATACGATAGAAAATATCGTAGCGGCCACTAACCAACGTTTTAACTTGTTGTTTACCAGGAAAATACCCAGAAAAAATAAAAAGAAAACCACAGCACCAATATAAGCCGGTGCTTCCACAATGGGTTGATCTCCCCAATAGGTCAATGCTTGTTGGGTAAAATAATCGGCTCCTTTCTTACCAAAATTGGATTGCATCACTTGGTACAGTTCAGAGTCCTCGTCAAGGGTCTCTGTAGTACCTCCTCCCATGAATCTAGGTACGAACAAATTAAATGTTTCCAACTTGGCATAACTATACTGGGTGATGTAGCCTTTGTCCAAGCCAGAAGAGGTGTTCTCTTTGGGTGTTCCATCAGGATTAATCGTCAATTCTGATTTTCCTCGGGTACTGTAGGCCGCGTACTCTTTGGTTGCCATTAATCGTGTGGAATTCATTCCAAGTCCTAGTACCACAGCCAGGAGTAAAATCCCAGCCTGCTTTGCGAAACCGGGAATTGTTTTGTTCTTAACAGCTTCTATCAGTTCTACAATTCCGAGAATTAGCAAACAGAAGCCGAGGTAGTAAGTCATCTGAATGTGATTGGCATGAATTTCCAAGGCCATGGCCAAGGTAGTAACCAAAAATCCAAGCAAATAGCGCTTTTGAAAAACCCATAAAAATCCAGCTAAGACCAAAGGCATGTAGCCAATGGCGAGCGCTTTGGAATTATGACCCGGAATAAAAATAATGATCATGTAAGTGGAAAAACCAAAAGCCAAGGCACCGAAAACTGCCAGTCGCCACTCAACTTTTAAAGCCATCATTAGCACGAAAAAACTCAAGAAATACAAAAAGGTGTAATCGGCTGGCCGTGGTAAAAATCGAAGTGCTTTGTCAATACCCCTTACAAAATCATAGGGATAATAGGCACTAATTTGATAGGCTGGCATTCCGCTAAAAGAGGCACCTGTCCAATAAGGTTCTTTGTCGTTTTTAGCTCGGTAATCATTGATTTCCTTCACCATTCCTCGGAACTGAGTGATATCGGATTGACCAAGTTGTTTTCCTTTGAGTACCGGATTAAAATATACCAAAGTCGCTATCAAAAAAATAAGAATAGCAATGGCATAAGGAATAAGTTGTTTGATTTTCATGTTAATCAATTTCTTCGAAATCTACATATTCACCAACATTCTGATTGGAAGTTTTTTGACCGTTCGGTTTTCTATCAATAACCGTTTCTCCTTCTCTTACTGTATCTTGGGAGGATTGTCGCTGTTGGTACTCTTGGGCTCTTCTCTGCATTGAGTCGGCCGCCTTTTTTACAATAAAGGGAGCGAACAGTCTTGCTAAAAACTTAAATGCGTAGTAGAAGAAAATTATTATGAAGAGGGTTTTCAATAATCCCATTAAAGTCTATTTATATCCTTTCAAAAGTAACAATTTGTAAGGAACTACTTCGTTAATTATATACAAAACTTGAACGAAAACCATTCTGGAATATTTTTCAAACTAGTAGAATTAGTTTAAGTTTGTTTTCACTTGCTAATAGTCGGCAATTTTATGAATAAAACCTCCTTTTTTCGATTCTTTACCATACTTCTTTTAGGAGTTTCATTTCAAACATTCGGACAATACACGGAGGTTATCAACTCCAACAATCCTGGTTTTTCAGAAAGTCCGTATAGTGTTGGTTCAGGAATTTATCAATTTGAAACGAATTTATTTTTCCGCAGTACGGGGATTGTTCCGAAGTTTACAAGGCCTCAATCATTGGGAGCTGATCTAATGTTTAGAACAAGTTTTCTGTCGGAACGATTGGAGCTTAATGCCCATATGAGTTATTCAAGGGATAAAGTGGCATTTAACAATGTCTTCACCTCCACTCGATTTGAAACCGGACTGAATCGCTTTACCGTTGCCGCTAAATACCTAGTTTTTCAACAAGAATATGAAGATAAATCCAAAGAGGTTCGAAGCTGGAAACGAAGAAATGCTTTTGACAAAAAACGATTGATCCCGTCGGTGGCTGTTTATGCAGGTATCAATACCGACTTTGTCGGAGAGTTTTATCAAACGGGGGGTATATCTCCAAAAGTGGGAGTGTTGCTGCAAAACGATTTGAGCAATCAATTCAATATTGTCACCAACGTTTTCTACGACTTTATCGGAACAGATGCCGAAGAAATCTCCTACATCATCACGGGCACGATTAGTCTGAGTGATCGATGGTCTACCTTTTTTGAAAATCAAACCATCTTCCAAAAGACTCGAAACCTATCGAATTTCGGAACCGGATTGGCGTTTCTATACAATAGAGACTTGCAATTAAATACCTCAGCTCGCTACCTAACGGAGGGCGCTTCCAAAGGTATTTACGTAGGTTTTGGAGTTTCTTATCGCATCAACCGCCATCAAGATGAGTCGTATGAAGTTGATGAATATGGAAATAGAATTGAAGAAACACCGATAACAAAATACAACAAGAAAAAAGGAGGATTCTTTTCTAGAATGTTCAACATCTTCAAAAAGAAGGATAAAAAGAAGAAAAAGAGAACTCGAAAAAGACCAAAACGTAACTAGAACAGTATGAGCAAGCTTTCTATTTATGAAGTTACATCCAAAAAAGATTTCAAGGATTTTGTAAAATTTCAACTACAACTTTACAAAGGAAATCCCTATTTCGTTCCACCAATTATTGCTGACGAAGTAGCCAACTTCGATAAGACCAAAAATCCTGTTTTTGAAATTGCCAACGCACGATTTTTCCTTGCCAAGAGAGACGGCAAAACTGTCGGAAGGATTGCCGCAATCATCAATACCTATGAAATTGACAAACAACAAATTAAGAAAATGCGTTTCGGCTGGTATGATACCATCGACGATTTGGAAGTGAGTCGAATTTTGTTGGAAAAAGTGAATGAAATTGGTAAAGAAAATAATCTGGAATATATTGAAGGCCCAGTTGGATTTAACAACTTGGATAAAACTGGAGTTTTGACGGAGGGTCACGATCATATTGGCACCATGATTACCTGGTATCACAATCCGTATCAAAAGATACATTTGGAAAAACTAGGCTTTGTAAAAGAAAAGGAATACCTCGAGAACAAGTTTGAGTTCAAAAATGTAGACCAGAAATATTATGGAAGAATAAGCGCGATCATCAAAAAACGCTTCGGACTAGCTTCCAAGACCTTTACCAAAACCAAGGATATTTTACCCTATGTAGACGAAATGTTTGAATTGTTTAGCAAAACCTATTCAAGACTTTCGACCTATGTTCCCATTTCGGATGCACAAATCGCATATTTTAAAAAGAAATACATTTCATTCATCAACCCAGAGTACATCAATTTTGTGGTCGATAAAGAAGGCAAACTTGTTGCTTTTGGCATTGTGATGCCTTCGTATTCAAAAGCACTTCAAAAGGCAAAAGGAAAACTATTCCCCTTTGGAATATTTCACATTCTAAATGCGAGAAAAAATGCAAAGGATGTTACTTTTTACCTAATTGGGGTTGATCCTGAATACCAGAATAAAGGGGTGACAGCCATCATTATTGATGATTTCTCTAAGGCCTTTGACAAAAAAGGAATTCAGAATTGTATCCGTACTCCAGAGTTGGAAGAGAATGATGCCATTCATAAAATGTGGAAGAATTTCGATCCGGTAACACACAAACGACGTCGGACCTATAAAAAACCAATTCAATAGACTTTGATTCTTTAAGTTATGCAACTGTTTTACAATCCTGAACTTGATTCCTCTGCAAAAGAAGTCACTTTCGATAAAATTGAAAGCAGGCATATCGTAAAAGTCTTACGCAAAAAAATGGGCGATGTGCTGTCCATAACCAATGGACAAGGTTCTTTGTTTGAGGCAGAAATAATTGTTGCTGGTGAAAAAAAATGTGTCGCCTCTATTAAGTCCTCAGTAACCAAGGAAAAAGGGTGGAATTATCACCTTCACATGGCCATTGCCCCTACGAAAAGTCTGGATAGACTCGAGTGGTTTTTGGAAAAAGCGACCGAAATCGGAGTTGATGAAATTACTCCTATTTTTTGCTCCAATTCAGAGCGCAGAGTGGTTAAAATGGAGCGTCTTCAAAAAATCGTGGTTTCAGCGAGCAAGCAATCATTAAAATATCATTTTCCCAAACTCAACAAGGCCATTACATTCAAGGAATTCCTGAATGATGATTTAGATGGCGAAAAACTCATTGCACATTGTTACGATCGTAAGAAAACGCCATTAAAAGATATCAATGTTCCAGACAAAACAACCATTCTTATTGGACCTGAGGGTGATTTCTCCGAACAGGAGGTTGACCGAGCAATTAGCAAAGGATTCACGGCCATTAGTCTCGGAACAAGTCGACTACGAACTGAAACCGCAGGGATTGCGGCTGTCCATTCGGTTTCTTTACTCAATCAATAATTAGTATCTTGCTTTGTGAATAGATTTATGAAGCAGTTTACCTATATTTTCTTAATTTTCTTTTTTGCCTCACTTGAGGCTCAAGAAGTAGCCATATTAAAATACAATGGCGGCGGCGACTGGTATGCCAACCCCACCGCGGTTCCCAATCTGGTGAGGTTTACTAATGAAAATACCCAGAGTAATATTTCCGAAAATATCAAGACTGTGACAGCAGGTAACGAAGATATTTTTTCTTACCCCATCATTTTCATGACTGGCCATGGCAATGTGGTTTTTTCAAATTCAGAAATAGAAAATTTAAGGAATTACCTGACTTCAGGAGGGTTTCTTCATATCTCTGATAATTACGGATTGGACAAGTTTATTCGTCGGGAATTGAAAAGACTCTTTCCCAAGAATACATTGGAAGAAATTCCGAGTAATCATCCTATTTTTGACCAGCAATTCAAATTTTCGGACGGAATTCCGAAGATTCATGAGCACGATAAAAAATCACCAAAAGGTTATGGGATATTCTATGAAGGCCGATTGGTAGTTTTCTATGATCATGAAACCGATTTAAGTGATGGCTGGGAAGACGAATCCATTCATAACAATCCGCCCAAAGTGAGAGAAAAAGCATTGCAAATGGGTTCGAATATCATTCAGTATGCCTTTTCCAATTAAATAAGAAGCACCAATCAACACAACCAATCAACTACTATGTCTCAAGAAGTCAACATTGACGAAATCAAAATTAATTTTGATACTGAAGGTCTTTGGATATTAAACATTGCCATCGCCATCATCATGTTCGGAGTGGCTTTGGGAATTACACTTGACGATTTCCGTCGACTCTTTAAAAATCCGAAGATTGTCTTTGTTGGGGTATTGTCGCAATTTATTTTGCTTCCTGCTTTTACCTTCTTAGGTATCCTACTTATCAAACCGTATCCGAGTTTTGCCTTGGGAATGATGATGATTGCGGCTTGTCCCGGAGGAAATGTTTCGAACTTCTTCAGTAAAATGGCAGGTGGAAATGCAGCTCTATCCGTGAGTTTGACGGCCTTTGCGACACTGATCTGTATTTTTATGACACCCTTTAATCTTCAATTTTGGGGAAGTCTTTACGAACCAACCAACGCGATTCTAGAAACCGTTGAATTAAATTGGGTGGAGTTGTTAAAACTGGTCTCCTTAATTTTGGGAATTCCACTTATCCTAGGTATGCTGGTCAAGCACTATCATTCTGAAATGGCTGGTAAAATAGAAAAGGTTTTAAAACCCATATCTATGGCTGTTTTTGTGGTGCTGATTTTGGTGGCCTTCTCTCAAAATTTAGATGTTTTTGTCAAGTACATTCATTACGTACTTTTCTTGGTGGTTTTTCATAATATTTTTGCTTTCATACTTGGTTTTTATACTGCCAAAACCTTCGGATTGAATAAGCAGGATACCAAGACTATTTCCATGGAAACAGGAATTCAAAATGGCGGACTAGGACTTTTGTTGATTTTTGGTTTCTTCGATGGTCTTGGCGGAATGGCTTTGCTTGCCGCGTTTTGGGGAATTTGGGACGTTTTTTCCGGAATGGCTTTAGCTACTTTCTGGGGTAGAAAAAAGAATAAACTAGCCGCTGAAAATGATCGCTAAACGTATTTGGTACCATTGCTTCAAGTGGTTTTTAAAAATCAGCTTGCATTTTTACACCCAACGGATAAAAATTCGTGGGAAAGAAAATATTCCTAAAAAAGGAGCAGTACTATTTGCGGCCAATCATCCTAATGCACTGTTGGATCCATTATACATTGCTGCTTTCAATAAACGCGAAATCCATTTTTTAGTGAGAGCCGATGTTTTTAAAAAACCATTGATAAAGAAAATGTTTGCTTCCTTAAATATGATGCCGATTTATCGTATGAGAGATGGACGGAGTTCACTGGCAAATAATGATGAAATATTTAATAAGTGTTACCAGATCTTAAAGAAAGAAAAGTCGCTATTGATTTTTCCTCAAGGAGGCCATTCTCGAGAACGAACCATACCGCCTTTGAGCAAAGGGTTTACAAGAATTATTTTTGGAAGTCTTGAAGAAAACCCCGATTTGGAAATACAGATTGTACCTGTTGGAATTACTTATCAGAATTCATCGGTTTTCCCCGCCAAAGTAGCCGTAAATTACGGAACACCGATTGCCACCAATCAGATCATACAAACTACTCCAAAGAACGAGGCAATTGCTACCTTGAAACAAAAAGTGAGTGATCAATTAAAAGAACTTAGTGTTCATATTCCAAAAGATGAGCACTATGAAACGACCTTAAACGAGCTCAACGAAGCAAATATCGATTTTACCAAGGTTCTTGAGGCCAATGAAAAAATCCATCAATTAGAGAGACTAACAAAAGAACCAAAGAATTGGACACTCATTGATCTATTGAAATACCCACTGTTCTTAAATTCACTAGTTCCACTTCTTATCTGGAGAAAGGTTTCAAAGAAAATCAAGGACATCGAATTTGTAGACACCTTTCGGTTTGGGGTAAGTGTGATTTTGGTTCCGATATGTCTCGGACTTCAAAGTTGGATTTTCTTTCTAATCAGTGGTAATGAAAATTGGGCCTTGCTTTATCTCGCCGGATCTACACTATCCATTTTAATTTACACAAAATTGGCTTCAACGCATACGGAATGAATTAATCATCCAAAATGGCATCTTGAATGACCTGCTGGATTTGGGTACGCATATTGGATTTGATCAATCCTCTATTGTCCATGTTCGGATACACACGATTGGATAAGAACACATAGAGAATTCCGCTTTCTGGATCGGCCCAAGTGTAGGTTCCTGTGAAGCCTGAATGACCAAAACTCTCATCGGAAACACAACCGCAAGTTGCTTTTACCTTGGGATTCAATTGAGGTTTGTCGAACCCTAGGCCCCTTCTTACTTTAAAATTCTCAAAATAACGGGTATTGAATTTTTTGATGGTAGATCCTTTTAAAAATCGTCGTCCTCCATAAAATCCGTTTTGTAAATACATTTGCATGATTTTCGCCACGTCATTGGCATTGGCAAAAAGTCCAGCATGACCTCCTACACCACCCAACATGGCGGCCCCCATATCATGCACATAACCATGTAGCAATTGATTTCTATAATAGTCGTCTTTTTCTGTGGGAACAATTTCCTTTTTATCGAATTTCTCTAGTGGTAAATAGGTAGTTCTATTGGCACCTAACGCTTTGTAAAACTCTTCCTGAACCAATTCGTTTAAAGGCCTTCGATACTCTCGCTCGAGCGATTCTTTGAACAGATAATAACCCAAATCGCTGTACTTATAACCTTCTTTTTCGCGTTGATCTACCTCCTCAATATACTTGTAAATACTGTCTTTGTAAGAACGGTGCAAATAAAGGTTCTCGGCAACTTTAATGTTGAATTTGTTTGATTTGGTGTTGCTGTAAAACTCCGTTAAATTTTTCCCAGTGATGCTATCTTGAGTCCCCTTATAAAACGGAATCCATGCCTTTAACCTCCCGTAATGAGAGAGCACTTCTCGAACAGAAACTCCTCCCTTATTGCTATCCTTAAAGCTTGGTAAAATATCCTCAATATGATCGGAAAGCCCGATGCGTTGTTCTTCTTCGGCCTTCATGATTAGCGGCAACGAAGCCAAAATCTTCGTAAGAGAAGCCAAGTCATAAACATCTGAATTTTTGACTTTTTTTTTCTGATCGTGAGTATGGTAACCATAGCTCTTGTGCAATACAACTTTCCCTTTTCTGGCTACAAGAACCTGAAAGCCAGGTGCCATTTTTTCTTCAAGTATGGTATCGGCATATTTATCAATGAGTGCCAAAGTTTTGGAAGATAGGTTTACTTCTTCCGGAATGGTATATCCAAGTCGACTTAAAGAATAAGTCTGAATTCCATCTCCTGCAGAAAACTCATTGTTTATAGATACGGGAAGTTTGCCATTTGCGGCAAAAGCTCCAAAAATTAATTGTGCCGAAAGCTCTTGTGAAAGCTTGCTATTCTGATAGGAAACCAAAACGGTTTCTATGTTGGCGAAGGTTTTTACTTTAGAAAGTGCATAGGGGCTGGCGAAAACATCAAGAATCACCTTTTTCTCCCGAGCCAAAAGTTGCAGCCAAACCAATTCACGGACTGTAAAATCATAGTTTTTCCATGGATGCAAATTGGATTTATGAAAACCAACAATAACCACATTATAGGGCTTCACTTTCTCCAACAGTACATCAATCGTTTTGGCCCTTACCACATCTACTTTGGTGTAGTTTTTAAGCATGGATACAAAACTGTTACTGTCGGAATCCCCGAACTTCACATAAGCGATCTTCTTATTTTGAAGATTCGATAGTGGCAGTAAATTGTTATCGTTCTTCACAACAGTCAAAGATTTTTTTACCAAATCTCTATGCAACAGTTCGTCATCAATGGTTTTTAAATCTTCTTCGATATTCTCCAGAGAAACAGGCACATATTTATGCAATCCCAACCAATATTTTGCTTTCAAAATCTTCTCGACCGACGTGTTCAGACGCTCTTCTGAAAACACCTTTAACGTAACGGCTTGCTTGATGAAACGAAATGAAGCTTCAATTTCTTGAGGAATCAAAAGAATGTCGTTTCCAGCTTGCAAGGCAGCCAGGTTTATTTCAGAGGAACTCGCATAATTTGCCGCTCCCTTCATATTCAATCCGTCTGTAAAGATCAATCCACGAAACCCTAATTTGGTTTGTAAAAGATCGGTCACAACAGTTTTTGACAATGAAGTTGGCAAACTCGCATTAGACTCCAAACTAGGAATACTCAAATGCGCAGTCATGATACTCGCCAGATTGTTGTCGAACAGTCTTTTGTAGGGATAGAGTTCTACTGAGTCGATTCGCTGCAAATCGAAGTCCACAGAAGGCAACGTTAGGTGTGAATCTGTTGCGGTATCTCCATGACCCGGAAAATGCTTGGCATTGGCCAATACCCCAACTTTTTGCATGCCTTTTACAAAAGCAGCAGCCTTATTGGCAACATTAAATTTATCTTCACCGAAGGAGCGGTTTCCAATAATCGGGTTATCTGGATTGGTATTGATATCAACCACAGGAGCAAAATTCACGTGAATCCCAATGCGTTTGCAATGTTTCCCAATATGCTCTCCCAATTTCTCAATAGGTGCATTTCCATCCAATGCTCCCAAGGTCATGTTCCAAGGAAATTTATAGGTGTTTTTTAGTCGCATATCCAAGCCCCATTCTCCATCGAAACCAATCATTAGCGGAACTTTTGCTTTTGCCTGATATCGGTTAGTTAATGCTGCTTGTTTTGCAGGAGTTCCTTGCATGAAAATAAGGTTCCCGATATGGTATTTTTCAATAAGATCTTCAATGTATTGATGGTGCCCCTCTTCTTTGTTGGAATAAGCCTGAATCATGAATAATTGACCAATTTTCTCATCGATGGTCATGGTTGCCATCAAGCTATCCACCCACTTTTGTTGTGCCTCAAAATCTTTTGTAAGCAATGGATCAGGCCTTTGTGCAAAGCCCACCATTGATATACCAAGCACAAACAGAAGTAATTTAAATCGATTCATTCTCTTATTCCCTTTAAAACAATCGTTGATGCCAGCTTTGGTCTGCAGGCACTTCCCAACTAGTTTCGAACTCTTTTTTCGTTGCTACCAAATTATTAAATACAATGGTCTCTTTTGATATTTTCCCTTGACTGATGAACTCTTTAAAATCGCTCAAGTTCACCGAGTTCACATCGTCCATAGTTTTGAATGCGATGTTCAATTTATTCAACAAATCAACCGATAATTCCTGTTCTAACCCTTTGATAAAACGCACGCTAGCGTCAATGGAACATCCTGAAACATTTGCAAAATTTTCATCAACCGCAATCACTAAAAACCGATTGTAGCTAATGGTGAAAGAACCCTTCAAGTCATCTCCATGGCGTGTCCAACTATCAATGAATGCCTTGGCGTTGTTAACAATTAGCTCTTGCTCATTTTGTGAAAACTCGCGATTGGATTGGTAAATCCATATTCTCGCTGAATCTGGTAATGAATTAAAATCTACATACATATTTTCACTCCTTAAAATCGCGTATTAAACTTGTCTTTCAAAGCCTTTAGTTGCTCTTCTTTTGAAAGATGCGCATTCGGATTTCGTAATCTTTCTGCAATGTTTTGCAGTACCTTTTTAGTATACAATGGAAAATCAGCATTTTGCATCCAAGAATTGTATCCTGGATTTTCCTTTAGCACATCCTCAACAAGTCTTCCCTTGTATTTTCCAAATGAAAAGATTTCTTGCTTTTGATCATTGTAGAGAATAAATCCAGCAAAATCAGCTCTTTTTGAATGAGATGAAAACTCACTCAAAGCTTCTACTGTATTTTCTAAATCTTCGTATTTTTCTATTTGTGCCTCCAAAATTTCAAAAGTAGCATTGGTATCTGCGGTTGCACTGTGCGCGTCCTCCAAAACTTTTCCGCAATAAAATTCGTAGCCTGCACTTAAATTCCGTTGCTCCTTTTTATGAAAAATCACCTGAACATCTATGGCTTTCCGATTAGACATATCAAAGTCTATACCAGCACGCATTAATTCTTCTGCCAACAAGGGAATATCAAATCGGTTTGAATTAAATCCGGCCAAATCACAGTCCTTAATAATTTCATTCACCTTTGATGCCAGCTCCTTAAAGGTTGGCTCAGTAACTACTTTTTCATTGGTGATTCCATGAACAGCTGTGGCTTCTGCTGGTATTTCAATCTCTGGATTCACAAGCCAGGTATAGCTTTCTTTATTGCCGTTTGGATGCACTTTTAAGATCGCAATCTCCACAATTCGATCGGTTCCAATATTGACACCTGTGGTCTCTAAATCGAAAAACACCAATGGCTTTTGTAACTCTAAATTCATCTTCATTTATTTTTCTTCGTTAAGCTGGGCTTTGAATTCATCAATTTTAGACAAAAGTTCTGGCGCCAACAATGGTTCTTTAAAATCATACTTCTTCAATTCTTCCAATAAAATAGAAGCCATAATCAATCGGCAGGAATCTTTATCATCGGCAGGAATCACGTACCATGGTGCATTATCCTTGGAAGTTCGATTGATAGCATCTTCATAATATTCCATGTATTGATCCCAAAGCTTTCGTTCCTTTAGATCGCCTTTAGAGAATTTCCAATTTTTTTCAGGAATGTTAAGTCTGCGTAACAGTCGATTCTTTTGTTCGGCTTTTGAAAGGTGTAAGTAAAACTTTAAAATAATGGTTCCGTTGGTTGCCAAATGATTTTCAAATTGATTAATGCGCTCCATTCGATCATGGTAGAAAGCATCATCCAAATCCTCTACACTATTGATTCCAGGAATATTTTCATTGAAAATATATTGTTTATGAACTCTAGTTACCAGGACATTTTCATAATGCGTTCGGTTAAAGACCCCAATTCTTCCCTTCTCTGGTAATGCTAAATAATGACGCCATAAAAAGTCGTGATTTAACTCCAACTCCGTAGGAACTTTAAAACTGTGTACCTGCACTCCTCTGGCATTTACATCCTTAAAAACTTCTCTGATCAAACTATCTTTACCTGAGGTGTCCATTCCCTGCAAACAAATGAGCGCTCCATATTTACCTTCAGCATACATGGTATCCTGAATTTCGCCAATTTTTTTTCTGGTTTTTCTTAGCTTTTTTTTGGCTCCGTCAATCTCTAGATAAGTTGGAAGTTCTTTTAGTGATATAGGTTTGGTAACCTTAAAGTCTGATAAATTCATACGAAATTTTAAAAATTAAAGATAATAATTTAAGTACTTTTAGCATGATGAAACCCATTTATTATTGCTAAAGTTTGAACACTGAAATTAACAATATTATTGAAAAATTTGACCTTCTTCCACATCCTGAAGGCGGATTTTTCAAAGAGACGTATCGCAGTGCCGGAAGCATTCCGAACAAATCCTTAGATCCAGAAATTGAAGGCGATAGAAACTACTGTACAGGCATTTATTTTCTGCTGACATCAGCATCTTCCTCAGCCTTTCATAAGATCAACCAAGATGAAATGTGGCATTTTTATGGAGGTTCTCCGTTACGAATTCACATGATTTCACCTGAAGGTCAATATAGTTTTCAAGATGTTGGCATGAATTTGGAAAATAATGAAATACCTCAATTCGTGGTGCCGGCGAAGTATTGGTTCGGTGCTGAAGTTGTTCAACCGGATAGCTACTCTTTTGTGGGATGCACCGTTGCACCCGGTTTCGATTTCAGAGATTTCAAGCTAGCCAAACAAAGCGAATTGATCAAAATCTGTCCGTCTCAAGCGGCACTCATTAACAGATTAACCCTCGAATAAATTTTAGTATCTTAGCTTTAATACCGAATCAATGACCAATCAATCCTCCCCAAAAACCTTCCGTATTGAGCACTAGATGGCCCAAGATGCACTGAACATATTTCTAAATAAGCCGAAGGCCGATGTACACAACCACTTTCATCTAGGTGGTTCAAAACAGCGTTTCTTAGCCCTATACAATCCGCCCAATTTCGTTTTTCCTTCCAAGTACGAAGGATTGCCTGGTATGATTGATTTCATTTATCAAGATTTAAATCGCTATTTAAGAACTGAACAGGATGTCATCAATTTTATGCGAATTTCCATCGAAAGCAGTATCGATGACAACATCACCTATCTTGAAGCAAGCGTTGACATTAATCTGGCCCGATTTTTCGGAGGATCGATCCAAAGGGTTATTGAAGAAACCAAAAACTTGGTTGAAGAGTTCAAGGATCGAATCGACTTTAGACCTGAGATTGGGGTAAACAAGGATTTGGATTTGGATACCGCATACAATCATACTCAAGCCTGTTTTGACTCCGGCGTTTTCCATAGTATTGATTTGTATGGCGCTGAGGCAAACCAAGATCTTTATCCTTTTGTGAATTTGTACAAAGAAGCTGCTCGCAACGGACTCAAAACGAAGGTTCATATTGGAGAATTCTCCGATGCCCAATCCATTAGCGAAGCCATTGAAATTTTAAATCCAGATGAAATTCAACACGGAATAAGTGCCATCGATGATAATGATGTCATCGATATGATTTTGGAAAGAGACATTCGTTTGAATATTTGTCCAGAGAGTAACATCATGCTAGGTCGCATTCAGAACTTGAAAGCTCATCCCGTACGAGCACTTTTTGACAAAGGGGTAAACATCACTATTAACACAGATGATCTCATCCTTTTCCACAAAACCAACTCGCAGCAATTACAAGAATTGCACGACCTGGGCATCTTTTCACTAGAAGAGTTAGACAGCATTCGCAGCAACGGTTTCAACCAGTAATTTCTACCTTCCACATAGGTCAAAGCTATTTTGAAATAAAAAATATAGATAAAAATTATCCAGTCAATAGTGGTACCTTTGAGCCAGTAATCAGCAAAATATTTTAACTGTATGGAGAATAAAGGAAATTACAACATTAACAGTAGTGATGCTAGCAAGTGTCCATTTTTAAGCGGAACTCAGAAGAAGTCAGCTGGAGGTGGAACACAGAACAGAGATTGGTGGCCAAATGAATTGAAGTTGAACATACTTCGTCAGAATGCACCAAAGAACAACCCGATGGGTGAAGAGTTTGACTATGCCGCTGCTTTTAATAGTATCAATTATGAAGAATTAAAGGCCGATTTAACCAAATTAATGACAGATTCTCAAGATTGGTGGCCAGCAGATTACGGTCATTACGGAGGATTCATGATCCGAATGGCATGGCACAGTGCGGGTACGTATCGAGTTGGTGATGGTCGTGGAGGAGCTGGTACTGGAACACACAGATTTGCACCATTGAATAGCTGGCCAGATAATGGAAACTTAGATAAGGCTCGTTTATTATTGTGGCCGATCAAAAAGAAATACGGAGAAAAAATCTCTTGGGCAGATTTAATGATCTTAGCCGGTAACGTTGCTTTGGAATCTATGGGATTCCCAACATTTGGCTTTGCTGGAGGTCGTGAAGATGTTTATGAGCCAGAACAAGATATTTATTGGGGAAGCGAAACTGGATGGTTGGATAACGACGATCGTTACGATACGAGCGATGGTGAACTAGAAGGTCATTTAGGAGCGGTACACATGGGATTGATCTATGTAAACCCAGAAGGTCCTAATGGTGAACCTGATCCATTAAAGTCTGCACATGATATCAGAATCACTTTTGGCAGAATGGCAATGAATGATGAGGAAACTGTTGCTTTGGTAGCAGGGGGACATACATTTGGAAAAGCTCACGGTGCTGCTGATGCCGAAAAATATGTGGGTGTTGAGCCACATGGAGCTTCAATCGAAGAAATGAGTACTGGATGGAAAAACTCTTACCAATCTGGTGTTTTAGAAGATGCGATTACCAGTGGAATTGAAGGGGCATGGACACCTAACCCAACACGTTGGGATGGCGATTACTTCAACGTATTGTTAAACTACGAGTGGGAATTGACTAAAAGTCCGGCCGGTGCTCACCAATGGACTCCAAAAGCAGGTCAGGATGCACCAGTTGCTCCAAGTGCAGGTGGTAATGGAACACAAGCGTTGATGATGACCACTGCGGATATGGCTTTAAAAATGGATCCTGCTTACTTAGAAATTTCGAAGCGTTTCCATGAAGATCACAAAGCATTTGAGGATGCATTTGCTAGAGCTTGGTTCAAATTAACGCACAGAGACATGGGACCGATCGATCGTTATTTAGGTCCAGAAGTACCAAGTGAAGAGTTGATTTGGCAAGACCCGGTACCAAAAGTAGATTACACCTTATCTCAAGATGATATTTCTTCTTTGAAGAAAATGGTATTAGCGTCTGGATTAACAGTTTCTGAGTTGGTAAAAACAGCTTGGGCTTCTGCTTCGACTTACAGAGATTCTGACAAAAGAGGTGGTGCAAATGGAGCGCGCATCCGATTGGAGCCACAACGTAGCTGGGAAGTAAACAATCCTGAAGAATTGAATAAGGTATTAGGAGTATTAGAAGGAATTCAAAAAGAATTCAACGGTGATGTATCTATGGCCGACTTAATTGTATTGGCTGGTAATGCGGCTGTTGAAGAGGCTGCTAGCAAAGGTGGTTATTCAATTGAAGTTCCTTTCACTCAAGGACGTGGAGATGCATCTCAAGAACAAACTGATGTTGAATCATTCGGGTACCTCGAGCCTTTGGCAGACGGATTTAGAAACTACATGAATGCAAAATTAGATGTAGCGGATGAAGACTTATTAGTAGACAGAGCTAACTTATTGTCTTTATCCATTCCTGAAATGACCGCTTTGGTTGGAGGATTACGTGTACTAGGAGCCAATTATAACGGTTCAAAACACGGCGTATTTACTGACAAGGTTGGAACATTAAGCAACGACTTCTTCACCAACATCCTTGACTTCTCAATCACTTGGGCAGCTGCTGACGGAGATGACAAAGAGTTCATCGGAAGAGACAGAGCTACTGGAGCGATGAAGTTCTACGGAACAAGAGCTGACTTAATCTTTGGTTCGAACACTGAATTAAGAGCTGTTTGTGAAGTATACGGAGCTAATGATGGAGAAGAAAGATTCATCAATGACTTTGTGAAAGCATGGGCAAAAGTGATGAACTTAGATCGATTTGATTTAAACTAAATCGAAAATATTTTTAAATAAAAAAAGAGAGGCGATTGCCTCTCTTTTTTTATTTGCTTGCAAACAATTTCACATCATTTGCTGAAACTTCTTTTTCACCGAGAATGATGAGTCGCTCTACAACGTTCCTCAGTTCTCGGATGTTTCCGGTCCAATCATAAGATTGCAATAATTTCACCGCTTCTTTCGAAAATTCTTTCTTGGCGGTACCTTGCTCATTGGCAATTTTTGAAGTGAAGAAATCAATCAGTAATGGTATGTCATCACGTCGATCGTTCAAGGCCGGCACCTTTATCAGAATAACCGCAAGCCTGTGGTATAAATCTTCTCGAAAACGTCCTTCCTGAATTTCTTTCTGCAAGTTCTTATTTGTTGCCGCCACCACCCGTACATCAACTTTGATGTCTTTATCGGAACCAACACGACTTATTTTATTCTCTTGCAATGCTCGCAACACTTTGGCTTGAGCAGAGAGACTCATGTCTCCAATTTCGTCTAGGAAAATGGTTCCGCCATTGGCAGCTTCAAACTTTCCTGCACGATCTTTATTCGCGCCCGTAAAACTACCTTTTACATGTCCGAATAATTCACTTTCTATCAACTCCGATGGTATGGCTGCACAGTTCACCTCAATCATGGATGATTTGGCTCGATCTGATTTTTCATGCAACCAGTGGGCCACTAATTCCTTACCAGTTCCATTGGGTCCAGTAATCAAAACCCTTGCATCAGTGGCTGCCACTTTCTCAATCATTTCTTTGATATGCGTAATGGCCTTACTTTCACCAATCATTTCATAGTTCTTACTAACCTTCTTTTTGAGTCTACGGTTTTCAACCACCAACTCTTTGCGATCTAAGGCATTGCGAACTGCATTTAATAACCTGTTTAAATCAGGTGGTTTCGAGATATAATCGAAGGCACCCATCCGCATGGTTTGTACAGCAGCTTCAATATCACCGTGACCAGAAATCATCAGTACCGGAATTTCGGGCTTGATTTTTTTGGTTTTCTCCAATACTTCCACTCCATCTACTTTGGGCATCTTGATATCACACAATACCAAATCGTAGTCGTTTTTCTGAATTAATTCAAGTCCGGCCAAACCATCTTCGGCCTCTTCAACTTGGTATTTATCATTTTCCTCCGAAATAATTTTCTTCAAAACTCTTCGGATGGCTGCTTCATCTTCGATTATTAAAATTCTGGACATCTTACTTTTTTATAATGTGAACATCTCGCTGCGGAAATGGAATTTGTATGTTATTCTCACGAAAACGTTTGTCAATTTCAAAACGCAAATCGCTCTTTATTTGCAAGTGCTCGTATCCATTTTTGATACTAAACAACAAGCGAAACTGTAAAGCGCTATCACCAAAATCAGTAAACAATACTTTGGGGGCATTGCTTTTCAATACCTTTGGATTTTCTCTCGCCACTTCCAATAAAATTTCTCGAACCAACTCAACGTCCGACCCATAGGCAACCCCTACTTCTACTCCTTCTGTAGTTTGCACTCCGTTTTGAGTCCAGTTGAACAAGCTTTCAGTTAAGAACTTATGATTGGGAATGATAAGTACTTTATCATCGATCGTGACGGCCCTCGTAGTTCTGAGTTTGATCTCTTCAATCTTCCCGATTTTTCCATCAATCTCTACGATATCATTTACACTTAAGGTCTTATCTACCAGCATAAAAATACCAGAAATAATATCTTGAAAAAGGGTTTGAAGTCCAAGTCCCAAACCAACCAACAAAGCTGCAGAACCCGCCAGTAGCACACTGACCTCTACACCCGAAGATTCGAGACCAATAATGATTACCAGTATGTAAATGAAGTACTTAACAAAGTTAAAAACACCGGTAAATTTGTCTTTATCCTCATCGTTCAATCGTTTCTTAACGATCCTCATGGTAACCTTCAAAACAATGTTGGTTACCAAAAGAATGAACAATAAAAACAGGATGGTCTTTACATCGATATGAATCTTATCGGTTAATTCGAAACTAAAATTAAGTATCTCCTTGATTTTATCCATTATACTTTATCCACTTGTATAAGTCCTTATAAGTTGGTTTTTTTCCGTACATCAAAATACCCACGCGGTAAATTTTTGCTGCAAACCATACCATGAATGTAAAAGTAAACAATAATAATGCCATCGAAATTAATAACTCAGACCAAGCCACTCCAAAAGGCACTCGCATCAACATCACAATAGGAGAAGTTAACGGAATGTGCGAGAAGGCTACAGAAATAGGCCCATGCGGATCGTTGATTACTGTGGCAAATCCGACATATACTCCTAAGATCAAAGGCAACATGATTGGCAACATGAACTGTTGTGTATCGGTTTCATTGTCAACCGCGGCACCAATGGCAGCGAACAACGAACTATACAACATATACCCACCTAAGAAATAGAATATAAAAAGTAGAAATAATTTCAACAAAGGCAATTTGAAAATTTCTTGTAGCAGTGTTTGCATTTTGCCTCCCGACACTTGCTGTTTGGCCATTTCTAGTTGTTCTGCAGATAATGATGAGCTCTGAACGTCATTCACATCAAGTCCCATAACTGAGGTCGCTACTGTGGACACAATGAAAATGATCACACCCCAAATTAAGAACTGCAATAAACCAGCAGAAGCATTTCCAATAATCTTGCCCAACATGAGTTGAAAGGGTTTCACCGAGGAAACAATCACTTCAATAATTCGACTTGTTTTTTCTTCAATCACACTTCGCATCACCGAAGAACCATAGACTATCACAAACATCATTAATAGGTAACCTGCCAAAGCTCCGACGGCTATTTTAATTCCGTTGATAAGTTTGGAGGATTTCTCTCCAGAGAAGTTATACATCTTGACATCTACGCCTATTTTTGAAGCTTTGATCTTTTGAAAGTCAATTCCGAAACTGGTTAACTTTAAGTTTTGAAGTTTCCGTTCTAACTTGCCCTCAATGGTATTCATTACAGTTAAACCAGGTGATTCTTTCGAGTAAAATTCCACCTGATTGGCCAATAACTCCAAACTATCTTTTTTAGGAATGAACAAGGCTCCGTAATATTCGCCAGCCTCTACTTTCTTTTTGGTTTCTTCCAATCCAAGACTGGTCAAGTCTAAATATTTTACCGTTTTCGAGTCTTTAAAATCGTCTTTTGAAAATAATGTTGATTCATCTACATAGGCTATTTGCTTGATTTTCTCATCATTCTTTTTCATTAAGAAATACACCAATGCCCCCATACCTACCATGAGTAACGGACTCAAGAAGGTCATTACGATAAAGGATTTGTTTTTAACCTTCGCTAGGAATTCCCTTTTTATGATTAAGTTTAATTTACTCATGACTAAGAATTTTGTTTTACGGCTTGAATGAAAATATCATTGGCATTCGGAATCACCTCCACAAAATGATTCACGATACCTCTTGACGATAAATAGGACAACAACTCATTGGGCGATTCACCCGATTTGAGTTTTACATTACACGTAAGCTCGTCGGCCAATAAGGTAAAATCGGCAGGTCTTACTTCAAACTTAGAAGTCAATTCTTTTAGTAAGGATTCATCATTTTCTGACTTCACTCCAACTTGAAAGACATTGCTTTTGTATTGTCTTTTGATATCCTTTAAATTTCCTTCCAAAATTTTGTTGGATTTATCAATCAGTGCGATTTCATCACAAAGTTCCTCGACACTTTCCATTCGGTGTGTGGAAAAAATGATGGTGGCTCCTTCATCTCGAAGTTGCAATATTTCTTTAGCAATCAACTGTGCATTGATCGGATCGAATCCAGAAAACGGCTCGTCAAAAATGAGTAATTTGGGTTGGTGCATCACCGTTACAATAAACTGTACCTTTTGTGCCATCCCTTTAGAAAGTTCTTCGATTTTTTTGTTCCACCATGAGAACACATCAAACTTCTCGAACCAATATTTCAATCGCTTCTTTGCCTCTTCTTTTTCCAATCCTTTTAATTGAGCCAAATACAAGGCTTGTTCACCCACCTTCATGGATTTGTACAATCCTCTTTCTTCCGGTAAATAACCAATATCGGCAATATGTTTGGGTGCTAAATGTTCCCCATCAAGAATCACCTCACCTTTATCAGGCATGGTAATTTGGTTGATGATCCGAATTAAAGAAGTTTTTCCTGCGCCGTTGGGGCCGAGTAAACCATAAACGCTACCCTTTGGAATTGACAAGGTAACATTGTTGAGTGCGGTGTAGTCGCCATATTTTTTGGTTACACCTTTAATTTCTAGCAAATTGCTCATAAACTGATGGGTCTGTTTAAGTTGATATTCTCAAGTTTCTTTCTATTAGTAACAAATAGAGCACATTTGTTACTCTTTTGGATTGCTAATTTACCACAAGCTTTTTCACCAAGCTTCCACCGTCTACTTTCATTTTCACCATGTAAATGCCTTTTGTGAAATCGCGAGTTGATAGGGATACATTATTGGAGTTCGGTTTTTTCTCAAATACTTTTTTCCCAAGCATGTTAAAAATGGAAATCTGCTGGATGGTATTTGCACTCGAAACATTGGTTACACCATTACTCGGATTTGGATACATCTTTACCGATTCATTCAATTCGATGTTTTGAGTCGATAATATTTCAGCGTTTTGGTATACCCGCACGTAATCGATAATCATTGGACTTCGGTCAAAGTTTGGATCAATAGTCCCTCCGATACCACCCATGGCTACATTTAGTAATAGGTACTGCTCCAAATCAAAAGGCCAAGTAGCCGCATTTTTATTGGAAGGATTATACGTATAAAAGCCTACACCATCTACTAAAAAAGTAATCTGATTTGGAGACCAGTTCATCGAATAAATATGGTAATTGTTGTGTACATCAGTTAAAGGATACGTGTCCATATTAACTGTGGCGCCGTAACTCGAACGTGTATGGATGGCACTTGAAACTACGTTATCAGCATGAATTCCATGCTCCATGATATCCAATTCACCACAATCTGGCCAACCCGTAGTTCCAAACCCTTGAGTCTGCCAATAGGCTCCTGTTTCGGTAATATTCTTGCCTAAGGTCCAAATCGCAGGCCAAGTTCCATCCCCTAATGGAAGTTTGGCTCGGACATCTACCCTACCGTATTTAAAGGCATATTTCGAATTCAATCTGGCGGAAGTGTAATCCAAAGTTACACCATTGGAGGTGTAATTTTCCTTTTTCGCTACAATGTATAAATTACCATTTTGAACATAAGAATTATCGATTCGATCCGTGTAATGCTGTTCTTCATTGTTAAACCAACGACCACCGTTTGGTCCAAATGTTTGGTGATGCCATTTGCTTGAATTGACAACCTCTCGATTGCTTCCGCTATCAAACTCATCCGACCATGCTAGTACATCATACACCACATCGATGGCATTCGGATCAGTCGGTGTGGTTCCGTCATCAATATTGTCAATCAAATAGGTCCCAGCCGTAGCGGAGCCTAAATCTATAAAAAGTGTCAACCTTGAATAGGTTCCCACATTAGTTCCAAAATCAAAGGTGATATTATTTGTCCAACTGTTATTGGATGCAATGTTCGTTTTTGTAATCTCAATATTAGGATCAGACCCTCCACTCTCAAGCTTTAAAGTAATGCTGTGGTTGTTTGGGTCAAATGAATAAAAAGACAATGAAATGGTTTGTTGAAAGCTCAAATCGATTTCACGAGTCAAATCAATGAAAAATCCTTGGTTGGCATTGGCACCATCATTGGCAAATTGACCTACCACATTATTCGCATCCGTCGGACTGTTTCGAGTCGCGAAACCGCTTCCACTAAAACCAGTGAAGGTGTGATTGGAATTTGAAAAATCAATTGGCATTTGCTGGGCGAAAGAAATGAGACCAATAAAAAAGAAGAGGAAAGTAATTTTTTTCTTCATGTAGTTAGCGTGTTTATTTGATACGAAAGATACGCATTAATTCCCCTTCCTCAAAAGTTAAAAATACTATGCATGCATAATTTTTTTTGAATTTACTATGCATGCATAATAAATTTATTTATCTTTGGCACAATGGAGAAAAATCGTTCAATTGACCACCAATTAAGAGCTACCTGGCAAGCTGTTGCAAAAATGTACAACGAACAGGCTGCTCAACACGATAGTACAATGGCTACGGCCTTCGTAATTCTCAATATTGATTTGGAAAAAGGAACCCCATCCACAGCACTTGGGCCAAAGATGGGAATGGAACCTACTAGTTTGTCTAGAATTCTAAAATCAATGGAAGATCGAGGGGCAATCATGCGGGAAAAAAATCCGGATGACGGTCGTGGTGTGATCATCAAACTTACCGACTTCGGAAAGGAAATGCGTGAGATATCTAAGGAATATGTCTTTCAGTTTAACAATAAGGTGAGAGAACATGTTTCCGAAAAAGACCTAACTAGTTTCTTTAAAGTAATGGAGGTCATCAACGAATTAATTGCCAACAAAAAAATCTATACAAACAATAAAAAAGCAGTTTAATAACAATGACTCGAAGAATTAAAAAAGTAGCAATTATTGGATCTGGAATTATGGGTTCAGGAATTGCATGTCATTTCGCCAATATTGGGGCTGAAGTCTTGCTTTTAGACATCGTTCCAAGGGAATTGACAGATGCTGAAAAAGCCAAAGGGTTGACTTTAAAAGACAAGGTAGTAAGAAATCGAATTGTAAATTCATCGCTTACTACTTCTTTGAAATCTAAGCCTTCACCAATTTATCAAAAAAGTTTTGCTGAAAGAATCACTACTGGAAACTTAGAGGATGATTTGGCAAAAATCAAAGATGTTGATTGGGTTATGGAGGTTGTAACCGAAAGATTGGATATCAAAAAAAGCGTATTTGATCAGGTTGAAAAATACCGAACTCCAGGTACCTTAGTTACTTCCAATACTTCTGGAATTCCTATCAAATTTATGAATGAAGGAAGAAGTAAGGATTTTCAAGAGCACTTTGCCGTAACACACTTTTTTAACCCACCTCGTTACTTAAAATTATTTGAAGTTGTTCCAGGTCCGAACTGCAAACAAGAGGTAACCGATTTCTTAATGATGTATGGTGACAAGTTCTTAGGAAAGACATCCGTTCTTGCCAAAGACACACCAGCATTTATTGGAAACAGAATCGGAATCTTCGGAATCATGAGCTTGTTCCACGTGGTGCAAGAAATGGGATTAACCATTGAGGAAGTTGATAAATTAACCGGACCAGTTATTGGTAGACCAAAATCGGCAACCTTCAGAACCATTGATGTTGTTGGATTAGACACGTTAGTACACACTGCAAACGGAGTGAAAGACAACTGTCCGAATGACGAGATGCGCGATAAGTTTGTCATTCCAGATTTTGTAAACAAAATGATGGAAAACAAATGGTTGGGAAGCAAAACAAAACAAGGATTTTACAAAAGAGTTGTTGGTGAAGGTGGAAAGAAAGAAATCTTATCGCTTGACCTAAACACCTTAGAATATCGTAAAAAGCAAAGACCAAAGTTTGCCACTTTAGAATTGACGAAATCGATTGATAATGTAGTAGATCGTTTTAAAGTATTGGTAGGTGGAAAAGACAAGGCAGGTGAATTCTACCGAAAGTCTTTCGCTTCTATGTTTGCTTACGTTCAAAAAAGAATTCCTGAAATTTCTGACGAATTATATAGAATTGACGACGGATTAAGAGCCGGCTTCGGATGGGAACACGGTCCATTCCAAATTTGGGATGCCATTGGTGTGGCTGAAGGAGTTGCTTTGATGAAAGCAGAAGGTTACGAACCAGCTGCTTGGGTAACTGAAATGTTGGAAAAAGGAGAAACTTCTTTCTACACAGTGAAAGACGGAGCTACTTATTATTACGACATTCCAGCCAAAGCACAGACCAAAAAACCAGGTCAAGATTCCTTCATCATTTTAGATAACATCAGAAAGTCCAATGAAGTTTGGAAAAACTCTGGTGTAGTAATCGAAGATTTAGGTGACGGTGTGATCAACTGTGAGTTCCGTTCAAAAATGAACACCATTGGTGGTGATGTTTTGGCGGGCATCAACAAGGCGATCGACTTAGCAGAAAAAGATTTCCAAGCTTTAGTAGTAGGAAATCAGGCGGCTAACTTCTCTGTTGGAGCGAACATCGGAATGATCTTCATGATGGCGGCTGAGCAAGAATATGACGAATTAAACATGGCCATCAAGTATTTCCAAGATACCATGATGCGCATGCGTTATTCAGCGATTCCTACAATCGCGGCTCCTCACGGAATGACCTTAGGTGGTGGATGTGAATTGTCCATGCATGCTGACAAAGTAGTTGCTGCGGCAGAAACTTACATCGGATTGGTTGAATTTGGCGTTGGTGTAATTCCAGGTGGAGGTGGATCAAAAGAAATGGCCTTAAGAGCTCAAGATCTTTTCCACAAGGGAGATGTTCAATTAAATGTATTGCAAGAACACTTCTTAGCCATCGGAATGGCAAAAGTAGCTACCTCAGCTTATGAAGCCTTTGACATGAATGTATTACAGAAAGGAAAAGACGTAGTGGTAGTTAACAAAGACCGTCAACTTGCAGAAGCTAAAAAGCACGCCTTATTAATGGCAGAAGCTGGATATACTCAGAAACCAATGCGTAATGATGTACTTGTTTTAGGAAAACAAGCCTTAGGTACTTTCATGGTAGGAACAGACTCTATGAAAGCATCGCGTTACATTTCTGAGCACGATCAAAAGATTGCAAACAAATTGGCCTATGTAATGGCTGGTGGAGATTTATCTGAACCAACAAGAGTTTCAGAACAGTATTTGTTAGATATCGAAAGAGAAGCTTTCTTAAGTCTAACAACTGAGCGTAAAACGTTGGAAAGAATTCAACACATGTTAAAAACAGGTAAACCATTACGCAACTAGGTTGCGAGTTGTTAGTTACAAGTTTTAAGTGATGAGTTTATCACTTATAACTAAAGACTAAACACTAAAAACTAAAATTATGAAAACAGCATATATCGTAAAAGCATATAGAACTGCAGTCGGTAAATCTAAAAGAGGAGGTTTCCGTTTTAAAAGAGCCGATGAGCTCGCTGCTGAAACCATCAAATACATGATGGAAAAACTTCCAGAATTGGATGTAAATAGAATCGATGATGTCATCGTTGGAAACGCAATGCCTGAAGGATCTCAAGGATTGAACATGGCGCGTATCATTTCTTTAATCGGATTGAATACGGTTGACGTTCCTGGAGTTACCGTGAATCGATTCTGTTCATCTGGATTGGAAACCATCGGAATGGCGGTAGCAAAAATTCAATCAGGAATGGCCGACTGTATCATTGCAGGAGGAACTGAAAGTATGACTTCTGTGCCGATGACCGGTTTCAAACCTGAATTGAACTACAACATTGTGAATGCAGGTAATGAAGATTATTACTGGGGAATGGGAAATACAGCAGAAGCTGTTGCTGAAAAGTACAATGTTTCTCGCGCCGATCAAGATGAATTTGCATTCCAATCACATATGAAAGCGTTGAAAGCCCTTGACGAAGATCGTTTTCAAGATCAGATTGTTCCGATTGAAGTAGAGGAAACCTACATCGACGCTAAAGGTAAAAAAGCAACGAGAAAGTTCACTGTAAACAAAGATGAAGGTCCAAGAAGGGGCACAAGTGTTGAAGCACTTGCCAAACTAAGACCAGTATTTGCTGCAAACGGATCCGTAACAGCAGGTAACTCTTCTCAAACCAGTGACGGAGCGGCCTTTGTTATGGTTATGAGCGAAGACATGGTAAAAGAGTTAAAACTTGAACCTATTGCCAGAATGGTGAGTTATGCCGCGGCTGGAGTTCCTCCAAGAATTATGGGAATTGGCCCAGTTGCTGCAATTCCAAAGGCATTAAAGCAAGCCGGATTGCAACAAAGTGACATCAACTTGATTGAATTAAACGAAGCCTTTGCTTCGCAATCATTAGCCGTGATAAGAGAATTGGATCTGAATCCAGATATCATCAATGTAAATGGTGGTGCCATCGCTTTAGGACACCCACTTGGATGTACCGGTGCAAAACTATCTGTGCAATTGTTTGATGAGATGAGAAAGAGAGATATGGCAGGTCAATACGGAATGGTAACCATGTGTGTTGGAACCGGACAAGGAGCTGCTGGAATTTTTGAATTTATAAACTAAAAGAATAAAAATATTAATATGGAAACAACAGAGAAAGAAATCTTAAGAGGTGGACAGTTTTTGGTAAAAGAGTCGAGATGTGAAGACGTTTTCACTCCAGAAGATTTTACCGAAGAACAAATCATGATGCGTGATGCTGTAAAAGAATTCAATGAAAGAGAGATTATTGCGCACAGAGAACGTTTCGAAGCTAAAGATTACAAGCTTACCGAAGAGGTAATGAAAAAAGCTGGTGAATTGGGCTTTTTAGGAGTAGCAGTTCCAGAAGAATACGGAGGATTAGGAATGGGATTCGTTTCTACCATGCTTACTTGTGAGTATATCTCAAGTGGTACAGGTTCTTTTAGTACAGCATTTGGTGCTCATACTGGGATTGGTACAATGCCAATTACACTTTATGGTACCGAAGAGCAAAAGCAAAAGTATGTTCCAAAATTGGCTTCTGGCGAATGGATGGGCGCTTACTGTTTGACAGAACCGGGAGCAGGATCTGATGCAAACTCAGGTAAAACTACTGCCGATTTAACCGAAGATGGAAAGGCTTACAAAATCAACGGTCAGAAAATGTGGATCTCTAATGCAGGGTTCTGTAACTTGATGATTGTTTTTGCACGAATTGAAAATGACAAAAACATCACCGGATTTATCGTAGAGTACGATCCAGCAAATCCAAACGGAATTACGCTAGGAGAAGAAGAGCACAAACTCGGAATTAGAGCAAGCTCAACACGTCAAGTATTCTTCAATGACACCATTGTTCCTGTTGAAAACATGCTTTCTGTAAGAGGTGGCGGATTCAAAATTGCCGTAAATGCATTGAACGTAGGTCGTATAAAATTAGCTGCTGCTTGTTTGGATTCTCAAAGAAGGGTAACGGAAACTGCTTTGAAATATGCGACTGAGCGTAAACAGTTCAAAACACCGATTGCCAACTTCGGAGCCATCAAGTACAAATTAGCTGAAATGGCTACCAACACCTATGCTGGTGAGGCTGCAAGTTATAGAGCTGCAAAAGATATTGAAGATCGTATTGAAATGAGAATCGCTTCAGGAAACACGCATCAAGAGGCTGAATTAAAAGGTGTGGAAGAATATGCGATTGAGTGTTCTATCTTAAAAGTAACTGTTTCTGAGGATGTACAAAATTGTGCAGATCAAGGAATTCAGATTTTTGGAGGTATGGGATTCTCTGAAGAAACGCCAATGGAGGCTGCTTGGAGAGATGCTCGTATTTCTAGAATCTACGAGGGGACGAATGAGATCAATAGAATGTTATCTGTTGGAATGCTGATTAAAAAAGCAATGAAAGGTCATGTTGATTTATTAGGTCCAGCAACAGCTGTTGCCGATGAATTGATGGGAATCCCTTCTTTTGACACTCCAGATTACAGCGAGTTATTTGCTGAAGAAAAGGAGATGATCAAAAAAATGAAAAAGGTATTCTTAATGGTTGCAGGTTCTGCAATCCAGAAGTACGGACCAGATTTAGAGCAACACCAACAATTATTGTTGGCGGCAGCTGAGATCTTGAACGAAATCTACATGGCAGAGTCTACGTTGTTAAGAGCAGAAAAGAACGCCAAACGTTTCGGAGAAGAGGATCAGAAAGGTCAGATTGCAATGGCGAAATTGTACTTGTATAATGCGGTTGAAATCGTAAACAAAAGTGCAAGAGAAGGTATTGTTTCTTTTGCAGAAGGAGACGAGCAAAGAATGCTTTTAATGGGTCTTAAGCGATTTACAAAATACGCGAACTACCCAAATGTAATTGAGTTACGTAAAACGATTGCAGATTTATTAATCGCTGAAAATAAATACTGCTTTTAAAATATTTTAAAACGCAACTGTTTTAAAATTTAGTTGTTTGTTTAAAAAGACCGGAGAAATCTGGTCTTTTTTATATATCTTGACTTCCAAATCAAATAATCTTATATATTTGCATTTCGTTTATTCCCCAGCTGTTCAAATTCATTTATGAAATTAGATAGACTCTTGTGGATATTCTTATTGCTATGCATCGTTGGTTGTAAAAACGAACCAGTCAACATCGATATTGATACCACCGAACTCCTAGAAAACGTAAAACTGATCTCCCATGATTCTATGGAAGGAAGAAAGTTTACGGAGCGTGGTAACCTAAAGACAAGAAAATTCCTAAACGAACAGTTTCAAGCCATCGGATTAAATCCCGTTTACGACGAATTTATTGAAGAGTTCTCTGTAACCTTAAAAGGAAGATTAAGACAACGTGTTTTTCCGATTCCAAAACCTTTGGATGATTTATCAAATGTCAAAGATACCACAGTAACTGGAGCTAACGTTGTTGGATCGATCAGCGGATTGACTGACAAAACCATCGTAATCACTGCGCATTACGATCACCTTGGAATTCAAAAGGGATATATTTTCAACGGAGCAGATGATAATGCCTCTGGTGTTTCTGCACTATTGACGATTGCAAAATACTTTAAGAACAAGCCAACCAAACACAATTTGGTTTTTGCAGCTTTTGATGGACAAGAAGCCGGATCATTAGGAGCAGATAGTTTTCTTGCTACCTATCCTGATAAAAACAACATCGCACTGAATGTCAACATGGAAATGATTTCACACAGTGATTTCGACCCTGAGATTTTCATTGCTGGCACGTATCACTATCCATATTTAAAGAGTGAAATTGAAGATATCGCCACCGAATACATTGCCGTTTTGTTTGGTCATGATGACCCTTATAACAAAGAACAAGTAGATTGGACATTCATCGGTGATCATAAAACATTCCATCGAGAGAACATTCCATTCCTATACTTCGGAGTTGAAGATCATAAGGACTATCACAAGCCAACTGACGACTTCAGCACCATCAATCAAGAATTCTACATTGAAGTAGTAAAAGTAGTCATCCAGACCATTGAAAAGATGGATGAGTTACTTTACGAAAGAAATAATTAAGTAATTAACGACTATTCTAGAGCGGCCAAGTAACGCTCAGCATCTAAGGCAGCCATACAACCAGTTCCTGCTGCAGTTACTGCTTGTCTGTATTCTTTATCCTGAACATCTCCAGCAGCAAATACCCCTGGCACATTGGTTTTGGTGCTCTTTCCTTCCGTAATAATGTATCCGGTTTCATCCATAGTAATCACACCCTTGAACAAATCCGTATTTGGTTTGTGACCAATAGCGATAAACACGCCCATCACAGGAAATTCAGTTTCTTCCTTGGTAACGTTGTTAATCACACGAACACCTTCCACAACATTGTCTCCCAATACATCAATTAACTCAGTGTTATACATCACTTCTAAGTTTTCAGTATTGTTCACGCGGTGTTGCATGGCTTTGGAAGCTCTCATTTCATCACGACGAACCAACATTTTTACGTTTCGGCAAAGTTTTGCCAAATAGGTAGCTTCTTCTGCGGCAGTATCTCCACCACCAACAACAATTACATCTTGACCTTTATAGAAAAATCCATCACAGGTAGCACAAGCCGAAACTCCACCTCCAATAAGGCGTTGTTCGTTTTCAATACCTAAGTACTTTGCAGAAGCCCCCGTAGAGATAATGATGGTCTCCGCCTCAATGTGCTTGGATTCATCAACCACTACTTTGTGAATTCCGCCTTCCTCCTGGGAAAGATCCACAGAAGTCACCATGCCAAATCGTACTTCCGTACCGAACCGTTCTGCTTGATTTTTAAGATCTTCCATCATCATGGTTCCATCAGTTCCGTTTGGATAGCCCGGAAAGTTATCTACCTCTGTAGTAGTAGTTAACTGTCCACCCATTTGCATCCCTGTATACATTACAGGTTTCAAATCGGCTCTTGATGCATAGATTGCCGCAGTATATCCTGCAGGACCTGATCCTATTATCAAACATTCAATTCTTTCAATATTCTCTGACATGGTTCTAAAAATTTAGATAACAAATGTATTTTTTTTCATGTACAATCCGGAAAATCACAAATGAATATTTGCAATAATTTAATAACAAAAATCGATGAATTGTTAGTAAGTTTTTGGAGCTAAGCTGATTATCAAGGAAGTAACTTTACGATTCCGTAATACTCGACTCCGACATAGATATAACCGTCATTTCCTTGTTCAATGGAACGAACTCTTCCCAAGTTGTTCAGAATCTTTTCTTCCTTCACCACTTTTCCGTTTTTCAAGGTACATACAGAAACATATTGGAATTTAAGCGACCCTACCAACAACTTTCCTCTGAGCTTCGGATATTTATTACTAGAAACAAAAGCCATTCCGCTTGGAGCAATTGACGGCGTCCAATGATGCAATGGATCTACCATCCCAGGAATGGAGGTTTTATTGGTGAATTTAGTTCCACTGTAGTTGATACCATAACTTGCTTTGGGCCAACCGTAGTTTTTACCTTTTTGAATGATGTTAATTTCATCACCTCCACGAGGACCGTGTTCGTGAGTCCAAATCTCACCCGTAAACGGATTCATTTCCATTCCTTGCGGATTTCTATGACCATAACTATAAATGGCTCTTTTAGCTCTCGGTTTGTTCACAAAAGGGTTGTCTTCTGGAATGCTTCCATCATCTTTCAATCGATAGATCTTGCCACAGTCTCTAGTGATGTCTTGCGGATTCACATCTCTATTTCCACGATCTCCGATACTGAAATACAAGTATCCTTCTCGATCAAATGCAATTCGGGAGCCAAAATGCTGACCACGCCGACTATTGGGACTCGCTTTGTACAGCACTTTTTTATTCACCAAGCGGCCTTCTCTAAGTTCTGCTTTCATCAAAGCGGTGTTCACACCTCGCTCCTCTCCTGCACCGGATGAATAGGTGAAATAAAGAATTCTGTTTTCTTTAAAATTGGGATGTAATTCCACGTCCATCAATCCACCTTGACTGTATTCAACAACTCTGGGCAGTCCAAAAACTTCTCGCTTTTTACCATCCTTAAAAATGGTCATTTTCCCTTTCTTTTCCGTATACAACATAGAACCATCAGGCAGGAAGGTAAATCCCCAAGGAATGGTCACGTCTTTCACCACAATCTGATGTTTGTAGTTCTTACTTTGCGCATAGGAAGAAGCAACGATAAAAAGAGTAATGAACAGGAAAAGATTTTTGATCGGTTGCATGAATATTTATTTGAAGTTTGAAACTAATTCTTTTTACAATATAAAAATATTGTAGTAATTTTGCAATCCGTTACACGGGGTGTAGCGTAGCCCGGTTATCGCGCCGCGTTTGGGACGCGGAGGTCGCAGGTTCGAATCCTGCCACCCCGACATCAAAAGTCAAGAATTTTATTCTTGGCTTTTTTTATTTGAATGAAATTGAAGCTTGCTTCAAAATTGAAATGAGAATAAAAACAAAGACACACTTAAGGGTGGACTTTTGATTAGCAACAAACCCACATTCAGGATCACTTCGGTAATCCTGCCACCCCGACAAAGAAAAGCTAGAGATCTTTAGATTTCTAGCTTTTTTTATTTAGGAAACCTTAAGGCATCGCCTTGAAAGGTTTTGTAAATGAAAAAAGTGAAAACACCGAAAGGTGTGAGCTTTTCTTTAGCATCAAACCCACAATCAGGATCACTTCGATAATCCTGCCACCCCAACTCCCCATATTCAGGTTTAATAAGCCGATTCCATCTTTCTATCATTTCACAAAACTCCTCCTTTCAAAGGCCTCATTTATATTGAATGGAATTTTATCGATACTTTAACTTAGTTTTGTTTAGCTTTTTATCGATATCATTAAACATTTTTTATCTTTGTGTAAACAACCAAAACCATGGTATTTACGGAAGAAGATATTTTTAAGTTACAGAAGATTTATCGCATCAATTTGATCAATAGTTGTTCCGGTTACAAGTCGGCAAATTTATTGGGCAGCATTTCTAAAGACGGTAGCACCAACGTGGCTGTTTTTAGTTCTGTAACGCATTTGGGCTCTAAACCACCTACCTTAGGTTTTATTCTGAGACCAACAACGGTTCCGAGAAATACCTATCAGAACATATTGGACACTGGGGTATTTACCATCAATCATATTCATAAAAATATCATTGAAGATGCACACCACACTTCCGCCAAATACGATGCGGATATTTCAGAGTTTGACCAAACCAATTTGTTTGAAGAATACAAAGGAGAGTTCGAGGCTCCTTTTGTGAAAGGTTGCCCCATTCAAATGGCAATGAGTTTTGTTGAAGAAGTTTACATTGCCTCGAATGATGTAAAAATGATAGTAGGAAGAATTAAAGAATTATACATCGATGATCAATTGCTTCAAGACGATGGTTTCATTGATTTGAGCAAAGGAGAAGTCATGAGTATCATCGGTCTCGACGGATATGCCTTGCCAAAATTGGAAGAAAGGTTTGGCTATCAAAGACCAAAATAACAAGTAATTTGAAAATACTAATCACAGGAACAACCGGATACATCGCCAAACGATTGGCGCTTCATTTGCTTGAAGATGAGCAGGTGGAGTTAATCTGTTGTGTTCGTGATTTAGAGCGAATTCCGGATGAAATAGAGGAACATCCCCGATGTAAATTCATCAAGATTGATTTCTTAAAACCTGAGCAAGGCATTTTTCCGACCGATATTGATGCTGCCTATTACCTTATTCATTCCATGTCTTCGGATGAAAAAGATTTTGGTGTTTTGGAAAAACGATGTGCAGAAAACTTCAAAATCTTAACAGAAGAAACCGACTGCAAACAGGTGGTGTACTTAAGCGGAATCGTAAACGATGAAACCTTATCGAAGCATTTGAAATCGAGACTACAAGTTGAAGAGACCTTAAAATCCGACTCCTATGCATTAACAACTTTGAGAGCTGGGATCATTGTAGGAAGTGGGAGCGCCTCCTTTGAAATCATTCGTGATATCGTAGAGAAATTACCACTAATGGTTACCCCGAAATGGTTGAACACCAAATCGCAACCCATCGGAATACGGGACGTATTGAGTTATTTATCGGGCGTATTGCACAAAGAAGCCTGTTATCATCAATCCTTTGACATATTCGGTCCGGAAGTACTAACATACAAGGAAATCTTATTACAGTTTGCCGAAGTAAGAGGATTGAAAAGATACATCTACACCCTACCCGTTCTTACACCAAAACTTTCGTCCTACTGGTTATACTTTGTAACCTCCACTTCTTTTCAACTCGCCTCTGCCCTGGTTGATAGTATGAAGGTGGAAGTGATTGGCAAAAAGAGCAATATCAATCAATTGGTTGATGTAAATCCAATGACCTATAAAACGGCCGTGCAATTAGCTTTTCAAAAAATTCAACAGAACTCTGTGATTTCAAGTTGGAAGGATGCGGTAAGTAGTGGTGTTTTTAACGATCAGTTATCAAAATATGTGGAACTTCCTCAATATGGATGTTTCAAGGATATCCGCTTCAGAGAAGTTCAAAACGAAGCATATACCATCGATAAGATATGGAGAATTGGTGGAGCTAATGGCTGGTATAGTTTCAATTGGCTTTGGAAATTACGAGGATATGTAGACAAGTTATTCGGAGGTGTAGGTTTGCGTCGTGGAAGAACCCACGAGTCCTATTTAGAACCGGGAGATCCCCTTGATTTTTGGAGAGTTCTCTTAGCCGATAAAAATGAGAAACGCTTGTTGTTATTTGCTGAAATGAAACTGCCAGGGGAGGCTTGGCTGGAATTTAAAATTGTGAAAAACAAACTCTTTCAACGCGCAGTTTTCAGACCCAAAGGAGTGTTAGGCCGCTTGTATTGGTATGCAGTGTTGCCTTTCCATGCTTTTGTTTTTAAAGGAATGATTAACGCATTGGTGAATGAAAAATGAGAGGAGTAAAAAAGCAACATCTACCCACCAAAATATGCATCGTCTGTGAGAAACCTTTCACATGGCGAAAGAAATGGGAAAGAGATTGGGAACATGTAAAATATTGTAGCGAAAAATGCAGGAGAACAAAATGAAAACAAGTTTAGTTTGGTTTCGAAATGATTTAAGAGTGCGAGATAATGAGGTATTATCTCAGGCATGCGAAAGTGGTAATCGAGTTATTGGTATTTATTGTCTGGAACCTAGAAATTTTGCAATGACCAAATTCGGATTTCGAAAAACTGGGAAGTACCGAGCAAAATTTTTACTCGAGACTTTAAATGACTTGAAAAATCAGTTGGATAGATTGAATATTGATCTTTTGGTATATCAAAAGAATGCCGAAGACATCATTCCCACTATATGTAAGGAATTGGATGTTGCTGAAATCTTTCTTCAAAAAGAATGGACTCAGGAGGAAGTCAACACTGAAGACCGCGTGAAAGCCGCATGTTCCAGTTCACTCAGTTGGAGAAGTTTCTACAATCAATTTTTGTATCACCCTGAGGACATTGAATTTCCAATATCCAATACCCCACAGGTATTTACCGTCTTTAGAAAAAAATTAGAGAAATACATTTCAATTCGTGAGGAGCATGAATCCATAAAATTATCAGAGGAAAATCGAATCGAAAATAACACAACGATTCCAACCTTATCCGATTTAGGGTTTGAAGATTTTGATACGCCAAGACAATCGGCATTTCCTTTTAGAGGAGGAGAAAGTCAAGCATTAGAACGGTTGGATCACTATTTTTTCAAGACCAAAAAACTAGGGTTCTATAAAAAGACACGAAACGGATTGGTAGGTCTAGACTACAGCTCTAAGTTTTCTCCATGGTTGGCAAACGGAAGCATTTCAGCAAGAACAATTTATTGGAAAGTGAAAGAATTTGAAGCCGACTTTTACAAGAATCAATCGACCTATTGGTTGATCTTCGAATTAATTTGGCGTGATTACTTTAAGTATATCTCCCTAAAACATGGAAATCAAATTTTCAAGTTGGAAGGTATTTTGAAGAAAAACTACGAGTGGTCTACCAAACAGCGTAACATTGATCGATGGATTGACGGAGAAACACATTCTGACTTTGTTAATGCAAACATGATTGAGCTGAAAGAAACCGGCTGGATGAGTAATCGCGGACGTCAAAATGTAGCATCCTATTTTGCCAAGGAACTGGAATTAGATTGGCGTATTGGAGCGGCGTATTTCGAATCCCTTTTGTTGGATTACGACGTACACAGCAACTATGGAAACTGGATGTATGTTGCAGGCGTTGGGAACGACCCGAGAGATCGAAAATTTAATGTGGATTTGCAAGCGGAACGCTACGACGCTGATGGAAGATTCCGTAATCTTTGGTTACAAACAAGTTTGTTTTAGACATGAGCAAGATCCAAGTACACATCATTTTCCCACATCAATTATTTGAGAAGACTGAGGCGCTTCAAAACTGTGATGAAATATACCTAGTTGAAGAATATTTATTTTTCAATCAGTACAAATTTCACAAGCAAAAAATTGCCTTTCATAGAGCTAGTATGAAAGCTTATGCCAGCTATTTGGAATCACTTGGAAAGACCGTATCCTATGTTGAGGCTGTATCAGAAGAAAGTGATATTCGAGTGTTACTTCCGAAACTTTCAGCAGCGGGTATTGAAAAAGTACACATCATTGATCCGACCGATAATTGGCTCCAAAAACACATCCACTCAAGTAAGGGAGATCTAACCATTGAATGGTATGAAAATCCGCTTTTTATCAATTCAAAAGAAGAGTTAACCTCTTTCTTTAAACCCACCAAAAAGAAGTTCTTTCAAACTTCCTTTTACAAAGACCAGCGAAAGAACCGAAATATTTTGGTCCATGATGACAAGCCTCTCGGTGGCCATTGGACCTATGATGGCGACAATCGAAAAAAATATCCGAAGAATAAGATTCCGCCCAGCATTCACTTTCCGAATACCACAGAATTTCACAAGGAAGCGAGGTCTTATGTGGCAGAAAATTTCAATTCGAATTACGGGGACCTAAATGAAGGCATGGTATATCCCATTGATTTCAAATCGGCCAATGAGTGGTTGCAGCAATTCTTTGAATTTCGCTTTCACGAATTCGGTCCTTATGAAGATGCTATTGTTCGAGAAGAGAACTTTTTGAATCACAGTTTGCTTTCTCCGCTCATCAATGTTGGTTTGTTGCATCCCCTAGAGGTAATTAAGAAAACCATTGAATTTGCAGAAACCAATGAGGTTCCGCTTAACTCGACTGAAGGATTTGTGCGACAGATTTTAGGTTGGCGCGAATTCATACGAGGAGTATATGAAGTAAAAGGATCGGAAGAAAGAACTCGTAATTTTTGGAATTTCAAACGCAAAATTCCGTCTTCATTTTATGACGGCACAACAGGAATACGACCAATTGATGATGTCATCAAAAAGGTTAATAAAACCGCGTATGCCCATCACATTGAACGCCTGATGATTCTGGGCAACTTCATGGTGCTTTGCGAGTTTGATCCCGATGAAGTTTACCAATGGTTTATGGAACTCTTTATTGATGCCTATGATTGGGTAATGGTACCCAACGTTTATGGAATGAGTTTGTATGCCGATGGCGGATTGATGTCTACCAAACCTTACATAAGCAGTAGCAATTACATCATAAAGATGAGTAATTATGGGAAGGGAGATTGGCAAGGAGTTTGGGACGGTTTATTTTGGACATTCATGGACAAACATCGAGAGTTTTTCTTGAGCAATCCGAGATTAGGAATGCTCATTCGAACTTTCGATAAGATGAAACAAGAAACAAAAGAAAAACATTTTAAAAACGCAGCGATATTTTTAAGGAGATTGGATGAAGAAGGAGAAGGAGGAAATTAGTGTAGTTTGGTTTAAAAGAGATCTCAGGCTCGAAGACAATGAGGCCATCTCGAATGCTTTGGCCGGAAATAAAAGAGTTTTATTGCTATACGCATTTGAAAACCTCTTGCTCCAAGATGAACACTACGATCAGCGTCATTGGAATTTTATCAAACAATCTTTAGTCGATATCAATAAAAGGTTGGCCCAGTTCAACACCAAAGTATTGACCGTTCAATCCGACATCATCAACTTCTTCAATCAGATTCAGAATACTTACAAAATTAGCGGTGTATATTCTCATCAAGAAACGGGACTATTAGCAACTTATAACCGTGATAAAGATTTTACCAGATATTGCCGAAACAATTCTATTCCTTGGACTGAAAACATTAACAACGGAGTTTTACGAGGGTTATTGAATAGAGAAGATTGGTTCGAAAAATGGGAAGACTACATGAATCAACCACTCATTGCATCTTCTTTTCACAAGGATCAATTTTTATCCATCGAAGAAATCGAATCCATCGAAAAGTACTTCCAAAAAGTAAATCTTAGCACACCCATAAGCAAACAGTTTCAACATGGAGGTACCGAAACGGCCTGGAAATATGCCAATACCTTCTTTGAGAATCGTCACAAAAACTACATGTATCACATTTCGAAGCCTGCCGAATCGAGGGAAAGTTGTAGCAGACTATCACCCTACATCGCTTGGGGAAATGTTTCCATCCGACAGGTATATCAAAAGGCAAAATCCTATAAGAACGAAACAAACAAAAGACACCTAGGAGCTTTTGTTTCAAGATTGCGTTGGCAAGCTCATTTCATTCAAAAGTTCGAAATGGAACATACCATGGAAAACGCCAGCATCAATAAAGGATATCACAAACTAAAGAAAAGTATTTCCAAAGAATACAAAACGGCTTGGAAAGAAGGTCAAACGGGATTCCCTTTGGTGGATGCGAGCATGCGGTGTTTGATCGCCACTGGCTATGTAAACTTCAGAATGCGTGCTTTATTAGTGTCCTTCTTTACTCATATCTTATGGCAACCGTGGCAAGAGGCAACCCATCATCTATCAAAGATGTTTTTGGATTTTGAACCTGGAATCCATTTCCCACAACTTCAAATGCAAGCGGCCGAAACTGGAATTAACAACATACGTATTTACAATCCGGTAAAAAATAGCTTGGAGCACGATGAAGATGCTACCTTTATCAAAAAGTGGGTGCCGGAGTTGAAAGACCTTCCAACCCCTTTTATCCACGAACCCTACCTGATGACTCCGTTGGATCAACAATTTAACAATGTGATTTTAGGCAAGGACTATCCCAAGCCAATTGTCGACGCCAAACAAGCTCGAAAATATGCGGCTGATATCCTTTGGAATATGAAGGATGACCCTGATGTTCAGGTAGAAAACAATCGGATTTTAAAGAAACACACCTTGTCCGATAGGCGCAGAATGTTGAATTCCGATTAAGTATAAGAAAAACCAATAATGCTATTTTCAAAACTGTTTAATTGATTTAACAAATAATTAAACAATTTTATACCTTTCAGGAAAATAAGAATCATGATATTTGATACGACCTTACAAAACAGAGAAAACGACATTTTAATTAATGACATTGTGGGTCACAAGTTTTCTTTCTTTGAATCCATCAGAATGAAAGGCGTTGGTTCAAAGCGTATGATCATAGAAAGCGTAAGTCCGAACATGGACGAATTGATGAACAAAGTTTCAGATATCAACTACGCGAACATAGAATTACGAAAGAATGGCATTATTGTTCACATCAACCAAGGTTTAAAAACCTACAGTTGGGTGATTCCTTACCACAGTCTGCATACGTACCAATCAAATGGATACAGCATACATGCCGACGGAAAGTTTGTAAGGTTTGCAGACAATAAGCTACTTAAAGAAAACAAAGCCTTCTTGGTAAAAATGATGTATTTAAGAACAGAAAACCAAGAAAAATACAATTTTCAGTTACACTAGATGCTAACACAAATAGAAGTTGACAGAATAATTGAAATGGCTTGGGAAGATAGAACTCCCTTCGATGCCATCTTGTTTCAATTCAATTTAAAAGAACAAGAAGTAATCGAACTAATGAGAAGAGAACTAAAGCCGAAAAGCTTTAGACTTTGGAGAGAAAGAGTTCAAGGAAGAAAAACCAAGCATTTAAAAAAGAGAGAGTTTGAAAAGGGTCGATTTAAATGTTCAAGACAACGATCGATCTCGAACAACTCGATTTCAAAACGTTAAACCAGTGCTTTGCTTAAAAACAGACAGCACGTTAAAAAGAGAAATATGACAACAGAAGTTTTAGAGAGAATTAAGAGACAAAGAGGAGCAAACGGATCAAAATTTAATGGTCTTGATGCACATGAAATTGGAGATGATCACTTATTTACGGGATTAGACACCCCGATGACAGAAGATGCTTTCGATATGTCAGATGAAGAAAAGAAAACCAAAATTGAGTTTCACTTCACTGAAATCATGAAAGCCTTAGGATTAGATTTAACAGATGACTCGTTGCAAGGAACTCCAAAACGAGTTGCAAAAATGTATATTGAGGAGATTTTTTCGGGATTAAACCCAGAAAATAAACCAAAAGTTGCTTTATTTGATAACAAGTACCAGTACAACCAAATGCTGGTTGAGAAAAACATTACTTTTTATTCAAACTGTGAGCATCACTTTGTACCAATTATTGGAAAAGCGCATGTGGCTTACATTAGCTCAGGAAAGGTAATTGGGTTATCAAAGTTAAATCGAATTGTTCAGTATTACGCCAAAAGACCTCAAGTGCAAGAACGATTGACCAATCAAATTGCCGAGGAATTGAAATCAGTATTAGAAACTGAAGACGTTGCCGTAATTATTGACGCCAAACACTTGTGCGTTTCTTCAAGAGGAGTTAAGGATGATACCTCTAGCACTGTAACATCATTCTTTGGTGGTAAGTTCAACACACCAGAAAAAATAGCTGAACTACAAAACGCGTTAAATTATTAATTATGGAATTAATCGAAAAAGCACTAGAATTTGAAAACAGAAAAATGAGGTTTCCGACTACTAGCGATAGAATTCTAGCCTCAAGGGAAGCGAAGTCTTTAATCTTAAGTCTTAATGAAGTTTACAAAGTAAACAAAGACAAAAATATTATGGACATAATGAAACGACTAACGGTTATTAAGCAACGAATCGAGAAAAGATTAAAAGGGAAACCTTTAACTGCTTAATCGGAGTAAAATAATAGTTACAGAAAGCCCCATCGTGGGCTTTCCTTTTTTATATCTCACATCCTCATGAAAAATATTGTAATCATTGGTGGTAGCCGTGGCATCGGTAAAGCTATTTTAGAAAGCTTGGCAAACACCAATAACATCACAAACATCAGTAGAAATGAGCCAGAGACAGCTGCTCATATTACACATTATTCTGCAGATATTCTATCGGACGAATTACCCGATATTGAAGAAGTAGATACCCTTATTTACTGCCCAGGTAGCATCAACCTAAAACCAGTTGGACGATTAAAACTGGACGACTTTAGATCAGACTACGAGATAAATGTAATTGGAGCCATAAAGGCAATTCAGCACTTTTTACCAAAATTGAAAAATGGTAACAATCCTTCCATCCTACTCTTTAGTACGGTGGCGGCAAATCTTGGGATGCCATTCCACGCGAGTATTGCGGCTGCTAAGGCTGGTGTTGAGGGAATCACAAAATCACTTGGTGCCGAATTAGCACCGACCATTCGGGTCAATGCGATTGCACCGACGGTAACCAATACCGACTTGGCATCTAAGTTATTGCGCAATGACCGCATGATTGAAAACATTAAAGAACGTCATCCATTGAAGAAGTTCTTGGAACCCACAGAGGTAGCTTCTATGGCCAAATTTTTAGTTTCGGATGAAGCGCAATCGATCTCTGGACAGATTTTTGAATTGGATTGCGGAATTGTAAGTTTTAAAATATAAGCCATGAGCATTTACGACATTAAAATTGACAGCTTGCAGGGAAAACCTGTTGACCTAAACTCCTATAAAGGAAAACACATATTATTTGTGAACGTGGCTTCGAAATGTGGTTTCACTCCTCAATACCGCGATCTTGAAAAATTGTATCAAGAATACCAGGACAAGTTGATGGTTATTGGTGTTCCTTGTAACCAATTCGGAAATCAAGAGCCAGGCAGTTCTTCAGAAATTCAAGAATTTTGCCAGGTAAATTATGGGGTATCCTTTTTAATTACAGAAAAAGTGGATGTAAAAGGAGGAAATCAACACCCACTTTATTCGTGGTTAACAAAGAAAGATCAAAATTCTAAGAAGAGCTCAACGGTGCGTTGGAATTTTCAAAAATATCTAGTGGACGACGAAGGGAATTTGGTAGATTACTACTACTCCATCACAAAACCAACAAGTTCAAAAATTACAAAACACCTCAAATAGATATGTTCGGATTATTTAAAAAGAAATCGGAAGTTGAAAAATTGGAAGCCAAATATAAAAAACTGATGGAAGAAGGTTATAAATTGCAATCTGTGAACAGAAGTCAAAGCGATGCAAAATATGCAGAAGCTGATGCAGTTTTAAAACAAATCGATGCCCTCAAAAAGTAAAACATATTACGGTCTTTTGGCCTTCTTTCTATTCATCAATTTTGGTGGATTGGCCTTGGGTGGGTGGTTAATGAACAGTGGTCCGACCTCTGATTGGTACCTCAACCTAAACAAGGCACCATGGACGCCACCCGGATGGGTTTTTGGAGCGGCTTGGACAAGCATCATGCTTTGTTTTTCCATATATCTGGCCAAATTATTTTTGGTTGATAACACTACCAATCAAAAAATAATTTATGGACTTCAAGTGCTTTTCAACGTAAGTTGGAATTACATCTTTTTCAATCAGCATCAAGTCTTATTAGCCCTTGTGGTGATTCTTTTACTGACGGCAATTATTTTTATTTACTTTTTCGCATTGAGCAAAAAGGTTGGCAAATGGCGATTGTTATTGCTTCCTTACATGATATGGCTTTGCATAGCAACATCGCTTAACATGTATGTCTTAATTCACAATTAATGAAAATGTACACCCTACATAAAACTCAGAATTTACCCATCACTGTCGACGAAGCATGGGAATTTTTATCAAATCCGAAGAACCTATCACATCTGACTCCAAAAGAAATGAATATGAAAATTATTTCTGGTGCTGACAGACCCATGTATCCAGGTCAGATCATTCAGTATAGCGTTACTCCTTTGGCGGGAATAAAAACCAAATGGGTAAGTGAGATTTCACAATATGAAAAAGGGAAATATTTTGTCGACATTCAACTCGCTGGCCCTTATGCATATTGGCATCATCAGCATTTCATTCACCAAATAAAAGGCGGAGTTCAAATGGAGGATATTATTACTTACAAAGTTCCATTTGGAATCTTAGGAAAAATCGCACAACCCTTTTTGGTAAAACCAAAGCTTGAAGAAGTATTTGAGTATCGAAAAAAGAGATTAACTGAACTATTTGGAGAATACAAAGGATAATGGAAAACATTCGAATTTTCTGGTTTCGTAGAGACCTTCGTTTGCACGACAACTGTGGATTGTACAACGCTTTACAAAGCGGAGAAAAGGTATTGCCAATTTTCATTTTTGATGTAGATATTCTTTCAAAACTTCCAAAAAATGATGCTCGGGTAAATTTCATTCATAACAACCTTCAAAAAATGAATAGTAGCCTACAAAGCTTGGGAGCTAGTATTCACATCTATCATGGAAGGCCTTTGGCTATTTTCGAGAAATTGGTTTCGGATTACAATATCAGCGCTGTTTATACGAATCATGATTATGAACCTTATGCTACCCAGCGTGATGAGGCCGTAAAGGATTTTTTAGACTCCAATTCCGTAGCGTTTCACAGTTTTAAGGATCAAGTATTATTTGAAAAAGATGAGGTAACTAAGGCAGACGGAAAGCCCTATGTGGTTTACACACCTTACTCCAGAAAATGGTTGGAACGTTTTCATCAAGAGGCTATTCCGAATTATCCTTCGGAAGAGTTCCAGCATAATTTTGCCACCGATTTGGGAGAAAGAAATGTAACCCTTGAAGATATCGGATTCCAAACAGCCAGCATTCAAATCGCTGATTACAAAATCGATTCAGATTTGATTGATGCCTATGAAGACACGAGAAATTTCCCAGAAAAAGATGGAACCTCCAAGTTGGGTCCACACCTGAGATTCGGAACAGTGAGTGTTCGTCAAATGATAGAAAAAGCCAACAAAAGCGACAATATTACCTTTTTAAAGGAATTGATATGGCGTGAATTCTTCATGCAGATTTTACACCACTTTCCACACACCACCAAAGACAGTTTTAAATCGAAATACGACAGAATCGAGTGGCGAAATAACGAAGAAGAATTTAAAAAATGGTGTGAAGGAAAAACCGGTTATCCTTTGGTAGATGCCGGAATGCGTGAATTGAACGCAACTGGATTCATGCACAACCGAATTCGAATGCTAACAGGTAGTTTCTTATGCAAACACTTATTGATTGATTGGCGCTGGGGAGAAGCCTATTTTGCAGAAAAACTCAACGATTACGAACAGGCAAGTAATATCGGCAACTGGCAATGGGTTGCTGGTTCGGGCGTGGATGCGGCTCCCTATTTCAGAATATTCAATCCGACCACTCAAATTCAAAAATTCGATAAAAAGCATACCTATATCAAAAAATGGGTTCCGAATTATCAAGATTTTGATTATCCACAACCTATTGTGGATCACAAATTTGCGCGCGAACGCTGCTTGAAAGTTTACAAAGAAGCCCTCGACTAACCTTGCTTATTCTGTTAAGACAAGTTATATTTGCCGTCCACATTCGGGATGTAGCTTAGTCCGGTTAAAGTGCTGGTCTGGGGGACCAGAGATCGGAGGTTCGAATCCTCTCATCCCGACAAAAAGATTCCTAACTTCGAAGAAGTTGGGTTTTTTATTTGTTATGAGCCAAGTATTCTTGAGTGAATGAACAAATAAAAAAGTCAAAAATGCGTGAGCATTAGGCATCTATTTGCAACATATCATATGGAGGATCATTGAATAAATAATCCTCTCATCCCGACAAATAGAAACCACCAAAAAGGTGGTTTTTTTATTTCCAAAGGATTTTAGTGCAAGCTCGCTTGAGAATAAAATACGACGGAAATGAAAGAGCCTTCGAAGAAGGTTTTTATTTGCAAAATATCCCGCGGAGGATCATTGATGAAATAATCCGCTCATCCTTGCTTTCACTCAGACAAATTAACCTCCTTCGCTATTCCATTACTTATTAAAAATAGTTAACTTGCAAGAATACGTAATCCTTATTTTTTACAATCAATAATTACGAATTCTTCAAAAATGATTCAAAGTTTAATAGATAGCATCATTGATGTCAATGCCGAACAGATTTCAGGTCAGGACGCCACCTTTTTATATGCCGAGTCTCCTTCTAGCCCAATGCATATTGCCACTCTTACAGTGGTAGAGGGCTCGCTGAAGTATGAGGATTTTAAGGCGATTGTGGCTAGTAAATTGCACCTGATCCCGAAGTTTAGAAAACGATTGGTCAATGTTCCATTCAATGTAGATTATCCGTTCTGGGTAGATGACCCTAATTTTGATTTGGATTTGCATCTTCATCGGTATAAACTACCAGATCCTGCCAACTGGAAAACCTTGCGGGATTTAACTTCTTCTATTTTTAGCAATTCGCTCGACTTGAGAAGACCGCTTTGGTCGGTTAGTTTTATTGAAGGATTGGATAATGTTTCTCAAGTTCCCAAAGGTTCCGTTGCCATTATTTCTAAAATACATCATGTGATGATTGATGGCAAATCTGGCGTAGGCATTATGGGCAAATTGTTTGATACCAGCAAGGAAGACGCAGAAAACGAAATTAAACCACCAAAACCATACGAACCCAATAGCCTGCCAGATGATGTGCAATTATTGGCTAAAAGTGCTCAGACCTTTTTCAAAGACCCTTTGAAACTTCCAAAGTTTTTTAGTGAGTCAGCTTTATCTTTTGTAAAAGGTCGAGTGAATAAACAAATCAAGGGGAATCGGATCAAAATTCAAAAGAGCTACAGCACTCCAAAAACGATTTTCAACAGCACAGTTTCACCAAAAAGAACTTGGGGAACCGCCATACTTTCTTTCGATAGAATCAATCATTTACGAAAAGTACAAGGAGTTACCGTTAATGACATCATTGTAGCCATATGTGCCGGTGCATTGCGACGCTATTTAAAGGAAAAAGACAAATTACCGAGTCAGCCTTTGGTAGCCAATGTTCCTATATCCATCCGCACGGAGGAAAGCAAAGACAAAATGAACAATCAGATTTCAAACATGCTGGTCAAGATCGGTACGCATATCGAAGACCCCATCAAACGTTTGGAATACATTCAGTTTCAAACCAGTCAAGGAAAGGCCAAACACAAAACCGTGGGTGCAAAATCATTGGCTCAAATGGCAGAAGCCGTTCCTTTCGGAGTAGCCAATTTGGCCTCAAGAATTTACAGTAAATATAAATTGGGGGAGTTTATTACCCCGCCTTTTAATGTCACCATTACCAATGTTCCAGGGCCACAAAGTGCTTTGTATTTACGCGGACACAAAATTCAAGGAATCTTCGGACTGACACCGGTTTTAGACGGATTCGGATTGATCATTGCCGCTTTTAGTTACAACGGTTTGGTTACCATTACGGCGACCTCAAATGCCAAGTCGATGCCAGATGCAGATTTGTTTGCCAGATACATCCGTGAGTCGGCCAACGAGTTGGAAGAGGTCATTAAGAACAACGCGAAAACCCAAACCAAAAAAGTAAAAGAAGAGCTGAAGAGTAGTGCTTTCTTTGCCGACTTTAAGAAATACATCGCCGCTCAACGATTTGTGAATCGAAAAACGACCAACGTTACGTATAATTTTCAAATTGAAAGCGAAACCGAAGACACCGATATCGGATATCGCATTGCCGACAAAAAAGTCCATTACCGAAAGCGTAAAATTGTGCGACCATCGGTTCATATCAAAATTGATGACAACAGTTTGTTCAAACTTTCTAAAGGGGAAGTTTTATTGGATGAGTTGCTCATTCAAGAAAAATTAAAAATCAAAGGCAGAGAAAAAGAAGTTCAAAGGTTCAAAGAATTATTACGCGGATTTACTAGCAACTAAAATGAGTTACAGCACACATTCTTTTACAACAAAAGACGGAGTTGATATTCATTATTACAAATGGACTCCGGCAACGGATCATATCAAAGGGGTTGTTCAATTGGCTCATGGTATCGGAGAACACGCAGGTCGGTACAATCACTTTGCCGAATTCCTGCAAGAAGAGGGATTTGTGGTCTATGCCAACGATCATCGCATTCATGGAAAATCGGTAAAATCGACGCATCTTTTAGGTGTTTATGATGGCGACGATTATTTTAGAGATGCGGTGAAAGACATGCGTAAACTGAGCAAGATTATTAAAAAAGAATACCCGTCTCGCAAAATCATTTTATTTGGACATAGCATGGGCTCTTTATTAAGTCGCCAGTACGTAACCAAATACGGAAAAGATCTGCAAGCCTTAATTCTATCAGGGACTGCGAGTTTTATGAAAACACTGGGCTCGGTAGGTTTGTTTAGCACCAAAGTGATTCGAACCTTTCGGGGTCGGAAAAAGAGCAATAAGGTATTGAAAAACCTTTTTTTCTCAGAGTTCAATAAGAAATTCAAGCCCAATCGTACACAGGTAGATTGGATCAGTCGTGACAAGCATCAAGTGGATTTGTTTGAAGCCGACCCACTTCGGATTGAGAATTTCTCGCTAAGTGTGATTGAAGATGTCATCAAGGGAAGTAAAAAAATAAACAACTACGAGACTTTTAAAAATACACCGAACGACATTCCGGTGTACTTATTCTCAGGAGATTGTGATCCCGTAGGAGAAATGGGAAAAGGCGTGGTGAAAGTGGCCAAAAAGTTTAAAAAAGCAGGCAACGATGTTACCCTAAAGCTGTACAAAGGAGGTCGCCATGAAATGCTTAATGAGATTAATAAGGAGGAAGTTGAACAAGATTTATTAAATTGGCTCGATACCAAGATTCAAGAAGCTAGCTAAATGGAAAGCAACAAACTAGTATATACGATTTTCACAAAATTTGTCATTGCATTGGTGGCGAATGAAGCCAATGATCTTAAAAAGACGAAGAAAATCATCAATGATTGCTTTAAGGTGCATCCCTTCTACCCTAGCATTCAAAAGGTGTTAAAACGCGAAAAACTACCGAAACAATCGGCAGAACGATTGTTTGATCGTTGTGTTTCGATTTGTGAGGATTTTGGTCCTGATAGAGACTATGTTACCTTGATATATGTGCTTAAAGAGATTGATGAACAAACAGAAAATCTCGAAACTGAAAAGTACATCAAACGTTTGACCAAGGTGGTGAATAGCATTAATGCCACAATTCCCGCACCTCCACTGTACAACGTATTGCTTGAATCGAGGTCTGTGGTGGAATGGACTTCCATGCATTGGTTGTATTATTTTATTCCAAAGCGAAGAACCAACGAGCGTAAGCCTGTTTTGTTTATGCCACCCTACCTAGGAAACGATTACACTACAAAATTTGTAAGACGTTACCTTAGGTCATTAGGATTCAAAACTTACAAGTGGGAACTCGGAGTCAACATGATCAACTCCAAATACCTTCCCAAATTGGAAGAACGGCTTAATGAGATCTACAACATACACAACCAAAAAGTAAGTTTGGTTGGTTGGAGCGGCGGCGGAATCTTTGCCAAATTGATTGCCAATCGCTTTCCTGATAAAGTGGAACAATTGGTAACCATCGGATCTCCGGTTTGGGGTATCAAACACATGAAAACGCCAGTCATCAAAAGCTTGGAATTTTTAAGAGGAAAGCAACTGCGCGAGCGAAATCGAAAATTCATCAAGGAATTGGAACAAATTCCGGAGGTACCAATTACATGCATTTACACCAAAACAGACGGATTGGTTCCTTGGAAGCATTGCTTAGAAGCGGAGACCTACAGAGCAGACATTCAAAATATTGAAGTTTTTGGATCGCATTCCGGTATGGGTGCCAATGCCACCGTTTTGCTTACCGTAGCCAAAGCCTTGAAATACAATCTTGCCGAAAATCACGAAAAATCGACAATAGAAAAAATAGAGAGTTTGTTCTTCCCAGAGTTCTGGCAGGAAAAAGGCTTTTCAAAATTTACCAAATTGTTTTTAAGTTAATTGAATGGAACGTTCCCTAAAATCGATACTTAACAATTCAAATTTTCAAGCTGAACTTGAAAAAATTGCAAAGGAATCCAAAAGAAAACTAGAAGATGTTCAAAAGGATGCCAGGAATTGTATTGAGGAATTGTACTCTCAACAGCACCCGGTGGCCAACATCATCTCATCCAAAGGCTCTGAACTCCTTTTATCAAGAGCTTACAACAACAAAATCGATATTGATACCGCCGAAATCAAGAAACTCATGAACATCATGAGGCAACATTCGGTGGCTTTTATCTTGACTCATAAAACCTATTTAGACACTTTAGTTTTACTCAGTACGCTGGCTCGATATGGAATGCCCATTCCCTATTCTTTTGGAGGAATCAATTTGGCCTTCCCCGGATTGAAACAATTGGGTAAAAACGCCGGATTGATATTTTTAAGAAGGAGTTTTAAAGACGATAAAATTTACAAAGCTTCACTCAGACATTACATTTCTCAGCTCATCGATAATGGTGATCACTTAACTTGGAACATTGAAGGGACACGTTCAAGAACTGGGAAAATAGTGTATCCGCAGATGGGTATTCTGAAGTACATCATGGAAGCTGAGAAACAGAGCGCTAAACCGGTAAAATACATTCCTGTTTCTATTGTATACGATCTCATTCCCGATGTAAAGGAAATGACCGAACAAGGCAAAGGAAAAGAAAAGAAATCTGAAAACTTACTAGAGTTCTTCAACTACTTCCAAAAATTAGGAAATCAATATGGTAAGGCAGCCATCCGATTTGGCGATCCAGTAGATGCCACTGAACATCACGATGCCGTTATTCCGGATATTGGAGAAGATAGCTACTCTAAAAAATACACACTCCCACGTTTTGCATTTGAGTTAATTCACAAGGCGAATAGCATTACCCCAGTTACAACGGTTTCTTTGGTTTGTAATGTGCTTTTGAACAATTTCGCCTTGACCAAAAAGGAGATCGATTTCAGCGTACTGAAATTGATGAATTACATCGAACGCAGAAAAAAGAATGTACTTATAGATCGTGGAGACCGCATTCAAGCAACCGTGCAAAAGTCTTTGAATCTACTTAAGAGAGCCGGAATCGTTCAAAAATTCAAAGCAGGTTACAAAGTTGAATACAGCCTCGCTCCTAGTGAGTTTTTGTCGGCTATGTATTATGCCAATATGGCCTCGGCACATTTGTATCACCGTGCCTTTATTGAAATGGCCTTGGTAAAAATTAAAGATGACAAATCGCCAGACCGACTCATTACCTTCTGGAAGGAAATTATGAATTTGAGGAATCTCTTCAAATTTGAATTCTTTTATACCAACAAGCCACAGTTTAGTTCTGAGATTGAGGCCGAATTAGAATTGTTTGATCCTGATTGGCGAAACATCATTACGAATCCGAGAAAGAAGATTGAAAAACTACTTTCCAATCAAAAACTATTTGTTTCAAAAGGATTGCTACAAATTTATGTGGAAGCCAATAAAATAGCTTGCCATACTTTGTATCGATGGGATTTGGAAGATGCCTTTAATGAAGAGGATTTCATTCAATTGTGCTTGTTCAAAGGAAAAGAACTGCATTGGAAATCGAAAATCAATCGATTGGATTCTGTATCCAAACCGTTTTTGGTTAGTGCCTTGCGTTTTGCAAAAAATGCGAATCTAATCCCGATGAATAAGAAAATTGATTTGGAAGGATTAGAACGTTGGTCTGAAACTTTAGAACAATTATCTGAGCGACTTGAATACCTTCAAGAGCTAGAATATCATTTGGATAAAAAAGGTACCAAGGCAACTACGCCAAAGTACGTGCCTGGATATGAACATCCAGAAACACATAGCAAAATTGACAACAATGAGGAAGGACCACATATCGCTGCCTTCTTCGATTTAGATCGCACCCTAATCAACGACTTTTCCGCAAAGAAATTTGTGCAGTCCAGGTTGTTGAGCGGACGATCGACAGCGAAAGAATTGTTACTTCAATTTGCCACCATCCTACTCTACGCTTCCGGGAATAGAGATTTTGAAACGCTCACAAAAGTTTCGGCATTCGGATTGAAGGGCATCAAGGAAAAGGAATTCATCAAACTTGGCGAAGAAGTATTTACGAACTATTTGGAACCGACCATTTATCCAGAATCTCGTAAGCTCATTCAGTCGCATTTAGACAAAGGACATCGCGTAGTAATCATATCCGCAGCAACGCGATATCAAATCGAACCCGTGGCCAAGGAATTGGGAATTGAAAATATTTACTGCACCGAACTCGAGGTACAACGCAAAGCCTTTACCGGTATTATCACCGAAATGTGTTGGAATGAAGGAAAAGCACGTGCAGGTAGAAAGTTTGCCAAAGAAAACAATATTGACCTATCCAAGAGTTTTTTCTATACCGATAGTTTCGACGACTACCCACTACTAGAAATTGTAGGAAATCCGGTGGCTACCAATCCAGATAATCGATTGTCTCAAGTAGCTTTCGAAAACGAATGGCCCATCCTCCGATTTGAAGACACTACCAAAAAACCTTTGGTGAATGGGGTACGTACCGTATTGGCAGGCGCCAGTATTTACCCATCTGCAGTCAAAGGAATTGCTCGAGGATTGGTGACCATGAATAAAAAAGAGGCAGCCAATACAACATTTTCTAGCGTTGGTGATTTAGGAACAAGACTAGCAGGCTTGGACATCAATATCAAAGGAAAACAAAACCTTGAAGATTATAGACCTGCGGTATTCTGTTTCAACCACCAGAGTTCGGCAGATTTTTTCATCCTTTTAAAAATCTTACGAAAAGACATCACCGGGGTTGCCAAAAAAGAGTTGGAGTATTCTCCCATCGGACCAATTTTCAAAGCACTTGGTGCCATTTTTGTAGACCGATCCAATCGTGAAAAGGCCATCAAAGCCTTAAAACCTGCTGTTGATGCATTGAAAGATGGAACCTCCATTGTCATAGCGCCTGAAGGAACCAGAAGTGGAAGCAAACAACTAGGAAAATTCAAAAAGGGTGCCTTCCATTTGGCCATGAAAGCGGGAGTACCCATCATTCCAATTGTGATCAAAAATGCCTATATGGCAATGCCTAAAGGAAGTAATTTCTTCAAACCAACCCATATCGAAGTTGTGGTGTTAGATCCAGTAGATACCTCTGGATGGAAGCCAAAAAACATTGATACCTATGTGGAGGAAGTACGAAATTTATTCCTAGAGGAACTAGAAAACTAATCAACTAAAACGAACCTATGAAACTAAAAGTTGGACTACTTGGCGGCGGATCTTGGGGAACAACCGTAGCCTCATTGACTGCAAAGAATACCGATACCATTATCTGGGCAAGAAATCCTGATACCGTTGAGGAAATCAATACGCAGCACACCAATGAAAAGTATTTGCCTGATGCCAAATTAACACCAAGTCTAAAAGCATCCAACTCCATCGCCGAAACGGTCAAGGAGGCCGATGTTGTAGTCATGGGAGTTCCGGCTCAAAGTTTCAGAACTGTATTGGAAGAAGCCAAGCCACATATCCGTCCTTGGGTTCCCATCATCAACCTTGCGAAGGGTCTAGAGTTAAGCACCAAGATGCGAATGACAGAAATTATTGAAGAAATCATGCCCGGTCATCCTGCAGGCGTATTAACAGGTCCGAATTTGGCCAAAGAAATACATTTTGGTAATGCTGCCGCCGCAGTAATTGCCATGGTGGATGACACCATCGCGACCAAATTACAATCGATATTTAGTTCGGGATTGTTTCGAGTATATACCAATACCGATGTGATTGGATGCGAACTTGGTGGCGCCTTAAAAAACATCATTGCCATTGCCTCCGGAATGGGAGACGGTGCCAATGCAGGCGATAACACCAGAGCCGCTATCATCACCAGAGGATTGGCCGAACTCACAAGACTAGGTATCGCCATGGGTGGTAAAAAGAGCACTTTTGCTGGGCTAGCTGGAATGGGCGATTTGGTGGCCACTTGTTCGAGTGCGAAGAGTAGAAATCACCATGTAGGATTTCAATTAGGTCGGGGAAAAAGTCTCGAGCAAATCATCAGCGAAATGAATGAAGTTGCCGAAGGTGTAAAAACGGCCAAAGTAGTGATGGAATTGGCAAAAGAATACGATATCGACATGCCTATTTCAAAAGAAATCTACAAAGTCTTGTATGAAGGAAATACGGTAAACGATGCCTTCCGCGGACTCATCAAACACGAAGTTGGTTCTGAAAAAGAACCAGGTTAAACGATTTATTATGGATAAGAAACAAAATCAAAATGCTTCTTTTATGGTGCGCTTTAACCAGCGTATCTATCAAGAAAATGGAGACGATAAGGTACAATGGCGTGGAAAAATTTCCCATGTACAGGATGGCGATGAAAAGCGGTTTTCAGATTTCAATGATGCGCTTGTTTTCATGCAACAAAAATTAAGTGAACTCACTGAAAAAGCCACAACCGATAAGACTTCCGAAGAACAAGAAAACATTGTAAAGAAGAGCCTATCCATGTGGAAAACCATCAAAGCGGTAGGACCACAGGTCATCAAGGAAACTTTGAAAGATCCTAAAAAGCAGTTTGAAAACCTTCAGGGAGAGATTCAAGAGAAAATTACCGTTTTGGGCGATGAAATCAGTGAGAAAGTACAAATTGATCAATGGCGCAACGCTTCAAGGTCTGATTTCCACGAAATTCAAAATGAAATCTCCTCTTTGTCCAAAGAGATCAAAAAGTTGGCCAAGAAAATAGACGGTTTGCAAAAATAGACCTATCCATGTCTGACCTTCAGCAACAACTTCAAACTTTAAACGACTTTAATACCGAGGCATCCATTAGAATTGAGACCCTTGGTAATTTTAGAGTTTGGCGGAGCCATGAAAAAATTGAAGCTAAGGAATTCGGTCGAGACAAAACCATCCAACTACTTCAGTACCTCATTTCCAATCGGCAACACAATGCCTTGCATAAGGAAAAAATCATGGATGACCTTTGGGAAGATTGGAACGATCGCGATTTTAAAGTTGCCTTACACGGTATCAACAAAGCCCTGGAACCCAATCGTGTATCGCGCGCTGAACCACAGTTCATCCTTCGACAAGGAGTCAGTTACCAAATTGATCTTGAAAAGGTATGGATTGATGTTGAAGCTTTAGAAAATTTTATCATTATTGGAAATAAGGCCTATCAATCAGAAAAAGAAATAGCCATTCAAGCATATCAAAAAGCCATTGACTTGTATCAAGGTGCCTATTTACCCAATAGGATTTATGAGGACTGGACGTCAGAGGAACGAGAAAAATCACAACTGTTAATTCTTGGCGCTTACATATCCTTAGCCGAACTTATTTTGGATACCAATCCGCTAGAAAGTATTCGCTTGGCTCAAAAAGCACTTGCAATAGACGCTACCTGGGAAGATGCCTATCGCATTCAAATGAAAGGTTATATCGCGAAAGGAAATCGGCCACAGGCCATCAAAGCCTACATGAAATGTGAAGTAATTCTTGAGGAAGAATACGGCATTGCACCCTTACCAGAAACCAAAAAATTGCTTCAAGAGATTGAAGCCATCCACTAGTCAAACTCACTTGTAACTCATCTGTAACTTTCAGATTGTACGTTTGTATCGTAATTAGGTATAAACCGTATGAAGATGACAACAAAATCAAAAAAAATAGCAAAGAAGGCATTGAAAGTAAACGATGCTGTATTGAAAAGAACCGAGAAGACCATTCTTAAATCTTTTGACGCCATTGAGCGTACCCAAAACTTTACCGATAAAAATGTAAAGAAAGGATTACAGACCTCGGCAATGTTACAAGATAAATTCTTCAACACCTTAGAAGATAGCAAAGGATTTGTGTGGAAGAAACTTAACAAAACCCTTGATTTAATGGGTGTTAAATAGTTTGTAACTCATTTGCAACTATTGAAATTTACATTTGTACAAAAATTAGAAACAAAACATTAAAAGAAATATCATGGCAACTAAAAAAGCAACAACTGATCAAAAGCTAGGCAAGGCCAAAGCTATTGTAAAGAAAATTAATAACGACTTGATTGACGCCTCTTTCAACGCGATTGAAACTACTGTGAAAACAGGTGAAAAATGGCAAAAATTAACCAAGAAGTTAATTAAAAAGGCAGAGCCTTTGACACAACAGCAAATCAACATGATGGTAGAAACTGCCGAATCAATTAAAGGTCAGGTTGAAACTGGAACGGAACGTTTGAAGCACTTAGTAGGATACGATCCTAAAATGGTAGACAACGCAAAGAAAATGGTTTCTGAGCACCCTGTAGTTGAGAAGGCTGAAGAAATCAAAGACAAAGTTGAAAAAGAAATCGCTAATAACAAATTGGTTCAGAAAGCTGAGAAGATGAGTGAAAACATCAAAAAGAACATTTCTGAGACCATTGAAGAAGTAAAGGGAAAGATTGACCAATACACAGACGGTATTTTAGACGGAGAAGAAAAAGGGAAAACCAAAAAGACCAAAAAAACAACAGCTAAGAAAACTACCAAGAAAACGGTGAAGAAAGAAGCTGTTAAAAAAGAGGGTCCAATTGTAATTGAAAAGGTAGACACCAAGGACGACTTGAAAGTAATCAAAGGAATTGGTCCTGTTTTGGAAAAATCTTTAAACCAATTGAACATTACTTCATTTGGTCAGATCGCTAAAATGACCATTAAAGATTTGACTAAGGTATTGACTGATGCCGGAATCAATGCAAAGATTTATGACTTATCAGGATGGAAAGCACAAGCGAAATTGGCCTTAAAAGGTGATATGGAAGCAGTAAAAAACTGGACAAAGAAATAATTGAATTAAAACATTGAAGATATGGCAACCAAGAAAACAAAAAAAGTAGATTTCAAGAAGAAGTTTGATACAGCAGTAAAAGAAGCAAAAAACAATGCAATCAAAGCGAACGACTTTGCTTTAAACACTACTGAAGAAGTTGTAACAGGAACTATTAAAGTGGCTTCACAGTGGCAGACTGTGACTGACAAGGCACTGAAAGGCGGAATCAAGTTAATGGACAATCAACAAAAGATTGTATTTGACGCCTTAGAAACTTACAAAGCTCATTTCTTGAACGGAAGAAAAAGGTTACGCAAAATTTTTGCATAATTTGTTAGTGTTAAATAAAGAGAAAAACCGAGTTAAAATTAACTCGGTTTTTTGTTTTTATTACTCCTGAATTCTGCTTTCAACAAAAGGTTTCGTATTTTTGTCATTGAATTTATTCTATGAAAAAAAAGAAGAAAATTTCTGAGTTAGATTTGCTCACTCTTTACATGGATTTTGTCGCTGATCATGAGGCAAGACCTGATTCTGTAGAAGATTTTTGTGAAAAATCCAACCTTGAAGAAGAGGCTTTTTATTTACACTTTGAATCCTTTAAAGTGATGGATCGCCAAATCTTTTCAGAGCTTTTCAAAAACTCCATTGAAGTACTTCAAGAAAGCGAAGAGTTTTTGAGTTTTGATGCCAAAAACCAGTTGATCAGCTTTTATTTCACCTTCTTTGAGAACTTATCCTTAAACAGAGCTTACGTCAAAACCGTTTTGAAAGGCTGTGGCAATCAATTGAAGTTTTTTGACACGCTCTCTCAACTAAAAAAAGAATTCTCAAGTTTTACCGAATCTCTCGGATTAACCGATAGCATCCTTCCTGTTGAAAGTTTGGAAAACATTCAAGAACGCATTATTAGCGAAGGCATGTGGTTGCAACTCGTTGGTACCATTAAATTTTGGCTAGACGACCACTCCGAAACTTTCGAGAAAACCGACATATTTATAGAAAAATCAATCAATACTAGCTTCGAACTTTTAGAGAACAAATTTTTAAAGAATGCATTTGACCTTGGAAAATTCATCCTCAAGGAAAAATTTTCAAAGGACAATTAAAAGATCATGAAGAAAGCCAGTAAATTACCGATTTCCAAAATTCAAAGAGCTTCCAAGATTGTCAAAACAGGAGCCAAAGTTGGTGTGAACTACGTAAAGTATTACGGGGATAAAATCACCAAAACCGAACAGGAAGCGCGAGAAAAATTAAATCAGAACAACGCGGAAGACATTTACGACAGTTTGAAAGACCTGAAAGGAAGCCCATTGAAGGTAGCTCAAATGTTGAGTATGGAAAAAAGTATTTTACCGAGAGCTTATGTAGAAAAGTTTTCATTGGCGCAATTCTCCGTTCCGCCCTTATCCGAGGCCTTGGTATTGAGAACCTTCAAAAAGAATTTTGGCAAAAATCCATCTGAAGTTTTTGATTCGTTTGATGTAAAAGCATTCAATGCCGCTAGTATCGGGCAAGTGCACAAAGCCCAAAAAGGAGACAGCACCTATGCGGTAAAAATTCAATATCCTGGGGTATCAGAAAGCATCAAATCAGACCTAGCTTTGTTAAAGCCTTTTGTGATTCGCATGTTCAATATGAAAGGGAAAATGTCTGATAAGTATTTTTTTGAAGTACAAGACAAATTACTCGAGGAAACCGATTACCGATTGGAAGTAGATCAGAGTGAGGAAGTTTCAACGGCATGCAAAGACATTCCGAATATCAAATTCCCAAAGTATTACCGCGAGTATTCCTCCAAGCAAATCATTACGATGGATTGGATGGACGGAATTCATTTATCGGAGTTTACAGAGACGAATACCGATCAAGAGAAGGCAAACAAACTCGGACAGGCTTTGTGGGATTTTTACATGTATCAAATTCACAAGTTGAAAAAGGTTCATGCCGATCCACATCCAGGGAATTTCTTGGTGTCTGAAGATACGGAGTTGATTGCCCTTGATTTTGGATGCATGAAAACCATCCCAGATGATTTTTACACGCCCTATTTTGAATTGGCTGATGAAGCCACACTAGCGGACAAAAAATTGTTTGAAAAGAAAATGTACGAGCTCGAAATTTTATTGGACACCGATAGCAAGGAAGAATTGGCCTTCTTCAGCGACATGTTCCATGAAATGCTCAGCATTTTTACCAAACCGATGAATACGGAAACCTTTGACTTTTCTGACGAAAAGTTCTTTGGCGAGATTTCTGAGTTTGGCGAACGATATGCGAAAAACACAGAATTACGATCATACAATGCTAGTAGGGGTTCTAAGCATTTTATTTACATGAATCGTACATTCTTTGGATTATATAATTTAATGTTTGATTTAAAAGCGAAAGACATAAAAATCAACAACTTTATAAATTTATAATATATTTATAGAGCGGTAATCAACCAAAACCAGCTTAGATGTATATTATTGGTATTGCAGGAGGAACTGGAAGTGGAAAAACCACAGTAGTAAACACCATTTGTAAGGGGTTGCCCCTAGACGAAGTCTGCGTAATTTCTCAGGATTCTTATTATAAGGCAACCGATCAACTTTCTTTTGAAGAACGAAATAAAATCAATTTCGATCATCCAAATTCTATTGATTTTGATCTATTGATTGAGCACTTAAAACTGCTTAAAAAAGGTCATATTATTGATCAACCTGTGTATTCCTTCGTGACTCACAATCGTACCAAAGACGTCATCAAAACCTACCCTAGAAAAGTAGTGATTGTTGAAGGTATTCTAATTTTCAACAACAAAACCCTGTTGGATTTGTTTGATATCAAAGTTTTTGTTCATGCGCAAAGCGACGAACGATTAATTCGTCGAATCAAACGTGACATATCAGAAAGAGGACGCGATATTGAAGAAGTATTGAACAGGTATCAATCGACTTTAAAACCCATGCATCAGCAATTTATTGAACCCACCAAAAATTATGCTGACATCATCATACCCAATGATCGATACAATACTGTTGCCATTGAAATATTACGTTCGGTAATTAATGAGCGATTGTAATGAATTTAAAAAGCATCAAAGAAAACAAGTTCTTTAAGTTCTTCACCAACATTTTTGTGCTCATTGTTGTTGTCTTTGCTGTTTGGATGACTTTTTTTGATGAAAACTCATACCTCATCCATCGGGAATTCAACAAAGAAATTGAAGAATTAGAAAAGACTATTAAATTCTATGAAGATAGAATTCAAGAAGATAAAGCAACCATTCAAAAACTTCAAGATTCTTTAGAATTAGAGCGTTTTGCCAGAGAGAAATACCTAATGAAGAAGAAAAATGAAGACATTTATATAATCGAATTTGATACCGTAAAATGATGTCTGAAAACTTATTTAAATCTTTTGACCCAGTCGCTCCGAAAGCTTGGAAACAAAAAATCCAAGTGGATTTAAAAGGAGCAGACTACAATGACACCTTAATTTGGAAAACTGAGGAAGGCATTGACGTAAAACCTTTTTACACCAAAGAAGATCGATCACATCAAGGGGTAAGAACTTCCTTCGACAACTATATGGTTTGTCAGTCTGTATTTGTTGATGATGAAAAAATTGCTCATAAAATTGCCAGCGATGCGCTTTCGAAAGGAGCTGATACCATTCAGTTTGTAGCGACCAAAAATTTTGATTTTCAATCGCTATTGGCAAACATCCAACCCGAAGCAAGCTTGTACTTTAAATTACAATTCTTAGATGCTGAATTTGTAAAAGAAATCATTCAATTTTGTGGAGATCGTGAAGTGATTTTCCAAATTGATCCGATTGGAGAACTTGCCGAGCAAGGCAATTGGTTTCAAAACCAACAGAAAGATATCGAAGCCCTTCAGCAACTGTTAGGAGAAGGCAAACTTGTTTTGTCGGTTTCCTTGGATGTCTATCAAAATGCAGGAGCTACTATCACTCAACAATTGGCCTATGCCCTAGCTCATGCTAATGAATACATCAATTTGTTAGGCGATGATGCCGCGAAAGCCACAAGCTTTTCAGTAGCCGTTGGTGGAAATTATTTCTTTGAAATTGCAAAAATTCGAGCTTTACGAATTCTTTGGGAGAGTTTGTGCGAGGGCTACGGAATCGAGCATCAAGAGGCGCATATTTTCACCACACCAAGTTTGCGTAACAAATCCATTTACGATTACAACGTAAACTTGTTGCGTACTACTTCGGAAACCATGAGTGCCATTCTTGGCAGTTCAAATACCGTTGCCAACCTACCTTATGATAAAATCTACAACCGATCTAACGAATTCGGTGAACGCATCTCGAGAAATCAGTTGTTGGTGCTAAATAATGAAAGCGGATTCAAAACAGCCAAGGAGATTGTGGATGGCACCTATTACATTGAATCGTTGACCGATCAATTAGCTGAAAAGGCATTGAACATTTTCAAACAAATTGAAAAGGGTGGCGGATTCTTATCCCAACTTTTTGAAGGAACCATACAACGGAAGATCAGCGAAAGTCATGAAGCAGAATTGGAGAAATTCGAATCAGGGAAACTGAGATTGCTAGGAACCAACTTCCAACCCAATCCAGAGGACCGAATGAAAGACAATTTGCAATTGTATCCCTTTGCTAAGAAACGAAATACCAAGACATTGATTACTCCGATTACCGGAAAGCGCTTGGCAGAAAAATTAGAAAAAGAACGTTTAGATCAGGAATCATGAAAAGAAAATCAGTTGACCACATAAGTATCAAAAAATCTGAATCTAAGAAACATTCAGAATTTTCACATGAGGATTTCGTTGCGGGGATTGCTCCGAATTTAAGGGGTCCTTATTCAACCATGTACGTTCGAAGACCATGGACCATTCGACAATATGCCGGATTTTCTACAGCCGAAGAGAGTAATGCCTTTTACCGCAGAAACTTGGCGGCCGGTCAAAAAGGACTTTCAGTAGCCTTTGATTTGGCCACACACCGCGGTTACGATTCCGATCATGAGCGCGTTCAAGGTGATGTTGGTAAAGCAGGAGTTGCCATCGATTCTGTGGAAGACATGAAGGTCTTGTTCGACGGAATTCCGTTGGATAAAATGTCGGTTTCCATGACCATGAATGGTGCCGTTCTTCCTGTGATGGCCTTTTACATCATCGCAGCTGAAGAACAAGGAGTGGCTCCTGAACAATTATCAGGAACCATTCAGAATGATATTTTGAAGGAGTTTATGGTGCGAAACACTTACATCTACCCTCCTACACCATCCATGAAAATCATTGCGGATATTTTCGAATATACCAGTAAAAACATGCCTCGATTCAATTCGATATCTATTTCAGGTTACCACATGCAAGAAGCTGGGGCTACTCCTGAAATTGAATTGGCTTATACTTTGGCAGATGGATTGGAATACATTCGAACTGGATTGAAAGCAGGAATGGACATTGATGCCTTTGCACCAAGATTGTCTTTCTTCTGGGCCATCGGAATGGATCACTTCAAAGAGATTGCTAAGATGCGTGCAGCACGAATGCTTTGGGCAAAGATCGTGAGTCAATTCAATCCGAAGAACCCAAAATCCTTGGCGCTCAGAACACACTCACAAACCAGTGGGTGGAGTTTAACCGAACAAGATCCATTTAACAACGTGGCTAGAACCACCATTGAGGCCATGGCAGCAGCATTTGGAGGAACGCAGAGTTTGCATACCAATGGCTTAGATGAGGCCATTGCACTTCCTACCGATTTCTCGGCGCGAATTGCACGAAATACACAAATCTACTTACAAGCAGAAACCCATATCACCAAAACGGTTGATCCGTGGGCGGGAAGTTATTACGTAGAGCAATTAACAGAAGAGATTGCCAATAAAGCTTGGGAATTACTCCAAGAAGTGGAAGAGCTAGGCGGAATGACAAAAGCCATTGAAAAAGGGATTCCGAAAATGCGTATCGAAGAAGCAGCTGCGAAAAAGCAGGCCAAGATTGATAGCAATCAAGATGTGATTGTTGGGGTGAACAAATATGCCCTAGAGCAAGAAGATCCGCTTCATATATTGGAAGTCGATAACGATGCGGTTCGTAAATCTCAGATCGCTCAATTGGAAGACCTGAAAGCAGGTAGGGATGCTGATTCCGTAAAGGAAGCCTTGCAGAAATTAACCCAATGTGCAAAAACAGGTGAAGGAAATTTATTAGCTTTAGCAGTAGATGCAGCTCGTAAAAGAGCTACTTTGGGGGAAATCTCTGATGCTCTCGAAGAAATATTTGGAAGACACAAAGCCACTCATAAAACCATTGCAGGCGTGTACAGTAAAGAAATCAAAGACGATAGTTTGTTCAAGAAAGCGACGGAATTGTCCAATCAGTTTGCTGAATTGGAAGGTCGTCGTGCACGAATCATGATTGCCAAATTGGGACAAGACGGACATGACCGTGGTGCCAAAGTAGTTGCCACTGGATATGCCGATTTAGGATTTGATGTAGATATCGGGCCATTGTTCCAAACTCCGAAAGAAGCGGCAAAACAAGCGGTTGAAAATGACGTACACATTATTGGTATTTCATCTTTGGCAGCGGGACACAAAACCTTGGTTCCGCAGGTGGTTGCCGAATTGAAAAAATACGATCGAGAAGATATCATGGTAATTGTGGGAGGAGTGATTCCTGCACAAGACTACCAATTCTTATTTGATGCTGGAGCTGTAGGTATTTACGGACCAGGAACCAAAATCGCGCAAGCGGCTATTGAATTGTTAGAAATCTTGATTGATTCGACCGAAGCATAAAATGAACTAAACCAAACCAACTCATATGAAAAATGTATTCCTTTTTGCGCTATGCCTATTGATGGTATCCGCGAGTTACGGACAAAAAAAGCTATCGAAAAACAAAAAAGCCTTACTAGCCTCCGTTGAAAAACACAAAAAGGAACTCATAAAAATAAGTGATGAAATTTGGGCACATGCAGAAACGGCTTTTGAAGAAACCCAATCGGCTAAAATCTTGGCCGATTATGCGGAAGCTCAGGGATTCAAAGTGGAACGCGGTGTAGCGGAAATTCCGACGGCATTTGTAGCAACCTACGGATCTGGTAAACCTGTTATTTCGGTGCTTGGCGAATTTGATGCACTACCAGGGATTTCACAAAAGGCACAACCTACCAAAAGCCCTTTGAAAGCAGGAGCAGCCGGACATGGTTGCGGACATAACCTGTTTGGCGCCGGAAGCTTGGGAGCGGCCATCGCTGTAAAAGAGTTGATTGAAGCAGGAAAAATCAAAGGAACAGTAAAGTTCTTTGGAACACCGTCTGAAGAGAAATTCTTCGGAAAAATCTGGATGGTGAAAGCGGGATTATGGGATGATGTGGATGTCAACATTAGTTGGCACCCAGCGGCGGTAACTGAATCGGATGTACAAAGCTCATTGGCATTGGTAGATTTTAAAGTAGAATTTTTTGGTCAAGCTGCACATGCAGCTGCTGATCCGTGGAATGGAAGATCTGCTTCAGATGCATTGGAACTGTATACAGCAGGAATCAACTATTACCGTGAACATGTAAAACCAACTGTTCGAATGCATTACCACATTCAAGATGGCGGACAAGTAGTGAATGTTGTCCCAGATTATTCAAGAGTTTGGGTACGAATTCGAGATACAAATCGAAAGGGAATGATGCCTGTTTACGAACGTGTGATGGAAATGGCCAAAGGTGCAGCCATCTTAGCCAATGTGGATTATAAAGTATCCTTGATTTCGGGAATCTACGAAGTACTTGTCAATCGTGCAGGTGGAGAAATCATGCAAAACAATTTGGAATTACTTGGACCCATTACCTATACCGAAGACGAAATTGCCTTCGGAAAGAAAATTCAAGAAGTGACCAAAAAACCATTGGTCGGAATGGACTCCAAAATTAGTCCGTTGCTTGCCACGCGTGAAAATCCAGGTGGTGGAAGTACCGATGTTGGCGATGTGAGCTGGAATGTAGCGAATATCAATTTACGAGTAACCACGGCACCCAAAGACACACCATGGCATTCATGGGCGGTTGTTGCCTGTGGCGGAATGAGTATTGGTCATAAAGGAATGGTATATGCTGCAAAAGCGATGAGCATGACGATGTTGGACTTATTCGAGAACAAAGAAATGGTCGCCAAAGTGAAGGCAGAATACAAAGAACGAAAAGGAGATGCTGTTTATGAGGCCATTGTTCCCGATGGACCTCCACCAATTCCAAATAAAAAATAAGCAGTTACCACTCTCTCATGGTCTTTAAATCCACATCAAACTTGGCATTGATCTTTTCTATGGCGTTTTCCGAATAAAAATCTACCAGTACGGCAGGGTCGTGGATGTTCAAATTGATATAAGAAAGTTCACCATCGATAAAATAAAGTCCTAAAAACATCGGTTCTTTCGATGGATTTTGATCAATAAAATATTGCATGTCCTCATTGGCTACCCAAAGGTGGTAATATCCTCCCAAAGAAAATATCTTGAATGAAAATGTAGGGTTGACATACTCTGGAAGCTCAAAATTCTCAAATCGAACATCAAGTTGACCATCAGTACAAGTACCAATCATTCTGGCATTGATGGCTATGTTCACAATGGATTCTCCATGTGCCCATACTTTACAAAGGGAGAAGTCAAAAGAAAAAGATTGCATCAGCTCTTGAGACAATTGTTCTTTGTCTTCATTCTTGTATTCTAAGTCATCATAAATGCTATTCATAGCACAACTAGATTATTTCTTCTTGTAGTACCTTTTGATCTCGTTTCCATACTAATAAAGCAATTAGTGAAAGCAGGACCAAGTTGGTCGAAATCAGAATCCAGCTAAAAAACTTTTGTTCGATAACCATTTCTAAAACCATGGTCAAAACCGCGGCAATGATATATGGAAAACGAACTGCCTCTGCACTATGCCGTTTAAACAGGTGAATTAATAAATAATTGAGAGTCAAATTCATGACACTTAACGCCACAATCTCAAAAACATAAATGCTTTTTATCGTAAAAGGAGACACTCCTTTATAGGCCATCCATCCTGAACACCAAACCAAAGCACTCGCGGAACCTACTAGAATGATCATTTCCAATGACTCCGTGGTAGACATACGTTTCTTCAACAAAGTATTCAATACATTTCCAAAAACACCAAAAATCACTAACATATATCCCAAAAAATCTTCATCTACTTCCTGACTTTCGAATAAAATAAAAGCGACGACAAAAAGTACTAAAACTGATAAATATATTTTCCTTTTGGACTGCTTTAAAGAGATGGCAGTAATTAAAATGATAATCGGAATATCAATTCGAGAGAGTGTACTGAATGAGGCAGCAGAAATAAATTCAAAGGATGAAAATAAACATATCATGCTAATACCAACAAAGAAAAACCGGTAGAATTGCCCCTTTGGATCCTTTGGCGTAAAGGAAGATTTTGTGATGAGATTCTTAACCAACACGTAAATAATATTAAAGCAACTCAACCAGAATAAAATTTGTGTTCCAAGAAGTCCTATTTCGGTTAACTCCTCCACAAACAACTGAATTCCAGTAATTAGGCAAACCAATAAAACGAATAAATAAATTGACTTAACACTTTCGATTTTAGTCATAACTTAGTTTTAAAATGGATGTATTACTCAGTTTGTATTTGTCCACAAAGTACTGGTCAATTTTTTTTACGAGTTTCCATCCCTCCTTTTGGAGATAATGCAAACGCCAATCCCTTGCAGTTGCAATAGTAAGTTTAATATCGAGATTTTTAATGGTTTGTATTCTAACCTCATCCAATTGGTTTGCCAATCCTCGACCCCTGAAATCTGGGTGAATAACCAATCTTGAATAAAAGGCAAAATTCGTAAAAGGTGCAAGGTCTAACCCTGAAAACAGTTCAGAATAAGGAAGCTCATCAATAGAACTAAGAACTGAAAGACGACAAGTACCAACTAGTTCATTTTCATGAAAAACACCCCAATGCTTGGTTTTATCATTTTTATCAAGCTCATCGAAAATTACCTTATTAAATGGATAAGGCTTTATCTCTGACCCCCAGGCTAATTGGCGAAGGTTGGTAATTTCTTTTTGAAATCTTTGATATTTTATTTCTTGGAGCTGCATCGCAACAAACTTACTTGTTTTTAGTTTTTCCTAATCTATATAAAACATAATAGTACTTCTCGTCCTGTAACACCACTTCCACTCCATTTCGAATATGGACATGGATATTTGGATTGTCTATTGCCACGATTGAAAACATGGCCTTTTTTGAACCTTGGTAATTCTCTTTGAAAAAATCCATCAAATCCTTTGAAATATTCTCTTGACAATCTGGAGCAACGGCAACGGAACCACGTGGAATCAAAGCCTCTTTTTCAAATCCGAACAAGGATTTTGAATAGACCTTATCCAAAAGGTTTTTATTCATTTGAGTAGTTTCATTCCGCGTTACCTCGTCAAACAAAAAATATCCTTGTATTTCATCTTCAATTCTAGCCACAAAAACTGCTTTTTCTTCAATCATTAGTTGTAGCTCTTCTTCGGTAAAAGGCACTCCAAATAGAAAGCCGCTTTCTTTGGAAGGAACGTTCAACCAATAATTCATGATCTCTAAGATTCTAGGTATATCCGATGACTGGGCGAAAGCTAGTTTCATCTTTCCTTATTTACTTTTAGAATTACATCCAATAAATATTTCTCCGCATTTCGGTTCTTCCCTTTAAACGGATAACTATGCATGCTCGTCATAGGCCTTTCATTAATCTCAATAACCGAATATTCTTCAGCATTTGTATTCGGAATAATTATATCAATTCCCGCAATGGGTAAGTTGAATTTTTTGGTAATCGATGTAGCCAATTCTTTAAAAAAAATAGGGATTTCATCGGTGACATCCATACTATCTCCGCCCAACTTCAAATTACTCACGGAGGTCAAAAAATGAACCTCACCAACTTTAGGCACATCATCATCATTTAGACCGTTGCTCTTCAAATAATTCGTAAAAAGGCTTTCTTGGATTTTCATCAGCGGGAATTTATAATCAGTTCCCCTTCCTTCATTTTTTTGATCAAAAAGTTCTCTGAACGAATGTTTGCCATCACCCATAAGATTAGCCGGAATTCTTTTGATAACTCCTATTAATTGATGATCTATCACCAAAAAACGATACTCATCGCCCTGAATTTGTTCTTCGATAAGAAGCACGGAATGCAATAGAAGACTTTCCTTCACCACCTTTATTAATTGCGCACTATTTACAATATTGGTTACAACTCCCCTACCGTGATTTTCATCCAAGGGCTTAACCACCAATGGATAGTTCAATTGGATGTGCTCTACTTCCTCTAATGCCTTGATTACTTGATAATTTGACGTATCAAAACCAAATCTTAAAAGTTCCTTTTTACACAGGACTTTATCGTTGCAAACAATGTAATTTAAAAGTGAAGTGTTCTGAATATAAGTAGTTCCAACAACTGGAAAGGCTTGATTATTCAAATGAATCAGTAAATGATTCATTCGATTGTCTAATATTTCGACGCGACCTCCTCTGGCAAATACTTCTTCAATCAATAGTTGAGTACTCGCAACAAGATGTTCATATCCTTTTATGGGAGTAAATATCATGATGTAGATTTTTCGACTAAAAAATCTACAATTGCCTTCCCAATATCGATCTTCATTACGGAGGCTGGAATCGTAAAATCATTCGGGTAGTTTATTTCTAGCACATAATAATTGCCTAATCCGTCTTGAACGATATCAACGCCCAGAAAATCATAGTTCACCAATTTGGGAAGCTTAAGTAGGATTTCCTCTAATTCATCATCCATTTCAAAATCAGAATAATCAGATACCAAACCAGGTGCACTACATCGAAAATCATCCTTTATATTATTCCTCATAAACGTACCCAAAACCTTATTCCCCAACACTATAGCCCTAACAGAACCCTCATTATTCACAAATTCTTTTAACTGAAAATGCACTTTCTGTGACATCAAATAATCCGTGGTCGAATACAAGCCCTCCAAGGTTTCAATCTTGATAACGCCAATTCCTAAGGTTCCTGCAGTTGCTTTTACTATCAAGGGAAACCCATTTAGATAATCAATATATTTCTCTAGTAGGTCTCGATCATTAGTTCCTTTTAAAATGGTTTTTGGAGTAGGAATATTCGCATTGATCAATGCAATATCAAACTGGTGACTTGAAAAAATATGATTCCGAGAATTCGGGTGTTGAAACATCGTAGTCGCTCCCTTTTCAATGAAGATGTTTTCAATTTCATGGTTTAAAGGTGTGACATTGTAGTACATGTCATCTGACGTGATATCCATATCCAACCAAGTAGAATAGTCAAACTGAGATTCCTCAAGTATTATAACTTGGATTCCAAGTTTCTTCGCAGCAACAGAAATAGCATCAAGTCTAGCTTGCCAATTCCTGTAATCTTTGGCGTAAGACAGAAATAATCGTTTCTCTTTTTTCATTAATTTTTATAAAATGAGTAGCATCGAATTCAAACAATTCCAATTCGATTTTTGTTATTTGTGTATGATATGAATCAAAAGAACTCTTTGCTAGGAACCCTGAAAACGCTAAAAACTCTTTGATTCGATTATTCTTTGGTCTCACTGAAGTGTAATAGGCAACCTCGCTTTGGATAGATGAAAGAATCGCTAGAAAAAGTCCATTCAAACCAGCACCATTCTTATATACTTCATTTTGAAAACCACGCATAAAGAAACTGTAGGGACCTCTCATTTGAATAGCGTTCCTTGACCAGTCTTCAACAACTTTAAGATTTGCTGTTATGGTTAATCCTGCTAAAAATTCGCCTTTAAAAAACAATCCACATTTGACACCTTCATCATCCAATTTCTGAGCCGATTGGGTTAAAATACTATGCTGAAAAGCTTTGGTTTTGATAGCCTGAATATCATCGGGAAATTGTTGGTAATACCTTAGGGTAAACTCGGGGGAAATTATTTTCTCTTGAAGCATCTGCACTCAAAACTAAAGAAATTCTTAAAAGCATCAAAATGTGCTTGTAAAGTTTAAAAAAACGAGGTCGAATCCTTATTTTTGCGTGAGTTTTTACAGATGATGTTTTTATGAAAAAGTACCTCGAATTTCTCTTCTCTACCCGCCTAATGGCCGTGTTATTTTTTGCATTCGCCATTGCTATGGGAATTGCCACCTTTATCGAAAATGATTTTGGTACCCAGACGGCAAAAGCTTTGATTTACAATTCATGGTGGTTTGAAGGAATCATGGGATTGTTTGTGATCAATTTCACAGGAAATATTTTCAGATATCGATTGCTTCGAAAAGAGAAATGGCCCGTATTGATGTTTCACCTAGCATTCATCTTCATCATCTTAGGTGCAGCCATTACCCGCTATGTGGGTTACGAGGGCATCATGCTGATCAATGAGGGCGAGACGACCAATCAATTCTTATCAGAAACCACCTACGTAAATACAGTCGTAGATGATGGTCAGGTTCAAAAAACCAAACACGATCCGATTGTACTATCTGCGTGGGGATCAAATTCTTGGGCTGTCGAAGACGACTTTAAAGGGCAAGACTATAAAATTGAACTAGTTGACTACATTCCTTGGGCCGAAAATAAATTCATAGCCGACGAAAACGGCGAGGAGTTTTTGTTCCTAGTAGAATCTTCGGGAGGTTCACGACACGAACACTATATAAAACGTGGTACCATTCAGAACATTCACAACATTCTAGTGGGTTATGACACCGAAGAAAAGAATGCCACCATCAATATTTTTAAGCGTAACGATTCCTTAAAAATCCTAACCAAAAGTGACGGAAACTTTCAGGTAATGGCCACTATGGATAAAGGCACTGTTGAAAAAGAGGTGGTGCAAGATTTCAAACTTCGATCCTTGTACAATGTCGCCGGATTGCCTTTTGTAGTTCCTCAATACCCTGGAAAGGGAAGCATGCAAATGATTCGCGGACCCAAGAGCGACCAGGCCTTAGACGTAATTGTATTAGACGTTTCTACGGAAACTGGTACCAAGCGAGTGGAATTAACAGGAGGACAATATGTAAGTGACAACGCCAAGAACTTTTCGATTGGCGATTTGAACTTTAGAATGTGGTACGGTGCCAAGTTACTGGAAACGCCATTTAGCGTGAAGCTCAACGATTTTCAATTAGAAAAATACCCAGGTTCAGAAAGTGCCGCTTCTTATGCAAGTGAAGTGACGGTGATTGATCCGGAGGAGACTTTTGATTATCGAATCTATATGAATCATATACTAGATCACCGCGGATACAAATTCTTCCAATCGAGTTACGACTTATCAGGGCCAACGGAGGAGACGCATTTATCGGTGAATCACGACTTTTTGGGAACTTTTATCACCTACTTGGGTTATTCGTTCTTATACATCGGAATGATCAGCATTCTATTCGCACCAAAGACTCGTTTTGACGACTTGCGTAAGAGCTTGAAAAAAATTAGAAAGAAGAAAGCGACCTTATCGGCCATTGCTTTCTTACTCTTTATGTCAATTGGTTTTGCCCAACACCAAGACCATAACAGTCAAAGAATTTCTGATTTTCAAATTGATTCCATTCTACAAGCCAATATGGTTTCTGTAGAGCATGCCGAAAAGTTTAGCCGTTTGGTTATTCAAGATGCTGGTGGTCGAATGAAACCAGCCCATACCTTCGCTTCTGAGGTAGTTCGAAAAGTAGCACAGACCGAAGATTTCAAGGGAATGAAACCGAGTCAGGTATTGCTATCCATCATTGAAAATCCGAGACTTTGGTTTGAAGTACCGATTATTTACTTAGAGGAAGGAAATACTCAGATCCGCGAATTCTTAGGGTTACCTAAGGATGTACTTCGCGCACGATTGTCTGACTTCATTACTCCCCGTGGCGAATACAAAATCAAAGAAAAAGTAGCCGAAGCTCAGAAGAAAAAGATTCAGAATAAGTTTGAAACAGACCTTATCAAGATTGATCGAAGAATCGGATTATTGTACGGGGCTATTGGTGGAGGCATCTTAAAAATTTATCCTATTCCGGATGATGAGAATAACAAATGGGTTTCTCAACCAGAAACCTTTGATGCCAAATTCAATGCGCAAGATTCCTTATTCGTTCGGAAGTCATTGCCTTTGTATGTACAATTGTTACAATCGGCAAAAAGAACCAACGATTACTCAAGAGCAGACCAAATTTTAGATGGCATTAAGAAATTCCAGATGCAAAAAGGTGCAGCTGTATATCCATCTGAAAACAAAATTGAGGCAGAAATTGCCTACAACGAGTTCAACGTTTTCAGCAGGCTTTTTAGGTATTATGCCATGGTGAGTGTGTTGTTAATTGCGTTTGTAATCGTGCAAATTTTCTCTAAAAAGAGATGGGTGAATTATGTAGTGAAATTCCTTATTGGAGTGGTAATTGCGTTGTTCCTTCTACATACCTTAGGGTTGATAACCCGTTGGTACATTAGTGGAAATGCTCCTTGGAGTAATGCCTACGAGAGCATCATTTATGTAGCATGGGCAACCCTCTTATTTGGGTTGTACTTAGGAAGAAAGTCAGTCTTAACCATCGGTGCTGCAACATTCGTGACAGCCATTATTTTGATGATTGCATTGGGTAGTTGGCTAGATCCTGAAATTGCCAACTTACAGCCGGTATTGAACTCATGGTGGCTATTGGTACACGTATCGATCATCGTAGCGAGTTATGGTCCCTTGTCATTAGGAATGATTCTAGGTGTTGTAGCCTTGTTTTTAATCATCTTCACTACCAAGAAGAACAAGAAGAAGATGGAAATCAATATCAAGGAAATAACGATCGTTAATGAAATGGCGGTTACCGTAGGATTGATCATGTTGACCATCGGTAACTTCTTAGGCGGAATGTGGGCCAATGAAAGTTGGGGTCGTTATTGGGGATGGGATCCAAAGGAAACTTGGGCGCTGATCTCCATTATGATCTATGCCTTTGTGTTGCACATGCGTTTGATTCCAGGATTGAGAGGAAGATATACCTACAACTTATGGTCGGTAATTGCGTACGCATCTATCATGATGACTTACTTCGGAGTGAATTTCTACTTGGCTGGTTTGCATTCTTATGCAAGTGGTGATCGTGTAATCACCCCAAGTTCGGTGTATTACTCTGTTGCTTTTGTTGCCGTTTTAGGAACCATCGCCTGGTTTAGAAATCGAAAGTATTACCGAAAGTAAATCGCTAATCGTATTAATTCATTATTTTTGTTGGTCAAATTAAGCAAGTATGTTTCATAAAAATATAAAACTCGTAATCGCAATTTTAATCACTGCCTGGGCTGGATACGAATTCAGTCAAGGGCATATTGGAAACGGAATCTCATTGGTGCTTTTAGCTGGTATTTTTGTATTCCTTTACTTTAAAAACGAGTTCATCCTATTGGCTTTTTTGCAATTGAGAAGACAAAACTTTGAAGGAGCAAAAAAGTGGTTGGATTATATTAAGAATCCAGAAGCTGCCTTAGTGAAAAAGCAACAAGGATATTTTAATTATTTGCATGGTGTAATGTTGAGTCAGACCAATATCACAAAGGCTGAAAAATACTTTAAGCGAGCTATTAAATTGGGATTGTCTATGGATACCGATTTGGCAATGGCCAAACTTCAATTAGCCGGAATTGCCATGACAAAACGAAGAAAACGTGAAGCAACAACGTTGCTATCAGAAGCTAAAAAGCTGGACAAGCATGGTGTTCTAAAAGAGCAGATGCAAATGTTGAAGCAGCAAATGAAACGAATCTAAGCGTTTCTATTTGATCCTCGTAAGGGATAAATCCTCATTAAATTCTACCACAAACAATCCTCGATTGGCAGGAGTAATCGACGTGCCTCGATAATCAAACTTGGTTTCCACACGATAAGAAGGTCCGTCTTGGAAAGTGGTATTCAACGTATTTCCTGAAGCCAATCGGATCAAGATATCATAAGTGATATCGAATCCTTTGGTCGCGTAGAAGGAAGGCATGGTTTTGTTCTTCTTTCGATACATCGCATTAAAAGATTGCACTCCTAGAGATTCCTCATTGACAAATTCATCAGTCACATAGACAAACTTCAATTGCGCCAACTTCTTGTTGTCTAAATTGTCGTAGGCATCCGTACGATTGTAGGCCAATAGTTTGGCCGTAGTTTCTTCGGGAAGGCTAATTAAGCTATTTATGGTACTCGAAATCGTTACACGATCATCTGTTGCCAATACAATCCAATTCTGGGTATTCGGCTTCATGATATTGGTAAACTTTTCTTTATCAATGAATCCTTCTTCTGGAAATAAAATATTGATGGATGCGATGCTATCATTATACGAAAGGGCCGACTTGATCAAGTTGGCATCTTGCATACTAGGTCCTTTACCATCACTAACAATGATGATGTTTCCGCTTCCAAAAGTACTAGTAATGTAGTTCTCCAACTCCTGACGGAATACGTCTTTCTCAGTAGCGGTTTTCACAAGGTTGCCGTAGGCAAATTGCGATTGACTTCTAGAATACACAGGGAAAATCACAGGTTTGCTTACACTAGCAGCAACAGTCTGTGCTTGATTTGAAAACAACGGTCCTATGATGGCATCTGCGTCATTTAAAGATCCTCCAGCAATCACTGAACCTACCATATTGTTTCGTGGATCTCCGGTATCGTAAACATTCACATCAACCTTAACACCTTTCCTTCGTAAAGAGTCAATGGCAACTGATGCACCCAAATAAAAGTCTGTGGCAATGTTTAACAATCTAGCATTCCCAGTAAAGATCTCTTTCGGAGTTAAGGTATCGGCCTGATACTTCTGAGCATTAAAAGGTAAAAGCATGGCAACCTTTACTGCTACTGTCGGATCAATATAATCGCTGTAATAGAAGACATCCTCTAGATTATCGGTTAAGACCACTCTTTTCACACGAATGGTATCACCTAATTTGAGTCCGTTTTTAAGCCTCGGATTCAAAGCAAATAAAGTATCGGCAGGAACATTGTACCGTTTGGTCAAACTATAAAAAGTATCCCCTTTGGCAATTTCATGGGTAATGAATTGTGCATTTACAGCCGCGATACTATCCTTTTTGATTTGTTCTGCCTTGACAATTTCATTGATGGAATCTTGTTTCTTTTCAATGGCCTTGTACTGGTCGCTATTCTGAAAGCGCAATAAGTTGGATTCTGGAACAACAATGAAGGTATTGGACCTAGGCTCACTTGTCACATCTGGATTCAAACGCTTCAAAGCCTTGGTTTTCATTTTCAATTTTTTTGCAATCACCTTCATGGTCTCCCCCTCTTTCACCTTGTACTGAATGTAACGCTTCTGCTGTCCGCAGGAAACGGTGAAAGAAAGAATGCATAAAAAAACTAAAAACTTCAATTGCTTCATAAGGCTATTCCCATTCTATAGTTGCAGGAGGCTTCGAGCTAATGTCGTACACAACTCGGTTCACTCCTTTCACATTGTTGATTATTTGGTTTGATATCTTTTGTAAAAACTTGTAGGGTAAATCTACCCAATCTGCTGTCATTCCATCGGTACTTTCTACGGCTCTCAAGGCAACTACTTTCTCGTAGGTACGCTCATCACCCATCACACCTACGGAATTTACTGGAAGCAACATCGCTCCTGCTTGCCAAATGCTATCGTATAAACCATGCTCCTTCAATCCGTTGATGAAAATGTAATCAACTTCTTGGAGCATTCGAACTTTTTCGGCGGTAATATCTCCCAAAATACGAATTCCCAATCCAGGACCTGGATACGGATGACGCCCTAGAATATCTTGAGAAATCCCTAATGTTTTCCCCACTCTTCTTACCTCGTCTTTAAATATCGATTTCAAAGGTTCAATTACTTTCAATTTCATAAAATCAGGCAAGCCACCTACGTTATGGTGACTCTTAATGGTAGCAGAGGGTCCTCCGTTCACCGAAACTGATTCGATGACATCTGGATAAATTGTTCCCTGCACCAACCACTTTACATCTTGAATCTGATGTGCTTCATCGTCAAAAACGTCAATAAAGGTATTCCCAATCGATTTACGTTTTGCTTCAGGTTCTGAAATTCCTTCAAGATTCTTCAAAAACAATGCCGAAGCATCTACACCTTTAACGTTTAAGCCCATACCTTCGTATTGCTCTAACACACTTTCGAACTCATTTTTACGCAACAGTCCGTTGTTTACAAAGATGCAATACAAGTTCTTTCCAATGGCCTTGTGCAACAATACGGCAGCCACGGAAGAATCAACCCCTCCGGACAGTCCTAAAACGACTTTATCATTACCCAATGTTTCTTTCAATTCGGCAACGGTACTATCTACAAAAGATTCGGAAGTCCATGTTTGTGATACCTTGGCAATGTTCACCAAGAAATTCGACAAGATTTGCTTTCCGTCTTTCGAATGGTAGACTTCTGGATGAAACTGAATTCCATAGGTGTCTTCGCCGTCAATTCGATAAGCTGCATTTTCTACATCTCGGGTACTGGCTAGCAATAGACCGTTTGTTGGTAAATGCTTGATCGTATCAGAATGACTCATCCAAACCTGACTCTCCCAAGGAATATTTTCAAAGAAAGCCTCGCCTCCTTTAATGTAAGACAAGTTTGCCCTTCCATACTCTCGAGTATTTGATTCAGCCACCTCACCTCCAGAGAAATGTGCTAAATATTGTGCTCCGTAACATACGGCCAAAAGTGGTATTTTTCCTTTGATGTTCGATAAATCAGGATGTAATACCTGCTCTCCTCTTACCGAATTAGGACTTCCGGAGAGAATCACAGCTTTTACCCGATCTAACGATTTAGGAATTTTATTATACGGATGGATTTCACAGTAAATATTCAGTTCTCTAACTCGACGTGCAATGAGTTGCGTATACTGAGAACCAAAGTCTAAAATAAGTACGTAGTCTTGTTGCATGTGCAAAAATAACAGATTGATTTAAGAGTGAAACTATTTCCTACACTTTTTTATAAGTAAGAACTGTCAAAATTAAAGGGGAGCAAATCATTGATGGATGCTACCTTAATAATTGGCCCTGTATCACCCTTAAATAACAACTCAATATTCTCTTTTTGATTGATTTCATACTCCAACAAAGTTTGGCGGCAAGCACCACAAGGTCCAACGGGTCTGTTTACCGGTTTTGACTCCGATCCTGCTACAATGGCAATGGCCAATATTTTTTTATTGGGGTGAGAAGAACCCACTTTCCAAATGGCAACACGTTCCGCACACATGCCGGATGGATAGGCCGCGTTTTCTTGATTGTTACCAGTAATGACAGTGCCGTCTTCTAACAACACAGATGTACCTACATGAAAGTTTGAATAGGGCGCATAGGCATTATGTTGTGCCTCGATCGCCTTTGAAAATAAGTCCTGTTCTTGAGCTGATAAATCAGCCACCGATTCAAATTGAACAGCTTTGGTACTGACATCAATTTTTTTCATCAATTTAAAGGTAAAAAAAAGCAGCCATTTCGGACTGCTTTCTTTGTTTATTTTTGATTCGATTAATAATCGTCATAAATCTCACCTAGGTCAAATGACAATCCAAATCGCAACGAATTCTCCAATGGATTGTTCACATCTGAAGAATTGATCAAATAAGATAAATCTACATTCAATGCGTTGGTTCTAAATCCGGCACCGATGGTAAAATACTGACGGTTACCTTTTACTTCACTTTCATTAAAGTATCCTGCACGTAGTGCGAATGCATTGTTGTACAAGTACTCAGCACCTAAAGCCCAAGTAAATTCTTGTAACTCTTCGCTAAATCCACCTGGTGCATCACCAAAGGATTGGAAGATTCCGCTAATCCAACCTACATTATCGTCTTTCCCTTCCACCACATTACCATTGGCATCACGCACTGGTGGCGTTGGGACCAATAATTTTGTGAATTCAAGGTTGGTTGAGATAATGTTGTAATCATCCAAGATGAAATCAAATCCACCACCAAACTTCAAATTGGTTGGGATAAAATCTTCTTCACCGGGAACATACGATACTTTTGGACCGATGTTGGTAATATTAAATCCGATTCTATAACGACCATTAAAGCTTCCGTAATTTTCTTCAAATGATTGGTAATAACCAGAAATATCTACCGCAAACGAATTGATTGGCTGTAGCGCGTTTCCAGCTGTACCGTTGAAAGCCAAATTGGAACGTAAATATTTCAATCCAACACCCATTGAGAATGTTTCACTCAACTTCAAGGAATAGGCACCAGAAATCACAAATTCATTAGGATTGATTGATCCATTTGGATTTCCTTGATTGTCGGTCAAATTGATTTCACCGAGAGAAAAATATCTGAATTCTGCTCCCCATGCCGAATTTTCATCAAAACGGTTGATGTAAGACGCACTACCGATAAAAATATCATCGGTTAGGTTCCTTAACCATGGTGAGTAGGTTAAACCTGCAAATACTTGTCGGCTTCCAAAAGCCATTTTTGCTGGATTGTGAAAAAGTGAGAAGGCATCGGCTGAAGTAGCCACACCCATATCACCCATACCTCCTGCACGGGCATCTGGTGGAATTAATAAGAATGGAGCTGCAGTTGTAATTCCTCCTGTAGTTTGTGCGAAACCTTTTGTCGAGAACAAAAGGGCCAACGCACTAAAAAGAATAATTTTTCTCATTGTTTTTGTTAGTTTGAAGCAAAATACTCATTTTTTATTGAAGTATGACAAGCTTTTCATACTTCTCAGAAACGAGATTGCTAATAGTTGATTTTACTCTTAGTTTATAGACATATACGCCTTTTCCAATTTTTTGTCCGAAATCATCCAAACCGTTCCATGTGATTCCTCTTGATAGATTCCCAGTGGTTTGCACATTCTGATTGATGGTTTTCACCAACTTTCCGGACACGGTAAAGATTTGAACTTGAACTTCGAGTGGTTCGTTTGGCTTGTTGTGATTGAACCAAAACTCCGTGTAATTTACAAACGGATTCGGATAATTTAAAACGTTCTCCAAATTGATTGTAGCATCACTGACCACAACAAAGTTTAACGTTGCTTCGGATGAATTATTGTAGGTATCCCAGGCTTTTAGCGTCAAGGTATGAGGACCCTCCTCTAAATTTCGTAAAATGTAATTGACTTTTCCACTGGTGAAATCATTCAATTCGGTTTGATAAAAGTCGTTCAAGACAATGGGATTATTAGTATCACCATCTAAAATTGCAACAATATCGTGATCAACTGCCGTGATGGAAGTGTTGATACCGCTGGGATCTTTGAGAACCGCTATCAGGTTTGGTGATGAATTGGTATTTCCGCCATCCAAAAAGGACTCATCGTTCATGAACAACTGAATTTCCGGACCGACTGTATCTTCTGGAGCATTCTCATTAATGCCTCCGACAACCACATCAAAATTGAAACCTCCCTTATCCTCCGTTCCGTTTTCAGCGTAGAAACTTAATTTCCCTTTTCCAAACGCGATTTTAATATCCTTCGGCACAATAAAGTCAAAACTGAAACTTCCGTTTTCTATGGAAGACTTTCCCCGAAATATTTTGCTGTCCTGAGTGTCAAAGGTCATGGTCGATCCAACGCCATCATTGAGCAACGTAGTTTTATCAATAGGCTTATCGAAAATAGTGGTAGACAGCGTACCGTTAAAATTTGGTAACGGATTGTTATTCTCATCAACCACAACACCTTCAAACTTAATTTTTGACAGTGCTTTAATCGTATCTAAGGATTGGGTGATATCTACATCATTCATTTTAGTAATGCGGATATTGGGCTTCGGAATTGCCAATTTCATAGCAGGATCACCGAAGTAATAGACAAAGTATTTCTGTGAGCTTCGAAACTGATTTTTGGTTAGCATCAAACTCTCCGCAATGGTATAATCCTCATTATTGAAAGCCAGAAGCGTACGGGTTAATTGTCGATTGAATTCTTGTCCGTTAGGTATGAAGACCTCTCTAGTTGTTGTTATCATACTTGCCGCACCACCATTTCGGTTCCAAAAAGTCAATTCGCCCGCCGTTATTCGTGCCGGATTGTCGAATCTTGAAAATTCACAAGTAATAGTAATAAATAAGGGCAGTGTCTTGGGGTGTACAAACTCTTGAATTTGTGGTTTGTCTACAATTCGTTCTGTGGCCAAACCATCTTCGCCTCCATGCCCAAAATAATTCATAACAAGGGTTCCTTTTTCGATGGCGTTGGTGATGGCCCTATTCACTTCCGGATAACGTTCCCCAGCGGCGGTATTTTGCTGAACAAAGGCATCCATATAGATCTTAGAAATATTGAATATGGGTTTGTTGTTTCTAATGTCGTCAGCAATTTCTTCGACTCCAAGCTGAATATCCTCATCAAATGATTCGTCAATATCGTCGGCAATTAGGGTAATGGTATTTCTCCAATCGCCAATCGCGTCAGCATTGTAATAGGACAGCATTTTATCAACCACATCCTTGGCCTGGGAAATATCCGAAACGGGAATGCGTCCACTTACAACATCAATGGTATGAGAAAGTTGCATGTTCCCTTCAATCGGGTCCAACATCACGTAATAATCATCCGTTACAAAAGAACTCGCCAAATTGAAGCTGATGTCAGACAATTTAACCGGAACAATGTTATTATTCGAAGGAATACGGTCTTTGTAATCGTAGGAAGAATCTCCAAAAAAGCAGACATATTTTAATTTCCCTGAGGGGGTCGAATTGTTGTCATAAAGGTATTTGATAAAATCTCGTATGGCCGTTATGTCTTTGGACCCAGAACCAAACTCATTGTAAATCTGGTCGATATCGACCACGCTACCATTCAAATTGGAATTGGCTTGATGATAATCCACCAATCGTTGTGCCTGAGCAGCTAATTCGTTATTGGTAATGATCAGATAATTAATGTCTTGCAATCCATGTAAATTCTGATTGGCAACCCTAGAGTCGGATTCAATGATTGGGGTATAAAAATCGTCCTTGGCAAGAACCACATATTCTTTTAAGGATCCTCCAAAATCTTCAAAGGTAAAATCGGCTACAAAAGTCTGATTGGTTATGATTTGTGGATTGATGTGGTTGGTAACGTCCCAAACATCAAAAGCATCAACACCATTTACAATGGTATACTGCACATTGTCAAATGAATTTGCCTGTTGAAAACTTCGAAAGGAGTATTGCTTGCCGTCATACACCAAACTTTTCTTCCCCTGAACTTCTATGTAATCCAAATAGGCTTCGGCAGAAGGGTTACCGCGATTATCATAGGTCAGATTTACAGTAACGTTGCTTGAATTCACAGGTACCGTTGCGCTTTGTTGCAAGGCAAAAGCCTTAGTAAGCGACTGAGGATTAACCGCTGGAAAAACGATATCAAAAAGATTAGTGCCATTGGCTGTGACATTCAATGAAGTTTCGATGACTGAATTGCTTACTCCCCTCACCTTGATACGAAGATTACTTCCTGGCAAAGCATTTGGAAAAGGAATCGTAAAATCGGCATTGGCCACGGAATTCAGGTCCTCATTAAAAAACCATTGGGTTCCCGCACCGAGAAGGCTTCGTTCGTCTCGCTCAACAAAGATATAATCGTCATAATCACGAATCGGATTGCTAGAAACCACCAAAGGAGGAATACGAGTTCGGACCCGTTTGCCATCGGTATCTCCAATCGTTAAAAAGTAATAGGACTTTTCTGAAAAAATATTGAATCGATGTGTCGCGATCCCGTCGGTCGTGTTTACCTCCCAGTCATGCGGTCCTTTTCCGTAAAATAATATGAAATCATCGGCATCAAAGACTCCATCATCCTGTCCTTCAACATAAATGGCATTCTCTTGCAAATCGTCCAATCGAGGCTCACTGTTCAACTCGGGAAGCATGGTACCTCCATTTCCGTAGATTCGAATCTTACGAGGATCAAGTCCGTTAGTAGAAACACCTAGTTGCTGCAAAAAACTACGATCGATTTTAAAAACCCCGGTGGTATCAATACTAAACTTGAACCAAGTACCTTCGGCCAATACAGAGTTCTGCACTTGAGCTTGAGCAACACCAAGAAATAGTATGAAAAATAGCAGGAAAAATCGCTTCATATCTCCTTCAAATAACGCAATAAATGTTAAGATATTTTTGCCTTTTATGGATTAATTATACTAAACCCTAAAAGTAATCGTTTCATAAACAAATGTAAATAACAAGTACGGATTAATTTAAAAATTCACTTGTTGTGAAGTACAATTTTATCGTAAATTGCACACTAAATTTCAAAAAAAGAATGAAACACGTTTTTAGAGTACTATTTTTAGCTGTTTTCTCCCTTTACTTCACTTCGTGTAGTAAATCAAATAAAAGTAAATCTTCTTTAACCGGTTTGAGTTTCAATGACCCCCGATATGGAAATTATATTAAGGGAACATCATTTGAAGGTCAGAACCCTCCTCCTGGAATGGTTGCCGTTGAAGGTGGTTCTTTTACCATGGGAGCAGTTCAAGATGATGTGATGTTTGATTGGAATACCACTCCAAGGAAGATGCATGTGCGTTCATTTTATATGGATGAAGCAGAGGTAACCAATTCGGAATACTTTTTATTTGTTCAGTACATCAAGGATGTCTTCCCTCCTTCTGATGAAAAATACAAGCATATCTACAGTTCTGTTTTACCAGATACTTTGGTTTGGAGAAAAAGCTTAGGGAATACGGACATTCTAACGGATAACTATTTCAGACATCCTGCCTATGGAGATTATCCAGTGGTTGGTGTTAGCTGGTTGCAAGCCAACGAATACTGTAAATGGAGAACTAATGCAGTGAATCTAAAAACATTAATTGACAAAGGTCACATTGAAAATATTTTTGAGGCAGACTCCATCAGCAACTATTTTGACACGGAGGTTTTCTTAACCGATGATTCAAGATTGTTTGACGGAGACACTACCATTTACAAGCGTGGTGTTAAAACTGCCAGAAGAAGAGGCGATTTAAAACCTGGAAGAGATGCTTTCCAAGGAAGAAAAATCACAAGAGCTGACGGAATCTTAACCCAGAAGTTCAGATTACCTACAGAAGCTGAATGGGAATTTGCTGCAAAGGCAAATATTGAAAATAGAGAATACAACAACATTCGAGGTCGTAAGAAATATGCTTGGGATGGGAAATATACGCGCTCTAAGTCAAAAAGATATAGAGGTGATCAGTTAGCCAACTTCAAGCAAGGAAAAGGACAGTATAGTGGTTTATCCGGATGGAGTTCTGATGGATCAGATATTCCAATAAAAATCAAGTCGTATCCACCAAACGGATTCGGACTATATGATATGTCAGGTAATGTTGCGGAATGGGTTTCTGATGTATACAGACCAATCATTGACAACGAAGCCAACGACTTCAATTATTTCAGAGGAAATTTGTTTACTAAGAAAATGATCGATAAGGATGGTAACGTTGTTTTCACCGAAGCGAACGGAAACGGAGCCAACATGGAATACGATACCTTACCCAACGGAAGAATCATTCCGAAGCAATTACCAGGGTCAATCAAATACGTTCCGATTACGAAAAAGGACGCTACCTTTAGAAGAAACTTCTCAATGGCAGACAACTCTAACATTGGAGATGGCGATTTGAATTCATCACGTTTCTACGAAGATGACAACGATCGTTTCGCGACAAGACCAAGCATGTACAACTCTCCTAAAAAGCCGAAATTGGTAAGAGATCCAAATACTGGAGAACAAGTATTACAAAACGACTCAAAGAGAAGAACGACTTTGATCAGTGATAATACAAGAGTTTACAAAGGAGGTTCTTGGGCCGATAGAGAATACTGGTTAGACCCGGCTCAACGACGCTACTTACCTGAGTACATGGCGACGAACTACATCGGATTTAGATGTGTATCTGACATTGTTGGACCAATGGGCAGCAAGAAGAAAAAACCAAGAAATTCAGTTAGATAATTCAATTGAAATTTAAAATATGAATCCTCATTGTTATTTTTGCAATGAGGATTTTTTTTGAATCATATGACACTAGCATCGATTTACCAATTATATACTAAAAATTACCTTGTTGACACCGACTCTCGGAAAATTAGAAAAGGAGCGTTGTTCTTTGCCTTAAAGGGTGCTAATTTCAATGGAAATGAATTTGCAGAGAAAGCCATAGAGTTAGGTGCCTCCTTCGCTATTGTAGACGAAGAAGCTTATGCAAAGTATGATAAATGCATTTTGGTGGATAATGTTCTAGAAACCTTGCAAAAGCTCGCCAACCTTCACCGAAATCAATTGGACTTCCCATTTATTGGTTTGACGGGAAGTAACGGAAAAACAACGACGAAGGAATTGATTCATGCCGTATTAAAAACCCAATTTAAAACTGCTGCTACAAAAGGAAATTATAACAATCATATTGGAGTTCCACTTACCTTGTTATCCATTAAACCTGACACTGAAATGGCTGTTATCGAAATGGGCGCCAATCACCAGAAGGAAATTGCTTTTTTATCGTCAATTTGTGAACCTGATTTCGGATACATCACGAACTTCGGAAAAGCACACTTGGAAGGCTTTGGCGGCGTTGAGGGAGTAATTAAAGGCAAGAGCGAATTGTATGACTTCTTACGTGCAAATGGAAAAATAGCCTTTGTAAACCCGGAGGATCCCATTCAAGTTGAAAAGACAAAAGATATAACCTCGATTCCTTTTTATAAAAAAATACAGTTAGTTTCCGATGAACCATTTGTGAAGTTGGAATTGGACCAGGAAGAAATTCAAAGCAATCTTGTAGGAGCCTATAATTACAATAATATGGCAATCGCTGCGACCATTGGCAAACACTTCGGCATCTCCAACGACAATATCAAAAAAGCGATTGAAAATTATGTTCCTGATAACAACCGGTCAGAAATCATTGAAAAAGGAACAAATTCCATTATTCTAGATGCTTACAATGCCAATCCATCAAGTATGGAGGTTGCTTTAAAGAGTTTTGCTAAATCGGGAAACCAAACCAAAACAGTAATCCTCGGGGATATGTTCGAATTGGGAGAAGATAGTACGAAAGAACATCAAGCAATGGTTGATTTAACAGAATCTTTGTGCATTGATAACCAGTATTTCGTTGGTGAACACTTTCACCAAACGAATGTTACCAACGGAATCAAATTCCTAAACTTTTCAGAGTTTAAAAGTTTCGTGGAAAGTAATCCGATAGAAAACTCTTCGATATTAATCAAAGGTTCAAGAGGAATGCAACTAGAACGAAGTTTAGAACTTCTTAGTTGATATATTTACGATGGTATTCAATCAAGTTGTTGATAGGTCGTTGAATCACATCGGTAATTTTCAATCCATTTTTCTCAGCAACATCATCTAGGATTTCCCTAAAATAATGAGCAATAGACCCAATAAAGTAAATTGGCGTATCAGGACTTAATTCATAAGGTAGAATTCGGTATCGGAAAAACTTCTCAAATCCACGTTTCATTAATCGACGTACATACTTTTCTTCCTTAAAATCAAACATGAATTTTGCAAAAGAGGCCAGATACATATTCGGATTTGGTTCGCGGTAAATGTTTTTCTTGATAGTATCTGCATCGAGATCAAAGTCTTTTTCAAACTTCTCAACGATGTATTTTGGCATTAGGTCATAATAGTAATCGCGGATTAAACGCTTTCCGAAATAGTTGCCACTTGCTTCGTCCATCAATACAAAACCCAAGGAAGCCACTTTCATATGCATTTGTTCTCCATCAAAATAACAACTATTGGATCCAGTCCCGAGAATACAAACCATAGCAGGGTCGTTTCCTGTGGCTGCATATACGGCAGCGAGCATGTCTTCCTCAACCACAACTTCAGCATTCACAAAGATGTTTTTCATCACATCATGGAGAATTTTTTTAGCTACTGGTGTCCCACACCCAGCCCCATAGAAATAAATATTGGTTACTTCATCCTTTACTTGAATTAGCTGAAACATGTGGATGATACGGTTGTGCAACTCCTCTTCAGAAGCCACAGCAGGATTTAATCCCAGTGTACGAACACGAAAGGCTTCCCCTTTATTTTGATCCAGTGCAATCCAATCGGCCTTGGTAGAGCCTCCATCAGCAATTAGTATCATGATTGATTTTTTATGTAAATATAATTCTTGTCAATATGGTTTCCAATAGGAAACAGAAATATATCCGCAAACGATTTATTTGAATTAGAGTCAGGATGATTGAATGAGGAATCAAGAGACATGAAACAATGATCAATTATCAGTTATCAGTTATCAGTTATCAGTTATCAGTTATCAGTTATCAGTTATCAGTTATCAGTTATCGGATATTAGATAGTAGAAGTTAGATTAACATGAATAATCAAGTATCATTTAATTATTTTTTTTTTGAATCATTAGAAATCGTCAATTGACAGTTTGATAATCCTGCGCGTTCCGCTAGCCACAATTCATTGACCGATGTCCGCCAATGGCCAATAGCCAAAAGCCAAAATCGTAAATCAAAATTCCCAACTGTAAAATTACCTTTCTAAAATCCCATTTTGTAAATTCGCGTCATGATTTTTTTTAAGAAGAGGAACATACAATTAAACGATTTCTTTCCAGAGGGATTTGTTGACATTCATTCGCATTTGTTACCGGGAATTGATGACGGTGCCAAGGATTTGGATCACTCTATTGAATTGATCAAAAAAATGGCTTCTTACGGTATAAAAAATATCATAACTACCCCACATGTATTAGGTGATGTTTACCCCAATACTTCCAAAATCATTACTTCTAAATTGGAAGAAGTACAAACAGAACTGAAGAATCGAGGTATGAAGGATATAAAACTGCGAGCCGCCGCTGAATATATGATGGATGAGCAGTTTGTGGAGCTCTTGAAAAAGAAAGATCTTCTGACTTTAAAGGATAATTATATTTTGGTGGAGATGTCTTATTTTAGTCCGCCTCTAAATCTATACGATATCCTATTTGAAATTCAACTACAAGGTTACAAACCTATTTTAGCACATCCTGAACGCTACATAACTTACCATAAGAACTACAAAGAATATCAAAAGTTAAAAGCTTCGGGATGTTTGTTTCAATTAAACCTTTTGGCATTATCAGGTTATTACGGTGAGGCTGTTAAAAGAGTTACAAAATTATTATTGGAAGATAACTTCTATGACCTAGTTGGAACTGATTCTCACCACAAAAGACATTTGGAAAACCTAAAAGGAATAGGATCGAAAAAGATTCAGAAACAGATTAAAGAAATAGTTCGGAATAATATTGAACTATTTAGCTAAGAAGATCAACAACTAGAAAAATAGGATTCCAATTTTCTTTAGTTTTTGGTTGAAAGCTAATCTTTCTTCTTGCAAAGAATCTTTTGATTTCGAAAAGACTCTCTTCAGCCTGAATAAAATTGCTCTAATATATACCTTGGTTCTTCTATTTGCAATACTTCTATTAAGAATAAAGAAAGATAATACCAATGCTATTACTAGAATATTAAAAAACAAAACCGCGTAAATCAAATCAAAATATTTTAAAGCGAAATAACTTGATGCAATAATTATTGCATTTACGATTCCGATTAAAATAGATGCTTGCATATGGGACAGTCCAGCATCAATTAATACATGGTGAATGTGGTTCCTATCAGGCGAAAAAATAGACTTCTTTCTTACCAAACGAATAAATATTACTCTCGAAATGTCGAGCGCTGGGATAATTAAAACACCAAGTAGCAATAGAGGAATTTCCGTTCTAGTAATTGCAATACTTGAAAATGGTTCAAACCCTAAGGATAACAAACGCATGGCAAGAGCCCCAAGAACTAGTCCGATTACCAATGACCCGGTATCACCCATGAATATTTTTTGACGATTAGAAAAATTAAATCGTAAAAAAGCAAATAGAGTGGAAACTAAAACAACACAGATTGCCAAATAAAAGAACATCTCCAATTTATAAAAAATCAATCCGAATGTTACGGAGATTACAATTCCAACAATTGATGCATGCCCATCAATACCATCGATCAAATTAAAGGCATTGATAAACCCTAAAAACAAAAATGCACTCAAACCTATGGATGCTAATAATGGAATTTCTTGAATTCCCAAGAAACCATGAAATGAACTAATCTGAAATTCAGGGTGGGATAAAATCATTCCCACTGAAAGAATCTGACCAAAAAACTTCACTTTCGGTGAAAGATTCTGAAAATCATCTTTTAACCCAACAAAAAAAGTAATGGTACAGGCCACCAACATAGAAACGGTAATGCCATCAGTATCCATATACTGAATAAAAAACAATACTAAAATGATACAGATAAAAAATGCTACACCTCCAAACGTAGGTACTATTTCTTTGTGCGAGCTTCTGTGATCAGGCGTATCGTACAAATCAAATTTCAAAGTGGTTTTTCGTATTCTAGGCAGTAATAAATATGTCACAGAAAAGACCAATCCGAATATCAGAAGAAGAACTATTTCAGTTGATAATGATAAGATTTCCATTTTTTCTTTTTCTTTTTCACTACAAACATATAAAATAAATAAACAGTTATCCCCATTTTTCTGCCGGAAAAACCCCTGAATCATAAATTTTTATTGAAAATTTAAGTTCCTTGTTAATTCTATGACGATTTGTTAACCATAATTTCATCTAGGTCTCCAAATAGTGAGATTAATAAAATCAAGAATTACCTGTAATATTTAAAAAATGCGCTTATACCAAGGCTTTTTAACTGAATCTACATAACCATAACCATAACCATAACCATAACCATAACCATAACCATAACTTTTAGTCACATCAGTATCATTGAGTACTATTGCCATGTTATTGAGTTTTTTCTCATTATACAAGGTTTCTGGAACAACAAGCATTCGCTTATCTAAGTAATTGGCCCTAACGATGTATAAGGTGACATCCGCATACTTTGAGATTAGTAAAGTATCCGTTACCAGATTCACGGGTGCGGTATCAACAACGATATAATCATACTCCTTTTTTACTTTTTCAAAAAGCTGATCTACTTTTGGATGCAACAACAACTCTGCCGGGTTGGGTGGAATGACACCGGAAGCTATTATGTCCAAATTTTTGACATCGGCTACTTGGAACTTTAAACTTTCTAATGGTACATCATCCCTAGTAATATAATTGGTAATCCCAGCTCTATCAGTAATTTCCAAATATTCCGTAATCTTTGGTGCTCGTAAATCCATGCCTAACAATAAAACCTTAGAGTTAGCTAAAGACAAAGTGGCTGCCAAGTTCATTGACACCAAAGATTTTCCTTCTCCAGAAGTGGTGGAAGTAGTAAATATTATTTTACCCAATCCTTGAATCCCTAGTGGTAGTAAAAAATTTAGATTTGTTCTTAGTAACCTGAACGCTTCAGCCGAACTGGAACGAGCGTTTTCTTTAACTACAATTTTATAATCTTCTTCGGCATGTGGTATATCCCCAACAAATGGTACTGAAATTGAGTTTTCAATGTCTCCACGATAGTGTACTTTTGTATCAATCAATTCCTTGAAATAAATTACCACAAAAGGAATAAACAGACCTATTAAGAAAGCTATTAAATAAGAGATTGTTTTTTTTGGAGATACGGGAATTCCATTCGAATAAGCGTAATCAATAATTTTGGCATTGGGAACTGATATCGCCAAAGAAATGGCAGTTTCTTCTTTCTTCTTTAATAAGTAAGAATACAACTCTGAGTAAATCAATTTTTGCCTTTCTATATCAATCATCCCACGTTCTATTAGGGGAATCCTAGATGCCTCACTTGCAACCTTCTTGGCTTGAGCCTCTAATTCTTTAAATTGAATTTCCAAACTTTTGTTCAGATTTAAGAGACTTTGTAATAAATTCTTTCTAAGACTTCTTAATTGACGCTTAATTTCAAGTAATTGGGGGTTTTGATTCCCTGCAGTTCTTGATAATTTGTCTCTTATTAAAATTAATTCATTGTATTGATTAATTGAAGCCACAATTCCAACATCCACAATCCCAATATTAGTAGGTATTACCTCCGATTTATCCGATTTTCTTAATTGATCTTGAATCCATTCCGCCAAAGTTTGTTGAGTTTTTAGCTTTACTAATTCATTATTGTTGGTTACCAATTGACCCAATACCAATTCCGCTTCGGTAGATAGTCCAGTAATTCCTAATCGATCTTTATAATTCTTAACCTCATCTTGAATATCGGCTAATTGCACCCCAACGGTTTGTAAACGCTCATCGATGAAGAGTTTCGTTTTTTCCGATACTAGATTTTTATCTTTTATCGCGTCTAAATTGTATTGTTTAACAAGTTCATCTAAGATAGATTCTGCTTTTTCTTTGACACCATCTACCAAACTTAACCGCAGTACACTAGAGTTTTTATCAACAGGACTAACGGTAATCATTTTTAAAAGATGGTCAATAACTTTATCTCGAATAGAAATCTTAAAAATAAAATCTCCTTTAACATCATTTATTGGAATTTCATTTTTAATATAAAAGGAACCTAGATTACTATTGAAAATTTCTTGGTTAAACTTAACTCTTCTTTGGTTTTCTTCTTCTTTATCTGACATTAAAAAATCTTCATTACCTAGGAATGAAAAATATATAATTGTATCTCGTTTAATTGAATTAAACACGGAGTCATTTAAAACCACCTTAAAAGGTGCATTTTTATATTTTTCTGAAGACTTGACCTTTCCTAAGGTAAAATATCCTTCTTGAAGATGTAATGAATCCACTACTGCTCCAATTATTTTTCGAGACTTTAATATTTCTATTTCGTTATCAGTATTATTAATAGAACCAGTTCCTACAATACCTAAATCAGCAATGGCCCTAAGCTCATCTGATATTCCAGATTTTTGATTATCTTTTATCAAAATTGAAGCGGTGGCAATGAATTTTGGAGATGTATATCGTAAATATACGAACGTAACTCCTATCATAAGTAATACCCCTAAAACAAACCAAGGCCAATAATTCAAATACTTCTCAATTTCCTGTCGAATGTTCAATGTATTTTCTTCGGAAGTAACTAAATTTATGTTATTTTTTTGCATACTAACGGGTTAAAAGGGTCACTATTGTAATCAACAAACTTGTAATTGAAATGAACAATGAGGTATTTGAATTTTGTGAAGCTGATTGAATACTTGCATAATTGGGTTCTACATAAATAACATCATTTTGTTGTAAATAGTAAACAGGAGACGTAAAAAGTGATTTGGAACGCAAATCAACATTATAAATTTTCTTTAGACCATCTTCTTCTCTAATCACTTGGATCTTTTTTCTGAGACCAGAAATACGCAAATCACCTGCTAATCCCAAAGCTTCGATTATGGTAACTCGTTCATTAGGAATGGTGTAAGTACCTGGTTTATTCACAGCACCAGAAACAGTTATTTTAAAATTCGCAATAAAAATATTAATGGTTGGGTTTTTAACATAATCTGGATCTAATTTTTCCTTGAACATTGCAATGGTTTTCTCTCGTGTTTTACCTCCAAGATGCAATCTCCCTAAAACAGGAAAATCAATATATCCTTCTGAATCTATTAAATATAGTTGTTGCTGCATTACTCCTTGTCCCCTACCTCCGATAGACATGAAGTTGGTCACCGGTAAATTAAAAGGCTGAACGGCTGTTAAGTCCTCAGAGGAAATGGTTATTTGCAACAAGTCATCTGCCTTAAAAATAGTTACAAAATCATTGGAAACCTTATTTTGATCGATTTCATCGTTTTGGAAGTAAATTATATCCTTTTTGGAAACACAGGAGATAATAAATACTAATAATACTAGTAGAAAGAGATTTTTCATTTGATTTATTTTATTTTAACCTAGGGTTTAAAATACGGTTTATGGAGAAAAGTGATGATTACTTAAATTTTTGGTAATGTGTTTTTCAAATAGTTTATTTTTTTTGAATAATCTAAGATTTAATAATCAAATATGAACAAATTTTATCAAACTTCTTACGCTTCATTTCCAAAACGAAACCAGTAGTTCTCTTCATATAACTTTTAATAATTTAAAAGTCAATAAATCAAACCCTATAAAGGCAAATCTTTAAGACATTTCTTATACATTTTACTATTGGGAAAAACAATATTCCAAAATGTTAAAAACATTATTTTAAAGTCTACAGACAGTGAAGCATGTTCTTGATACCATAACTCTAAGGATCCTTTCATCGGCAGAATAATTTTCTCATAACATTCATGTGGTGGCATATTAGATTCCGTCATAATTTTTTCTTCGTCTCTGAAAGCTATCGATCCAATTCCTGTTAACCCTGGTTTTACATTATAAATTGATTCTTTATATTTTTTTTCATAGCGATCAAAACCAACCTTCATAAGAGGTCTTGGTCCAACAATTGTCATATCGCCTTTAAGAATATTAATTAGTTGGGGAAACTCATTGATTTTTGTAATCCTTAAAAATTTCCCTACCGTCGTGACACGAGGATCATTTCTTAATGTTACATCTCCAGAACCCATATTTGGACTATTTTTTAGCATAGTAGCAAACTTCCATATCTTAAAAACTTTATTTTTATACCCCACTCTATCCTGAAAATAAAAAATTTCACCCTCTCCTGTTAGTTTCAATAAAATAACAACTAATACAAAAAAAGGAAGCAGTAGTAGAATAATTAAAACTGAAACGATTAAATCAATTAATCTCTTAATAATTCTATACATGATTCATACCTTTTTTAATTTCTCTAACAACAATTTCTAATTCTTCATCTGTGATATTTGTCGAACAAGGAATTGCCAGGCATGTGTCATGAATTTTGCGTGAATTGTCAACTTCTGTTATATAAATAGATTCTTTGTACATTGGCAATTGATTCATTGGCATCCAAAAAGGTCTACTCAATACTTTATTGTTGTTCAAATACTCTAAGAGTTCCTTTTGCCGTTTAGTTTGGATTGTGAATAACCAATTATTATGACTAACATCTGCAGATATTTCTTGAAAGCCTATATCTGCAACCCCTGCTAAATGCTTTTTATAGAAATTTCCAATATATTGTTTTTTCTTAATAAAATCTGGTAGCTGTTCCATCTGAGCAACACCAATAGCTGCCAATACATTAACTAATCTGTAGTTATATCCTACTTCATCATGATAATAAAGCATTGGATCCACTTTGGCTGTTGTTGTAATGTGTTTAGCTTTTTTAGCAACTTCTTCATCGTTGGTTACGATCACTCCACCTCCCCCAGTGGAAATAATTTTATTTCCGTTGAAACTAAAAACTCCTAGTTTACCAAAAGTACCTGCAGATTGACCTTTGTATGTCGAACCAAGTGCTTCGGCAGCGTCCTCTACGAAAGACATTTTATATTTATCACAAATTGACAAAAAGTGTTCGACATCAAAAATATTTCCTTGGATATGCACTGGCATTATTGTTCTAATGCATCGTCCATTCGAAGATAAAACGCGTTCTCCCTTATCATTAAGTCTTGTTTTTGTTTCAAGAAATGCTTCCAATAGATTGAGATCCATTTGCCAAGAATTTGGGTCCGCATCAATCAAAATTGGCTCGGCTCCGGTGTATTTAATGGCATTGGCACTGGCGACAAAAGTCATGTTGGAAACAATCACATAGTCGTTGGGTTGAACACCATTCAAAATAAGTGCGATATGAAGACCAGCTGTTCCATTCATGGTTGCTACTCCATATTTGACACCTGCATAATCTGCAACCATCTGCTCGAACTTATTTACATAACTCCCTGCGGAGGAAATCCAGCCCGTGTCTAAACAATCTTTGACATAATTCCATTCATTTCCTGAGATATTTGGAACACTAAGTAGGACAAGCTTATCATTTTTATCCATTACTAACTTTTTTCTTTATTATCATAAAAAGATTCATGGAGGTCTACATTATTATTTAAATAATCTACATACCATTCAATGGTCCTTTTCAGACCAGTCTTCCAATCTATTGAAGGTCGGTAGCCTAGTTCATTTTGAGATTTAGATATATCCGGACATCGACGAGCTACAGACCCTGGATAAGTTGGAGCATATTCATATTCTCCTTCAAAGCCCATCAGTTCTCCAGTATATCGTATCAATTGTTCAATGGTAATTTCCTCTTGAGAACCTATATGATAAATTTCTCCATTTCCTCCTTTCTCCATAGCCAAAACTGTTCCTTCTACGGCATCATCAATAAAATTGAATGCCCTAGTTTGGTCGTATCCATAAATTTTAAATGGATTTTCGGAATTTGTGAATCGTTGAGCTAAATGAGGAATAACGTGCTTGAATCCCATTCTAGGCCCATAAACATTATGGTATCGAATAATCGTACATTCAAATCCCAATTGTCGAGAATAATTTAAGAAACCTGATTCACCAAGCATTTTTGTTACAGCATAAGTAAATCTCGGGTGTCCAATATCTTGAATCGTCAAAGGCACCTCTTCCGGTGTTGGGATAGCGTAATCAAATGCCTCAACTGCACCTGCATAACATTCGCTTGTAGAAGTAAAAAGTACCTTTTGACAATCTGCATGTCTCAACCATTCTAAAGTATTATAAATTAAAGCCGTATTAATTCTAATAATTTCATGTGGGATCTTATTAACATAATCGACCCCAACGACAGAGGCAAGCATATATACGTAAGTATAGTCCTTTTCTAGTTGTTCAAATACTTTCGGGTCAGTAAAATCACCTGCTATAATTTTAATATTGTGCTTATCAATCAAAGCTCGTAATAAACCATCAATTTTACCTCCTCCTCGAAAGAAGTTATCGGCAATTGTAATTTCGTATTCTCTCTTTTCCGCTAGATATTTGCTTATATTGTAACCTATAAATCCAGCACCACCTAATAATAAAACCTTCTTCATTGTTTTCTTTTTAATAATCTTTAATTAATATCACCTCTACCGACAACTCTTACTTTGTGTTTTTGAGATAAACATTTTATTTCTTTATCAGATAAAAGACCAACAGTATCAAGAATAAACAAGTCAACTTGAGACATCAGTAAATTCATTAATTCTTCGGAATTTCTATACTCTACATGACCTGTAGAAATAACCACGATATCTAGTGAAGTTTCAAACGCCTTTTTAATATCTTCTAAAACTAAAATATCCTTTTCTTCCCACAATCTCACATAAGGATCGTGTAACTTTACCTTGGCATTATCCTTTTTTAAATAATTGTAAAAAGGTTCAACCGGTGAGTATCTTGTGTCCCCAACGTTACTGCGATAAGAGACGCCTAATAAAAGAGCATTTTTACCATCTAAATCCTCTAATTCAAGTTCACGTTTCATAAATTGATAGGCATACAAAGGCATTTTATCATTAATCTTCACACCTTGCTCGCTTTGACTTAGCGCTTCATTGCTGGAGAACAGTGTTTGCTTAGACCATGAAGCCAATAATGGATCTTTTGTCAAACAATATCCACCTACTCCAATACCAGGTAGCATTAGATTTTTATGTGTTGGCCGCATTCTAATTGCTCGAACAACTTCGTAAAGGTTCACACCTGATTCTTCCGCAAATCTTGACCACTCAACAGCGAAGGCAATATTCATAGCTCGGTAGGAATTCTCCAACACCTTTGCCATTTCAGTAGCATTTGTATTACCCAATCTAGTTAAAGGATACTCTTTGGTGCTAATGATGGTTCTTAAAAACTCTTCGGTAGCATCGGCACTCCTATTATCAACACCAGAATAAACTCTATAAAAGTTTTGGATAGAGTCGATATAGTCCGGCCCAGGCATAACCCTTTCATATGAATGCCCTAATTTAAATTTATCTGTTGAAAGTCCTCTTTCCTCTAAACAAGATTTAATAATAGGATGTGCTATTTTCTGAGAAGTGCCCGGAGGAACAGTAGTTTCAATTAGGATCAATACATCTTCTTTACAATTTTTACCAATAGCTTCAATTGCTTTTTTGAATGCTGTTAAGTCCACTTCATAGGCTTCCAAATCCCCATAAAATCCTGTAGACTTGTCTACGTCCAGATTTATATCCACAATTATAGTGTCTGCTCTAGAATATGCATAAGCATCATAAGTAGCAAATAAATTGCCTTTTTTCATTGCCAAATCGTAGAAATTTTCAATTTTAGGGTCTGATGCCACTACCGGAAAAACACCTTCGTTGATAGACTTAATTTTCCAATAGGTTGCAGGTCTAGCTAAATCTACTCCTATAACTGCATATTCTTCAGTAATTGCATTTGCACATACCAAAGACATTACTGCTCCAACAAATCCAAGACCTTGTACAACGACTACAGGCTTTTCTTTATTTTGATTTAAAAAGTCATCTATTGCTATTTTATCCTCTAAATTATCAGGTATTAGATGAGACTCTCCTGTTAATTGATTGATAGAAATAGGCTGTTTATTTCTTTTTTCCATCTTTTTTGTTTAAATAAATCTTGAAGGATTACCAACCACTTTACTATTGTCTGGTAAATCTTTTAACACAACTGTTCCTGCTCCAATAACACAATTATCTCCGATTTCAATTCCTTGTAAAATAATGGCATTCGCTCCTATAAAACAATTTTTTCCAATTCTACAAGCCCCTAATAAAGTAGCATTCGGTCCAATAAATGAAAAATCATCAATTATTACTTCATGCTCAATTGTTGAGTTTGTATTGCATACAACTCCATCACCAATCTTTGATTGTGAGTTAATTACCACACCATCACCAACCATAACTCCATTACCAAATTTAACATTCGACCCAATTATTGAAGATTTTGCAATTGCATTTATCGGAATTTTATGTGTCAAATTAAATAACTTGGTTTGAACTGCTTTTCTTATTACATTAGATCCAATACAAACAAAAAAATTGGTTTTTCTAATTTCTTCAAGAGCGGTAGCACTATTTTCTGATCCCAAATAATCTAGTTCAAAAGGGTTGCTACTTTTTTCCTCATTATCGCAATAACTATTAACTGTAAAACCCATACTTTTAATAATATCAATTAGTACTAAAGCATGACCTGAATAACCTATTATGACAACATGTTTAGATTCACTCATTTAACTTTTGAATATAAAAATTATAAAGTTCCTGTTGAACAGTTTCACGATTAAACTTTTTCTTAACAATATCAAGGAAATTGTTTGCATAAATAATCATTTTATCTCTATTGTGGAAAGCAAACTCCAATTTATTTTGTAAATCCCTAGTATCTTCTGACTTAAAGAGCAAACCTGTAATTTTATGCTCAACCATATCAATATTCCCTGGTATGTCTGAACATATAATGGGACACCCCATTGCTCCAGCCTGTAAAAGTACATTCGGAAACCCTTCCCTGTAAGAGGGGTGGATAAGAAAATCTGCAATATCTAGATAATATTTAACATCATCTGACCATCCTAGCGCCATAATTCTCGGATTATTTTCTATCTCATCAAGGATGTGTAACGGAATGCCTTCTTCTTTGCGAATATTCTCTATGGGCCCTACAATCAATAAAGTATAATTTTCAAACCTTTTTTCTAGATTTATAAAAGCATCGACCAGTTCAGTCACACCTTTATCTTTAACAACTCGTCCGACGAATAATAAATACTTCTTATCTTTTGAATGATTTATCTTGTTAAGAATTTTATTTGTAATCTTACTTTTAAGGGCTTGAGGATTAAACTCATCAAGATCAATGCCATTGGAAGACCCAAAACCAATAATTTTGATTTTATTCGTATCCACTAATTTATATTCAAGTATCACCCCACGCATTGATTCGCTATTCGGCAAAACATAGTTAGATGACCAATAGGTTAATTTTTCTATTAAAATTAGTAATTTCCTTTTCAGCCCCTTAGATGTCATGAATGGCAGGCCTGCAACCGTATGAAATCTATATTTTACTCCACAGATTTTGGAGGCTAGCATTCCAATAAGTCCTGCCTTTGGTGTATGCGTATGAACCATATCAGGTTTTTTTTTCAAAATGAGAAAAATCAATTTTAATAAGCAATAGAAATCAGTAATCGGAGATATTTTTCGAGAAAATGGGACCGTAAAATATCTTACACCCTCTCTCTTAACTATTTTATCTATTTCTGGTCCTTTTGAACTTACAGCCAATACCTCAAATCCCTTCTTCTCCATAAAACGCATCTGGTTAGTCAGGAGAATGTTTAAAGACATTGGAACTGTAGTTATTCTTAAAAGCTTAGTTTTCCTCATTTAAAAAAACATTGATGGTTTTTAAATAATTATCAATACTCCTTCCCCTAAGTTCTTTATCAAATCTATTCCTATTATCACTATCAGATAATAAGCATTTCTTCATGGTACTAAAAAGAGATCTTACATCATCGGGAGGACATATAAACAATCCTTCAATTTTATCAATATCACCAGCACAAAGTGTTGAAACTACTTTTTCATTTTGAGACATCATTTGTAGCAGAACATTTGGAAACCCCTCCACCCTCGAAGAAACAACGCACATTTTAGCATTTCTGAAATAAGTGTAAACATCTTTTACATGACCAGCAAAACAAACTTTACCTGTTAAATTTTGTTTGCTAACGAGTTCTTCAAGTTCAACTTTTTTTTCCCCTTCACCCAAAATAATAAGGGATAATTCAGGATTCACATTCAACAAATCCTTAAAAGCTAAAATCAAAATATCAAATCCTTTTTCGTCAATTAATCTACCCGCAGAAACAATAAAATTATTCAAGCTCATTTTTTTATTATTTTTTTCATTGATCCTAGAAAACCCAAAAGGGTTTGGGATAACTTTAATTTTAGTAATTCGGTCTATTTTCGGTAAAGCTTTAATCAACTTTTCTTTCATATCATTAGTCTGGCAAATCAAAAGATCAACAGAATTATATCCAACCCAGTAGAATAATGAATAAAAAAATAACTTTAAACCAGTAAATCTAGAGAAAACTGTTGTTGATTCTCTAGCTACAAAATATTTTATTTTTATTAGATTTAAGCGTCTTAAAAAACCTATATATCCGGTAATAAAAGTGTGTGAAGTAAAGACATAATCTATATTCTTTGTTTTAAATCTGAAAAATAGCATAAATAAACCTACACCAATTTTTGAAGTTCTCCCATAGGAAACATCCACCTGTTCTTTATTTTCTAGATATCCCCAATCACCACTAGATTTTGAAGTCAAAAAATATATCTTGATGATAACTGATTCATCTATGCATCGTTCCAGTAGCATCTTAAGGACCTGCTCAGCTCCTCCTAATTTATCTGTTGGCAAAATGAATATGTAAGTAGGCTTTTTCATTTGAGTTTACATTTTCAAGAAAAGCTCAGAATACTTCTTCAAAATCTCTTTTGCAGAGAACTTTGAAATTACAGATTCTCGAACAACCTTTCTATTAAAAATGGTTGGATTAGATGATATTTCTATAATACGTTCCATAAATTCCATTTCATCAGAAACCAAATAACCGTTGACACCATGCATTAAGATTTCTTTAGTCCCTCCAGGACAATTAAAAGCTATAGCAGGAGTACCTACCGAAAGACTTTCAAGTAAGGCATTTGGAAAACCTTCAACAAATGAGCCTTGCAAAAAAAAATCCGAATTACTCAAATATTTGAGCACTTCTCCAGTGTACTCTATAAAAATAACCTTATCCTGAATTTTAAGCTTGGAAACTAAATCCAGAAGTTGATTTTTTAACGCTCCAGAACCAATAACAGTATACTGAAAATTAGACAAATTTGAATTAGCCAGGCCTTTTAAAATTCGCTGATAACCTTTTTCAGCGCTAAGCCTCCCAACGGTAATAAATTTTAAGTCTTTTTCAATGCTGGGTTGTTTAGTTACGAATTTGGTCTCATTCGTGATAGGGTTATTAATTACAACCATGTTCTCCTCTGGAATAAAAAAGTTTGTTAGCAAATCTTTCTTCATGTCACTAGATTGGCAGATTATTTTTGAAAACCTAGGATATAAATACGATATCAATTTTTGACTCAATTTACTCTTAAATGATCCGAAACTCATCATTGCAGTTAATACGCTTGCCTCTCGAGCAACGAAAGAAACTTTTAAAAAAAAGAAACTAAATACCGCCATTAATAAATTCACATGACTTATAGAGCTAAAAACTATGTCCGGGCGGTCATTTCTAATAATTTTAATTAAGGTGAAAAAAGAAAATATCAGCCTAGGTTTATTAAGATAAATAGTTGATGAATTATTTGCCTTATAAACACTATCTTTTACATAACCAATAATAACCAATTTACAATCAAAATACTTACTATCAAGATTATCAGCTAAGAAAGAAATCACCCTTTCGGCTCCGCCAGCTCTCAAACTTGGTATAACAAAAAGTATCTTTTTCTTATTCAAAACTAGTTCTTAAAAACCTAAATTCTTTAAACCATTTTATTAAAATATAGACTCTCCAAATATATGAGGAGTAATCCGCCATACCCGACATATGGTCTAAATACATTGAATTGAATTTTTCAACATTTAAATTTGGAATAAGAGCTAGGTTTTCATTTACAAGTATGGCATCAAATTCTTTTCTTAACTCATTTTTCATCCAACTACCAACAGGTATTGAAAACCCACTTTTGGGCTGATCAAAAATATTCTCTGGAATATATTCATTTAAAATATCCCTTAAAATTCTTTTCTTTCTCTTTTTTTGATATCGATATTTTAATGGAAGAGCTCTTGCTAATTCAACTAATCGATAATCTAAAAAAGGACTTCTTAATTCAACAGAATAAGCCATGCTAGCCCTATCAACTTTAACGTTACTATCATTTTCCAGCCATAGTTTAATATTCAAATCAGCAGTCTTTTGATAGTTATTAATTGAATTACTTTTGTAATTTGAATAATTTTTTTCTAACCAACCTAAATGCCTTTCTTTTAACAAAGTATTGTAACCCACGAAAATCCCTTTAATAAAATCATTTTCGTTCTTTGTTCTTAAAATTCTTTTAATCGGCTCAGTTCTTTGCTTAAAAAATATACTAAAAACAAAATGAGATAAAAAATACCTGAACCAAAATGGTAATTTCAGTAAAACATTAAATTTAGTAACCCAATCAAAGTGGTTATACCCTAAAAAACTTTCATCGCCCCCATCTCCGGAAAGTGCAACAGTTACATACCTTTTGGTTGTTTTGTTTAGAAGTAAGGATGGTAAGGCTGAGCTGTCAGCAAAAGGTTCATCGTATACTTCTATTAATTTAGGCAATAATTCTAAAAAATCTTCTGGTTTACATATTGTTTCTGTATGCTCTGTCTGAAGAATTTCCGCATACTGGCCAGCAATTTTACTCTCATCATATTTAGGATCTTCAAAACCAATTGAGAAAGTTTTTATTTTATCAGAAGAAACTTCAGAAGCAATACTCGTTATTAGAGCCGAATCTACACCACCAGATAAAAAAGAGCCATATGGAACGTCTGATTGTAATCTTATTTTAACAGCATCTTTTAACAGGTCATGCACCCGCCTTTGAGCTTCCTCATAACTAATATCAAGTGTCTTGATTTCAGTCAAATCCCAATATCTACTAACCTCAAAAGAATTATTCTTTAAATCGATTAATAGATTACATCCTGGAGGTAATTTGTGAACATCCTTGAAAATCGAATATGGACTAGGTATATAAGTACAATCTAAATACATGCTAATCGCATCTTCGTTTATTTCTTTATTTTCAGAGATAGGCCGCAGTTGACTACAGATTTCAAAATTCCCATTTTTCCAATAGTAATAAAATGGTTTTTGTCCCAATCGATCCCTCGAGCAAAATACAGTTTCATTTGTGGTGTCGTAAATAGCTAATGCAAACATTCCATTCATTTTGGAAACAACACTGTTACCCCATTCTTGATAACCTTTAAGAATAACTTCTGTATCCCCTGTAGTAGAGAATGAATAACCTAAATCCAACAGTTCTTTTTTTATGTCTAAGAAATTATAAATTTCTCCGTTAAAAACGATATGTAGACCATCAAACTCCATGGGTTGGTTAGCTCTGTCATCCAAATCTAAAATACTCAATCTTAAATGGCCCAAGGTTAGATTATTTACCCTTCGGACCCCAAGATTATCTGGGCCACGAAAATTAATAGTTTTTAATTTTTTCTTGACCTCATTTTTTTTAAATGGCAAATTAGTGATATATATGCCGCACATAACTTATTATTTTAGCATTATTTGTTTATTGCTTAAATAGTCTTTTAGAGTAAATAAAATGGAAAACAAGACAAAAATCTCAGTATACTTAAAAACCATTGGCTCCTTGAATTCCAATAATAAAATTAAAAAGATGAATAAAAAAACTAGAGATTTCTTGTAATCTCGAAATTTATAATAAATAAATAGAATTAAAGCAAAATAAAAAACGAATGTAAAAAAAAGGCCCATTGAATAGTACGTTTGGATAAAGCCAGAATCATGACCAGAGGTATTTAGTCCATCTTTGGTTATTGTTCCTGTTCCTATGAAAAATGTATCAAAATTCAATTCTGGAATTCTTTGATCTTTGGCCAATGCATTTACTGTTTTATTATCTTTGAGATCAAATCCTTCAGCAATCCATTTCGAAAAATACTCAGTTGAAAAACCCTCAATCGTATTCAATCTGTTCTCAATTTGATTAATTATAACAGAAAAAGAAAAAAGGGCAATGATTGTCATTATGGCATATTTAAAGATAAGCCTTAATTTAAAGGATATTACAAAGAAATAGCCAGCAAATATGATTGAAACTATTATACCAGTTCTTCCAACGAAAAACGTACTTATAAAACAAATAATTATAGCAGTTATGGTCAAAAATTTCCTTTTTGGAAACATATGTAATTTAATCAAACCAACACCCACTGCCAAGCCTTGAATTACCGATAAAGCCGCTCCTGTAGCCGACGAAAACCCAAAAGCCCTATATAAATTTTCAGCCGTAAAATTCCCTCCATATACAATTAAACTATCTAATGTCAATTTAAAACTTGGTCTAAAAAAAGAATACAATAAAACAACCGACTGAAAAGAAAAAGCTAGTAAAAACAATGTTAATAGTTTTTCCAAATTATTTATCCTAATATACATTAAAAAAGAGGCCATTAAAGAGTAAATCATGAAAAAAGCTATTCTCGAAACCTGAGTAAAATCATCAGAGAAAATGGATTGAAAAAAAGATACTACAAGAAGAATTAGAACAATTAAAAAAAATTTACCATAATTTTTTAAAAAATCTTTGATTTTGCTGAAGTGAGCCACAGTTAAAAATAAAAAAGCAACCCTTCCAGTTGTGAGAAAAGGAAAAACCTTAAAGCTCACATCATAAACAATTGAAAATATTAAAATTAGATTAATAAGAAAATTCAATTTTCTAAACATATTTATCCATTTTTATACGTATCAAAAAAAGTAATTTAATTGACCTGTAAAGTAATTGATGCAAATGGGAATTAGTTATTGTATATTGATAGATATAATATTCCATCCATAATTTTAAATTTAAAAGATTAGAATATTTTTTATTTGTATGATTTCTTATGTTTTTGATGACAAATTTCATCGAATAATAGCGATTTGATGCCCTTTTGTTTCGGATTGAATTGGTGATACCACCGTCGTGTTTTCTGTATACGGAAGTGTAATCATTCAAGTAATACAAATCACCCTTATCCAAAAGAAATAAAAAAAGAGGAATATCAGCCTGTATTAATTGCTTATCATAAACAAAATCAGGAATATCAATATTTCTAAACATTACGGTAGACGTATGGAAGAACAGTTGGTATAAGTAATCTTGAAATTTAAATGAATTTCTTTTTTTATCCCATCTCCAATCAACCTTTTCAACAACTTTATTGTCCCTGAGCTCGCCTACATTTGAGGCTACCATTGAATATTTGTTATTATTCTCAAGAATTTGAAACTCCTTCTGTAACTTCCTTTCATCAATCCAATAATCGTCTCCTTCACAAAGAGCTATATATTTAGAATCTGCTTGTCTGATAGTATCAAACCAATTGGCTAACATACCAACATTTTCCTGTCTTTGTATAATTTGAATGTTTGGGTATTTCTCTTCATACCCCTTACATATTAAAAGTGTTTGATCTTTAGAATGATCTTCACCGATAATAATATTAAAATCAAAGTCAGTTTTTTGCCTTACGATTCCTTCTAAGCAATCGGCAATAAACTCTTCATGATTGTAAGTTATAACACAGACAGTAACCTTATTCATTCCTCCTCTTCAAGCCTAATTGTGACAAAAACCTTTCGATTATTCCCAGGATTAACAAAATATGCATTCGAATATTCACCGTGAGTTAATGCCCTCAATAAATTAATAAAATCTTTAGCTTGATAATTTCTACTAAGATCTATCTTGCAAAGTTCGTTAAAGTCTTTTTTTAAAAATAAATTACCCTCTTTATTGTCAGGGGATAATGTCTTATAATCGTTTTGTAAAATGTTTAACAGGTTCTTCTTTAACAATTGAATCTCCATTGAAATCACCTTACTGTAAAGGGATAAAGAAGTATCTGTAATTGATTTTTTGACAAATTTACGATCAATAATTTCCCCATGATCCAATTCTTCGTCAATTTCATGAATAGTAGCACCTATCGGCAATTCGTTAACAATGGCAAAAACCTGAGGATACCAACCCCTATTTATAGGATTATAACCTGGGTGAACATTAATACATTTTATATTCTTAACCATTAATTTTGGGAAAATTTGTTTACAATGAATTGAAAAAACTAAATCAAAATCCTTACAAATTTCAACTACAGTACTATGCTCTTTTAAATTTCTAATTGAAACTTCATTCTTTAATTTGGCTTTAAATTCGGACAAATTAGAGAAAGGGCTTATGCTAAAAACCCAATTCAGTTTTTCCAATTCTAACTCTGAAATTAAGTTTTCAAACTCTCTACAGAGATGGGAATTGTCGGAAATAACTAAAATATTTCTATAAACTAAACTCATCATTTTGAACTTTCAAAATTAAACTAGAAATCAAATCAACCTCCTCAATGGATAAATCCGTATAGAATGGAAGACAAAGTATTTTCTCACATATTTCATCTGTTATCTGGAGCTCCTTGCGCTCTACGTATGGGAGACTAGAGGCCAAAGAAGGATAAAAATACCTCCTTGTAAATACTTCATATTTATTAAGAAAATCTATCGTTCGGTTCAGTTGTTTTTCTTTTTCGAATATTAATGGGTAATACGCATAATTATTTTCACTATTCCTAAACCATTTAGGTCTTCTAGCATTTAACGTACTTAATTTTTTATTATATCTTTCAAATATAGTTTTCCTTTTGTCAAATACACCACCGATATGTGTCAAATTAGCTAAACCCATAGCCGAGTGAAACTCAGAATTTTTAGCATTTATTCCTAATTCCGAGAAGCTTTCAACAGTTTCAAAACCGAAATTTCTCATTGAAGTTAGTTTCTTAAAAAGTAAGTCGCTATTACAAACAACAAATCCGCCTTCTATACTATGATATAACTTTGTTGCATGAAGACTGCAAACTGCAATATCACCGAATTTAAAAATCGACTCTCCTCCAACCTTAACACCAAAAGCGTGGGCAGCATCATAAATAACTTTTAAACCATACTTATTTGCAATTTCATTAATTAAATACACATCACATGGGTTGCCATAAACATGAGTTGCCAAGATAGCACAGGTATTTTCGGTGATTTTTTCTTCAATTTTAGCAGCATCTATATTTAGACTTTTAGAGCAAATATCAACAAAAATTGGTTTACAACCTTCCCAAACAATCGAGGAAGTCGTGGCCACAAAGGAAAAAGGAGTTGTTATAATATCACCCTTAAGCTCCAGAGCTTTTATTGCCATCTGTAGGCCAATTGTTCCATTATTAACATATAACAAATTTTTGACTTTCAAATATTCGCTTATTTTAAGTTCTAGCTCATTTGAAAGTGGGCCCATATTGGTTAGCCAATTCCTTTTCCATATGCCAGAAATATATTCAAGATATTCTTCCTTAGGAGGCAAAAACGGTTTAACTACTGGTATCATAAATCATTCTCTTTAAATATGCCTTTACAAAATAATAGGACTTTAATTTTATCTTCTCCATAATAAAAATTGAGACAATTAAAAAAACGCAAATCTTAAAAATCGCCTGAAGTAAATCATTTGTATTGATAAACTTATCGATAATGATAAAATTTAACAAAATTGCAACGATCAAAACAATAGAGTTGGTAACAATAATTTTAAGAGCCTCCTTCATTTTAAACTTAAGTACTTTTGATGCCGCATAAATATTAATAATAAGGCTAAAAAAACTAATAATTACATTACCCCATACTAAACCTAGGATTCCAAATGTCAAGGCAACTACAATTACAAATATTGCAATAATTTTTTTCAGAACTTCAATCTTCAAAAACAAATCACTTCTACCAAATAGATTAAGTATATTAATATTAAATGTATGAATTGGATAAAGCATAAATGAAAATACCAAAATTTTAAAAATTAAAATTGATTCCTGCCAGTCCTTACCCAGAAGTAAATAAATCAGCTCCTCAGAAATCAAAAACAAAATACCACACAGTAAATAGCTTGAAAAAACAATTATTCTTAATACTTTATAAAACAAATCAATAAGAAGTCGTTCATCATTTTTAATTTTCGCTAGTAGTGGAAGCGTTACTTTATTCAAAATACTTGAAAAAATAGATGTAGGGTAACTATTAAGAGTGTAAGCTCTCTCATAATACCCTAGTGACCTCGCACTAAAAAACTTACCAATTAATATGTTATTTATGTTATCATACAAGATATTTAACTGACTTGATATCATAAGTTTATATCCAAAATTAAAATGTTTTTTTGCAGATTTTCCATCAATTAAAAAACTAGGTTTCCATTTAGCTCCAATCCAAAAAATAAAAGTCGATATCAATTGATTAAGTATAAATAAAACTACTAGACTCCATACGCCATAACCGTGATAGGCGAGGTATATAGATACTGTAGAGGCAATTATATTTCCAGGGAGATTAAATAAGGTGATATTTTTAAATTGCAATTTTACCGTAAGTCTAACAACATGAACCGATTTAAATGCAACAATAATAAAACCAGTCGCATAAACCCTTATAACCTCCGTAAGTTGAGGTTCTTCATAAAATATAGAAATTGATGGTGCAACCCAAAAAATTACAAGATATACGAAAATGCTAACAACAATATTGATAAAAAAAACAGTAGAAAAATCCTTCTTAGTTGGATTTCTCATTCGCAACAAGGAAGTGGTTAATCCACCTTCAATTAAAGAATTTCCAATGGCAATAAAAATAGTAATCATTCCTATTAGACCAAACTCCCTCGGCCCTAGAACTCTCGCCAAAATAATAGTGGATATATAAAATATCGCCTTATTAAATAACAAATCTATCAAGGTCCAAAACGACCCTTTAATTGCTTGATCCTTAAAAGTCAAAAATTGGATTTTATCAATTAATTACGTTTCGAATATAATCGAAATAGTCACCCTTTTTAGAGTGAATTTTGCTCTTAACCGCATCTATCGTCACCCAACCAAAATTAAATGCTATTTCTTCCAAACATGCCAATTTCAGACTCGTTCTTTTCTCTACAGCTCTGACAAATTCGGTGGCTTCGACCAAAGCTTCGTGGGTTCCTGTATCCAACCAAGCAAATCCCCTACTTAGAATTTGTAACTTTAATTTTCTTTCTTTAAGATATACTTGATTGATTGAAGTTATTTCTAACTCACCCCTTTCAGAGGGTTTAACCTTCTTAGCGATATTTACAACTGAATTTGGGTAAAAATATAATCCAACAACGGCATAATTGGATTTCGGGTTACTTGGTTTCTCTACGATACTCACAACATTATTATTGTCGTCAAACTCCGCTACCCCATAGCGTTCAGGATCGTTAACATAATTACCAAAAACAATAGCTTGATTTTGATTTTTTACAATTTCAACAGAATTTATTAAAAGACTTTGCAATCCAGCACCATAGAAAATATTATCTCCTAGCACCAAACACACATCCTCATTTCCTATAAAATCTTCTCCCAAAATAAAAGCTTGAGCCAATCCGTCCGGAGAAGGCTGTTCAATGTAACTTAATTTAACACCAAATGATTCCCCATTACCCAGCAGTTTTTCAAAATTTGGCAAATCATGAGGGGTGGATATAATTAAAATATCTCGAATGCCCGCCAACATCAAAACTGAAAGCGGATAATAGATCATTGGCTTATCATAAATGGGCAGTAATTGTTTAGAAGTTGCTAGTGTTAATGGATGTAATCTAGTCCCTGACCCCCCGGCTAAAATAATTCCTTTCATATTTTATTGATAATGTTCTTGATAATATTTTTGATAAGCACCCGATGTAACTTGACTCAACCATTCCTGATTTTCAGAATACCATTCTATCGTTTTAGACAAACCTTCCTCAAAAGTAACTGATGGCCTCCATCCTAACTCTTCGTTCAACTTAGATGCATCTATGGCGTAACGCAAATCATGACCTGGTCTGTCTTTAACATAAGTTATCAATTTTTCAGATTCACCATTATTTCTGCCTAATTTTACATCCATTAAGCCACATAAAAGTTTTACCAAATCAATATTTTTCCATTCATTAAATCCGCCCACATTATAGGTCTCCATATTCCTACCCTTATGGAAAATAAGATCAATTGCCCTTGCATGATCAATCACGTATAACCAATCTCTTGTATAGTTTCCATCACCATACACAGGTAATGGTTTTTTATTGATAATGTTATTAATAAATAGTGGTATTAATTTTTCGGGAAAGTGATTTGGGCCATAATTATTGGAACAATTAGAAATAGTGAATGGCATACCATAGGTTTCCCCATACGCCCTAACGAAATGATCCGAGCTGGCTTTAGACGCCGAGTAAGGCGAATTTGGGCTGTAAGGCGTAGTTTCTAAGAAAAATCCAGATTCTCCTAGTGAGCCATAGACTTCATCCGTACTTACATGATAGAATCTTTTTCCTTCCCAGTTATCCTTCCAAAGCTCTTTAAATTCATTTAACAAAACCATGGTACCAATTATATTGGTTCGCGCAAATGAAAACGGATCTTTTATTGATCTATCAACGTGAGATTCAGCCGCTAAGTGGATAACGCCATCGAACTGATATTTTTGAAATAATGAATTAACAAAATCTTCATCGGTAATATCACCTTTAACAAAAGAATAATTATTTTGATCTTCGATATCCTTTACATTTTCAAGGTTACCTGCGTATGTTAAGGCATCTAAATTAACTATTTGATAATTTGGATACTTTTTCACAAAAAGCCTGACAACATGTGAGCCAATAAAACCTGCTCCTCCGGTGATTAAAATCTTCACTAATTTATTGTTATTTTTGTTTTAAATTTTCCTTTTCCTGTACTTCTTTACGTAATCCACTACTCGAAAATCGGTGCTCTCTTTTATTAAAATATAATTCGATTCCTTTTTCTTCACAGAATTTTCTTCCCGTAAAATCTTTATGTTCATATTCGTCTCCGACTATTCGAACATCTAATTGAAACGAACGCAACACATCCTCCAAATCTTGTTCGGTCGCATAAGGAACAATTTCATCCACAAAACGGCATCCCTTTAATTGGATATATCTTTCTACAACCGATTGAATTGGCCGATTCTTTTCTGGTCGATCCAAAGTCGGATCTGTTTGCAATCCACAAATCAAGTAATCGCATTGAGTTTTTGCTTCTTCCAACATTTTAATATGCCCCGCATGCAACAAATCGAACGAACTAAAAGTTATTCCTATTCTCATATTTTTTGGTTTTTTGATTCCTTCGTAAAATAGTCAATCATTTACTCTTCTATTTACCTTTCAGTAACCATGAAGAAGATTGAATTTTATCACCTAACCCATCATGCAAATGAATTCCTAACTCATTACAAATCGGTGCTTCTGGAATGGATTGATTGTCCTGATCACCGCCATTGGCAAATCCCAATTCATAATCATTACCAAATTGCTCATGAATCATCTTTATTGAGGCGCAAACGGTTCGATCTTCATCAATTGACAAGAAAGCTTTATCCACTGCCTTGATGTTACTCACAATAAATAATCGTTCATCTTCTTTTTGAAACTCCTTAGAACCTTTCAATCCTCTTTGATGATCACTATTGACAATCACGAACAACTCATCACCCAATGCCTTCGCATTTTGAAAATACTCTAAATGACCTTTGTGAATTGGGTTGAAATATCCAGAGACAATAATTGCTTTTCTTTTCATTTTTTTTTCGGTTAGGCTGTTATCCCAAAGATAACACTATTTTAACAATTTTATCGATGGTTTGAACAATTGGGAGGGAAAATAAACCACTTCGATAAAATCAAAAAACTCAATTTTGGACAAAGAAAAGAAATTCAATCGGAATTACAAGATTAATATTAGGTTAAGAACGAAACCGATATCGAATCAATTAATTTAGGAGAAATGGATGCTTCTCGCCACCCCTAGCAATACTGGCGTTTCGTATGTCATGAACAATTTGAATGGAGGTTTTTGCATCTTGAATTGAAAAACCGTTTCCTTTTAAAATATGCCGATAAGATTCTGAGTGCAACTCGGTAAAACCAGAACTGAATTCTAACTCATCACCATCAATGGAAATGGATCGAAAAGTTCGTTGTCCCTTTTTCTTGATTTCTAAAGGCAAATCTTCTTCATCAATGGACAAAAACCATCGAACCCGAGCCTTCTCAAACTCTAGGTATCCCGACGCTTTATGTTTCTCATATACATGAACGATATTCTCTTGTAAACCACCAAAAATCCAATGAAGCATATCAAAAAAATGAATTCCGATGTTGGTGGCAACACCACCAGACTTCGACTCATCTCCTTTCCAAGAAATATCATACCATTTACCCCTAGAGGTAATGTAGGTGAGGTCTACTTCGTATTTAGTTTTAGATGTTGAATAATCAATTTTATTCTTCAGTTGAACAATAGAAGGATGCAATCTTAATTGTAGTATTGTATTGATGGAATTGCCCGTTTCCTTTTCAATATCTTCTAAAGCATCCACATTCCATGGATTCAATACCAAGGGCTTTTCACAAATAGCATCCGCACCTCTGCGGAGTGCCATTCGAATATGGGCGTCATGTAAGTAATTCGGTGTACAAATGGAAACGTAATCCAAAGGGACACCATTTCGCTTTATTTTTTCAATGTGTCGATCAAATCGTTCAAATTCAACAAAAAAACTGGCATTCGGAAAATGGCTATCCATAATTCCGACGCTATCAAATTTATCATACGCAGCAATCAATTGATTACCAGTATCCTTAATGGCTTTTAAATGACGCGGGGCAATATAGCCGGCTATCCCTAAAAGTGCAAAGTTTTTCATTACAATCCACCGTCCTTAATGGTTTTATCCAATGAATTCTTCACATCATAAATAACATGATTTTCATTTAGGATGTTTTGGTAATTTAAACTCTTAAATTCTTTATGAGAAACCGCTAACAAGGCAGCATCAAATTTTTGGTCAGGAATCTTTTGAGTCGATTTTAGCTTATATTCATGCATTACTTCGTCTTCATTTGCCCAAGGATCATAAATGGTAACATTAACCCCAAACTCCTTTAAAGAAGCTACGACGTCCACGACTTTGGTGTTTCGAACATCCGGACAGTTTTCTTTAAAAGTAATACCTAGCACTAAAACTTCAGCATTCTTGATTTTTATATCTTTTTCAATCATTAATTTCACGACTTGGGAGGCTACGTACTCCCCCATACTATCATTCAATCTTCGACCCGCTAAAATAATTTCTGGATGATATCCGAATTCTTGTGCTTTCTGCGCTAGGTAATATGGGTCAACACCAATACAATGTCCGCCAACCAATCCTGGTTTAAAAGGTAAAAAATTCCACTTGGTACCAGCCGCCTCCAAAACATCATGAGTATTGATATCCATTAGATTAAATATTTTAGCTAGTTCGTTTACGAACGCAATATTGATATCGCGTTGTGAATTTTCAATGACCTTGGCAGCCTCTGCTACTTTGATTGTTGGTGCCAAATGGGTACCCGCAGTAATCACTGATTTGTATAAATCATCAACTTTTTTTCCTATTTCTGGAGTAGAACCCGAGGTAACTTTTAAAATCTTTTCAACCGTATGCAACTTATCGCCTGGATTGATTCGTTCCGGAGAATATCCGGCAAAAAAGTCTTTATTAAACTCTAAGCCTGATACTTCTTCCAAAACCGGAATACAGTCTTCCTCCGTTGCCCCAGGGTAAACCGTTGATTCGTAAATCACAATATCATTTGGCTTCAGTACTTTACCAACTGTTTGGCTTGCTTTAATTAGCGGTGTGAGTATCGGTCTATTATTTTTATCAACCGGGGTAGGAACGGTAATAATATAATAATTACAATCTTTGATATCCTTTAAATCATAAGAACAATACAGTCCATTTTCTGTTGACGATTTTTCAACTAACACTGATTGTAAAACTTCATCTTCAACCTCTAAAGTAGAGTCAATTCCAGTTCGCAGTTCCTCTACCCTTAATCGATTGATATCAAAGCCAACCACAGAATATTTCGTTGCAAATAGACGGGCTAACGGCAAACCAACATAACCTAATCCAATAATTCCTATTTTCATTTCTTTTTTTTTTACAAGTTTTCCCAATACCAGCTTACAGCTTCTTTCAAACCAGTTTGTAAGGTATATTTAGGATCGTAATTTAATAATTCTTTTGCTTTATCTATTGAAGCTAATGAGTGTGGAATATCTCCTAAACGGTTCGGTCCGTGAATCACCTCTATCTTTTTAATTTTCGAATCGAACTCAGCCAAATATTCCTTTAAATAGCCAACTAGATCATTCAATGTATTTCTCTCACCAAAAGCCACATTGTAAACAGTATTGATTGCTTTTTCATCTTCTGTTAGTAACGACAAAATGTTTGCTTGAATCACATTATCGATATAGGTAAAGTCTCTAGAAAACTCACCATCACCATTTATCACTGGTGATTCACCTTTCATAAACTGACCAACGAATTTTGGGATCACAGCTGCATAAGCTCCATTTGGATCTTGACGTCGACCAAAAACATTAAAATATCTCAAACCTATACATTCCAAACCATAGGTTTTAGAAAAAACATCGGCATACAATTCATTTACATATTTGGTAATCGCGTAAGGCGAAAGTGGCTTGCCTATTTTATCCTCAACTTTTGGTAAACTCTTTGAATCTCCATAGGTGGAAGAACTTGCTGCATAGACAAAACGTTTTACTCCTGCATCTCTGCTTGCTACAAGCATATTCAAAAATCCTCCTACATTCACATCATTAGAGGTAATAGGATCTTTTATTGATCTAGGTACCGATCCTAATGCTGCTTGATGTAATACATATTCCACACCTTTTACAGCCTTTTGACAATCTTCTAGTTTTCGGATATCCCCTTCAATAAATGTAAAGTCAGGATTATCCACATATGAGTTTAAGTTTTCCCTTTTTCCAGTGGCAAAATTGTCAAGTGCAACCACTTGATTTCCCAATCGCAACAATTCATGACATAAGTTGGAACCGATAAATCCGGCAGCACCGGTAACTAAAATTTTCTTTCCTGCTAGCATACTTGATTTTATATTTGATTGCAAATAAACGAAAAAGTCCTTGCATGATGAAAGGGAATGATAGAAGTTTTTGGTAGATAATAAGGATTGGTTGCGTTGAAGAGGTTATTTAGTGGGTGATATATTCAGCTTTCTTTCAAGGGAATTCGAAGGTCACACTGAGCTTTGCAATGCGAGTTATACATAACCGCGGCAATCTCTTTCTAGTGATTGGTGACCTTGTGCACGTCCCTCGTAGAGGTTGACCGTTGATGGGTGGGCGGGAAACGGGAAACGGAAAACAATGGACGGTGAAGGGATTTGATATCCCAGAGCGACGCGTTTTGAAATAGCAAAAGTCTTATTTCGCGAAGCAAATATGGGACTGTTTAATACCCAAACCTCAAAGCAAGCTTGGAATTATGTTGGAAGTTTGGATGGAAGGGATTGGAGATCCCTGAGCGGCACATTTTGAAAAAGCAAAAGTCTTGCACTACGTGCAAGACTTTTGCTCTTATCTGTGGGCGCGAAGGGATTCGAACCCCTGACCCCTTGGGTGTAAACCAAGTGCTCTGAACCAACTGAGCTACGCGCCCTTAATTGCGGATGCAAATATAAAATAGTTTTTTACTTACCACAAACAATTATTCAAAATAATTTAGGGTTTCATAGCCACCTTCTTTCAAATATTGTTCTTTCTGCATCAACTTAATATCGGATTGCATCATATCTTTCACTAAATCAGCCAAATCGTACTTAGGCACCCAACCTAATTTATTCTTTGCTTTCGAAGCGTCACCTATTAATAAATCTACTTCCGTGGGTCTGAAATATGTTGGATCGATGTTTAAGACTTCTTGGCCAATTGATAACGCAAGTTTTGGAGATCTCTCGATTCCGCTCGAGATGACATTTGAGTAAACTTCTTCATTGATATGTGATACGAATGCTTTTTCATGAGCCCCTTCACCTCTAAACTCTAATTCAACTCCAACTTCCGCAAAGCTCATTTTTACAAAGTCTCTTACAGAAGTTGTTTTTCCGGTGGCGATAACCCAATCCTCTGCCTTGTCTGCTTGAAGAATCATCCACATCATTCGCACATAATCTTTAGCATGTCCCCAATCTCGTTTTGCATCCAAATTCCCTAAGTAGAATTTATCTTGCAGCCCTAATGCAATTCGTGAAACCGCCCTGGTTATTTTTCTTGACACAAAAGTTTCTCCACGTAACGGGGACTCATGATTGAATAAAATTCCATTACAAGCGAACATATCATAAGCCTCTCTGTAATTCACCGTAATCCAATAGGCGTACATTTTTGCAACTCCGTAAGGAGACCTTGGATAAAACGGTGTGTTTTCCGTCTGCGGTACTTCTTGCACCTTTCCAAACAATTCAGAAGTCGAAGCTTGATAAATCTTCGTTTTCTTCTCTAAACCTAATAATCGAATAGCCTCCAATAACCTTAAAGTCCCTATTCCATCCGTATCAGCAACGTATTCCGGAATTTCGAATGAAACTCGAACATGTGACATGGCTGCTAAATTATAAATCTCGTCAGGCTGAATTTCTTGTATCAGTCTAGTAAGATTCGTACTATCGGTCATGTCACCGTAATGCAAAAAGAAATTACGATTTTCAATATGTGGATCCTGATATAAGTGATCGATACGATCTGTTTTTAAAATGGAGGATCTTCTTTTCAACCCATGAACAACGTAGCCTTTCTTTAATAAAAATTCGCTTAAATAGGCACCATCCTGACCTGTTACACCGGTTATTAACGCAACCTTCATATTTTTACTTCTTTAATATGTTTTATATTCTCCAAAAACCAATTATAGGTCATCCGAATACCGTCTTCTAATTCTACTTGACAAGTCCAACCCAAGTCTGCCATTTTGCTGACATCCATTAGTTTCCTTGGGGTTCCATCAGGCTTTGATTTATCCCAGATTATCTCACCCTTGTGACCAACAATATCTTGAATGGTTTCCGCCAATGTTTTTATGGTGATATCCTTCCCTGTTCCAATATTATACAAATGTTCAGGTAATTGATTTTCCAATGCATAAATGGTTGCTCGAGCCATATCATCCACAAATAAGAATTCCCTCATTGGAGTACCCGAACCCCACAAAGTCACGTTTGAATGATTATTGATTTTTGCCTCATGAAATTTTCGAATCATAGCAGGCAGCACATGAGAGGTCTCTAAATCAAAATTATCATGAAATCCATACAAATTCGTAGGCATCAAACTCACAAAATCTTTCCCAAATTGTTTTCTTATCGCTTCACAGGCTTTTACTCCTGAAATTTTTGCAATAGCATACCATTCGTTCGTAGGCTCTAAAGAATCGGTAAGAAGGTACTCCTCTTTTAAAGGTTGAGGAGCATGTTTTGGATAAATACAGGAACTTCCCAGAAAAATAAATTTATGGACCTCAAATTTCAATGAGGCATCAATCAAATTATTTTGGATCTGCATGTTTTCCATAAGGAATTGATAAGGGAAGTCCCGATTCGCCAATATACCACCTACTCTCGCGGCAGCATCAACAACGGCATTTGGCTTTTCAGACTTGAAGAATTCATAAACGGAATTTTGATTCCGAAGATCAAGCTCAGAACTCGATCTAACAAGTAAATTGGAATACCCTCTGTTTTTCAATTCTCTAACAATGGCCGAACCAACCATTCCATTATGACCAGCTACATATATTTTTGATTCTTTATGTATCATCTTTTTCCAATCTGATAATATTCAAACCCTATTTTGTCCAATTTAAAAGCATTGTACTGATTTCGTCCGTCGAAAATAATCGGATTTTTAAGTTGCATTTGGATTTCACTAAAATCAGGTGATCGAAATTCTTTCCATTCGGTTAGTAACAACAATGCATCTGCATCTTTGACAACCTCATATTTTGAGTAACAATAAGAAACTTCTGCTAAATTTTTCAAGTAGCAATCCTCGGCTTCATCCATTGCCTTCGGATCGTATGCCTTTATTTTCGCTCCTCTTTTTACTAGTTCTCGGATCACATAAATCGATGGAGCTTCACGCATATCATCGGTTCCTGGTTTAAAAGCCAATCCCCAAACTCCAAAAGTTCGCCCATTTAAATCCTCGCCGAACCTTTGAATTACTTTTTCAGCAATTCGCAACTTCTGACGATTATTCACATTTTCAACTGAATCAATCAGCTCAGGATCGTAACCATGCTCAGCTGCTACTTTTATTAATGCCTGTACGTCTTTTGGAAAACAAGAGCCTCCATAACCAGCTCCTGGATAAATAAAACTATACCCAATTCTTTTATCAGACCCAATCCCTAATCGAACATCATTTACATCTGCACCCACCAATTCACAAATATTGGCTATTTCATTCATAAAAGAAATCTTAGTAGCCAACATAGCATTTGCTGCATATTTGGTCATTTCCGCTGAACGAATATCCATCGTAATAAAACGATCATGTGTTCTGAAAAATGGTGAATACAACTGCTTCATTTGTTCAACTGCAACATCAGAATCCGCACCAATCACAATTCGATCGGGTCTCATAAAATCACTAATGGCAGCACCTTCTTTTAAAAATTCTGGGTTACTCACCATATTAAATTCTAAATTGACCTTTCTAGCATCTAATTCTCTTTGTATAGCTTGCCTAACTTTATCGGCTGTACCAACCGGAACGGTTGATTTGTTTACCACCATCAAATCCGAGGTCATGGTTTTGCCAATTTCTGAAGCAACTGATAATACATATTGTAAGTCCGCTGAACCATCTTCGCCCAGAGGTGTACCGACTGCGATAAAAACAATTTTAGAATGGTTAATTGCCTCTTCAAGATTCGTAGTAAAAAAAAGATTTTGACTCTCCAGATTGCTGACAACCATTCTCTCTAGACCTGGTTCATAGATCGGAATGTTACCTTTCTTTAACTTTTTAATCTTTTCTTCATCTACATCCACACAGGTAACTTGGTTCCCCATTTCTGCAAAACAGACTCCAGAAACCAAACCTACATAACCACTACCAACTATTGTTATTTTCAATATCTCGCTTTGTTTTAAACCACCTCAGCTACTACAAAAGTACTTCCTCCAACATAGATGACATCATTAACTTTGGATTTTCTTTTAGCGGCCAGTAACGCATCAGTAACCGATTCATAAACATCTCCTTCAAAACCAAAGTGTAATGCTTCTTCTTTTAATTGAGCCGCAGGAAGTCCTCTTGGAACATCAGGTTTACAAAAATAGTAATTTGCTTCTTTAGGGAAGAGCGTAAGTATATCCTTTAGTTTTTTATCAGCAACAACTCCCAAAACAATGTGTAATTCCTCATAGGACTGGGATTTCAGCTGATTCATCACCATCTGCAAGCCCTCTTTGTTATGAGCTGTATCACAGATGATTTTTGGATTTTCTCCCAAAATCTGCCATCGACCTTTCAAATTTGTATTTCGCACCACATTTTGCAATCCAGTCGCTATCTGTTCATTTGAAATGTCAAATCCGACTAACTTTTCAAGGGCAGCCGCAGCAGTTTTGGCGTTCTTCTTTTGATAATCGCCCAATAAATCTGTTTGATAGTTTGTATCGGAATCGCTAGCAAAAGTAATCTTCGCAATACATTCTTTGGCTTTATCAAGAAAAACTTGTTCAACAGCTTTTTGACGTTCCCCGATAACCACAGGAACGTTGGGTTTGATAATTCCAGCTTTTTCAAAGGCTATTTTGGGTAATGTATCGCCCAACATATCCATATGATCCCAACCTATGTTCGTAATGACTGATACTTCTGGAGTGATAATATTGGTACTATCCAATCGACCTCCTAGCCCCACTTCTATCACCGCGATATCAACCTCCTCCTTGGCAAAATAATCAAAGGCTAATCCGACGGTCATTTCAAAAAAGGACAAGCGCTGATTTTCTAAAAAGGTTCTATTTCCTTCAATAAACTCAACAACATAATCCTCAGGAATTTCTTCTCCATTGATTCTTATTCTTTCGGTAAAACTCTTTAAATGAGGCGAAGTGTACAAACCGACTTTGTAGCCAGCTTCTTGCAAAATCGAAGCAATCATATGGCTCGTAGATCCTTTGCCATTGGTCCCTCCAACATGGATAGTTTTGAATTTATAATGTGGATTTCCAAGACGTCCAGAGAGTGCACTAATATTGGTAAGGTCTTTCTTGAATGCGGTTTTTCCCTGTCGTTGATACATGGGAAGTTGGGTAAACATCCAATTTACAGTTTCATCAAACGTCTTCATACTTATTGCGTCAAGCTAAACTTATAAATTATGGTTCCCTTTTGAATCGATGGGGCATTTTGATCGTTGTTCCACTTGGTCTTCAATGCAGCTTCCTTGGCCGGTTTCATTAAGCATGGCGCCGTGTTGTTTGTTCCCTTTGCTCCTGGGACTGCCCGAATCACGTTTCCTGCTCTATCAACTGTAATTTCAACCACAACGATTCCTTCTTCCTGGCAATCAGGTTGTTCTTTGGGTTTGATCAGTGCATTCCTACCGGCTAAGTTGTAGTTTCCTCCGCCACTACCAATATTCCCGTAGTATTTCTTAGAAATATCTGACCCGTTGGCTTTCCCTTTTATTCCGTCTTTATCATCATCGCCCTCGCCCTTTGGATTACCATCCTTGTTATTACTATTCAACAATGAATTCAAAGCATCTTTGGTGGCTTTGGAAGGTTTTGGTTTTGGTTTTACAACTTCTTTCTTAGGTTTCTCTTCGACCTTCTTCTGCTCCTTTTTAGGTTCTTTGGGTTTGGAAATAACTTCTTTTGATTCGTTATTGGTGATCACCTCTTCCTTAATGGTTTTTTGAGGATTCGATTCAACCTTTTCTTCAACCACTTCTTTTTTAACTTCCTTAGGCGGAGCAGTTTTCTTGGTCTTTACAACAGGTTTCCCTTTACCAACATTTGAATTCCCTAAATTGATCAATACTCCGTATTCTTCCGGAGGATCCAAATATCGCAACCCGAAATTCCAAATCCCGAATAAGATCAACAACATAATAATCGTTGTCAATACAGCAGATTTTCGTTTGTGTTTGGAATGTTGCATGGATTCTTACCTGCCTTTTACGGCCAAAATCATTTTTAATTTGTTCTTGTTAGCAATGTCAATCACCTTCATCACGTTTTTATACGGAACATTTTGATCGCCACGAATTACAATCGTTTTTTGACGGTCGGCACCTACACGATTCAACAATTCATTTTCCAATTGTGAAGAGCTCACTCTCGTCTTATCAATATAAAACTGTGAACCTTTGGTGATGGTCACAGCAACCGATGTTTTATTCTCTGTCTTCCCTCCTGCCTTTGGTAAGATCACATCAATGGCACTTACCGTAACTAAGGTGGATGTCAACATGAAAAAGATCAATAACAAAAATACAATATCTGTCATGGATGACATGTTGAACGACGGATTGATTTTATTCCTACCTCGTAAATTCATAGTTGTTTAAATGTTTACATGTTGAATGTTCAAAAGTTAGAACTCAAAACCGTTTCAACTTTTTCCTTTTCAGCTTTCTAACAAATTATATTGGTTCGTTCAATAAGTCCAAGAACTCAACCGACTTCGCTTCCATTTGATATACCACCTTATCGGTTCTAACCACGAGGTGATTGTAAGCTACATATGCGATAATACCCACAATTAATCCGGCTACAGTGGTCGTCATGGCCGTATACAATCCGTCTGAAAGCATCTTGATATCTATTTGTCCGCCTGCGTTGGCAATTTCATGAATAGCTACAATCATTCCGATAACAGTTCCTAAAAATCCAATCATAGGAGCTGAACCTGCAATGGTTGCCAGCATACTCACATTTTTCTCTAATTGATAGATCTCTAATTTGCCAGCCGTTTCGATGGCCGTATTGATATCCTCCAAAGGTTTTCCAATTCTAGAAATCCCTTTACCAATCAATCGCGCAATGGGAGTTTCTTTGCTCTTGCAAAGTGCATCGGCCGATTCTATTTTTCCATTTGAGATATAGTCTTTAATTTGATTCATAAAATCCTTATCAATCTTCGCCGCAGACTTTATGGAAAAGAAGCGTTCAAAGTAGATATATATGGTTACTGTTAGCAACACAAAGAGGATTCCGATGATGATCTGCCCTCCCAAACCGCCTTCCATAATTAAATTAAAAATGGATAGCGTTTTTTCTTCCTGAACGATTTCCTCGGTTAGATTTTTAGTGTCTTGAATTAATGCAAACATGTATTCGTTATTTGTTTTTCATACAACGATGAATTCGTCTTTTAATTGTTCTCAAGCCTATGGCAAAAAAAATGCCATTTTGAAATCTCAAAATGACATTCTTTACATATTATAAAAGTCTTAAATGATTATTCTTAGCAGTACAAATGAAAGTGAACCAACTAAGAATCCCGCTAAGGCCAGCCAAGATATCTTTTTCAAATACCAGAAAAAGTCAATTTTTTCCATACCCATTGCCACAACTCCGGCTGCTGACCCGATGATTAACATCGATCCACCAGTCCCTGCAGAGAAGGCAATGAAGTGCCATAACGGATCGTCAATAGGTTCTGTAAACATTCCCAAACTAGCTGCAACCAATGGAACGTTGTCAATGACTGCAGATCCAACTCCTAAAAAGATCACCACCAAATCAGAAACTTTGGTTCCTTGCAATTCGGTTCCTAATAATGGAATGTTCTCTTTCAAACTATCTGCAAAGTTGAATAAGATTCCTAAGGATTCTAAAGCCGCTACCGCCATCAAAATACCTAAGAAGAATAGGATACTAGGCATTTCAATTTTGGAAAGCGAATGATGCACCGGACTATGATGTCCATGAGCATAGGATTCTGTTGGATCAAAATAAGTTAAGGATATTTTGGTCTTACTATACAACTCGGCAAAGGTTGCCACAACGGCTAAAGACATCATCATACCAACATAAGGTGGTAAGTGAGTCACCGTTTTAAAAATCGGCACGAAAACAATAGCACCTAGACCCAAATACAACATAGTCGCACCATACGGACTTTTAGGTTTGTCTTCTTCAGAATCCAATTCAATTTCACCTTGAAAAGCTGGTAAAAAGGAAGCAATAAAAGAAGGAACCACCATACACAACAACGACGGAATGAATAAGTAGGTGAATAGCATCATCGTGCTTACTTTGTCTCCAATCCATAGCATAGTTGTCGTTACGTCACCAATTGGTGAGAAGGCCCCACCAGCATTTGCTGCAACAATTATTAAACCAGCAAACCAAATTCGATCTTCTCTTTCCTTTACGATTTTCTGTAGAATGGAAATTAATACGATGGTAGCAGTAAGGTTATCAATAATAGCAGAAAGAATAAACGCCAAGATAGAGAACATCCAAAGCAACTTCTTTTTGCTTTTAAAATTTACATAACTCTTTATAGTCGAGAATCCATCGAAATAATCAATAATTTCAACGATGGTCATGGCACCAAGAAGGAATACCAATATTTCTGCCGTTTTCCCCAAATGATGCAACAAGGTTTCTTCCACCCAATGCATTTTATCGTCATGGGCCAAGGATGCAAATCCTTCTACAAGACTATGGGATGAAGTATCAAACCAATTGTTAAACGCATCTATGCCCAGCGCTATAAACGCCCAACACAATGCCATCATGATCAAAGCAGGTATAAGTTTATCTAATTTTAAATTGTGCTCGAGCGTAATGGCTAGGTAACCCATTACAAACACTAAAATAATTAAAGACTCCATTCAGAATGATTTTATGATTGATTACAGTAATTCTTCTAAAGCAAGTTCAAACGCCGTTTCACTTATATTGGTTTTTGATGCGTTCTTCTCATGAGTTTTCTTCAATGCTTCTTTGATGGTCTTTGAGGTGTCTTCAAAAATGGCCTTATCCGTCATTTTCACCCTTCGCTCCATAAAGTAAGCAAACACTCTTGCCATGCCACAATTTGAGATAAAATCTGGAATTAAACTAACTTTTTTGTCAGTTTCTTCCATTATCGGACCAAAAAATATCTCTTTATCTGCGAAAGGAACATTGGCTCCACAAGAGATTACTTCCAATCCTGTCGCGATCATTTCGCTAATTTGTTGTCTACTGATCAATCGAGAAGCAGCACAAGGCATAAAAATCTCGCAAGGCAACTTCCAAATACTTTTGTTGATTTCTTCAAAGGGAATCATATTGTCTGCAACCAGTGTATTTCCTTTTTTGTTCAAAAACAGATTCCTGATTTCTTCATGAGAAAATCCGTCTTCATTAATAATTCCTCCTGCCCTATCGATGATTCCAACAATTTTAGCTCCCATTTGAGATAGGTAAAAAGCAGCGGCGGATCCAACATTTCCAAATCCTTGAACAATCGCTCTTTTTCCTTCTACAGAACCTCCATAAATATCGTAATAGTGCTTCACCGCTTCCGCGACACCAAACCCTGTAATCATATCAGCTACCGTATATTTTCTAGCTGTTGATGGTGATAATTTTTCATCTTCAATTACCTTAATCACTCCGTGTCTTAATTGACCGATTCGATTGATTTTATCTGCCTCCGTGGGCTTAAAGTGACCATTGAAAACTCCTTCTTGCGGATGCCAAACTCCGCTTTCCTCTGTTATCGGAATTACTTCGTGAATTTCATCTACGTTTAAGTCGCCACCAGTACCATAATAGCTTTTCAGTAATGGAGCAACCGCCTTATACCAACGTTCAAGAACTCCCTTTTTTCGAGGATCGGTAGGATCAAAATTAATTCCCGATTTCGCCCCTCCAATTGCCGGACCGGACACCGTAAATTTCACCTCCATGGTTTTAGCGAGAGACAATACCTCATTCATATCAAGGCCTTCGCGCATTCGAGTTCCACCTCCGGCAGCGCCGCCTCTTAATGAGTTAATAACCGTCCATCCTTCCGCTTCGGTTTCTGGATCCTTCCAATTAAAAACAACCTCAGGTTGCTTGTTTTCATACTTCTGTAAAAGTTCTTTAATCATTGGTTTGTAAGTTTCAAGTCTGATTCAAAAAATCAGAAAATATTGAGTAAAAAGCTGTTTTTAAAAAACAGAAACAAAAATACAGAATCTATTGCTTAACTCATGACCGGTTCATAGATTTCTCCCGAAGAATGGTCCTTTTGAGCTCCTGTCACTGATCGCAAACAATTCACGTGATTTTCGATTCTTAAAAGACCGAGTAAAGCAAAAACCAAGGCTTCCTTGAAATCAATTATTTCTTCGGAAGGAACTTCTATTGTGGATTGGGAATAATGCTCAATTCGTTCCATTAGAAAGTCGTTCCTTACTCCACCGCCCGAAGCAAGAACTTTGGCATCTGACTTAAAGGTGTTCCCTATTTGAAAAGCGATATGCTCAACAAAGGTTCTTAACTTGGACTTTATGGGAATCTCATATTTTTCAAGAATCGGAAATACGACAGACTTTACCCACTCCAACCCTAGCGATTTCGGGGGGGATTGACGATAGAAATCCAAATCATTCAATTCATTCAAGAGATTCGTATTCATCTGCCCTTGCGCAGCTAACTTTCCGTCCTCATCAAAAGGCAAATTCAACTGATTTGCAAGTTGATTTAAAACAATATTCACCGGACAAATATCAAAAGCGATCCGTTCCTTTTTGTCATTCTCAAAAGAAACATTTGAAAATCCACCTAAATTCAAACAGTAATCGTAGTCCCCAAATAAAATTCGGTCACCAATAGGTACCAAGGGCGCACCTTGCCCACCCAATTTCACATCCTGAGTTCGAAAGTCACAAACAACTTTTACCTTGGTTTCATTTGCCAAAGTTTGACCATCCCCAATTTGTAAAGTAAACCCCTTTTTAGGTTGATGAAAAATCGTGTGTCCGTGAGAGGCAATAAAGTCGGTTTCTTCAAGCTGGAACTCCTCAATGAATGAATTGACAAATCCGCCTAAAATTCGACCGTAATCAACATCCAAAATCATGAGGTCTTCTTTTGTTTGACTAATGCCAGTTTTCAACTTCTCATACCATTCCTTTGGATAAGAATATGTTTTGGAAGCCCTGATTTTAAAGGAGATATCCGGATTCTGTTCAAACTCAACAAAAACAATGTCCAATCCGTCAAGAGAGGTACCCGACATCAATCCGATGACCTTGTAGGATTTTTTATTCATATCCTAAAAATAACAAAAGATTATTGAAAAAAATGTTACGAAATCGATATCTTTGAACCGAATTTTACGAAATATACATTAAAATGGATTTTAGTTTAACAGAAGAACACTTAATGATTCGCGATGCCGCTAGAGATTTTGCTCAGACGGAGTTATTACCTGGAGTAATTGAGAGAGATAATAAACAAGAATTCCCACAAGAATTGATTCGAAAAATGGGAGAACTTGGTTTTATGGGAATTATGGTTGATCCTAAATATGGAGGAAGTGGAATGGACACCATTTCTTATGTATTAATTATGGAAGAATTGTCAAAAATTGACGCCTCTGCTTCTGTAATGGTATCCGTAAACAACTCCTTGGTTTGCTACGGATTGGAATCCTACGGAACCGAAGAGCAAAAGCAAAAGTATTTGACCAAACTTGCTACAGGTGAATATTTAGGAGCTTTTTGTTTGAGTGAGCCTGAAGCTGGTTCTGATGCAACGTCACAAAGAACAACTGCTGAAGACAAAGGTGATTACTACCTGTTAAACGGAACCAAAAACTGGATTACCAACGGAGGCCGTTCGGATGTGTATTTGGTAATTGCTCAAACTGATAGAGAAAAAGGACACAGAGGAATCAATGCGTTCATCGTTGAACGCGGAATGGAAGGATTTGATATTGGTCCGAAAGAAGATAAATTAGGAATTAGAGGTTCAGACACCCACACCTTACAATTCAACGATGTAAAGGTTCCTAAAGAAAATAGAATTGGTGAAGACGGATTCGGATTCAAGTTCGCGATGAAAACCTTGTCTGGTGGCCGAATTGGAATCGCAGCACAAGCCTTAGGTATTGCATCAGGTGCTTTCGAATTAGCATTGAAATATTCTCAAGAGCGCAAGGCATTCGGAACCGAAATCTTCAACCACCAAGCCATCGCTTTCAAATTGGCAGACATGCATACAGAAATTGAAGCCGCAAGACACTTGGTTATGAAATCAGCATGGGATAAAGATAATGGTAACAATTACGATCAATCTTCTGCCATGGCGAAACTTTATGCTTCCAAAGTTGCAATGGAACAAACAGTTGAGGCCGTGCAAATTCACGGTGGAAACGGATTCGTAAAAGAATACCATGTAGAGCGTTTGATGCGTGATGCAAAAATCACCCAGATTTACGAAGGAACTTCAGAAATTCAGAAAATTGTTATTTCAAGAAGTTTATTGAAATAAATTCAGGTAAGATACTATTGAAAATCCATCCTTGTGATGGATTTTTTTATGGCTTTAATTGAATATCTCGAAGGTGCAATCCAGAAGCCGGTGCAATAAAAGGCAAAGGTTGATTTCTTTTACCATTCTCTAGAGCATCTCGTATAAAGTCCAAATCGATGTTTCCTTTTCCCAATTCTATTAAGGTAGCCATCATCAATCGTATTTGATACCTAAGAAATCCGGCGCCTCGAACTTCCAGCACATAACTCTCCTTCGGAAAAAAGGAAGCTGTAAATTCAGTATTTGATTGAATTCGGCAATAATCCACCGTCCGTACCACCCTAGTATGCTCGGATGGTTTGGTACAAAAACTTCGAAAATTGTGCTCTCCTTCAAACAACTGAGCGCCTTCTTGCATGATTGGAATGTTCAAGTTATCAATCACCCCAAATAAAAAAGGAGAAGCATAAGGATGCACCTTTTCCCCTTTTGAGAAATAATAATGATAGGTCTTGAGCTTTGCAGTGCTGATCAAATCAAAAGAAGTTGGAATAGGACTCACTTCTAATAGTCGGATATCATGGGGAAAATTGAAATTAAGATCTTTCATAAATCCCTCCTTTTCAAATTCCTCATGAACAAATAGGTGAATGAAATAACTTTGAGCCGACACTTTCGCATCGGTACGACTCATTCCGACAGTTTTATATTTCTGATCTACAAGCACATAAGACAATGACTTATCCACCATTTCATGAATGGTTTTCGCATTTACTTGCTTTTGCCATCCCGAAAAACGAAAACCCAAGAACTGAATTTTCAAAAGGTATGAAAAGGGATATTTCATGGCTTCAAAAGTAAATGTTTTCTATTAGCTCGACACGAAATCGTTTCCGTAAACGGAGAAAAATTTAAAAAAATCGAAGACTAAATCTAAAATGAGGATGTATTGGTCTGTAAGTTTTATGAAATTATCAATTCTTCAAGCAAATTTTACTTTTTATACATTTTTCATAGTACTTTTTTATTTTCATTACAAAAATCAACCTCATTTCCCCAAAGACTTACATTTTCCTCATATAATTAATAGTTTAGTAAGTTCGAAAATGAAAGATTTATGAAGAAACAAGGGTTGTACTTACCAGAGTTTGAACACGACAATTGCGGTGCAGGATTCATCTGTAGTTTAACAGGAAAACGTTCGAATGATATTATTCACAAAGCCTTAGAAATTTTAGTTAAACTTGAGCATCGAGGTGCCGTAAGTGCCGATGGTGTTACTGGTGATGGAGCAGGAATTCTAATTGACATTCCACATCAGTTTTTCAAAACCTATTGCGATTTTGAATTGCCAGAACCTGGAGATTATGCGGTAAGTAACGTATTCCTTCCTCAAAAGGAAAATCAGAAACAATTCTGTATTGATATTTTCGAAGAAGAAATAAAAAATCAAAACCTTGTTTTATTAGGCTGGAGAGATGTTCCAGTAAACTCAAAAGTTCTAGGGGAAATTGCTAACGAAACAGAACCTTACATCAAACAAATTTTTATCGGTAAACCCACGGATGATGATTCTGACAAATCCTTTCAATTAAAGTTATTCGCGGCTCGAAAAATAGCCGAGCACCGCATTTACGATTCGAAGCTTTCGCAGGCCAACTCTTTTTACTTACCTAGTTTGTCTTCCAAAATTATCATTTTTAAAGGATTACTAAAGCCTGAACATATCAATGAGTACTATTTGGATCTCAATAACGACGAATTGGTAACCCGATTGGCCTTGGTTCACCAACGTTTTTCCACCAATACCTTCCCTACTTGGGATTTAGCACAGCCGTTCCGATACATCTGTCACAATGGGGAAATCAATACCCTACGTGGAAATGTTTCGAGAATGTTCTCTCGAGAGGAGATCATCAAGAGCGATTGGTTTGGTGATGACATCAAAAAAATCATTCCGACCATTTTAAGAGGAAAGTCAGACTCAGCCACACTCGACATGGTGGTGGAATTGCTTTTAATGACTGGAAGATCGCTACCAGAGGCCATGATGATGTTGGTTCCAGAGGCTTGGGAGAAAAATCCTGATATGTCGGAAACCAAAAAAGCCTTTTACGAATTCAATTCTTGTTTGATGGAGCCTTGGGACGGTCCGGCATCCATTCCCTTTACCGATGGAAAATATATTGGTGCAGTTCTCGATAGAAATGGATTGAGACCCTCTCGATATACTGTTACCAAAAACGGTTATGTGATCATGTCTTCGGAAACAGGTGTGGTAGATATCAGACCTGAAAACGTTGAATACCACGGTCGTTTAGAACCAGGAAAAATGTTTCTGGTAAACATGAATGAGGGAAGAATTGTGAATGATGAAGAAATTAAAGAGCAAATTGCGTCCAAATACCCATATAAAGAATGGTTGAGCGAAAACCTTGTACACCTGAAGGATTTATCTGCAAAGAAAGGACCGATCCATTATGATGAAATCGCCTTAAATAAGAGAAAAATTGTTTTTGGATATACCCAGGAAGAATTGGAGAAGATCATTGCTCCAATGGCACAAAATGGAAAAGAACCTATCGGATCCATGGGGTCAGATACTCCGATCGCAGTTTTATCTGAAAAGCCTCAATTGGTATACAATTATTTCAAACAACTCTTTGCTCAGGTGACGAATCCGCCACTTGACGGAATCCGAGAAGAACTCATTACTGACATAAGTTTAACGCTCGGAAGTGACAAGAATATTTTTGAAATCAATGAAGATCATTGTAAAAAGTTAAAAATTCAAAATCCAGTTATCTCAAAACACGATTTGGATAAAATTCGAAATTTCGATTCGAATCCCGATTTCAAAGTAGTCTCCATTTCCATGTTGTATGAAGTAAATCGAGGATTGAATGAATTGGAAATCGCCTTGGATAATTTGGTAAGCAAAGCATCCAAAGCAGTGGATGAAGGTGCCAATATCATCATTCTGTCTGATAGATATGTTGATGAAAATCACGCACCGATTCCGGCTTTACTCGCCTGTTCATATGTGAACCACTCACTTCACAAACATAAAAAACGATCGCAAATCAGCCTCATCATTGAATCTGCTGAACCTCGAGAAGTGCATCATTTCGCCTTGTTATTTGGTTATGGAGCTAGTGCTGTGAATCCTTACATTGTAAATGAAATTGTCGAGAATCACGTAAACAACAGCGAAATTACTGATTTAGAATATTTACCAGCTATCAAGAATTACAACAAAGCCGTTGGTAAGGGAATTTTAAAGGTGATGAATAAAATTGGAATCTCTACATTAAATTCATACCGAGGTTCGCAATTATTTGAATGTATCGGAATCAATTCACCAACGGTTGAAAAATATTTCCCAAATACCGTCACTAGAATTGAGGGGATTAGCTTGAGAGAAATTGAACACGAAATTGTAAAAAGACACCGCAAAGCTTTTGGTTCAACCATTGAGCCAACCGTAGAAGTAGGTGGAGATTACAGATGGCGTCGCGGACAAGAGAAGCATATGTTCAATCCGTTTACCGTTGCCAAACTGCAAGAATCGGTTCGGAGAAATGATCCAAAAACTTATAAGGAATACTCCAAATTGGTCAACGAGCAATCCAAAAACTTAATGACCATTCGAGGATTATTAGAATTTGATAAATACGATCCAATTCCGCTTGAAGAAGTAGAACCTTGGACCGAAATCGTAAAACGATTCAAAACCGGAGCAATGTCCTATGGATCTATTAGTAAAGAAGCACATGAGAACTTAGCCGTTGCCATGAACCGAATTGGTGGAAAGTCAAATTCAGGTGAAGGTGGCGAAGATCAAGAACGATTCTACAAGAGTTCGAAAGGTGATTGGAAAAATAGTGCAATTAAACAAGTGGCTTCTGGACGTTTCGGAGTAACATCCAACTATTTGACAAATGCTAGTGAAATTCAAATCAAGATAGCTCAAGGAGCAAAACCAGGTGAAGGTGGTCAACTTCCTGGTCCGAAAGTGAATAAGGAAATTGCCAAAACTCGGAATTCGACTCCGTATGTAGGTTTGATTTCTCCACCACCACACCATGATATTTATTCCATTGAAGATTTATCACAATTGATTTATGATTTAAAATCATCAAATCGTGATGCTCGTGTAAATGTAAAGCTAGTATCCGAAGTGGGCGTTGGAACGGTTGCCGCAGGGGTTGCAAAAGCCAAAGCAGACGTCGTACTCATTTCAGGTTTTGATGGCGGTACAGGTGCATCTCCGTTAACGTCCTTGCGACATGCTGGACTACCTTGGGAATTAGGAATTGCTGAAGCACAGCAAACATTGGTAATGAATGATTTGAGAAACCGTATTGTTCTGGAATGTGACGGACAATTGAAAACAGGTCGAGATGTTGCCATCGCTTGTTTGTTAGGGGCCGAGGAATTCGGATTTGCCACAGCGCCATTGGTAGCAAGTGGATGCATCATGATGCGCGTTTGTCATTTGAATACCTGTCCAGTTGGAATTGCTACACAAAATCCAGAACTGAGAAAGAAATTCAAAGGAAAACCAGAACATGTAGTGAATTATATGTATTTCGTGGCTCAAGAGCTGCGCGAGATCATGGCGAAACTCGGATTCAGAACAGTCAATGAAATGGTGGGTCAATCACAAAAGTTGAACCGAAACAAAGCAATTGAGCATTACAAAGCGGCTGGATTGGACTTAACTCCGATTCTGCATAAAGTAGATGTTGAAGATCATGTAAAACTTTTCAATACCGAAAAGCAAGATCACAACTTAGAATCGCATTTGGATTTCTTAATTGTAAAGAAAGCGCATCAAGCTTTATTCAGACGTCAGAAAACAGATTTAGCTTTTAATATTACCAATATAGACAGAGCCGTTGGTGCCATATTAAGTAACGAAATATCAAAAATCTACGGTGCAGACGGACTTCCAGAAGATACTATCAATATCGATTTTAAAGGTTCAGCCGGACAAAGTTTCGGTGCTTTTACCACCAAAGGTGTCACGATGAATGTCTTTGGAAACACCAATGATTACTTAGGCAAAGGGCTTTCTGGAGGAAAACTAGTCATACGAATTCCGGAAGAGAGCACTTTCAATTCAGAAGAAAACATCATTACTGGTAACGTAACCTTATACGGAGCCACTTCCGGTGAGGTGTATATCAATGGAAAAGCTGGTGAGCGTTTCTGTGTTCGTAACTCAGGAGCCAAAGCAGTAGTAGAAGGAATCGGTGACCACGGGTTGGAATACATGACGGGAGGAATCGCAGTGATTCTTGGTGAAGTAGGTAGAAACTTTGGTGCTGGTATGAGTGGAGGAATTGCTTATGTATTGGATGAAGAGGAAAATTTCGAAAAAAATGTAAACGGAAGCGACTTGAATATCACTCCTATTTTTGAGCAGGAAGATGAACAAGAATTGCATCAATTGATTAAAAATCACTTTAAAAGAACGAACAGCAAGATTGCATTGCGAATTTTGAACGATTGGGAAAATTACGTGAAGAAGTTTAAGAAAGTATTGCCTGAAGAATATCGATTGGCATTGGAACGATTAAAAGAAGAAGAACTACAAACGGTATAGTCATGGGGAAAACAACAGGATTTTTAGAATACAAAAGAGAGTCAGAATCATACACGCCGGTTAAAGAACGGATTAAAAATTATGAGGAGTTCACAATTCCGATGAAGGAATCGAAATTGAAGGAACAAGGAGCTCGATGCATGAATTGCGGTATTCCGTTTTGCCAAAGTGGTTGTCCGCTAGGAAATTTTATTCCAGATTTCAACGATAAGGTATACAAAGGAAAATGGAAAGAAGCCGCTGAAATTTTGCACGCTACCAATAACTTCCCTGAATTTACCGGACGTTTGTGTCCTGCTCCATGCGAGGAAGCTTGCGTACTTGGTATCAATGAAGATCCAGTAACCATCGAGAATATCGAAAAGAATATAGTAGAAACAGCATTTAATGAAGGATGGATTACTCCCAATCCACCAAAACAGCGGACAGGAAAAAAAATAGCCGTTGTAGGTTCTGGTCCTGCAGGATTGGCCGCAGCCAATCAATTAAACAAGGCTGGACATTTGGTAACTGTTTTTGAACGTGATGAAAAGATTGGCGGACTCTTACGTTATGGTATTCCCGATTTTAAATTGGAAAAAAATGTGATTGACCGTCGTTTGGATATTTTAAAAGCAGAGGGCATCAAGTTTCAAACGAACGCCAATGTTGGCGTGAATGTAAAGGCTGATCAACTTCAAAAAGAATACGACGCTATCTTATTGTGTGGTGGATCTACCACACGTAGATCAATTCCTATTCCGGGTGCAGATTTAAAAGGGGTTCATCAGGCCATGGAGTTTTTAAAACTCAATAATGAACAGGTAGATGGTAAAAGAGATTTCAAAGATATTATTTCTGCCAAAGGAAAAAATGTGATTGTTATTGGAGGCGGTGATACGGGTAGTGATTGTATAGGAACTTCGAATCGTCATGGTGCAAAAAGCGTGACCAATTTTGAAATCCTAAGCAAACCTACCAAAGATAGACCAGAACATCAACCATGGCCTTATTTTCCAATGCGATTAAAAACTTCGTCATCCCATCAAGAGGGAGTGGAGCGATTTTTCAGTATTTCTACAAAAGAGTTTATAGGAGATAAGAAAGGTAATCTAACGGGATTGAAAACAGTTGAGGTTGAATGGTTATTTAAGGATAATGAAAGACCACAACTGATCGAAATTCCGAATACAGAAAAAGTATGGAAAGCCGATTTGGTTTTGCTTGCTCTCGGTTTTACGGGACCTGAAAATTATTTGGCAAAACAATTCGGCATTGAAAAAGATGCTCGTTCGAATTATAGAGCTTCTGTAAAAGATTATAAAACAAATGTACCCAATGTCTTTGTTGCAGGCGATATGCGCAGAGGACAATCCTTAATTGTTTGGGCTATTTCAGAAGGTAGACAAGCAGCTCATCATGTAGACAAGCACTTAATGGGAACTACAGACTTACCGCTAAAAGATTCATCCGACCTACCGAGAAGATAATCTTTGATTTTAAAATAAGTTGAATAAAAAAACCTCATTCGAAGTTGAATGAGGTTTTTGAATTAAAGAAAGGCAGTGACCTACTCTCCCACCAGTTGGCAGTACCATCGGCGCTATTGGGCTTAACTTCTCTGTTCGGTATGGGAAGAGGTGAGCCCCAATGCTATAACCACCCTAAATTTTTAGTTGTCAGGTTTAAAAGTTGTAATGTTTGAAGGTTGATAACCTTTGAACACCTAAACTTTCTAACTTTTCAACTCTTCAGCCGTGGCTGAAGTAATATCTTAACATATTGGTAAAACAATTTCGGTTTGAGAAGACTTAAAAAAGAGTGTCCGCCAGCCCGAAGGCTGGCAGTACGCGTACATAAGTCTATGGGTTATTAGTACTACTCGGCTATGACATTACTGCCTTTACACCTATAGCCTATCAACGTTGTCATCTTCAACGACCCTTTAAAGAAATCTCATCTTGTGGTGGGTTTCGCGCTTATATGCTTTCAGCGCTTATCCCTTCCCGACGTAGCTACCCAGCAATGCCCCTGGCGAGACAACTGGTACACTAGAGGTCAGTCCAACTCGGTCCTCTCGTACTAGAGTCAGATCCACGCAAATTTCTAACGCCCACAGCAGATAGAGACCGAACTGTCTCACGACGTTCT
>DKQS01000009.1 GCA_002471825.1 Flavobacteriaceae bacterium UBA7302 | reverse complement strand
GCCCAATAGCGCCGATGGTACTGCCAACTGGTGGGAGAGTAGGTCACTGCCTTTCTTTAATTCAAAAACCTCATTCAACTTCGAATGAGGTTTTTTTTGTTTATAATACTTTCTATATATTTTCGTTTTTATACAGAGACTTCGTTTCTTTGTGTCGAATGAAAAAAGTACTTTTTACCTTCCTTTTTTTACTAATTCAACAATCCATTTGTGCCCAAGTTGGTGGGGAAAGAATTTTCCAATTTTTAAATCTCTCTACCTCCGCAAGACAAGTAGCCCTAGGTGGTGAAGCATTGACCATTATGGATGATGTCAACCAAGGAACCTGGAATCCGGCTGCCATTAATGTAGATATGGACAACCAATTGTCTGTCAATTATACAAGTTATTTATCGGGCATCAATCTGGGTTCTGCTTCCTTCGCTAAAATCGTGACTCGAAGATTTGGAGTAATTCATGGTAATATTACCTATGTAAATTATGGGACATTCATTGGTGCCGATGAATTGGGAAATGAAACTGGTACTTTTTCAGCAAACGATATTGCTGTATCTGTAGGATATGCATTCAACATACCGCGTTCTAACTTTTACCTTGGTGCAAATGCAAGATTTATCACTTCCAATATCAGTAGTTTTACTTCTACAGCGATAGCAACCGACTTGGCATTGCAATATTACAGTCCGTATAAACCTTATGCCTTTGCATTGGTTGTTAGGAATTTAGGTACGCAAATAAGCACTTATACAGGAACTTATGAAAAGCTACCTCTGAAAATCGCACTAGGAGGTTCTTACCAATTGGAATATGTGCCACTCAAATGGTATGTTACCATTGATAATTTACAACAGTGGAACTTAGCCGTTCCAAATCCATCGAATCAAACCACAAACCTTCAAGGAACGGTCACCGATGAAAACATCAATTTTCTTACCAATGCTTTCAGACATATGGTAGTTGGAGCAGAATTATTTCCAGAAAGTGTTATCAACCTGAGAGTGGGTTATAATTTTAGAAGGGCAGCCGAACTCAAACTTCAAAATGTAAGAACCTTTGGAGGTATTTCATTCGGATTCGGAATTAAAATGAATAGATTTAAACTAAATTATGCGTTCTCCAAGTACCATTCTGCAACAGATGTCGGTACCTTTAGTTTGCATATAGATTTGGATAGATAATGACAAATAACAAGAAAATAACCATCGCTATTGATGGTTTCTCATCCACAGGAAAAAGTACCATTGCCAAACTGGTAGCAAAGAAATACAATTATGTATATGTAGATACCGGAGCCATGTATAGAGCTGTCGCACTTTATGGTTTTAAGAACGGATTCGTTGGAAAAGATTTTTTGGATGAAGCGGGATTAACCGGTGATCTCAATAAAATTGACCTCGACTTCAAGTACAATATAGACCTTGGTTTTGCTGAGATTTATTTGAATGGGGAGAATGTGGAAAAGGCAATAAGAACGCTAGAAGTTTCAGAATTGGTAAGCAAAGTAGCGGCCATATCAGCCGTTCGAAAGAAATTGGTAAAAGAGCAACAAAAGATGGGCGTCTCAGGCGGAATTGTAATGGATGGTCGAGATATTGGTACCGTTGTTTTTCCAGATGCTGAGCTTAAAATTTACATGATTGCTTCGGCTAAAACCAGGGCTGAACGCAGGTACCAAGAATTACGTGAAAAAGGAGAGGACGTTGATTACCACGATGTTCTTAGAAATGTAATGAGCAGGGACGTGATGGATTCTACAAGAGAAGATTCGCCTTTAATGAAAGCGGACGACGCTATTGAGTTCGATAATTCTGATTTGACCATCGACCAGCAGTACGAAAAAATTTGTGCTTTGATCGATAAGAGATTAGCTTCCTAAGGGATGTTCAAGAATTTATGAGTTTGTAAAGAAATATTCCATTTTGGATGTTTCATTACATAATCTACAATCATCGGAGTGACTTTTTCGCTTTTACTCCATTCGGGTTGAAGGAAAAGCTTGCAACCGTCCTTTACTTTTGAAGCCTGTTCTTCAGCAAAACGAAAATCATCTTTGTTATAAACGATTACTTTTAATTCGTCCGCATTTTCATGAGCTTCCTGTAAAGGGGTCTTGTTTTTCTTTGGAGATAGACAAAACCAATCCCATTCACCAGAAAAAGGATAGGCTCCAGAAGTTTCAATATGGGTTTTAATGCCGTTATTCCTAAGCGTACTGGTAATGTAATCCATAGACCACATAAGTGGTTCTCCACCTGTGATAACAACAGTGTCGGAGTATTTTTTGGCATTTTCAACAATTTGACCTACATGTGTCGGAGGATGAAGATTCGCATCCCAGCTTTCCTTCACGTCACACCAGTGGCAACCAACATCACAGCCGCCAATTCGAATGAAATAGGCCGCTTTTCCTGTATGAAATCCTTCTCCCTGAATGGTGTAAAACTCTTCCATTAAAGGAAGCATGATGCCCTTCTCAACTAATTGTTCAACTTCTTTGGTCATGTTACTTTTTTACCGCGATTACTTCAATCTCAATTTTTGCCCCAGCAACTAAATTGGCTGCAAAAGTAGTTCTTGCAGGTTTATTTTCTGTAAAAAATGTTCGATAAACTTCATTCATTTCCGAAAAATCATCAATATCTGATAAAATGACCGTACACTTCAAAACATGCTTCAAGTCAGATCCGTTGGCTTCTAAAACATCTTTTATATTTGTAAGTACTTGTTGGGTTTCAGCCTTAATGCCACCTTCCACCATTTTTCCTGCTTTGTGATCTTTACCAATCTGACCAGTTAAAAACAGTAAATCTTTGTAAGTAGTTGCATCTGAGAATGGCGCCGTATGTCTCGCTTCATATTGAGATTTTATAAATTGCGGCTTTGATTTTACCTCCTTTTGACAAGAAATTGCCGTGATTAAAAATGTCAATATGAAGAATGACTTCAAAAATTTCATATTTCAGCGGATTTAGATGGCAAATATAGGAAGAATTAAAGGGTGCAAAATATTGTAAATCAATAAAAATCAGTACATTTGCAGGCCTTTTTACGGTAACAGGTTGGAAAAAGGTGTATATTTTTTACAAAAAGTTTAATATCTCTTGGAGTTATTGCTGTTAACAATCTGAATAACAAAAAGATACAAATTATTTTCAGAAATGTCTGAAGAAAACAAAAACGAAGAAGTTGCTCAAGTAGAGGAAGTTCAAGCAGAAGCTCCTGCTGCAGTTGAGACTGTAAATCCACAAGAATTTTTAGAAAACTTTGACTGGCACAAATACGAACAAGGTATTGAAGCTGTTGACGAAGAAAAATTAAAAGCCTTTGAAAATGCTTTAGAAGGTACTGTTGGATTTGTAAATGAGCGTGATGTAATTGACGGAACTGTAATCAGAATTACAGATCGTGATGCCATCATCGATATCAACTCTAAATCTGAGGGGGTAATTTCTTTGAATGAATTTAGATATAATCCAAACTTATCTGAAGGAGATAAGGTTGAAGTTCTTGTTGACAAAAGAGAAGATAGTACTGGTCAATTGGTATTGTCTCACAAAAAAGCAAGAGTAATAAAAGCATGGGATCGTGTGAATAACGCTCACGATACTGGTGAAGTAGTTAACGGATTCGTTAAGTGTCGTACTAGAGGTGGTATGATCGTAGACGTATTCGGTATTGAAGCCTTCTTACCAGGATCTCAAATTGATGTGAAACCAATTAGAGATTACGATGCTTACGTTGAAAAAACTATGGAATTCAAGGTTGTAAAAATTAACCATGAGTTCAAGAATGTTGTAGTTTCTCACAAAGCCTTGATTGAAGCAGATATCGAAGAGCAAAAAAGAGAAATTATTGGCCAGTTAGAAAAAGGACAAGTATTGGAAGGAGTTGTGAAGAACGTAACTTCTTACGGTGTATTTGTTGACTTAGGTGGTGTAGACGGATTGGTACACATTACTGATTTATCTTGGTCAAGAATCAACCATCCAAATGAAGTTGTTGAATTAGATCAGAAATTAAACGTTGTAATCTTAGACTTTGATGACGATAAGTCAAGAATTCAATTAGGTTTAAAACAATTAACTGCTCACCCATGGGAAGCATTGAGCTCTGAATTGAAAGTCGGAGACAAAGTTACTGGTGAAGTTGTTGTTTTAGCTGATTACGGTGCTTTCGTTGAAGTTGAAGAAGGTGTTGAAGGTCTAATCCACGTATCTGAAATGTCTTGGTCTACGCACTTGCGTTCTGCACAAGACTTCGTACAAGTTGGTGACAAAGTAGAAGCTCAAATCTTAACTTTAGATAGAGAAGATCGTAAAATGTCATTAGGTATGAAGCAATTGCACCCAGATCCTTGGACAGATATTACTACTAAGTATCCAATCGGTTCTCAGCATACTGGTACCATTAGAAACTACACAAACTTTGGTGTATTCGTTGAATTAGAAGAAGGTATTGACGGATTGGTTTACATCTCTGATTTATCTTGGACTAAGAAAATCAAGCACCCATCTGAGTTTGTAAAGATTGGTGATAAGTTTGATGTTCAAGTATTAGAATTAGACGTTGAAGGTCGTAAGTTGAACTTAGGTCACAAGCAAACTAAGGACAACCCTTGGGATGCTCACGAAGTAACTTATACCATCGGTTCTAAGCACACTGGAACAATCAAGGATAAGAATGATAAAGGTGCTACCGTTACTTTAGCGGAAGGTGTTGAGGCATTTGCTCCAACTCGTTTCTTAGACAAAGAAGACGGTGGTAAATTAGGAAAAGGTGATACAGTTGATTTCATCGTAACTGAATTCTCTAAAGAATACAGAAGAATCGTTGTATCTCACACATCTATCTTTAAAGAGCAAGAAAGAAGAAATGTTAAAGCGGCTGCTAAGAAAGCTGCAGAAGTAGAAAAAGCTACTTTTGGTGACATCGGAGGTCTTGCAGACTTGAAGAAGAAGATGGAAGCTGATAGCAAAAAGAAGAAAAAATAAATCTTCTTTTCATCATAAAAAAAGCCAATGCATTTGCATTGGCTTTTTTATTTTTGTTAGATAAATAAAATATTATGAAAAATACCTACCTAACCATTCTATTTCTTTTTGTGAGTATTACATCGATAAATGCTCAGTACAACGACCCCGAGCTTTTTATTGGTGCAAATGCGGGATTCACAACTTCTAACAATTCACAATTTGTAGTGGGTATTGAAGGAGAACTCTTAATGCCCGTTGATACCAATTTTAAAGTGGGTGTGAGCACTGGTTTTATTTTTGGTACCCAAACCAATGAAGTGACATTACCATTAGCTCTTTCAGGGAGGTTGAATGCTGATTCCAAATTCGGATTGGGATTGGACATTGGTTATGGTATTCCCATCAACAAGAGTAGTGGGAGTTTGTATTTCCGACCAATGTTGAACTACAAACTATCTTATAAATCAAAACTTCGATTTAGCTATACAGGCCTCAATTCAATCGGATATGTGAATGCCGGAATCATATTCGATGTGAATCTCGGAGGCAATTTGGCCATCAATTGGTAACAAAAAAAACCGTTGTGCAAACAACGGTTTTTTTAATGTGTAATTTATTGTCCTTTCGCCGGTTTTGAAAACGGTGGATGGACAATTGTTTTCTTTGGTGGCAATATCTTCAAGAGTTCTTGAACAGCTCTCTCTAATTGAGGGTCTTTGCCTTGGGACAAAGAGGCTGCGTCCTGTCTTACTTTGATATCTGGTGCAACACCTTTGTTTTCTGCAATCCATTCATTTTTAATCGGGTCAAAAACTGCGTTGTCTGGTGCGGTTAAGGCTCCCCCGTCGATCAAGGAATAATGTACTGAGGATTTTACCAATCCGCCCCAAGTGGTCATCCCAATCAATTTACCAGCCTTTTGCTGTCTAAATACCCATGGGAAGAAATCACCCCCAGAACCTGCTAATTCATTTATTAAAAGAACTTTTGGTCCGAGAATTCCCGCGGGAAGTTTCATGGTTCTACCATTGGGTACTTCGTTGGTTAAGGAAGCTCTAAGGCTTCTGGTCATTAAATCGACCATGTAATCGTCTAAAAGACCACCACCATTAAATCGTTCGTCGATAACGGCTCCCTCTTTGTTTTGTTGGGCAAAGTAGTAACGATTGAAAGAAACATATCCTGGTCCGCCAGTATTCGGAACCCATACATAACCCAATCGCCCATTAGACAATTTGTCTACCATTCTTCGGTTGTCTTCAACCCAAGTGCGCTGACGCAACGAGTTTTCGCTTCTGATGGGTTTTACCACCTCAGTCCATGCGTTTTTAAAGCTAGGTTCGCTATTAATGTGAAGGGTTGTTTGCTTATTGGAGGTTCCGTCTAAATGTTCAAAAATGTTGTCATCTCCAGAAATTTCTTTTCCATTAATTCCTACGATGTAATATCCTTCCTTAATATTTAATCCGGGAGCATCTAGTGGACCGTATAAACCTGGATTCCAACTTTCTGTCGTCAAGATTCGATCAATTCGGTATCTGTCATTCTGGATGCTCAAGTTGGCTCCGAGCATTCCAACTTGAGATCTTTCTACTCTCGGAAAATCACCTCCAAACACAAAACTATGGCCCACCGATAGTTCTCCATTCATTTGATCTAGAATGTATGTTAAATCGGTTCTATGTTTGATATGAGGCACTAAGGGAGCATACCTTTTGTAAACAGTTTTCCAATTTCTTCCATGAATGCCTGGATCGTAGAAATAATCTCTTTCATAGCGATAGGCTTCCTCGAACATTTGTTCCCATTCGGCCTTACGATCGAGTTTCATTTGTAAATTCACCTTTAAAGGCTTTCCGCTTTTACCATTTGGTCCCGCAGCATTAATTACTTTCCAAGACCCTCGCACTCTCGCCAGCATGTGTTTTCCGTTTGAAGTAATGGAAACTCCGCTAGCACCGGAAATAAAAGGCTTCGCTTTTTTATCCTTTAGACTATATTTTGTGATGGATAAGCCACGCTGATTTGGAACGGATTCTGCAATAAAAGCAGATCCTTTAGGTCCGGCTAGTATGAATCGGTAATTTCGAGATGGAACGCCCAGAGGAAAGGTTCTTCGATCGATGTTATCGAAATCAATTCGCATTCCCTTGGGACCGGCATCTTTTTTCTTGTCCTTTTTTGCCTCCTTTTTTGTTTCTTTCTTTACCTCTTCTTCATCGCTTTTTGGTTTGAACGGAGACGGGTCATTTTTATCAAGATTAACCACATAGGCCGCATAACTTGGTTCTGCTGTCATGGCACTGGTATTGGCCCATCCTGATCCCAATGCCACATTGGTGCTCGCTAAAAAGTACAATTGCTTTTTGTTCAAATCCCAGGCAGGCGAGAAGGAGTCTGCAAAAACATCGGTAATGGCGGTTGATTGTTTTGTTTCGGCCGACCAAATAAATATCTGACTAAAATTATTGCTTGCCGTTTTGTTGTAGGCAATGAATTTTGAATCTGGAGACCATCGCAAAGTTGTAGAACTACGATCGATATTGAGTCCGCCTACATCAATGGTTTCAATTTTTTTACTCTTTAGATCTATTACTCGAAGTCGTACATCATCATCCACAAAAGCAATGTGCTTTCCATCAGGAGACCATTGCGGATTCCAAGCCATTTTTGATGCGCCTATAGATAGTTTTTCAATATTGCTCATTCCGTCTTGATCGGAAATATACAAGGCATATCCCTTTCGGTCTTTGTCTGAAAACCATGCGATTTTATCACCCTTGGGCGACCAAATTGGCGCTCGGTCTGCAGTACCAGAAGATTGGGTGATATTACGTGAATCGCCATATTTTAAAGGCACTGTGAAGATATCGCCGCGAGATTCCATGATGGCTCTTTTTCCATTGGGAGACAAAGAAGTAGATCTAGCTCTGCCTGAAACATTTTCCCATTTTACTTCAGCCCAAGGGAAATCTCCCACAAGGTTGATGTTGAGTTTGGTTGATTTGTTAGTGGCAAGATTAAAGGTGTGCAAATATCCATCTCGTTCGTAAACCAAGGTGTTGTTTCGGCCTGAGAGATGTTTGATGTCAGACCCTTTGAACTTGGTGATCTGGGTCAATGACTTCGATGTGGTGTTGTATTTCCAGATGTTCATTACCAAATCTCTATCCGACAAAAAGTAAATGTCGTTTTTTAGCCAGAACGGTTGTACATCCGTGGTGTTTGTATGTGGCAATAGCACTTCTTTAGAAGAGGCAATATCCAAAAGAATCAACGGTGTATTTTGTCCCCCTCGGTAGGCACGCCATTCCGAATCCCATCGATCCATTTTATCAATAACAATCTGTTTACCATCCGAAGAAAAACTACCATCAAATCCCCATTGGCTGCTCACCAAGCTCGGTGCTCCGCCTTTGATGGAAATCGTCCAAAGACGATTGTACGGACGTGGGGCTGTTTCTCTACCACTGGCATATAAAATATGTTTTCCATCGGGAGTCCAACCTCGAACTTCAGAGCCACTTGGGTGCCAGGTCAATCGTTGGGCCTCACCACCAGAAATTGGTACCATATACACCGAATTTGTGCCAGATCGATTTGAGGAAAAAGCGATCCATTTGCCATCTGGAGATAGATGAGGATTGGATTCGACAGCGGGTGTACTTGTGATACGTTTGGCTTCGGTTTCCGATAAGGATTGAATCCAAATATCCCCACCATGAGCAAAAACCACATGAGAATCACTGATGTCTGGTTGTCTCAGAAGTCTTGCTTCTTGTGCAATGGCAGTTATCGTTAGAAAAATAAATGAAAAGAAAAGGAGGGATATCCGCCTTTTGCATTTTGAATCATACATAATCAAAAAAGTTTAAAGGATTGAATGTCTTAAAGATACTCAAAAAATAAACGTCATTCTGATTCGAGTTGCTTATAAAGTAAGTTTGAAATGTGCAATGATTTAAGCGTAGGAAACCTTTTTAGACTTATCGGTGATGTATTTCTCGACAAGTAAAGGTGCAAACCCTTTACCGATTTGATAGGCAAAGATGGTGATGATGAAAATTCCCAACATAAAATACCAGTTGGATTCGTAGTTTTTGATAATTAAAACAGAGTTGTTAAAATCATAAGAAGCCAATATATCAAAAGGGAACTTGAAATAACTGGCTACGCCAGAAATGGAATCGCCAATATAGAAGATAATGTAAGCAGCAGAACTGAGCGTCCAAACCATGAGGGCAAAAATACTACTGAGGCAGTTGGAGAATGTCTGTATAAAATCCTGACAAACTTTTTGGTCATAAGAGAAATGTGTCTTTTTGGCGGCTGCAAAAACTGAGGTATCAATATCTTTTTTCAATTTCATTTGCTTGAAGAAATTATCTAAGGCAGAGACCAAAAAAGCAACGGGCGTACTTACAATTAAAAATAACCCTGATGCTACAAAAATGAAAATGATGAGATTTTCTAGAGTAGAAAAAATCATTTGCCCTGAGAAGTTTTGAAACGCATCCGTAAGATCGCTTACTAGTAAAAAGTTAGTCATATGTTCTATTTTACCTTTACCTACCGGGAGCTGATGGAAAAGAATGTTTTGCCGATGGTTAAATTTAGTTAAAGAAATGTTAAATAAAATTAACATAGGTTAATAAATATATGATTATCAGGTTTTTATGTAGAATCAACTTTCTGTAAAAAACCAGAAAAGTCAATGGTAGTAGGGCAAGACAACCACTTTTAAGAAACTTATTTTTCTTTTCCAAAACATGACAAATGACATATTTTTCGTTGGTATGGAAGCTTATTTTTGTTGTATAAATCGCTAAAAATGTACAAAACAGTTACCGCAGAAGAAGCCCTAAAAGTCGTAAAATCCAACCAAAGAGTATATGTGCAAGCTGCCGCCGCAGTGCCACAGGTGTTAACCAAAGCACTTACGGATCGGCATGAAGAATTGAGAAATGTAGAAATTTGCCACTTGCATGTGGAAGGTGATGCTCCTTATGCGGATCCGAAATACAAAGACAGTTTTCATGTGAATTCATTCTTCATTGGAAAGAATGTTCGACACACCTTGCATGCAGGAAATGGATCCTATACACCAGTTTTTTTGAGTGAGTTACCCTTACTTTTTAAACGTAACATCGTTGATATTGACGTGGCTTTGATTCACGTTTCTGTTCCAGATCAGCACGGTTATTGTTCCTTAGGTATTTCGGTTGAGGCAACCATCGCGGCCATTGAAAATGCTGACTATGTGATTGCTCAGGTGAACAAACAAATGCCAAGAACCTTTGGAGACGGAATTATTCATGTGACCGAAGTAGATGCTTTTGTGGAAGTAGATGAAGACTTACCAACACATCCAGTGACTGTTCCGACGGATACCGAAGTGAAGATTGGAGATTATGTGGCAAGTTTGATTGATGACGGATCTACCTTGCAAATGGGTATTGGTAATATTCCGAATGCCGTATTGTCGCGATTGACCAGCCACAAGGGTCTAGGATTGCATACCGAAATGTTTTCGGATGGTGTGATTGATTTGATCTTATCCAATGTGATCGATGGTAACAAAAAAGGGATTGACCCTGGTAGAGCTTTGGCAACTTTCTTAGTCGGATCACAACGATTGTACGATTATGTAGACGACAACCCCTTCGTGGAGATGCGAACCTCTGATTATGTGAACGACGTTTCTATTATCAAACAAAATCCCAATATGGTAGCCATAAACTCGGCCATTGAGGTAGATGTTACCGGTCAGGTTTGTGCCGATTCCATTGGTTCTAAAATGTTCTCGGGAGTAGGAGGTCAGATGGACTTTATTCGTGGAGCTTCTTTGAGTGAAGGAGGAAAAGCTATTATTGCCTTGCCATCTGTAACAAGAAAAGGGATCAGTAGAATTGTACCAACGCTAAAACAGGGTGCAGGTGTTGTAACCACGAGAGCACACGTGCACTATATTGTTACGGAATACGGTATTGCCAATTTATATGGTAAGACCATCAAAGAACGTGTCAAGGCCCTGGTAGAGATTGCACATCCGGATCATCGAGAAGCTTTGGATATTGCCTATTACGGATTGACCTAGGAAAATTAGTTGGAAATAGATTTGAGCCAGGCCTCAATTTCGGGATGCTTATAGAATTTAGCATAACGCATAGCGTTGTAACCTTCGTTTGAAATTGTGTTCGGATTCGCGCCTTTTTCAACAAGGTATTTAGATAATTCCAAATGCCCATATTTCACGGTATACATCAATGGAGTTTTGTCAAAACAGGCCAGCTCGAGATCGGCACCTTTGTCTATGATTACCTTAGCACATGCCAATTTATTATTCTCAATACTATAGGAAAGCAAACTTATAGGATAGTTTTTTTGTACCACAAAGCATTCCTGAACATACTTCTGACTTAATAGTTTTTCTAACTGACTTGAATTGTCCGCAGCAATTGCTTTTAAAATTTCATTAGGAATTCTTTTGGTGATATCGAGACTTTCGCCCCTTAAATATTTTTTAATAAGGACAGAAAGCCGGTTAGACCTCTCACTCATAAAAATATTATCTGCATGATTATCTAGAACTAGAGCTTTCATTACAGAAATTTTATTTGCGAATTTTTTAACAGCAGGGTCGGTATTTTGTCTATTGAAAAACGAAAGATCTAGTTTTCCAATTTGAGCATTGAAGTTGTCTTTAAAAATAAAGCCTTCAATTAAAGAATTCATGTCGAGGTACTCATTAAAGGTTTCTCTTTTTAAAATATCAATTTGATTGTTGTTGTTTCTTTGCGCCGTCTTGTTGTTTGCACATAAATTATAATATTCTAACAAGGAAAATCTTAGAGCATCTGATTGAATGAAATTAAGTGTTCCTGACGATTTCAAATCCTCAAATACAATGCTATTACCCTTAAAACTATGATTTTGATATCCGTTTGCAATGGCCCGAATAAATTTGGGTGAAAATAAGTTGGTTTCCGGTTTTTTGAAAGGAGAAAGAATGGTCGTATAGGCTCGAAAGAGGGTTGAATCTCTTTTTATCAATCTATTGAGTTCATTCTTGTCTTCTTCGAGATTTAGAAGTATTCCGTTGAGATAAGCAATTTCAGTTTTCTTATTCTGACTTTCTTCTTTCCAAGTATTGAACTGTAAGGCAATTAAAATACCAATCACAACAAGAATAATTTCCCCGAAGGCATAGACCAAATATCTCCTGAATTTATTTTCATCGAGTAGTTTGTGTCGTATCCTTCGGAAAAATTTAATCATCTCTGATATGCTTAATTAGATTTTCTAACGATCTCTTTATTTATACTTTCAATAATTGATACAATTCGCCACATTGTTCTTTGACTGTATTTCCAATTTAGTTCTCTATCTACCCCAATCATTGTATTAATTTGAAGAAGAGTTTCTGGATCTTTAAAGAATCCTTTAATATCATGAGCGTATCCTAAAATTTCTTCACCTCTTTCTCTCTCCCAAAGAGCGCTCATAATTTGTGGTTCGAAATACTTGAACAAATGATTGTTGTAAGCTTCTTTTCTTTTTTGGGCCTCATAAGAAAAAAATGTTTTTTCAATTTCTAGATTGCTTTTGTAAGAATTGATTAATTTTTTCAATTCTTCATTTTTAATTAAATCCAGTTTCCCTGTGGACAAAAGTTCATCATAGGTAGGGGTGTAACTTTCAAATAATACTACTCGTCCATTAAAAAAAACCCTTAAAATTATTGAATCTGGCGGCATTGTTCTTTTGTTCAAATAGACTTCTTTAAGCATGCGGCCGTCCTTGGTTTTACCCTCGGTTAAAAATGAAAAACTTTTGAGCTTTACGCTGTCATTTTTAAATTCTTTACGGAGCTCTTTTAGTGTGTACAATTCTTTTTTAGCGTTTTTATGCTCTTCATTCCAATTGTTGATTTGTAATGCAAATAGAATTCCAATTACAACCAGAATAATTTCACCCGAGGCGTAAAGCAGATATCTACTGAGTTTATTTTCAGTTAAAAGTTTTTTGCGGATTTTTCGAAAAAACTTAATCATGTTCTATTTCTTCATTATTAATGCCGGAATATTCAGACTTCTATACAAGGCGTTGTAATCCTTCATTTCGGTATTGATAATAGCATCTCGTTCCTTTATATACACTTGCCAATCTTTCATCAAATCTGAATAACGCTCTTTTGCACCAGCTGTTACTTTTGGATCAGCTTGATCGATATAACTCTTTAATTGAATCAATTGAGCGTTTAGCTTGTTGTTGAAATTAATTACATCTTGGAAGGTCTTTTGCTTCGCTTGAATCAGGTTCTCTTCCCAAGAATTTATCCGTTTTAATAATGCCTTACCTTTTGAGAGAAGTGCCTTGGCATCTTTGTTGGATTTTAAAAGTTTGGCATAATGGTTCAGCTGATCTTTGGCCGATCGCATTTGATTTACCGAGTTATGCATATCTCTTATAACATTCTCAATATTTACAAGCATGTCTTGTTGCTCCTTAAAGTCTTGAGGATTGGATTGAATCGTAGGATTCGGAAGGATGGTAACCATTGTTTCCACCGACTTTATGTCGAGGGTAAGACGAGCTTTATATTTTCCTGGTGCCACGCTAGAACCTGAATGACCTCCAAACACAAAGACTTTGTTAATGGATGGAATGGCCTCGCGCTGAAAATTCCATGTAAATCGGTTGTATCCTTTTTTAGCAGGCAGTACCTGTGGTTTTGAAGGACCACCTGGCCATGTTTTAAATCCTTTAGGCTTTTTATTGGTATACGTTCGGATAACCGTTGAACCGTCTAAGATTTCAAGTTTTAAGGTCTTTTTGCCTGCTTTGTCCTTCAAGTAATAATCGAAGGTAACCCCACTTTTCGGATTTTGTCCCTGACCCACAGCCTTTGAGGTCCCCCCGAAAATTCGATAGGTGTCTTTGGGTGTAAAGATTGCTAAATCAGCATGTCCTCCTGCGATTCCCTGTAAAACCGATAGGTCATCAAAAATCCAAAAGCCCCTACCTGAAGTTGCTGCTACCAAATCATTATCTTGAATGACGAGGTCATTGATGGCTACCGTCGGTAATCCCAAAGAAAGCTTTTGCCAAAAGGCACCATCATCAAGGGACACATATAATCCAGTTTCGGTACCTGCATACAATAAACCTTTTCGTTTTTTATCAGCTCTTACCACTCTTGCAAAGCCGTTTGGATCCTTCAATCCATTGACGATTTTAGTCCACGACTTTCCGTAATTATTTGTTTTAAAAATGTGAGAAGACAAATCCATCGATTTGTAACGCATCACCACTACGTAGGCTGTTGCTGGATCGTGTTGTGAAACATCAATGCTATTTATAATTCCGTCTGGAACACCCTTAGGCGTAATGTTTTCCCAGTTTGCTCCGCCATCTTTGGTAATGTGTAACAATCCGTCATCCGTACCCGCATACAAAACTCCTTTTTCGTGCTGTGATTCCACCAATGAAGTGATGGTGTTGAAGTTTTCCCCACCTGCGGCTTCGTTGGTGTATGGTCCACCACCAGGCCCGTGTTTGTCTTTTTCGTTTTTGGTTAAATCCGGACTCACTTTGGTCCAGTTGATGCCACCATTAGTAGTTTTGAAAACGACATTTCCAGCGTGGTAAATGGTGTTTCGATCATGCGGAGAGGAAATGATGGGTGCGTTCCAATTGTATCGGTATCTCGAATCTTTAGGTGCAATACTCAAGCCCAATTCCGGATATTCTTTGATCGATTTTTGAGCTCTGGATGATTTGGTCCACTTGCTGATGTTCCCTTGATAAGTGCCGCCGTAAACTGTCTCTGGATTGTCAGGGTCAAAAGCAATGAAGGCACTTTCTCCACCAGCTACCGAATACCAATCTTTCCAATCGATGCCACCATCATTTGTTCGGCTCGCAATGGCAATGGCCGAGTTGTCTTGTTGACCTCCGTAAACATTGTACGGAACCAAGTTGTCGGTAATAACTCGGTAAAATTGAGAGGTCGGTTGGTTTTGTTGGGTACTCCAACTTTTACCGCCATTGAAGGAAATATTCGCCCCGCCATCATTGGAGTTGATGAGGTTTTTGTTGTTATTCGGATTGATCCATAAGTGGTGATTATCGCCATGCGGAACCGCAATGTTTTTAAATGATTTTCCTCCATCGATGGATTTCATAACAGGCGCATTCAATACATACACCACATTTTCATTTTGAGGATCGGCAAAAATCTCCATGTAATACCAAGAACGTGCGATATTTACGCGATTGCTATTTACTTGCTTCCATGTTTTACCAGCATTGTTAGAACGGTAAACTCCGCCTTTTTTGTCTTTTGCTTCTATGACGGCATACACAACTTCTGAGTTGGCTCTCGATACGGAAATTCCGGCTTTTCCAAAATCTTTTGGTAATCCTGTCTTCATTTTCTTCCAAGTTGCTCCAGCGTCGGTGGATTTGTACAATCCTGAATTTTTTCCACCCGATTCAATTTTCCAAGGGAATCGTCGGTGTTGCCACATCGCAGCATACAATATTCGTGGATTGTTCATGTCCATCGATAGGGAAGAGGCCCCAGTAATATTATTTACAAAGAGGATTTTATTCCATGTTTTTCCACCATCGATGGTTTTGTAGACCCCTCGATCATCGGAGGGAGCGTATTGGGCTCCTTGACCAGTGACGTAAATGATATCTGGATTTGAAGGATGAATGATGACATCTGAAATATGCCTTGTTTTATCCAGTCCGATGTGCTTCCAGGTTTTACCGGCATCCATTGATTTGTAGACACCATCACCCATAGAGGTCATTACCCCTCGGGCTGCATGTTCACCCATTCCGACTACCACCACATTTGGGTCGCTTTCTGAAACAGCAATAGCACCAACAGAACCTGTTTTAAAGAATTTGTCGGAAATGTTCTTCCAAGTAATGCCGTTATCGGTGGTTTTCCAAACTCCACCTCCTGTGGAACCCATGTAATAAACATTAGGCTGTCCTACAACACCCGTTGAAGTAACGCTTCGCCCGCCACGAAACGGACCAATATTTCGCCATTTCAATCCGTTGAACATGGAATCCGCCAATTGAATGGCAGGTTGTGAATTTTTCTTCTTTTTTCTTCGCTGTGCGTAATCAGTAGCTGGAACTAATAACAAGCAAAGGATAAGGATTTTGATAGTTTTCATGGTTAGTGTTTATGAGGTACAATTTAATCAATTTTATAGGCAAACGGTTTTTTGCCGTATAGGTATCCTGTGGTATATAGAAAAGTAGTATCATTCTCTCTCTGGATACGGAAGAAATAATTATTCAGAAAAAATTTATTCTTCGAGTAGGGAAATAGTTTGATGGTATCTTTATTCTTGGTAAACGTTTTGGTCCCAATTTTCAGTAACGGAAAATTCTGATTGGCAATTGTTTTATAGTTTCCGTAAAAATCGGACTTCAATTGAATACTGAAATCAGATTTTAAAGGCCCCGAGTTTAATACCTTATTAATTTTCTCATAAACAGTCATGGCCTTATCGGCATAAGCCTGAGAAATTCTCATATAGTTGTGTATTCCATCGGTTCGATAGGCTTCAACCATACCTTTGTAACGAACATTTGTCATCAAAAAATCGATTCTTTCAGAGTTTTTATGACGTGGTTTCTGCATGGAAAACCAGTCATGATTCTCAAATAAGTAATCGCGAAATTTGCTTGTTCTTTTCTCAAAGACTTCTTCTCGGTTCTGAATATAGCTGTAAAGATCATTGTACAATATGGTAAGATCCTCAAGCAGAAAGTCATATTCTGGAGGAATTATATCTTGATTGCGAATGAGATTTGAATAACTCTCTTTTTTAGGTCTGACAAATTCCATATCAAAAATCAATAGGTGTAAATGGTCGGATTGAACCTCATATTCTTTGCGAGGTATTTGATTATTTAAAACCAATTTGATAATTGAATCCTTCTTATTATAGAAGCTCACCAAATCCTTAATTTCAGTTATATCCGTTTTGATATCTTTTTGAATCTTAACCAGTAGTTTATCTACCTTTTCATGATTCTTTTTCGATTCGTTCCAATTGTTGATTTGGAGTGCTATCAAGATTCCAATAACCACTAAAATGATTTCCCCAAAAGCATAAAGGAGGTACTTGTTGAACCTGTTTTTAGACAACAGTTTCTGACGGATTTTTCTGAAAAATTTAATCATTGTTCAGCTCTTTAAGTATTTCAGCCCTAAGTTTTTTGGATTGTTCAATTAAGGAGCTGGCAAATTCTCTTTTGGTAGACCAATTGTGCGCATATCGAGAAAGTTGGTTAATGACCATTTTGTTCTTTCTTATAGTGTTAAAGTCAAATTTAATTTTAGTGTTACTACTAGTAAGGTTTACCTCTTGTTTGATATAAGGATCTAAAAATGCTCTTTCGTTCACCTGTTCTGATAGCTCATCATATATTTTTCCAATGGCAGAAAGATAGGTTAAATAGGAATTGATCGATTTTCTGAGGTCTTTATTATAGATCAATCCGATATCTCCAGAGCTTTTGATTTCATCAAAGGTATTGAGACTGGTGTTGATCCGAACAAATTGAAAATAATTTCGAAGCGAATAATCCAAAGTGTCCATTTCGCCTTTGGTGGCTTTCTTTTTTTCTAAAACCTTCAAAGAGGTTATGAGCCTTTTGGTCATATTGCTACTTCGGGTAGAATCCCATTTAAAATTCCGAATCAATAGGTCAAGGTCTTCGACCATTCGTTTATGATACTCAACTGATTTTATTTTCTCCAGTCTATTTTGATTCCAATTATTGATTTGCAATGCAATGAGAATTCCTATCACAACCAATAGTATTTCCCCAAACGCATATTTAACGTATTTTCCCATTTGATTTTGATTTATGAGGGACTTTCTAATATGTCTAAAGAATTTAATCATTTCTTTTCTTTCTTATAAGAAGCCAATTCTTTATTCCCAACACTAGTTACAAAGGCAAATCCTTCAATTTCTCCTTTGGCATCCCTGTTGAATTTCATAAATGTATTTTTTCCTATGATCGCTGCTAAAGTGTCTTTTCCTATTTCTTGAAGAATAAAAGACTCGGCAGTTATTTCAGAAGCACTTTTTGGTGGTACCAAGTATAGGATTCCATCACGTAACTCTACGCTAACAGTGCTATTTAAGCTAGTGTAATTGCCTATTAATTCTTCTGGAGTATTGATTCTGTATTTTAATTGTAATTGATCAAATACCTCAGGAAGTTCCGAATCGTTTTGTAAAAATTTTTTTAACATCAAATAGCAGGAAACGCTCTGATCTTTGATGAAACCCATCGAAGCATATTGATTTTGAAGGGCATCTTTTGTTTTTATTAGTTGTTTCCTGTTCGCTTCCGAATTCAAGAAATAGTTTTTTATTTCAGGGGTGAAATTATTCTTTTGGTAGTCTTCCATCCACCTAAAATTGTCGTAAAGTTTGGATTTATATTTCAACATTACATTGGTTACATTGCTATGAGCGAAATCATATAGCTTTGCATTTTCAATATATAAGCGATTTAAACTTTTGAGTAAAGGATTGTATTCATCAGGGAGCAATTCTACTTGATTTTTTAAACGCAAAAAAGCTTGGTTACTCTGAATAAATTGACGGTATCCGAGATTAATTTGCGAAAAGTCCCTAAAGTTCTCTTCAAAAAAAGATTTAGGTTTTGTCACATTTACAAATTGTTCCAATAAGATCAATTTATTATCATAATAATTAACCACTGGAATAATCTCTTCAATGTCGTTTAATAAATCCTTCTGAACTTGTCGTAAGGTGCTTTTGATCCGTTCCTCATTGGCTTGTTGCTCATTCCAATTGTTAATTTGGAGGGCAATAAGAATTCCAATGACCACTAATATAATTTCGCCAAAGGCATATAGTAGGTACTTGTTGAATCGATTTTCAGCAAGTAGTTTTTGACGGATTTTTCTGAAGAATTTAATCATTTTTAAATCTTTTTAATTCTTGTGAAATGTCTTGAATTAATTCTCGGGCATGCTCTTTTCGATGCTTTGTCTGATTCCTATAATAATTGGCATCATTGATACAATAATCAATAGCTACCCTAATTTCGTTAGAGACTCTTAGTTCCTCGTAGTTTGCTATTTGTGCATAGCTCCCATATCGATAATGTTTAAAGTATTTTGGATAGACATCCTGTCTGAAATAAGCTCCATTCTGAAAATAACGATCAACTCCTGCCAAGAATTTAGAAAAGTTGTAATAATTGCTTAGGGAAGTAAATAAAGAATCGTTTGATATTATTCCGCTTTTCAATGACTTTATTCGATCAAAAATTACGTAATCAGATTCTGTCACAAAGAAAATAGAAATTCTTCCAAAAGCCGAATCCATTTTAGGCGTGTAATTTGCTTTAATGGTTAACATGGAGTCTAGGTAAATTGCATTTTTTCGAATCCTCTTAAAGTTAAGAAGATTCCGTGCTATTTCCAGACTGTCTCTGGTAATACTATTCTTTAATTCCATGAGAAGCTGTTTTTCAAGTTTCCTATCTTGAGAATCTTGATACCAGGCATTCACTTGCACTGCCAGAAGAATACCAATCATCACCAATAGTATTTCTCCCAGCGCGTATTTAACGTATTTTCCCATTTGATTTTGATTTATGAGGGACTTTCTAATATTTCTAAAGAATTTAATCATCTTCTAAATAGCTTTCAATTTCTTTAACTAGTTCTTCAAAATTCGTGATGGTCCCCTTACACGTATTCATAAGATTGGCTGCTTGCCTAGATCGCGAGGCAAGTAAATTCGAGTAATCTCGATTGTTTACAAAAGCTTTCACATCACTTGTAAAGGCTAATTTGGGCATGGAAACATGTTCGATTGAATCCCAAAGCCCCGTTACATTTTTATGCTGATGATAGTAAGGTAACAGGTAATCATCCCAGATTTTACTGGCGTTTAGAAATGCTTCATCATAATTTTCCAACAAGCGTTCAATTTCAAAAATATGACGCTTCATGGTTGGGTCTTTTAGAGTTTCAAGTACACCAGCATTAATCAAATCTTTATACACCGCGCTAAATAATTCAACCTTGAAATAGGGACTTGTTCCTTTCTCAAACGTAGCTATGTCCTTAGATGTATAAAATTTAGCTGAATCAGAATTAAAGGTTCTTATCAAATAAACACTATGTTCCAAATCTCGTTTAGATCGTCTTTCAGCTCTTTCTAGCCGTGCGATATTTCCGTTCAACTCTTCTTTAAGGGCGCTGAGGTAATTGTTTAGTTTCTCTCGACGGTTATTCGATTCGTTCCAATTGTTAATCTGAAGGGCAATCAAAATTCCGATTACTACCAATATGATTTCTCCGAAGGCATATAGTAGGTACTTGTTGAATCGATTTTCAGCAAGTAGTTTTTGACGAATTTTTCTGAAAAATTTAATCATTCTTGTTTAAGATAAGCGGTTATGTCTTTTTTTAGTTCTTTGGCTTCGGATATTACTTTACTACAAGCATTTACGTAAGCTTCATAAAATAGACTCTGGTAGTTCAGAATGTTTTGAAATTTCAATTGTTTCATCAATATTTTGGCATTTTTTGGTGCTACGACTCCTCTTTCTGAGGGAATGTTTTCTAAGATATAGGGATCAATATTATTTCTTACAAACCCCTGGTGCCATTGAGATGTTCTATCCAAACCTGTTAATGAATACTCATAAAATTGGTTGATACTTTTTACGAGTTCCTTATCTTGAATCAGTTTCAAACTCTTTTCGTTTTTAATGAATTCAAATACTTTGTTGAATGGTTTTGTGTCAAAATCTTGCCCTATATAGCTAAGTAATTGACTAATTTCAGTATCAGAGGCCTTGTTTTCCTTTAATTTTTTTACTCGTAAAAACCGAGTTTCAAAGGATTGTTTCGACTTGTTCAAAAATTGAATATTTTCCTCCAATTCCTCAGTCATGTCATGTAGAGAGCTCCATAATTCTGCTTCAATTTTTTTCTGTTCATTCCAGCTGTTAATTTGAAGCGCCAATAAGATTCCAATGATTACAAGTACAATCTCACCAAAGGCATAGATTAAATAATTACTAAACTTGTTTTTAGCGAGTAAGGATTGTCGAATTTTTCGAAAGAATTTAATCATGGTGTTTGGGTTTTATCGTTTTGCCAATTCTTCGGAAATATATCCTTCTACCCTTATCATTTCTTTAATGAGTCTTTTTGACATAATAATCTTATTAGCTCTATTAAACATTGATTTTTGGAGCATCAGAAGAAATTCAGAATCATCCAGCAAAGCCTTATAATCCTTTATCTTTAGGCCGTAGGTTTCAAATTTATAATTTATATTCTTTGCCGAAATATCGCCGGTGGTTGTCGGGTCGACCACTAAGTGCTTTTTAAGGTAGGGTAGTAAATCAATGGTGGGGTTGTCAAATTGTTCGTATTCTCTTCCTTCCATGATTAGATTATGGAAAGAGTAACCATAAACGCGTACAATAGAATTTCGAACGAGTTCATTTTGAATAATGTCTACTCCCTTTGCTTTTAGACTTTCATTACCAATGGTTCTTGGCGTAAATTGAAGGGTAGAAGAGGCTTCTCGTAACTCAAATCCCAAAGAATCATATTCGGGTTTTCTGCGAATGATGTGCTCGTTAATCTCTTCAACTTTTTTAAGTCTTTCTTCTGCAATCTTAATCATGTCCTCGAGATCCCCTCTGTTAATTTGGAGGTCTAAGAGAACTTCACTGAGAATTTTTTTCTCAATGATTCTATCTTTTCGATTCTCATTCCAGTTATTGATTTGTAGGGCTATCAAAATCCCGATGACTACCAATAGAATTTCTCCAATAGCATATTTAAAATATTTACCCATTTTGTCTTGTTCTAATAATGATTTGCGGATTCGTCTGAAAAATTTTATCATGATGTTTGTAAATAAAGGATACTTAATATCCAGGGCAAAACGGCGATTCGTACGAACATAAAGATTCCAATTACGGCAGTAAATCGCAAGAATCGCTGAGGCCATTTCATCGCTTTGAAAAACGACAGGTAGGACCAAAACAAATACCCTGTAAAAATGAATATAATGACCTCTTTAGATACATAGATGTCGAGTAACACCTTGGTTACAAATAAAAAAGGCATGGTAATGAATAGTATGGCAGGGAAGAAGTAAAAGCTCGTAGATAAGAGTTCTGTGTAATTGTATTTCAATGGTTTGAACAAGAAATACAGGAGCACAGGTAGGAGAATGATCATGAATAAATTTGACAACAAAATATACTCAACGGCCAGTTTTACATTCCAAATTTCCATGCTACTATTCATTGCTTCGGATAGGAATGAAAAATAGTAATACTCTTCATGTTCTATGACTTCGGTTGTTTTAAACCAATAATCGATAAAGGATTGAAAGGCCAGTCCGATGACCATAAAGCGTGTTGGGTTGGTATAGCGTTTCCTTTTGCCGTCTATGTATGCCTTGGCCACGGTACCCGGAGAAATGAATAGCTTGTAAAGCGTAAAAAAGAACCCTTTGTGAAGGTTAAAGGTGTTATCAAAAAAATCGGCAATCACCTCATTCATTTGCAATCGATGATTGCCAATATTCCGCTGTCCGCAGGAATTACAGAAATCGCCTTGGTATTTATTTTCACAATTTTTACAAAGAATTTGTGTCATTTTAGTTTACCTGTTGTTTGTTTTAGAAGGACTCCCCTCTTGGGAGGGGCGTGTTTATAGATATATTGTTTTGGCGTTTTCATCAGTTTAGTAGTTGTGAGATTAGAGATACACTGAATATCGTCAACATAAACCAACCGATAAAGCCTTGAATGATGGCTAAGTATCGTGGTAATCCTTTGATTGGGATTTCACCAAAGCCTAAGGTGGTAAAGGTGTTGATGGAGAGCATAAGGGCGTTGAGCATTTTAATGAAGATGTCGTAAATCAAAGAAATGCAAAAGGCTACCACCAATAGTATTGTTTTCCAAGTTCGTTTTTTATCAGGTAGTTGACTCCAAGTTCCTTGCATGACATCCACGCGTCTTAACAACCAAGCCGATAATTTGGTGCCAGAGATAGACCATTTGTACAAGGGTAAAGCGGTTCGAATGAAAAAAGACGGAATGTTCTTTTGCGCGGCCAACATGTACTGTTTGAAATCTTCAGAATCGAGAAGTTCGGGTTCTTGTTCTTCCAAATACACCTCATGAATACCGGCCTCTTTGCGCATGTATTTGGTGAAGAACCGATAGCGATCCATGATTCGGTTTTTCCCATGTCGGTCCCAGGTATTGGGGAAGAGGAGGTAGATAAAGGCGAAGAAAATAATCACATATACAGACACCACAATTGCCTTGGAAGGCTCTGTTCCGTAGTCAGAAAAAAGTTTTAAAAACTGATTGACTTTCCACTTGAAATAGGAACGAAATCCTGGGTTTTGATCATGAATCACTTCCAAACGTTTGGTTTCAAAATCTTTCAAATCCATATAGATTTTGTTTGCTATTTGGGTGTTATATCGATTTTTAAAATGATTGTAGAACTGTCCTTTTAAGGACATTTCCTCGCTAAAAGCTTTTTCATTGTAGTACCGAACGGAGTCTAAATATGTTTTTACAAGTTCTTTTCGGTTTGAGGTAAGATGAACAGGGTAACGACTGGTAACTTCTAGGCTGTAGTTCATTAAACCACTATATTCGCTTATGCCTTTTTTAAACTGATTTAATCCAATAATATCGTTTTGAGAAAATGGATTTTGGGTTACAAATACAGTACTTGAGTATATGTTGTCAAACCAACGAAAATTCTCAATGGAATTAAGATTGTGTTGAATGAATTCACTTTTGAATTCATTCTCTTTGACAATAGAGAAATTAGATTCAAAAATTCCAACAAAAATATCCCTATTGTATTTTACTGTGTTGTTTATAAAGTAAAATCCACGAACATTGCTACCTCCAACAAAGAATCGATCCTCATAATTGGTCGAATTAAACTCGTTATCTCTAAATTCCACGGAAAGCTGATTCAAGCCTTCGGCACAATAGGCATAATGGTTAAAGTCACCAAATTTAGAATAAGCAACTTCGATACCAGATTCAAAGATATCACCAATGTACTTATTTACATTACAGTCTTTTGTGTCCAAATCAAAGGTCTTATCGAACCTACAGTACCGCATAAATAAGGTCGAAGTATTTTTTAAGGTAACGGACTTCTTAAAATGTATATCTAGCATAACACCACCCTTAGTTCGGATTCCTTCTTTTCTGAAAGTGGTGGTTAAAAACTGCACATTGTCAAGATTAAGAGCTTTTGTAATGACAATATCATTTTTGTAAACATAGGAACTGTCTTTTGCTTCGTAAACATGAATTCCTTTCAAAACAAACCGCTCATCTGTTTGTGGATTGTATTTGATTAAAGCGTCTGAGAGTTCAAAGACGGAATCTTTATCTTCTTCAATCATTTTAAAGAACTGAGTATAACTGAATTCTTTGTATTTGACGTTTTGGGAAAAACTATGGCAATAGGCAATAACCGCTAGGAAAAGCAATATTTTTTTAAGCATGAAGTAGTTTCGTTAGTTATAAGTGTTGGTTGATTAATTGGATTTCTTTTTTCTTATAGAGGGGAGGATTTATTTTAGGGTTTCTATTTCATCATCAATGGCCTTAATCATCTTATCGGCCCATTCTACGGATTCGTCAACCGTTTCTAGATAATCCTTCACGATGATGATTTTATTCTTAATGGCATTGGTTAACTCTAATTTCACTCTGGGCTTTCTCAGCTCGGTAAGGATGTAATTTTGAACGGTTTCATCCTTGGCAAGAAAGGATTCGTCATCAGCATAATCCGATAAATCTATTTCAGCATATTTGTTTAACACGTGATACACCTCGCCGTAAAACACTTGTTTTTCATTGGTTTGAAAAAGGATTTCATTTTCCTCAGTTGTCAAATAATAATCGATAATCTCTGATAGCAAATCATCGTTTTCGATCAATTGCACCTGTCCGGAAGATAGCAACTCACTGTAAGTATTATCAATGTTGGGAAATGCGTAGGTCACCATCAAGTTATTCAACTTAACTGATAGGCTATCAATTTTTGTATAGTCCTTAAGATCAATATAATCGCGAAGTAGTTGGTTGGAAATCTCAAGTGTTTCAGTAAAAGCTTTTTTTAGTGATACCAAGTCCTGTTTTTGTGCGAACATGTCGTTGGCAATATTGTCTAAATACCAGATTTCCTTTTTAATTTCAGTTCGTTTTTGGTTCCAATTGCTAAACTGCAAGGCCAAAACAATTCCGAGCATCACCAATACGATTTCTCCGACGGCATAAAAGAAATAACTTCGTAATCGATTGTTAGTCAATAGTTTTCGTCGAACTTTTTTGAAAAGCTGAATCATTTTTTTGGTTTTACTAAAGATAGAAAAAAAACTCAGACTGCTAATTAACCTATTATTATCGCAGATTTTCTCTGGAAAAATGGAAGTGAAAAAGTATATTTGTTCATCAAAAATTCAACATGACATTAATCAAATCAATCTCCGGAATTAGAGGTACTATTGGAGGAAAACCTGGAGATAATTTAACACCAATTGACGCGGTAAAATTCGCTTCGGCCTATGGTGTGTTTTTAAAGAAAAGAAATCCGAATAAAGAAAACTTAACCGTAGTCATCGGAAGGGATGCTCGAATCTCTGGTAAGATGATCAGTAGCTTGGTAGCCAATACCTTGGTAGGTATTGGAATCAACGTTGTTGATTTGGGATTATCTACCACACCAACTGTGGAGGTAGCCGTACCCTTGGAAAATGCCGATGGCGGAATTATCCTCACTGCGAGTCACAATCCAAAGCAATGGAACGCCCTTAAACTATTGAATGAAAGAGGGGAGTTTTTAAGTGGTGATGACGGTAAAGAAATTTTAGCCACTGCAGAAGCTGATGATTACGACTTTGCTGAGGTTGATGGTTTGGGAACTTACACCAAAGACAGTTCCTATTTAGAGAAACATATTCAAGAAGTATTGAACCTAGAATTGGTGGATGCAGATGCCATTCGAAAGGCCAATTTTAAAGTGGTTGTGGATGGTGTGAATTCCACAGGCGGAATTTTTATTCCCGCTTTATTAAAAGAATTGAATGTGGAATGCATTGAATTGTATTGTACACCAAACGGACATTTCCCTCACAATCCAGAGCCTTTAAAAGAACACCTTACTGACATTTCAGAATTGGTTGTCAAAGAAAAGGCCGATTTCGGAATCGTAGTTGACCCTGATGTAGACCGATTGGCATTGATTTGCGAAGACGGATCGATGTTTGGAGAAGAGTACACCTTAGTGGCTTGCGCTGATTATGTTTTAGGACGATTAGGCGGAGGTAATACCGTTTCGAATTTATCGTCTTCAAGAGCATTGAGAGATGTGACCAATTCCCACGGAGGAAGCTATCAAGCCAGTGCTGTAGGAGAGGTAAATGTGGTGGTAAAAATGAAAGAAACCAATGCGGCTATTGGTGGAGAAGGGAATGGCGGAATTATTTATCCTGCTTCGCATTACGGACGTGATTCTTTGGTTGGCGTTGCTTTGTTCCTATCACACTTGGCTCATACGAAGAAATCGTGTAAAGAATTGCGTGAGTCCTATCCGAGTTACTTTATGAGTAAAAACAAAATTCAATTGACACCTCAAATTGATGTGGATGCCATTTTAGAAACTATGGCGACCAAATATGCCAATGAAGAAGTGAACACCATTGATGGCGTGAAAATTGATTTTGCAGAGGAGTGGATTCACTTGCGTAAATCCAATACAGAACCTATTATTCGCATTTATACAGAAGCTAAAAGTCAAGCTGCTGCCGACGCCTTGGCGGATCGCTTTATTGCTGAAATCAAGGAGATTATCTAACTTAGAACCATGAACTTAGAACACTATTTTTCGCAGTTTCGAAAAGGGATTATTGGAATCGATCAAACGTTCCAATCGCCCTACGGCGAAAAAAAAGTGATCTATGCCGATTGGACAGCAAGTGGCCGACTATACGGCCCCATTGAAGATAAAATGCTTCATGAATTTGGTCCTTTTGTGGCCAATACACACACCGAAACAAGCACTACAGGTGCAACCATGACCTTGGCTTATCATGAGGCAAGAAACATCATCAAACGGCATGTAAATGCTTCCAAAGATGATGTCTTGATTACAGAAGGATCTGGAATGACCGGCGTGATCAATAAGTTCCAACGAATCCTTGGTTTAAAGGTTTCTGAAAACCTAAAAGAACATACAGAGGTTCCGACTGAAAAGAAACCAGTGGTTTTTATCAGTCACATGGAGCATCATTCCAATCAGACTTCTTGGTATGAAACCATTGCAGATGTGGTGGTGGTTCCGAGTAACAATGTTGGATTGGTTTGCCTGGAGGCTTTTGAAAAGTGCATTCAAGAGTACCAAGATAGACCTATTAAGATCGCTTCGATTGTAGCGACATCCAATGTAACCGGGATTCACACTCCGTTTTATGATGTTGCTAAATTGATTCATAAATACAACGGATTGTGTTTTGTTGATTTTGCTTGTTGCGGACCTTATGTGCAAATCGATATGCACCCCGAAGAAAAGGACGCCTATTTGGATGCGATATTCTTTTCTCCGCATAAATTTTTAGGCGGACCGGGAAGTTCTGGGGTTCTGATTTTCAACAAGAAATTGTACAAAAACATGGTGCCAGATAACCCTGGAGGAGGAACTGTTTTATATACCAATCCTTGGGGAGAACACGATTATTTTGATGATGTAGAAACACGAGAGGATGGAGGTACTCCTGCATTCTTGCAAACCATTCGAATTGCTTTAGCCATTCAGTTAAAGGAAAAAATGGGAGTTTCCAACATCTTAAAAAGGGAGAAGGAAATCAATGAAAAGGTTTTTGATACGCTAGAAAGTCTTGAGGGTGTTCAAATATTAGCTTCAAATCACAAAAAACGACTCAGTATTTTTTCGTTCTACTTTGAAAAATACCATTTCAACTTGGTAGTGAAATTGTTGAATGACCGATTCGGAATTCAAACCCGTGGTGGATGCTCTTGCGCAGGAACCTACGGACACTTCTTATTGAATGTAGACATTGAAACATCACATAAAATTCAACATCAAATATTGGAAGGATGTAATACTGAAAAACCTGGCTGGGTGCGATTATCACTGCATCCTACGGTAACTGATGATGAGGTGAGTTACATTTGTGAGTCCTTAAAACAATTGGCTGTCTCTATCGATGATTGGGCTCAAGATTATGAGTATGATTCCATGAAGAACGATTACGTCCATAAAAACAAACCAACCGTAGAGAAAGACCTCGTTACTTCTTGGTTTTATTCTTAGGAGCAAAATTTTCTTTCCATTCTTGGTAGCTATCGCGATGTTTAAACCTGCGGTGCGACCATAAATAGTACTCTGGTTGCTTTTTGATATTTCGCTCTGTTATTCGTAAGTATTTTTCGGTGAGCTCAAAGTTTTCGTGATCCTTGGGTTGATCGCTAATTAGCTCAAAATCAACTTCAAAATACCCTCTTTTCACCTTCGTAACACTGTAATTGATGATCACCATATCAAAGCGTTTCGCCAATACTTCTGCTCCCGTATGCACAGGAACGTTAACCCCCATAAAAGAACTCCAATAATATGTTTTAGGCAATTGTGGAGATTGATCACTTAACAAAAGGTATAAACCTTGGGTTCCATTCTTAAAGTTGTTCTGGATATTCTTAATGGTATTGGTGGTTTTGTAACCAATGAATCCGAATTTTTCACGCATCCGTTTTACGACCTTTTCGAAGTACGGGTTGGCTAATTTTGTATAAGCCGCGTAGGAATTTACCTTTACCCAAAGTGGCATACTGATCGACCATTCCCAATTCGCTTGATGCGCACCTACCATGGTGATACTGCGTTCTTCGGCTACGTATTTCTTAACCAATTCGGGGTTTTTAAACACATAACGTCTTTGCATTTCTTTTTCTGAAATAGAAAGCCCTTTGACACTTTCAATCATAATGTCAATGAAGTGCTTGAAAAAGGCCTTCATAATGCCACGCTTTTCTTTTTCGTCTTTCTCAGGAAAGGCCAAGGTGAGATTTTGCATCACCACTTTCTTTCTATAATTGAAAACGTAAAAAATCAAAAAGAAAAAGAAGTCTGATACAATATACAGCACTCTCATTGGTAGTCGAGAGATCATCCAAACAAGCGGATAGACAATAATAAATAGTAGAAAACCCATATTTATGTTAATGATGCAAATATCAGTATTTTTGAGCACAACTAAATACTAAATTCAAGCGCGTATTTTAATTTTGTGATCCTATGGGAAATGTGAGTATGATTGTTTTGTTGTTTATCCTAGCCAACGTTTTGGTTTCGATGAAGGGTTTCAATGACTACGGGTTTTTAGATCGATTCAAGTTTCAGGTTGGAAGGGCCTTGGGAGAAGAAAAGTACCGATTGGTTACCTCTGGTTTTCTTCATGTAGACTGGCTGCACCTACTTTTCAACATGTATGCACTGTATTTATTTGGTGATATTGTGGCCCGGTTTTTAGGAACCAATGACTTTATCATTATTTATCTGGTGAGCTTGCTTGCGGGTAATTTGTATTCACTCTATTATCATAAGGATGAGCCTTATTACAGTGCTGTTGGGGCATCTGGAGCTGTGTCAGGAATTGTATATTCTTCCATATTACTATATCCTGCAATGGAGTTGTATCTTTTCTTTATTCCCATTCCCATTCCGGGTTATGTGTTTGCGTTGGGGTATTTGCTTTATTCGATTTACGGAATGAAGAAGCAATTAGGCAATGTTGGTCATTCGGCACACTTAGGAGGAGCCATTGGAGGTTTCGTAGTGACGTTGCTCCTGAATCCTATCTTATTTTCTGCCAACACCACCCTCATCATCATTCTATCGATTCCCATTCTGTTGGTGTTGTTTTTTGGAGATCAACTAAAACAAATCTAGGGAAATAAAAAAAGCAGCTTAAAAAGCTGCTTTGTAGCGAAGGGGGGACTTGAACCCCCGACCTCAGGGTTATGAATCCTGCGCTCTAACCACCTGAGCTACCTCGCCGGATTTTGAGGTTGCAAATATAAATCAAATTTAGAGATTTTCAAGTTGAAGAAATACATTTTTTTTAAATGGAATTAATGACTATATTGGCACATCAACTGGTATATAATGAGTAAAGTAAAATATGAAATTGAAGTCCCTATTCACGCTTCGCCAAACCTATTATTCCAATACTTATCGTCACCTTCCAATCTTCAAGAGTGGTTTGCTGATAAAGTAAATTCAAGAGGAAAGGTCTATTCCTTTATTTGGGATGGAGAAGAAGAAAAGGCTGAAGTTCTTTTAAAAAGGAATGACGAACGTATCAAGTTCAAATGGTTGGAGAGTGAAGATGATGAAAGTTACTTCGAATTTCGCATTATTGTAGATGCACTTACCAAAGATGTCTCCTTGTTCATTACCGATTTTGCCGATGACGATGAGGTGGAAGAATCCAAACAACTCTGGGAGAATCAAATCGACGAACTAAAACACACAATTGGAGCTTAGATTCCGATTTCAGAAAAATTTATGAACTCAGCCTCGGCTGAGTTTTTTTATACCGTGTAATAAGTTGTAATTTTGCATTCTAAATTTTAGAAATGGTAAATGTTAACGGTGAATTGTTGTTTGAAGAGAATGTTTCGTTGTCTATTAATAACCGAGCATTCTTGTACGGAGACTCCGTTTTTGAAACCATAAAAGTTTCGAACAATCGAGTAGTTTTTATGGAAGATCATTACTTCCGTCTAATGGCTTCTATGCGAATGATGCGAATGAAGATTCCGATGTCTTTCACCTTGGAGTTTTTGCAAGAGGAGATTATGAAAACCGTGAAACTACAGGACGATTCCCCACAATACCGCGTTCGATTGTCTGTCTTTCGAGATGAAGGTGGTTATTATACTCCAGAAAAGAATACCATTAGTTATTTGATCAAGGTTTCGCCTTTGGTAAATCCGGTTCGCGAGGAATACAAAATTGATGTTTTCAAAGATTTTTATGTCTATTCTGGCTTGTTATCTACCATCAAAACCAACAATAAAATGCTGAACACCTTAGCGAGTATTTTTGCTAAGGAAAACGAGTTGGACAATTGTGTTTTGGTAAACGAGCAAAAGAATGTTGCTGAAGTAACCAATGGGAATATATTCATTGTAAAAGGGAACACCATAAAAACACCGCCTTTAACCGATGGCTGTTTAAAAGGTATTGTTCGAAAAAAAATGATTGACATCCTCACCAAGCATCCAGATTATAAAATAGAAGAGGCCTCTTTTTCTCCTTTTGAAATACAAAAAGCAGACGAGGTATTTATTACCAATGCCATTATGGGAGTTCAGCCCGTAACGCAGTATAAGAAAAAGAAATTTACGCCCAAAGTATCCTTGGCCTTGGCGAATAGTTTGAAGGTGTCTGAAATAACAGGCTAATTGAGGCTCACGTCTTTGGGAGCGTTTGCCCAAAGTTTGTAAGTACCACCTTTCTTGATGATTTTATCGCGCCATAAGGAACTGATATCTGTTGAAAGGATACTGTATATAGGATCTTTAGAAACAAACCAAGAGTCGGTTCTAATTTCATTTTTCAACTGATCTTTTCCCCAGCCTGAATAACCCAAGAAAAAACGAACTTCATCTTCTTGAAGTAATCCTTTGTTTAAAAGGCTTTTTAAGGATTCGAAATTACCTCCCCAGCAGATACCATCGCCAATTTCCATGCTATCACCAATCAAATGCGGAACGCGATGCACAAAGTATAAATTTTCCTGTTCCACTGGTCCGCCTTCGTAGATTTGAAAACCACAGTCAATTTCAGGCAAGAGATCTTTCACTGTGCAGTCCAAGGGCCTGTTTAAGATGAATCCTACGGAGCTCACAGGCGTATGCTCGGTCAATAAAATAATGCTTCTGTTAAAAGAATTGTCATTGATAATATTGGGCTGAGCAATCAGCAAATTTCCTTTATGTAGTTCTTGAGAAGACACAAGTAAATGTAGCTAAAAAAAGTGCAAAAAAAAACTCTCTAATTGAATTAGAGAGTTTGTAAGTTTAATTTAGATACTCTTAGTTTACAGCATCACTTAATCCAGCACCAGCTTTAAATTTAGCTACATTTTTTGCTGCAATTTGGATTGTTTTACCAGTTTGAGGATTTCTACCGCTTCTAGCAGCTCTTTTAGAAACTGAAAAAGTTCCAAAACCTACTAAAGATACTTTATCTCCTTTTTTTAATGCAGAAGTTACGCTTCCTGTAAAAGACTCTAAAGCTGCTTTCGCTGCTACTTTAGAAATTCCTGCATCTGCAGCCATTGCCTCGATTAAATCTGATTTGTTCATAATAAAACTGATTTTAAAATTAATTGAATAAAAAATTTGCTATAACGCTTAACAAATATAGACGTAATAAGGGTTTACGCAAATTTGACCCCTCAAAAAGGGATGTTTTGTTAATAAATGTTACCTAATTGTTAATAAGAACGAAAAAGAAGAGTTGGATTCCTGATATTTACAGCAATATAAGGGCTTTAGAACATTTTGGAGTCTTCAGAAAAGGAGTATCCATTTAGAAGATCGCGAACAGGCATTTTCCGTTTTCCAGATAGCTTAATTTCATCAATGATTAGAAATCCGTCTTTTACTGCCACTTTTAATTTTCTGTGTTCGACCACAATCTTCCCAACGGGATGATGATGCTGACAGAATTCTTTGTCGACTTGATAGATTTTAGCCGTTGTGCTTTCATTATTATTTAGAATGGATGTCCATGATGCTGGAAAAGGATTCAGCCCTCTGACTTTATTATAAATATGATCTAAAGGTTGTTCCCAGTCTATTTTAGTGTTCTCTGGGGTGAGTTTTGGAGCCAACTTATCGATAGCAGTTGGTTGTTTGGTTGTCTGCACTTCGTTCGCTGAGATCATATCCACCGTTTCACAAACGAGATCGGCACCTAAATACATCAGTTTGTCATGCAAAGAGCCTACTGTTTCGTCTTGTTCAATATCCAACTCCTTGGAAGCAATGATTTCGCCCGTATCAATTTTATCATCAATAAAAAAGGTGGTTACTCCGGTTTTAGACTCTCCATTAATAATTGCCCAGTGAATTGGTGCTGCACCGCGATAATCGGGTAGGAGTGATGCATGCAGGTTAAAAGTGCCCATTTTGGGCAAATTCCAAACCACTTTAGGAAGCATTCGAAAAGCAACTACTATTTGCAAGTCGGGTTTCAAGGATTCCAATTCTCTCAAGAAAGCTTCGTCTCTCAATTTTGCAGGTTGCATCAAATGAAGTCCTTTCTCAACTGCGTAGTTTTTAACCGCTGAAGCACGTAATTTTCTTCCCCGTCCAGCTGGTTTGTCAGGAGCCGTAATAACACCTACAATATGGTAATCGTTTTCCACCAATTTATCTAAAATTGTGACGGCGAAATCTGGGGTGCCCATAAAGACAATTCTTGGTGATTTTTTACGACTCATTTAATCGGTATTTATTGTATTCGGTTTGCTTAATTTTTTCGACTGCCAACAGCTCTTGCAAATGTATTAAAATCATCTTCTCTGGGGCTTCAATTTCCAGGCAGATTTCTCTTGAAGATAATTCGTTTTTGGATTCCAATAATTGAATTATCTGGTCTGAAATATTCAATTTTGGATGGTTTGTTTTTGACAAACACACATCACATTTTCCGCAATTCTTTCCATTTTTTTCATCAAAGTAGGTCGCGATTTGAATTTTTCTACAGACAGTTTTATTCGAAATGAATTGCAAGAGATCCTTGCTTTTTGACTTCTTTTGATTCAGATAGGATTCTATTTCAGGACCAATTTTATTGATCGTGTAGTCATCTTCCCGTGGGTGTAAGAATCGGATTTTTGTTCCTTTTTTTTGAGGAGAGTAGTTGATGATTTTGTCTCTTTCAAGCTGTTGAAGGTGTCCAACAACCTCTTGAAAGGGTATCTGATTCAGTCTTGAAAGCTCGTATTCATTGATATAAACCTTTTGTTTATATAATCCAGTGTATTTTCTTAATAATGAATTAATAAACTTTTTAATATAGATATTTCTTATAGCGTAGTTTATCACTATTTTACTGCTAGTGATAAACTGAATCGTGGATTTCTCATTTTGGTTGGCGCTAAATTCTACAATTCCGTTGCTCTGTAAAATTTGTAAAGTTGTCGCTACTTTTTTTGGTTGGAAATCATACTTTTTTGAAAAGGTAAGATTGTCAAAAAAATAAAATTCTTCAGAAATTTCTCCGGTTGCAATTTGGTATTGTTGGAATAACTTTCTGTAAATATTTCTTATTTCGGAAATCGTCGGAATCGAATTTTGTAGATTTTCATTTTGGATTCGAACATCATTGCTATTTTTTAAGAGAACCCCAAAAGCCTTCTTTCCATCACGACCCGCTCGTCCAACTTGCTGCACATAATTTTCAATGCTCGTTGGCAAATCAATGTGCAAAATCAAGCCAACATTTTTCTTGTTAATTCCCATTCCGAAAGCAGTGGTTGCAACCATTACTTTTGCTTCTTCATTCATCCACTTTTCAAACTGAAAAATTTTCTCTTTTTCATCCAGCCCGGCATGGTAAAAAACGGCATCAATTTGATGGGTATTTAAGAAGCTTGCCACACGCTCCGTTTTGTTTCGACTATTGCAATAAATGATGCTTGGTTTAGTGAACTTTTTGAGAATGTCCAAAAGCTTGCCTTCTTTGTTCTCTAGGTCTAAAATTCGATAGGATATATTTTCCTTTACCAGGGATTCTTTATAAACTTTCGGATTTTCAAATACGAGACTTTTAGTGATGTCGGTTGTCACTTTTTTCGTGGCTGTTCCTGTTAAGGCGATCCAATTGGTATCGGGACAAATTTCTCTGAGAATGTTGATGTTTCTGAAAGAAGGTCTGAAATCATGTCCCCATTCTGAAATGCAATGGGCTTCATCGATAGCAATAAGACCAATAGTGAACTCCTTAATTTTGGTTTGAACAACTTTGGATTGCAATCGTTCTGGAGATAGGTAAAGAAATTTACTGCCGTCAAATGAGACATTGTCTAAGATTCGTACTACATCCGAAGGCGATGATCCCGAAGGTATGTAGGCTGCTTTTATACCTTGCTCTTTGAGTTCTTCTACCTGATTCTGAATCAAAGCAATCAGGGGTGAAATCACAATACAAATGCCATCTTTGACCAATGCAGGTACTTGAAAACACAAAGATTTTCCACTTCCTGTAGAAAGGACTGCCAACACATCATCTCCGTTGAGGACAGAGGAGATGATCTCTTCCTGTTTGGGTCGAAATAAAGAATAGCCCCAGTAACGTTGTAGTATTTCTAACTTATTGCTCAAGGGCTAATCGTTAATCAAGTTCAGAATGTATCGCGTCCGCTGTTCAATAGACCCAAAGGGTATGGAATGCACCGTGTAGCCCAAACTTTCGTAGGCATCAATGAGGTATTTTTCGATTTTTTGTGCTTCAACCAGAGATTCATAACGCTCGTCATCAGTGGTGTAGATTTTCTCCCAAACAGGGAAGTGAATTACTTTCTGATAGCGATACGCCTTGCTTTTTTCAACAAATCTATCTGGATATTCGGTTCCTAGATAATCCATGTAGCCAAAAACTTCAGGAAGTCCACGATCAAAAAACACTACGGGCTCATTCAGTTCATTGGCGCTTTTAAACTGCATTTCTCGACCTTCGAGGAGTTTGCTACTAAACAACAGAGGATCCTCCAGAAATAGTTGGGAAATGCCCTCTTTTTGTGCTTTGGCAGTGATTTCTCTAGATATTTCATCAAGACAAGGATATCCCAATTTTTTCAATTCATTGATAATGGTTGTTTTACCTGTTCCTGGTCCCCCAAAAAAAACGATTTTTTGCTGCATATAGGCCGAATAAAAAAGTGCTTGTGGTACTTCTTTTAGTGAAGCTACAAAATTAATAGGAACAAGCCAATAAAATTAATTTTAGTGTAAATTTGTAGCCATTTAAAACGTTTATGAAAGATAGAGATGCATTCTATGCAAAGTTGAAAACCCAATTGGAAGAAACCACTCAGTTTCCTTCGGATTACATGTATAAATTTATTGTTCCGAGTTCTGGTAATCAGGCCGATCAAATTCAAAATATATTCAATAATAAGGGAGCGATTATCAACAATAAAAAATCCAAAACTGGAAAGTATATTAGCGTCTCAATAGTGTTAAAAGTTTCAAATGCCGACGAAGTAATTGCATATTACAAGGAGGCTGAAAAAGTTGAAGGAGTAATTTCGTTGTAATTATGAAGAAGTTAATTGTTTTTGTAGGGGTACTTTTCTCCATCCAAATCACTTTTGGGCAGAAGAAAGACAAGGTGTTGGCAACGGTCAATAAAGAGGCTATTACCGTCAGTGAGTTTAAGAACATTTACGAGAGAAACCTAGATGCTATCGATAATGAAGAAGGCCGTGATGTAACCAAAAATTTAGATTTGTTCATCAATTACAAGCTAAAGGTGGCAGAAGCCTATCGTTTGAAACTAGATACCTTACCTAGTTATATCAAGGAGATTGAAGGTTATAAAAAGCAATTGGCCATTCCTTACCTTCAGGATTCTAGCCGAACTGCCGAATTGCTCAAAGATGCTTATTACCGTACCAAATATGAAGTCAAGGCAAAGCATATTCTGATTCGATTATCTGAAAATGCCACGCCAAAGGATACCTTAAAAGCTTACCAAAAGATCAGCGCTATTCGAGACCGAATTCTTGGTGGCGAAGATTTTGAAAGGGTGGCTGTTGAAACCTCTGAGGATCCTTCTGCTAAAGGAGACTTGAAAAAAGGCATTCAACCCAACAGGGGTAATTTGGGGTATTTTTCTGCTTTTCGTATGGTGTATCCCTTTGAAGATGCAGCTTATAATACCAAAGTAGGGCAGGTGAGCGAGCCCTTTCGAACGCGATTTGGCTATCATATTGTTAAGGTAGATACCCTGCGGGAATCAAGAGGTGAGTTGGAAGTAGCACATATTTTGATCAAAGGAAATACGGCGGAATCCAAAAAGAAGATTGATATGGTCTATGGTAAATTGGAGCAAAACCAGCGTTTCAAGCATATGGCCCAAGAGTATTCTGAGGATACTTCAACCAAAATGAAGGGCGGACTTTTACGAAGGTTCGGTTCAGGAATGATGGTGAAACCTTTTGAAGATGCTGCTTTTGCGATAGAGAAAGAGGGTGAATACTCCAAACCATTTCAAACCCGCTACGGATGGCATATTGTTCAATTAAAGAAAAAACACCCTATTAAGTCTTTTGATGAATTGAAAGTAGATTTGAAAACCAAATTGATGCGAAGTCCAATCGCAAAACTTTCTGAAAAGGCGGTGATTGAAAAATTGAAGAATAAATATACGATTACTGAAAGTCCAAGTTTGAAATCCATTTTAGATGCAGGAAATGCCAACAACGTGTCCAAATATCAGTTGGATCAGGAATTGTTTCGCATCAATGATAGAAGCATTCAGGTAAAAACCTTTGTGACCTATGCCAAAAGATTTAGTAATCGCTTCTTGTTAGATCTTTATCAAAATTTTAAAGATCAGGAGGTAATCAATTATTACAAAGAGAATTTAGAGAAGTCAGAGCCGGCCTATGCAAGTACCTTGAGAGAATACAAAGATGGCTTGTTGTTGTTTGAGTTGATGCAACAAAAAGTTTGGGATAAATCTTCAAAGGATACCTTAGGGCTGAAATCATTTTATGACAAAAACCTAGTGAAGTACAAATCAAAACCCTTAAATTCCATCAAAGGGAAGGTAATGAACGATTATCAGAACTACCTTGATTCGGTTTGGATTGCCGATTTGCGCAAAAAAAGTACCATCACTATTGATAAAAAACAATTGAAAAAGTTAATCAAGTCCTACAAATAGTTATATGAGATTTCGAGCCATAATTATTGTTTTCCTAATTTTTGCTTCTTGCGATAAGTTAAACTTGCCAGAAGTAGAGGAGAACTCGGCCGATATTGTAGCTATTGTGAATACCAGCAAACTGTTTCGAAAAGATATTGAACAAATTCTACCTCAGAATATCAGTAGTTCAGACAGTGCCATTTTTGTGACTAACTATATCAATGATTGGGCAATCAATCAGATTTTATTGGAGAAATCTCAAAATAACATCTCCCAACAAGAGTTGGATAATATCCGCGAATTGGTCAATGATTACCAATCGAGCTTACTCATCAATAATTACAAAAAGAAATTGATTCTCCAGCGCTTAGACACCATCATCTTGGAAGATGAGATTGAAACCTTTTACGAAGCTAGCAAGGAGAACTTTAAACTCAATGAGGAACTAGTGAAGGTAAAGTACCTTCATTTTGAAGACAACATCATTAGCAAAAACGACTTCATCAAACTTTTTAAGTCTCAAGACATTGAGGATACGGAAGATTTGGCAAGACGCCAATTGAGCTTTAAATCTTTCGATTTTAACGATTCAATTTGGCAACCCGTGGATAACATTATGTTAAAACTTCCCTTTACCAAAGAGGAATTGTTAAAAAAAACAAAATTCACTTCTAAGCAAGATTCAATAGACTTATATTTGGTCACTATTAATGATGTTTTATTGCGAAATGAAATTGCTCCTTTGAGCTATGTGAAGCCTAAAATAAAGCAGATTATTTTACATAAACGTAAAATTGAATTGATCAAAAAAATCGAACAAATACTACTAAATGATGCCGTTAAGAATAACAATTTCAAGAAATACTAAACTTACCTTACTTGCGACTTTGTTTTTTGCATTTGCCTTCACCGGCTATGCGCAGAAAGTAAAGATAGATGGAGTGGCTGTAGTAATCGGAAAAAACATTGTTCTAGATTCTGATATCAACAAGTTTAAAAAAGAGGTAGAACAGCGAAGTGAAGGAAAGATCAAGATTTCAGATTGTGAAATGTTGGAGGAACTCATGCTTCAAAAATTGATTGCACATCACGCAGTGATTGACAGTGTGACGGTTACTGACGCTGAAATTTCTTCAAATGTTGATAACAGTATCAATTTCTTTGTTAAAGAATTCGGATCAGAAGAAAAAGTAATTGAAGTTTATGGCTTCAACGACATGGCCGATCTTCGAAAAGAATTGTACAATGTTCAAAAAGAGAACTTACTCATTCAAAAAGAGCAAGCTAAAATCACCGAAAAAATTGATGTAACTCCTGAAGAGGTTCGTTTGTACTACAACGGACTGAAAGAAAAAAATGAACTCCCTGAAATCTCGGCTGAGGTTGAATTGTCGCAGATCGTGATGAAAGCTAAGCCAAAGAAGTCTGAGAACGAAAGAATCTTAAAGAAGCTTCAAGAGATTCGCAAGGAATTGGAGGACGGTGCAAGTTTTAAAATGAAGGCAATCATCAATTCTGATGATCCGGGTGTGACTCAAAATGGCGGTCAGTATACAATCACCAAAGAATCACCTTTTATCAAGGAGTTTAAAGAAATGGCGTTTAGTTTGGACTTGAATCAAATTTCACAGCCGTTTAAATCAGACTTTGGTTATCACATCATGCAATTGAATGCGATTAAAGGGAATACCAGAATTGCTTCGCACATTTTAATGCAACCTAAGATTCCAGATAACCTATTGAACGACACGCGTTTCTTGGCCCAAGAGGTAGTTAAGAAAGTAAGAGCAGGGATGATGACTTGGGATGAAGCCGTTCAAAAGTATTCTGATGATGAGAACACTAAAAACAACAACGGGTTGATTGTAAATCCATATACCGGTGAACACCGATTCGATTTGACGAGAATGGACCCTGATTTATATGCTCGCGTGGCAGAATTGAAAAAAGGTGAAGTGACGGATGCCTTTTTTGATCAGAGTCAAAACGGAGAAAAAATGTACAAGTTTATTCTTGTAAAAGATAGAACGGATAACCATACCGCAGATATGGTAACGGACTATGTGAAAATCCAAGAATTAGCACTTCAAAAAAAGAAAGAAGAAACCATTAGTCGTTGGGCAAAAGAAAAAATTGGTGATACCTACATCAAAATTTCTGGTTCGCACAACAAATGTTCTTTTGAGAAAAACTGGAAAAAAGATACCAACAAATAATGTCAGAGGTCCAGGAAATCACCAATCTTGTTGAAAAATACCATCATTTAAAGCAAGAAATTAGAAAAGTAATCATTGGTCAGGAAGAAGCCGTGAACTTTACCTTGCTTTCCATTTTTTGTGGTGGTCACTCCTTACTTATTGGAGTTCCTGGTTTGGCAAAAACCTTATTGGTAAATACCATTTCTCAGGCATTGGGACTTCAATTCAAAAGAATTCAATTTACACCTGATTTGATGCCTTCCGATATTCTTGGAAGTGAGATTTTAGATCAGGACAAGAAATTTAAATTCATCAAAGGTCCCATCTTTTCCAACATTATCTTGGCAGATGAGATTAACCGAACACCACCGAAAACACAAGCGGCTTTGTTAGAAGCCATGCAGGAAAAATCGGTGACTGTGGCAGGTCAATTTTTTAAATTGAACAAACCCTTTTTTGTGTTAGCAACACAAAATCCCATTGAACAAGAGGGAACCTATCCGCTTCCAGAAGCACAATTAGACCGTTTTATGTTTTCTATTTTCCTAGAGTATCCAAGCTTTGATGAGGAAGTAGAAGTTGTGAAAAACACCACGAATGCGGTCGAAACAACCTTAACGTCTATTTTTTCTGCGGACGAAATTATTGCCTTTCAAAACCTAATTCGCAAAGTTCCAGTAACTGATAACCTGATCAGGTACGTAGTACGATTGGTGGGTAGAACCCGACCAAATACCAATCAAGCTGCTGATATCGTTCGAAAGTATGTAGATTGGGGAGCAGGACCTAGAGCCTCTCAGAATTTGGTCCTAGCGGCCAAAGCCTATGCGGTAATGAATGGAAAGTTCTCACCAGATATTGAAGATGTAAAGGCTGTTGCAGTTCCTGTGCTATCGCATCGAATTGTGAAGAATTATAAGGCAGAAGCTGAGGGAATCAGCATCAAAGACATTATTTCAGCCATTCTATAGTTCGAAAAAACTGAACATACATCCACCGTATTTTTTACTGTAGCTAAATTGAGGATGTTCCTCCAAATTGGTGTGTTTGGAATGCTCTATGACTAACAATCCATCTTCTTCCAGCAATTCTTTTTCAAAAACTAGATTGGCAATCTCATGAAATTTTTCGACCTCGAAATCGTAGGGCGGATCAGCAAAAATAACATCGTATTGCTGTTTGGTAGCCTCTAGGTATTGATATACATCGCTTTTGATTGGCTGAACGTTGCAATCTAGTTCTTCGTTTGTTTTTTGGATGAAGCGAATGCAGTGGTAATTGCCATCCACTGCGGTAATATTTTGGGTACCTCTCGATGAGAATTCAAAGCTGATGCTTCCAGTGCCAGCAAAGAGATCCAATACCGATATACCGTCAAAGTAAAAGTGATTGTTCAAGATATTGAACAAAGATTCCTTCGCCATGTCTGTGGTAGGTCTGACAGGTAATTTTTTAGGCGCTACAAGCCTTCGTCCTTTTAATCTTCCTGAAATTATTCGCATGAGTGTAAAAGTGCAAATTCTTGATGTTTGGCAATCGGTGTATTTTGTAAAACGCTGTTTTTAGTGTCCACAAAAACAACGTTCTTCACGTACTTTTCGATCAATTTAAAAACAGCTGAATCCTTGTCTATGGATCCACAAATATTCAAATTGAGTTCTAGGTTATCGATATTCAATTGCTCTGCCGTAAATAATAGGTAGTACAAGCAATCTTCTGGAGTTGTGTATTGGAAAGAATTGCAAAGACTTACTTGCTTCCCATTGATTACCGCAAGGTTCATGAGCCTTTTTCCGAAATCAACATACATCCCAATACCATTCTCGGGGTTGATATCCAGCACCTTAGGTAAGAAAAGACTCATGTAATGGTGAAATTCAAATTCACCAAAATTTTGAAATAAAAAGTTGTTGATATTCACATAAGGTATGTACACCAAATTGGCCTGAATGGCTGAAACCTGATCGAAGGCGCAAAGATCGGTAGAAAAGGTCTTTACCGAATAATCCAAGTACGTACTGAGTTTCTGTTCGTCAAAGAATTGATCTGGGACTAATGTATAGAGATCATTTTTGTAATAAACATCAATCGAATTGAAATCGTAATGTAGTTCCTTATCAGCCTTGAAAAGCGGTTCAATTTTAGCTAGTAACTCTTCTGGTTCAGAAACAGGTTCATCAAATAGGTATTGACCAAAATAAACAGCCTCTGATGAAGCATTCTGATGAATGGAAAAAGAAAATCCATCCAAACTAAATTGGATGGATAATGATAAGTTTTCTTTATTTGTTATGGATGTATTAGTCCTTTTTGACTGCATCACCTTTGTCATAAGAAGGAGGCCAGTTACCACCGGTGCTTACTTCATCAAGTGAACCAACAGAAACGAACTCACCTTTAATTTGATCGGCTTCAATAGCTTCTAATTCTTGCTTCACCAATGAAGGCGATAATCCATCTAAAATATCTTTCTTAGAAGTTTTAACATAAAAAGTTGGTACCACCAATCCAGCTACTTTTTCAACCGTACCTACTTCAACTTCAAATTGTTTTCCTGCAACACCAGGAACATCCCACATGTTCTTGTAATCTTTATTCTCGAAGTAATTCAATACTGGTTCGTATCCAATGGTATCGGTTACTCTTTTTTCAACGTCGATGATAATACCACCACCACGATTTACTTTTTCTACAATGGTCTTGGTTTCTGTAATGGCTAATTGTGCCGTATCAACAAACTTGATTAAAGCTTCTTTGTCTTTAGTATAGTTTCCGTTTACCTCATAATACTTCATTTGAGCATCTCTAATGATCTTCAAACTTTTAATTACTGGTTTGTATCGCTCTACTTTTACCTTCGCAAATTTGATGGGCTCCATGATTCCATTGTAAATTTGGTACCCAAGAAAAATAGCTAAGATCAATAGCAATACAGAAGCCATCCATCGTAACTTTAATGGTAAAAATTTAACTATAAGAATTGCCACCAAAACAGAAGCGATAGCAGCACCCAAAATCATTAATAATAAAGACATTTTTTAATTTGTTTTAATAGTATATTCGCAAATCTACAATTTTTTTTCAATGATAAAAACTTTATATTCTGAAATAAGAATAACTTTAGATTTCTAAATTTTTATGATAGAAAATCCAGAAGTTTTTTTCGAAGAATTACAACGAAATTTAGCCTTTACACCTACCGAAAAGCAATTAAAATTATTTCGTCTTCTTAGCTATTTTTCCTTTCAAAAATCGGCTGATAAACTGCTGTTAATTAAGGGGTACGCAGGTACTGGGAAAACAACAGTGGTTAGCACCTTTGTAAATAAACTCAGATACACCCGATTCAAATCGGTCTTATTGGCACCTACGGGTAGAGCCGCCAAAGTGATTTCTGTCTATTCGCAAAAACAGGCATTTACCATTCATAAAAAAATATATTTCCCCAAAAGTCAGCAGCATTCCAAAATCGAATTCGTTTTAAAGACAAACAAACACACCAATACCTTATTCATTGTTGATGAGGCTTCTATGATTTCCGACAATAGTCAAGACGTCGGATTGTACAACAATTCCTTATTGGAAGATCTCATATCTTATGTGAATGAGGGAAAAAATTGCAAGCTGATTTTAATAGGAGATACCGCTCAATTACCACCTGTAAAGCTAGATGTGAGTCCAGCACTCGATGAAAATCTTTTGGCCGAAAGATATAGAAAGGAAGTGTATCAAATCGAATTGCAAAAAGTAATGCGTCAGCATGAAAGTTCAGGCATTCTCTTTAATGCCACGCACATTCGTTATGCCATTGCCAATCGAAATTTGAACTTTCAATTTGATCTGGAGTTTCCAGACATTCATTCGCTTTCGGATCGCTATGATATTGAAGATGCTTTTTTCAATGCCTTTGACAGCGATTCTCTTGAGGATAGTATCTGTATTGTCCGATCTAATAAGCGGGCCAATCTTTACAATCAACAAATTAGATTCTCAGTTTTAGGACTGGATAACAAAATAGCTGTGGGCGATTTGGTCATGGTGGTCAAAAACAATTATTATTGGTTGGAGTCGAACAGTGAAGCCGGATTTATTGCCAATGGTGATGTGTGTGAAGTACTGCGAATTATTGATTTTATCGATTTGTATGGTTTTGAATTCGCGGAGGTAGAATTGCGCATGATTGATTATCCGCATATGAAACCTTTTGAAGCCATTGTTATGTTAGATACGTTGTCTAGTGATCATGCTTCACTAACCTACGAAGAAAGCTCGAAACTCTATCAAGAGGTAAAGAACGATTATCTAGATGAGCTCAATAAAATGAAGCAATACCAGTTGATCAAAAACAACAAATACTTCAATGCACTACAAATTAAATTTGCTTACACCTTAACTTGTCATAAATCGCAAGGGGGGCAATGGGGAACCGTATTTCTAGAAAAACCTTATCTGAAAGACGGTCCGTCTATTGGCTATTACCGTTGGTTGTATACAGCTTTGACGCGGGCTCAAGAAAAGGTGTTTTTGATCGGTTTTGAAAACGATGTGTTGCCTTCGGATTAATCAAAGAGATATCCCAATCGAATGGTCCCGTAAATATTTCCGCCATCATGTACCAATCCTTCGGAGGTGCTGGTGGTAAAATGATAGACATACCCCAAATTAAATCGATGTGCAGTAAATAATACACCCATTTGCAGGTGAAATACAATTGGTTTTACATCGTAAGTGATACTACTTGACTGGTTGAACAAACTACCTTCAACCGTGGCATCGTAGAGTTGATAGCGCAACATCGGATTGACAAAGAAAAAGGATTCCACTTTTCGCTTTTGCTCCTTCACGTTCAAATGCGTGTTAAAAGCAATACTATTGCTGATTTTTTGTAGTGGACTAAATCCGATTCTGCTGTAAAGACCCGCCGCAACATTGGTATATACTGTACCCAAAGAAGCGTCAGTAATCCACGAAATATCAAATCGCTTCTTTGTTGGAGTATAGAATTCTTTTACATAAAGGGCATCCATATTAACTCCTATGGCATCTGATATTTGAAACTGCCAACCTACAGCTTTACGGAATCCATAGATATCGTGAATAAAATCTTGCATTTCTCGACCACGAGCACTGGGACCAATCATTCCTAGTTCAAAATTTGTACGTAAAATATGATCGTCATAAGCTCGGGTAATTCCGAATCCGCCATAGAGATAAGCAGCAAAAGGTCGGTCGTGCTCATTGGCAGATGTTACAATGGCTTTTTGAGGAGTGAACATTTCATGGCCAATGTGCCATTCATAAATTCGGTTCACCTCATTATTTTTTAAATTTTTAGCAGCATATTTGTAAGACAAGAAGATGCCACTGGTATAATAGCGATCTCGATTGACTGAGGTGTACAAATCGTTGTCTGTATTTAAAGAGAATTGCTTTGAAAATTGATTTTGAGCGTGGACTTGAAAAATCAAGAAAAACAATACTAGAAAGGCAAAGCGATGCATAGATACCATAAATATTGAAGGTGAAAATACCACTATTATTTTGCTTTGTCGACAAAAATATGGTATATTAAATTATTAATTGAACACATGACAAAACCAAATTTTATAACTGCAGAAGAGTTTGAAAACCTTCAATCTCATGAGGAGCTGTTGGCTTTGATTAAAGAGCGAAAAAAATCGTATCCAAAGGTCGCTAGAAATGTTCAATACGAACAACAATTGCGACTGCTTCAAATTGAATTGGTGAAACTACAAAGGTGGATCGCCAAAGAAAAGAAACGGGTTGCCGTTATTTTTGAAGGAAGAGATGCCGCAGGAAAAGGTGGTACCATTCGTCGTTTCATGGAGCATATGAATCCGCGTTCGTCCAGATTAGTTGCTTTGAACAAGCCTACGGATGTGGAGCGAGGGCAATGGTATTTTCAGCGTTATATTAAAGAGTTGCCGAATTTGGGTGAGATTGTTTTCTTTGATCGTAGTTGGTATAACAGAGCTGTGGTAGAACCAGTTATGGGATTTTGTACCGATAAGCAATACAAGGAGTTTTTGTTACAAGTTCCAGAATTTGAACACATGATGTATGAAGACGGATTGGTAATTATCAAATTTTGGTTGTCCATTTCAAAGGAAGAACAATTGACACGTTTTGAAGCCCGTGAAGGAGATCCTTTAAAGCGATGGAAATTTAGCCCCGTTGATAAAAAGGGACAGGAGTTATGGGACAGGTATACCCATTACAAGTCAGAAATGTTCTCCAAAACACATACAACCTATAGTCCTTGGACCATCGTAAAAAGCAATGACAAAAAGATTGCTAGATTGGAAGCCATGCGTTATGTATTATCTCGATTCGATTATGATGGAAAAAACGAGGCCCAGACCTCTTTGACTCCAGATCCGAATGTAGTGATGCGTTTTTATCGATCTAACCTTCAAATCGATTAATTATGACCAGGAAATTAAAAGACATAGAACTAAAGAAGCTAAACAGTAGTAAGGGATTGAGAGCATTGTTGTCCAATGAACCTTTAAACCTTGAAAAGACGCTCCGATATATGGATTACGAGCGCAAATTGAAACGACTCCAGGTCGAATTGATTCGATTGCAAACCTGGGCCATTGAAAATGATGAACGAATCATCATTTTGTTTCAAGGAAGAGATGCAGCAGGAAAGGGAGGAGCAATCCGACGAATAACCGAACGTATCAATCCGCGTCACATGCGAATTGTAGCCTTGCCAAAGCCTAGCGAAGATGAAAAGTCCCAATGGTATTTTCAGCGTTATGTGGAACAGTTTCCCAAAAAAGGAGAGCTCGTTCTGTTTGATAGAAGCTGGTACAATAGGGCAGTGGTAGAGCCTGTAAACGGATTTTGTACTCCTGAAGAGTACGAGATTTTTATGAATCAAGTGAATGATTTTGAACGCATGATTCTGGAAAGTGGCATTCATTTGGTGAAGATTTACATGTCAATTTCCAAAAAAGAACAGGCCAAGCGCTTTGAGCAAATCAAAAGCGATCCTTTGAAACAATGGAAAATGACCAAATTGGATGAAAAGGCGCAAGATCTTTGGGATCAGTATACCGAGTACAAGGAGGCTATGTTTGAAAAAACGGATACCGAATTATCTCCTTGGAAAATTATTAAGGCCAATCGAAAAACGGATGCAAGGGTGAATGTGATCAATCACATTTTAAATAGCATTCCCTATGATAAAAACTTGGAAATTTAAGCCAACATCTTTTTAACTTCACCAAAAAGGAAGTAAACCTCCGATGCAATTTGTTTGCTAGTCTTTAAGTAGGTTTCATCCATGATATCGCTATTATCACTGTGCTTTGGATCCACAAAAGGCAAGTGAAAACGATGGCTGGCCTCCGGAATAAAAGGACAGTTTTGATCAGCACTATTACAGGTTGTGATAGCAATGTACTCTGAAGGATTTTCAGCGTCGTCGTAGATTTTGGAAAATCCCGTGATTTGGCTTTTCGATCCTTTGTAAGAAATGGAATACACCGGATTCTGATGTGAGAACTCTTTTACTTTAAAGGTAAATCCGACTTTTTGAAGAGTTTTTACCGTATTTCTATGAAAAGCGGTGGTTTCAGTCCCGCCTGAATACGAAGCAACATTCAAATTAAAATATTCAGCTGCCACGTGTGCCCAAACCTGACCCAATTGGCTACGTCTAGAATTGTGAGTACAGATGAAGTTCAAATTGACAAATCCGTTGCTCTGATATTCGGCGGCAATGGCTACCGCAATCTTTTGCAATAGTGTTGCTCTTTCTTCCGAAATGGCTGCTTTTTTAAAGCTTTTTTCGAAAAAATCTACGGGTGATGTATTTGCCAGTTTAATCATAGCTTAGCGTCAAAATTTTTACCTTTGTCGCGCAAAATTACAGCGGAAATTCTCCTTGTCATTTAATTAATTGTTAAGAATGCGTTTCGAAATTGGTAACATTGTTCGTGTGATTGATGAAGATCTCCAAGGGGAGGTCATTCAGGTTTCAAAGGATGAGGTGACCATTTTAGCTGATGATTTTGAATTTACCTATACGCCTTCAGATCTGGTTGTGATTAAAGAACAGCAGCGGGAATTGTCTAAGTTTAGTGATATCAATCATCCTTTGTTGAAAGAGAAAATGAAACCGGATACCAAAAAGCCTTCCTTGTTCAAAACTGAGAAACGAGAGGTTATTTTGGAGGTCGATTTACATATCGAACAATTGATGCCCAGCCATCGGAATATGGACACCTTTGACATATTGAACTACCAACTTCGGGTGGCCAAGCAAAAGTTGGAATGGGGACTAAACAAACGAATCCAGAAGATTGTTTTTATTCATGGAGTAGGAGACGGAATCCTAAAAAAGGAACTTCTCCTGTTATTCAAACGATATCCTGTGAAACACCACGAAGCCTCGTTTAAAAAATATGGCTACGGAGCAACTGCTGTGGTCCTAACACCCTAAAAATTAATCGTATTTTTGCCCTATGAAATCGGTCTATTTAGATAATGCTGCAACCACGCCTTTGATTCCGGAGGTGGTAGAGGCCATGAAAGATGCGCTGTTGAATTCCTATGGGAATCCCAGTTCATCCCATCAAGTAGGTCGAAAGTCCAAAGCATTATTGGAAAGCGCACGGAAAAGTGTTGCTTCTAAGTTTAATGTTTCCTCGAAAGAGATCATTTTTACCTCTAGTGGTACCGAGGCCAACAACTTAATCTTGTACAATGCTGTTCAGAATTATGGCGTGAAACGCATCATTACTTCGCGAATTGAACATCATGCCGTATTGCATCCGTGTGAGCATTATGAAAAGCAAGGACTCATTCAATTGGATTATGTAGATGTGAAAGAGCAGGGGCAGATTGATTTGAATCACCTAGAGGAATTATTGGCAAATTCGGATGAAAAGACCTTGGTTAGTTTGATGCTGATAAATAACGAAATTGGCAATCGATTGCCCGCTCAAGCAGTAGTGGATCTTTGCGGCAAATACAAAGCCTTGTTTCATAGCGATACAGTGCAAGTGATAGGTCATTATGATTTGGATCTTCTGAAGCTTCCTATTGATTTTATTACGGCCAGTGCGCATAAATTCCATGGTCCTAAAGGAGTTGGTTTTGCCTATTTTAAAAACGGATTTACCGTAAAACCGATGCTTTTTGGTGGTGACCAAGAAAAGGGTGCCAGATCAAGTACCGAAAATATACCTGGAATTGTAGGCTTGGAAAAAGCCTTAAACATGGCTCTTGAGAATGTTGAAAAGGACCATGAATATGTGGAAGGATTGAAAGCTTATTTTATTGAAGAACTACAAAAATTAGTTCCCGAGATTCAGTTTAATGGACAGAGCGCTGATGTAACCAAAAGCAGTTATACCATCCTAAATGTCCGTTTTCCAATAAAAAATACCATGTTCTTATTTCAACTAGATATGAAAGGGGTAGCGGTATCAACAGGAAGTGCTTGCCAAAGTGGAGCATCCAAGGTATCTCATGTGCTGCAAGAATTTTTGAATGAAGATCAGCAACTATTGACCTCGCTGCGATTTTCATTCTCCAAGTTTACGACCAAAGAAGAAATAGATTTTACTTTAGAAAAGATAAAAGAGCTACTGTGAGGTAGCTCTTTTAAGTTTGAACAATTACTTGAAAGTTTTATTGAACTACAAGTTTTCTAGTAACGGTGTGGTTGGTAAGAGTCTTTATTCTCACAAGGTAAACACCCTTTTCCAAATCAGAAACAGAAAAATTTGTTTTCGAACCACCTATTGCTTTTACTGATTTAACCTCTTTTCCGGTAACATCAAAAATTTTCAACTGATCAATCTCTTGATTCACTCGAAATGAGTTACTGGTTGGATTAGGATAAATCGCAAATTCTTGCTGTAAGAGGGCCTCATCATTCGTAGAGAGTGATGCTGGCATATTTCCACACACAATATACTCTCCGGGTTGAAGGCTAATTGTTGCATTCACATTAGAAACAGAAATGGTAGCATTATTGTTTAATAAATTATACCAAGTACCTGTCACTTGGAAAGCCGGATCTATATTCTGAACGGTAAGACCAAAATTACCAATTACCGTCACATATTGAAGATCGGCAGCATTGGTATCAGTTAAATGAATCGTTTTCAATCCGTTTGAATTACCAACATCCAAGGTGAAGTTATTGGTTTCAAAAACTTCATATTTGGTTTTTAGCTGCATTAACTTAGCCCAAGTATTGTAAACATCCTTTCGATCTTGGTCAGAAAAATAATCCCAACGAATTGGTTTTTCTCCCGTACGACAATTGCTGTTTATAGATCCGTCGGTACACCAGTTTATTGAGTAATCATAACCAAGTTCATCGAATTGCCAAATCATTTTCGGACCGGGAACCGTAAAGTAGAATGCTCCATTCAATTCCATCCGATCTAAAGCAGTGGCCATATCGCGGGTACTGTAATTACCATTTGAAGCACCATAATTTAAATTTTCATACATCAAACGCTCTTCATCATGACTTACCATATAACTTACGTTACGTGGAGCAGACCAACCTCTATTTTTGTATGAAATCCATGAGAAATCAGATGTTCCGTTGTTGTGGAATCCAAGGGCTGCATCTTTATATGTGCCGTGATGATTACCCCAAACCATCATTCCTTTACCTTCATTCAATCTATAATTGATCAAGGCAGATTCTTCACTATTATCGGCAAAGTGCTCCAAAATCACATAAAAATCTGGATTTACTTCCCATTGATCATCCGCATATTGGTTTAGAACATTAACACGATCTTGGTCATAAGAATTCCACAAACCAATGTTTCCAACCGAATTTCTTTGGGTGAATCCTTTGGATAAGTCCCAACGGAAACCATCAATATTGTATTCTTCAATCCAGTATTGGGTTACTCGTTTTACATAGTCTTTTGTAGCTTGACTTGCGTGATTCATATCATTAAATACGTTGAAATCGTGCGTTGCTGTTGCATTGAAAAACGGACTGTCATTGGATGCTTGACCACCATAATCACCATTGACGGTATTCCACATTCTATAATAAGGATGCTGACCAGTTGCATGGTTGAATACCACATCTACAATTACAGCCATACCTCTTGAATGACACTCATCAATCAGTTGTTTAAATGCTGTTGGTGATCCATAATATTTGTCTAATGCCATATGGAAAGCAGGGTTATATCCCCAAGATAGATTTCCATCAAATTCGTTTAAAGGCATGAATTGAATGGCATTGATTCCCAAGTTCTGTAAGTAATCCAATCGAGCTTTAACGGCGTCGAAAGTTTGGTCTGAATCAAAATCACGAATCAACAATTCATAAATAGCTAAATCGGTCTTTTTTGGTGCTTGGAAATTTGGCACTTGCCACTGATAAGGCGTATCTCCCGTTCTGAACCAAGTGACTGCATGATTGGTTTTCCCATCAGGATAGGATGGAAGGTTTGGAAATCTTGTACTGTTAATAAACTGATCGTTGTACTCATCTAAAATTAGAGTAGAGTAAGGATCAGCAACTCGAAGTGTACCGTTGATTAAGTATTGATACATATGATCGGTTTGAGAGGTTAATCCTGTTAATTCGATCCAAAATCGATCATTACTGGTGTCTTTTTTTAACAAATAGTTGTTGTCAACTGCCCAGTTATTGAAATCTCCGATCACATGAATAAACTCCTTGCCTGGAGCATATAAAACCAAGGTAACCTTGGTAGGGTCGTTTTGGTGATAATTTAATCCATCTTTCATCCCAGAAGGAACGGCTTGCTCAGTTACGGTAGGACGAACAATTACTTCGAAGGTAACAGATTTAGTCTCCGAGCCATTGTTCGCTTCTAGTACAAAAGTTGTATTAGAAGTAATGTCTGGTACATAAGAATAGGTTGTAGTACTATTCTCAGTGTCTATTTCAGTTCCATTGGCTTGTAAGGAAAAGTTGGCTGTCTCCGTAGTTGTCGCGCTGATCGGAAAAAACTCCGATGCGTTGATCACAGATACGGATGCTGTTGGGTTGGTTAAATTCAATTGGAAGAGTCCGACATTGAAGAAAAAATCAGAACAGCCATTATCTTTAAACTCCATACTACCTGTTTCATTACGAAACACCATACCCATTCTAGTAACTTCTGCGGCCTCTTGTGCTGTTAGTTGGTAATAGGTTTCTGGTACAATGGTAATACTAAAGGTACCATCACCATTGCTTGTCATTTCACCAACGCCATCGTCAGTCCCCCAATTTCCAATAACATGGGTCCAAGGGTTCGAACTAGGTCCTACACCAGAGTGCATGTATACTTTTGTTGGACTACTGAATCCATTACAATCTGTAGCGCTGCTATTGGTATCTACCGTAATAGTGATACTTTGATCAATAGCGAATGCACTCGGACTAATGGTAACTTGAGCGTTTAGTAGTGTTGTTGATATGAGTATTGTTAGGAAGAGTAGTTTTTTTAGCATAATTTTTTGGGTAATAAAAAAACCGGTTTGAAGATTGGAGAAATGTTCCAATAGTTTCAAACCGGTTTGTTGTTTTAAGTTACATAAAAACTCTATTAGTTTTGCACAACTGAAATTGTTGGTGGATTATTAGAGAAGTTAAGTGTGATCGTGTAATTTCCTGCAGTAGAAGGAAGGTTAGCTCCATCTCTTTCTAAAGTACCATCAGCACCATTGTCTCCATAGTTTACACCCCAATCGTTGTTGGCTCTAATTTTCCATTCACCGTCAAGTAGGTCAACGTTTTCTAAAATCCAAACATCATCCAATGGTTGTGACCAGTCTCTTCTGAATTGCGCATCTGGAGAAGCTCCCCAGTTGTTATATGCAGAACCAACTAATCCCCATACATGATCGATTTTGGTAAGTTCGTATTCTAAGGTATTCAAGTCAACTTTTACCAAGTAAATACCTGCCGTAGACTGAATGTTCGCTCCGTTTAACTCCATTGTTCCATCAGCTCCGTTGTCACCCCAGTTGGTTCCCCAATCGTTGTTCATACGGAATTTGATTTCACCATCTAATAAAGTTACCATTCCTCTAAATACATCAGAATACTGATCGTACTCTAACATAAAGTCAGGAGTAGCACCCCAGTTGTTATAACCAGATCCTACAATACCTAAAGAAAAAGGCTCAATGGTATAAGTCAATTGGTTCAAATCCATTACGATTTTATAAGAACCAGCCGTTACAGCAATGTTTCCACCACCAGCAACTAATGCTCCACCAGTAGAACTGTTGCTACCATAGTTGTTCGCCCAATCATTGTTCTCACGGAATTTGATTTCTCCGTCAATTAAGTTCACATAAGCTGCTAACACACCGTCAACATCTGTTTTCCAGAATGGTAAGTCAGGAGTAGCCCCCCAGTTATTCGCTGCAGAACCTACTACGCCCCAAGTTGTAGATAAATCTAAAACTGCTTTGTAAGTAGTTACCGTAATTGTAATTGGATCACTAACTCTTCGCAAGGTTACACCCGTATTAGGATCTGTAATCAAGGAGTTAATTCTTAATTGTACATCACCAGTCGCATCAGCAGCAATACCACTTTGGATCGCAGCTGCATTTATTTCTGAAGTTTTTACTGGAATATCCGCTTGATTGCTTACCGTAGTGATTTCAATTGGTGTAGCAAAGTCAGTACCAGGAGTCGCAGCTTCTAATGTATAGTCAACGTTTACCAAGCCTGAACTCAAGATTGGATCATTAGCCATGATTGTCATTGCAACATTGTTGTTGTCTGCAATCAATAAGGTAAATGCATCACCATCGGCAACACCACCTACAGTAGGAGCATTCACTGGATATGTAGTTACCAACATCAAAATGGTGTTACTAATACTACTTCCGTTTTTAACTCTCATGTAGATCGCAATATCTCTAAACTGAGTCACTCCAGTATCATTGATTGCCGCATTAAATTGCGCAACAGTCATGGTGAAGTTACTCTTGTCTGTAGATCCTAAGGCAACAGCGGTAGCAAAGCTATCGTCTCTAGCCATTTCAACTTCGTAAGTTCCTGAACCATTAATCTGATCATCCCAGCTAATTGTGAATGCAGGGTTGTCAGGTAAAGAGAAATTCAGAAATACATTTGTGATACCAGGTGTGTTCAGCTTAAAAGCTGCATCTGGCTGTGTTAAGGTTAAACTTTCTTCAACATCACAGGCTCCAAATACAAGAACCATTGATAAAAGGAAGAAGCTTAATTTTTTTAAATATACTTTCATGTTATTCTTTTTTCTAATTGTAATTCTTATAAGTTTAATGGAATTAAGATATACTGACCTGTAAGATCATTAAACCAAATGTCATAGTCATCCTCAACGATTACAGGAATCTTTCCACCACCATCAGTAGAAGTACCAGAGAAAGAAGTTGTGCTTCCCCATCTAGCTCCACCATCAGTAACAAACTCAACATCACCAGGTGTCAAACGAACACCGTTTGCATACCAAATGTGACCGTCAAATGCCAATGGTGTCATTGAAACATTTGCTGTGCTTGTTCCTTCGATTGTTAATGTACCAGGACTTGTAATTCCTGTTGCATTAAACGGAACAAACGTAAATGTGTTGCTAGCAAAGTTGATGGTAAATGTGTAGAACCCTTCTGGAATTCCAGTTCCACCTCCGTAAGGGAAACGCTCTGGGTCTGATCCACCTCCTGGGTTAACACCAACGGTTACACCGTCATCAGTTCCCCATTGCGGTTGCCATAATCCTTTTGTTTGCAATACTTTGAAGTGTCCTCCACCAGCAAAACGTCCTGTGTAATAGAAAACATTTTCATCATTAGGATCTCTAAATAATGCTGGGTTGTTATCATTGTTGTTCCAGTTAGGAGCAGTAGCATCACCCACTAAATAATAATCATTAAAAGTGTAATTGAAGTAAGGATAAACGCTTACTGATACACCATTAGAAGGTACTTTTACGGAATTCTTAGTTCCTAAAGAAGAAACTACTCTAACATGTAAGTCAGCCCATTCAAATGGGTTAAGTCCGGCATTACCAGCCGCAGCATTGATTTCTGCTACTGATAATGTTATTGAAGTCTGTCCAGTGATCGAAGCCGATACTACTGGGCTTGTAAAGTTTGCATCATTTGCGAATTCAATATCGTATCGAATAGACGCTTGCTGACCGTAATCTGCTGCTTTCCAATTTAAAGTCATTGCTGGGTTCGCTGTATTCACAGGATCTAAACTGAGCTGTGTGAATGGGAGCGGAGCCAAATCAGCGGCTGTTGGACTAGCAGATAAGGTAAACAATTCAGAATTATCATCACAAGATGTAAAGGCTAATAAGAACAGCCCAATAAATGCAAATGTTGAATATTTTTTAATTGTTTTTATCATTTTTTGAAATTTTTATTAGTACCCAGTATTCTGAGATAAATTAGGATTTGATGCTAAGGCAGCAGCCGGAATTGGATACAATTTCATGTGTTCAGGTAAAGAGATACCATTGGTACCATTTCCTTTCCATGCCCAGTTGTATGCTCCTCCAGTAAATTTGCCGAAACGGATTAAATCTTGTCTTCTGTGACCTTCCCAGTGTAATTCACGAGATCTTTCATCTAAGATCCAGTCTAGTGTTAAATCACCTATTGTTAAGTTGTTCTGAGGATTGTTTGCTCTTGTACGCAATGCATTCATGTAAGCTACGGCGTCCGTAGGATTTGCTCCTGAACCACCTCTTAAGTGTGCTTCCACATACATCAAGTAAACATCAGCCAATCTGAACAATGGGAAATCAGTGTCTACGAATGTTAAGTCGATACCAGCCCCTCCAGTAGAAGTTCTGTTTGAGTACTTAGCGATAATGTATCCTTGATCTCTATCAGAAATGTCAAAAATCTTACGATCTCTTGGGCTCGCAGGTGTTCCTTTAATTAAGGTGTTTCTTGAGTCGTTTGTGAAAATTCCGTTGTCCCATAGTTCAACAAATTGTTCACGCACTCGTAAAGCACCACCCCAACCTCCGGCACCAACGCCTAGAGATACACCGTTTTGCTCAATACTACCAACTTCCCCGTTAATCATTACGGTAGTAGGTCCGTAGTTATGTACATAAGTACCATCAGATACCAATCCCATTAAGATTTCATCTTTTGCAGAGTTGGTATTGTTGTCTGCCATAAAGTTGTGCAAGTAATCAGTAGCTAGGGTATAACCACCAGCAATGATTTTCTTACAGTTGTCAATAGCTTCAGTATACTTATCCTGACCAATGTAAACTTCGGCATTCAAGTACATTTTGGCTAATACCATCCAAGCAGCTCCTTTGTCTATTCTTGGATATACATTCATCTTAGGATCAGCCAAATCACTTTCAATAGCTGTTAATTCGCTTTCAATGAAAGTAAATAATTGCTGTCTGTCGTACGCAGGTGGAATCGCATTTAATGGATCATCTTCAGTAATGAAGTTGGCTTGGCCAAATAAATCCATCATATAGTAGTAAGACAAAGCTCTCAAGAATCTTGCCTCAGCTCTGTATCGTACGATTTCAGTTCTAGTGGCAGCAGATACATTTCTAGCCGTTAATTTCTCATCAGTAGTTTCTCTTAAAAAGTTGTTTGCGAAAGCTACTGTTGCATGAGTTCTATCGAACATACCCAAAATAATTGGGTTTGCAGCGTTCCAAATGTTACGTTGTAATTCTCTTGTTCCTGGGTCATTTTCGTAAGACCAAATCATTTGGTCTGCAGATAATGTTTGAAGGTATAACAATACCCTTCCAAATTGACTCGTACCAGCATCCAAACCACCAATATTTGATGAACCTGGACCGTCTACACCTGTCAATGATAAATTTCCATAAACACCAGCCAACAATCTCTCATATGAAGACTCGCTAGCAAAGAATTCCTCACCCAACAAACTTTGGTCATCTTGTGGTGTAATGTCTAAGTCACCAGTACATGAGACCAAACCAATAAATAGTGTCAATAACAAAGTGGTTGTTATTTTACTATGTTTTAAAATTTTCTTCATGTTTCCTCTTTTATTTATTAAAATTTAATATTCGCTCCTATTAAGAAGGTTCTCGGTCTAGGATAGTTTGTGTTGTCTATCCCAATACTCGTCAATTCTGGATCAAGACCAGAGTAATTTGTCAACAAGAATACGTTCTGCATACCAGCCCAAAAACGCACGCTATTTGTACCGTACTTTTTGATTGGATTGTTAATCGTGTATCCTAAAGTAATGTTATCCATTCTTAAGAATGAACCGTTTTCTAAATATAAATCAGATAAGATTACATCTGAAGTACTTTGGAAGTTTGTTTGTAATACAGAAGTAGGTAGGTTACCCAATACCGCGTTATCTTGTAATAGGTCATATTGAGCCAAACTTGAGTTTACGTTGTTGTATACGTAGTTTCCAATGTTTGCTCTTAAGTTAAAGGCTAAATCAAAGTTCTTGTAGTTGAAGTTGGACTGGAAACCAAATGTGAAATCTGGGAATCCGTTTCCTTTGATATATCGGTCAGAAGTATTGATAATACCATCACCGTTTAAATCTGCGTAGGCACCTTCAATTGGAGCTCCGCTGCTATCGTATAATTGCTTGTGAACGAAGAATGAGTTTGGTGCAAATCCTTCTCTGTGCAGCTGGATAAAGTTACCAGTACCACCAGCGATTCCACCTACATCAATATCTTGACCTAAAGCTAAGTCAGTAATTTCTCTATCTAGGTAAGTCGCGTTGAAGTTGAAATCCCACTTAAAGTCTTCAGTAGAAATTACATCAGCATTCAAAGAAAATTCAACACCCTGTACTTGTAATTCACCAATGTTTTGCTGAATTCTGTTCGTAAAGTTAGATCCACTTGGAACCTGAGCAATACTTAACAGGTCTGTAGAGTTTTTGCGATATACGTTCAAAGAACCTGTAAATCTGTTATCAAATAATCCATAGTCGATACCAAATTCGATAGTTCTTGTAGTTTCCCATCGAATGTCTGTGTTTCTTGGTAAAGGAATGGTTGATAAGGTAGGTACTCCTCCGAATAAGAATCTTGAGTTTTGGTTACCAAAACGGTATACATCTAAGTATAATGCACTTGCACCACCAATTTCTTGCTGTCCGTTAACACCATAACTTGCTCTCAATTTCAAATCAGAGATTACTTCGCTATCCTTCAAGAAGTCCTCATCACTAACTCTCCAAGCCAATGCAGCACCACCAAAGTTACCCCAACGGTTTACATCTCCAAATCTTGAAGTTCCGTCACGTCTGTAGTTTAAGGTAAGTAAGTACTTTTCGTTAAACGTTAAGTTCATACGAGAGATGAAACCAACCAATACCACTGGAGTCTCAAAATATTGAGTTGCACCAACGTCATTCGGATTTCTTCTATTTCCTGTACTATTTCCGTAGGCATTGAAAGACTGGTAGTCATAACCTAACATGAAATCTGTTTTGAACTTGCCAAAAGTATTGTCATAATTCAAATATGCATTGAAGTTCTCGTTTACTACACGGTTCATATAAGATGAATCGTTTCCAACAAATAAGTCGTTAAAACTCGCTGGACTATCCAAATCGCTTACACTTGTTCCAACAGCTCTAGAACTATCAAAACCAACATTAGCGCTGAACTTTAATTCAGGTAAGAAATGGAATTTGTAATCGATATTCAAGTTACCAAAATGTCTAAATACATTTGAAGAATTGTTGTTTTGTAACAATCCTGCAACAGGGTTTCTTCTACCATTTAATACAACAATTCCTTGAGGGGTTGTATTGTAGTGCTGATAGAATCCTCCGAATGGTGAGTTAGGATCGCGCACAGGTTGAGTTGGATCGTATCCAATAGCTGTGTTGATCGCACCTGAGTCGGCAAAGCGGTTGTTCTCAAAAGCTCTGTTATAGTTCAAACCGATCGTTAAGTGATCGTCAAAGAATGATGGGTTCATCGATAATGAAACGTTTGATCTATCGTATTGAGAAGTAAGGATGTTACCCTCAATATCAGCAAAACCAACAGAAAGTCTCGTTGGAATTCTATTGAATATTTGTCCTCTTACAGTAACGTTATGTTGACTAGATACAGACTTTTGCAAAACTTCGTCTTGCCAGTTTGTATTTGCGGTACCTAACATACCAACATCACCAGGTCTTCTTGCAGCAATAATGTTTCTAAAGGCATCGCCATCAAAAACACTAATTCTGTCTTTAATTTCACCAAACATCATTTGGAAGTCATAATCCAAAGAGTAGTCGCTTCTACCTTTCTTGGTAGTAATGATGATTACACCATTCGCACCCCTAGATCCGTAGATAGAAGTTGCAGATGCATCCTTCAATACAGAAAACGACTCAATGTCTGCTGGGTTAATACTCGCTAAAAGACCTCTAGATCCTCCTGCTGTAGAACGCAATGGTAAACCATCTACCACAATTAATGGATCGTTGGATGCATTTAAAGAAGAACCACCCCTGATTCTAATTTCTGACCCAGATCCTGGAGCACCACTCGTAACGATGTTTACACCAGCAACCCTACCGTTCAGTAAGTTTTCTGGGGTTACAATGTTACCCTTGGTCATCTCCTTGGCTGTGATTGCTTCAACAGAACCGGTAGCATCCTTCACTGTAGTGGTACCATAACCAACGACAACGATTTCGTCTAATTGTTCTGAAGATTCTTCAAGTTCAATGGTTAAATTGAAGTTTGTTCCTAAAGTAACTTCTTTGTCAGCAAATCCTAAGTATTGAAAAACTAATACTGTTCCAGTTTTTACATTACTTAAGGTGAATTTACCATCGAAGTCCGTTTCGGTTCCCGTAGTCGTGCCTTTTACAACAACACTAACCCCAGGTAAAGGCATTCCTGATGCCTTTTCTTTTACGACACCCTTTACAGTTTGCTGGGCAAACATTGTAAATGAGGAGCATAAAAGCATTCCAATTAAAAGTAATTTAAAATTTCTCATTTATACATTGTTAATTAATAACTATTAATATTCGAAATATTAACAATAATTTTACACTTCACTACGTAAATATAGGTGTAACTGTTAAAAAAATCAATACTTTTAACACTACGAAATCGGTTTCGTGTTGACAACTTAAATGAAAAAATCGTAAGTTTCGTAAAATTTGACAGTTGAAATTTTGAATAATGTAAAGAATGAGGCAAAAAATTACCATTAAGACAATTGCGAAAGAATTAGGAGTTTCAACTTCCACCGTGTCTAAAGCACTGAAAGACAGTCATGAAATAAGTGCAGACACCAAGCAGAAAATTCAGGCTTACGCCAACCTTTACAATTACAAGCCAAATAACCTGGCTTTGCAATTACGAAATCAAAAAACCAAATTAATCGGAGTAATCCTTCCGAAAATCGTTCATCACTTTTTTTCGACCATTATCAAGGGAATAGAAGAGGTTGCCAATGAACGTGGTTACCATATTATGGTTTGTTTCTCGAATGAGTCTTTCAAAAAAGAATACGAGAACCTTCGCGTATTATCCAATGGAAGTGTGGACGGTCTCATCGTGTCAATTGCCAATGAAACTATGGAGAACAAGGATTTTTCACAATTCAAAGACTTAGTTTCCGAGGAAATCCCACTGGTGATGATTGATCGAGTTGTGAGTGATATTCTTTGCGATAAGGTAGTGGTTGATGATGTTGGAGGAGGGTATAAAGCAACTGATTATCTGTTACGTACGGGATGTAAACGGATTGCCTTGGTGACCACTCCGAATCACGTGAGTGTGAGTGCCTTACGACGACAAGGTTATGAAAAAGCACTAATTGAACACTACATCAAATCAGATACTTCAATTATTGTCGAAATTGACGAAGAGGAAAACTTCAACGACCAAATTGCACCGATTTTTAACAAAGACATTGATGCCATTTTAGCCGTAAATGAAATCTATGCGGCAAAATGTATCAAGTACGCCAAAGCGAAGGGGCTTGAAGTTCCTTATGATATTTCTGTAATTGGATTTACAGATGGGTTAATTTCTGAATATTCATCGCCTTCCATAACCTCGGTTGCACAACACGGATTTTTAATGGGTAAACAGGCGGTAGATATGTTAATCAATCATATTGAAAACGACTCAGAAGACTACAAGCCAAAGCGAAATGTGATCTCAAGTGATCTCATCATTAGAGAGTCCACGAAAACGTCGTCGTAGAAACATCTCAATTTTTTAACACTTTTTGGCTGAAAATCATATATTTGGTCTGCGAAATATGATTTATCAATAATTTTCACTTCACACAGAATCAATTGATAAGTCTCGGCTTATCGTATTCATTAACTTAAATACGATAGATGAAAAAACGTAAACTTTCTTTTCTAGAAATCTGGAATCTAAGTTTTGGATTTTTAGGAGTTCAAATGGGTTTTGCCCTTCAAAATGCCAACGCTAGTAGAATTCTACAGATTTTTGGAGCTGATGTTCATGAACTCTCGTGGTTTTGGATTGTTGCACCTTTAACTGGTCTTATTGTTCAACCGATTATTGGTCATTACAGCGATCAAACATGGACGCGGTTGGGTAGAAGAAGACCTTATTTTTTGGTGGGTGCCATTCTGGCCTCGATTGGTCTCATTTTAATGCCTAATTCAGATATGTTCACTGCTTTTATGCCTGCATTGTGGGTTGGAGCTGGAATGTTGATGATTATGGACGCCTCGTTCAATGTGGCGATGGAACCATTCAGAGCCCTAGTAGCAGATGTGCTACCTTCAGATCAACGAACCCTTGGTTTTAGTGTGCAGACCGTATTGATCGGTGTGGGTGCTGTAATCGGTTCATGGTTGCCTTATGTGTTAACCAATTGGTTTGGTGTAAGCAATGAAGCGGCTGTTGGAGAAGTTCCTGTAAACTTACTGCTCTCCTTTATTATTGGTGCGGCAGTGCTAATTGGAAGTATTCTAATAACGGTATTTACTACCAAGGAATATTCGCCTGAGGAAATGAAACTCATTCATGAAGCAGAAGGGGAAGAAATTGTTGAAGAGGAATCTTCTTTGATGAATATCTTTTCTGACTTTGCCAAAATGCCAACTACAATGAAGCAATTGGCTTGGGTTCAGTTTTTTTCGTGGTTTGGATTGTTTGGTATGTGGGTATTTTCAACCCCAGCCATCGCATCTCATATCTACGGATTGGACATTTCAGATACGCATAGCAAAGGTTTTCAAGACGCAGGCGACTGGGTCGGAATCTTATTTGGAGTTTACAATGCTGTGTCGGCTATTTACGCCTTTTTCTTGCCAGCTATTGCCAAGAAGTTAGGAAGAAAGAAGACACATTCCTATTCACTCATTATTGGTGCTCTTGGTCTATTATCACTTTATGTGATTCAAGATAAAAACTTGCTTATTCTCTCCATGGTTGGTGTCGGTATCGCCTGGGCTAGTATTTTGGCGATGCCCTATGCAATTTTGGCCGGCTCCATCCCTGCAAGGAAAATGGGTGTTTACATGGGTATTTTCAACTTCTTTATCGTATTACCACAAATCTTAAATGCGCTAATTGGAGGTCCTATGGTGAAATACCTGTACAATGATCAACCGATTTTTGCTTTGGTAGTGAGCGGATTCTCGTTCATTATTGCTGCTTTGTTGGTGAGAAGAGTTACTGATGTAGACGATACAGTCGAAACTTCAAATGCATAATTGAATGAGTAAGAAAGGATTTATTTTTGACTTAGACGGGGTTATTGTAGATACCGCAAAGTATCACTTTTTAGCCTGGCGAAATCTGGCCAATTCATTGGGTATTGATTTTACAAAAGAGCAGAACGAACAACTGAAAGGAGTGAGCCGAATTAAAAGTCTTGAGAAGATTTTAAATTGGGGTAACAAAACCGTTTCTGAAAGTGAATTCGAGCGCTTGCTTGTTGAAAAGAATGAAGAGTATCTTTCCTATATATCCAAAATGGATGACAGCGAAATTCTTCCTGACACCAACAAGGTATTGGATTACTTAATTGAAAATCAACAGGGAATCGCTTTGGGATCTGCCAGTAAAAATGCAGTTCCTATTCTTGAGAAAATTCATCTATTACAAAAATTTGAATGCATTGTCGATGGTAACTCTGTAATTAAAGGGAAACCAGATCCAGAGGTATTTTTAAAAGCTGCAGAGGGTCTTAAAATTAGACCGAGTGATTGCATTGTTTTTGAAGATTCCATTGCGGGAATTCAGGCTGCGAATGCGGCCAATATGGTTTCTATTGGTATTGGTGAGCAAGATGTTTTACACGAAGCAGACCATGTTTTTAAAGACTTTACAGAAATATCCATTGACTTTTTAAACCAGTTAGTTACTAACTAGGTGTCGTATTTTTTAGAAATTTAAAGAAATTGAAATGAATCAAAATTATATCATTCCGAATGAATGGTCAATCATAGAAGAAGGTTTTGATCCAAACAACGTAAAATCGTCTGAAAGTATCTTCAGTATTGGTAATGGTGCCATGGGGCAACGTGCTAACTTCGAAGAAAAATATTCAGGAGATACTTTTCAAGGAAGTTACATTGCAGGTGTTTATTACCCTGATAAAACGAGAGTAGGATGGTGGAAAAATGGCTATCCAGAGTACTTTGCCAAAGTGTTGAATGCTCCAAATTGGATTGGTATTGATGTAGCGATTAACGGTGAGGAGCTCGATTTAAACGCATGCGCATCTGTTTCGAACTTTAGAAGAGAACTGAACATGAAAGAGGGTTGGTTGTCTAGAAGTTTTGAAGCAACCTTGCAAAATGGCGTGGAAATTAAAGTTGAAACCAAACGATTTTTAAGTTTGGCCTTGGATGAAGTAGGTGCCATTGAATACAATATTACACCGCTCAATAAGTCGGTAAGCATTGAGTTTACACCTTATTTGGATGGAGGAATTCATAATGAGGATTCAAACTGGGACGATCAGTTCTGGAATATTGAAACCATCAAGGAGGAAGAAGATGCCGCTTTCATCGTTGCAAAAACAATGAAAACCCATTTTTATACTTGTACGTTTATGAAATCGTTCTTGTATGTCGATGGAAAAGCTGTTGAGGCGCAATTCAATCACAATCAATCAAATAACAAAATAACCTCTTCCTCTGTTGTTGAAGTACATGCAAATGAAAAAGCCACCATTCAAAAGTTTGGTGGTTATGTGGTGGATCGAAATCATCCTAAGGATGAATTGATGCAAGCCGCATCCAATGTGCTTGAAAAGGCTACTACCTTCGGATTTGACAACCTTCTTGAACTACAAAAAGAAGAGTGGGCCAAGATTTGGAGTATGGCCGATATAGCTATTGATGGAGATGTGAAGGCACAACAAGGTATTCGATTCAATATTTTTCAACTAAACCAAACCTATTTAGGTACTGATGCGCAATTAAACATTGGTCCGAAAGGATTTACGGGAGAGAAATATGGGGGAAGTACTTACTGGGATACAGAAGCCTATTGTATTCCTTTCTATATGGCAACCAAAGATCAAGAGGTTGCGAGAAAATTATTAGAATATCGTTACAAACATCTAGATAAGGCCATTGAAAATGCTGAAAAGCTTGGCTTTACCAACGGGGCAGCGCTCTATCCTATGGTAACGATGAATGGTGAAGAATGTCACAACGAGTGGGAAATTACCTTTGAGGAAATCCACAGAAATGGGGCCATTGCCTTTGCCATTTACAACTACGAACGTTATACCAATGACCTAACGTACATTCCTGAAAAAGGATTGGAAGTATTGATTGGTATTGCACGTTTTTGGCATCAAAGAGCAAATTACTCAACCCTTAGAAATAAATATGTAATCTTAGGAGTTACAGGTCCTAATGAATACGAAAATAACGTCAACAACAACTGGTATACCAACTACATTGCCCAATGGTGTATTCAATATGCCTTGGAATGTATTGAGAATGTCAAAGTTGACCACATATCGGATTACATCCGAATCAAACAAAAGACCAATTTCACTGATGAAGAATTGGGCAAATGGAAGACGGTTGCAGAAAACATGTATTTCCCATACTCAGAGGAACACCAAGTATTTTTGCAGCAAGACGGATTCTTAGACAAAGAATTGGTGTCTGTAGCTGATTTGGATCAATCTCAGAGACCCATCAATCAACATTGGTCTTGGGATCGCATTCTACGATCACCTTACATTAAGCAAGCAGATATCTTACAAGGATTCTATTTCTTCGAAGATCATTTTACAACTGAAGAATTAGAGAAGCATTTTGATTTCTACGAGCCCTTTACGGTTCACGAATCATCGCTTTCGCCTTGTGTTCATAGTGTGCAAGCGGCCAAGTTAGGTCGTATGGAGCAAGCCTATACGTTCTATTTACGTACTTCGCGTTTGGATTTAGACGATTACAATCACGAAGTGCATGAAGGGCTGCACATTACCTCCATGGCCGGAACATGGATGAGCATCGTCGAAGGATTTGGCGGAATGCGCATCAAGGATGGAAAGCTTTCTTTTACGCCTAGAATTCCATCGCAGTGGAAGGGTTACTCCTTTAAGATCAACTTTAGAAATCAAATTTTAATGGTGAATGTTTGTCAAGGGCACACGCACTTTGAATTGGATCAAGGTGAAGAATTGACCATTTTGGTAAATGATAAGGTTGTGGTGGTAACACCGAATAACCTGGTAACGGTTTAATCATCAACATAGAATCATCCTCATGAAAAAATTGAATTCCATAATTCTTTTCTTAGGTGTACTTTTTTTGGCTTCTTGTAGTTCCTCGGAGCCAAAAGTACAACCTTTGACCGAAGAGTTCTCACAGATTAATAGAGTGGAGCCGCCGAATTGGTGGACCGGATTTGAAAACAAATCTCTACAATTATTGGTGCATCATCCAAACATTGGTAAAGCCAAAGCATCCATCAGTTTTCCTGGTGTTACTTTGGTTAAACAGCACCAGGCTAAGAGTCCGAATTACTTGTTCTTAGACCTTGAGTTAACTGAGAACACACCAGCTGGGAAATTCAATATTGTTTTTACCCTTGAGGATGGATCAGAATTAAAACAAACCTATGAACTTAAATCTAGAGAAAGATCTGGTGAAGAGTTCATTGGATTCAATAGTTCCGATGTTATTTACCTAATTACTCCAGATCGTTTCGCAAATGCGAATCCAGATAACGATAGTGTAGCTGGATTATTAGAAACCGAAGTAAATCGGGATCATGATTACAAAAGACATGGTGGTGATCTAGAAGGAATTACCAAAGGCTTGGATTACATCTCCGATATGGGCTTCACGGCGGTTTGGTCTTGTCCGGTGCTAACCAACGATATGCCAAGAAGTTCTTATCATGGATATGCCATAACTGATTACTACCAAATAGATCCGCGTTTTGGAACCTTTGAAGACTATAAAAAGCTTTCTGATGAAGCCGCTTCCAAAGGAATGAAATTAGTGATGGATCAAGTTGCCAATCACTGCGGATTGAATCACTGGTGGATGAAAGACTTGCCTTTTGAAGATTGGGTGAATCATCAACCACACTTTGAAGACAACCGGGCCAACTGGGGCAATGATGTAGTGAAACGATCGAATCACCGCAGAACCTCAAATCAAGACTTGTATGCCTCAGAAATCGATAAAAAAGGAATGACCGATGGTTGGTTTGTAAGCGGCATGCCTGATTTGAATCAACGTAATCCCTTTATGGCGAAATACTTGATTCAAAATAGTATTTGGTGGATTGAAGCTGCCAACTTAGGCGGAGTTCGTCAAGATACCTATCCGTATCCGGACAAAGACTTCATGTCGGACTGGGCAGGAGCCATAATGAAGGAATATCCAAACTTTAATATTGTAGGTGAGGAGTGGAGTTACAATCCATTATTGATTGCCTACTGGCAAGATGGTCATGAAAATAAAGATGGTTATGACTCTAATTTGCGTGCTTCGATGGACTTTGCCATGCAGCAAAACATTGTGGATGCATTGAATCAAGAAGAAAGCTGGAATCAAGGATTGGTAAAAATATATGAAGGCCTGGCCAATGATTTTGCCTACGCGAAACCAGAAGATATTTTGGTATTTCCAGACAACCATGATATGAGCCGAATTTTCACACAATTAAAAGGAAACATCCCAAATACGAAAATGGCATTAGGATATCTTTTGGCCATGCCTAGAACCGCTCAATTGTATTACGGTACAGAAATTTTAATGGCTGATTTCGAAAAACCTGGTGATCACGGATTGATTCGTTCTGATTTCCCAGGAGGATGGGACGGAGATAAGGTGAATGCCTTTACAGGCGAAGGTTTGACTGCTGATCAAAAGGACATGCAGTCGTACTTGAAGAAAGTATTGAACTACCGAAAATCGAGCAAAGCTATCCATGAAGGTAAGACTGTTCATTTTGCACCTCGAGCCGGAATTTATGCGTTGTTCAGAATGCATGAAGACGAGGTAGTAGGCGTTATTTTGAACAAGTCTGAGGCTACTTCGATTCCGACGGAAATTTTAGATGAAATCAGACTTAACGGAAAAACGGTAAAAAACATCATCAGCGATGCAGAAATGGTGTGGGGTGAAACCATCAACATAAATGCAAAGGGAATCACCTTACTGACAACGAAATTAAAATGAGCACATGAAAAAGATATTCTTCTTATTGGCCATAGTGTCAATGATAGGCTGTAAACAAAAGACAGAAAAGAAAGAGGCCAAAAAGCCCATCAAGATTGAAATTAATACACTCAAAGATGTAAATCTAGCGAGTGGAAGTATTGAGAGAATTGAGAATTTTCCAACAGAAAATATTACTTCGAGACCAGTAGATGTTTGGTTGCCAGATGGATATTCTAAAGACAAGGAATACTCGGTGTTATATATGCATGACGGACAAATGTTATTTGATGCTGCTACAACTTGGAACAAACAAGAGTGGAAAGTTGATGAAATTGCGGGTCAGCTTCAAAGTGAAGGAAAAACAAAAGACTTTATCGTAGTTGCTGTTCATAACATTTCTGAAATCCGCTGGAACGATTACTTCCCCGCAAAAGCGATGGATTATGTCTCTGAAGCCGATATGAAAAAAATTACGGCTTTGGCCAATCGGAATATGGCCAATATGGATTTGTATGCTGATAAGTATTTGAAGTTTTTGACAAGTGAATTAAAACCATTCATTGATAGGGTTTATAGCGTAAAAACTGACAAAGAAAATACGGTGATTGCTGGATCTAGTATGGGCGGATTGATTTCTATGTATGCCATTAGCGAATATCCTGAGGTTTTCGGTGCAGCAGCTTGTATTTCAACGCATTGGCCTGGGGCAGGAGTTTCTGAAGACAATCCATTACCAGCAGCCATCTTTGCTTATATGGATAAGAACTTACCGATGGCAGGAAGTCATAGAATTTACTTTGACTATGGAGACAAGACTTTGGATCAATTTTATCCGCAGTATGCTCCAAAAGTTGATGAAATCCTAGCAAAAAAAGGATACGATTCTAGCAATTCTGCCAATCGATTTTTTAAAGGTGCTGATCATTCCGAAAATTCTTGGAATCAGCGTTTAGACATTCCTTTTACATTCTTATTAGCCAAGAACTAAAAATGAAAAAAAAAGTATTCATACTCTTCCTTTTTCTGCTTCAAGTTACATTCGGTCAAAATCCGAATCGTGAGTACCAATCTCACAAACAAGAAAATGGACGATTTGAGGTAACTACTAATGATGGCACCTATCTCTTTACCTTTTATACACCGTCTGTACTTGAAACTTCTTTCCTACCGAATGGCGAGACCATTGATGAGAATTCTCATGCTGTTGTATTAGAACCAAAGTCTGTTGAAACAACTTATAATTATCAAGGTAACGTGATTACCTATGGATCTGAAGGAATTTCTGTGTCGATTACGACATCGCCTTTCCAGATTTCGTATACCTACAAGGGAAAGAATATTACTTCTGAGAAAGAAGGTTATTTCAAATCCAAACACATTCCTATGGACATGGTCAAGGGGAATATTGTTGCCGACGAAACGGAGAAGATATCTTTCAACTTAGACACCGATGAGGTGTTGTATGGAGGAGGAGCTCGTGCTTTGGGGATGAATCGAAGAGGAAATCGATTACCGCTATACAATCGAGCGCATTATGGGTACCAGACCTATTCCAAGCTACTGAACTTTTCCATGCCGATTGTCATTTCTTCTAAAAAATACATGATTCATTTTGACAATGCACCCATTGGATATTTGGATTTTGATAGTCAGAAGAACAATACACTTACTTACGAAACCATATTAGGTAGAAAAACCTATCAGGTAATTGCCGGTGACAATTGGTACGATATTCTTGAAAGCTATACTGAATTGACAGGGAGGCAACCAATGCTTCCTAGGTGGGCTCTTGGGAATTTTTCGAGTCGTTTCGGCTATAGAACCCAGGCAGAAGTAGAACATACCATTCAAAAATTTAAAAAGGATGAGATTCCTGTTGATGCGGTAATTCTGGATTTGTATTGGTTCGGAAAAACCATTCAAGGAACCATGGGGAATTTGGAAATTGATAGAGATTCCTTTCCGAAGCTGGAAGCAATGATGAAGGATCTAGATTCCAAGGGAGTTAAAACCATTCTCATCACCGAACCTTTTTTACTCACCACATCATCCAAATGGAAAGAGGCGGTTTCGAAAAAAATATTGGCAACAGATTCTATTGGGAATCCCGCGAAATATGACTTTTATTTTGGAAATACGGGGATCATCGATGTGTTTAAGAAAGATGGTATCGATTGGTTTTGGAACATCTACAAAGGACTTCGCGAAAAAGGAGTTCAAGGTATTTGGGGCGATTTAGGAGAGCCTGAAGTATTGCCGTCTTGGGTGAATTTCGAAAACAGCACCGCTGACGAAGTACATAACATTTACGGACACAATTGGGCCAAACTTATTCATGAGGGTTACAAACAAAACTACTCTGATGAAAGACCATTTATTCTAATGCGAGCGGGATACTCTGGTTCGCAGCGATACGGAATTATCCCGTGGTCAGGAGATGTGAGTAGAAGCTGGGGCGGCTTGCAAAGTCAGCCTGAAATAGCCTTACAAATGGGCATGCAGGGAATGGGATTCATGCATTCTGATTTAGGCGGATTTGCAGGGGCCAACTTGGATGATAATTTGTATGCGAGATGGTTGCAATACGGAGTATTCCAACCAATTTATAGGCCACACGCTCACGAAGATGTAGCAAGCGAACCTGTTTTTAGAAGTCCGAGAGCAAAGGCCTTGGCTAAAAAGGCTATCGAACTACGCTATCAGCTATTGCCCTATAATTATCACTTGGTTTATGAGAATCATACCAAAGGATACCCATTGATGCGTCCTTTAATGTTCGAAGAAGAAGGGAAGTCTACTTCAGAAATATCCGCAACCTATATGTGGGGAAAAGATTTTCTAATTACGCCCATTTTAAAGGATTCGGTAAAGACCAAAACCGTTTATTTTCCGAAAGGAAGCAATTGGTATGACTTTTATTCTGGCGAGAAAGTAACCGGAGGCCAATCCAAAGAAGTCCAAGTGAAGGAAGAGTATATTCCGACGTATGTTCGAGGAGGTGCCTTTATCACCATGACCGATGTGGTACAGTCAACCACAGCTTATGATGGAAACAATCTTACAGTTCATTATTTTTATGATGAAAGCAAAAAGGAAAGTGAACGCGAGGTTTATAACGACAATGGCAAACTAGCTGGAGCATTTGAAAAAGGTCGGTTCGAAATATTGGAGTTCGAGGCGGAGAAAGAACGCAAATGGTTGGAAATTGATTTTGAAGCGGAGTTTGGCTCCAATTGGACACCAACCCAGAAGAATATCACGCTCGTGATTCACAATATTGATTGGAATCCGAGAAAAATAAAACACAACGGAAAGACTTTGAAAGTTGAACCAATCAACAATCAACTAACGATACCCTTTGATTGGAATACCAAGAAGGAAACCAAGATTAAAGTCTCATTAAAATAACCAAGCGATGAGGAAAAGAAGTTATTTACTGCTTTTAGCTATTTCTTTGCTAACATGGCACTGCACATCAAATAAAGAGTCTGAAATGAAAAAAGAAGATAACAGCAAGTCTAAGAAAACAGTTGTTTATCAGGTTTTTACCCGATTGTTTGGGAATACCAATTCGACCAACAAACCTTGGGGAACCATTGAGGAAAACGGAGTAGGGAAATTCAATGATTTCTCAGATACTGCGCTAAAAGAAATAAAAGAATTAGGAGTTACTCATATTTGGTATACTGGGGTTCCGCATCACGATGTCATAACCGATTACACGAAATATGGTATTTCCAATGATGATCCAGATGTTGTGAAAGGTAGAGCTGGATCTCCTTATGCAGTGAAAGATTATTACAATGTAAATCCAGATTTGGCAGTGGATCCTGCCAATCGATTGGGGGAGTTTGAAGCTTTGATTGAACGTACTCATAAAGCAGGATTGAAATTATTGATTGATATTGTTCCGAATCACGTAGCGAGAAACTATCAGAGTTTATCAAATCCAGAAGGAACCAAAGACTTTGGAGCCGATGATAATACCAACGTTCAATACGATGTTAACAACAACTTTTATTACAATCCGGGTCAAGCTTTTGAAGTTCCTGACTTTTTAAACGGATACAAACCTTTGGGAGGTGATGCACATCCATTATCGGATGGTAAGTTTGATGAAAATCCAGCAAAATGGACAGGAAATGGTTCAAGAGCCTCAAAACCAAGTTTTTACGATTGGTATGAAACGGTGAAGGTGAATTATGGAGTTTCTCCTGACGGGCGAAAAGATTTTGATGAACTACCAGCGGGATTCGAAAATGAGGGTTACAAAAAGCACTTTGAATTCTGGAAGGACAAAACCGTTCCAGATTCATGGATAAAATTTAGAGACATTGCACTTTATTGGATAGATAAAGGCGTTGATGGCTTCCGATACGATATGGCCGAAATGGTACCTGTTGAATTTTGGAGTTTTATGAATTCATCCATCAAAATGAAGAATCCCGATGCCTTCTTACTAGCAGAAGTATACAATCCTTCTTTGTATAGAGATTACATTCACAAAGGAAAAATGGATTACCTGTACGACAAGGTTGAATTGTATGATACCATCAAGCACGTAATGCAGGGTCATGGATTAACAGACAACATTCCGCCAATTCAAGAAGGATTGAAAGATATTGAGCATCATATGCTGCATTTTTTAGAAAATCATGACGAACAGCGCATTGCGAGTCCAGAGTTTGCTGGTGACGCTTTAAAAGGAAAACCAGCCATGGTGGTCTCTGCGACCATTTCCACAGCGCCTACCATGATTTACTTCGGACAAGAATTTGGTGAGCCTGGAGCAGAAAATGCTGGTTTTGGTAGTCCGTCACGTACCTCTATTTTCGATTACATCGGAGTACCATCACTACAACGGTGGGTAAATGACAAAAAGTTTGACGGCGGACAATCAACCCAAGCTGAAAAAGACTTGAGAGATTTTTACAAGCGTTTGCTGAACTTCACCATATCTTCCGATGCCTTGATGGGGGAATATGCAGATATTCATCAGTTCAACCGAGGAAATACAGAGTGGTACAACGAAAAAGTACTTTCTTTCGTCCGTTGGAAGGGCGATGAAAAACTGATAATTGTTTCAAATTTTAATGCAGAAAATACCTATGGTTTCGAGTTAGGACTTCCTAGCGATATTGTCGCAAAATGGAATTTACAAGATGGAGAATACCAGGTGAAAGACCAACTGTATCAACAATATTCGTCAACCCTATTGGTGAAAGATGGAAACGCTCGTGTGAGAGTAGATGTTCAACCTTTAGAATCCTTTATCCTTAAAATTCAATAATATGTTTAGAAAAATTGGTTTCTTATTAAGCTTACTAACTATACTAAGTTGTAAAGACAAACCCAACACTGACGTGGCAATCAACGATAAAAATAACAAACAATTTAATTGGAAGGCAGCTAACGTGTATTTCCTATTAACCGATCGATTTAATAACGGAGATTCTTCCAACGATGTGAATTTTGATCGCACCGCTGAAACTGGAAAGTTACGCGGATTTGAAGGTGGAGATATCAAAGGAGTAACCCAAAAGGTAAAAGAGGGCTATTTCACAGATTTGGGAATCAATGCCATTTGGATGACTCCAATTGTGGAACAAATTCACGGAGGAACTGACGAAGGGACTGGAATTACCTATGGTTTTCATGGGTATTGGACCAAGGATTGGACAAAAATTGATCCGAATTTTGGAACCAAAGAAGATTTAAAAGAGTTGGTAGAAGCTGCCCATAGCAAGGGTATTCGAATTTTATTGGATGCCGTGATCAACCATACGGGACCTGTTACCGAAAAAGATCCGGTTTGGCCTTCAGACTGGGTACGTACGAGTCCGCAATGTAAATACGATAACTACGAGAACACCGTTTCCTGTACCTTGGTGAAGAACTTACCAGACATTTTAACAGATAGCGATAAGGAAGTAGCTTTACCACCTCAATTGGTAGCCAAATGGAAGGCAGAAGGACGGTACGAGCAAGAGGTGAAAGAATTAGATGCCTTTTTTGCGCGAACTGGATACCCAAGAGCGCCTAGATTTTACATCATGAAGTGGCTGACCGATTATATTACTGAATTTGGAATAGATGGCTATCGTGTGGATACCGTTAAACATACCGAAGAATCGGTTTGGCAAGAGTTTCGAGTAGAATGTGATTATGCGTTCAACGAATTCAAAAAGAATCATCCAGATCGTGTAATGGATGCCACAGACTTTTTCTTGGTGGGTGAGGTATACAACTACGGAATCAGCGGAGGCCAATTCTTCAATTTTGGAGATAAAAAAGTCAATTACTTTGACAAGGCTTTTCACAGTCTGATCAATTTCGAATTTAAGTGGAATGCCAAACAAATGTCGAAAGAAGACTTGTTTGTAAAGTATGATACGGCCTTACAGAACGAATTAGAAGGATTTGGAGTATTAAATTACCTCAGTTCTCATGATGATGGACAGCCTTTTGATCCGAGGCGAGAAAATACCATGGAAACTGCGACGTTGTTATTATTATCTCCTGGTGCCTCTCAGGTTTATTACGGAGATGAAACGGCACGTTCCTTAGTGATTGAAGGTACTGAAGGTGACGCTACTCTGAGATCTTTTATGAATTGGGAGGAAACAGGTAACGAAATGAACAAAGCGGTGCTAACACACTGGCAAAAATTGGGTCAATTTCGTGCGAAACACCCATCTGTAGGAGCAGGAAAACACAAAGCCATAACTACTGAGGGAGGCTATAGCTTTTCGAGAGAACTTGCTGAAGATAAAGTAGTTGTAGGCTTGAATTATGTGAAAGGAGCTAAAGAAATTAATGTTGCGGGCATATTTGAAGACGGTAGTATGGTCCGAGATGCCTATGCAAACGTCGAAGCCGAAGTTAAGGACGGAAAAGTAGTTGTAAACTCTGAGTTTGATATCGTTTTATTAGAGAAAAAGTAATATGAGAATCTTTGTTGTAATCCTAAGTGTTTTTTTATTCATGTCTTGTGAAGTAGCATCATCAAAAATTACCTCTCCAGATGAGAATATTGAAGTGAATTTCTTTCTATCCCAAGAGGGTGAGTTTTATTATACGATCAATTACAAGACAAAGGCCATCATCGATACCTCATTTGTAGGATTCGATTTAAAAGATGCTCCAGCACTTCGAAAAGGCTTTATCGCTCGTGTTAAGAAACCTGTTGAAGTAGATGAACGCTGGGAAATGCCTTGGGGAGAACAGCAATCGGTTCGCAATTATTATAAGGAAGTTCGGGTCGAATTGGAGGAACGCGACGATTTGAAACGAAAAATGAATTTGGTTTTCCGTGTATACAATGACGGAGTAGGATTTCGCTATGAATTCCCAGAACAACAAAATTTAAAAGAGGTTTACATCAAGGAAGAGCACACCGAATTCAATTTAACGGAAGATTACAAAACCTTCTGGATTCCTGGAGACTGGGATATCTACGAGCATTTGTACAGCACCACAAAATTGTCTGAAATTGACGCCAAGTCTTACATTGCTCATACCAATTTAGCACAGACTTATATTCCTGATAACGCAGTAAATACCCCAGTGACCCTGGTAGGTAAGGATGGAACTCATTTAAGTTTCCACGAGGCTGCTTTGATTGATTATTCTGGAATGACGCTTAAAGTTGATACCGAGAACCTTTCCTTTAAAAGTCAATTGGTTGGTTCGCGAAATACAGATTACAAAGTAAAAAGAACAACTCCATTTCATACACCATGGAGAACCATCCAGATAACGGATAATGCGCCGGCATTGATCGAATCAAAATTGATTGTCAATTTGAATGAGCCCAACAAATTAGGAGATGTTTCTTGGTTCAAACCGATGAAATACACAGGGGTTTGGTGGGAAATGCACCTAGGGAAATCTTCTTGGGATTATGGTATGGAACTCGTGGATGGCAAATGGAAAGATACTGGGAAAGCCCATGGAAAACATGGGGCAACCACAGAAAATGTAAAACGATTTATAGACTTTTCGGCCAAGAATAATATAGGAGGAGTGCTTGTGGAAGGCTGGAATACGGGCTGGGAACGCTGGATTGGTTTCGAAGATCGCGAGGGAGTATTCGATTTTGTGACGTCATATCCTGATTACGATTTGGATGAAGTGACAAGCTATGCCAAAGAAAAAGGTGTGGAGATCATTATGCACCATGAAACCTCAGCCGCCACAGAGACTTATGAAAAACAACAAGATACCGCATACGCATTGATGCAGAAATATGGCATGCATGCCGTGAAGTCTGGGTATGTCGGAAAGATTTTGCCAAAAGGAGAGTACCACCATGGTCAGTACATGGTCAATCATTATAACAATGCTGCTATTAAGGCAGCCAAGTATCAAGTAGCTGTAAATGCCCATGAACCTATTAAAGCAACCGGATTGCGAAGAACCTATCCGAATATTATCTCACGAGAAGGACTGAGAGGGCAGGAGTTCAATGCATGGTCGGGCGATGGAGGTAACCCCCCAGAGCATTTACCTATTGTTGCTTTTACGAGAATGTTGGCAGGCCCAATCGATTTCACTCCGGGTATTTTCAATATCAAATTTGATGAATACCGAAAAGACAATCAAGTAAATACGACATTGGCTCAACAATTGGCTTTGTATGTGGTCATCTATTCACCCGTTCAAATGGCGGCAGACTTGGTAGAGCACTATGAGGCAAATCCGAAAGCATTGCAATTCATCAAGGATGTTGGCGTCGATTGGTCTGAAACAAGAGTGCTAAATGGAGCGGTAGGAGATTATGTCACCATTGCACGAAAAGAAAAAGGAACTGATAATTGGTTCTTAGGAAGTATTACGGATGAAAATTCGCGTTCTTTTGAACTTTCCTTAAATTTTCTTGATCCAAACAGCACCTATGAAGCCATCATTTACAAAGATGGAACAGACGCTCATTGGGATAAAAACCCATTGAGTTTAGCAATCGAAAAAGTACAGGTGACTAAGAATGATAGTATGAATATCAATTTGGCTCAAGGTGGAGGTGTAGCCGTTAGCTTTGTAAAGCAATAGTTATTTACCTCTGGTAATGCGGTCAAATTCCCGTATCATGAAATAAGCCCAAAGAAAGACGCATAGCCCGACAAAAATCGAAAAGTAAAGTACGATACTATCTGCGTTCATTTTTGATAATTTTGAGGTAAATAATTACACCTAAGAGGGTTGGTGCCCACAGCCCAATAAAAATTCCATGTAGCTTTTCTCCAGAGAGGAATAACCATTCGGCTACAATAATAATTGCCAGAAGCAATACCAAGATTAAAAAATTAGCTATTCCCAGCTTTTTTATAAAATCCATTGAATACCTTTTATTCAAAGATACTCATATTTGTTAAACAAATCATAATTAAATTTGTAATAAGTTTTGTCTATTACTATTTATCTTTGGTTTTGTTGAGGAAGAAACTATACAGAATTGTGAAGAGGCTTGTGATTTCTCCTTTTTAAAAGGAAAACAGTATATTTAACACCACAACATTAACAAAATGAACCACAACATATCTTTCCTGTTACGTATAGTTTTATTTGTTAGTATTTCCATTTCTGCACAGGAAATTCCTCCCCTTCAGACTTTTACCCCTGAAGATTATCATGCTGAAAATCAAAATTGGTCGGTGACACAAGATCAACAAAAAACCATCTACATCGCCAACAACAAAGGTTTACTAGAATTCAATGGGGATAGCTGGGAATTGTACCCGACACCCAATGAGTCTATCATGAGATCCGTATTGTTTCATAAAGGATTGATCTTTTCGGGATTTTACAAAGACTTCGGTTATTGGAAACGAGATGAGTTCGGTGCTTTAAATTACACCTCGATTGCAGAGAAGTTTGATCTTGACATGCTTGAAGATGAGCAAATTTGGGAGATTTTTGATTTGGGTGATTGGATGCTTTTCAAGTCTTTACAACGTATTTATTTGATCAATTTAAAACTCGGTCAAACCAAGGTGATACATGCGAAAAACAATTTAAGCAAGCTCACTAAGATTGGGGAGATGTTTTACTTTCAGGATTATCTGCACGGAATTTATAAGATAGAAAATGGAGAACCCATTCTAATTTCTTCCAATTCTGATTTGAAAAACAATAAAGTTGTTCAGTTTTACAAAATAGATAATGTGCTTTATGCACTTACCCAATCCGCAGGGATTTATTCAGTCGACAATAAGACGGTTAAAAAGGATAACAATACACTATCAAAAAATTTACGGGGATTCTCCATTTACAGTGCCTTAAAGACCAATAACGATGAATTTGTGGTTGGAACAATCTCCAACGGATTGCTGTATTTTTCAAAGGATGGTACTTTGCTCTATCGGATCAACCAAAACAATGGGCTGCTCAACAATACCATTTTATCCATCTTTCAAGATCGCGATGAAAACATTTGGTTGGGCCTAGACAAGGGGATAGGACTTGTAAATTTAAAATCCAACTACCAATTTTACAATGATAAGAACGGTTCCTTGGGAACGGTTTACACTTCCATCAAATTTGATGGGAATCTCTATCTCGGTACCAATCAGGGATTGTTTTACAAAAGAGAAGGTTCAAGAGACGACTATACGATTATCCCCAATACTTTAGGTCAAGTCTGGAGTTTGTCCATTCATGATGAGAAACTGTTTTGTGGTCATGATAAAGGAACGCTGATCGTTAGCGGTTCAAAAGCTCGTTTAATTTCCAACGTACTGGGTGCCTGGTTGATTCGAAAAATTGACGATACAACCCTGCTTCAGGGTAATTATGATGGACTTTATATTTTGAAAAAACGACAAGGACAGTGGAGTTATTCTCATAAAATTAAGAATTACTCCACATCTAGTAAACAGTTCGAACTCCTGGATTCTAGAACACTTTTTATCAACCATGAGTACAAAGGTGTTTTTCAATTGAAGCTTTCAGAAGATCTGCAACGTGTGATACAGAATGATAAGGTAGCGTCTATTTCTAAGGGGCTTCATTCTAGCTTGACCAAGTACAATGACAAAATGCTGTATGCTTCAAAGGAGGGCGTCTATGTTTTTAATAAAGACCAGAATACTTTTGAAAAAGATTCGATATACAGTCAATTGATTCCGCTCAAAACATTTGAGTCTGCCAAACTCGTACACGATACATTTCAAAATAGACTTTGGTCATTTACTAGCGAAGGTTTGCGATATCTTTCGCCAGGGAGCCTAAGTAGTTCCTATCAAATTCACAAGGTGCCAATTTCGGGTACTCTGATCAAAGGTGCTTCTGGATACGAGAATATCATTTCATTGAATCAGAACAAGTATTTATTGGGTACTTCAAATGGTTATGTGACCATCGATTTGGATGCGCCAGAATCGCCGGATCAATTCTTTGTTGGTATTAACAAAGTAGGTGCTTATGAAATCGACAAGGAAATTAAGTATGCGAACATAACCGCAGAAAATGAGTTCGATCCTGAGTCGAACAACATCATATTCAATTGTAGTGTCAACAACTTTAACAAAACCTATTTGAAGAAGTATTCCTACAAATTGGATGGATACAATGAGGTGTGGAATGAGTTGAAGAATTCCAACAAAATTGTCTACGAGAACTTATCACCAGGAACATATACCTTGAGATTAAATGCCTACCTGAACGATGTAAAGAGTTCCAATGAAGTCCAATATCAATTTAGGATTAAAAAACCGTGGTATGCGTCGAACGGAATGCGATTGGTTTACCTGGCCTTATTCGGACTGATTCTCTACTCCATTCATCTTATCACAAGGAAGTACTACCAAAAACAACGTGCTCAAATTCTTGAAAGAACTCAAAAGGAATTAGAATTAAAGGAGTTGGAAAATTCAAAGCAAATCATCAAACTGAACAATGAAAAGCTTCGAAATGATATTGAAGGGAAGAACCGCGAGTTAGCTACCTCAACCATGAGCATCATTAAAAAGAATGAATTCTTAAATGAGATAAAGAACGAACTTGTAAATGGAGGAGAGAAACGGATTGATAAGGTGATACGAATCATCGATAAAGATTTGAACAATACAGACGATTGGAAATTGTTTCAAGAAGCCTTCAATAATGCTGATAAGAAGTTTCTTAGAAAGATTAAAACCAAGCATCCTGATTTGACGCCCAATGACTTACGATTGTGTGCTTATTTGCGGTTGAATCTATCTTCCAAGGAAATTGCACCTTTGTTAAATATTTCACCAAGAAGTGTTGAGGTGAAGCGTTACAGACTTCGTAAAAAGATGAACTTAGACCACGACATTAACTTGACGAACTACATCATTGATATTTAATTCCTATACATTACCTATACAAATATCATTTTTTAGGGAACCCGAATTTTCATATCCTCAATATTCAACGCGAATTTTTGAGGATTTCTTGGTTTTTGAACTTACGAAAACGGTGTATGATTATTGTATAGTAATTTTTTAACAGTTTTTTGGGATTTCTCCTTAACTTGTATCAAATTAATCTTAATGAACAATTAGATGAAAAGAGGAACTATTACTTTACTCCTTTTGATGTTTTCCTTGAGCTTTTTTGCGCAGGAAATTAACGTTAAGGGAGTGGTGAAAGACGCTGCTACGGGAGAAACACTTCCGGGAGTAAGTGTTGTGATTAAGGGGACTACCATCGGTACTGAAACAGACTTTGATGGAGTTTACCAATTAAGAAAAGTTAAGAAAGGATCGATTCTGGTGTTTTCTTATTTAGGAATGCAAACTAAAGAAGTGGTTGTTGACAAGGAAGTCATTGACGTTTCTTTAGATGAAAGTGCACAGCAATTGGATGAAATTGTTGTGGTTGGTTATGGTACGCAGCGTAAGAAAGAATTGACTGGTGCCGTATCTCTAGTATCAAGTGAAACGCTTGAAGAAATCAAGCCAGTGCGTGTGGAACAAGCGTTGCAAGGGCAAGTTGCTGGTGTAAACATTACATCAACTTCAGGTTCACCAGGTGCGGGATTGAGTATTCGTATTCGTGGTATTACGACAAACGGAAACAACGATCCGCTAATCTTAGTAGATGGTAACCGTATTGGTGATTTGAGTGCTATTAACCCATCGGATATCAAATCCATCAACATCTTAAAAGATGCAACGGCTGGTATTTATGGTGTGCAAGGTGCAAATGGTGTCATCTTGATTACAACAAAATCGGGTCGTAAAGACACACCAATTCAACATTCCATGAACATGTTTATGGGAGTTCAGCAAACAACAAGAGAGATTCCAGTATTGAATGCCACCGAGTATGCCTTATTGGCTAATGAAGCGTTTGCAGCGAATGGTGATCCATTACCATTTCCAAATGCAAGTGGATTAGGACAGGGAACAAACTGGCAAAGAAACACTTTCGAAACTGCACCAATCTCGAGTATTGATTATACCTTAAATAAAGGTACTGAAAAGTCAACCCTATCGTTTGGTTTATCAGTATTGAGTCAAGATGGTATTGTTGGTGGTGAAAAGTCAAACTTTAACAGACGTGTTGCTAGATTGAACTACAACTACGACATCACTGAAAAATTAAAGTTGACCACATCGACCATTTATACCAACTCAAACAAAAGCAACTTGATCGAAAATGTATTGGGGTCTGTATTGTTTAATGCTTTAAACATGCCTCCAACAATTCCTGTTCGAGATGCGAATGGAGATTTCTCTTTACCACCTACCATTGGTACGGGTATTGAAGTTGCCAATCCATTAGCACAGGTAGACAATACGTTTAATATAGCAACAACGAATAAAATCGCTGGAGCTTACCGATTGAGCTATTCATTTTTAGAAAAATTCAGAGCAGAAGTAAGATATCAATTCAACTATGCGGACGTATTCTCTAAAAATTTACGACCAGAAGGATTCTTTGGTCAGGGAAGCGTTTTTAACGTGACCCAAGCGCAGTCTAATGTTCAGGAGGTTGGACAAATCTATAAGGATTTCACGTTCAACGCCTTGATTAATTATGAAGATACGATTGCTGAAGATCACTACGTACAAGCGATGTTAGGTGCCGAGGTGTTTAGAACACAAGGTTACAACTTGTTCAACAATCAGTTGTTCAACGTCCAAGGTAGAGATCTTTGGGGAGTTGATGCTGGTCCAGGGTCTATTGACAATCTTGCCATTAACAATCAGCCAAGACAATTCTTTGATTCAAGATTATTGTCTTTCTTCACAAGACTACAATACAAGTTTAAAGATAGATATTTACTATCCGCGGTCTTAAGACGTGATGGATCTTCAAATTTTGGTCCGAAAAACAAATTCGGATTCTTCCCATCTGTTTCTGCAGGTTGGATTATGTCTGAAGAAAGTTTCATGCAAGACATTAACTGGTTAGACAACTTGAAGGTGAGAGGTAGTTGGGGTATCATCGGTAACGATAAAATTGGCTCCTTCGGATTTGTTTCCTTATTAACAGGGGAAGGAACTTATGTGTTCAACAACCAATTACAATATGGTATCGCCATCGGAGCGATTTCAAACCCAGAGATTCGTTGGGAAAAGAACTTGAACTTTAACGTGGGTATTGACGCCACTTTATTTGATAGAAAAGTAAACCTTACCACAGACTACTTCTACAAGAGAACAGACGACTTATTGGTAAATCCACAAGTATCTGGTATTTTAGGTGTAGGTGGTCCTGGTGCAGCTGGTCCTGTAGTAAATGCGGGTACAGTTGAAAACAGAGGTTTTGAGTTCTCTTTAGGATATAATGATCAAATTGGAGACGATTTCAAATTCAATTTGAATTACAACTTCACGACGTTGGACAATGAAGTATTGTTTGTAGGTAACTCAACTGGAGTTATTGAAGGTGGTGTATTCGGAATTGGACAAGATCCGCCATCTAGAATGGAGGCAGGTTTCCCTATCGGATACTTCTACGGATACAGAACAAACGGAATCTTCCAAACACAAGCTGAGATCAATAGCAATCCGAGTTTGCCTAATACGGCTCCTGGTGATTTGAGATTTGTAGACGTGAATGGTGACGGTGTTATTGATAACAATGACCGTACAAACATTGGTGACCCAATTCCAGATATTACAATGGGTTTCAATATGTCATTTAACTATAAGAATTTCGATTTCAATGCCTATGCTTTTGCATCTATTGGAAATGAAATCGTAAGAAACTACGAGCGTAACTTACCATTGACCAACAGACCAACTTATTTCTTAGATCGTTGGACTGGTCCTGGTACGAGTAATTCGTTCCCAAGAGTAACAACTGGTGCAACCAACAACATCTTATTCTCTGACTTCTATGTAGAGGATGGTTCGTTCTTGCGTTTGCAAAGTGTACAGCTTGGTTATACCTTAAATGAAGATTTAGTAGAAAAAATTGATTTTGACAGTGTTCGTTTTTACGTAACTGGACAAAACCTATTTACCTTAACTAAATATAGAGGTTACGATCCTACAGCTTCATCTGGTGCGCCAATTGGAGGTGGTATTGACCAAGGATTTTATCCTAGTCCACAAACATTTTTGTTAGGTGTTAATCTTAAATTTTAAAGAAATAGATTATGAAGAACTTATATAAAATTTTAGGTCTTTTTCTCATTGCTTCTATCGTATTAGTGGCCTGTGAGGACTATATCGAAGTAGAACCTCAGGTTGAAAATTCAGAAGGATATTTCAACACTGAAGAAGATTATAACAATGCTCTTATTGGAGCATACGATTTATTACACTCTACATACTTAAATGTAATGTTGGGTGAGATTGCTTCGGATAATACCTTAGCCGGTGGTGAGAGTGCTACCGACGTAATTGGTATTCAAGAAGTAGATGATATGATACACACTCCTGTGAATCAGCAATTGCGTGATATTTGGAGTTGGATGTTTGCCGGTGTAAATCGCGCAAATTACTTCCTTGAATTTAAAGATAAAATTGACTTTAATGGAAAGGATGTAATGATTGGTGAAGCACAGTTCTTAAGAGCCTACTACTACTTTGAATTGGTAAAGTGGTTTGGAGATGTGCCTTTAGCTGTTGATAAGAGAATTCTTTTCGGAGACCAATTTGAGATCGATAGAACGCCGAAAGCACAGGTGTATGCACAGATCGAGGCAGATTTAATTGCTGCTGCTGCTGTATTACCAGCTGTACAAGCGGAAGTAGGTAGAGCAACCAAAGGAGCGGCACAAGCGCTATTAGGTAAAGCCTACTTGTATCAAAATAAATTTGATGAGGCTGCTGCTGTTTTAGACAACTTAATCAGCACTGGGCCTTACGATTTGGTTGCTGATTATGCTACCATTTTTGAGGAGGCAGGAGAGAACAACATCGAGTCTGTATTTGAAGTACAGTATTCTGAGCTTGAAGGTGCTGGATTCGGATGTTTACAGTGTAGTGAAGGTAACGTAGCGGTTGGATTCCAAGGAATTCGTGCGTATGTTGGTCCTGAGTTCTCATCTGGATTTAGTTTCAGTGTACCAGTGCAAGATGCTTATGATGCATTTGAACCTGGTGACTTGCGAAGAGATGTTGCTATTTTAGATATTGATGCTTGGGCTACAGCTACGGGTGCTACATTCGGAACTGGATACGAGCACACTGGTTACTTCAATAGAAAGTACATTCCTCGTAAAAGAAGTGCTTCAGCACAAGGTGATAGAAACCTAACCAATCCAAATAACTACAGAGCAATTCGATTTGCAGACGTATTATTAATGGCTGCAGAAGCGCATAATAGAAAATCGTCACCAGACGATACTAAAGCTCTAATGTATTTGAATAGAGTTAGAGAAAGAGCATTTGGAGGTCCAGGAAATAACTTAACTTCTACAGGTTCGACATTGACGGAGAATATTTGGAACGAAAGAAGAGTAGAGTTGGTAGGTGAAGGTCACCGATTCTTCGATCTAGTAAGAACAGGTAAGGCAGCGCAAGCGATTCCAGGCTTCCAAGCAGGAAAACACGAATTATTCCCTATTCCTTTAATTGAAATTCAATTGGCAGGAAATAGATGGGATCAAAACCCAGGTTATTAAACATAGAAATCATGAAGAAAATTAAAAATTTAGTGAAGTACACTACCTTGATTGCTTTGTTTTTGGTTGCATGTACTGATGATTTAAGAGATATCGGATTTTTAGATACTGTCCCTTATCCTTCTAATATCTCAGCTACGTATAACATTACGCAAGACAATACGGGATTAGTGACAATTACGCCGAAAGCAGATGGAGCAGTTTCTTTTGAAGTAACTTTTGGTGATGGAACTCCTAAAGTGGAGGTTCCGCATGGAGAAAGCATAGACCACGTTTATGCAGAAGGTACATATGATGTGAAAATTGAAGCATCAAATGTAAGAGGACAAAAAGCTGGAACAACACAACAATTGGTTGTTTCCTTCTTAGCACCACAAAATTTAGTGGTGTCTATAGAAAACGATCAAGCTATTTCTAAGCAAGTAAACATTACTGCCAATGCTGATTTTGCCACAATGTTCGAATTTGATTCTGGTGAAACAGGGGTTACTCAACCAGTAGTATCTGGTAATATCGGAAATACAATTTCTTACCAATATGCCAATGCAGGAAAGTACAACGTTACTGTTACAGCAAAAGGTGGTGCCATAGCAACTACAGTGTATAAAGTTGAGTTTGACGTAACCGAAATTTTAGCACCAATTGCATCTGCGGTTGCACCTCCTTCAAGAAATGCATCTGATGTAATTTCAATCTATACAGATGGAGGTTATACAAATGTTGGAGGAACTGATACCTTCCCAGATTGGGGGCAAGGCGGACAAGGAAGTAGCTGGCAAGAATATGATTTGAATGGAGATAAAATGCTTCAATATGTGAACTTAAGCTACCAAGGAATTCAGTTCGGTAGTGCTCAAGATTTAACAGGAATGGAGTATATGAGAATGGATGTTTGGACAGCTGATGTTGATCGAATTGAAACTTCTTTAATTAGCGTATCAAATGGTGAAAAGCCAGTTTGGAGAACACTTACCAAGAACGATTGGACAAGTATTGAAATTCCGTTAAGCGAGTTTACGAGTCAAGGTTTAACTATTGCAGACATTCACCAATTGAAGTTTGTAGGTGACCCATGGGCTGCGGGAACCGTATTTATTGATAATATTTATTTTTATAAAACACCATCAGTTCCATTTAACGGTATAACACCAATTACATTCGAAGATAACTTTACGTTAAGTTCGTTTGATGGTGGTGACATCACAGCCATTGATAACCCTGATCCAAGTGGAATTAACACTTCATCGAGAGTATTCCAAATGGTTAAGAATGCTGGTCAGCCATGGGCAGGTTCGAAGATTACTGTTAATGACAAATTTGATGTTTCTAATCCGATTGTGAAGGCAAAAGTATGGTCTCCAAGAGCGGGTCTGAATTTACTTGCCAAATTTGAGGATGCAACACCTTGGCCAAATACAGTGGCTTCAGCTGAAATCACAGCAACGACTACTGCAGCTAATGCATGGGAAGAGTTAACATTTGACTTTACTGGAATTAGCGGAACTGTTGACTTTAACAACCTAGTATTGATTATGGATAATGGTACCCAGGGAGATGGCTCGGCCAACTACACCATTTATGTAGATGATATCAGTACTTCTCCGGTGTTAGATCTAGAACCAGGTGTTGGACTTTCTAGTTTTGATGGAGGTGATATTTCAGTGGTAGATAACCCAGATCCAAATGGTAACACTTCAGGAAGAGTTGCTAAAATGGTGAAGAATGCTGGTCAGCCTTGGGCAGGTTCAAAAATTACTACCAATGCACCATTTACTTTTGTAGGTGGAACTGGTGTGAAAGTAAAAGTATGGTCGCCAAGAGCAGGATTGAATCTTTTATTAAAGTTTGAAGATGCTACGCCTTGGCCGAATACAACTGCTTCAGCTGAAATCACAGCAACAACTACCGTTGCGAACGGTTGGGAAGAATTAACCTACAGTTTTGCTGGAATCAGTACTACGGTAGATTTTAATAATTTAGTGTTGATTATGGACAATGGTACGCAAGGAGATGGTTCTGCGAATTATACCATTTACGTGGATGACATTACTCAATTTTAATATTTGAAGAGATGAAAAAACATATTAAATCAATAATATTATTATTCTCACTGGCAATCGTATTCAACGGTTGTCAGGAGAACGATTATTCGTTCGGAGAAATTGTTGCACCATCGAACATCCAAATCACCGCCTCAATCGTAGGTGCTGATGCGGCAAATCCGAATGGTGATGGAAGTGGAGAAGTTGTTTTCACAGCTACAGCTGACAATGCAGTTTCCTATAAGTTTTTCTACAAAGGAGGAGAAGCTGTATCGCTCTCAGGAGAACATACAGTAATCTTTAGTGATCTTGGATTAAATACATATACGGTTACCGTTGTGGCCTCTGGTATTGCTGGGGTTTCTTCGAGTAATTCGATCCAAGTGGATGTATTGGCAACGTATTCGCCACCAGCGGACTTAAAGACCAAGTTATTTGGTTTTGATCCAGCAAATCCAAATGCTGTTACCAGTAGAACGTTTAAGATCCAAGAGGCCAAGCCACAACACTTTGGTTTAGGTCCTGTAGGAGGAAGTGTTATTTGTGAGTGGTATGGAGCTGGGCCTAGCGAAAAAGCAGGTGTGGGTATGTACGATGATCGTTTCACCTTTAGTTCTGATGGTACCTTTACCTACGTGACCAATGGTGATGTATTTGGAAGAAATGGTTTAATGGACGCAGAATTAGGACCTCTAGGTGGATCTGGAGGAACATTAAATGGTGATGACATAGAAGGGTATAGCTTTGGTGATTATACTGGCACCTTTACCTTAACAGCACCTGGAGGTGTTGAAACCATAACCTTATCAGATAATTCTCACATTGGATACTACATTGGTGGTAACCATCAATATGAGATTTTTGATAGAGCAGCAGCCAATGAATTTGTATTGAGAAGTACAGATGGAAATGGAACTTTTGATTGGTGGTTTATCATTGTTGCTGAGTAATTGAATTAAAACAATTCAATAGATAAATGCTAAGGGTTGTCAGAAATGACAACCCTTATTTTTTGATGTTTGGGGAGTTGGTCCCTGGTCTCGGCACCAATACACTTGTAAGAAGTATACTTTTTGTAACCATACATCACCACTACAGAAACCGTTTTCGTAAGGTTGCTTTCAAGAAAAAATGTGCTACATCGCCCCATAAATAAAGACTTTCGAACTTTTTTATTGTTGTGTATGCTAATTGTAGTGGTGAAATTATTATCTTGAGAAAAAAATTAACATAATTTTATTAATCTGAAAAAAAACTGCGTTCGAAAATTATCAACCAAACATTTTTTCGCAGTTATTATTAATCGACAAAACATGAAACTATGAGAAACATTTTTGTGAGTTTTTTGCTTTTCTTTTTTGTCCTTGGATCTTTTGCACAGGTCGACAAGGTTTCTGTGCAATCCAATAGCAAGGGCGATAAGTTAGTTGTAAACGGAAAAGACTTTATGATTAATGGTATGAATTGGGACTACATTCCAATTGGAACAAATACCGTTAATGCAAAATTTTGGGAAAAGCCAGATGATATCATTAGGGCTGGTTTAGATGAAGAAATGTCATTACTTCAAAATATGGGAGTAAATGTCATTAGGCAATATACTGGAGTACCAGCACGCTGGATCCAATATATTTATGAGAATTATGGAATTTACACCATGTTAAACCACTCCTTCGGGCGTTATGGATTGACTATTGATGGCAATTGGGTTCCAGTGACCAAGTACGGCGAAAAACGGACGCAAGAATTTTTAATGGAAGAAATGAAGACGCTTGTGGCGGAATACAAAAACACTCCTGGTTTATTACTTTATTTATTAGGTAACGAAAACAACTACGGACTTTTTTGGGCTGGATCTGAAACGGAAGATTTCCCGGAAGGTGAAGAGCAGAAGAAAGCTGTAGGTGAAAAGAGAGGACGCCCAATGTACCGCTTGATGAATGAGGCTACCAAAATGATGAAAGCGATGGACCCGAATCACCCAGTTGCAATTTGTAACGGTGATGTTCTGTTCATTGACATCATTGCTGAAGAATGTCCAGATATCGATATCTACGGGGTGAACTCCTATAGAGGTGTTTCTTTTGGAGACATGTTCCAAGTTGTAAAAGATAAGTTGAACAAGCCAATCATGTTTACCGAGTTTGGTGCTGATGCCTTCAACGCTCAAACGCTTAAAGAAGATCAAAAATCTCAAGCTTACTATATGGTAGGTAACTGGAAAGAGATTTATGAAAATGCTGCAGGTTTAGGAAAAGTCGGAAACTCTATTGGTGGTTTTACTTTCCAATTTAGTGATGGATGGTGGAAATACGGTTTCAACGATCGTAGATATGAAGATCAACACGATAACAACGCCTCTTGGGCAAATGGTGGTTATGACCGTGATTTTGTTGCGGGAACAAACAATATGAACGAAGAATGGTTTGGTATTTGTGCCAAGGGACCAACTGATGTAAGAGGATTATATACCTTGTATCCAAGGGCTGCCTATTATGCGTTGAAGGAGGCACACCAATTAGATCCATACGGAGAGGGTGTAACTTTAGAATTTGTACAAGACTATTTCAAAAAAATAAACTTGATGGATGCTGTTTTGAAAGCCAGAGGTGGACAAGCAGCATTAGGAGGTAACGAAAAAGTTTACCTAAGCTCTTTAAGAGCAGAATTTACCACCTTCAATACTGGAGGTTCTTTAACAACCACACCTGAGTTTTCAGACGGAACGGGATTAACTTTTCCTGACAGAAGAGGTTTTGACCACATGCAATCTTATTTTGTAGGAGTTGCTGGCCAACCAACTTCTAATATGAAGGCGGAGGTGAATTTCAACATTCTGGGTAATGTTGCTGGAAACCCAATTGATGATATTTTCTATGAAAATGTGGGAAGACCAGTAACAGTAAACGGACCAAATGGTGATGTTGTTTTTGGTGATGTAAACCGATTGAGAGTGTACAACGCTTCATTTGAGTGGAAAGCCAAAGACTTTGAAATGAGAGGTTTCTACAGAACCGGACATTATCACTGGGGTTATGAAGGAGACTTCTTTGGTTTATATCCAGAAGCCAATTACGGACCAAACTTGGATATCTATAATGGTGAAATCTTAGGGGTTGAAGTAGATGGTAAAGGAGCATTAGAAGGATTAAAAGCAGCATTCGGTCCGCAATTATGGTGGGCAGCAAACCCTGCGGTACTTTTAAAGTATGAAAGAAAAGTAGGACACTTTGATGTGGCAGCGATTTATCACAAAGATATTGTATCTGGAAATGGTATCGATGCTAACGGAAATCGTGTGTTAGATCCTGTTCAGTTACGATCTGGTGTGATTCCAGCTTTACCAAACGAAAGAGCTACAATCGCTATTCAGAAGAAAGGTGAGCATTTCGGTTTCCAAGTTGGAGGTATTTGGTCTGGTAATCCTTTGAACGGAAGAGCCTACCAAGATGTTGTTGGAGGCCCTGGGAACTATACAGTTTTCAATGATAGAATCCAAAGCAAAGACAATTGGGGTGCCAAAGCAAAAGTTACTTATTCAAATGGAGGATTTAACTGGTATGCACAAGGTTCTTCTATGGGGCTAGTTGCCAATGGTGGATTCGATCAAACCTTAACCTTCACAGGTTGGAAGCTTAAAGATAGTGGTAGTGGAAACATGCAAAACTTCTTAACGGGTATCTCATACAATTTCGGAGGAAAATTCCAGATTGCACCGAACTTTATGTGGCAAAGACCATTGGTTCAAGCGATGCCTAATGACGTAAACGCGCCAGGTAGATTAAGAAACTTTATTGATGATCCATTTGTGGTAAGAGGTGGAAACCGAAACATGACTGCAGGTGAAATCTTATTTACCTATGATCCAACACCAGGTACCTACATGTACGAATGGAACAACGATAGAGCTGAAGATGCAAAATTTGCCTTTAACCTAGGGTTTGTATACCGTCATTTACCAACTACCCAAGATGCTGCGATTGGTTTCTTAGCAAATCGTCAGTCTTTTGCGTTCTCAAGATCAGCACCAGCTGCTGACCTATGGGAGGTAAATTCAAGAATCGTTTCGAAAATTCGTCCAGAATTCGGATTTATTTCAAATGTTTACTTCGGTACAGGACAGGCCAACGGTGGTGATGTTCCTGGAGCTGCTGTGAACCGTACAATCAAGCGATTCGGAATGGATTTAAGAATGATTTACAACAAAATGAAAATTACAGGTATGGTGAAATTAAACGACTGGGGTCCATTTGACTACCATAGAGATTTCAACTTAACCTTCCCTGTACAATTAATGTTAGATCTTTCAACTTCGGTAGGAAAACCAGATTGGTTCATCCTTCCTGATACAAGAGTTGGATTGCGAGGAACATGGAGATCATTAGATCAATATTCTCCAAGATTCTCACCGATGCAATCTGCTAGTGCCTTTTCAAATACTCCACTGTTGAGTCCTGTTGGATTCCCTAACGGTTCGGAGTGGGAAATTAGAACATACATTCATATTAACATCGGAAAATAAAAGTTAGAGAAATGAATTTTAGAAGAAATTTAAGTAAAAAACTAGGGTTGCTCGTTGGAGCCAGTTTGCTAGTTTTTCAAGCGTGCGAAAGAAATCTATCTTCAGAAGCTACCCTTGCGACGTTTCCTGCTATAGCAGAGGTTTATTTAGATGACCCTGTAAATCTTACAGACGAGTTTTTCATATCATTCGATCCGGCATCGGGAGCCAATCCGAACGGATTTGATACAGACAATAGTGTAGCCTATGCGGGCTCTGCATCCATTAAAATTGGAGTACCTTCACCAACCGATCCAGATGGTGGATACATTGGTGGTATCTTTTTAGATAGAGGTGCGGGTAGAGACCTTTCTGGGTTTGATGCACTTTCCTTTTGGGTAAAAGCAACTACTACGGCAACTGCGAGCTTCGGTTTTGGAACCAACTTCCAAGGAGACGAATTTCCTGTAAATATCCCGAGTGTTGAAATGGCTACCTATTGGAAACAAGTAATTATTCCAATTCCAGATCCTTCAAAATTGAAGCAAGAAAGAGGTGTATTTACTTTCTCTGCAGGTTCACAAAGTACCAACGGAGCTGGTTTTACTTTTTGGATGGATGAAATCCAATTCATAAAATCAGGAACGGTTGCACAACCAAGACCATCTATTTTTGGAGGTCAAAACTTAACGCAAGAAACCTTTAATGGTTCTGTGATTCAGGTTACTGATTTAGGTCAAACTTGGAATTTAGCCAATGGAGAAGATGTAACGGTAGTTCCTTCTGCGAACTATTTTGAGTTTACCTCTTCCAATCCTTCAGTAGCGACAGTTGACGCTGCGGGTAGAATTAACGTATTGTCTGCTGGAGCAACGACCATCACGGCAAAGTTGAATGGGCAGGACGCCGCTGGATCGATATCCATCGTCTCCAAAGGACCATTTGTTCCTGCGCCAACGCCAACGCAAGACCCAGCGCAAGTATTATCCATCTTTAGTGATGCGTACACCAATCAACCAGTAGAATACTACAATGGTTATTGGGCGCCTTTCCAAACTACTTTAGGACAGAATGATATTACCATCAATGGTGATAATATTATCAACTACACAAACTTGAACTTTGTGGGTATTCAATTTTCGAATCCGACACTAAATGCGTCTTCAATGACACACTTCCATATTGATATTCAAGCACAGGAAGCTTTAGATCCAGGAGATTATTTGATCATTAGATTGGCAGATATTGGAGGAGATAATAGCTTCGGTGGAGGTGATGATAGTTCAGGTGAAATTCGTTTGACGGCGAATGATTTAGCCACAGGAGCTTGGAGAAGTTTCGATGTTGCCTTGAGCACCATGGGAACCTTAACTAGTAAAGCAAATATGGCACAGGTAATTTTTGTATCTGATGCTACCATTACGGATATTTTGGTAGATAATATTTATTTCTACGAAGTACCAACAGCACCGACAACAGGAGCACCAGTTCCTGCGGATGATCCGGCAGACGTGTTGTCAATTTTTAGTGATAGCTACACCGATGTGGCTGGAACAGATTTCAATCCGAATTGGGGTCAAGCAACGCAAGTATCTCAAGTATCTATCGCTGGTAATAACACATTGAAATATGCAGGATTGAATTACCAAGGTACTCAGTTTGCTTCAAGTTTGGATGTATCAGGTTATACGCATTTGCATTTGGATTACTATAGTGCAAGTTCAACCGCATTGAACGCCTTTTTAATTAGTCCGGGTCCAAGAGAAACGGCCAAGGCTCTATCAGTACCAACGACTTCGGGTTGGAATAGCATTGATATTCCGTTGACAGATTTCTCATCAGTAGTAGATCTTGCTGATGTGATTCAGATGAAGTTTGATGGTAATGGCGACATTTATTTAGATAATATTTATTTCAAAAGATAATACGGAATACCTATGAAAAATTTTAAAATGAATAATAGAGGGGTTTACTTCTTTTTATTGGCAAGTTTGCTTGTTACAATAGGATGTGACCTTAATGAGACCCAAACTGTAACCACGTTTGAGAACTTGGTTTGGGCGGACGAATTTGATACACCAGGTGCTCCAGATACTTCAAAGTGGACTTACGATATTGGTGATGGAACAGCCCAAGGTATCCCAGGATGGGGTAACAACGAGCTTCAGTACTACACAGATCGTATGGATAATGTGAAAGTAGAAAACGGAAACCTTGTAATTACTGCGCTACGTGAAAGCTATGCAGGTGCAAATTACACTTCCGGAAAAGTACTTACCAAAGGACTTTTTCAAACCAAATATGGTAGGTTCGAAGCTCGAATCAAATTGCCATGGGGTCAAGGATTATGGCCTGCATTTTGGTTGCTAGGAGACGATTCTAACGGATCCGTAGTTTGGCCTCAAATTGGTGAGATTGATATCATGGAGTATAGAGGGCAAGAACCTACAATTACCCACGGTACCATTCACGGTCCAGGTTATGCGGCTGGTAATGCCGTAACAAAAGAGTATGAACTCCAAAATGACAGATTCGATACTGATTTTCATGTATTCGGTGTAGAGTGGGGACCAGATTATATCAATTGGTATGTAGATGATGTATTGTACAATCAAATTACGCCGAATGATATTCCAGCTGGAACAGAATGGGTTTTTAACAACAATGAGTTTTACATGATTTTAAACGTTGCTGTTGGAGGAACATTCGTAGGCTTGCCACCAAATGCCAATACAGTATTCCCACAAAAAATGTACGTGGACTACGTAAGAGTTTATCAATAAAAAATAATGCCCGTAGAACTTCGGTTCTATGGGCTTTTACAAAACAACCATTAACGAATAGAACTAATTGCTACGGCTTTTCTGCCGTAGTTATCAAAAAGTATTTTACTTAAGACTTTATTAATTTCAATTGAAATGAGCAATTCTAGTGTTTATAATGAGGATGATTTGGTCCAAGATGAAGGATTAGAGATCAAAGGAGACTTACTAACCTTTGAAGGAGAAGAATATTTCAAGATTTCAAATGTCAATGCGATGAGACCATTTTTTATCAGTCTCGTGAGTAATTCCGATCATTGGATGTTTATATCAAGCAATGGAGGGTTATCAGCAGGGCGTAAAAACTCTGATTATTCTTTATTTCCCTACTATACCGATGACAAAATAACCGAATCATTTGACTTAACAGGAAGTAAGACAATTGTTAGGGTACCCAATGGAAGTGAGACTGCTTTATGGGAACCATTTTCCGACCGTATTACAGGCAGATATACGATCACCAGAAATTTATATAAGAACATTTGGGGTAATAAAATTGTATTTGAAGAAATCAATGAAACACTAGGACTCTCCTTTACCTATCAATGGTCAAGCAGTGATCGTTTCGGATTTGTAAAAAAATCGACCATAAAAAACCTTTCAGATTCCCATAAGGAAGTTCAAATCTTAGACGGAATTCAAAATATCCTGCCCTATGGTGTTTCAGAAGCCTTACAAGGTATTCGAAGCAACTTGGTAGATGCTTATAAGAAAAGCGAAATTGAAAAGGATTATGGCATTGGAATCTATGCACTAAGTGCTAAAATTGTTGACAAAGCGGAGCCAGCCGAAGCCTTGAAAGCAAATATGGCTTGGTCTTTAAATACAAACAATCCTACTTATTTGGCTTCATCAGTTCAATTAGACCGATTCCGAAGAATGGGATCTGTTGTTGAGGAAATTGATGTTAAGGCTGAAAAAGGAGCCTATTTCACATCTCAAAATCTCCAATTATCAGGTGGAGCAGAAGATCATTGGTATACCATTGCTAATGTGAATGTTACCATAGGAGATATTAAAAAAATAGCCCACACCATCCAGCATACCAAAGACTTGGAAAGTGAATTGCTTGCAGATGTCGAAGCAGGAACCAAACATCTACAACAGCTTGTGGGTGCATCAGACGGAATCCAACTTGGAGACAGTCCCTTAAGAAATGCAAGACATTTTTCGAATACCCTTTTCAACATCATGAGAGGTGGTATTTTTGATAACAATTACACGGTAGAGAAGGATGACTTCCAGAAGTACATCAAAAAGGCCAACAAAGAGGTTTTTCAGTCAAAGAAATCGCTTCTACAAGGATTGCCCGAAGAATTCGATGTAAATCATTTGAAAGAATTGGCGAATGACGGCGATTCCGATTTTAAGAGGCTCTGTATTGAATATTTACCCTTAAAGTTTAGTCGTAGACACGGAGATCCAAGTAGGCCTTGGAACAAATTCTCCATCAATACCAGAAGTGAAGTTGACGGTTCCAAGATTCTTGATTACGAAGGAAACTGGAGAGATATCTTCCAAAACTGGGAGGCATTAGCACATTCGTATCCAGTTTTCATTGAAGGAATGATTTATAAGTTTTTAAATGCTTCTACCTTCGATGGATACAATCCTTATCGAGTTACAAAAGATGGATTCGATTGGGAGGTAATTGAACCTGATGATCCATGGTCTTACATTGGATACTGGGGTGATCACCAGATCATATATTTACTCAAATTCCTTGAATTTATTGAAGATTATTATCCGAGCAAACTATCCAATTCATTTGCAGACAATGTATTTGTTTATGCAAATGTACCATACAAAATTAAGAGCTACGAAGACATTGTAGCCAATCCAAAAGATACCATTGATTTTGATCATAAAACGGATCACGAAATCAATGAAGGCAAAGCTGTTTTAGGAGCTGATGCCGCACTTCTTAAAAACCAAAAGAATCAAATTCACAAGGTAAATATGATGGAAAAACTTTTGGCGACCATGCTTGCCAAGGTTTCAAATTTTATTCCTGAAGGCGGAATTTGGTTGAATACACAAAGACCAGAATGGAACGATGCCAATAATGCATTGGTAGGAAACGGTGTTTCGATGGTGACTCTCTATTATTTGAGAAGATTTGTGACATTCTTTAATGAAGTAGTTGAAAAATCCTCACAAGATAATTTTGAACTGTCTGATGAGTTTCTCACTTTCTTCCATTCCGTTTCCAATACATTAGAAAATCACAAGTCTATTTTGTCTGATCGCATTTCAGATACAGATCGCAAAACCGTTCTTGATGAACTTGGGATGGCGGGCAGCGATTATAGACTAGCCATATACGATAACGGATTTACAGGCGGTAAGGGTTCTCTTTCCAGTGCAGAGATTACTAGTTTCTGCACTACCTTATTGTCCTACCTAGACCAAACCATCTCTACCAACAAAAGAGATGATAATATGTACCATGCTTACAACCTGATGACCGTTGAAAATGATAAGGAAGTATCGATTTCTTATTTGTCTGAAATGCTCGAGGGTCAGGTAGCAGCCTTAAGCTCTGGATACTTATCACCAACCCAGGCTCTTGCCTTGTTGGATGGTTTGAAAGCGAGTGCTTTGTTTAGACCAGACCAGTACAGTTATATCTTGTATCCAGACAAAGAATTGCCTAGATTCTTCGATAAGAACAATATTTCTGAAGAGGCAGTGGCATCTTCAGAATTATTAGGAGCCTTGATTAAGGATGGCGATCGCTCTATCATTGAGGTAGATGTGAATGGAGATTACCATTTCAATGGGAACTTCAACAATGCTGAAGTATTAAAAGAAGCTTTAGACAACTTGCCTGAGCAATACGGCAGTCTTGTTGCTAAAGATAGAACCAAGCTATTGAATATCTATGAAGATATTTTTGATCACAAGTCCTTTACAGGTCGATCGGGTACCTTCTTTGGTTACGAAGGTCTAGGATCTATTTACTGGCATATGGTATCGAAGCTATTGCTAGCAGTTCAAGAAAACTGTTGGTTGGCCGTAAATACAAATCAGTCAGAAGAAGTTATCGGAAGATTGCTTGAACATTACTATGAAATCAATGCCGGAATCGGAGTTGAGAAATCGCCAGAATTGTACGGTGCCTTCCCAACAGATGCCTATTCGCACACACCGGCTACCAAAGGAGCACAACAACCAGGTATGACTGGTCAGGTAAAAGAAGATATCTTAAGTAGAATCGGGGAATTGGGAATTTTAGTTCGCGAAGGTGAGCTGCAATTCCATCCAAGATTGCTACGTAGAGATGAGTTTTTAACCAGCTCGCAAGATTTCCATTATGTAGATGTAAACCAGGAGGATCAAACTTTGAATCTCCAACCAAATTCCTTGTGTTTTACTTTTTGTCAAGTTCCTGTGATTTATCAATTAGGAGCAGATGAAAGTGTCACAGTTTATTCGGACCAAGGATCAACATCCACAGCCGGATTAAAAGTAAACAAAGAAAATAGCAATTCGATTTTCAATAGAACTGGAGAAATCACCAAGTTGGTGGTAACAGTTCGAGAAGAGAATATCGCTTAATAAATAATAATTAGAAACCAAATATTGTACCATGATGAAAAAAATAAATGTATTGATCGTATTTGTAATCCTTTTAGGATTTAGTTGTGTTTCTAATAAAAATGACGGTAACAGCAATAAAGTGAATCAAGAAATGACAGCTGCTAAAATTTTAGGGAATCCTAATTATACTGCAATTTCATATGGAGGTTACAGGGAAAAGACCAGAGAAGTACAACCTACAATAGCTCAATTAAAAGAAGACATGAAGATTTTGCATGCCATGGGTATCCGAATGATTCGTACGTATAACGTACAACCAAAGTTGCCACATGCAAAGAATGTACTTCAAGCGATTAGCGAACTAAAAAAAGAAGATCCTGAATTCGAAATGTACGTGATGTTGGGCGCATGGATTGATTGTCTAAATGCGTGGACAGATCAGGCACCGAATCACGAAGTGGAAAGTCCACAGAACGAAGGAGAGATTGCTAGAGCTGTGGCTTTGGCTAATAAATATCCAGATATCGTAAAGGTGGTTGCTGTAGGAAACGAGGCAATGATTCGCTGGGCAACGAGTTACTTCGTGCGTCCCAACGTAATTTTGAAGTGGGTTAATCACTTACAAAACCTAAAAAAAGAAGGCAAATTGCCGAAAGATTTGTGGATTACTTGTTCTGATGATTACGCATCTTGGGGTGGAGGAGATCCTAGTTACCGAGTGAAAGATTTGGAAGATTTGATCAAAGCGGTTGATTATGTCTCCATGCATACCTATCCATTCCACAATTCGCACTACAATCCAGCTTTTTGGAAAGTACCAGATAGCGAGCAAGGATTGAGTGAGATCGAAAAGATTGACAACGCGATGAAACGTGCTGTAGAATTCTCTAAGAATCAGTATAAAATTGTATCCGAATATGTACAAAGCATTGATAGTACCAAGCAAGTGCATATCGGGGAGACAGGATGGTCAACAGTTTCCAATGGACACTATGGAACCAAAGGGTCAAAAGCCGCTGATGAATACAAACAGGCAATGTTTCATAAGTTGATGCGAGAGTGGACCAAGGAGGACAATATCTCATGTTTCTACTTTGAGGCATTTGATGAAAAATGGAAAGATTCTCATAACAAGTATGGTTCTGAAAATCATTTCGGATTAATCAATCTTGATGGCCAAGCAAAATTCCCACTTTGGGATATGGTAGATCAAGGAGTTTTTGAAGGACTTACCAGAGATGGAAAAACCATTACCAAGACCTTCAACGGAGACAAGGCCGAGTTGATGAAAAATGTGGAGGTTCCAAATACGGATTATCCCAGATAAAAATTACAATCAACCAATTGAATAATGAAGCGATACCTACTTTTTTTATTAGTTTTTATGACGATGATCAAGTGTAAAGAAAAGGAAGCCACCCTTGTGTCTGAGATTTATGAAACATCTGCTCAGGGAAATAAGCTAACTCCAATCACTACATCCAGTTCGGGCGATGCTGATTTTTCAATTGTTTTACATCCTGAAAAGGAAAAGCAGACCATCACTGGTTTTGGAGGTGCATTTACTGAGGCTTCAGCCTATTTGTTGAATAAGCTAAGTAAGGAGAATAGAGATAGTATCCTCAAGGCCTACTTCAGTAAAGAAGGAGCCAATTATTCCTTGACCAGAACTCACATGAATTCTTGTGATTTTTCGCTGTCGAATTATTCGTACACACCTGTAGCAGACGACGTGAATTTGGAACACTTTTCCATTCAAGAGGACAGGGATGATTTGATTCCCATGATCAAAGACGCCATGGCCATTTCAGAAGAGGGTTTCAAAATTTTTGGATCACCTTGGACTGCCGCTCCTTGGATGAAGGATAATAACAATTGGGTAGGAGGTAAATTGCTGCCTAAGTATTATGATACTTGGGCGTTGTTCTTTTCCAAATATGCCGATGCATACAAAGCAGAAGGAATTGATATCTGGGGTTTTACTGTTGAAAATGAACCTTTAGGAAATGGAAATAACTGGGAGAGCATGCATTTTTCTCCTAAGGAAATGACTGATTTTGTGGTCAATCACCTTGGACCTACTTTAGAAAAAAATGGTAAGGGTGACCTAATGATTTTAGGTTACGACCAAAATCGTGAGGAATTGAAGCATTGGGTTGATGAGATGTATCGTGATGAGGTGTCCTCAAAGTATTTTGCGGGAACAGCAATTCATTGGTATGAAAGCACCTATGACTATTTCCCAAAAGAATTGCAATACGCACACAACAAAGCGCCTAACAAATACCTAATTCAGTCGGAAGCTTGCATCGATGCCGAGGTTCCGAAATGGAAAGACGATGCTTGGTACTGGAAAAAGGAAGCCACAGATTGGGGTTACGATTGGCGCGAAGACGAGAAAAAATATTTACATCCGAAATATGTGCCAACCTACCGATATGCAAGAGACATAATCGGTTGTTTGAACAACTGGGTAGATGGTTGGGTAGATTGGAACATGGTGCTCAACAAACAAGGAGGACCAAATTGGTTCAAAAACTGGTGTATTGCTCCAGTGATTGTGGATGAAGAGAATGATGAGGTGTATTTCACCCCTATCTACTACGTGATGACGCATTTTAGCAAATTCATCAGACCCAACGCGAAGGTCTTTGATTTGACGTTGAATGATCCAGAAATCATGGCAGCCGCTGCAAAAAATCCTGATGGAACCATTGCAGTAGTTGTTTTTAATCCGACAGAAAATCAAAAAACTTTTTCATTGAAACTTGGTGAAAAAGAATCGAACATACAGATTAGTGCACAAGGAATACAAACACTAACCATTAATAATACAATTAACTAAACTTTAAAATATGTCAAGTTCAAATAGAGTACCATTAGGTCAGAAAGCTGCGTTTGGAGCGGGCCATTTGGTTTTAAATTTACTACCTGGAGCTTTAGGTGTCTTCATGTTTTTCTTATTAACAGTTTTTGGAATGGATCCAGTTCAAGCTGGAATTTTAGGTGGTCTACCTAGGATTTTTGATGCCATTACCGATCCGGTCATGGGGTTTATTTCAGATAACACCAGTTCCAAATATGGTAGAAGGCGGCCTTACATTTTTATAGGGGCCATTTTAAGTGCGGTGTTCTTCATCCTTTTATGGCAAATGGATGAAACCAATTCGCCGACTTATAATTTTTGGTATTTTTTAGTCATGTCATTGGTTTTCCTAATTGGAAATACCATGTTTGCAACACCGTTGGTTGGACTCGGATTTGAAATGACAACGGATTACAACGAAAGGACTCGATTGATGGCTTTTTCGCAAACTGTTGGTTTGTTGGCCTGGGTAATCGTACCCTGGTTTTGGCCAATGATTCCCAATGCAGATCTCTTTGAAAGTCAAGCTGTCGGTATTCGGACGCTCTCGCTTTATGTAGGTCTGGGATGTTTGTTCTTGGGTATTTTACCGGCAATATTCTGTCGAGGAATTGATTCTGGTAATATGGAAGACCGGAAAAAATTAACCTTCAGTAGCATATTTTCCAACTTAAAAGACCTTTTTGCAAGTATCGGAGATGCCGTGAAAAACAAGCCTTTTATGCGTTTGTGTGGTGCAACTTTCTTGGTATTTAATGGATATCAGATCGTAGCTTCCTTCAGTTTCTTTATCATCGTTTTCTATTTATTTAATGGTGATTACGGAGCCACTGGTACATGGCCAGCGTGGTTCGGTTCTGTAGGAGCTTTGGTGTCTGCCTTTATGGTGATTCCTATTGTGTCGAAAATGGCCTCTAAATGGGGTAAGAAGAATGCTTTTTTAATCTCTACAGCGATCTCAATCGTAGGTTATATTTTAAAATGGTGGTCTTTTACACCAGATAATATTTTGTTGATGTTCTTACCAATTCCTTTAATGTCGTTCGGATTAGGTAGTTTATTTACCCTAATGATGAGTATGACGGCTGATGTCTGTGATTTGGACGAATTATTGAATGGTATGCCACGTAAGGAAGGAACATTTGGAGCCTTATACTGGTGGGTTGTGAAGTTGGGTCAAGGATTGGCACTTGTTTTTGGAGGTATTGTTCTACAAGCCATTGGTTTTGATGGTGGTTTGGCGACTCAATCCGACGAAACCTTAATCAATTTAAGGATAGCCGATATTGTATTCCCAGTAGTAACCGCAGGTTTGGCTATGTGGGTGATGTGGAAATATAGCTTATCAGAACAAAGAGCTAAGGATATTAAAAATCAATTGGAAGAAAGACGAGGTAAAATTTAAAAACTTACAATTATGTCAACAGCTAAAAACAACATATTAAAAGGAATAAAGTCCATTAAGAATTATGCCTTGTTGCTAGGATGTTTCTTGATCGCCTTTTCTTGTGACTATTCAAACATGAATAGATCAGAGCAAATTTCTATAGGAAATAAATTGAAAATAGAGGGTGAAGTAACCAAAGTTCAGGTGGTGTCACCAATAGATAAAGATTCTGTGAATTGTAGAATCCTAACTATGGGCGTGTACCCTAAGAATCATACCAAAGACATTTGGGTAATTATTCATCCTACTGATGACCGTTATTATCCGCAGTCAGATCACACGAATACTTCGTACAAGAGAGATGGAGAGTGGCAAGTAGTAACACGCTTTGGTGGAGACTTAGGGGAGAAATATGATTTGATCATTTATGAAACAGACTCAACCGCTTCTTCATTCTTTAGTAAAACCATCGAAAACTGGAAATCCTTAGATAAGTTCCCAGGGTTGGAGACGGCGGAGTTACCAGAAGGAGCTGTAGAGGTAGACCGAATTGTAGTGTACAATAACAAAAATTGTAGAGGTGTATTCTAGATTGTTCAAAAACTTTCATGGATAATGGAGAAAAGTGTCAAAGTTCCTTTTGGTCAGAAAGTAGCATTTGGTGTGGGCATGCTTGCCAACCAAATGTTTCCTGCTATACTAGGAATCTTTATGGTTGTCTTGGTTCAAGATTTGGGATTCACGGGAATCATGTGGTCCATGATTTACTTTTTTCCTAGGATTTTTGATGCCATTACCGACCCAATTATGGGGTATATTTCAGATAATACCAGATCGAAATGGGGTAGAAGGAAACAGTATGTGTTTGTTGGCGGACTCCTTATGGGAATTGCCTACATCTTTATGTGGCAACTTTTCAAGGAAGATTCCCTACAAACAAATTTTTGGTATTTCTTCCTGTGGTCGATTGTCTTTTATTTGGGATTGACCATTTTTAGTGTTCCTTATGTTGCCATGGGATATGAAATGAGTGACGATTTTCATGAGCGGACCAATATCATGGCAGTGGCTCAATGGATTGGACAGTGGGCATGGGTAATTGCACCCTTGTTTTGGATCATCATGTACGACCCGAATTGGTTTCCGTCGGCAGATGTTGCAGCAAGAGAATTGGCCATTTGGGTTGCCATTCCTTGTACGATTTGTGCCATCATCCCAGCAATCTTTATCAAGAGTGAATCTACTGTTGATAGAGAGGACTACGATAAATTAAATTGGAGCAATATTGGAAAAACCTTAAAGAAGATATTCATTGGAAGTTTTTTTGAGGCTTTTAAAATCAAAGAGTTCCGAAAACTATGTGGAGCTACCTTTTTAATTTTCAATGCTTTTAACACGGTAGCGGCTTTGACCTTTTTTGTAATTGTTTACAAACTTTTTAATGGAGATGCTGCTGCAACAGGTGTTTGGGTTTCTTTATTTGGGTGCTTAGGCGCTTTGGGGACCACCTTTATTGTGATCCCAACCGTTACTTGGATGTCTAAGACCTATGGCAAGAAAAAAGCATTCATGATGTCTCAAGGAATTTCTGTAGTGGGATATATCATGTTGTGGTTCTTATTTATACCAGGAAAACCTTGGATGTATATATTTGCCCTTCCTTTTTTCTCTTTCGGAATCGGGAGTTTGTTCACCATTATGATGTCCATGACTGCAGATGTGATCGATCTAGATGAGTTACGAACAGGAAAACGAAGGGAAGGAATATTTGGAGCCATATATTGGTGGATGGTAAAAGTTGGGTTTGCTATTGCGGGTGCATTGAGCGGATTAATCATCACATTTGTTGGTTTCAATCCAGATTTAGCAACTACCGATCAGCAATCGGCAGTAGATGGATTGCATGCATTTTTCTGTTTCTTCCCAATGGCAGGAACATTAATTGCCATGTATGTAATGAAAGATTACAATTTGGGAGAAGAAAGAGCAAATGAAATAAAGGCAGAATTAGCTGCTGCAAAATAAATATAGAAGAATATAAATTTTAAATAGAATTTAAAGATGTCATATAGAGAAGACAGACAGTTTGCATTTGATATTGCAAACTATTCAAAGGAAATGGGGGTTGACTTCGGAGGATACTCCTTGAAGGATTTAAAGAAGATGTGGAAGGAAACTCTTGAGAAAGGGATGCACGGTATTTGTTTTAGTATGTATGAAGACGGACAAAAACCAGGCGATACCATTACTGAAGAGCAGGTAGAAAGAAGAATTAAAATCTTAAAGCCATACGCAAAATGGGTCCGTTCTTTTTCGTGTATTGAAGGAAATGAGTTTGTACCAAGAATGGCCAAGAAACACGGAATGAAGACACTTGTGGGTGCTTGGTTAGGGGAAGAGAAAGACAAGAATGAAGAAGAAATTGAAGCACTGATTCAATTGGCAAAAGAAGGATGTGTTGATATCGCAGCCGTTGGAAACGAAGTGTTGTATCGAAACGAACTTACGGAAGAAGAATTGTTGGAATACATTTTTAGAGTGAAACGTGCACTTCCAGATATCGAAGTTGGCTATGTAGATGCTTACTATGAATTTAGTCATCGTCCAGCCATAACCAATGCTTGTGATGTTATTTTATCAAACTGCTATCCTTACTGGGAAGGATGTAATCAAGAATACGCATTGAATCATATGCAATCCATGTATTACGGTGCCCAAGCAGCAGGTGGCGGTAAAAAAGTAATCATTACCGAGACGGGTTGGCCTAGTCAAGGCGGAAGTTTAGGTGGTGCGGTATCCAATGCCGAAAATGCCATGAAGTATTTCATCAACTCGCAAGTTTGGTCTGCAAAAGACAATGTAGAGATGTTCTATTTCTCTTCTTTCGACGAATCTTGGAAAGTTGGTGCCGAAGGAGATGTAGGTGCCTATTGGGGACTCTGGGATAAAAATGAAAACCTTAAGTTTTAATGTAAAAACAGGTTGTATAGGCTAAGAAATTAACAGTCTGACAACCTTTTTTTTGTTAATAAAATGATTTACAATTAGTTAACGATAATTCAGTTTTTTTTGTAATTTTAATAAGTTTTAATTTGTATACCTATTGTAGTGGTAAAAAATTATACTTTTCATTACATTAATTGTAATATTAAACCTTTAAACTCTTAAATTAATAAATATGAAGAAAATTACTTTTTTGATGGCTTTGTTCATGGTATCTATTGGCTATGCTCAAGCGCCTACTGATAATGCGGCAGATCCTACCAGATCAGCTAGTGATGTGGTTGGTGTTTATGGCGATACTTACAGCCAAATTGGAACAAACTTTGACCCGAACTGGGGACAAGCAGGTCATAACGCAGTTAACACTGCCTACGACCCAGGAACTGGAAAGACTGTTCTTGCATATCCTGGTTTTAATTACCAAGGAACTGAGGTAACAGCAACCAACCTTGCGGCAATGGATGGTCTCCACGTAGATGTTTGGGTTCCAACTGGAACTTCAAGACTATTAAAAGTTTCTCCTATTAACTCAGGTACTGGAGCTGCCGAATTTTTGGTTGAAGTTCCGTTAACACCTGGAAGCTGGAATAGCGTTGATATTCCAAAATCTTCTTTTACAGGAATGTCATGGGATAACATTATTCAATTGAAGTTTGATGGACAATTTAATGCAGATGGATCTGCGAATACCACTGATACTTTCGATGTTTATTTAGATAATATTTATTTCTATAAGACACCTGTGGCTAGTGGTACGGATGCTACTTTGAGTGATATTAAAGTGGATGGGGCTTCGATTTCGAACTTTTCATCTGGAACTACAACTTACCTATACGGATTAAAAGAAGGTGTAACAACTGTTCCTCAAATTACAGCTGCAACTACTACAGATTCAAATGCGACTACTTCAATAACTCAGGCGAGTTCTGTTCCTGGTGGTTCTGCGACGGTTGAAGTTACTGCACAGGATGGTACAACTAAGATTACTTACACGGTTAATTTTGAGTATACAATGCCTAGTGGAAACCCTACAGATCCAAATATAGATTCAAATGATGTTGTAGGAATTTATGGAGATACTTACAATTCTATTGTTACGAATATAGATCCAAACTGGGGTCAATCTGGTCATGGACAAGTTAATGGAACTTATGATCCAGGAAATGGTAAAACAATTTTAGCATTGCCTAACTTCAACTACCAAGGAATGGAGGTTACTGCAACCGACTTATCAGGTATGGATGTTTTAAGATTGGATGTTTGGGCTCCAACTGGTGCGAACCGTATGTTGAAGATTTCTCCAATTAATGGTGGAACAGGTGCAGGTGAAGTTTTAGTAGAAGTTCCTTTGACGCCAGGATCTTGGAATAATGTTGTTCTTAATAAGAGTCAATTTACTGGAATGACTTGGGATAACGTAATTCAATTGAAGTTTGACGGTCAGTTTAATGCTGATGGATCTGCAAATACGGAGTCATGGAGTGCTGTATACATTGATAACATTTATTTCTATGCAGCGGCAACAGCAAGCGTTGAAACAAATGAATTATTTAACGTAAGTGTTTATCCAAATCCTTCGAATAATGTTGTGAACCTAACAGCTAATGAAATCATTACAAAAGCTGAAGTGTTCAACGTAATTGGTAAGAAAATGAGATCATTCAATGTGAATTCAAATTCTACATCAATCAACATTTCTGATTTGAATCCTGGTATCTACGTATTAAAGTATGAAATCAATAACAAGGTTGGTACAACGAAGTTTGTGAAGAACTAAGTTCAAACCAATTAGAAATAAAAAAAACCGAGCAATTTGCTCGGTTTTTTTTATGCTTTATAATTAGGTCTACTTTTCTGTAGACTTAATTTCTGCTATATAATTTTTGAATCGCTTTCCATAATCAGAAGCTTTTACTCTTTCTGAAAGTGAATTGTAAACCGTGTCTAACAATTTGATGTTGGCGTTGTACATCTCAGTCATTCCAAGATAAGGTGCAACCTCTGAATCTGAATTCGAAAGCGCATAATTAGTTACATACAATACTCTTCTTCTTTGTAAGCTCTGGTATTTCTTTTGAACGCCTTCTAAAGCCTTTTGATCTTCCTTTTGCTTAGCTTCTAATTCTTCCTTGATCAAATCCAAACGTTGGCTGTTAAACTGCTGATTTACCTCATTAAACTTGTCCAGTTTTTCTTGATTGGCAGATCCTTTAATCTCTGGATTCAATCCAAATTTCTCAACATTATCTTGAATGCTGATATTTCCTTCTTCCCCAAAAAATAAGATTCGTTTGTCAGTAGTATTCCCATCAAAAGTTAGGTAGTATAAAACCGGAGAAGAAACGTAGTCTGAAAGCTCAAATTTACTATTCCCCAACAAGGCAACTGAATCTACAGATACCAATACAGTATCTTGCATTTTCTGAAGGTATAATTTTCCCTTTTTTAATCCGGTAATTTCACCACTCACAAACATATTGTTGTCTGGTCCTGATGAACAAGAATAAAGTAAGATTCCAGCAACAAACAATTGAATTAAATTCCTCATAATCACATTTAAATTTGCTTGCAAATATGAGAAAAAGAATCCTAATTTAACTCACCCACTTCATCATTAATGCACAAGCAAATGCTCCATAGGTACCGAGGGCATATCCTAGGACAGCTAACAGTACACCAACAGGCGCTAGAGAAGGATGGAAAGCACCAGCTACTACGGGTGCAGAAGCTGCACCTCCAATATTCGCTTTAGAACCCACCGCCAAGAAAAAGTATGGCGCTTTGATAATTTTAGCAACAATAAATAAGAGTCCGACGTGAACGATCATCCAAACCAAACCAATCGCGAACAATCCTAAGTTTTCTGCAATAGCATTTAGATTCATTTTCATACCAATAGAGGCTACAAGAATGTAAATGAAAACGGTTCCAATTTTACTGGCCCCAGCTCCTTCAAAGTTTCGAGCTTTGGTAAAAGAAAGGATAATCCCAAATGTGGTTGACAATATGATCAACCAGAAGAAAGCACTACCCAACCCAAAGTCAACCAGTGATGGAAGGTGTTCTTTTACAAATCCGCTAAAGGCGTTTCCAAAGAAATGACTCATCGACGTAATTCCGAATCCTAGAGCTAGCAATATCATCATGTCATAAAATGTCGGTATTCTAGCGGTCTCAAGCGTGAATTTCTCCATCTTAGCCTGTAGGGTCTTAATAGAAGAATTATCGGCCTTAAACCAACGGTCGATGGCATCCGACTTGGCAACACCGATTAATAAGAAGGCCATCCAAACTTCAGCTACAAGGACATCCACAACAACCATAATACTAAATAAGCTATCACCCACTTCCCATTGCTCTTTCATTGCCAATTGATTGGCTCCACCACCAATCCAACTTCCTGCAACGGTAGATAGTCCTTTCCACAATTCGGAACCTTCTACAGTACCTAAGAATTCTGGAGCGACAAACTTGAAGAATAAGATGGCTAACGGTCCACCGATCATTACCCCAACAGTCGCGGTAACGAACATTATTAACGCTTTGGATCCTAAATTCATAACACCTTTAAGATCGATGCTCAAGGTTAAAAAGATTAAGGATGCTGGTAATAAATAGCGAGAGGATACATAGTACAATTTACTTCCTCCAATAAATTGAGCATAGTCTGTTTCTTTAATGTTATTCTCAGCAATATAGTTTTTCAATTCATTCAGAGTGCCGACTTCGGTGAGATTTCCATACATACCTTGAAGGTGTGCAATGGTAGCCTGAACATCAATCCATTTATCGGCAATGATCCCCAACGAAGTTAAAATGGACGGCAGAAAATAACAAAGGAGTAGGGTAGGTACAATTTTGTAAAACTTGCTAAAAGCTGGTTTCTTTTCCGTATAAAAAATGGCAGCAAGCGTAATGGCTAATACCCCAAATATAATCGTGTCATCCGGAAATAAAGGGATGTCACTATTGATTTCTGAAATGCTCATTGGTTTTTGGTTTTCGCTAATGTAAAAAATTTAGACAAATAAAAAGCGGAGGAGACCTCCGCTTATCATTTAAAACATTTTCACTTCTTTAAAGGGTGAAATACTGATGTCTTTCACGCTGTCCAAATAAGTTTTCCAATCATTGCCAAAGAAGGCATTTGTATTTTTTACCGCTGCATTGTAGGCATCTTTAAACTGATTCATCAGTTGAGTTTCGGTGGCCGTTTGATTGCCATATCGAGAACCAATATACCTATTGGCACTACTTAGACGCTGTGTTACGGTAACCTCCGGATTACGCGTAATCCCCTGTCTCTTATCAATCTTACCTAAATACACCGCTATTTGAGCCTCAATTTTCTTACTGATGTCTTTAGAAGCTTTAATGGCCTCTTTGTATTTGGTTTTATCTGCCTTAGCCAACTCTTTCTGGAATTTTGATACCGAGTTCTTAGACTCCACCAATTGTTTTACAATGGCCGCTATTTTTCCTTGATAGGATTGCAATTCCTTTCGGGCCTCGTATTTCTGTTTGTGAGCTTCATCACTCATTTGAAGACGAGGGTCGTATTTCACTTCGATTTTTTGCTCAGAAACCATGTCTCCATACTTGAGTTTTAACCCATAGGTTCCAGGCATCACAGGAACTCCTCTAGGTTCGCTTCGCAATTTACGAATACGTCTTGAAGGTCTTGGAACTCCTTTTTCATCCATACCCCAACGTACTTTGTATACACCACTCTCTTTCGGAGCTTTGTATTTTAAGGTGCGAATCTTTTGGTTTCCATTATAAACTTCCAAGGTGATGGAATCTTTTGCTTTTGATTTTTCCCCTTTCTTTTTCGCTTCTTTTTTGAAGTAATAAGAAATTAATGCGCCGCCAGGTCTGTTTGTACCATGATACAGTGCATCACCACCAAATCTCGTTCCGGTTGGCTGCTGATATCTAGCTTGATAAGCAGTGGGTGGTTCAAATAAAGCAATACTCTGATCCAATACACGATTGTTTTTTGCAATGGCTCTAAGTGGTCTAATATCATCCAATACCCATACAGCTCTTCCGAAAGTTCCAATGACCAAATCGTGTTCTCTTGGCTGAATAACCAAGTCTTTTACTGAAACGGTTGGGAAACCATTGGTCCATTTTTGCCAATTTCTTCCGGCGTCTACCGACACATACAAACCGTCATCCGTTCCTAAGAACAATAAGTTTCTTTCTACTGGATCTTCCACAATGCTTAAGGTGTAGCTTGCAACATCTTCTTCATCAACAATTCTTGACCACGATTTTCCATAGTTGGTAGTTCTAAAAACATATGGTTTGTAATTGAACCTTCTGTAGTCATTAGCTACTAATAAAGCTTCTCCTTTGTTCTTATTAGAGGCTTTGATCTGCGTAATCCAGCTATTGGCTGGAAGCTCTTTGATATTCTTTGATAAGTTGGTCCAATTTGATCCACCGTCTTTCGTAATGTGAACTTGACCGTCATCTGTGGCTGCCCATAGCACATCCTTTTCCAAGGATGTTGGTTCAATAACCAAAATGGTACAATGGTTTTCAGCACCTGTCGCATCCATGGTCAATCCGCCACTTTCTGCTTGTTTTAACTTCTCAGGATCGTTGGTAGTTAAATCCGGAGAAATCACTTCCCAGGTCAATCCTTTATCTGTTGATTTATGTACGAATTGGCTTCCGAAGTACAAGGTACTGTTGTCAAACGGATCCATATTGATGGCCGCATTCCAGTTGAAACGCAACTTTACATTCGGATTTGGATGCGTTGGTTTTACGCTATAATTATTTCCAGTGATGTAGTCATAGCGTACCACACTTCCTTGCTGACTCATAGACCATCCGAAGCGCGAATCATCTTTATCTGGCACAACATCAAATCCGTCTCCGAAACTAATTTCTTGCCAATAGGAGTTTCTGATTCCCTGTGCTTTCCATACATAAGCCGGACCTCTCCATGACCCATTGTCTTGAAGACCGCCATACACATTGTATGGGAATTCATTATCGACAGCGATATGATAAAACTGGGCAACAGGAATGTTTCCAATAAAGCGCCAGGTTTTCCCTCGATCTTTGGTAATGTTTAAACCACCATCATTCCCATCAATCATGAAGGAACCATCTTTTGGGTGAATCCACCAAGCATGATGATCAGGATGCACTCCGTTATCCACGCCATAAGCGCCCATTAACTGCTTAAAGGATTTTCCACCATCGTTAGAAACATTTACATAGGTAAAAATACTATATACTCTATTTTCGTTTTCTGGATCAACGTATATTTCTGAATAGTAAAAAGGTCTATTCCCGATACCAGGTTTGTTGTTGACCATCTTCCAAGTAAATCCGCCGTCTTCACTTTTGTACAAAGCATTCTTTTTGGCCTCTACCAAGGCATACACTACATCTGGATTAGAAGCGGCTACTGCAACACCAATTCTTCCTAGATCTCCTTTTGGAAATCCTTCCTTATCGGTGATTTTCTTCCAGGTTTCGCCTCCATCATGAGTCATGTACAGACCACTGCCTTTTCCGCCTGACTTAAAGAACCAGGGGTCTCTCTTGTGTTCCCACATGGCTGCAAAAAGTTTATTCGGATTGGATGGATCCATCACTAAATCTGCGATTCCGGTTCTGATATTATTGAATAAAATACGGTTCCAAGTCTTACCACCATCTGTAGTTTTGAAAACACCACGCTCTTCATGCTCACCCCAAGGAGAACCGATAGCACCCACGTAAATCACATCAGGATTATTAGGATGAATAATGATTCGATGAATGTGTCTGGTTTTTTCAAGACCCATCGATTTCCATGTTTTACCTGCATCTAAGGATCTGTAAATTCCATAGCCACCATTCAAACTGTTTCGTGGATTCCCTTCACCGGTACCCACCCAAATCACACTCGGGTTTGATTGCTGGATGGCCACGGCACCAACAGAAGCTGTAATTTCTTTTTCGAAAATTGGCGTCCATTTGATACCTCCTGAAGTCGATTTCCAAACCCCTCCTGAGGCGGTTCCGACATACATAATATCTGGATTCGATTCAACAACATCAATGGAAGTTACCCTTCCACTCATACCACCCGGACCAATATTGCGCGGTTTCATGTTTTTCACAAGGTCCATAGATAACTTCTGTCCAAATATTCCAGTTACTGCTAGAATAAGGACTAAGGAATACAGTTTTTTCATTTGGGAAATTCTAAAATTTGGACTCCGAAGATACCAAAAAGAAAGCACTCAATAAAATTGAGTGCTTTAAAGGGATTTGTATTTAAGAGAGAAGGAGTTATGCGATAGTATCTTACTAGTTTTCCTTGTTTTTAGGATCCCTTTTGGCTTCTTTTAATAATTTCATAAGCATCCATTCAATCTGACCATTGGTCGATCGGAACTCATCAGATGCCCATTTTTCAATGGCTCTGAACATATCTTCGCTAATTCGCAATGCAAATGCTTTTTTCTTTGCCATGTTATTGTTTTACAAATCTTTCTATTGTGTTTATTAATTCTTCTGAGATTTTAAATTTTGGTGATTGATATGATGTATAATTTTCGGTTTGGTTTTTTACTGTTTTCAACACGTGATTCATGTCTTTGATAACAACCATTGTCGCTTTCGGTTTTGATTCATGCAATTGCTTCAAATCATTTACAGGTACTTGAAGATCTTGGTCTCCATTGATCAGTAAAATTGGTTGGTCAATTTTTTTGATTTCATCTACAGGGTTTAATTCCATCCAAGAAGCAAAGAAGGGCTGATTGGGTTTTGCAAACAAGCTTAGTAATCGCGGATCTACATCGGCTATTTCACCGGTAGACTCTAATTCTATAAAATAGCTTTTACATAATTCAGCGAGCTCAGCGCTTTGACCAGACACTTGTCGAATAATGGTCTTGTCAATCGTTTCTGCGGGTCCTGCAATTGATACATATTTATCGGCATCCTCTGATGCTAGCATTGCAACTAAGGAACCTTGACTGTGTCCAATCAATACAATTTCCGAAAAGCGGTTGTCTTTTTTGAAGTAATTGATGGTTTCCTTTACATCACTCACAAAATCTTGAAAAACGATGCCTTTATCACGAATGATGGGCATATTTCGAGCGTTCGCTGTTCGTTTGTCGAAGCTGTAAAATGCCAATCCTTTCTGATTGATGGCTTCCCGAAATTGTTGAATGTAGTTCGCGCCAACATTTAAACCTGCTTGATTCCCGTTTCGATCCACATTTCCAGATCCATGAACCCAAATAAGCAATGGGACCTTCGTGCTAGTAAAAGTAAGGGTACCAGGCAATTCAATTTCATCATTATTGATTTTCACATCCTCTGTTGTGACTTGGGCCAAACAAATGGTTGAAAAACTCAACATTATTGCAACAAGAAGATTTCTTACCATCATTTCTTTTGAGTTTTTAATCCGTGTACAAATACCGCTCCGACCAGCAGAACCGTTATAATTCCAAAGAAAATCATCATGGGCGTATCGTTGAAACTTAGGTCTAAAGTTTTTTGAATCATCAAATAACACAAACCAATAATCATTAGTCCCAAGTAGGGTAGGGCAAATAAGGACGTTGTTTTTGCCGACTCGTTTTTAGACCACTGTGCGGTAGAATCGCCAAGTTTCATTAGAATGATTTGAAGTCCTGTGAATATTGCCAGTAAAAACCACAAGGTTGCTTTGGAATCATATCGATTTACATTTCCCTGTAAGTCCATATGTGCCACCACTTGATCAGGAAGATTGCCATAGGTAAACGCGACGTACAACCAAGCGATGCCTGTCAAAACAAAACCTGATAAAATGAGTGCATTATTCAATATTCCTTCTTTTTTACTATTCAATTTATGAGTAATAAGTTTTTATAACCCGAGTGGCTTCAGATTCCTTCTGGGTGCCAATCAATAATTTTTTTCCATTAACCAATTCCAATTGGATGCCAATATCTCCTGAGACATTGATGGCTTTCCCATTGGATTTTTTCCACAGAGCCCCGCCTTTAAATCCCCAGCCACCATATTCGGTCACTGCATCGTATTTTCGAACGTAACAGTTGGCAATTTCTTTCCAGAGGATTAGTTTGTATTTGAGGTGAAATGGAAAAAAACGATAGTGAATCCCTTTTTCGTCAATTCGTGTATAGAGTTTAAAGAAGAAAATTGGCAGAATTGCAATGAGCATGATGCTCATCACTAGAAACAAATCTTCTATCTTCATAGTACTCTGCTCCTTGGTGATTTCATTGATAATGATACCAATCGGAACCAAGGTTGTTGAAAACATTAGCACAATGAGCCAGGTTTGAGTAAAACGTTGTTCTTCTTTAAATACCTTCATTTATCGGTTCTTATCGCGCTCAAAAACGATTCTGGTTGATTGTTCTGCTATTTCAACAACACGCCATCCACTTCTGGCGTATTCATTCAAAAGGTCTTCTAATCGCTCGTTATTTTTTGAAAAACCCATTTTCCAATTCACAACTTTATACTCTTTCATCTTTTTCTTCGTCTTTATTTTTTAATTCATTTAAAACCAAAGCTATGGTTAGGCCAATCCCGGATCCAATTGGAATCCCCATCGCGATGCCATTGGCGACGTCCCCTAATACTGAGCCAATTATGCTTCCGATGGAAACTCCAAATGAACTTCCCAGGGCAACACCCAATCCTATAGCTAAGGTTTTTTTATCTTTCATTTTAATGGTTCAGTGTGCCTGTATTTACTACAGGAGCAGCTTCTTTATCACCACACAAAATCACCATTAAATTGCTCACCATGGCCGCTTTACGTTCTTCGTCTAACTCCACGATGTCTTTTTTATTCAATTCTTCTAAAGCCATTTCTACCATGCTTACTGCTCCTTCAACAATTTTGTGTCTCGCTGCAACAATAGCGGTAGCTTGTTGACGTTTCAACATAGCGCTTGCAATTTCTTGTGCATAAGCCAAATAACCGATTCGTGCTTCGAGCACTTCAATACCCGCAATAGCCAAACGCTCTTCCAATTCCTTCTCTAAAGTTTCGGAAACCTCGTTTACACTAGATCTAAGGGTTATGTCTTCATCGTGACCTTCGTCGGCAAAATTGTCATACGGATACATGCTTGCCAACTTTCTTACGGCCGCATCTGTCTGTACTCGAACGAAGTTCTCATAATTGTCTACGTCAAAGGCTGCCTTGTAGGTATTGGTCACACGCCATACTAAAATGGTAGAAATCATTACAGGATTTCCCAATTTATCATTCACCTTCAAACGCTCGCTATCAAAGTTTGATGCCCGAAGGGAGATTTTCTTTTTTGTATAAAATGGATTTGCCCAATACAGGCCATTCTCTTTTACTGTACCGACATACTTACCGAAAAGCAAGATCACTTTCGAAGTATTCGGGTTTACTAAAATGAAACCGAAGAATCCGACAAAACTAATCACAGTAACGATTAGCAAAAATGGATTCTCAAGATTAAACGCATAAAAAATACTACCAAAAAATAGTACCAGCGTCACAACCAACATCAAATAACCGTTAGCAGGTTTAATAATTTTTTCTTCTTCCATGAGTCAATATAATATTAAAAGTAATTGTTATGATTTTAAAATGATATCATAAAGATATAAAAATAAATTCAAAGTTTCCAAATTTGAGGACAAGATTTTGATTATTTTTGCCAAAAGAACTTCAGCTCATGAGACAATTTTTCACCGTTTTTCTTCTAGTTTTTGTAGTAAACACAGGATCTGCAACCGATTTTTGGGGTCAGAATGGACATCGTGTTACAGGTAAGATTGCCGAGAAACATTTGAGCAATCGAGCGAAGCGAAAAATTGATAAATTGTTAAAAGGTCAAAGTCTGGCCTTTGTGTCTACCTATGCCGACGAGATTAAATCTGATAAGAAGTATCGCAAATTTAGTCCCTGGCACTATGTGAATTTTCCAATTGGTGGAACCTACGATCCCTCCAAACGAAATCCACAAGGAGACATTATATATGGTATCGAGTATTGTGTGAAGGTATTAAAGAATGAAAATAGCTCGGAAGAAGACAAAATATTTTATTTAAAGATGCTTGTACATTTGGTAGGAGACCTTCACCAACCTTTGCATATTGGTAGGGCAGAAGACAAGGGCGGAAATGACATTCAGGTGCGTTGGTACAACGACGGTACCAATTTGCATAGTGTTTGGGATACCAAAATGATTGAGAGCTTTAATATGAGTTACATCGAATTGGCTAATAACGCTAAAAGACTGAACCGCAATCAAGTTAAAGCCATTCAAAAAGGATCTGTTTTAGACTGGGTATATGAAACCAGGAAGTTAACCGAAAAAGTATATGCTTCTGCCCAAGTAGGTCAAAAACTGCGCTATCGCTATTCCTATGAGTATTTTCCCATCGTTCGCCAGCAACTTCAGAGAGGCGGAATTCGATTGGCCAAAATCCTAAATGATATATTCGGATAGTTGAAGAGAGCTTTCAAGCCTTGTTAATGTATCGTTAAATGCCCGAAAAAGAGCGGTAAAAAAGTTACTTTTAGGCATGTCTAAGAAATTTCCATTCTTCATTTTATTCGCAATGTTGCTTTCTTGCAAGGGCGAATCACCAAAAACGGTTGACCAGAAACAAACCAATTCAGAAATTGTTCAGACCCTAAATTATCAGGAGCTAAAACCGCTGTTGGAAAAACAGGATGGCAAAAACTACGTGGTAAATTTTTGGGCTACTTGGTGTGCGCCATGTGTGAAAGAATTACCTTATTTTGAAGCATTGGCATCGAAATATTCCGATAAAAATATCGAGGTATTGTTGGTAAGTCTTGATTTTCCCAAACAAAAAGACACCAGATTGCTTCCGTTTATGAAAAAGAAAAATATTAAAAGTAAAGTAGTTCTTTTAGACGATATGAATGAAGATGTTTGGATCAAAGCAATCTCGGAAGAATGGTCAGGAGCTTTGCCAGCAACCCTATTTTACAATGCGAACAATCGTAAGTTCTATGAGCAATCATTCACGGAGGAGGAATTACATAAAGAATTAGAGAACTTTTTAAATTTATAAATCATGAAAAACTTAAAAACTGTATTGGTACTTTTTGTGGCTGTGATGTTGTATGCATTCACGGGTTCCACAGAGGAAGGATATAAAGTAGGAGACACTATCGAAGATTTCCGTCTTAAAAATGTGGATGATTCCATGGTATCATTGGCCGATTACAAAGAAGCCAAAGGATTCATCATCATTTTTACATGTAATATGTGTCCATACTCTGTAGCCAATGAAGACCGAATTATTGCTTTGGACAAGAAATACAAAGGTTTAGGGTATCCTGTAATTGCTATCAATCCAAATGATCCTGCAGCGATGCCAGGTGATGGATTTCCAGAAATGAAGGTTAGAGCCAAAGAAAAAGGTTTTACGTTTCCTTACCTTTTTGATGAGGGACAAAAGGTATATCCAAAATTCGGAGCTTCAAGAACACCACACGTTTTTATTGTTAGCAAACCTAAGATGCAGGTAGAATATATTGGTGCCATTGATAACAGTTCAAGAAACCCTGAAAAGGTTACTGAAAAGTATGTTGAAGATGCGGTAGATGCCTTATTAAAAGGAGATAAGCCTTCTAAAACAATGACCAGAGCCATTGGTTGCTCTATCAAGGTTGTGAAATAAATCGATTTGAAACAACGATATGAATCCCAGTTTTTACTGGGATTTTTTTATTCCGTTACTTTGAGTCGTGCCTTGGCAGGTTCTGAGAAATCTGCTTTTTTGTTATGTAGGTATTGGTAGTAACCTGAAATGCCAATCATGGCCGCATTGTCTGTGGTGAATTCAAATTTCGGAATATAGGTGTTCCATTTGTAATTGCGAGAAGCCAATTTGAGTCGTTTTCTAATTTCCGAATTGGCCGATACTCCGCCAGCAATTGCCACTTCTTTTATTCCGGTTTCCTTTACCGCCATTTTTAACTTGTCCATCAATATCTCAGCAATGGTAAACTGAATGGAGGCACAAATATCATGTAGATTTTCTTTGATGAAATCTGGATTCTCTCTTTCCTTTTTCTGTATAAAATAGAGAATGGCCGTCTTTAATCCGCTAAAGCTAAAATCCAACCCTTTTACTTTTGGTTTAGAGAAGGGAAAGGCCTTAGGATTGCCTTTTTTTGCATACTTATCAATCAGCGGACCCCCAGGATAGGGCAGTCCCAATAATTTTGCCGACTTATCATAAGCTTCTCCAACGGCGTCATCAATGGTTTCCCCCAGGACTTCAAAAGTCAAATCTTCAGTGATTTTGACAATCTGAGTATGACCACCACTTATCGTCAAACATAAAAAAGGAAAGGACGGGGCTATCTGATTTTCATCCTTGATAAAGTGCGCCATGATGTGGGCTTGCATATGATTCACCGCCAGAAGCGGAATGTCTAGTGCTAGAGCCATACTTTTTGCGAAGGAAGTCCCTACCAATAAAGATCCCATAAGTCCAGGTCCCTTGGTATAAGCAACTGCAGAAAGTTGTTCTTTGGTAATTCCTGCTCTTTCTAGGGCTTGAGCCACAACTGGCACAATATTTTGCTGGTGTGCTCTAGAAGCCAATTCAGGAACAACGCCACCATACTGTGCATGTACCTCTTGATTTGCGATAATATTGCTCAACACAATGTTGTTTTCCAGCACCGCAGCACTGGTGTCATCACAAGAAGATTCAATTGCCAATATGTAAACTTTATCGGTCTTCATTTTTCAAAATAATTGTCAAAATTAAAGAATAAAAACCAGGCTTTTAAGTTTTATAGTTGATAAACCTTGCAGTTTCTTAAATTTGTAATGGTTGGTGTTAAGCTTGGCAATATTTTTGCCATGTTTAGCATGGATTCGAAACCTTCTAAATTCTAGATGATCAAAAGAAAATACAGAAAAGTTTTAAAAGTAATTGGCTATATCGGCTTGTTCTTCCTTTTGTTGAGTCTTTTTCTTTCCATTTCATTTGTACAGACAACCATTGGGAACTACCTGACTAGAAGTTTGAATGAGGATTTCGAAACTAATATTGTGGTGAATAAGGTTGATCTTTCTTGGCTTGGAAAAATCCAACTCAAAGATGTGGAAATTCGTGATCATCATAAAGACACTCTTATCTTTGTGAAGAACCTAAAAACCTCTCTCAGGAATGCGAGAAAAATTGCGGATAATGAGCTGAAATTTAACGGAATATCATTAAGTGGTGTAGAATTTTTCATCAAGACTTACAAAGGAGAACAAGATGACAATCTCATCATTTTTACTGAAAAATTTGATGATGGCAAACCTCGGGATTCGCTTACAAATCCGTTTTTGATGTTCTCTTCTCAAGTGGATATTGAAGATTTGCATTTCCGATTAATTGATGAAAACAAGTCGGATGAACTCGAATTTGAGGCATTTGATGTGGATGGGGAACTGAAGGATTTTCAAATTTTAGGTCCGGAATTCTCCAGTAAAATTAGAGGGTTGAGCTTGACTTTTTACAACGGATTAAGGGTGACCAATTTTACCACGGATTTCAAGTACAGTTTAACGGAGATGGACTTTGTGGAAACTACCCTAGAAACCAAAAGGTCACAGATAAAGGGAGATATGTTCTTCAACTATCGCAGGGAAGATTTGGCGAAATTTAATGATAAGGTGAAAATCACCGCCAATTTCAAAAGGAGTAAAATTGCGGTCTCTGATTTGAAACGATTTTACAATGAATTGGATGGTAATGATGTGCTAAACTTCTCAGGAAAGACCGTTGGACCTTTGAATAATTTTCAAGTTTCCAACCTACAATTGAGAACCAATAATAACATTCAGATTAAAGGAAATTTTGCTTTCAAAAATACCATCAATACCGAACGAGGCTTTGTTTTTGAAAGTGATATCGATCAATTGGAAGCCACTTATGTCAATTTGAAGAGAATCCTTCCAAATGTATTGGGCAAAAATGTTCCTTCAGAATTCGAGAAGTTAGGTCAGTTTGATTTGAATGGTAGGATTGATGTAAATGAAGACCAAATAAGTGCAACGATTGCCGTGAATTCAGAGATAGGGGGCGCTGATGCCGATTTACAGATTACAAATTTTGATGATATCGATGAGGCAGAGTACAGTGGGTTGATCGAATTTGACCAATTCAATGTCGGAAAGTTTTTCAACGATCCTTTGTTCGGAATTATATCTCTGAGGGGTGATGTGAATGGAAACGGATTTAAGTTGGAAAACATCAACACGTCCTTTATTGGTCGGGTTTCCGAATTAGAGTTTAACAACTATCGATACAAAAATATTATTGCCAACGGCCAGTATCAAAACAACAAGTTTGACGGCGATTTATCCGTAGATGATGAAAATCTAAAAATGGATTTCAAAGGTCTCGCCGATTTATCTTCAAAGATTTACAAATTTGATTTTAACTCCACCATAGGATATCTGAATCTAAAAAACACCAACATTTATGATACCGATAGTATATCTGAGGTCAAAGGGAAAATCATTATTGATATCGAAGGAAATACATTGGACAATTTAATTGGGAATGCCGTATTCACCGATGTCAAATATACGAATGCAGTCAAGGAATATGTTTTTGAGGAATTTGCCATTTCATCGGCATTGCAAGACAGTATCAAAACCATTGAAATCGATTCTAAGGATATTGCCAAAGGGTACATGAAAGGGAATTTTTCCTTTGCCGAATTATTACCCCTGGCTCAAAATGCGCTGGGAAGTGTATTTGCCAATTATAATCCTTACAAGGTAGCAGAGCATCAATTTGTAGATTTTAATTTCAATATCTACAGTCAAGTCATCAATGCTTTTTTACCAGAAATCGAAATAGATGACAATACCAAATTAAAAGGCTCCATCATTGCCGATAAGAATCGGTTCAAGTTGAATTTTTCCACACCTAAAATTGTTGCTTACGGCAATACCTTGGAAAATGTAAAGATTCGAACCGATAATCAGAATCCGCTTTTCAACACCCATTTGACGATGGGAAGTGTGGATACCGATTATTATGATGTGACCAAGTTGAACTTATTGAACAGAACTCAAAACGACACGTTGTTCTTTAAATCAGTGTTTAAGGGAGGTGATCTAAACAATGAGGATTTCAATTTGGATTTCTATTACACCTTCAATCAAGAAGGGAAATCTGTCCTAGGTTTTGAAAAATCCTCTTTCATATTCAAAAACAATACTTGGAACATCAATCCGGATGCGAAGAAAACAGATAAAATCATTTTCGATCTTAATACGGAGGAATACAGCTTTAAAAATTTCAACCTTACTTCAGATGAACAGCAAGTGGAGTTTACAGGAGTCATTAAGGGCAATCAACAAAAGATCTTACTGGCCGATTTTAGAAAAGTACAGCTTGCTAGTTTCCTTCCTGAAATTGATAGTTTGAAGCTCAACGGAAGTCTATCAGGCAATCTAGACTTTGTGCAACAAGGTGATATTTACAGTCCAGAAGCCGTCCTTACCGTAAAAGATTTTGAAGTAAATAACTTCAAACAAGGCGATCTAAGCATCAATGTGATTGGTGATAATTCGTATCAAAAATTCAATGTTGATTTATCCATTCAAAATGAAAATGTAAAAAGTATTGCTGCCACGGGTAGTCTAGATTTCTCTCAGAACCGACCTATTGTCGATTTAGGTGTGTTTTTGGAGGATTTTCAGTTAAAGGCTTTCAGTCCTTTGGGACAAGATGTATTGTCTTCTTTACGGGGGAGCATTGGTGGTAATTTCACCCTTAAAGGGTTCTTAGGGAACCCTGATATGGAAGGAACCCTAACGCTCAAAAATGCGGGACTTAAATTTCCTTATTTGAATGTTGATTATGATTTGGATGAAGAAGCCATTGTACTGGTGGATAAACAGTCTTTCATATTAAATGATATCAAACTTCACGATACCAAATACGATTCTGAAGGTCTGTTAAAAGGATCCATCACCCATTCCAATTTAGACCAATGGTTCTTACAAATAAATTTAGATTCTGATAACCTTTTGGTTCTGGATACCGAGGATTCTGAAGAAGCCTTGTACTACGGAACCGCTTTTATGGACGGAAGTGCATTCATTTATGGCTTGACCGATAAGCTGAATATTGATGTGAACGCAAAGACCAATCCAAATACCAACTTTGTGGTTCCATTAAAGGATATCGAGACGGTAGAAAGTTACAAGCTGATTCATTTCAAAACAGATAAAATTGATTTTGAAGAACGACAAAAGCTCATCGCCGAGGAAGCCTTAAAACGGCTTTCATTGAACATTGATTTGGAAGTTACCAAAGATGCGAAGGCGAGAGTGGTGATTAATGAAGAGAATGGAAGTCAGTTGTCTGGTTCTGGAGAAGGGAACTTGAGAATTGAAATCAATACCCTAGGTAAATTCAATATGTTTGGTGATTATGTGGTTGATAACGGTACCTACGATTTTAAGTATGGCGGAATCATTAACAAACCATTTACCATCCAAAAAGGAGGAACGATTTCATGGTCTGGTAATCCATTCAACGCAACTTTGGATATTACGGCCATTAATAAGGCTAAGGCCAATCCGGCTGTTTTATTGGATAATTTCAATTCTAATCGAAATATTGAAGTCGATTTGATTACGCGTATTTCTGGAGGATTGTTTAGTTCCAAGCAGGATTTAGACATCAAACTGACCAATGTAGATCCGGCTATTGCGAGTGAGTTGGAGTTCATTTTGAATGACAATGACATCAATCAAAAAACAACCCAATTTATTTCTTTGCTCGCCACAGGTCGCTTTTTGAATCCGAATGATTTAAACTTCAATGGAGGGGTAAGCATGGCGGGAAGAGCGTCTAGTGCATTGGCCAATGCCATTTCAAACTTGTTAAATAGTCCGAGTAGTAAGTTCAAACTCGGAATTGATTACCTTGAGGGAAGTCGAGATAATGAGGTACAACGTCTCAATATTGACGACCAAGTAGATGTATCGGTAAGTACTCAGTTGAGTGATCGTGTGATTATCAATGGTAAAGTTGGAGTCCCCGTGGGTGCCCAAACACAAACGAGTGTTGTTGGTGAGGTAAAGGTTGAGGTGCTTTTGAATAAAGAGGGTAATTTCCGAGGGGTTATTTTCAACCGTCAGAATGAAATTCAGTATACCACTGAGGAAGAGGGTTACACCCAGGGAGTAGGACTGTCTTATCAGGTAAATTTCAACAACCTCTCAGAGCTACTTTCAAAAATTGGATTGAAAAAGAAAAAGCAAGCCAAATTGAAGAAAAAACCCAAAGTCGACTCTACCTTGTCGACTCGCCCAAAAAAGTTGATTAACTTCATCAATAAGAAGTAATTTTCGGCAAAAACTGAACTGCTTTTAAGACTCAGAATTTACCTTTTTTTAAACTTTCAAGGTCTATAACGTTTTCGTATTTTTTTTACATTTATGCTGTAAAAAGAAGTAATTTTACAATAAAATATGACCAAAATAAATAAAATAGGGGTGTTTACTTCTGGAGGAGATTCTCCCGGAATGAATGCTGCAATTCGTGCGGTGGTAAGGACCTGTGCCTACCATGGAATCGGTTGTGTCGGAATCTATCGTGGTTACCAGGGGATGATTGAAGGAGACTTTGAAGAATTGAACGCAAGAAGTGTCCGTGGAATCATCAACAAAGGAGGTACCTTTTTAAAATCGGCACGTTCTCAAGATTTTAGAACGGCTGAAGGAAGAGCGCAAGCCCATGAAAACTTGAAAAAAGCCAATATTGATGCCCTAGTGGCAATTGGTGGTGATGGTACTTTTACCGGAGCAATGATTTTCAATAAGGAACACAAATTCCCAGTTATTGGTATTCCTGGAACCATTGATAACGATATTGTAGGTACAACCCATACCTTGGGATATGATACCGCCTTAAATACTGCGGTAGAGGTTCTCGATAAAATTAGAGATACGGCCAGTTCACACGACCGACTCTTCTTTATCGAAGTAATGGGTAGAGATGCCGGGCACATTGCTTTGAACGTTGGTATTGGTGCCGGAGCAGAGGAAATTTTAATTCCCGAGGAAAACTTAGGATTGGACAGATTGATCGAGTCCTTAGATAGAAGTAAAAAATCTGGAAAATCTTCAAGCATTGTGATTGTCTCTGAAGGGGATAATATTGGTAAGAACGTATTTGAACTAAAGGATTACGTAGATCAGAATCTTCCAGGTTATGATGTTCGTGTATCGGTATTAGGACATATGCAACGAGGAGGTAGTCCATCATGCTTTGATCGTGTGTTGGCCAGTAGAATGGGTGTAAAGGCAGTGGAGTCTTTATTGGACGGAAAATCAGACCTAATGGTTGGTTTGGTCAACGACAAAATAGTTTTAAATCCGCTTGAAAGAGCAATTAAAGGACAAACGAAAATCAACAAAAATTTGATTCGAGTTTCGGATATAATGAGTGTATAAGTAAAAAATTATAGAAATGATAAAAATAGGAATTAACGGATTTGGTAGAATTGGTAGACTTGCTTTCAGAGTTGCCGCGAAAAGAGACAATGTACAAGTAGTTGCAATTAACGATTTATTGGAAGTTGATTATTTGGCATACATGTTAAAGTATGATTCTGTTCATGGTGAGTTTGACGGCGATGTAGCTGTTGAAGATGGAATGTTGGTAGTGAACGGAAATAAGATCCGAATTACTGCAGAAAGAAACCCTGCAGATTTGAAATGGGATGAGGCTGGAGCTGAGTACGTATTAGAATGTACGGGTATCTTTAAATCTTTAGAACAAGCAGATCTTCACATCCAAGGTGGTGCGAAGAAGGTTGCGATCTCTGCACCATCTCCTGATGCACCAATGTTTGTAATGGGTGTGAACCATACAGAATTAAAAGCTACAGATGCTATTTTCTCAAATGCATCATGTACAACCAACTGTTTGGCACCATTGGCAAAAGTGGTAAATGACAATTTCGGAATTGCAGAAGGATTAATGACAACAGTTCATGCTACTACTGCAACACAGAAGACTGTAGATAGCCCATCTGCGAAAGATTGGAGAAGTGGACGTGCTGCATTGCACAACATTATTCCCGCTTCTACAGGAGCTGCAAAAGCCGTAGGAAAAGTAATTCCAGAATTGAACGGAAAATTAACAGGTATGGCCTTTAGAGTACCAACCATGGATGTATCTGTAGTTGACTTGACTGTAAAATTAGAAAAGGCAGCTTCTTATGAAGATATCAAAGCGGTAATGAAATCTGCTTCAGAAAACGAATTGAAAGGAATTTTAGGATACACAGAAGATGCTGTGGTTTCTCAAGATTTTGTTGGAGATTCTAGAACGTCAATTTTTGATGCTGGTGCAGGTATTTCTTTAAATGATAATTTTGTAAAACTTGTTTCTTGGTACGACAATGAAATGGGGTATTCCACAAAACTTATTGATTTAGTAGAGCACGCTGCAAGTTTGTAAAATCAAATGTTAGATAAAGAAAAAGCCTGATGAGAAATCATCAGGCTTTTTTTATTTGATCGCAATCATGCTAATCTCAACATTGACATATTTTGGAAGATTGGCAACTTCAACCGTTTCCCTTGCAGGTGCCGTTTCTTCATCGAAATAGGTGCCGTACACTTTGTTGATTTGCGCAAAGTTCTCCATATCTGAAATAAAAATGGAAGTCTTTACCACATCGGAAAAATCCATTTCAGCTGCCTCAAGAACCGCTTTCATGTTCTCCATTACTTGTTTGGTTTCATCACCAATATTATTAGTAATCAATTCACCAGTTTCAGGATGAAGCGCTATTTGACCTGAGGTATATAAGGTATTTCCGACCTTAACTGCTTGATTATAAGGTCCGATTGGTAATGGAGCCTTATTGGTTGAGATTATTTTTTTCATAAGAAGTTTGTATATAACAGATAAACGAAAAGGGATAATAAAATAACTCCTACAGCCGTGAATCCGTAGTTGAATATAGATTTGAATTTATTATTTGAAAGAACGATTTTGTATTTACCGTCCTTTTCTAGATAATAGATTTGTTCGTCAAAGGGAATCTCTTTTTTAGGTTTAAATCCACTCGAATAATCCATTTCTTGTGTAATTCCCCCTTTTGAAGTTGAAAATTTAAGGACCATCCTGTAGGTTACGCCATCACTGGAATTTTCTTCTTTTAGATCGATAACTTTTGCTAAAGTTTTCTTTCCGTCAAGTTTAATTCTTCGATCTCGCATCGTCATAAAAAGTCCAACTAAGAAGAAAGCGATTCCAAGGATTCCAACAACAATAAGTGGTAAGTATTGTTCCATAATTTTTGTATTAAAACAGCCTTCTGTCTGGCGGTTTGTTTTTATCCCATTTTAAATCGGCAAGCACTGATGATTTCACCCCAATAAAGAAATTGTAGGAAGAATTCCCGCCAAAAGGAACCCAATTGAAATTGAATTGCCAACTATCCAAATCTCTGGTAAAATTAAGTCGGGTGAAAGAGAAAGCCCCTCCTTTAATATCATATCCTGAGGAATACCCAACTCTCCATTTTGGAGAAAGTTCTAAATTCCCACTAAATCCGATGGTATGTACCTGAACCGCTCCTGGTGTAATTCCATTATTTCTGTAGGAGGCCGAATAGATTAAATTCAAAGACCAGGGCATTTTAGAACGATAGAGTTCTGCCTCTTTGGGCTCATTACTATTGCCTGAATTTCTATTGTTTCGTTGTCCGAATCGGTTGGTGGGATCAATGTTGGCACCCATGGTATCGGGTGGATTATTGGCACCGTTTCCATTTCGATTTTCTTCTTTGTCGTCTTTCTTCTCCTTGTCAAAATCTTTGTTGGTTAAGGAGACGTTAGCAGTAAGGTTGGCATTGGTCAATCGAAAAAGACCTGGATTAAATTTATTGATTCGCACACCATTATCGTTGACTTGATAAGGATCGAGACTACCATTCAAGTTGATGGCTAATTTGTCTTTAAAAAGTCGGGTACCAGCAGAAAAACTCACCGGTGACCATCGCAAACTATCAGCAGCAATGTTGTAAGCGGTGGTAAAGTTGAGGTTGTTGAGCAGCATTATTTTCTCATCCTCCTCGTCGCTATCGGGGTCCTTGGGTGCTACTTTGGCTTCCAACACGTTGTTTAAAGCAATACCGATGGAATTACTGAGTCCACCTGAAGGTCCGCCATAAATCCCTTGATCAAATGGGGTATAGGCAAGCAGGTCATTCGGATCGGTACTTTGCTGCACATATTGAAGATGTTGATTTCGAAAGTCGGGTCGGTATGAATATGAAATACTTGGTCTAAAGGTGTGCCGAATACCCCTTAATCGTCCTTTTTTGAAATTAAAGGTACCATAAATATTGGTCGACAAACTCATCCCGAAATTGTATTCTCGATAGCTTTTAAATCCTCTTAAGGTATCGGTAACCACCACATTCTGAGTGGCATCGTAATTCTTTTGGATGTAATCAAAATGCCACACTTCCTCGTAATTTACGCTAGGAGATAGGGTAAAATATTTCATCACCCGAATATTGGTGTTCGTCGAAGTCCGGTGTTGCATTCCCGCTCTTGCGGTTTCGAACATGCGAGGGGTAAAGAACTCATCGTCTGTGGTGTTGATGAGGTATTGACCTTGCAAGTTATAATTGAAACCTAATTTCTGAATGGGTGTTTTTTTAATACCTCCTTTTCCTGCAAAAGGAAAAATTCGATTCATATTCAAGGTCACCGAAGGCAAAGTCATGGTGATACTTTCCGTATTCGAGTTTTGCTGATGTGTCGCCGTTACTGCCAGATTGAAAGGTGAATCAACAAAGGTTTTGTCCCAGTTTACCGAAGAACTAAAAACGTTGTTCTGGGTCTGCGCCACGTTAAACTGGTTTTGTGACTGTCTAAAGAATCGACTACTACCCAAATTTACCGAGGCCGAGAATCTTGAATTTGGATTGGATTTCGGATCCTGAGAATGGTTCCATCGGATGTTGTAATTGTTTGATTTGGTAAAATCACTAAAACCACGAATTCCGTTGATGTTACTTTCATAACTGAAACTAAAGGTCCCACTAAAGCTGTAGCGCTTTCGATAGTTTGATGAAGCTCTTAATCCCCAGCTACCGTTCGAATAGGCATCACCCTGAATTCCTAAATCTACGTAATCATTAATGGCGAAGTAATAACCACCATTCATAAATCCGATTCCACGGTCACTACTTCCAGTGTCGAACTGCGGAATTAAAAATCCGGAGGTGCTTTCGTTGGTCATCGGAAAGTAGGCAAATGGTAAGAACAACGGGGTCGGAACATCGGCAATAAATAATTGACTACCACCCACAATAATTTTCTTCCCTGGAACAATTTTGGCCTTATCAGTGGCAATATAATAATCTGGACTTTTCTCTTTATCCGAGGTAGTGAATCTAATTTTACGAACAAAAACTGTTGAATCGTTCACTCTTTTGGTTTTATTTCCGTAGGTGTACATTTCACCTTGCAAGGTTTTTAATCCGTAGATAATTGCCTTTTTTGATTTGAAATTATAAATCATAGAATCTTGGGTAGACTCCTGATTTCCCTGAATGAATACAGGTCTTTGGGTGTATCCGGTACTATCGGTTATTCCCTTTGCAAATAGGATGTTCTTTTTGTAGTCTACAATAATTTCGCCCGCTTTTAGGTCGATGTCAGTATAAAGTATTTGCGCTTCATTATAAAGTGTTACTCGCTGATTTTTAGCATCTTGGATGGTGTAATCTTTAGCGGTGTGGGTAATGATGCCATCAATTTTTTCTTTGGGCTTGATGCTGTCATTGGCGATGGAATCCTTTGATTTCAACAAAACAGAATCCCTAGCTTTTAAAGAAAGTGAATCTTTTTTAAGTACTCCTTTCGCTTTTAATTTTGGTTTGGTAATTGTGTCTTTTTTGACAGCTGGAATTACAGTTTTTTTGGTTGGCTTTATGTCTTGACTACGAAGAGACTGAAAAGAAAAAAAAGCACAAATGAAAAGAATATATGTCCAATTTGCCTGCAATACTAGAAATACTATTTTTGTAATACGATCCCATTCTGGAACAATAATTGAAGAACCAAAATAGGAGGGCAAGATAAATAAATTTTATTCATGATGATTCTTAAATCAATCCCAAAATACCTGCTTTTTTGCACATCAACTTTAACACTGTTCTTCCTATTGTTGGCCACTCCAAATGACCTGATAGCACAGAAAAAATACGTGATTGTGGTTGATGCCGGACACGGAGGAAAAGATCCCGGGAACCTAGGTAATGGATATAAGGAAAAAGATATCGCCTTAAAGGTTGCCAAGATTGTTGGGGCTGAGCTTTCAAAACGTTCCGATATTAAGGTTGTTTACACTCGAAAGACGGATGTTTTTATTGATTTATGGAAAAGAGGTGACATTGCAAATGAAGCCAAGGCAGACGTTTTTGTTTCCATTCACTGTGATTCGCATACATCCAAAGCCTTTGGGGCTGGTACTTTTGTTTTAGGGCTGAGAGGAAATAAAAAGAATCTTGAAATTGCAAAGCGAGAAAATGCGGTGGTATTTATGGAGGAAAACTATCGTGATCGATACAAGGGGTTTGACCCAAATTCGGCAGAATCTATGATCGGATTGTCGCTGATGCAAGAGGAAAATCTAGATCAAAGTCTTGAAATAGCTTCTTTGGTTCAGCTAAATTTTGTGAAGCGATTGAAACGAAGAGATCGAAAGGTAAAGCAAGATAATTTTCAGGTATTGAGAGAGACCATCATGCCAAGCGTTTTGGTAGAGTTGGGTTTTTTAACCAATAAAAAAGAGGGTCGTTATTTGAACTCGAAATTGGGCCAAAAACAAATGGGAAAGGCCATTGCAGATGCCTTGAAGAAATATGTTGACAACCTAAAACTGAATACCGTCAGCGATACAGTGGTTGAAGAATCACCAAAGACCAACAATGTGATTTTCAAAATCCAGATCGCCTCAGGTAGGACCAAAATCGACGAAAAACCATACAATTTTAAAGGATTAAAAAATGTAGAACGGGTAAAGATTGATAAGTTTTACAAGTACTATTATGGCCATTCGAAGGATTACAAGACGGTGGAGAAAAACCTGAAAAAAGCCAAGTCCAAAGGCTATCGTTCGGCCTTTATTGTGGCCATAAAAGATGGAAAAAAAATATCGGTTAAGGAGGCCCGAAAATTGCTGTAATTTAAAGCCCTTCTAAAATAATTATTAGCATTATTATTGTTAATTTTGTTTCAATGTCAAAAGAACTAAAAACTGGAATTATATCCTTGGTCATTATTGTAGCCTGCTTTTGGGGCTTCAATTTTTTAAAAGGTCAAGATATTTTTCAACCCAACGTAAGGGTATTCAAAGTAGAATATAAAAACGTTGGTGGATTATCTACATCGAGTCTAGTAACCGTTAATGGTTTCACCATAGGAAAAGTTAAGGATATCACGTTTAATAAAGATCCCCAGAAACGAGGGGAATTAGTGGTTGAATTTGTGGTAGACAAGGATTTTGAATTTTCGAAAAACAGTGTGGTTCAAATCTATTCGCCCAACCCACTATCAAATTCCAACTTGGCAATCATCCCTAAATACGAGGGAGAACCTGCCAAATCTGGAGACTATCTTACTGGTGAGGTAGAACCAGGATTGTTCACTTCGCTAGGAGAGCGTCTGGATCCAATTCAAGAAAAATTAGAACGAGTTTTGGTGGATGCTGATACTTTGTTCACCAAAGTGAATTACATCTTGGATGATAAAACGAGCAGGAGCTTGCAACGATCTATCAAAGGATTGGAAGCGACGATCAATGATGTGCGAGGTACCTTAACTAGTGTTAATTCCATCATGGATTCAAGCAAAGTAGATATCAAATCAACCTTTTCCAATGCAAACAAAATATCGGAGAATCTTACCAAAGTGAGCGATACACTTGCAAACGCCAAGTTAGGAGAAGTGATCCGCAAGGCCGAAACTACCTTAACCTCCTTAAATTCTATTTTGAAAAACTTAGAAGAAGGCAAAGGTACCGTTGGTAAGCTCATGACGGATGAGCAGATGTATAACAACTTGAACAATGCATCCAAAGAACTAGAAGAATTACTCAGAGAACTAAAACTAAACCCAAAACGATTTGTTCATTTCTCACTGTTTGGGAAAAAAGCCAAACCATTCAATCCAGAGAATAACGAGAAAAACAAATCCAATAAATAAGCCCTTTCTATTTTATGGAATATATACCCAATATTGTATTCGCCCTTTTATTAATTGCCGGATTTGGATTCTTTGCCAATAATGTAAAGAAGCTGATACGGAATATAAAATTAGGTAAAGATGTAGATCGTTCTGACAACTCTGGTGAACGTTGGAAGAATATGGCGAAGATTGCGCTTGGTCAAACAAAAATGGTGAGAAGACCCTTGTCTGGTATACTTCACGTGATTGTTTACATCGGTTTTATCATCATCAATATTGAGCTTTTAGAAATTATTGTAGATGGATTACTTGGAACCCACCGTGTATTCCAAGGCTTTTTAGGCGATGCATTCTATGGATTCTTAATTGGAACTTTTGAAGTATTAGCCGTATTGGTTTTGGTAGCTGTATTTATTTTCTGGACCCGAAGAAACGTGGCCAACATCAAACGATTTTTAAGTCCGGAGATGAAAGGATGGCCAAAGAATGATGGTAACAACATCCTGTATTTTGAAGTTGTGTTGATGACCTTGTTCTTGACCATGAATGCAACGGATACACCTTTCCAAGAGGCTGGAATTGGCAATGTGTTCAGTCAATTTTTAGTACCACTTTTCGATGGATTTTCAGCGGATACGGTTCATATAATTGAGCGATTTGCTTGGTGGATGCACATTGTAGGCATCTTGATATTCTTGAATTACCTATACTACTCAAAACACCTTCATATATTATTGGCATTCCCAAATACCTATTTTGCCAATTTAAAAGCAAAAGGCGGATTTACCAATTTGGCATCGGTTACCAAGGAAGTAAAATTGATGATGGATCCGAATGCAGATCCATATGCCATGCCTGAAGAAGGTGAAGAGGAAGAGCCCGAAAAATTTGGAGCTTCAGATGTGACCGACTTAAACTGGGTGCAATTGCTAAATGCATACACTTGTACCGAATGTGGACGTTGTACTTCATCATGTCCGGCGAATATGACGGGTAAGAAACTATCGCCTCGAAAAATCATGATGGATACGCGTGATCGATTGGAGGAAGTAGGACGTAATATAGATGCAAACAAAGGCACTTTTGTAGACGATGGAAAACAATTGTTGAACGACTACATCACTCCAGAAGAATTGTGGGCTTGCACAAGCTGTAATGCCTGTGTGGAAGAGTGTCCTGTGAATATTGATCCGTTGTCGATCATTATGGATATGAGAAGGTATTTGGTTATGGAACAATCAGCTGCTCCACAAGAATTGAATATGATGATGACCAATGTAGAGAACAATGGAGCGATGTGGCAATACAACCAAATGGACCGTTTAAATTGGGCTAACGAAGATTAAATTAGAAGAAGATGGGATTGACAGTTAAAACAATGGCCGATTTTTTCGCCGAAGGAAAACAACCAGAAGTACTTTTTTGGGTAGGTTCAGCAGGCAGTTATGATGAAAGAGCCAAGAAAATCACAAAAGCATTTGTGAAAATATTGAATCAAGCGGGAGTTGAATTCGCGTGCTTAGGTACCGAAGAATCTTCTACTGGAGACGCTGCCAAAAGAGCAGGAAATGAGTTCATCTTCCAAATGCAGGCATTGATGAATATCGAAGTGCTTAATGGGTATGAGGTAAAGAAAATTGTTACCTGCGATCCGCATTCTTACAACACCCTTAAAAATGAATATCCAGAACTAGGAGGAAATTACGAGGTATATCATCATACGCAATTCATCAATCAATTGATTAAAGAGGGTCGATTGAATATTGACGATAGTGTTTTAAAAAGCAAGCGACTTACTTTCCATGATCCCTGCTATTTAGGGCGCGCCAATGATGTGTATGAATCTCCAAGAGAGTTAATCCGTCGTTTAGGAGTCAACTTCAACGAGATGAAGCGACACAAAAGAAATGCCTTATGTTGTGGAGCAGGTGGTGCACAAATGTTCAAAGAACCTGAAAAAGGGGACATGGACATCAACATTTTAAGAACCAAGGAAGCCTTAGAAACAAAACCACAAATCATTGCTACGGGTTGTCCTTATTGCAATACCATGATGACAGACGGAATCAAATTCCACGAGAAAGAAAGTCAAGTTGAGGTCAAAGACATCGCTGAGCTTATTGCCGAAGCAAACAACCTTTAATTAATTGAGGTTTTTTAAATGGTTAAAAACTTTATCAAAGCTGCACGACTTCGAACACTTCCCTTATCTGTCTCTGGAATCATTGTTGGAAGTTTACTTGCCGCTGCTGATTTAGATCAATTCAATATTTTAACTTCTGGAATTTTTTGGTTGTGTATCGCTACAACCATTGGCTTTCAGGTGCTTTCCAATTTCGCCAATGATTATGGTGATGGAATCAAAGGTTCCGATGAAAATCGAGCAGGAGAAGCACGTATGGTGGCCTCTGGAGCCATTTCGCCCACACAAATGAAAAAAGCCATGGTGATTACCATCATCCTGACCTTAATTTCGGCCTTATTTCTTATTTATCTCTCATTCGGAAAGGAAAACTTTGGGTATTCCTTATTCTTTTTTTTGCTGGGGATTGCCTCTATTGTTGCCGCTATCAAGTACACCGTTGGTAAAAGTGCCTATGGATATTCGGGGTTTGGCGATGTTTTTGTATTCGTGTTTTTTGGATTGGTAAGTGTTTTGGGAAGCTATTTTCTGTACACCAAGATCATCAATTATGAAATGATACTCCCTGCCATGTCAATCGGATTGTTAAGCACGGCTGTTTTGAATTTGAATAATCTAAGGGATTATAGGGAGGATAAGAAAAATCAGAAAAATACGTTGGTCGTAAAACTCGGTATCCCAAAGGCCAAAATCTATCACTGCGCATTGCTCATAGTAGCACTTCTAAGCGCTTTACTATTTCTAAGTTTACATTATTCTTCTGCATTTCAATTCATTTTTTTAATTCCGTTTATACCCTTGTTTATCAATCTATTAATGGTTCTTAAAACAACAGACACTTCTTTATTGGATGGAGAATTAAAGAAAGTAGCATTGAGTACTTTCTTTTTTGGTATCCTTTTTGGTTTGAGCTTCTATATTAATTTTTAAAACCAAAAACATGAGAAATTTTTTGATTGCAGCAATTAGTTTGCTGACCTTCTTGAGTTGTGATTCCTCAAGTGAACGAAATGGGGTGTTGGGAAGAGGACTTTCTTCAAAATCTTATAGCGATTTAGCAATGGTGGAAGAAGTTGAGGAAGCCGAAGTTTCCGAGAAAGTAATAAGTGCCAATCCGAAAGCGGAATTTTCCAAAAAGAAAATTAAAAGAGGAAGCCTGCTATTTGAAACTGAAGACATTGCATCAACCAAATCGTTGGTAGTACAACTTGTTAAGGCGAACAATGGCTACATTTCCAACGACAATCAAGATGACAGCGGTGGAAGGCGTATCTACAACTATTTGACCATCCGAATTCCTGCCGCCAATTTTGATCCGTTTATAAATGAACTATCGAAAAGTGTCAATAAATTTGAAAGGAAAGATGTTCATATAGAGGATGTTACCGAGAAGTACTATGATTTAAAGACGCGTATTAAGAACAAAAAGAAACTCGAACAAAAGTTCCTAGAAATTCTGAAAAAAGCCAAAAGTGTCAAAGAGATTTTGGATGTTGAAAGAGAAATTAACAAACTCAGAACAGAAATAGAATCCATGGAAGGCCGTTTCAGGTATTTGAACAAACAAGTGACTTACAGTACTATTTCGGTTCAGTTCTATCAAGTCAATCCAGAGGATACTAATTTCACCGGTGAGATGGCGGCAAGTTTTAAAAATGGGTTCACCTATTTGAAAAACACCTTTTTAGGTTTGCTTTCAATTTGGCCGTTCGTTTTGATTGTCGGATTTTTGTATTGGATTGTGAAATCTGTTCGTAAAAGAAGAAACAAGGCATGAAGAACATAAAAATCATTCTCATTATTATTTCCATCCTCACCATCGGATTCTTTTCAACAGGATTCATTGTGAAGGAGGTGAGTTATCAGAATGAGATTGCGATTGAAAAACCAAGAGATTTTGTTTTTCAAAAACTGACTAAGGTTGAAAACTTTAAAGATTGGATGCCCGAGGTTCAGTCGGTAGGGACAAGAACCGAAACTACTGAAAAAGTCGGAAGCATCTACGAATTGCAAGTCGTGAGTAACGAAACACCGATTACGGTAATCCAAAAAGTAATGGCCTATCAGCCGAATGATTCCTTTAAGGTCTATTTTAAGGCTAATGATATGGATAAAACCAATGAATTTGTGATTGTCGAAGAAAATGGCAACACCATGCTTACCTTGAATACTACTTGTAGCAGTGATTCTTATGCCTTGGCTTGTATCATTCCCTATTTCAAGTCAGTTTTTCAAGAACAGGATAAAACATCCTTAATTGCCCTAAAAAATTATTTAGAAGACAAATAGAAGAGTATTGAAAGCTTTTTACAAACGATATGTTTTACATTTTAAATCGCCTTCGGGTACCTCCCGTGGTATTCTAAAAACCAAGGAAACCTGGTTTATCATTTTAGAGGAAAATGGCAAGCTAGGTATTGGGGAAACCGGATTGTTTCGAGGACTAAGCTATGATGATGTGCCAAATTATGAGGAAAAGCTTCAGTGGGTCTGTGAAAATATTCATTTGGGTTTGAATGCCTTATTGGATCAAACCAGAGCTTTTCCGAGTATTCAATTTGGATTGGAGCAGGCTTTCTTGTCATTTCAGAATGAAAGTCCGTTTACATTTTTCCCGTCCAAGTTTTCAGAGGGGAAAGATGCCATTTCGATTAACGGATTGATTTGGATGGGTACTGCCGACTTCATGAAAAAACAGATTGCTGAAAAATTAGAAGCTGGTTTTGATTGTATTAAAATGAAAATCGGAGCCATTGATTTTGAGGCCGAATTACAACTTCTAAAATCAATTCGGGATGAGTTTGGGAAAGAGGAAATTGAATTGCGTGTTGATGCCAATGGTGCTTTTCACCCTGATAATGCTTTAGAGAAGTTAAAAAGACTTTCTGATTTTGATTTGCATTCCATAGAACAACCCATCAAACAGGGGCAATACGAACAAATGGCACGATTGTGCGCCACAACTCCCTTGCCCATTGCCTTGGACGAAGAATTGATTGGTGTATTGTCATCCGAAGAAAAGGTAAAAGTGCTGCAAGACATCCAACCTCAATACATCATTTTAAAACCAAGTCTGATTGGTGGTTTTGCTGGGAGTCGAGAATGGATTAATTTAGCAGAGCAATTTAATTGTGGTTGGTGGATTACATCAGCCTTGGAGAGCAATGTTGGATTGAACGCAATTGGACAATTTACATACCTTCAGAACAGTAATTTACCGCAAGGACTCGGTACGGGAAGTTTGTTCACCAACAACCTCGACAGTCCTTTGACCGTTTCGCAAGGGAAATTATCCCTGGCAAATGACAAAAAATGGAACTTTAATTTAATCGTAGATAAATAGTGGATTTTTTTCAGAAAGCATACAAAGGCAATAACGATTGGTATACTTGGATGGTGACCATTATTCTCGTATTTCTGTTTTGGCAAATATTGGGGGTAATGCCGTTAATTGCGGCAGCATTTTCTCACACAGAGGATTTTGCGGCATTTACCGAGGCGGCAAACAACAACTTCATGAATATCGGGATCAATAAGAATTTGTATCTGTTTTTAATCATTACCATGTTCATTTTTGCATTGATTGGTTTGGTGATTGGTGTCAAATATGTACATAAAAGAACCCTAAAGTCTATTATCACAAGTCGCGATAAGGTCGATTGGAAACGCATTTGGTTTGCTTTTATCTTGTGGGCCATTGTAGCGACGATTGCCACAGTTGGAGCCGTGGCTTTAGCGCCAGACAACTATGTATTCAACTTTAAACCCGTTCCGTTCTTTACCTTGGTCATCATTTCATTTTTATTTCTTCCTTTTCAAACCAGTTTTGAAGAATTCTTGTTTCGCGGATATTTCATGCAAGGACTAGGGATGCTCGTAAAAAATCGATTGTTTCCTTTGTTGATGACTTCAGTCTTCTTCGGTTTGTTGCACGGAGCGAATCCGGAAGTAGAGAAACTAGGTCAAATTACCATGGTGTTTTACATTGGAACCGGATTGTTTTTTGGGATCACCACTTTAATGGATGAAGGGATCGAATTGGCCTTGGGTCTGCATGCCGCCAACAACATTATTGCAGCCTTTTTAGTCACTACCGACTGGACCGTATTTCAAACGGATGCACTTTTTATTGATACATCAGAACCTTCGGTAACTTGGGAAATGTTCGTTCCAGTACTTGTCTTTTACCCGGCAATGCTGTTGATTTTCTCCAAAAAATATGGATGGAAGAATTGGGGCGAAAAGTTGGCTGGGAGAATTCAAAAACCAGAAAACGTGGGTGTTTTAGATTAAATTGACCAACCATTTACTGCATAAGGACTTTAGATTGAATGGAAGAAGCTTTACTTCCAAAATCGATTTATTGCGTCATGCTGAGTCCATTTCAATACCACTTCATTCCGTAATTGAAGAGTGGTTGTCAGATACTCCTACTATTGAGTTAAAAACTTCAGGTTCAACAGGCAAGGCTAAGGTAATTCAAGTTGAAAAACAACAAGTAATTCATTCTATTAAAGCCACAAGCTCTTATTTTGACCTGTCTTCAGGAAGTAAGGTGTTGCATTGCCTTCCACTTCAATATGTAGCGGGTAAAATCATGTTACTTAGAGCCATTAATATGGGTTGGGAATTAGATTTGGTAAGTCCGACTTCCAATCCGGAGATCCAACCAGACAAGACTTACGATTTTGCAGCCATGGTTCCATTGCAATTAGAAAATTCGTTGCTGCATTTGAAATTCATAAACAAACTCATTGTAGGCGGTGGGGCCGTATCGAATGCGTTGAAAGACAAACTTTCTAATGTAGATTGCCAAGTTTTCGAAACCTACGGAATGACAGAAACCATTACCCATATCGCAGTCAAGCCTATCAACCATGTTCATGCTGAATCTTATTTCATGGTTTTGCCGAATGTTGAGATTTTTACTGACGAAAGAAATTGTTTGGTCATCAAAGCACCCAAGATTTCAAAGGAAATCATTGTCACAAATGATGTAGTACAACTTATTTCTAATTGTAAATTCCAATGGTTGGGCCGATTTGATAATATTATTAATTCAGGCGGAGTAAAACTGAATCCGGAAGAAATTGAGTCCCATTTAAGATCGATTCTTAAAGAACGCTTTTTCGTGGCGGGTATGCCAGATAGGAAACTTGGAGAGAAATTAGTTTTGGTTGTGGAAGGTCAACCGAAATCAGCGGAACAGAAGGTTCAATTGATTGAAAAAATCAAAAAACTGACTATACTTCATAAGTATCAGAAACCGAAAGAAATCTACTTTGTAGAACCATTTAAAGAGACCACATCGGGCAAAATTCAAAGACAATTGACCCTAGAAGTTCATGATTTAGTTCCCAAAGCCTAAAAATCTTTGGTTTAGGTCTTTTTAACTGGTATACTCCAACCATTCATCGAAACATAAATGCATGTTTTGCAATTCGTCGACACTTTATTGCATTTTATCGACATCATTTTGCATTTTGAAGTCATGACATAATAAGGTGCAATTTTATCGGCATTTTTGTGGCGGTCAAAGCTATTTCCATGAAGAAAAATTTAAACATACTATTGGTAGAAGACAATTTCATTGAAATTGTAAAATTGAAACGTGCTATTTCACACCTAGAAATGGACCATGAGGTTGTTGAAGCCGAAAATGGCGAAATTGCTCTGGAGCTGTTGCGAGATGGACAAATAAATCCCGATATCATTCTTTTAGACTTAAACATGCCTAAAATGAATGGTTTGGAGTTTTTAGCCATTGTCCGTAATGATGATGAATTAAGACATTTACCAATAATCGTTTTGACAACTTCAAACAATAGTTTAGATTTGATGGAGGCCTACAAGCTTGGCGTATCTGGTTATATCATCAAACCATTGAAATACGACGATTACATCGAGAAAATTGGTCACACCTTATCTTACTGGAGTGTTAACGAATTAATTGCAAACTAAATGAAAGGAATAGTTTTTACAGAATTTTTAGAGCTAGTCGAAGATAAATTCGGACTAGAGATGGTTGACCAAATCATCGCACAATCAGAATTAGAATCCGGTGGAATATATACTGCCGTTGGAACATATAGCTTCTCAGAAATTCTGCAACTTTTGACCAACTTGAGTAAAAATACAGGGATTAATCCAGATCAATTACTACTGGTCTATGGAGAACATTTCTTTCAGGCCATCGAGAATAATTACATGGGGTTGCTTGAAACTTTTAATAATCCCATTGATATGTTGGCCTCTATTGAAAATCACATTCACGTGGAAGTCCGTAAAATCTATCCAGATGCTGAGCTTCCTACTTTCATTGTGGAAGAGAAATCTGACGACCATCTAATCATGATTTACAAATCTAGCAGAGCCATGCATCACTTCGGATTGGGATTAATGAACAAGACCTTTGAGCACTTCGGTTCGAAAGGTGAAATCGTATTGGAAAAGATTAATGATGAGGGAACAGAAGTGAAGTTCATCATTAGGAAAATAAATGAGTAAATCTGAAGTAGAAATATTAAAAGAAGCTTTAGAGAGAGAAAAGGCTGCTCGTCTGCGCGAAAGAGCGTCACGAAAAGCAGCTGAGAAAATACTAGAGGACAAGTCCAGAGAATTGTATCATTTGTCCAACAAACTCAAGGAAACCAATCTTGAGTTAGAAAAATTACTGGACGAAAAATCCATTGAACTTAAAGGAATTTACGACAACATCAATGATGCCTATGTTGTTATTGATTTGGGTGGTAATGTTCTGAAAATGAATGATATGGCTGCCGAGATATTTGAGTATGATATTAATTTTGAGGAATTCAATGTCAATGATACCTTGCTCGAAGATCAAATAGAGGCCACTTACGAATCATTTGAAAAATTAATGACCAAAGGGTCGTTGAATAATTTCGAATCCCAAATTCGAACCAAAACCGGAAAAATTAAATGGGTGCAAATTAATGCAAGTGCCATTTTTGAAAACGGTCAACCTATTGCTGCTCAGGGAATTATCAGAGATGTTACCCAAGAAAAGAAGTCCAGACAACTCCTAAGGGCCTCTGAAAGTAGATTGTCCAATTTGATTCTAAACCTACACAGTGGTATTTTACTAGAAGATGAGAAAGGCAATATTGTTTTAACCAATAATCGATTTTGTGAGATTTTTGATATCCCGTCGAAACCAGAGGAATTGATTGGTGTTTCTTGTGCACGACAACTGCGATACTCTAAGGATATCTTTCTTGATCCTACTTCGGAATTTAGTAAAATGAAAGATTTGATAACCACCAAGGTTCAGATAACGGCCGAGGAGGTAATCTTTAAGGATGGATCTATTTATGAGCGGGATTTCATTCCAATTTTTTCGGATGGAGAACACAAAGGAAACCTTTGGTCTTACCGAGATGTAACCCTAAGAAGAAAGTACCGAAAAAGTCTTGAAAAAGAGCGTGCCAAGTATAGCAACATCATTGCCAATATGAATCTTGGTTTGATTGAAGTGGACAATGATGATCGTATTCTATTCGCCAATCAGGGCTTTTGTGAAATGAGTGGTTATACCCAAGAAGACCTACTAGGAAATAGAGGCAAGGATGTATTTCTTACCGAAGCCGATAAGCACATTATTGATGAGCAGAATAAAGATCGTTTGACAGGTAAATCAAATTCTTTTGAATTGCGGGTGAAGACTAAGAATGGTGACAATAGGACTTGGTTGGTGAGTGGGGCTCCAAACTACAACATCCAAGGAGATGTGATTGGTTCCATCGGAATCCATCTAGACATTACAGAGATCAAATCACTTCAGGAACAGAAAGAGATCATTTTAAAGCAGTTAGAACAGAGTAATAAAGAATTACATGAGTATGCACACATCGTTTCGCACGATTTGAAATCGCCATTGCGTTCCATCGATGCCTTGGTGAGTTGGATCAAAGAAGACAATAAAGACAAGTTTGATGATTTGACCATGGAGAATTTTTCGCTCGTTGAAAAAACTTTAGAAACCATGGAAATGTTGATTTCTGATGTGCTTCGTTATTCAAAAGTTGGTTTCAACAAGTCGAGAAATAAGGCGGTGAATTTGAATGATGTCATCCAGCGTTTGGTGGATGCCTTATACATTCCGAACCACATTTCAGTCGAGGTGCAAAAGAATCTGCCAACCTTACGAGGAAATAAAACCGAATTACTGCAGTTGTTTCAGAACTTGATTAGTAATGCTGTGAAGTTTATCGACAAACCAGACGGACTCATAAAAATTGACTGTGCCGAGTTGGAAAACCACTATCAGTTTTCAATTGCCGACAATGGTATTGGTATTGCTGAAAAATACCACGATAAGATATTTCAAATATTCCATTCCCTTAAAAAAAGCAAAGAGTCCACGGGTATTGGACTGTCTATCGTAAAGAAAATCATTGATAATTACGACGGAAAAATTTGGCTTGAAAGTCAACCAGGCGAGGGAACCACATTCTTCTTTACCCTTAAAAAAGGATAATTTTACTTCCATTTTTTATTTTTTTTCATTATATTTAGAGTTACAGGAGACCTGAATTATGATGTGAGGATAAATTATTGTTTCATCTTAAAAACAGATTGTTATGGAGCAGCCTACATTAGATTACATAAACAGATTATCGAACGGTGATGAAGGTATATTCAATACCCTTATCGGTGTGATAAAAAAAGAGTTTCCAGTTGAAAGAGCATCTTATGACTCGAGTGTTCAAGAAAAGGATTACCGATTGATTGAAGAAAGCGTTCACCGATTGAAACACAAGATTAATGTGTTTGGTTTGGAGGATAGTTATCAAACGGCCAATCGTTTTGAGCAGAATTTGAGAAAAAATTCATTTGAGCTCAAAGAGGAATTTGATGAAGTATTAACCGTAATTTCTAATTTTATTAAAACATTGTGAATTGTCTAATTATTGACGACGAAAAAATCGCAAGAGAAATCTTAAAGGTTTTATGCGAAGAAAATGGATCATTAAAAATAAAGGGCTCTTATTCAAGTGCCCTTCCTGCTATAAAATATTTAAATGAAAATGACGTAGATCTCATTTTTCTGGATATTCACATGCCAGACTTCAATGGATTTGACCTCATAAAAACCTTAAAGAATCCACCAAAAATCATTCTTACTACCTCAGATCCTCAGTTTGCATTGAAGGCATTTGAATACGATTTTATTGTGGATTACTTATTAAAACCTATTGAATCATCACGTTTTGATAAAGCCGTTCAAAAGGCTGAAAACAAGGTGATTGAGCCCTCGAAGTTCGCTTCTAAATCGGTGACACCGAACTCAGTAGAAAGCGACTTTTATGTGAACATTGATCGGAGGTTAATTAAAATCAACCCAGCCTCGGTGTACTTAGTGGAAGCCAAAGGAGATTACATCCACATCAAAACAGAGGAACAAAATTACCGAGTACATTCTACATTAAAAAAGATAGAGGACAAGCTTCCGCCGAGTATGTTTCTCAAGATACACAGGTCTTATATCATCAATCTCAAGAAGATCATCGATATCGAAGATAATAGCGTATTGATAGAAAGAGACGTTATTCCGATCAGTAGATCAAAACGTCCAGAACTGATGAGAAGATTGGATCTTTTGTAAGTCGTCTAATATTTATTGCATCTCGTCGCAACTTGAGTTGGCTTAAACCTGAAATGGAGTTTTAATCCATCTTTGTCGCTTATTTTTGAGTTATTAGAATACAAAAGAACCCCTAATGTTCGCATTAATACTCTCAAATATCACCCTAGATGACATTCTCGATCATCAAACTTTTGACTTATTAAAGGAAATTGAATCCGATATCAAAGGATTGTGTTTTGTACTGCATCGTGAGCCTGACGAAAATTTATACTTCATCGAAGAAAAAATAAAAGAGCTTGAAGTGAATACCTCTTTTATCAATATCAAACGTCCGTCCAAAGAGAAGTTAATCATCAAAAATGGTGTTCGATTATTGCAGCGAAGAAGGGACTTCAAATTTATTCTATACGCCAATACCATTGAACAAATTCATACCTTTAACGCTTTTAAACACGAGTTAAAGGCTTTGTCCCCGAAGGACGATTTAAGTGAATTACAGGTGTTTTCCAATCGCTATGTGCACTACAACAATATTTACCGTTTAGAGGATTTTCTATTGCGAAAGCCAGCATAGAACTCCTTGACTCTAGCCTTTTATCATCAAATTATTGACCGAGCCATTGGTTACATTTCAATTTTTTGAAGTATCTTTATGTAACTAGTTGCGACTTTTCTCCTACAAGAAGCAACCTTTGGTCTGTATGAATAGGATTATTCACCGAAATAGAGTCCAAACTTTTTTTGTAGATTGAAGTCTCTAAGGTTCTAGATATGAAAAAAGAATTACACATTTTACTACTTGATGACGATACTATTGAACACATTAAGTTTAATAGAGCCTTGAAATCTACCAATCATAAGGTGACCATTGCTAAAAACGGTAGTGAAGCACTAGACCTATTAACGACCCTTACTCCAGATTTAATTGTGATGGACTTGAACATGCCAGATACCAATGGCATTGAATTTTTAAAACAACTAAATGCTGGAAATAACCAACAAAGAATTCCTTGTGTTGTAATGACAACTACTGTAAACCCAAGAGATTTGGAAGAAGTACTTGCCTTAGGAATATCTGGGTATTTTTTAAAGCCCTTGCGCTTTCAAGATTATGAAAGGCGAATTAATTTAATTGTAGATTATTGGAGTGAAGCAGAATCAATACCTGTAACCTCCTAAGTAGTTTCTAAACCCCCAACAAAATGGAACAACCAAATTCATCATATCTAGATGCCTTTGCCAAAGGCGATGAGGCTTTTAAAAAGCAGTTGCTAGATATTTTGCGAACTGAGTTAGTAGAAGATATTGATTTGTACTTCGAAAATTTAAATAAAAAAGACTATCCACAAGCCAAGCTTTATGTGCATCGCATCAAGCATAAGATGGGCATGCTGGGTTTGGAAAAGAGCTATGCACTGGCCAATAAATATGAAATAGGCCTGTTAGAATCAGATTTAAATCAGCAGCAGTATTTTGAGAGCATGCTGCCAATTATGACTGAATACTTAAATTCAAATTAAAGAAGAGAATGAAGAGTATCATCGTAGACGACGAGCAATTATCTAGGGAAATCATTCGACATATGGCGGATCAAATTCCGGCTATTGAGATTGTTGGATCCTTTTCAAATGCCATGCAGGCCATTAAGTTCCTCAACAAAAATGAGGTTGAATTGATGTTTCTTGACATTCATATGCCTGAGTTTAGTGGCTTTGACCTTATTGAAACGATTAAGAGTCCGCCAAAAATTGTGATGATCAGTTCTGACAGAAACTTTGCTGTGGAGGCCTATGAATATGATTTTATTGTCGATTATATTGTAAAGCCTATTGAATTTGATCGCTTCAAAAAAATGTTTGAGCGAATTAAGAAGCGTTACGCAAAGAAAGAAAATGTTGCCAAACCGTCTACCAATGGGGAGCAAACCATTACAGATGACAAACTCTACGTGAATATTGATAGAAGATTGGTGAAGATTGATATTCCAAGTATCGATATCGTGGAGGCCAAAGGAGATTATATCAAAATCAAAACAGACAAAAAGAATTTTGTAGTTCATTGTCCTTTAAAGCGTATTGAGGAAAAATTACCAAAGGATAAATTCTTAAAAGTACACCGATCTTTCGTCATAAATATTGACAAGATTGTGGATATTGAAGACAATAGTGTTTTGATCAAACGAGATGTGATTCCGGTTAGTAAAGGAAATAGAAATGAGTTGCGGAAACGCTTGAACTTATTGTAAACATATAAAACATAAAGAAAAAGGGAGTCAAAAATTGACTCCCTTTTTGTTGCTTAAATAGATGGGGGTTACATAGTACTTTGCAGTACATTCTGTTCTTTTTTGATACCTCTAATTTTTTGTTCCCAATTCCAGGCATTGATTAGAGATTCTGATAATGGAGTGGTTGCCGTCCAATTCAATAATTCAAAGGCCTTATCGGTGCGTGCATAAACGGATTCCACATCACCAGATCTCCGAGGCCCTATTCGATAATTCACTTTTTCACCAGTAGCGTTTTCAAAGGTTTGAATCACTTCCAATACAGAGGTTCCGTTTCCAGTTCCTAAATTGAATACATCGTATTTTGGATTGTCCTTACCATTCTCAAGTTTTTGAAGGGCAGCAACATGGGCTTTCGATAAATCGATCACATCGATATAATCACGCAAGCAAGTCCCGTCTGGAGTGTTGTAATCATCACCAAAAACTGTTAATTGACCTAATACACCAGCAACACTTTGTGTTAAATAAGGAACCAAACAATTGGGTTTTCCAAGTGGAAGTTCGCCAATTTCTGATGTTGGATGTGCTCCAATCGGGTTGAAGTAGCGCAAGGAAATAATGTTTAGGTTATCTGCGCTCACCGTATAATCTCTTAAAATCTCCTCACAGATTTGTTTTGTATTTCCATAGGGAGATTCTGCTGGTTGTGAAGGCGTATTTTCATCTACAGGTTGTACTTCTGCCTGACCGTAAACCGTACATGAAGAGCTAAAAATGAAATTTAAGTTTAGGTTAAACTCATTCACCGCTTTCATGATATTCACTAATGAGAACAAATTATTTTCGTAGTATTTAATCGGTAATTGAACACTTTCGCCTACCGCTTTGTATGCCGCAAAGTGGATGATACCTGCGATGTCCTTATTGTTTTTGAAAAAGTCTAGAACTTTTACCTGGTCGTTCAAATCGAATAGGTGCAGTTCAGGTTCTTTTCCAGTGATATTTTTAATTCCGTTCATTACGTCGGTAGAGGAGTTCGAAAGGTTATCGATAATAACAACGTCGTAATTGTTACTCAATAACTCAACTACTGTATGAGATCCTATAAAACCGAGACCGCCTGTTACTACTATTCTAGACATGACTTTTAATTTAAAAATTGATTTCCCTACAAATTTATGGGGAATGTAAAAGCGTGGAATTTAAGTTCGATGAAATGATGCTTAGTGTAGATGAATCGACCAATTTATGACTACCTATATATATAAGGTATTCATTGCTGCTCATTTTCTTTCAATATTGGTGTATAAGAGCCAAAATTGATGGATTACCGTCTTTTTACCCGACGAAATGACCTTTTTTGGCTTATCTGCAAAAATTTGTCTATTGAACTACACATCCTAGTCATTCATCGATAATTATGAATTGGAGGTCAATCTCGGTCGTAGGTTTGTATCAAGTTTAATTAAAATCTCAAGATTATGAAAATAGCAATTGTAGGAAGCGGTTATGTAGGATTAGTTACTGGCGCTTGTTTTTCGGAAGTAGGTATTGACGTAGTATGTGTTGATATAGACCAAAAGAAAATCGAAAACTTAAAGAAAGGCATCATTCCAATCTACGAACCAGGGTTGGAAGAGATGATTATGCGTAACATGAAAAAGAACCGTTTGAATTTCTCAACAAGTTTGGCTAACGAACTCGAGACTTCAGATGTAGTATTTATTAGTGTGGGTACACCACCAGATGAAGATGGTAGTGCAGACTTAAAACACGTTTTAGCAGTAGCTAGAGAGTGTGGTAAACATATGGAAGATTACAAACTGATTGTAACAAAGAGTACAGTACCCGTTGGAACTTCCATTAAAGTTAAAAACGCCGTTCAAGAAGAATTGGATAAAAGAGGTGTAGACATCGAATTTGATGTGGCTTCAAACCCAGAATTCTTGAAAGAAGGTGCAGCGATCAATGACTTTATGAAACCAGACAGAATTGTTGTTGGTACGGAAGGAGCGAAAGCTGAAAAATTATTAAAAAGATTATACAAACCATTTACATTAAACGGTCATCCAATTTTATTCATGGATATCGTTTCTGCTGAAATGACTAAGTATGCAGCGAACTCAATGCTTGCTACTAAGATTAGTTTTATCAATGATATCGCCAACTTGTGTGAGATTGTTGGAGCAGATGTAAACAATGTAAGAAGAGGTATCGGATCTGACGGACGTATTGGTCCTAAGTTCATTTATCCAGGTATTGGATACGGTGGATCATGTTTCCCTAAAGATGTGAAAGCCTTAATTAAGACTGCTGGGAAGAATAACTATGAATTGAAAGTTTTAAAAGCTGTTGAAGAAGTAAACCAAGCTCAGAAAACAGTATTGTTTGACAAAATCTATGCACATTACGACGGTAACTTGGCTGGAAAAACCATCGCTATTTGGGGTCTTTCCTTCAAACCTAAAACGGATGACATGCGTGAAGCACCTGCTTTAGAAATTATTAGCCGTTTGTTAGAAGCTGGAGCTACAGTAAGAGCTTATGATCCAGTGGCTATGGAAGAAGCAAAGCATCACTTTGGTGATAGCATTACTTATTGTCCAGATCAATACGAAGCATTGATTGATGCCGACTGTTTGGCAGTATTAACGGAATGGTCTGAGTTTAGACTACCGAACTTCAATATTATGAAGCGATTGATGAATGCTTCAACCATATTTGACGGAAGAAACATCTTCGATAAAGAAGAGATGACAGATCTTGAATACAACTATTACTGTATTGGTATTCGTCCAAACGTAGTTGACAAGGTGAACAAACTTGAGTTTGTAGTATAAATCATTCATTAACAGTAAAAATAAATATCATGGATAAAAAGAGAATACTTATAACAGGAGGTGCCGGGTTTGTCGGATCGCATTTGTGCGAAAGACTATTGAACGACGGCCATGAAGTATACTGTATGGATAATTTATTTACTGGACGCAAGCAAAACATCGTTCATTTACTTTCGAATCCATATTTCGAATTTATCAGACATGATGTGATCAATCCATATTTGATTGAGGTAGATGAGATCTACAACTTGGCTTGTCCAGCATCACCGATTCATTATCAGTACAACCCAATAAAGACCATTAAGACTTCTGTCATGGGAGCCATCAATATGTTAGGTTTGGCAAAACGTGTGAACGCCAAGATTTTACAAGCTTCTACAAGTGAGGTTTATGGAAATCCATTAGTACACCCACAGCCAGAGTCGTATTGGGGGAATGTAAACCCAATGGGTGAGCGTTCTTGTTACGACGAAGGAAAACGAGCTGCTGAAACCTTGTTTAGAGATTACAATTATCAAAATGGTGTGAACACCAAGATTGTGAGAATCTTTAATACCTACGGTCCGAAGATGCATCCAAATGATGGTAGAGTAGTATCGAACTTCATCATTCAGGCTCTTCAAAATCAAGACATTACCGTGTACGGTAAAGGAGATCAAACAAGAAGTTTCCAATTTGTTGATGACCTAGTAGAGGGTATGATTCGATTGATGGATACACCTGATTCGTTTAGAGGTCCGGTGAACATCGGTAACCCAGTGGAATTTACCATTTTAGAATTGGCTCAAAAAGTAATTGAGTTAACCAATTCAAAATCTAAAATCATCTACAAACCATTACCATCAGATGACCCAATGATGCGTAAACCAGACATTACGCTTGCCAAACAGGTGTTAGACTGGGAACCAAAAGTAATGCTTGATGAAGGTCTTAAGAAAACCATCAAATACTTTGATGATTTAATTAACAGTAAAATGAATAGTCATGAAGAAAAAGATATTAGTAGTAGACGACGAGAAGTCAATGAGGACACTCTTAGAGTTCTTTCTGAGCTCGAGGTATGATATAGTTTCATTGCCCTCAGGAGAAGAAGCGCTACAGTGGTTGAATACCACCATCCCAGACTTGATTATTAGTGATATTGAGATGGGGGACATGGACGGCTTCGAGTTCCTTCAAGAAGTGAGACTTCGAGGATTTGCAAAACACACTCCCGTGATCATGTTATCTGCAAAGGCAGAAAGCAAAGAACGTGTAAAGTGTTACAAGTTAGGAGCCCAAGATTATCTAACCAAGCCTTTCAATCCAGAAGAATTGGACGAATTGGTGAAGAAAAATTTGAATCCTATTCATTACGCCAGTGTTTGGTAGTTGAATTATAGTAATTCAGTAATTGAAAAATAAGAATGTTATGGAAGTTCTACATATAGGAATTAACAAGGAAATAACAGGTGCTTTGAATAGATCTAAGGATCTCTGGGTTGTAGAAAAACCCAATAGCTTGGAAGCCATAAATCATTTAAAGGAGAATAACAATACCGACTTGATTATCTCTGAATATGAGTTACCTGGAAATAATGGCATGTATCTTTTCGATGAAATTCAAAAGGAAAAATCATTCAAGCACATCCCATTTGTTCTCGTGCAAAAGGAGTTCGATAAGAACAACTTCAAAAAAGCTTTTGAAAGCGGAATCAAAGATTATTTCGTAGTAGGAAGCACACCAGTGGAACAAATCGTTGGCAGGGTTCAATCCATTTTAAAAGAAGAACCTGCTGAGGATATCGAAGAAAACCCAATAGAAGTAGCTATAGCCGACGAACCGGTTGTTGAAGAAGGTTTTAAAATGCCTTGGTCTAAAAGACTGTTCGATATTTTGGTAGCGTCTATGGTGCTATTGTTCCTTTCGCCCATTTTGTTGATTGTTATTCTGGCAATTAGATTGGAATCCAGTGGAAAAGTGTATTACACTTCCAAGCGTGTGGGACGTAAGACATTCGACTTTTACAAACTTCGGTCGATGCGTGTTGGGGCTGACAAATTGTTGAAGAATTTGGCAAAGAGCAACAACCAATATCAATCTAAAACTGCCAAGGCCATAACTGATTATCATTCTTGTGAGGCATGCGAGAAATTACCGGAAGGTGAATATTGTTCTCCATTAAAATATGATGGAAAAGAAATGATTTGCGACCGAATGTATATTCAACGTAAAAAAGATCAGGCGAATGAAAATTCGAGTTTTATTAAGATTGTTGATGATCCACGAATTACCAAAGTTGGTAAATTCATTCGAAACACCAGTATTGATGAACTCCCTCAACTGATCAATGTATTAAAAGGCGATATGTCTCTGGTAGGAAACCGACCCTTACCAGTCTATGAAGCCGAATGTTTGACCAAAGACGACTTGTCAAAACGATTCTTGGCCCCCGCAGGAATTACCGGATTATGGCAAGTAGAACTTCGAGGTAAAGGAGGAGATATGTCTGAGGAAGAACGTATTGAACTCGACAACAAATACGCCGATTACTTCACCAACGATAGATATTCGTTTTGGTTTGATATGAAAATACTTTTAAGAACCGTTCCTGCGCTATTTCAGCAAAGTACCGTTTAAACTGAAAGTAATCTTGAGAACTGCAGCACCAGAGCCTTGGTGTTGCAGTTTTTTGCTTTAAAAAAGCGGTTAAATAGACCTTTTAGCTTCGGTGAATGACCGCTTTAAATATGTAAAATTGGCTTATCAAGGCTAACGTTTCATTCGTCTACACTTAACCCCATGTCTATCGAAACTTAAGAAACTTCTCTCTAAAATGGCGGTAAGTTTGTATAAGAAATTAACAAAAAACCATGAAACCATTACATATACATACAAAACCACTTAAAATCGTGATAGCGGTCCTATTCGGAGTTTTCGCCATGCAATATGCAACGGCTCAAGATAACGGATTCGACGATGATTTTTCGTTTTATGATTATAGACTTTTAATTCCGAAACTCGATATTTTGGTTGATTCTGCCTGGGCCAAGCACGGTCTATTACAATACAGAAAATCAACAATTGATGTAAAGAAGGCCAACTTAAAGTCTAAGAAAAGATATTGGACCAGAAACTTTGGTGTACAAGGAGATTCAAGATATGGTACCTTCGCCAACTTCTCCGAAAGCGTAACCAGTACTTCTACGGTAAATCTGGCGAGCAACACCACCCAGTTTAACTATGGATTTGGTGTGTTCTTAAAGCTGCCGGTCTTTGATATCTACAACAGAAAGTCAGAAATAAAACAGGCCAAAGCTGAAATTGAGCAGGCTAGAGGATACATGGAGTTTCAAAAGTATGAGATCCGAGAGGAAGTAATCAAGCTTTACGAGAACCTGATTTTGAAGCAAACCGTCCTCGAATTAAAGGCCAAGAATTTTGGAAATGCCAAGGTAAGTGCAAAAATGGCCGAGAAAGAATACAAGAATGGATCTATTCCAATCTTTGAGTACGTGCGATTGACAGATATCACGGCTCGTATAGAAACTGAGTATCAGACCGCCAAGTCTGAGTTTATTTTAGCCAAGAAATTATTAGAAAACTTGACTGGAGTAAAGATTAACTAGAAACAATACAGATGACCCTAATAGATGTTATAAAGTTAATATTCAAGCACAAAATTCTCTTATTTGGTGCCCCTATTGTCATGTCAATTTTGGCGATCATACTAACCGTGAATCCGAAGTTTGACTATGAAACCCAAGCCATCATGTATACAGGTATTGCCTCAGGTACATCTGTAGAAATGGGAAAGAAATCAGATTATTTTGCCTCTAACACAGCTTTTGACAACTTGATCAACATCATCAAGTCTAGAGAAACTCAAGAAGAGGTTGCAGTACGACTTCTTACCCAGCATTTATTAATCGATGGTCCGAGAAAGCAATACATTTCTGCCGAACATTTAAACGAATTAAAGGAACTGGTTCCGGAAGAAATTTACACCTATTTGGTGAAGTCCAAGGCAGCGAATTCTAAAAAGACCGATAGCATTGCATCAACGGTGTTACCTCCTGGTGTTTCTAGGGAGGCGTATGAGCAAACAGTTGACAATCTAATGAAGTTGATGAATAGTAGTAATGATAATTTTATTTACGAATTACTCAACTACGAACACAAGTTTTATTCCATCAAAACAATTTCCGAAATCTCTGTATTGCGCATTGGTTCTAGTGATTTGATAAAGCTCACCTACAAAGCTGGGGACCCAGGTATTTGTAAGCAAACCCTTGATATTTTAAATGAAGTTTGTTCTAGAAAATACAAGGATTTTAAGCAGAATGGATCGGATGCTGTTGTGAAATATTTCTTGGCAGAGCTTGCCAAGTCTGAAAAGAAATTGAAAAAAGTTGAAGATCGACTTTTGAAATACAATCAGGAGAATAGCATCATCAACTATTACGAGCAATCCAAGGCAGTGGCTGTTGTTCGTGAAGATATGGAGGTAGCTTATAAAAATAAGTTGGCTCAATTAGCTGGATCTAGAGCGTCTAAGAAGAAGCTGGAAGAAAAACTCAAAGTTCAAGGATATATTCAAAATAAGAACGATGAGGTTCTGAAAGATAAAGACCGATTGGGGAAATTGAAATACCAGTTGGTACTTGCAGAAGCAAAATCTGATGGTTCTGCAGCGAGTATGCGTAAGATTCGAAATCTGCGTAACGAGTCGATTGAACTGCAAGAGAAAATCGATAAAAAAGTCAATGAGATCTTTAAATTGAACAATTCGATTGAAGGAGTTCCAATGACGAAAATGATGCCTCAATGGATTGATAACCTAGTCGATGCCGAGAACTTGGCGGCTGAGGTTGAGTTGATGACCAAACAGAGCAAAGAGTTCCAAAAAGAAGTGGAAAAATATGCTCCCGCTGGTGCCAATATTAAAAGAATTGAAAGAGAAATTAGCGTAATCGAGGAAGAATACCTCGAAATATTACGTGGTTTAAACCTTGCTAAATTAAAATATCAGGATACACAAATTGCGGGTAATTTAAAGATGGTAGACCCAGCTTATTTCCCTTTGAATCCCATTCCATCGAAACGAAAAATCGTGGTCGTAGCAGCAGGATTTTTAAGCTTTGTTTTGATCTTAGGAACCATTCTACTAATGGAGTTTTTCGACGATACCTTACGCAACGATCAAATTGCCTCCGAGAAATTAGAGTTAGAACCAATGGGTATGCTTCCAAAAATATCAATGTCGTCTAAGTATGTTGATTTGGTTCGAATTCAGAACCGATTGATGGATTTCATCATGCACAATTTTGAACACACCTTTAGTGGTTCGAAAGGGGTGAAGCGCACCAAAGTGGTGGTGGTAATGAGTACCGGGCCTAATGAAGGAAAGAGTGTGATTGTGGGTAATATCGCTCGTAAATTAAAGGGTTATGGTAAAAAAGTACTTTTCTTGAATCATAGCAATGAAGAGAAACAAGAGATGTTGGTACATTCCAATCCTTGGTTATACAAATTGCTTGGCTATCAAGATCCAAGAGTTGATTATTCGCATCCATTCTTAGATAAAGTACGTAGCTATTTGACACCTGCTGAATACAAGAAATATGAAGTGAATGACGCCTTTAGTCATGCCAAAACGTATAGAGATTTATCATTCGATAATGGAGATGTAAACTATGAGAATCTGGATTACGTGATAGTCGAATTGCCCAATATTTTGGAACAAAACTATCCAGCTGAAATTTTGGAAAATGCAGATTTGGCCATTCTAGTATGCAGATCAAATAGACTTTGGACCAAGGCGGATACCAATATTCTCAACAATATTAAAGAATTGGTGAACTGTAAGTTGCAATTCATTATCAATGGTGTTGTCATTGATCAGGTCGAATCTTTACTGGGTGAAATTCCGAAGAAAAGATCGATCATCCGTAAAAAATTAAAGAATCTATTCCGTTTTCAGTTTCACTCAGATAATCAGATTTAAAGGCTATGTTTAAGTTATTCAGAAAAATACTTAGAGAAGATAATTTTTTGTCCCTTTCCGGGAACCTTATTATAGCGGTGTTTGGTTTTGGAGGATTCGCCTTGCTGGCAAGAACCTTAACTCCAGAAGATTTCGCAGAATGGGTGTTGTTTATCTCTGGTGGTTCTCTGATTGAAATGTTGCGATACGGAATTACCAATAACGGTTTGGTGCGGTTCCTCTCTGGAGCTACGGATGAAGATCGAGATCACTTGATTGGATCCAATGTACTAGTTAGTTTGATTGTTACGGTCATTATTGTTGGAATTCTAGCCGGAGTTTATTTCGGGTTTCAAGAGGCCATTGATGATTCGGCCTATGCGGCACTCTTTAAGTGGTATCCAATTGTGGCATTTATCAATTTACCGTTTAACAACGCCTTGGTGGTACAGCAAGCTAAGATGGAATACGGAAAAATTTTACTCATTCGTTCCATCAGTAGTACCTTGTTTTTCGGATTCTTGGTGGTAAATTACTTTTACATGGATTATTCCATCAATGAAATCATTATTGGCTTCATCGTATTTACCATCATCACTTCGATTTTCTGTATTTCCAAATCTTGGGACGGACTCGCTTTGATTCGTAAAGCAAACAAAGAATCCATTAGTACCCTCTTGCATTTTGGAAAATACAGCACCTTTACTTTGATCGGAACCAACTTATTGCGAAATGCTGATGTACTGATTATTAGTGTGAGTCCGTTTGGTAGTGCTGCGGTTGCCCTGTTTAGTATTCCTCTGAAATTAACCGAATTGCAGCAAATTCCATTACGAAGTTTTGCAGCGACAGCTTATCCGAAAATGTCGAAGGCTAGCATCGAGGGAAGAACCAATGACTTAAAAGGTTTGTTTAACACCTATTCTGGGGCATTGACCTACTTGTTCTTCTTTATATCACTAGGTACCTTCTTATTTGCCAAGGAATTCATCATTCTAGTATCAGGTACACAATATTTGGATGTCGCCTTGCATGGTATAGATATCGTATTGATTGTGAAGATATTATCCTTATACGGATTGATGTTGCCGATAGATCGAATGATTGGTATTAGTTTGGATAGCATCAACAAACCGAGTATCAATGCATTGAAAGTAATGATCATGCTTACTGCCAACATCATTGGTGACTTGATTGCAATTTATGTTTTTGAATCGATAGAAATGGTTGCCGTTTCAACATTGGTATTCACCCTAACCGGAATTTTAGTCGGAATGTATTACCTCGATAAAACATTTAGGATTTCCATTGCAGGAATCTTAAAAAGTGCCAATGGATTTTATAGAAATTTACTCTTGAACTTCTCGAGATAAATCCATTCAACCCCTTAAAGTTTTACTGAAATCAAAAATCTCTTTTTGAGCATAAAGGGTATGGTGGTCAATCAATACCTCTATTGATCGATTTACGGGAAGCTCCATAAACACTAATGGTTTGCCATTCGTCTCCAGTTAAAACCCGACGAATTTATTCATCTACACTTTATGGCCCATTCAACGAAATATACCCCTATTCTCTTCGATTCCAAACTATTTTTGATGTATGAAATTGAAGCATTTTAACCAATAGAAAGAAACAGCATTGGATCAGATAGAAAGACATAAAAATCCATTTTCCTTCAACTCCGCATCGATGAAGTTAACGAGTTTGAGCTCCTTGATTTGGTTGGTAGGTGGTTTAAGTGTGGTAACTCTTCTCGTCGTGAAAGCGGAGATTATAGGAATTGCCATGGTATTGGGTTTAGCCTTCGTTTCTGCATTACTATACAAACTATTCACCATTCCACGTTTGGGAATCATTCTTCTTGTGATTCAAGGCTTTACCGTTATTGGTATCACGAGGTATGTACCCGCTCCTTTAGGGCTAAGTGTTGATGGTGTTTTGGTATTGTTGTACCTAGCCTTATTCTTCAAGGCCTTTACCAAAAAAATACAATGGAGCAAGGCAAAATCACATTTAACAATCCTTGTTGGATTATGGATGGGGTATATTTTTCTTCAAGTTGGAAACCCTGAAGCACAGAGTGTTGCGGCATGGTTTTATGCAATGAGAGGATTGGCCTTGTATCAGTTTTTAGCCATTCCACTAGCTTTTATCTTGTTTAGCAAACCTAAAGATTTAAATACGTTTTTCCTTGTATGGGGTGTGATGTCCATCATTGGAACCTTAAAAGGAGTTATGCAATACACCATGGGTGTAGATCCCTTTGAACAAGCTTGGTTAAATGCAGGATCTTACAAAACCCACATCCTTTTCGGGAAATTAAGAGTCTTTTCTTTCTATTCTGACGCTGGTCAGTTTGGTGCCGCTCAAGGTCATGCCGGAGTAGTATTTGGTATTCTAGCCTTGTTCAGAAAACAAGCAAGTTTGAAATTGAGAGCCTTTTACTTAACCGTTGCTTTTATGGGCTTGTTCGGCATGTTGATCTCCGGTACAAGAGGCGCTATCGCTGTTCCAGGTATGGGAGGAATCGTATATCTTATCCTTAGTAAAAACATCAGAATGTTAACCTTAGGTGCCATTTTTGGATTGAGTGTTTACATTTTTTTCGCACATACTACCTTATTGCAAAGCAACCCAGAAGTACGAAGAATGCGTACCGCTTTTGACCCTAATGACGCATCACTTCAAGTACGTTTGGCCAACCAAAGAAAATTGAAATCATACCTAGCTTCAAGACCCATTGGTGGAGGTGTAGGTGCCACGGGTAACTGGGGACAACGATTTACCCCTCATACATTTTTGGCCAATACCGCAACGGATAGCTGGTACGTAATGATTTGGGCAGATACAGGTGTCGTGGGATTGTGGTATTACTTATTCATGCTGTTCTACATACTGATTACCGGCGGATACAACGTGATGTTCCGAATCAAAAACGAAGACTACCGGATCATGCTTACCGCGATCACCTGCGGTTTCGCAGGTATCATGATGGCATCCTATGGTAACGGAGTGTTCGGGCAAATGCCAACGGGTATTTTAATGTATCTCTCTATGGTATTCATGTTCGCCGCACCGAGGTGGAACAAGGAAGAAGAATCAACAGAAGAAATTGAAAAATCAATAGAAAAATAAAACGAATACGAATTAAAATCAACAATTATGAACTTTAGAAATATAAGCGACTTAAACCAAATCATTCTTAAGGAGATCCACAAGATCCCTAGAGACTTTGATTTGATTGTGGGAGTACCAAGAAGCGGTATGTTGCCTGCAAACTTATTGGCCTTGTATTTAAATCTACCTTATACAGATCTGCATTCTTTTGTTAATGGACATATCTATAAGGCCGGGGAACGAGGACAATACTTCGATATCAAGCAATTTAAAAATGTTTTGGTAGTAGATGACAGTGTATCCTCTGGAAATGCCTTAAGAAAATGTAAGGCCAGCTTGGCAGATTTAGAATCGAAGTTCAATTTGAAATATTGTGCGATCTATGTAGATCCTTCCAAGCAGAATTCAGTGGATTACTACTTTGAAACAGTGGGTATTCCGAGATATTTCCAATGGAACATATTCAATCACTCAACTTTAGATAAGGCATGTTTCGATATTGATGGTGTGCTTTGTGTTGATCCAACACCAGAACAAAATGATGACGGTCCTAAATACCGAGATTTTGTTTTGAATGCCACACCATTGTATTTGCCTAAGAGTAAAATCGGAACCTTGGTTACTTCAAGACTTGAGAAGTACAGACCAGAAACGGAAAAGTGGTTGGAAAAACACGGTATTAAATACAATGAGCTTGTGATGCTTGACTTGCCTGATCAAAAGGCTAGACAAAAAGCCAATTGTCACGGTACACATAAAGCGAAAACCTATCAGGATGGTAAGTACAATTTATTCATTGAAAGTGAGCTTTTTCAAGCGAACGAAATCAATAGAATTACAGGAAAGCCAGTTTTCTGTACCGCTAATTTTGAAATGATATTTAACTCACAATCATTTGCTTACAATTTAAAATCAGGAAAATACTTCCCATGGTTGCGAAAGTTTGCATTGCGATTGAGAGATGCATTGAGAAAGTATAAAAACAAATTACAAACCCCGAAAAAGAAGGTTTCAATAGAGACTCACTAATGAAATTCTTTTCACTTAAAAACAGTTAAAATGGAAATAGTTAATATATCACTTCAATACGCTTTACAGGCCATAGAAATCATTGTAGTTGTTTATTTCTTTATCTCATGCCTGTATATTTTGACCTTTTCAATCGCTGGACATCGGTATAAAAAGCGTTACAATTCGGCAACGGTTGAATTAAACTCCATGGCGGTATTTATTCCTGCTTATAAAGAGGATGAGGTTATCGTTGATGTGGCACGCCATGCCATTCGTCAGAAGTATCCACCTAGTTTTTTCGATATCATCATTATTGCTGATTCGATGAAGGAGGAAACCATTCAAAAACTCAGAAAATTACCAATTAAAGTAATCGAAGTTTCTTTCGAAAAGAGTACCAAGGCTAAAGCTTTGAATACAGCCATGAAACAGTTGGAACGTAATTATGATTACGCCATTGTTTTGGATGCAGACAACTTGATGGAACCTGAATTCTTGAGCAAGATGAACAACGCCTTCAACAACGGTTACAAAGTTGTACAAGGACACCGTCAAGCAAAGAATTTAAATACTACCTACGCAATTTTAGATGCGGCAAGTGAGGAAATCAATAATCACATCTATAGAAGAGGACATAGAGCTCTCGACTTATCATCTGGATTGATTGGTTCTGGAATGGGATTCGATTACAAATTGTTTAAATCCATCATGGAGCCGATTCAGGCTATTGGCGGATTTGACAAAGAATTGGAATTTGAATTGGCAGGAAAGCAGATCGAAATAGAATACTTGCAAGATGCCGTTGTTCTTGATGAAAAAATTCAAAAAGGAACTGATTTTTCAAATCAAAGAAGACGTTGGTTGGCTACTCAATTTATCTATTTGAGACGCTATTGCAACCGCAGTTGGGGAGAATTGTTTAGAAATAAGAATATGAATTTCTTCGATAAAGTATGGCAAATGATTGTGCCTCCTAGAGTACTGCTTTTAGGATTTACCATCATTCTTACCATGGTATACCTCTGTAAAGACTTTGTTTTCGGAGCGGAGACCTACGTATCGCCATACTTCTGGTTGTTGAATTTTGTGATGGTCATTACAGCATTTGTATTGGCACTTCCTAGAAAATTCTACAACAAGGAGACGTTCAAAGCCATGATGACCATACCATCGGCATTCTTCAGAATGTTCTTGTTATTGTTCAGAATGAAAGGCGCAAACAAAAAGTTTATCCATACCAAACATGGTACTGTAAATTAATTGATCATGAAAATAGGAATAGAAGGACAACGATTGTTTAGAGTGAAAAAGCACGGCATGGATATGGTGGCTTTGGAGCTGATAAAGAATCTACAGAAAATAGATAAAGACAACGAGTATGTTGTGTTTGTAAAACCCGATGAAGACACCTCTGTATTGCAAGAGACAGAGAACTTTAAGATTGTCGAGTTGGATGGTGGTATCTATCCACTTTGGGAGCAGTTTGCTCTGCCAAAAGCAGCCAAAGCTCACGGATGTGATATTTTACATTGTACCAGCAATACGGCACCCATCTTCAGCGATATTCCTATTGTTACAACGCTTCATGATATCATTTATCTAGAGAAAAGCTATTTGCAAATTTTACGAAGTAGCGCTACGCCTTATCAAAAATTTGGAAACGTATACCGAAAGTTAATCGTGCCTAGAGTAATGAAAAGAAGTAAGTCGGTGATTACGGTTTCGAACTTTGAAAAGAATCGAATTGCAGAGTTCTTCGGATTGCAAAACGAGCACAAATTATCGGCGGTGTATAATGGAGTTGGAAATCATTTCAAACCAGTTTCTGATGCCAATGAATTAAGTCGCGTAAAAGTGAAATACAATTTACCCGACAAGTTTTTCTTCTTCCTTGGGAATACAGATCCGAAGAAGAATACCAAAGGTACTTTGAAGGCCTATTCTGATTATCTAAAAGCTTCGAAATCAGATCATAAGTTGGTGATGTTGGACTACGATTTAACCGAACTCATGAAGATTTTAGAAGAGATTGGTGATCCGAAGTTGATCGATAAGATTGTGCTTACCGGTTATGTGAAGAATACTGATTTACCTGCGATTTATTCGCTTTGTGACATCTTCTTATATCCTTCATTACGCGAAAGTTTTGGTATCCCCATTTTGGAAGCCATGTCTTGCGGAGTCCCCGTGATTACGTCAAATACTTCTTCGATGCCTGAGGTATCAGGGAAGGCAAGTTACTTGGTGAATCCATTTAAGCCAGAAGAAATTACCGAGGCGATTCAAAAGATTATGAACGACAATGGTTTGCGTGAAGAGTTGGTTGAAAAAGGATTGAAACGAAGTCAGAAGTTCTCTTGGTATGCCATGGCAGAACAAGTGTTAGAACTGTATAAGAGTTTGCATTTTGACCTTAAAAAGCATGTGTTATGTTAAAAAATAAAAACATCATTTGTATTTCATATACCACCTGGGAAGGTGAGTATACCAAGTCGACCGTACAGTTATTGTCTTTGTTGGCCTTTCATAACAATGTACTTTTCATTGAGTACCCAAAGACCTTTAAAGACTTGATCAACGGGTTGCGCGGAAAGATTCAATTGCCGATCAAACGGATGCTCGGACTCGATAAGCGAGTGAAAACCATCACGGCTGATACAGGTGCGCAAGTGAAACATATGATTATGCCCCCAGTGCTGCCTACAGCTTCCATTAAGAACAAAACGTTGTTGAAGTGGTTCTACAAATGGAACACCAGCATGTACAAACGTCAAATCAGAAAGATTCAAAAAAGATATCAAATTGAAGATCCAATCATTCTTACTGCCTTTAATCCTGTATACGGATTGGCCATGGTAGGGGAGTTGGAGGAGCACACCAACATCTATTACTGTTATGACGGAATGGATTTAGATCGCAACAATGCGACAACCATCGAATTGGAAAAAGAATTCTGTGAGAAAGTGGATGGTGTTATTACTACTTCTGATTATTTGAATGAAGAAAAGAAACAATTCAACCCGATGTCTGTAGTAGTGAAAAACGGGGTGGATTACGACATGTTTGTGCCGTATGCCAAGAAAGCAGTCAACAAAGATTCTCGAAAGAAGGTTGGCTACACCGGATCTATAGATTATCGATTTGACATTGATTTGGTAGAATATACTGTGCAAGAATTGCCAGACTATCTTTTTGAATTCACAGGAGGCATCATGAATCAAAAGGTGGTAGATCGCCTATCAAAATACGAGAATGTCGTATTCAATCCGGCGGTACATGCTTCGAAAGTGCCCGAATTGGTAGCCAAGTTTGACGTTGGTATCATTCCGTATGTATTGTCAGAAATCAACAAGAATATCTATCCGCTTAAAATCAATGAGTACTTAGCAATCGGTGTACCAGTGGTAATGACTGAGTTTGCTGTGTTGAAAGATTTTGAGGAGATCGCAACCGTTACAAGGTCTAAAGAAGAGTTTGTAGCACAAATAAAGAATGAAATAACCAATGATACTGACGCTCTCATTAAAGAACGCATCGAGTTCGCAAAGTCGAATTCATGGGATAACAGAGCTGATCAATTTGGTAATTATATAGAGCAATTTTATAACAATAAAGCCTCGTAATTAGGCGAATTAAAATTAGAAGTGATGAGATTTTTAGAAATATTATTTTGGATTCTGTTGGTGATTATTTTTTACACCTACATCGGTTATGGCATCGTATTATTCGCCATGGTCAAAATGAAGCGCATGTTTGGTAAAAAGAAACCAGCGAATCAAGAGGAGAAAGAATTACCTGAAGTCACCTTATTAATACCAGCTTACAACGAGAAGGATTATGTGGCCAGGAAAATGGAGAACACTCGAAAACTGAACTACCCTAAAGAGAAACTCAATGTTTTTTGGGTGACCGATGGATCCGATGACGGAACCAATTTTGCCTTAATGGATTATGAGGACGTTATGGTTTTCCATAAAGACGAAAGAAAAGGGAAGATCAATGCCATGAACCGCGTGATGCCTTACGTAAAAACTCCAATCGCCATTTTTAGTGATGCCAATACAGATCTTGGAGAAGATTCAATTATGCATATTGTAACCTGTTTTGAAGATGAAAAGGTGGGTTGTGTTTCAGGTGAAAAGCGAATTGTAGACAAAGGAGCGGATGCGGCTGCTGGAGCAGGTGAAGGGTTGTACTGGAGGTATGAATCTACCTTAAAGAAATGGGATGCCGAATTGTATTCAGTAGTAGGTGCGGCAGGCGAGTTGTTCGCCATTCGAACTGAATTGTACAATGAAGTGGAGCAAGATACCATTCTTGATGATTTCATCATTTCATTACGTGTTGCCAAACAAGGATATACCATTCAATACAATCCTGAGGCTTATGCCATTGAAACAGCATCTCAAGATGTTGGGGAAGAATTGAAACGAAAAATTAGAATCTCTGCAGGTGGAATCCAATCTGTAGTGAGACTCAGATCCCTATTAAACATATTTAAGTACGGTCTATTGTCCTTCCAATTCATCTCACATCGTGTGTTGCGTTGGACGCTTACACCATTATGTTTATTACTATTAATTCCGGTTTCCGCTGCATTGGCGTTTAACGAAGGAATATTTGATTTCGGTTTGTATGCAAGCTTCTTCTGGTTGCAAGTAGCATCCTATTTGGCTGCATTATTAGGTTGGTTGTTAGAGAATCAATCAACCAGGATAAAGGCACTTTTCGTCCCTTATTACTTTTTCATCATGAACTTATCAGTGTTTTTAGGATTCTTTAGATACATGAAGAAAACACAATCAGTGAATTGGGAAAGAGCGAAAAGAGCTGCTTAGAATTATAGAGAATTAGAAAAAGAGAACTCATGAAAACAGGTGTAATTATTGTTTTTAAATCAAGAATAAAAGATATCCCAAAAGATCAATTAGTTGCCTTATTTAATAACGCTCCTAAAATAGAGTTTTGCCTGTTGCATAAACTAAATGATGAGACCATCAATGATTATTTGATTGGAATTGCCGAGCAATGTGAGAACGTAAGTTTTGTAAGCATCCGCAATAACAAAATGAATGTTTCATCGGTAAGGGCTGGCTCAAGATTCATGCACAATGAATTCAATTTGAAGTTTTTAGGTTATGTGATTGAATCCAAACGGATTGACCTTATTCAAGTGATTGAAACTTTTATAGAAAACAGCGAAGAAATCGCGCTTCGACACAATAAGAATACTCGCAACAAAAAGAACAAACAAACCTTTATCCAAAGATTGTTGTCGTTACCCGAGTTTCTGAATGAACCCAATGAAATGGCCAATGATCCGGCCCTCATTTAAGTATTGATGTAAAACCTAACGAAAGTCTTAGAAATGCATTATCAGAATAAGTATCGATCTTTTGCAAGGAAAGTCATCTTTTTGGGACTTGTAGTGGTCTTTTTATTCACCTGCATGCTTTCGTACATCTCTTATGCAAGAACACAAAACTATTCGATTAGTACTGTAGGTACCTTGTTTGTTGTTAATAAGTTAGATCGTAGTATCACCGTATTTGACTTGGAAACAGGTGCTCTTATCAAGGAACTTTTCGTAGCTACACAACCAAGAGAAATTACTGCATTACCCGATAAAAAGTCGGTCGCCTTTACCAATTACGGCGACAATTACATGCCGGGCAAATCCATCTCATTACTTGATGTCAATACCCTTCAAATCACCAAAAAAATACCACTCCAATCGGCCACTAGGCCTCATGGAATAACAAGCTTTAGATCCTCTAATAGGGTTGCTGTGGCCACCAATGGCGGAAACAAGTTGTTCATCATAGATACTGATAAAGACAGTATCGAATTAGCTTTGTCCACCAAACAACGAATTAGCCATATGGTGGTTGCCCATCCTTATAAACCCCTGATTTATGTCACTCATAAAAGTTCGGGAAATTTATCAGTAATTGATTATACCAACAATCAAATTGTTACCAATATCAATTGCGGAATGGGAGCCGACGGAATTGACATCACTCCCGATGGAAAAGAGATATGGATCGCTAATACCTTAGAAAACACCATTTCGGTCATCAATACAGACACGAATGAATTGGAAGACACATTATTATCTGGAAAAGAATCTTATCGACTTAAATTTTCGGTGGATGGCAAGTATTGCTTTGTATCCAATGCCCAAGACGGAACCGTTCTAATTTTTGATAGACATACCAAAGAACGGATCAAATCGCTCATGTTACCAGGAAAGAAGAATTTTATTGAAAGAGCTCTTTACCATACACCGAGGCCTGTTGGCATTTTGATGCACCCCAATGGAGAATATGCTTTTGTTTCCAATTCTAATGCCGATAAAGTAGAAGTGATTGATATGAAAACCTTTGAAATTGTGAGCAACATCAATACCGGTAGAGTTCCAGACGGACTCGCATTGGTTACGTTCTGACAGAGAAAAAATCCAATCGATAATTCGCCTCATTTTTAATTCATCTACACTTTTTGTTGAATCACCGAAGGCTAATGTTGGTTAAGAGAATAGATCTCCGATAAGGAGTATGAGCAAATTAATTTTGTAGAAAACAAAGAAAGTACCCCAAAAAATAATACATATGAAAACGGTAATAAAATCATTCGGCCTTTTGTTAATTATTTTCTCAATGTTCACATCTTGTGTACCTGAGGTAGAACAAGAAGAAAATTTGATCAACAATCAACAAAATAACAACAACTCGAACAACAACAATTCGACTAGCGATAAATCTATTAATATTCCAGCAGGATTTGATTACAAAACACATCAGAAAGTAACCATTCGAATTTCCGATAATTCAGGTCATACCAAATATGATGTTTTTGGATATTCAGATCAAAAATATTTCGCTGGTACTGAAACCTACATCGATGAATCTGGAAATCAAGTAACAGAAGATGTTTACAAAGACGACATTATCAACAAACCAATCTTTTCTGGATCGCCTAAAAACGGTGTTTTAAATGTTACGCTTACATTGCCTACTTATGCCAAAAAGGTGTATGTAAGAAGAAAGCAAGGATTGAAGTATTCTGGAGAATTGGTAGATATTACGAATCAGGAAGTTCAATTTACCTATACAGCTAACAAAGGAACCAATAAAAAAGCTTCGAGGACATCAGTAACCGATTTGTTATACTGTGTCAACGGAGACGGTCATTTGTTCCAAGTAGATCCTAAAACGGGTGAGTATACCTTCTTATCGGAAATGCCAATGGGTAGTTATACTGCTGCTATTGATCAAGAAAATTTAGTGATGTACTCAATTGGACGCTCCAATCCATATCCATTAATGAAATACGATATCGTTACGGGAGAATGGTCTACAGTGGCAAATATGGGATTTGGTGGTCCACGCTTGGACTATAATATTCAAGATAATTTATTGTATTTCTCCAATAGTGACTTTTTGAGAACCATTGATCCTGAAACAGGTAATGTATTGGATGAATGGGATATCAATGGATTGCACAACAAAAGTGGAGGAGATTTAAAGTTTGATGAAACTGACGGAACGTTTTATTTAGCGTCTTTCTCAGGGTTGTACAGATTAACCTTTAACGGTACTAGCTATGATGCGGCTAGAATTAGTGCTGATAATTTGCCCTACACACCAACATCGATGACCATTGACTCCGACGGATTCTTATGGCTAGCAGATGCAGTAAGCAATGCCAATTTGATCATCATGGATACGCAAACTGGTGGATGGGAATACACCTATGGTGCTAGCGCAAATAACGATACAAGTTTCAATAGAAAAATAAACGACTTAACAACTTTACGAATCTTCAATGACACTCCAGATACCACCGATACAGATGGAGACGGAATCGTTGATTCTGAGGATTCATTCCCTGATGATGCAGACAAAGCATTCGAAATCTTTACCCCAAGTAAATACGGAACAGGAAGTATTGCTTTTGAAGACTTATGGCCTTCTTATGGTGATTATGACTTCAACGATGTGGCCTTAAACTATAAAGCCATCGCAATATTGAACTCTGATAACGAGGCTGTACAAATCGATTTTCATTGTAATGTAAAAGCCAATGGAGCTGGATTTACCAACGGATTCGGAATTGAAATGGAGGGAGTTCCTTCCAACCTAATTGAAAGTGTAACCGGAACTAACTATTCACATGATTACATCACATTAAATGCGAACGGAACAGAAGCAAATCAACAAAATGCCGTAATCATTTTTACGGATGACCAAGATAATTTCTTAACAGAAACAACGGTGTCTATTAAGTTTACCAGACCGATCTCTACCGAGCAACTTGGTACTGCACCTTTCAATCCGTTTATCATTAAAAACATGGTAAGAGCACATGAAATTCACTTGCCTTACTACAGTACCACTGATTTGGGTCAGAATGTTGTTGAAATAGACGGAATCAGCAAAGACCTTGACGGGAATTATATTTCTGATAAAGGATATCCATGGGCCATTAGTATCATTCACGATTTTAAGGTGCCTAAGGAAAATGTAGCCATTGATGAAGCGTACAACTTCTTTAGAATTTGGGCAACATCTGGCGGACAAGACTATACAGATTGGTATAAAGACAATACCGGGTATAGAAACAGTAGCAAATTACAGAACTAAAAATGATTTTTTAGGTAATTTTTTCATAGTTAATTTTTGGGTAAAAAGCCGCTTCGAAAGGAGTGGCTTTTTTTATTTGCCGATACAATATTTAACTACCCTTATGTTTATTGGTGTTAGTGCATTAGGGCAACAAATAGGGTACAAAAAGCACATAAAAAGAGTAATTAAAGAGTAAACATTAATAAATTGAGCTACTAATATAACATAAAAAAAACCGCTCGATTAGAGCGGTTTCCAAATAAAAACATCAAGCATTAATTAGCTGTACCAGAGCCTAAATAAATACTGTTTGATACTTGACTACCATCAGCAGTAATAAACGCCATAAATAGCTCTACTGTATCTCCTGCGTAAGTTGTAGGGATTGGAACAATTTGAGAACCTACTGTTCGGTCTGCTCCATCAAGTAAAGAAATAGATTCCTTTTTTGATGGATTGTAAATCAATAACATTGCCTTGTCAGTAGCATTTGCATTACCTTCAGCAGAGTTATCATCCCATCCAAAAGTTACTTCTCCAGCAGTTGCCAAATCAGTCGTTGGGTTTAACGCACCTGATAAACCACCGCGACTTACTAAAGCGTTTGGATAGTCAACAACAAAGTTAGGTTCAGTACCTGTAATCGCATTATTCAACACATACGACATCGCAGCATTAAATTCTGTTTTCTTAACAGCTAACCCTTTATAACCTAACTTAATAAAAGGCTTTACAGCCTGTAAAAATTCTAAAGTGGCAGTAAACTTGGTTCTTTGGTTTACTTGACCAACAGTTCTTGGATTGGCTACACTTGAAGGTTTAATTCTAATGTAATCAATTCCTTTCCAGCTTCCACCGATAACGTTTCCAACCTTACCTGAAAGCCCTCCTAAAATACCTTGAGCAATTTTACCCATAACATAAATAATTTTAATGAAACTTACTTTTCTTCGGACTTGGTACGGACTTAACACGAAGTTGTACCTTCCGATTGAATATATGGCAAGTTTTATGCTATTCGTTAGATATGGATGTTGTTGCTTTAGATTGCTTCTTTTTGCATTTTAGAAAATAAACTTTGAATGTATGATACTTTCAAATCTGCCATTTTTGAAATGACTTTTTGAAGTTCGGCTTCTTTTTTACTAATTGCTGACACCATATTAATATGCTTTTGCAATTGAAATTCATTATTTATTAATGATATAAAACTATTTTTTAGAGTATTTCTGCAATCATATATTGAGATAAATGGAATTACACTTCCTTTTAAATAGTAAGCGTAAAAACCGCCTATTTGTAGCATCATAGACAAATGATACAACGTATTTTTTTCCTTTTCGGTTGAAGTAGTAACTACGAAACAATTAGGGCAAGGATTTGAGAGCGGTTTTCCGCTGTTTAGCCCTTTGTTTAGTATAAAAAAATGAGGGTTTGAGTAAGTTTTTCCGACTTGGTGTGTTTTTAGTTCAAAAGTTGACATAGCTATCCAATTTAAAATTGCTTCGCTACGCTTCGCGCCATTATTTTTTTTTGAAAAGAAAAAAGATAGCCATAGTTGTTGTGGCGTGGGTAAGGCTGTCAAGGTTTTTGGATAAAAGTTTTTTTATTGAATGACTAAATCAAAAAAAAAGGTATTGAAAAAAGTTTTATTCAAAACCCGTAGGGCTTGACCTTTATAGCCTTGTGCGGTTGGCAGAGGTAGCCACATATATTTGCCATCTTTTTTTATTTTAATATTTCAAATTGGTTTAAACTTGATTGAAATTGCCTTTAACTTTTCTGGGGAATTAACACTTAAAAAAATAGGTTGCATTTTGTTATTAAGTGTTGGATGAAGCGTTTGTATGGGTAGCGTTTTAAATAGTTGTTTGATAAAACAGCATTTAAACAAGCTACTTATACAGGACTTTTAGACAATAGCTAATTGCTTTTTTTGAGGCACGAGAAAAAGCAATATGCTATGGCGTATTACTACACTTTATAAACCTATTTTTTTATAACCGCTGACTTGGGTGGTGGGGAAAAGTGGACTTTTATATTTGTTAACGAAATGAAACAAACAAAGACTTGAGGTAAGGAATACTTGGACTTAACGATGGTTTTGTGCAGCTTGAATGAGATAACGAATATTATTATCAATTAACGGAAACCTTAAAATGTTCAAATGTTTAATGTTAGTTCAAAATGTGGTTTAATGTACGGAAGTGCGCGTTGGAATAGCGGATATTTTACATAATACCAGTTATAGCTACAAAATGCATTAATACTGCGATAGCAAACCTTTGAAAAGTGCCGTTTGCTACTATAACTTGTATTATGTAACATAGCTTGGGTGAGTTTAGGGTTTTATGATAGAATAATAACAGAATAGCTTATTGCTGTTTGGTTTGATTTTATGAAAAACCAAAGCTGTAATATGCTATTACCTAAAAGACAGAAAAACGCTAAACTTGTTAGGTGAGCGGAACAACACAAAAGACAGAGGATTTTGAGGCACGAAAAAACTGGGTTTTGGGTTGTGGGGAATAAAAAAAGAGCCTTCCGAAAAAGACTCTTTTACTGTTATTTAGTGGTCGTGATTTGAATGGTCATCAGCTTTTATTTCTCCAGACTGATTCATAGCCATATTATGGTCATATTTACAACAACCTGGTAAACCATCGTATGCTTCTTCATTACCTGCTACTTTTTCAGTGTCATAACCTGAAGCTGCGATTGCATTATGAATTGCCATTGCATCTGTTTTAGAACTATCGAAAGATACATCTATTTTCTTTTTGTCTTTATCCCAGTTTGCAGCAGTAACACCTTCAACACTATTGGCTGCTTTTTCAATGGTATTTTTACACATTCCGCAATTACCTCTTACACCAAACGATAAATCTGTCATTGCAATTTCTTTTGACACTTCAGTTGTTGTAGTTTCTTCAACTTTTTTAGTTTCGTTTTTACAACTTGTTAATCCCATAGCTACTATTACAGCTACACTTAAAATTACTTTTTTCATTGTTTAAAAATTTAATTATTATCTGTGTTTATTTATTCTATTGTTTGTTTAACCTCACCACATTTAAGCATTGCATCACCAAAATATGGATTCAAGATTTGTTCTTCTTTACTTAACCAATAGGCTCCGTTATTGTTATCTGCCATAGGGCAAAATTCTACATATACCTTTTCTTTTACACCAAATATTTGAACCGCTTTAATTAAATGTGAAGACAAGTGTTTAAAGTGATTTCTTTGGGTTTTAATGTCTTGTGAACCGGCTATTGAAGTTGTAGAAGATTTTATCTCATCTATTAATGACATCCAATGATTGTGTGCTTCATCTTTAAGCAATTTCATATCTATCTTACCCAAATTTGATAGTAAAGTAGTTGCATTTTTTGAACTACCTTTTGAGTCTTCTTTTACTAAAGCATCTTTTAAATTGATGTAATCATAGTATACCTCTTTTAATTGCTCTTGAAATTTCCCTGACACTTTTAAGCGTTCATTCATATAAGTATGGTCGCTTTCATTTTTTAAATTATTATCCATACCTAAATGACCTTCGTGACCTGTCATTGTTTTACCACCTTGCTTATTCATCATTGATTTTTTGCCTTGTAGTTGTGCAGCAGCATCTACAGTAAATGTTCCGTTAGTTACGATTTCATTTCCAACAAATAATCCTTCTAAAACTTCATATTCATTACCAATTTGATTCCCTAAAACAACTTCACGCATTTCAAAAACGGTTTGGTCTGGATTGGTTTTTAAATAGACAACAGAACGTTCACCTGTCCAAAGTACAGCAGATGCTGGGATTGTTAATACCTCATCATTACTTCTTGAAACTCGTTCAATATTGGCGGTTACAAACATTCCTGGTTTAAATACATCGTTTTTATTATTAAGCACCACACGTAAGGTTACTGTTCTTGTTTTGGTATTTAATATTGGTTCAATGAAATCGACTTTCCCTTTAAATTCCTTATTAGCATAAGCGTTTGTAGTCACTAAAACTTCTTGTCCCTTTTTAAATAAATCGATTTGATTTTCATATACATCAAAGTTTGCCCAAACCGTATTGAGATTTGCAATTTTAAGCAATGGTTGACCTTGTTTGATGTAATCACCTTGTTCTACTAATTTTTCTGAAACAGTACCAGAAACTGTTGCATATACTGGGAAATTTTCTATTACTTTTCCAGAAGTTTCAATTTGGCTAATTTGTTTTTCATTTAGTTTCCAAATTTTTAATTTGTTTTTTACGGCTTCATAAAGTTTAGGTTGTGTTTCTTTTAAGTTAGCAGCTGTAATTAATTCTTGTTGAGCTGCATATAATTCTGGTGAATATATAGTTGCTAAAAGTTGTCCTTTATTAATTTTTTCTCCAGTAAAGCTTACGTTTAGCTTCTCAATTCTTCCTGAAAAATAACTTACCTGTACTGCATTGGCTTCTTCGTTTTCAGCAATTTTACCAGATAACTTTATGGTGTTGCCTTCAACATTTCCCTTGCCTACAACAGTTGTTTGAATATTGGCTAATGCCATCGCATTTTCTGTTAGTTTAAATTGGTCTGCCATTAAGCCATCACTTCCGCTTTCCGCAGGAATTAAATCCATACCACAAATGGGGCAGTCGCCTGGCTCTGGTTGCATAATCTGTGGATGCATAGAACACGTCCACATTTGGTCTGATTTTACAGTTTCATTGTGGTTGTGTTCAGCTTCCTTGTTTGTTGAATTACCAAATATGGCCCAACCTAGTAGTAGTCCAATGGTTAATATTCCGATATAAATTGCGTATTTTTTCATTTAATTATTTATTTAACTTTTTGTTTTTTAAATATTTTTCTTAAGGAAGGTGATGAGGTGTACCATAATAAAAACCCACTTAAAACTGTGATTAAACCTAAAAGTGAAAATGTTCTCAAAACAAGGGTATTAAAATTATCTCTACCCTCATAATCCATAGTGTGTGTCATCCATAGAAAATCGAACCAACGCCAAGAACGATGTCTAACAGTTTGAAATTTTCCGTCTTTTACAGATACATAGGCTTTTAGAGCTTCATCTGTCTTATAGGTTATTACATAAGCAGGTAGCAGTTTTTCTCGATACTCGTGATGTTTTCCTATCTCAGTAATTTGCTTAATAGACGTTACCTCTAAACCACTTTTCATATGGTTTTTGGCGATATATAGTGCTTCATCCTTTGTAATACTATTTTTTTGACTACCATCAATAGCATTATACAATTGTTTATTGTTTACCCAATAGAAAGGGATATTGTCAATATCTCTTATAGCAATAGTATTTATACCATCTGGAACATCCATTTCTGAAGGACTTATTAAACTATTAAATGCTTTGGGTTGATAGTCCAAGTTTTTAAATTGGTCTCCGTGTATTTCATCGATGTTTGTCCAACTAAAGTATAAACCACTAATAGTCCAAAACAGGAATTGTAAACCTAAAAACAATCCTAAATAGCGATGTGTTTTTCTAATTTTTAAAGCTGTATGCCTGTTTACCATTTTCTAATTTTTAATTGCAAAAGGAAACTCGAGTTTAACTTTTTCCCAAGCCATCGAAATAGTTCCACTTTTATTATCTATTTTGTTGACCTTATATTCTAAATGTTCTGTGATTTCCTCTGATAATGTTGGTGTAATTTTAAATCGAATAACATCATCTTTTTCGTCATACTCATCTTTACCGTGTTGCTCCCAGTTTTTATTAATCATCACAGTCCAGTCGCCTTTTGATGGAATTGTAAAAAAGCCATATTTCCCTTTAGGAAGCGTTTCTCCATTTATGATTAAATCTTTATTCGTTTCTATCCAAGTAGCCATATGCGCTCCTGCTTGCCATACTTGGTCATAACCAACCAAACCACCAAAGATGATTCTATTCCTTACTCCTGGTGATGAATAATCAATATGAATATGTGCATCTCCAATCATTGCCATTGTTTCGGTATGCGGACTTAAAGGTTTTTTCTTGGGTGCTTTCTCTTTACTCGTTTTTGTTTCTTGATGTAAATGTTCATCCTTCTTTGTGTGCTCTTGATTTTTGCAACCAATAATCAGGATTCCTAAAAAAAGTATAGATACTATTGTTTTCATATAATTTGTTTTTTTGTGGTTCTTTACTTACTTAATTTTAATATTCTGAATGCACCTTGTATCACCAATCCAAATACAATGATTCCTATAATTAAATCTGGAATACCAGAATGCAGCCAATTGACTAAAACGCCTGCTGTAATTACGCCAAGATTTATTATAATATCGTTAGAGGTAAAAATCATACTGGCACGCATATGTGCTTCTTGACTTTTAGATTTTTGTAAGAGGTACAAGCAAATGCCATTTGCAATCAAAGCAAATACTGAAACTATAATCATTGTTGAAAATACAGGTAAAGCTTCATAGCCTAAAAATCTACGTATTACCTCAACGATTCCGATAATTGCAAGTGTTATCTGAAAATAGCCTGCATATTTTGCAATCCGTTTCTTTTTTAAAACTGTACCACCAACCGCTATTAAACTCAATCCGTAAACAAATGAATCTGCCAACATATCTAAACTATCAGCAACTAATCCCATTGATTTTGAAATAAGTCCTGTACTCATTTCGATAATAAAAAATGCAAAATTGATGATTAGAACTGTCCACAACAGTTTGGATTGACTCCTTGTAGATTCAGTAATAATTGTGTCTGTATCTTCTGAACTGATTAAACTTTCATTTAATTTTAATTCATTTAAGGCATTACCAATTTCATTTACATTTGAATTATGATATAGTGTTAAGATTCTTTCTTCTAAATTAAAATCAAGTTGTTTGATACCATCTATATCAGATAGCTTCATCTTAATTAGATTTTCTTCAGAAGGACAATCCATTTTTGATATTTTGAAAACTGTTTTCTGCATATAATTAAATGTTTTTTGTTCTTAATCGTAATGCGTTACCTATTACCGAAACCGAGCTAAAACTCATTGCTAAAGCTGCTATCATTGGCGAGAGTAGTATTCCGAAGAATGGAAACAACACACCTGCTGCAATAGGTACACCTAAAGTGTTGTAGATAAGTGCAAAAAATAGGTTTTGCTTAATGTTCTTCATTACAGCATTACTTAAATTTTTTGCTTTTACAATACCGTGTAAATCGCCTTTTACTAAAGTTATCATAGCACTTTCTATCGCTACATCTGTTCCTGTTCCCATTGCAATACCTACATCACTTTTTGCCAATGCTGGTGCATCATTAATACCATCACCTGCCATAGCAACCACTTTCCCTTTTTCTTGCAGTTTCTCTACTTCTTTGAGTTTATCTTCTGGTAGCATACTGGCTTTAAAATCTGCGAGATTAAGTTCTGATGCTACTGCTTTTGCAGTATCGTGATTATCACCTGTTAGCATTATTACATCTATCCCTTTATCTTGAAGTGCTTTAATGGCTTTAGCACTTGTTTCTTTTATTTTATCGCCTATAACTACATATCCAACTACGGTTTCATCTATTGACAAATAAGAAACTGTTTTACCCTGTTCTTGGTAAGATTTAGCTTCGTCTTTCATTTTAGAAGTAATATCCGCTTTAGCATATTCCATCATTTTAGGATTACCTAATGCTACATTTTTTCCATCAATTTTAGCTTCAACACCTTTTCCTGTAACAGCACTAAAATCTTCGGACTTTAAAATTTCTGCGTTGTGTTCTTTGCCATATTTAACTGTCGCTTCTGCCAAAGGATGTTCGCTATTTGTATTTAATGACACGATGTATTGTAACACTTCTTTTTCGCTTAAAGCATCATTAAAAGCTCCAACGGTTTCAACTGTTGGTTTTCCTTCGGTAATTGTTCCTGTCTTGTCAACGATAAGCGTATTTACCTTATCCATTTTTTCAAGAGCTTCAGCATTTTTAATCAATACACCATTTTGAGCACCTTTACCCACACCAACCATTACAGACATTGGTGTTGCTAAACCTAAAGCACAAGGACAAGCAATGATTAGTACTGCAATTGCATTGACAAACGCATACACATAAACTGGTTCTGGTCCCCAAATAGACCATACAATAAATGTGATAATAGAAATAAGAACTACAACTGGCACAAAATAGCCTGAAACTTTATCTGCTAAATTTTGAATAGGTGCACGACTTCTACTGGCATCATTAACCATATGAATGATTTGTGATAATAAAGTGTTGCTTCCTACCTTTTCTGCTTTCATTAAAAAGGATTGATTCCCATTAATGGTTCCGCTACTTACTTTATCTTCTTGAGATTTGTTTACAGGAATAGGTTCTCCTGTAATCATAGATTCATCAATAGTTGTTTCGCCTTCAGTTATCACACCATCCACAGGAATTTTATCTCCTGGTTTCACTTTTAGAATATCATTAAGTTCTATCTCGTCAATACTGACTTCAACTTCTTCACCATCTACTATTTTTATGGCTTTATTAGGTGCTAATTTCAACAGTTCTTTTACTGCCGAATTGGTTTTACTATGTGCACGAGCTTCTAACAACTGACCTAAAAGCACTAACGTTAGAATAACTGTTGCTGCTTCAAAATAGACGTGAACTGCACCTGATTCTGTTTTAAATTGACTTGGAAATACATCTGGAAATAACATTCCAATTACACTAAACAACCACGCTACGCCTGCACCAATTCCAATGAGTGTAAACATATTGAGATTCCACGTTTTTATGCTTCTATAAGCACGCTCAAAGAACATCCACGTAGCGTAAAAGACAACTGGAATGGATAAAACAAACTGAATCCAGTTCCAATATTTCTGTTCCATTATATCGTACAACGGATTGTTATTAAGCATTTCGCTCATAGCCATTAAGAAAATGGGCAAGGTAAATGCTGTTGCAATCCAAAATTTCTTTAATAGCTTTTTATACGTTTTTTCCTCTGCTGAACTATCTGCTTCCATTGGCACTAAATCCATCCCACAAATAGGACACGAACCTGCTTCTTCTTTTACAATTTCTGGATGCATCGGACACGTCCATTGTTCCTTTGAAGTTGCTGATAGATTTTGTTCTTCCACCAAATCCATTCCGCAAACAGGACAATCGCCTGGTTTGTTATAGATTTTATCGCCTTCGCAATGCATAGGACAATAAAATGTGCCTGTACCTTTAGGTTGCTTTTCCTTTTTAGCTTCTGAATGCTGATGGTGTTCACCTTGTTTATGAATGCTATATGTACCACCATCCTTTTTTAAGGCTTCTTGAAATGTTTCTATAGGTATGTGTGATTCCATTTCTATGGTAGCTTCTGCCTTATCTAAATCGACTGTTGCTTTTGAAACACCTTCTACTTTAGAGAGCGTTTCTTCTACGTGTGTTCTACAACCATTACAGGTCATTCCGTGTATATGATATGTATGTTTCATAGTTTACTGAATTAAATAATTAATAATTGTGCTTTGCACATAGTAGCCCTTAATAGACTCTATTTGGTTCATTTGAAACTTTAATTGTAGTTCTTGAATATCTAAAACATCATTAAAATCAATCGTTCCTGTTTCGTAGCTTTTGATTAAAATGTCTTCTGCATCTTTGGCTTGCTGTAGGTTTTTGGTTTGGGTAGCATAACTTATTCTTGCAGAAATGCGTTCGTTAATCGCTTTGTCTAAAAGCGTTTCCAATGCATTTAAACGTTCCTGTTTTTGAGCAGTAATTTCCTGCTGTTGCAAATCATTTTGTTTGGTTTGGGATTTATATTTCTTATTGAAAATTGGGATAGATACCGAAACCATTGGCATTACAATATCCTTTCCGTTATCGCTGAAATCCATATTTGGTCTTTCAGCAACATTGATATAATCTAATCCAAAACCAATCATTGGACTACTTTCTTTTTGATTCAATAATTCTGATTGCTCTATGGATTGGTATAGTTTATCATATTTCAATAATTCAGGATGTAATGCTAAACTTTCAGTATTAACTTCAAAATCATCTGATGGAATAACTAAACTATCTACCACATTCACGGTAACATCATTATCTCTATTCAATAGATTATTGAAGTTAGTTTGTTCTGCTAAAAACTGTTGTTGCAATACATCTTTTAATTGTTGCATTTCGTTCTGACGCATTTGCAATCGCAACACATCTACTGCGGATGCTTTACCAACCTCTACAGAAGTTAATGCCAACGTTTCATAAGTTTCTAATAGTTTAATGTTTTCAGTTAAGACCTCTTGCTTTGCTTTGTTAGCGTATAGATTATAATAGGATTGTGATACCGAAGCCATTAGTTTTCGCTTTGCGATGACAATGTCTTCGTATTTAGCATCTGCCAATGAACTCACGTAATTTTCTCTCGAAGTAATAGTCCCAAACCACGGTAACATTTGTTTAGCAGATACTTTAAAGCGCTGTGCACCTGTTCGTGTTTCTGGCTCACTCACAAAATAACCAACACCAAATTCGGTATTAGGAATGGTGTTGACCTCGTTTACCTTTTCGGAAGCTCTTTTGTATTGTAACTCAAACTTTTGAATTTCTGGATTGTTTGTTAAGGCTTCATCGATAAGTATTTCTAATTGTTGAGCGTTCGCAAAAAGACTCAAGAAACAAGAGCCAAGAGCCAAGACGATTTTTATTTGTATTGATTTATATTTCATTTTGATGTTCTTTTAAGTTGAACTTCTGCTTTCCAGCTATACAATACTGGTACAACAAACAAAGTGATTAAAGCGATTAACATTCCACCAAAACTTGGTATTGCCATAGGTATCATTATATCGCTTCCTCGACCTGTAGAGGTTAATACTGGTAATAATGCTAAAATGGTCGTAGCTGTAGTCATTAAACACGGTCTGATTCGTTTTTCACCAGCTTCAACAACTGATGCTCTAACCTGTTTTTTGTTTTCCGGTGTATTTCTACCGAATGTTTGAGTTAAATAGGTTGCCATTACAACTCCATCATCGGTTGCGATACCAAATAGTGCAATAAACCCAACCCAAACCGCTACACTTAAATTAATGGGGTGCATTTGAAATAAATCGCGCAGATTTTCACCAAAGACATTGAAGTTTAAGAACCAATCTTGACCATAGAGCCATATCATTACAAAACCACCAGCAAAAGCAACTGCAATACCTGTGAATACCATTAGTGATGTCCCTACTGAACGAAATTGGAAATACAGAATTAAGAAAATGATTGCCAACGCTAAAGGCACAACAACCGACAAGGTTTTTTCTGCTCTTAATTGGTTTTCATACGTTCCCGTAAATTGGTAGTTGATACCTTTTGGGACTACCAATTCGCCACTATCTATCTTTTCTTGAATTAAGGTTTGTGCATTTTCTACCACATTGACTTCTGCAAAACCATCCATTTTATCAAATAACACATAGCCAACTAAAAAAGTGTCTTCACTTTTAATTACTTGTGGACCTTGTTCATATTTTATAGTCGCTAATTCACTTAAAGGAATAGGGCTTCCTTTTTCAACAGGCACATAGATTTGTTTTAAATCGGTTGGATTTGCTCTTAATTCTCTTGGGTAACGAACTCTAACACCATAACGCTCACGACCTTCTACTGTCTGTGTTAATACCATACCACCAACAGCCACTTTCAAAACATTTTGAACTTCCTCAATGGTTACGCCATAACGAGCAATTTTCTCTCTATCAATATCAATTAACAAATAGGGTTTACCTACAATACGGTCTGCAAAAACAGCTTCATCTTTTACACCTTCAGCTTGTTTTAAAATATCTTCTAATCGCATTCCAAACGCTTCAATCTGCTTTAAATCTTGCCCTTTTATTTTAATACCCATTGGTGCTCGCATTCCTGTTTGCAACATTACCAATCGGGTTTCAATAGGTTGTAGCTTTGGTGCAGACGTTACGCCTGGTAATTTGGTCACTTTTACAATTTCGTTCCAAATATCATCTGGTGATTGTATTTCAGGTCTCCAATTTCGATAGAACTCTCCATTATTGTCTGGAATGAGTTGAGACCTTTCGACTGTGCTCAAGGTGACATTTTCTGTATTATTTGGATTTGCGATAAATCGACCATCTTTTAATTCAAACAAGCCATCATTATTCACTTTGTAGCGTTGACGTTCTCGGTTTTCATTCAGCATATATTCTGACTTATACTGAATAACATTTTCATACATTGATAGTGGTGCTGGGTCTAATGCAGATTCTGTACGACCTGCTTTTCCAACTACAGTTTCGATTTCAGGAATACTGGCAACTGCCATATCTAACTGCTGTAAAACACGCTTATTTTCTTCTACACCAGAATGTGGCATAGAAGTAGGCATCAATAAAAAAGAACCTTCATTTAACGATGGCATAAATTCTTTGCCTGTGTTTTTCATAATGAAAAAACCAGCAATGACAATTGCAGTTGGAATTGAAAGAAATAGTAATTTATTATCTAAACACCATCTTAAAATTCGAGTATAATACCTGATAAACAATGAGAAAACACCCAATAAGCCAAAGCAAATGACACCAACAAAGGTGAGGTTCCAGAAGATACTTTTATCAACTCCTAAAGGTCTCCAATATTCCGCTAACAGAAATACTATTGCAGTTGTACATATTATGATATTAATTAAGTTGGATTGTTTTTCTGTTATTTTATTTTGAGTACTTAACAATGCTGTGATACCAAAAGCTATCAATATTAATCCTAACCAATAACCATAGATTATTGCTATTATCCCTAATACTATTAAAACGCCATTTAAAGCATATTTAAAATGCGTTTTTATGCTTTTCTTTCTGAATAAAAACGCTGCAAAAGGTGGAATTAAAAACAATGCTACAATTATTGAAGCTGTTAATGCAAAGGTTTTTGTGAATGCTAATGGTCTGAACAATTTACCTTCAGCGCCAATCATTGTAAATACAGGAATGAAACTTATAATTGTAGTCATTACTGCGGTTACGATTGCACCAGAAACTTCGGCTGTTGCGTTGTAAACTACTGTATTAATGGATTGTGTTCCATCATCTTCATCTAAATGCCGAATGATATTTTCTGATAGTATAACACCAACATCGACCATTGTTCCGATAGCAATTGCAATACCAGATAATGCGACAATATTAGCATCGACGCCAAAGAGTTTCATCGCAATAAATACCATTAAGACTGCAACTGGTAATAATCCTGAAATCAAGACAGAAGCTCGAAGATTAAACACCATAATGATTATAACCAAAATGGTAATCAATATTTCAAGAGTTAAGGCTTCATTGAGTGTACCTAAAGTTTCTTGTATCAATTCTGTTCTGTCATAAAAAGGCACTATGGTAACTTGTGATGTTCTTCCATCTGCCAAAACTTTTGAAGGTAATCCTGCACTTAATTCATTAATTTTTTTCTTTACGTTATTAATGACTTCCATTGGGTTTGCTCCATAACGAGCCACCACAACAGCACCAACAACTTCAGCACCTTCTTTATCCAATAAACCTCGTCTTGTTGCTGGACCTAATGAAACTTTTCCAATGTCTTTAATTTTTATTGAAGTGAAATTTTCAGAATCAACTACAGCATTTTCAATATCTGCAATGGATTTTACATACCCCAAACCACGAACTAAATATTCAGCTTGGTTAATTTCCAAGGTTTGTGCGCCAATATCCTTATTACTTTCTTTTACAGCTTTAACAATATGATGTAACCCAATGTTATATTGACGCATTAGTTCTGGGTTTACATCCACTTGGTACTCTTGAACATAACCACCAATTGATGCAACTTCAGAAACACCGCTTGCAGAGGACAAGGCATATTTAACATAGTAATCTTGAATACTACGTAATTCGTGTAAATCCCAACCACCTGTTACATTACCGTTCTCATCACGACCTTCAAGTGTGTACCAAAATATTTGTCCTAATCCTGTGGCATCTGGACCTAACGCTGGATTAACACCTTCGGGTAATAAACCACTTGGTAAGGAATTAAGTTTTTCGAGAATACGACTTCTGCTCCAGTAAAATTCTATATCCTCTTCAAAAATGATATAGATGCTTGAAAACCCAAACATAGAGGAACTACGAATGGTTTTCACTCCAGGAATACCCAATAATGATGTGGTTAATGGATAGGTTATTTGGTCTTCTATATCTTGAGGGGAACGACCATCCCACTTGGTAAATACGATTTGTTGATTTTCACCTATATCGGGAATAGCATCTACTGCTACAGGGTTACTTGGCAAAAATCCTGTATCCCAATTAAAAGGTGCATTAACAGTTCCCCATCCAATAAAAAGGACAAGTAGTAAAACTGCAACGAGTTTGTTTTCTATTAAAAATTTGATGCTTTTATTTAGCATATGATTGATTTTAAACAATTAGACAATAGTGTTGTAAAAACACCGAATACAGTAAATTATCCTTACGACATTGCAGTCATAGGATAAAAGAGTCTATTGTTTAAAAATCAAATTAAGTATGTCTCGTCAATCTTGTAGAGTTGCCTTATGACGAGTGGTGGTTTGTATTCTTCGTAGGTAGATACATTACTGTCTAAACCTTCAAAAAGGTTAATGTAAGTATAAACAAATGAAGCGATGAATACTTGTTGCTCAAACGTGATTTTGTCAACTTGCAATTGTAATTCGTCTTGACCTTCAATTGCTAATTGTTTATCATCACAACAATTTTTCTTGGTAATAGAACATTCTTCGGTTGAAGGCTTTTCCATTTCCATTCCGCAACCTTTGGCTTTTTGAAAGATAGCAGATTCTACTAAAGTATCTCCACAATAATGCATATTCACAGTAAATGACATTGTAGAGAATAACACTACAAAAGTCATTGCTAAAGACATTATTTTATGGAAAATCTGCTTCATATTGATTGCGAAGTTACGAAATTTTAACAACTATTGATTTTGTTTAACAGAAGTTTAATTGATTAATCTGCTTAATCCCATTTCATTTTCTGCAATCGAACTGCATTTAAAATTGCTAATAATGCTACTCCTACATCTGCAAAAACAGCTTCCCACATTGTGGCTAAACCACCTGCTCCTAATATCAAGACAATAACTTTAACTCCAAACGCTAAAATGATATTCTGCCAAACTACTTTGCGTGTAGAACGACTAATTTTAATGGCTCTCACTACTTTTGATGGTTGGTCTGTTTGAATAATGACATCTGCTGTTTCAATAGCTACATCACTACCTAAACCACCCATCGCAATACCAACGTTACTTAATGCTAAAACAGGTGCATCGTTAATACCATCACCTATAAAGGCTACTTTATTTTCAGGATTCTTCTTTAAAGATTCAACTTCGTTTAATTTATCTTCTGGTAGTAAACCACCTTTAGCATTTTCAATATTCAACTTTTTAGCGACTTGTTGAGTTATAGAATCTTTATCACCAGAAAGCATCATAATATTTTTAATGCCTACTTTATGTAAATCTGTAATTGTTTCTTTTGCATCCTCTTTTAATTCATCTGCTATTACTACATAACCTGCAAATTGATTATCGATAGCAACTAATACTATCGATTCTACAATAGATTCCGTTTCAGTTGGAACATCAATACTATTGGCAATCATTAAGGCTTGGTTACCTACTAAAACAGTTTTACCGTTTACTATACCTTTTAATCCTTTACCAGCAATTTCAGAAACTTCTTTTGCTTCATAGCTATTTTCAGTTCCTTTATATACCATTATGGCTTTAGCTATTGGATGCGTGGATTGTTCTTCCATAGCCATTAAATACTTCATAAAATCAGATTCATTCCAACCAATTGCTTTTACTTCTTTGATTTTAAAAACACCTTTGGTAACGGTTCCTGTTTTGTCCATTACCAAAGTATTTATTTTGGTCATAGCATCTAAAAATGAAGCACCTTTAAATAATATTCCATTTTTTGAAGCTGCTCCCAATCCACCGAAATATCCTAATGGAATTGAAATCACTAAGGCACAAGGACAAGATATTACCAAGAAAATTAATGCTCTGTATAACCAATCTCTAAACACATAATCATCTACAAAAAAGTAAGGTATAAAAGTAACACCAATAGCTAAAAACACAACAATTGGTGTGTAGATACGAGCAAACTGTCTAATAAATAGTTCTGTTTTAGACTTACGAGCTGTAGCATTTTGAACCAAATCTAATATTCTCGCAATAGAACTGTCTTCAAACTTATTAGTTACCTCAACTTCAATAACGCTTTCTAAATTGATACTACCTGCGTAAACCTTTGCTTCTTTCTGAATGGAATCTGGTTTGCTCTCGCCTGTTAACGCTGCGGTGTTTAGAGATGCTTTTTCGGATAATAAAATCCCATCTAACGGTATTTTCTCACCTACTCGAATTTGTATTTTTTCACCAATATTTACAGCTTCTGGCGACACACTAACATAATCACCATCACGAAATACATTGGCTTCTTTTGGTCGAACATCTAATAAGGCTTTAATATTTCCTTTTGCTCTATTAACTGCTGCGTTTTGAAATAATTCTCCTACTGCATAAAATAGCATTACTGCCACACCTTCAGGATATTCACCAATGATAAACGCACCAATGGTGGCAATAGACATTAAAAAGAACTCGGTAAAAACATCGCCTTTTATAAGACTTTTCCAACCTTCTTTAATTACAGGAAATCCAACTGGAATATATGCTAAAGTGTACCAAACTACTCGAATCCATCCTTGAAATTGAGGAATCGCATCAAAATAATCTACAGCGATACCTACCATTAACATAACAAAACTTATGATAGCAGGAATGTATGTTTTGAATGCACTTCCATTACCGTGATTATGACCATCATCGTGAGAATGTTGTGCTTCTGAATTTGGTTTTAAATCTTTTAAATTGATTTTCTTTTTTTTCATCAAGTTAGTTTTAACAACAACTTTTGTTTTGTTGAATTGGTGGACAAGGAACTGTACCATAAGAACAATACACACAACAATCTCCTTTGTTTGGTTTTAAAACTGTTTTACATTTCTCACATTCATAAAAGAATTGACAGGCATTTGTTGGCATATCTTCTTCCTTTTTATGACCACAGGTTGGGCAAGTGATTTCAGATTTTAATATAGTTTGCATCAATTTTAATTTTTATCAGTTACTTTATAACCTGTAGAATTAATTGCTTTCTCAATTTCTAATTCATTAGTTTTAGTTTGGTCATACTCAATGATTGCGTTACCATTCTTGTATGATGTTTTTGAGTTCACAATTCCGTTAAGTTTATTTACTTCGTGGTTTACGTGAGCTTCACAACTGGGACAAGTCATTCCACTTATTTTATACTCTGTTGTTTTGATATTTGATTTATCAACGACAACAATTTGTTTCTCTGAATTTGGATAAAACATACTTGAGTAGTATGGAAATGCCAACATCACTATTGCGAATACTGTTACAACTCCTAAAAAGGTTTTTGACTGAATAAATTTTGGTTTTTTATCCGTTTCACATTCACAGTCGATTTCTTTTTCTGGTTTTAATTTTTGATACCAAGCAAAGAGAAGAACTAATATAGTTAGCCCTATTAAGTAAGGTCTAAATGGTTCTATCCAAGAAAAAGTTGAAGCTACACCACTTGTTCCTGCAATTAATGCCAAAACTGGTGTGATGCAACACAATGAAGCTGTGATTGCTGTTAGGATACTTGTAACCGCTAATTTATTTTTCATTCTATATCTAATACTTTTTCAATGTCATTTGGAATAGGCATACGTTTTAATGGTGGTACGTTTGCGCCACCTGTATTACCAAGAGGAACGTGATTTATAAATGATTTCCAACCACCAACAAGCAATCTAATAATTTGACCGAATACTTCTTTAGTATCTTTTTGTCTAAATCCAAACTTTAGCATTAGCCAATGTGAATAGGTATGTTCTATAGGATAAGACTGTCCTATTATATGACTGCGTTCTAAATGAAACCAAGCATTACCAAACCGCTTATTTTCTAAACAGAAACTGTATTGTTTTAATTCTTCGATATAAGCCTGTTTGATATGTTTAGGTATTTTAGTATTAAACTTCATATCCACTAATTTTGGATAAAAGTAATTTAATAATAAGTGCAATGGAAGTGCATTTGTTATCCACTACACTTATCACATATACCTTTTACAACCAAGTTTACATTTTCCGAAACAAAGCCATCAGGTACTTTAATTTGAGGGATTTTATGGTCTGTTAAGCAAATGGTTTCATTGCAATTGTTACAATGGAAGTGTAAGTGCAAATCAGTTTCAATTTCACAATTACATCCCTTTTCACATAAAGCATATTTTGTTATCCCTGTGCCATCATCAATTTGATGGACAATATCTTTTTCCTCAAAAGTTTTAATTGTACGGTATAAGGTAGTTCTGTCTGCTTTTTCAAAAGCATTTTCTATATCACTCAATGTTACTGCAACCTCCTTCTCAACTAGGAACTTATAAATTAACATACGCATTGCAGTAACTCGTATGTTTTTTGATTCTAATACTTGTTCTATTGTTTCCATAATTAATCGTCGTCTTCGTTACCAAATGGTTTAATTATGAGTCCTACACTAAATATAAAACCATCTGTAGGCGCATATATTTCTGGGAAAACAGGATTTTCGTGCGGTGGTAAAACCAAAGGTGAAAACCTGCTTTGTCTTCTATCTGTAAAGTTTTCGAAATTTACAAATACACTTCCCAATTTAAAGTTACGCATAACCATTAAACCCATAGTTACAAAGTCTGTAGTTTCTGTACCATTAGACAAGAACTGTTTCCCTGTATAATAAGTTTCATAACCTATGCGCCATTTTTTAGATTCGTACATTATAACACTTCCTGCATTATGTTTTGCTGTTAATGGCTTTTGTGGATTACCAGGTAAATAATTTAGTTTGGTATCAATAAGTGCATAGTTTAAAAACCATCTAAAGTCTTTGTATGTAAATTTTATATTGGTTTCTGCTCCTTTACTAAAGATTTCATCTGGTGCATTTTCAAACTGAAATAATCCGTTATCTGTTGAATTTAAAAGCAATCCATCATTAATAGCGGTAACATAGAATAATTGATTTATCGAAAAACCAATCTCATCAGATAGACGAGTTTGATAATTCAAATCAAAATTAACACCATAAGAACGTTCTGCATCTACTGTAGATTTATCTATTGCAAGCACATTTTCAAAGTTAATATACTCTGCTTCTTCTGTAAAAATATCAGGAATCTTATACCCTAAACCTCCACCAATTCTACTTGAAAATCCACTATTGTTTTTATAAAGTAATGAAATTCTTGGAAGTGGAAAGAAACCGAAATCCGTATTATAATCTGCTCTTAATCCTGTTTCTAATATCCAATTATCCGATATGTCGTAAATATTATTTGCAAATGCTCCAAAGGTCACATCTTTTTGGTCTCTTTGTAATGGTGCTTTATCATTTTCATCGAAATTTGAGGTATATAGATTAGCTCCAACTATCCAATCCGTATTTTCTGATGCTGTATTATAAGATATTTCAGTAAACGTATTTGTTTGTTTGCCATCAAAATTGAAATCCGGAACAGTTAAGTTCCTATCGAAAAAAGAGACACTATTTTTAAACTCTAATGAACTAACGGAATCTAATTGTGTTTGATATACAAATTGACTGCTTACTCGTTTTGAGTTGTTTTCTTCTGTATATTGATGAATACCATCCGCACCACTTTCAATTTTGGTAATATCTCCACCAATTCTATCATCATACGTTCCGTTTAATCCAAACCAAAGTGTTGTTTTATCTGATGGATAATAAAACAGTTTAGGATTAAAAGAAATTGACGTTGTTTTTGGTAGGTTGCTAAAGCCATCATCTTCTGGGTCGTATGCTTTTTGATAATGACCAGAGCCATAAAGTGAAACACCAAATTTTTCATTTCGTTTGCTATAAAATACATTGGCTGTACTTCCTAACGCTTGTGTCTGCGTGAGCATTATATCTAATGCAGGTTCTTCGTCTGGTGTTTTAGATACCATATTTACTAATCCTGCAATAGCACCTCCACCATAAAGGGTTGATGAACTTCCTTTAATAATCTCAAATTGTTGTAAATCTAAAGGTGGTATTTGTAGAATACTTAATCCACTTGAAAAACCACCATATAAGGGAAATCCATCTCTTAAAAGTTGTGTATACCTACCATCTAATCCTTGAATACGAATATTGGTACTCCCACTACTTAATGATGTTTGTTGCATTTGTATTCCTGTACTTTCTCGAAGCACCATAGAAATATTAGTAGGATTCATTATAGCTTTTTCTCCTAATTCCTCTGCACCTATAAACTCTATACGTGTAGGTATTTTTCGTACTGTTCTTGTGCTTCTTGTAGATTGCAGTACTACAGCATCTAATTGATTACCGCCCTCTTTTAGTTTAAACATTAATTCTGTATTACTTGGAATTTGAATTGTTGTCTCAAATGTTTCAAAGCCTAAAAAAGAAATAATTATTTGATGCTGACCATCTGGAATTTCTGTAAAAGTTGCAATACCATCAAAATTGGTGACTGCTCCTTTTTCTAATGCTTCAAAGTAAACCGTAGCACCCAATAAAGGCTCGTTTTCAGCTTCTGTTAGGACTTTTATTTGTATGTCTGATGTTTGTGCCTTTAACGATAGGCAAAGTATTAATATGAGCTTTATACTCAATAGGTATTTATTCATTGAATTATAATTGTAATTAACTAAATAATTGATTTAAAATCGAAACGTTTTAGCTTATTACTTGTGGCGGTTGCCAAATGTTGGAAAGGAAGTTAAACCAGTAAATAGGTTGATATGTAGAAATTAACTCCGATGAGATTTCAATATTGAGTTTTAAATCAAATGTCTTGATTGGTTCATAAGTAATTGCCATACCACAACAATTGCAAATACAAGTTACAGGACAAGAATCGTCACTATCTTCTTGATGGTTGTGATTAACACTTATGTCGTCTTGATGCTGATCTTCTATGTTTTGCCCATCAGAACAAGGCTTTGCTGAAAGCAATAGTATGATTAAGGATAATATGATTGTTACAAATTTCACAATTACAAAGATAAAAATTTAATGATGCAATAGTTGTGCAAATTAATTACAAAAACCATAAGGCATCTTTAGCATCGTCTGGAACACCATTATTAAATCGTGGTGCTATTTGTGCTACCATTTCTGGGTATTTTATGGTAATAGGTACATTTTGTTGTCGAAGTGATTTCCAATACAATCTGCTAAATTGATATACCTGTGTTAATAACTCTAAAACCACGTCTGCATCTTCAAAAGCATCTTCATCTGGACTGCTTACCTTAATTTTTATTGGAAACGGATAACCATCTGTATCTGCATATCGCTGTGAATTAGGATAACGTGCATTATTAAACAGTAGGAATTGATTTTCGCTAATACGTATGTATGTGCCACTTACAGGCATTAACTTTTTACCCCAATTGAGGTCGTAAGCAATAATATCTTCTGCTTCTGTTTTATTGATATTTAAAATGTAAAGAGGAATTTTCAACCCTAATGTATGCATGCATTTTTAGGAAATTCCTTTACAAAAGATGCTACTGTATTTTCTGTTTCATTAAATATTACCTTTTGGTAGTATTCTTTTTTCGCATTTAAAGGCTTTTTAAAGTTTACTTTAAAAACTGCGTTATTGGCTTTTGGATTTAATTTAAAATCAGACAATAGGAATTTAAAATCCTTTTCCTGTCTATTATCTCTATGCAAGCCATTGGTTATAGAAACCAAACTTGAAAATATACTTCCTTTCATTATAAATCCAGTTGAATACGGTTAGCCGCTTCTTTCTTTTTATCGTCAATTACTTTTGCATATATCTGTGTAGTTCTTAACTCTTTATGACCTAATAATTTTGATACTGTATATATGTCTGTACCCAAAGTTAATTGTAAGGTAGCGTAGGTATGACGCGCACAATGGAAGGTTATATTTTTAGTAATACCTGCTTTCATCATCCATTGTTGTAGCTTTAAGTTAGACCAGGCACTATAATGCAAACCATCAAATACTTTATCATCTGGATTACCTTTTTCTCCTAATAGATTTCTTGCTTGGTCTGATATTGGTAAGGTTTCTACACCTTTAGTTTTCTTTTGTCTAAATCTGATATAATATCCCATTTCTTTAGAGTGCTGGATTTCTGACCATATTAGTTTTTCAATATCTGACCAACGTAATCCGGTTAAAGCTGAAAAAATAAAAGCATTTTTTAAAATAGGTAGTTCACATTCTGTATTAACTGCCTTTTGTAATTCATCAAGCGTTAAAAATTCTCGTTGAGGTTCGCCTTGTTTAAAGTATTCAACACCATTTGCAGGATTTACTTTTAATATACCATCCTTTACAGCCTGTTTTAATGCTGCTGAAAATTTCCCGAAATATGAATATTTTGAATTTTGAGACAATTGCTTACCTGCTCTACCTATTGCATCTTTATCTAAATACTCTTTGAAACGCTCAACAAATGATTTGTCTATATCTTGAAAACTAACATCAGTTGGACAAAACTTTTTTAAATGTTTTAGCATACTATTCCAATTACCATAATTGCCAGAGCTTGTATTTTTCTTTTCTGCTAAAGCTGTGATATAAGTAATAAAACTGCCTTTTAGCTTTTCAATATCTTGAAAGCCATAAATACCGTTTTGAATTTCAATCTGTCGTTGTGCACAAATAGTTTCTGCAAGTTGCTTCGTTTTCCTGTTTACCTCTCTTTCCGTTTTGGTTTTAGGATTTGGTGTAAGGTATAAGCGTAAGTATTCGGTTTTACGTTTACCTTTATGATAGTAATCTAAATACAGGCTTATTTTGTCGTTTTTCTTGCGTTGTCTTAATGTTACTTTCATAATGGAATTAATTAAAGAGGTTTTCTATTTGCCATCTGGCCACAATACGCTTTCTACCAAAAGGAACTGCTTTTAAACGTCCTTGTTGAATCATTCTTTGAATGGTCCATCTACTCACACCAATAAGTTGTGAGGCTTCTGTAACGCTTAAAAAATCCTTGTTATTTACAGCATTAGGATTGTGAACTTCAACAACTTGTTTTTGCTGTTGCATATCTTCAGTAAGAGTAGCTTGGATTTTTTCTTTACGCTTACGTGCCTTATATGCTCTTTTGCACAAGTATCGCCACAGTATTTAGTAACTGTTGTACGTGCTGTGAAGGCATTACCGCAATGCTTACAAGTTTTAGGAATGAATAAATTACTGCTCATAAATGGTGCTTTATGTAGCGTAATGGTGCAACGTGGTGCGTTATGGTGCATCATTTCGCCTTTATTTTCGCCAACAGATTTGGGCAACAAATCCATATTTAAGGCAACAGATATACAACAAATTTAATCAAAAAAGAGTAAATAAGCAACAAATAAAAGAAGATAAAACACTATAAAACCAACAATAACAAAGGATTAACAAATAAAAGAAAGTAAGTTACTTCCCGATACAGAAATTTGAGAAGATATGACCTAAGATGTCCTTGTCAACATCATATTCACCAGTAATATTTCCAAGGTGACGAAGGCATTCTCGAATGTCAATGGCTACTAAGTCTGAGGCTATGCCTAAGTCGAGACCATTCTTGACATCCTGAATGGAGGTAAAGGCATTAGAAAGCGATTCAAAGTGTCTCGAATTGGTAACCACTGTTTCGTTATTGCTGAGTTCACCCGCATTAATAAGGGAAATCAATTCCTTTTCTAAGGTATCAATTCCAAGTTTTTCTTTTGCAGACAGTAAGAGCACTTCTTCGTGGTTCCCTTTTAAGAATTTTTGATCTATTTCAGAGAGTTGATCAACCTTGTTGGCAATGATCAAAATATTCTTCTCAGGTAGTTTTTCCTCGATATTTTGAAGTTGGGCTTTGTAATCCTCAGGCGAATCAATAATTCGTTTGCTCTCTATCAAAAAGATAACCAATTGAGCTTTTTGAGCCTTTTCATAGGCTTTTTGAATCCCTATATTTTCAATAACATCAGAAGTAGTTCGAAGTCCAGCTGTATCTATGAATCGGAATACCACACCATTGAGAACAATTTCATCTTCAATGGCGTCTCTCGTAGTTCCTGCAATGTCCGAAACAATGGCTTTCTCCTCGTTGAGAAGCGCATTCAGTAAGGTCGACTTGCCAACGTTTGGTTCACCGATAATAGCTACAGGAATTCCGTTTTTCATGGCATTTCCGAAGGCAAAAGAATCTATCAATCGCTTTAACACCGCAGATATTCTCTCAATCAAGTCATAAAATTTGGTTCGATCGGCAAATTCGACATCTTCTCCTGAGAAATCTAGTTCCAATTCGATCAGCGCAGCAAAGTCGAGCAACTGCAAACGAAGGTCCTTTAGTTCGTTGGAAATTCCTCCACGCATCTGTTGCATGGCAATTTGATGACTGGCCTCAGAGTTGGATGCGATAAGATCTGCTACTGCTTCAGCCTGACTCAAATCCATTTTACCATTTAAAAAAGCTCGGAGCGTAAATTCCCCATGATCGGCCAATCGGCAATCCTGTTGCAAAAAATGCTGTAGAATTTTCTCTTGTATGTAATGAGACCCGTGACAAGAAATTTCTACCACGTCTTCTCCAGTATAGGAATTAGGGCCTTTAAATAGTGATACCAATACTTCATCAATGACGTTGCCATTGGCCACAATATGTCCCAAATGAATGGTGTGTGATTTTTGATGTAACAAAGACTTGCCCTTGCGAACCGATTGAAAGTTCTCGTTTACCAAGGCGATTGCTTTGTCGCCTGACAAACGAATATTTGCAATGGCTCCAACTCCAGCTGGAGTAGAAACGGCAATAATGGTGTCTTGTTGAATCATGCTACAAAAGTAGTTAGATTCAAAGCCAAAAAAAAGCCCAACTTTTCGTCGGACTTTTTTTGGTCATTTAATTCATGTACAATGATTACAATACTAGAATTTGCTGTAATCTTGAACTTCGATGGTTGTTTGATCTTCATTACTTAAATAAATCGTGTAAGTACCATTATCAGTAATTCTTCCGTCTAAAATTCGATGCTTTGGATTTTCAGAAGGTACTATGGATTGTATGCGAATATCCGAATCCTCAGTGCTTACTTTTAATCCCCCTCTATCCATTTGGAATAGTAGGTTGGTGTCCATTTTTAAATAAGTTAACATGACCTTCGCATCAAATTGATCATCCATATCAATATCTGATTGAATGTATTTTGTTACTCGGATTGGTTTTACAATTAAATCTTGATTTAATTGGTATTTATCATTTGGATCAAGAATTACGTTCCACTGTGCTGTAGTGCGCGTTTCTTGTTTAAAGGTGACCCAATCATCCCCATCAATCTTCATTTTTCCGATTTCTGTTTTTTCCAATATCCAACCATTTTGCAATTCGTCTGATTGGGCAGTTGAAATCAGGGTTATAAAACTGATGAGTAGCGTTGAGATTATATATTTTGTTTTTAACATAAAGTTGTTTTTAAGGTTGTACGTATATTTTATTTTTTTGGAGTAGCTCATCGATTAAGAAACCGTCTCACTTTTTCTAAGCAGTACACTGTTCATTTTGGTATCAGGCTTTTTCAACCAAGCATTTAGCATCCAAGATGATTTCTCGGTTTGTCGAATGTATGCCCCAATTAAATCAATGGTTCCTTCATCATTGTTTTTGTTGGCTTCCTCGTTAATCTTATATAACTGTTTGATGAGGATTTCCTGATCCTCTACAATTTTTTCTACCATTTCTTTATCGGTCAAAAGAGGTGAAGACTCTTGTATGTTGGATATTTCAAGGTAATCGCCAAGTTTACTTACAGGATGATACTTTAAGGTGATGATGCGTTCTGCTACTTCATCAATTTTCACACGTGTATCATTATACATACTTTCAAATTTTTCATGTAAATCGAAGAAGTTTTCTCCCATAACATTCCAATGAAAGTTTCTTAATTTTTGATAAAAGACATGATAATCGGCTAACAATACATTTAATTCGGTTACTACATTTACTGGATTTTGATTTGTCTTTAATTTTGTCATTTGTTGTTTTTAGTGTTCTATAACAAGATATAGATATAAAGGAAAATTGCAAGTATTTAACGATTCTTAACTTTTTCGTAATCAAAATTGTTAATAAATGTTAAAAAATTACGAATTCAATAATTTAAAAGGTTTTTGTAACATGTGGACGCTTTGGTCGTCATATATATGTAGTTTATTCATCATGTTAAAAGAAGACAGAAAATTATTGGCAGCAACCCATTTAAGTCAGTTACTTGATTTGGTATCTGGTATCGGTGGTTTTGTGGTGCCTTTGGTGATTTGGCTCTTCAAACGTGATGAGGTATTGAATTTGGATGATCAAGCGAGACAAATTCTAAATTTTAGAATCTCCATGTTCATCTACATTGTGCTGTGTTTGCCTTTGTTAATCTTCGGAGTTGGTTTCATCGGACTACTCATCATCAGTATTCTGTATTTGGTATTTCCGATTTTGAATGCTATCCGGGCAAATAATGGACAAGAAACCAGTTATCCTCTTGCATTAAAGATATTATAAACGAAAAAGAAAAAGCATTTGCTAGGGAGGTTTCAGCTGGAGATGAGGTTGGAATTTCCCTTTTTTATTTTACACAACTAACGAATCAACTTACCATGAGAGAAGACAAACAACTATTAATACTTACCCATTTAAGTCAATTATTGGATTTTGTAACCGGAATCGGCGGATTCATTGTGCCTTTGATTATCTGGTTGTCAAAAAGGGATGAAATTATTGGTATGGATATGCATGGAAAGGCAATTCTGAATTTTAGAATCTCCATGTTTATCTATATTCTAATTTGTATACCGCTTATTTTATTCTTCGGAATTGGTTTGTTAGGAATCATAGTATTGGCCTTTTTCTATTTGATTTTCCCGATTCGGAATGCCATTCGTGCGAGCTATAACCTGCCACCAAGCTACCCTTTTTCCTACAGTTTTATTCAGTAAGGATTTATGATAAGGCTTGTCGGATGTAATCTTCGAATTCCAAGAAGAACATTTCAAACTTAGTCATGTTTTCGTTGAAAAACTCGTAACAGCTTCGCCAGGTATTTTTGTTGTGAATGCTGAATTTCTCAGTGTGATTCAGATAAATTCTAGAAATTTTCTTTCCGTTCTCTAAAAAGTACTCCTTATTGAAAATAATTTCGGGCAAGTATTCATTCTCCAAAATTGATTTGAGAGACTCCAATTGCTCGAATAAAATCTCAGAAATTATTTCGTCGCGATGTTCTATATCAAGGACAATCATGGCCTTTTTATTATCCGCATAGAACTTAAAGGACAAGCCTTTGATTTTGGTATTGTATAAAATCCACTTTCTAGGAAAAGACTTTCCAAAACTGGTCCAGAACTCTTGTCTAAGTTGAGCAGATTCGGCTTTAGAGAACATAAAATCGACGCAGATTAACCGTGTATTTTGGCCAAATTTCCTCTTTCTTTCATCAATTCTGACTCATAAGCAAGAAGGGATTTCCATTTTTCATCCACAATTTCTCGATCCTGGTATTTTCGAGCCAAGCCTAAAAAGGTGGTATAGTGATTGGCTTCAGAAATCATTAGATTTTTGTAAAAGGTTCTGAGTTGCTCGTCTTCCATATTTTCAGAAAATACTTTGAAACGTTCGCAACTTCTTGCCTCAATGAGTGCGGCTACCAACAAACGCTTCACAAGAGCATCAGTACGATCATTGGTTTTTGGAAAGAACTTTTGAAGTTTGATGGCATAATCGTTTCGTTGTTCTCTACCCAAAACCATACCTCGTTTTACCATTAGAGAATGCACCATTTTAAAGTGTTGCATTTCTTCAATGGCAATATCACTCATCTCTTTTACCAACTCAGTTTCTTCAGAATAGTTGATGATCAATGATACCGCATTGGATGCTGCTTTTTGCTCTAAGAAGGCGTGATCTGTAAGAATTTGTTGCAAGTTGTCTTTGGCGATTTCAGCCCAAGAAGTCGGTGTGTCAAATTGAAGTCCTAACATGTGAATCTTTTGGGCAAAATTAACCATTTTAAAATTTTGTTAACCTTGCTTCTTATCTCTTTTTTGTTAACTTCGTCTTTTTACGAATTATGTTAGAACTAGCCGGAATTATCATATTTGGAATCTTAGCCCAATGGGTTGCTTGGAAGTTAAAAATTCCAGCTATCCTACCACTGATTCTAATCGGTTTGTTAGTAGGGCCCGTTGCCGCAACCTTTTTGAGCGAAGACGGTACCAAATGGATTGAACCCATATGGAATGGTCAAAAAGGGTTATTTCCAGGAGACGGACTCTATTCTTTCGTATCCCTTGCCATTAGTATTATTCTCTTTGAGGGCGGATTGACCCTAAAACGGAATGAGATTAAAAATTTAGGTCCCGTAATTACCAAATTGATTACGCTTGGGGCAGCCATTACCTTTTTGGCTGCAGGTGTTGTGGCTCATTTCATCTTCGGATTGTCATGGCAGATTTCCTTGTTATTCTCGGCCTTAATCATTGTTACTGGACCAACGGTAATCACTCCAATTTTAAGAAACATTCCATTGAAAAAGGATGTCTCTGCGGTTCTAAAGTGGGAGGGAATTCTAATTGATCCTATCGGTGCATTGGTCGCCGTATTAGTGTTTGAGTTCATTAGTGTTGGTGGTGATAGTGGTTTTACCAAAACAGCATTGATTGAGTTTGGAAAGATCATATTATTCGGTACAACTTTCGGATTTACTTTTGCCCATGCCCTTGCTTTTGCTATCAATAAAAAACTGATTCCGCATTATTTGTTGAATGTGGTTTCCTTATCAACCGTTTTATTAGTGTATGTAGAATCAGACATCTTTGCTCACGAATCCGGTTTATTGGCCGTTGTGGTGATGGGAATGGTTCTTGGAAATAGCCAGTTGAAGAATATCAAAGAACTTTTGTATTTCAAGGAGTCATTGAGCGTATTATTGATATCCATCTTATTCATTCTACTAGCAGCCAACATCGATTACAAAGAGTTGATGCTATTGTATTCATGGAAAACAGCAGCATTGTTTGCCTGTGTGGTTTTTATCATTCGACCTTTGGCAGTCTTTTTAAGTACCACCAAATCGAAATTGAAATTTAATGAAAAGCTCTTCATTAGTTGGGTAGGACCTCGAGGTATTGTAGCAGCCGGTATTGCTTCCCTTTTTGGAGGGAAATTACTGAAGGATGGTGTGCCGGGAGCAGAATACATCACACCGTTGGTATTTATGATTGTGCTAGGAACAGTATTATTAAACGCCACTACCGCTAGATTTTTTGCCAAGTTGGTAGGTGTTTTCTTGAAAAGCTCCGATGCTATTATGTTTGTAGGAGCATCGAATCCAGCCCGATTAATAGCTTCTTATTTGAAAGATAAAGGCAAAAGGGTCATTCTGATCGATAGTAACCAGCACTTCATTCAACAGGCTTTGGATGCCGATTTAGAGGCATTGAGAGTCAATGTGTATGATGACGAACTAACAGATAACATTGAATTGAACGATGTTGGATACTTGTTGGCCATTACTGGATCGGATGCAGTTAACCAACATGCACTGCAACGTTTCTCGCATGATTTTGGAGAACACGGGGCTTATAAACTCGCGACTTCCAAAGAATTGATCAATGCGACACCAAAGGATCGAGAAGGCTTTTTTACCCCTCAAGATGATTACATCAATTTATCCGAAGCTTACCGAGAGAATCCTGAGATATTGACCACTAAAATCGAAAATGAAACGGAGTACAACAATATCCTTGAAATCTTGAGTAAAGAGGAAAAATCAATTCCATTATTTATTGAGAAAGGAAAGTCCATTTACTTGGTGGCTGAGTTTGAAAAAGCCAATGAGCCGAAGGAGAACATTACCTTAGCGTACTTAGGAAAAAGTATTGGCGATTCTTACAAGTCGAGTTCGAAAGTCTGACGAAGTTTTTCAAGCAACGGATTTTTACTCTTTAATTCATCGAATTTTTCACGATTGGTATAGGCAATTTTCTGCTTGATGGTTTTATCTACCTTAATATCCAGTTTGATTCCGTAATTATTCAATTCCTTTTTTAAGAAACCTAACAATTTGGGCTGCTCTTTTTCGAGCTGCTCTTTCATGAGCTTTCCTGGTAAGGAGAGGTGTAGGGTAAAATTTTCACCCAGTTTCGGTAATTGCATTTCGAGAATCGAAGCCATACTTTTTTCTCCCTTCTTTTGGAGTTGCTGATAGTACTCTATCCAAAGCGTTTGCATTTTCTTCTCCGCAAATACATCCTTCGGATAATTATCGTAATTGATTTCCTCCGTTTTTTTGGAATCGTCCTTTTTCTTTTCAAGAACACTTTTCAGTGTCAAGGAATTTTTTCGTCTCGAAACTGTTTTTAGAACTGGAGCTTTTTTGGGCTTATCAACCACAGCTGTTGGTGCAGGTTGGGGCTGAACTGAAGGTTTTGGAGCCTCAACTACCGGTTGTTCTTTCTTTTTCTTTGGAACGTAAGTCGTCTGGAAGAAAGTAGCTGGAATTATGTAGGACTTAGACTTTTTTTTTTCACCATCAAAGGTGATGGATCCTATTTGCATCAAGGCAAGTTCTACGAGCAATCGTTGATTCTTACTGGATTTATAGTTCAAATCACAAGAATTTGCCACTTCAATGGCTTGCATTAAAAATGGAATACCAGCTTTGGTGGCTTGCTGTAGATACTTCTTCTTCGCACTATCTCCAACTTCGAGTAATTCTACTGTTTTTTGATCTTTCGCTACCAATAAGTCTCTAAAATGACTAGCCAATCCATTGATAAAGTGATGACCCTCAAATCCTTTACCTAAAATGGAATCAAATAGGTTTAAGATTTCTGGAATTTTGTTCTCAAGCAATAGTTCTGACATCTTAAAATAGGTGTCATAATCCAAAACATTTAAGTTCTTGGTCACTGCTTCCAAGGTTACTTCGTTTCCTGAAAAACTAACAACCCGATCAAAAATGGAAAGCGCATCACGCATGGCACCATCCGCTTTTTGAGCAATCACATGCAAGGCATCGTCTTCTGCCGTTATGTTTTCCTTTTCGCAGATTCGTTTGAGGTAGTTTTTGATGTCGATTACACGAATTCTATTGAAATCAAAAATTTGACATCGCGATAGAATTGTCGGAATGATCTTATGTTTTTCAGTAGTAGCCAAGATGAAGATAGCATGTGCAGGAGGCTCTTCTAAAGTTTTCAGAAAGGCATTGAATGCCGCTTGAGACAACATGTGTACCTCATCGATGATGTACACCTTATAAGAACCCGTTTGTGGCGGAATCCGAACTTGATCCGTTAGACTTCGAATGTCATCTACTGAATTGTTCGAGGCAGCATCCAATTCGAAAATATTGAAGGCAAAGTCAGATTCGGTTCCGTCGGCTTGATCTTCTTGGTTTATTTTCTTGGCCAATATGCGAGCACAAGAAGTTTTTCCAACTCCTCTAGGACCCGTAAAGAGCAGTGCTTGTGCTAAATGGTCGTTATTGATAGCATTTAATAAGGTATTTGTAATGGCTTCTTGCCCAACTACATCCTCAAAGTTTTGAGGTCTATATTTTCGTGCAGAAACGATAAAATGCTCCAAGTTTATTTGTTTTTTGGTCCTTAACAAATGTACTTATTGATATGGATTTCTACAACCAGCTTTCTTAAGAAAATCCTAAAGTTGCTAACAAATTGTAGGTTCTTTATGAAGTTATCGACAATAACAATAAGATCAAGTAAAAATGAAGTCCTATTCTTAAGAACTTTGTTGCAAATAGGTAAGAACAAAATATAAAACCAATGAAATCAGTAGTATTAACTTTCTTTTTTGCCCTATTCATTGCATGTAATGGATATTCGAAAAAGCAAGAAATGAGTGTGAAGGAGTCCTATGTACCAAGTGCGAAAACCAAAGTTGCTTATTTTGCAAGTGGCTGTTTTTGGTGTGTGGAGGCGATTTTTGAAAGTGTTAAAGGAGTAGAGGAGGCTGTTTCTGGCTATGCAGGAGGGTTCACAAAAAATCCGACCTATCAAACTATCGGAACCGGAAAAACAGGTCATGCTGAAACAGTTGCCGTTTATTACAACCCCGATGAAGTTTCTTTTCAGACCTTAGTAGATGTTTTCTTTGGATCTCATGATCCTACAACCGTAAATGGACAACATCCAGATTACGGAACCCAATACCGTTCTATTGCCTTTTACAGTAATGATTCTGAGAAAGTAATTATCACAAAAACCATAGCTAGCTTAAACAAAGAGGTGTATGCTGGAAAAATTGCTACTCAGGTTGCAAAAATTGAAAAGTTTTATAAGGCTGAAGAATACCATCAGGATTTTGAAAAACGAAATCCGAATAACGGTTATGTTAGAAATGTATCGATTCCGAGATTAAATCGATTCAAAAAGAAATTTCCACAGCTCCTCAAAGAGGAAGCTAAACATTAAGAAATAAAAATGCGAGCCGTCAGGCTCGCATTTTTTTATTGTCTTGTTTTTTTAAAAACTATTTTGTTGTCTTCTTATTCAAAGGCTTGGCCTTGTCAGCAACAATTCGTCCTTCGCGATTGGCTACTTCCCAAGCCGTGTGGAATACCAACTGCGCTCTATTTCTCATCAACTCGTAGTAGATCTTGTCTGGCGTATCTGTATGCTGATGATAGTCTACATGCGTACCGTTAAAATAAAATATAATCGGAATATTGTGCTTTGCAAAATTGTAGTGATCAGAACGATAATAGAATCGATTTGGATCATTCTCATCATTGTACTTGTAGTCCAATTTAATATTCATGTACTTTTTATTCACTGCCTCAGAAAGTTCGTGCAATTCGGTACTTAACTTATCCGAACCAATCAAATACACATAATTGGGAGTCTCTTTGTTTCTTTGATCAATTCTTCCAATCATGTCGATATTCAAGTTACAAACTGTGTTGGCCAATGGGAAAATTGGATTCTCTGTGTAGTATTTAGAACCTAAAAGACCTCTTTCTTCGCCAGTTACGTGAAGAAATAAGATGGATCGTTTCGGACCGTGCCCGGCATCAGCTGCTTTTTTAAATGCTTCTGCAATCTCTAACAATGCAACAGTTCCTGAACCGTCGTCATCAGCACCATTGTAGACTTTACCGTTTCTTGTACCTACGTGATCCAAGTGGGCTGAGATTACAATAATTTCATCTGGTTTTTCAGTTCCTTTTAAAAAGGCAAGTACGTTTTCCGAATCTTTTAAGTTTCTTCCACGTCTTGAGTTCTTGGCAAACCACTCGTTTTTAATCTCTTGAAAGTAATTTCCTTCTGAAATTGGAGAAGGTAATCCCAGATTTACATAAAAATCTTTTAGATAATTCACCGCTTTTTTCTGTCCTGGAGAACCTGTATCTCTACCTTCAAAGTCATCAGAGGCATAGGTAAATAGGTGATTCCCCAAGTCTTTTGCCGTTATGGTACTGGCATACTTTACGGTTAAATCCACATTCTCTTCTTTTGTGGCTTCTTTACTTGATCCGCAGGCAATAAGAAGTCCGGCGAATAAAATGTAAATGATGTTTTTCATAAAATTCGTTCGATTTAAAAAGGACTCAAAAATAGGAATTCTTGTGCCCGAAACAAAGGACTATTTAATCACAAATTGTTGGGATTCGGAATCAAAGGAAATTCCGTCTGCAGGAAATAAGGTTTCAAAAGCTTTTGCAGCGATGAGTTCCACGGTGGTTCCGAAATGATTAGTCGTCTCATTCATCACCATTAGTTTGGAGGCGAACTTGATAGAGAGATTTAATTCATGAGAACTGATAATGATGGTTTTGCCTTGTTCTTCGACAAGTTTCTTAAGAAGTTTGAATATCTGAACTGTGTGATATAGATCTAAATGTACTGTAGGTTCATCCAAAATCATAACCGGCGTATCTTGAGCAAGTGCCCTTGCAATGAGAACCCGCTGTTTCATTCCGTCACTTAATTCATAGATCTTCTTGTCTTTAAAATCAAAGGTTTCGGTATCCATCATGGCTTTATTAACCACCTCTGTATCCCTTTCGGATAGGTTGTCAATCCAGTTGGTATAGGGCTGTCTACCCAATGCGATTAGCTCTTGAACCGTCAATTGATTCATGGGGATAGATTCTGTAAGGACAACACTAATTACAGACGCCAGTTGTTTGGAAGAATAGCTATTTAAATCGGCCTCCATAAGTTGAATATTTCCTTCAATCGGAGCTAATTCGGTGGTTAAGGTTTTTAGGAAGGTTGATTTCCCAATGCCATTTTTCCCAAGAATGGCTATGAAATCACCTTCAAAGATGGATACATCAATACCACTAGTAATCACCACAGGATTGTTTTTCGTTGGATATCCAATGGAAAGATTTTTAGATGATATGATATTTTTTTTAGCCATCTATTAAATGAATATTTTCTTCTTTTTTATGAGCAACCAAATTACCACTGGAGCTCCGAATATGGAGGTGATTGCATTAATGGGTAGGGTGATTTCGTTATTCGGTAACTGAGCAACGATATCGCAAATCAGTAATATGATGGCACCCAAAATGGCAGAACTCGGCAATAATACTTTATGGTTGGAGCTGTTAAAGACGAGTCGCGCTATATGTGGTACTGCTAGGCCAATAAAAGCAATTGGACCAACAAAGGCGGTAATGACTCCCGTAAACAGACTGGTAATTACCAATATTTGGGTTCGATTTCCTTGTGTATTCATCCCTAGACTTTTCGCATAGTTTTCGCCTAGTAACAAACTGTTTAAAGGTTTGATCAATCGTATGGAGTACATCAATGCTACAAAGAAGACTAGCGATAAAATCAGTACCTGATTCCAGCTTAGATTGGCCAAGCTTCCAAATCCCCAAAAGATGAATTGCTGTAATTTATCGGCTTCGCTAAAATAGGAGAGTACGCTAATAATGGCTGCCGCGAAACTACTAAACATCAAACCGATGATTAGAATAGACATGGTGTTTTTAATTTTATTGGAAGCTAATAACACAGACAACAACACCAAAAAGGCTCCCAAACTCGCGGCAATTGGCAGGGCCCATTCCATCGCCATAGCGGATAAGAATCCGCCAAAAATTCCAGCTCCTAAAATCAAGAGTGCCACTCCCAAACTTGCTCCGGAAGAAATACCTAAAATAAAGGGACCAGCCAACGGATTTCTGAATAAGGTCTGCATGAACAACCCTGAAATGGCCAGTCCTGCTCCAGCAATGCAGGCCGTGATGGCCTTGGGTATTCTAAAATCCATAACAATGATTCGCCAACTATCTTGAACCGACGGATCATTGATGATAGATTTGAGAATTGCATTAAGCGGAATATCAACGGATCCCAGTCGAATGTTCAATAAGAAAAAGAGAACAAGTCCAAGAGACAGTATTAAAAATGGAATGCCAAACCGTTGCGTTTTCATCAAGCCTTTATGCAAATTTGGATTTCAAAAAATCGGTTAGTTGTTGAATGGCTAGACCGCGATGGGAAATTCGGTTCTTGTCGGCCTCATTCATTTCGGCAAACGTTTGGTCAAATCCATCTGGAATGAAAACCGGATCGTATCCGAAACCTTTGGTTCCTCGTTTTTCATCAATGATCATGCCTTTACAAACACCTTCAAAAAAGAATTCCTCGTCGTTCAAGTTCAAGCAGATGGCCGTTCGAAATTGAGCCTTTCTATTGGTTTTACCCTGAAGTTCTCCCAATAATTTTTCAATATTATTTTCGGCATTGGCTGGCTCTCCAGCATATCGAGCCGAATAAACACCAGGTCTTCCGTTAAGTGCTTCCACTTCCAAACCCGTATCATCTGAGAAACAATTTACATGATAGTTGTCCCGAATGTGGTTGGCTTTCAATTTTGCATTCCCTTCTAGGGTGTCTTCGGTTTCTTCAACATCATCAAAACAATGGATGTCTTTTAAACTTAAGAGTTCGATTTCTGGTGGTAACATTTTTTGAACCTCGAGGAGTTTATTTTGATTGTTGGTAGAAAAAACCAATTTCATTTGTGTCAAATTTACCAAACAAAAGTACCAAAATTTATTACTTTTATTCCATAATATTTGGATTACATGATTTTTAGCATTTGTTCAAAACCACTGTCAATAAAGGATTGTCGTGTAAATGTCGGGTTAAAATGCATGAAAATAATTTGTGAAACTAATCCTTGAAACTAACATTGCATGAAAAATCAAAATCCATTTATTATGAAACAACCGGAATTAGGAAAAAGGATTTTCGAACTGAGAAAATCCAAAGGACTTACCCAAGAGGAACTTGTTGAAAAGTGTAATATCAACGTTAGAACCATTCAGCGTATCGAAGCGGGAGAGGTTTCTCCGCGCAGTTATACGGTGAAAGCAATTTTAGAAGCTTTGGGTGTAGCCACCGAAACTATTTTTAGCGAAGATAACAGTGAAGGACAAACTCCAATTTCTGAAGAGGGTATTCAACGATTAAACATTAGTTGGATTGCTGGAATCTTTTTCATCATTCTTTCCGTGCTAGGCGTATTAGGAGAGCTCTATTTTTGGGACAGTTTGGATATCTCAGAAGAACTCATATTTCGTGTGCCCTTTAATGTGCTCTATTTGGTGGTGGTTGTTTTATTCTTAAGAGGATACAAAGTTTTGGGAGAACACTTCTCTAAAACCACTTTGGTAAAAGCGGTGAAGACCTACATTGTATTGGAAATTCTAATAAGTCTCTATTCGATTTTTACGGTGTTTTTAGAAACTGATTTGATACAAGTGGAAATGCTTCAAGGATTGCCTGTAATCATTGTCCTTGGAATAGCAGAATTGATTTTGGGAATCGGAATAAGATCTTTACGAGACGATTTAGGATCATTCGCTAACATTATTGGTATTGCAAAAATCGTTAATGGTTGTTTGCTAATTTCTGTACTTTTTTCCTTCTTCGGATTGATACTCGGAATTCCGATTTTGGTTTTGGAAATTATCTTTATCCACGGAATTACAACCAACAAAAAATACAGTTATTCATGATGGTAGGGTTCGTTTCGTAGGATTGTAAAGGCCCGATACACCTGTTCAATCACGAAAATTCGAATCATTTGATGTGAAAAGGTCATTTTAGAAAACGAAATTTTTCCTTTGGCCTTTTCATATACCTTATCCGAAAATCCGTACGGTCCTCCAATGGCAAATACCAACTGCTTCAATCCAGAGTTCATTTTCTTTTGCAGGTATTTTGAAAATTCAACAGAAGTAAAAGATGTGCCCTTATCGTCTAAAAGGATCAATTCATCCGTGGGTTGAAGACTCGATAAAAGCAATTCTCCTTCCTTTTCTTTTTGAAGGCTTTCAGACAAATTCTTAGCATTTTTGAGATCGCGAATAATTTGAAATTCAAATTTAACGTAATGCCTCAATCGTTTTTGATATTCATCGAGTAAGGCCTGAATGGCCTTATGATCGGTTTTACCAATGGCAATTACTTTGATCTTCATGCTCCAAAAGTACAAATTCAAATTCCGATTTCATCGTCATGCGATTGCATATTCTATAGTCTTTGTTATTTTTACCATAGATATACTTCCAATGATTACAAAGCAACAATTTAATACCGAACTAGATTTGATCATTTCTAATGCCATCCGAGAAGATGTTGGGGATGGAGATCATAGTTCTTTAGCTTGTATTCCAGAGAATGCGAGAGGGATGGCAAAACTATTGGTAAAAGATGAGGGCATTATTGCAGGTGTTGAGTTTGCCAAACTTGTCTTTCAATATGTAGATCCAGATTTGACCATTGAAACCATCCTAGAAGACGGTGCGGCCGTTTCTTATGGGGATATTGTCTTTTATGTATCTGGAAAATCTCAGAGCATTTTGAAAGCCGAACGTTTGGTGTTGAATGCCATGCAACGTATGAGTGCCATCGCCACCAAAACTCATTCGTATATGAAGTTGTTGGAAGGTACCAAAACAAAGGTGTTGGATACTCGTAAAACCACACCGGGAATTCGTGCCTTAGAAAAATGGGCGGTAAAAATTGGAGGCGGAGAAAATCATCGATTTGCCTTGTATGATATGATTATGATCAAAGACAATCATATTGATTTTGCAGGCGGAATTGAAGCTGCCATTAGCAAAACCAAGAACTACCTTTCGGAGAATGATTTGGATTTAAAGATCATTGTAGAAGCTAGAGATTTGGATGAAATCAGAGAGATTTTAAAGCACGATGGGGTTTATCGCATACTCATTGACAATTTTAATTATGAGGATACGAGGACAGCAGTGACTTTAATTGGGGACCGATGCTTGACGGAATCTTCAGGCGGAATTAACGAAGAAACGCTGCGTAAATATGCTGAATGTGGCGTTGATTACATTTCTACGGGAGCGTTGACCCACTCTGTGTATAATATGGATTTAAGCTTAAAAGCAGTATAATGTCAAAACCATTTTTTGATGATGAAACTTATGAGAATGTTGATTTCTCAGAAACCAAGCTTGTAAAAGGCGAGTATGATAATTGTAGGTTTGTAAAGTGTAACTTTTCGGAAGTTCATGCCTCTAATAATCAGTTCATGGAATGTGAATTTGAGGAATGCGATTTCAGCAATGCGATTGTAAGCGCAAGTACTTTTAAGGAAGTTCGATTTGATCATTGTAAAATGATTGGGGTCCGTTTTGATGAAATTGATCCCCTTTTTCTGGATATGCAATTCAAATCCTGTAACTTGGATTATAGTTCTTTTTACAATTTGAATGTTTCAAAAACGGTCTTTGATTCCTGTAGTTTGATATCCGTAGATTTTACAGATGCCTTTCTTACGGAGGCTTCTTTTTTGAATTGCGACTTGAAAAATGCAAAATTTGAAAGAAGCAACTTGGAAAAAGCCAATTTTGAAACGGCTATCAATTTTGACATAGACCCCGAACAAAATAAACTAAAAGGAGCTCGATTTAGCAAAGACAATCTGATAGGCTTATTAGCCAAATACCAAATAAAAGTTGAGTAAAGAGATAGAAGAAAAATTAGATAAGATTCCGGTTCTAAATCTGCTTGTTAGATTTGGGAAGAAGGTGAAAATACCCGGTCTCGAAGGGATGTCGCTCTACGATGTTCTTGAGATGTACGTGATTGGTATTGTAGAAGGTGCCCTCACCACTAGGGCAGGAGGGATCGCATTTAGTTTTTTCATGGCCATTTTTCCCTTCATGCTTTTTATTCTGACACTGATTCCCTACATACCCATTGAAGGTTTCCAAGACGGATTGTTTGCCTTTATCAAAGACATTTTACCACCAAAAACCTTTGATGCGGTAAACGTGGTGTTGGGAGATATTGTGAACAATCAATATGGCGGATTATTATCATTTGGTTTCTTGTTGTCTATTTTTCTAATGACCAACGGAATTAACGCCATTTTTAGCGGATTTGAGTATTCCTATCACGTAAAGGAATTCCGCAATATTTTTAGATCCTATTTTATCTCTTTAGGAGTTTCCTTATTGACCTCATTATTCTTGATTATTACCATTACGTTGGTGATTTTGTATCAAGTTGCCTTAGCAAAAATTGATGAAATTGGGTGGATTGATACGAGTAATTTGAACCTTTTCTATTATGGTCGCGGACTCCTCTTTTTGTTAATGATTTTTACCATTGTTTCTTTGCTGTTTCGATATGGAACCAAACAAGGTAAAGAGATTCGGTTTTTCTCCGCAGGAGCCGTCTTAACAACGTTTTTGTCGCTATTTAGCTTTTATTTATTCGGAATCTATGTGCTTAAATTTGCGCAATACAATCAACTGTACGGATCTATTGGTACCTTATTGATCTTGATGCTGTTCGTTTGGTTGAATTCTATCATTCTATTACTCGGTTTTGAACTCAATGCTTCTTTGTATAGCTTGAAGCATCAAAATAAAGAGTTGAATTCCTAAGAGAAATTCTAGATTTAACGATATTTGCATTCGGAATTATTACGAAAACCGAACCCATCAGTTTTGCTTAAGAATTGAGGAGGTTCACTGATAACCGATAATTGAATTTATGAAGCCAAGCATTCCAAAGGGAACCAGAGATTTTTCGGCACGAGAAATTGCCTATCGTAACTATATCATGGATACGATCAAGGAGTCTTTTGCCACATTCGGATTTGAGCCTATCGAAACCCCAAGTTTTGAAAACTCATCAACCTTGATGGGAAAATATGGAGAAGAAGGAGATCGTTTGATTTTTAAAATTTTGAACTCTGGAGATTTCCTATCCAAAGTAGATGAGAATTTGTTGGCTCAAAAAGATAGTGTGAAAGTTACACCTAGGATTTCAGAGAAAGCTTTGAGATACGATTTAACCGTGCCTTTCGCAAGATATGTGGTGCAACATCAGAATGACATCACTTTTCCATTTAAGCGTTACCAAATGCAACCAGTTTGGCGGGCTGATAGACCTCAGAAAGGACGTTTTAGAGAGTTTTACCAGTGTGATGCGGATGTAGTAGGAAGTAATTCGTTATTGCAGGAAATCGAGTTTATTCAATTGTATGATACCGTTTTTACAAAACTGAATCTACAAGGTGTTCGAATCAAATTGAATAACCGAAAGATATTATCCGGAATTGCAGAGGTTATTGGTGCGAGTGACAAACTCATCGACTTTACGGTTGCCCTTGATAAGCTCGATAAAATTGGAGAAGATGGTGTAACCAAGGAAATGTTATCCAAAGGAATTTCGGAGGATGCCATTGAAAAAGTGAAACCATTGTTTAGGTTAACAGGTTCCAATACTGAGCAAATCGAAGTATTGGCTGACCTATTAAAAAATTCTGAAGAAGGAACCAAGGGAGTTGAAGAATTACAATTCGTAATGAATAATGTTGAAGCCATTGGTTTACAAACGGCGAGTTTAGAGCTCGACTTGACCTTGGCGAGAGGACTTAACTACTATACCGGAGCCATTTTCGAAGTAGCTGCTCCAGATACAGTAAAAATGGGCTCTATTGGTGGTGGGGGCCGTTATGATGATTTAACTGGAATTTTCGGATTAAAAGATGTTAGTGGAGTAGGAATTTCTTTCGGATTGGATCGCATTTATTTGGTATTGGAAGAATTGGGTCTTTTTGACGAGGTTGAAGTTGCCAAACCACAGGTTTTGTTCTTAAACTTTGATGAAGCTGAGGTATTGGATAAACTGAAGGCTATCCAACAATTGCGTTCAGAAGGTATCAAGGCTGAAATTTATCCGGATGTTGCTGGGAGTAACAACCAACAGAAAAAGCAATGGAAATATGCTGACAGGCGAGACATTTCATTGGTGATTTCTTCTGTTAAGGCTGGTGTATTTGAGTTGAAGGATAGAGTTAATAATTTGCAAAAGTCGGTGAACTTAGACGAATTGATTACCGCATGCAATCAATAATCTGTAAATAAGTCGTAAATTTGCACCCTAATAAAAAACGCATGATTGAAGTGACAGCAAACAATAACGAAGACTTAATCAACGAGTTAGGGGATGCTCACATCCCAACTTCAGCAAAAACTCCACTTCGTGACGATGCTTTTGAGTTGTCGAATGAAGAAAAAATTGCGCGCATTGAAGAAAGTGTGAAGGACATTCTTGAAACACTTGGAATGGATTTGACAGATGACAGCCTTAAAGGAACACCGAAACGTGTTGCCAAGGCTTATGTGAATGAAATTTTCATGGGTTTGCATCCAGATAACAAACCTTCCGCTTCAACTTTTGATAACAACTACAACTACGGCGAGATGTTGGTTGAGAAGAATATCGTGGTATATTCTACTTGTGAACATCACTTGTTGCCAATTGTGGGTAGAGCCCATGTAGCATATATTTCCAATGGAAAAGTAATCGGCCTTTCAAAAATGAACCGAATTGTAGAGTATTTTGCAAAAAGACCACAAGTACAAGAGCGATTAACCATGCAAGTGGTTCAAGCTATGCAGGAGGCGCTCGGTACCCAAGATGTGGCTTGTGTAATTGATGCCAAGCACTTATGCGTGAATTCAAGAGGTGTGAAAGACATTGAAAGCAGTACCATCACTGCTGAATTTGGTGGAAAATTCAAACAGAAAGAAACAAAACAAGAGTTCTTGGATTATTTGAAAATGGATACTGATTTTCAAGGAATTTAAGGAAAAGACATTCATAGGAAAGCCGCTCATTCGAGCGGCTTTTTTTGTGTTTTACAATTTTCTAAAGAAAAAATGCGACACATTTTGATAACTTACGTTCTAAGATTGTAAGACCAAGTGAAAAACTCGATTTTGAACACTGACCAACTTATCAAACGCTGTAAACAAAACGATTACCAGGCTCAAATGTTTGTGTATAACAGCTATAAGAATATGATGTATGGTGTGGCGTATCGAATTTTAAACAATCGAGAAAATGCAGAGGACTTGATACAAGACGCCTTTATTGTTGGGTTTCAAAAAATTCATCAAATACAGGATGAAGCGAATTTAGGAGGGTGGTTAAAGCGAATCGTAACCAACAAATCATTAGATAAGCTTCGAATGGATAAGAGAATCCAGATGGTCGATCAAGAACTGGCGATTGAAAACACCACGGAAGAAGAAGCGCAAATCGATCCTCGGATTCCGGTAGAAGTGGTAAAAAAGGCCATCAATGAACTGAAAGAAAAATACCGAATTGTGTTGACCCTTTATTTAATTGAAGATTACAACCATCGCGAAATAGGTGAGATGCTTCAAATCAAAGAAAGCACCGTTCGAAACCAATACAAACGAGGAAAACAACAATTACTCGAATTGATAAAAACATCAAGATTATGAGAGTTGAAGATTATTTTAAAAACAACAAGGAGGGATTTAAAGATTCAGGGCAGATGTCCAGTGGTTCGGATCTAAGTTTTGAAAGTCGTTTGAAAGCAGAAATACATTCGTCTACCGAAGAACAAAAAGCAAGTCCTTTTAAAATATGGAGTATTGCTGCATCGATTCTATTACTCATGACCTTTGGATTCTGGTATACTACTTCCAATGTAGCCACTGAAGAGGAGAAGGTGTTATTAGCCAATCTTGAGAATGAATCCGCGGGAAAACGATTGGAAGGCGTCTATGCTTTTAATGATGACTACAAGAAAGAGGATGACCGAATTTTAGACCGATTGATTGATATCGTTTTAAATGATCAAAATGCCAATGTGCAAATCGCTTCCATCGATGCATTGATGCAATTCCCTAAAAATGAAAAAGTTAGAAAGAATTTAATAAAAGCGTTAGAAAAAGAAGACAAACCAATAGTACAAATTAAGCTTATTAAGGCCATGCGAAAATTAAGAGATCAACGTGCACAAAAGTCTCTTGAAAAAATTATCAATAACGAACAAACGTTTCCGATCGTCAAAAGCAATGCAACGATGGCGATGGCAACACTAAAAACAAAATAACATGTATAACAAAAGACATTCAATGCTAATCACCTTACTCACCTTATTCGTCGGGTTTGGATTTGCTCAAGAAAAAAAGATAAAGTTTCGAAAAGGAACCCTGACCATCTGTTCCTCACAAAACTTTCAAATCACAGGATATGATGGCGATGAGGTAATCATCAAAAGCATTAACAACAAAAAGTCCAACAGCTATGTTTGGAGTACCTCAAGTGCATCAGGTAATCGAGTATCAGGCTTTACTACAAAAAAGTCTCAAACACTTGGAAAATTGACAGCTCGTACGAAACCTGGAACAGTCTATTATTTCAAAGATGATAATAAGAAGAAGGGTCTAAAGAAATTGGGGAAGGCCAATGAGAATGCAGAATTAGGGATTTTCTTTGAAATAGAAGAGAAGGATGGCGAATTGATTTTCAGGGATAAACCTTCAAAAATGGTTGATTTCATCATGGTTCGCAGTGGGAAGTATGAGGTGAAGATTCCGAATTCCATTAAATTGGATTGGAAAACTGACGATTGTAGAGCTCGTAAAACTCGAAACAACAATTATGTATTTTACAATTCGGATGCCTCTAGTTTAAGCAATTTTAAAGGAGAAGTAGAACTCAAAACATCCATGCATAACATCAAATTCGTTGACGTTACGGGTCCGGTTACCGTAAATTCTTTGGGAGGAAACTTTAACGTAGAATTCATCAAAAAGAAACCAACCAAATTGTACTCGATTTACAGCAATAACGGCTCAATTGATATCACGCTTCCAAAAAATTCTAGTCTTTCACTAGACGCGGTTGGTAAATCGATTTATAGCGATTTGGATTTCAAAATCTTAGATGAAAAAGAAATCAACGACTTCGGACATATCATGCAAGAAATGAAATTGAAATTAAACTCAGGAAGCGTTAAAATGAAGTTGAACGCTGGCTACGGAAATGTATATTTGAGACAAGGAAAATAGTCTTTCAGCTAATAAATCAAAAAAACCGATTAGTATCTAATCGGTTTTTTTGTTTTTTATATAGTTTCGAATAAGAGAAACTGTCGTGAATGTTGATCCAAACAAAATGGAATTGATGATCAAGTTATTCTTTTTGAATAAGGATTCTTGAAAACCATCCGTAATTGCCAATACTAAAAGAAGGGTAGATACAACCCAAAGGATTACAAATATTATCACCACTTTCTTTGTTGGGTGTGTGTAGAATGATTTCTTCTCCATCAGCCTATTTCAAAACCCATTCACCTTTGTCAATCAACGGAATAGCCTGCTTGTATTTTACGACTTTCTCATCACCCGTCATGATGTTTTTGATGGTCACTTTTTCGTTTCTTCCTATTTTCGGACGCTCTCTAACAATAGTTTCAACAGGTTCTTGCTGCTGTTGTCTTGAGTTTGCAATCGCTTGTTCTGTCGAGTTTTGAACTTCGTCTTTGCGTAGATTTAATTTCTCTCTTTTTTGTTGACGTGCTTCAGAAATCTGTTCCTGACTTTGATTTGGTAATTCTCCCTTGAACAAGAAAGACAATACTTCCTTGTTGATGTTGTCTACCGTTGCCTTGAACAACTCAAAAGCTTCAAACTTGTAAATCAATAGCGGATCTTTTTGCTCATAGGATGCATTTTGAACCGATTGCTTCAATTCGTCCATCTTACGTAAGTGATCCTTCCAGTTTTCGTCAATGATCGCTAAGGTGATGTTTTTCTCGAAGTCGCTGATTAAAGCTTTACCACCAGTTTCATATGCCTCCTTCAAGTTGGTGACCACTTGTAAGGTTTTGATTCCGTCTGTAAACGGAACAACGATACGCTCATAACGATCTCCTTCGTTTTCAAAAACGTTTTTGATAACAGGGAAGGCGATTTCTGCGTTGCGTTCTATTTTAGACTTGTAATGATTGGTAACAATGTCATACAGCTTATCGGCCAACTCTTTTTCAGTCATAGCATTGAACTCCTCTTCTGAGAAAGGCGATGTCATTGATGAGAATCGAATCAATTCAAATTCGAAGTTCTGATAGTCTTTGGCCGCTTTGTTTCCATTGATAATCGCTTCACAAGTATCATAGATCATGTTGGCAATGTCTATCTGAAGGCGTTTTCCATCCAATGCGTGTCTTCTTCGCTTGTAAACAAACTCACGCTGCGCGTTCATGATATCATCGTATTCTAGCAATCGTTTACGAATACCAAAGTTGTTTTCTTCCACTTTTTTCTGAGCTCTTTCGATAGACTTGGTGATCATCGAATGCTGAATTACTTCACCTTCTTGCAAGCCCATTCGATCCATCATTTTGGCAATACGGTCAGATCCGAACAAACGCATTAAGTTATCATCCAATGCCACATAGAACTGCGAAGAACCAACATCCCCTTGACGTCCAGCACGTCCTCTTAGCTGACGGTCTACACGTCTTGAATCGTGTCTTTCGGTACCAATGATGGCCAAACCACCAGCAGCCTTTACTTCTTCGGATAGTTTGATATCCGTACCACGACCCGCCATGTTTGTAGCGATGGTCACCTGTCCAGGTTTTCCTGCTTCGGCAACAATATCGGCTTCTTTTTTATGCAATTTCGCATTCAAGATGTTATGCGGAATCTTACGCATGGACAGCATTCGACCTAATAATTCAGAAATTTCAACCGAAGTGGTACCCACCAATACGGGGCGACCAGCCGATACTAAATTCTCAATCTCTTCAATTACAGCGTTGTATTTTTCCCGAGAAGTTTTGTAAACCAAATCCTCCTTGTCATCTCTGGCAATCGGTTTGTTGGTCGGAATTTCAACTACATCCAACTTATAGATTTCCCAAAATTCTCCAGCCTCTGTAATCGCCGTACCAGTCATTCCCGATAGCTTACGATACATTCTAAAGTAATTCTGTAGCGTAACCGTTGCAAAAGTTTGGGTAGCATCTTCGATTTTCACGTTTTCCTTGGCTTCAATCGCTTGGTGCAATCCGTCTGAATAGCGACGGCCTTCCATAATACGACCGGTTTGTTCATCAACGATCATTACTTTGTTGTCCATCACCACATATTCCACGTCTTTCTCGAAAACCGTGTAGGCCTTCAATAACTGATTCATGGTATGAATTCGTTCACTTTTGATGCTAAAATCTCTGTATAAATCTTCTTTCAGTGCAGCTTTCTCTTTGGAGTCTGCATCGGACTCGTCAATTTCTCCGATTTTAACACCCAAATCTGGTAAAACGAAGAAGGTATCGTTATTCGTTTTTTCTGAAAGGTGTGCAATTCCTTTATCGGTTAAATCGATCTGATTGTTTTTCTCCTCAACAACAAACCACAAATCGGCATCTACTTCAGGCATCAACTTGTTGTTGTCTTGCATGTAGAAGTTCTCAGTTTTCTGAAGAATCTGCTTCACACCCTCTTGAGATAAGAATTTGATCAAGGCTTTGTTTTTAGGCAATCCTCTGTAAACTCTCAATAGTAAGAATCCGCCATCTTTGGTGTTTCCTTCTGCAATTAGCTTTTTCGCTTCGGCTAATACGCCAACCAAATGTTTTCTTTGCAGCGAAACCAACTCAGAAACCAATGGTTTCAATTCGTTGAATTCGTGACGATCTCCTTGCGGAATTGGCCCGGAAATAATCAGCGGTGTTCTGGCGTCGTCGACTAAAACTGAGTCGACCTCATCAATAATGGCGTAATTAGGCGCACGTTGTACCAAATCATCTTTGGAATTGGCCATGTTATCACGTAAGTAATCGAATCCGAATTCGTTGTTGGTTCCGTAGGTAATATCAGCATTGTAGGCTTTTCTACGGGCATCAGAATTCGGTTGGTGGTAATCGATACAATCTGTTGACAATCCGTGGAATTCAAATATAGGAGCCATCCAAGCCCTATCACGTTTGGCTAAGTAGTCGTTTACCGTAACCACGTGCACGCCTTTTCCTGTTAAGGCATTTAAGTAAACAGGTAGGGTAGAAACCAATGTTTTTCCTTCCCCAGTCATCATCTCTGCAATTTTACCTTCGTGCAAAACAGCACCACCAATCAACTGAACATCATAATGAATCATGTCCCAGGTTACTGGCTTTCCAGCTGCATCCCATGAATTGGACCAGATGGATTTATCTCCATCCAATGTGATGTGTTCTCTATCACCTGATAACTCGCGGTCAAATGGAGTAGCGGTGACTTCAATTTCTTCATTGTGAACAAATCTTGTGGCGGTTTCTTTAACCACTGCAAAGGCTTCGGGAAGAATGTCCATCAGCACCTTTTCAGATGCTTCGTATGCTTGATCCTTCAAGGAATCAATCTCCGAGTAAATGTCCTCTTGTCTGTCGATGTCCGCCTCTTTGGCTTCTGCCTCAAGTTCTGCGATACGATCATCGAAGGATTTGGTGGCCTCTTTAATTTTATTTTTGAACTCAATAGTTTTTCCGCGTAACTCATCGTTCGAAAGCGCTGCTATTTGGTCTTTGAATTTGTTAACGCTGGCAACTATAGGTTGTAATTTCTTTAAATCTTTTTGTTGTTTGTCTCCAACAAATAATTTGATTACCGAATTTAATACACTCATTCTGCTGTAATTCTTGTTTTGCTTAATTTTTTAGCACTCGTAAAAGTAATTAATATTCTATTTTTAGTAATGTAAACTCAAAAAAAAAGCCTCATTAAATGAGACTTTTTCAAGGTTTTGTTTCGGTTAGTATTCGTCTTCGTTCCAAAGATAATCTTCTTCAGTTGGATAATCTGGCCAAATCTCTATAATGGAGTCATAGGTCTCTCCTTCATCTTCTATATCCTGCAAGTTCTCTACTACTTCAAGTGGAGCTCCTGTTCGGATTGCATAATCAATCAACTCATCCTTTGTAGCTGGCCATGGAGCATCTGCTAAATACGATGCTAATTCAAGTGTCCAATACATTCTTTTTACGTTTAATTTCCTGCAAAAATAATTTTTTTAGCAAATTATGCAAGTCTTTTTAGAAATATAAATCACAAATAAAAGAACTTTATTTTTTGTTGGGAATCCATTTGATTTCCTCAACCTTTAAATCTTTGGTCAACTTCCGTGCCAGTACAAATAAATAGTCTGAAAGTCGGTTTAAATATTGAAGGACAACATCTGCAACTGCTTCATTTTCATTGAGTTCTACAACCAATCGTTCTGCTCTTCGACAGATGCATCTAGCTATATGACAATATGACACAGTTGTATGACCTCCAGGTAATATGAAGTTGGTCATGGGTTCTAATTCTGTATCCATTGCATCAATTTCCCTCTCTAAAAGTCGGATGGAGTCTGAATCGATGGTGAAAATATTGAGTCGATCTTTCCCGCTTTTCAATTTTTCATCTTGTGGCGGTGTGGCCAACATGGATCCAATTACGAATAAATCGTTCTGAATTTGATAAAGAACTTCTTGATAATGAGTGTTTATTTCTTGGTCCTTGATAAGACCTAAGTAGGAATTCAATTCATCTACTGTACCGTAACTTTCGATACGTAAATTGTATTTGGGAACTCTAGCGCCACTGAAAAGAGCTGTTGTGCCCTTATCTCCTGTTTTTGTATATATTTTCATCTTGTTCCGTCTGACATTATTTTTTGCAAAGTTACAAAGATTAGATTCGAATAACGAAGTGTTCTTTTCGTTGTTCTGCCCGAAAGAATACGAGACCAAAATAAAAGAGATCGATGGTTACAGTTGCTTGTGAAATGGCACAAAGTTTCGTCCATTTTTCAAAGCTTACTTCATCATTGTGAATGCCTTTGCAGATGATGAATTCAATTGCTTTCGTATTTATTATTTCTTCTAAGTCTATATTGTTTAAATTGCTGTAATATTGTTTTTTATGAAATTTATCTAAACTAAAAGTTTCAGTATTTATTTCTTTTATTTCTAACTCAATTTGAAAGTATTCAAATACTTTTCTAAGCAACTGTTGTTCTTTCTTCGTCAATCCAAATTGCTGGAATTCTTTTATATCAAATCTGTCTTTTGAAGATTTCAAATACAATCCCTTCGTAACAAAATCGTAGACGAAAGGAGAATGAATTCCGTGTTGATTCGTAGCTCGAAACCAATATTTTATGTAACTCAAAAACCGATACAAGTCTATTGTTTTTTGCCGTTTATGTACACTGATTCAATGAGAGTTTCACCAAAATAGTAGGCAAGTTGATGGTAAGAATCTAAGGGTTCTGTAATCATGAAATTGGCCTTTTTACCTTTTGTAATACTTCCTACTGTAGTGGCTAGATCCATCGCAAATGCACCATTTATAGTTAGTGCGTTGATGGCCTCTTCTGGAGTCAATTTCATCTTGATGCAAGCCAATGATAAGGCCAAATTTAGGTTGGAACTTGGTGCGGAACCAGGGTTGTAATCCGAAGCAATAGCCAGAGGAAGTCCTGCATCAATGATTTTTCGTCCAGGTGTGTAAGGTATGGACAAGAATAAAGAACATAGCGGTAATGCCACGGGAATAGTACTGCTATTTTTGATGATGTCAATTTCTTGTTCAGAAAGCACCTCCAAATGATCTACGCTAAGTGATTCATTGGCAACAGCGACTTCTATCCCTCCAATACTATGGAATTGATTCACATGTACTTTCGACTGCAATCCATATTTCTTTCCTGCTTTTAAAATGCGATCCATTTGCTCCGGACTGAAGTAACCCTTTTCGCAGAAAACATCAATGAAGTCAGCAAGATTCTCCTTGGCGATTACTGGGAGCATGTCATTGATAATCAAATCAATGTAAGCATCTGGATTGTTTTGATATGCTATCGGAATGGCGTGTGCGGCCAAAAATGTTGCTTTTATTGGAATTGTGGTCGATTCCTGAAGGCGTTTGATGACCCGAAGCATTTTTAATTCGCCTTCCATGGATAATCCGTACCCCGATTTGATTTCAATGGCGCCGGTGCCTAATTGAATGGTTTTTTCTAGTCTTTCTAGGGAAATTGCATACAATTCATCTTCTGAAATAGAAGCAATTTGCTTGGCAGAATTTAAAATTCCACCGCCTCGCTGGGCAATCTCTTCGTAGGTCAACCCGTTGATGCGATCTACAAATTCTTGTTCTCTGGTGTTGGTATATACCAAGTGGGTATGCGAATCACACCAAGGGGGTAAGATGATTTTCCCTTTGCAATCAATGGTTGGTATGGCAATTTCGGGCAGCTGATTCATCGGTCCGAAGTCCTTGATGTGGCCATTTTCAATCCACAAATAGGCATTTGTTAGGAGAGGTAAGTCCTTCATGTCTTGGCCAGAAACCAATTGCTCAGAAGCATTTCGAACCTGAAGAAGTTCTTTGATATTGATAAAAAGTTGGCCCATTCAAATTTGATTACCTTCGTCCAACAAACTTACATAAATTCCGCAAGAATGATCTCAGAAAACGAATACGCTCCCTATTATAAAAACTACATAGAACCCTTTGCCAATAATGAAAAAGGTATTGTGAAAAACCTTACCGATTCTCAGGAAGAATTTGATTCCTATATGCGGAAACTTCCCAAAGAGAAACACAATTTTGCCTATGCAGAAGGGAAATGGACGGTAAAAGAGGTTATTCAGCATATTATTGATACTGAGCGAGTCTTTATGTATCGTGCCTTGTCTTTTGCTAGAAATGGAGAGAATGCTTTACCCGGATTCGATCAGGATGTTTTTTCAATGAATTCTTTTGCACAGGAACGGGATTATTATGAGTTATTAAATGAAATGGCCACCTTGAGAATTTCTACAGCCCAAATGTTTTGTTGGTTTCATGAGGAGGTATTAACACGGATAGGAACAGCATCTGGAAATCCCATGTCAGTGAGAGCCATTGGATATTTATTATCTGGCCATCAAATGCATCATTTTAAAGTAATTCAGGAACGCTACTGTTGAGCTGTACGTGGTTTTAGATAGGTCAGTAGTGCCCACCAGAACAAAGCCAATTCTAGTATGAACCCTTTGAAATAGGGGTCAGAAAATCCATCGAATAGGAAGCTGATAAAGCGTCCCAAGGCTAGAAATCCCATAAAGATGAGCAAGCTGATGGTTGCTGATTTCATATGACTTTCATGAAAGGCTCCGTAAAGCCAATATGCACCGAAACCGATACACAAGAGCATTTGTGCTCTTAGGATATTTCGAAGATCAATGGTCTCTGGTTGGAAGTCAAAAAAGTAGGGAATAGATTGATCGGGGACAAGGCCGTATATAAGGCCAATAATAATGATGACAACCCCCGATACGATCAGAGGAAAGTTTTTGTTTGATTGAAGCATAACTTAAAGTTATAAAAAAAAACCGAAGCTAAGTGCTTCGGTTTTAAATTATTATAGGGAGGTCTATTTCAAACTACCCGTCATATCTTCAGGTTTTACCCATTGGTCATATTCTTCAGCCGTTACATAACCCAAGTTGATGGCTTCTTCTTTTAGTGTCGTTCCGTTTTTGTGAGCGGTATTGGCGATTTCTGCTGCTTTGTAATACCCAATCTTGGTATTCAATGCGGTCACCAACATTAAGGAGTTGTTTACCAATTCATTGATCCTTCCATGATTTGGTTCAATTCCCGATGCACAATTCACGTCAAATGACACACAGGCGTCACCAATCAATTGAGCTGATTGAAGCACATTGGCTGCCATCACTGGTTTGAAAACGTTCAATTCATAGTGTCCTTGGGTTCCTCCAACAGTCACTGCTACATCATTCCCCATTACCTGAGCGCAAACCATAGTCATGGCTTCGGCTTGAGTCGGATTTACTTTCCCTGGCATAATCGATGAACCTGGTTCGTTCGCAGGAATGATAATTTCTCCGATTCCAGAACGTGGTCCAGATGCCATCAAACGGATGTCGTTGGCAATTTTATTCAATGAAACTGCAAGTTGTTTTAAAGCGCCATGGGTTTCTACTAAGGCATCATGCGCAGCAAGAGCTTCAAATTTGTTTTCTGCTGTCACAAATGGTAAACCGGTGAATTCCGCAATGTATTTGGCAACTAAAACATCATATCCTTTAGGTGTGTTCAATCCAGTTCCAACCGCAGTTCCGCCTAATGCTAACTGACTTAAATGTTCTAAAGAGTTGCGCAAAGCTTTCAATCCGAAGTTCAACTGGGCAACATATCCTGAAAATTCCTGTCCAAGAGTAAGCGGAGTGGCGTCCATTAAGTGTGTGCGACCAATTTTAACCACATCAGCGAAGGCTTCTGCTTTTGCTTGTAAGGTATCTCTCAATTGCTCAACTCCAGGAATGGTTGTCTCTACAATCTTTTTGTAAGCCGCAATGTGCATTCCAGTAGGGAAGGTGTCATTGGAAGATTGTGATTTGTTTACATCATCATTTGGAGCAATGGTCTTTTCTCCTTCACCAATAACGTTGCCTGCGATCTCATGAGCGCGATTGGCGATTACCTCGTTCACGTTCATGTTACTCTGTGTACCAGATCCTGTTTGCCAAATAACCAAAGGAAATTGATCATCCAACTTACCAGCTAAGATTTCATCACATACTTGACCGATTAAATCTCTTTTAGATTCTGGTAAAACGCCTAATTCACAATTGGTATAAGCAGCTGCTTTTTTTAAGTAAGCAAAGCCGTATACAATTTCAAGAGGCATAGAGGCAGCTGGACCAATTTTGAAGTTATTTCGAGATCTCTCTGTCTGAGCACCCCAATATTTATCAGCTGGTACATTTACCGTACCCATGGTGTCTTTTTCAACTCTAAATTTTGTCATTTTATAATTGGTTTTTGAGACTGTGAAAATACGAAATATTGAGGGAAGAGTTGCTAACAATTTGAGCTTTTAGACTGTTGAAAATTTTGTAAATTCCATTCTTTTAATTCAAAATATATCTTATTTTTGTGACGATTAAATAATTAGACAATGTTAGATTTTTCAGAATTCTCAGGATTAGTTTTATTCATGTTTATTTTTACAGCCGGATTTTGGTTGTTGATTTTCTTATTGACTTTCGTAGTGCCATACTGGTTAGGCGGCGTGTTATGGGAAAATTGGAAGTTGAAGAAAGAAGCTAGAGAAGCAGCTGAAGGCAAATAAAATATTTTACTACATTAAAAAAGCTCGTCATTTGACGAGCTTTTTTTGTGCCTAATAGTTGCTATCAATATTATTTGGCTGTTCCTCCGTATTCTTGGAAATCGTCACCGTCTCTACCACCTCTACGGTTTGGTTTCTTCTTCTGATTGAATCTATAAATGAAACTCATTCTGATTTGACGCTCTCTCCATTGGAATTCCCCATACTGTTCAAAGGCTCCTGGAACGAACGCTGTTGATCTTCTTTTTCTACTGTTGAATAAATCGCTTACGTTAAAACTAATGGTAGCTTTCTTTTTGAATAGGTCCTTACTTGCTGCCAAATTTGTCGAGAAGATTCCTTCACGAGTCGATTGCGCATTTCGATTTGGCCCTCTATAATTCATGTTTACTTGAACATCCAATTCTTTAAAGAAGGTTATTTTCTGATTCAACCGGACAAAATAGGCAGTATTATCAAATCCGAAGTCTTGGCCACCGAATTCTCCAGTGGTCTGTACGTTAAACAAGTTGAAATCCGCATTGATATTCCACGCTTTAATAGGTTTGTAATTCAATGTGAACTCAAATCCCATGCGTTCGCGTTGCGACAGGTTTACTGGAAATCGTCGGATGATTGGATCCCCATTATCAGTTAAGTCGCCCGTGTCTTGTTGAATGAATTCCCAGTTGTCTGCGCTTGTGTTGTAATAGATAGAAGTGTTCAAGGTGAACTTCTCCCACTTCTTCAAATATCCTATTTCAAAAACATCACTTATCACCGGATTTAAATCCACATTACCACTAAAGATGTTACTTTCACTAGATCGGCTTGGAAACGGATTTAAAAAGCGTCCTCTTGGTCGTCTAATACGTCTGTTGTAGCCAACAGTCATGCTTTCGGTATCGTTAAATTCGATGCCCACATTAATCGTAGGAAATAAATTACTGTATGATTTTGAGTCAGTATCCGCCGAAGTCTGATTTAATATATCAACTTCTGTATGCTCAAAACGCAATCCTGCCAACAAAGAAACCTTATTGAATTCTTGTCCGTATTGGAAATAAGCAGCATTTACCAATTCTTGGTAATTGAACGAATTGTTTAATCCTACATCTGGAACCAACGGTCCGTTTGGAAATACCAATCGTTCTGCCAAGTAAAACTGATTGAAAATATCTCTATAATTTCCGCGATAACCTGCTTCGTATTGAATGGTTTCTCCAACGGGATGCACATAGTCTACCTGCAATAATCCACGCGTCTCATCTTGGTCTTCAATCACCAATTCCAAGTCGTTCAAAATATTATTCCCATTGGTGGTATCGAACTCTGTAATATTATTGTTGATGTCTTGAACTTCTGTTGAATATTGAGCGTTGATGGTCAACTTTCTTCCTTTTCCATCGAAATTATTGACGTAATCAATGGTAAACTGAACCCGATTTTCGTCCTCACCTTCATTTTCAGTTCTTACGGTAGATTCATTAATTCCTCCTGTGGCATTAAATCGATCAATGACATTTCTGTTGATATCGTCATCATTACCTGCATTGTAAACAATGTTTCCAATTAAGCTAGAGTTATCATTAATGTAGTATTCAGCTCCAAAACTTGTAAACAAACTACGTCCCAACCGACCGAAGCGTCTTGTTTCAACCACTCGAGCGTTTTGTGCATTGGGAGAAAAGAATTGCGAATCGGTAAAAGAGTTACCCGGGGTTCCATTATATCTCCAACCTGTGTTGGTGAACAGATTCCATTTTTCGGTTCTGTAATTCGCATTTAAAGCCGAACCATAACGATCAGGGTGACCTAAATCCAACTGAACCGATCCGTTGAACCCTACCACTTTATTTTTTCTTAGGATGATGTTTAAGATACCTCCAGTCCCTTCCGCATCATATCTTGCTGATGGAGAAGTAATCACTTCAACTCTTTCAATAGCTTCAGCGGGAATTTGACGCAGGGCTTCTGCACCATTCATGCCTACCAAAGCACTAGGTCTTCCATCAATAAAAATTGTTACGTTGCCATTTCCTCGAAGACTCACGTTTCCTTCAACGTCTACCTGTACAGAAGGCACGTTGCCAAGAACGTCACTGGCGTTACCTCCTCGAACCGATAAGTCTTTACCAATGTTGTAGATTTTTTTATCCAATCGAATATCGACTGTGGTTTTCTCGGCTACGATGGTTATCTCATCCAAAACAGCCGAACTCTCCTTTAATTTGATGATTCCGAGATCGGTATTTTTTGTGATTGATCGGTTGTTGAATTTTTGGGAGTCGAAAGAAATAAACTCAATGCTGATGTTGTAAACGCCAGCGGGTACTTTCACTTCAAAAGTTCCTTTGGTTGTCGTAATACCACCATAAACTTTATTGTCTTTGGTGTTTTTAGCTACAACTGTAGCGTATTCTAGAGGTTGATTGCTCAGATTGTCTAGTACTTTTCCAGTTAATTTAACTTGGTCAACTTTTTGAGCTTGGGTAGTGGTTAGTGCAAGAATTGCAACAATACTTAGCAGTATATGTTTCATCCGTTAGTTGTTAATTTCGGATGCAAATGTCTCGCTAATGTGGAGTTGTTGGCGTTAAAATGCTGTTAAAGGTGGTATCGAATTTCCCTATTCAACTATAAGGTTGATGTTTTCTGGGGGTCTACCTAGAACTGCTTTATCTTGATTCACAACGATGGGTCTTTCAATCAATTTTGGATAATCTACCATAGCTTGAATTACTTCAGAATCACGGAGTTCCTTTCCTTTAAAGTTCTCTTTCCAAATCGCTTCGTTCTTTCGTACCAATGCTATTGGAGCTATTCCTAACTTAGAAATGATATCTGATAATTCATCAAAAGATAAGGGATTGTCCAAGTATTTTACCACCTCAAATTCAATTTCTTTGGATTCAAGAATGGCCAAGCCTTCTCTTGATTTTCTACAACGTGGATTGTGATATATTTTGATCATAACTGAGTTTTGATTTTAGATTTGGAATTTATGATTTTAATATTTGAAGTTCAAATTCTTTATCGATTCTAATTTAATTAAGTCTTTATTCTGTTTTTCTCTGTTAAATTCTTTTAATAAAAATTCATGAAAAAGACCGGTGGTATTAGGTTTATATATCCGTGCTTTTAAAATTAACCCATTTATATCGATTCCTTTTTTTAACCTTAAAAAGTCATAATAGTTTAATGGGAATTTATATTTATCCGAAATATATAATTCTATATTCTCTTTTAAAACGTCATTATTTCTGTTGGTAAAAGTCTCTTTAATTTCAACTTTATAACCAGTTGTTCCTTTAACTTTTATTTTGTCTTTTTTGTTAATTATTATCTCATACAATACCTCTCCAGCATCATAAACCTCTTTGGAGTTAATAATTTCGAAATGTTCTTCTCCCCAATTTTTTCGATTAATAATCTTCTTATGTTCTTTTGGAATAAAAATTCTTTTGCCTTCAATATCATCAACTCTAACTGAATCGGGATAGAATGATAAAGAATAATTTGAATTATTACTTTTAGATACCTTATTCTTTAGAATTGAAATATTTGATTGATTAATCTTGTTTGAAAAATTGAATTGATATTCTACATATCCATCTGTTATCTTTTTAATGGAATTACAAGAGGAAAAAACCAAGAGTATTAGATACAATATTCTCGGGTTTAAATTTTCAAATTTCTTTTTCATTTATTGATTATTGCAAAAACTAACAACTAACAACTAACAACTAAAAACTATTAACTACTCTTCTGTCCATTCATCATCAAATACCCTTTTAAAAAGGCATCCAAATCCCCATTCATGACGGCATCAACATTTCCGGTTTCAACACTCGTTCTTACGTCCTTTACCAATTTATAAGGGTGCATTACGTAGTTTCGAATTTGACTTCCCCATTCGTTTTTCAGCTTATTGGCTTCAATATCGTCGCGAGCAGCTTGCCTTTTTTGCAATTCAATTTCATACAGTTGAGATTTCAACATCTGAAGTGCCGTGGCCCTGTTGTCATGCTGTGATCTTGAGTTGGAACACTGAATTTGAATTCCTGTGGGTTTGTGCACCAACTGAACCTTGGTTTCTACCTTGTTTACGTTTTGTCCGCCTGCCCCGCTTGATCTTGCTGTGGTAATTTCGATGTCTGCGGGATTAATTTCAACTTCTATGGAATCATCAGCTACGGGGTACACATATACAGACGCAAAACTCGTATGACGCTTCGCATTGCTATCAAAAGGTGATATTCGGACCAGACGGTGCACACCGTTTTCACCTTTTAACCAACCGAAAGCATAATCACCATCAACCTCTATGGTTACCGTTTTCACTCCGGCAACATCACCCGCTTGGTAGTTGAGGGTTTTCATTTTAAAATTGTTCTTTTCCACCCACATGGTGTACATACGTAATAACATTTCACACCAGTCGCAACTTTCGGTTCCGCCTGCACCTGCTGTTATTTGAATCACTGCAGATAGTGAATCTCCTTCCTCAGATAACATGTTGCGAAATTCGATGCCCTCTAAAACCGATAGGGTTTGGTTGAAATTTTCGGCTATTTCGTCCTCTTCAATTTCACCTTCCTTGTAAAAATCGTAAAGTACATGAAGGTCTTCGGAAAGACTGGCAACCGATTTGTAATCTTGTACCCATTTTTTTTGAAATCGTAAGTCTTTCATAACCAACTCAGCTTCCTTCGGATTATTCCAGAATTCAGGGTTGGCAGATTTCTCCTCTAGATTGGCAATCTCAATCAACTTTTTATCAATTTCTAAGTATGATTTTAGTTTTTCAATACGAGTTGCTATATCTTTGAGTTGTTCTTGTGTTATCATAGGCGAACACAAAAGTAACTCAATTTTTGCTGAATTTTTAGTCAAAATTCAACATTAAAAAGAACAACTAACAGCGAAAACTTATGAAGAAACTTCTTATAATTCTTGGTCTTCTTGCATTCCAAGTGAACAGCAATGCTCAGGTTTTTATATCGAAAACTGGAGACAAACTCAAAAAAGGATTCACCAAATACGAAGGGTATTTTGATTTTTATTATGATGAAAATACTGACAAGCTCTACTTGGAAGTCGAGAAACTCAATGAGGAGTTCTTGTATGTACGATCCTTATCACAAGGTATTGGTTCCAATGATATTGGCTTGGACCGCGGACAATTGGGAGATGGCGTCGTGGTTTACTTTCAAAAAGCGGGCAAGAAATTATTATTGATTCAGCCAAATCAAGATTACAGGGCCATTACCGATAATAAGGAAGAACAAAATTCAGTGAAGGAAGCTTTTGCCAAATCAGTATTGCATGGCTTTCCTATTAAAGAGGCAAAAGACAATAAGTATTTGGTAGATGCCACTTCTTTCTTCATGAGAGATGCCCATGGTGTAGCAAGATCTTTGGCAAGAGGCGGACAAGGGAATTACAGTTTGGATAAGTCGAGATCTGCCTTTCATTTAGAGAGAACCAAAGCCTTTCCTAAAAATGTAGAGTTTGATGTGATGCTTACCTTTAAAGGTACACCCAAAGGAAACAATATCAGAAGCGTGACTCCAGATGCCAGTGCGGTAACTGTTCATCAACATCATTCTTTTGTGGAATTGCCAGATGATAAGTATGAGCCAAGAGTTTTTGATCCTAGATCTGGATCGTGGCAAATGCGCTATATGGATTATTCCACACCAGTAAACGAATCCATTCACAAACGCTTTATCAATCGTCACCGATTGGAGAAAAAAGATCCGAATGCAGCGGTTTCAGAGGCTGTTGAGCCCATTATCTATTACTTAGACCGCGGGACACCGGAGCCAGTACGAAGCGCCTTGTTAGAAGGAGGGAGATGGTGGAATCAAGCATTCGAAGCGGCTGGATACAAAGATGCCTTTCAGTTTAAAATGTTGCCCGAAGGCGCCGACATGATGGACTTACGTTACAATGTGGTGCAATGGGTGCACCGCTCTACGAGAGGATGGAGTTATGGAGCCAATATTTCAGATCCAAGAACTGGTGAAATCATCAAAGGGCATGTAAGTTTAGGAAGTCTTCGTATTCGTCAAGATTTTATGATTGCCCAAGCTCTACAAGCTCCTTACGGTGAGAATCCAGATGATAATTTTGCTTTGCAAATGGCTTTGGCTAGAATTCGGCAATTGTCTGCTCATGAGATTGGACATACCCTCGGATTTGCTCATAATTTTGCCGCTAGTACGACGGGAAGATCTTCTGTGATGGATTACCCACATCCCAAGCTTTCTTTAAAAGATGGTAAGATTGATTTTTCAGAAGCTTATGATACTAAAATAGGTGATTGGGATAAGGTAACGGTAGCTTATTCTTATCAGGATTTCCCTGATGGCACCAATGAAGAAGAAGCATTGAATAAGATTTTAGAAGATGCCTTTGCTAAAGGACTTCGATACCTTTCAGATTCGGATGCTAGACCTGCTGGTAGCGCCAATATTTATGCGCATTTGTGGGACAACGGTGGTAACGTGTATGATGAGTTGTACAACATTTTAAAAATTCGAAAGGCTTCCATCGAGAAATTTTCTACGGATAACATCAAGAACGATGAACCTTATTCGGCTTTAGAGGACGTTTTTGTTCCCTTGTACTTCTTCCACAGGTATCAAACAGAAGCCACCTCGAAACTTATTGGTGGACTGGATTATAATTACGCCGTTAAAGGAGGAAATCAAAAAGTGGTGACACCTGTTTCAGGAACCATCGAGCGAATTGCATTGCAGGCCCTCTTAAAAACCATCGATGTAAAAGAGATTGGAATTCCGAAAAACAAGTTGGAACTATTTCCACCTCGTGCCATGGGTTACAATCGCAGTCGCGAATCCTTTAAAAGCAGGTTGGGAGTAGCTTTCGATCCATTTTCAGCCGTGGAAACTGCTAGTGAAATGACACTGAGCTTTTTATTGCATCCCCAACGAATGTCGCGCTTGATTGTTCATAAATCTTTGAATGAAAAGCAATTGGGTTACGATGAATTGGTGCAAGAGTTGTTCAACAAAACCTTCAAGAGGAAACAAACCGATCCGTATTACTTAGAATTACAAAATACTGTCAACAAAAAGGTATTGGAGCAATTGATGTACTTGTCAACGAATACCAATCAAAATATGCAGGTAAACGCCATTAGTATGACGATGCTGAAAGAGTTGCATTCCTATTTAAAAGGGAAGAAAACTTCAGGGGCTCGTAAAATGTATGACGACTACTACATGAATCAAATTGAAAGCTTCCTAAAGAATCCAAAGACTTTTAAAAGAACTAGGGCTCCGCAGATTCCTGACGGATCTCCTATCGGAACACAATATCAATGCAATTAAGATAAAATGGTAATTAATTTAATTTCTGATACAGTTACAAAACCTACCAAAGGCATGTTAAATGCCATGATGAATGCAGAAGTAGGGGATGATGTTTTTAGCATGGATCCTACCATGAATGCCTTGCAAGAAAAGGCGGCCGATTTATTTGGCATGGATGAGGCCTTATTTTTTCCTTCAGGAACGATGGCCAATCAGACCGCAATTAAATTACATACCCAACCGGGTGACAAATTGTTCTGCGACAAATATGCCCATGTCTATAACTATGAAGGTGGAGGTGCTGCGTTCAATTCGGGTGTGACCTGCAAATTGATAGACGGCAACCGAGGCATGTTTACAGCTGATCAATTGGCATATGCAGTGGCGGGAAGAGCAGACATTCACGTACCTTATTCCAGACTTGTTTGTATCGAAAATACCACGAATAAAGGGGGTGGTGCTTGTTGGGATTTTGAAGAACTTAAGAAAATTCAAAAAGTTACCAAGGACAATGGTCTTTCCTTTCATTTGGACGGGGCCCGTTTGTTCAATGCCCTGGTGGCTAAAAATGAAAGTCCGAAGCAATATGGAGAACTGTTTGATACCATTTCTATCTGCTTGTCCAAAGGTCTAGGGACGCCCATAGGATCTATTTTATTGGGATCTAAGGAACATATTGCCAAGGCCTATCGAATTCGTAAGCTCTTTGGAGGTGCCATGCGGCAAGTTGGTTATTTGGCAGCTGCAGCTGACTATGCTTTAGACCATCATGTAGAGCGATTGCAAGAAGATCATCAAAAAGCCAAGGAAATTGCTGAGGTATTAGAGAAGGCAGATTATGTCACAAAAATTGAGCCGGTAGAAACGAATATTCTCATTTTTTATGTATCCGAAAAGATAGGAGACATGAATTTTATCGAAAAGATGAAGGAGAAAGATATTTTACTCACCCCAATGGGAGAGGGTAGGATAAGAATTGTGACGCATCTAGATTATACCGATGAGATGCATGCCAAATTGTTGACAGCGTTGAAGAACTTTTCTTAGTTATTCGTCTTCCAGTTTTGCCAGCTCCTTGTAGTTTCTTCGAAGCTTTCTAAGTAGAATTCCGTAAATCAATTGATAGAATAGAAACATTACACCTAGAATTAAAAAGGTGAAAATAGACATGGCACCAATCAAGAGTGCAATTTGTTTCCCATTCAAATCTTCCATATTTACATTTATAGATGCAATGGTGAAAACAATCATTACCAAGGCGATATACCCTAAATTAAAAAGTACGTAGTTTCGAACGGTTCTTCGGGTTCGAATGATTTTTCGCATCAATACGCGGGTGGAATCGGAAGTAGAAATGTTTTTGTAGTTGAGGTAAAACATTACCAAAAAGTAGAACAGAATGGCATAGGCAATGATTTGGGTGTAGAGTACAAAATTCTCCAATCCGAGTTCTTGGTATTGTCGATGGGCCTCTTCCATATCCGTAAAAAAGTAGAGGGAATTGAAAACGACAAACTCTAGTATACCGATGATAAAAATCCATTTCACAATGGAAGAGGATCTTGAATGCGCCATTTTATAAATCTCACCAACGGAAACTCGTTCGTTTTCTTCAGGTTGGTTTTCCCATGCCTTTTTATAGTTGTCTAAAATGTCCATACCTTATGGGTTTAACATGTTTTTCAGCTTTTCTTTTGCCCGGTTCATTTTTACTCTAGCATTGCCATTTGAAATCCCCAATGTCTCAGATATTTCCTGATAGGATTTATTTTCCAAATACAAGAAAATAAGTGCTTTTTCAATATCGGAGAGTTTGTGAATGGCTTCATAGAGCGCTTTTAATTGAACTTCTTCTGTATCATCATACTCCGTTGATTTTACCTTATAGGCTACATCATTAAAATTCTGAGTATTGATTCTTTTGGTTGATTTACGGTAGAGAGAAATAGAAGTGTTTAACGCTACTCGATACATCCAAGTACTAAATTTCGAATCCCCACGGAACTTTGGGTAATTCTTCCAAAGCTGTATGGTTATTTCTTGAAACAAATCATTGTGAGCATCCGCACTTGAGGTATAAATCCTACAAATCTTATGCACAATGTTTTGATTCTTAGTGAAATCAGCCAAAAATTTTTTCTCTAGTTCTTTCTGCACCGTGGTTAATCAGTTACCTATTAGTAGTTCTTAGTTTCTATTTGTTACAAATTTCATAAAAATTTATTTTGTTTAAGTATTTTTGTATTTTTGTACACAAAATTCGATGCTGCGTGAATAATATTAAGAAGGAATTTTCAATCAAAGACCTGGAAAACATTTCAGGAGTTAAAGCCCACACTATCAGAATTTGGGAAAAGAGATACAACTTACTCGAACCCAATAGGTCTCAAACCAACATTAGATCTTATTCTCCCGAAAGCCTTCAAAAACTGCTCAACATCGTTCTCCTGAATAAGAACGACTATAAAATCTCCAAAATCGGTAAATTAACGGAGGAAGAAATTGTTGTCAAGGCGAGAGAACTTGCTTTTCAGCAGGCTACTTCAGATGAAGCCATCAATCAATTTAAGATTGCCATGTTTCAGTTCGATAAAATTCTTTTTAACAATACTTACAATACGTTATTGCACAAAAAGACCTTTCGAGAAATTTTCAAGGACGTCTTCATTCCATTTTTAGAGCACATTGGGTTACTGTGGCAGACAGATACGCTATTAGCGGCTCACGAGCACTTTATTTCAAATTTAATAGCACAGAAAATTCAGTCGAATACTGAAAAACTTCAGTACAGCATCAACAGTTCTAATAAGACCTTTGTGTTGTTCCTTCCCGAGAATGAAATTCACGAACTTGGTTTGATGTACTTAAATTATGAGTTGGTTCTTAGAGGATACCATACCATTTATTTAGGACAAAGTCTTCCGTTGAACAATTTGGATTACTTCTTCAATAGTGAAAGAGAAATTTCTTATGTTACCTCTCTTACCGTCCGACCATATGACGAAGAAATGGAAGCGTACTTCAAAGAAATTGATGGAATTTTAAAAGGTACTAATCATCAATTTTATGCCATGGGTAGAAAGGCAGGCATGCTTGAGGGTATGCAATTTGAATCCAACATTCAGCATTTTAGAGGCGTACCAGAATTGTTAAAAGTCTTATAAATTTCCTGCTTCCAGATTAATTTGTTTAGTAAATAAATATATTTGTTAAACAATTATGAAGCAACAAATCCATATTATTGGCTCAGGTTTTTCATCTTTAGCAGCATCTTGTTATCTAGCTAAAGAAGGGTTCCAAGTGACTGTTCTTGAGAAGAATAGCACACTTGGTGGCAGGGCAAGGCAATTTAAAAGAGACGGTTTTACATTTGATATCGGTCCGTCTTGGTACTGGATGCCTGACGTTTTCGAGCGTTTTTTTGGCGATTTTGGACAGAAACCTTCTGATTTTTACCATTTAGATCGCTTAGATCCTGCTTATGAGGTGTATTTTGGAGAATCTTCTTCGATTACAATTCCTGGTCGCTTAGAGGAAATTTTCGACATATTTGAGAAGGAAGAACCAGGAAGTTCTGTTCATCTTAAGAAGTTTATTGATTCTGCCAAAGCCAACTACGACACGGCTATTTTAGACTTGGTATACAAACCAGGCATTTCACCATTAGAATTGGTGACTCCAACTACCATAGCTCGTGCCAATCAATTTTTATCGACCATTCGAAAAGAAGTTCGTCGTAAGATTAAAAACCCGAAACTGATTTCTATTTTGGAATTTCCAGTATTGTTTTTAGGGGCCAAACCTAGCAATACGCCGGCTTTTTATAACTTCATGAATTATGCGGACTTCGGATTGGGAACATGGCACCCGAAAGGAGGAATGTATATGGTTGTAGAAGCCATGGTTGCTTTGGCTAAGAAATTGGGTGTCGATTTTAAAACGGATGCCAACGTGACAAAAATCAATACAGACGCCAATAAAAAAGTAACTTCTCTGACGGTGAATGGGGAAGAAGTTCCTACTGAAATTGTATTGAGTGGGGCCGATTACCACCATACAGAAACACTGCTGGACAAGCCTTTACGTCAGTATTCGGAATCTTATTGGGATAAAAAAATCTTTGCGCCATCATCCTTGTTGTTTTGGGTGGGTATCGATAAGAAATTGAAAAATGTGAAACATCACACGTTGTTCTTTGATTCCGACTTTGACGAGCATGCCAAAGATATTTATGACAATGCGAGATGGCCAGACGATCCGTTATTCTATGCAAGCTTTACGAGTATTACAGATCCTACTTCGGCTCCTGAAGGAAAAGAAGCTGCTTTCTTCTTGATACCATTAGCACCTGCCTTGGAGGATACGGAAGAAATGAGAGAGAAGTACTTCGATATGATTATGACGCGATTCGAGAAATTGACCAAACAAGAAGTGAAAAAACACATCCTCTTTAAAAAGTCTTATTGTGTAAATGATTTTGTAAAAGATTATAACTCTTACAAGGGGAATGCATATGGAATGGCAAATACCTTGCTTCAAACTGCCTTCCTACGACCGAAAATAAAAAGTAAAAAGGTGAAAAACCTGTATTTCACAGGTCAGTTGACGGTGCCTGGACCCGGAGTTCCACCGTCGTTGATTTCTGGGAAAATAGCATCAGAATTAATAGCAAAACATCAGAAGTAATGAAAGAATTATTTGACAACGTTTCTTACGGTTGTAGCAAACTAGTAACCAAAAAGTATAGTACTTCTTTCTCCATGGCTGTAAATATGCTCTCACCATCTATTCGAGCAGATATTTATAACATTTATGGCTTTGTGCGTTTCGCAGATGAAATTGTAGATACCTTCCACGATTTTGAAAAGAAGACTTTACTAGACAAGTTTGAAAAAGATTATTACGAGGCGAAAGAAACGGGTATCAGTTTGAATCCAATTCTTAATGCCTTTCAACATACGGTAAACAAGTACCAAATTGATGACGAATTGGTGGATGCCTTTTTATCAAGCATGAAGGCCGATTTAGGTACCATCGATTATTTCACCAAAGAGCAATATGACCAATATATTTATGGGTCTGCAGATGTGGTTGGACTTATGTGTTTGAAAGTTTTTGTGAATGGTGATCAAAAGAAATACGACGAATTAAAAGGGCCAGCGATGCGTTTGGGTTCTGCCTTCCAAAAGGTTAATTTCTTGAGAGATTTGAAGAACGATTTTGAATTGTTGAACCGATCCTATTTTCCAAACCTTGATTTGGGCGAACTAAACCAGCAGTCAAAAGAAATCATCGTAAAAGAAATTGAAGCCGATTTTGAAGAAGCTTTTGTAAACGGAATTTTAAAATTACCAGTAGAGGCCAAATTTGGTGTTTACATGGCTTACAGATACTACAAAAAACTACTTAACAAACTAAAGAAAGTTCCGTCTCAAGATATTATGGAAGCCCGCATCAGAATATCCAACCCAATGAAAATTAATTTATTGGCTAGGAGTTACGTAAAATATAAGTTAAATTTGATTTAATGATTTTACTGATATTGACAACCCTTGCCACGTTTGTGGTGATGGAAGGAATTACATGGTGCACCCACAAGTTTGTCATGCATGGGTTCTTATGGTATTTACACGAAGATCACCACCAACCAAAATACAATGGTGTTTTTGAGAAAAACGATTTGTTTTTCGTCATTTTTGCCCTTCCAAGTTCTATGTCCATCTACTTCGGATTAAAAATGCAGCTATATCATTTGGCAGCTATCGGATTCGGAATTGCACTATATGGATTGGCATATTTCTTAGTGCACGATGTGTTGATTCATCAACGTTTCAAGTGGTTCAAAAGAACTAAGAATCGATATTTAATCGGATTGCGAAAAGCGCATAAAATACACCATAAAAACCTAGGGAAACACGATAGCGAGTGTTTCGGAATGTTGTTTGTTCCGTTTAAATACTTCAAAAAGCCTAAGGTTACTAGATCTTGAAAACACAACCTAAATCAGCATTGATTATTGGATCGGGTATTGCAGGTTTAGCAACTTCCATCCGACTTCAAAGTGCTGGCATTCAAACGACTGTATTTGAAAAAAATACCTATCCTGGAGGAAAGCTAACGGCATTCTCTGAGAAAGGATACCGGTTTGATATGGGGCCATCACTGTTCACCATGCCGCATTTTATTGAGGAACTTTTTACAGTGGCTCAAAAGGACATTACCAAGTACTTTGAATACCATCAAAAGGATACGGTATGCCATTATTTTTTTGAGGATGGTACAGAATTTCAAGCCAAAGCCGACGCAAATGAATTTGCCGAAAATGCCGAAGCCATTTTTGATGTGAAAAAATCTGATATTCTTAACTATTTTGATAGTAGTAAAAAGAAATACGATCTCACGGCCTCTTTGTTCTTGGAGAAATCATTGCATCGCAAATCGACCTATCTGTCGAAGGATACGATCAAAGCTATTTTAAGTGTAGGTGCTTTGGATATCAATACCAATTTGCATCAACATAATAGTAAACGTTTTTCAGACAAACGATTGGTACAGTTTTTCGATCGTTTTGCCACCTATAATGGATCAGATCCTTATCAAACTCCTGGAATAATGTCTATGATTCCGCATTTGGAGCAATATTTCGGAACCTTTTTTCCGAAAGGAGGTATGCATTCCATTACGCAAAGTTTGTATCAACTTGCACAAGATATTGGGGTTAAATTTCATTTTGAGACTGAGGTAGATGAAATCATTGTTGAAAACGGGAAGGCCACTGGAATTAGAACGAAAGGTAATGTCATCAACGCCGATATAGTAGTGACGAATTCTGACGTAGTGCCGAGCTATCGAGGACTTTTACGAACTCAAAAGGCACCCGAAAAGATATTGCGACAACCACGTTCGAGCTCAGCCCTAATTTTTTATTGGGGAATTAAAAAAGAATTTCCTCAACTGGATTTACACAACATCTTTTTCTCAAAAGATTACAAAGCAGAATTTCATACCATTTTTCAAAAAGAAAATGTGATTGATGATCCAACCGTCTACATCAATATTACCTCTAAAGAGGAAAAAGCAGATGCCCCAGAGGGTTGTGAGAATTGGTTTGTAATGATTAATACGCCCAGTAATAAAGGTCAAGACTGGGAAGAAATCATAGAACGAAGTCGCCAGAATATCATTCGTAAATTGTCCGACGCACTCGGAGTTAATCTTGCTGACCTTATTGAATTTGAGTCCATTTTGGATCCAAGAAGTATCGAAAAAAAGACGAATTCCTATCAAGGAGCGCTTTATGGAGCAGCGAGTAACAACAAGTTCGCGGCCTTTCTGAGACATCCAAATTTTACGAATAAGATTGACAACCTTTATTTTTGTGGTGGTAGTGTTCACCCAGGAGGTGGCATTCCATTGTGTTTGTTATCCGGAAAAATTGTTTCTGAGTTAATATTGAAGAAGTAAGATGACACAAAAGAACAAGGTTTATCTGTCTATTTTCTTAATCTGGTTGTTTAACATCTCAGGTATTTTGGGAATTCTCTCGAAACACACCGATTGGTTTCTCGGCTTAACACCTTTGAATCTTTTTCTATACATTGCTTTCATTGCCTTTCATGTTGACAAGATCAACTGGAACTTTCTCATAGCCTTTTTAATTCCCTTTACTTTTGGTTTTGTGACCGAATACTTAGGGGTCAATTTCGGATTGATTTTTGGGTCGTATGAATACGGAGAGAATCTTGGCTATAAGGTTCAAGGAGTTCCCTTGATGATCTGTGTGAATTGGGCCGTATTGGTGATAACTTCTGCTGATATTAGTGAGATAATTTCAAAAAACAAATACATAAGGGCGGCCATTGTAGGATTTTTGATGATGACCCTCGATATTATAATTGAAGTATCGGCCCCGCGATTTGATTTTTGGGAATTTGAGAATGAGGCGGTCCCCTTGCAGAATTACGTAGCTTGGTTCATTATTTCCTTCTTTGCCTATTTGGTCTTTGACAGATTCCCAATCCGAACCAATAAGACGATTTCATATCACATATTTGCCGCCATAACCATATTCTTTATTACCTTTCTAATAGTTTGAAAAACAAGTACGACTTTATCATAACGGGCAGCGGGGCTTCAGGATTAATTCTGGCATATCGTATGATTCATGATGACTACTATCAAGATAAATCAATCTTATTGATTGATAAAGACCAAAAGGATAGCAATGATCGTACCTGGTGTTTTTGGGAAAAAGGGCAGGGAGAATGGGATGATATTTTAGAAAAATCTTGGAAAAACATAGCCTTTAAAAGTGCAGTTCATTCGGAGACGATTTCCATTCAACCCTATACCTATAAAATGATTCGTAGTGCTGACTTTTACAAGAAAATTCATGCTGAACTTAATCAAAATAGTAACTTTTCAATGGTGTATGATACGGTTGAAACCATTGAAGAAATAGAGGATGTTGTCAAGGTTCAAGGTCGGAAGGAAGCGTATCAAGGAGGCAAAGTGTTGAACAGCATTGTTTTTGACAATGCATATCGCAATCAACGTAAATATCCGGTTTTAAAACAGCATTTTCTAGGCTGGTTTATCAAAACAGAAGAGGACTATTTTGATGACCAGACGGCTACTTTTATGGATTTTACCGTGAAGCAGCAGAACAATACTCGCTTTATGTACATCCTACCCATGAGTAAGAAGGAAGCCCTTTTCGAATATACCCTGTTTTCTGAAGATCTTCTGACTACAGAGGAATATGAGTCGGCTATTAAAAAATACTTGGAAGAAAAAGGCATAACAAAGTATACCATCGTTGAAAAGGAAAACGGAATCATTCCGATGACCTGTTATAAGTTTTGGGAACACAATTCCAAAAATGTTTTGAACTTAGGAACGGTAGGAGGTTGGTCTAAAGCAAGTACGGGTTACACCTTTATGAATATCGGGAAGAAAACCAAAGAGTTGGTTGACTTCCTAAAAACAGGGAAGGACTTAAATACTTTCCACAAAACTTCTCGCTTCTGGTATTATGATTTATTACTGCTTGATGTCTTGCACAAGGAAAATGGTATTGGATCCAAAGTTTTTGGGTACTTATTTAAAAGAAATAAAACCCATCAAATTTTTAAGTTTTTGGATGAAGAAACTTCTTTTCCAGAAGAATTTAGAATCATGGCCAGCATTCCGCCTTGGAGATTTATAAAGGCCTTGCTAGGTCGAATTTTCTAAGAACCTGCACGTTGTAATCGTTTCATTAGGATTTCTTGGTAAAAACCAACCAAAAAAAGTAGTATCTTTAAAATGTCAATCAATCTTAAGCGTTCTATATTCCATAGAGCTTCTTATTTTATTACTATCAACCAAGGCAAATGAAAGAACTATTTGATAATGTTTCGTATAGCTGTAGCAAACTGGTTACTAAAAAATACAGTACCTCGTTTTCTATGGCTGTAAATATGTTATCGCCTTCCATCCGAAGTGATATTTATAATATCTACGGATTTGTTCGCTTTGCTGATGAGATTGTAGATACTTTTCATGATTATCGAAAACAAGAACTCTTAGAAAAATTTGAGAAAGACTACTATTTGGCGAAAGAGCGAGGTATTAGCCTGAATCCCATTCTTAATTCCTTTCAACATACGGTGAATAAATACCATATCGATGACGAATTGGTAGAGGCCTTTTTAGCAAGTATGAAGGCCGATTTGGACAAGAAAGATTACCTCACCAAAGCAGAATACGAAACCTATATCTACGGTTCTGCCGATGTGGTGGGGTTGATGTGTTTAAAAGTCTTTGTAAATGGTGATACCGAAAAGTTCAATCAACTCAAAGCACCTGCCATGCGACTCGGTTCGGCTTTTCAAAAGGTGAATTTTTTGCGGGATTTAAAGAATGATATGGAAGTATTGAATCGTTCTTATTTTCCAGATTTGAATTTGGAGGAACTTGATCAAAGAACCAAGGACATTATCGTAAAAGAGATTGAAGAGGATTTTGACGTAGCCTTTAAAGAAGGAATTCTAAAATTACCTGTGGAGGCCAAATTTGGAGTTTACATAGCCTACCGTTATTATCGAAAGCTGTTAAAAAAGCTCAAGAGAGTACCTTCCAAACAGATCATGGAATCGCGAGTTCGAATTTCCAATCCGATGAAAATCAATCTGCTAGCGCGAAGCTATGTAAAATATAAATTGAATTTAATTTAGTTTTATGTTCGGTTTTGCTATCACATTCGCCACTTTTATCACCATGGAAGCCATTACTTGGTGTACCCACAAATATGTGATGCACGGCTTTGGATGGTATTTGCATGAAGATCATCATCAGCCCAAATACAATGGAATCTTTGAAAAGAACGATGCCTTTTTTCTAATTTTTGCCATTCCAAGCATGTTGTTATTCTGGTTTGGATCCGAAACGAGCCATTGGTATTTACTATTTATCGGGCTCGGTATTTTATGTTATGGGATTGCTTATTTCCTAATTCATGATGTATTAATTCACCAGCGATTCAAATGGTTTAAGAAGACAAAGAATCGATATTTGATCGGACTTCGTAAAGCCCATAAAGTGCATCACAAGACTTTAGGGAAGGAGGGAAGCGAATGCTTCGGAATGCTATTTGTTCCTTTCAAGTACTTTCAAAAACCGAATGTAAAATCCTGAATTTACAGGAGGTAAGTTTCCTACAACTGATGAAACTTTTTCTTTCGAAGCACAAAATGGTTCCAAACCACACTAAAGTGCTTGAAATACGCCTTGTCTTTCTTAATCGTTCTTCTTCGTTTTAAATACTTTGGTAGCATTCTATAAAAGCTAAAATGAGCTCTCAAGATAGACCAGGTATGAATTGGGCGGAATTCCACAATAAACTTGACTCCGGCTACTCCATCCAAAATCAAACGGGAGAGTACAACCAGTAAGAAATAACGTTTTGGAATGTTCTTTACCACGTTCAACAGGCTATTTCTAAAGTTTAAGAATGTTTTCTGTGGGTGAGACTCTTGAAGTGTCGCTCCTCCCACATGATATACTGTTGAAAGTCCTACGTATTTAATATCATAGCCCATATTTTGGGTACGCCAGCTTAGGTCGATTTCTTCTTGATGTGCAAAATAGTCTTCATCAAAACCCTGTAATTTATGAAATACATCACGACGCATAAAGAAACAAGCTCCAGATGCCCAGAAAATGGGACTTATATCGTTGAATTGATCTTCATCCGTTTCGAGGTAATTAAAGATACGACCGCGACAATAGGGATACCCAAAAAAATCGATAAAACCACCGCCAGCTCCTGCATATTCAAACTTTGACTTGTCTTTAAAATCTAAAATTTTGGGTTGAATGATGGCTGTATTCGGTTCCTTTTTAAAGGTGTTGAGGATGGGTGGTAGCCAATTTTTGGTAACTTCAACATCAGAGTTAATCAAGCAGTAAATATCGGCCTCAATATGTTGTAAGGCATCGTTATACCCTTTGGCATACCCACCATTGCTTTTGTTTTTAATGATGTTTACTTCAGGAAACTCACCTTTTACAAAGGCAACGGATTCGTCTGTCGATGCATTGTCAGCCAGGTATATTGTTGCTTCATCCTTGCTGTGAGCAACAATGCTTGGTAAAAATTGTTCCAGTAATTTTTTACCGTTCCAGTTTAATATGACTATGGCCGTTTTCAAGTCAGCGAATTTACATTTTAAAACCCAGTAATCTCTTAAAAGTATCTAAATTATTGTTTATTGTAAGGCGGAATTTCTGATAGAAAGTTGTACTTCTTTTCTTCTGAATCTTTCTGAAAACAATAGTGCTGTATCCCATTGGTCACAATGAGAAACTCAGCCTGAAGTGTCATGTTGTATTGCGCAATTTGATCAAAGGTGGCCTGACTAATAGCAACTTCTGGGGCTTTGCACTCAACAATAATGTGAGGAGCTCCTGACGGAGAAAATATCAGAATATCAAAGCGTTTTTTTAGTCCGTTTAATGTTAATTGCTTTTCGATTGCGATTAAAGAGATAGGGTATTTTTTTGATTCTAGGAGATAGTGAACAAAGTGTTGTCGAACCCATTCTTCGGGAGTTAAAACCACATATTTTTTTCGGAGTTTATCAAAAATAAGCGTCTTATTTTCGTTACTTTTGAGTTGATAATCGAAAGTTGGCAGGTTCAATTTTTGCATCCAATCAAAAGTATAAAATGCAAACCATTAATACTATTTTAAAGGACATAAAGGAAGGTAATGCCAAGCCTATTTATTTTTTAATGGGCGAGGAACCTCATTACATCGATAAAATTTCAGATTGGATTGAAGACAATGTTTTGGATGAATCTGAGAAGGGGTTTAACCAAATGGTCATGTATGGAAGAGATACTTCGGTTGATGAAATTGTAGGAGCAGCAAAACGCTACCCCATGATGGCAGAAAAGCAAGTGATTATTGTCAAAGAAGCTCAAGATTTAAGCCGTACCATTGAAAAGTTAGAACCTTATGCACAACAACCGCAACCAACCACTTTGTTGGTTGTCAACTACAAGTATAAAAAGCTAGACAAACGTAAAAAACTGTACAAGGCCATTCAGAAGAATGGAGTTCTTTTTGAAAGTAAGAAGTTATATGAAAATGAAATTCCCACTTGGATTGCCAAGGTATTAAAGGGGAGAGGATATCATATAGAACATAAAGCCTCACAAATGTTGGTTGAGTTTTTGGGTACCGAATTGAGCAAGATATCCAACGAGTTGAACAAACTTATGTTGATTCTTCCTAAGAATTCGACCATTACGGATAAACATATTGAGGAGAATATTGGGATTTCAAAGGACTTTAACAACTTTGAGTTGCGAAAGGCCTTAGGGGAGAAGAATGTGCTAAAGGCCAATAGAATCATCAATTATTTTGCTGAGAACCCGAAGAACAATCCCATTGTGGTTACCATATCTTTGATTCACAGTTTTTTCGCGCAGATATTGCTTTTCCACGGCCTCAAGGATAAATCAAAGAAAGGAGTGGCTCAATCCTTAAGAGTTCCAATTTACTTTGTTGACGATTATTTTAAAGCTGGCAGGAATTATCCGATGCGAAAAGTAGCACAAATTATCGCATATACTAGAGAGGCAGATGTAAAGAGTAAGGGTGTAGGATCGAGTAATCTCTCACATGCAGAAATACTTAAAGAATTAATATTCAAAATCCTTCATTAATGATGAAAAACATCTTTTCTAAGGAAGTGACCGAGGAGGTTATTCAGCGTATTGAATCCTTGACTTCAGAAACCCAACCCCAATGGGGTAAAATGTCGGTGTCTCAAATGCTCGCGCATTGCAATGTTACCTATAAAATGGCTTATTCCAAATCAAAGAAGAGACCTAAATTTCTGACGAAGTTGGTGATGAAGTTTGTGGTGAAGCCCATGGTGGTCTCTGAAAAACCCTTCAAGAAAAACGGGAAAACGGCACCTCAATTTTTGGTTAGTGATGACAAGGATTTTGAAGAAGAAAAGATGCGTTTAATTGATTATATCCGAAAAACGCAGGAATTGGGAGCGACTCACTTTGAAGGCAAAGAATCCATTTCTTTGGGAAAATTAAAAAGCCAAGAGTGGAATAATATGTTTTACAAACATTTAGACCACCACTTGACTCAATTTGGTGTTTGATAAGGTCTTCCTTTTACCTGTAGATCTTATCGTATAAATCCTGGTAAATTTTCTTAATTACCGCTCGTTTCATTTTCATGGTTGGCGTCAAATGTCCACCATCAATAGACCAAACATCAGAAGTTAATTCGAATCGTTTGATCTGTTCCCATTTTCCGAAGTTGCTATTGCACTTGTTCACTTCTTCTTGAATTTTATTTATAAGAATCTCATTACAAACAATTTCTTCGTTGGTACTACCTAATGTAATTTCTTCCTTCTCACACCATTCAGCTAGGAATTCGAAATTAGGTTGAATCAAAGCTGCTGGCATCTTTTCTCCTTCACCAACAACCATCACTTGTTCAATGAATAAGGATTGTTTCAATTCGCCCTCAAGCAGGGTAGGTATTACATATTTTCCTCCGGAAGTTTTGAACATCTCCTTGGTTCTTCCCGTGATCTTCAAAAACCCTTCTGAATCGATCTCACCTTTATCACCCGTATGGAAATAACCGTTTTTGATGACGCTCGCTGTTTTTTCTGGATCTTTGTAATATCCTTGCATTACATTCGGACCTTTCACTAAAATTTCACCATTCTTGGCAATTTTCACCTCAACGTCTTCAATAATTTTTCCAACAGTTCCAATTTTGAAACCTTTGTTGTTTTGATCGTTCACGGATACCACTGGTGAGGTTTCTGTAAGTCCATAACCTTCCATAATTGGCATTCCGGCCGCAGCGAATACCGCAGTCAATCTCGCTTGAAGCGCCGCACTACCAGATACCATCAATTTTAATTCACCACCCAAGGCAGCTTGCCATTTTGAGAAAATTAATTTACGAGCAAGTCCTAGTTGCTTTTCATACCACAATCCGTTTTCACCGTATGGTTTGTATTTTAAACCAAGGTTCACTGCCCAGAAGAAAAGTTTCTTTTTGATTCCACTTAGTTCTTCTCCTTTTAGCATGATTTTATCGAAAATCTTCTCATAAAGTCTTGGAACCGCCGTCATGACATTTGGTTTAACCTCCTGTGCATTGTCGGTTAATTGTTCAATGGATTCAGCAAAGTATATAGAAACACCACAATATTGGTATAAATACAATATCATTCGCTCAAAAATATGACATACTGGAAGGAAACTCAATGACTTTGAATTTCCATATTCTAATGGCACCTTATTCTTTGAAGCCAATACATTGGTCACAATATTATTGTGAGAAAGCATCACGCCTTTTGGTCTTCCAGTAGTTCCTGAAGTATAGATTAATGTAGCTAGATCCTCTGGTTTTACAGCGTCTTTTAATTTTTCAACTTCATCTTGATTGCTTTCATCTTCCCCAAGTTTTAAAACTTCTTTCCAGCTTTTTTCGCCTTTGATATCATCAAAAGTAAAGATGCCTTTCAAATTGGTTTCCTTCTTGATTTGATTTAGTTTTTCAACAATCATTTCATCTGAAGCAAAACAATAGGTCGATTCAGAATGTGAAATCACATATTTATAGTCTTCTTTGGATATCGTTGGGTAAATAGGTACGCTTTGAGCTCCTATTTGTAAAATCCCGATATCACAAATATTCCATTCGGTTCTGTTATTGGTAGAAATTACAGCAATCTTATCATTTGGTTTGACCCCCAATCGTAATAATCCTCTACTTAATTGATTTGCTAGTTTGATGTATTCTTCTGTCGAAGTTGATTCCCATTTACCATTGTACTTTGTATTTAAAGCGTCTTTTAAATTGTAAGTTTCAAGCTGGTAATATGGAAAATCGAATAAACGGGTAATTTCTGTTGCCATTTTGTAAGTTTTAGGTCACGAAAATTAGGGAAAATACAACGATTTCGCAAACTTGTTCCATTAGTATAACTAATTAACTATGCGTAAATCTTATCGTATAAATTTTGGTACTTCTTTCTAATGTTTTTTCGTCGGATTTTTAGTGTTGGTGTCAGAAGTCCATCATCAATCGTCCATTCTTCAGGAGTAATTTCGAATTTTTTGATTTGTTCCCATTTTCCGAAGCGTTTGTTGTAAAAATCGACCTCCTTTTGAATCCTGTCGATAAGTTTGTGATCGGTGGCCACATCCTCAATTGTGAATCCTTTTCGTTTCGCCCACTCATGAACGAATTCAAAGTTCACTTGAATTAGGGCAGCTGGAAGTTTTTGTCCCTCTCCAATGACCATGATTTGCTCAATGAATCTTGATTGTTTGAGTTCGCTTTCCAAGGCTGCAGGAGCAATATATTTACCACCTGAAGTCTTAAACATTTCTTTCTTTCGGTCGGTGATGTAAAGAAATCCGTCTTCGTCCAGTTTACCAATATCACCAGTATGCAGGTAACCATCAACGATCGTTTTGTTGGTCATTTCTTCATTCTTGTAATAACCGAGCATGACGTTATCGCCTTTTAAAAGAATTTCTCCATCATCAGCAATTTTAACTTGAATACCTTCCAACGGTTTCCCAACGGATCCAATTCGAAATCCTTTATTTCGCAAATCGTTTAAGGTTCCGCCTGGTGAAGATTCCGTCATCCCATAACCTTCCAAAATTGGGATCCCGGCTGCTGTAAATATTCGGATCAGTCGCGCTTGTAACGGAGCACTTCCGCAAACCATAAACTGTAAATTATTCCCAAGGGCTTCACGCCATTTTTTAAAGATAATGGCATTTGCAATTTTGAGTTTGAATTCATACCAAGCTCCATTTTTTCCATACGCTTCGTATTGTTCTGCTAATTCCACTGCCCAGAAGAAGAGTTTCTTTTTTGTTCCCTCAAGATCACTTCCCTTATCCATGATTTTGTCAAAAATCTTTTCAAGGAGTCTGGGTACCACTGCTAAATAATGTGGTTTCGTTTCTCGAATGGTATCACCAATAGTTTCTATACTCTCTGCGAAATATACTTCAAGAGAAACATACTGATTGTAATAACAAGCTGCTCTTTCAAAGATATGGCAAATAGGAAGGTAGCTCACAATTCGTTTCGCATCATCATTTAAATCAAGCCCTTTTGCTGTAGCAAAAACAGTAAAGACGATATTCTTGTGAGTCAACATTACACCTTTGGGAGTTCCTGTTGTGCCTGAGGTGTATATAATTGTAGCTAAATCATCTTCGGTTACTTGGCTTTTCCTTGTTTCGATTTCTGAGTCAAAATCGTTGTCTGCACCAATTTTTAAGAACGACTGCCAATCCACATCAGAATTGTTCTCCGTTAAATAAAAAACACCTTTAAGATTGGTTTCTTTTTCTACGGATTTTACTTTTTTGTACAATTCTTCATCAGACACAAAGCAATACTTCGAATCAGAATGAGACAAAATGTAGGCGTAATCTTTTGCCGAAAGTGTGGCGTACAAAGGAACGTTTTGGGCTCCAATTTGGGAAATCCCTACGTCTAAAATGTGCCAGTGCGGATGATTGTTGGTGGTAATAATAGCTACTTTATCATCCTTGTCGATACCGAGTTTTAATAAGGAACTACTTACTTTGTTGGCGGTTTCGATGTACGCTTCAGTACTGATGGAAACCCATTGATTCTCTTTCTTGTAATTAAAGCAATTTTTTTGAGGCGCCTCTTTCAATTGATAATAGGCGAAGTCAAAAATTCGTTTAATTTCCATGTAGTTTGTATAGTTGTTTGAACCTACAAAATACTAAAAATAAAAAAGGCTGAAGAAATTCAGCCTTTCTAATTCATATGAAGGGTGGTATTAGTTCTTCTCTAAAAGGTATTTACTAAATCCTTTCCCGTTGATTTTGGTATATTTCGAATCGATTGAATAAGCCACGCTCATTTTTGAAATGTTAAAATCTCCTCTAACTTTCATGTATTTGATGTTTAGATCTTCTTCAAATTTAGCGTTGGCAAAAGAAACACCATCGTAAAAGTTTGCGTACTTAAAGGTGGCTGAATCTTCGAAAACCGAATTTGCAAAACTCACATTTTTATCGAACTTCGCGTACTTGAAGGTAGCTACTTCGCTGAATTTAGCTCTAGTGAAATCGGTGTCTGTCTCGAACTTGGCATATTTAAAAGTACTGTCTTCTTGAAAATCTGTACCTGAGAAATCACTAGCTCTTTCAAAAGTTGAGTATTTGAACATGGCTTTGCCTTCAAAGGTACATCCGCTAAAAATGGCTTCCTTTTCGAAACTTGCTGTAAAGGTGTAGCCAGAATCCTCATCCGGAATGTAAGCCAAGACATCGTCTTTAAACGTACAGTTTTCGAAAGAAACATTGACGTCAATCAATTTTTCGATTTTGTTGGAATAGTTGTTGTTACCCCACCAACTTTTCTTTTTCTTTTTTGGAAGTTTTTCCATGGCTTCATCCATGTAAGTGAAGTCTAAAGTACCTTCAATTACCGCATTTTTGTAAGAAACATCTTTTCCTTGTTTGATGTCTTCCATAATGTCGGCTGCAGAAATTGTTGACTGTGCATTGATGTTCACAAATGCAAAGGTCATTGCTAGAAGTAGTATTTTTTTCATGATAATCATTTAATGAGTTTCTCTAAAGACAATCTCTAACGCTAGTTGTGACACTTTTCTTATCAAGAATTACCTACGAATGCTTCTCAACCCACTTTCTGGCATTTACAAAGGCCTCTAACCAAGGAGAAACTTCGTCTTTTCTTCCGCTTGGATAATTCGCCCAGTTCCATTGGAAAGTTGATCTTTCAATATGCGGCATCGTTACCAAATGTCTACCTGTGCTATCACACATCATCGCCGTGTTGAAATCAGATCCATTTGGATTAGATGGATATCCCTCATAACCGTATTTCGCAACGATATGATACTTATCCTCAGAATAGGGGAGACTGAATTTACCTTCTCCATGAGAAATCCAAACTCCTAAAGTAGATCCTGCTAAGCTAGCAAGCATTACAGAGTTGTTTTCTTGAATCTTCACTGAGGTAAATGCACTCTCGTGCTTTTTACTGTCGTTATAGGTCATACGACCATGAATTTCATGATCTGGATTAATCAAATCTAGTTCCATCCACAATTGACAACCATTACAGATTCCAACACTTAAGGTATTCTCTCTATCAAAGAAATTGCGAAGCGCTTTTCTTGCCTTTTCGTTGTACATAAAAGCTCCTGCCCAACCTTTTGCAGACCCTAAAACATCCGAATTTGAAAATCCGCCTACGGCTCCAATAAACTGAATGTCTTCCAGTGTTTCTCTTCCTGAGATTAAATCCGTCATGTGGACATCCTTCACATCAAATCCGGCTAAATACATAGCATTGGCCATTTCGCGCTCAGAGTTGGATCCTTTTTCACGAATGATGGCGGCCTTCGGTCTTGGTTTAGAACCATCAATTACTGGTAATTTTCCAGTAAAGTGCTCTGGAAAATCATAGTTCAAAGGTTGATTCTTATAATTGTCATAACGTTCTCGAGGTAAATTACCTGCAGTTTGCTGTTGGTCAAGCAAATAAGAAGTTTTATACCAAACATCTCTGTACTTTGATACGGACAAGTCATATTGCATGGTATGATTGGTAATTTTTAAGGCATCGCTATCGGTTACCTTACCAATTTTAATTGCTTCAATTCCGTTTGCTTTGAAAGTAGCCTCAATGGAGTCATCTTTTGATTGAATCACCACCGCGGCATTTTCGGCAAACATCATTTTTATGCAATCTTCTTCCTTGAGATTCGTAAGGTCTATGGTTGCACCTGTGTTAACGTTTGCAAAGCACAATTCCAATAAGGTGGTAATTAATCCCCCAGAAGCCACATCATGGCCTGCCACTATTTGCTCGGCTTTGATGAGATCTTGTAAGGTGTTGAAAACGTTTTTAACATATGCTGCACTTTTTACCGTAGGAGCTTCATTTCCAATTTTATTGACGATCTGAGCAAAAGAACTTCCGCCAAGTTTAAACTCATCTTGGGAAATGTTTATGTAGTATATGCTTCCTCCGTCTTTTTGGAATACAGGCTCAACAATCTGATTGATGTCGTTGCAATTCGCAGCGGCTGAAATAATAACGGTACCAGGAGAAATAACATCCTCATTCGGATACTTCTGCTTCATGGATAAAGAATCCTTACCAGTCGGAACGTTGATGCCCAAATCAATGGAAAATTCTGAAACCGCTTTGACAGCCTCATACAAACGAGCATCTTCTCCTTCATTTTTACAAGGCCACATCCAATTTGCGGATAATGAAATTGATTTCAATCCGTCTTTCAAAGGTGCCCAAACGATATTGGTCAAAGCCTCGGTAATGGAATTTTTGCTTCCTGCCACAGGATCAATCAATCCAGAAATCGGTGAATGTCCAATGGAGGTGGCAATTCCTTCCTTGCCTTTAAAATCCAAGGCCATGGCTCCTAAATTATTCAAAGGAATTTGCAATTGGCCAACACATTGTTGCTTGGCGACTTTTCCACCGACGCATCGGTCTACCTTGTTTGTCAACCAGTCTTTGCAAGCCACAGCTTCCAATTGAAGTACTTGGGAAAGGTATTCTTCAAATTTCTGCCAATCAAAGGCAACGGGATCATAATTCCTGTTGACCGTAATGTCGTTCATAATGGTTTTGGGCGAGGATCCGAACATATCACCAAGTTCCAAATCCATAGGTTTATCGCCTTTTGAAGAAGACTCAAAGGTAAATCGATGATCTCCAGTAACATCCCCTACCTTATACATTGGAGATCGCTCTCGATCTGCGATTTTCTGTAGCGTATCAATATGCTCTTCGGAGATGACCAATCCCATTCGTTCTTGAGATTCATTTCCTATAATTTCTTTGTTGGAAAGGGTAGGGTCGCCAATGGGTAATTGATCAATATCAATTTTACCACCAGTTTCTTCCACCAATTCAGAAAGACAATTCAAATGACCGCCGGCTCCGTGATCGTGAATTGAAACAATAAAATTTTCTTCATTCTCTACCATCCCTCTTACGGCATTGGCAGCTCTTTTCTGCATCTCTGGATTTGATCTTTGAACGGCATTCAATTCGATTCCAGAGGCAAACTCACCAGTATCGGCAGAAGATACAGCAGCACCTCCCATACCAATTCTATAATTATCACCACCAAGGATGACTACCTTATCACCCGTTTTTGGTGTGTCTTTTTGGGCTTGGGATTCTTTACCGTAACCGATACCGCCCGCCAACATAATCACTTTATCAAAGCCTAGCTTTCTGGCATCTTCTTCATGTTCAAAGGTCAATACAGACCCTGAAATTAAAGGTTGACCAAATTTATTTCCGAAGTCAGAAGCACCATTGGAGGCCTTGATCAAGATGTCCATTGGAGTTTGATACAACCACTTTCTTTCTTCCATATTTTCCCATGGGCGATTTTCATCCAACCTAGAGTAGGAAGTCATGTAGACGGCTGTTCCCGCCAATGGAATCGATCCTTTTCCACCCGCCAATCGATCTCGAATTTCACCTCCTGATCCAGTCGCAGCTCCATTGAAAGGTTCTACCGTAGTTGGGAAATTGTGTGTTTCGGCCTTTAAAGAAATAACAGAATCAAAGTCTTTTGTTTCGTAAAAATCTGGCACATCAGCACGTTTTGGTGCAAATTGTTCCACTTTCGGACCTTTGATAAAGGCCACATTGTCTTTGTAGGCAGAAACAATATCATTTGGATGTTGTTTGGAGGTTTCCTTGATTAATTTGAATAAGGAAGTTGGTTTTTCTTCTCCATCGATAACAAAGGTTCCGTTGAATATTTTATGGCGACAATGTTCTGAATTTACCTGAGAGAATCCGAAGACCTCAGAGTCAGTGAGCTTGCGACCAATACGTTCAGAAAGTTGGTTTAAATAGGCAACCTCTTCTTCACTTAGTGCCAATCCTTCTTGTTGATTGTAGGCTGCGATATCCTCAATTTCAAAAATCGGATCTGGTTCAATGTCAATGGTAAAAGTATCCTGATGCAATCCTTCAAATTTTTGAAGAATCATAGGGTCGAAATCCGAGAAATCAGCATCAACTGCCTTAAACTCCTCAATACGAATGATCCCATCAATGCCCATGTTTTGAGTGATTTCAACGGCATTGGTACTCCAAGGCGTAATCATGGCCGCACGTGGACCAACAAAAAAGGCGTCAAGAGACGCCGTGTTTATTTTTGGTGCATTACCAAACAACCAAGTTAATTTAGAAATTGTTTCTTCTGATAAGTCTATTGATGATTGTAATGCGAATACTTTTGAATTCGAATTTCCAAAGAAGTGAATCATCGATTTTTAAATTTGGATTTGAGTTTTCAAAATTACTATTTTGCTCTTTAAATTGCTATTAGGAACCTCCATTTTTATGTTAATTATCAAGTAATTATTAACATATCCCTGAATCAAAAGAATTTTTCATAGATTCGATTTTCGGTCATCAATCAACAACATGAAAAATAACATACCCAAAATCACGGCAATCGTGGTTTTCTCCTTCTTTTTTTTGAAAGGAACCATCGATTTAGACAACCTCTTTAATTATGCCAATCAAACGGTTCCAAACTATATTACAAAAGACAATACCCCAGGAAATAATGCCATTGATGATAAGATTGCCACTTTAGGACGTGTCTTATTTTACGATAAAAATTTGTCGAATAACAACACCATTGCTTGTGCAAGTTGCCACCAGCAAGCTTTTGCTTTTAGTGATCCGTTAACTACGAGTCTTGGATTGAATGGTGGGAATACTGGTCGTCATTCCATGCGATTGGTAAATTCAAGATTCGCCGATGAGGTTAAGTTTTTCTGGGACGAAAGAGCCACTTCGCTAGAAGATCAGGTAACCCAGCCCATCCAAGATCATGTCGAAATGGGATTCAGTGGTACCAATGGAGATCCAGATTTTAGTGCTTTAATCACCAAGTTATCCGCCATAACTTATTATCAGAATTTATTTGAATTTGCCTTTGGAGATCAGACCATAACGGAGGCTAGAATGCAATTGGCTTTGGCTCAATTTGTTAGAAGCATCCAATCTTTCGATTCAAAGTTCGATGTTGGTTTGCAGGCTGCCAATGGAAATGTAGGACCAAACTTCGGCAATTTCACGGCTGATGAAAACCTCGGGAAGCGATTGTTTTTAGATCCACCTAATCGGGGAGGAGCAGGCTGCGCAGGTTGCCACCGACCACCAGAGTTTGATATTGATCCAAATTCCTTAAATAACGGAATCATTGGTGTGGCCAATGGTACGGGTGTGGATTTGACCAATACGCGTTCGCCATCCTTACGAGATTTGGTGAATCCTAATGGCGATTTGAATGGACCTTTAATGCATGATGGGAGCTTAACCACATTATTGGCAGTGATTGATCATTACAATGCTATCCCGAATAATGCGGCAAACACCAATTTAGATCAGCGGTTGAATCCGCCAGGACAAGGCAATCAGAATTTGAATCTGACCAATGATGAGAAAACGGCTCTTGAGGCCTTCTTGAAAACCCTTACGGGAACTGATGTTTATACTAATGAAAAATGGTCTGATCCTTTTGATAGCAATGGAAATATCAATTTAGTGGGTAGTACTTTGTCGACACAAGAGCATCTTTTTGGGAAAAATGTTCTGTTATATCCGAATCCGGCGAAAGACTTCATGAATCTATCCGTCGAACAAGGAAACTATGAAGTAGCTATTAGCAATCAATTGGGGCAATTGGTTTTGGTCCAATCGGTTTTGGGTACTCAAAAATTAGATGTATCTAAATTGAATTCGGGTGTTTATCTGCTGAAAATTGTAGATCGAGATTCAAAGAGAACGTTCAATATCAAATTTATCAAGCAGTAATTGACTAAGCTCTATAAGGCGACAAACTTTTAGATTTTACTTTCGCTCTAACAATGCCATATAAAATCCGTCGAAACCTGATTTGTGAGCAAAAATAGATTTATCGGCTACGAAATTGAATTCTTTACCAGCTTCAGAAGCTAAGAAGAAATCGACCTGTTGTCGGTTTTCAGAAGGAAGCACTGAACAAGTAGCATAGACTAATTTTCCACCTGTCTTTACCAACTTCGAGTAATTTTGAAGTACCTCTTGTTGTACCGTTTTGATGTTCTCAATAAAATCGGGCTCAAGTTTCCATTTGGCATCTGGATTTCTTTTGAGGACCCCTAATCCCGAACAAGGAGCATCAATTAAAACACGATCAGCTTTTCCAATGAGTTTTTTATAGGCCTTTGTGGATTCAATTACACGGGTCTCAATGTTGTGAACCTTATTTCTTTTAGCGCGGACTTTCAACTTTTTAAGTTTACTTTCATAAATGTCCATCGCAATGATTTGCCCCTTGTTCTCCATCAAGCTTGCCAAATGAAGCGATTTTCCTCCGGCACCTGCACATGCATCTACAACTTTCATTCCTGGTTTTACATCTAGGAAAGGTGCTACCAATTGAGAAGAACCATCTTGTACCTCAAACAAACCATTTTTAAAAGCTTCCGTTCGAAACACATTGGCTCTTTCTACCAGTTGTAGTGCATATGGATAACCCTTAACTTGAATCGTTTCAATGTCGTCTTTCCTTAAAATTTGTTTTAATCGCTCTGGTGTCGTTAAAAGCGTATTTACTCGTAAGATGACATTGGCTTGCTCATTTTGAGCCTTGATTTCTTTTGTCCAAATGGTTTCCCCAAGTTCTGCTACACCAAGTTCGTCTATCCAATCGGGAATGGACTCTCCGAATTTTCGCTGCTTTTTGAGTTCATCAAAACGACCTTTGATTCGTCTGCTAGGCACATCTTTTAACTGGTTCCAGTCAGGGAGTTTAATTCCCTTTAAAACACACCATACCGCAAAAATTCTCCAAATTTTTTCTCTTGAAAAAGGTGGCTTTACTTGAGCAATTTCTGCATACAAACGCATCCATCGTACCATTTCATAAATGGTTTCTGCCACAAACCTTCGGTCACGTGCACCCCATCGTTTGTCTCTTTTTAAAGCTTTTTCAACAGCTTTGTCGGCATAAACATCCTCATTGAAAATAGCATAGATGCTATCAATAACAGGGAATACAAGGTTTCTGTGCAGTCTCATAAAAAACAAATAGTGTGCAAATATACACCTTAATATTACTTGGCGGATTGAACCCGCGATTTGTTTTAAAAATTTACTGGATAATCCTTAATTTTCTATTTTCGTGATACATTACATACAACTTTGAATCTTCAAAATCCAGTAACATACATTAAAGGCATTAGTGTTCAAAAAGCGGCTTTGCTTTTTGAAGAACTGGGTATTCGTACTTGTAATGATTTGTTGTTTCGTTTTCCTTTCCGATATATTGATAAAACCAAGTTTTACAAGATCAATCAACTATTACCTACCAGTGCAGAGGTTCAGATTGTCGGTAAAGTGGTACAAGTGAAATCGGTGACTCAAAAACGCGGAAGTCGACTGGTTGCCACTTTTCAGGATGAAACTGGGACAATGGAATTGGTATGGTTCCGAGGGCAAAAATGGATTCAAAAGTACTTGAAATTGAATCAGCCTTATGTCATTTTTGGAAAACTCAATCATTTTAATGGTCAGTTTAGCATGCCGCATCCAGAGATGGAATTGGTTACTGACTACAAGAAGAAGTTTCAAAGCAAAATGCAACCCGTATATCATTCGACCGAGAAGCTATCCAACTCTGGAATTAGTAACAAAGTATTTCGAGGTTATGTTGAGTTTCTGTTTCAAGAGTTGCAAGGGGTTTCCATTCGTGAAACTTTAAGTCCGGATATTTTACAGCGTTTTCAATTTTTATCAAAGAAGGAAGCCTTACTTCAAATACATTTTCCGAAGAGTCAAGATCTGCTGTCTAGGGCCCAAGATCGATTAAAATTTGAGGAACTATTCTTTTTGCAACTCCAGTTGATCAAGAAGAATATGATCAATAAACAGCGCTTAAAAGGATTGGTTTTTGGAGAAGTGGGAGCAAAATTCAATGATTTTTACAGAAATCAACTTCCGTTTGATTTGACCAATGCTCAAAAAAGAGTGATTAAAGAAATTCGCAAAGATGTGGCCAATGGTGCTCATATGAATCGACTCCTTCAGGGCGATGTTGGTTCAGGTAAGACGATTGTGGCATTGTTAACCATGTTGTTGGCCATTGATAATGGCTATCAAGCTGCATTGATGGCACCCACAGAAATTCTAGCCAATCAACATTACAGTTCTATATCGAGTTTGTTAGCTCCCATGGGGATTCAGGTTGAATTGTTGACGGGTTCTACCAAAACTAAAAAGAGAAAGATCATCCATGAATCGCTCTTGAATGGCTCTTTGAAGATTTTAATCGGTACCCATGCACTTCTAGAGGATGTAGTTCAGTTTCAGAATTTGGGATTGGCCATTATTGATGAACAACATCGTTTTGGCGTAAAACAACGAGCGAAGTTATGGGCTAAAGACCCACCTCAGTCCTCCCAAAGGGAGGAAGCACGGACAAGTCGATATGGTTATATGACTGCCAGACCTTCATCATATAAGTTGATGAAAGAGCTCCAAATTGAGCGAAAAAGACAAACTACTCAAGCAGAACAAATACTTTGGGATCAGCTAAAGGGCAAAAAACTTCAGGCCAAATTCAGAAGACAGCACATTATTGATGAATTTATTGTTGATTTTGTGAATCTTGATAGGAAACTGGTCGTTGAAGTTGATGGTGGATACCATAATACCCCTGATCAAAAGGAACTAGATAAGGAAAGAACTCACTATTTAAATCAGTTGGGGTATCAGGTAATTCGATTTTCCAATGAAGTCGTAATTGGGGATATTGAGTCTGTACTCTCTGATATTTCTGAAAAACTCAAAAGCCTCCCTATTGGGGAGGTTGGAGGGGCAATCCCACCACACATTCTCGTGATGACCGCAACTCCAATTCCTAGAACATTGGCCATGACTTTGTATGGAGACATTGACATTTCAGTGATAGATGAATTACCACCTGGCAGAAAAGAAGTGAAGACTGTTTTAAGGTCAGACAACCATCGCCTCGGAGTTTATAAATTTTTGAAGGAGGAAATCGCAAAGGGTCGTCAAGTCTATGTTGTGTATCCTTTGATCGAAGAATCTGAGACATTAGATTACAAAGATTTAATGGATGGTTACGAGAGTATTTTACGAGAGTTTCCTCGACCCAAATACCAGGTCAGTGTGGTTCATGGAAAAATGAAACCAGAGGATAAGGACTTTGAAATGCAGCGTTTTGCCAAGCGTGAAACACAGATTATGGTGGCAACCACCGTGATTGAGGTAGGTGTGAATGTTCCCAATGCCAGTGTCATGGTTATCGAAAGTGCCCAACGATTTGGACTCTCTCAGCTTCATCAATTAAGAGGGCGTGTAGGACGCGGAGCAGAACAGAGTTTTTGCATCCTTTTGGCAGATCATAAGATTAGCAAAGAGGGTAAAGAGCGTTTGAAAACCATGGAGGCAACAAATGACGGATTTAAAATTGCTGAGGTGGATTTAAAGCTTCGGGGACCAGGAAACATCATGGGTACGCAGCAAAGCGGAATGTTAAATTTTAAAATTGCCAATCTGTCTACCGACAATCAAATTTTAAGTAAGGCTAGAAGAGTGGTTATTGATTTGCTAAAAGCAGATCCAGAGTTGGTGCAAAAAGAGAATATTGAGATTCGAAGAACTTATGAGAAGCTTTCTAAAGATTCCAAGCAATGGAGTAATATTAGTTAGTGTCTTTTACAAAAACCATGCAATGCTGCCAAGGAAGATTGTCGATGTTTTCTTTGAGCTTGAGTCCCACAAATTTCATTTCCTTTACCGCTTGTTTTTCGCTCATTTTATGAACCTTTTTTATCGGAACACTCGAATCTTCCATGCGATACTCGATTAAATAGATTTCTCCATCATCTTTTAGGGAGGCGATAATAGATTCCATCATTTCCTTGGGATAATTGAATTCGTGATAAACATCCACCATCAGAATTTTATCGAATTTCTTTTTGGGTAAGTTCACTGTTTTTTCAGCGCCTTGAACCAATTCGATATTCTGATTTTTATCGAACTGTGAATTCATCAAGATAGCCCGAAGCATTTCTGGTTGTATGTCTACCGCATAGACTTCTCCTTTCTTCGCTCGTGGAGCCATTTTAAAAACATGGTATCCAGAGCCAGCACCAATATCAGCAATGTAATCGGTCTTTTTGATGTTCATGTTTTTGATAAGTATGGAGGTTTTTTCCTCATCCTCTCGATTGGGACGTTCTAACCAACTGATTCCCTCATAGCCCATAACGTAAGCAATTTCACGACCTAGATACCATTTACCTATTCCGAAATAATCGCCTTTTTTATACGTATAAATAGCTTGGTCATTCTTCTTATCCTGTCCATAAACACCCAAAGAAAATAGGGCTAATGAAAAAATAAGTAGGATCTTCTTCATCATTATAAATCAAGTAATCTTTTGGCTGCGTTAAAAGGAGTTGTTTTCCCGCTTTCGAGCTTTTGAATTTCCTCTGTAAGTAATTCTTTTACCTTCGGATTGTGGTAAAAATTGGATTTCAGCTGTTCTTCAATGGTGCTAAATAGCCAGAATTTGTTTTGTTCGTTTCTTTTGGAATCGAAATAACCATTCTCATTGGTTAGACTTAAATATTCCGAAATCATTTGGTATACTTCTTCAATTCCTTTATTGTGCAAAGCACTAGCTGTCAAAACCTTTGGCTGCCAGTTACTCTCTTTTAAAGGATATAAATGTAGCGCTCGATTGAACTCTACTTTTGCGAGTTTTGTGTTCTTTTCATTTCCGGAATCGGCCTTGTTGATCACAATAGCATCTGCCATTTCTATGATGCCCCTTTTGATGCCCTGCAATTCATCACCCGCTCCGGCTAACTTTAGCAATAAGAAAAAGTCTACCATCGAATGCACCATGGTTTCCGATTGGCCAACTCCCACCGTTTCGATAATAATGGTGTCAAATCCAGCCGCTTCACACAATACTATGGTTTCTCTCGTTTTTCGGGCTACCCCGCCCAATGTGCTTCCAGAAGGCGAAGGTCTTATAAACGCATTTTTATCGGTCACGAGTTCTTCCATCCGTGTTTTATCACCCAGAATACTGCCCTTGTTTACGGTGCTACTGGGATCCACTGCCAATACTGCAATTTTCTTTCCGATGGACGTAAGGTGCTTTCCAAAAGCTTCGATAAAGGTACTTTTACCGACTCCAGGAACCCCTGTAATGCCTATTCGAATGGATTGATACGCATGGGGTAGGCATTGTTCTACAATTTCATTGGCGAGTTTTTGATGCTTCGGATTGGTGCTTTCAATGAGCGTAATAGCCTTGCTCAAAAAAGTGATATCTCCTTCTATAATTTTAGAAACATATTCACCAACAGAATTCTTTTTGGCTCTTTTCCTTTTAATGATGTCAATACCCTTTTTTTGTGTGGTGGGTGGCTTGATCACTCCGTCTTTTTCTTCTAATGCCGATGACTTTTTATCCATATGAATGAGAATATGTAAATTTAATTATAAATTTTGCAACACTTCGAAAATCCATTCGTATTTAAGATAACTAATTAAGAAAACATTGGCGGATCAACCACACCAAACCATCATAGACCAGTGCCGTTTGAATAGTGCTAAGGCCCAAATGCAGCTATACAATTTGTATTGCCAAGCTATGTTTGTGATTGCAAATCGCTATGTGAATGATTCTTTTTTAGCCGAGGATGTCATGCAAGAGGCTTTTATAAAAGCTTTTAAAAACATCAAAAGTTATCGAAATGAAGTCCCTTTCGGTGCTTGGTTAAAGAAAATTGTCATCAATCAAAGTATTGATGCATTGAAAAAGAAGAAGTTAGAATTGATCTCCATGAATGAGGAAACTTTAAGAGTGGTGGACGATGAAGATTGGAAAGTGGACAGTACCATCACGGTAAATGATATTAAATCTGCGATGGAGGACATTAAGGAAAAATACAGATTGGTGTTATCACTGTATTTGTTTGAAGGTTATGATCACGAAGAAATATCGCAAATATTGGGCATAAGCTCCAATACCTCTCGAACGCATTTGTTACGAGGGAAAAGAATATTAAAAGAAAAATTAAAATCTACTAGTTATGCAGCAAGATATTAGAGATTTATGTAATGATTACAAGGATGATAACGCCAAATTATCAGACAATCATCAAGGCAAATTTGAAAACTTGCTTCAAAAGGAATTGCATGACAAGAAGATTGAAAGGTCCAAACCATCCTATTCAAATTGGTTGTCCTTTGCGGCTTCTATTGCCTTGTTGATTTTCTTGGCAAGTCAGTTTTTTCCAGGTGAAAAACCTGTAGAAGACACCAAAACAGACAATCAAATTACTCTGGGAAAAATTTCTCCAGAATTGAATACCATTGAGAGCTATTACATGAATAGTATCAATTTAGCTATTAGTGATTTGGAGTTAAATGACGAGCATAAAGATCTGGTAGATAGCTACTTGATTAAAATTGCTGAATTAACAAAAGAGTATAAATCGTTAACTCAAGAGCTCAATACAAAAGGAGTTAACGATGTTACTATAGATGCATTAATCCGTAATTTACAATTACGCCTACAACTGTTGCAACGTTTACAAGACCAATTAAAAAAGTTAAATACGTTAAACACAAAACAAAATGAAAAACAGGTTTAAATTGTTCGTAGTATGTCTATCCATTGTCATGGCTGGACAGAGTTTCGGGCAAAAATTCGATAAGAAATATTCAGATACTTTCAACGTCCAAAAAGATGTAGAGGTTGAAATCAACGCATCGAATGCAGAGATCAATGTAACCACATGGTCTAAGAATCAAGTGCAGGTAAATGCCTTTATCGAAATTGAAGGATTGGACAAAAAAGAGGCTGAGAAATACTTTAAGAATTGGAATTTCGAAGCTTTAGGAAACAAATCGAAAGTAAAGATTACAGCGAAGGGTAACAATCGTTTCCCGTTTAAGAACGACTTTGTCTTTTTTAACGATCAAAACTTCGTAATGCCAGACATAGATTTTGAAAACTTTGATGCCATTGTATTACCAGAAATGAATTTTGACTTTGACTTCGATTTCAAAGATCTGAAAGTTCTTGAAGGACTAGAAAGTTTGGAGTCTTTAGAGGTATTGAAAGATTTTGACTCTTGGGTAGGTAAAGACGGAGATTACAATTTCACCTACAAAGACGGAGATAATAAAATTGAAATTAAATCAAAGAAAGACTGGGAGAAGTTCAAAAAATCCAAAGAGTATAAAAAGCTCAAGGAGAAAATGAAGTTCGATAAAGAGAAAATGCGCAAGGATTTGGCCAAGTCGCGAGAGGAAATTCGCAAGCAGATTGAAGAAAATCGAATGAAAATCAAGATCGATAAGCAAAAAATCAGAGAATCCTTGGAAAAGGCCAAAGCTGAACTTAAAAAGCTGAAATTGAATTATTCTGCCGATCAAAACAGCATTACCATTGACGGTAAGAAAGTAAAAATCAAAAAAAGAATTGAAATCAAAGTACCTAAGAAAGCGACCTTTAATTTAAACACCCGTCATTGTAAGGTTAAACTTCCAAATACGGTGGCCTATGGTAGCGTGAGATATGGGGCATTTGATGCAAACGCCTTGGCTGGTGGAGATTTAAAAATCTACTATTCGCCAGTGACTATTCAAGATTTGAATGCTTGTAACTTATTTTTAAACAATGTAACTGATGCAACCATTGCATCAGTTACAAATGCCAAATTGTCCAATAGTTCTTCGGGGGTAAAGATCAATAAGGTGAATCAAAATGTGAACATTACTCATAAATTTGGCGATTTATCCATTGATGAAATCACTTCCGACTATGCATCCTTTCGATTGTTGCTAGATTATGCAAATGCGCATTTGGGATTGAAAAATATAACCGCGCCGCTGAATTTCGATATTGGTAAAAAGTCACCCTTATTTCCTGAAAAGGCGGCTTTGAAAATGACTTTAGGCGACAATAAACGAAAAGAAATTAATGGCAATTTTCTGATTAATTCGTCAGATAAAAACTTTGTGATCAAAGGAAAATACAGTCAGCTTGTTTTGAAAAACTAAGTGATTTGTATGCGATGATACTTTAGGATTTCCTTAAAGAAACTTCCAATAATTCCATTTCCCTATTCTTCATAAAGTGCCTATCTTTATCGGCCGATAAGAGACGCTTTTTTAATGGAGTTATACAAAAATAATCAGCTCAAGATTTACAATTCCCTTTCCAAATCCAAGGAGGATTTCAAACCGCTAACCGAAGGTTATGTTGGAATGTATGTATGTGGACCGACAGTGTACAGCAATGCGCATCTTGGAAATGTCAGAACCTTTATGTTTTTCGATATCGTCTACAGATACCTATTGCATTTGGGTTATAAAGTACGTTATGTGCGAAATATTACCGATGCTGGGCATTTGGAAAATGATGCAGATGAAGGAGAAGATCGTATTTCTAAAAAAGCAAGACTCGAACAAATTGAACCCATGGAAGTGGTTCAAATGTATACGGTTGACTTTCATGATGTTTTAAAGAACTACAACTTTTTACCTCCAAGTATTGAGCCAACTGCTACGGGGCATATTGTGGAGCAAATCGAAATGATCAAAGAAATACTTGACAAAGGATTTGCTTATGAGGTAAACGGATCTGTGTATTTTGATGTTTTAAAATACAACGAGGCCAATCATTACGGAATTCTATCTGGACGAAAAATTGAGGACCTCATTCACAATACAAGAACCTTAGACGGTCAGTCCGACAAAAAGAATCCGCAAGATTTTGCTTTGTGGAAAAAGGCTGATGAGAAGCACATCATGCGATGGCCATCCCCTTGGAGCGATGGTTTTCCTGGATGGCATTTGGAGTGTTCAGTAATGAGTACCAAATATTTAGGCGAACAGTTTGATATTCATGGAGGGGGAATGGATTTGAAATTTCCACACCACGAATGTGAAATCGCGCAATCTCAGACATGTAGTGGTATCAAACCAGTGAACTATTGGATGCATACCAATATGTTGTTATTGAACAGCCAAAAAATGGCCAAATCAACAGGAAATTACATTCTTCCGAATCAAATTCTTTCTGGAGAAAATGATATCCTTCCGAAGGCTTTTTCAGCCAGTGTGGTTCGATTCTTTATCATGCAAGCCAATTACAGAAGTGTTTTGGATTTTTCAGGAGAGGCCTTAATTGCTGCGGAAAAAGGACATTCCAAATTAATGGAAGCCTTGAAATATTTGGAAAGCGCTCAAGCTGGAAAAACGTCAAGCTTTGATGTACAATCATGGGTGGACGCTTGTTACGCTGCCATGAATGACGATTTTAATACACCAGTATTGATATCCAATTTATTCGAAGCGGTTAAGTTGATCAACCAAATGAAGACCAATAAGGCATCACTTAATGCAGAAGATTTAGCACTGTTAAAATCTAAGATGGAAGCTTTTGCCTATGATGTTCTTGGGTTAATGGATGACACAACCGATAACAAGTCAGATAAATTAAACGGTGCGGTTGAATTGTTGATAAAATTAAGAAAAGAAGCACGGGATAATAAAGATTGGGCTTTATCGGATCAAATACGCGATGAATTAGCGGAATTGGGAATTCAATTGAAAGACGGTAGGGAAGGAACAACCTTCTCGGTTAATTAATAATCTTCTAAGGTGTCTTTAAAGAAAATTCTAATTTACCCTTTTGTACTGTTGATTCGCTTTTATCAAACAGCTATTTCACCTTTTACACCGGCTACCTGTCGATATTCACCAACTTGCTCTCAATATTCGTTGGAAGCGCTTAAAACACACGGTTTGTTTCGAGGCGGTTGGTTAGCTCTAAAAAGAATTGTAAGTTGCAATCCTTGGGGTGGAAGTGGATATGATCCGGTGCCAGAAAAACATAACAAATGATGAATTATTTAGCAATAGAATGGGATCCTTCATTGGGCATAGACCTTGGCTTTTTTACCATTCGTTGGTATAGCTTGATGTTTATTGCGGCCTTTTTATTAGGGACCTATTTGATGAAAAAAATATTTATCGAGGACAAATTGCCCCTCGAGAAAATGGACAACCTCTTTATGTATACCTTCATCTCGATGTTGATCGGAATGCGTTTGGGGGATGTGTTTTTCTACAGCTGGGATTACTACCAAAATCATTTATTGGAAATCATCATTCCTTTTAAAAAAATAGGAGGTACCTGGAAGTTTACCGGATTCACTGGATTTGCGAGTCACGGTGCTGCTATTACCATCATTCTAGCCATGTACTTTTATGCGAAAAAGCATTTGAATAAGCCTTGGTTATTCATTTTAGATCGATTGGCCATTATGGTTGCCTTAGCTGGTTTCTTCATCCGATTCGGAAATTTCTTCAACTCAGAGATCGTTGGGAAACCAACAGGCACCGACTTTGGTGTTATCTTTAAGGCTAATGGTGAAGATTTCGCCAGACATCCTACGCAACTGTATGAAGCTTTTAGCTATTTGATTTTGTTCTTTGTGATGTGGTTCATTTACTGGAAAACCGAAAAGAAAAAACAACTCGGATTCCTATTCGGTTTGTTCATGGCCGTGCTTTGGGCTTTGCGATTCTTTATAGAGTTTTTAAAGGAAGCTCAGGTAGATGGAAGAGAAGATTGGGTGTTTAATTCACTCAATACAGGTCAGGTTTTGAGTATTCCTTTGGTGATGATTGGTTTATGGTTGATGTTTAAAAAGAGTACCAAAGATGCTGGAACGGTTAAAAAATAAATGGGGAATTCGTAACAACTGGTCGATTATCGCCATTCTGATTGTTTTTGCCATCAATGGTTCCTTTGCAGCATGGGTTGCGAAACCAGTTTGCAACTACTTCGGAATTTCACTAGAAACCATGAGTGCTTGGTTCTATTGGCCTATACGAATACTACTGATTTTTCCGATTTACCAATTGACCCTGCCTCTGGTTGGATGGTTGTTTGGAGAGTTTCAATTTTTCTGGAATTTCGAAAAGAAGTTTTTAAAGCGATTGGGACTCGGATTTCTCTTCAAATCTTAGTCGATTTCAATAATCTTCGGATCTTCCGATCCACTCTCTGAATCATTTTTGTTTCCTTCAATGACGTTCACATAAATCCACATTAAGGTGAAGGTGGGTATGATGTCTAGAAATGGTAAAATCTCTTCTACAAAGTTGATAACACCGGCAATTTTTCCTTTTTGACCCTTATACATCCGAGTCATGATATAACCCGAAAGCGGTGCCCAAACGAAGTCGAAGGCAGGAATCGGAATGAATCCGATGGCATCTAGTATAAGACTTAAAACTAGTTTTTGATACTTTGATTTCATGATTGATTGTGAAAATAATTTCCGTTCAAATGAATTATCTTCGCTGCTACAAACATAGTAAAAGAATTAGCATCTGTGAACTTTAACGAATTTCAAAATTTCGTAAGTAAAATTGAGAAGAAACCTTTGGGTGGATTGGATGCGCAATTCAAACTGGCTCCCAAACTTCGATTGAAGTATTCCTTGGAGAAAATCAAAGCCAGTAATCCGAAGCAGGCCGCAGTTCTCGCCCTTTTTTATCCGGATGAACAAAACAACACACGATTCTTACTGACCCAGAGAGCTAGTTACAATGGGAAGCACTCTGCTCAAATCAGTTTTCCAGGCGGAAAGATTGAAGAATCGGATCAAACCAAGGAAATCACAGCTTTACGCGAATCTCGAGAAGAAGTAGGAGTGGATGAACAAGAGGTAACTATCATTAAAGAAATGACAGAGGTGTACATTCCCCCAAGTAATTTTTTGGTGACACCCTATGTTGGTTTTGTAGAAGCCAAGCCTGAGTTTGTTCCCAATCATGAAGTGAGTCAAATCATTGAAGTACCCTTAAAAGAATTGCTTGATGATGCCAACATTCGTGAGTTTCCCATGAAGACTTCCTACATGGAAAAAAGCATGGTTCCTTGCTTTTATTTTGAAGAACACATTGTGTGGGGAGCTACCGCAATGATGCTTGCGGAGATCAGAGACCTATTTTAACTTTGTTTTGTACATTTGCTTTTCATCCAAAAATAATTTTGAATGCCCTTATTTAAGAGGAATCCATTTGGCCATTACTTATTCATTAAAAAATGGCTCATTCGAATTTTAGGTGCAGTTTCACACGGAAGGTATCGTAGCTTTAATAACCTTCAAATTGAAGGAACTGATATCATCAGAAGTTTACCAGAGCAAAAGGTATTATTTATCTCCAATCATCAAACGTATTTTGCTGATGTGGCAGCCATGTTACATGTGTTTAATGCCGCTTTAAAGGGCAGGGATGACAGTATCAAGAATATTGGATACATCTGGCAGCCAAAATTGAACATTTATTACGTTGCAGCGGGTGAAACGATGAGAGCTGGACTATTACCAAAGATATTCGCTTACACGGGTTCTGTATCTATCGATCGAACTTGGAGGAGTGCAGGAAAGAATGTGAATAGACAGGTGAAGAATTCAGATATCACCAACATCGGAAAAGCCATTGATGACGGATGGGTGATTACCTTTCCTCAAGGAACTACCACTCCGTTTAAGCCCATTCGAAGAGGAACAGCTCATATTATTAAAACCTATAAGCCTATTGTTGTACCGATTGTGATTGACGGATTTCGTCGCGCCTTCGATAAAAAGGGATTGAACATCAAACGAAAGAATGTCTTGCAATCCATGGTGATTAAAGAACCTTTGGAAATCGATTATGAAAACGAAAGTATTGATGAAATCGTGAAGAAAATCGAGTTTGCCATTGAACAACATCCATCCTTTTTAAAAGTATTATCCCCAGAAGAAGCGGAAGAATACTTGAAAGCAGAGGAAGAATTGAACAAGCAAAGAGAATTTTGGTCATAAAAAAAGCCGGTCAACTGACCGGCTTTTTTATTTGATACTTTATTTAAAACATCTCTCTTCCTGAGAAGTGGAAATTGCTTTCAATAGATGCATTTTCATCAGAATCAGATCCGTGAACCGCGTTTTCACCAACAGAAGTTGCGTACATTTTTCTGATGGTTCCTTCTGCAGCTTCAGCAGGGTTGGTAGCGCCAATTAAAGTTCTAAAGTCTTCAACAGCGTTCTCTTTTTCCAATACAGCTGCTACAATAGGACCTCTGGTCATAAATTCAACCAATTCTCCGAAAAATGGTCTTTCCTTATGAATTGCGTAAAAGGTCTCAGCGTCTGCAGTAGTCATTTGTGTCTTTTTTAATGCCACGATTCTAAATCCAGCTGCTGTAATTTTGTCTAAAATTGCTCCAGTATGTCCGTTTTCAACAGCATCTGGTTTAATCATTGTGAATGTTCTGTTTGTCGCCATAATTATGGGTATTTGTTTAAAATAATTGATTTTACTTGTGGTATAAAATCGGCGCGAAATTACGCAATTTTTTTAATTAAATTGTATATTCGCTGCTTATGATTTTGAAAGGATTTGAGAACCTACAAGCCTATTTGAATAGCCCGAGAAAGATTGTGATTATAGGTCACAAAAATCCCGATGGTGATGCCGTAGGATCGACCATAGCCCTTCAACACTATTTGAAAAAAAAGGGACACAAGCCAAAGGTTGTCGTACCCAATGATTTTCCCCATTTTTTAAAGTGGCTTCCAGAGTCTAATAAAGTGTTGCGCTTTGATAAGCAAAACATTCAATCCAAGAACGCCTTGGCCAAGTCTGACATTGTTTTTTTATTGGATTTTAATGCTTTGCATCGTGTTGGATGGGATATGGAAAATACGCTTAAGGAATATCCCAACGATTTTGTATTGATTGATCATCATCAACAGCCGGATGATTTTACCTATATGTATTCGGATGTGAATATTTCTTCAACTTGTCAAATGGTGTATCAATTCATAGAAATGAATGGTGATCTCGATTTGATTGATGAAACCATTGCAACATGTATCTACACGGGTATCATGACCGATACCGGTTCTTTCCGCTTTCGTTCAACCACTAGTACGACTCACAGAATCATTGCCGATTTAATCGATAGGGGTGCTGTGAATGATCGCATTCACAACAATGTGTATGATCAAAATAGTGAAGGCCGATTGTGTTTGTTAGGAAAAGCCTTAACAAACCTTGAGGTGCTGCCTGAATTCAATACAGCATTCATTACCCTTTCACAAGCGGAGAAGGATTGTTGTAAATTCGAGAAAGGTGATACAGAAGGTGTTGTGAACTATGCTTTATCAGTAAAAGGAGTTGTCTTTGCAGCGATTTTTATTGAAGATGTTGAACAAAAGATTGTGAAGATTTCTTTCCGGTCAAAAGGTAGTTTTTCGGTGAATCTTTTTGCCAGAAATTATTTTGATGGTGGAGGGCATACCAATGCTGCTGGTGGGAGATCTGATGAAGATCTTTTGGCTACTGTTGCTCGTTTCAAGGAATTGCTACCCAAGTACAAAGAAGAACTTTTGGTATCCTATGAATAGAATTGTTTACTTCTTGCTCATTGTGTTATTGATGTCTTGTTCTTCTAGCGAACCAAGAAGACCCATCAATCCAAGACCTTCAACCACCGTTTTTGAGCAAACAGTTGATCAAGCTAAAAAGATTAGAGCACTTGAAGAACAAAATATTGAGGCTTTTATTCAGGCCGACTCAACAAATACCTACATTTCTTCAGAACAAGGGTTTTGGTACTATTACAACAAAAAGATTGAGGCGGATTCAAATATGCCACAGGTAGGAGATACCATTCAGTTTTCATACAATATTATGTCTTTAAGGGATTCCATCATTTATGATGAAAACACATTAGGAACACAAACCTATGTTGTTGACAAACAGGATTTCTTAACTGGAGTCCAAAGAGGAGTGAAGTTGATGAAGGTCGGCGAAACCATGACCTTTATTTTTCCTTCCAGTGTCGCCTTCGGAACTGCCGGTGACGGAGATCAAATAGGCGTCTATCAAACCATAAAAAGTAAAATCACATTATTAAATATCAAGTAAAATGAAAATTATTAAATCAACACTTTTTCTAATGATTACAGTGGCATTATTCAACTGTAATTCGAAAAGTTCTTCAAATGTTTCACTTCAAACAGAGGTTGATTCGGTAAGTTATGCGATCGGGTTAAACATTTCTAAGCAAATGCGTGTAAACTTCAGAGAAGTGAACAAAGAGGCCATCTTAAGAGGATTGGAAGACGGAATCGACTCGTCGGGCTTTGTAATTCCAGAAAAGGATGTTACCGCGATTCTAAATACCTACTTCCAAAAAAAGCAAGCGGAACAAAGAAAAGAACAAGAAGCCAAGGCGAAGAAAGATGCTGAGGAAAAGTTTGCCGATAACAAAAAGGCTGGAGAAGCATTCTTGGCGAGCAATAAAATGAAAAAAGGCGTTCAAACTACTGCAAGCGGGTTGCAATACCAAGTGTTAAAAACTGGAAAGGGTAAGAAGCCAAATCCGACTTCTATTGTGAAATTACACTACCACGGTACCACCATTAAAGGCGAAGTATTTGATAGCTCTGTAGATAGAAAGAAACCTTACGAATTAAAGGTAAACCAATTTGTGAAAGGATTTTCGGAAGGCTTGTTAATGATGAACGTAGGTTCAAAATACAAGTTCTTCATTCCGCAAGAATTGGCTTATGGTTATCAAAATAGAGGAGAAAAGATCCCTCCATTTTCAGCCTTAGTCTTTGAAGTTGAATTGTTAGACATTATCAAGGAATAACTCATTATGAAGAAAGTAGTCTATATTTTTCTTGCCGTACTTCTTACGGGTTGTTTGGCCAAAGAATACCAAGGACTAGACGACGGTCTTTATGCTTCTATCAACACCAATAAAGGGAAGATTTTGGTCGAATTGTATTTCGAGGACTTACCGATGACGGTATCTAGCTTCGTTTCTCTAGCAGAGGGAACCAATACCTCTGTTTCCGATTCGTTACGAGGGAACAAATATTACAACGGTATTCGTTTTCACCGGGTGGTGAAGAATTTTGTGATTCAGGCTGGAGACAAAACCGAAACTGGAAGGGGAGGTCCTGGTTACATTTTTGGAGATGAATTTCCTAAAAACGAAAAAGGAGATTTAAAATACAGTCACGATGCACCAGGAATTTTATCCATGGCGAATCCGGGGAAGAATGCCAATGGAAGTCAGTTTTTTATTACGCACAAACCCATTCAATACTTGGATGGAAAACACAGTGTATTCGGGAAAACCATTGTGAATTCCGTTCAAATGGATTCGTTGAAAATGAAGTATACTGATGAAACTGCTTTAACCAAGGCGATGGATTCTTTACGAATGGCAGTTGTGAACAGTATCGAACAGTTTGATACCATATTAGACATCGACTTTATCAAGATTGGATCGAAGGCAAAATCATTTGATGCGGCCGAAGTATTTGAAAATGAATTGATAAAGTTTAAAGCGGCTGCCAAAGAGCGTCGATTAAATGCTCAAAAGGAAGAAGAAGAGCGCTACGCAAAGTATTTGGTAGACCGGGATAATTACCTAAAGAACAATGGTTTTGATACAGAGGAAGCGACTTCAACCGGATTGAAAGTAAAGAAACTAAAGCGTACCAAAGGCAAGAAAGTTGTGGAGGATAAGTTAGTACGAAGCCACTTTACCTTATATACAGCTGACGGAAAGAAAATTCAATCTACTTTGGACGGAGGAACTCCTTTCGTATTCCGATTAGACGATGCCTCCAAACCAATGATTCCTGGATTCAAGGAAGGGGTATTAAAGCTTCGTGACAAAGAAAAAGCCTTGATTTACATTCCCTATTCCATCGGATTTGGAGCTAATAAATACGGTCCGTTTCCAGCGAAATCAGATTTAATTTTCGAGATCGAAATCTTAGAAATTGGAAAATAGTTGAATGGATACCATCATAAATCTCGATAAAGAACTACTCCTTTTCTTAAACGGATTGGGTAGTTCTTTTTGGGATTCATTTTGGATGTTTATAACCAACCAGCTTAACTGGACTCCCGTTTTCTTATTAATCATTTACCTAACCTTTAAAAGGTTTGGATGGAAAAAAGGTGGACTGCTACTCCTGTCCATGATACTTTTGGTAGTCATTTCCGATCAGTTTGTGAATTTTGTCAAGAATTCCACCATGCGACTTCGCCCGTGCAATGATCCAACCATCAATTCCTTACTACGAACCGTATACATTCCAGGAGGCTATAGTTTCATGTCGGGCCATGCCACTACTTCTACATTTTTTACGGCCTTTGTCATTTACTGGTTTAAAAAAATTGATAAGCGAATTTTCTTATTGGTATTATTTCCGCTTTTCTTCGGATACAGTCGATTGTATTTAGGGGTGCATTTTCCAACCGATGTTTTTACAGGATATATTACGGGAATCGTACTCGGAATTTTGTATGCCAAGTTGATTGAAAAACTACTGGACAAGTTGTTTCCAGAACCAACGGCATCAACTACTTAATTTGAATTAAGTACTTCTCATCTAAGACTTCCTGTCGAGTTTCTGGATTGATAAATTTCAAAGACAATCGTGTAATTGGATAAAACGGAATGACTTCGAGCGTATCGAAGGCGATGTTTTTCTCAACCAACTCTTTCAGCTCTTTTTTGTTGCTGTAAAAAACAGCTCCTTTATGGTTTTCCAAATCTGCCACTTTCACGCGTTCCACCAATTCATCAAGATAAAATTCAAAGTCAAATCTTCGCGTTTTATTATCGATGAGGTGACCCTTGCCTTCATATTTTTCATTCACTTGTAAAGCTGCTTCGGCTCCCGATTGATAAGGTAGAATGGTCGGATAAAAATGAATCATCAAGAAGGTATACGTGAGGATTGCACTTACTGCCGAAAAATACATCAATTGAATAAGGCGGGTTTGGACATTTCGAGCGATCCATATGAATCCGCCAATGGAGAGAATTACAAAGCCCACGAAGGATAAATTTGGCAATTGCTGAAACAAATAGAGCATGACAAAAGGCAATACCACTAGAATTATCGAAGTAAAAACTTGCAGGTATTGGGTCAGTTTTGTGAAAACTGTGTCTTTGTTTTCTAAAATACTCAGTACAAAATCGGCACAAAGGACAGCCATGAGCGGAAATATAATATTGGTATAATGGGCCAATTGAAATTTGCTCAAGGAAAAAATCAATATGGTTAACAAGCTACCAAAAAGGGTGATCATCTCTTTTTGAGTTCCTTTTTTAAACGACTTGAACCTAAAAAAAGTAGCGATGTAAAATAACAAACCCCATGGCAAAAAGGCCCACAATAAGGTGTGCAAGAAGAAGAAAATATCTCCAGAACCTTTTATAGGAGCGGTATTGAAAAATCTTCCGAATTGGCTATCCCAAAAGAAGAATTTTAAACCGGATACATTGGTTTGACCAAAAACTACTTTTTCAGGGTGCATGTCGAATTGCACATAAAGACTGTATAATTCGGGACCAATAAATAACAAAATCATGGCGACCACGAGAACCCAAACCGGATTGAATAGATTCTTCCAGTCTTTGTAGTATAAAAAATGACCTCCCAATCCGAAGGTAATGGGTAAAATGGCAAAGATGCCCTTGGTCATAATGGCCAATCCAGCAAAGAAGGATGCCCAAATTAGACTTATAAAGTTTTTCTGTTTTAAATATTTCGAGAAATAATAAAAACTAGCGATTAAAAATCCTGTCAAAAAAGGTTCTGCACGAACATCAAAATTTGATAAAACGCTGTGAAACGAAGTAATCAATATCACTACGCTAAGAAGAGCTGTTTTTTTATTGTAGTGAAGAATTGCAAATTTATAAGTATAAACCGCACCCAAACAAAATACCAAAACACCTGGAATTTTGTATGCAAAATTTGACACCCCGAAAAGATGAAAAGAAAGGGCAGTGAGCCAAAAAGGAAGGTGAGGTTTGTCCAACCAATCGTAACCCAATGAATAGAGGTTGATGTAATCTCCAGTCAGGTACATTTCTTTGGAAATCATGCCGTACAACGTGGCGTCTGGCAACAACAAATCCAGTGGCAGTCCTAAAATGCAAACAATAATGCTTAGACTGATGATTAATATTGTTGCTTCAAATATTCGTTTTTCTTGAAGTTTCATAGAAATTAAAACGGGTCAAATGTACCAATTTATTAGCTCAAATTCTTGATACAATTCTTGGAAATTAATTTAGTAGGACGGCAAAAAAGGTTAAATTTGTCCACTTACATCTAGAAAAGAAACTATGAAAATTTCATACAATTGGTTAAAGCAATTTATCAAAATTGATTGGGAAGCTACGGAAGTAGGGGACCTCTTAACTGATCTTGGTTTAGAGATAGAATCCATTGATCCTTTCGAATCTGTAAAAGGTGGTTTGAAGGGGATTGTGGTTGGTGAAGTACTGACCTGTGAAAAACATCCGAATGCTGATCGATTAAAGGTGACTATTGTGGATGTTGGACAAGACAAACCATTGCACATTGTTTGTGGGGCTCCCAACGTTGCCGCTGGTCAAAAGGTACCTGTAGCCACCGTTGGAACCATGTTGTACGATGAAAAAGGAGAAGGATTCAAGATTAAAAAAGGTAAAATTCGTGGCGAGGTAAGTGAAGGTATGATCTGTGCTGAGGATGAACTTGGTCTGGGTGATGATCACGATGGTATCTTGGTACTTGAAGATTCTTTGGAAGTTGGTTTGCCAGCTTCAGAAGTATTTGATATTGAAGTTGATCAGGTTTTTGAAATCGGTCTAACTCCTAACAGGTCGGATGCCATGAGTCATTTTGGAGTTGCTCGCGATTTGCGTGCAGGTCTTATTCAAAAAGATTTGAAACTGGAATTGATCTCTCCATCTGTTTCCGACTTTCACGTTGATGAAAGAACCTTACGTTTGGATGTGGAAGTGGCGGATAAAGATTTGGTTCCGAGATATTGCGGAATCACCATTACTGATGTTGAGGTGAAAGAATCTCCGGAATGGATTAAAAACCGTTTGAAATCCATCGGGTTGACGCCTAAAAATAATATTGTAGATATTACAAATTACGTATTGCATGAAGTAGGTCAACCCCTACATGCATTCGATGTTCAAAAAATAAAAGGCAACAAAATCAAGGTTCAAACTCTTGAAGAGGGAACTTCTTTTGTGACCCTAGATGAGGTGGAACGCAAATTGTCCTCAGAAGATATTATGATCTGTGACGGACAAGACAATCCGCTTTGTATCGGTGGCGTCTTTGGAGGCTTGGAATCAGGTGTAACTGAAGCGACGTCGACCATATTTTTGGAAAGTGCTTACTTTAATCCGGTTTCGATTCGTAAAACAGCCAAAAGACATGGGTTAAACACCGATGCTTCCTTCCGTTTTGAGCGTGGTATTGATATCAATATGACCGAGTATGCCTTGAAGCGTGCTGCTTTATTGATTGAGGAATATGCAGGCGGAAAAATGGCCTCAGATATTTCGGACTTTTATCCAGAAAAACTAGAAGATTTTCAAGTCTTTTTGTCCTACGATAATGCATTTCGACTGATCGGACAGGAGATTCCGAAGGAAACGATAAAGAATATTTTGGCTTCTCTTGAAATCAAAATCAACAGTGAAACTGAAGGCGGATTGGGACTTACCATTCCATCATATCGAGCAGATGTGCAGCGAGAAGCAGACATCATTGAAGAGATTTTACGAGTGTACGGTTACAACGAGATCGAATTCTCACACAAACTGAATGCCTCAATTTCAATTGATATTGATTTGGATCGGAAGTTAGAGAATACCATAGCCAACTATTTATCATCAAACGGTTTTTATGAAACCATGTCCAATTCTTTAACGAAGCCGTCGTCATCCGAAGGTGAAGAGGAAAATGATGATAAAAGCGTAGGTATTTTGAACTCATTGAGTAATGATTTGAGTGTCATGCGTGAGTCTTTGCTTGGTGGTGGATTGGAATCTTTGGGTTACAACATCAACAGACAAAATAGTGCTCTCAAGTTTTATGAGTTTGGAAAAACCTACCACAAGTTTGGTGATCAATACCAAGAGCAGAAAAAATTAGCCATTTGGGTTACAGGAAATAAGAATCAAGAATCTTGGTTGAATCCTACTTCGTCCTCAGATTTCTTCTACATCAAAGGGATAATTACTTCTTTACTAGAGCGATTGGGGGTAAGCAAGACCAAAATCAAACCGGCTAAGTCTGATTGTTTTAACGAAGCCATTGCCATTCATGGAACAAATGGAAAACTGGCCGAGTTTGGAACTGTCAATACGCAAACCTTAAAATCATATGGTGTGAAGCAAGAGGTTTTCTTCGCAGATATCTCTTTCGATAATTTGTTGAAAGAAATTTCAACCGAAAATAAAGCCATACAACCATTGCCAAAATACCCATTTGTAAAAAGAGATTTGGCATTACTAGTAGACAAGCAAGTCGAATTCAAGGAGATTTATAATTTGGCATATCAAGCTGAGCGTAAGGTTTTAAAAGAAGTTGATTTGTTCGACGTATATCAGGGAGATAAACTGCCAGAGAACAAAAAGTCCTATGCGGTTAGTTTTATCCTGCAGGATGACAACAAGACTCTGAACGATAAACAGATAGAAAAAATTATGACCAAATTGCAACTGACCTTTGAGAAAAACCTCGAAGCCACCTTGCGATAGTCGAAATATATACGGTTAAGAATTACATGCTTTATAAAAACCTAATCCGTCCAATACTTTTTTCATTTGATCCAGAAGAGGTGCATTATTTTACTTTTTCAATGGTTCGGAATATCTCTAAAATTCCATTGGCTACCAATGTTATCAAGGGATTGTTCCAAGTAAATGACAAACGGTTAGAACGAGAGTTATTCGGATTGAAATTTCCGAATCCAGTTGGACTCGCAGCGGGTTTTGATAAAGATGCCAAACTATACCAAGAACTATCCAATTTCGGTTTTGGTTTTATTGAGATAGGCACCATTACACCCAAACCACAACCTGGGAACCCTAAAAAACGTCTTTTTCGATTGAAAGAAGATTCGGGTATTATCAATAGAATGGGATTCAACAATGGTGGTTTAGTAGAAGCGGTTGAAAGACTCAAAAAGAACAAAGGTGTTTTAATCGGAGGTAATATTGGAAAGAATAAAGTAACTCCCAATGAAGTGGCTGTGAACGACTATGTCATTTGCTTCAATGGTCTTTTTGATCATGTAGATTACTTTGTGGTGAATGTAAGTTCGCCAAATACACCTAATTTAAGGGCACTGCAAGACAAAGAGCCATTAACGGCACTATTACAGACCTTACAAAACTTAAACGCAGAGAAGGCAAACAGAAAACCGATTCTATTAAAGATTGCTCCAGACTTATCCGATGATCAACTTCTGGATATTATTGATATTGTGAAGGAAACAAAGATCGATGGTGTCATTGCAACCAATACCACTATTTCTAGGGAGGGTTTGCAATCTGAAAATAAGAAGGAGATGGGTGGTTTGAGCGGAAAGCCCTTGACCAAAAGGTCTACGGAAGTCATTCGTTTTCTTTCTGAAAAATCAAACAAAGCATTTCCTATCATTGGAGTAGGAGGGATTCATTCGGCAAATGATGCCTTAGAGAAAATAGAAGCTGGTGCCGACTTGGTGCAACTCTATACCGGTTTTGTCTACGAAGGTCCTAAACTGGTTAAGGACATCAACAAAGCATTACTACAATAAAAAAAGAGAGGCTCAGCCTCTCTTTTTTATTTATTACTCTGTTATCTTATTGCTTGATAAACTTCTTCGCAATTTGGGCGTTATCAACTTTTAGCACAAGAATATAAGTTCCTGGCGCCAAGGAAGCGATGTCAACCTTGTTATTTTCAACACGTCCTCTAGATAAACTCTGACCAAGAACGTTTCTTACCTCATAATTCAAACGTTCTCCGTTCGTGTAAGAGTTGTTTACCACGTTTAAGAAACTTCCGTTCACTGGATTTGGATAGATTGCCAAGTTTTGAATGGCTTCAGTATTGGTGCTCAAGGTACCAGACTTACTGTTGATTTGAACATTGTCAATAGCAATATCACTGGTAAAGTTATTTCCTCTAATTCCTCTAAATCTGATTTTAACGTTCTTATTGGCATAGGCTGCTAAATCAACTGTAGCGGTCATAAAGTCGTCAGCTTGATTGGTTTGTTGTGATCCAACTAACGGAGTCATGATGTCATTCGTCCATCCTGAACCATCATCAATATCCACATGTAATTCACCCATTCCAATATCAGCAGACCACATGTGGTAATCGAAAGTTAATTCCGCATCGTTTGCATTTAACTCAACACAATAAGAAATCAATTCAGCAACATCTCCTGGTTGTCCGGTTCCAGATCCACCAACAAATGTTCCAGATCCTTCCGTAAAGAAATAGTTTCCTGTTCCGCCACTGCCATTTAATGGACCAGTACTTGGCGATGGTGTTCCACCACTATTGATCAACCATTCAAATCCGTTTCCTCCTCCATCAATGGAGGTCCATTTTAATTCGGTAATAGATGAAATATTATTTAAGTCCTCGCTCACAGGCAAGTTATTTTGAGTTCCTACAGAAATAAAGTTGTCGAATTTCTTAGAGATCGTTGTGGTTCCATCAGAGATAATCAAACTCACGTCGTAACTACCTGCGGTATTGTAGGTGTGGCTGATATTTTGAGTCGTATAATCAATTACGTTATCTCCGTCAACATCCCATTGCCATGAAGTAGCACCAGTACTGTTATCTGTAAAATTCACAGACAATGTAGAGTTACAAGTCGAATTTACATCACTCGATAAGGCTACATTTAGTGTTGGACAAGAGAAATTATTTCGAGATGCATCAACTCTTGAAAATGCATACATTCTGGCAAATTGCTGTGTGGTGATATTTGTTCTACAAGCACGAATTGAGTAAGACATGATATTCGTCTCATCTGGATCAAAAGGATCAAAGTTTGCATCAACCGCGTTACCAGTATAGTTACAATTTGAATCAACATTGTTTCCACCTAATTGAGGATCAGCAGGTGTATCACATACTAAATCTCCGTCTGTATCACAGTTTGAACCATTTACTAACTCGGTAGTTAAAGTTCCGTTTACTGGGCCATGCGTATGAGCCAATCCAAAGAAGTGTCCCATCTCATGGGTTAATGTACTTCCGTTTTTAGTCGCGGAATGCGTCATTAAGATTGTTGCCGGTCCTCCAGGTAAATAAGCATAACCTGCAGCAGAACCCCCTCCAGAGGTTGTAATAGAGTTTACAAAATAGATATTCACAAGTCCTGAAACCTGGTTTGCTGATGTCAATTGTGATTCTTGACTCGAGTCAAAATTAAAAAAGGTGTTTGAGTCAATGTAATTGATTCCATCACATAAAAAGAATTCCAATCCAGAGTTTTGGAAATAAGAGTTCATTAATGTAATGGCATCATTTAGATCTGTCTCCGTAAAAGGAGTGTTTGTACCCCCAACGAAATTCCGCACAATATGTGCTTTGATTGGCACCGAATTCAAGATAGGTGTATTGTTTGATTTACGAGCCTGTAAATATTCTTGCTCATATTTTTTTAATTGAGGCAACATACTTTTAATTCGATTGTATTCCTCTGCAGACATTTCCGTTCCACATTGTTCAGTATGGTTGTGTTTCTGGGCAGAAACAGTCAAACTAATCCCTAGCATAAAAACGAAGGAAACTAGAAATTTAAAGTAGTTTTTAAATCGCATATTTGAATCTTTATAAATTGTTCACGAATATAATCATTCAAACCGAAAAATTCTAGGGCTTGAAATTAGAATTATGGATGTATTCATTAGCTTTGACTATTCAATGAGATTATTTTGAACTTAGAAATATTGATTTCATTTGTTTTTGCAACTAGTGTGCTGGCTGTTTCTCCAGGTCCAGATAATATTTTTGTATTGACCCAGAGCGTAGTTCATGGCAGAAAATATGGTATTGCAACCGTATTGGGATTGATGACAGGATGTATCATTCATACGACTTTAGTGGCATTTGGTATTTCTGCTATCATAAAAGCGAATCCGGCGGTGTTTATGGGAATCAAAGTCTTAGGGGCCGTGTACTTATTGTACTTAGCATTTTTAGTTTTTAAGAGCGATCCGAACATTACAATGGATTTGAACAATGTGGAAAAGAAATCGACGCTAAAGCTTTTCAAAGTGGGATTTTGGATGAATGTATTGAATCCCAAGGTCACCATCTTTTTCATGGCTTTATTTCCTGGTTTTTTATTCTCGGATTCCCTTTCTGAAGTAATCCAGTTTTATGTTTTAGGTGGATTGTTTATAGTAACTTCATTCGTCATTTTTTCGACCATAGCCATTCTCGGGGGTACCGCTTCCCAAAAAATCCAAGAAAGCGTGTTTTTAAAGCAGTTCTTGAAGTGGATGCAGATTGTGGTCTTTGTCGGAATCGCAGTTTTTATCCTTCTGTAAACAATCTGAATCCTTAATTCTTAAAATTCTTTTTCAAAACTTTGATTATAAAGCTATTGTGAACTACCCACTTGTCAATGGAATTATGGTGTTACGAAATCGATTGATTGACTATCAAAATTGTATATTTGAGGCGTGAATAAAGTCAAGCTTATCGAATGTCCAAGAGATGCCATGCAAGGCATCAAATCCCACTTCATTCCGACTGAAAAGAAAGCCTTGTACATCAATTCTCTGCTAAAGGTTGGTTTCGACACGATTGACTTTGGAAGCTTCGTTTCACCCAAAGCCATTCCGCAAATGCGTGATACGGCAGAGGTTTTGGCAAAACTTGATTTATCCACAACACAAAGCAAACTATTGGCCATAATTGCCAATGTTCGGGGAGCCAATGATGCCGCTCAATTTGAAGAAATTGATTACCTAGGCTATCCCTTTTCCATTTCGGAGAACTTCCAAATGCGAAATACCCACAGAACCATTGAGGAATCCTTGGTCATTTTGGATGATATTTTAAACATAGCAGATCGGTCAAATAAAAAAGTTGTGGCTTATTTGTCCATGGGGTTTGGTAATCCTTATGGAGATCCTTGGAATGTTGACATTGTGGGGAGTTGGACTGAAAAATTAGCTTCTATGGGGGTGCAGATCTTATCTCTTTCCGATACCATTGGGAGTTCTACACCAGAGGTAATTTCATATCTTTTTTCAAATTTGATTCCTAAATATCCCGAGATCGAATTTGGAGCCCATTTGCATACCACGCCAAATTCGTGGTTCGAAAAGGTGGAGGCTGCCTACAAATCCGGTTGTATGCGTTTTGATGGTGCCATCAAAGGCTATGGCGGTTGCCCAATGGCGAAAGATGAACTCACGGGAAACATGCCTACCGAGAAACTTGTTTCTTACTTTACCGCCGAAAAAGCCAATACTGGAGTGCGACCTATGAGCTTTGAAAGTGCCTACAATAAAGCGTTGGAGGTATTCAATGCTATATGATTAAATTATAATCATTCTAAATAATATCACGTTTTTTTTTGATTTTGAGGAAACCTACTTTGAGCCGTATATTTGATAAAAATTTTTATTAGGCATGGAGATTTTAAGACCAATTGATATTCAACAACAGTTAATCAAGGAGCGCAACAAGACGGTAAAGGATGAGGAGATTTTAGGTTGGGTGTACTCGGTACTTTCGAAGGAAGAGTCATCAAATTTATCAATTCTTAATCGTCTTACCAATTCGCCTATTGAAAGAAATTTGAACAATTTTGATATCGATAAGGTAGATACTGATGCGATTTTTCATATCTCCCAAATTCAAAAAATTTGTGGTGATTACCGTTTGCGATTTCTAGACACCAAGTACTTCAAAGGGAATTATCCGGTAGAGGTAATGTCTAAAATTGAGGCGTTAGAGAAGGAGCATGAAACAACTCTTGATGGGTTTAAAATTATTGCACCTTCAAAATTATTCCGATTAGACAAAGCAGACGATCCTTTATTATTTGCGCCAATGGGTAATGGTTATTTCTATTTGATCCACAAATGGGGTACTGATCTTCATCCGATGCGAAAAGTAAAATATTGGGCGGTGAAGAATGTTGAAAATATGGGTATTTCTATTTTTGTGACTAGTTTGTTACTTACCATTTTAACCATGAAGTTTTTCTCTACAGACACTTTCAACATGGGCTACAACGTAGTTTTGTTCTTGTTCTATTTTAAAGGAATACTGGGAATGATTTTCTTCTATGGCGCGGCTTCCGGAAAGAATTTTAGCGAGTACTGCTGGGCTAGCAAGTATGATAAAATAACTTAACAGTCCCTTGTGAGCAGATTGAATTATTAATTGTAAATTTGCTTGCAATTAATTTTAATTGCACAATGGATTCACATCTGAATAAAATATTAGGAGAAGGATTAACCTACGACGACGTTCTACTCGTTCCAGCTTTCTCAGAAATACTTCCTCGTGAGGTAAGTATCAAAACTCAATTCACAAGAAACATTACCATCAATATTCCAGTGGTTTCTGCTGCGATGGATACGGTGACGGAATCTGCTATGGCGATCGCGATAGCTAGAGAAGGAGGTATTGGTGTGCTGCATAAAAACATGACAATTGATGATCAAGCCAATCAAGTTCGAAAGGTGAAACGAGCGGAAAGCGGAATGATCATTGATCCTGTTACCTTACCCTTGTCTGCTGTAGTGGCTGATGCGAATTACTTGATGCGTGAACATAAGATTGGAGGTATTCCAGTAGTGGATAATCACGGTACCCTCCAAGGTATTGTAACTAACAGAGATTTGCGTTTTGAACACAACAATTCAAGACCAATTCAAGAAGTTATGACCAGTAAGAACTTGGTGACGGCTGCTGTCGGAACTTCATTGAAGGATGCTGAAAAAATCTTGCAAGAAAACAAAATTGAGAAACTACTTATCGTAGACAACGATTATAAATTAAAAGGACTTATCACTTTTAGGGACATCACCAAAGTAACACAAAAGCCCAACGCGAATAAAGATCAATATGGTCGACTTCGTGTGGCGGCTGCGATTGGAATTACCCATGATTCCATTGATAGAGCCGAGGCTCTTGTAAAGGCTGGTGTAGATGCTATTGTAATTGATACCGCCCACGGACACTCAAAAGGAGTGGTAAAAGCTCTAAAAGATATCAAAGCATCTTTCCCTTCGATTGATGTGATTGTAGGTAACATCGCAACCGCAGATGCAGCCAAGTTCTTGGTAGAAGCAGGTGCTGATGCCGTAAAAGTGGGAATTGGTCCAGGTTCCATTTGTACGACCAGAGTTGTAGCCGGAGTTGGATTTCCGCAGTTTTCTGCGATTCTTGAAGTGGCTAACGGACTCAAAGGTACAGGTGTACCGATTATTGCCGATGGTGGAATTCGTTATACAGGTGATATTCCGAAAGCCATTGCTGCAGGTGCAGACTGCGTGATGCTTGGGTCCTTATTAGCAGGAACCAAAGAAAGTCCGGGTGAAACCATCATCTATGACGGAAGAAAGTTCAAATCTTACCGTGGAATGGGATCTGTTGAAGCCATGACCAAAGGTTCCAAAGATCGATACTTCCAAGATGTAGAAGACGATATTAAAAAGTTAGTTCCCGAAGGAATTGTAGGTCGAGTACCATACAAAGGAGAGTTGAATGAAAGCATTCACCAATTTGTAGGAGGTTTACGAGCAGGTATGGGTTATTGTGGAGCCAAGGACATCGCTACATTGAAAGAAAACGGGCGATTTGTACGCATTACTTCGAGCGGAATTTTGGAGAATCACCCACATGATGTGACCATTACCAAAGAAGCTCCAAATTACAGCAGAAGATAATTTTTCTTTATTTATTGAGGAATTCATTTATATTTGGGTGAGGTTTTTGTCAAGGTAAAAATCTCACCCAAACTATTTGATGCTTCATGAAAAAAATAATTTTCGCCCTAATAGCCCTATTTTCCATCCATAATGCCAGTCATGCTCAAGAAGTAATCCTCTCCACGGGAGGCACGGTGACGGCTACAGGTAGTGTGAGCTATTCGGTAGGTCAGGTATTTTACACCTCTACCATTGAGAGTTCTGGAAGCGTTTTATTGGGTGTTCAACAAAGCATTGAACTACTTTCCTTGAGTACGGAAGAAGTTGACTTATTAAAGAATTCAACGACCTTCCCAAATCCGACAAAAGATGTTTTCGCTTTAAAACTTCAAAATATTGAATTGGATGGTCTGCAATATGTGTTGATTGATACCAATGGAAAGATTCTCCAACGTGGTAAAATTAAATCAAACAATACCTATTTGAACATTCAACCGTACAGTACAGGTGTTTATTTCTTGAGAGTTCAGCAGAGAAATAAATTCCTCAAAACATTTAAAATTTTAAAAAACTAAAATGAAACTAAGACTAGCACTTTTTCTGTTTGTATTTACCTCATTATCCATTTTCTCTCAAACACCTGAGAAAATGAGTTTTCAAGCAATCATTCGAAACGCCAGTGGCGATTTAGAGCCAAACAAGGCAATTGGAATGCGCATCAGTATCTTGCAAGGATCTTCTACTGGGACTGCAGTGTATTCTGAAAGTCATAGTATTACGACCAATGCTAACGGACTGGTGACTTTAGAAATCGGAACGGGGTCAGTAATTGCTGGAAGTTTTACAACCATCGATTGGGCTGCTAGTAATTATTTCATCAAGCACGAAACAGATTTAGAAGGTGGCTCCAATTATACCATTGTAGGTACGAGTCAGTTTTTGAGTGTTCCGTATGCATTGAATGCCAAGTCTGCTGAAAACGTATTTAGCGGTAATTATGACGACTTAACCAACAAACCAAAAATCGAAAATGTAGTTACCTATGCGATCGGTGACTTTGCCCAAGGCGGAATTGTAGTCTGGGTTGACGAAACCAAGCAACACGGTTTGGTATGTTCTAATGAAAACTTAACCGCTGCTTCTTGGGGTACATTCATTCATACTCAGGCTAGAGGAGACGGTTTGTATGCAGGAGCAGATAACACTACCATGGCCGTAAGTATCAATTTTGATAACGAATCCAATAAAGGCAATCCGGCATTGTATGCAGCTAGAACCTGTCGTAACTACAGTGCTACCCAGGGTTCCAATACCTATGGTGATTGGTATTTACCAAGTAAATATGAATTGAATTTAATTTTCGCAAGTAAGTCGGTAATTAATACAACTGCAGCTGCAAATAGCGGTCAGGCTTTGTTGAATGATGCTTATTGGAGCTCTACCGAAATCAATGACCAAAGAGCTGAAGGTATCGATTTAACCAACGGGCAAGCTGCGGAAATCCTAAAAACATTCTCAAATAACATCAGAGCTGTAAGAAGGTTCTAAGAGAATTTAGGAAAAACTAAAAAATAATTTTATATTTATATCCGTATTGAGAGCGACAATCATGCAAGGGTCGTTTTCCTCCCACAGTACCTTACCCTCATCCTAAGAAGAACCATTACCAAGATTTAGTTATTTATTAAACTAAATTGTTTTACAATGATAAAAAGGTACTTATCATCAATCTTGTTTGCGGCACTTATTACTGTTGTTTACGGTCAGCAGAAATCAACCAATTCTAATATTGTTATGGAGCCACTAGCCATGGAAATGAATACCATGGTGCTCTCCAATTCCATCAATAATGGATTCAATGTGTTGCGTGAAAGTTCATTTGGAATTGATGGACCACATTTGAATTATCCCTTGTCCTTCACAAAAGAACAACTTACTTGCCGAAGTGAACGAGGCGGAAGCTTAGCCATCAGTGACAATGGAACTCCATATCAATTATTCGATGATCTTGTGTTGTATACACCGCCTCAGGACTTTATTGGGACCGATATTGTGCATTACCAACTAAAAACAAAATCAGGAGTTATTAAGAATGGATTGATTAAGGTGCAAGTAAAAGAAAAACCAAAAACACGAAATATATTGGTTCAACAGGTACTAAAATCGTCGTCATTTTCATTCAATATTTTCCCTAATCCGGCTGTTGAACGGATCACTATTTTGATCAATCAAGAGATGAATGCTGAAAGTGAAATTGCATTATTTGACCTAACAGGAAAGCTTTTAATGAGCAAGAATATTCGACTTCAAAAAGGATCAAATGAGGTTCCAATTTCTTCAAAACTTCAATCTGGAATGTATTTTTTATCTGTAAAAAACGACATTCATAAAACCATTAAGCAGCTGGTAATCAGTAACTAATTGAGTCAATTCTCTCGTTTCTTTAGAGGTTAAAAAAATTAACCTATGTTAATTATTTTCTACCTCTTTCTGTAGTATCTTGCGGTCAATATTAATTGTAACCCTAATTTATTAATTAGAAGTTTCTTACCAAGAACTATCCCTCAGTTCGAAATTAATAGATTATTTTTTAGAATTTATCGCAATCTAAACCATGAGAAAAAATTACATTCTAGCATTGGTGCTAGCAACCTTTGGTATGCAGTTCTACGCATTTCCATCTGAGGAAGGTAACAGGGATAATCTTGCCTCTAAAAAAACAAATGATTTACCGGTAACGTATACCGTTACAAATACATCTGACGATGTGGGTACTGCCAACTCTTTGAGATGGGCCATTGATCAAGCGAATAACAATCCGGGAGCAGATGTAATTCATTTTGCCATCGGAACTGGTGCGGCAACCATTAATATTGGTTCGGAAATTCAAGTTGATGAAACCGTCACGATTTCTGGTGATACCCAACCGGGATTTACAACGACTCCATTAATTACGCTCGTTGGAGATTATGTATTTTCATTTGAGAATGGGTCAGACAACTCAGAAGTTACTTGGTTGGCTTTTGAATCTACCACCTCCAATACAGGTATTGCTATAAATACTGTAATTGCCAGTGACCTTTCTATTAATGAAAATACATTCTATAATTTTCAAGAGGCCATGAGACTTACAGTTACCAGTGGGACGAGCATAACGAATAATACTGTCACTGGAACAACCAATCATGCCTTAAGGTTTTTACCGTCAGGAAATTCTGGGAATACCAATAATACAATAGATAATAATAATTTCTCTGGCACAGCAAGCAATACCATTCACTTCCAAAGTGGAGCAAATAGCAGTAATACCATTACAAATAATGATTTAACGAATTCCGGAGGATGGGCTATTTTCTATTCATCCGGTACGCCTACATCCATTACTAATAATGACCTTACAGGTTCTGATAGTGGAATTTATATTACTGGCGCGAATACTTTTGAATTGACATCACCAACTTCTACTGGTGCCAATAAAAATACTTGGGGTGATCATACAGGAGTTGTTTTCCGTTTTGAACTTTCAACAAACATCACTATTGACGATTGGACTATGGCTCCTTTGTATGCAAATGGAGTGAACTTGAGTCTCAAAAACGGACTTTGGGTCAAAGCCTTATCGAATTCTACCATTGAAAATAATGATGTAAGTGGTGGCTTCGGTGTTGGACTTCGAATGGATGGTGTTCACCCAACCTACAATAGCAATAACACCATTCGAAATAACAATCTTTCTGGGACCACTAGTAGAGGGTTTTATTCTGCTGGCGGAAACGGAAATACAATAATTGGAAACAACCTTACCAATGGTGGGGACTGGGCCATAGAATATAAAGGGACACCAGCTCAAATCTCTGGTAATGATTTTACGGGTTCATCATCTGGTGTATATTTATTAAATACAGATGGATTTAATTTAACATCTCCTACCGGAACAGGTTCCAATCAAAATACCTGGGGAGATCACCAAGATTTGGTATTGAGAATTGCATTAGGGAATAACCTAACCATCAAAGATTGGGTCATGGCGCCTTTGTTTGCAAATGGAGTGAACCTGGGTACCAAATATGGGCTTCACGTGCTTGCGCTAAGTAATTCTACAATAGAAGACAACGATTTTAGCGGTGGTTTTGCCAATGCGCTTCGTATGGATGGGATACACCCAACATACAACACCAACAATATTATAAGAAATAATAATCTTTCAGGAAGCACAAGCAGAGGATTTTTCACTGCCGGTGGTAGTGGAGAATCGATAACCGGAAATGACTTTACCAACGGAGGTGATTGGGCTATTGAATACAAGGGAACTCCAGTTGAAATATCCGGTAACGATTTTACGGGTTCTGCTTCGGGAGTTTATTTATTCAATACAAATGGATTTAACTTGACTTCACCAACGGGAACTGGACCCAATCAAAATACTTGGGGAGATCACCAAGACTTAGTATTAAAAATTTCACTTGGAACGAACTTAACGATTAAAGATTGGGTGATGGCTCCTTTATTCGCAAGTGGAGTGAACTTGGGGTCTAAATATGGTCTACATGTACTTGCGTTAAGTAATTCAACAATCGAAGACAACGATTTGAGTGGTGGATTTGGAACTGCACTTCGTATGGATGGGGTGCACCCAACATATAACACCAACAATACTATTCGAAATAACAATTTTTCTGGAACCACTGGTAATGGAATATACAGTGCTGGCGGTAGTGCAAATACATTCACTAACAATAACTTAACGAATTCTGGTGTATTCGGTCTAGAGTATTTTGGAACTGAAGGTCAAATCTCCGGAAATGATTTTTCAGGATCATCCAACGGAATCCACATACGAAATAGTAATTCCAATTTTACTCTTGGTGCAAACACTTTTGCAAATCATGCCGGGACTTCAATCGCTATTACGGCTTCAAGTAATGTTACCATTCAAAATGTGGATTTAACAAATGCAGCCAGTAATGCGAATTTTGATAGAGGGATTTATATAAATGCAGGAAGCAATATTGTAATTGATAACGTACAAATTTGTAACAGAGATTATGGTATTGAGTTCATATCTAGTGGAACTAACAACCAAATTATAAACTCTAAAATTTCAAACTCTTCAACGGCGGGTATTAAAATTCCAGCAACCTATTCAAATACCACAATTGATAATGTAGAACTTGCAGGAAATACCACAGATATCTCAGACAATGGTACCAATACGGTATCCACCAATTTAAATGGGTTAGCACAATCTTACTGGTGTCCTGGTGATCCACCGATTGATCAAACAGCACCTGTGATTACCTTGTTGGGAGATAATCCACAAAATATCGATTTTACCGATGCCTATGTTGAGGCGAATGCGACGGCACTCGATGATACAGACGGAGATCTCACTGCCAACATCACTATTGATGCATCTGCAGTAAATGTAAATGTTATCGGTTCGTACAGTGTAACCTACGAGGTTACTGATGCCGCTGGAAACACAGGAACTGCAACAAGAACAGTGAATGTAAATAATGTGCCAGAGCCGACTATTTTCGGATTAACCACATCGGTGATTCAAAATAGTGTGAATAATGTATTTGATGTACTGGCCAATGACAACTTCGGAACCAACGGTCCGAATGCGACACATCCATTGACCTTACAAAATGGTACGTTGAACAATGCGAGTGATCAAGGAGGTATTGTAAGTGTTGAAGACAATGGTACACCGAATGACCTTACGGATGATGTAATTCATTACTCACCGCCAAAAGATTATAACGGTCCTGATTTTATCACCTATACCATAACCGATTCAAAAGGATTGGCAAAAACAGGAACCATTAATATTACCGTGACCCCTTTGGCAACGGTATCAACTCCTACTGCAAACGATGATACGGCAACAGTAGATCAGGCCTCTAGCGATAACATTATTAATGTATTGGCAAATGACGAACCAGGCTTGGATGGATATATCAATGGTGGATTGACCATGACGAATGGAACCTTGGTAAGTGCCAGTGCGAAAGGTGCTGCGATTAGCATCGACAATAAAAATACTGACGACACAACTGATGATGTCTTCCTCTATACGCCACCTGTAGGATTTAGTGGTACAGATACGTTCCAATATACCATTACAGACGGTAGTGGAGATGCCTCGACGGCCACTGTGAATGTCACAGTAAATGCCGTTAATGTGGGATATCAACCAGATTCAGCAACAGTAGATCAAAATAGCTCAGACAATATCATTGATGTGATGGCTAATGATCCTGATGATGCTACCTTTGGTTCTAACGATACAAGATTTTTGATTGAAAGTGTTGACCATTTAACCGGAACAACGGCTAAAGGCGGAACAGTTGCCCTTGAAACTTACAATACGGCGGATACTGCAGATGATGTTATTTTATACACACCTCGAGCTGGATTTACAGGTACCGATACCTTTAATTATGTTCCTGGGAATAACAGAAATTCATTGGTTCCAGTAACTGTAACTGTTACTGAGGTAGTTGTTGTGAATGGTTCACCATCAGCAACTGATGATGTTGCATCGGCTACTCAAGGTGGTAATACAATTACAATCGATGTCTTAGATAATGATGATTATGGTTCGGACGGACCAAATGCAACACATCAATTGACTTTTAGCAATGGTTCAACTTCAAATGCAAGTGCCAATGGTGCTGCTATTACAGTGGTCAATAATGAAATTGAATACACACCAACCGCAACTTTCTCAGGTACAGATACCTTTACCTATGTGATTACTGATGCTGATGGAGAAGCTGATTCTGCAACAGTTACTGTAACGGTAACTTCAGGCGGGGCAACAGCATTTGTTCCAGATGCGGTAGATGATGTAGCTACAGTATCTATCAATAATGGGGCCACTGTGATTGATGTATTAGCCAACGATGAACCAGGAGCAGATGGATATATTGATGGAGGATTGACCATGACGAACGGAACATTATCCAGTGCAAGTACTAAAGGTGGTGCCATTAGCATTGACAATAAAGGAACTGGAACTGTTTCGGATGATGAGTTTAGCTATACACCTCCAGCAGGATTTAGTGGAACGGATACCTTCCAATATACCATTACCGATAATAGTGGAGATGCAGATACAGCCACGGTAACAATTACGGTTGTTGCTTCAGCAACACCTACAGCTGTAGATGACGCATTCTCAGTGATTGAGGACAGTGGTGCGAATGCCATTAACGTTCTTAGCAATGATTTAGCGGGTGCAAATCCGCCAATTACGGTGGTAAGTTATGATGCTCTTGGAGCCAATGGTGGTTCAGTTGTATTAAATGGTGATGGAACTGGTACATACACACCTCCCACAAGTTTTACAGGAACTGACACTTTCGAATACACGATCAGCACCAGTGGAGGAAGCGATACTGGGACGGTAACAATTACCATTACAACTGCTGCTGCCGTAAATTCAACACCAACAGCAAATGATGATATCGTAGCTTCAGGGGTGACCCAAGGTGGATCTTCGGTGGACATTGATGTCACTGATAATGATGACTATGGTACCGACGGACCTAATGCAAAACACCCATTAACCTTTACCAATGGAGCAATAACCAATGCGAGTTCTAATGGAGCAGCTCTTGAAGTGGTGAATGGTCAAATTAGATATACACCAACGGCTACTTTCTCAGGTACAGATACCTTTACCTATGTAATTACAGATGAGGATGGAGAAGCAGACCGAGCTACAGTTACAATTACCGTTGCGTCTAACGGAAGTGGCGGCGGAGGTGGCGGTGGCACTGTAAGCACTCCAACTGCTGTTGACGATTCGTTTACTGTTAATCAGAACTCTTCTGCTAATTCTGTCCATGTGTTAAATAACGACACGATTGGATCAGACGGATACATTTCTGGGCATGGGTTACGTCTACAAGGTGGATTGAGTGAAAGATTTACCGATAATGGTGGATTCCTGAAAGTAAATGATTTTGGAACACCAAATGATGCTTCAGATGATAGGATTGAATATACTCCAGTAAATGGATTTAGTGGAACCGAGACATTTGTGTACACCATTACTGATGCTACGGGAGATGCTTCTACGGCTACAGTAACCATGACAGTGAATGCAATCCCAAAAATAAAATCAACTGAAACAAGTGATTTTACAAATTCATTCTCGGTATATCCGAATCCATCAAACGGATTGGTAAGAACTGCAATAGAAAGTGCAACTTCAGGAAAAGCAAATGTCTATTTGATGGACGTGACTGGTAAGATTATTTACAAGTCTGAAGTAAACTTAGTCAAAGGAAAGAACAATTTGGACTTCAATTTCAATGTAAGTCAAGGCGTAATGTTCTTAAAAATAATCGGAAATTCTAACTACGGAATTCAAAAAGTGATATTTAAATAAAGTACTGACAAACAAATAGATAAGAGCGATTTTTATTCGAAAATCGCTCTTATTTTTTTACCTTAAATTGATGTCCTTTTTGCCTAAAACATATGTTATTTGGTCAATTCAGTTTTTTTTATATCTTAACATCGATTTTTGAAAACCCCTAATTTCATAAATATTAATGCTTCGAACCCCTAACCAAAAAAAGCCAAAGACTTTACGTATTTGCATTCGTTCGATTTATCGATAGTATGACGTTGTGGGTTAAAATTTCATTTTAACTAACACTTTAACTATGTTTAAAAAAATTACCTCTAAGTTGTTCCTTTTGGCGGCGTTAGTATCCTTTGGATATACCAGTGCCGAAAACACAGACAACAATTTTTTGACCCTTACAGTTTCCAATACCGATGATACCGGCGCTGGTTCACTGAGAGATGCCATAACGCAGGCAAATAACAACCCAGGTGCGGATGTTATTGAATTCGCGATTGGAACAGGTGCTCAAACCATTAATGTTTCTACAACAATTCTTATTACAGATGAAGTGATAATTGATGGAAGTTCACAGCCAGGTTTTACTGCTGCGCCAATTATTACCTTAGCTGGACAAAACGTTTTTTCCTTATCTGCGAACGCCAGTAATTCTCAAATTAGCAATCTGAGTTTTGATTCAGGAACACCAAATTCGGGTTATGCTATTAGAACTACTAACATATCAAATGTGGAGATTTCTTCCAATACATTGAACGATTACTTCCAAGCAATTCAATTGGCAGGAACTAGTAACTCACTGGTCCAAAACAATTCGATGACAGGTACTTTTAATCGTGGAATCGAAGGTCAGAATGCAAATAATAATACCATAAATAATAACAGTGCCCCAGGTGCTCTTATTCAAGGTTTTTACTTTTTTGGTACAAATACAGGAAATACGATTACCAATAATGATTTTTCTGACGCTGGCTCTTATGCTTTTTACTACAGTGGTACGCCAACAGAAGTTTCTGGAAATGACTTTTCGGGTTCGCTACGTGCTGTGTTCATGGTAAACACAAGTAATTTTGAGCTATCAGCCCCAGGCTCCACAGGTGCTAACTTAAATACTTACGGAGGTCATTCTGATACAGTTTTGCAATTTTATGAATCAAACAACATTACCATTGATGACTGGGATTTCAATTCTTTGATGGATGGTGGTGCAGATATATCAACAAAATTGGCAATCAACGTTCGTAACCTTACCAGTTCGACCATTGAGCGTAATGTTGCAGTTGGATTCTCAGAAGGAATTCGTTTCAATAATGATGCTTCGAATACCACGGTTAATGACAATATTTTTATTGAATCAAATTATGGTGTAAGATTTTTGCAAACTAGTTCAAATTACACTGTGACCAATAATGATTTTACCAACTCTAAAGTAATTGGTTTACAGGCTGCAGGAAATCCTACCGAAATTTCAGGAAATGACTTTACTGGGTCTAAAATTGGAGCCTCTTTAGCTCAGATGAGTAATTTCGAGTTGTCAGCTCCAGGTTCAACTGGACCCAACCAAAACACATGGGGAGATCATATAGAACATCCTTTCCAATTTTTTGAGTCAAACAACATCACTATTGATGATTGGGATTTTACCTCACTATATGCCAATTCGGTTAATAGATTACAGAAGATTGCATTAAATGTTCGCAATCTTACGAACTCTACGATAGAGAATAACATATTCACAGGATTTTCCGAGGGAATTCGTTTCAACAACGATGCCTCAAATACCACGGTAAATAACAATAATTTTGCAGGATCAAATTATGGGGTTAGAATTTTACAAACTAGTTCGAATTATACCATCACTAATAACGATTTTACCAATGCCAATTTAATTGGTTTACAGGCTGCTGGAAATCCGATTGAAATTTCTGGGAATGACTTTACTGGGTCTAAAATTGGAGCCTCTTTAGCTCAGATGAGCAATTTCGAATTATCAGCTCCAGGTTCAACTGGACCTAACCAAAACACATGGGGAGATCATATTGATCATCCATTCCAGTATTTTGAATCAAGTAACATCACTATTGATGATTGGGACTTTCCATCATTATATGATTCTAATGTGAATCGGTTAACTAAAATTGCTTTAAGTGTAAGAAATTTGACCAATTCTACCGTTGAGAATAATACGATTACTGGTTTTGGTGAAGGTATTCGATTTGCAAATGATGCAACCAATACGGTGGTCAATAACAACAATGCTTCAGGTGGTAATTATGGAATTCGCGTATTACAAACTGTTAATGGCATGTCGATTACCAACAATAACCTGACCAATAATAACGTCCTAGGTTTAGGGTATAGTGGAACTCCAACCGAGATTTCTGGAAATGACTTTACAGGATCTAAAATTGGTGTTCAGATGGCCGGAACTAATAATTTTGAGTTGTCGGCTCCAGGATCTGCCGGTCCAAATCAAAATACTTACGGTGACCATATTGACGGTCCAATTCAGTACTACGAGTCAAACAACATTACCATTAATGACTGGGACTTTAATTCCCTGATTGCTAACGGAGTAAATCGTTCCGTTAAAATTGCGCTTTTTGTTAGGAACTTAACCAGTTCAACTATTGAAAACAATACGGCAACAGGTTTTGCTGAAGGTGCTCGTTTGAATAACAATATGACAAATACTGTAGTGAACAATAATAATTTTTCTAATAATAATTACGGAATTAGATATTTATTTAATGATTCACCAGGAGGTACAGTTACCAATAATAATTTAAGCAATAGTGCCGCAACGGCCTTGGAATATCGAGGGACCCCTTCCGATATTTCAGGTAATGACCTTTCAAATTCGGGAACTAGTTTATTTCTAATAAATGCAAATAATTACACCCTGGGTGCTAACACCTATGATAATGCTACTGGAACAGGATTGTTTATTGATAATAGCAATAATGTAACAGTTGAAAACGCCAGTTTTACTGGTGCTGGGACAACAGGGATCTATGTTCGTAGTTCAAGTAATATCACCATTGATGATGTTGAGATTTGTAGCAAAGCAACGGGTATCTTTTTCCAGTTTAATGGAACTGATAATAGCGTGTTGAATTCAAAAATTGCCAGTTCAAGTACAGCTGGAATAGTTATACCGAATAGTTTATCGAACACTACAATTACCAATGTTCAAACTGCAAACAATAGTACAGATGTTTCTGATAATGGCACAAATACCACTCAAACAAATGTTAATGACATAGGTCAATCTACTTGGTGCCCGGGTGATTCTGCTGCGGATACTACAGCACCAACCATAACACTAACAGGAGATAACCCTCAAACCATTGAGTTAGGTGATGCATATACTGAGCTAGGAGCAACTGCCGACGATAATACTGACGGAGATATTTCCAACAATATTTCCATTGATGCTACGGCGGTAAATACAAGTGTGGTTGGGACTTACTCTGTTACTTACAATGTTTCTGATGCTGCAGGCAATGCTGCAACCGAAGTAACCAGAACGGTAAATGTTGTGGATACAACAGCGCCTGTTGTTGTTCCGAAAGACATTACCCTAGCCTTAGATGAGTTCGGTACCGCAACTATTACAGCTCAAGACGTTGTAACGAGTGCTACCGATGCCTCGGGATCGGTAACCCTAAGTGTGAACCAGACCAATTTTGATTGTGATGATTTAGGAGCTCAGACTGTAAATATTACTGCAACAGATGCCAGTGGAAATGCGGGTTCATTACCACAACAAGGTTTAATTGGTCATTGGGATTTTTCAAGCAACAATCCCCTAGAAGATAAAACAGGGAACTGGGGCGACATCGAATTAGTCGGTGGTGCTTCTATAGTAAACGGAACTTTGGATGTTGATCCGAACAGTTTTGCTAGAACTTCGAACGGAACTTTTGCAGGTAACGCCCCAATTACAAACAAGACATTAATTTCTTATGTGTCTATTCAGGATTTAAATGTTGGTTCTGGTTCGGCTATGACTATTGATAACGTTTCAGGGGACAACTTCGACGGAATTGTTTATGGAGAACTCAATCCCGCTACTTGGATGAATGGTAGTACGTTTTATAGAAGAAATCAAACCTTGAATCCTGGTTTTACAGAGACGGTAGCCAATCAAGTGGTTCAAATGGCAATAACTTATGAGGTAGCGAATGGAGAAGTAACCATCACCGTATACAGAAACGGTTCTGTGATCGGTTCGTTTACTGATCCAGATGATACTTCTTGGGATCCAAATAACGTTGAAATTTTATTTGGTGCACGACATACAACTCCAAATCAAATTGGAGGAATAGATGCACAAATATCAAAAGCATTTTTATACGATAGAGCTTTGACTGCTCAAGAGATGGCACAATTTAATGATGTGTCTGCGACCGCCACGGTAACCGTTGTGGACAACACCGCTCCAACGATTACATTGAACGGAGATGCTTCGGTGCTTCATGAGGATTCATCGCCATACACCGATGCAGGTGCTACGGCAGATGATAATTGTTCGGTGACTTTAGATACGGTAAACAACGTACCTCAAAACCCAACAGTAGGAACTTATACGGTGGTATATACTGCTACGGATGGTTCAGGCAATGAAACGGTTGTTACCAGAACGGTTGTGGTAAAGCTACCAGAACCAACTGCTGGAGAAGATACCTATGATATCATCAGAAACAGCTCTGACAATGTATTGGAAGTATTGGCCAATGATGACTTCGGATTCAACGGTCCAAATCCAACACACCCACTTACTTTTGCCAATGGTGCCTTGAGTAACGCAAGTGCCAATGGTGGTCCAGTTTCTATTGGAGACAATGGTACTCCAAATGACTTAACAGATGATGTGATCATCTATACGCCACCTGCGGACTTTACAGGCGTTGATACGATTACTTATGTGATTACAGATGCTTTAGGCTTGGCAAAAACAGTAACGGTTACCTTAAATGTAGGTAGCGCTGCCAATGTGCCTTATGCAGTAGATGATACAGTAACTTTTGATCAAAACAGTAGCAATAATGACATTGCAATGTTGAACAATGATACCATCGGTCAAGACGGTATTACCAGCATTACTTTATCAGGAGCTACTTCGTTAAACGGAGGAACGATTTCAGTGAATGAAAACGGAACTCAAGATAAATCAGACGATACGGTAACTTATAGTCCAGCTGTGAACTTCTCAGGAATTGATTCCTTCCAGTACACAGTCTTAGGAGGTAACGGTAATTCGTCAACAGCTACAGTAACGATCAATGTAACTCCTGTAGTTCAAGTAAACGGAACGCCAACTGCGGCCGACGATACTGCCACAGTTGTACAAGATAGTAGTGCCAATATCATTGATGTATTGGACAACGATACTGCAGGATCTGACGGTTATATCGATGGAGGATTGACCATGACCAACGGTACTTTAAGTAGTGCTAGTTCTAATGGTGCAGCCATCAGTATTGACAACCAAGGAACTGCAGATACTTCGGATGATGTATTCTTATACACACCAGTAGCTGGGTTCTCAGGAACAGATACCTTCCAGTATACAATTACCGATGCTAGTGGAGATGCCTCTACAGGAACAGTAAATGTAACGGTAACGGCCATTACAGATGTTCCAACAGCAAACGATGATACAGATACCGTAGCTGAGAACAGTACAAATAATGTAATCAACATGTTGGATAACGATACCTTCGGATCTGATGGTTATGCAGCTGTAAATCCAATTATAGCAGTAACCCCAACAGTAGCAGGAGGTTCAGCCATTGTGGTTGAAAACGGAACCAATGGTGATCCAACAGACAACACGATCATCTATTCTCCAGCAGCTGGATTCTCTGGAACGGATCAGATTACCTATATCTTAACCGATGCCAACGGAGATCAATCCACAGCCACCATTACCATTACGGTAACACCAGCGGTTGTAAACAGTGGTATTCCAGAAGCTACAGATGATACAGCAAGTGCTGATCAGAATGGTGCTGCGATAGACATTATGGTACTAGCAAATGATAGCTTTGGTCCAGAAGGAGCAAACACAGATCACGCTTTAACCTTTAACAATGGTTCAACAAGCAGTGCTAGTGACAATGGTGCAATCATTACTGTTAATGATAATAACACACCAAACACTTACGATGATGATTACATCGTTTACACACCAGCTTCAGGTTTTAGTGGAACAGATACCTTTACCTATGTAATCACTGATTTAAGTGGTGATGCAGATACAGGTACAGTAACGGTAACGGTAGGTGCTTCCTCAGGAGGCGGATTATCGACACCAACGGCCAATGATGATGCAGTAACGGTAACAGGTAATTCTGGAGTGAATGTAATCGATGTATTGGCCAATGACCTTTCTGGTACAGATGGTTATATCGACAATGGATTAACCATGGTAAACGGTACTTTGACAAGTGCAAGTACCAAAGGTGCTGCCATCAGCATTGACAACCAAGGAACGGCAGATACTTCTGATGATGTGTTCAACTACACCCCAGTAGCTGGATTCACAGGAACAGATACCTTCCAATACACCATTACCGATGCAAGTGGAGATGCTTCGACAGCAACGGTAAACGTAACGGTAAGTGAACCAAACACCATTACCGCTTCAGACGATACCTTCAACGTAGATGTTGATAGTACCAACAACGTATTAGACATCTTTGGAAATGACGCAGGAGTGAGAGATTCCAATGGTGATCCGAATGTAACCATTACTGGATTAACCATTGCAGGAACCGCTTCAACTGGAAACGTGATTGCATTGACAAACGGTACCATCCAACAAATTGATGGGGGAGTACTAAGCTTCAATGATGATTCATTCCACTACACACCAAATAGCAACTACACAGGAGTAGAGACCTTTACTTATGTGATTGCCTATGGTAACGGAGAGACCACATCAGCTGAAGTAACCATCAATGTCGTAGCGGTAGCTACTACCAATGGTACACCTACCGCCAATGACGATACAGCAAGTGCTGATCAAGGAGGTAACATGGTTCCGATTGATGTGTTGGACAATGACGACTATGGTTTAGACGGACCAAATTCAACACACCCAATTACCTTTACCAATGGTTCAATGATCAGCTACAGTGATAACGGAGCTACCATTGAAGTGGTGAACAATCAGATTGAGTATACGCCAACGAGTACCTTCTCAGGAGAAGATACCTTTAGATACCGAATTACTGATGCAAGTGGAGATGCTTCCTTTGCAACGGTAACAATCACGGTAACAACCAACGGTACGGTTGCTGTACCAACAGCGAACGATGATACGGTAAGCGTAGACCAAGACTCAACCGACAATGAGATTGATGTATTGGCGAACGACGAATCAGGTATTGACGGATATATCGCTGGCGGACTGACCATGACCAATGGTACACTGAACAGTGCCAGTGCTGAAGGAGGTGCAATTAGCATCGACAACAAAGGAACAGCTGATACTACGGATGATGTGTTTGTATACACCCCACCAGCAGGTTTCAGCGGAACGGACACTTTTGATTACACCATTACTGATGCAAGTGGAGACGCTTCTGTTGGTACGGTGAACATCACAGTGACTGCAACCAGCTCGAACAGAGGATCAAATACGGAGACCAACATGGTGTTCAACAACACATTCTCTGTATATCCGAATCCTTCGAATGGTACATTCACTACGAATATTGAAAGTGCAGAAAATGGTTCAGGAACCATAGTAATTTATAATGTAATTGGTAAAGTTCTTTACAGCCGTCAGGTGGATTTAAATCAAGGAAACAATACCCTTCAAATGAACTTAAAATTAAGTCCAGGAATTGTTTTGATGAAAGTTTTAAGTAACACTAAAGATTACGGAACTAAGAAGATTATTATCAAATAGTTAGATTAAAATCCAATTAGCAAAAAGCAGAGGCCCTCGTGTCTCTGCTTTTTTTATGTCAGCTATATTTTTTAAGATGCTGATAAACAAGTGATTAAGTATTTTAACTTTTAAAAAAATGTTATCAATTTTAATCAATTGATATTAAAGTTGTTAGTTAAAATATTTTTTCTATTTTTGTTAATTCGGTGGATTCCCTAAAAACCGCTATGAAAGAACTTTCCCTAGGGTTCAAATGATTACGGAAATAACGTACTTATTTGAAACGATATGTTATGACCGTACTCAGGTTAATAATTAGAATTTAATTTAAATAACATATAACCCTGATCACATGAAGAAAATTACTTTTTTACTAGCTTTTTTGTTAGTCACCTTTACCAGTTATGGTAATGATGATGACATAGGCACATTGGTTTACACTCCAACTGAGAGTTTTAATGGTACGCCTACTAATCCAACTACAACAGACGATTCTGCATCAACCTATAGTTTTACCCAGGCAAAAAGCTCAGGTAGCTATAACACGACTGTAACAATAGATGTTACAAGTAACGACTCTTTTGGAGCTTCTGGTCACAATGCGACACATCCATTAACTTTTTCAAATGGAAGTAAGAGCAGCGCAAGTCCAAATGGGGCAACGATAGTTGTTGGAGATAATGGGACTTCAGGAGATTTAACTGACGATGTTATCTTATACACACCAGCGGATGGATTTTCTGGAACAGATACTTTTAACTATGTAATCACAAATAATGATGGTTTAGCTGCCACAGGAACGGTTACAGTTTCTGTTACTCAGTTTGGTCCAGTGGATGACACAATTACAGTGGATCAAGATAGTTCCAACAATATTATTGATGTTGTTGCTAATGATATTGATGGACCAGGTAATAATGGATCGATGTTGATTGCTTCAACATTGCATTTAACCGACACAACCACTGAAGGAGGTTCAATAGTACTAAAAGATAACGCTACTGGTATAGGTGGGTTGGATGATCAACTGTATTATACCCCTGCACCTGGTTTTTCGGGTATTGATACTTATGATTATTATTTCAGTTCTTCAGGTGTTAACTGGTATGCAACGATTACCATTACGGTAACACCAGCGGCTCCTACTGCCAATTCAACACCAACTGCCAATGATGACACGGCAAATGCTACCCAAGGTGGTTCAGCTGTAGATATTACTGTAACTGGTAACGATGATTACGGAACCGATGGTGCAAATGCTACACATCCATTAACATTTTTGAATGGTTCAACCTCTAATGCCAGTGCGAATGGTGCTGCCATTGAGGTGATAAGTAATACTCAAATCCGTTATACACCAACAGCTACTTTTTCAGGAACCGATACCTTTACCTATGTAATAACTGATAAAGACGGTGAAGCAGATTCTGCAACGGTAACTGTAACAGTTGCTTCTAGTGGTGCAACGTCTTTTGTTCCAGATGCTGTAGATGATTCTGCAACGGTTTCCATCAATAGTGGAGCGACTGTAATTCCTGTATTAACTAATGATAGTGCAGGTGCAGATGGGTATGTTGATGGTGGTTTAACCATGACCAATGGAACTTTATCTAGTGCAAGTGCCGAAGGTGGGGCTATCAGTATTGATAACAAAGGAACAGGAACTGTAACTGATGATGAATTTAGTTACACACCTCCAGCAGATTTTAGCGGAACGGATACCTTCCAATACACCATTACCGATGGAAGTGGAGATGCAGATACAGCAACCGTAACAGTTACGGTGAGTGCTGCTACAACTCCTACAGCCAATGATGATACTGCCGAAGTAGTAGTGGATTCATCAAACAATACAATCGCAGTATTAGCAAATGACGTAGCTGGTGCTGACGGATATAATACTCCTGCAGTTAGTATTTCTTCAGGAACTACAACTAACGGAGCAATTACAACTGATGGTACAACTATTAGTTATACACCAACGGCGAGTTTCACAGGGACTGACAGTTTCACTTATACAGTCACTGATGCTACTGGAGATACTGATACTGCTACGGTAAATGTTACTGTTTCTGCAGCAATCACTGCAAATTCAACTCCAACAGCAAATGATGATACAGCCAGCGCTACCCAAGGTGGTTCAGCTGTAGATATTACTGTAACTGGTAACGATGATTACGGAACCGATGGTGCCAATGCTACACATCCATTAACATTTTTGAATGGTTCAACTTCTAATGCCAGTACTAATGGTGCTGCCATTGAGGTGATAAG
>DKQS01000011.1 GCA_002471825.1 Flavobacteriaceae bacterium UBA7302 | reverse complement strand
CTTGATTTCATACTGTGTGGTAACTAGAGGCTAAGATTGTATGGACTTTATATCATCCATATCCAACCTCGTATTAATGTTTTGATTATCACGTTTCTGGCTTTCTAAAAAGGTGTCTAACGGACTTTTAATTTTGGAGAGCGATTTGGTGGTTACGTGGGTGTAGATCTCGGTAGTTTTACTGCTGCCATGACCCAACAATTGTTGAATATAACGCAAATCCAAACCTTGTTCTAACAAATGAGTCGCAAACGAATGACGTAACATGTGTGGTGTCACATTGCGTTCAATACCTGCCAACTTTGCCGCCCTTTTTACAATCTTATCGACACTGGTAACACCATATCGTGAGCGCTTTGCACTTTCGAGCAACCAGTAATTGGGCTTGTAATCTCTCAAATATACCGTTAGCAATTTCTTTAGGTTTTCAGATAACACTGTGGTACGGTCTTTTTTGCCCTTACCACCTCTAACAAATATAAGATTTTTGTCAAAGAATACATCCTGTTTGCGCAAGTTCAAAAGCTCTCCTTTTCGCAATCCTGCGGAGTACAATACACATAATATGGTTTTATGTTTCACATTGTCAGTAACTTGAATCATTCGAAGCACTTCAAGCTCCGTGAGTATTTGTGGTATCTTTTTTTCCTTACGTGGTCGTTCTACCCGATAGGAAAACTTTTCCCAACCTTGCATATTTTCATAGTAGGATTTTAAGGCATTAATGGCCTGATTCTGAGTGCTAGGAGCAACCTTTTTCACGTCAATCAAATGGTTCATGAATTTGGTTATGAGCGCAAAATCTGCTTCCTCCAGAGCCTTTGGGGCAATAAAACCCATAAACTGTTCCACAAAAGAGGAGTAGGTCTTAATGGTGTTGGTACTGTATCGTCGTCGTTTTAAAAAGGCAACATAATCTTGAGGAACCCGATAGCGAACAACCTTTTTAGCAACAACGGTTGTGGGTTTAGGTGCATTATCTGTTTGATTGCGAAAAGGAATGGCACTGCTGTCAACTACGGCGATGGATTTAAATACTTCGAAAACAGCTTTTAAAAACGATCGATTGTTTGGTACATACCAGGCTCGTTCTGTAGTAGACCACCGCGCATTTAATTCGCTTTTCATCAAATGAATAAAATCTTGATTGTAGGGAAAGTAGAGAAAGAAGTAGTTCTTTCGGTGAATTGTTTTCGGAACAATTCTTACGGTAGGTAAGTTGGTGTTTTTCATAGCGGTTTAAAACTATGAAAAACCTAAGTAACTATCAAATTGAAATAACATACCGTTAACCAATAGCCAAAAGCTAAATGATTAATGATTAATGATCAGTTATCAGTTAACAATTACCAATGAGCAACTAAAGACTAACAACTAAGCACTAAAAACTAAAAACCAACAGCGAGCAGCCAAAGGCTAAAAGCTAAAAGCAAAGAATAAATGATCAGTTATCAGTTAACAATAAAAAATTATCAACTAACGACTAAAGACTAAAAACTAAAACCTAACAACCAAACCACAGTGCGTTTTTGGAATTTTGTCAGTGCGTTTTTAGATATACATAAGGATGGGTTTGGAATGGTGGACTGGAGTTTGTAAGAAGAATACTAGAACTTTTCGCATAAAATACTAGTATATTTTTATAAATATTGTACTATTTTTTTAAATTTATTCTAGTATTTTCAGAAGGAGGCTCGAAAAGCCTTGTATTGGAAGCTATTTCTAAGGTAGAAAAAATAATTGATAATTATGGCATTACGATATCGAATTACAGGAAGAAACAACAGCATAGGAAAGAACAACAAACAATACATCATGCAGGCCGTGCACAAGGGGGTGGTCAATTCAGAATCTATTAGTGCGCATATCAGTCGCGCTACCAGTTTAAGCGAAACGGATGTGCTAGCGGTACTTCATGCCTTGGCGTCACAAATGGAAAGGCATTTGGAAGATGGTCGAATTGTAGATCTCGATTATATTGGCCGATTTAAAATTGGATTCAAAGGCAAAGCCAAAGACCGTCCGGAAGATTTGAGTGTTCAAAAAGACATCCAAAGTTTTCACATCAATTACCAACCTTCGGTCAAGCTCAAGCGCAAACTCAAAGCCGGCATTCCTACTTATAAGGAGGGAAGTAGAAGGGGTTAGAAGCAAGGATCAATTATCAGTTATCAGTGATCAGTTAACAATTATCAATTATCAGCTTGTAACTAAAAATTAAAAACTAAAGACTAAAAACTAATCGCCAACAGCCAACAGCCAACAGCTAAAAGCTAAAAGCTAGAAGTTAGAAGTTGGAAGTAATGGTCAATTATCAATGATCAATAATCAATTACCAATTAGCAACTAAAGACTAACGACTAAAGACTAAAAACTAATCGCCAACAGCCAAAAGCCAAAAGCTATAAGCTAGATTATCAATTACCAACCTTCGGTCAAGCTGAAGCGCAAACTCAAAGGAGGTCTTCCTACTTATAAGGAGGGGAGTGGGAGGGGATAAAAATAAATTCCTTCTGATGAGTATTACTTTTTAATCTTATCCTTACAAATTTTATATCCTTTTCCTCCGCATCGACTACATTTAATTTTATAAGAATAGGTCTTTCGGTTGGGTTTAAAAAAAGTGGTTCTTCTATAGGTGTTACCAGTACTTGTGGTGTAATAATCAACAATACGAGTTCCAAATTTATTCCCTGTGCTTATAGATTGTTGTATATACCCTCCTTCACAAAATTTATTCTCACAATGACAAAGGAATTGATTGGGATCAACATGTTTTGCAACCTTTATTTGATTTTTAGCATCCTTATAATCCACGTAACTTCCATCGGTTAATCGAAATCCAAAAGCTTGTTTGTAAGATATCATTTTATAGGCTCCTTGATGTTCTACGACATCAAAGGGCCTTAGGCCAGATACCCACCGGGGCCATGCCGGACCAATTTTCTTTTTACTCGCTTTGTAAGTGTTCTTTCTAAGAAAAGTAAACTCAACCGTCTCAAACAAATCGTTTATATAAGCTACTGCCAATCCTTCTCCGATCCCCCTGCGCAAATTAACATCAAAGTTTTTTGCTTGGTGTGCATTATAAAAGGGATACAAAATCATAAATTCATTCTCTCTTATCGGTACAATATCTTTGGCGCTGTGAAATATTTTTGAGCGAATTCGTGTGCCAGAATAGGTGTCAAATGACGAAAAAGTACTTTTTTCAAGATACCCTCTTCCCTTTCTTATTCGACTTTGCTGAAGAATATATAAGATGTTATTAAACTGAAAAACATTAGTAATGGCACCTGCTCTTTGATCTAGATTGATACGAAACAGTTTTTTGCCTTGCCAATTGGCAACAATGGATTTATCATAAATTATATACTCATCCGTTACATATGATATTTCACGTACATTTTCATTCTCTATTCTTTTGAAGTCCAGCACAGATCCAGAAACCATATCTTGAATTTCAAAAGCATTATACGATTTATTATCACGATAATAAAAGCGTCCAAAGATGCCGTATTTACCATCATGCGTAAAATGCATTTTTGTGGGGGGGTGAACTTGGATCGAAATTTATGTTTTAACTTTCTTCTTTTACCGTCAGGACTAAGAATATAGTATTCAAGGCGCTGTCGTTTTTTTTCTTCTTTGCATAAGAAACTTCCGTCTGGAAGAATTCGAACAAAGTTTTTCAGACTGACAGTTACCAGAGGGTTGTGTCCGGTTTGATCATATGCTGATTTTCTTTCCTTCCCTGTATTTTTCACTGTTGATAGGTATCGAAGTAAATACGACTTCCTATCGTATCCCTCATAAACATTATAGGAAGCATGTGGTTCATAATTATCCTTTGGGAAATTATCCCAATCAACCAATTCCTTGTTATGAGTATCATATATTTTTTGAGATTCATTAAAATCACTAACAGTAAAAAGTAAGTACTGATAATCTTTTGTGAACCTATGGTATCTGTAGGGACCTTTAATACTATCGGTAGTTTGACTGCATAAAGACGTACTGATCAATGTCAAATAAAGAGAGAAGAAGGTTACAAGTGGTTTAGAGCTATAATTCATAGGACCAATTAATTAAGTGTCATTAAATTAGAAAAAAAATACCAATATTAAAAAACATTCGGTCAAGCTCAAAGCCGGCATTCCTGCCTATAAAGAGGGGAGTAGAAGGGGTTAGAAGCAAGGATCAATTATCAATGATCAATGATCAACTTACGACTACCGACTAAAAACTAAAAACTAATCGCCAACAGCCAAAAGCTAGAAGCTAAAAGTTAGAAGTTAAAAGTTAGAAGTTAGAAGTAATGGTCAATTATCAGTTATCAGTTATCAGTGATCAGTTAACAATTATCAATAATCAGCTTGTAACTAACAACTAAAGACTAAAAACTAAGGACTATTTAAAAAACTGGTATGCGTCATACTCAATGCACCAGCCTTTTAAATAAAACTGTGCAAAATAAATGTCTAAATTTTTACGAATGATTGGGTTGGGGGAGGTGTAACCATTTCTTTTTCAGTCGCTTCTGACTTCTCTGACTTTCTAATTATTCAGATTGCTGACTTAAAGTGAACTGCTTGATCAAAATCAACAGCTTGCCCATGAAAGGAATGATTGATCCAAAAAAGATCATCATCACGATTCCATCGATCAAATCCTTAAATCCGTTTTCTAATAAATAAGCCCCAGAAAAGTATAAAACGAAAGCCAATACGGCGAAAAAGAAAAGTTGTCTTCTTACATTTTTCATTTAATAAAGATTTTTAAGGGTTTTATTGAACGATAAATGTAGGCATTAATTTCGATTTTTTACCTCATTATTCAATAAAGTTTTCAACCTCAATTAATTAGAGCGCTTCAATAAAGAGATGTTGTAAGAAAGCCCAAAATTCACAAGGGTAGTACTAAGCCCACCACCACTGGCTTTTACGTATCCGGCTGCCGTTCGAAAGTTCAATTGATCGTTGATTTTGGTACTAAAACCAAGGCTCGGTTTTACAATAAAGCCTTCGCCCGTGCTGATGCCGCCACCTCCGGCAGCACCGCCCAATACCTGGGCAAAAAGCTTGGTCGAATTATTGAAAAAAGCCTTGCTTCGCAGTCCCAATCCTACCAATCCTTCAGCATAGGCGCCTGCTTCGCCAAAGTTGGCAAAAGAGGTTTGGCCGGCGGCATAGAGTCGCTTGCTCAAATCAAAGTCGACCTGCAGAGATATTTGGTGCAAGTCTTTCGGACTGCGATTGTCCCGCTGAGCATCAAAATACAAGTCGTGCTTCATACTTACCGTAATGCCCTTGAATACCAAATTGTCAAAGCTTTGATCGGCCGTAAAAATACCATTACGCTGAATGTAGTACTTCAAACCTAGTCCGTAGGATGAGGTATTGACATCGGAGTTGGGAGAAAATACATAGCCTTTGTTGATGGCGATAAAGAAATCGCCGAATAGTTTTTGTTCAATGGAAATATCGGGCTGTACCAAGAAACCACCATTGGTTTCTATGCCACCACCACCGCCAGCTCCCATAGAAAATTTCGCAAGGATGTTGGTGCGATTTTGGTTGAAAGAATACAAATAACCAGCTCCTAGAAATACATCCATAAATCCAGCTTGAATGCCATGATAGGCACCGTCTACTTTTAGAAAGGCAAACCAGTTTTCATCAAAGAACGAAGCAAACTCAAAACCTGCCAAACGAATGGTTTCACCGTTGTAGCGTTGGCCACTGGTGCGTTGGGTGCGTCCTTGGATTTTTAAGTTGTTCAGGTGAAACAACAAGGAATTCTTTTTAGCCGCTTGATCCCATCCAGAGTTTTTAAGGGCCTTATTGTCAAAGCTTTGTTCGCTAGCCTTGTAGTTGGCATATTCGTAATCCAAGGGAATCTCAATGCCTACGTTAAACTGACTGCTTTTAATGGCACCACCGTCAAAAAAGTTGACGTAACTCCAACCCGCCTGAACCATAAAATCTTTAAAATCATACCCCATATTCACATGGGGAAGGATGAAGGCACCACCACCATCAGGCGCCCCAGCACCACCGCCACCGCCAAAATGGAATCCTAGATCGGTAAAAAAGCGATCCGAGAGGTATTCTTTTACACCGGCATTCACACCCAAGGTGAAAAATCCACCGCGAATTCCCGTTACAGCTCCGTAAAGACCCACACCGGCATAAGCACCCCAATCGGTCAAGTTGAGGTTGTAATGAATTCCTGTAAAGCCCATATTGGCTTCATTCCCTGGCATTTCAATGGATAAGAAATCTACTTTTCCGAAGGCCGTTTGCTTTTGTTTTTCAGGAACGCCATTGCTTTGGGAAAAGGAGGCTTGGCTGATACAAAGGATGAGGAGTAATGTTACAATCTTTTTCATAATTCAGATTTATGAACCGTAATAATCACGGTTTTTGAGGTTGGTGTATTGCTAATTTTTGCGGTACTTGAAATGGGTACCAAAACATTGGCTTCAGGGAAATAGGTGGCCGTACATTGTGGCGGAATCTCATACGGAATGACCAAAAAGCGGTATGCTTTTCTCGTCTCTCCTTCAAAATGACTGTGCAGATCTACCACATCCAGTTTTTGTAGTCCCATGTTCGCCATATCGGATTCATTCATAAACAGTACCCGACGTTCGTTCAGTACCCCGCGGTATCGATCGTTCAATCCGTATATGGTGGTATTGTACTGATCGTGCGTTCTGATGGTCATCATTAGAAATTCATTGGCCCCGAGTTCAATATCCGAAGGTTTGTTCAAGGTGAAATTGGCCTTACCAGTTTTGGTACTGTCAAACTTGGCATCCCGTGCATTGTTTGGTAAATAAAATCCGCCTTTTACACGTACCCTCTTGTTATAATTGTCAAACCCCGGAATGGTGGCTTCAATTTTATCGCGAATCAAATCGTAATTCCCCACAAGCCCCTCCCAATCGGTCGTTGAGTTTTTCAAGGTGGCCTTGGCCAATCCGGCAACGATGGCGTGTTCTGACTTTAATTCTTTCGAACAAGGTGCTAAATGTCCTCTGGACTGATGCACCACACCCATGGAGTTTTCTACGGATACAAATTGTTCTCCTGAGGCTTGTACATCTTTTTCTGACCTCCCCAAGCAAGGTAGGATGAGGGCTCTTTTTCCGGTTATCAAATGACTTCGATTTAGTTTGGTAGATACTTGTACCGTTAGCTCACAGTTTTGCAAGGCTTCGGCCGTGTATTCGGTGTCTGGGGTGGCCGATAAGAAATTTCCACCCATGGCAAAAAACACCTTGGCCTTGCCTTTGTGCATGGCTTTGATGGCATCCACTACGTCATAGCCATGATGTCTCGGTGCTTTGAAATCAAACTCTTTCTCCAAGCTATCCAAAAAGGCAGGTTTGGGACGCTCCCAAATGCCTACGGTACGATCTCCTTGTACGTTGGAATGCCCACGAACGGGACAGGTACCTGCGCCTTTCTTTCCGATGCTTCCTTTGAGAAGCAGGATGTTCACTACTTCACGAATGTTATCGACCGCGTTTTTATGCTGTGTCAAGCCCATGGCCCAACAGATAATAATTTTTTCGTTTTGGAGGATGAGGTTGGTCGCCTCTTTGATTTGGTCTAGCGTGAGTCCCGTTTGCGGTAACAGTTCCTCTAGGCTATACTGATCTAAATCCGCCAACAAGGCATCAAGTCCCTGTGTTTTTTCTTTGATGAATTTATGGTCGAAAACAGAACCCGGATTCGCATCCTCGGCTTCCTTCATCAGTTTTAAAATAATCTTGAGTAGCGCAACATCACCGTTGATTTTGACGGGTAAGAACAAATCGGTGATTTGCTGTCCAGAACCAATCCATTTGGTCGGATTCTGCGGATCCTTAAAGCGCATCAAGCCTACTTCTGGCAGTGGATTCACGGTAATGATTTTTCCGCCCCTGCGTTTGGTTTCACTCAAGGCACTCAACATTCTCGGATGGTTGGTACCCGGATTCTGACCAATCACCATCACCAAGTCGGCATGGTTAAAGTCGTCCAAGGTCACCGATCCCTTTCCAATACCCAGGGTTTCAGAAAGTGCGGCGCCGCTCGATTCGTGGCACATGTTGGAACAGTCGGGTAGGTTGTTGGTACCAAACTGACGTACAAATAGCTGATACAAATAAGCCGCCTCGTTGCTGGTTCTCCCAGAGGTATAAAAGATGGCCTCATCAGGAGAACTAAGGCTGTTTAATTCATTACCAATAAGTTCAAAAGCTTTGTCCCAACCTATCTCTTCATAATGGGTGGCTCCCTCCGCCAAGTACATGGGATGGGTAATTCGACCGCTTTTACCAATTTCATAATCCGATAGTTTGGCTAGCTCCGCTACAGAATGGGTCGCAAAAAACATGGGTGACACCTTGTTTTTAGTCGCCTCTTCGGCAATGGCCTTCGCCCCATTTTCGCAGTATTCTGCTAAGAAAGCGCGCTTCTCATCAGGGTCTGGCCAGGCACAACCCGGACAATCAAAACCGTAAGTCTGATTCAAGTTTTTAAGCAATCCAATGCCTTTGAACAAACCTACTTCATTGCTAATGTGCGACAAGGCTGATTTGATGGCCGTGGGGCCTACGGAGTGCTTGGGAACTTCGGTAAGTTCAATTCCGGTAAATTCTTCAGGGGGTTGGGCTGGACTGTGTTTAGACATTGGTTAATTTTTCTAATCGATTGATATGGGTGTATACCGTAAGTTTATGAGTTCTGGTAAATCCGATCAAACAAATGCCAAACTCTTTGGCAAAGTCGATCGCTAAGCTCGAACAGGCCGATACGGCCACAACAACAGGAATCTTGGCCACAAAGGCTTTGGTGACGATTTCAAAGGAAACACGACCGCTGACGAGCAAGTAACTTGCGGATTTCAGCATTTGCTGTTGCAGTAAATCCCCAATTACTTTGTCCACCGCATTGTGTCTTCCAATATCCTCTTGTAAGCTTAGCATTTCTCGTTGAGCATTAAAAATACCGGCAGCATGACTCCCGCCAGTGATTTGAAATCCGCCTTGGTTTGCGGCCATTTCTTTCATCATTCCATGAATGTGGTTGGCATTAAAATGCCGAGCCGTTGATAGTTGTTCTCCTTCTACCTGAAGGTTCTCCAATTCGGTTTTTCCGCAGATTCCGCAAGAGGAAACCGATAGGAGGGTTCGTTTGTTCATATAGCCTTTCCCCAGTTGATCTTGGGGGATGGTGACATTGATAATACTCGGAATTCCGTTTTCTTCTTTGGTGATTTCCGCAGGTAAAGATGTGTTGCCTTTGTAAATATCTTCTGCATAGAGCAAACCGCGAATCAAGGCCATGTCGTTACCCGGAGTGCGCATCACTACCGTGTATGCTTCGCTATTGATATTGATTTGCAAAGGGGCTTCCACCACAATGGCATCTTCAATTTCATGGAAACTGTCTTGCTGAATTTTTAATCCTTGGTAGAAATTGGTCTGCATATAAGAACTCAAGTCTAACAAAAATACGGAATCTGAAGTTTTTAGATTTATTGGGATTTGCCAAATTTCTTACAAAGAATACAGGTGAGTTTGTTCTTCATGTTTTTGGTGAAAAACAAATAGTGCTGACCACCGTCTTTTAGTTTCAATTCCTTCCGAATTTGCACCACCGATTTCGGAAAATTACGTGTGGTGATGTTGGCTTTTTTCTCTGGTAGTAATTGCTGAATTTTCTTTCGGTCATAGGGCACTACTGCCTCAATTTGAAAGCTTCTCCCTGGAAATTCTTCCAAGGCTTCAGAAGTGTACAAATGCGCGTGTTCTTGCAATTTAAATACAGGAAGCTGCTTGGTAATTTCGTGAAAGCCACCACTTTTAAGCAGAGCGGCATTGGGCTCGTAGAGGTACTGTAATGGCTCTGAATAGTTGGAGTAGGAGTGATCTCCGAAATTAAAAGCAAAGGACTGTTGTTGGTCTTTTTGGAAGTTTACCGTTTGAATTTTTACGGCTGCTACTTCTTTTTGTTCCAGTAGGAATAACAATTCTTTTACCTCGTTATTCACGGCAACGATATGCACTTCCGTCACATATTTGAGTTCCTTCAAGGTATTGCTAATATCCAACATGGGCGATAGTTTCACCAGCACCGAAGTGGCATTGCGAAACAGGAAATCGACCTTGGGCGGCAGGTAAGGTACGCAGTCTTTTAACAAAAACACCTTGCCTTTTACTCCATCACGTCTCGAAGGATCGATAAACATCCAGTCATACACTGTCTCTTGCTCTTTGATAAATCGCATTCCATTGGTAGCCTGAACGGTAATGTTTTGTTGTCCTAATACTTCATAGTTGTGAGCCACAACTTGGGCCAAGTCCTCATTGATTTCACAATAGGTAACACTTTCAAATTGTTGCGCGAAGTAGTAGCTGTCAATTCCGAAGCCGCCCGTCACATCAATCAAGCTTTTACCAGAAACAATGGAAGCCTTGTATTGGGCAGTAATCTCAGAAGAACTTTGTTCGATGGAAACTTTTGGCGGAAAGTAAATATTAGCCGTTTGAAACCATGTTGGTAGTTTCTTCTCGGCCTTGCGTTTGCTCTCCAATTGCTGTAACAGCTCTTGAATGTTGATGTCTGCAAAGGGAGATCCTTTTAAGACCAAACTAGGTGCGTCTTTCTTATAGTTCTTGTCTATAAAATCTTGAACATCAGCACGTAATAAGTTCTGGTTGAGGGCCAATTAAATGTCTTTGGTTAAGGATTTTACAATCTTATTCTCTGATAAAAACTCTTTCAAAATCACCCGAAGTACAGTATAAGACGGAACAGCAATGATCATACCCACAGCTCCCATCAAAATGCCGCCAATGATGATGACCAAAAAGATTTCCAACGGATGCGCCTTGGTGGCGGTGGAGAATATTTTAGGCTGACTAAAGAGATTGTCTACCAATTGGGCCAACGCAAATCCGATCATCACATAAATGGTGGTCGGTAAGATTTCCGATTGGAAATCCAGCCCCAGATTACTGGTCATGGTTAACAGGATGAGCAACAAGCCACTGATGATAGGTCCCACATAAGGAATGATATTTAGAATGGCACAGAGTAGGGCAATGACCACGGCGTTTTTAATGCCGAAAATGAGCAATACAATGGTATAAATCACAAAGAGAATGAGGATTTGCAGGAGTAATCCTACAAAGTATCTTGATAACAATCCGTTGATTTTTTCAAGGGAATCATACATTTTTCGTTCTTTTCCAGTGGGAGTCATGGTCAAAATCACTCGCTTCAGTAGCAAGGAGTCCTTCATAAAGAAGAAGGAGATAAAAAGTACCGAAAACAATCCTGCGCTCAAAGAGCCAAAGGCACCAATGATTCCGTTGATGATATTCGGAATTTCTCTGAATCCAGAGAAAACATCGGAGTTCTTTAATTCATCGAGAATGTCAATATCCTTCGTTTTAAAGTACTTGTCAATTTCAATAAAGGTACTTTCCAAATTGTCGGCCAGGCCTTCTTTTTGTAGGAGGGATAGGCTTTCACTTTGTTCTGTGATCAATGGGATGAACAACCCCACAATACCAATGGTAATCCCGATGTATAAAAACATCGTGAAGATGACGGCCAGCGTATTCGGAAATTTCAATTTCTTGCGTAAGAACAGAATGAAAGGTCTGGCAATTAAACTGATCACGGCCGCAATAATGATGTAAATCAAGACCGTTTTGATGGTGTACAGAAAATAAAGTCCCAAAACGACACCGGCAAGGATGCCTACCGCTTTCAGGATTCCTATGGTGATTGATTTGCTATTCATAACTAGTAGGCTTTTGCATCGCCCATGCTTAATCTTCTTCCACTACTAAAAGTATGATTTTTTGGCAATAAGGTTCCGCTTTCTGTGGTGAACCATTCGTCCCAAGTAGCCGGAACTTGTTTCATACGCATGCTCGGTACAGTCATCAAGTATTTTACCGGCAAATAGGTACTGTCTACTACCCAAATATAAGAATCGCCCGGAGTGGTTCCGCCTTGGGTGAAATTTACTTCCAAAGCCGTTTGACCGTCGACACTTGTCAAACTTCGAACCACGCCGTCATCAAAGATTTTGTGCGGTGCCACCAACCAGAAATTATCATTGTTGAAGATGTCCCAAGCACGTTTTACAATTTTCGCATCGGCTGTTTCTTGCTTTTTATCGTTGAAGTATACGGTACTCTTTTCGCGAGCCGCCGGGTACAAATTCACACGAATGGTATCCCAAGAAACATCTACGATATGATCTTTTTTGTTCCACTTAAAATATCTGCGTCCGCCAAAACTCCATTCGATGGTATTGGTGGTTTTGTACTTGTCGTGCTTGATGCGTTTGAGAATTTTCTCGGCAAAGGCATTGGCATCCGGATTGTAGGCTTTTACCTCACCCATCGGAATTTCCATACCCATTAAGGACAGGGTATGCGTGGTAGGTAAGAGAATACCAGCTTCTGTTTTTTTAAGGTTGTTCCAGGAAGCTGCTACGCCTCCAATCGGAATGATACCCACCCACATTTTGTAAGAAACAGGCACAAAATTGGAATCTACTTCCCACAAATACGAATCACCGGGTGTAGAGCCTCCTGAGGTATAGGTTACCATCAGTTGTTCTTTTCCATCAACAGTTACAATGCTACGTTCTGTGCCCTCGTCCATGATTTTATAAGGAGCTACCAACCAAAAAGAATCGTTGTTAAAATTGTTGTAGGCATATAAGATCAACTCTTCATCAAAAGCATTGTCTGGGTTGGCCAAAATTTCACTTTTGTCCTTGTCGTTGGGATACAATTTCACTTTGTTTCCATCCCAAGAAACTTCTACATAACCTGCTGCTTTGTACCAGGAATAATAGTTTTTGTTTCGAAAACTCCATTCTAGTACTTCGGTCTTGTCAAAGGCCTTTTGATTGATGGCGCGTTGAATTTTTAAAGCCAATTGTTCTGCTTTATCACCTTTTTCCCCTGTTGGAATTGATTCGTTGTTGGTAAAATAAACGATACCGACGAATAGGATTACCAAGCCAAGGATAATGCCTAAACCTTTAATTAATTTTTTCATGTGTATGGATGCGTTGTTGGATTCCGTATGCTAATTCTTCGGCTGCCTTGGGATGAAACCGAAACCAGAGTTCAGGTTCAATCAATTCCAGTTCAGCCAGTGCTAAATTACCACTATTATCGATAAATGCGTCAACTCGGGCGTAAATTGGTGACGCTTCACAACAACTCACGGTAAACTCGGCAAAATCGATCTCTTCTTGCGAAGGCTCATACCATTGAACGGTGCCACCAAAATCGTCCTGTACTCTAAAATCGCCAGTTTTGGCAATTTTAAGAATGGCGTGTGTAAACTTGCCATTCATCACCATGTAGGACACTTCTCCTTTGGTGACAATGTTGTGCTGAAAAGGTTGGAGCATCATGGCTTCTTGCGTGATGAGCTGGCGGTATTTTTCTTCATAGTCACCAACCATTTCGGAAGTAATTCGATAGGTTTCTCGCGCAGCTCCTGAAATACAAGGTTTTAATACAAACTCGGAATAATTATGTTCTTCGGCTAAGGCTGATAAGGATTTGGATGTTCCTTGTTCAATAAACACGGTTTCACAAATATTCACACCCTTTTCTTGAAGATCCAATAGGTAATGCTTGTCGATGTTCCAGCGGATGATGGCTTCGGAATTTAATAATTGCGTTTGTCGACTCACACGATTCAACCAGTTGGAAAATTCATCAAAGCGATCAAAGTAATCCCAAGTTGTTCGAAATAGAATGAATTGGGTGCTGTTCCAATCAAAATTGGGGTCATCCCAAGCCAAACGTTTTACCTTGTAATCCAAAGCCTCCAAGGCGTCTACCACCAATTGGTCTTCTTTCAAAAGGTTTTGAATATAGTCTTCTTTTGAATCTGGTTGTACGTATCGCGAATCTGTTAATACAACAATATCTGTAGTCTTCATCGGTATTCGGGTGCAATGTCTTTTAAGCGATTTGATTGTTCTTTGGCTTTCTCAAGATCTTTTGGAGCGTAGATCCTTTTAGTTGAAGCCGGATGACTCTCTAGTTCCTGCCGAGGCCGAATCGGTCTGGGAACAAAATTGCCACCACAACTCGGACAAACATTTTCAAATACACCTATTGCACAATCGGTACAATAGGTGCATTCGAAAGAACAAATCATTGCATCCGTAGATGTGTTGGGCAAATCTTTGTTACAATGTTCACAGTTTGGTCTAATTTCAAGCATTTGATGCTGTTGATTTTAGTCTTTTGATAATGGTTCCCAATTGACCAAGATGGTAGATATCATGATGTAACATTCCGTTGATCAGAAATTTGTATTGGTAATTTCCTTTAAAATCGGTGTCATAATATTCTTCCTCTAGAAACGAATCTTCCTTTTCCTCAAGTAGCAAAATGATTCGCTTGAGGGTTTCATCATACTCTGATTTGAGCGCCGTCCATCCAATGGCTTTCAACTTGTTTTCGGGCAGCCAATTTTCTTCACAGGCATCTGTTTTACTTCCTTTTCCTGTTTCGATTTTTAAAATGGCTTCTCGTCTCCAAAGGTTCATATGGGAAATGATATCGGCAATGCTATGCAAGTCCGGATGAGGTCTTTCAAATACCAATGCCGAATCGATTCCGTCTAATTTGCTTTTATAGGTGTTACCGATCCATGGTTTGCCCTCTTGAATTTCCTTCAATTGTTCAATAATGTGTCGGATCAATACCTTCATGTCGCTCTTACTTGTCGTTTTTATAACCTTTCGGACGCTTCCAACGAATCGGTGCCTTGGGCTCTTTTTTCATTTTAAATTCTTGGGTCTCGAGCAATTTCAAGGCTTCTTTTACCGCTCTTTCTAGCTGCGGATCTTTGCCTGCCAACACACTTTTCGGATCTTGAATCACTTCAATATCTGGAGCTACACCTTCGGCTTCAACCGCCCATTCGCCATTGACATCGAAGAATCCACCTCGTGGTGCTACCATGCGTCCACCATCAATAAATCGTGGCGTATCCCAGGTACCAACGAGTCCGCCCCAAGTACGGGTTCCTACCATTGGTCCGATGTTCTTCATCTTAAACATATAAGGCAATAAGTCACCACCCGAACCAGCACGTTCGTTGATGATCATCACTTTTGGTCCCCAGATACCTGCCATCGGCGTGGTCCAAGGTCTTCTGTCGTTGGCCTTGCTATTGAAATATCCGAAGAGTTCGCGCGCCATGATGTCGATCATATAATCGGCAGCAGAACCACCGCCATTGTTTCTTTCGTCGATAATAGCGCCCTTCTTGTCTTGTTGTGAGAAATAGTAGCGATTAAAACTTGTAAATCCGCCACCGCCAGTATTTGGTACATATACATAGGCCAGCTTTCCGTTAGAGAGTTGGTCTACCTTGCGGCGATTCCCTTCAATCCAATCGATGCCTCTTAAATTACGTTCGCTAGCAATTGGTTTTACCAAAATCTCGCGAGCGCCATCTATAGAAGGAGCCGAGTTCACGGTGATGTAGATCTCTCTACCTGAGGTTTGTTCCAAGAGGCTATACGGATTTGTTTTGCTGGTCAATTCCGTTCCGTTAATGCTTAAGATATAATCACCTTCGTTGACATTCATTCCAGGCAATCCTAAGGGTGCATTGAAATTCGGATTCCAACGCTCCCCTCGGTATATTTTGGAAATTTTATAACGGCCTTTGTCTGCTACAAAATCACAGCCTAACAATCCGACAGGCACGCGATTCAAATCAGGAAAATCACCTCCAGAAACATAGGAGTGTCCCACGGCCACTTCACCGCTCATAATGTCTACCACATAGTTCAAATCGGTACGATGACGCACGTGATCAATCCAAGGTGCATACCACTTGTATACCTGTTTCCATGGTGCCCCATGTACATTATCTACATACAAGAAATCGCGCATAAATCGCCATCCTTCTTTAAAGATTTGATGGTAAGCGGCTTGCGGATCTAACTTGATTTTCATGTTGGTCTTTAAACGTCCTTTGCCTGGTTTTACAGGAGCTTTGCTACTGTTGAGTAACCAACTTCCGCGGGAATTTAGTAAAGTGAAATTGCGATCTGCAGAAGCCGTCATGGAAGAAACACCTTTGCTGTAAACCGTAGCTTTTTGCTTGGCAATGTCGTAGGAATGAACCGTTAGTCCGAAAGCATTCGGAATACTTTCAGCGATGAATACTTTGCCTTTCGGTCCTTTTAACAGTGCCACATAATTTCTTGCTGGAAGACGCATCGGAACGGCTCTGTCAAACAATCCCTTTTCGTCAATCACTACGGTTACCTCCTTCGATTTTTTACTACCTTTTTTCTTGTCGGAAGACTCCTCATCCGTCTTCGGAAGGTTCGGAGCTTTGTCGGCCGAGTTCAACACAACGGCATACAAGCTTCTCGTTACACTTGGGTCATAAGAACTCATATCCAACCAACCAGACTGTAATCCGTAGTTGGTGCTTGCCAAGGTGTATAAATACTTCCCAGAGGCATCCCAAACCGGCGTAATGGCATCGGCAATTGGGTCTGTCAATTGTAGTGTTTTTCCACTGTCGATGTTGTAAGCGAAAATGGACTTAAAATGGCTGTCATTTTGTTTGGCGAAGGCGATCCATTTGCTATCGGGTGACCACACGGGATTCATCGCTCTGTTCGGATGTGCGTAGCGGTCGGTAGCTACTTTCTTCGATTTCTTGGTCTCTAAATTGGTAATCCAAATGTTATAGTCGGTATCCGTAAAAGCAAGGTGTTTGCCGTCTGGCGACCAGTCTGGTGTAAAGTAGAAGGTCGGATTCGGAATCTTTATGGTCGATTGGTTTTGGCCGTTTTGATCGGCAATGACCAATTGGTATTCGCCACTCTTATCGGAGAACCAAGCCACCTGATCACCTTTAGGGGACCAAATCGGATAACGATCGGCAACACCAGGGGAGTTGGTTAAGTTTCTCCAAGTTCCGTTTTCTTTTGGAACGGTAAAGATCTCACCACGATACTCGAAAATAGCGCGCTTTCCTTTCGGTGAAAGATTGGCATTGCTGAGGTTTCTACCGGTCACATTTTCCCAACGAGGTCTAGAGAAATTTAAATCGGCCTTCACCTCAATGTTCAATTGTTTGGAGGCCATGGTGTTCGGATTCAAATAGTGAAGGTAACCTCCTTGTTCGTATACGATTCCGTTGGAATTGGAATCCAAACTTTTCACATCAAATTTCTTGTGAAAGGTAATTTGCTTTTCTGTTTTGGTTTTCGGATTGAAAGACCAAATGTTGGCCGTATAATCACGTTCTGAAATAAAATATACCGAACCATTGTGCCAAACAGGATCCAAGTGTCTTTCCTTGTCTTTTTGGTCGGTGCGGATGAGGTCTTTTGTTTTTAAGTCTACTATCCATATCGGCATGGCTTGTCCGCCTCTATAGTTTCGCCATTCAGCATCCCATCCTGTAATTGGCGTATAGGCAACATAATTGCCATCTTCAGATACTTCTCCATACGCAGCTCTCGGAACTCCTAAAGAAACCGGTAATCCACCTTTGGGAGAAACCGTGTAGAATTTATTGGTTTGTGTAGGTCTGGATTCTCTACCAGAGCGAAAAAGTATCTTTCCATCCGGCGTCCATCCTTGAACGAAATCGCCACCAGGGTGAAAGGTCAATCGCCTGGGTTCACCACCTTCCGCTGGAATGATGTAAACATCAGTATTTCCATCGTATTGCGCCGAAAAGGCAATCCATTTTTCATCGTAGGAGAAATGTGGTAAGGATTCGTAGCCGATGTCGCTGGTAAGTCGAATGGCAGTGCCACCGGATAGCGGAGCTTTCCATAAATCATTGGCATAGACAAATACTACGTGTGTTTTTGATAAGGTGGGTTGACGCAATAACTGCGTTCCTTGGGCGTAGATACCCATCACTCCTAAGAAAAAGAGTGCAGAGACGAATCGTTTCATGTAAGTTTGGTTTAGAATTGTTCGTCTAAAGATAAGAAATTAAGACATCTTATTTTGCGAACAACTGCCCCATATCTTTGAAAGCCTTGAATTCCAAAGGATTCCCTTCAGGGTCGTTAAAGAACATGGTGGCTTGCTCACCCACTTGCCCTTTGAAACGAATGTAGGGTTCGATGATGAATTCGGTATTGGCCTTTTGAAGTCGATCGGCCAAGTTTTCCCAGTCCTCCCAAGACAATACCACCCCGAAATGCGGAACGGGTACATCGTGTCCGTCAACCGGATTCGAAATAATGCTTGGTTCAAATCCGTCTTTCTGGTGAATCACCAATTGGTGTCCAAAGAAATTGAAATCCACCCAATGGGTATCGCTTCGTCCTTCCTCGCAACCTAAGGTCTCACGGTAGAAGGTTCTACAAGGTTCTAAACTTTTAACTGGAATCGCTAAGTGAAAGGGTTGTACCATGGTTTTTTGTTAGTTGTTAGTCTTTAGTTTTTAGTTTTTAGTCGTCAGTCTTGGGTCTTTAGTTGATAATTGTTTATTGTTAACTGATAATTGATCATTTTCTCCTGTCTCCTGTCTCTTGACTCTTGTTTACTGCCTCTTTTGTTTTTGGCCTTTGGCCTTTGGCTGTTGGCGATTAGTTTTTAGTCGATAGTCTTGAGTCTTTAGTTGATAATTGTTTATTTTTCCTGTCTCCTGTCTCCTGTCTCTTGACTCTTGTTTCTTAGCCTTTATCCTTAAGCTCATTCTATTACTAATTTATTGAATTATTAAATCATTGATTCTTGTCTCCTAAATCCCTGACATTTTCAAATCATCCAATCATCAAATTATCCAATCATTAAATCATTAAATCATTAAATCATTCAATTATTAAATCATTAAACTATTCCCTCCCTATTTGATCAATAATCTCCTCAAAATTCTCCTCGTCTGCTGGTGAAGGAGCATTGTTTAAGACGATTTTATTATTACCATCTAAGATAACATATCGCGGAATAGCATTCACTTTAAAGAATTTGGAAATTGCCGATTTTCTTCCCTTTAAGAGGTAGTATGAATTGTTCTTATTCAGCGTGGTTGAATACTTTACATTGGCTTCTAACCATTTCTGATAGTTGTCTTCAGGGGAGATATAAATCCAGTTGACCTGTTTTTGCGTTTCTAATTTGGTTTTAAAATCCCGACCGTTTTTAATTTGCTTGATACATGGTGGACACCAGGAAGCCCAGAAGTTCATCACTTTTATATTGTCGCCTGATTTTTTGATAAGCCCTCCAATGCTAAGGGTGTCACCTTCAATATTGACCAGCTTACTTTTTAAGGTATATGCTTTTAGATCAAACTTAAATCGGTTTAAATCTTCTTTGATGGCTTCCAGCGTATTTTTGCTCTGTTGGTACTTGTAAGAGTTTTCGTATTCTTCAATAGTTGTTTTCAAAAGTTCAACAGTAGTTTCGCTCTTTCCGAATCCGAAGCTGTGAAAATCAATGATCATTCTAAGAATGGCTTTTCTTTTAATCTCGTCTTGAAAATTAGCTTCAATAAATTTCTTTTCGGCCAAGAATTTTTCTGTGGAGTAGGGTACAAAGTTGGCATCCAAAAAATAGTATCGGATGTACTGATTGAGGTTCATTTTTACAAAGGCTGAGTTTTGAAAAATCTCAAGCTCGTTAAACTCTTCAGAGGTCACTCTTTCGAAGTAATCTTGCAAATCAAAAATTACCTCCGGATTCGCTTGCTGTTCCTTGTAAATCAGTTCATACAATACATCTGAGTCATTAAAATACAGTCCTTCAACATGATCGGCTTTCACAGTAACGGGAGCAATGAGATTGTGCAAGTATTCATGTCTTAAATCCGCTCGAACAATTCGCTCAAAGGTTTTTGATTTGATTTGATGTGTTTTGAGGTAATTATCCAGGAAGCTTGTTTTTTTGTTGTAAATCGAGTCTGCGACCTCCTTGTAAGCCATTAAATCTCCCCGATACGGATGCCTTTGGTATAGGGATGTGTGTTCGTAAAATTCAGAGTAAAAATTATTGAAAACAGCATTTTTACCAAAGAATTTCATCTTTTCATTTCGTATCTCAATATGGATGGAATCACCTGGGATAAGGAATATTCTTCCCTTGGATGATTCTGTTTTTTTGATTGGTACCTGAACCCAGGTTAGTAGTGGTTGTGTAAGGGAGTCTACTACGACAAAAATGGAATCCTTGGATATTTTTTTGGTAACATTCGGACTAGTGTAATTGCTTAGGTATCCTTCATTGAACAAATCGAAGAACCGAAACATTTTGGAGTCATCTGTACTGCCCGTGATTACCACCTTTTGAGATGTAGGTACGTCTTGCAAACCTTCTAGTAGAGGGTCTGTGGTTTTTTTGTCGGAATCTTTATCTAGTATTTTAGTGCAACCAAGAATTCCGATGAATAGGAAAATAAGAATGTACGGCGTTTTCATTTTTAATCGGTCATTTTCTCCTGTCTCTTGACTCTTGTTTCTTAGCCTTTAGCTGTTGGCGATTAGTTTTTAGTCTTTAGTCGTTAGTCTTTAGTTGCTAATTGGTAATTGATAATTGACTATTACTTCTAACTTCTAACTTCTAACTTCTAACTTCTAACTTTTAACTTTTAACTTTTAGCCTTTGGCTGTTGGCGATTAGTTGTTAGTCGTTAGTCTTGAGTCTTTAGTTGATAATTGTTTATTGTTAACTGAAAATCGTTCATTTTCTCCTGTCTCCTGTCTCCTGTCTCCTGTCTCTTGACTCTTGTTTCTTGATTCAATAGATCATTAAATCATCAAATCATCAAATTATCCAATCATTAGATCATTAAATTATTGAATTATTCAATCATTAATAATTGTCAAAACCCTACCGCCGTATCATCGCCTCTAGGATCCGCACCACCTTCATAGCTTCCGTCGGGTAGTACTAAGATGGCATCTACTTTTCCGATGATGGGTGTTCGTTTGGTATTCAGTTTGTATCCTAGTGCTTCAAGCTCTTTAAGCGTCTTTTCATCAAACTTGTTGGGTTCAATGCGAATTTCATCGGGCAACCACTGGTGGTGAAAACGAGGTTGGTTTACCGATTCCTGCATGCCCATACCGAATTCGTGAACATTTAAAATGGTTTGCAATACGGAAGTAATAATGGTAGATCCACCAGGAGTTCCCACAATCATCCAAAGCTTTCCATTTTTCTCTACAATTGTTGGTGTCATGGAACTTAGCATGCGCTTCTCGGGTTCAATTTTGTTGGCTTCTGCACCCACCAAACCAAACATATTCGGAACACCTGGTTTGCTGGAGAAATCGTCCATTTCGTTGTTTAAGAAGAATCCTAAATCAGACACGTAAATTTTTGATCCGTAGGCTCCGTTTAGGGTAGTGGTCACCGAAACCGCGTTACCAAATTGATCCACAATGGAGTAATGGGTGGTTTCGTCACTTTCAACAACCTCAATGGTTCCGGGATTGATGTCTTTTGAAGTGGTTGCTTTGTTAAAAGAGAAGCTCGCCATACGTTCTTTGGCGTATTCTTTATCGATTAGTTCCTTGATGGGAATACTCACAAAATCAGGGTCGCCTAAAAAGTAACTACGATCGGCGTAGGCTCGTCGTTCTGCTTCCACCATCACTTGCATGGCTTTGGTGGAATTGGGTTTGTAAGTATGTAAATCGAAAGGCTCAATGGCATTCATGATTTGGGCCAAACAAACTCCGCCACTAGAAGGAGGTGCCATGGAAATTACTTTGAGGTCATCGTAAGTGAATGTCACTGGATCACGCCACTTGGCTTCGTATTTCTCCAAATCCTGTAGCGTTATGATTCCTCCATTGGATTGCATAAAGTCAACAAAGATTTCGGCGGTTTTTCCTTTGTAAAATTCATCTCTACCGTTGTCGCGAATTCGTGTGAGGGTTTCCGCCAAAGCTTGGTATTTGATGGTATCTCCTTCATTCCAAACTTGATGAAATAAGGTCGAGTCCTTATTAGCCTCCCAAAAGGAAGGCTTGTATTTTTTGATGCGTTTGTCTTGTTTTTGAGTAACGATCACACCACGTTTGGCAAGATCAATGGAAGGTTGAATGATGTCTTTAAAAGGAAGTGTTCCGAATTTGTTGTACACCTCAAAGATTCCGGCAATGGTTCCAGGAACACCAACGGAAAGTGGTGTTTTGGTACTTTTTCCTTTGATCACATCACCATTCTCGTCCAGAAACATATCCGTAGTAGCGGCCAACGGTGCTTTCTCCCGATAATCCAGAGCTCCGATGGAACCGTCGTTTTTACGGTAGACCATAAATCCGCCTCCACCTAAATTTCCAGAATACGGATAGGCTACGGCAAGGGCCAATTCCGTGGCAACCATAGCGTCAAAGGCATTGCCGCCTTTTTCAAGCATTTGCAATCCGATTTTTGAGGCTTCAACTCGCGCGGAGACCACCATGGCCTTATTGGAGGTTACGCCAACAATTCGCTCCTCTTTACAGGAGGAAAATAGGACGAATAAAGCGATGAAAATGTAGCTGTATTTCATGAATGGGTATTTTCTATTTCGGTTAGTTTTTGTTGTGCAAAGGATTGCAAATCGTCAAAAAAGGTATGGAAATCTTGCTCGAATTCGTTCTCGTGCGATCTCAGGTCTTCAATAGCCAAATGCATTTGGGACTTCATTTTTGACCTACGGTTCATTCCGTCTAAAACTTGCGCAATGGTATCCAAATCGCGGTAATTCACCAACAAGTCATACTGAATCATATAACCTGAAAAGCGTTGCGTCTTGGTTGGAAGATTTGGCATGTTTTCCAGTAATTCGTAGACATGCTGGGCGAAAATATCCAAAGGCATGCTTGAATATCGCTCCCAGTTTTTAGCCAAGTAGTAATCGTAGAAGATGTCAATGATTACGCCATCATAATGACGATAGCGAGGATGCAATCGATCTTTGCTGATTTTTACAATGGGATGTTTGTCGGTGTACTCGTCTATTGCTCGATGCAATAAAATTCCTCTCTGAATACCTTTGTTGTAGTTGAACATTTCTTTACCCTTGATATGGTCGGCAATAAAGTTGCCAATCATAATATCCTCATCATTGTCGGATAAAAATAAATGGGCAAGGAAATTCATGGAGGAGGTATGTGATTATTTTTTCTTTACTAAGAGTTCTTCAACACTAAGTTTTTCAGGTCGGTAGGAATTGACTTTAGCGTCACTTGGGTAACCAAAGGAAATGCCGCATACCAATTCATAGCCTTTGGGGACATCGTAGTATTTGTCGACGGGTTCTCTCCATAGGTTTAAAGCGCCTTGCGGGCAGCTACCTAGACCCTTTGCGGTACATGCCAGCATAAAGTTTTGCATAAAAATACCCGTATCTACTAAGGCTGTGTATTTCATTTTCGGATCGGCGTAAATCCATATTGCAGCGGGAGCACCAAAGAAGTAGAAATTCTTCTCGAGCTCTTCGTTTCTTTTTTTACGGTCTTCCTTTTTAATCCCCAACACTTCGTACAAGCCAATGGCCGTTTTTACGCGTCGGTCTTGATAAATGCCTGGATATTTCCCTTGAATGGTTTGGTAGACTTTGTTTGGTGTCAACCGATATTGGTAAGCTGTGATTAGCTTTCCGAAGATGTTTTTCTTTCGAAGCGTCAGCGATTTTCGATACTTGTTAGTCAGGTCTTCTCCGATAGCCTGTAAGGTATCTCCCGTAGCAACTACCACCTTAAATGGTTGGGTGTTAGAGCTTGAGGGAGCTTCTAAAGCTTCTTTTAAAAGCTCTTGGATAAGGTCTTCTGAAACGGGTTTGTCTAAGAAGTCACGAACACTTCTTCTTTTTTTATTGACTTCTTCAAAGGTCATGTGGCACGGAAATAATGAATCCGAAAATACGGAAAATATTTCAAGGAAAGGTCATGGTATTAAGAACCAAGAAACAGGATTCACGAGACAAGAATGAACTACTAAATGAATTAATGGTTAAATTAATGAATAATTGAGTGACTAAGCGCCAAGAGCTAAAAGCCAATGGCTTTGGACAAGAACCAGGAAAGAAGAGACAGGAGTCAAGATTCAATGATTTAATAATTTAATGATGTAATGAGCTAGTAGCAAACTGCCAAAAGCGAAGAATCAATGATCAATGATCAATTATCAGTTAACAACTAACATCTAAAGACTACCGACTAATAACTAAAGACTAACAACTAAAAACTAAAAACTGAAAACTAAAAAACCCCCACCGAGGTAAGGATTTGAATTATAAAAGTTTTGTCAATTTCTTAGTTGTTCAGCATGACTGGCATTACCAACATGGTAATCTGTTCTCCTTCTTGCGTACCATCAATCGGAGTTAAGATTCCCGCTCTGTTTGGCAAAGACATTTCCAACATGACTTCACTAGAACTTAAATTCCCAAGCATTTCACTTAAGAAACGTGAGTTGAATCCGATTTGCATATCGTCACCTTGGTAGTCACAGCTCAATCGCTCGTCTGCTTTGTTGGAGAAATCCAAATCCTCCGCAGAAATATTCAATTCCGTACCCGCCATTTTCAAACGAATCTGATGAGTGGTCTTGCTTGAGAAGATAGACACACGTTTTACAGAGTTTAAGAATGATCCTCTGTCAACCGTTAATTTATTCGGATTCTCTTTCGGTATTACCGCCTCGTAGTTTGGATATTTCCCGTCAATCAAACGGCAAACCATCACCACATTGTCAAAGGTGAATTTGGCATTGGCATCGTTGTACTCGATAACCACCTCAGAATCCGTAGAAGAAAGAATTCCCTTTAAAAGATTCAATGGTTTTTTAGGCATGATGAATTCAGCCGTCTCATTCGCCGTTACATCGGTTCTTGAGTATTTTACCAATTTGTGAGCATCTGTTGCCACAAAGGTCAAACTCTGTGTGCTGAATTGGAAGAATACCCCACTCATTACAGGACGTAAATCATCATTCCCTGCGGCGAATAAGGTTTTTGAAATTGCCGTACTTAAAATTTGTGCAGAAACGTTGGTGGTACTTGGAGAAGCCAAGGTCACCGCTTTTGGAAATTCGTCGCCTGCAAAATAGGCCATGTCATACTTTCCTTGATCTGAGCTAATTTCAATAGTACTCTCTCCCTCAGTTTTAAAGGTCAAAGGCTGATCTGGAAAAGTTTTTAAGGTATCTAGTAACAATCGAGCCGAAACTGCGATAGATCCTTCCGAATCACTTTCTACTTCAATTACAGAGCTAATTGTTGTCTCTAAGTCAGAAGCTGAAACCTTCAATGTATTCTCTGAAAGTTCTAATAAAAAGTTATCTAAAATAGGTAAGGTATTGTTGCTATTGATAACGCCACCTAATACTTGTAATTGCTTTAACAATTGGGAACTAGATACAATAAATTTCATGTGAAAAAATTTCAATATTGAACTACAAATATATTCTAATTAAATGATTTTTAAAATTAATTTATCAACACCAAAACCGCCATTTGTTGATGGTTTTACAAACGTTATAATTATGTTAAGGCAGGTCATTTGCCTTTGAAAAAAACTATTTTTGTTTGACTCAACTCCAAATAATTTATGAGAAAAATAGCATTAGTTTTATTCGTAACTTTATGTTATTCAGTTCATTCGTTCGGTCAAAAGCCGAAGAAACTAACTTCCAACCAGATTTACGAAAAAATTCAGAAGCTCAATTTTTTGGGAACGGCACTCTACATTGCGGCCCATCCTGATGATGAGAATACACGATTAATTGCCTATTTGGCTAACCAAGTGAAAGCAAGAACCGGATACCTATCCTTAACACGAGGAGATGGCGGTCAAAATTTAATCGGACCTGAAATACGAGAATTATTAGGCGTAATTCGGACTCAAGAATTACTTGCTGCTCGTGGTGTAGATGGAGGCGAACAACTTTTTACGCGCGCCAATGATTTTGGTTACTCCAAACACCCAGATGAGACCTTAGAAATATGGGACGAGAAACAGGTGTTGAGTGACGTGGTTTGGGCCATTCGTAATTTTAAACCAGACATTATCATCAATCGTTTCAATCATAGAACACCGGGGACCACTCATGGACATCATACCGCTTCGGCCATGCTAAGTGTTGAGGCTTTCGATTTGGTGGGAGATGCTACCAAGTTTAAAGATCAGTTGAAGCAAACCGAAACGTGGCAGCCCAAGCGTCTGTTCTTCAACACTTCATGGTGGTTTTATGGTAGCCAGCAAAATTTTGAAAAGGCCACCAAAGGGAATCCGAATTTTCTCTCTTTTGATGTAGGAGTTTATTATCCTTTAAAAGGACTGTCAAATAACGAATTGGCATCCATTGCGAGCAGTCAGCATTTATGTCAAGGATTTGGACGATTGACTACTCGTGGTTCCCAGACAGAATACGTTGAGCTATTAAAAGGACAACCGATGAAGGATCAAAGCGATTTGTTTTCGGGAATCAATACCACATGGAATCGAATTGAAGGTGGAGGAGAAATAGGAGATATCTTATATGAGGTTGAAGACAATTTCGATTTTGTGAATCCGTCCAAACATCTTCCTGCCTTGATTGAGGCCTACAAGAAGATTGAAATGTTAGGCGATGCGCATTGGAGGGATTTAAAATTGAAGCAAATTCGGGAAGTTATTGAGGCTTGTGCCGGATTGTATTTGGAGGTTTCGGCAAGCGCTTCTACCACCACTACAAACGCTGAGATTGACTTAAACATCGAAGCTTTGAATCGAAACTCTGATGCTTCTGTGTTTTTACAGTCCATCACCTTTGAAGCGGAAAAAAGGTTGACATGGGTACAAGAATTACAGTTAAAATCCAATCAAAAACAAAACTTGAAGAAGACCATTTCTGTGGGCAATTTGGGAACTACTGATCCTTATTGGTTGCGAAACGAATGGTCGTTAGGGATGTATAAGGTTGACGATCGACAAATGATTGGAAAACCAGAGACTCCAAGAGCTATTCGGGCGATATTTAACCTGATCATCGATGAGGTGGAAGTTTCCATCCCTAAGGATGTGATTTACAGGTATTCAAGACGTGATAAGGGTGAGTTGTACGAGCCTTTGGAAATTTTACCCAAGGTGACCACCAGCTTAAAGGAGAAGGTGATGATCTTCTCAGGAGACGAGGCCAAGAATATTAAGGTGGGAGTTCGTGCAGGTACTTCTAAGGTTTCAGGAACATTAGCACTTCAAGTTCCTGCTGGATGGAAAGTTGCTCCGGCAAGACTGGATTTTTCCATTGATCAAAAAGGAGAAGAACAGATTTTTGAGTTTGAAGTGGTACCGCCCAAAAATCAATCAGAAGGATATTTGAAGGCAGTAGCAACCGTTGGTGGAGAGTTCTATGCGAAGGAATTGGTTGAAATCAATTACGAACACATTCCGAAACAATCAGTGCTTTTACCTTCCAAATCGAAAATCGTAAGACTAGATATCCAGAAAGCCGGCAATTATATTGGATATATCAAAGGAGCAGGAGATGCCATTCCCGAAAGTTTGACCCAGATTGGCTATACCGTAGTGCCTTTAAATGTCGATGAGATCAATGCAGAAAATTTGGCCAAATTTGATGCCGTTGTTCTGGGAATTCGTGCCTATAATACCGTTCCGCAACTCAAGTACAAACAGAAATTCTTGTTGGACTATGTGAAGAACGGCGGTAATATGATTGTCCAGTACAATACCAGCGGAAGGAGAGGAGGCGTGGATGTGATGGCCCCTTACCAATTGTCGCTCTCGAGAGATCGTGTGACGGATGAATATGCAAAAGTGAACGTTTTGGCGAAAGATCATTCGGTGATGAATTTCCCGAACAAAATAGAGGCCAAGGATTTTGAAGGTTGGGTGCAAGAACGAGGATTGTATTTCCCGAATCAATGGGGTGCCGAATTTACACCCATCCTATCCATGAATGACAAAGGAGAGTCTCCCAAGAAAGGAAGTTTGTTGGTAGCCAAATACGGCAAAGGAAATTACATCTATACAGGGCTCAGTTTCTTTAGAGAGCTACCTGCCGGTGTACCGGGAGCTTACAAATTGTTTGCGAATATATTGTCTATTGGAAAAGAAAATATCAAATTGAACAATCAAATCAAACAATAGATGACTCAAAACAAAAGAAACTGGAAACCCATTTATACGGTTGTGCTCGTAGCCAATTTGGTATACATCATTTTGTTTTACTTCATCACTACCTACTTTAAGAACTAATTTATGCAGACACTTCATTGGGTCGATTGGACCGTACTGCTCACAACCATCTTATTTATCGTTGCTTATGGTACTTACATCACACGTAAAAATGCCGATGTAAAGGACTATATCAAAGGAGGAAATGACACCAAATGGTGGACCATCGGATTATCCGTTATGGCTACTCAAGCCAGTGCCATCACCTTTTTATCCACTCCCGGACAAGCCTTTCATGACGGCTTAGGATTTGTGCAATTCTATTTCGGATTGCCCATAGCAATGGTCATCATTTGCTTGGTGTTTATTCCGATTTATTACAAGCTGAACGTTTACACAGCCTATGAATATTTGGAATCGCGCTTTGATTTAAAAACAAGAACTCTTACCGCTATTTTATTTTTAATCCAAAGAGGATTGGCAGCTGGAATCACCATTTTTGCTCCGGCCATTATCTTGTCTGCCGTATTGGGTTGGAACTTGCTTTATTTGAACATTATTATTGGCGTATTGGTGATCATTTACACCGTATCAGGTGGTACCAAAGCGGTGAACGTGACTCAGAAACAACAGATGATTGTGATTTTTGCGGGAATGCTCATTGCGTTCTATTTGATCTTGCAATACTTGCCAGACGGAATCACATTCTCCAAAGCACTGGATATCGCAGGAGCCAGTGGTAAGATGGAAGTATTGGATTTCTCCTTTGATTTGAACAATCGATACACAGTTTGGACAGGCTTCTTAGGCGGAACCTTTTTAATGCTTTCCTACTTCGGAACCGATCAAAGTCAGGTGCAGCGTTACCTGTCAGGGAAATCCTTGCGTGAGAGTCAGCTAGGTCTGCTTTTTAATGGATTGTTGAAAGTACCCATGCAATTCTTTATTTTGATGGTGGGTGTGATGGTATTTGTGTTTTACCAATTCAACAGCTCTCCTTTGAATTTTAATCCAGCTTCCAAAGCTGTGGCAAAGACTTCTTTGATGTATAAAGTGCTTGAAAAGGAGCACCAGGACATTGAAAAGTCCAAGCAAATTTTATTGGAAGACGGATTGCAAGCTGAGGAGACGAACTTGCTCCAAGAACTTAATGCGCGGGATTTGAAATTGAAAGAAGAGGCAAAAGCAATCATTGCCAAAACCGATCCTACCATAGAAACCAACGACAAGGATTATGTCTTTATCAATTTCATTCTTAACAATCTACCCAAAGGAATCATCGGGCTGTTATTGGCGGTAATTTTGGCGGCAGCCATGTCTTCTACAGCTTCCGAATTAAATGCTTTGGCCAGCACCACAGCCATTGATTTGTACCGACGAAACAAGCAGGACCATGATGAATTGCATTATGTAAAGGCTTCCAAATGGTTTACCTTGTTATGGGGTCTCATTGCCATTTCCGTAGCCTGTATTGCCAACTTATTTGACAATCTTATTCAGCTAGTCAACATCATTGGTTCTATTTTTTATGGAAACGTTTTGGGAATCTTCTTATTAGCATTCTTTATCAAGTACGTTCGTGGACGCGCTGTTTTTATTGCCGCGCTCATTACCCAGCTCATCATCATTGGGGTATTCCTCATGGACTGGCTTCCTTATTTATGGCTCAACTTATTGGGTTGTGTTTTGGTGATGATTTTTGCTATTTTTATTCAAAGTATTAGCAACAATCAACCTATTGAAACCGCATAGCAGAAACATCCGTTGGGGAATTATAGGACTAGGCCGAATCGCTCATGAATTCGCGCAAGATCTTCAGAAAGTACCGAATTGTTCCCTATATGCCGTTGCTTCAAGATCGCAAGAAAAGGCTGATGATTTTGGTGCCTTGTATGGAGCTCAACAAGCCTATGGCTCTTATGAATTGTTAATGCAAGATGATGCGATAGATGCCATTTACATTGCAACACCCCACGTTTTTCATAAAGAACATACCATTCAGTGTTTGAATCATAAGAAACCTGTTTTATGCGAAAAACCCTTCGCCATGAATGTGGAGGAAGTTTCGGAAATGATTGCCTGTGCTCAGCAAAATGAGGTGCTACTTATGGAGGCCCTTTGGACAGCTTTTCTGCCTCATTTTCAGCATGTGTTAAGGTTTATAAAATCACGAGAATTAGGTGACCTGCGACAGTTGAGTGCCGGATTTAGCTTTGCACCTCAGTTGGATTTTGAAGACCGAGTTTTGAAAAAAGAGCTCGGTGGCGGTGCCGTTTTGGATATAGGAATTTATCCTGTGTATGCAGCCCTTGCCAGTTTGGGACTGCCCGATAGCCTAGAAGCTAAGGCCAATTTCTTTCACAATGGGGCCGATTCCGATTGCATGATGGTATTTCACTATCCGAAAGCAACGGCGAATTTGTCTTGTAGTTTGATTCATCACGAGAAAACGGAAGCCAAGTTCTTGTTTGAAAAAGGGCAGATCCTTATCCATTCCATGTTTCACAAACCAAACAGGATTACCATCCGTTCAAATGGAAAAGAAGAAACATTGGATTTTGGCGTTGCTACTTTGGGTTATAGTTTTGAAATTGATCATTTCAATCAATTGATTCGGGAGGGACTTCTAGAGAGTGATGTGATGACCCATCAATTTTCTTTGAATTTGATTCGCGTGTTGGATGCGATTCGGAAGGAGATAGGGTTGAGCTATGAATAAAAAAACCTCAAGTCATGATAAACTTGAGGTCTTTCTATAGGTTATCATCGAATTACATCGCTCCCCATTCTTTCAAGGAGTCAGTATTCATTTTTACGTAATCTGCGTTACCAGCCTTCTTGGCCAATTCCAAACTTTGTTTAGCAGCTGCAATGGCAGTTTCGGTTTTTCCTGCTTTCGCGTGGATTAAGGATTGCTGACGTAAGTACCAGAACTTTGGCTCTTCTTTTGTCATTTCAACCGCTTTGTCAATCCAAGTCAATGCTTGATTGATGTCTTTTCCTGCGCTCTTAAAGTATACGGCAGCATCGTAATAAGCTCTGTCGTTAGGCTCTCCTTTCATCACTTCTTCGATAGAAGCCATTACTGCTCCGTCTGTAGGAACTGTAAAAGGCAAACCTACATAAGTGTTCTCCCATAACATTCCTAAAACCGCTGAGTTATTGGTCAAGTCGTCAAAAGTAATCGTGAAAGACTCTACCGTCATTGGCATGTTTTCTGATTTTACCGTTGCAGAAGCCACAACCTTTGCATCATCCCATTCTCTTGGATTTCCCCAGTTGTCTGTGGTAGCATAAAGCATTACCGTCCACTCGCTTTTTCCTGGCTTGGTGTAGATAGAGTAAGATCCTGCTTTTACGGTTGTTTCTCCGATCATGATGTCTGTATCGAAGGTAATTTTTGTGTTGGCGTTTGCTCCAGTTCTCCAGATTTTATCGAAAGGCACTAAGTCTCCAAAGATTTTTCTTCCCTTCATTCCAGGTCTAGAATATTCCAAGGTAAACTTCGTAAGACCTACCGTCTGATTTATAGTTGAAGCCGGACTTGGTGCAGGTGCAGCAATTCGAACAGGTGCTTTTACCTCCGTTTTTTCCTCTTTAGCCTCTTCTTTTTTGGTATCGGTCTGTGCACAGCTCACTAAAAATAATGATAACAACGCGCCTAATCCGAATACTCGTAGTTGGTTTGTTTTCATGGTGATTTGTTTTATGTTAATTTTTAAAATCGCCTAAAATTACGACTAATAAATGCCAGTATTGTTAATAAAAGGCTAAAATAAGCACCGTATATTTGCTTTATGAATCCATATTTCTTGAGGATTTTAGATTAGTAAAGCGGATGAATCAGTTGGAGAAACGTATTGGAATTTTAGGGTGTGGATGGCTAGGGAAACCCCTTGCGGTAGCACTTTTGAATGATGGCTATGCCGTAAAAGGTTCGACGACTACTCCAGAAAAAGTAGACCAACTCGAGCAACTCGGAATTGATACCTACTTGGTTGATATAGCCAATCCTTCCATTCCGGAAGACTTTTTAAATGTTTCGGTTCTGATCATTTGCATCACTTCCAAAAGTGTTTCAGATTTTGAACGTTTGGTTTCTCAAATAGAAAATTCGCCGATTCAAAAAGTCATCTTTATTAGTTCAACATCGGTATACCCGAATTTGAATATAGAAATTACGGAAGAAGATCAACTTGCCGAAGGCAATGCCTTGGTACAAATTGAAGAGGTCTTGCAAGGTTCCAAAGCTTATCACTCGATTGTATTGCGCTTTGCTGGATTGCTAGGTTACAATAGACATCCTTCCAATTGGTTTCAAAATCGACGAATTCCCAATCCTGATGGATTTGTCAATATGATACACCGAGATGATTGCATTGCTATTTTAAAGCAATTGATTCAGCAGAATATTGGTAATGAGGTGTTTAATGCTTGTTCGAATCACCATCCAACGCGTAGGGATTTTTATACCAATGCACGACTCAGAAAAGGATTGCCTGCACCGGAATTTGTAAATGTTTCTGAAGAAAGTTGGAAAATCATATCCTCCAATAAGCTACAAAAGGCTTTTGGTTATAGCTTCAAATACGACGATTTATTTGCGATTTAGCGGTACCGCTTCTTTTCCAAGTAGGTATAAATAGCGCCAAAAAGAAGCAATAGAATTGCTGGAACTAACAAGTTGATGCCTTGCCAAAAAGTGCGCTCTTCGTAAGCTTTTTGTTTGTTTAAAAAGCGTAAGTCAATGCTTCGATTTCGCAATTCCAAGAGACCAATATCATCCAGAAGATAGTCCATGGTATTCACCAAGAAATCCTTATTTCCAAATTGTTGGTTGGTCCATTTGTCTCGGTTTAGCTCCAAAGGTCTACCGCGAGCCACTTGGTTCTTAGCAATATCACCATCGGCAATCACGACCATTTTGTTTGGTGGCGATTGGTTTTTGAAATCCTTTACTGGAAACGGCAAGGTGCGGTCTTTGTAATTGGATTTGAAGTTCCCTTCCAATAACACTCCGAATAGTTGACTACCATCCTTATAATCGGCTTCTGTTTCTTCCTTGGCTATGGATTGTAATTCCACTATGGAAGGGGTGCCTACCTTTTTGGAAAAAGGCGAACTAATCAACAATGGTGTCTTTGAAATAGAATTTTTTAGGGTGTCGATTTGATTCACAAACTGCAATCGAATCTGATTTAACTTCTTGGTAATCGGATGATAGGGATTGCCACTAACCAATGGATGATACACCCATTTCAGGTTGCTATATTGATTCTGATTTCCGCTGGAACCCGTTACCAATCGTAAATCTGCCGCATAGAAGTCTTTCACCAAAATAGGATTGATGCGAACACCATAAGAGAAGAGCTGATCGGTTAGGTTCAAGTCTCTCGGATAGGCTAAAATTCGACTACTGGTGTACAGGCTATCTTGATCGGCCTGCACATTGTCAATCATCCATAAGGTCTTACCACCATTCATAATGAATTGATCAATGCTTAGTTTTTCCTTTTCGCTGAACGTTTCCGTAGGTTTCGCAATGATCAACGCGTCAAAAGCATTGAGCCTGTTACTAGTTGGCACTGGATTGGCTGCAACGGAATCGAGAGTGAATTTTGCCAGATTATAACTGTCGTTCAACTTGCTTAAAAAGCTATATACTTCTATGTCTTGCAATTGCCCGTTCCCAGTCAGGTAAGCAATCGATTTTTTCTTTCGCTGACTAATTTTGAAAAGTGTTTCGGAGAAATTGTACTCCAAATTCTCAATGGCCAGTTGCAACTGACTTTCTTGACTAACGGTAACCGTTGTCGGTAAGAGATTCACGATACTCGTCTTATCTCCATATTGGATTTCGGCATAGGGGAATATGATGGCCTCACTTAATTTACCTTCCTCTTCCACAGTCAATTGACTCGGAATCATTCCCTTTTTAATCAAGGCTTCCTTTTGACTATTTGGATTTTCAAACTCAAAGGAAATATTGTCATTCTCATCCTGAATCTCCTCAAGGAATTGGGCAGTTTCGTCTTGTAGTTTTTTGAATTCCAAAGGAAAATCGCCTTCGAGGTAGACTGTTACAAACACTTTGTTTTGCAATTGATCGAGGATGTTGGTAGTCGTTTCTGAAAGCGTGTATCGTTTGTCGGAGGTTAGATCGACCTTAAGGTAAACCAATGAACTTGCTCCGTTAATCAAAAACAAGAGTATCAATCCCAATAGTATGTGTAACAACTTTTTATTTCCCATCGATGATTGATTTAGATAGGAACAAAAAGAAGGCGGTAGTCGTCAAAAAGTATATCAAGTCGCGAGAGTCGATAACCCCTTTGGCAATGTTTTTATAGTATTCAAATCCGCTTAAGGATTCCAACACATCACTCGCACCTAGAAAGGTTTCCGATACAATATTGAATCCGTAAAAACTTATAAAACAAAGAACGATTGCTACGAGGAAGGCCCCTACTTGCGATTTGGAAATGGAGGATGAAAAAATACCAATGCTGGTAAAAACCAAGCCGATGAATAACAATCCTAAATAGGATCCAAGAATGCTTCCCAAGTCGATATTTCCCATAGGAAAAGAAAGTAGGTAAATGCTCAGCAAATAAACAATGGTAGGAATCAATGCCACCAAAAGGATGGCGCTTGTTCCTAAGAATTTTCCCATTACAATTTGCCAATTGGATATAGGTTTGGTTTTTAAGATCTCAATGGTGCCCGAATTGTATTCTTCCACAAAACTTTTCATGGTAATGGCAGGAATAATGAACATAAATACCCAAGGCGTTAAATTGAAAAAAGCACTCAGATCGGCAAATCCGGCATTTAAAATATTGAATTCGGTTTTGAAAACCCACAAAAAGAGTCCGTTTGCCAACAAAAAGATTGCCACAATTAAGTAGCCGATATTCGAGCTAAAAAAGGTATTGAATTCTTTTTTTAGGATTTGCTGAACCATTAGTCAAAATCGATTATTACAGTATCTCTGTATTCCAGTCCGAGTAAGGTAGAAGCCCCTCCTACGGTTTGTAAATTGCTGCGATAGATGGCAATTTCTAAATATCCTGCCGAATTGAACAGGGCCAAACGTTGACCATCAAATGAACGGGTATTACCGCTATTGGCAGGTAAGATGTCGTTGTATTTGTTGTGTATTTTCTGAAAAGAATAGCGAGATGCTCTCACCGTAAAGTCGCGCCCTTTTCCAACTTCTTCAAAAAGCTTTTTGGTAATGTTGGTAATGATGTTTCCGTAATTATCGATGTACAAAACACCACCCGTAATTTGGTTTTGTTCTTGATTGACTTTGGCTTTGATTTCGATGAGTTTCTTGTATTCTTTGATTTCTTTTCCAACGATGGATAGATTTCCTCCCCGAATGATAAAGCAGGCCACGTTCACAAATACATCCAATACAGGAAAACTAGTTTCCACACGATTGTGAATGGTAATTTCTACAATTTTAGTGGGCTGTATTTCTGAGGCAATCATGGAAATAAGACCATTGTCTGGACAAACAAAATAATGATCGTCAAGTTCAATAGCTATGTGTTTGTTGAAAGTGCTTAATTCAGAATCGACCCCAACAATATGAACGGTTCCTTTCGGAAAACTCTTGTAGGAATTCTTTAAGATATAGGCAGTTTCAGTAATATTGAATGGTGATATTTCATGCGTAATGTCAACGATTTTCGCGGTGGGTAACTGCGAATAGATTGCACCTTTAACAGAGCCAACAAAGTGATCTTTTGTTCCAAAATCTGTAGTTAAGGTGATGAAAGACATTAATTTTTTAGGTTGTTAATTAAATGTGCAAAAAATATCTATGCTGCTTAAAGCAAAACTAAACATTTTGCTAATTTTAAGTGATATAGATAGCAATTAAATAACGATAAACTTTCATAAATTATTTTCATTTGAACGAACGCACTATAGAACTAACAGAAATCAATCCTAAGGATTTTTTTGGTGCCCACAATAGTACCATCGACCTATTAAAAAGATACTTTCCGAAAATTAAAATTGTTGCACGAGGTGCGAAGCTCAAAATTTATGGTGAAGCCGATATTCTAGACGAGTTTGAAAAACGGTTAGAAAGTTTGATCAAGTATTTTCATCGCTACAACAAATTGGATGAAAATAGTATTGAGCGTATCATTACGTCTACCAATGAAGAACGCGACAGCAGTTCTTCTAATAAAAAAGATGTGTTGGTCCACGGGGTAAGTGGTCGATTGATCAAAGCACAGACCTTGAATCAGCGTCGTATGGTAACCCTTATGGATAAGAACGACATGTTGTTTGCTGTTGGTCCAGCAGGAACAGGAAAAACCTATACTGCGGTAGCACTTGCGGTAAGAGCTTTGAAAGAGAAACAAGTAAAGCGAATCATTCTGACAAGACCTGCTGTAGAATCCGGTGAAAATCTCGGATTCTTACCTGGAGATTTGAAGGAAAAATTAGATCCGTACATGCAGCCCTTATACGATGCCCTTCGTGATATGATTCCTCATGAGAAATTGCAATCCCACTTGGAGAAGGGTGTTATTCAAATTGCGCCTTTGGCATTTATGCGTGGTAGAACCTTAGACAATGCCTTTGTTATTTTGGATGAAGCACAGAACACGACTCACAATCAAATGAAAATGTTCTTAACCAGAATGGGGATGCACGCCAAGTTTATCATTACCGGAGATCCAGGGCAAATCGACTTACCTCGTAAACAAGTTTCTGGATTAAAAGAATCCTTATTGGCATTGAAAGACATCGAAGGAATCGGTCATGTCTATTTGGATGATAAGGATGTAGTGCGCCATAAATTGGTCAAGAAAATCATTACTGCTTACAAGAGTATTGAAACTGAGTAATTTAAATTCCCTGAGCAACCGCGAATTTTAAGATTTTTTCTAGCGAAAAACTACAATTGAATGGTTATTTTTGTTAGAAGATGAGAAGGCGCGTTTTTTTGATATTGTGTTTTATTCCCCTTTGGGTTTTTTCCCAATGTCCTTCTGATTATATCATTACCCTTTCTTCACAACGCGAGGTCAATGATTTTGCGGCCAATTATCCAAATTGTAAAAATATTCCGGGCGACTTGCTTATTGCAGACGGATTTACTTCAGACGATGCCTCGGGAGTTATAAGGTCTGAAATACGAGACTTATCTCCTTTGAACTTTATAGAATCTGTAGGCGGAAAACTTTCGATTACTATTAGTGCACAGGTCATTGAGGGATTTGAAAATTTGCGAACTGTAGGCGGACTCTTGGAAATAAACAACTGTCGGGAGCTCATCGATGTGAATGGTTTTAACAGCCTCACTCAAGTGCAAGATTTTGTAATTACCAACAGCGCCTCCCTTCAAACCATTAGAGGTTTTGCCAGTTTGGAAACCGTACCCAATAATTTTGAAATTGGGCAATTAACAAGTTTGAGAACCATTACGGGATTTGAAGCCCTGAAAACAGTAAATGGTATTTTTGATATCAGTGATAATGTAGACCTAACATCCATACCAAGTTTTAACAACCTCGAGGTGATTGGTAATGATTTGAACATCAACTTCAACCCCAAATTAGAAGCTGTCATTGGATTCAATAAACTACAATCCGTTGGAAACGATTTTTTCATTCGAGACGCTACCGTCATCAGAGGATTTTCCCTTCTTCAAACCGTTAGTCGTAATTTCGAAATTATCGGAAATGGTATTGAAAGTATTGAGGGTTTTGGTCAATTGACCTATGCAGGAGGTGGCTTTAGCATTACCGAAACCTCCATCCAAAAGTTGATTGGGTTTGATAATATGGAACGCGTGGGGGCGATAAATGTTGGTGAAGATTGGTTTAAAATTTCACAGAATCCGAATCTGAATGAAGTGACAGGTTTCGGACTGTTAATTTATGTGGATGGAAATGTTGAGGTGCAAGAGAATACCAGTCTTTCCAATTGTTCTTGGCTGTGTAATCTTATCAACAATGGAACTATTGTAGGGAATTTGGTCATTCAAGATAATCTGGGTGATTGCTTAAATTCCTCCATTGTATTAGATATCTGTGAGGATGATTTTGATGGAGATGGCGTGCCCAACATCTTGGATGTTGATGATGATAATGACGGGATTCTAGATCAGACAGAAGGCAATGGTCTCACTGATACCGATGGAGATGGTTTTCCAGATACCAAAGATTTGGATGCAGACGGTGACGATTGCTTTGATGTGATTGAAGCCGGATTTTTAGACCCAAATGGCGATGGCGTTTTAGGAGATTTGCCCGATGATGTTGATATTTCGGGACGAATTATTAATGAACCGACAGGCTACACCACTCCAGATGATAAAGACAACAATGGTACTTATGACTTTTTGGAAAAAAGCACCCTAGATCCGGGTCGTGACGCTTTTTTAGAAGTATGTCGCACCGATAGAACTTTTGATTTGTTAACCAAACTGGGAGGCACTCCGGATGCGGGTGGGGTTTGGTCTCCAGCCCTGGTAAGTGGTACGAGTATGTTTGATCCCTCAGCCGATAGAGCAGGCACCTACACCTATACCCACACGAATCCTTTATGTGGCGATCGAATCTCACAAATTGAAGTGGTTTTTGTTTCCGATGTAAATGCCGGAACGGGTGGTGAGTTGACCGTTTGTAGTGATACGGGAAATGTTGATTTGTTCAGTTTGTTGGGCGGGAATCCTTCGCCTGGCGGCTATTGGACGCCGGAGTTGGCCAGTGGATCGAGTATTTATAATCCCGTGGTAGATTTTGCTGATGTCTATGAATACGTGGTTATTGGTCAGTTCTGTGGAACAGTGCGCTCTGCGGTGACTATCAATAAATCGAAAACTCCAGTTGCAGGATCAGACAACAGTTTAACTCTTTGTGAGTTTGAAAACCCTGTGGATCTATTTGAATTGTTGGGTGAGAATGTTGATACAAACGGAGTGTGGTCTGGCAACCTGGTCAACGGCATGTTTGATCCTTCTGTAAATCCCTCAGGACTCTATACCTATACGGTAGACAATGGTCCTTGTGGCATCGATTCGGCTTCCGTGAATGTGCAAGTCATTCAAGATTCTTCCTTGAGCAATGTTCGGGTAAAAGTGAATGATTTTCTTGCGAAGAATAATAATATTATTGTCAATGTGTATTCGACGCGGGAATATGAATATTCCTTAGACGGAATCAATTATACATCTCAAAATAAGTTCAACAATGTGCCTGGAGGAAGAAATACAGTCTATGTTCGCGGCGCCAATGGATGCGAGTTTTACAGTGAGGAAGTTTACGTCAGGACTTTTCCGACGTTTTTTACTCCTAATGGTGATGGAAGCAATGATTTCTGGAAGTTAAAGGATTTTCCTGAGCCTAGATATACCATATCCATTTACAATCGCTATGGCGGACTGGTCAAAAGAATGAATCAGGATGAATTCTGGGACGGTACTTTAAATGGGAAACCTCTCAATGCGGCTGATTTTTGGTTTCAGGTAGTGACGGAAAGTGGAGAGATTTTACACGGAAATTTTTCCTTACTCAGAAATTGAACCCAACAAATTAATTTACTTTTGTCAAAAATATTTTCATGAATACGATTAACCAAACCAATTTTCAGTTTCCAGGACAAAAATCAGTATACAAAGGAAAGGTTCGAGAAGTATACAACATCAATGATGAGGTATTGGTAATGATTGCTTCTGATCGACTTTCTGCATTTGATGTGATCATGCCAAGGCAGATTCCATTCAAAGGTCAGATTTTAAATCAGATTGCTGTCAAAATGATGAAAGAAACAGAAGATTTGGTTCCGAATTGGTTGATTGCTAGTCCCGATGAAAATGTATCTGTAGGTCATCTGTGTCAACCCTTCAAAGTAGAAATGGTGATTCGTGGTTACTTGTCGGGTCATGCTGCTCGAGAGTACAAAGCTGGCAAACGTTTGTTATGCGGAGTTGAAATGCCAGAGGGTATGAAAGAAAACGATAAATTTCCATCGCCCATCATCACACCCTCGACCAAGGCCGATAATGGCATGCACGATGAAGATATTTCAAGAGAGGATATTCTAAGCAAAGGAATTGTATCCGAAGAAGATTATGCAGTTCTTGAAGATTATACCTATAAGCTGTTTCAAAGAGGAACTGAAATCGCTGCGGAACGAGGCTTGATTTTGGTAGATACCAAATACGAATTTGGAAAGACGCAAGACGGACGAATTGTTTTGATTGATGAAATCCATACACCAGATTCATCCCGCTATTTCTATGCAGACGGATATCAAGAAAGACAAGATCGAGGAGAGAAGCAGAAGCAATTGTCTAAAGAGTTTGTTAGACAGTGGTTGATAGCCAATGGCTTTCAAGGAAAAGAAGGTCAGGTAATTCCAGAAATGACCGATGAAAAGCTGATTGAAATCTCAGAGCGATACATCGAATTGTACGAGCAAATAACAGGAGATGTCTTTGTAAAAGGAGATACTTCAAATATTTTAGAGCGAATTCAAAACAATGTTGAGGCCTTTTTAAATTCATGAAAACCGCCACAATAAAACAACTCAAAGACGAACTTCAGCACAAATCTCCCACTGAACTAAAAGAACTCTGTTTGAGTCTTGGAAGGTTTAAAAAGGAGAACAAAGAATTACTTACCTATTTGCTTTTTGAGGCACATGACGAGGAGGCTTTTATTGAAAAAGTACAATCTCAAATTACGGAGAGTTTTTTGGAAATCAATACCAAGAATTACTACTACATCCGTAAGAGTGTGCGGAAGATTCTGTCGCAAACTAAAAAATTCATACGCTACTCCAAAAAGAAGGATACACAGGTGCAGTTACTCCTGCATTTTTGCAATGAGTTGAAGGAAATGGAACCAGATTACAAAAAGAGCAATCGGTTACGAAATGTGTTTTTGACGCAGTTAAATCTCATTGAGAAAACCATCGCTACGTTGCATCCTGATTTGCAATACGATTACTTTATAGAACTCGAAAATTTAAATGCTGAATAAAAGAAAAGAAAGACCAGTCATAGCCTCCATTACCCATGGTACTGCTTTGCCCATAGAAACGTTTCAGAACAATGTGTTGCGCCCCATTATTAAAATGCAACACGATGTGATTATTAGTGCTACCCAGCATCAAATGAAAAAGATGAAGCTGTCAAAGGAAGGAATGTCCAAAGATGCCTTTCAAAAAAAGTTGGATCATTTATTTGCAAGAAACATCGCCTTTAAGAATTTATTAATTGGGTTGATCATTGCAGATTTTTCACCAGAAGAGTTTGAAACTTATGAACTGCATTATCCGGAGTATAATAGACGGATCAATACCATCATTAAGAAAAGAGTTTTAGATACCATATAAAAAAACCGCTACGTTAGTAGCGGCTCAATCAATCAACCAAAAACTTCTAATAATTATTTATCACGGGGTGTTGTGACAAATACTGAAGTGTAATTATATATAATGATAAACTTACACTACAAATATACATGAATTCTTCCTTATAATGTTTAACAAAGTGTTAAAATAATTAAACAAATTTTATTTTGGTTGTCAAACCCTTTTAATCCCAGCAAGGACAAGGGTTTTCAAATTTGAAATGAGTTAACATCCTTTCCTAGTGTAGATATTTTTTTGATAACAAACTTAAAAGTGAAGGCTCGGGAAGATGAATTACGGTGATTTTTAATTTCATTTTGTGGGAGGTATTCGTTATTTTAATTAAACGATAATCCCATTTATCAAAATTATTATATACAAAAAAAACCGCTACGTTAGTAGCGGCTCAATCAATCAACCAAAAACTTCTAATAATTATTTATCATGGGGTGATATGATAAATACTGAAGTGTAATTATATAATGATAAACTTACCCTACAAAGATATAAGAATTGTGACATATAACGTTTAATGAAGTGTTAAAAAAATTAAACAAAAAACATGAATTTATTAACAGGATATAAACAAAAAAAAGCCACCCGAAGGTAGCTTTTATAATTTTGGTTCAAAATCAATTAGGGCATTACTACAGTATCGATTGCATGTACGATTCCGTTTGAAGCCGCTACATCAGTGATAATCACAGTGGAAGTATTTCCTTTGGTGTCAGTTAAGATCACTTTACCATCTTTTAAAGAAGCAGTTAAGGTTCCACCTTGAACGGTCTTAATAGTGAACTTTCCATTGTTAGCCTTGATTGCTCCAACTACTGCTTTTGCATCAAACTTTCCAGCTACTACATGGTAAGTTAAAATACTAGTTAAAGTCTTCTTGTTTTCAGGCTTTAATAAGCTTTCAACAGTTCCTTTAGGTAATTTTCCGAATGCGCTATTTACTGGGGCGAAAACAGTGAAAGGCCCATCACCATTCAATACATTTACCAATCCTGCTGCTTTCACTGCCGCCACTAGTGTTGTAAAATTTTCATTTGAAGCTGCCACTGATACAATTGTATCATCGTCTCCATTGTTCTTTTTGATTTTGTCGTTGTCATTATTTGCAAAGTTTGGTAAGGTTACTACTAACATCACAAATAAAGCTGGGATTAATTTTCTAAGGTTCATAATTTGTTGTTTAAAATTCCATCCAAAAGTACCGATTAATAATCCGTATTATGTTTAATAAAAAGTTAAAAAAATTAAACAAAAAAAATATATTTGTCAACAATTCTAATGTGAAACTACAATGAGGTGTGAATATCAGTCGAATTGAAATTGTCTTTTGCTTCAAAAGACTCAGTTAGACTCCTGTGTAATATTTGAAGAGGATACGTAGGCTTACAAAGGCAATGAGCAAGGCCGTTGCCTTTTTAAGTTGTGCGGGCGAGAAAAAACGGTGACTCATACGGTTTCCGATAAGGCCTCCAATGAATACAGTTCCCATCAATAGTAAGGAAAGGTTCCAATCAATTCTAAAATCAGGATTGGTAGCTTGGCCGGCGAATCCGAAGAGGGAATTGATTAAAATGAAAAAACTGGAAGCAGCCGCAATCTTTTTTGGTGTATCCCAATAAGTAATATGAAGTACTGGCGCCAGGAATATTCCGCCTCCGATCCCTACCATACCAGAGATCAACCCAATCATTCCACCGATCCCTGCCGAACTGGCAGTACTCATGTTGTTTTTCTTAGGTGATGAATTTTGAGTTTTGTTGGTAAACCACATGGTAATAGCAGCAAATAATAAGGTTACCCCTAATAATATGTAAAAAAGCTGGGCCGATATTTTTAAATATCCTCCTAGAAAGGCAAGCGGAATGCTCACTGTAGTAAGCGGAATAACTTTTTTCCAACGAATGTCTTTTCGTTTTTGATACAGCATCACATTGCTGCTGACCACAACGATGTTGCACAAGAGTGCTGTTGCTCGTATTTCTGTAAAGTACATGGTAGACAAGGCGAGTACTGCTAAATAACTTGAGCCTCCCCCAAATCCCACCGAAGAGTACAAAACGGCTATAATGAAAAACAGCAGAACGATGAGGCTATGTTCTAGAAATAACTCAAGCATAGCGCTAAAATAATGGACTTCCATCGAACTAGAGTGATATTTTGTTGCTAATATATTTGCTAAAATAATATATATATGCTAAATTTATATACATGAATCAAATCAATTGTCCGAATTGCTCTAATAATCAGGTTGTTAAAAGTGGAATTGTGAATCAACGCCAGCGTTACAAATGCAAATCTTGTGGTTATAATTTTACCGTGAACAAGCTAGGGAAGCGGATTGACGACTATTATGTAAATAAGGCATTACAATTATATATTGAAGGATTGTCATACCGAGAAATCGAACGAATACTAGGGATATCTCATGTCTCGGTAATGAACTGGGTGAAGAAATACGGACTCAAGAGACCTATCAACAGAAAGTACCATCCTACCTATAAAATCCTAACCAAGGAGGAGCTATCTAATTTCTTTTCTGATTCGGATAATATCAAAGGTGCCGGTGTTTTGGTTACAGAACTTGGTGACAAATTCATGTTACTCAAATGGGAACGTTTTCGTGATTAGATATATCAAATTAACAAAAATATATATTAGTTTTTTTTAAACATCAGTTTTTAATCACATTCGTAGAGTGAAATCACACTCAATCAATCAATTAAAAACTTATGAGAAAACTAATTCTATTCACATTAGGACTTTTCCTATACAGCTCTTTTTCTTATAGCCAAGGTTCCACGGAATACACTGGTGGATATAAGATTAAGTTCAATGAGGAAGGTACTAAGTACATGCGGATCATTGCATGGGGACAATTCTGGGCACAACATAATGACAATGTTGGTCCGACTACCGAAAAGTTATCCTTTAGCGTAAGAAGAGCAAGGGTTTTAACTTTTACACAACTCAACAAGAAATTTTTAATCCTAACCCATTTTGGCTTGAACAGCTTGAATGGCAACAACACATCACCCATTGGTACTGGAGATCGATCTCAATTGTTCTTCCATGATTTTTGGGGCGAATGGAAGGTGTCTGACAATCTTAATGTCGGTGCCGGATTGCACTATTGGAACGGAATTTCGAGGCTAACCAATCAAAGTACGCTAAACATGATGACCTTGGACAACAACCGTCAGTCATGGGCAAATCTTGGTTTGTCTGATCAATTTGCGAGACATATTGGTGTGTATGCCAAAGGAAAAGTGGGAAGATTGCAATACCGATTGGCTTTAAACGAAGCTGGAACAGGTACTTTGGATACCAGGGATCCTGTTGCAAACAATACTACCGTATATGGAGGTCGTCGTTTGTTAGGTTCTAGAGATGCAGGTAAGGTATTTCAAGGATATTTCGATTTCAACTTTTTAGATCAAGAATCGAACTTCCTTCCTTACAAAGTAGGAACTTACTTGGGAAGCAAAGAGGTATTCAACGTTGGGGCAGGTTTCTTCTCGCATCCAAACGGAGCGGTTAATGCTGCTGGCCAAGGAGAAGATGTGAACATCTTTGCTGTGGATGCTTTTTATGATGCTCCTGTAGGTGGCGATAATGCAGCCATTACAGCTTACCTCGTGTATCAAAGCAACGATTACGGAACCAATTACAACTTTGGTCCCTATGCTACAGGAAACATGATCTATTCTCACGTGGGATATCTTTTTTCAGGGGACAATGCCAACATGAGATTCCAACCTTACCTATCGTACCAGCACAGAACCATTGACGCTATAAACGACAATGCTTCAAGACTCGGAATTGGTGCGAACATCTACCAAACAGGACACCACTCCAAACTTTCTTTTGAATATACCAATTCGAAAGTAGGGCAGGCGAGTAGCACAGGTGTGTTTACGTTACAAGCAATGATTTACTTATAAAACTTTCAACTTATGTCAGATAAAGAAAACGCAAAAGCGTATTGGAAAGAAAACTTAAGATACCTCCTTATTCTACTCGGAATTTGGTTCTTAGTTTCCTATTGCGCAGGTATACTTTTTAGAGAAGAACTAAACCAATTTCGATTGGGAGGATTTAAACTAGGTTTCTGGTTTGCACAGCAAGGATCAATTTATGTATTCGTAGTCTTGATTTTTGTGTACGTACGATTAATGAACAAATTGGATAAAAAATACGGTTACGACGAGTAATCATAAAAAGATATTATTATGAGTGTACAAACTTGGACTTGGATTATCGTAGGTATCACTTTTGCTCTATACTTTGGTATTGCTATTTGGGCGAAGGCTGGATCTACAAAAGACTTTTATGTTGCCGGTGGAGGCGTTTCTCCTTTGGCAAATGGAATGGCAACCGCCGCTGACTGGATGAGTGCCGCTTCCTTTATTTCGATGGCAGGGATTATTTCCTTTGCTGGATATGACGGATCGGTGTATCTGATGGGATGGACTGGTGGATATGTACTTTTAGCCCTGCTACTGGCTCCCTATTTGAGGAAATTTGGAAAATTCACGGTGCCTGATTTTATTGGTGATCGTTACTATTCAAACTCTGCAAGAACTGTAGCGGTTATCTGTGCGTTAATTGTATCCTTTACATATGTTGCAGGACAAATGCGTGGCGTAGGAATCGTTTTCTCACAATTCTTACAAGTAGATATTGTTACTGGTGTTATCATCGGTATGGCAGTAGTTTGTGTTTTTGCCTTCTTAGGAGGGATGAAGGGAATTACCTATACCCAGGTAGCGCAATATTGTGTATTGATTTTTGCTTTTATGGTGCCTGCATTCTTCATTTCGATGCAAATGACCGGAAATATCATTCCGCAAATCGGAATGGGAGGAACGGTAGAAGACGGAACCTTTTTACTGGATAAATTAGATGCCCTTCACACACAATTAGGATTCAACGAATATACCAATGGTTCGAAATCAACCTGGGATGTATTTGCAATTACCTTAGCCTTAATGGTGGGTACGGCCGGTCTTCCACACGTAATTGTGAGATTCTTTACCGTGCCAAAAGTAAAGGACGCAAGAAAATCGGCAGGGTATGCCTTGTTATTAATTGCCATCCTTTATACAACCGCTCCAGCCATTGCTGTTTTCTCAAGAACCAACTTGATCGAAACGGTAAGTGACAAGCAGTATTCAGAAATTCCAGCATGGTTTAAAAACTGGGAGGATACTGGATTACTTTCTTGGACTGATAAAAATGGAGATGGAAAAATTCAATATGTTGCGGGTTCAGCCATTAATGGGAAAAAACCTGTATTTACTGCAGATCGCGGATTGCATGGAGAGCGCACCATTTCTAATGCGAGTGCTTCTGCCAATGAGCTTTATGTAGACAGAGATATCATGGTATTGGCCAACCCAGAGATTGCAGGATTACCGAATTGGGTAATTGCCTTAGTGGCAGCAGGTGGATTGGCAGCGGCTTTATCAACAGCAGCGGGATTACTATTGGTAATTTCAACCTCTATTTCACACGATTTAATTAAAAAACAAATCAAACCAGATATTTCTGAAAAGGCTGAATTAATGTGGGCAAGAATCTCCATCTTAGTTGCGATTGTAATTGCTGGATTATTCGGTATTTATCCGCCGGGATTTGTCGCCGCCGTGGTCGCTTTGGCCTTTGGTCTTGCAGCGGCATCCTTCTTCCCAGCTATTATTTTAGGAATATTTGACAAACGAATGAACAAGCAAGGTGCTGTTTCAGGAATGGTTGTAGGCATCACATTGATGTTGTTCTATATGATCCGTTACAAAACTGGCTTGATAGGAACGTTTGATCCATTACCAAAAAGCGAATGGTGGTTCGGAACGTCTCCTGAAGGATTTGGTACGATAGCAATGTTGGTTAACGTTGTTGTATCATTAGTAGTTTCTAGGCTAACAGCAGAACCACCTAAAGATGTACAAGAAATTGTTGAGAATATTCGTATTCCGTCTGGAGCTGGCGAAGCATCTAGTCATTAACATTTTGGTTGATAAACAGTGCTCTTCATGGGCACTGTTTTATTTCCTTTCAAAACAATTATGAAAAAAAGACACGAACAAAAACTGGTATTATTAGCAATAGGACTCTTGCTCTTATTTAATATTCCCTTTGTATTGTCCTACTCGAATCCAAATTTAATATTTGGAATTCCTGTTTTTTACATGGTTGTTTTTTTGATTTGTATGGTAAGTATTGGCATCTCATTTTATATAATCAAAAAGTTTCATGAGTAGTCTAGTACTGATATTTATTATTGTCTTCTATCTTGCGATTCTCTTCGGAATAGCTTTCTATACCGAGCGAAAATCCAAGTCGAAACTCGTAAATAGTCCGTATGTATATGTGTTGTCATTGGCCGTGTATTGCTCGGCATGGACTTACTACGGAAGTGTTGGTGTGGCCGCCAATACCGGTGTTAGTTTCCTAACCATTTACCTCGGACCCATTATTGCTGCTCCCATTTGGATTATTGTTTTACGAAAAGTGATTCGCATAGCCAAGCAACACAAGATTTCATCTTTGGCCGACTTTATCTCCTTGCGATATGGTAAGAACCGATTTTTAGGAGCTTTAGTTACGGTTGTTTGTTTGATTGCTATTTTACCCTATATCTCTTTACAGTTAAAGGCGGTATCGGAAACCTTTGAGATCATGACTTCTCGTGAGGATGCTTCCATTGCTATTTATGAAGATGCTACTTTTTACATCGCTTTGCTCTTGGCCATTTTTGCAGCCTTTTTCGGAACACAAACCACGGATGCTTCAAAGAAGCACAGGGGAATTGTAGTGACAGTGGCTTTTGAATCCTTATTGAAATTGTTATTCTTCCTCATCGTTGGGGTCTACATCACCTACTACCTGTTTGACGGAATGCAAGACATTGTGGCCAAGGCCAGTCTGGTAGATAATTTTTCCAATCTCGTTCAAATCAATGGTTTGGAACAAGGATTCAATTGGTTCTTTACCATCATGTTGTCTTTTATTGCTATTTTCTTATTGCCTAGACAATTTCAAATGGGCGTATTGGAAAGCAACCGATTGAAGGATGTTAAGACGGCCATTTGGTTGTTTCCCTTATACCTTTTACTTTTCAATGTCTTTGTGATATTCATTGCATGGGCCGGGAAATTGCAGTTTGGAAATGCTGTCAATTCGGAATATTATACACTCTTTCTTCCTTTAAAAAACGGCAATAGCTTTTTGGCATTGTTGGTGTTTTTAGGCGGACTTTCGGCCGTGATTTCAATGGTGGTGGTGTCAACATTCGCCTTATCCATCATGGTCAGTAACAACCTAATCATTCCTTATGGATATCTAAAAAACTTTAAGCGTAACGAGTCTTTAAAGAATTCGAAATACATCAAGAACATTAGAAGGGTTTCTATCTTCTTTATCATTGTTCTTGCCTATTTCTTCTATTACAATTTTTCGGTGGAGTTGAGTCTGTATTCCATCGGGCTGATCTCTTTTGTGATTGTGGCTCAATTGGCACCCTCATTCTTTGTTGGTTTGTTCTGGAATCGTGGATCTTCCAAAGGCGCCATTATTGGAATGCTTGTTGGATTGGGAGTTACCTTTTACACCCTCATCTTGCCTTTTACCATTGAGGCCCTGACCGGTGATGCCAGCTTCACACAACAAGGAATTTTTAATGTTCAGTTTTTAAGTCCGCATTCCTTATTCGGAATCGATTTTCTCTCTCCAGCAGAACATGCATTTTTCTGGAGTATTTCGCTAAATACCATCTGTTATATCTATTTCTCTTTGAATACCAAAGGAAACTATCGAGAACGAAACTATGCCGAAATGTTTGTGGAGAGTAAGAATTACACCTCTCTTCAAGAAGAGGCTTATGTTTGGAAAGGGGAGGCCTATGTGGAAGATATCAAGGACATTCTGGTTCGATTTCTAGGTAGAGAAAAAACTAAAAAGGCGCTTGCAGCTTTCTACACCAAATATGATATCAAAGAAGAACCCAAGTTTGCCGATGCCAAAATGATTCATTTCTCAGAGCAAGTACTCACCGGTAGTATCGGTTCCTCTTCGGCTAGAATCTTAATTCAGAATGTTGTGAAGGAAGAGGAGATTACGTTGGTAGAGGTGTTAAAAATATTGGAAGAATCCAAAGATGCCATTGCGGAAAGCAAGGCCATGAAGAATAAATCGAAGGAATTAAAAAAACTTGCCAAGCAATTGAAATTGGTAAACGAAGAATTACTGGAAAAAGACAAACAGAAGGACGAATTCTTGGATACGGTTGCACATGAGTTGAAAACGCCATTAACCGGAATTCGAGCAGGGACGGAAATTTTACTGTACAATCCAGATATGGAGGAAGACGACAAGAGTCGCTTTTTGACTAGTATGCTTCAAGATTCAGAGCGATTGTCGCGATTGATCCATAATATCTTGGATTTTGAAAAATTGGCCAAAGGAAAGGAAAAACTAGATTTTCAAGCAAACTTGATCAATAAAACCATAGAAAAAGTAATTGGTAGTTTGCAACCTGCCGCCGCCAAAAAGAACATTGAACTTCGCGTAAAAAATACCCATCCGATCAAATTCCAGTATGATGAAGATCGAATGATTCAGGTCTTTACAAATCTGATTTACAATTCTTTGAAGTTTTGTGAACCGAAAAGCGGTGTAATCTCCATTGATTACAAATTGGGGAATCAAAGCATTGAAATATCGGTGCGAGATAACGGAAAAGGATTTGAAGAAACCGATGTTGATTTTGTATTTGATAAGTTCTTTCAATCAAAAAATCAAAATGTCATCAAACCACAGGGAAGTGGACTCGGTTTGGCAATATCCAAACAAATTGTATTGAGTCATGGTGGAGACATTTTCATCAATAAAAATTATAAAGACGGTGCAGAGGTCATCATAAAAATTCCATTCAATGAGTAAGAAAATATTAATAGTAGACGATGAACCAAACATCGTGATGAGTTTGGAATATGCATTTAAAAAGCAGAATTATGAGGTGTTTATTGCCAGAGATGGACAAGAAGCTTTGAACATTTTAGAAAGTGAAATACCCAATGTGGTTTTGTTGGACATCATGATGCCAAAGGTAGATGGATACCAAACCATAACGCAGATAAAAAATAATCCACAGCTAACGGATGTAAAAGTGGTTTTCTTAACGGCTAAATCCAAAGCAGCGGATGTCGAGAAGGGTTTGTCATTGGGCGCGGACAAATACCTTACCAAACCTTTTTCAATTCGAAAGGTGGTGAATGAAATCAATCAATTAATTGAATAACAAGACAAATCAATCAGTATGAAATTTAGTTTAGGTCCAAAATCCTCAGACATTTTTATCACCATTTATGTGGTGCTAACCTTGTATGTGAGGTTTCGTTTTGAGCATAACAATTACGAGGTAAGTCCTTTGCTATCCATAGTATTCGGACTCTGTTTCGTGGCTTTTTTATGGTCGTTGATTAAACTTAAGTTTTTGAATCCCAATTGGTTTGGATTGTTTTCAACTAAAAATTCTAAAAAATGAAGTATCAAAAAGAATATCAAGCTAGTATTCAAAATCCCGAAGCTTTTTGGGAAGTCCAGTCCAATCAAATCGATTGGTTTACCAAACCTACCCAAATCTTAGGGAAAGATGAATATAATTATCCGCAGTGGTTTGCAGACGGACAATTGAATATGAGTTATTTATGCATCGACAAGCATATTGAAGATGGCTTTGGAAATCAGAATGCTATTATTTATGATTCTCCGGTGACCAATCAAAAACGCCACATTAGCTTCAATGAATTACATCATGATGTATCTAAGTTTGCTGGCGGACTCGCTTCTTTGGGATTAACCAAAGGAGATACGGTAATCATTTACATGCCGATGATTCCTCAGGCTATTGTAGCGATGCTAGCTTGTGCCAGAATCGGAGTAACACATTCAGTTGTGTTTGGAGGATTTGCTCCACACGAATTGGCTATTCGAATTGATGATTGCAAACCAAAGGCCATTATCACGGCTTCATCGGGTGTAGAAATCAAGCGAATCGTTCCCTATAAACCCTTTGTTGACGAAGCCATTGAATTAAGCCAACACAAACCTGAAAAGGTAATTCTGTACAATAGAAAATTTGGAGCGCCATGTCCTTTGCATGAGCGTGATATTCACTTTATGGATCTCCTGAACAATTCGGAACCCATTGCTCCAGTTTCAGTCGACTCCAACCATCCGTTGTACATCCTTTATACTTCAGGAACTACCGGCAAACCCAAGGGGATTATCCGAGATACCGGCGGTTATGCCACCGCTCTAAAGTACTCCATGAAAAAGGTGTATGGTGTAGAAGAAGGTGATGTATACTGGGCCGCGAGTGACGTAGGCTGGGTTGTTGGACACAGCTACATAGTATACGGTCCATTGGTGAACAGAAACACCACGATTTTATTCGAAGGGAAGCCCATTAAAACTCCAGATGCCTCCACGTTTTGGAGAGTCATCAGTGAGCATCAAGTGAAAGTAATGTTTACGGCTCCTACCGCCATTAGAGCGATAAAGAAAGAGGATCCTGAGGGAAAATTCATGAAAAAGTACGACCTGTCTTGTTTGAAATATCAGTTTTTAGCGGGAGAGCGTTGTGATGTAACGACCTTGCGTTGGTTGGAAGAGAAACTAGGTATTCCTGTAATCGATCATTGGTGGCAAACCGAAAGTGGATGGCCCATGCTAGCCAATATGGTTGGCGTTGAATTGCAGGCTGTGAAACCTGGTTCGGCAACCTTACCAGTAAGTGGTTACGACATTCGAATTCTTGATGATAATGGTAATGAAAAATCGGCCAATTCAGAAGGGTATGTTGCTGTGAAATTACCACTACCTCCCGGGACTTTGTTGAATTTATGGGGAAATCCAGAACGATTCAAAAATGGATATCTCAAGCAATTTGACGGCTATTATGCCTCGGGTGATGGAGGATATAAAGACGAAGATGGCTATGTATTTATTACAGGCAGGGTTGATGACATCATCAATGTTGCCGGACACCGACTATCAACTGCAGAGATGGAAGAGGTAGTAGCCAGTCATACATCCGTTGCGGAGTGTGCCGTATTTGGAGTGCACTGCGAATTGAAAGGACAAAAGCCATTGGGTTTAATCGTTTTAAAGGAAAACAATACCTTGGATGCGACGACAATTTCGCAAGAAATCATTCAAATGGTTCGACATGAAATTGGCCCCGTTGCTGCCTTTAAGGAAGTGCTTGTGGTGAAACGCTTGCCGAAAACAAGATCCGGAAAAATTTTACGCAAACTACTGCGAAATATTTCCGACGAAATAACATATAAAATACCCTCAACAATCGATGATGTTGCCATTATCGAAGAGATAAAAGAAGTATATAAACAAAATAATGTAGGTCAATTTAAACAACTAGTATCATGAGTAATTATCACATTAAAAACTTTCCAGAATATTTTCACGAGTATCGTAAATCAGTTAGAAATCCAGAGTTGTTCTGGGAGGAAATCGCCGAAGAACACTTCCTATGGCGTAAAAAATGGGACAATGTATTGAATTGGGACTTTACCAAACCAGAAGTAAAATGGTTTGAAGGTGCTCAATTGAACATCACCGAAAATTGTATCGATAGACATTTGTATACAAATGGGAATAAAAATGCCATCATTTTTGAACCCAATAATCCAGAAGAACCAACTGAGTATATCACCTACAATCAGTTGAGTGAGCGCGTAAATCAGTTTGCCAATGTGTTGAAATCCAAAGGGATAAAAAAAGGAGATCGGGTTTGTATTTACCTACCGATGATTCCAGAATTGGCTATTTCTTTATTGGCTTGTGCTCGAATAGGAGCAATTCATTCTGTGGTGTTCGCCGGATTCTCCGCTCAGGCTTTAGCAACGAGAATTCAGGATAGCGATTGTAAAATGGTGATTACTTCAGACGGTTCGTATCGCGGTGCCAAGACCATTGATTTAAAGGGAATCGTTGACGATGCTTTAGAATCTTGCCCGACCATCGAATCTTGTCTAGTAGCCAAAAGAATTAATAGCAATATTTCCATGAAGGAAGGGCGCGACTTCTGGTTGCAACCATTGTTGGATGAAGCTTCCAAAGACTGCGAACCTGAAATCATGGATTCAGAAGATCCGTTGTTTATTTTGTATACCTCGGGGTCAACTGGAAAACCAAAAGGAATGGTGCATACAACAGGTGGATATATGGTTTATACGGCCTTCACCTTTAAAAATGTCTTCCAATACCGAGAAGGTGACGTGTATTGGTGTACCGCCGATATTGGATGGATTACAGGACACAGTTACATCGTATACGGACCATTGGCCAACGGTGCAACTACCTTAATGTTTGAAGGGGTGCCGAGTTATCCTGATTTCGGACGTTTCTGGGAAGTAGTTGAAAAACACAAAGTGAATCAGTTTTACACCGCTCCGACGGCCATTAGAGCTTTGGCAAAAGAAGGAGTTGAGCATTTGGAAAAATACGACTTATCCAGCATCAAAGTCTTGGGTACGGTGGGTGAGCCAATCAACGAAGAGGCTTGGCACTGGTATGATGATAATGTCGGAAAGAAAAAAGCACCTATCGTGGACACTTGGTGGCAGACTGAAACTGGGGGAATCATGATTACGCCGATTCCATTTTCAACGCCAACCAAACCTACGTATGCAACCTTGCCGTTTTTAGGAATTCAACCTGCCTTGATGGATGAGAATGGAAAGGAAATCAAAGGAAATCAAGTAGACGGAAGGCTGTGTATCAAATTCCCATGGCCGTCGATGGCTAGAACGATTTGGGGAAATCATCAACGTTACAAAGAAACTTATTTCTCTGCCTTTGAAAATAAATACTTTACAGGTGATGGTGCCTTGCGTGATGAGGTAGGATACTACAGAATTACCGGTAGGGTAGATGATGTAATTATTGTATCTGGACACAATCTTGGTACAGCACCAATCGAAGATGCAATCAATGAGCATCCAGCAGTTGCCGAATCTGCGATTGTAGGATTCCCACATGATATCAAAGGAAACGCTTTGTATGGTTATGTAACCTTGAAGGATACCGGAGAGTCTAGGGATCAAGACAATTTGAGAAAGGAAATCAATCAAATGATTACTGAGCAAATTGGGCCAATTGCCAAATTGGATAAGATCCAGTTTACCAGTGGATTGCCCAAAACAAGATCAGGTAAAATTATGCGTAGAATTCTTCGAAAAATTGCAAGTAGAGATACTTCAAACCTTGGAGATACAAGTACACTATTAAATCCGGAAGTTGTTCAGGATATTATGGATAATGTATTGTAATTAAATTAGTTATAACAACCCAATACGCTTGGCAGGTCTTTTTAGAAAGGACAAGCTGAGCGTATTTTTTTTCTCCAAGTGCAACAGAAGTTTTACAAAAATCTGAGCCGTAATGTAAGCATCTCCAGCTGCATTGTGGCGATCGTGGAGGGCGATATTAAAGGTCTTCGCTAGGTGGTCTAAAGAGTAATGCTCTTTATAGGGTTCTTTAAAATCCGATTTTAAAAAAAGGTTCCCCGTATCAATGACCTGGTTTTTTAGTTTGGGAAGTCCCATTCTCTTGAGTGCTGCATTGATCATGGCCACATCAAAGGCAGCGTGATGAGCTACCAAGACTGCATTGTTCAGGTAGCCCAAGAAATTTTTGATGCCTTCTTCTTCGCTAATCTTGTTTTCTCCAGATCTTCGGATACCGTGAATTTCAACCGTTTCTTTTTTAAAGTTTTTTGGGTTGACGTATGCTTCAAAATGGTCTTGAATGCGAATCATTTTATTGCGAACGCCGATAGCACCAATGGAGAGTAGGGCATCCTCTTTTGGATTTAATCCAGATGTTTCGGTATCAAAAACTACAAATCGTAGCTCTTCAAAGGCAGGTGATTTGTGTTGAAAGGAATTTGCATAAGCGTTCCAGAATTCAGGATATTTTTTACGATTCCAAAACATATTACAATAGTTGTGCTAGTTGAAATCGTACCATGATTAAATTCTGAATTTCTTTTACGGCCTTGAAACATCCCTTTAAGGCAAGCTTCTCCAGTTTGGTTAAATCGTCCAAAACAATGAACCTACCCGAATTTTGATTGTTCAATCCATGGTCTGTTCGAAACTCCAGTAGAGTTTTGTACGCCTCAATACAGTTTTCGTAGATTTCCTTGTTGTGGTCTTCATCATCGATCAGAGAAGAAAATCTTTCGATGGTGTTCCTTTGAATTTGTCCGCTTTCTAGGGTAAGCAGACGTGCTGCATCTACCAAAGGCATCATGGCGCGTGACTTGATATCAAACTGATTTTTGTGTTCACCTGAATCTTCTACGAGAAACTGTCTAAAAAAGCCTAATGGTGCCGGATTCTGAAGTGCATTTTTCGCCAATAGTTTGAGGAAGATTTTATTCTTCTTCATCAGATTGGTGATGAAATCATTCAGTTCGGTTATGAGGCTTTCATTTCCGAAAAAGGAGGTGAAATCAAAAAAGATGGTGCAGAACATGATGTTTTCTTCCGTTGGCTGTTCAATCCATTTTTTGAATTGACCTTTCCATTCTTCCATAGACAAACACCACTTTTCATTTGAGGCCATCATTTCAGCCGGACAATATTCAAAACCGACTTCATGCAAGATGTTCGTAACCATCTTACCAAGCTTTAAGAAATACGCTTTGCTAGCTGGGTCGGCCTTGCCTTCATAAAGAATGGCATTGTCTTGATCTGTGGTTAGCATTTGTTCTTTTCTGCCTTGACTACCCAAACTCAACCATGTGAAAGAAACGGGTGGTTTCGAACCAAGATCTTCAATAGCCAGTTCGATGGCTCTTGAAGTCAATGCGCTATTGATCTCAGAAATGATTTTTGATACGAAAGTAATGGATGCCGATTGTTGGATGTATTGTTGTAACAGTTGATTGGATTTCTCTTTTACATCTTTTAAATCCGACGCGCTGTAGGAGCGCTTGATCTGTTTGATCAATACCGAAGGATTGTTTTCTCGAATGAGAATGATGTCGTGTTCCGACAAAACTCCGATTACCTCAGTATCCATCGTGCCATCTGCTGTAATGCACAAATGTGTAATCTTATGTTTCATCATTAAGATCTGTGCTTCGGCTATGGATATATCAGGGGAAGCACAAATTACAGGGGACGACATGATATGAATCACTTTCTCTTTGATCGAAAATTTACCAGTGGCAACCTTAATCCGTAAGTCTTTGTCCGTAACAATCCCCAACGGCTTTTTGTCGTGCTCTACAATTAATGATCCCACTCGTTTCACGGTCATGATTTGTGCGGCATTTTCGATGCTGGTTTCATCAGAGCAGGTAATTGGGTTTTTGGAAAAATTGGCACGAATGCTGTCTTCCAGCAGTACTTCAGAAGCCTTGGAAAGTCTCTTGTGCATCTCTTTCCCAGAGAGCTTGTTGGCAAAACTATTGATGATAAAATCAGAAGCCTGGCGATTATTTTTTAAATAATCTTCATAGGCTTGGGCTGGAATAGTATACAAAATGGTCTCCTCAATAGCAACGGCTGAGAGCTTGTAATAATCCTTCCGAATCAATGCCCTCAATCCGAATAAATCCCCTTCATCACATTCTTCTACCAAGGTGGTTTCGTTGGAAAACAGTCCGACAGCACCTTCATGGACTAGGTAAAAGCAGTCTTTGATTTCCCCACCTTCAGTAAAAATAGAATCGTCCTTCTCAAAATATTGAACAACCACTTCTGAAGCAATCTGATACAAGGTTTCCTTTTCCAAATAGGAAAAAGGTGGAACGTTTTTGATGTGGTCTGCTATTCGTAATGGAATCGTATTCAAAGGATATTTTTTATAAAAAATGTAAGGAACCTCCTTATATTGCTACAATAAAGTTAGAAAATAAAAATAGATTATTCAATGCATTATCAATCAATTCAAAAACCCCTTTACCTTCTTGCTTTTTCCATCTTATTGATAGTTCAAAGTTGCGTGAAAAAAGAAGTGACTCCAGAAGATCAATTACTGAAAGTTGTTGAAAAACATGGCGGTTTGGAAATTTGGAAGAATACCAAAACCTTGGCTTTTCAAAAAGGGCGAGAAGTTCATACCACTGATTTACACACGAGGAGGGGAGTAATTAATCATCCGAAGTATTCATTGGGGTTTGATGGTAAAGAAGTTTGGTTGGATCAGGATTCGGTTTTCTTCAAGGGGAACAAAGTATTTTACTACAATTTGTACTTCTACTTTTATGCCATGCCTTTTGTGCTTGCTGATGACGGAATTATACTCGAAAGCGCAACGCCGATTACCTATCAGAACAAAGAATATTTAGGGATTAAGGTTTCTTACGAGGCAAATGTTGGCGCCTCTCCTGATGACAATTACATCTTGTATTTCGATAAAGAAACCTATCAAATGGAATGGTTGGCCTATACTGTTACTTTTAACTCCCAAAAGCCCAGCGAAAAATACAGCATGATTCGGTATAACAAATGGACAAATACAAATGGACTCTTGTTGCCTGAAGAGATCACCTGGTTTAAAACTGATGAAAATGGCAATCCGACCGAGCCTAGAAGGTCACCAGTAGTATTTACAAATCCATTAGTAAGCGGCGCGCAATTGGCAGATTCTTTTTACCAGAATCCAAAGAAATAAGTTAATGAGATAAGTATTGCACAATTCTATTGTAAATGGAATTGTAATAATCGTGGAACCTTGGAAGTAATATGTTTTCCAGATCTTTTGTGGTTCTCAATACTTCCAAATCAAATAACTGAATGGCATCAATTTCTGCTTTTTGAGCATGTAAGGTCTCAAAGTCCTTTTTCAATTCAGCCAGAAAAACATGATGAATTTCATTGTCTTGAATTCCGTTTGGATGCGAGATTTGATGGACACGCGTACCGATTTTCATGAGCTCTTGATCCTTCAAATCGAGCCCTAATTCCTCCAAAACTTCACGCTTCGCGGCATCTATTACCGACTCGCCAGCACCAATGTGTCCTGCTGCTGAAATGTCCCAAAGACCGGGTAGCACTTTTTTTGTCATGGCTCTTTTTTGCAACACAATTTTTCGACTGGAAGTAAAAACCCAAACATGTACGGTTCCATGAAACCAACCATTTTTATGGGCTTCAGATTTCATAGCGCTTTTACCAGTTGGTTCGCCAGTGGGAGTTAAAATGTCGATTAATTCATCCATTACTGCATTGCATATTTAACACATTCTAGCAATACTTCAAAATCTTCTTTGGTATTAAAAACATGACAGGAAACACGCATGAATGCTCCTCGAAAAGATACGTTTACCTTTTCTTTTTCGAGTTTGATTTTCAATTTCTCGATATCAAAATTCTCAGGGAAACCCACCCCGAACATATGGTGTGACCTGCAATCATCTTGCTCAATATGGCATCCCAATGCTCTCATTTGGTTAACGAAAGTTGCGGTGGTTTCCCTACAGTATTCTTGTATGCGTTGAGGTTGCCATTCGATGACTTGTTGTAGTGCCGCTACCCGCATTTGATTGTAAATCAAGCTGCTGCTTTCCCCAACAGAATACCGCTGTGCCTTGGGTTTGTATTCTGATTGATAGGTGGTTAATTCTGAAAATCGTTCACTGTTCACTCGATTGATCCAATTCTCTTCAATTGGATTGCCATTGTCGAAATAAGGCCCATAGTAGGCAATAGCACTTCCGTAGGGACCAAATAGCCATTTGTATCCGGCTGCAATCAATGCATCTGGAGCTAATTCTTTCACTGAAAATGGTAAGGCTCCAACAGATTGACTTCCGTCGATGATCAGTAAGGAATTAAATTCTTGGGTCTTTCTGCGAATCTCTTTCAAGTCAAACAGTGTTCCGTTTGACCAATGTACGTGTCCCATGGCAACCAAAGCCGTATTCTCATTGATGGAATCCAATAGGATTTTATTCCATTTCTTTCCTTTGTTTGATTTGGTTTTGGGAGGTTCAATAATCTTGAGCCTTGCTCCGTATTGATCCGTGAGCTTTTTCCAGATGTAATAATTACTTGGAAATTGCTCATCAATAATCAGAATTTCATCCGTTGACTTTAAGCAAACATTGTTGGCCACATTGGCCAATCCGTAAGATACAGACGGGATGTTTACCACACGATCCATATCATCCGATTCAATGAGTTCAGCGAACAAGCTTCGCAATTCATTGATGGGTTTAAAAAAACTATCAACAGTAATTAAATCAGGTCGATTTTTATCAAGTACCGCCTGAATCCCGGCTTCTTCTATTGCATTAAATGCCGGCGAAAAAGATGCGGTATTGAGGTAAACCACATCCTTTGGAATTTTAAAAATAGCTTTCTGAGACTTCAGTTTCATTCTTAATCAAAATATGAAAAAGAAGCTCCGTTTTCAATTTTTAAAAGGGTTTCATAAATCATTCGAATTACATTCTCAACATCTTCTCTGTGCACCATTTCTACAGTGGTGTGCATGTAGCGTAAAGGCAAAGAAATCAACGCCGAGGCTACACCGCCATTGCTGTAGGCAAAAGCATCAGTATCTGTTCCTGTAGCTCTTGACAAGGCTGATCGTTGGAATGGAATTTCCTTTTCTTCGGCAGTATCAATGATCAAGTCGCGTAACTTTTGTTGTACGGCTGGAGCATAGGCAACAACCGGACCCTTGCCCAATTCCAAATGGCCTTCTTTTTTCTTGTCGATCATTGGAGTAGTGGTATCATGAGTAACATCCGTTACTATGGCAACATTTGGCTTGATGGTTTGCGTGATCATTTCCGCACCGCGCAACCCAATTTCTTCTTGAACAGAATTGGTAACGTACAATCCAAATGGTAATTTTTTACCGTTTTCATGTAATAATCGTGCAACTTCCGCAATCATGAATCCGCCCATTCGATTGTCTAAAGCTCTACAAACAAACTTGTTGTCATTCAAAATGTGGAATTCATCCGGATAGGTTATAACACAACCAACGTGCACGCCAAGCGCTTCTACTTCCTCCTTGGTAGCACAACCACAATCGATAAAAATATTTTCGGGCTTTGGTGGTTCTTCTTTCGCTCTATTTCGGGTATGAATCGCTGGCCAACCAAAAACACCTTTTACAATACCTTTCTTTGTGTGAATATTGACCACCTTACTTGGTGCGATTTGGTGATCAGAACCACCATTTCGAATCACGTAAATCAATCCGTTGTCGGAAATGTAATTTACATACCAAGAAATTTCATCGGCATGTCCTTCAATAACCACTTTGTATTTCGCATCTGGATTGATAACCCCCACGGCAGAGCCATAAGTATCGGTAATGAACTCATCCACATAAGGCTTTAGATAATCCATCCAAAGTTTCTGTCCGTCCCATTCGTAACCCGTTGGTGCTGCGTTGTTTAAGTATTTTTCTAAAAAATCGAGTGATTTGTCGTTTAAAATTGAATCCATTGCGTTTTTGAAATTTGAGTAAAAATAAGATGTTTTTTCAACAATGTGATCCAAAAAAATCTAAAAATAAGTGTAACAATTCTCCCTATATTTACACGAATGATGATATAAAAACCAAGTAAATGAAATTAGTAATCAATAATTTAACGAAGACTTACAAAAATGGGGTCAAAGCCATTGATGATTTAAGTATAGAAATTGGAACTGGAATGTTTGGTCTGTTGGGACCAAATGGTGCAGGGAAATCTTCCTTGATGCGCACCATCGCTACCCTGCAAGAGCCTGATTCTGGAAGTATATCATTTGGGGATATTGATGTTCTTGAGGACAAAATGGCCCTTAGAAAATTGTTAGGATACCTACCACAATCTTTTGGTGTGTATCCAAAAATGTCGGCAGAAGCTTTATTGGATTACTTCGCTACCTTAAAGGGAGTATCCTCCAAAGAAGACCGTCAAAAACTCGTAAAAGAAGTGTTGGAAATTACCAACCTTTATGAGGTAAGAAAGAAATACGTTGCGGGTTATTCAGGAGGTATGAAGCAACGTTTTGGTATTGCGCAGTTGCTGTTGAACAATCCGAAGTTAATCATTGTGGATGAGCCAACTGCTGGATTGGATCCTGCGGAAAGAAATCGTTTCCTGAATGTATTGCGCGAAGTAGGAACCAATTGTACGGTGATTTTTTCAACCCATATTGTGGAGGATGTAAAGGAATTGTGTAACGAATTGGCCATTTTAAATGGAGGCCGAATTTTAAAGCATAGCACTCCGCAAGAAGCTACCAAAGAGATTGAAGGGAAGATCTGGACCAAAGTAATTGAAAGAGATGAGTTGGATGGTCAAGAGGCGATGTATAACATTTTATCCTCAAGTTACAATCAAGACAATACTTTAAACATCCGTGTGTATTCTGAAGAGAAACCTTCTCGCGAATTTGTGCCTGCGACTCCGCAATTGGATGACGTTTACTTTATTGCATTGAAATCAGACGAACCTGCAGTAGCAGAATAATTAAACCCTTTACCAAACTATGTTTACTACGATCTTTAAACACGAGTTAAAGTATTGGTTTAACCGACCTGCTTTTTACATATACCTCGCTATTTTCTTTTTATTAGCCTTGTTTTTATCGGCTTCATCGGCAGGTATTTTTGACTTTTTAACCGTTACTACCGGATCTTCAAGAATTGTGAATTCTCCTTTTGGAGTTACCGGATTGTTCAACGGACTGACCATTTTCATATTCTTCCTGTTCCCATCCATCATTGGGGTTTCGGTATATCGCGATTACAAAAGTGAAATGCATACCATTTTATACTCCTATCCTTTTACCAAGGCCGAGTATTTATTTGCAAAGTTTTTTAGCGGACTGGTAGTAGTGACGATGATTGTCTTTGCCATCAGTATTGCCATGATCATCGGTTTCCGATTCCCAGGAACGAATTCAGAAATCGTGGGCCCACTCATCTTAGAGTCTTATTTACGAACCTACGCGATATTCATTATTCCGAATGTACTCTTTGCAGGAGCTATTGTTTTTGCCATCGTTACTTTTACCAGAAACATCTCAGCTGGATTTATTGCGGTGATCATTTTAATTTTTGGTCAAGGATTGTTGGAAGGATTGCTTTCAGAGCCTGAATACCGTAGTATTGCGGCTTTGTTGGATCCATTCGGAGCCTCTTCGGCAACCTACTACACCAAATATTGGACCCCAGCAGAACAGAATGAATTGCAGATTCCGATTGGCGAGTACATCATCTACAATCGTTTGATTTGGACAGGTGTGGCTATTTTGATTTTCGGAATGGTCTATAAATACTTCCAATTCAGTCAAAATGCATTGACTTTCTCTTTCAAAAAATCGAAACCAGAAAGAGCTACCAAGAGAAACTTTGGAGGCATTACAAGAATCAACTTACCTGAAGTAACTTACAAATCCGACTTGAAACACCATCTCCAAACCTTTTGGAAGTTATCGGTGCTCGACTTCAAATACATCATGAAAAGTTGGCCATTTATTTCCATCGTATTGGTAGGGATCATTTTTGTCATTATCGGATTGATTACCCTTGGAAGTTTGTTCGGAACAGAAACCTTACCGATGACTTGGCAAATGTTGCAAGGAGGAAGCATCTTCAAGTTATCCATCAATGTATGTACGTTTTTGTACGCTGGGATGTTGGTGCATCGAGCGAATATTACACGATCAAATCATTTGATTGATGTAACTCCAGTACCAAATTGGGTGTTGTTGTTCTCCAAATTAACAGCTCTGTTAAAAATGCAATTGGTATTGTTATTAGTGATTGTTGTAGCAGGAGTTTCTTTCCAGATGTACAAAGGCTTCTACAACTTTGAAATCGGACAGTACTTGACGCAATTGTACTTTTTAGATTTTATCAATTACCTCATGTGGGCATTCTTAGCGCTGTTTATCCAAACCTTGTTTAAGAATCCGTATTTAGGGCTTTTTGTGTTGTTGGTAATTTCCATCGGAATGCCATTCCTGAATTTCATCGGTATCGAGCAGTCGATCTTCAAATACAACGAAGGTCCCGGATTTAGTTATTCTGACATGAATGGTTATGGTTTTTCATTAACACCTTATTTGTCCTACAAGTTTTACTGGTTCTTGTGTGGCATCTTGTTAATGATTGTCTCCGCCTTATTTTGGGTGCGCGGAATTCCTTTTTCCTTCAAAGAAAGAATTCAGATTGCCAAATCAAGATTCAGAGGCCCATATTTAACTTCCTTCATTGTATTCTTTATTGCATTTGTGGCATTGGGAGCAACCATTTACAATGAGACCAAAATCAAATCAAATCGTACTTCCGCCAAGGAGGCCGAATTACGAAGAGTAGAGTGGGAGAAGAAATACAAAAAGTACGAAGGGTACAAGCAACCACGTATCGTGGCCGTGAATGCCAACATGAATATTTATCCTAAGGAATTGATTTATGACGCATCGGCCAAGATGACCATGGTGAACAAGACAGATCAAGAAATTGATAGTGTATTCTTAAACCACAATTCTTTGAAAAGTACCTTTACCTTCAACAAGCCGAACAAGCTGGTTTTAGAGGATACGGTACACAATTTTGACATCTATGTGTTCGAGAATAAAATCATGCCGGGTGATACGCTCGAGTTGGACGTTACGGTAAAGAGTAACAAGAATACGCTTTTCAGTAGGAAGTCGCCCGTAAGAGAAAATGGAACCTTTATCAATAATTTCTCCATGTTTCCTTCTTTAGGGTATTCATCGGCAGGCGAATTAACCGATGATCAAACTCGTAAAAAGTACGATTTGCCAAAGAACGAATTACGACCACATCCATCCGATTCAACTGCTTTGGGTGATACCTATATCTCTAAGGATTCCGATTGGATCGACTTTGAGGCCACCGTTTCCACTTCCTCAGATCAAATCGCAATCGCTCCTGGTTATTTGCAAAAAGAGTGGACAGAAGGTGATCGAAGGTATTTCCATTACAAGATGGATAGCAAGATTTTAAATTTTTACGCCTTTAATTCGGCACGCTATGAAGTGATGCGCGACAAGTGGAATGATGTCAATTTAGAAATCTATTACCACAAAGGACACGAGTTCAATTTAGAACGAATGATGAAGGGAATGAAAGCTTCCTTGGAATATGGTTCGAAGAATTTTAGTCCGTACCAACATCGTCAAGCGCGAATCATAGAGTTTCCAAGAACCGGTGGAACCTTTGCACAATCGTTCCCAAACACCATTCCGTTTTCAGAAGGCATCGGATTTATTGCAGATGTAGATGAAACCGATGAAGGGGGAGTAGATTACCCCTTCGCCGTTACGGTGCATGAAGTAGCACACCAGTGGTGGGCACATCAAGTAATCGGTGCCGATGTTCTGGGAGCTACCATGTTGTCAGAAAGTTTGTCGGAATATGTATCATTGAAAGTGTTGGAGCATGAGCACGGAAAAGACAAAATGCGTAAGTTTTTGAAGCGTTCTTTAGACCAATACTTGCAACAAAGAACCTTTGAGACCAAACGTGAGAAGCCATTGATGTACAATGATGGTCAAGGATATATACGTTATCAGAAAGGATCTTTGGTATTCTATGCCATGAGTGATTACATCGGTGAAGAGAAGTTAAACGGAGCCTTACAGCGTTATGTTGAAAAGGTAAAATTCCAAGAACCACCTTACACCACTTCCATTGAAATGGTAGATTACATTCGCGAGGTGACGCCAGATTCGCTTCAGTATGTGATCAAAGACATGTATGAAACCATTACTTTGTATCGAAACAGAGTAACAGACACGAAGGTGACAGAATTGGACAATGGTCAATTTCAAGTGGATATCGAGTTCGAAGTTTCCAAGTATCGAAATGATGAGAAAGGGAAGCGTTATTACGGAGAAAAGGTAGGAGATACCCTATCTTACAAAACCGAAAAAATGAGAAAACCAATTCTATCAGTTCCTTTGAATGATTATATTGATGTTGGTGTGTTCTACGAAGAGGAGGTCGATGGAGAAAAGAAAGAGAAAGAATTGTACTTTAAGAAGCACAAGATTACACAAATCAATAATAAGGTATCCATCATTGTTGATAAGAAACCTTCAGAGGTGGGAATTGACCCGTATAATAAATTGATTGACACACAATCAGAAGACAACCGAAGAAAATTATAAATTGAAATGAAAACGAAGACAAGTTCATATGTAGCGCTAACTGCCTTTTTACTGGTCAGTGCGCTGCATATAGCAGGTCTTTTGCTCAATCAAAATTTAGCGATCTATACCAAGCCTGCGCTGATGATCACGCTCGGTTTTTTCTATGTAGTGTCGGTTGAGAAAATCAATCCCTGGGTGGTTGGTGCTTTGTTGTTTTCATTTGGAGGAGATGTTTTTTTATTAGATAAAAACAATTACTTCGTCTTTGGATTGGGATCTTTTTTGGTGGCACATTTGTGTTACATCAAGCTTACTTCAGCCATGCTATCAAAGATGAACCCCATCGAAATTATCTTGTCTTCCATTCCTTTTGTCTTCGTGTTTTTTGGTTTGATTGGCCTATTGTATAAAGGATTGGACAAGCTTTTAATTCCCGTTAGTATTTACGGACTAGTGATTTCTACCTTCGGGGCGCTAACCCTCGCAGTTTACAGAAATCGGAAATCCACCGAACATCTCTGGCTATTGCTGGGTGCCTGCTTATTTATTTTGTCGGATAGCCTGATCGCTTTGAACAAGTTTTATGAGCCTCGGGAATACTATTCTTTGGTCATCATGATTACCTATATCATGGCTCAGTTTCTACTCACCAAAGCCTTCATCGCCAAATCTCCAGAGAAAATTCAGTAAGGCGATTTTTCTCAAGCAAATTAAGATTACCGGTATTTATCAAAAAAAATAACCAACTTTGTCAAGGCCTTGAAATGAGGTTTGAAACCAAAATCTTCTTTTTTTTGAAATTATGAAAAACATCATTCTGACCCTTTTGGGATGTCTCGTATTACAATCATGCTCGAATAAAAAATCCGTTTCCTTGAAGTTTTTAGATGAATACATCATCCAAGATTCATTGATGCATAGCGGATTTAAAATAGGAGGTTTGTCTGGTGTAGATTATGTGAATGACACCTTGTATTTCGTAGTTGATGACGGCAGAAAACCGAGAGTGGTTCTTGCTACCATGAAATTACAAGATCAAAAAGTGGATTCGTTGGATTTTTTTAAAACCATCGAACTGAAAGATTCTGCTTCAACTTTTTTCAATAAGACCTATTTGGATGTTGAGTCCATTTTTGTGGATCAAGAAAGTGGTCGCATGCATATTACCAGTGAGGGAAGTATCAACTATAAAGTAAAACCTTTGATTTTTTCTTTGAACCTAGATGGAAAAGATCCTATTACGTATGAAATTCCTAAATACCTGTCGAATTTAGAAAATCACCATCACAACAAGTCTTTCGAGGCTTCCTCAAGAAGCTTCGATGGAAATGGATTCTGGTTTACTACTGAAGCTCCGTTAAAACAAGATGGGGAGCTCGCCTCTTTTTCGGATACCAATTCGCCCATCCGATTTAGCTATTTTGATTATGCATCAAATAAAGTGACCAAACAATTTGCCTATCCACTCGGAAAAATAGATTTGGCACCCAAAGGTAAAACAAAGGTGAACGGAATTACGGCCATCCTAGAATACAAAGCCAATCGATTTTTGGTGGTTGAAAGAGCTTATGTAAGCGGTTATGGTAGTCATGGAAATGTGGTCAAAATCTTTGAAGCTAACATTTCGAACAGTACTTCAGATACCAAACATATCAAGGCTTTGGAAGGGAAATCATTGGATTTCATGGAAAAGAAATTGTTACTCAATTTCAAGGATGTGAAGGCGCAGTTAACAGAGGGAATTATAGACAATATTGAGGGAATTAGTTTTGGTCCAGTGCTTAAAAATGGGAATAAATCACTCGTTTTGATTGCGGATGACAATTTTCAAAATTTTGGAAAACAGTTAAATCAATTTATTTTTTTAGAACTAATTATAAAATAGTAGTATTTTTATAGGCCTTTTTTTAAGAATATCGTGATTTCAATTTTTAATTACAGAAAGAATTACTTTCGGAAGCAATTTCGCAGACAGCTCATAGAAGCTGATCAAAACAGAGTTGTTTCGCACAAGGAAATCGCCACCGTCGGAATCTTAACCACCGAGTTGTTTTTCAACACTATTGAATTAAAAGAAGAAGTTGAGAAGTTCTTGAAATTGCGCAATGCAAAAATCTATTGCTATCGACCTTATAAAAAATCAAATACCATTTCCTTCAAACACTTTTCAGAAAAGGATTACAACTGGAAAGGAAAAATCATTCAGAACAACTTTCAAAGTTTTATAGATCAACCTTTCGATTTGCTCATTGGTTATTTTGATAAGAACAATATTTATTTAGAAAATGCTGTGCTGCAATCAAAGGCTTCCTTCAAGGTCGGAATTGCCAAGGTGAATCAGATGCTTTATGATATTGAGATCAAATCAAATCCCAGTAACATAGAAGAGTTTTTAAAAGAGCTCAAGCGCTACCTTTTGATTCTGAATAAAATGAAAAATTAAACTTTCTTCACGATTTAGTTTATTCTTTTTAACAAGCTCGTTTTGGCTTATTTCTCAACAAGAATTATTGTAATTTTGCTTTTCTAAAATCTAGTATTATGCAGCAGTTTGTTGGTATGGGAGTTGCTTTGGTTACTCCGTTTAAAGATGATTTGAGTGTTGATTTCGATGCTTTGAAAGACTTGGTGAACTTCAATATTGAGAATGGGACCAATTATTTGGTGATCAATGGGACCACTGGGGAAAGCGCTACTATAACTCCGGAAGAAAAAGATCAAATCATCAAAACCATCGTCGCTGTCAATAATAAAAGAGTGCCTTTGGTGTTGGGTGTTGGTGGAAACAATACCATGACCGTTGTAAACGAACTCAAAACCAGAGATCTTTCTGAGATTGACGGAATTTTATCGGTAGCTCCTTATTACAGCAAGCCAACCCAAGAAGGATTTTATCAGCATTACAAAGCCGTTGCTGAAGCGACAGATAAACCCATTATCTTGTACAATGTTCCAGGTAGAACTGCCAAAAATATGGAGGCTTCTATTACATTGAGATTGGCCCGAGACTTCGATAATATTGTGGCTGTAAAAGAGGCAGGGAATATTCAGCAACAGTACTACGAACTCATCAAAAACAAACCAGAAGACTTTCTCATTATATCAGGGGATGACGATTTGGCTTTAGGAGTAGCCTTGGCTGGCGGTTCTGGGGTGATTTCAGTAATCGGTCAGGCCTATCCAAAAGAATTCTCCGAAATGATTCGCTTAGGATTGGCAGGAGAAAATCAAGAAGCCTACAAATACCATTACCAGTTGATGGATGCCGTTGATTTGATTTTTGCTGAGAATAATCCGGCCGGAATCAAAGCAGTATTGAAGGCCAAGGGTATTTGTAGAGATGAAGTTCGCTTGCCATTGGTAAAAGCAACGGAGGCTTTACAAACCAGAATTGCTGAATTTGTCGCTTCAAATTAAGCTTAGCAACCCATTTATTTTTTGAGGTTGAAAGCTGTAAAGTCATGGTACCAGCAAGTCTTCCATTTTTTAACCTTTTCTTAGTTGTAGCGTACAATTGAATTGTTTACTTTTCGTTTTATTATCTCTAAATAATTTTTAATTTTGCAAAATGCTTAAATTTAAAAAGTTAACCTTTCTAATTGCACTGACGGTATTGGTTTCATGTAATGAATACCAGAAGGTATTGAACAACGGAACGGCTAGTGATCAGTATAAAATGGCTGTGAAGTTGTACGAAACTAAAAAGTTTGCAAAAGCACTCCGATTGTTTGAAAAAATTACGCCAGCCTACCGTGGAAAACCTCAGATGGAGCGAATCCAGTTTATGGTGGCCCAGTCCAATTTCAATATCAAGAGTTACAGCTTGGCAGGATACTATTTCGATCGTTTTACCAAAAACTATCCAAAATCTTCGAAGAAAGAGGAAGCAGCATTTTTGTCGGCCTACAGCTACAAATTGGCTTCACCTACCTTCAGTACCGATCCTACCGATACCAATAAGGCATTAGAAGCTTTTCAAAATTTTATCAATACCTATCCTGATTCTGATAAATTGGAAGAAGCGAATAAGCATTTCAAGGATCTGCGATACAGACTACAGAAAAAATACTTCGAGATCGCCAAAACCTATTATAGAACGGCCGATTTCGATATGCGAAATTATAGAGCGGCCATCCAGGCTTTTGACAATTTATTAGGAGACTTTTTAGGATCTGAATTCAAAGAGGAGGCCTTGTATTATCGCTTTAAAGCGGCACATGATTTTGTTCTCAAAAGTACGGTTCGAAGAAAACCAGAGAGGGTAGAAAATGCTGTGGCTGCTTATGAAAAATTGTTGCGAAACTTTCCTGAAACTCAATACAAAGAGGAGGTAAAGGAAATGTTAGAGCGAATGAAAGACGAAAAAGTAAAGGCTGAAGAAATCTTAGCCAAAAGAGAAGAATTAACAAATACTCAGAAATAAATCTTATGGATTACAAAGAATCTAAAGCTGCAGTGAGCACCGTAACTTATAACAAGGATCAAATAGAACAGCCTACAGAGAACATCTACGAGGCCATCTCTATTATTGCGAAACGCGCAGAGCAAATCAATCTTGATTTAAAGAAAGAATTGATTGAGAAATTAGATGAGTTTGCTACTTACAACGATAGCTTAGAAGAGGTTTTCGAAAACAAAGAGCAAATTGAAGTATCTAAATTTTACGAGCGTTTGCCAAAACCAACAGCAATTGCAGTTGAAGAATGGTTAAACGAAAAAATCTACCACAGAACTCCAGAAACTGAATAATGTCCGTTTTACAAGGCAAGAAGATTCTCTTAGGTGTTACTGGAGGAATTGCGGCCTATAAAACAGCTCATTTAGTTAGACTTTTTATAAAATTAAAGGCAGAAGTTCGTGTGATTCTTACACCTTCTGCCAAAGATTTTATTACTCCACTTACCTTAAGCACCCTTTCTAAAAACGAAGTGTTTTCCTCTTTTTATGATGAAGAGGATGAAAACGCGGTATGGAACAATCACGTTGAGTTGGGCTTGTGGGCCGATTTGATGTTGATCGCACCTGCTACCGCAAACACCATGTCTAAAATGAAAAATGGGTCGGCAGACAATCTATTGGTAGCTACCTATCTCTCGGCAAAATGTCCAGTGTATTTTGCTCCTGCGATGGATTTGGACATGTACAAACACGCGTCGACAAAAGAAAGCTTGGAAACCTTACAATCCATCGGTAATATTTTGATTCCCGCTACCTCTGGTGAACTGGCCAGTGGTTTGGTAGGAGAAGGGAGAATGGCCGAACCAGAGGACATTGTTTCTTTTATTGAAAAAGACATTCTGAATCAGTTACCCTTCAAAGATCAGAAGGTATTGATTACTGCAGGACCTACCCACGAAGCCATTGATCCGGTTCGTTTTATTGGCAATCATTCTTCTGGGAAGATGGGTTTTGCATTGGCCAAAGCAGCCGCCAATTTTGGGGCACAAGTTACCTTGGTAACAGGACCGACCCACCAATCAATTGACCATGCTTTGGTGAATCGGATAAATGTGGTGTCGGCTGACGATATGTACCAAGCTGTTCATGAGTATTTTGAAGAGGTTGACATTGCTATCTTTTCAGCGGCAGTTGCCGATTACAAACCGAAAAATCTGGCCAATCAAAAAATAAAGAAGCAAGATGCTTCGTTACACTTGGAGTTGGAACCTACTCAGGATATCTTGGCCAGTGCTGGAGCTATAAAGAAGAATCAATTCTTAGTTGGATTTGCATTAGAGACAAACGATGAACTTGAAAATGCAAAGAAGAAGATCAATTCAAAAAACTTGGATGCCATTGTTTTGAATTCATTAAATGATAAAGGAGCAGGTTTTGCAACGAACACAAATAAAATCACTATTATTGATAAGAATTTCAAATCTGAAGTCTATAATCTAAAGTCAAAAGATGAAGTTGCTCAAGATATTTTCAATTACATTCAAAAAAGCCTTCAATCCTAAGTACCTATTCTTAGTATTCTTCTTGTCTTTGGTGCAGTTGTCTGTGGGACAAGAATTAAATAGCACTGTTACGGTCAATTACCAACAGGTGCAAGGGTCTAACCTTCAGATTTTTAAAACTTTAGAAACTTCATTGATTGAATTTCTAAATCAAACCAAATGGACCAATAAGGTGGTTCAGCCTTCTGAAAAAATTAATTGTTCCTTTACGATTATTGTAACCTCACGAGAGGACAATCGCTTTACGGCGACCTTGCAGGTACAATCGTCGAGACCCGTTTATGGTTCTTCCTATGAATCGCCATTGCTCAATATTAGAGATGAGAGTTTTGACTTTACCTACAATGAGTTTGAACCGCTTTTGTACAATCGAAATGCTTTTGACAGCAATTTAGTTTCGACCATTGTTTTTTATGCTTATATCATTTTAGGAGTAGATGCTGATTCTTTCAAGAAGTTTGGTGGAGAGGCTGAATTAAAAGAAGCCGAAAACGTAATGCTTCAGGCACAACAAAGTGGAATTTCATCTTGGCAAAATGTGGTGGGCAAACAGAATCGTTTTTTACTGATTGATAACTTGTTATCGCCTAATTTAAAGCTTTATCGTGAAGTGATGTATGACTATCACCGATTGGGGATGGACTACTATACCAGTAACGAAGAACGTGGTAAAACCACAGTTGAGAAAAACGTAATTTCCTTAGAGCAATTGTTTAACAAGACGGTAGGAAATTATCTCTTGCGAATATTTTTTGATGCCAAGGCCAATGAGATCGTCAACATCTATTCAGGTGGTTACCGTACTAGGTTCCAAGGCCGATTGGTGACCATCCTGAAAAAAATATCTCCGAACAACAGTTCAAAGTGGGCGAATATCGAGCAATAATTGCGCAAAGTTTCTGCGAATTTCGTTACTTTTAATCACCCAAAACAGACGACTTGTTAACCCAGTTATACATAAAAAATTACGCTTTAATTGAGGAACTGAATATTCAGTTTCACGACGGTTTGTCCATCATCACGGGAGAAACGGGAGCTGGTAAATCCATTATACTGGGTGCCTTGGGATTGGTTCTAGGAAATAGGGCAGATTCTACTTCGCTTAAAGACAGTTCACAGAAATGCATTATTGAAGCACGATTTTCAATAAAGAATTATGGCTTAAAAGACTTTTTTCACCAAAACGATCTTGATTTTGAGGAAGAGTCAATCTTAAGAAGAGAGATCTTACCTTCAGGAAAATCTCGAGCATTTGTCAATGATACACCGGTTACATTGCCCGTAATCAACACCTTGAAAAAATACCTTATCGACATTCATTCTCAGAATCAAACACTACAATTATCGGATAATTCTTATCAGTTTTATGTGTTGGATAGTTTTGTGAAGAATGAGAAGCTATTACACAAGTACGCTACGGAGTTAAAGCACTATAAAAAACTTCAAAAGGAACTTGAGGAGATTGAGCGAAAGCAGCGTGAAGTGCATCAACAGTACGATTACAATCTTCATTTATACAATGAGTTGGAAGAGGCTCAATTGGAAGTGGGAGAGCAAGAAGAATTGGAGATAAAACTGGACAAACTGAATAATGTTGAGGATATCAAAAGGCAACTATCAGAATCCATCCATCTTTCTTCGGATGACGAGATTGGCATTCAGAATTTGTTGTACACCTTGGAAAATAGCATGTCTAAGATATCATCCTTTTCCAATGCTTACTCCGAATTGCTCAACCGTATTTCGAGCTTGAAAATAGAATTTGACGATATTTTTGCTGAACTCGAAAATGAAAACGAATCCATTGATTTCGATCCTATTGAATTGGAACGATCCAACGATCGATTGCAATTGATTTTTCAGTTACAAAAGAAACATTATGTGAATTCCATCGAGGAATTGCTTCAGGTGTATGATGAACTAGGAGCGAAAATAGCAACCGTTGAAAATGCCGATGCCATCATCAACGAGAAGCGAGCAGCCATTGAATCGTCAGAAAAAGTACTAGTCAATCTTGCCGATAAAATATCTGACCAAAGAAAGAAGGGAATTCCAGTTCTGATAAATCAACTTGAAAAATTGGTAGGAGGTTTGGGAATGGAAAGCGCCCGTTTTAAATTGGAGTTGAGTCCGGTCGATCAGTTTTTATCCCACGGGCGAGATGCCCTGAGTTTTCAAGTTTCAACCAATAAGGGAGCCAATTATGGCGAATTGAAAAAAGTAGCCTCTGGTGGTGAACTTTCAAGAATCATGCTTTCGGTGAAACGCATATTATCTGAAAAAATAAATCTTCCAACCATAATCTTTGATGAGATTGATACTGGAGTATCTGGTGAAATTTCCAATAAGATTGCGGCCATCATGCAAGATATGAGTACAAAAATGCAAGTGTTGGCAATTACTCATTTACCACAAATTGCAGCCAAAGGGAAACAGCATTACAAGGTGTTCAAGGAAGATCATCAGCAGCAAACCTTAACGAATATTACAAGACTTACCGATGATGAACGCATCGTAGAGATAGCAGAAATGCTAAGCGGTAAGAAGGTGTCTGATTCGGCCTTATCACATGCGAAGGACTTATTAAATTAAAAGTATATTTGCCACATCAATAACTAAAGACAAACAACTAGAAATATGTACAATTTATTAAAAGGTAAAAAAGGAATCATATTTGGTGCGCTGAACGAGCATTCCATTGCTTGGAAAGTAGCAGAGAGAGCGCACGAAGAAGGAGCACAATTTGTATTAACCAATGCTCCAATTGCCATGAGAATGGGAGAACTGAATGCCTTGGCAGAAAAAACTGGATCTGAGATCATTCCTGCTGATGCAACGAGTATGGACGATTTGACCAACTTGGTTGAAAAATCTATGGAGATTTTAGGAGGAAAATTGGATTTTGTTTTGCATTCAATTGGAATGTCGGTGAATGTTCGAAAAGGCAAACATTACACAGACCCAAAGTATGATTTTACAACCAAAGGATGGGATGTATCAGCCGTTTCCTTCCACAAAACTATGAATGTTTTGTACAACAAACAGGCCATGAATGAGTGGGGTTCGATTGTTGCATTGACCTATATGGCAGCACAACGGGTATTCCCAGATTACAACGATATGGCAGACAATAAGGCTTACTTAGAGAGTATTGCAAGAAGTTTTGGTTACTTCTTTGGAAGAGATCATAAGGTGCGTGTAAATACCATTTCTCAATCACCTACGCCAACCACAGCTGGAAGTGGCGTGAAAGGATTTGATGGATTTATCAAGTATGCTGATGAAATGAGTCCGCTTGGAAATGCCACGGCTCTCGAATGTGCTGATTACACCATTTCATTATTTTCGGATTTAACCAAGAAGGTAACCTTGCAAAACCTTTTCCACGATGGAGGATTCTCCAATATGGGTGTAAGTGATGCCGTTATGGACAAATTCGTTGACGAAGAGTAAATAAAAAAAGACCATACAAAAAAACGCAAACCAACTGGTTTGCGTTTTTTATTTACCTTCGCTTAAATCAATGCCATGTTAGGATTACGTACAACAGTTTATATGGTTCCCAATCTCCAAGAAGCCAAAGATTGGTATGCGAAGGCCTTTGAAACCAAACCTTATTTTGATGAACCATTCTATGTGGGATTCAATATTGAAGGTTATGAATTGGGCTTGTTACCCGAAGAAAAATCGGGTGCAAAAGGTAATAATGTATTGAGTTATTGGGGTGTTGAGGACATCCAGAAATCTTTTGATCATCTTATTTCAATGGGCGCGACCGTTCATGAAGAACCGAATAATGTTGGTGGCGATTTGATGGTGGCTTCTGTATTTGATCCTTGGAATAACATCATCGGAATTATTTACAACCCCTATTTTAAACTTCCTTAAACCCTTGGCCATAGAGTTTTCCATAATCGTACCTGTTTATAACAGACCTCAAGAGATTGATGAGTTGCTAGAAAGCCTCGTCAATCAATCTTTTCAAGATTCCTTTGAGGTAATTGTTGTTGAAGATGGATCGTCCGTCAAAGCAGACCAGATTATTGCAAAATATGAACAGCAATTAACCCTCAAATACTACGATAAAGAAAATACGGGTGCTGGAATGAGTCGTAACTACGGAATGGAAAGAGCTTCCGGAAATTATTTTATCATTCTCGACTCAGATGTGATTGTGCCTCCGGATTATTTGACCAACGTTCACCAATGCTTATCGAATCAGTTTACCGACGCCTTTGGTGGTCCAGATGCAGCACATCCAAACTTTACCTCCATGCAAAAGGCCATCAATTTCTCAATGACCTCCTTCCTAACCACAGGAGGAATCCGAGGGAAAAGGGGAGGTGTAGGTAAGTTTCAATTGCGGAGCTTTAATCTAGGCATGTCTAAAGATGCTTTTGAAGCAACAAAAGGGTTTTCGAAGATGAAAACTGGGGAAGACATTGATTTTACTTTTAGACTTTGGGAGCATGGATTCAAAACCCAATTAATACCTGAAGCTTTTGTGTATCACAAACGTAGAACCAACATCAAGCAATTCTTCCATCAAACTTTTGCCTTTGGGAAAGCCCGTCCAATTTTGAACAAAAAATACCCCGGAACAGGTAAATTAACCTTTTGGTTTCCGAGTCTTTTTTTAATCGGGATTGACCTCAGTATTATTGCTGCCTTTTTTGGAGAACTGCATCCCCTTGGCATCTATTTTCTTTACTTCATTCTCATATTCTTAAGCAGTGCCTTTTACAATGGGATTCGAGTGGGCCTGCTAGCTATACTCACAACATTCACGCAATTTTTGGGATATGGATGGGGATTTTTAGAATCGTATTTTGAATTGAATTTTAGAAAGAATTCAAATTAAAAGCACTTTATTTTCTGCATTTCAATTCAGGGGAAACTTAGTTATCTTTAGCATCCGAAAGTTTAATGCTGTGCTCACGAATCAAATCATTCACGCTTTTAATCTCGTCCATTTATGACTAGCTCGATCTCCAAATTTTTGGTTTTCATAGGCATTTTCCTTCTTCTGGGGGTATCCGAGCTTGCCGCTCAGCAGCTATTCACGAGAGTGGAATCCTTGGTCGGATTTAAAGACTTGAGGGAGAACAATGGAGTGGCAGTGGCCGATTATGATGGCGATAACGACCTGGATGTTTTTGTGGTATCGGTTTGGAAAGACGAGGTTGGAAATCCATCTACCCAAAGCAAATTGTTTCGCAACAATGGCAATGGAACGTTTTCGGATGTTACTACAGGTTCGGGATTGGAAGATTTACTCCCTTTTGATGATTTAGGGCCTAGCTATGATAATTTTCTAGGTCTCAAAGGGTATAAGTTTGGTGCCTATTGGGGCGACTATGACAATGACGGAGATCCCGATATTTTGTTCACCCACCTTTCAAGAGTTCAGTTGTTTCAAAATAAGGGTGATGGAACCTTTACCGAGGTAACTGATTCTTCTGGAATAATTAAAAACAATGGTTGTGAAAATACTGGTGCGGTGTGGTTTGACTACAACAACGACAGTTACTTAGATCTCTATGTGGTAGATTGGAAGGGATGCAAATCCAACACCCTTTATCAGAATAATGGAGATGGAACCTTTACTGATGTTACGAGCTCAACAGGAATTGAAACCGATGTTGACCTTCCTGGTTACAACCCTTTTCCCTATGATTTTAATAAAGACGGATGGATGGATCTCTATGTCACCAATGATTTTAGAGAATCCAATCAACTCTTTTTAAATACGAACGGGACTTCCTTTACCGAGGCAGCCGCCGATTATAATTTGGATGTCAAATTCAATGACATGGGTATTGCCATTGGCGATTACAACAAGGATGAAAACTTCGATTTTTATATTTCAACCATCGCCAACAATGTTTTATTAACCGGAAAAGCCGACAATACTTTTGAGGAAAGGGCAGCCGAAATGCGAGTTAAAAATACAGGTTGGTCTTGGGGAACCAAATTTGGGGATTTTGATTTGGATGGTGATGAAGATTTAATCGTTGTCAATGGTTTTGAAAATTCTCCCGAAGATGAAATTATCAATCTTTATTTTGAGAATTCCTATACCAATGGGAATCCTTCCTTTAGGAACACCAATGATCAAGGCCTAGGAGCCTTAACCGTGAGTGTGGAGGTGCTGGATTTTGACTATGATCACGATGGCGATTTGGATGTGTTTATTACCAATGGAAAGGGCCATTCCTTTTTTTATGAAAACGGAACGATAGGTAATAACGGAGCTTCTTTGTCAAAATGGTTTCAACTATCGCTTCAGGGTACGATATCCAACAGAGATGCCATAGGAACAAAAATCACCCTAATAACCGATCGAGATACCTTTATTAGGTATTACGCTGGAGTTGGATTTTTGGGGCAAAGTTTAAAACCAGTTCATTTTGGACTGAACAATGCAACACGTATTCAGGAATTGAAGATCGAATGGCCTTCTGGTCATGTTGATATTTATAACAACCTGGACTTAAACTCCTTCGGTAAGGCCATAGAAAATTCGTCCTATGAGGTGTTGAACATCAACCCGGCTGTCAAAATTGAGGGATGTACAGATCCGAATTCCTGTAACTACAATCCCCAAGCCACCGTATCTGATGGCTCTTGTGAATATGCCCAAGTAAGCACAACCATTTCGGGACCAACGAATGCCAGTTACTTCAGTACTCAGACTTACAGCTATCAATTAAATCAAGGAGCTACCATTTCCTGGAAAGTAAAAGGCGGTACCATCATTTCTGGGCAGGGTACGGAGGAGATCACGGTGCAATGGGAATTTGAGCCCAACTCTGAAGTGAGTCTTGTGGTATCGGACAACACCTGTAAAAGTGAAGAAATAATCCTTCAGGTGAAATTGGATACCACCAATATGGCTGATGATAAATCGGTGGCTCGTATTTGGAATGAAGCACTCTTAGAAGCCATTCGTGGGGATTTTGCCAGGCCGACTGTCCATGCTAGAAACTTATTTCATGTAAGCGTGGCCATGTATGATGCTTGGGCAGCCTATAGTGATGAAGCTCTTCCATTTCTATTGGGTAATCAAGTCCATAATTTTGTCAGTGAACTTCAAAGCTTTACCCCAAATGAAGCTATTGAAACCTCAAGAAAGAAAGCTATAAGTTATGCTGCTTATCGTCTTCTCAAACATCGTTTTAAAAATTCCCCAAGCAGCGAAGACATCGAGAAAAAGCTTGATCTTTTAATGCAACAACTAGGTTATGATACGAATGTTACCTTGACTAATTATCAAAATGGGGATGCTGCTGCGCTCGGGAATTATATTGCCCAAACACTCATTGCATTCGGATCTCAAGACAATTCACGAGAAATATCGGATTATGACAATGCCTTTTACCAACCGGTAAATCAACCTTTAGCGCCCGCTTTACCTGGGAATCCAAATCTTTCGAATCCGAATCGATGGCAATCATTAAGCTTGGATACGTTTATTGATCAAAGCGGTAACGTCATCCAAGGAAGTACCATCGACTTTTTGAGTCCGGAGTGGGGAAAAGTAACTCCTTTCGCCTTAAAGGATGCGGATAAATCCACTTTCTCAAGAGATGGGAATGACTTCTATGTTTATCATGATTCAATGGCGCCTCCTTATTTGGGCGATTCGAATTCGGTTCTGGATGAGGCATACAAAAAGGGATTCGCCCAAGTGAGTATTTGGAGCAGTCATTTGGACGCATCGGATGGCGTTCTTTGGGATGTTTCCCCCAAAAAAATCGGTAATATTTCTTCTTCGGATTTTCCAACTTCCTACTCGGATTATGACACATTCTATAAGTTTCTAGAAGGAGGGGATATTGGAGAAGGTCATGCATTGAATCCGGCTACCAATCAACCCTATCCAAGTCAGATGGTACCGAGAGGTGATTATACTAGAGTGTTGGCAGAGTTCTGGGCAGACGGACCTGATTCTGAAACACCACCTGGACATTGGTTTACCATATTGAATTACGTGAATGATCATCAAGATTTTGAGAAGAAATTGGAAGGACAAGGTCAGGTTTTGGACCCTTTAGAATGGGATGTAAAAGCTTATTTTTTGTTGGGTGGAGCCATGCATGATGCTGCCATTTCCGCCTGGAGCGTAAAGGGTTGGTACGACTATGTTCGACCGATATCAGCCATTCGTTATATGGCCGACCGTGGTCAAAGTTCCGATTCCAATTTGCCAAGTTATCATCCAGAGGGAATACCCTTGGAAGCTGGGTATATAGAATTGGTGGGATCTGATGATCCATTAGCCATCAGAAACCCAGAGAATGTTGGAAAGATTAAGTTATTCACTTGGATTGGACATAGCAATATTGGTGATCCTACTACTGATCAAGCGGGGGTTGGATGGATTTTAGCAGAAAATTGGTGGCCTTACCAACGGCCGAGTTTTGTAACACCTCCTTTCGCAGGCTATGTATCGGGTCATTCTACCTATTCAAGAGCGGCAGCTGAACTCTTAACCTTGTTGACAGGTGATGCTTATTTTCCAGGTGGAATGGGAGAATTTGTAGCCAAGAAGAATGAGTTTTTAGTGTTTGAAGAAGGCCCTTCAGTAGACGTTGTTTTGCAATGGGCCACGTATCGGGATGCTTCCGATCAATGCAGTTTGTCTCGAATTTGGGGCGGGATTCATCCTCCTGCTGATGACATTCCAGGTAGACTCATTGGGGAAAAGGTAGGAATAGATGCTTTTAATTTTGGAAAGCCCTACTTTGAAGGTAGAAAATCCCTTTCTGCAGGAACTATAAATAATCCAAAAAAGGAAAGCATTTTGTACCCCAATCCAATTGAAAAAGGAGGACCAATTACGATTACAAATACCGAGTCTGAAAATTCCTATTGGCTTGTTGATTTGCGTGGAAGAAAGATTTCACTAGGGCATCGTTTTGATTCGAATTCAAATAGAACTTACATTGATATTCCTGTTCTGTCCTCGGGAGTTTATTTCATAAAAAATTCAGAGAATCAACACTGGAAATTTGTAGTTCAATAAGCAGCTTTCTTTTGCTTTAAAAAAAGAATCCCGAACCTCTTTCGAAATCCGGGATTCATCATTTTAACTAACTTCTACTTACTAAATATTTTGCTGTTATTTCTATTGTTGGATAGGTCGAGGTACCAATCTTCATTCATACTTCCTCCACTGGTCGCCCAAGTGGCAAAGTTTACATATGCTTCATTGATGGCCGATAGTTCCACAGGATAATCAAAAGACTCTGAAATGTGGATCGCCCAAGGTAATCCATTCGCGGTCTTGTAATAATAGTTTCTTGAAAAATCAGTGGCATCGGCTGAAGTGCTGAACCATTCATTTTCAACAAGGTCTGTAGGGGTTTGTCCGGGTAAGTGTACTTCTTTACCTCGATCACCATTTACAAAAATGAAGGCATCATAAGGAGGAAGGCCAATATTGCTTTGCGAAACTGGATTGGTAAAACTGATTACATTGTTCAGCGTAACTGGAGTGGTATACGGATTTGATTGAACAGTATTGATGAATTTTCCACCAGCACTTTGAATTTCATTGAAGACATTGTCGAACAAAACAATGGTAGCATTTCCTTGATTAGCTTCGGTACCATTGGCATTGGTAGTAATGATATTCTCTTGAAGGCTCTGACCTGTAACACTTGCAATGTTGTTTGGTGACAAACCGTCAAACTCAAACGCAAATCCGTTTTTGAATCCAGCGCCTACAGCTTTGATGGTCCAGTCTGCTTCGATATCAACTACTAGATTCTCTCCGTTCAATATATGGTCAATTTCATAATCCATCACCAAATCATTGAAGTCATAATCTCCTTGAGAAGGCCACAAATCTTCGTATGCCAGAGAGCCTGTATAGGTATTTCGAACCGCTCTTGTTGGGTCATTTGGGAAATCATCACTTTCATCAGATACGCCATCGCCATCACTATCCATATTAGGGGTCACTTGAGGGATACCTCCAATCTCAATCGCATCCCATGGATTCGCAGAGACATACCATACCAAATCGTTAAAGTCGTCATCACTCTGACCCCAAGATCTTGGTAAATCTTCGAAAGCGTTTAATAGTAATTGACGTCCAATATCCATTAACTGTACTGTATGCTGTCTTTTATCTGGATTGGTTTCGCTCGTGTTGAAATCAACTCTAGAGTAGTATTTCTGTCTGTTTACATTCACACCAGAACCTGTCCATGCATTTTGGAAAAGTACCCATGAAATTGTTTTTCCAGCTTCAAAAGTTCCGAGTCTTACCTTATCCCCAGCCTGTAGTTCACCTCCGGCATATTGCAAGGATGCATTGGGAAGTACAACGAAGATTGAATCGATTTCACTAACCGTTGCAGGCGGATCATTGGTGTCAAATACATAAAAGCCCAATGCATTTTTATATCCTGCACCTTCAGTAACAAATGTAATCCAAACATCACTTTTTTGGTTCACAACAACATCAAGTTCATTGCCATTGGTTAGGTATTCTGGGTTATTGGTTGGTACAGGTTTCTGTTCAGGAAGGGAAGCGTTTACGTCATCTAGAAACTTTTGACTTAACACATCGCCATTGGGTTCTAAATAAGAAGGTAAACCCTTTGAACTACCCGTATTGAAATCACCCATGTAATAGTAATTGCCTGAGATATGAATTGGGTCACCGGCTGTTCTAGCAGCCTTTGAAGCTTTACGTGCATCAGGTTTTCCTCCAAATTCCAGGTTCATTTGTGGAGTAACTGCCACTGATTTTTGATTGGCAAATCCGGTACTATGCACTTGTACGAAAAGTTCTTCAACATAACTCGGAACTTTCAATTCCGTCATTAACCTTCCAGAAGCATTGGTGAATCCAGAGCCCAAATATTTTCCGTCGAAATCTGGATGATCCGTGTAAAAACTCACCTTGGTCTTTGCCAAGGCCTGATCGGTAATGCTTTTGACTGAAATGTTGACGTTGATTTTATCGGTGGTTTGGAAATCAAAGTTTGAAGGAATTTTCAAATCAGTGATCTCATTGCTCGTTGGATTTTGTTGATTGCTTTTAATCTCCTCTAAATCGTTGCTACAGGACCAAATTGATAAAAGAATGACTAGCGCAGAAAGGACTTTCGTTTTCATCGGTACAGTTTTTTGATTACTATTTGAATGAATCACAAAGGTCGGAGGGAAATAAAGATTTTAGGTCAAAATATCGACCAATTGCAGGTTTCAATCGACTAATTTCCGATTTTGTCGATTAGTGTCTAGGAATACGAGATGACTCGATTTTAAAATCCTAAAGATAAATGGTGTTTAAGCTTTTTATGGACAATTTCTTCAGCTCTGTTTCTTTGGTTTTGAAAGTGATTTTTAAAGGTTTGTTGGGTTCTAAATGGAAGAAATTATCCGAAAAATGACCTTGGGTCTCGGTACTTAAAAATACGTCTTTTTGAAACACCTCGCTGCTAAGAAGAATCTCAAAACCATTTGGTGTTTTGGTTACTTCGGATTCAATTTTACCCTTTGGAAGTTTTAGATCTTTGGGCTTGGCGAAGAAATAGTATGAAGTTTTGCCATTGAATTCTCGGACATAAACAAAACCAGCTTTGTAAATATTTACATCAGGTGTAGCATCTACCTTTTGCGAAGTGTTGGCTTGCACCGTTATCAACTCTGCCGAAGATCTCATTACTTTTCCATGGAAGTCAATGATCCTCAGTTTTAAGGTATCTGTGATGGGTACTAAGGAGTCATTAACAATGTAGGTATCATAGTCATATTTGGAGGGTTTGGTAACCAAAAGCACATTGGAAAAAGCTTTTTTAGCCTTGTAGTGCAGCGCTTTCCAATTCCCAAAATAATCAATAGAAGACCAGGATATGGCGGGCCAAACATCATTCAATTGCCAGTAAAGAGTTCCCATATTGTATGGTTTTGTCAATCGTTGCGCTTCAAACCCCATAACCATTCCTTTAGCTTGCAATAATTGACTTACATAGGCATAATCTTCGTCCTTTTCTGGAACGATATAATCTCGTTGCATGTATTCTTTGATCAATTGAAACCCTCTTGAATGTTTTTGATGCGAGGCAATCGCAGCGGTTTGAAGATCGATTTCTTTTTTCTGGTTGAGGTATCTGATTGTTTCAAAACTCGGAAAGGATTGAAATCCGAATTCACTCATAAAACGAGGTACATTTTCTTCTAAATGTTCAAAAGGATAGGCGTCGTGCCAAATCCACCAATCATGGGCATCTCCTTCTGTTTTGTATTTCGGGTTGCCACGACCGTATTTTGGCGAGGATTCCCAATAATCGGTTTGAGTATTCCTTTCAACGACATTAGGTAAAATGGAATCAAAGAGTGTTAGATAGTCCTTCCAAATAGCGGTTTTTTCCTCTTCAGATCGATTGGCCTGCCAACCCCAGCGATGCCAGCCTTCAGAGTTTTCATTATTGCCACACCACAAGCCTAAGGATGTGTGATTTCTAAGTCTTTTGGTTTGTTGCTCCGCTTCAATTGTTACATTTTCTAGGAAATCTCGGTCTCCTGGGTACATAGCACAAGCAAACATAAAATCTTGCCATATCAAAATTCCTTTTTCATCGCAAAGCTCATAGAACTCATCAGTTTCATAGATTCCGCCTCCCCATACGCGCAACATATTCATATTGGCATCGACAACATCAGAAAGTAACTTCTGATACTTTTCTGAGTTTACACGGCTCTGAAAACTGTGAGCCGGGATGTAATTCGCACCCTTCATATACACAGGAACACCATTTAGTTTGAAATAGAAGGACTCGCCAATACTATCTTTTTCTGAAATCAATTCGATGGTTCGAATTCCCTTTTTGATGGATTGCTTTCCTTTGATAATATCGTCCATACTAAATTGGAAATCGAAATGATACAAGTATGGTTCACCTAGATTGTGGGTCCACCATAACTTAGGATTGTAAATAGTGATGGGCAGCTCGTAGGTATGGACTCCTTCTTGTAATTCAACTTCAGTAGATATGGTTTGTCCATTTACTTGAACCCTTAATTCAGCAGAAGTCGCTAGATCGCTTTCAATGGTATATTCAGCTGTTAGGTTTGCCGAATCATCGTTGATGGAATCTTGTTTGATAAAAACATCTCTAAGGACGGCATCTTTCCAAGATGTTAGGTGGATGGGTTTCCAAATCCCCATGGTGTTTAAAACTGGTCCCCAATCCCAACCATATTGAAATTGAGCCTTTCTGGTGTACACGCGTTTTCCTTCGGGAAGTTTGTAGGGATTTCGTGCTTCTTTTTGACGCTCAACCGTCTCGAAATTTTCAAATTCAATCCGAATCGTATTGTTCTTTTGGAGCTTCTTTTTTGCCTCAAATCGCCAGTTTCGAAAGGCGTTATGGGTACTTCCGAGCAAGGAATCATTCAAGTAGATGCGGGCATAGGTATCAAGACCTTCAAAATTAAGTTCGATATGATCTTGAGAAAGTATTTCATCGGTTAATTCGAAAGATGTGCGGTACTCCCAATCTTTGTCGGAGATCCATTGCACTTTTTTTTCGTTGTCTAGGATAAAGGGGTCTGGAATGATGTTGTTGTCTAAAAGATCGGTAAATACATTTCCAGGCACGGTAGCTTTTTGCCAATTCAGAGTATCCTTTCCCTTAAATCCCCAATGTTGGTGAAGTGTTGTTTCTATTGGGATTTCCACCAATTTTTGACAAGATTGGAAAAAAACCAATCCGGTTATGAAGAATAATAACTTTTTCATTTTGGACATGCTATTCATCATTTATTTTTTGAACCAATTCTTTGATCGTTTGAAGGTCAGAAACCGTTTGAGGTGACTTGTCAAAAAATGGTTTTTTTTCTTTTATTTCTATTGAACAGGAAGCATGGACTTCTTGAATTCCTGCGGCCTTGAACGCTGCAATGTTTTCTGAATTTATTCCTGCTCCAGCCAAAATAATGATGTCCTTTCCAGCTTGTTTGTTCAATTGGTCAAGAAGATCGATTCCCTCGATAGCCCTTGTTTTTTGACCCGAGGTTAGTATTCGGTCAACTCCCAATGCTTTCAAAGTGGTAAGTCCTTCTTTAGGATCTGGAATACAATCAAAGGCCCTGTGAAAGGTAAAGGTTAAAGGTCTTGCCAAATCTATAAGCTCTTTTGTTTTTTCTTGATCAATTTGATCATCTTCTTGAAGCACTCCGGAAACTATTCCATCGAACCCAAGTTTTTTGCAGTCTTCAATGTCGGTTTTCATCTGTTTAAATTCAGCATCCGAATAGACGAAATTTCCACTTCTAGGTCTGATCAATACATGAACCGGAATGGTAATGTGTGCTTTTACTTCTTTTAGAAGTCCGAGTGAAGGGGTAACACCCCCAACAGAGAATTCTGAGCACAATTCGATTCGGTCTGCTCCACCTTCTTGGGCGTACAAAGCTGATTGAAAAGAGTTTGCACAGATTTCTAGTTTCATTGAATATGCTTTTGTCACATTGAGTGATTTTCATTGAATGAAAAGCGTATCAAGATATAATTTGGTCTCGATACAACATTGTTTTCATAATTTCACTCGAACTGACATATGTTAATTTATTATAAGTTCATCAACAAAGGTCCAGGCCCTATGACCGGCGCCTTGTTTACCCTCTGGTATTTTTCCGTAATTCGGAATTGAAATACTTATGTTTTGGACTTTTTTTACTCCAAAGTTGTCAAGCTTCACAGGAACCAACAATTCACTTGAATTCGTCTTTTGGGTAAAAATAGCTTCTTCATTATCAAATTGCACCTGAATTTCTTTGGGTGCGTAAATCCATTGTCCGTTGCCATTATGGAATCGTGTTGCAATGGAAGTGATTTCAGTTGGTTCTTTGAATTGAATGCTAATCTCTAGATCGTTACCTGAGAAGCCAAGCCACTCCGTATCTCCATAACGTTTGTTACTCCCTGAAATCCCATTGATTAAGGCCTGTTTGCCTCCTACGTTGTATTTCGGATGCGGTGCTACGTTTAATTGAATATTGGCTCCAACCGCTTTGTGGAGATTTATTTTTTGAGTGAAGGTATTTCCTAACTGAGTGCCTTCTTTATTAAAAACAGCGGCCTTAATTTCACTTGATTGCTTGATTGGAATTGGTCCTTGGTAGGACCTGTTTAAATTCCCTCCGTTAATACTGTATTTGATCTGTTTGTTGGTTGTGGTTTGTAAGGAGTAGGAGAGCTCTCCTTTTTGGATTTCTAACTTGCCTTTAACATCATACAAGTGGTTGGCGTAATTCACCTTTTTCGCATCCAATCGCTGGTTAAAGAACTCAAGTCGGCCAACAAAATCGCCATAGTCTCGATTCTCCTTGGCAGACCATACTACCTCACTCAAGGCGATAGCCCTCGGAAAAACCATGTATTCCACTTGAGACGGAGTTTTAATATACTCGGTCCAAACATTTCCTTGAGCTCCAAGAACGAATTTGCCTTCCTTGGCATTTAATTCCTCCGGAATCGGCTCAAAACTGTAGACTCTTTCCAAAGGAAGAAACCCGCCAATGGCTAATGGTTCGTTCTCGTTGTCAGATTGATAATGATCAAAATAGCAATGAGAGCCGGGAGTTAAGATCACGTTGTGTCCCTCTTTGGCAGCCTCAACAGCTCCATTGGTTCCTCTCCAGGACATCACGGTGGCATTGGGTGCCAATCCGCCTTCCAAGATTTCATCCCAACCGATGATTTGCTTGCCTTTTGAATTGATGTATTTCTCCATTCGAGTAATGAAGTAACTCTGCAATTCGTGCTCATCTTTAAGGCCTTTCTCTCGAATAATTTGCTGGCACAGCGCACTATTTTTCCATTGGGTCTTTGGAGCTTCATCACCACCAATGTGAATGTATTTTCCTGGAAACAGTTCCACCACTTCATCAATTACATCCTCAAGAAACTGAAAGGTGGTTTCACTCGGACAATACACATCTTCAAAAACACCCCACTTCGTGGCAACGGAAATCTGTTCTCCAGTGCATCCTAGTTCAGGATACGCAGCAATGGCAGCTCGGGAATGTCCCGGCATTTCAATTTCCGGAATTACCGTGATTTGCCTTTCGGAAGCATAGGCAACAATTTCTTTGATCTCCTTTTGGGTGTAATATCCGCCGTATTTTTTACCATCAAATTGATGCGGTTGATCTGAATAATGACCTATTAAGGTTTCATTCCTAAAAGCTGCTATTTCTTGTAGCTTGGGATATTTTTTTATTTCAATTCGCCAGCCTTGATCCTCTGTCAAATGCCAATGAAATGTATTCATTTTTAGCATGGCCATCAGATCTAAATACCGTTTGATGAAATCGACAGAAAAGAAATGTCGAGCCACATCCAAATGCATTCCACGATAGGAAAAACGAGGTGCATCTTCAATATAGATGCATTGAATATGTATGTTCTTTTGGCTGGTTTCTACTGGCAATAATTGCCACAAGGTTTGAATGGCGTAAAAAGCTCCTCTTGAATTGTTCGCGTGAATTTCAATTTTATTTTCTGCTACCTCAAGCCGGTATCCTTCTTCATTAGCATTGCTGTCGTCCTTCAGAATACGGATGCTATTGGATCCTTTTTTTGAATTCAATTGGATCTCATAAGTCTCTTCGATATAATCTAACGCATAGTTGGCGATGTCCTCGAATCCATCATCGAAGTGAAGTTCAGTTTCCTGATTCAATAGGAAACTACCTGTTCTGATTGTTTGTGAAATGGGTTTCGGAATGATATTGGGTGCGACTGGTTCTGGAATTTTGGAAGTACATCCAAGGAAGAAGAGAATAAAAAGAAATTTAAAAGAAAGTTGAATCCTCATTTTAGTATCTTGTGTTCATAAATGTAACATCTATTTTAATGAAATTGAAGTTTTCGCTATCATTTATTGCCATTTCCCTTTTCATTTCATGCAATTCCGTTCCTGATGTTATTCCCGCTAAGAAAGACCAACCATTGATTTCATTGGTGAATCCTTTTATCGGAACAGGCGGACATGGACATACCTATCCAGGAGCAACGGCTCCCTTCGGAATGATGCAATTGAGTCCAGATACACGCTTGGACGGTTGGGATGGATGTTCGGGATACCATTATTCAGACCATGAGATTTACGGATTTTCACATACGCATTTAAGTGGAACCGGAGTCTCAGATTATGGAGATATTCTATTAATGCCAACAAATGCTCCCATATTGAACAATGGTGCTAATGGTAAAAAAGGATACAAGTCCAAATTCTCACACGATAAGGAAGAAGCGCAACCTGGTTATTACAAGGTTTATTTAGAGGACACCAATATTGAGGTAAAATTGACGGTTTCTGAGCGATCGGGAATTCATCAATATCAGTTTCCTTCAGCAGAAAATCAATTTGTTATTCTAGACCTTGAACATAGAGATCAGCTTTTAAAACATCAGTTGGAAATTGTTTCAGATACCGAGATTCGAGGGGAAAGAAGTTCAAAGGCATGGGCTACCGAACAGCGCTTGTTCTTTTACATCCAATTTTCACATCCTTTTAAAAACAAGGCAAGGAACAAAAAGGGGCCTACCAAAAAGGCCTTTGAGTTCATCAATCCCAACAACGAGCCATTGCTTGTTAAAATCGGGATTTCTTCCGTAGATATGGAAGGGGCCAAGAAAAATTTGGAAGCCGAGATTGGAAGTAAATCCTTTGAGGAAGTTAAAAAGGAGGTTCAAACGACTTGGGAGACACAACTGGAAAAGGTGATTGTTGAAGACGGTGATGAAGCAAATAAAGTTAATTTCTATACTTCATTGTACCATACGATGATTGCTCCCAATTTGTATCAAGATGTGGATGGTCGTTATCGTGGGATGGATTTAAACATTCATCAAACCAAGGATTTTGATTACTACACTGTTTTTTCGCTGTGGGATACCTATCGCGCTGCACATCCTTTGTATACCATTTTAGAGGAAGAACGGACCAATGATTTTATCAAGACATTTTTAGCCAAATATGACGAAGGTGGCATCATTCCTATTTGGGATTTAGCTGGCTGTTATACGGGTTGTATGATTGGCTACCATGCCATTCCTGTTATTGCAGATGCCTATTTGAAAGGCATTCGAGATTATGATATTGAAAAGGCATTGAAAGCGATGAAGCATTCGGCGACTCGTGATCATCTCGGACTGAAAGATTACAAGAAATTCGGATTCATCCCAGTGGAGAAGGAATCAGAATCGGTGAGCAAAACATTGGAATATGCTTATGACGACTGGACCATTGCACAAATGGCCAAGGAAATGGGTAAAGAGGATGATTATGCGGAATATTCCAAAAGGGCCCAGTTCTATAAGAATATTTATGATCCCCAATCGCAATTTATGCGCGGACGTTTCAGAAATACCTGGTTTGCTCCCTTTGATCCTTATGAAGTGAATTTTAATTATACAGAGGCAAATTCTTGGCAGTATAGTTTTTACGTACCTCAAGATGTCACTGGATTTATGAATCTATTAGGAGGAAAGCAGGCATTAGAAGGTCAATTAGACAAATTATTCACGGCCAAAAACGAAACCTCAGGGCGCAATCAAGCAGATATTACGGGCTTAATCGGACAGTATGCCCATGGGAATGAACCCAGTCATCATATGGCTTATTTGTATAATTTTGTGAACCGACCTCACAAAACCCAAGAGAAAGTCCATCAAATCTTAACGGAACTCTATACCAATAGTCCAGACGGAATTTCAGGAAACGAAGACTGTGGACAGATGAGTGCTTGGTATGTGTTTTCTTCACTCGGATTTTATCCGGTAACACCGGCTTCCAATCAGTATATTATCGGAACACCGCTGTTTGACAAAGCTTCTATCAACCTAGAAAACGGAAAGCAATTTCATGTGCAGGCCAATAATAGAAGCCATACAAATTTGTATATCGAGTACGCTTATTTGAATGGCAAACCATTGAATCGAACTTACATCACTTATAATGAGATCATGGCGGGAGGGTCATTGGTTTTCGAAATGACGGATAATCCGGCTAAATGGGGGAGTCAAGATGGATATGAACCCAGCACATCCATTGAAGAGCATTTGATTGTTCCTGTTCCCTTCATCGCTTCAGGAGAAACCGCCTTCAAGGGAAGTACGATGGTGGAACTAAAGTCTGTAGATGCAAATTCAAAAATCTATTATGCTCTAAATGATGCTGATTTCGTGGTTTATGAAACGCCGATAAAAATCAATAAAAAATCCACTTTACAAGTGTATGCTGAGAATTCAAACGGTAAAAGTGCTACCATCACTACTGAGTTCTTCAAAATTGATCCCAATATCAAGATTAAATTAGAATCCAAATATGCCAACCAATACAACGCAGGAGGAGACAATGCCTTGATTGATGGAATTGTTGGTACGGAAGATTTCCGAACAGGAACCTGGCAAGGGTATTGGAATACAAATGTTGTTGCTACCGTTGATTTGGGAAGTAAACAACAGATTTCCTCCATAAATATCAATTTTTTAAGAGATCAACGATCTTGGATATTCTTACCTACGGAAGTGGAAATTGCCTATTCCAATGATGGTAAGATATTCCGAAGAATTAAAGATTGGAAGGCTCCAAAACCCTTTCAAACGGATGAGGTTGAAATTGAAGAGGTTGGTATAGATCAGCGACTATTTGCAAGATACATTCGGCTTAAAGCTAAAAAATTAGGAGAGCTACCTAAGTGGCACTTGGGATATCCACATGGAGGTCGTTCTTGGATTTTCGTAGATGAAATCCGTATTCAAAAATTCCAACAAGAGTAATGAGCTCTCAAAATAAGAGAAACATGAAAAGAAGAAACTTCATAAAAAAAGCATCGGCAACCGGACTAGGACTTGTTGCTGCTTCAACAGTATTAGCGAGCTGTGATAACCAAGAAAAAGATAAAAAGGTTACGAGTTCAGGAACGCCTGTCCGACCACTTGTCATCGCTACTTGGGATACTCCCTTGGCCGTTGGGACAGCAGCAGAGGTATTGCAAAAGGGTGGCACAGCCCTTGAGGCGGTAGAGCAAGGTTGTCGTATTGAAGAGGCCAATGAAAAAGGGCAGTCCGTAGGAAAAGGTGGATTGCCCGACCGCGATGGGAATGTGACCTTGGATGCCTGTATCATGAATGAAAAAGGAGATTATGGTGCGGTCTTAGCAGTAAAAGACATCAAGCACGTAATTTCGGTCGCAAGGAAAGTCATGGAAGAAACACCTCATGTGTTACTGGCTGGAGAAGGAGCCAAGAAGTTTGCTTTGGAAAACGGATTTGAAGCCGAAAACCTACTCACCGAAGCATCCAAAAAAGCTTGGGAAAAATGGAAGATTAAGTCCGAGTACAAACCCATTATCAATATTGAAAATCACGATACTATTGGTATGTTGGCCATCGATAAAGAAGGAAATATTTCTGGTGCTTGTACCACAAGTGGATTGGCGTATAAAATGGCCGGTAGAGTAGGAGACTCTCCGATAATTGGTTCGGGTTTGTTTGTAGATAATGAAGTAGGTGGGGCAACTGCCACCGGATTGGGTGAAGAGGTTTTGAAGACAGTTGGTAGTTTTTTAATCGTAGAATTGATGCGCCAAGGAAAGAGTCCGCAAGAAGCCTGCGAAGAAGCCATTGGACGCATTGTGAACAAGCCAGGTAAGGATTTCAAGGATTTCCAAGTGGCCTATATTGCTGTCAATAAAATGGGTGAAACAGGAGCTTATTCTATTCATGAGCATTTCAGTTACAACCTTTTCAAGGACGGAACAAACACGAATATCAAATCTGATTTTTATAACAAATCTTAAGGCATGTCGACAGCAACCAAAAAGAACTATACCACGGCATTTATTTTCTTAACCTCATTGTTCTTTTTATGGGGATTCATAACCGTACTTGTAGATAGCTTAATTCCGAGAATTCGAGAGCTCTTTACACTTACCTATTTTCAGGCAGGACTGGTTCAATTTGCTTTCTTTGGAGCTTATTTTGTGTTGTCTATACCTTCTGGGTTCTTACTTTCAAAAATTGGTTACAAAAAGGGAATCGTTCTAGGATTATCGACCATGGCTGTTGGTTGTTTATTGTTTTATCCTGCGGCATCGATGCGCGAATTTAATATCTTCCTATTGGCCTATTTTGTGCTAGCAGGAGGGATCACCATTTTACAAGTTGCTGCGAATCCTTATGTGGCCGTATTAGGACCGGAAGAAAGTGCTTCCAGTCGATTGAATTTATCGCAAGCATTTAATTCCTTAGGAACTGCTATTGCTCCGGCAATAGGAGCTTTGTTTATTTTGAGCGATAAAGTAAAGTCAACCAACGAAATCAACGAACTTTCAGAAACGGCCAAAGAAGCATATTTGCTATCAGAAGCTGAAGCTGTGCAAACGCCATTTTTAGGCATCGCAGCATTCATTATCATTTTGGTACTTGTTTTCCTATTTGTCAAATTACCGTCACTTTTAAATGACGCTCCCAAAGGGGGATATGCCGAATTGCTTCGAAACAAATCGCTCATGATGGGAGCATTGGGAATCTTTATTTATGTAGGATCTGAAGTAGCCATTGGTAGTTATCTGGTGAATTATTTTGATTCCATGAATTTGGCGGATTCTATAAGAAAGAGCGATTTTCTTTCCTCCATTTCAAAACTCATTTTAGGGGATGAATTAGAAGGCATTGATAGTTTCGGGATTCTTGGATCCTTTGTGACCTTGTATTGGAGTGGGGCCATGGTTGGTAGATTCATTGGTTCCTATTTGACCAAGGTTTTAAGACCCGCTTTTGTATTGTCGATTTTCGCAATGGGTGCCATCGCACTAATATTCATTTCATCCATGTCTTTTGGATGGGTAGCCATGTTCTCCATTTTGGGCGTGGGATTATTCAATTCCATCATGTTTCCGACCATTTTCACCCTATCCTTAGAAGGGTTGGATGATTTGAAGCCACAGGCATCGGGAATCTTATGCACCATGATTGTGGGTGGGGCGATCATTCCGCCTTTGTTTGGCTTCCTTACCGATCAATTCGGATTCAAATCGGCCTTAATTCTATTGGTGGTATGCTATTACTACATCAATTACTACGGACGATTAAAGAGTAGAAAGGTGATCTAATAAACCAATAAGCTAATAACTTAATAATTTAATAATTTAATAAGTTAATAAGCTAATAAGTCAATCATTGAATGGTTCATTAAGTTATTGAATTATTGATTTATTTATAATTGATTGCTTCAGAGATTTCTTCACATTTTTTCAATGTTTGTTCCACATCATCGAAGGTAGTTCTCGGATTGATCAAGCACATTCGAAGTACGATTTGATTGTTCAAAATGGTGGTGACCAAATGCGCTTCTTTCGATTTTATGATTTCTTTTGAAATGCATTGATTGATTTCATCAAGTTTCTTCTCTGAAAAGCTCTTGCCAATGGGATTAAACCGAAAGTTGACGATGGCGAGATGGGCAGGAGAAACAACCTCCCAATTGGGACTATTTCGCAGATAGGTTTCGGTTTTCTCGGCCAATTCAATATTGTAATCGATGGCTTCTCGAAAGGAGGCCAATCCGAAAGTTTTTAAAGACATGTAGAATTTTAAAGCACGGAACCTTCGTGTTAACTGAATGCCATGATCGTAAAAATTAATTTCGGAAGTATTTCCTTCAATATCCTTCAGGTACTCAGGTTTGGCTGTAAAAGTCTTACTCAGCCACCGATAATTACGAACCAACAAACATCCCATTTCATAGGGTTGGAAAAACCATTTGTGAGGATCTACGGTAATGCTATCAGCCTTGGAGATTCCCTTTAAATGCATATTCGCATTCTTGCTTAGAATTGCCGCTCCACCATAAGCTGCGTCTACGTGAAACCACAAGTCCTCTTTTTTACAAATTTCTGCAAGTCGGGTCAGTGGATCCACCGTTCCAGTATTGGTAGTTCCTGCCGATGCAATAAGACAAAGGGGACGTAAGCCTTCCAGCTTGTCTTTGGCAATTTGATTTTTCAGTTTGTTGATGGAAAATTTGAACTCAGAATCGGTAGGTATGATGCGTACCTGTTCCTTTTTAAATCCGACCGTACGTACTGCTTTAATATTGGACGAATGCGCTTGGTCCGACATGTAAATTACTGCCTTCGAATAATCATCTCCGCATTTAATTCGCCTTGCCGTGACAATGGCGGTTAAGTTGGCCATCGATCCGCCACTGGTAAATATTCCACCACCTCTTTTGGAAGGAAGTTTGAAAAGCTTTAACAACCAATTAATGGTCACAATCTCCAATTCAGCCGCAGCGGGTCCATTGGCCCATCCTCCTGAAAAAATATTGTAACCAGTCGCTAAAGTATCTGCCATTACGCTAATGTAATTGCTGGGACCTGGCACGAATGAATATGCCTTTGGGTGCGAAAGTAAATCTGTTTCGGTGAGTACTTTGTTGACTACAAAATCTAGGACTTCTTGAGGATCTTTTCCTTCTTCGGGAGCATTTTCTAGAAACTCAGCGTCCATTTCTTCGCGAGTGGCATTGAAAACTGGACTTTTATTGGGAAGGTTTTCAAAGTGATCGACAATTGTGTCTACAACTTTGTATCCGTAGTCTTTCATGGCTTTCTTAGAAAGCTCAAGTTTGGGGTTTATCTCCATGTAGATTAAGCGCTTTTAATACCCCAAAACTACTTCGGAAAAAGGGATTATTGCCTGATAAAAATCATAGAAACAAAAAACCCAAAACTAAATAGCTTCGGGTCTTTATATTTTTAAAAAATCTAAAATCTAAAATCTAAAATCTAAAATCGTAAATCCAATTTTCGAAATTTATTTCTTCTTGTTTTGTTGTTGTCTGGCTTGCTGCTCTTGTGCTTGTTTCATTGCTGCATCCAAACGTTGTCTAAACTTGCTCGTTTTCTTTGGTTTCTTTTTATTCTCCTCGATTTGAGCATGAATTTTTGCTTCGTCAATTACATAGTTTTTTATCACCAACATAATGGTAATCGTCAGTAAGTTCGAAATGAAATAATACAAACTCAATCCACTAGCGTAGTTGTTAAAGAATACCAACATGAATACAGGTGATAAGTAAATCATGTATTTCATCATTTTGGTCATGTCTGGCATTCCTTCTTGCGGAGGTTGTTGCATGCTCATCTGCTGACTTTGATTCATCTGCATGTAGAAGAAAATCGCAACCGATGCCAAGATTGGGAACAAACTGATGTGATCTCCATAAAATGGAATTTCAAATGGCAATTTGAATATGATATCGTAGGATGATAAATCCGGTGCCCATAAGAAGCTCTTCTGACGTAAATCAATATTGGTTGGGAAGAACTTAAACAGGGCAAAGAAAATAGGCATTTGTAATAATGCTGGAATACATCCTGACATCATGCTTACACCCGCTTTACGCTGTACGGCCATGATTTCTTGCTGACGCTTCATGGCATTCTCCTTTCCAGGGTATTTCTCGTTGATGGCATTCATCTCTGGACGAATTACCTTCATTTTCGCACTTGATACGTACGACTTGTATACCAAAGGCGACATAAGAATTCGCACTACGATGGTCATTAAAATGATGATCAATCCGTAGTTGCCAATGAACCCTTGAAGTAAATTAAATACAGGGTAGAACACCACTCGGTTTAAGAATCCGAAAATTCCCCATCCCAAGTCGGCAGTTTCATCCAACCCAATGTCTTTGTATTGTTTTAATAGATTGTAATCGCTTGGTCCGTAAAACCATTTCATTTCGTAATTCAACTCCCCATTGGTCATGGCTAAAGGAGTTTTCAATTCGAAACGCTTGGTGTACACCGTATCGCGCTCCTTGTCTTGCACCAAATCTGTAGAAGTAATGGTTGCATTGTTGAAAGGCTTGTTCGAGATTAGATTGGACGAAAAGAAATGTTGCTTGTAGGCCACCCAATCCAAATCGTTTACAACATCAGAATTACCTTTGTTAAGGTAATCAACTTCATCCTCTGCTTTGTAGTAGTAATAGGTGTACATGTCATTCTCTGTTCGCAAACTCTTTTCATGACGGTATCCGTCTAAAGTCCAGTCCAGTTGAATAGGGTTGGAAGTATTGATCACAGTGCTTAACCCTTGAGAACGCACCGCGAAATCAATCATGTAATCATCAGGTTTCATCTCATATCGGTATTCCAAATATTGAGAGTCTGAAACCTTTAATTTCATAGAAACTACTTGATTCTCCCCATTTTTCGAAACTGTGGGTTCGAAGAACAGATCTTTGGTATTCAAGATGCGATTATCAGTAGTTCCAAAGTTGATGTTGAAATTCGCATTGTTGTCCTTAATCATGTATAAAGGAAGCGAATCGTAGGTGACATAATTCTTGATTTCTGCAACCTTAATTTGCCCACCTTTATTGTCGATAACGAGGCGAACCTTATTGTTTTCAACAACAGTTTCTCCTTCTTTGCCATTCATTGCACTGTAGGCAAAGGCTCCTAATTGATTTTGATATTGAATATTTTGTAGTGAGTCCGATTTGATGACCTTTGTAACGGCCGTTGTGTCCTTTTCAACTTGAGAGGTTTTCGAAGTATCAATGGTTACTTCTTGATTTGTTTCAACAGGTTCGTCTGGCTTTTGAGTGTTTAACCAATACAGCATTACACCTGCTAATAGAATCATTCCGATGAATGAATTAAAATCAAATTTTTTTTCTTCCATGTGTATTTGATGTCAATTTGTCATAACTCAGTCTGTTCGACTGAATAAAATCGCGACAAATTTAGTTAAATTGTGGACGCTTGTCCTTTAATTGCGCATTTATTTTCGCTAGTTTTAATAGTTCAAGAAGCATTCCGTAAACCTTGTTTCTGACAAATTCAGTGCGAATTATTACGATTTATCCTGTGAATATTTAAGGGCTGCTTTGATGAAATCTACGAAAAGTGGATGTGGATTCAACACCGTACTCTTGTATTCTGGATGGTATTGAACTCCTACGAACCATGGGTGATCAGGAATTTCAACCACTTCAACCAAGTTGGCTTTTGGGTTTTTCCCAACGGCAATCATTCCGTTTGATTCCATTTGTTCTAGGTAATCATTATTGAATTCGTAACGGTGTCTGTGTCTTTCTTGGATGGAGGATTCACCGTAAGCTTTATGACTCTTAGATCCTTCAGCGAGTTCACAATCCCAAGCTCCCAATCGCATGGTTCCGCCTTTGTTCACCACATCTTTTTGGCTCTGCATCAAGTCGATCACTGGGTTCTTTGCATCGGGTTTCATCTCTGTAGAGTAAGCATCTTTTAATCCAAGTACATTCTTAGCAAATTCGATCACGGCCATTTGCATCCCTAGACAAATTCCGAAGAAAGGAATATTGTTTTCTCTAGCATACTGAACAGCTTTAATTTTTCCATCGATACCTCGATCTCCAAATCCAGGGGCTACCAAGATCCCGTCTACACCTTTCAAATGCTCCTCGTAATTTTTAGGGTCTAAGCTTTCCGAGTGCACCCATCGTACCTTCACCTTAGTGGCATAGGTTGATCCTGCATGAATAAAAGCCTCTGTAATGGATTTATAAGAATCGTGGAGTTCGACATACTTTCCGATTAAGGCGATTTCAACGGTAGAACTTGGATTCTTATGCTTCCGTAAAAAGTCGTTCCATTGAATTAAATCGGGATTCGACTTCAAAGGTAAATCCAACTTTTTTAAGACTACTCGGTCCAATCCTTCATCCAACATTAAATTCGGTACGTCATAAATGGTTTCCGCATCGATGGATTGAATCACGTCTTCTTGCTTCACATTACAGAACAAGGCCAACTTTCGTTTGATGTCGTCTGAAATCTCATGTTCGGTTCTACAAACCAAAATATCTGGACTCACCCCACTTTGCATCAAGCTTTTTACAGAGTGCTGGGTTGGTTTTGTTTTTAATTCGCCTGCCGCAGCCAAATAGGGGATGAGCGTCAAATGAATAACAATAGCATTTTCTTCACCCTTTTCCCACAACAATTGACGAACGGATTCTATATATGGTAGGGACTCAATATCGCCTACCGTACCACCAATTTCTGTAATGATGATATCGTAATCTTTTGTTTCTCCAAGAATTTGAACACGTTCTTTGATTTCGTCGGTAATATGCGGAATCACTTGAATGGTTTTTCCAAGAAATTCTCCGCGACGTTCCTTATTTATTACAGACTGATAAATACGACCTGTGGTAACGTTATTTGCTTGAGATGTGGATACATCTAAAAAGCGCTCATAGTGTCCTAAATCAAGGTCGGTTTCGGCACCATCATCCGTCACATAACATTCACCATGCTCATATGGGTTTAAGGTTCCTGGATCTATATTGATATATGGATCTAATTTTTGAATGGTTACTCGAAATCCTCTTGCTTGAAGTAATTTAGCTAGTGAGGCAGCAATAATTCCTTTTCCTAAGGATGATGTTACCCCTCCAGTAACAAAAACATATTTCGTGTTTTGCATGATTGATGTAGGTTTGGGCAAAAGTACTAACTCTAAATTGTATCTTAAAATAAAAACACAGAAACCGAATTACATTTTATTAAGATTTGTTGAAACAAAATCCCTTTAAAATTTTAGAAAATAATCTTGTTATAAATAAAAACAGTTGTATATTTGCACTCGCTTTTACCGACGCATTGCGTCTTTTTGTAAAGCAAGACACGACAAGACAAACAATAAGAGTTAGTTACAATGAAAAGAACGTATCAACCTTCAAAAAGAAAGAGAAGAAACAAACACGGTTTCAGAGAAAGAATGGCTTCTGCTAATGGAAGAAAAGTTTTAGCTAGAAGAAGAGCTAAAGGAAGAAAGAGATTGTCAGTGTCTTCAGAACCAAGACATAAGAAATAATGATTAACAATTTGTTAATAATAAGGTGTTGCTATTTTTAGCAACACCTTTTTTTTTACCTCAATAAAAAATATTTTTATCACCCGAAAAAACTAGTTAAAATTATGCCCAAAAGAGAAGATCTTAAGTCCATTTTAATTATCGGTTCAGGTCCAATTATCATCGGTCAAGCCTGTGAATTTGATTATTCGGGATCACAGTCCTTGCGATCCTTGAGAGAAGACGGAATTGAAACCATTTTGATCAATTCGAATCCTGCTACGATTATGACCGATCCATCAATGGCCGATCATGTGTACTTACTTCCTCTAACAACAAAATCCATCATCAAAGTTTTAAAAGAACACCCACAGATTGATGCGGTACTTCCAACCATGGGAGGTCAAACAGCTTTGAACCTTTGTATCGAAGCAGATGAAAAGGGAATTTGGGAAGATTTTGGTATCAAACAAATCGGGGTTGATATCAATGCCATTAATGTTACCGAAGACAGAGAGCAATTCCGAGAGTTGATGGGCAAAATTGGAGTACCTATGGCACCACAGGCCACGGCAACTTCATTTTTGAAAGGAAAAGAAATTGCACAAGAATTCGGGTTTCCATTGGTAATTCGTTCTTCCTACACCTTAGGTGGGGCAGGAGCGTCTATCGTTTATAAGGCAGAAGACTTTGATGACTTGCTTCGTAGAGGTTTGGAGGCTTCTCCAATTCACGAGGTAATGATTGACAAAGCCATGATGGGTTGGAAGGAATATGAGTTGGAATTGTTGCGAGACAAGAATGACAACGTGGTCATCATCTGTTCCATCGAGAACATGGATCCAATGGGTATTCACACTGGGGATTCCATTACGGTGGCGCCAGCCATGACGCTTTCTGATAAGACCTATCAAAAAATGCGTGATATGGCCATCCATATGATGCGTTCGATTGGTGATTTTGAAGGTGGTTGTAATGTACAATTTGCTGTTTCACCAGATGAAAAAGAAGATATCATTGCCATTGAAATCAATCCAAGGGTATCGCGTTCTTCAGCACTAGCTAGTAAGGCCACCGGATATCCTATTGCGAAAGTAGCAACTAAATTAGCCATTGGGTATACCTTAGATGAATTAGACAATCAGATTACAAAATCTACGTCTGCATTGTTCGAGCCTACCTTAGACTACGTAATCGTAAAAATTCCTCGTTGGAACTTTGACAAATTCGAAGGATCTGACAGAACCTTAGGATTGCAAATGAAAGCCGTTGGGGAAGTAATGGGAATTGGACGCTCTTTCCAGGAAGCCTTGCACAAAGCAACTCAATCGCTCGAGATTAAGAGAAACGGATTAGGAGCAGACGGAAAAGGATATAAAGATTACAATCAAATTATCGATAAGTTAACCAATGCTAGTTGGGATCGCGTGTTCGCTATCTACGATGCTATTGCAATGGGTATCCCATTGAGTAAGATCTATGAGATTACCAAGATCGATATGTGGTACTTAAAGCAATACGAGGAATTGTTCCATTTGGAGAAAGAAATTTCCAAGTATTCAATCGATACCATTGATAAAGAGCTTTTATTAGAAGCCAAACAAAAGGGGTATGGAGATCGTCAGATTGCTCATATGTTGGATTGTTTGGAATCTCAAGTATATAACAAAAGAGAGGAGTTTAATATTCAGCGGGTATACAAGCTGGTAGATACCTGTGCCGCTGAATTTAAAGCCCAAACACCTTACTATTACTCGACCTTTGAAAGTTCTATAGAAACTACTGATGGTAACCAGTTCGTGGCCAATGAGAGTGTGGTTTCTGACAAAAAGAAAATCATTGTTTTGGGATCTGGACCCAACCGAATCGGACAAGGAATCGAGTTTGATTATTGTTGTGTTCATGGAGTATATGCTGCAAAAGAATGCGGATATGAAACCATTATGATCAACTGTAATCCAGAAACGGTTTCTACCGATTTTGATACGGCAGACAAACTTTATTTTGAACCTGTTTTCTGGGAACATATTTATGACATCATCCGTCATGAGAAACCAGAAGGGGTAATTGTTCAGTTAGGTGGACAAACTGCCTTGAAATTGGCTGAAAAATTAGACCGTTACGGAATCAAAATCATTGGAACTAGCTTCCAATCTCTAGATCTTGCAGAAGACAGAGGTAGCTTCTCCACCTTGTTGAAAGAAAATAACATTCCTTATCCTGAATTCGGAGTTGCTGAAACTGCAGATGAAGCGTTGGAATTGGCCGATCAATTGAACTTCCCAATATTGGTAAGACCTTCTTATGTATTAGGTGGTCAGGGAATGAAGATTGTGATCAATAAAGAAGAACTTGTGGAACACGTGGTGGATTTACTTCGTAAGATTCCGAATAACAAACTGTTGTTAGACCACTATTTGGACGGAGCCATTGAAGCGGAGGCCGATGCCATTTGTGATGGAGAAAATGTTTACATCATTGGTATCATGGAGCACATTGAGCCGTGTGGAATTCATTCAGGTGATTCCAATGCGACCCTGCCAGCCTTTAACTTAGGAGATCTTGTAATGCAGCAGATTATTGATCATACGCATACCATTGCCAAAGCATTGAATACGGTTGGATTGATCAACATTCAGTTTGCCATTAAAGACGATACGGTGTACATTATTGAGGCAAATCCAAGAGCGTCTAGAACCGTACCGTTCATCGCAAAGGCTTACAAAGAACCTTATGTGAATTATGCAACCAAAGTAATGTTAGGACACAACAAGGTGACCGACTTTACCTTTAATCCACAATTGGAAGGATATGCCATTAAGCAACCTGTTTTCTCATTCAATAAATTCCCGAATGTTGATAAGCGATTAGGACCAGAAATGAAGAGTACTGGGGAAAGTATTTTATTCATCGATAGTTTAAAAGATGACGACTTTTATGACTTGTATTCAAGAAGAAAGATGTACTTAACCAAGTAAATGATACATGAAGCGGCCAAACGGTCGCTTTTTTTTGTTGGCACTTGAAATTGTTTAATTTTTTTAATTAAACGTTAAACTTATATTAATTTGATAAATTTCATAGAGACATGTAAGTCCAAATGAAAACTTTCGTCTAATTTTATGGAAACGAACTAGCCAGTGAAGAAAAACTACCTTCTTACCTTTATTTGTAGCCTTTTATGTACTGTTGTGCTCTCTGCGCAAGGGAACGATATGTATGATATCGTTCGGAGTGGTTCGGTGGATATGTTGAAAGAATTGGTGAAAGCCGATCCCGAATTTATCAATCGAAAAAATAAAGATGGCTATACGCCACTCATTTTGGCTTGTTATAGTGGTAATGCGGAAGTGGCTAATTATCTGATCAACCATTCAAAGGATATTAATTCTGGCAGTAAATACGGAACTCCATTGATGGCGGCTTCCGTAAAAGGATATGATAAAATTGTCGATTTACTCATCGATAAAGGTGCCGATGTGAATGCAACGGATCCAAACGGAACCACGGCTTTGCATTATGCTATTATTTTCGGTTTTGACGATGTAGCCAAACTACTAACCAAAGCCAAAGCAAATCCGAAATTAAAGGACAACCGAGGGAAAACAGCCCTAGACTATGCCAAAATGCTTGGAAAAACAGAAATTGTAAAACTCTTATCGAACAAATAAATACCCATCAATATGAAAAAAACACTACTTACTTTATTTTTAATATCGAGCTTTACCATGGTTGGACAAATCGTGGGAACCAATGGCTTTGTTACTTTAAATAGTAACTTATCCATGGATTTAAAAATCAATTCAGCAACGGGAATGACCACCTTAACATTAGTAGCACCAGATAATGTTTGGTTTGCTGTTGGATTTGGAGGTGGGGATATGACCGCCGGAATTGATGTTGTTAGAACCAATGGTTCTACCGTAATTGATGCGGTTACCGCAGGAAATCAACTTCCGCCATCTGACACTAGCAACGATTGGTCTACGGTTTCCAATACCGTAAATGGAAATACCAGAACCTTAGTGATAGAAAGAGCCAATAATACGGGAGATTCTAATGATTTTACATTTAGCACCAGTACCGGGAATATTCCAGTTATTTGGGCACACGGGACATCTAGTTCTTACGCTTATCATGGAGGAAACCGAGGAGCTACAGTATTATCAACACTAAGTGCGAGACAAGAAAAAACTTTAGATTTTTCCATTTACCCGAATCCGACTACAGACGTGGTAACTATTCAACTACCAACGGGTACAGAAAAAGCGACGGCAAGATTGTTTGATACCTCAGGAAGATTGATTGCTGAGCAAGTAATTTCCAATCAGAATCGTGAAGTAAGCTTGTCGAATTTATCTAGAGGAATCTATTTTGTGAGAGTTTCTTCTGACAATCGATTTGGCGCACAAAGAGTTATTAAGAACTAGAGATTAGTTTTTACTCAATAAAAAATTAGCAGAGATGGCAACATCCTCTGCTATTTTTTTTCGCACAATACTGGGAATTTCGATATCAAAAGATTCAGGCTTTACACTGAAATTAGTTTTCAGCACAATGTTTCCATCTTCTAATTTTAAGGAACAAGTCGCTACAGATGCAACTGCTTTTTTACGCATGGTTAGCGTTCCTTTGATTTCAAAATCCTGAAACTCATTTGTTAGTTTTGAAAGTTCAAAATCGGTAAGTTTTCCTTTAAAAGTAGCCTTTGGGTATTTCTTAGACTCGATGTAGTTTTCATTAAAATGCTCCTCCATCAATCTTACTTTAAATCGAAACCCAACCATATTCAAAGCACAGGCAAAGCTACCTTCCGAAGTTAATACGGCACTTACTTTATCGTTCTTTGCCTTTACTTCCTCAAAAGTCGGAACCGAAGACTCGAAAGTGATACTGCCTGTTCTTGTGAAGTATTTGTCTTGTCCCTGAATGGATTGGAAACTCAGGAAACCTATGAATAAGAGAATTAATGTTTTTGACATGTTAGTTTTCTAAATACCCATTCGTAATCCACGTTCTGATGACATCCAAAGTAGGGTCTGGTAAATTCCCTGTAGGAGGCATAGATCTAGTTGTGCTTTGCATTCTGTTCAATGCTCCGCGATTTTCAAAGGCTCCGCGTACTTGGGTATAAGTTTCTAATACCAATCCGGCGCTTTGTGATGCTGCATTATGGCATCCAGAGGTAGCACAGCTTTGATTCATGATGGTCCGAACGTCTTTGTTATAGGTAATCACTGTCGCAGCTGGTATGGTCAAGTCATCGGTACTGTCGTTAGCACAGCCTATCGTTAATGACAAGACAAGCGCAAGAAGGAGTATTTTTTTTCATTTAATATTCAATTATTCATTTAATCCCCCTAAAATTAACTAATTTTAGTCAAAATCTAACCGGACTCATGAAGAAATCAAAAATCGTTCTATTTAGCTTTTTCGCGGGGTTGATCGCCACGTTTTTGATTTTGCGATATGTGTATAAGGATCATCGAGATATTGCGACAGAAAGTGCAAGCTTTCGTTTGGTCTCTTCGGAATTGATTACAGAGTTTTCGACGGATGCTGAAGCGGCCACCACGAAATACTTGGATCAAACAGTAGAAATTTCCGGTGAAGTGTCTGGTGTTTCAGAGGCCTACTTCACATTAAATCAGTCGATTGTTTGCTATACAGACAGTCTTTCCATTTCCAAAATAAGTAACTCACAACAGATTAAAGCAAAGGGAAGATTCATTGGCTATGATGATCTTTTGGAAGAAATTAAGTTTGATCAAGTCACCATAATTCACGAATAATTAATTGTAAATACGAAATGAGAAAATTACTAACCATTGCATTATTTTTTTGCTATGCTATCCAAATTAACGCACAAGATGATTTGTTAAAGGATTTAGAAGCCAATTTGGACGAAGACAAAAAGGTGAGCTCCGTTTTTAAGGGGATTAAGATCATCAATATGGAATCTACCAAGCTGGCAGCTGATAAAGATTTCTATTTCCTCATTTCGCATCGATTCGGAACCATCAATACTGGAATTAAAGATCTATTCGGATTGGACAATGCCAATATCCGATTTAGTTTCGTATATGGATTAACCGACTGGTTGAATGTTGGGGTTTCAAGAAGTTCTGCAAGCAAAATTTACGACGGACATATCAAATATCGATTGGTACAACAAGAAGAAGGAAAATCGCCCTTTACAGTGGTCGGTTTTAATTCCATTGAATACAATACAGGATTAGACGAAGTAAACTTTCCTTTAATAGAAAACAAAAATAGATTGGCTTATACAGCTCAACTGCTAGTATCTCGAAAGTTTGATGAGAACTTCTCCTTACAGTTGGCACCTGTTTATCTACACGAAAATTTTGTTCCGGTGGATGCACAGGACAATTCCCAGTTTCTCCTCGGTTTGGGTGGTCGGTATAAGATCAGTAAGCGTGTCACCTTGAATGCTGAATATCATGCACATTTGAATCGAGCCGCTCAGAGTAATTTTGTGAATCCATTGTCCCTGGGGGTTGATATCGAAACTGGTGGTCACGTATTCCAATTGCATGTGACCAATTCTCGATTTATGAATGAATCCGGATACCTTGCCAGAACTATTGGCGATTGGGGAAATGGCGATATTTACTTCGGATTTAATATCTGGCGTGTTTTCTAAATCATTCTAATTTCAGAAATTTACAACCATGAATTATATATTATTTGATGGCGATGTGCGTGATGCACTGTTGCCATTTACCTATACAAAGCCCGTAGCCGATTTGCGCATTGGTATTTTAACCCTGCGAGAGAAGTGGGAGAAATACTTGGGTTTGACCACCACAACGATTACTGAGGAATATTTGATGGACAAGTATCCGATGGTAGAGATGGATGAAAACATCTTAATCAACGCTTCTTTTTGTCCCACAGCCCAATTGGTTGAAATGGTGATGAACCTTGAAGAAAATCAAGCTATTTATCACGGCGATGACATCATTGCCTTTCATACAAAAGATACCCAAGAAGAGGTTGATTTTGATAGTTACCATCAGATCGAATTCAATGGTGAGCTCCTAAAGGTTAATAACACCTGGGATATTTTCTCAAAAAATGGAGCCGCTATTCAACAGGATTTTGACCTGTTAACTCAAGGTCGAAAGTCACAACCGATTCCGGATTCGGTACAATGCGTTTCCAAGGAAAACATCTTTATCGAAGAAGGAGCCAAGGTTTCTTTCGCAATTCTAAACGCATCTGCGGGACCTATTTATATTGGAAAGAATGCCGAAATTATGGAAGGGTCTGTAGTACGTGGTCCATTTGCCATGTGCGAAAATTCGGTATTAAAATTGTCTGCTAAGATTTATGGTCCGACAACCTTAGGTCCGTATTGCAAAGTAGGAGGAGAGGTAAATAATTCGGTTTTGATGGGATACTCAAGCAAGGCTCACGACGGATTCTTAGGAAATTCGGTATTAGGGGAGTGGTGTAATTTAGGTGCCGATACCAACAATTCAAACCTCAAAAATAACTATGCCGAAGTGAAGCTTTGGAATTATGAAACAGGCCGCTTTGCTCCAACGGGACTGCAGTTTTGCGGACTCATGATGGGAGATCATTCCAAATGCGGAATCAATACCATGTTTAATACAGGGACGGTAGTAGGAGTTTCAGCCAATATTTATGGTAGTGGATTTCCTAGGAATTTTGTTCCTTCCTTCAGCTGGGGAGGTGCTTCAGGAATGATTACCTATCGATTGAATAAGGTATTTGAGGTCGCAGAAGTAGTGATGAGTAGGCGGAACTTGAAATTGGAAGAAGCTGATAAAAAAATTCTTGAAGCTGTTTTTGAAATGACAGACAAGTACAGAAGCAAATAAAAAAGAAGGCCAAAAATAAATCTATTTTTGGCCTTTGTTTTGGTTGTAGTATGGTCTTTAGTTCCTGTCGATCACGTCTCCAGATCCTACAGACTTGCTGTCGATATATTTTGGTTTTCCTTTGTAGTAGATGCTTCCAGATCCAACAACCTTTGCCTTGATTCTCTCTTCAACAGTGGTGCGAATGCTTCCCGATCCTGCAATGTTTGCATTTAACTCTTGTGCCTTAAGCTCATAGGCCTTAATGCTCCCAGATCCTGCAATTGAACATTTGAAGTTCTGAGTACTTCCAGCTAGAACAATGTCCCCAGAACCTCCGATAGAAGCAGAAACCTTATCAGAATCTAGGTTTAATTCAATTTTTCCAGAACCTCCTAAGTTCACTTTAAATGAATCGGATTTTAATTTGCCTTCTGAGGTAATTTTTCCTGATCCCCCTAGGCTTACTTTATCAATTTGTTTAACAGGTACCGTTACTGTTAGTTTTCTTGTAGTTCGAACATTGGTGTTCTTCTTATACTTAATTTTTAAGGTACCTCCTTCAACTTCTGTTTCGATATAAGGAAGAATGTTTTCTTCGCCTTCAAGGGTTAGTTTTCCTTCCGTTCCGTTTACCAAAACCACATCGAAAGATCCTCCCACACTCACGGCTTCGTAATCACTAGTTGATCTAGTTTCAGTCACTACATTTCCGTTTCCTTTAACTTTTTTGTTGTTCCACCAACTTTGAGCTTGGGTTGATGCTGATAACAACACCGCTACTAAAAATATTCCTAAAGTATTTTTTCTTGTTTTCATTTTGATTGATTTTCTAGTTTAGTATTCGTTTATAGATATTCCTCCATATTGGGCTTTGATGGTGATGGTTCCTGCGTTGCTCGCACTTCCATACTTCCCTTCATAATACTTCTTGGTAGTTTTTGAAATCTTTTTGAAGTATTCAATTCCGTCTAAATTCGATTTAAATCCAGAGTATTGAGTGTCCACTTCGAAGGAGAAGGCAACATTAGGATCTACACCTATTCGCACACTGGCAAATTGTGTTTCAATATCCACTTTCTCAAATCCTGGAGTTAGCTTTTTAATAATGATGGCTCCATAATCCGCGTCTAAAGTAGCACTCTTTGAAATAGTACCCAATCGGATTGTGGTGTAATCGGTATTTCCTTTTACGTGTGCTGCACTATTTACAGTTACCCCTCCATAATCGGCATTGAAATCGATAGCATCTACTTCTTCAAACTTCAAGGTTGTATAGTCGATATTGGCACTTACTTCCTCTGATTTGCCGATGTTTAATTTGGAATAATCAGCATTGATGCTTCCGCTTTTCATCATCTCAATATTGGAAGAAGAACAGTAATCCAAATTGATAGAATTTCCATCGGCCATTAATTTACCGAGTTCAATCTTACCGTAATCACAATTGATATTGGCTTTTCCCATGATTTCATCCAAATAAATATTTCCGTAATCATTATTGAGGTTCACTCGGTTGCTCTTTGGCATTTTCACGGTATAATTGATTTTCATGCTCATCTTTTTACGATTGTTGCGTCTCCACCAAGACCAACCGCTGCTTCCGCCGCCAAAAATAGTCTTGGCTTCCACCAAGTTGGCGTTGCTGTTGAATTCTACATCAATATCGTCCAATCGTTCTTCAACGTCCTCTAGATCATTGCCTTTTACGGTAATTACTACCTCAATGTTTACTTCATTGCGATCCCAAGTGGTTACATTGATGTTTCCATAACGATTTGAAATATCTACCTTGGCATCTGAAGACACATTGAATTCCTTTTTGATGCTTTTGCTTTTTTCGTGTTTTGGTTTGTCCAATTCTGTCATTCCAAAAACCAATGATGGAATGAGTAGGGTAAGAAGCGTAATTTTATATAAAAATTTCATCGTTTAATAATTTTGGATTCTTAATTTGATCTATCTGTATTAATAAATTTTCTAAAATATCGAGTCGTCTTTGGTAATTCTTAATCATGGCATTTATCAGCTTGCGTTGCTCGCCATTGTTATTCAATTCTTGAACAAAACTTTTGTATTCGTCTTCCAGTTCTTCAATTGATTCTAGGGCTTGTTCGATGATGGTCTCTGTTTCTAGACTTCTATGTTTTTCAACAGTTTGAAGCTCTTGATAAATGGTCGACACAAAATAGTCTTGTACCTCTTCCATTTTTGGCGATACATCGGCCAAATCTAAAGTTTGCTTTTGGGTGTAAGATCCCAGCCAGAAAGTGAAGATCAAAGTGATTGAGGCGGCAACACTAAGCCATTGCCATTTAAATTGGCGCTTTTTAGGTTGCTTTAGCTTGCGCTCAAATCGCTCAAAATGGCCCAAATGAGGCTCGTGAATGTCAAAGTTTTGGTCAGAAAAATAAGAATGTAATTTATCTTCCATAAGCTTGTATTTGTGGGTTGTTTGATAACAACACTTGTTTTAATTTTCGTTTTGCTCTTGATACAGTGGTTCTCACATTTTCATTGCTATAATTCATAATCTGAGCAATCTCTTCGTAATCATATCCTTCAATGAGATTCAGTGTTAGCACCATCCGATAGTTGTCTTTTAAACCTTGAATAGAGCTCATAACAGCTGTTGGTTCTAACTGATGGTAATCCAATTTCTCATCTTCCTTTTCATCGGGCTGAACAACTTCCATTTTTACTTCTTCATAGCGGTTGTTCTTTTTTAGCTGTGTCAAACTTTTGTTAATCACAATGCGTTTCAACCAAGCTCCGAAGGCAACTTCTCCTTTGTAGCTGTTCAATTTTGTAAAGGCTGTTAAAAAAGCTTCCTGCATGATGTCTTCGGCTTCAAATTCATCTTTTAAAATTCGGTAAGCCGAATTATACATGGCTTTGTAATAGGCCTTATACAATTGCATCTGTGCAGTCTGATCGGACTTTTTACAGCGATTTAGCAGTTGATTGATATGTGGTTGGTTAGCTTCCAATGAAACATTTCTATTCTAGAGACACCCAAGGATGTTGATTGTGACACTTTATCAGAAATAAAGTTAGATTTTTTTCATTGATGTTAAATGAAAATTCTAGCAAGCTTATTAAGAGATTGGATTACAGGTTTTTAGGTAAGCTTAAATACTTCCCTTTAACCATTTTAAAAAGTCGGGAATGGTACGAAAAAGATAATCTGGTTTTGCCATCTCTAGGGCCCTGAGGTCCGTAGTTTTTGCCCATCCTGCCCCAACAATCGGAATACTCACTTGATGGGAAGCGCCCACATCTGTTGGAGCATCACCTACATAGATCATTTCTTGGGACGAAATATCAGGCATTGCATCACAAATTCTTTGAAGCGCATCTGGTTTGCTTGGTCTTGTCGGAATGCCGGTCTCAATCATCTCAAAATAATGGGTGATTCCAAAAAGCTCTAGATCGATTATCGCGCTTTCTTTACTTTTTCCCGTAACCATGGCAATACGGATGTTGTTACTTCTCAGAAAGTCTAGCAATTCAACGATTCCATTGAAGGGAGTCGGACACATATGGTGGAACTTCTGGTAAAATTCTAGGTACCGTTGGAAGCCTAATTCAATGGAATTTGGTGCAAGAGCGATAACCGTTCCGACTTCTGATGGACCAAAAGTGTTGACCACTTCTTCATCACTAATAGTCTTATCAATCAGAGGCTCTAAGGCATGTTGAACGGATTTGATAATCAACGGAATGGTATTGGCAACGGTGCCATCCAAATCGAAAATAACGGCTTTTAATTTACTCATTTTGAAGATGCTATTGGATTCCAAATGTCCAAGTAAATTTTCCAATCGTCGGCAACTTTCTTCCAAATGATTACATATTTCCCTTTCCAGTTGGATTCACTTCCATTGGGTCTAGCGGTTGTACCTTCGTAATACCCATAATCATAGGCTTCATCTCCGATAACTTTAATCTCTTGCGGTGTGATTTTGTGATATTTGGTGCGAAATCCCTTGGGCAGAATCCAGTATTTGATGATATTCTGTTTTCCCGCGATGATGTCTTTGTTGGAAGGAAAAATTTTTGCGTCTTCGGTATAGGCATTGCCAATTTCTTGATAATTGGAGGCCATCACGTGAGCAGAGAAACTTTTGATATTTCCCAGAATTTGTTCGATATCCTTGGCGTCGCCAGAAAAATTCTGTGCAAACCCCATACTGCTAAAAGCTAGTAAAAAAAGGGCGACTAAGGTGTTGATTTTTTTTGTCATGATTAATTGTTTATTTATTCAAAAACGATATCATCTAGGTAAATCGTATGCTGAAATCCGTTGGCTGCTGCAAACAATACAAAACCAGAACGAATATGGCTTAGGTTTAATCTTTTGGTTTTAATTGTGTATTTTTTCCATTGATCGGTGAGTACAAACTCTTCGGTTTTAATAGCAGAATCGGGGTACTTTTTATTTTGTTCGATCATACCAAAACCAATTTTGGCTTTCACACCTTTGTAACTTGCTTTGGCCCAAAAGCTGAAGGTTCGAGCCCCAGAGATATCATATCCTCCAAGAATGTCACCCCAATCATTTGCGGGATCCACCAATCCTAGGCCATACCAATTTTTAGACTCCGTATATTTCAGTTCAATGGCTGTTTTTCCCGATTTCACATTTTTAGTATGAGCCATATCTACCTGCATTCCTTTTACGTTACCCATATAGGCCGATGGCGTATAGGGCATATTCTCTGCATCTCGATACACATAGAAGGGTAAGTTCGCCTTTGGTACCAAGAATTTTTTCTTCTGCTCCTCTTTATCCGTCACCATTACAGAGCTTGAAGCGATTCCCACATTGTTGGCTTCGTCATAAACTTCTGCATATACTTTAATGGCTCCATGGATCTTTGGGAGTTTAATTTCATAACCATTTTTCAAGGTACCTCGAAATTCCAAAGTATTGATTTGATCCCTGCGCTTTCGGCTACCTTCTCTATGATTGAACGAAAACTTTACCGTCTTGATATCCTTCTCAGTATCAGAAACCGTTAAGGTAACCTTCACCCAGGTACCACTTTCAAAGGATCCGTCTGGTAATGAAAATTTTAGAATTTTTGGCACCTTATTGCTAGGTTCTTTTCCTGTAAAGACTTTACGTACCGCCCAGTATTGAGGTCTTTTAGCTCCTTTGTAATGCGTAAATAACCAAGGAGCCATATGTTGATTTCCATCACTGTAATGAAAAACAAATACGCCCAAATTATTGGGTTTGTTTAGGATCCAATTCGGAACTCCATTTGCAATGGCTTCATATTTCTCAGTATCGGTAGGTTCAATTTTGATGTTGTTTCTCATGGCTTTTATATCCCATTCACCTCGAACACCAAATTCAGAAACGATGTAAGGTTTGTCCACCTTCATTTTGTCCAATTCCCCTTGTAAAAGATTGGCTCCAAATCCATAGGTGTTCAATCCGTAAATATCGATAGAGGGAACGTGTTTATGCCACCACTCAATTCCGAATGTCCAAGCTTCTACTGAGGTGATTGGGTGATTGGGGTCAATCGTTTTCATCTGTTTACAAATCTTTTCCAAGAGCTTCGAATAGGCGAGTTTTTCTTCATCCGTTGCCATGTTCAGATACACCTCATTTCCGATTCCCCAAGTGAGTACTGCCGGATGATCTTTATAGGTTGTTACAACGTTAATGGCATTGTCATACATGGCTTTCATGCCTTCTTTATCCTTCAGGTAATTAAAAGAATCATCGTCTTCCATTCCTGGTCTTCCATGTCGCATCCAAATACCCATCATCACCTTAATCCCGTATTTGTCGGCCGTATCAAGTAATTTTTTTGCGTTCTTACCAGTCGCCCAAGTTCGAATCGCATTGACTCCCAGCGATTGCAAGTCCTTGAAATAGGCATCGTAGTTGGCTGTATCATCCACTGGACCAAAGGTGATTCCGTGGATTTCAAAGTCTTCTCCGTTAATTTTTAATTGCCAATTATCTTCCAACTTCTCAATGGTTACTTGACTTTTGAGATCACAAAATGGAACTATGGAAAGTAGGAGGAAAAGTAAGTAAGTTGTGTATTTCAAGTTTTTCATATCATTGGCGCTGTTCCTAGCTAATTTACCACAAAACTTCGGTATTTCCTTAGATGGCTTTGGCATGAGAATTGGACTTTTAGAAAAGATAATAATGAAATCATTTTAGTAATAAGCTGATAATGAGTTGACTAATGCTTATCTTTGATTGTTGTAGGTAGAAAGTGCTTACGGAATCAATCCTTTTGCGTGTCAACTTGACAGAAAAAATATATATGGCCAAGTCAAAAATTATAAAATTAGACAGTTTGTCCTTTCAAGATGTAATGGGTGAGGATTCGGAGTTAATCCCTTTATTGACTCCTGAGGATGAAGAACTGATCAATAGTGAAAGTGTACCAGAGACATTACCCATATTGCCCCTACGAAATACCGTATTATTTCCGGGTGTGGTGATTCCTATTACGGCTGGTAGAGACAAATCGATAGAATTAATCAACGACGCGAACAAGAGCGATAAGATCATTGGAGTTGTAGCACAACGTAATGAAAGTGTTGAACAGCCAGGACTGAACGACATCTATCATACAGGAGTTGTAGCTCAGATTTTGAGGGTGTTAAAAATGCCGGACGGAAATACCACCGTCATCATTCAAGGGAAAAAGCGATTTGAAATCAATGAGCTTATTCAAGAAAAACCTTATTTGAAAGCAAGAGTTACCGAGGCATTTGAAGAGCGTGAAGTGGGAGATCAAAAAGAATTTGATGCCATCATTGAGTCGATTAAAGATCAAGCTTTGGAGGTCATTAAGGAGAATCCGATGTTGCCATCAGAGGCTTCTTTTGCCATTAAGAATATTCAATCGAGTTCTTTCATCGTGAACTTCATTGCGTCGAACATGGATTTGAAGGTGATGCAAAAACAGGTGATTCTTGAGAAAGATAGCTTGCGAGAACGTGCCTTATTGACCTTGAAGAATTTGAATAAGGAACTTCAGAAGTTAAAGTTGAAGAACGACATTCAGTCAAAAACTCGAGAAGACCTAGACCAACAACAACGTGAGTATTATTTGCACCAGCAGTTAAAAACCATTCAACAAGAGCTAGGTGGTTCATCCAACGAACAAGAGCTGGAAGAGATGCGTAACAAAGCCAAGGACAAAAAATGGTCGAAAGAAGTTGGTGAAACATTTGAGAAGGAGCTAGGAAGACTTAGAAGAATGAATCCGCAAATGGCGGAATACGGAGTGCAGCGAAGTTATTTGGAATTGTTTTTAGAACTTCCTTGGGGAGAATATACTCAAGATAAGTTTGATTTGAAAAACGCTCAAAAAATACTAGATAGAGATCATTTCGGATTGGAAAAGGTAAAACAGAGAGTCATTGAACATTTGGCAGTTTTGAAGCTAAAAGGTGATATGAAATCTCCGATCATCTGTTTGTATGGGCCTCCTGGAGTAGGTAAAACTTCCTTAGGAAAGTCCATTGCCGAAGCCTTGGGTAGAAAATATGTTCGTATGTCTTTGGGTGGATTGCGAGATGAGGCAGAAATCAGAGGACACCGTAAGACCTATATTGGTGCTATGCCAGGACGAGTGATTCAAAACTTAAAGAAGGCGGGCACTTCAAATCCGGTGTTTGTATTGGATGAAATTGACAAACTAGGGGCTAGTCATCAAGGGGACCCTTCTTCTGCCATGTTGGAAGTATTAGATCCAGAGCAGAATACAGCATTTTATGATAATTATTTGGAAGTCGGATACGACTTATCGAAAGTGCTTTTCATTGCCACGGCCAATAGTTTAAGTCAGATTCCTTGGGCGCTTCGCGACCGTATGGAAATCATTAATGTGACGGGTTATACCATTGAAGAAAAAGTGGAGATTGCCAAGAAACACTTATTGCCAAAACAATTGAAAGAGCATGGGCTTACTTCCAAAGATTTGAAATTAGGCAAGGCACAGATTGAACAAGTGGTTGAAGGATACACCAGAGAATCTGGGGTGCGTGGATTGGAAAAACAAGTGGCCAAATTGGTGCGATTTGCTGCCAAATCCATCGCTATGGAAGAGGAATACGACATTGCTTTATCCAAAGAAAAGATCGAAGAGATTTTAGGTGTTCCTAGATTCAAAGATAAATACGAAGATAACGGTGTGGCTGGCGTAGTAACTGGTCTGGCTTGGACACGGGTAGGAGGTGACATTCTTTTTATTGAGTCCATTTTGTCAAAAGGAAAAGGAAATTTATCCATCACGGGTAACTTGGGTACTGTAATGAAAGAATCGGCTACCATTGCCATGCAATACATCAAGTCCAATGCTGAAGATTTCGGAATCAAACCTGAAGTTTTAGAAAAGTACAATGTACACATCCACGTTCCTGAAGGAGCAACGCCAAAGGACGGACCAAGTGCAGGTATTACCATGTTAACATCCTTAATTTCTTCTTTTACACAACGTAAGGTGAAGAGTAAAATCGCCATGACTGGTGAGATTACTTTACGAGGTAAGGTATTGCCAGTGGGTGGAATCAAAGAGAAAATTCTTGCTGCTAAAAGAGCCAATATCAGGGAAATCATTCTTTGTGAGGAAAACCGTAAGGATGTCAATGAAATAAAAGAGTCTTATTTAAAAGGACTGTCATTTCACTATGTAACCGATATGAAACAAGTTATTGATATCGCGCTTACCAAGACCAAAGTGAAGAATGCTAAGAAATTAGATTGATAAAAAAAGCCTCCAAATTTGGAGGCTTTTTCATTACTTCTTATTTTTTTCTTCCAATGATTTGAGAACATTTTTCCAGTATGCGGTATTCTGTTTTCCTTCGGATAGAGGTTTGGCCATTTTGATGGCTTCGTCAATTTTTCCTAGGTTTTCCAAGGCAAGAATTTTTCCGTAGTAAAAGCTTTGTAAAGCATCTGCATCCTTTGACTTTTCAATAAAATAATCCGAAAATTCTTCAAGCTGAACATACAAACTATCTCTCGAGATGGCCATGGCAATGCTCACCATACTATTGTCATCTGAATGAAATTTCATAGTTGTCTTGTCTTCAACGGCCATTTCATAAAAGGATAATGCTTCTTTGACCGATTTGTTTTTAATCAAAGACATAATGGTATCTGTAATTATGGCTTTTGGCTCAGAAACGTATTTTACAACAAGCGGATTGTAAACCAAGGTTGCTCCTGGTGGTACAATGCCCCTTCCACGTTTGCCATAAGCCAAAGAATCGGGTAGGATGGCAATGACTTCATCTCCTTCTTGTAGATAATTATGGATTTCCGTAAAACCAGAAATCAGTGAAGTGCTTTTGTGAATGAACGAAAACACCGAATCTTTGCTATCTGAGGTTTTCCAAATGGTGGTGTCGGCATCGTTGAGGTACAAGTCAGTATACACTTTTACCATAGAACCTGAGTCTATTTTTCTGCCAAAACCCTCTTTAAGGAAAATGTATTTGAGTCCGGTTTTGCTAGTGATGGTATCACCGAGTACAATTCCGCGATCCGATTTTTTCGGACCTGAATTACAGGCCCCGAGTAGGCCAATGCCTACAATAATTGTGAGTAATTTTTTCATGTTGGGTTTGTTTTGGGTTTTGGTTATTCGGCTTTTGGCGGACTCTGCCACATGACATTTACGATTTGCCATTTGCCATCAAATTTTCCAAGTTGAAAGAAATCGATGCCCCACTCGGCCACCAATCGTGCAGAAGCGGTCTTGTCATAGATTTCATAAATCTCGATGTCTTTCGGTGAATCTTTCGTAACTCTGTTACCATCTTTATTCCAACGAGCAGCCAAAGAAACCAATTGATCGTAAGTCATTTCGGAATTGTCTCTATAAGTACTGTCTCGATTACTGAACCAATACCCAACTTTTCGAAGACCAGGATAGACACTTTTTACGATTCGTGTGGAGTCGGCCTCATACAAGGCTTCCACATAATCTAAAATTGCTGCTTCCACATTTTTATATTCCCAAGCGGTGTGTAAATCATGGCTGTCGTGATGATCTTTGTGTTCATGTTTGTGCTCATGTTTGTGCTCATGTTTTCCGTCATGTTTATGTTCGTGTTTGTGATTTTCACCACATCTGGAAAAAGCAAATACGGTCATCAAGGAAAAGAAAATAATCCGTTTCATAATAGGTTGATTTTGATTGATTTGACCTAAAGATAGGAATTATTTGTAACGAATGTCCAGAATGTCACCATTGTTCAATTGCTGACCGTGGTCCATTTCATAAATTCGTTGACCTACATATTCTGGTGTATACAGTTCATTGTTTTGTTTCAAACCGATGAAGCGGTCCACATTTTTAAAGTCTTCTATAGAGGTGCTGCGAATTTGAGTTTGCATGTTGGTATCAACTACACCAGGATAAATAGACATACAGTTTACGCCATTGGCAAGGCCTTCTTGCTCCAACGCAATGGTTCGGGTCATCATATCGATGGCTGCTTTTGAAGTGCAATAGACTGACCATCCTACGTAAGGATTGGCTGCCGCCCCTGAAGAAATATTGATAATTTGTTTTTCTGACTTCAAGTCTTTCGTTGCATCGATAAAAAGATTGGAGAGCACCAATGGAACGGTAGTATTCAATTTGATGGACGTATCAATGTCTGAAGCATTTAAATTTCCTAGAGAAGCTATTTTACCGAGTCGCCCCGCATTGTTAATCAAGGTAATTTTATCCACATAATTGAAGTCGATTTTATGAAGGATGTAGTTCAATTTTTGTTCTGCCAAGGGCAAATCAAGGATGTCGACTTCCACTTCTTCACATTTTTTAAGATTGGATTTTGTTCGTGATAAAGAATAAACAAGGTAGTCGTTCGCTGCATAGTATTCAGCAATTCCTTTGCCGATGCCTTTGCTGCCTCCGGTGATGATCAATACATTCATACCCTAAAAGTATGAATAAAAGTCTATTGAAAATGCTTTTTTGATTCCTCCCAGAAAACATCCATTTCTGCAAGGGTCATGTCGTGAAGTGATTTCCCTACTTTTTTTGAAGCTTCTTCCAAATATTGGAACCGTTGAATGAATTTCTTGTTGGTCTTTTCAAGCGCATTTTCTGGATTTACACCAATAAAGCGCGCATAATTCACCATGGAAAAAAGCACATCCCCGAATTCCTTTTCGATTTTTTCCTGATCTGCAGATTTCAGTTCATCATTCAATTCGGTCAATTCTTCTTGAACCTTTTCCCAAACTTGTTCGGGTTTCTCCCAGTCAAATCCGACACCGGCCACCTTATCCTGAATGCGATTGGCTTTGATCATAGCGGGTAAGCTTCTTGGAACACCTTCTAAAACCGATTTTTTGCCTTCTTTTAATTTTAGTTTCTCCCAATTTTCTTTGACTTCTTTTTCGTCATTGACTTCAAAGTCTCCATAAATATGCGGATGTCGGTCAATCAGCTTATCGCTGATCGCATTGGCAACATCAGCGATGTCAAAGGCTTGTTTTTCGCTACCGATTTTGGCGTAAAAAACGATGTGTAGGAGAATATCGCCCAACTCTTTTTTGATTTCTTCCAAATCATTATCGAGTATGGCATCTGCCAATTCGTAGGTCTCCTCGATGGTTAAATGACGCAGACTTTCAAGCGTTTGCTTCTTATCCCAAGGACATTTTTCCCTCAGGTCGTCCATAATGTCGAGCAACCTGTTAAACGCTTGTAATTGGTCTTTTCTGGAGTTCACTAGGCTTCTAACTCGTCTTGTTCTTCAATTTGCGAGAAATCCAATCCCACTTTCACCAAAAGATTGTACCACTGAATCACTTTTTTGATATTCGATGCATACACACGCTCTTCATCATATTCAGGTAATACCTCTAAAAAGTAATTGGTCAATTCTTTGTTGCTAGATTTGTGCGAGATGGCTTCTTTTCCTGCTTCTTTCTCGTAGATCGTTTTGAAAATCTGTAACAACTTTACATCGCCTTCATAAGAATAAATGGCAATGTTGGCCAATAGACTGATGTTTTGAGTTGCGTTAATCGCTACTCTTTTGTTATCGATTAGTGACTCTGCAATCACTGCATTTTTCGATTGTGAGATGATGTGGAATAATCCGGGTTTTCCTGAAACGGAAATTATTTTTTCAAATTCCATGTAATGAAAAGTATTTTGTGAGTTTATCTTCCTTTTTTAAGATTCGGGAAACGCATGCGATAATCAGCATTGATTTTTCCCTTAGAAATATTGTCTAATTTTCTTTTCAACAGACGTTTCTTCAATGAAGAGAGTTTGTCGGTAAATAGAACTCCTTCAATATGATCGTATTCATGTTGAAATACTCTGGCGGCCAATCCGTCTAAGGTTTCCGTGTGAGTATTAAAATCTTCATCTTGATATTCGATGGTAACTTTAGGTTGTCTGTACACATCCTCTCGAACATCGGGTATGCTCAAACATCCTTCATTGAATCCCCATTCTTGTCCTTCTTCCTCCAAAATTTTCGCGTTGATGTACACTTTTTTGAAGTCTCTGAGTGTCGCTCTGTCGCTTTCTTCTAGGCTTTCATCCTCAGCAAAGGGAGAGGTATCAATTACAAAAAGACGAATAGCTTTGCCTATTTGTGGTGCTGCCAAACCAACGCCAGAGGCATTGTACATGGTCTCTTTCATGTTGGCAATCAATTCCTTTAAATTTGGATAATCTGGAGTGATCTCTTTTGCCTTTTTTCTTAGAACAGGATCTCCGTAAGCAACAATAGGTAAAATCATAATCAAGATAAATCAGCTGCAAAATTACAATATAGAATTGTTTTTTGCTTTAAAATTGAATGAACTTATTTCTGATAATAAAGATAAGACTGTAAAATAATGGTGGCACTGATTTTATCAACCAAGCCTTTGTCTTTTCGTTTCTTACGTTTGAGTCCGCCATCAATCATGGTTTGAAACGCCATTTTTGAAGTAAAACGTTCGTCCATACGTTGCACTGGTATATTGGGAAATTTCTTTTGGAAAGATTGGATGAATGACTGAATGTCTGTTTCCACCGTGCTGGCATCATTGCTCATACGTTTGGGTTCTCCGATAATGACTTCTTCGACATCTTCCTCTTGGAAATAGTTTTCTAAGAACGCCATTAAATGATCCGTTTCAACAGTAGTGAGTCCGCTTGCAATAATTTGTAATTCGTCTGTCACTGCTATTCCCGTTCGGACAGTACCATAATCAAGAGCCAAAATTCTTCCCAAATCTTCGTATTTGTTCGCAAAAATACGTTGTTTTCAACAAAAGAAAATTATCTGTTTAAAAAATGTATCTTCGCTTCAAATTCCACTTTCTAACACTATTTTTGCATAAAATTTTCAGAAATGACAGAACTTAGAAATATTATCGAGAGCGCTTGGGATAACAGAGAATTGTTGAAAGAAGAAAAAACAACAAGTGCTATTAGAGAGGTTGTTGAATTGCTTGACCAAGGAACGTTGCGAGTGGCTAAACCAACTGCAAATGGATGGCAAGTAAATGAATGGGTTAAGAAGGCTGTAGTGCTTTATTTTCCAATTCAAAAAATGGAAACTCTCGAAGCCGGAATTTTCGAATACCACGATAAGATTCCATTGAAAAGAAACTACGAAGAAAGAGGTATCCGAGTGGTTCCTAACGCTGTGGCCAGACACGGTGCATACATCTCTCCAGGAACCATTTTAATGCCAAGTTATGTGAATATTGGTGCTTATGTTGATGAGGGAACTATGGTTGACACTTGGGCAACGGTTGGATCTTGTGCTCAAATTGGTAAGAACGTACATTTATCAGGAGGAGTAGGTATTGGTGGTGTGTTAGAACCATTGCAGGCTGCACCGGTTATTATTGAAGACGGCGCTTTTATTGGATCAAGATGTATTGTGGTAGAAGGAGTCCGAGTAGGTAAAGAAGCTGTGTTAGGTGCCAATGTGGTATTGACTATGAGTACAAAGATTATTGATGTGACAGGGGATGAGCCTATTGAAATGAAGGGAAGTGTTCCAGAAAGATCAGTGGTAATTCCAGGAAGCTATACCAAAAAGTTTGCTGCTGGAGAATACAATGTTCCTTGTGCCTTAATCATCGGAAAGAGAAAAGAAAGTACAAACAAAAAAACTTCTTTAAACGACGCATTGCGTGAATACGATGTTGCCGTTTAATTGATTTATGTCTAAAATCACGGCTATAATTCCGACATTAAATGAAGAAATTCATATCGAAGCTGCTATTCAATCAGTCGATTTTGCAGATGAGATTATTGTAATTGACTCTTTTAGTACGGATAAAACCGTTGAGCTGGCAGAAAAACACAATGTAAAAATCATCAAGCGAGAGTTTGATGATTTTTCTTCTCAAAAGAACTACGCAATTGCACAAGCTTCATTTGATTGGATTTATATTCTTGATGCCGATGAACGAGTGCCTGATTCGGTAAGGAAAGAAATCCTAGATGCTGTTAAAAATCCACAAGAACATGTGGGGTTTTTTGTGAGACGTAGTTTTTATTTTCTTGGTAAACGATTGAACTATGGCGGTTGCCAAAGAGATAAGGTGGTTCGTTTGTTTCGAAAAGATAAATGTACCTACAAAGGATTGGTACATGAAACCATTGCGACTGATGGCAAACTTGGGTTTTTCAAGAATAAAATTGATCATTTCTCTTTTAGGAGTTACGATCATTACATTTCTAAGATGAATCACTATGCCAAATTACGAGCACAGGAGTACTACCAAAATAATCTTAGACCTAACGCCTATCACTTTATGATAAAACCATTGGCGCGATTCATCATTCATTATGTGATTCGATTTGGTTTTTTAGATGGAGTTCGAGGTTTTGTATGGGCAAGAGTTCAGGCCTATGGGGTATTTGCACGCTATTCTAAGTTAAGTCTGTTATACCGCAGCTAAGCTATTTTTTCCCCCTTATAGAAGAAATAATTGCGTGTCAAACGCATCGATTTATAAGTGAAAAGCGTTAACAATTGCCAAAAAGGTCGAACAATCTCTCGAATAATCTTCTTTAATTTTGGCATCTTTTTTTGTTGTAAGGTAGTACCACCAAGGTTTTTGTCATTGCTCACCACATACACCTCATTGGTCACATAAACCCGAACCCGATGTTTGAATACATCTTGTTTCAAGACATCAATTGGGGCGTACCATTTCTTAAAGTTAGCAACCAGTTTGGCCGCGGCATTTTTTCCAACAATCTGACCTGTGGTTTGTAGTGGCGGAATCGAATACAAGGTGGTGAAGTCTTTCTCTTTGAGTTTGAAATATCCTTTTCGGCCCGAAATATCAACAAAATCATTTGGAGAAACCTCGCTGAAAATGTCGTTGATTTTACTGAAAAAATCATTTTGAATCAATGCGTCATCTTCTAAGATTACGGCAAACTTCTCATCCTGATTTTGTATTTCCTTCCAAAGTTTGAAATAAGTAGCCGTAAGGCCAATCTCCCCAGGATTCAGGTAAGGGAAATGAGTCAAAATATTGAAATGTCCTTTCAATTTCTTTAAGAGTTTTGCATCCATTGCCTTCCCGAGAATGGCTGAATATCGTTCAATTGGAATGCCGAATTCTTGAAACTGCTGTTCCATGAAAGTACGTCTTTCAACGCTTTTGTCTAGGTTGATATAGTAAACCTTGTAGCTGTTCATAATTTGATCCAGGTTTCGGGAACAATTTCATTCTCTTTGGAAACGTACCATTGTTTGGGTGAAATCACCATTTTCTCTGGATTTGTATTCAACCAAGCACCCCACCATGAGAAACTACTATTAGCCGTAATATTATGGTCGCATTGACTCATCAATAACATGTCTTCATGTGGAATCCCTTGGATATCTACATAAGTTGGTTTGGGTACTTCCAAGTTTGACTTCACCCAATCCAAATCATCCGAAAAAATAAAGAATTCTGTGTTTTTTGAAGTTTCCAATATTCTTGAAATGGCTCTCTGATAATATTCCAAAGAACAACTTCCGTGAATCTCTTGAGCACTTTTGTTGGATACATAATCGCCTCTACGAATATGGATGGAGCAGGAAGATTTTGCCTCTGCAATGGCCTTTTTGTAAAACTCGGCTTTCTCACTGAAAGACTGCTTTAGCTGAAATTGAGTTAACAAATCTGGACGGATCTGATGAAAGTACTTTTCGGTTTGAAAATAACCTTTTACATAGCCTCTTTTAGGCAACTTCAAAAAGGATTCGTGGAATAGCAAATTCCGCTCTTTGAAGGTGTTGTACACATTCAATTTGGCGAGGAGAACTCCAGAATTGGAAGCCTCGGTCAAGTCGATTTGAAATTTGTCCAATTGATAACCGCCATGGAGTGTGTATTTCTTAATGGCCGATAAATCCAACTGAACAGCATAGCCCAATTGTTGCAAAGATTTTGCGTAGGCATATTGAAACATTTGATTTCCTAAACCACCGAGAATTCGTACGGTAACCATGTATTCTGTTAGAGTTGCTCAAAAATATAAAATACCGATGGAATTCAATCTGTAGACCCTATAAATATGTGAGGTCAAATTGCATTCAAGTTTTGGTCGGATTTTTATTAGTAGTAACTTTGCGCAAAATTTGAATTTTGCAAAACAATAGGTATCAAGAGGCACTTGTATTGCCCATTTTCGAGATTATCACCCAAGCCGCTTCAGAACTCGGACTGGAGACCTATGTGATTGGTGGTTTTGTGAGAGATTTCTTTTTAAAGCGAAATCAGCGGAAAGATATTGATATTGTGACCATTGGCGATGGTATTGCGCTTGCCAATAAAGTAGCGGCCTTATTACCCCATACGCCAAAAGTTCAAGTTTTTAAAACCTACGGTACGGCCATGTTGCGCCACCAAGATTTGGAAATTGAGTTTGTGGGTGCAAGAAAGGAGTCCTACGCTAAGGAAAGTCGAAATCCTAAAGTTTCCAAAGGTACCTTGGAAGACGATCAAAAGCGTCGCGATTTTACCATTAACGCATTGGCTTTGAGTCTGCAGGAATCGAATTTTGGAGAACTTTTAGATCCTTTTGATGGCATTATTGATTTAAAGGATAAAATACTTCGCACCCCATTGCAACCGGCTCAAACCTATTCAGATGATCCATTGCGCATGTTGCGAGCCATTCGATTTGCCTCTCAGTTGAATTTTGTGATTGAAAAAGCATCGTTGAATGCCATCACTGAAAATGCTAATCGCTTGCAAATTATTACCAAAGAACGCATCGTTGAGGAAGTCCATAAAATCATGTTATCAAACAAGCCTTCGCTTGGATTCAAACTTTTGGAAAAAACGGGATTATTAAAACAGATCCTTCCAGAGTTAATTGCCTTAAAAGGAGTAGACGAGGTGGAAGGTCAGACTCACAAAGACAACTTCTATCATACCTTAGAAGTGGTAGACAACATCTGTAAGACCACGGAAGATTTATGGCTACGTTGGGCAGCCCTCTTACACGATATCGGGAAAGCGCCCACCAAGAAATACGATAAAAAGGTGGGGTGGACCTTCCATGCCCATGAATTTGTTGGTTCTAAGATGGTTTACAAGCTTTTCAAGCGCTTAAAAATGCCATTGAACAACAAGATGAAGTTTGTTCAGAAAATGGTGTTATTGAGTTCGAGACCCATTGTTTTGGCTTCTAATGTAACTGATTCCGCGGTACGAAGATTGATCTTCGATGCAGGCGATGATATCGAATCTTTAATGCTTTTATGCGAAGCCGATATCACTACGAAGAACCCGAAGAAATTCAAACGTTACCACAAGAACTTCGAATTGGTGCGTAATAAAATCAAAGAGGTAGAGGAACGCGATCGCATTCGAAATTTTCAACCGCCTATTTCAGGGGAGCTCATCATGGAGACTTTTAATCTGAAGCCTTGTCGAGAAATCGGAATCATCAAAGAAGCAATAAAAGAAGCCATTTTGGAGGGAAAAATCGCCAATGACTACGACGAGTCTTTTGAGTTTATGAAGAAAAAAGGCGAGGAGTTGGGGTTGACTCTAAGCTAAACTCTGCATTTCCACTAGCTTGTAGTATTCACCTTTGTGATTTAGTAGTTCTTCGTGTTTTCCTTGCTCTACAATCTTTCCTTTTTTCAAAACGATAATCTGACTTGCCTTTTGAATGGTAGACAAACGATGAGCAATCACTAAGGAAGTGCGATTTTCCATCATTTTTTCCAAGGCTTTTTGCACCAACTGTTCCGATTCGGTGTCCAAGGCGGAAGTGGCCTCATCTAATATCATGATCGGCGGATTCTTAAGAACGGCTCGTGCGATGGACAAACGCTGTTTTTGACCTCCCGATAAAGAGTTCCCTCCATCTCCGATATTGGTTTCAAATTTCTCAGGAAGGTTTTCAATGAACTCCATGGCATTTGCAATGACAGAGGCATGTTCGATGGATTCTAGACTTGCATCTGTCTTTCCAAGTTTGATGTTGTTCTCTACGGTATCATTGAATAAAATGGATTCTTGGGTCACAATGCCCATCAATCCTCTTAATGAGGCCAAGGAAATATCTTTAATATTCGTTCCGTCAATGAGAATTTCTCCTTTATCGACGTCGTAGAATCGAGTGATTAAATTTGCAATGGTCGATTTACCAGATCCTGATTGTCCCACTAACGCAACGGTTTCGCCCTTTTCAATGGTCAATGAGAAATCTTGAAGTACGTAATCGTCTTTGTACTTGAACCAGATGTTTTTAAACTCAATTTTAGAATCAAAACTGTCCTTTACAACGGCATTTTGAGCATCCTTAATTGGATTTTCAGTCTGAAGAATTTGTAGGATTCGTTCTGCAGATGCTTCACCTTTTTGAATGTTGTAAAATACGGTAGTAATGAGTTTAATCGGATTTAACACCGTGTAAAACAGAACGATGTATCCTAAGAATTCATCCGGTTGTAAGGCACTCGTCTTTGACAAGACTTCATTTCCACCAAACCATAAAATGGCAATGATGGTTGCAGAACCTAAAAATTCACTCATCGGTGACGCTAAAGTCTGGCGATGAATTACGCTGGTCATGAGATTTCGAAAGCGAGTGGTGGATTCTAAAAACTTGGTTCCAATAACTTTTTGAGCATTGAATCCCTTGATGATTCGGAGTCCAGTTAAGGTTTCTTCAATAAAGGACAAAAAGGTCCCGGTTTCTTGTTGAGCTTTGACCGAATTGGCTTTCAATTTTTTACTGATGGAAGAGATGATGAATCCGGATACGGGAAGTAAGACAAATACAAACAGTGTTAATTTCACACTCATGAAGAACATGATGGAAATGGCTATAATCACCGTTAACGGTTCCCGCACAATCGATTCTACCGACATCAGAATTGAAACTTCTACCTCTTGTACATCGGCCGTCATTCGCGCAATGATGTCTCCCTTTCTTTTTTCTGTAAAGTAGGAGATGGGTAACTCGAGTACCTTGTGATACAGCTTGTCTCGTAAATCCTTTACAATTCCTGTTCTTAAGAAGGTAATGGCATACGATGCAAGGTATCTAAAGAAGTTTTTAAAGAAAAACAATGAAAGTGCTAACAGACAAATGAAAAGTAAGGTTTTGATCTCACCTTCATTTTCCATTTTTTGAGAAATGAAATAGTAGAAGCTTTCTTTCAAATAATCACCTGCTGAAGACAATCCGTCATAAACAGGTTTGGCCGCTATTTTCTTTTCTTGTCCAAAGAGGATGCTCAATACAGGGATGAACGCCAATACCGAAAGCACATTGAAAATTGCATACAGAATATTGAAGACAATATTCAATACTGTGAATTTCCGATACTTTCGTTCGTATTTTAAAACCTCTTTGAAGTACTTCATTAAGCGAGCTTCATTTCTTTAATGATTCGCTGGATTTTGGCATCCAATTCAGCTTCTACAGATGCCGCATTCTCAATCGAATCAAGAGTAGTATTCACGCTGAAATAGAATTTGATTTTTGGCTCTGTTCCACTTGGGCGAGCTGCAATACGTGTTCCGTTTTCGGTGTGATAAATCAATACATTTGATTTTGGTAAATCGATACTGGTCTCCGTTTTTCCTAACAAGTTCTTTTGAACAGACTCTTGATAATCAGATAAAGTCACCACCTTTTCACCATCAATACTGCTTAACGGATTGCTACGCATATCGCTCAACATCTGTTGAATTTCTTCGGCTCCTTCTTTTCCTTTTTTGGTGATGGAAATCAAGTGTTCTTTATAGAATCCTTGTTCGGTGTAAATCTTGAGCAATTCCTCATAGAACGAGCTTCCGTTTTGTTTTGCATAGGCTGCTATTTCACAAGCCAACAAGGTTGCTGTTACTGCGTCCTTATCGCGAACAAAATCGCCCACCATATAACCGAAGCTTTCTTCACCACCACCAATCAATTCCAAATCAGGATGGTCTTTGATCATTTTGGCAATCCATTTAAATCCGGTCAAACCAACTTTGGTTTCAACATCATAACTGTCGGCCAAGGCATTCACCAATTCCGTAGAAACAATGGTAGAACCTACGAATTGCTTTCCGTTTAGTTTTCCAGCGTTTTTCCACTTTTCCAGCAAGAACTTAGTCATCACCACCATGGTTTGGTTTCCGTTCAATAGCTTGATGTTTCCATCGGTATCTTTAACGGCAACACCCAATCGGTCGCAATCAGGATCTGTACCAATAACAATGTCCGCATCAATTGCAGTAGCCAAATCCGTGGCCATTTTTAGAGCCGCTGGCTCCTCTGGGTTTGGTGAAGCCACTGTTGGAAAATCTCCGTTTGGTACACGCTGTTCCTCAATGATATGCACATCGGAGTAACCGGCCTTATTCAAGGTATCCGGAATCGACATAATGGATGTTCCGTGTAAGGAAGTGAAAACAATTTTTAAGTTGTCACGATCGATGTCTTTATACAATGTTCCATTGACCACAGAGGCGTCGGTAAAAACTTCATCTACTTCTTTACCAACCACAGTAATCAAGCTTTCATTGGCTTCAAAATTGATTTCAGAATATTCCAAGGCATTCACCTCACCAATAATTCCGCTGTCTTGAGGCGGAACAATCTGACCGCCGTCGGTCCAGTAAACTTTGTATCCGTTGTATTCAGGCGGATTGTGTGACGCGGTTAATACAATTCCCGCATCACAATTCAAATGACGTACAGCAAAGGAAAGTTCTGGAGTAGGGCGTAAGTCTTCAAAAAGATAAACGCTGATATTATTGGCAGAAAGTACATCTGCCACCACTTTGGCAAACTTCTGACTATTGTGTCGGCAATCAAAGGCAATGGCAACTTTCATAATGTCTTTATTCAAGTTGGCCTTCATATAGTTTGCCAACCCTTGGGTAGCCTTACCCAGTGTGTATTTATTGATTCGGTTGGTTCCAGCGCCCATGGTTCCGCGCATACCACCCGTTCCAAATTCTAAATCTTTGTAAAAACGATCTTCCAAATCTTTAGGGTTGGAAGCTATCAATTCTTTAATCTCGTTTTGTGTTTCTTCATCAAAAGTTTTGGTCAACCATTGATTCGCTTTTTGTAAGATATTTTCCATGTTAATTTTGATTATGATTGAGTTCGCTCTTTAATGGCGTAATGTTTTTCTCCTTTATTATTTTTGATGATGAGTTCTCCTAAGAATCCAGCTAAGAATAAAAGAGTTCCCAAAATCATGGTTGTTAATGCAATATAAAACCAAGGATTGTCTGTTACCAAAATGGTTTTCAATCCCTTGGATAACTTGTACAATTTACTAAAACCGATGTAAGCGGCCGATGAAAATCCGACCAAAAACATCAGGGTTCCAAGCAATCCGAAGAAATGCATGGGTCTTTTTCCGAATTTTGATAAAAAGGAAAGGGTGATTAAGTCTAAAAACCCATTGATAAATCTACTCATACCAAATTTTGTTTGTCCGTATTTTCTAGCTTGATGTTGCACCACTTTTTCGCCAATCTTCGAGAATCCTTCGTTCTTTGCGAGAACCGGAATATAGCGATGCATTTCGCCACTAATTTTTACCGTTTTCACCACCTCTTTTTTGTAGGCTTTCAATCCGCAATTGAAATCATGCAAAGTGAGTCCGGATGTTTTTCGAGCAATGGCATTGAACAACTTTGACGGAATGTTCTTTGTAATGACATTGTCATAACGCTTCTTTTTCCATCCAGAAATCAGATCGAAATTTTCTTCTTTGATAAGATTGAATAATTCCGGAATCTCCTCAGGATTGTCTTGTAAGTCGGCATCCATGGTAATAACTACATCTCCTTGCACCATTTCGAATCCGGCATCTAGGGCCTGAGATTTTCCGTAATTTCTTTGAAAGCGAATGCCTTTTACAGCGGGATTGATTTTGGATAAGTTCTCGATGATTTCCCAGGAAGTATCGGTACTGCCATCGTCAACAAAAATAATCTCATAAAAATAACGATTGGACTGCATGACGTTTACAATCCAATCGTGTAATTCTTTTATAGATTCTTCTTCGTTAAGAAGTGGTATGACTATCGAAATATCCATGCGAGTATCCTGAACTACTTTAGTTCAAAGGTACATTTTTAAACACAGATTTTTAAGTCTTCTGTCTAATTAATAAGCTTCTTCTTCCGACTTTTTCATTATCGCAGCAGTAATTGCCGATACGATGAATCCGAAGAAGGCAGAAATGGCTAAGATGAAAGCAGCGGCGATGCCTGGACCTTGAAATTTTTCGGCCATTTCCATAGATTGTTCGATTTGCTCGTCAGTTAAACCAGCATCAACCCATGCTTGCTTTTGAATTTCCATCGCTTGTGCTTGGAAGTCAGGTTCAATTACTTGTGTAAACAAAATGGTATACACTACAGTGATCACGGCACTAATCATTACAATTCCCATACCGATTTTTACACCTTGACCCCAAGACATGAATCCGCCATTGTTGGCCTTAAATGCGCGCATACCCAACACAACAAATACAATTGTCGCCACAAATCCGACAACATTTGATACCCATTGTAGCTCAAATGATTGTCCGGTAGCGTACAAAATGAGTCCCACGATTACACCTGTTAACCCCAGATATAAACCATTATTTAAAATAATTCCTTTACTAGATGCTTGATTTTCCATTGATTAAAGTTTTCATTAGTTATACAAATATATTCTTTTGTTTGGTTTTTAAATAAACTATTCCCTTATGAGTTCTTTAACATCCTGAAATGTTACAGAATTTTTCATTTTTTTTATTTCCCAAAAAATAAATTGATTGTAAATTTGCAGCGGCAAGTCCTACACAACCAGCTCCCTTTGAATCCCCCAGGGTGGGAACGCAGCAAGGGTATTAGGTCGTAGCGGTGTGATGTAGGTAGCTTGCCATTTTTTGTGTCCTTTATTTTCTTTTCCCATCTTTGTTTCAGAATCATTTACCATATGTCTCAAGTTGTTTTAATTACCGGTGCCTCTTCAGGTCTTGGAAAAGCCATCGCCGCCTATCTTAGTACTAGGGATTTTGTTGTTTACGGAACGAGTCGCAAACCGAAAGCTGAGCAAGTAGATGGCTATCGAATGATTGCCCTTGATGTGTTGAACAAAGATTCCATTTCAAAAGCCGTAAATCTTGTTGTTGAAAAAGAAGGCCGACTTGATATTCTCATAAACAATGCTGGTATGGGAATTACTGGTCCGATTGAGGACACACCAACTGATGAAATGCGTCGCGTTTTTGAAACCAATTTCTTTGGTGCTGTGGATGTGATCAAAGCAGTTCTTCCGCAGATGAGAAGTCAAAAAGCTGGATTGGTAATCAATGTAACTTCCATTGCGGGTTATATGGGACTACCTTACCGAGGGGTTTATTCGGCAACCAAAAGCGCCTTCGCGATGGTGACTGAGTCATTGGGGATGGAAGTCAAGGAATTCGGAATTGACGTTGTTTCGGTTGCTCCAGGTGATTTTGCTACCAATATTGCTGCAGGAAGGTTCCATACGCCGGTTTTTGAGGATTCGGCCTACAAAGAAAAATACCAATTGAACTTGGATTTGATGGATGCTCATGTCGACTCCGGAATGAATCCCGATGTGTTGGCACAGAAAGTTTTTTCCATCATTCGATCAAAGAACCGAAAGGTACATTACAAAGTAGGAGGGTTTATGGAAAAGTTCTCCATCGTCTTAAAGCGCGTTCTTCCTGATCGAGTTTACGAGAAATTGTTGATGAACCACTACAAGCTCTAATCAATTCACTTGAATGTGTTCAAAAGGCACATTGTGTAAGTATTTGTCAAGTACATTCAAACGGCAATCGGTAGAACTAAATCGAAAGCCGATGTAGCCGTAATACAACTCACCGTTAATGACCATGCTCACCAAATAGTAGTCGGGAAGATTGTTATTCAAAATCTCCGAATAGGTTAAGTTGTTGTTTAAGAACAGATTGTATTCTTCGTAGGGCGCTTCAAACTCATAGAAAATATCCAAAGCCTTCTTTACACCCCCAAAGTATTGCTGGGTGTTTTGCGAGGAAAAAGGTGGTTCAAAAACCACAAAATAAGGCTCACTATTCCGAATAGGTGAAAGAATCTCGTTGTTATTACTATTCGATTTCAAAACCACTTTGTATTCGTTGTAGGTGGGTTTGTTTCCGACATCTTCGATGGTTTCCACATCAAAACTAAAGTCGGCCACCCCATCCGAATTTAGATCAATCTCTATGGGTAACTTTTGTCCGATGCAATCGTTAAAGGATAGAGGGGTAGTCGGTAATTTGGCGAATAATCGTGTTCTAAATTTGCGCGAATAGGTTCTCTTGTCATGTGGATCGATGTAGGTAACAAAACCAGAAATCAACTCATCTTCCGTCCAATCTTGAATACCGAAATCCAGCACCTCAGCCTCTGTGATGTTGGTGGTGTCAAAGTTTTTACCATCGTAGTATTTAAAAACACGATCTATTTCCAAACATTCATTCTTTTCAAAAACAAAAAATAGTGTTTCTGTTTCGCCGTTGGAATCTACCACTTCCGTAAAATGAACTTCCACGGTTGTATCTGTGAATGTTCCTTCCCAATAAATTGGGTTCGTAAGGCTATTTACCGCAATCGAATCACCGGGGAAAATAGTGATGTCAGAAACGGGGCAACTTGTGGTATTCGTCGGATTGTCATCAGGAAGATCTATTTCCGTATTGCCACAGGAATAAATCAAGAGGCTCATAAAAACAAATATGGAGAAGAATCTTTTCATTCGAACAAGGCAAAAATAATAAGTAAAAAACAGATTTTTAATAACTCATAATAAGTTTCTATGATGAGGTCTAAATTATTTACCATTAGCTAATTATCTTTGCGGCGTTAAAATAACTACCACATGAAATTTTTTATTGATACTGCAAACTTAGATCAAATCAAAGAAGCCCAAGCACTAGGGATTTTAGACGGTGTAACTACCAATCCGTCTTTAATGGCCAAAGAGGGAATTACCGGAGAAGAAAATATTATCAACCACTACAAAACCATTTGTGAGATTGTTGATGGTGATGTTTCTGCAGAGGTGATTTCTACCGATTTTGAAGGAATGGTTAAAGAAGGGGAGGCATTGGCTGCTTTGAATTCGCAAATCGTTGTGAAATTGCCAATGATTGCTGACGGTGTAAAAGCTTGTAAGTATTTTTCTGATAAAGGAATCAAAACCAATGTGACCTTGGTGTTTTCTGCTGGCCAAGCCTTGTTAGCAGCGAAAGCGGGAGCGACTTACGTTTCTCCGTTTATCGGTCGTTTGGATGATATTTCTACTGACGGATTGAATTTGATTGCAGAAATCAGAACCATCTATGATAACTATGGCTTCGAAACTGAAATTTTAGCTGCTTCTGTGCGTCATACCATGCACATTATCGACTGTGCCAAAATCGGAGCAGATGTAATGACAGGACCATTGAGCGCTATTTCTGGATTGTTGAAGCATCCATTAACAGACATCGGTTTGGCGAAGTTTTTAGCAGATTACAAAAAAGGAAACTAGTCCTTTTCAACATAAAATTGAATCAGAAAGTAAGCGAACATTTACTTTCTGATTTTTTGTTTTTTAAAGGTAGAGTCTTCGTAAATTTGCATTCTAGAAAATGTACCCGAAAAAAGAATTAGCACAATTAGTCATTTCTGCCTGTCGACAGTTCCAAGTCGATACAGTGGTAATTTCTCCGGGTTCTCGAAATGCTCCTTTAACCATCGGATTTACCAACCATTCTGAGATTGAAACCATCAGTCTCGTGGATGAACGTTCGGCCGCCTTTTTTGCCTTGGGAATTGCCCAACAGAAACAAAAACCAGTGGCCGTATTGTGTACGTCTGGTTCGGCCATGTTGAATTATTATCCGGCTGTAGCTGAGGCTTTTTATAGTAACATTCCCTTGATTGTTTTATCGGCAGATCGACCCAAACACTTGATTGATATTGGCGACGGACAAACAATCCGTCAAGAGAATGTTTTTGACAAACACATCTTATTCTCGGCCAATTTGGTGGAGAACGAGGGATTGAACAGTCAGCGAGCTCGATTGATTCAGAAACAAAATCAACAGCAGATATCGGAGGCCTTACAAACGGCCATTTCTCAGAAAGGGCCGGTGCACATCAACATTCCTTTTGATGAGCCCTTGTATGACACGGTGGACGAATTAAACAACTTTGAATTTCCAACCATTACCTCGAGTTACCTTGATAATAACAATATCGACTACCAAAAACTAGCTAAGATTTGGAAAGGAGCTGAGAAGAAGATGATCTTGGTAGGAGTGAGTTATCCTAATGAAGAATTGCACGACTTAATGGATACTCATGCCGACGATCCATCGGTTTTAATTTTGACGGAAACCACTTCTAATTTTCATCATAGCAAAGCCATCAATTCGATTGATCAATTGATTTTTTCATTGACGGAAGAGGAGTTCAAAGACTTGCAACCTGATATATTGGTCACTTTTGGTGGAATGATTGTTTCTAAGAAAATAAAGAAGTTCTTAAGAACTTATCAACCCAAACATCATTGGAATATCGATGAGAAGAAGGCCATGAATACTTTTTTCTGTTTGTCTGAATTTGTGCAAACCAATCCGGTTGATTTCTTTTCCAAGTTCAATCCCATGATTGACCAGAAAAACAATGGGTATCAAGATAAATGGTTGGGGTTACGAGATGACAAACGTGAGAAGCATGCCGAGTATCTGCAAAGCATGCCCCATTCCGATTTTAAGGCTTTTGAACAGATTTTGAATAGCATTCCGAATGGCTCGAAGTTGCAAATCAGCAACAGCGCAATTATTCGTTATGCGCAACTATTTACGATTGATCCTTCCATTGAAACCTATTGCAACCGTGGTACTAGTGGTATTGATGGAAGTACCAGTACAGCGATTGGAGCTGCTTATGCAAGCCAAAAACCTACGGTACTCATTTCGGGTGATTTGAGCTTTTTCTACGATAGCAATGCGCTGTGGAACAAACACATTCCAAAAAACTTCCGAATCATTCTGGTAAATAACTCCGGAGGCGGCATTTTTAAAATCATTCCGGGTCCGTCTTCCACCAATGCCGAAGCATATTTTGAAACCCCACATTGTTTAACGGCCAAGCATTTGGCGGCAATGCACGGTTTGGACTATGTTTCAGCGCACACCACAGAACTGGTAAGTAATGCGTTGAAAGATTTTTACGCGCCGTCCGAAAAACCAAAGATTCTAGAAATTTTCACGCCAAGTCAAGAAAATGATGCAATTTTGAAGTCTTATTTCAAATACATCGAATAATGGACATCAAAGAAGGCGATCAAGTAAAACTTTTTATCAACAAAGAAACCTCATTGGGATATTCTGTTGTCATCAATCAAGAATTTGAAGGATTGCTATACCGCAACGAAGTCTTCCAAGATATTGAAGAGGGAATTACGGTGGATGGCTATGTGAAGAAAATCCGCGAAGATGGTAAGGTTGATGTCTCTTTACAACCACAGGGGTTCCGAAAAGTCATTGATAAAGACGTGGATACTATACTCAGTAAATTGAAGGAAAGCAGAGACGGATCCCTTCGTTTGACTGATAAAAGTTCTCCCGAAGCCATTAAGTTTCAATTGCAGATGAGTAAAAAGGCTTTTAAAAAAGCGGTTGGTAATCTTTACAAGCGAAAAATGATTGTGTTAAAAGACGATCGAATCGAACTGAAGAAGTAGTTGTTAGTTTTTAGTTTTAAGTCGTTAGTTGGTCTCGATTAGATGAATAGCATAAAAGGTTTTTTAGGGAAACTAGATGATAATGAATTAGCATTTTTTGTTAAGTTCAAATATCACACCTATATGAAACCTACTCAAGAAAAAATACAAGACTATCTTGAGGAGCGAAATTTTAATATTTCAGGTATAGAGACTTTAATTAACAAAAACCCGAAGGAGAAGTTAAATGACAATAAGGAGAGATGTCCTAGATGTTTTTCAGATAAACTAAGAAAAAGAAAAGTCGAGTGGACTGCAACGGAAGAGGGTTTTGGTTTAGAAGATCAATTAGCAGTCGCTAAAGGGTTTGAAAACAAGGCAACTTACAAAAATGAAATTGTTTGTAATGTTTGCGAGTTCTGGATTAAAGATCCTAACCACCAGAAACCTATATCAACCTCAAAAAAGATTCTTGATGGAATTTATAAAATATTTAAGGGAGTACTAACAACTAACAATTAACAACTAAACACTAAGTTCCATCAACCATCAACCATCAACCATCGACCAACAACCAACAACCATTAACCGTTAACTGATAACTGATAACTGATCACTGTTTACTGATCACTGTCCGCCCAATCGCAAGATATTCTCATAAAACCGATCAGCGTTGGGATCAGAAGGATCCATTTTTCCGTAACCAATTCGGTAATGTTGGATGGCTTTTTTAATCATTTTTCCTTCTTCATAATAACGACCGATGTAGTAATCGCCAAGATGCGAACTCGGGAATATTTTTAATATCATTTTGCCAAAGTCGCGAAGATAGTCGCCGTTTTCTTTTTCAATGATGATGCTTTCAATGGCAAAAATATCTTGTTCGCGAATTCCCAAATTACTTCCAAATAAGAATTCGATTTCAATGTATTTGTTTTCCAAATAAGCAATGGCATCTTCAGGAGAGAGGTTCTTGATTTTTGTATCAAATTCATCCCTTGAAATGGCCGAGTACAATTCGAAAACCTTGGTCATGGCACGCGATAATGCCTCTCCTATGGATGAAATGCTACTGCTCGTGGTGACGTAGTCATTGATAATATTGAAATTGGAGATCTCAAAATCATCCAAATAGGTTTGTAACTGATTCAACAATGTTTGTCGTTTCGGTGAGTAGGTGTTGGAATTGTTGATATACAAGTAAAAGGTATTGTCTTCCTTACCATAGCGATCCAAAGCGAAGGATTGGATTTGCTGAGCGATGAAGTCTGAGAAGATCGGATTGATACACACATAAGCATTGAAAACCGGTGTTGGTTCTTTCAAAAACTGCGCTGCTAAATTGGCTGAAGTGCCCGTTCCCACAATGGTGGTAAAAGGAGAAATACGATAGTTTCCTTCCATGTAAAAGGTTACTTCATCTCGAATGAACTCGTAAAACTGACGGTTCTTTCCGGTTAATTTCCCGGTATTTCTGTTGAAATAGGTATCTCCTTGACGCGTTTCGGCCATGTTGATTCCGACCACAATTTGCTCAGGCGCTTTGTCTTTTGCTGCGAATAAGACTGCATTCCCTACATAGGAATCAAAAAGAAATTCGGCGTCCAGCACAATCGCAAGCGGATAGTTTTTCACCGAATCGGTTTCATAACTTTTCGGCAAGTAAATTTTAATATCTCGGGTAGTTTCTAAAAAATCGGATTCAATGGATTTCTCTAAAATCTGCTGACCAAAGATGGTTGAGCAAGAAAAAAGAAATATGATGAGTACATTTTTTAACATAGGGCGATTGCGTATTTTTGCTGAAATTTATTTAAAATAAACGAGAAATAGTCAATATTATGATACAACCTGAATGGAAAACCGCCAAAGAGTATGAAGATATTACCTATCAAAAAAGCAATGGTGTAGCGCGAATCGCTTTCAATAGACCGAATGTTCGCAATGCCTTTCGTCCGAAAACAACATCTGAATTGTACGATGCTTTTTACGATGCCAATGAAGACACTTCTATTGGAGTAGTATTGCTCTCTGCGGAAGGACCGAGTACCAAAGACGGCATCTGGAGTTTTTGTTCTGGCGGTGATCAAAAGGCGAGAGGTCATCAAGGGTATGTAGGAGAGGATGGCTATCATCGATTGAATATTTTAGAAGTACAGCGCTTGATTCGTTTTATGCCAAAAGCTGTGATTGCCGTGGTGCCAGGTTGGGCCGTTGGAGGCGGACATAGTTTGCACGTAGTTTGTGACTTGACCTTGGCGAGTAAAGAGCACGCAATTTTCAAGCAAACCGATGCCGACGTAACTTCTTTTGATGGAGGATACGGATCGGCTTATTTGGCCAAAATGGTGGGACAGAAAAAAGCACGTGAGATTTTCTTTTTAGGAAGAAACTATTCGGCACAAAAGGCCTATGAAATGGGCATGGTGAATGCTGTAATTCCGCATGACGAATTGGAAAGCACCGCCTATGAGTGGGCACAAGAAATTTTAGCAAAGAGTCCGACTTCCATCAAGATGCTCAAGTTTGCCATGAATTTAACGGATGACGGAATGGTAGGACAACAAGTATTTGCGGGAGAAGCTACACGATTGGCGTACATGACAGACGAAGCGAAAGAAGGAAGAGATGCCTTCTTGGAAAAACGCAAGCCAAACTTTCCAAAGAAGTGGATACCATAATACAATGATCAATGAACATTTAACAATTAACAATGATCATTAATAAGTGTTTATTGATAATTGATCACTGATAATTGATCACTGATGACTGTTTATTGATAACTGATAATTGTTCACTGAGAACTGAAAATTGATAACTGAGAAATGAAAATTATTTGCATAGGGCGTAACTACGCCAAACATATTGAAGAGTTGGCCAACGAAAGACCAACCAATCCGGTAGTTTTTATGAAACCTGATTCGGCGATTTTGCCGAAACGGAACCCGTTTTTCATTCCGCCATTCTCTAACGACGTACATCATGAAGTAGAGGTATTGGTGAAAATCAATAAGGTCGGAAAGCACATACAGCCGCAATTCGCACATAAGTATTATGATGAAATTGGATTGGGTATCGACTTTACAGCCAGAGATGTTCAGGCCAAATGCAAGGAGAAAGGATTGCCATGGGAAAAAGCAAAGGCTTTTGATGGGAGTGCGGTTATCGGAGAGTTCTATCCGAAATCGGAATTCAACTTGGCCGAAATCAAGTTTCAATTGTTGAAAAATGATGAAGTTGTGCAAGATGGAAATTCCAATGCCATGCTATGGAAAATTGACGAACTCATCGCTTATGTATCCCAATATTTCATGCTGAAAAAAGGAGATATCATTTTTACAGGAACTCCAGCAGGTGTTGGAAAGGTAGAGGAGAATGACGTATTAATCGGAACATTAGAAGGGCGAGAAGCATTTAAAATCAAGGTAAAATAAATGAATGCAGAGATTGTAACGATTGGTGATGAGATTTTAATTGGTCAAATAGTAGATACCAACTCCCAGTGGATTGCACAGCAGTTCAATAAAATTGGTGTGTCGGTTTTTCAAATTACCTCTATTCAAGATGACAAGGAGCATATTTTAACCACCTTGAAGGAAGCTCAAGAAAGAGCAGATGTTGTGATCATTACTGGAGGCTTGGGTCCCACAAAGGATGACATTACCAAAAAGACCTTGGCGGAATACTTTGATCATGATGAAATGATTGAATATCCTGAGGTGATTGCGCATATCAAACGAATGTTCAAGCGATTCAATATTCCCTTTAAACCCATCCAGAATCAGCAAGCCCTGTTACCATCCAAGGCGACCTTGTTGATGAATCATTTTGGGACAGCACCTGGAATGTGGTTTCACGAAAACAACACTGTGTTTGTTTCTTTGCCGGGGGTGCCCTATGAGATGAAAGCCTTGATGAAGGGAGAGGTATTGCCTCGCATCCAGAAACAATTTAAGCTGCCCTTTATCTTGCATAAGACATTAATGACTTACGGACAAGGGGAAAGTACCATTGCCGAGCGAATTGAGCATTTTGAAGACACCCTGCCAACATCGATTAAATTGGCTTACCTGCCTTCGTTTGGACGTGTTCGATTGCGTTTGACTGCGAAAGGTCCGGAAAAAGAACCACTAGAAACCTTGTTGCACATGAAGGTAGAAGAACTGAAGGGGTTGGTGTCTGATATCTATGTAGGTTTGGATGATAACAACAGTTTGGAAAAGAGCATCGGGCAGATTTTAGCCAAGAAAGGTAAGACCATAGCCACTGCGGAAAGCCTAACAGGAGGGAAGATTGGTTCGAACATTGTTTCGAATCCCGGATCCTCGGTCTATTTCAAAGGCGGAATCGTAGCCTATCACCGACAATTAAAGGAAGAACTCTTGAATGTCTCTCCAGAAACCATTGACAAGCATACGACTGTAAGTGAGGAGGTTGCTCGTGAAATGGCGTTGGGAGCTTTGAACAGATTTCAGACCGATTACAGTATCGCTGTCACCGGAAATGCGGGTCCTTCCACCGATAATAATGATAAAACGGTGGGATTGGTATACATTGCTATTGCATCAACGGAAAAAGTTGATTGTCATGAATTTAACTTTGGTCAACCTCGAGAAAAGGTCATCAATAAAACCGTGAATAAATCGCTCGAACTGCTTTTAAAAGAATTACGCTAAATTTTTGCAATAATTGTTTTGTTCAACTTTAGATTTATTTGTAGATTTGCACCTCGTTAAAACTTAACAGTAAAAAAGGTAACAAAATGTCTAGAGTTTGTGAATTAACAGGAAAAAAAGCAATGGTTGGGAACAACGTGTCTCACGCTTTGAATAGAACAAAAAGAAAGTTCAATGCTAACTTAATGACAAAACGTTTTTATTTACCTGAAGAAGATAAATGGATTACGTTAAAAGTTTCTACTTCTGCATTAAAGAATATCAACAAAAAAGGTATCTCTGCGGTTATTAAAGAAGCGAGAGCTAAAGGTTTTTTAACTAAGTAATTATCCTTTAAAATAATATAAGATGGCAAAGAAAGGAAATAGAGTTCAAGTAATTTTAGAGTGTACTGAGCACAAAGCTTCAGGAAAGCCTGGAACTTCTAGATACATTACTACTAAGAACAAAAAGAATACTCCAGATAGAATGGAAATTAAAAAATTCAATCCTATCTTAAAAAGAATGACTGTTCATAAAGAAATCAAGTAATTGATTTTATAAAAACGATATATCATGGCAAAGAAAGCAGTAGCATCATTACAAACAGGATCAAAGAGATTAACCAAGGCAATCAAAATGGTGAAGTCTCCTAAAACTGGAGCTTATACTTTTGTTGAGTCTATCATGGACCCTACACAAGTAAACGACTTTTTAGCGAAAAAGTAAGACACTATTAAAACTATATAAACAGCTGCTTTCAAATTCTTGAAAGTGGCTTTTTTTATATCTTTACATTTCAATTATTTAGGCATATAAGGCGATGAGCTTCTTCAAAAATATCTTCAATAAGGAAAAGAAAGAGACCCTTGACAAAGGGCTTGAAAAATCAAAAGAAAGTTTCTTCGGAAAACTATCGAAAGCCGTTGTTGGTAAATCAAAGGTAGATGATGATGTACTAGACAACCTTGAAGAGGTTTTGGTTTCTTCGGATGTTGGAGTGAACACCACTTTGAAAGTTATTGATCGTATTGAAGAACGCGTGGCTCGCGACAAATACGTGGGTACTGACGAATTGAATGTGATACTTCGCGAAGAAATCGCAGGACTCCTTTCGGAAACGAACGTCGGAAATGAAACCGATTTTACCATTCCAGAAAATACCAAGCCTTACGTTGTGATGGTGGTAGGAGTGAACGGAGCCGGAAAAACTACGACCATTGGTAAGCTAGCCAATCAATTCAAAAGCAATGGATTAAAGGTAGTTTTAGGAGCTGCCGATACCTTTAGAGCGGCAGCCATTGATCAGTTGCAAGTTTGGGCTGATCGTGTGGATGTTCCTATTGTCAAGCAAAACATGGGGTCAGATCCTGCATCTGTGGCCTATGATACGTTGACTTCTGCGGTGGCCCAAGATGCCGATGTGGTGATTATTGATACCGCTGGGCGTCTTCACAACAAAGTAAACTTGATGAACGAGTTAACCAAAATTAAAAGAGTCATGCAAAAGGTGGTAGGTGATGCACCTCACGATGTGCTTTTAGTATTGGATGGTTCAACAGGTCAAAACGCTTTTGAACAGGCCAAACAATTTACCAAAGCGACCGAAGTTACTTCGTTAGCAGTTACCAAACTTGATGGTACGGCAAAAGGTGGCGTGGTGATTGGTATTTCTGATCAATTCCAAATTCCAGTGAAGTATATTGGAGTGGGAGAGGGAATCAATGATTTACAGGTGTTCAACAAACACGAGTTTGTAGATTCGTTCTTCAAATAATCTTTAATACATCAGGGTATTCAGCTTTTCCCAAAGTTGATTATCGTAGGTAGACGGACCCAAATTACTCGTTCTGCCATCTTCACCTAACCGAATAATGACTAAATTTTCACTCGGAATAACATATAATTTCTGGTCGTTTGCACCCATACCTGCAATCAAATCCGTTGGAGCTTGCTCAATGAGTTGACCTTGAAATTCAAGAGGTGAACCCGGTAATCGCTTGCTGCTTTTACCATTCAACCACCACAAATAACCATAAGATTGATTTAAATTCTGTGAAGTTGTGGTCATTTCGTTAAAGTAGCTTTCATCTAGTAATTGTTCACCATTCCAGTTTCCTCGTGTTAGATTTAAAATTCCGAAGCGAGCCATGGCTCTGGCGTTACTTACATAGAATCGATTGAAACCAGAGCGAATCCAAAGTCCGCTCATTCCAATTTTAGAGCGTAATTGTTGATTGAAATAACTATCAAAACCTTGTGGGATTGCTGCATCCAAAATGGGTTGTAACAAGGTATAAAAGGCATTGTGATAGTACCATGAATTTCCCGCATCCGCAAAATACTCCAAACAAGAGGGATCCGTGCAATTCAAATCGACATTGCGATAATCACCTCCAGACGTCATCGTTAGTAAATTCTTAATAGAGATGAGGTCCTCTTTACCATTAGGCATGGTAGTCCACCCGCTACCTAAATAGTCCTTGACTTTATCGGCAATGGTCAAGAATCCGTCTTGTTGGGCCAGTCCCATGGTGAAAGCAGTGAGTGTTTTTCCAGCTGAAAACCAAGGATGTGGATCGTTTGCCGTACTTCCATTATAATAAGTTTCCATAACGATTCTTCCATCTTTCAGAATCATGAAAGCTTCGGTTCCTGAATTGCTAAGAAATGTCTCCAAATCATTAAGCGTTGCTGTATTCCAACCTAATGAGTTGATGTCTAAATGATCCCAACTATTGGAATTATTTGGTGGATAATAAAATTCAATTGTATTCGAAGGCGGGTCAACTGATTCGGTTTCAGTTGAACCACAAGACCAACATAAAATCAATACAAAAATTACAGTAATCGATCTCATACACTGTTTAGACTCCATTGAATCAAAAGGGTTTAATCCTTATCTTTGGTTCCTCAAATTTACGACATGAAACGATTCCTTTATTTTTTAGTTGTTATACTTTTCATTAGTTCTTGTAAAGAAAGACAAGAGCCTGTTGTATTTACCAAATACAACGAAACTGCAGCTTTAGAAAAGCAACAAGAGCATCCAAATCGAAGAATGAAATTTAAACTCTTTCAATCCAAGTATTTGGATATGAATGAGGTATTTAAACCTTTCGAGGAAGATTTGGCCTATTTCTCAGAAGAGGATTACAATGCTTTGAAACCGATGATTATCGAGCAAGATATTCCTACCATTCAAGGTCATATCAGCAAAGGTCATTTGAATTATGAGAAGCTAACCTTGTTTTACTTATACCGAATCAGAAAGTTTGAAAGCGATTCCACCAAGTCTTTAAATGCGATTATCGCCCTGAATCCAAATGTGGTAAAAGAGGCAAAGGAGCTCGACAAGAAATATGAAACTGTGAATCCGAATTCCTTACACGGAATGCCAATTCTTTTAAAGGACAACATCAATACCAACAACATGAAGACCACGGCTGGTGCAGCGGTATTGAAAGACAATCAAACCAAGGAAGATGCCTTTATCGTTAAAAAACTGAAAGAAAACAATGCCTTGATTTTAGGGAAATTAAACTTGAGTGAGTGGGCGTATTTCTTCTGTTCTGGATGTCCTTTGGGATATTCTGCGGTAGGCGGACAAACCTTAAATCCGTACGGAAGAGGCGAATTTGAAACAGGAGGAAGCTCTTCAGGAAGTGGTGTAGCGACGGCAGCGAACTATGCTGTAGCTACTGTTGGAACCGAAACATCAGGTTCTATTACCTCACCTTCAAGTATGAATTCAGTTGTTGGGTTGAAACCTACCATTGGGGTATTTAGTAGAACCGGAATTGTGCCGATTTCAAGCACTTTAGATACACCTGGTCCTATGACCAAGAGTGTGGTAGACAATGCCATTTTTATGAATGCCCTGCGCGGTTATGATGAAGCTGATGCAGCATCGGTTAATGTCAAGGATGATTATTTCCGAGATGGTTTCACTAAGAATCTGTCTGATTTTAAATTGGGTGTTTTAAAGTCATTAATGAACGATTCCATCTACAAGATGAATGTGGAATTGATCAAATCAAAAGGAGCGACTGTCGTTGAATTAGAACCAGAGAATCCAAATTTCCAAGGATTTATCACCCTGTTGAATATTGATATGAAAAACGATTTACCAGAGTATTTTAAATCACAGGCAGGTCCATCGATCGATCAAACAGGTGTAGCTTCAGTAATTGAATTCAATAGAAAGGATACCTTGATGAGAGCTCCATACGGACAACAATTGTTTGAGGGAATTGTGAAAGACGAGACCACTCAAGAAGAATTAGAGGCCATCAAAGAACGCTTAAAATTTGCCGGACAACAATACATGGCAGGTTTAAAGGCCGAAGGACTGGATGCAGTTTTATCTATCAATAATTATCATTCTGGAGTAGCAGCTGTTGCGAAATATCCAACGTTGACAGTACCTATGGGATATAAAGAATCAGGAGAACCCATCAGTTTGACCTTTGTTGGATTGCCATTCTCCGAAAGAAAATTATTAGAAGTGGGTTATGCTTTTGAAAAGGAAACCAAGGCGAGAAAACTTCCAAAAAATTACGAATAGCACTAGTTAAGAATTCATGCGAACCAAATCTGTTAAACAAAACAAGATTAATGTAGTCACCTTAGGCTGCTCAAAAAACATCTATGACTCCGAAGTCTTGATGGGCCAATTGAAAGCCAATGGGAAGAACGTTGTTCACGAAGATGAAAATGACGATGGAAATATCGTAGTCATCAATACCTGCGGATTTATCGGTAAGGCCAAAGAAGAATCGGTAGATACCATTTTGCATTATGTAAATAAAAAAGAAGCGGGTGATGTGGATAAGGTCTACGTGACCGGTTGTCTGAGCGAGCGTTACAAACCTGATTTGGAGAAAGAGATTACCGATGTGGATCAATACTTCGGTACCCATGACCTACCGAATCTTCTAAAAGTCCTAGAGGCTGATTACAAACATGAATTGATCGGTGAGCGTTTAACAACTACGCCGAAACACTATGCCTATTTAAAAATTGCCGAGGGTTGTGATAGACCCTGTTCCTTCTGTGCCATTCCTTTAATGAGAGGAAAACATCGATCTACTCCGATTGAAGAAATTGTAACGGAGGCAGAGAAGTTGGCCGCTAATGGAATCAAAGAATTGATGCTCATTGCGCAAGACCTGACCTACTACGGATTGGATATCTACAAAAAGAGAGCATTAGCCGATCTTTTAAGAGCTTTGGTAAAGGTTGATGGCATCGAATGGATTCGTTTGCACTATGCCTTTCCAACTGGATTTCCAATGGATGTATTGGAGGTGATGAAGAACGAACCGAAGGTTTGTAATTACTTAGACATTCCGCTTCAACACATCAATACCGAGATTCTCAAATCCATGAAGCGCGGTACTACTCATGAAAAAACGACGGCCTTGTTGAAGAAATTCAGAGAGACCGTTCCCAATATGGCCATCCGTACCACATTGATTGTGGGTTATCCTGGTGAAACCGAAGAGAAGTTTCAAGAGTTGAAGGATTGGGTAGAGGAGATGCGATTTGAACGGCTAGGGGCTTTTGAATATTCTCATGAGGAAAATACGGGAGCATATGTTTTAGAAGATGATGTTCCTGCTGATGTGAAATTCAGACGTGTGAATGAAATCATGGAACTGCAATCTCAAATATCTTGGGAAATCAATCAAGAGAAAGTAGGAAAAACCTTTCGATGTCTTTTTGACCGAAAAGAAGGCAATTACTTTTATGGAAGAACCGAATTCGATTCCCCAGATGTGGACAATGATGTATTAGTTGATGCTCGCGAGCACTATGTGAAAATTGGTGAATTTATAGATGTAGAAATCTATGAGGCGGGTGATTTCGATTTATACGGAAAACCAGTAGATCGTTAAACAGAATACCTTTGTTTATCGGTTAAATTATCTTCAATTTAAGAATACCGTAATTTTTAGTTAATAAAATTGTGTATATCATAAAAAATAGGTTGTTTTTTTATCAAAATAATTTTTGTACATTCAACCTGTTTAACTAAAAATTATAGTAATGAAATTAAAAAATGTATTATTAGGGCTAGCCTTGCTAGTTTCTACGGTAGCTTTAGCTCAAGAAAAAGGGGACTTTAATGGTTTCGCCGGATTAACATATCCGTTAGAATCAGGTGCTGATTTAGGCATCACTGCAGGTGTTGAGTACGTGTTTGCAGAAGACTTCTCAATTGCACCTTCTTACACTTACTACTTTAGTGACCCAGGATCAAACTCTCAGTTTGATATTGATCTAAGATATTATTTGGGAGATGACAGTTTCAACTGGTTCCTTACCGGTGGTGTTTCTTTCCTACGTTCTGAATTTATGGGAATTAGCGCAAATACAACTGGATTTGCCGGTGGTGCTGGTGCACTGTTCTCTTTAGGCGATTCTTTTGATTTGATGGCTGTTGTAAAGTATAACTCTGAAATGTTTGGAGGATCCATTGTTCCGACGCTTGGACTAAGTTTCGGATTATAATTCATACGACTGATATAAAAAAAGGCCGCTCGCAGGAGTGGCCTTTTTCTTTGTTTTCTATGAATACATTATTTCTTGATCGAATCCGAATTCAAAAAGAATACCGCGTTCGCTAAAAATAGCTTTCCGTTTTCCCAAAACGATCTAAAAATTGGATTGTCTACCATATACACCACACTCCCTCTTCCTTTGCTTTGCTCACCAAAGATCAGGGACTGCTCGAGTTTATCAATGGTATTGCTACCTGCAAATCCAGATACGGGTTTAACGTCCTCATCAATGCGAACTACGTTGTATCCAGACTTCAAATAATTGAAATGACTGTTGCTTAATTTCAGTGTGTAGTAGGTATTGTTAAATCCGAACGCCAAAGGATGGGTAGCATCTACTGTGGTTTTGAAAATACTTCCTGTAATCAAATTTTTTACGTTCTCTCTTTCTCTTTTGGCATAAGGAGTAAGATTTGCATCAACGCTTTTCTTGCTCTTTTTCGCTTTGATGGCAAATCCGGTTTTTCCGACAAAACTCGAATTTGCTCTTCCAACAGCAATTACTGTCCCTCCAGCAGAAATCCATGAATTTAATTTTGTCAACATTGATTTACTTAAGACTCTTGAATATCCTCCGCTTGGGAAAATGATCACATCAAAGGCATTTAAATCTATTCTTGAAAAGTAGTCCGTGTTCACATTGGTAATCGGATAGGACAAATTCTTTTCGAAAAAGTGCCAGATTTCACCAAAACTCAGGGAAGAAACTCCATTACCTGATAGTACGGCAATGCGTTGTTTGTTAATGGGTTTTACCGAATAAGATCCAAAATCAACTCCGCTGTCCACAAATCCGGTTTTTACAGGAATTACAGAACGTTTGTGTTCATTGGCCAATTCGATAAGTTTTGCATCGAAATTCTCTTGACCATTATCACTCCTCAAGACAATTAAGGCACCTCTATCAAATGCTTTTCCTGCAATTGAAAATGGCTTTTCAGCAAATCTTGGTGTGATTCCGTTTTGTAACAACTGGCCCAAGAACTTGGCATCGTCTAGACTGTTCCATTTAGAGATGTATGCGTAAGCCGATTTGTCAATGGAGTTTTGTTCCATAATGGTTTGCATTCCTTTATTCGATCCTATTTTTTTGGTGGATGCCAATGCCGTTAGTCCGTGTGCATAAGGAATTGACCATGCTGTTATGTCATAGGTTAGCGAATCTACAAGCTTGGCGCTTGGTTCAAAAAGGACATGTAGCATCTTCCCTTTGGGCTGGTCGGTATGCAGTACTAAGTCTTCATTGGTTAGCTTTAATTTTCCTTCCTTATTTTGTTGGTATACAAAACCTTTGGCTTCAGAACCACTAGCATATTCGTAGGAGATTTCATGACGATCGAGTAAGGCCTTCAAACGGTTAATCTTGTCTTCATTATCGTTTTTGACTACGAAACTTTTGAATTTTAATCCGGAGTTATCAAAGAACTTAGCAAACTCTTCATTCAATCTTTGCGCATTTTGAGAAGAGATTTCAACGGTAGACAATCCAGTAGTGGTATGATGGTTCAATCGATCTTTCAAGGTTAATACAAAGCCTTCATCTGTCTGAATACCCAAACCTGCTCGTCCGTGACCTGCTTGTTCATAAGTCATTCCGATTGATCCCATGTACGTAGGATAGGTGTCACCATAACTCGGATATAACAAATCAAAACTTTCTTTGGTGAAATACAACCAGCTGTTTTTGTCAAAATATTTGGCGTGATTCTTTCCAATTTGAGTTTGGAAGCTTCTTTGCCAAGGTGTAATTACCTCATGGAAAGGTTCTGCAGCAGGAGCAAAGTAATACGGGTTGTTGATGCCCTGTTCGTGGAAATCTACGTGTACATGAGGCATCCATTTGTTATAGACTTTTAATCGTGCACGCGTCTCTTTTTGTGTCGCCCAAGCCCAATCTCTATTCAAATCAAACAAGTAATGGTTTGGTCTTCCTCCTGGCCAAGGTTCGGAGTGTTCTTTGGCCATTTGACTCGTATTAAAAGGCGTACTTTTTACTTGATTGTACCAATTGACATAACGATCTCTTCCATCCGGATTGATACATGGATCCATGATTACTACAGTGTTTTTCAACCATTCTGCTTTTTCGGTCACCAATTTATACAGTGTTTTCATTGAAGCTTCTGTACTAGAGGCTTCATTTCCATGGACATTATAACTCAACCACACAATGGCTTTCTCACCTTTGGAGTTAGAAGGCAATAGTCCGGTTTGACCCAAGTTTGCCTTTCGAATGGCTTCAAGGTTATCCATATTTTCTTGAGAAGATAGGTAGGCAACTAGTAATGGTCGGAATTCGTTGGTTTCTCCATATTTTTCAACAACTACATTCGGTAAATTTTTGGAGACATACTGAAAGTATTCAACCACCTTATGATGACGGGTAAATCGAGATCCCAGTTCATATCCCAAAAATTCGGATGGAGATTTGATGTCTTGCGAAAAAAGCATTGAAAACGTTAGTAAAAACGCGGGTAAGATTAGTTTCAAGTGTTTCATGGTGGAATTCTTTGTGGAAACCAAATGTACAGATTATTTTAATCTTAAAATACGTGAAAAAGAGGTGGAGTTAAAATAATGTTACAATTCTTAGTTCAAAATTCAAAAGGATAAATATTCGTATTTTTACAGTCTGAAGCAAGGTTCAAGTTTTGCTCTAAAACAACTGATTTCGAGGTTAATTCATTTATGTCAACAACTAAAATTCCTTATCACAAAACTGGTTTCTATTCCAATTTAATTGTTGATTATTTAAAAGAATCGGAGGGTATTTCTCAATACTACCATCGATTTCCCAAACTTGAGAATTTTAAACTTCAACTAGAAGAAAAGCATAATTCTTACGATCATTCCATTCGTCAACCACTAGTGGAAGTGTTGAAAGAACAATATGAAACCCTGGAAATATCCGAATTTACAAAAGAAAACATCGAGGCGCTTTCGAACAATCAATCGTTCACCATTGTTACGGGACATCAGTTAAATCTGTTTACGGGGCCATTGTACTTTTTGTATAAAATCATCTCCACCATCAATCTGACAGAGCATCTGAATGTCGCCTATCCCGAACAGCGCTTTGTTCCGATTTATTGGATGGCCACTGAAGACCACGATTTTGATGAAATAAATTATTTCAACTTTCAAGGAAGAAAAGTAATATGGAATTCTGATCAAAAAGGAGGGGTAGGGCGATTCTCAACCGAGGGATTGAATGAGGTGTCTGATTTACTAAAAACTGCTTTCGGAACGTCTAAGAAGGCCAATTACTTATCGAATCTTTTTGAGAAAGCCTACACAACATTTCCAACATTGACAGAGGCAACTCGATTCATCGCTAATGAATTGTTTGGAGAATATGGTTTGGTAATTATTGATGCTGATGATGCCCGATTAAAGAAATTTTTAGTTCCGTATTGCAAGAATGAACTCTTGTACCATACGGCGGATAAAAATGTTACGACGACCAACGAATCTTTTGCTTCTAAGTACAAAATTCAGGTGAACCCGAGGGAAATCAACCTGTTTTACCTTCACGATCAATTGCGCGAACGAATCGTTTTAGAAAAAGGAGTATATCAAGTTCTGAATACGGAATTGAGTTTTACTGAAAGTGAAATTTTAGATGAACTGGAGAAGCATCCCGAAAGATTTTCACCCAATGTTTTGGTAAGGCCTTTGTATCAAGAGGTAATTCTACCGAATTTATGTTATATCGGTGGAGGAGGAGAGTTGGCTTATTGGCTTCAATTAAAGTCCTACTTCCAAGATAGCAAGGTTGTCTTTCCGATGTTGTTACTCCGAAATTCCGCACAGATTGTCACTAAAAAACAACGAAAAAAACTAAAGAAATTAGATATTTCATTTGAAGAGTTATTCCTTTCTCAACGCGATCTAATTGACCAAAAAGTCATTGAGAATTCTTCGTTGGAAATTGATTTTCAGGATAAGATTGACTTTTTAAAGCAACAATTTGCTGAATTACGAGAAACGGCAGGAAAAACAGATAAATCTTTCCTCAACGCAGTATCAGCACAAGAGAAGAAGCAAATCAACGGACTAATACATCTTCAAAAACGATTGTTAAAGGCTGAAAAAAGAAGACAAAATGATTTGGTGCATCGAATTACAAAGTTGCAAAATGCAATCTTACCCAATCAAAAGCTTGAAGAACGTCAACGTAATTTTTCGGAATATTATCTGGAGTACGGCAAATCATTGGTGCCTACCCTTAAAGAGTCTTTAGATCCGTTAGCCTCCTCATTTACCATCATTGAATTTTAGGTAAAAACAGGATCCTTAATCTTGTATTTTCTACAGATGGCATTCATGATGCTGTAAACGAGCATGTGTACAAATACCAGACAGATAAATGCATACAAGGGTACACCCAATAATTGATAAGGCCAGTAATAGGTCCACACTCCCAAATATATCGTAACCATTTCGCCTAAGGCTGGTAAAATTAAGGCCAATATAATGGCTAGAACGATTTTGTTTCGATGGGTGGGATTCACCAAAAAAGGAATCAAGGCTTTTTCAACCTTATAGAGGTAATCAAAAGCCAACATCCAAGCGAAGGGAAGCCAATAGGGTAATTTGCCTGAAATTTCATGATATTCCCAGAATCCATTGGTTACGCCCCAAATTTCGCCTATGATTCCGCCAATTCCGGTTAGAATCATTCCTACGATCAAAAGCCAGTTTTTCTCTTTACGAGTGACAAAATTCCGATAAAGATTGTAAGCAATTTTTAGGAGCAATAAGATGGCAATGATGAAGTCATACTCTTTCAGGAGTCCAATAAAGACACCAGCAATAATGAGCTTACCAATGGCTTTTGCGAGTTCTAAAAAGAATTTGGAATTGAAGTGTATCACGTCTGGATGTTAGTGCTTGGCAATAAAAAAACCAAAGCTAAAAATTTGCTTTGGTTGGTGGTTTCAAATATTTTAAAATTATCGAATGGTCTTATCAAAGTCGATGTAGTATCCCTGTTGTGTTAAATCCCCATCAACTTCGCCTCCAAGTTTTTCTTTTCTTCGTCTTAAGTAAATTTCTTCGTAATCCTGAGTATAGTGTGGTGAAGTAACCACATTCACATCGAATTTAATGGTATTGAAAATATCATTTTCGGTATTCGCAACTATGGTAATGTAAAACTCGACAAAACCAATATTCTTGGCACTATCATAATCAACCGTGATAAATCCGAAATCATCCTTACCGATAGAACCTCTCGGATAATCAATGTCCAAACATCCACAGGAAGCTTGTACCTCATAAATAATTAAGGGTGCATTTCCACGATTCCAAAACTTATAAGAAGCCGTTAATTCGGATCCTCTTAAAATTGGATAGTAATGACGATCAGGATCCAAAAATTCAATTTTTGTCCTTTCCACATTTTCAATATTTGGCTTTCTAAGTTCGCAGGAACTTAATAAGACCAAAAAAACAACAAGTAGAAATCCTTTTTTCATCATTATAAAGGTATTAATTTTTTAATTAAAAATGATTTCATCAACGGCAAGGGTGTTTTTACCGATACCGCGCTTTTTCTCAATGCTAATGATGAATTCATCACTTAATTGTTCGTCTTCATATTCCGTAGGAAGCCTCAATACAAATTCCTTTTTCAACCATTTATCCTTTTCAACTGGCAATCGGAATCTTTTAATCGTATTGTTCTCAGTGTCCTTAATGCGAATAACTTCTGGGAAATAAATACGATGTTTGGTGTCCTGTAAAAACGAAAAGGTAATCTCTTTCGAATTCTTAACGTCTTCTTTTTTTACTTTTAATACCAAATCATCTACCGAGCAAAGTAACCAGTTGGTATTGTAATCCAGCAATCCAAAAGCCCCATCATTCAAATAAGATGTATTGGTGTAGTCTTCATCCAAACTCGAAAGCACTTCGAACTTTTTCTTAAAGAAGTAACTGTTTCGTCTATGGTATCTGAAAATGGTCTCACGCCAACCAATGATATACTTTCGCAAACTCGATTGGATCTCATTATAGGTACTTATTTTGGCCAATCTGCTGTAGGAGTCCAATTTGTCCAATAACGTTCCGATTTCACTTTTTACTCGAATCTCATTGTTAAACAATCGTGCATAACCATATTTTCCAAAACCATAATCCCTCATGATTTCAAGTTTCAAAAAGGTCAATGCCGTGGCAATCTGTAAATAATTTTGATTGTATTGATTGCTCTGAACATACTTGTCGAAATCCTCATAGAAGGTGAATAATAGCTCAGGATCTAGGTATTTTGCCGCGGTTTGATGGATGCCACTATAAATACTAAGTTCTTTTTTACTGTTGTAAAAAGAATCAGTTAGATAAATGTAGAACTCACTCAGTAGCTTTGCTACCTTCTTAGAATAGTTGTCATTTAAAAATGAGGTGATTTCTTCTTTTAAATCAATATCCGTATCCCATAACATTCTGGCGAAGACATATGTCTTTAAATCTTCTAGGGTAGAGTAGTTGTATTCACTACCGTGTAAGAAAACACCATGAACCCCCAGTTTTTTGTAAAGTTTCAGATTGTCTTGGGTAACTTTCAGAGACGGATATAAATCAAAGTAGTTGTCAAAATTTACGGTGTAATCCCAAATGTAGACATCATCTACGTGGTCTTTCCAATTTGTAATATCTTTCTTAAATCGGTTATAGTACCTTGATTTTTCAATGGGAATTCCTTTCTGAATTTTGATTGTACTGTAAAACAAACCAATATTTTTTTCGGCCTTAAAATCAGGGACTTCGGTTACCGTATTGTAAGCTGAAGTAAAGAAGTGCAGCTTTTTATATTTTCGGGCTAATTTGTTTAAGAAGGTAAAAACAGCAGGAGATGCGTTTGTTGGGGTGTTGCCCAATTTTTTACATTTATCGCAGGTACATGATAAGAAATTGTCGTTTGGTAATATCATAAAGCGATCCAATGCATTGTCGCTTTCGTAAATCTTGATAATTTCCGTACTCAAGTATTTAAACAAATCATTGCTGGAGAAACAAAATTGTTGTTTGTTGCGTCGGCCATTCACTTCGGCATAGGCGGATTCTGGTAATTGGTATTTTTTTAGAATCTTCGGGATATTGTGTCCCCAAATCCCCCAGTTAAGGTCTAAATAATTGGTTTTATGCCATCTTGAGTAGTCTGAGTTGAAATTCCGCGAATAATAAGGTTCACGATAGGAAAAATCGGCCTTATAACATTCATTGATTTCTGAATTCAAGTCAATATCATAAGTCAACTGAGGATTGCCAACTTGCTTGCTTTTTTGCTTGAAATTAAGGGATGTATACTTGATAAAGAACTCGTTAATTCCGAAGTGTAGGTTTTCAACAGAACTCGCTACTATGGTGGTATTCAACTTGTTTTTTTTGATGCAAAAGTCGCTCGATTGTGTTGGATTTACTCGTAAGACCAGAACATTTTCGGTTTTGTCAAACCTTGTTCTTTCTTCAATAGTTAATTTGGTTTTGGTGAGTATTTCAAAGTTTTTCTGAAATTCCAATGCTGCCTTTTGCATATAAACATCGGAGTTCGAAGGAATATTGATTTTTGGGAAAATCTTGTATTTCAAGGAATAAAAACTCACTTTTTGCTGTGCACATGAAAATGAACAACCCACTAAAAGACATAAAACCAGGAACTTTTTCCCCATCAAATCGGAATTAACTTACTTTAAAACTTAGTTATAATGGTTAGTCCTAAGTTGTACTGATTGGTGTAAATATTTTGTCTCGTAGCAAAGTTATACCAGGTACCATCAATTAGAATTGCTGTTTTCGGTGAAATAAAATGCTTGTATCCCGCTCCAATCATGGTATTGATAAATTCGGAGAAGGTATTTTGCTGGAATTGGACCTGTTGATCAAATGGTGCCGATCCTCCCGATAATATCAGCGAGAGGTAATCTCCCCGAGGGTTCAGGGTAAATCGTCCAGAGGCCATCAGGTTGCTATAGAAGAACAAATCATCCCGCATAATGGATAGTTTCACATTGGCTGAGACATCATCCCAAGTTTTCGTGACGCCACCGGTAATGGTAAAATAATTTATTTCATTGGTACTGTTTGCATTGTTATTCACACGGGCCCAACTCACTCCTAAGCTACCCACATAATCGTTTTTGAAAGCCTTATAGGCATTTCCATACAATTTAATAGATGGGAAGAATTGTCCACCGAATAAGAGACCTACATCGGCATAGAGCGTAGGGGAGAAGACGCGCGAATAATAAGGTCCAATTTGAAAAGCAACACCACTACGACGAGCCGCATAATTCAAGTCTAGTCCGAAAGTATTTACCTTGTCATAAAAATGTCGGTAGTTGATACTCGCCAAGGCTGTACTAAAGGCCACAGAATCTGAAGAAGCACGTAAGTAGGTGGCTGCAAGTTCATTCTTTAATTGGGTAGCACCGAGTGATTCTAGGTACACATTCCATTGTTGCTGTTCATACGGATTGTCCAATTCCCGGTACTTTTGATAGTAGTAAGCCGAATCGTATTGCTTCAACAATTCAAAGACAACACCTTTCTTATAACGAAGGAAGTTATCATTTGGTGTCCTTTTCAATTTCTCGTTAATGAAATCTAATGATTCCTCATAAGGTCTTTCGGTGATGTGAAGGTTGATCAATCGCATCATGGCACCTTTATCCTCTACATTTAGTGCATAGGCCGAATCATAGTTGATCAAAGCTTCATCAATCAATCCTTGTTCTTCTTGATCTTTTGCTTTGTAGAAAAGTACTTCACCCAATGCATTTTTGATCTTTCGATCGTATTTATAAATCAGCTTTAGGGAATCTAAAATGGCAACTGAATTATCAAATTCTTTGTTCAAAGAATACATGTTTGATAATTTCAATTTGAAATTCTTATTGTTCGGATAGTATTGCAAGGCTTGCTGTCCATACTGGATTCCTTTTGGATAGTTCGGGATAGCAGAAGAAGCGTTAATGGCAAGATTGAGCAATAACTTGTTGTCTTCATCACGGGTAAGTCCGTCTTCTACAACCGGTAAGACCCTACTATAGAGACCTTCGCGCATTAAGTAGGTCGCGTATTCTTCAGTTTGAGAAACGTAAATGACTGGATATCTTCTGTTTAAGGGATATTGTGTTTCTAGATTTCTTGTAATTTCCAGGGCGTCGTCATACAACTCCATTTTTTGATACAACGTTGACTTTTTCAATAGGTAATCCGCATTGTTTGGATCTAATTGAATCAACTTGTCAATTTGTTCTGTTGCTTCGTCAAAGCGATTTTGTAAAAGAAAAATACTGAAGATTTGTTGTTCAGATCCTTTGGTAAAATCAGGAGAAGAAGTCAAATCTTGGAAGATGGTCAAGGCCTCTGAATATCTTTTTTCTTGGATGTATCGTTTCCCACGGTTGTACATCAATTCGTCATAAGCATATTTGATATCGGTATCATTCGGGAATTTTTCATGAAGATTCAAAACCGATTTCTCAAACTTGTCGGTATCCTTGGTTGCTCGATACAACTCCATTTCCTTAACCAATAAGGTCTTAGAATTCGGATTCCTTTTCAAAGCTTTCTTGATATGGAACTCGGCATCAATGTAATAACCTTTTCCCAACGCATTGTTGATGACATAATTCAAGGAGTTCGAATTCCCGTTCATGTCATACAACTTCTTATTCAGCGTATATGGGTCGTTGTATTCATTGTATCGAGCCGATTCCTGCATCAAATACGGCATGGTGTTTTTCTTGATGTCGTCGAAAACAGCAGGAAGTGTCTGAATATAATTGATGGCCTCGTCGTACCTTCCCATGTCTTCCAACAAACCGATCTTCTTTTCAACCAATCCTCTGTCTTCAGGCAGTTCGAGTAAGGCCCTATTTGTGAATATTAAGGCTTCCTCTTTATTCCCTTTGAGCATCTCATTTTTAATGATACCCATGTAGGCTTCCTTATTAGAGGGATTGTAATCAATAACTGTTTTGTAAATCTGATTGGCTTCGTCGTATTTTTTGTTTTTGGTGGCATCAGTACCATCACCAATCATGATGTAATTGTATTCCTCTTGTAATTCTTTATCGTCTGGATAGATCTGCTGAATTCTTTTTAGGGCTCTTTCGGCTTCTTCGTAATTCCCCATTTCTTTGTAAATGGCGATTTTACGTCTCCACCATCCACGACTATAAGGAGTAATCTCTAGAAGTTCGTTTACATAACAAATGGCATCCGAATACCTTTTGGTGGTTTGTTCCACGTTTACGAGATAACGGAGTACGGTAATATCCTTTCTACGCTTTTCATATACTTGTTTTAATACAAACCTACTAGAATCATATCGGCCCAATTCCAAATATGATTTTCCTAAAAGAATTTTTAAATCCAAATCGTTCGGTGCAAGTTTTAAACCCTTTAAACTCAAACGGGCAGCATTGGAAAAATTTTGTTGCTCAACATTTCTCTTTGCGTCATCAAAATATTCATCGGAAGACTCGTATTCCTGACCATAGGTGTTTATGGCGAAGAAAACTGTTGCAATTACAATTGGGATGTAGTTACTTAATTTCATCTTTAGGAGTTTAGGTTTTTATAGGTTCAAACTTCCCACCACTTTCATCTTTCTTGTTTTTTTGAAAGATGTTTGGTCTATTTTCTTTTTTACCTGAATCGTTTGGTTTGTTGTTATCGTTCTTCTTGTCACCTTCTTTCTTATCGAATCCTTGACGTGTCATTGTACCCCATGCCAATTCTCGAGAAGTAATGTAGGAATAATACCCTTTCAGCGAGAAGAACATGATCAGGGGGTGGTACATGAATGGCTCCAACAAGGCTGTGACAAAAAGTGTTAATACTTCTTGTGTTGTTTTGTAATATTTAAACGTCATTTGATCCCAAATTATTACGATAGACGATACCATTACCGCGAAAGCGTAAGAATAAAATAGGATCAATGGTGCAAAGGTCCAGTTGATCAATCCGAATAAAAAGAGGAAAATAGTAAACAAAATTCCGAATGCTTCAATGATCGGCGCAAGGAATTCATATATAAACACGTAAGGGAATGTTACCATTCCCAAGTTTTTGTATTTCGGATTAAACAACACCGCCCTATGGTCATAGAACATCTGGAAAAGTCCACTGGCCCATCGGGTTCTTTGTCGGTTTAATATCTGTAAGTTCGGCGGTCCTTCGGTCCAACAACAGGAAAGTGGTATGTAACCCACCCGATATTTCAGACGGTTGTTCATCATGTGTACACACATTCGCGTCATCATATCCATGTCTTCTGCGTGAGAATCCGCACCGTATCCACCGGCCTTAATCGCAATTTCCTTATCAAACATTCCGAGGCCTCCCGATACATTGGGAACCGAATTGATCAATTCCCAACCCATTTTACCAAGTAGGTACGATCGAATGTATTCCAATTCTTGGAATCTCGGAATCAATGCCTTTGGTGGACGAACTCGTTTAATCAGTCCTTCCTCAATATCACAGTTGTTCGACATACGTAAGGTAGCACCAACCGCAATCACCCTTTCTTTCGAACTCAAAATTGGCTTGATCATTTTGGTCAAAGTGTTACGAGCCAGAATACAGTCTACATCTGTGTTTAGGTAGTACGGGAAAACGGATGCATTCAAACCAGCGTTGAAGGCATCGGCCTTGGTTCCACCATTTTCTTTATCCACAACCGTAAGGATGTCGTACTTCGGATTGGTAGATTTGAATGTTCGTTTGTAAGGTTTGGTTTTTACCTTTTCCACATAAGCGAAGGGTACCTCTACCAACTCAAATTCTTCGATCAATAGATCTAAAGTTTTGTCTTTACTACCATCGTTTACAATGATTACCTCAAAAATTGGGTATTCGAGTGTTAAAAGAGATTTTACATTTACAATGATGGTTTTTTCTTCGTTATAGGCAGGAGCGATTACCGAAATACCTGGAGCAAGGTCGGATTTCAGTAATTCTTCGTCATCAATATCAGTGTTGTAATTTTTATATCGGTTGATTGCAAGAAAGGAAAAGATGGCTAGAACTATATAACTTATAATCAACGAAGTTGCATAGAAGAATATGAAATACTCATAAATTACCGTAAATATTTCTAACATCTATTTGTATTTAATTAGGGGTGTTTCAACATGTTGGAGAATGGTTAAATCAAATCCGTTTAGGGTGTTTTTTAGATTTTGAAATGCCATTCGGCCCTCATAACTATAGTTCAAAATTGCCTCTGCAATAATTTTCTTGGTATCCGTATTGTTAGACTCTTCAAAAGCTTGCTTCAAGAAATCAAGTGCCTTACCAGTATTAAACTTTTCAATGGTTCTAATAATGGCAACCTGGCAAATTTCTGGTTCTGTATAGTATCGTTCTATCAAAGTCTGTTCTACCTGATTTAAATTTAGCTGGCCAATAGTATCAATGGATACCGCTCTGACCTGCGCATCTTCATCTTCTAATTTTTCAATCAAAATATCATCAATACCTCGTTGTTTGAAGTGACCAACCATTTTTACCAGAAAAATTACCAAAGAGTTATTCTTCGAATAATTAATCCATTTACCTAGTCCTTCTAAATTTCCTCTTTCATTCTGAAGCTCTAAATATTGCATGAGCTCTATTTCATCCCACTTTGTCAAGGTCCCTTCAATTTCGTTAAAAAATCGATAGGGGTCATTGGCACTCAGAGCAAGATAAGAGTTCCGCGCTTCGTTTCTTAGTTTTTTATTTCTGCTGTAGGCATATTGGAGAATCTGTGCATCAAACTTGCTTAACTCCAATACGAATGCTTGCTGGAACGCATCAATAATTTTGCTATTGGATCTCGAACCGAATTTTTCTTCCAAGTGTTCAATCAATCCAAGTGCATCGATGATTTGATCATACTTATCGGATTCTTCCTCGCCATCGTTTTTGATTTCTACCAAAACGTCGAGTCCGAAATCCAGCGTTTCCTCGTTAACTTCGCCTACTATTTCCTCAAATCTATTAAAAATTTCCTCAGCTGAGTAATTTTTGTCTGTAAATAAAACATCCTCAAAAAGCTCCCTAATTTTCGGAGCATTTTCTTGCAATTTGCGCTGCTCTCGATTGTATTTTCTTCGGATGATGTAAATGGTGATTAAAGTACAGATGGTTACAATAAGAAACAAGAGGGTCAATACAATGGTTATTTGTATAATTAGGGGGAACGTTTTTATCTTATAAACGAACGTCAAAAACCACTCCACAAAGCTCATTCAGTCTGCTTTTTTACTATGTCCTTATTGTGGGGGATAAGTATCTCTTTTTACAATTATAACAAATATATTGAAATTTGTGAAATATGCAAGGTTATCAACAGGTTGAGGGCCTATTGTTAAAGAAATTGTGATAACTTGTTAATAACTACAAATGAATTACCTCATCATAAGCATCTGCAACAGCTTCCATCACTGCCTCACTCATGGTTGGGTGTGGGTGTACTGCTTTTAGAATTTCGTGACCGGTTGTTTCTAATTTTCTAGCAACAACTGCCTCGGCAATCATGTCTGTTACACCTGCGCCAATCATGTGGCAACCTAACCATTCTCCGTACTTTTCGTCAAAGATTACTTTTACAAAACCATCTGGCGTTCCAGCCGCTTTTGCTTTTCCAGAAGCCGAGAAAGGAAACTTCCCAACTTTGATTTTGTAACCTTGTTCCTTGGCCTTGTCTTCTGTCAATCCAACCGAAGCAATTTCTGGAGTTGCGTAAGTACATCCAGGGATGTTTCCGTAGTCAATAGGCTCTGTATGCAAGCCCGCAATTCTCTCAACGCAAGTGATACCTTCAGCAGAAGCAACGTGCGCTAAAGCAGGTCCTGGAGTTACGTCTCCAATGGCATAATATCCTGGAATATTGGTTTGGTACCAGTCGTTCACCAAAATTTTATCACGATCTGTAATGATACCAACATCCTCTAAACCAATGTTTTCAATGTTGGTTTTGATTCCGACTGCCGATAAAACGATGTCCGCTTCCAATACTTTTTCACCTTTGCTGGTTTTTACCGTTGCTTTGATTTTATCGCCACTGGTATCTACCGATTCAACGGATGAATTGGTCATCACTTTGATGCCTGATTTCTTGAAAGAACGTTCCATTTGCTTCGAGATATCTTTATCCTCTACAGGAACAATGTTTGGCATGTACTCTACGATGGTTACATCGGTTCCCATAGAATTGTAGAAGTAGGCAAATTCAACTCCAATGGCTCCAGAACCCACTACAATCATGCTTTCAGGCTGGGATTCCAATGTCATGGCTTTACGATAACCAATTACTTTCTTACCGTCTTGAGGAAGGCTTGGTAATTCGCGCGATCTTGCTCCAGTAGCAATGATGATGTGATCGGCACTGTATTCAGTAACCTTTCCATCAGCGGCAGTTACATCAACTTTTTTACCTGTTTTCAGCTTTCCGAAACCATCGATAACATCAATTTTATTCTTTTTCATCAAAAACTGAACACCCTTGCTCATTCCTTCTGCAACATTTCTACTTCTTTTTACAACGGCATTGAAATCTTTGTCTACCGCTTCCGCTTTCAATCCATATTCATCTACGTGTTTCAGGTATTCAAAAACTTGTGCAGATTTTAATAAGGCTTTTGTTGGGATACATCCCCAATTCAAACATACACCTCCAAGACTTTCTTTTTCAATAATAGCAGTTTTAAAGCCCAATTGTGAGGCTCTAATTGCCGTTACATAACCGCCTGGTCCACTACCTAAAACAATAATATCGTATTTCATAAAATATAGATTTCTGTATTTTCAAAAAATTGAAGTACAAATGTAAAAAACAAGTATCAAAATTCGCTACTATCGAGCAAATTTTACATGCGATCCGGAACATTGATTCCCAAAAGGGAAAACGCCGATTTTATTACTTCTCCCACTTTGTTGGACAGTTGCACTCGAAACTTTTTCAATTCCTCGTTTTCCTCTCCTAAAATGGAAACATTCTGATAGAATGAGTTGAATTCTTTTACCAAGTCATACGTGTAATTGGCAATGACAGCTGGTGAGTAATTGGAAGCGGCTTGTTGAATGGTCTCTGGGAACAATTGCAATTGTTTGATCAATTCCTTTTCACGCTCGTGTAGTTCAACGGAATTGGTAGACAATTTATGCTGATAATTGAAGTCCGCCTTTCGTAAAATCGACTGAATTCTGGCGTAAGTATATTGGATAAACGGACCGGTATTTCCTTGAAAGTCAACGGAATTCTCTGGGTCAAATAAAATACGTTTTCTCGGGTCTACTTTTAAAATAAAATATTTCAGGGCACCCAATCCAATGGTTTCATAAAGCGCCGTCTTCTCGTCTTCAGAATATCCGTCGAGCTTGCCCAACTCTTCTGAAATGGAACGAGCTGTGTTCGCCATTTCAATCATTAAGTCATCAGCATCCACTACGGTTCCCTCGCGAGATTTCATTTTTCCCGATGGTAAATCAACCATTCCATAACTCAAATGAAATAGGTTTTTCGCCCATGCAAATCCTAATTTCTTCAGAATTAAAAAGAGTACTTGAAAGTGGTAATCTTGCTCATTACCAACGGTATAGACCATTCCGCTTATGTCTGGAAAATCGGTAACCCTTTCGATGGCAGTTCCGATATCTTGGGTCATGTAAACCGCTGTACCATCTGCCCTCAATACAATTTTTTCATCCAGACCTTCATCGGTCAAATCGCACCAAACAGAACCATCATCCTTTCTGTAAAACACTCCCTTTTCCAATCCGTCTTGAACAAATTTCTTTCCTAAGAGGTAAGTGTCACTTTCATAGTACAACTTATCAAAATCAACACCTAGATTTTTATAAGTGATGTCGAATCCATCATACACCCAACCGTTCATGGTTTTCCAAAGGGCCACTGTTTCTTCATCTCCGCTTTCCCATTTTCGAAGCATTTCTTGTGCTTCCAATAGGATGGGAGCTTGCGCTTTGGCTTCGTCTTCCGACTTTCCTTCAGCAATTAGTTGTGCAATTTCTTTTTTGTATTCGGCATCAAATTTCACATAGTAATTTCCGACCAATTTATCGCCTTTCAACCCTGTGGAAACTGGTGTTTCGTTATTTCCATGACGCTTCCAAGCCAACATGGATTTACAAATGTGGATTCCACGATCGTTAATGATTTGGGTTTTATACACCTTTTTTCCTGAAGCCTTCAAAATTTCAGAAACCGAATATCCCAAGAGATTGTTTCGTATGTGCCCTAGGTGCAATGGCTTGTTCGTGTTCGGGGAAGAATATTCCACCATAAAAGAGTCGTTTCCTTCCGCGGCCTCTACAAAACCGAATTGTTCCTGATTGTAAATGCTATTGAAAAAATTCACATAATAATCGTCGGTAATGACCAAATTCAAGAAACCTTTGACAACATTGAATTTCGAAACCTCTGGAACTTCTTGAACCACATAATTTCCTAATTCTTCAGCAATCTGAGCCGGATTTCCTTTTTTGTAACGCAGCATTGGGAAAACAACAACAGTGACATCCCCTTCAAATTCCTTGCGAGTTGCTTGGAATTCCACCGTTGGTAATTCCACGGAATATGTTTCTAAAAAACCTTTCTTTATTGCCTTTTCTATGGTAATCATTACACTCATGACGTGATTATTCTGGTCGGCGAAATTACAAATTTTATTTCGCTTAAAGGCCCAAATTCAGTAAGCATATTTCTATTTTTGCAATATGAATCCGAGTCTCGAAAACTTACCAAGATTAGCAAAAGAAAAGCAGCGAGAAAATAAAAAGTACTTTGCCAAGCTCAAGAAAAGAACTCCAAAGAACTTGGATTATGTGATGCAAGATCTTCACGAAGAAGAGTTTTCGAGGACCGATTGTTTGACCTGTGCGAATTGCTGTAAAACCACAAGTCCGATTTTCACGGATAAAGATATCGAACGAATCTCTAAGTTTTTAAAGATGAAGGTTTCTGATTTCACAGACACCTATTTGCAGCGCGATTCCGACGATTTTATGGTGTTAAAAAGTGCTCCCTGTACTTTTTTGAATGAAGCGGATAATACTTGTTTCATTTATGACGTTCGACCCAAGGCCTGTGCCGAGTACCCCCATACCAATCGAAGAAAATTCATTCAATTGGCCAATCTGACCATCAAAAACACTGAAATTTGCCCTGCTACTTATAATATCATTGAGGCCTTGAAGAAAAAACTACCTGTTAGTTAACTATTCATAAAGTAAATACTTTGCTCTAATATTTCGGAACTTTTTCAATCCTGGAGCCCAAGACTTTCGAATTTCCTTTTCCGTCAATCCCTTGGCAATTTGTGCTTCTAAATTTTCAGTGCCAGCAAGTTTTACAAAGAAGGAATTGAAGAATGATCCTTTCGTATTATTCTGACTGTAAGCCTTTTGCAACCATTGTAAATTCAATTTGTTTAATTGGTTGTAGTTTCTTAAATCCTCTCCAAAGCATTCCTTTCCTTGGTGTTTCGGATATTTACTACCTTCATTGGGTCGAGGTGTAAATGAAAATTTTGTTTCATTCAAATACGGACTCCCATAGATTTGAAATTGCATTTCAGTTCCACGTCCTGCACTGACATTGGTTCCCTCAAAAAAACACAAACTCGGGTATAAGTTGATGCTTTTAGCATTCGGTAAGTTGGGAGAAGGTTTGATTGGCAATTCGTAAACCGAATCATGATTGTAATTATTTAGTGGAATCACTGTCAAATCGCATTGTATTTGATTTTTTAGCCATCCTTCACCATTGATCATTTGTGCGTACTCACCAATGGTCATTCCGTATACCACAGGAACTGGATGAAGTCCCACAAAACTCTTGTGTTTTTCCTCTAAAACTGGACCATCAATGTAATGGCCATTCGGATTCGGTCGATCCAAAACAACAACGGGAATTTTCACTTCGGCGGCCGCCTCCATCACATAATGCAAGGTGGATAGGTATGTGTAGAATCGAGCTCCAACATCTTGAATATCAAATAGGATGATTTCAACATCTTGTAATTGCGCTTTAGATGGTTTTTTGTTTTTCCCATATAATGAGATAATGGGCAGACCAGTCTTAGAATCGGTACCATCTTTTACCATCTCACCAGCATCTGCTTTTCCTCTAAACCCATGTTCAGGAGCAAATACCTTTGACACCTTTACGTTAAGCTCCAATAAGCTGTCAACCAGATGAGTATGTCCTTCTTTCTGGAAGATGACTGAGGTTTGATTGGCCACAACCGCTACTTTTTTATTGGAAAGAAGTTGGAGGTAGTCATTCACCCTGTTGGAAGCAGTAACAATCGTGCTCGAATTCGAATGATCCTTGGTTTCTGTTTTTTTCTGAGCGCAAGCGGTAAATTGAAAAAACAGCAAAACGACTAGGAATAAATATGTACTTTTGATAGGCCTTAAATTGATCATGAATTGAACTACGAATTATTTATTGCAAAACGCCTGATTACAGGTCGGAATCATAAAAGTAGTATTTCAACGCCAATAATAAAAATAGCGATTACTGCGATTGCTTTGGGAATTCTTATCATGCTTGTTGCTGTTGCTACCAGCACTGGACTTCAATATAAGATTCGCGATAAGATGGCGGGTTTCAAAGGTCATGTTCAAATTACCAATTACGATACCAATAACTCCGAAGTATCCACCGTTCCGATTGATAAAAATCAAAAGTTTTATCCCAATTTTCAGAATATCGACGGAATTAAGAATGTTCAGGCCGTTGCGAGCAAAGGCGGAATTCTCCGTACCGAAACTGATTTTGAAGGTATCATCTTTAAAGGTGTTTCGACCGATTATGATTGGACATTTTTCAAAGAATATTTGGTTGAAGGAGGTATTCCAAATTTTATACAAGAACGAAATCGGGAAGTTTTGTTATCCAATCAAATTGCCAAAAGGCTTTCTCTACAAGTCGGAGATACCATTTTAGCAACCTTTGTGAAATCTACCACTAGTAAACTTCCTTCGAACAGGAGGTATATCGTTGTGGGAATTTATAATACAGGTTTCACCCAATTTGACAATACCATGATGATTGGCGATTTGCGTGAGGTACAACGGTTGAATCGTTGGAATGACAATCAGGTGGGCGGATTCGAAGTCTTGATTGACGATTTTGACGAGTTGTCTGAAAAGGGCAGTGAAATTTACCAGCAAATTGGTGTGACTTTAAACAGTAAAACCATTGCCGAAAGTTATCCTGGAATCTTTGAGTGGATTCAATTATTCGATAACAATGTTTGGTTCATCATCGCTTTAATGATCATCGTTGCGGGGGTTAACATGATTTCAGCAATGCTGGTATTAATTCTTGAGAAAGTCCAATTAATTGGGATACTAAAGGCCATGGGAAGTAGCAATACTAGCATTCGAAAAATATTCCTGTACAATGCCTCTCATTTGATTATCCGTGGATTGATTTGGGGAAATATCATTGGACTCGGCCTTCTTGGGTTGCAGTACTTTTTTGAAGTCATCAAACTCGATCCGGAAACTTATTATGTTTCCGTGATGCCTGTTCATATCACATTTACACAATGGTTGTATTTGAATCTCGGTACCTTAATTCTATGTGTATTGATGTTGATCATACCGTCCTACATCATTTCGAAAGTAGAGCCTACCAAGGCCATTAAGTTTGCCTAGTGAATACTCTTGTACCATTCAAAGTGGGTATCCATAATTTCCTCTTTGTTGGTGTCGATGTGGTCTTTGAAGGCTTTGGCAACTCTTGAAAGATTTTTTGATTTTAACCAAATTAAGTTCCAGTTGGTGATAATTGGAAGTTTTGATAAGGGAATGATTTCGAGCTCCTCTTTTTCCAAGGAATTTCTCAATCCGATTGAAGACATGATGGAAACCCCTAGTCCCGCTAAAATTGCTTGTTTAATGGCTTCATTGGAAGTCAATTCCATTTTACGATTCACCTTAATATTGTTTTTGAGCAAGTAATTTTCCATGGCCAATCGAGTTGCAGACCCTTTTTCGCGAAAAATAAAAAGAAAGTTTTCCAAGTCTTTTTTCCGGACAGGTGAGTTGGATTTAAAATAACCTTTTTGAGCAACCAGGAACAATTTGTTTTCCATCAATTCGATGCGCTCGATTTTTAACTTTTTGGGGATGGTGGACACCATTGCAAAATCACAGTCGTTGTTCTCCAAACTTTTGATGACCGATGACTTGTTGGTCACATCCATTATGACATCTACCATTTCATTTTCCTTTACAAACCCACTTAGAAAATAGGGCATGGCATATTTGGCTGTAGATACAATAGCAATCTTTAGTTTCCCAGCGAGCTTGCCTTCAAATAAAGCCGATTTATAGTTTATGGATTCAACTTCGTTTAAAATTTTGTTGGCTGCTTCAGCAATTTCTGCTCCGAATTCTGTGATGTATAATTTCCTTCCAACAATTTCAAACAAGGGCAGTTTGAATTGCTCCTGAAAATTTTTCAATTGAATGGAAACCGCTGGCTGTGTGAGGAACAATTCTTCCGAAGCTTTGGTAACGCTTTTTACTTCGGCAATCTTTCTGAAGATCTCTAATTGGTGTAAAGTGTAATTCATAAAAATAATTAATAAAATACATAATAAATATAAATAAAAATATATTGATAAAACCTATGATCTTTGCAAAAAAAACTAATTACATGCGTCAAGTTATTTTAGAAAATGTAAAGGAAAAAAATTTGAAAAGTAGTGATAACTACATCAAAATTAGTGAGTTAGGGTTTAGAGATGTGGCTTTGATTGCTTTGTTACTTCTTTCAATAGGTCTAACTATTTATACATACATGACTGGAAGTGAATATTTTACACACTTGATAGGCGGAACTTCAGTTCTTGTATTAGTAACATTTATTAAAGCTTTAGGTAGCATCAGATCACAAAACACACCATCCAATGAATAACACAGTATCTAAAAAAGAAAACACGGCTAACGAATCAAAGAATTTAACAGCAGAAGTTAAATTGATTGAAGGAAGATTTAACAAAAGGGAAGCTTTGAACATTCTCAATGACGTCATGGACGTTAAGATTAATTTCCACAAGCTTCAACGATTGGCAAAAACAGAAGGAAACATCAATGATGAATGTATGTTTGATAATTCGCGAATTCTCGAATTGATTTCTGACAAGAACAAAACCAAAGAGTTTTTGAAAGCCATTGAATCAGAAGGATATAACATCAATATTTCAAGCACGATTCACATCACTGTAGAATAGGAAAATATCTCACATATAAGTAGGGAAGTACGAATTTAGATTTGTAAATCGCCTGCTTTTTTTGTGTCAAATTTTTATCATGGATTTACATTACTTAATCGACAATTTAACAAATCCCGCTCTATTATTTTTCTTTCTAGGCCTAATTGCTGTCAATGTAAAAAGTGACCTTGAGATACCGCCGAATTCGTCCAAGTTTATTTCCTTATACCTACTATTATCCATCGGATTTAAAGGGGGGCAAGAGCTTTCCCATAGTGCCATTACGGATGAAATCATTTGGTCCTTATTCTTCGGAGTATTCTTGGCATTAATGGTCCCGGTATATTGTTATTACATTCTTCGAATGCGACTCAGTGTTGAAAATTCTGGAGCAATTGCAGCGGCTTACGGATCAGTAAGTGCGGTAACTTTTGTAACTACTATTTCTTTCTTGGAATTATCTAACATTCCTTTTGGCGGACACATGGTAGCGGTGATGGCATTGATGGAAGCACCATCTATTATTATTGGTGTACTTCTGATTTCCATTTACAACAAGAAAAATGGTAAAAAGAAAAAGACCAATTTCAAACACATCATTCACCATTCGTTAACCAACGGAAGTGTACTACTGATTCTAGGAAGTTTGCTAATTGGCTACCTTGCCAACGACGCACAAGCTGAAGGGATTAAACCTTTTACTACCGACATTTTTAAAGGATTCTTAGCGGTATTCCTACTAGATATGGGAATCACTAGTGGTAGAGAAGTAAAGGCTTTGGTGAAGAAGGGGTGGTTCACACTTTCTTTTTCTTTAATCATCCCAATCATAAATGGATGTACGGTTGCTGTAATAAGCGGATTGTTCATTGAAGAGCCAGGTAATCGCTTGTTGATGTCTATTTTGGCCGCGAGTGCCTCTTATATTGCGGTACCAGCAGCTATGAAATTGGCGGCACCGAGAGCGAATCCAGGATTGTATGTTCCCATGGCTTTGGCGATTACATTCCCGTTCAATATTACACTTGGACTACCACTTTATTTGTGGGTGATTGGGCTGACCTAGAGCAGAAATACTTTTCCATTCCATAATTCCAAAATGAATTATTAAAGTATCTTTGTGCCATCAAAAGAGCTTATGGATTATTGTAACAATATTCTTGAAACCATAGGGAACACACCTTTGGTAAAATTGAACTCAATTACTAAGGAAATAGATGCCTTGGTATTGGCAAAAGTCGAATCCTTCAACCCTGGAAATTCGGTAAAAGACCGAATGGCTGTAAAAATGGTTGAAGATGCTGAGGCAGATGGCCGATTAAAACCAGGAGGTACCATTATTGAAGGAACTTCAGGGAATACCGGTATGGGCTTAGCCCTTGCTGCCATTGTAAAGGGATACAAATGTATTTTTGTAACCAATGACAAGCAATCCAAAGAAAAGGTAGACATTCTAAAAGCGGTAGGGGCAGAAGTCATTGTTTGTCCGACGGCGGTAGAACCAGATGATCCGAGATCTTATTATTCAGTATCGAAGCGATTGGGAGAAGAAACTCCGAATTCCTGGTACGTAAATCAATATGATAATCCGAGCAATGCCACGGCTCATTATGAGCAAACGGGTCCAGAAATCTGGAAACAAACCGATGGTAAAATCACGCACTTTGTTGTAGGAGTTGGAACTGGAGGTACAATCTCAGGAACAGCCAAATTTTTAAAAGAACAGAATCCAGATATTAAAATCTGGGGTATTGATACCTATGGATCGGTTTTTAAAAAATATCACGAGACGGGTATTTTTGATGAAAATGAAATCTATCCGTACATCACCGAAGGTATTGGTGAAGATATTTTACCCGAAAATGTTGATTTTTCAGTGATTGACGGATTTACCAAAGTCACCGATAAAGATGCCGCAATTTACACTAGAAAATTAGCCAAGCAAGAAGGTATTTTTGCTGGAAACTCTTGTGGAGCAGCCGTGAAAGGATTGCTACAGTTAAAAGATCACTTCACCAAAGACGATGTTGTTGTAGTTCTTTTGCACGATCACGGAAGTCGTTATGTTGGAAAAATGTACAATGACGATTGGATGCGCGATCGAGGATTTCTAGATGATGAGGTAACCACAGCAGAAGATTTGGTATCGAACCATTCCAACAAACATTTAGTAACGGTAAAGACAGAGGAGCTAGTTTCACATGCCATTGAACGCATGCGCAAATACAAAATCTCTCAGATTCCCGTTGAAGATATCAATGGTTTTGTGGGATCAATTGATGAGTCTGTGTTACTATCTTACTTTATTGAAGACAAGGCAATAGCTGAAAAACCAATCAAAGATATCATGGGAGCGGCCTATCCTGTTGTAACGAAAGAGGCTTCCATTGACAAGGTTTCGCGTTTGATTACCAAGGAAAACCAGGCAGTCTTGGTAGATCTTGGGGAAGGTAAGCACCATATCATCACCAAGTATGATATTATTAGTGCCATCTAGATTTTAGGAACCACACCAAATTTCAATAACACTTCGGTCTTCTTCTTGAAGGATTTTATAGTAGCAACCTTCTTGTCTGGGTTCCGGTCCGTATTCCGTGGTACCTGGATACCAAATATTTTTAATTTCCATGGGTTGCGTCCGATAAATTTGTTCTACCCATTTTTTTAAATTGTTCATTGCCGCTTTCGGGAAAATAACTGTTTCAAAGCTGCCTTTTCCTTCCTCGCAATCATTCATCTTATACACGATGTTTGGCTTGAACTGCCTTCGATACTTGCATTTCTCTTTACCCAACTTTTTTGTCATTGGATTCCCGGAGGCTACCCTGTAGTTCGCAATAAGGTAGGAATGAATGATATTCATTTTGTAATTACTTTTAATAAAAGCAGCTTTTAAGTCGTCTGAAGCAACTTCCGCAGGTACAAAGAGTCCTTGTCCGACTAGGTTGCATGATATTAAAAATAGGAGGAAGGTGAACGTTTTCTTCATGTGTCAAATATAAAAAAGAAAACCACCTTGATAGGTGGCTTACTTTTAATCAAATAATTCAAATTAATTACACAATGAAAACAATTAAATGGTAATTACCCACCTAACTTCAATACTTGTGCCAAATTTGAATTGGTATTTTTATTCACAAAACTTTAACTAGCTCGCGTGTTTGTGCGCTTTGTAGGAAGAACGAACCAAGGAACCGCTCTCTACATACATAAAGCCCATTTCCAATCCGATTTCTTCGTATTTCTTAAACTGAGCCGGCGTGATGAATTCCTTTACCGGTAAATGGTTTTTAGTAGGTTGTAAGTACTGTCCGATCGTGATGACATCCAGTCCAACACCTCTAAGGTCCTTCATGGTTTCAATAACTTCTTCCTCGGTTTCTCCCAAACCTAACATAAGACCAGACTTGGTACGCATTCCGTTTTCCTTTAGGTATTTTAAAACACCCAAACTTCTATCGTATTTTGCTTGAATTCGAACTTCTCTGGTCAACCTTCTTACCGTTTCCATGTTGTGAGAAACCACTTCAGGATGCACTTCAATAATTCGATCAATCAGTGCTGTTTTTCCTTGGAAATCAGGGATTAAGGTTTCAAGTGTGGTATTCGGATTTGCTCTTCGGATGGCTTCAACAGTTTCAGCCCAAATGATGGATCCTCCGTCTTTCAAGTCGTCACGGTCTACCGAAGTAATCACCGCATGCTTGATGCCCATAATTTTGATAGAACGAGCTACTTTCTCTGGTTCATCCCATTCGACAGTTTCTGGACGTCCTGTCTTTACACCACAAAATCCGCAAGATCGGGTACAAATGTTCCCCAAAATCATGAAGGTAGCAGTTCCTTCGCCCCAACATTCTCCCATGTTCGGACAACTACCACTTGTACAAATTGTGTTCAGTTTGTACTTGTCTACCAATCCGCGTAACTCCGTGTATTTCTTACCAACTGGTAATTTTACGCGTAGCCATTTTGGTTTTTTAATTCTTTCTGGTGCAATTGCCGTTTCCGTCGTCATCTATTCAATTTTTCAAATGCAAATTTACAAAGAAATCGGTAATCTTTTACCAGTTAAAAAAGACATCAGTTAGGTGTTTATAATTTACAACATAGAGAATAAAAACCAACCGCTAAAACCAATGAGAATCACAATACTTACGAGACTGGCAATACGAAGTGTCGTATCGGGCCTGAATTCTTCGGGTACATGCTTACTCGTAATTAATTTGTAATTTAAAATGGCAAAAAACGGTGTGGTTAGGAATGAAATTACTGTCGCAACTTTGACCATAACTCCCATGCTTTCAGAGAGATAATTTAAAATAATATAAGTTCCAATACCTAGGAATAGGATCCAAAACCAATAGCCGCGTTTCCAGGTTTTATTGAATAATAAACGCGAAGAAATGGCCATGGCCCTCGGTGAAGCATCTAAGGAAGTAATTGTGGTGCTAAACATGGTGGTAAAGGCTGCAACAGCAATAAAAATGGTCGAGAAGCTACCGAGATTCTCTGTGTACAATCGAATCAACTGATTGGCAAATACAACACCCTTGTCAGAGAATATTTCTCCCGATCCATACATTACCAAAGCGCCCAACAACACAAAACAAATTCCTACAAATAAGGTTCCTAAATAACCAATGTTGAAGTCGAACAAGGCGTCATCCACATTGGTTTTGAATAGTGTGGTTTTGTCTTTTTCAATAGACCAAATGGAATGCCAAATGGAGACATCCAAAGGTGCTGGCATCCACCCTAAAAAGGCAATCAAAAATGTGATTTCTATGGTCCCAGATGGAATGATTTGCTGTACATCAAAGCCTTCGGTCGATTTATTGAAAGCCACAAACACGGCAATTACGGTACTAATGGTTAGGGTGATGATGATGTATTTCATCAAATTGTCCAAAAGCTTGTAGCGACCAATTATGAGAATAATGATACTAATGCTTAACAAAACAAGGGACCAGGTACTCAAATCGTTGGTAAGACCAAATACTTCAACCGCAAGACTGGCGGTTACAATGGTGACTGCGGCCTGAATGGTAAACATGGTCGCAAAATTGATCAAGAAATACGCGACTAGAACTCCTTTTCCCAATTTTCGATACCCTTCTAAAAGTGTTTCTCCCGTTGCTGCTGAGTAGCGAGGGCCGAATTGAAAAAAGGGATACTTGCACAAATGCGCCAATACCAAAGCCCAAATAAGTCCGAATCCGAATTCAGCACCCGCCTTTGTCGACTGTACCAAATGCGATACTCCAATTGCTGCACCCGCAAATAGCAATCCAGGTCCTAAGGATTGAAGTATTGATTTTTTCATTTAAGATTCGATTATGATTTCGGCCAAGAGCTTTTTGGCTCGAAGTAGTTTCACCTTCACATTACTGATGGGTTCGTCCAATTGACTCGCAATTTCCTTATAACTCATTTCTTGGAAAAAGCGCAGCTGTATAACTTCTTGATATTTCGGTTTTAGTTGTTTGATATCTCGTAGTAATTTCGCAAGATTTTGCTCTTGAATGAGCTTGTCTTCTGGAGAAGGATTTTCATCGATGACCTGATGCATTCGGTTGTCATTCTCGTAAGTAGTATCAATTGATTTCGAATTTTTTCGCTTTCGAACCATATCTAAATGGAGGTTCTTTGCAATGGTCGTTAACCAAGTTTTAAAAGCGTATTGATCATCAAATAAATCAATCTTATCAAACCCTTTGGAAAAGGTTTGAATGGTGATGTCCTCAGCTTCATTTTCATTCGATGTCCTTTTTAGTAAGAAATTGTAAATGTCCGACCAGTAAAAGTTTAAAAGAAAATTAAAGGCCGATTGGCTCCCTTTTTTGGCCTTGTTAATTTGTTCGGTTAATTGACTGTTAGATGTGCTCAATCTTTCTTTTTGATAACGAAATATACAATAAAAAAGACAATTTGTGATAGCAGATGAAAGAGGTCAAGGAAGGGGTAAAGGAATAAAAGTCGTAGTTGTTTTGAAGGTTTTAAAATAAAAAATGATACTACCATGGATAATACAATGAAGACTGCAAAGATGATACTCGTTGGCAGTAGGTCTTTGGTAAACAACAAATAGATTCCTAAACCATAAAAGCTTAATCGAGTGAGGTAAAATAGATAGAACCAAAATTTTACGTCGAATGAGGATCTATGAAGTACCCCCAATTTCTCTCCGTTTCTTGTGCTCCAGTTGGCAGGGTTATCGGAAGGTAATTCGGTCATGAAACTATCTTCTTCCCATGCGATGGCAATGTTGTTTTTACGTTGAGCATCTTTTAGAAAAAGGGAGCTAACACTCAATTTATTTCTGAGATGAAAAATAAAACCCTTTACTCGAAAGAACTCCGATTTTTTAAAGGCAAAATTCGAATCCCAAGCAAAGAAGGACTTTCCAAGTTTTCCAAAGTTCAGGCTGAAAAGGCTCAATACAAAGTTCTCGAACTGAGTAAAGAATGAACCAAGAGAATTACTAGGTTTCGGATTTGAAAGTCCAATAATCAAGGTTTTCTCTTCGGAAAAGTGACTGGATAAAGATTGAAGCCAGTTTTCAGACTGGATATGGATGTTCGGTTGGGTGAATACGATGTATTCATAGGACGCCGATTTAATCCCAAGGGTCAGGGCATATTTTTTATTGGCCCAAAAGGCTTCATTATTTTTCACGTCAACCACCTTTAATCGGGGCTCTCGGGATTGTAATTTCTCAAGTTCTTCCAAGGTGTCGTCAATACTATCATTATCAACAACAATGACTTCAAATTTGGGACGCTTCTGCTGAAAGAGATCCGCTAAAGTTTTGGATAATGCTTGCCAATTGTTCTTGGCGTACACAATTACGGACAAGGGCCGCATATGGTTGTTTGCTTCCTCTTTGGATTTTCTCTTAAACAGCAGTGAACTAAAAAAAATAAGATAGGCGGATTGAATAACTGTAAGCGCTACAAATACGTAGAAATAAACAGATTCAATCATGGGTGAGGTAGAGATTATTTATGACTAGGTTCTGCACAAGTATCGAACTGGTCAGGTGTTTTTCCACAAAACCCGCAAGCTTCTCCATTTTGATTTAACATAGGATTCTGACTCGCGCATGTTCCTGCAAATTCACCGTCTTTTTTTGCCCAAATTTTGATGGCAATTCCAGCGATTCCAATTCCCAAAAGACCTAATGTAAGTAAGAATAATTTCATAATTTCAAATCTGCCACAAAGATAATCAATCTAAAAAATATTTACTTCCATTTCAAGTCTAATTTGGAAGTCTTTTTCAATGGTATTCTGAATCTTACAAGCCAAGTCATACACTTCAGCTCCAGTGGCATTGCCGTGGTTTACCAATACCAAGGCTTGTCTTTCGTGAACGCCTGCATCACCAAATCGTTGGCCCTTAAATCCGGCTTTCTCAATCAACCACCCTGCAGGAACTTTAATTTGTTCGGCATTCATCGGATAATTTGGTATTTCGGGATATTCAGATTGGAGCCTTTGAAAGTGCGCCATGGAAATCACTGGGTTTTTAAAAAAGCTTCCGCTGTTCCCAATTTCCTTTGGATCTGGTAATTTGGAACTCCTAATTGCAATTACGGCTTCCGAAATATCTTTGATATTGGGTTGGTTAATTCCGTTTTCAACCAATTGCTGATTGATAGCGCCATAGGAGGTGTTCAATTGATGATTCTGCCGGGACAATACGAAGCCTACTTCAGTAATAATGAACTGTCCTTTCAATTCGTTTTTAAAGATGGAATTTCGATAACCGAATTCGCATTCCTCATTCGAAAAAGTCCTGAATTTCAAGGTTTCAATATGGACGGCTTTTACATAGGAAATGACATCTTTGACTTCAACACCATAGGCTCCAATATTTTGAATAGGGCAGGTGCCTACATTACCTGGAATTAAAGATAGGTTTTCGAGTCCCCCATAATTTTGAGCAACACACCAGAGCACAAAGTCGTGCCAATTTTCACCGGCTTTGACTGCTACTTCTACCGAGTTTTCATCAATATTGTTGCTTGTAACTCCCTTTATATCAATATGAACGGTGGTTTTTTCAACATCTTTGGTTAGGAGCATGTTGCTGCCGCCCGAGATCAGGAAAATATCCTTCTCGGTTTCCAACAATTCAATCAATTCCGCTTCACTAGCAACCGATATAAAACGTTTTGCCTTCACATCAATACCAAAGGTATTGTAGTTTTTGAGTGAGAAGTTTGATTGAAATTTCAATTAGTCTTGGTATACTTTAAGTGCTTGTTCTAAAATGTTGATGGCCTTTTTAAGGCTTTCCTCATTTAAGACATAAGCAATTCGAATCTGATTTAAGCCTTCGCCTTTTGTCGAATAGAACCCCGCTGCAGGAGCTACCATGATGGTTTCTCCATCCACATCGAAGGACTCTAACAACCATTGAGCAAAATGATCGGAATTTTTAACTGGTAATTCGGCGATACAGTAGAAAGCTCCATTTGGTTTGGCCACTCTAACACCTTCTATTTTCTCTAGTCCTTCAATCAATAGATTGCGGCGTTTGATGTATTCTGTTTTTACATCATCAAAATAAGATTGCGGCGTTTCTAGTGCTGCCTCAGCGGCCATTAAGGCCAGTGTTGGTGGACTCAATCGTGCTTGGGCAAATTTCAATGCCGTAGAAATAACTTCTTGATTTCTGGAAACCAAACATCCAATTCGAGCTCCACACATGCTGTAGCGTTTCGAAACCGAATCGATGATAATCGCATGATCTTTCAAAGCTTCCTCTTGAAGTATGGAATAATGCTCAATGCCATCATAGGCAAATTCGCGATACACTTCATCGGCAATCAAAAACAAGTTGTGTTTCTGAACAATCTTTGAAAGCTTTTGAATTTCCTCTTTACTATATAAATATCCTGTCGGATTTCCTGGATTACAAATTAATATCGCCTTTGTTTTTGGCGTAATTAATTTTTCAAACTCTTCAATTGGAGGCAAGGCAAAGTTGTCTTCAATTTTAGAAATTACTGGTACAACTTTAACGCCAGATGCTACAGAAAAACCATTGTAATTGGCATAGAAAGGTTCTGGAATAATTACTTCATCGTCAGCATCCATGATTGATCCAAAAACAAATAATAAAGCCTCAGAACCACCTGTGGTTGCAATGATTTGATCGTGGCTAACATCAATATCATGTTTTGCATAATATGCGGCAAGCTTTTTTCTGTATTCCTCAGAACCTTCAGAACGCGCATAGGCCAAGACATCAATCTGATGATCGGATATGGCCTTTAAAGCAGCTTCCGGAGTTTTGATGTCGGGCTGACCAATATTTAAATGATAGACTTTTTTTCCTTTCTTATAAGCGGCTTCCGAATAAGGTACCAATTTACGAATTGGAGATTCGGGCATTAATTTCCCTTTAAGTGAAATATCTGGCATTTTTGAGTAAAGTTTGTGCAACAAATTTCTGAAATAAATTTGATTTTAACTTGGTAAAATTTACTGTTTTTCAAAGGTTAAAGATTTACTAAAAAATTACTACCTTAAAGAAGAATTCGTACCTTCATTTTATATGATTGACACTAAGAATAAGCTGTTATTATCAGTCTTTTTTGGCTTGTTTTTTACCTCGTTTTTATTCGGTCAGTATTCGTTCAAGTTTGACAATCCGAATCAAAAAAGACAACGAGTTAAATTCCAGTTGATTAACAATCTCATTATCCTTCCGGTGGAATTGAATGGGAAAAAACTATCCTTTATTCTCGATAGCGGTGTCAATAAAACCATCCTCTTTAATTTGTCAAAAAACGATAGCGTAGGTCTTAATAATGTCAAAACGGTTGAATTGCGCGGGTTGGGAGGTGATCGTATTGTAGATGCACTGATTTCCAAAAACAACAATTTTAGAGTAGGTGATTTGGTCAACAGAAATGAGAACGTATATGTGATATTGAAAGATTATTTCGATTTATCGGGTAAAATGGGGAAAACCATTCACGGCATCATTGGGTATAGTCTATTTCGAAATTTTATCGTGAAGATCAATTATAAAAACCGTCGCATCGACTTCTACAATCCTAAGTTTTACGACAAAGATCCCTGTAGGAAATGCGAAACACTGCCACTACAGTTTTTTAGAAACAAACCCTTTATCAAAGGGGAAGTCGAGTTGAATGATAGCCTTCAGACAACAACTGATGTCAAACTTCTTATCGACACCGGAGGATCCGATGCCATATGGCTCTTTGAAGACACCAAACCAGAAATCAAAACTCCTGAGAAGTACTTTAGAGATATTTTAGGTGAAGGCCTTAGTGGAACCATTTATGGGAAACGAAGCCGTATCAAAGCCTTTTCACTGGCAAACTTCAAACTAAAGTATCCAACGGTGTCTTATCTGGATACCGTCACAACCAAAAATGCCCGTCGATTTACGGAAAGAAACGGGAGTATTGGAGGCGAGATTTTAAAACGATTTACCGTCTGGATGGATTATCCCAACAAGCGAATGATCTTGAAAAAGAATGCGAATTTCTCGAGAGACTTCAACTATAACATGAGCGGATTGGATGTGGTGTACAGCGGAAAAATATTGGTACGTGAAGAGAATATGGCCGAAATTAAAGACCCATACAACCAGAGTATTCCGAATAATAACTCTGTACGATTTGTTTCGAGCTTTTCCTATAAATTCAAATCTTCCTTCCGGATTAAGAACGTGGTGGAAGGATCACCAGCAGACCGAGCCGGATTAAAATCAGGTGACGTGATCATACGAATCAATAATCGACCTTCCTACGAGTTAAAGCTCGGCCAAATACTGTATAAATTTCAAGAAAGGGCTAATAAAAAAATTCGATTGCTCATTGAACGTGATGGACAGCGAATGCGATTCGAATTTTATTTAGAAAGAAGAGTTTAGTTGTGTAACAAGCTCTTTTTCTTCTCAAGCTTCACGGCCTCAGGCTTCATTACAGAACCGCGAATTTTTATCACTTTTCTTCCTGCTAAGGCATTGGAGTAGATTATAATTGATTTTGAGAATCCGCCCAAGCGCTTGGTGTCATAAGAAACTTTAATTTCTCCTTTTTCACCTGGCATGATTGGCTTTTCTGGTTTTTTAGGCACTGTGCAACCACAAGTAGACTGAACATTTTTAATAATTAACGGCGCTTTTCCTACGTTGGTGAAAACAAAAGTTCGTTCACCGTTTGAGTTCTGCTCTACCTGTCCGTAGTTGATAACATCTTTTTCGAATTTAAAATCCTGAGCAGTAATTCCTGTGCCGATAAAAACAAGTGCTAAAAAAACGTATAATTTTCTCATGATCAGTTATTTTGTGTAAAGTTACTACATCCAAATATTTTTAAAAAATTTGTATCCAATTATCTCCTAAAAATTAGATAATTGTATTTTTGCCAACTATATAGCAAAACTTGTTCCAAAGCATGAATATTCCTTCAAAGTACGATGCTAGTTTAGTAGAAGACAAATGGTATGATTACTGGATGAAACACGATTATTTTCATTCAGAAGTTGACGATAGAGAACCTTACACCATTGTAATTCCGCCACCAAACGTGACCGGAGTGTTGCACATGGGACATATGTTGAACAATACCATTCAAGATGTACTGATTCGACGCGCTCGATTGTTGGGGAAAAATGCATGTTGGGTTCCAGGAATGGACCACGCATCTATCGCGACTGAAGCAAAGGTTGTGGCCAAGCTTAAGGAACAGGGAATTGATAAAAACGATCTTACTAGAGAAGAATTCTTAGAGCACGCTTGGGATTGGAAGAACAAGTATGGGGGCATCATTTTAGAGCAATTGAAGAAGTTAGGTGCCTCTTGTGATTGGGAACGTACCAAGTTCACCATGGATGCAGATATGTCCGAGGCCGTAATCAATGTCTTTGTTGATTTGTACAACAAGGGATTGATTTACCGTGGCTATCGTATGGTCAATTGGGATCCTGAAGCACAAACTACCTTGTCTGACGAAGAGGTAATTTATGAAGAGAAGCAAGGGAATTTGTATTACCTGCAATATCAAATCGAAGGTTCTGATGAAAAAGTAACCATCGCCACCACACGGCCTGAAACTATTTTGGGTGATACGGCTATTTGTATCAATCCGAATGACGAACGCTTTACCCATTTAAGAGGGAAAAAGGCCATTGTTCCATTGTGCAATCGAGTGATTCCAATTATTGAAGATGAATATGTAGATGTCGAATTCGGTACGGGATGCTTGAAAGTAACTCCAGCTCATGATGAGAATGATAAAGTATTGGGTGAAAAGCACAATCTAGAAGTGATCGATATTTTCAATCCGGATGCAACGCTGAATTCTTATGGATTGCATTACGAAGGGAAAGACCGATTTGTAGTTCGAAAAGAGATTTCTAAAGAATTGGAGGCCAAAGGATTTTTGGTAAAAATCGAACAGCATACCAATAAAGTTGGCACTTCAGAACGGACCAAGGCGGTAATTGAGCCTAGACTTTCCGATCAATGGTTTTTGAAAATGGAGGATTTGGTGAAACCAGCCCTTGAATCCGTTTTAGAATCAGGGGATGTAAAGCTATTCCCAAAGAAATTTGAAAATACGTACCGCCATTGGATGGAGAATATTCGCGATTGGAATATTTCTCGTCAATTATGGTGGGGACAGCAAATACCTGCTTATTACTATGGTGATGGTAAGAATGATTTTGTAGTTGCCGCATCGAAAGAAGAAGCCTTAGAGCTTGCTAAAGAAAAAACTCAAAATTCAAAACTTGGTATTGAAGACTTGAATCAGGATCCAGATGCCTTAGATACTTGGTTCTCTTCTTGGTTGTGGCCTATTTCTGTGTTTGACGGTATTCGCAATCCAGATAACGAAGAAATTCAATATTACTATCCTACCAACGATTTGGTAACTGGACCAGATATCCTCTTTTTCTGGGTGGCACGTATGATTATTGCCGGTTATGAGTTCAAGAATCAAAGACCTTTTGAGAATGTTTATTTAACCGGTTTGGTGCGTGATAAACAACGAAGAAAAATGTCGAAATCCTTAGGGAATTCACCAGATGCTTTGAAATTGATCAAAGATTTTGGTGCCGACGGAGTTCGTGTGGGACTCTTACTTTCTAGTGCCGCTGGGAATGATCTTTTGTTTGATGAAAGTCTTTGTCAGCAAGGAAAGCAGTTTGCCAACAAAATTTGGAATGCCTTCCGTCTGGTAAAAGGATGGGAAATTGACAAATCCATTGAGCAACCTGAGGTATCTAAAATCGGTTTGCAATGGTATGAAAACCGTTTCCAACAGGTATTGTCCCAGATTGAAGATCACTACAGCAAATACCGTTTGTCGGACGCCTTAATGGCCATTTACAAACTAGTTTGGGATGAATTCTGTTCATGGTTGTTAGAGATTGTAAAGCCAGCTTACGGTCAACCAATTGATGAGAAAACCTACAACGAAATTATTCGATTGTTTGAAAACAATCTTAAGATATTGCATCCTTTCATGCCATTTTTAACGGAGGAGATTTGGCAATACATCGAAGAAAGAAAACCAGAAGATGCTTTAATCATCGCTTCCTATCCTAAAATGAAATCTTTTGATGAATCTTTTATCAATTCATTTGGATTCGCGACGGATGTGGTATCCGGATTAAGAACCATCAGAAAAGAAAAGAATATCGCCTTTAAAAAAGCGATTTCGGTTTCTGTAATGAACAATGAGGGTGTTTCTAAAGAATTCGATTCCGTAATCTCCAAGTTGACCAATGCATCGAGTATTTCTTACGTTTCAGAAAAGATTGACGGGGCGACTTTCCGAGTGAAGTCGAACGAATATTTTGTTCCTATTTCGCTTGATAACATCAATGTTGAGGAAGAAATTGAAAAACTGAACAAAGAGTTGCAACGAGCAGAAGGCTTCCTAAAAGGTATTCAAAAGAAATTATCGAACGAACGTTTTGTGAGCAATGCGCCCGAACAAGTAGTGGCCCTTGAAAAAAAGAAAGAAGCAGATACCCTTGCTAAAATTGAAACCATCAAACAAAGTTTAGCAAGCTTACAATAAAGAGAAAGAGAAGGTAACACTTCTCTTTTTTTAGTTTCTACGAATAGTCTTTCGGAATCCAATTGTGGTTATCAATCCAATCAATGGGAATAGGGTAAAGATCTGAAAGAGATGTTGGTAATCAACAACGGTTGGGTCTTCTCCCAACATATAACCTGAAAGCAGTGACATAAAAATATCTGGTGTATATCCGATAAATGATATAATGCCTACTAAGGTTCCAGTTATGGCGATGGGGATTTTTGCCTCTTCAATAATGGCAAAATACAATCCCCGTAGGGAGTAGGTGCCAATTACCATCAGGATAAAAGCCATGATTGACATTGCAATAGGGAGTCCGTCCAATAAGCCAAATCCCAAAAGTGATGAGAAAACACCCATGACGATAAAACTCCAAAGAATCAATTTGGACGGAAGGTATTTGTCAGCAATCCAACCGATGGAGATGGCTGCGATCGGCCGAATCCATTGAATCAAAACTCCAAAAAATGAAGCTTCTTCAAGTGAGTAGTCCCATACGTCTTTTGCATAGGTCGAATAAACATCCGTGATTTTGTAAGCGGAATAAGCGCATACAATAATGATCATATGAAAAATAACCTTGGGTTGTTTGATGAGTTCTCCTACTTTCTTAATATCGAATAGTGGAGCGGTTTCTTGGGAATCTGATTCTGCCTTTGGAACAATAAACCAAACGAAAATAGCCACGGTACTCACAATGATGGTCACAAAACCGATGATGTACTGAATGGTGGTTACCTTTTCGTCATAGGTTATTTGGGTGCCATCATCAGGAAAAAACAATCCAGGGATGAAGGCTCCGAAGGTGGCGATCAGTGCTGCAAAAGCACCACGACCACCATCTAAGAGTCCGAATGACAATCCCTGATTGCTGGCATTTCCCCAGAGTCTTGTTGCTTTAATTAGGGCCGCCCAAAAGAGTAGGATGGTCGAAACACCCCAAAATCCGTATAACAATCGTAAGCTCTCAAAAGAAGGAATGCTCAACATCCATAGTCCGCCTAATGCCGTAAGGATAAGAGAAATGGAAAGTAGCTTCCTTGCCTCCAGCTTATCGGCAAAAAATCCTCCGAAAACATAGGAAATCATCGCCATGACTCCGTACAATGCTTGTGCTTTACCGATTTCCAAATCAGAAATAACGAAGGCCTCTCGAATAATAGGTCGAAAAACTCGAATTAAAATGAAGGGTAGTAAAAATATGGCTTCACCAGCAATGATGAGCGTAAATATGGATAAAGCCTTGTTTTGTTTCAAAGAGAATTTCTTTACGAGTTTTTAAATGTACGAAATACAATTTTGGCCTTTACCTCAAGGCTTCTCGTAAAATGGTAACGGGATGTTTGGCCTGTCGTTTGGTGCCATCATAGATTTGGTGTCTACAACTGGTTCCGGCCGCTGCAATTTCAGTCTTGGAATTCAATTTTCTGACCTTCGGGAATAAGGTGTCTTCACCCACTTGCATGCTAATCTCATAGTGTTCTTTTTCATAACCAAAGGAACCTGCCATTCCGCAACAACCGGTATTCATGATGGTTGGTTTGTAGTTTTCAGGGAGATTTAAAATTCGGAAAGTAGCATGGGTGCCGGAAAGGGCTTTTTGATGACAATGTCCGTGGATTTTAATTTCTTTGGATCTTGCCGTAAACTGCGTGGACTTGATATTTCCTTTTTCAATTTCACGCAATAGAAATTCTTCGATGGTATAAGCATGCTTTGCCGTGTACTTCGCTTTTTCTTGGTCATCCGCTAATCGCAAGTACTCGTCTTTAAAAGTCAAAATTGCGGAAGGCTCAATTCCGATAAGTGGTTTGTCCGATGAAACTAAATCAGAAAACAAGGCGATGTTTTCATTTGCTATTTCCTTGGCTTGTTTCAGAAATCCTTTAGAAATAAAACTACGACCACTTTCTTGATGTTCTACAATATTTACACGATACCCAATTCTTTCTAGTAAGATATACGTGTCTTTGGCGATATCAACGTCGTAGTAGTTGCTAAACTCATCAACAAAAAGATATACTTCCTTTTTGTTTTCGGATTCCTTCTGCTTTTTTACCCACTTGAAAAAGGTTGTATTTGCCAATTTCGGAACCGAACGTTTTGTAGCCACACCCATGATCTTTTTGGTTAGGGTGGTATTCAACACTACATTGGTTAAAGCCGGAGCAATGCTTCCCAGCTTATTGTATTTCACATTGTTCGCGAACAATTTACTTCGGAAGCTGTAGCCATTCTCTTCTTGATATTGATACAAGAATTCGCTCTTCAAGGCCGCCACATCCACATTACTGGGACATTCACTTGCGCATCCTTTGCAACTAAGACATAAATCAAAAACTTCCTTTAGTTCTTTGTGATTGAACTTGTTTTCTAGCTCTGAATTGGTTAAGAATTCACGCAAGGTATTTGCTCTTGCTCGCGTAGTATCTTTTTCGTTTTTGGTGGCGCGGTAACTCGGACACATGGTTCCGCCCATAGATGCTGGTTTTCTACAATCGCCTGAACCGTTGCACTTTTCAGCCAATCTTAAAATCCCTTCATTATCCGAAAAATCCTGAATGGTTTTGATGTTAGGTTCGTCTCTGTCTACTTCATAACGCAGATTCTCATCCATGGGATAGGCATCCACAATCTTTCCTTTATTGAATACATCATTTGGATCAAAGGCCTTTTTAATGTCCTTTAATAATTGATAATTTTTCTCACCGATCATCAAAGGAATAAATTCGGCCCGCACAATCCCGTCACCATGTTCACCACTAAAAGATCCTTGGTATTTTTTCACCAACTCGGCGGTTTCTGTGGTTATTTTTCGGAATAAATCTACGTCCTCCGATTTCTTAAGATTCAAAATTGGGCGCAAATGCAATTCCCCAGCACCAGCGTGCGCATAATACACCGCTTTTTGCTGGTATTTGTCCATGATAGAGGTGAACTCGTTGATATAATTCGGTAAATCGTTAAGATCAACGGCAGTATCTTCAATACAAGCTACCGCTTTGGGATCCCCAATCATATTCCCCAGCAGACCCAATCCGGCTTTTCTAAGGGCAAAAACTTGCTTGGTTTTATCTCCTTTTACCATGGGATGGTGATATCCCATGTTGTTTTTCTTCAAATCTGAAATGAGATTTTTGGCGAAAGATTCTGCCATCGATTGACTTTCGGCGCGAACTTCCATCACCAAAACAGCCTCAGGATCTCCTTGTAAAAAGAAGCGATTCTTTGCTTGTTCACGATTGCTCTTGGTACAATCCAAAATTACCTTGTCCATCAACTCACAGGCATAGAGGTCGTGTTTCATAGCCACAACCGTGGCTTCCAAGCTCTCCTGAACGCTGGTAAAATGACTGGTAACCAAAACGCTGTATTCAGGCTGAATTTCATCCAATTGCAGCGTGATGGCGGTGGAGAAGAATAAGGTTCCTTCGCTTCCTGATAACAATTGGGTGAGATTGATATGTTCTTCTGATCCCCCAAAAGCTTCGAACTTCAAAAGTTCATCGACGGCATAACCCGTGTTTCTTCTATGAATGCTTTCTTTTGGAAATTCCTTCTTTATTTCCTTTTGAATTTCCTTTTGAGAAAGCTTATCATTCAATGTTTTGTAGATGACGCCTTCCAAACCTGGCTCCCGAAGTTTCTTCTCGAAATTTTTTGGATTGAGATTTCCGAAGGATGTAAAACTCCCGTCACTTAGGAATCCGTCAATTTGAATCACTTTATCTCGAGTTACCCCATATTTAATGGAAGTACTTCCCGATGAATTGTTTCCTACCATTCCGCCAATCATACAGCGATTGGAAGTGGAGGTGTTTGGTCCAAAAAACAAACCGAAAGGAGCTAAAAATTGATTCAATTCATCACGAACAACTCCAGGTTGTACAGTGATGGTTTTCGCTTTTTCATTAAATTCTAGGATTGATGTGAAGTATTTGGAAACATCAACCACAATTCCCTCACCAACACACTGTCCGGCTAAGGATGTCCCCGCCGTTCTTGGGATCAAGGTGATTTTATTGGAATTAGCAAAAAGAATGAGTTCCTTGATATCACCTTCATTCTTTGGATAAGCTACTGCCAAAGGAATTTTGCGATAAACAGAGGCATCCGTGGCATATAGTGATTTGTAGAGCCCATCAAAGTGTAATTCGCCTTGGAGCTTATTTTTTAATGCCAATAAATCGGGTTCATTTGCCATCGCGCTGAAAAAAAACAAATATCGAAATATTTCGAATTCAACAATCCCGAAAACTAAAAGATTCCCTAATTTTAAACAAATCTATATACCGAATGAAGCGACTGATTCCTTTTGTTGTCTTTTTGATTGTAATTATGTTTTTCTCCTGTGCAGAAAAAACGAATGAAGAGGCTGATATCATCTACCTAAATGCGCGTGTTTATACCATGAGTTGGGAAGATCCTGATCTCGATGGAAACCCTTCTGAAACGGCTCCTATAAAACAAGGAAAGTACATTCCTGATGCTGAGGCGATAGCCATAAAGGGCAATCGAATCATGGCTGTAGGTTCTACTAAGGAATTGAAAAAACTTCAAGGGTCACAAACCAAAATGATTGATCTTGAGGGTTACGTTATTTTACCAGGATTGATTGAATCCCACGGACATTTAAATGAAATCGGAGAAAAGGCTGAAGCTATAAAACTACAGGGCTTATCGGCTGATGAAATTATCGAATTGATGATTGAAAAATCGAAATCTGTCCCCAAAGGCGAATGGATTATTGCTTCAGGATGGGATGAGGCCGAATTCGCCAATTCATATCCAGACATGAAGCGATTGAGTAGCCAAACTCCAGAACATCCCATTGTATTGATCGGCTTACGGGGCTTCGGGGTTATGGGAAATGCCTTGGCTTTTGAAAAGGCGGGAATCACCAAATCCTCGGTTCCCGAAAAAGGAGGGAAGATACTTTTAGACAAACTAGGGAACCTGAAATATGTATTGATCAACGGAGCAAAACGCTTGCTATTTGATAAAATCCCAGCCAAATCCTTAGCCCAACAAACCCGAATAATGAAGTACGGATTTGATCAGCTATTAAGTCTCGGATTTACGGCAACCCATCATTTGGGTGTTGAAAAAGCGCATATGGAGGTCTATGAAGATTTAGAGGCCAACGGGAAATTGCCGATGCGGGTGCACGCATTTGTAGCCGCCAGAAAGTACAACATGGAATTGGTCAATACTTGGCTGGCCAGAGGTCCAACTCAGAACATTGAAGACTTTCTTCAAGTAACAGGTTTTAAGGGTTATTATGATGGATCTTTGGGCTCAAGAGGAGCCAAATTTTTAGAGCCATATTCAGATAAAAAAGATTACACTGGAGTAAGCGGATTGGCATATGGATTTGACAAAGACTTGATGATTAAGGCACTCGATAAAGGATTTAGATTGGCTATTCATGCCATCGGAGATCAAGCCAATCGAGATGTATTGGACCTGTATGAAGGGTATTTTAAAGATCATCCCGATTCCCAACAGTTAAGACATCGCATTGAACATGTGCAAGTCGTGCATCCCGATGATTTCAAGAGATTTGCTCCTTTAAATATAACAGCGTCCATGGAGCCAGCACACGCAGTAGAAGACATGCCTTGGGCCATAGATCGCATCGGAGAAGAAAGGGCCAAAGGAGCTTATGCCTGGCGAACACTACGACAAAATCAAGCCAAGGTTATATTCAATTCAGATTTTACGGGTTCAGATCCTAGTTTCTTTTATGGTATTTATTGCGCCATTACCAAAAAGAAATCCCCCAACGATAAAGCGTATTACCCTGAACAGGCTTTTACAAAAGAAGAAACAATAAGGGCCTATACTACTTGGCCCGCTTATGCGGCGAAACAAGAGCAAGTATCTGGCACCATTGAGGTCGGAAAATGGGCCGATTTAACCATTATTGATACCGATGTATTGAATGCTTCTCCAGAAGAAATATTGAAGGGAAAAGTGCTTCAAACAATGATTGCTGGTAAAGTGATGTTCAAGGCGGAACAGTAGGTCCTAGCGGAGGTGAAGCTCTACTATGCGATCATTCAAAGGTTGTTCGTTGCGATAATTGTCTTTGGGCATGTTCTTTTTCAGCTTTAATACTTCTTCTACAGAAACGATAATCGGTTCTTTGAAAATGATCCAATCGACACTTTCGCTACATGGTGGAGTCGTCAAGGAACCTTTGTAAGAGAAATAACTCTTATCCTTGGGAAATAGGGTAGTTAGGTCTAGAGGTTCGTGAATCGTTTTTTCATCGTTTACCTCAATGGGTAAAAAGCTCTCCAAAAACTCAAATATATCACTCTCAATGCCTTCCTTAGCCACAATTGCCATTACCGTATACGAATTATCCTCATTGGCATGCACAAGATGTATTTCTAAAGGATACCGAATTCCATTGATGGTATGCTCGGCAGGTTCATGGAAATGAATTTGAGCCAAATGATAGACTTTATTTTTGTATTGAAGAGAATCTCCTCGTTCAAAATTGAATTGAATGGAATGTCCGTTGTTTACTACAGAATTGATAAAGGTAAATGGCGAATAATGGATGTTTAAATCATCTTTTGCTTTTTCAACTAATTGGGTGTTGATTTCAACAATATTGATGGGAGATTGATTGCGCCCATTACAATCAGAATCCTTTTCAATCTCAGCCCAATGTTCTGGAGCTGTTTCCCCTTCATAAGTCCAATGTTTGTTTTTAAGGGAATGTTCTTCTTGATATAAATGAATCGAAGCGATGATAATCAAAATGAAAACAATAAATCGCGTTACCAAGACTTTCATGAGTCGTAATTTATGGTTGATGAACAACACAAAATTAAAGTGGCTTTTATTGAAAAAAGGTAACAAATGTCACCTTTTGAAGATTTATTTTTTCAAAAAATGAAAACTTCGGGATTGCTTATCTTTGTTTGCATTAAAAATTTTTACTTCATGAAAAACTTTCCAACTTTTATCTTACTACTTCTTGTAAGCTTCTCACTATCAGCTCAAAAAGTAGATTTGAGTTATTACTTACCAAAAAATGTCAGCTACAATCCTGCGATACCAACACCAGAGTCTGTGATTGGTCATGAAGTAGGAGAGTGGCATGTAACTCACGATAAACTGGTCGAGTACATGAAAGCACTGGCCAAGGCTTCAGATCGCATAAGCTTGGAGAAAACTGGAGAGACTTATGAAGACCGACCGTTATTGTTGTTAACGATTACAGCTCCAAAAAACCATGCAAGAATTGATGAAATTCGCGCTAATCATATCAAAGGTACCAATGATGCCTCTTACGATGTAAGCAATGATCCCATTGTTGTATATCAAGGATTTTCTATTCATGGAAATGAGCCAAGTGGCTCGAATGCAGCTTTGGCAGTAGCCTATCATTTGGCAGCAGCTGAGGGCATTGACGATTTGTTAAACAATGTGGTGATTTTATTTGATCCAAGTTTTAATCCAGACGGATTGCAACGTTTTGCCTATTGGGCCAATACGAATAGAAGCAAGAATATCAATCCGGATCCGAATGACCGAGAGTATCGTGAAGTGTGGCCGGGAGGTAGAACCAATCATTATCAATTTGATATGAACAGAGACTGGTTGCCAGTGCAACTGCCAGAGAGTTCTGCAAGAATTGCCCAGTTCCACAAATGGTTGCCTAATATTTTGACAGATCATCACGAGATGGGAAGCAATTCTACCTTCTTTTTCCAGCCTGGAATTCCGAGTAGAACCCATCCAATGACACCAGAATTGAATCAGCAATTGACTGAAGAAATCGGAACATACCACGCCAAAGCCCTTGACAAAATAGGATCCTACTATTATTCTAAAGAAAGCTTTGACGATTACTATTACGGAAAAGGATCTACTTTCCCAGATATTAATGGCGGAATCGGAATTTTATTCGAGCAAGGAAGTTCTAGAGGACATGCCCAAGAAACGGAGAACGGAATCCTAACTTTTCCATTTACCATTCGTAATCAATTTACGGCTGCATTATCGACCTTGGAAGCGGCACGTAAAATGCGTGTAAAGATTTTAAAATACCAGCAGGCTTTTTACAAGGAATCAAGAAGTACCTTTAAGAACAATGCCATTGTATTTGGCGATGAAAAAGATGCTGCCAAAACCTTTCATTTGGCCGAGGTGATGAAAAAGCACAAAATCAAAATTCATGAGGTGAAATCTGATTTTAGCGTCAATGGTAAAAGATTCAAAAAAGGATATAGTTACATGGTTCCTATGAATCAAAAAAAACATCGCTTGGTAAAGGCCATGTTTGATGTTCGAACAAAGTTCAAAGACAGTCTTTTTTATGATGTTTCGGCATGGACATTCAACCATGCATTCGACTTGGATTATGCAGAAAATGTGTCTTTGTCAAAAGCTGGAGCCGAAGTGACGGATTTAATGATGAAAGAAGGTGTCGTGACGGTAAAAAGCGATTATGGCTATCTAATGCCTTGGAATGAGTTTTATACTCCCAAAGCGCTAAATGCCATTCTGCAAAAAGGATTGCGCGCCAAAGTTTCCATGAAAAACTTTACCAACAATGGTAGAAGTTATGATTATGGAACCATTTTAATTCCGGTTCAGAATCAACGTTTAAACTCCAGTGAATTGTATCAATTTTTGCAGGGAGTAGCAAGTGATGCCCATCTAACAATTTATGGAACCCCAACAGGTGACAATCCAGATATGGATTTGGGTAGCCGCAATTTTGCCGCTGTTTCTACTCCCAAAGTAGCCATGTTGGTAGGTTCTGGAATCACTAGTTATGATTCGGGTCAAGTGTGGCATCTGTTTGATCAACGATACGACATGCACATTACAAGATTGGATATGAGCTATGCAGCTCGTGTAGATTTATCAAAGTATACGCACTTGGTTGTTCCTAGTAGTAGCAGAATGTCGTCTGATTTTGTGGGTAAACTCAAAACATGGGTTCGAAATGGTGGAATCATCATTGGTTATAAAAATGCGCTACGTTGGATGGCAAGTAACAAACTAATCAATTTGGATTTTACACGTCCTAAGTTTGATACCATTTCCAATGTTTCCTTCGAAGAGCGAAGCTTGCAATCAGGAGCTCAGGTAATTGGGGGTGCCATTTTTGAAGCCAAACTAGATCGTTCGCATCCGATCAATTTCGGATATAAGGATGACAAGCTTGCCCTATTCAGAAAGACCACAATTTTTGTAAAACCAGACAGTAGAAGTTATAACAATCCGATTCAATATACTGCGAATCCATTGTTAAGCGGTTATATATCGAAAGAGAATGCCAAGGTAATTGGAAATACCGTTCCCTTTAAAGTACAACGATTTGGAAGAGGTAGAACCATTGTTTTTACCGATAACACCAATTTTAGAGCCTTTTGGTTTGGTACCAATAAGTTGTTGATGAATGCCATTTTCTTCGGAGATAAAATGTAAGGGAATCAATAAATAACAATCTTAAAATCCCGCTTGTGCGGGATTTTTTTTTTTGTGAAGACTGGCATGACAAATATCATATCCTACTTCTAATGAAATGATTTCCTTTGAGTATCAAAATTTAGAATCATGAAAAAAAATATGGGTCCAGGAGACAGATTGGTACGTTCGTTATTAGCAATCTTAATTATGGTTCTTTACTACTTTAATGTGATTGAAGGAGTACTAGGAATTGTATTTTTAGGAGTTGCCGGAATTTTATTATTGACAAGTTTGGTAAGAGTTTGCCCTTTGTATTTGCCCTTTGGGTTATCAACACGTTCTCGGAAGTAAGGATAAAATCTTTGTAACAAACGCGAGTGGTTAGCGTCATATAGATGCAATCAACCAAAAATAGTCTATGGGATTCTTTCGCGTTTTATTAGCCATCATCTTTCCACCCTTATCGGTGATCGATAAAGGATGCGGTTCTTTTTTTATAATTTTTCTCTTGACACTCTGCGGATGGATACCGGGAGTTATTGGAGCTTTGGTTATCTTGAATAATCCAGATCGATAGGCTATCGAACTTGTTCGCCATTGGTGATCTTCTTATCGGATTTCAATAAGACCACTTCGCCTTCTTTGTTATAAACACCCAATACTAATACTTCGCTCAAGAAGTTTGCAATTTGTCTTGGTTTAAAATTTACTATCGCCGTTACTTGACGGTTTATTAATTCTTCTTTTGAGTAAAGATCTGTAATCTGGGCGCTTGATTTTTTTACACCTAAATCTCCAAAATCAATGTGAAGTTGGTAGGCCGGTTTTCTGGCTTTTGGAAAATCATTGATTTCGATAATCGTACCCACACGGATATCAACCTTTAAAAAATCTTCAAATGCAATGGTAGAACTCATGATTTCTTTGTTAATTTTTCAATGACCCAAAGCGGACCGATTAATAAGAATTCTAAATCTTTTAGGAATGAAGGTTTCGCCCCTTCCACCTTATGGCCGTAAAATTGACCAATCCATGCCAAAACAAAAATGATTAAGGAAGCCCATAAAAGATTGGTATTATTGCCCAACCAAAAGTTTAAAATGATGGAAACCATGATGACAAACATCATTTTTACCAAATACCAGAAGCCTAATCGTAAGTAAAAAATGCCGATTAATATCCCAACAATAAAGGCCCAGTTTTCTACAAGCGGATTGCAGAGTTTAAAAGTATCCTCTAAAAATCCAGTGGGAATGGACATCAATAGACCAATAACACTGAAAAAGATCAATGGTACACAGATATAGTGAATAAGTTGGTTGGTTTCATTTTGATGACTAACCGCGTATTCATCAAAATACTCTTGGGCTGTTTTCATGGATTATCTTTTACAGGGTAAAAGTAATCATTTAAAGCCAATTTTTTCTTTTCAACAATTCTTCAATATGCGCATAATGATGGTTTGAATGCCAGGCATATTGACCAATGTTTTGTTTTAATGAGACCTCACTGTTTTTCTCAGGATGAATAAATTTTCGATTCAATTGCTCTTCTGACAATCGCTTAAGTAAGTAGACCAATTTGGAGTGTATGGCTTTTAAATGATCTAACGACATATCGATAGGTGCATGCTTGGCATCAATTAATTCGGCCCAGTTCTTTTCAAAATACGCTTTGATTGTTGGAGTGTCTTCAGTAAGCGCCCATTTGAATCGAAGGTAGCTATTGTGATGGCTGTCCGAACAATGATGCACCACTTGACGAACTGTCCATCCGCCATTTCTGTAGGGAGTGTCTAGTTGCTCCTCATTCAAGTTTTTAACCAAATTTTCTAGTCGAGTTGGAAAGAACTCAAGGACTTCAATCCAATCTTTTACATGATTTTCAGTGATTTGTTGAGGAACGTCAAATTTCCCAATTGGATATCTTAAATGATCCATTATTTTTTGGTGATTTTCTTCAATTGTCTTTTGGAACTTCTGTTTTCCGGATTGATCGCCAGGGCTTTTTTGTAATACTCAATGGCCTTGGTAGTGTCTTTCATACGAAGGTAAGCATCGGCCATGCTATCAAAAGTATTGGAGCTTTTTGGATACAGTTTGTTGTTGATTTTAAATATCTCTAGAGCGTTTTCATATTCTCGCTTCCTCATATAATCATATCCCATTCTATTAATGGTCCACTGACGAATAATGGGATTTAACGAGTCTTTTTTCTGAATTTTTTGATAGGCTAGTAAGGCATTGGTAAAATCTCCTTCAGCAATATATTCACTTGGTATTTTTTCACCTTCTCCTAGTTTTTCAAATTTATAAATGACCCCTTCATGTTCTTTTTTTGGCGCTAGATTGATGACTTCCTTTTTGGTGTTGAAAATCATTTTTTCATTGAGTTCAGCCAAGTAAAACGTGGAATCATTCACCTTCAATGGTTTTAATTCGTCATTCGCACGCCACTTGATGTACAATACCTTTTCTTTAAAATATACTTCCAGGATTTCATCCGCATTGAATAAATACCTTCCTGATGCCTCTGATATAAATGCGTCGGAGTTTGTGCTTGATCCACAAGAGAACAATAGAATTGTCCCCAAGAATAGTAGAAGTTTGGATTTCATGGTTGATTAATTTAAAAGCTTTTAAATTAGACGATAGAATAGGGCATGTTGTTACATTCCACCCGAAATTTCTGAAGATTCGTCAGTTTCTCAGCCGGAGAACAAATTCTTCGAGCATGCTTTTCAGAGGATCGTAATCAAATTTCCCAGAGGTTCGAAAACTCATTTTCGGAAAGTAACTCCCTGTAACCCCTTTCACACAATCTCCTGAAGCGCAGAACATCGCTACCCCAACATCGTTTTTCATCATGCGAACTTCACCTATTTCTTCAACTGGAATTCGAGATTTTCGTCCATCTTTGATGGTGCAGAAAATATAGCCATCCTCTACGATTAATGGTCCATAGTAACCATTATCAAAGGTTTCTAGGTATTGGTTGATATCTCTCAAGACTTCTCGATAACCATAGTTGTTTGTTTCATCCTCGGTTCGATCACTACCTCTACCTCCTTCTTCTTGACAATAAGAGGTGAAAACTGTCATTAGAGATAAGACAAAGGCGAAAGTGTATTTTTTAATGGGTTCCATTTTTTTGAAACGTTGTATTTATCCTGTAAGAATACAAAAAAACAAGAAGCTAATAGCCTCGTGTTAACAGAAATGTAGAAGACTTATTTTTGATTTTTAATAGGCACGAATAGACTATTTTCATTTTCAAGGGTCTATTAGGAGAAACCAAATTTAAATTATGTTTAAAAAAATCTATTTACTACTAATTCTTATTATCGGAGTTGGTTGTAGCTCGGCTACAGAGGAAGAAACAATGAATAATGAACCGACACTGGAGGTCAAACCCAATATTCTTTTAATCATTGCAGATGATTTGGGAAAAGATGCCATGCCGAATTTCAGTGAGGGTACTGTAAAACCTTCCACACCAAATCTGACCTCATTAATGAATTCAGGACTCACTTTTGATAACTTCTGGTCTTATCCTGTTTGCACTCCAACGAGAGCATCAATTTTAACAGGTAAATACGGAATTAAAACCAATGTTATTGAAGTAGGGGATAACATCTCAACAAGTGAAACATCACTTCAAAAATATTTAAAGAAAACGGTGCTGATTATGCAACCGCCATTATCGGTAAATGGCACTTGTCAAATAATGCTTCTGATCCCATTACCATGGGAATTGATTACTACGCTGGTATTTTAAATGGTGGGGTTCCTTCTTACACAAGCTGGAACTTAACCGAAAATGGTACTACTTCAAATACCACAGAATACACCACTACTAAACTCGTTGATTTATCAATCGATTGGGTTGGTAATCAAAGCAAACCATGGTTTTTATGGCTGGCTTTCAATGCGCCTCACACACCTTTTCATTTGGCGCCAACAAACCTCCATAGTCAGGGGAATTTACCAGATGATATTGCGTCTATCAATGCAAATCCGTTACCGTATTACATGTCGGCCGTTGAGGCGATGGATTCAGAAATTGGTAGGTTTTTAAATAGTCTTACCGTGGAAGAGCGAAATAATACGGTTATTATTTTTATTGGTGACAATGGTAGTCCAAATCAGGTTGTTCAATCTCCTTATCAGCGTCAACGTGCGAAGGGATCACTCTTTCAAGGCGGAATTAATGTACCGCTTTTTGTAAGCGGTTATGGTGTGAACCGAATAGGGGAAAGAGAAGCTTCTTTGGTGCAATCAACTGATTTGTTTTCGACCATTTCTGAAATCGCGGGAGTAGCGACGACTAGTTTAAATAATAGCTATAGTTTTAAGGATTTATTCACGACTTCTTCCTCTCAAGCAGATTCAAAAGTTATTTATGCAGAAGCAAATAATAATAGTGGAGCAGTTGGATATGCTATTCGAAATTCTAGATATAAACTAATTAAATATGATGATGGTACTGAAAGCTTTTATGACCTTCAAAACGACCCATATGAAGGAACCAATTTACTCAATGGTACATTGTCCAATGAAGAACAAGCTGCAAAAGACCTCCTTGAAACGGAAGCCATGAATATTAGAAACTAAAAAAGAGAGCCTAAGGGCTCTCTTTTTTATAGTTTGTTGAATTCAATCTATTTTACATTCATTAATTCTACATCGAAAATTAAAGTAGCATTTGGTGGAATTACGCCACCTGCACCGCGCTCACCATAAGCTAAGTTCGATGGGATTACGAAACGAGCTTTATCACCCACTTGTAATAATTGAATTCCCTCATCCCAACCAGAAATTACCTGTCCGATTCCTAAATTGAAATCGATTGGCTGACGTCTTTTGTAGGAAGAATCGAATACGGTTCCGTCTAACAATTGGCCTTTGTAATGCACAGAAACCATGCTTCCTTTCGTGGCTTTTTTACCCTCTCCTTTTTGAAGGATTTTGTAGCGTAATCCGCTATCCGTTTTATCAAATCCTGCAGCTACTTCTTCCATTAACTCTTCCATTTTTTTCTTTTCGGCTGCTTCTCTTTCAGCTCTAGCACCTTCAAACACTCGAAAAGCCTCAACAGCATTCCAGTTTTCAGCCTCAGTACCAACTCTTAGAATTTCAATGTCCATGCTGTCGCCTTGCGCAACGGCATCTACTACATCTTGACCTTCAACAACATTTCCAAAAACAGTGTGCTTATTGTCCAACCATGGCGTGGCAACATGGGTAATGAAAAATTGACTTCCATTGGTAGCTGGACCCGAATTCGCCATAGAAATTATTCCTGGTCTATCGTGTTTTAATTCTGGGTGAAATTCATCATCAAATTTATACCCAGGATTTCCGGTTCCAGTGCCTAGAGGACATCCACCTTGAATCATGAAATCCGGAATTACTCGGTGAAACTTCAATCCATTGTAATACGGTGTTCCCTGTGGTTTAGCTCCGTTTTCTAAATTTCCTTCAGCTAGGGCAACAAAATTACCTACTGTACCTGGAGTCTTTTCATGTTCTAATTTCACTGTGATAACTCCCTTTGGGGTCGTTACTTTTGCATAAATTCCGTTATCCATTTTTTCTATTTTTCTTATTTGCTGTTGATCAGCGATTGTTTATTTCTTTGCGTTTACTATTGATAGGTTGTATTTCAACCCGAAGTTGATGTTTGATGAGTTTACATTTCCAAAAGGTGACCACATTTGTCCGGCAGAAGCATTTAGCGAGAAATCATTGTTGATATGATAATTGATTCCGACCGTCGGACGAACCAAGATTCCTTCTCCAGAATCTACACGACCTCCACCGGCCACACCACCAGCTGCTTCGGCGTATAAGGAGATTTTATCATTCAAGAACTTGTTACTGCGAATTCCGAGTCCGAAGATTCCATGTGCATATCCTCCCGATTTCCCTTCATAGGCAAAGGAAGCTTCTCCAGAGACATAAAATCGTTTGTTAAGGTCGTATTCTATCTTAATGGCTAATAATTGCAAATCACTATCAGGAATTCCAAATTTGGCTACGTCGAAATAGGTTTGGTTTTGAACTGCTATTCCGATTCCTTGTGTTTTTAATGCTTGCACTTTTTTGTTTGTGAAAGGATCTGAAATACCACCACTCAGGGTATAATACTTCAAACTAACACCAGCAGTATACGCTTCAAAAGTTCCACCGATGGCTCTGTGGTAACCACCATGGAAGCTCAAACCAAAGTTCTTTGAGAATCGAACATCAAATCCAGCATTCGGATACATGGTCAATCCTCCCTCGGGAAATATTCGTCCGCCTGCCGCTCCAATTCCGGCTTTTGCGAAAAAGTTGACGTATTTGGTTTCGATAAAGTTTTTACCAATTCCGAAGAACAAATCCATGAATCCTGCTGTCAGTCCTTTGTACATGGTATCCAAGTGTGCATATATAAAGGTATTTGGATTTAAATATTTCTGATACTCAAATCCGATGATGTACAGCATTCTTCGGATGGGTTGGTATTGCGGATTGGTACTGGCATCGGTTCTTGACATTCCAACAGGGAAAAAGAAATCAAAGGTTACCTGTTGAACGGATTTCACCGCCGGTTTGTTCCAGAAGTTTTCAGGGTCAATATTTGAAACTGCAAATTCTTTTTGGGCCTGGTCATAAGAGGCATAATTGAATTTCGTGGGGATTTCTACAAAAAATGAAAAGTTATCACTTTTTTGAATCCCCGTAAAAAAGTTCACATAGCCATATTGTACCCCGAAGGAAAAGTCATCCTTCTTATACTGCAAACCAGTATTGGGGAAAATAATTCCGCCTCCATTTACTAGGGATCGATAACCACCACCGCCACCGAAATGCACATTGGCGTCAAAATACAGGTTTTTATAAATCGGGAAGTTTACTCCAAGATTCACACCCAGCGTGAATAATCCGCCTTGGTCACCAGTAATAGCCGTATGAAATCCAGCACCCGTGTACAACCAATCATTTAAGGGAATGTTGTAATTCAAACCAATGAATCCCATGGTTTGATCCAACTGATAATTAACCTCATTAAATGGCTGATGAACCAACATGTAGTTCAAACGTATTTTATTGTTGAATAGCTTTCCGCCCAATTCAGAAACTTCATTAGTCTGGCTAAGCAGCTGAAGATTCGCAAGGCAAAAAATAAGAACAATTAGTTTTTTCATAGTTGATTTATTGATCGTATTCACTGGTAAAATGCAACTTTACCGTTGGATATTTTTGTTGGGTCATTTGAATGCTGAAAGCAGAGTCGGCAAGAAAAACCATCTTACCTTGTTTGTCTTTAGCCAAATAACGTTGTTTTACTCTTTTAAATTCTTTGAACTCATCATTTTTTTCGTCTTCGGGTTCTACCCAACAAGCCTTGTGAACGTTAAGATTCTCATAGGTGCATTTGGCACCGTATTCATGCTCCAATCGGTATTGAATCACTTCATACTGAAGTGCACCTACAGTTCCGATAACTTTTCTTCCGTTCACGTCTAAGGTAAATAATTGAGCAACCCCTTCATCCATCAACTGATCCAGTCCTTTATACAATTGCTTAGCCTTCATAGGGTCAGCGTTGTTTACATAACGAAAGTGTTCTGGTGAAAAGCTTGGAATACCTTTAAAATTTAAAACTTCACCTTCCGTAAGCGTATCTCCAATTTTGAAGTTTCCGGTATCGTGTAAACCTACAATGTCGCCCGGGAAAGATTCATCCACGATTTCCTTCTTTTCTGCAAAGAAGGCATTCGGACTCGAAAATTTTACCTTTTTGTTATTTCGAACGTGCAAGTAGGGAGTGTTTCTTTTGAAAGTCCCCGAAACGATTTTTACAAAGGCAAGACGATCTCTGTGTTTGGGATCCATATTGGCATGGATTTTAAACACAAATCCGGTCATTTTATTTTCTTTGGAATCTACTTGTCTTTCTTCCGCCTTTTTGGGCTGTGGAGAAGGAGCAATCTCGATAAAGGCATCAAGCAATTCCTTCACTCCGAAATTGTTCAAGGCCGAACCAAAAAATACCGGTTGTAAATTCCCTTCCAAATATTCATTGCTATTGAATTTTGGGTAAACTTCGTCGATAAGTTCCAACTCTTCGCGCAGTGTTTCTGCAGCACTTTCACCTACAGTTTTGTCTAATTCCGAACTATCAATATCATCGAATTCAATTCCTTCCGAAACCTTTTGTTTGTTTTCACCCGAGAAGAGATTTAGTTTTTTCTCCCAGATATTATATATACCCTTAAAGTCGTAGCCCATACCAATTGGGAAACTCATTGGTGTTACGCGTAGACCAAGTTTTTGCTCTACTTCATCCAACAAGTCGAAGGCATCTTTTCCTTCTCGATCCAATTTGTTGATAAATACCAACATGGGGATATTACGCATTCTACATACCTCAACAAGTTTTTCTGTTTGAGGCTCAACTCCTTTGGCAACATCAATCACTACAATCACACTATCTACAGCAGTAAGTGTCCGAAAAGTATCTTCAGCAAAATCTTTGTGACCAGGTGTATCGAGAATGTTAATTTTCTTGTTCTTGTAGATGAATGCTAAAACCGAAGTAGCAACAGAGATCCCTCTTTGGCGCTCAATTTCCATAAAGTCGGAAGTCGCACCTTTTTTAATTTTGTTGTTTTTAACGGCACCTGCCTCTTGAATGGCGCCTCCAAATAGCAGTAATTTCTCTGTTAAAGTCGTTTTTCCCGCATCTGGATGCGATATAATTCCGAAGGTTCGTCTGCGTTCAATTTCCGTTAAAAAACTCATTGTAAAAAATTAGCATGCAAAGATACATTTTAGGACGAGAAAATCATTCTAAAATCTTGATTGTCATGTGTACATCACTAATGGGCCACTCATCTGGACCCACTTTTACGTCGGCAATGCGATCCATGGTTTTAAATCCGGAAATGACTTCACCGAAAACTGTGTGCTCTCCATCCAAATGATGGGCGCCATCTCTTTTGTGTACAATATAAAACTGAAAAGGACTGGATAGCTTCTTCGGATTGTTCTCCCAATCGCGGGCTGCTGCGAGGGCCCCATATTTATGTCGCCGGTTTTTCCTGAACTCTGGTTCCAATTGATAATTTCCGTACTTATTCCGTTGTTTGATGGTATAAAAGTGATCCGAATTACCACCTTGAATCACAAAATCCTTGGCAACCCTATAAAATACGGTCGTATTGAAGTATTCAATTTTTGTTAAAAACAAGAAGTTGGCTCTGTGGATAGGAGTATCATTGTAGAGTCTGATTTTGATCTTGCCAAACTTGGTACTAATTTCAACAATGCTTTGTTTGTTTTGCTTCCCAAATTCTTGAAAGAATGGTTTTACATTCTTAGCATTTAAGCTGTCCCAAGTTTTAACGGCTACTTCTTTCTTTTTCTTTTCGACCTGAACTTTTGGCTTTGCCTTTAGTTTTGTTTCTTTTTTTTCGGCTTTTTCAACCTTTTGATTACAGCCAAAAGCCAATACAAGTAGGATGCCTAAAATCGGTTTGATGAGATACTTCAAATGAGATAAATTTTTGCGCAAACAAAGATAGCAGTTGATTTACAAAATTTCAATGCCTTTGCTTTTATTAAAATTTTAAGAAGTATGACTATGGTTTGATGTATCTTTGCTATCGTGGAAGAACAAGTAATTTTAGTAGATCAAAACGACAACCCAAGGGGATTGATGCCTAAAATGGAGGCGCATGAAAAGGCCGAATTGCACCGCGCTTTTTCTGTTTTTATTTTCAATGACCAAAAAGAGTTGATGTTGCAACAACGTGCGAAGCACAAGTATCATTCGCCTTTATTATGGACAAATACTTGCTGCTCCCACCAACGAGCTGGTGAAAGCAATATTGAAGCTGGAAAAAGAAGACTCCAAGAGGAAATGGGGTTCACTACGGAGATTAAGGAAGTATTTTCCTTTATTTACAAAGCTCCTTTCGACAATGGTTTAACTGAACATGAATTGGATCATGTAATGGTGGGTCATTATAATGGAGATCCTATTATCAATAGGGAAGAAGTAGAAGATTTTCGTTGGATGACCTTAGATGCGGTTAAAAACGATATTCGCACGAATCCGCATTTATATACAGCTTGGTTTAAAATAATTTTTGAGAAATCCTTTGAAAAACTGAAAAATGCCTAGAGTTACCGTACATCGAAAAGCCCATTTTAATGCGGCCCACAGAATTTATAGAAAGGATTGGAGTGACGACAAAAACTTTGATGTTTTCAGTAAATGCAGTAATCCTCATTATCACGGGCACAATTACGAATTAATCGTATCGTTGACTGGTGAAATAGACCAGGAAACGGGGTATGTATATGATTTAGGAAAATTAAAGGAGTTGATAAAACAAGAGGTGGAGGAACCTTTCGACCACAAGAATTTGAATGTGGAAGTAGAAGAATTTAAGGATTTGATTCCTACAGCAGAGAATATTTGTGTGGTTATCTACAACAAACTCCGAAAGGTTATTGCTGACCACTTAGATATAAAAATCACCCTTTACGAGACACCTCGTAATTTTGTCTCGTTCGAAGGTTAACGTCGTAGGTGCTTCCATCCATTATATTAGAACTGATATTTATTCTTCATAAGGGTTAAAAGAGAGCTGTTTGCCTCGGAAAGCTTTAGTTCCAACCAATCTTTTAGTGCTTCTTTTCTCTCTTCTCCTTGGGGAAGCCTATCGATTAACTGAGCTAATTTTTGCAATAAAAATTTCTTCATCTTTAATGGTATTTTGGTTAAACATAAAATCTAATTTCTGGTGATTACAAAAGCTGTATGCTTTCGATCCAAGAAATTTGGTTTAGAGGTGGGTTGTATTAAAAAGACTGAAGATTAGGAGGTTTTGTTACAAATTACGAAAAAATGTCCAAAAATTAAAGTCTAACACGCTGTTTTGCAAAATTTTAACTAAAATCTAATGTTGAGGCGATAGGCACTTTTTAGGGGGATACCTACTGCTGTGAATATTTGTGTAATTTATAATAAAGGGTAAAGGGGTTCGCATTAACCTCAACAATTAGATTTGGAAGTCACTTTAATATTGAGAATCTCAAAGGACTCAGCTTGTTTTAGGGGGTTTTGTAGCTTTACTTCTTACACAAATAGTATTATCTATATTTATTTCAATTTTTACGGTTTATAAAAATCTAATGTTGAGGAGATAGGTAATTTAGGGGCTTACCTACTGCTCGGTTTTTGTAATTTCCAATTCAGGGTAAATGGGGGATGTGCATTAACCTCAACATGTAGATTTTGTATTGTTATTAATTTTTATCTTTAGTTTAATTCTTGTGATTCGTTTTATTTCAAACCACTAACAATAGTATTGTCATCAGATTGGTTGCTATTAGCACTAGCTGTTGCATAGAAGTCAATCGACTTTGACAAGTAGTTGTAATTGTAGTAGGTGAAATTGGTAAAGTTGATCTGTTTCATCAAACTTTGGTTTTCGTTCTTCATGGTTTTTACAAAAATACTCTCTGCTTTTTTCAAGGAGTTATATTTAAACCATCCTCCCATGAATAGGATTTCAGACGAATAGATGATAGAAACTTTGGGTTTTTTCTTTAACTCTGATAGGTATTTCAATCTCTTATTGGCATAGAAAAATCCTTTTTTGGGATGATTTACATAAACATGTACCAGCAAGCGATCTACATATTTTGATATTCTGGCTACTTCAGATTTGGTGAACTTCCCCACATAGGCTTCAATTTTCACCTTGTGCTTGTTCTGACTGGCCAATTTTTTCATGGTAGCCAATGAATTGATGTAGAACTCAAAGGATTCCTGCCGGTTGCATTTTCTTCCGAATTTATCCAGGTAGTTCTCGCAATAGTATCCGCCGTAAGAAGAGTCTTCCTTCTTCCAGTACTCGTACTCGAGGTTGTAAGCATCAAATTTTTCTGATGCTTTGGTTCTAGAACGATTGTAAGCATCGATGGCATTGATAAAAAACTCACCGTTTTCACCAGAGCCACTCACTTCTTTGATTCCGTACTTCAGTTTCGCGTTTGAAATGAAATTGGCAAGAATCCCGTTTTTACGAACATCTGCTAAAGGAAAGTCTCGGTTGATCTTGTGTAGATCGTAAAGTATAATCTTATCAAACCCATTTTCTTTGGTAAAATTCAATAGGTTCTCTTCTTTATCTTCATCACCGAGAATCTGATAAAATTGATCTACGTATAAAATTCGTTGTGCTGACAGCTGTTGAATTTGGAAAATAACAATAACAGCTATGACTAGGATCTGGGGGATTGTCCTTTTCATGATTAGGGGGATTATTATAAATTACGAGTCAAAATTATAGAAAATTAAACGAATAAAAAAAATAAGGCCTCCTTTTAATGGGTTAAAAGCGAGCCTTTTAGAGAAATATTCAATTTCAAAATATTTTCATTTCCCCTGTAAAATGGGGTGCTTTCATAAATTCGGTATCGCGGCAAAAAAAATTAAAAAAAAAATCAAATTCGAATATAATTTTTGGTGATTTTGGATCAATTCTCAGCGTTTTTTCAATCATAAAATTCCTAAAAACGGCAGATTTTTGACATAAAAAAAGCTGAGAATTAACTCAGCTTTTAACTTTTTGTTGGTTGTTTTTTTGACTTTGTGATCAAAAAAGAAAGTTGGTTTTGAATTTTAGGGATCAATATTTATACAATCATAAGGGTTTTAATCTACGTCTGTCCTTTTGCTTAAATTCATTCAAATAGTGAATTCAAAACCAACTTATCTCACTTTAAACACATTATCCTATTTTGTGTAAGCGTAACGCTTTCCTGTTCTCATGTAGTACAAGTACTCGTATGACTTGGCTAATGTTGTGTAGTTGTAATAAGTGTAACTCAAGTTGTTCACGTTTACGGTTGCATGTTTGTTTACATGGTTTCCTACTTTATCTTCTGTTGAAGCCAATGAATTGAACTTAAAGAATCCGCCCATAAATATTGGTTCACTTGACATCAAAATTGAGATTTCGGTATTATTGCTTTTCAATCTTCTTAAATTCTCAACATTTTTGATGGCTGTAGATTTCAATCGTGTCAATGATCTTTCGTAACAAGTCACTAATAATACATCTACATAAGGTTCAATTTTACGCACTTCTTCTGGGGTGAACTTGGCGATGTAAGCTTGTACTAATGTTGGCTTTTCCAATTCTTTGGACAACAATCGTAATACTAGTAACGATTCTTTGAAATAATTAAAAGCACCGGCTTTTGTACAAGGAATACCGTTTTTTCTCAAATAATTTTCACAATAATAGTTTCCATAAGTAGAGGAAGAGTTCCAATATTCGAATTCTAGATTGTAAACATCAAATCGTTCTCTTAAATCTGTTCTAGATTTATTGTATTTATGAATGACTTCAATAAAGAAATTGGCACTTTCACCAGAAGCGGTAATTCGCTTCATGTCGTATATTGTTTTTGCCTTTTTAATGAATCTGGCTAAAACATCATTGGTATTTCTTTTAGTAAGGTCCTTTACACGATGAATCTTATCTAAATCGTAAAGAATCAATTCTTCGATATTTAAGGTTTGTGCAAATGACAAGAGCTTGTGTTCTTCTTCAATGTTTCCGACAACATTTTTGAAATTATCTACGTATAACTTTCTATCGTTAGCAACCAATGGAATGGCTAATAATAAGATAAGTATAAAAATTAAAAACTTTTTCATGACTAGGGGTTTTAGGAGTTGTTGAATATGTGTTTTTATTAAAAAGATTAGGGGTTTATTTTAATCTCTACTCTAAGTTAGAAAACAAGTTCTATTCCCACAATACCGTAAAATGGTGAACTTTTTTTCTACCTATTTTTAGGGATTTTTATACCCATTTTTGGGGATAAAAAACGGGTAATGAACTGATAATTAGAAAGTAAATTTTAGAAGGATTTGATGGTTTTACAACCTACTTTTTGCATGGCCAAAAATTGGCACTCCCGGAAAACGTCAAGTTGGTGATTCTCAGACGAAAAAACGATTAAATTTTACCCTGAAACTTAATTCTGGGAATAGGCATAATAGCTTAATGATTTCTCTAAATACGAATAAGTATGGTAACCAAAACTGTCTATTTTTAATTTTTTGGCCAACTCGCTATTTTTTGCCTTCATTTCACTCATGAAAATGTTTTCGGTTTTATCAAGCGTATCGTATTTGAGCCATTTCCCCATATTTTCCATGGTTGATGAAAATAGGACAGAGGTTTCTATTTTTGAGGAGAGACTGGTAACGAAACTCAATCTCTTTTTGGTTTTTGAATAACACAATCGCGGATTTTTGTCATAGCTCTGCAAAATGACGCGATCTGAGTATTTGCTAATCTCTCTGATCTCATTTTCCTTAAACCATCCTAAAAATGCCTCGATTTTAATTTTATAGGATTTTTGGCTTACCAAAGATTTCATGGCTTTTAAGTCGTCAATGAAGTGCTTAAATGATCCCTCTCTGGTGCACTGATAATTGTCGTATTTCAAATAGTTTTCGCAATAGTAGCCATCCTCTCCAGAGGCCTTTTTAGACCAATACTCGTATTCTAAGTTATATACGTTGAACTTCTCGTAAACGTTGTTTCTCGATTCGTTATAGGGGTGAATGACATCTATAAAAAACTCAGAAGCTTCTCCAATGGCTCCAATTTCATCAATATTATAGGTGGATTTAGCTTTGGAGATAAATTTTGCAAGAATTCCATTAGTGCTTTTGTCTTTTAAAGGATACTTTTTATCCACCTTGTTTAATTCATAAAGAAGAAGGCAGTTGAAGCCATAGCGTTTTGCAAAGGAAAGTAATTTGTTTTCGCTGGTGGTGTTGCCAACAATACTGCTAAAATTATCCACGTAAAGGACTCTCTTATAACCATGTGCATTTAACGTGATCAATAAGAAGAAGAGAATTCCGAAGATCTTTTTACCCACCATTTGAATTATCAAAAAAGACCCACAAATGTAATCAATCACAAACGCAATAATATGTTAAAGTTATTTGTTTTTTCTATAATTGATAAGAAGTCGTATGGCCAATCGAGCAAACAAAATGATGGCGATGATCATTACGATATTAAATCCGTCTCCCATAATTAGTCTTCGGTTTTTTCTTTAATGACCTTTATAATTCTTGCTGCCTGGCCTTTGTAGGCCACAATTACATTCTTGTGGTTCCTTATGGCAAAAATCAAATTGGCGGCTACTTTTTTTCGATAATCTTCACTTTGGGTAAAGTAGTTAACCATTTCTGGAGTGAATCGGTTTTGAGTCCAGTCTACGAACCACGATTTCTCTTTGAATGCATCGATATTTTCCAATACTTCTTTCTTAACCATTTCATTATTGTCATTTATGAGCTGGATAAATGGAACATAAAATTGATTGATGGCTGAGACCAAAGTGTCGTTCTGAATTTCATTCTTATTGGAATAGCTTTTCAACATGTCATATCCTTTGGTCTGGACCGAATAAGGGGAGTATAGGGTTACCAAACTTCTCAGCATGGGATACTTTTTATAGTTCTTTTTATTGATTTCTTTATTGACAACTCGAACACTATTTGCTTCAATGGTGTCGTACAATTGAATTACAGAGCTGGCAACCATAGTATCTCTTTGTAAATCGCTAGCAATGGTTTTTAAAATATTTTGCAATTCGTTTTTCACCTTGCGGTCTTCGTTCCAGTTGTTTATTTGAACAGCCAACAAAATACCGATCATCACCAAAGCAATTTCTCCGATTGCATATTTGAGGTAGCTGCTCGTTTTGCCTTTTTCAAGTTTGTCTTTTCGCATATTTCTAAAAATCTTAATCATTTATTTAGGCTCTAGAATAAGAAAAACTGCCGTTGAATCTCCAATGTTCTGAACTTCATGCCAATCCACCTTTTCATTGTAAAAGTTGGTCCCGGTTTTAATGGCAACCTCCCGGACTCCGTTTGCATCAGAAATTCGAAACCTACTACCAGATAAGGTGTATCCAAAGTGTGTTTTATGAAAGTGTTTTTCATGGCCAATACCAGGAGGAAACGTACATTTCAGCGCTCTCACCTTTTCATTTTCCTTAAGAACTTTACAAACCTTTTGTCCCTTCCAGCCTGCTTGCAGAGGATCAGGAAGCGATTCTTTTGAGGTACAACTCCAACAAATAAGGAGGATCAATAGATAAAAAGATATGTTTTTGAACATGTTCATACGGGCTAGTTTCCTGTAATTCCGTCCCCATCAATATCTTTTTGCAAATGGTTCTCAAGAGCTTCCAATGTTTTTTGCAAGAGCTTTTTAGTATTGTCAAGGTCGTTTTCCAAACTGGTAATGCGGTCCTCCAAACTCTTGGATTTGTCAGATTGCTTTTGAATTTCACTTTGCTGCAATAATTCCCAAAATATTCCCATACTTGCTTTTTTTGATTGATGTAATTCGAAATGAACAATTTTGAGGACTTCAAATATCATCCTTTACTCAAATGTAACCAATTTAAATTGGTTTGAATACCATAGAATAAATGTACCTTTGTACTCAGTTTTAGACTACTATCAACTTTAAATTGTCAATTTTGAAAGTAATTGCGATGATTCCTGCCCGCTACGAGGCCTCCCGATTCCCGGGGAAATTAATGAAAGATCTTTCTGGAAAACCCGTGATTCAACGAACTTATGAGGCGGCAGTTGCAACCGCCTTGTTCGATGAGGTTTATGTGGTCACCGATTCAGAAATTATTTATAAGGCCATAGCGCAAGCCGGTGGAGCGGTTTTGATGAGTCAAAAGGAACATCAATGCGGATCCGATCGCTTGGCAGAAGCTGCTGAAGATTTGGATGCTGATATCATTGTAAATGTTCAAGGAGATGAGCCCTTTATCGACGCACCTTCATTGGAAAAATTGATTGCTATTTATCAGGCAGATACAGAGAATAATGTTGACGTTGCCTCACCCATGGTAAGAATTCACGAAGAGGAGAATGTATCCAATCCCAATAACGTGAAAGTGATAACCGATTCGAATAACAATGCGCTTTATTTTTCAAGAAGTGTAATTCCTTTTCCGCGAGATACCTCAGAAAAGATTGCCTATTACAAACATGTGGGCGTGTATGCTTTTCGCAAAGGAGCTTTGATGGATTTTTACAATCATTCCATCACACCATTGGAGGCGGCAGAAAAAATAGAAGCCATAAGGTATTTGGAAATGGGGAAGACCATTAAGATGGTAGAAATTGACAAACCTGTAATTGGAATTGATACCGAGGAAGATTTACGAAAAGCCATCTTGTATTATGAGAAGCATTCCTAAGGATATAAAAGTTATTGCATTTGACGCTGACGATACGCTTTGGGTCAATGAGACCTATTTCAGAGAAGCCGAAAAAGAGTTTGCAAGATTGTTGTCGGGTTATGAGACAGAGAACAAGATTGATCAAGAGCTGTTTAAAGTTGAAATTAAGAATCTTGAAACGTACGGTTACGGTGTCAAAGGATTTATGCTTTCCATGATGGAATGTGCTTTGGATTTATCCAATTACCAAATTGAACCAAAAAAGCTACAAGCTATTTTAAATATTGGTAAAGAAATGATTCAGAAGCCCATAGAGCTGTTGGATGGAGTGGAAGAGGTGCTAAAGGAGTTATCAGACAAATACAAGCTTATCGTGGCTACCAAGGGCGATTTATTAGATCAAGAACGCAAATTGGATAAGTCGGGCCTACTACAATATTTTCACCATGTGGAGGTTATGAGTGAAAAGAAACCTCAAGATTTCCAAAAGCTGGTAAATCATTTGGATATTGAACCAAAAGAGTTTTTGATGATTGGAAACTCCTTAAAATCGGATGTTTTGCCTGTTTTAGACATTGGCGGATCGGCCATCCACGTTCCTTTCCATACTACTTGGGCCCATGAAGAAGTTGCTGATCATCAGAAGGAGACAGCTTCTTACCAAACCCTTTCAAACTTAAAAGAATTATTAACCTATATAGCTTAAATTATGGCAAGTATTAAGAATTTAAAGAAAGATATTCACTACGTTTTAGGTGATATTATTGATGAGTGTTTATCGAAAGATTCGTCGAAAGCAGCTGATGCTCAAAAGATCATTGATGACGCTGTTGATACCTTTGACGGACTCATTGCAAAGATTTATGAAAAGGACGTTGAAAATAAGAAAGCTCACTATTCTGCCATCAATAAATCGTTGGAAGAACAAGCCAATGCACTATTAGAAAGAACCAACAAGCTTTAATTTTAACTTTTTTATCAGCTCTAAATTTCGTACCTTTAGAAGGCAATTTTTACGATTGACCAACGTTCTTTAATTATAATTAAACTTATTTATGGCAAGAGCAATGTTTGAGTACACAATTGATGTGCTGAAAAAAGTTAGTTTTAATTTTGAATTATTTAGCAAGGAATTAAAGAAGGCAATTGAGCGGTTATTACCGCATGAAATCAAAGAACTTCGAATCTGGCTCAAGCAATTTACGTTTGACAAACCGGAATTATATCCTTGTCTAAGTATTATCCAATAAAACAAAAAAAGGGAGCAAACACTCCCTTTTTTAATTTCTCTCCATTCCTTTTCTTTTTCTATTTCGAAGCTTATTCATGAGATTCCTCACAAATTCTCGCTCGATATGTCGTAATCTCAGAATTTTCTTTTTTGAGATGATTTTGCCTAATTGCTTGTCCATCTCAAATTTGGTTTTCACAATTTGATTTTCAATATCGTGAATGCGACTCAAAATTTCTGCTGCTTTTTCTTCACTTAAGTTTTTATAACCATTCGATTCTTTGATAATCATTCTGATCTTAGACCGTTCGTTGCGCTCTAAGTTTCTCACTTTCTTATCAAATTCATTGTAAACAGGCCAAAATTCTTGAGCTTCTTTGGCACTCAAATCCAATTCTTGGGTGATGTAGGCAATTTTCAACGAACGAATCTTCTCATTCGATCTTCTATTCTGTTGCCCCTGAATGGTTAATGAAACCATCATGCAAAAAACGAGACTAAGGTATAATGACTTTTTCATGGTCTTTCTTTTAATAAAATTCATCAATAACGAGTTCTGTTTCAGAAGACTCGTTTAAATAATTTTCGATACTTGAAATGTTCAAGCTTGTACTGGGGAGATTTTCACTTTCTATAATCTCATCTTCATAAACGGCGATAAAATCGGAAGATTTGATTTCACCATCATAGCTTTCTAACCAAGTATTCACTTCTTGTGAAGATAAGTTGTCATACATGTTTTCGTAAGAAGAATTGTTCCATTCCATAAGAAAAGCAGTACTTACCAATGCAATCACTAGAGATGCCGCAACTCCATATTTTAGTATGGGCATGACCAAAGAAATAACTTTCGATTGTTTTGGTTCCTTTGGCACCTGAACTTCAAAATTAGACAAATAATCCGATGGCGTTTCGAATCCAGTTGATTTCGGAAGTTTTTCAAAAAACAATTTCTCTTCCAATTGTTCGTCAAAAGAATCAAAATACCCTTCTGGTAACTCAAAACCAGGTTCTGTCGGTATGTTATGTTTCATTTTTGAATCCATCTCTATGCTTTAGACTACTTTTTTTTGAATTGGTTTAATGGGTTTGTGTTTTGATATATTCCTGTATTTTCTTGCTAGCATGATGGTAGGAGGCTTTTAAGGCTCCAACCGAAGTGCCTAAGATCTCAGAAATTTCTTCATACTTCAGCTCTTCAAAATATCGCATATTAAATACCAATTGCTGTTTTTGCGGGAGTGTAGCAATAGCTTTTTGTAAAATTAGCTGAATTTGATTTCCGTTAAAAAAAACATCACTTTGCAGTTTGGAGGCACTCTGCTGATGGTATTCTTCAATGGTAACATTGTTTTGTTTTGCTCTTTTATTGATAAAGCTAATGGCCTCATTGGTTGCAATGCGATACATCCAAGAAAAGAGTTTGCTGTCTTGCTTAAAGTTCTGAATGTTCTTAAAAATCTTGACAAAGGTGTTTTGTAGGACATCATCGGCATCGTCATGGACCAATACAATCTTTCTAATATGCCAGTACAAGCGTTCTTTGTACTGACGTACTAGTTCTTTGAATGCACGATCTCTAGTAGCCGGATTTTGAAGTTCTTCAACTAAGACTAATTCCTCTGTCAAATTAAGTTTTTTAATTAGACCTAAAATTAGTCAAAAGGTTTAATCCTTAACTAAATTTTGGATTGATATAACCAAAAAGTCTTTTCTGCTTGATGATTTGTGGTACACCCTCAGGGAGCATTTCTTCCCATCCTTCTTCTCCGTTTTTGATCATTTTCAGAACCGTACGAGAGAAGATATCTAAGATTTCCTTATCGAAATCATCGATGTTTACCAGTCTTCCGTTTTGCTTGAAGAACTTGTACAATTCTTTCATTCTAGGATGTACTTTAAGATTTTCACTGGTGATGTACTCGTCTGTTTTTTGATCGTGATACGGATACATATAGACTTTCAAATCCCTGTAGAAGAGTTTTCCGAAAGCTTCTAAAATTCCACCACTGACATCTCGGTAGTATTTCTCGTCAAAAATTTCAATAAGGTTGTAAACACCCATGGCCAATCCCATACGCGCTTTTGTAAATTCACTGAAATATTCTACAAGCTTATAATATTGTTGGTAATTGGTAATCATTACATTCTGTCCGAGTGAACAAAGCAATTCGGCACGATCTAAGAAGTCACGCTCGTTGATTTCTCCTTCAGAACGCAAGTTACTTAGGGTAATCTCAAAAATAATCTGTGTGTTTTCCTTCTTCACCTTATTTTCAGCAAAGAATAATTTTCTCGATTTCTCGAACATATCCATATTGACCTTGGTTACCGGTCTAAAACTACCTCGTAAGGCAAGGATATTTTTCTTGTACAACACTTGAGCAGGAAGCAAGTTGTTTTCGTCTGGCCCAAACATTACGGCATTGGTCATACCGTTTTTAAGCAACTGAAGACTCATCAAACGGTTGTCTACATACATAAACCTTGGTCCCGAAAAGTTGATCATGTCAATCTCCAATCGATGGTTGTCCAAGTTGTCATAGAAAGAACGAATCAATTCCTTTGGATTGTCATTCATGTAAAACGCACCATAGATAAGGTTTACCCCAAGAACTCCAAGGGTTTCCTGCTGCAATCTCGCGTCAGTTTCTTTAAATCGAAGGTGTAAAATGATTTCGTTATAATCTTCAAGAGGATCTAGCTGGAAACGAATACCGACCCAACCATGACCTTTGAATTTTTTTGAAAAATCAATCGTTGCTACCGTATTGGCGTAACTAAAGAATATTTTATTGGGATGTTTGGTTCTACTAAGTCTGTGTTCTACCAAATCGACTTCATGGCGAAGCATTTTTTTCAATCTTGATTCGGTCACATACCTTCCGTCCTCTTCAATGCCATAAATTGCGTCTGAGAAGTCTTTGTCATACGCACTCATTGTCTTTGCAATGGTTCCTGAAGCTCCTCCGGCTCTAAAGAAATTTCGAACCGTTTCTTGTCCAGCACCGATTTCGGCAAAGGTGCCATAGATGTCTGTATTTAAGTTGATTCGAAGTGCTTTGGATTTGGTTGTAGGTACGGAGTTTATTTTTTGATCTCCCTTTAAAGATACAGCCATAGTAGTGTTTTTCGTTGTCCAACAAAGTTAATAAAATAGAAAGCATTACTCAATTTTATTTTATTTTTGTTGTTCATGAATTCTACTAAAAAATCGTTAAAAGTAACCTTCTTGGGAACAGGCACATCTCAGGGAGTTCCGATGATCGCTAGTAAAGATCCAGTATGCTTATCCACCGACCAAAAAGACAAAAGACTTCGATCTTCCGTTTTGATTTCTTGGGATGAAAAAAACTATGTCATTGATTGTGGTCCAGATTTCCGTCAGCAAATGTTGCGAGAAGAGGTGATGCTGATTAATGGTGTCTTGTTTACTCATGAGCACGCTGATCACGTAGGAGGAATAGACGATTTAAGACCTTATTGTTACAAGATTGGTGAAATGCCTATCTATTTAAATGAACGGACCTTACGAAGCTTAGAAAAACGCTTTGAGTATATTTTTAGTGTTGAAAATAGGTATCCTGGAGCACCAAGCGTAACTCCGACGATTGTTGATAAAGAGCCCTTCTTTATCGATGATGTAGAAATCATGCCCATAGAAGTGATTCATGGTAGATTGCCTGTTACGGCTTTTCGAATTCAAGATTTTGCATATCTCACGGATGTGAAATACATCACAGATACTGAAAAAGCCAAATTAAAAGATTTGGATGTATTGGTGGTGAACGCGCTTCGAATCGATGAACATCCAACACACTTTAATTTGGAAGAGGCATTGGCTTTTGTGGAAGAAATAAAGCCAAAAAGGGCCTATTTCACACATATTAGCCATAAGTTAGGTTTTCACCGGGAAGTGTCTGAAAAACTACCAAACAATGTGTTCTTAGCCTACGATGGACTTTCTATTGAAGTATAAATTACAATCGTTCCGAAATCCAATTTCTAAAGTTGTAAAAATTCTGCGGATTCACGCCGTGACCCACGGGAAACTCTTCGTACACATGAGTGATGCCCTTTTGTTCTAAAAATTTCTTTGAATTTCGGGCCCAATCTATAGGTAAGACTTGATCTACAGTTCCGTGCGAGCAATAGTATTCGGTGCTGATATTTTCTGGAAAATCCGTAGGAAGTAAATCGCCATTTACATAACCACTTAGCGCTACAACATAAGGTACTTTATTCGGATAATGGAAGGACAAGGCATAGCTAAGAATAGCACCTTGACTGAAGCCTAGTAAAAAGGTTTTATCAGGTTTCGTATTGTACTTCTTTTGAAGCGTGTCAATAAAATCGTGAATTTTGGCAACCGACTGTTTCGCTTGAGGAATGTCAGAGAACTTACCATTGACATTATCAAAATTGATGGCATACCAAGCAAATCCGCCAAAATCCATCGGATAAGGTGCTTGTGCACTGACAATCAACAACTCCTCTGGAAGTTCACTGGAAAAGGAAAACAAATCGTGTTCATTGCTCCCATATCCATGTAATAACACCAATAAAGGCGGATTCTCAGATGTGATTTTTGGCTCTCGAACGATATAATGTAATTGACTCAAAGTATGCTTGGAATTGAATTATGGAATCAGGAATTTATTTGATAGCCACTTGGCCTTTGTTGATGGTTCCGTAGACAGATCCCTTTAACGATTTGCCAAGAAATGCTGAGTTTTTTGAGGTAGAAAGGATTTCTTTTTCCGAAAACACAGATGCTCCTTTCGGATTGAAAAGGGTCAGTTCGGCTTGATTCCCTTCAGCAATAGTGATCCCGGAGATATTGAACGTTTTTCTCGGTCTGTTGGTCAGACAGGGTATGAACTCATCCAGCTCTAAAATTGCATTCAAAGCTCCAAAAGCGGATTCCAGTCCGATGGTTCCGAATTTTGCCTGATTAAACGCAACTTTTTTATGTTCGATGTCAATCGGATTGTGATCTGTGGTAATACAATCGATATATCCTTTTCTTACCGCAGCTCTTAAGGCCATCACCTCACTTTCGGAACGCAAGGGTGGTGAGACTTTTACATTAGCATCAAAAGTTTCAAGCTCGTCATCTGTTAAAAATAGGTGGTGTACAGCCACACTGCAAGTAACATTCAAACCTTTGTCTTTCGCTTCTTTAATCAAAGCGATTGATTTTTCGGTGGTTACTGTAGGGATGTGTAATTTCCCACCAGTGTATTCCAATAAGAACAAATCTCGAGCAATTTGAAGGTGTTCAGCTAGTGCAGGATTTCCTTTCAAACCCAATTTGGTGCTATTTTCCCCTTCATTGGCAAGCCCGTTGTGAGCAATCGTATCATTTTGAGGAAAACTCATGATGAGTCCGTCGAAATTTTGTCCGTATTGCAAGGCGATTTTCATAAGATTATCATTACTGATAGGCTTGTTATAGTCGCCAAAGGCAATGGCGCCTGCATTTTGCAAGTCAAAAAGTTCCGCCAGTTCTTTTCCTTCTGATTTTGTGGTCAAAGCTCCAATGGGATACAAGGTGGTTGAAGAACCGTTTGCTCTATTTAAGAGGTATTCCACTCCCGCTTTCGTATCGATTACCGGATTGGTATTTGGATTCACCGCTACGGCTGTAAAACCACTTTTAGCCGCAGTTACCAATCCGTTGCTAATCGTTTCACGTTCTTCAAAACCGGGATCACCAAAAGAAACACTGGTGTCAAACCATCCATTGGAAACATAAAGGTTTTCTTTTTCAATAACCTGGTAGTTCTCTTTGGAAGCAATGGAATCAGAAATTTCTTTGATTTCTCCGTTAACGATTAGGATATCTTTTTTTTGCCGATGGAATAGACTAGAAGAGTCAATGATAATGGCAGCTTTGATCAGAATGTTCATACTTTAAAGAACTTTAAAAGTAAAATTTCTGCCAACAAAGATACAATTGCCAATGATATAAACCATTTCCAGAGCCAATTTACTTCACTATTTTCATTTAATTGCTGAAGGGCGGCTCCCATGGAGTTGTAAACAGTAATGTTCTCAGGAAGGGTTTCAATGGCTTTATCATCGAGAAATTGCAGCAGACTTTCCGTCTTCGGATTGTTCATAGCAATCATTGAAATGGTGTCATTTTCTTTTTTTATGGCATAGAATCCGGCCTTCAAATTTTGTTCCTCAAAATTCAATCGAACCTTGTCCTGATAAGCCCTCTGCAGAGGAATAAAGGATTCATCTTCATGGGATACACTAAGGATATTATCGTTTTCTACCCGAGTTTTTACCTCAATTTCCGATTCATCATTGATAAAATAATAGGCTTGGGGAGGTGTGTAACTCAATTTTCCAAGGGTGTAGAAAACGGGCACGATGAGCGGAGAGTTTTGAAAATTTGATTGCGATTGATCTAATGAGGTGCTAAAAACAAATAAAGATCCTTTAGTCAAGCTGTATTCTCCGAAAAAAGAACTTTGATTTTGATAAGAAATGATCGGTGTAAGACTGTTAGATCGATAGGTAAACGATGATTTGGTAAAAGGATATTGAAAATTTTTCGGACTGTTGGTAAATACTTGATTGAAAAAAGGGTGATTGCTATTGATTCTGGAAATTCGAGATGAATCTCTTCTTTTGGCCACGCTTGTGCTTATTCCGAAGGTCGAGAAAAAGGATCGTAACATGGACGTCGACGATTTGGAATTTGGAATTAAGGCAAGGGTTCCTCCGTTGTCTGTAAATTCCTTCAAACGATTGGATAGGGTAGAAGGGATGGTCTCAATCTCATTCAAAAGGATTAAATCTTGTGACCCAATTGAGTTGTAATTTAAGTTTTGAAGGGAAGTCTTAGTATAGTCGAATTCGTCCGGTGTGAATATCCGTTCTAAAAATTTTTCGGGTTGACCTATACGTAAAACTTTGGTTTTAGTCGGCTTGTTCAAGCTGAAGTAAAAACTATTGTCAAAAGTGAAAGTATCGTTAAAAGTTATTTTAAATTCTCCTAAAAACGGACTTGTGTTCTTGGTGGTGAAAGAAACTAGGGTAGTACCATTCCTTTCCACTGAAAAGGTTTGTTTGCCCAAAAGACTACTTCCGTTGTAAAGTGCAATAGGTAGGTTTTCTTTTGATTGGCCTTGGTTAGTAATAGTAACTTCAAATTCAAGCAGGTCTGACGCCGTAGATTTTACCTCTAAATTTTCAATGAAAATATTCGAGCTCGTTGCATTTTTTGCAATTACAAGGTCAATTTCGCGATTTACATCTGTAAACATTGATTTGTTAATGTTCTGTAAATCAGTGTAAATAATGTTTTTATATAAAGTATTACTTTTATTAGATGAAATTTGGTTTAATTCGATGAATACGTCTTTAATTTCCTTACTATTTGTGCTGGTTTTTAGCGAAAGCAATTCATTTTTTAGGGTCTCATAATTTATTTTTGACAAATTGTTGTCATTGGTAATCAAATTATAAGTATGATTGTTGGATGCATTTTGAATGATGTCACTAATGGCATTTTGAATCAATTTTCCTTTCTCATTTGTCGCACTTAAGCTCAAGGAATTGTCTAGATAGATGGATACTTCAATGTTGTTTTCCGAATTTATTTTACTTAGATACGGTTGTGAAAAAGCAAAAAGTAACGCTAAAAGTCCTAGTGTTCTCGTGGCTAGAATAATCCATTTTTTGATACTTGAACTCTTTCTTGTATCGGCCTCAATTTTTTTTAGAAAGGCAACATTGGTAAACGGAACCTTAACGAATCTTTGAAGCTGAAATAAGTGAACCAGTATTGGTATTACTAAAAGAAAAAGGAAATAAAATACTTCTGGATTCTGAAACTGCATTCTTAATATTTAGCTGGTAATCCTTTTGATGAACTCTTAATTAAAAACTCACGTAAATCATCATTTGCTTTTTGAAGGTCGTCTTTGCGTAGATACATCATATGTCCACTTCTATAGCCTTTAAATGTAAATCGATCCTTCATTTTTCCACTAGGATCTACTTTCCACATGGTATACTTCGCTCCGAAATAGGTTGTTGCACCATCATAATAACCAGATTGTACCAATACATTTAGATACGGATTTTGTGCCATTGCTTGTCGTAGACCTTCCCTTACATTATCATTTCTATTATCCCAAGGTCTTACGGGGCCAAAAACGTTGTATTTAACATCGGTTTTAAAGTTCAATTCTTTCCTGATGTAATAGTTGATGGCAGGTGTGAAGCTATGTAGCCAAGAGGTGATTTCAGAATTGTAATCTGTTGAAATACCTACTTCTCGTTTGTCAACACCCAAATACCTTGAGTCCAATCGTCCTACAGTCATTCCTTTTTTATCTCGTAATAACTCCTTCCAAAAAAAGGAGGGTGAAACTTCCAAATTGTTTCTAAGGATTGATTTCTTTGAAAGTCCAGAGTAATAAGAGAATTTCTCTGCAATCGAGTTTTTCTCATCACCCGAAATGAATCCGCCCTTAGCAATAGCAGGCAATAACTTGTTGATGGCAAAATCCTCTGCCTCTGGAAGAATCTCCAATAAATCTTTGTTCTGTAGGGCAGGAGCTAGCATTTTGTGATACCATGCAGTAGCTGAAAAGTAGGGTAGGTTAATGGCATAATCCACCGAACTTCCCGTTCGAAGCACTTTGTAATCTGCTGGAGATACCATGATCACCCCATTTAAATACATCCAATGTCGGTTCTGTAATTCGGCGGCAAGCCCCATTACACGTGTTCCGCCATAGCTTTCCCCAATGATGTATTTCGGTGATTCCCAACGGTTGTTTCGGGTGATAAAGGTTTGTAACCAACCCGCCAAATATTGCACATCGGCGTTGATTCCGAAGAATTTGCTTTTATCCAATTTCTTTCCTTTTGCTATCACAGGTCTGGAAAACCCCGTATTTACTGGATTTACATAAACGATATCAGCAACATCCAATATCGAATTCGGATTGTCCTTTACACCGTATGGTTGCACAGGGTATCCTTCGTCATCAATTTTGAGGATCTTCGGTCCTGTGTAGGCTATATGCATCCAAACGGATGCCGATCCTGGTCCACCATTGAATGACATGATGATTGGGCGTTTTGCCTTGTTTTTAATATCAGTACGCTGGTAGTAGGTATAGTAAAGTGATGCAATGATATTGCCATTTTCATCCCATACGGGTTGCATTCCTGTTTGTGCTTTGTAGGGAACTACTTTGCCCTTTATTCTAACGCTGTTGGTAGTTTCAACAATGGTATCCAATGGAATCCGTGCATCTTGTGCAACAGTAACTGATATAAACAATACAATAAAAAGGGTAAGAATAGACCTCATGGTAGTTAATTTTTGGATGTTAAAAATAGGTAGAATTGAAGAACTACTGCGGAAAATAATTCTTAAAAATTTTCAAAGACTCCTAATCCAAACAAGGCAAAATCGTAAACCACAGGGTCTTGGGGATTAAATTTTCTTAGGTTTTTATCGAGTTCTTGTACCGCTTTCCAATCGTTTTGCTTTCGTTTAAGCAGCCCCAATTTACGCGCGACATTCCCCGAATGCACATCCAAAGGACAAGACAAATGAGCGGGGTGATGACTTTTCCAAATGCCAAAATCAACCCCTGTTTGATCTGTTCTTACCATCCATCGTAAAAACATGTTAATCCTTTTGGCAGTAGAGTTTTTTAAAGGATCTGAAATGTGTTTCATGGTCCTTTGCGGATGCGGAATTTCAAAGAATACGGATTTCAAATGATGAATGGCCTCACGGTAATCATTCCGACCATCTTCAATCTGTAATACTTGCTCGAGTCCCCCATGGTTTTTATAGATATGATGTAGGGAAAGAATGAACTGTTTAAAATCAATGTCGTTAAATGTTCGATGTACAAAACCGTCTAGTGTTGACAAATCATTATGGGAATGGTTCATGACAAAATCGTGGGGAGCATTTCCCATGAGATCCATCATTTTGGAGGCGTTTTTGATGATCATTTTTCGGTTTCCCCAAGAGATGATGGCGGTCAAGAAAGCGGCTATTTCAATATCCTCTTTGACGGAATAGCGATGCGGAATTTGAATGGGGTCGTCTTCAATAAATTTGGGCTGATTGTATTGCAGCGCCTTTTCGTCTAGAAAGTCTTTTAAATCAGCCTTTTTAAGCCTCATAGTATCTTTCCGTCTTTCATGAATAGCTTGCGATCTGCCATTTCTGCAAGTTCGTTGTTATGGGTTACGATGATAAACGTTTGCTGAAATTCATCGCGAAGTTGAAAGAAAAGTTTGTGTAGATTTTCAGCAGATTTACTATCCAAATTACCACTGGGTTCGTCTGCCAAGATTACAGATGGCTGGTTGATCAAAGCTCTCGCAACGGCCACTCGTTGTTGTTCTCCGCCGGATAATTCATTTGGTTTGTGATCGTATCGATGGCTCAAACCGAGGTAATCCAGAACTTCTTTGGCTCTTTTCTCGGTTTCCGATTGACTTTTTTTACCGATGTAAGCCGGAATAGCTACATTTTCCAATGCTGTAAATTCGGGAAGCAGCTGGTGAAACTGAAAAATAAATCCTATTTCATTATTTCGAAATCTGGAAATCTCAACGTCTTTTAAATTCTTCAAAGAAGTATTGTTGATCGTAAGTTCATAATCAGAGCCTTGATTTGGTTTGTCTAGAGTTCCTAGGATTTGTAGTAAGGTGGTTTTACCAGCTCCAGAGGGACCAACAATTGCCACAATTTCTCCTTGTTTTACCGAGATATCAACGCCTTTTAAGACTTCAATATCACCAAAACTTTTATGAATGTTCTTTCCTTGAATCATGAATGATTTGCTTCCGCACGAAAATACAAAAAAAGGAAGCAGACGAGTTTACATTTTTGACTTTTTGGGAAGAGGGAGTTAGATAATGTTCTTCAGCTTATTGTAGTCAATGAAATACACAAATCGCAATGAAAAGGTATGTCGTTGTGGTTGATTGAATAGATTCTCCAAATTCTGCGTAAAATTCAAATTTGAGTTGGCGTCAAAATTAAAAATAGAGTTTCGGTAAAATGCAATCAATTGACTTCCTGGGGCAAATTGCCAGATGTAGTTCAAGTCTAAGTTCCAGCTATTAAAGTTCACATTGTTCCCGTTGTAAGAATTGTTTACTGATAGCGATCCATCACTTTCAAGATTGTTAAAGCTGTTATAGTTTACGGCTTCCCAGAAATGTCTGAAACTCAAAGATACCGAAGAGTTGGTGTTGAAATTAAATTTTCCTGAAATGGTATTGGTGTAACTTTTTCGATCTCGAAATCCGAAGATAATGTTGGAGCTGGTCTGGTCTACATAACCTTGATCGTCATTGGTCTTGTTGAATCGCAGACGGTAGCGTAAAGCAAACTGATTGTTGAATCGATATCTGGGTGCAAAACTAAATCCGTAGCCTAATTTTGGGTTGTTACTAAAGGTGGTGTAGTACCCATTCATATTCAGCGCTAATTTTTTCTGAGAATTGGTAGAGAACCAACTATTCATGTTCAAGCGTTCAGGTTGCATGAAGAAAACACCACTCGTTGTCCCTTGTCTAGGTTCAAAAAAGTCACGCTCTGGCGATCCATAGTTGAGGTTAGCTCCAAAGTTGAAACGATCACGGGTTTGGGCAGACCCTCCAACTCCAGCGAAATAACCAGTGTAAACTCCAGAAAAATGTTGAAAATTTAAATTGTTGTAAAAATTCACCCAAATTCTATTGAACTTTTTGGTGGGTTGTACTGTTCTCCATCCAATGTTTCCATAAATGGTCTGCTGATCATTGGTAAAGAGAATCCCCAAATCATTCGGGTTGAAATCTTTACTTTCAAAATTGTATCCAATTTCCCAAAACCAATTTTGGAAATCATATCCAAAACTGTTGTCAAAGGTGTAACCAGTATTGGGGTTGTTAGGATCATCCGAGATGTTACTCATTCGGAAAGAGCCATCTGCATTGTATTTGCTGTCTTTGGTTTCAATGTGCCAATCCAAGGCAGTTACGTTTGCATCTCGAAAACTTCCGTCTCTAGTAACATTGGTATTAATTAATGATAGGGTTGAATTCTGATTGAATTGTTGATCCAACACCAGTATGTTGTAGTTAGTGAATGGTTCTAATACAGCTTTTCGGATGCTTCCGTCTGCATTGTCTCGAATCGTAGCTTCTGCCTTTTGTGTAATGGCATTAAAAAATCCGATTCCCAATCCCTTTTTAGTTCTACCAGATACTTTTATGGCGTTCAGCATTGTGGTCTTATCGGGTCGATCAATGATTTCTTCAGTGGCGCTTAGGGTTCCAGCCACGTTGAATTGGTCAATTGGGGCTGCTCCGATGCGTCTAGAATAGAATAGGTTGGCAATATTGAAAAGTTCTGTCCCTTCCGTAAAGAATTGCCTCTGTTCTGTAAATTGTTGTTCAAATGGCCCCAAATTCAATACCACGTCATCAAAGCCTACTTGGCTAAAATCAGGAATTAAGGTCGCATCCAAAGTAAAGTTTTCGGTCAATCCGTACTTGATATCCATTCCAACAGCCCAGTCAAATTCGGTTTTGCCTTGAAATGTGTTTGTAATAGAGGATTGATAAGGATACAAATTCAATCGCGTGGTTGGTTTGATTTCTCTCAAATCGGTCACCAGTCCGTCGTATTGTGTCCAGCGTCCTACAGTATTGTCAATGTGATTCCAGGTATGTTGCTCGTTGAGTAATTCGAGTCGACGATGAAAATTGAATCCCCAAGATTGTACAGGTTGATTTTGAAAACGCAGCGCTCTGTAAGGGATTTTCATTTCCACATTCCATCCTTTATCGGTGATACGCGTAGCGCTATCCCAAACAGCACTCCAATTAAAGTCTTCGTTACCATTGGATACTTTTGCATCAGCTTGATTTCCAGTAGCTTGAACGATAAATTCAAAAGGGTTCTGTCCGTCGTCATTTGGATTAATCGTCACCAAAAAGAAATCGGAAATACTAAAGTTATCGCGAACCGCAAATTCACGTGGGATTTTGTTGGGATTCGGATCTTTCATTTCAGCAGAAATGAAAATTGCATCATCGTTATAAACAACTTTTACTTTTGTTTGATAATTGTTGTCAACCAATTTTCCATTGGCAGGTCTTAAAACAACGAAGTCCGTTGCCTCTTCGGCATTGGCCCAAGCCTGGTCGTCTAGAGCACCATCGATTTTAGGTGCTTTCTCGACACGGGTAGTTTTAATTGTTTTTCTATTTTCGTTGGATTGTGCCTTTGTAGCAAGTGAAAAAACAAGGCATAATACAATAGCTAGCGTTAGTGGTCGCATGTGTTTTTTGTGTTGATTGAGTTGCTTTCGCTCGGTAAATCTATAATTCACAAGTAGGATAGAATTACAAAACAATGTTAATTATTTCAAAGACTTCTTAAAATTTAGGATGTGACAACATCCAGTTGTTAAAGTCTTCTTAATATCTACATTTTAGGTGGGTTATTTTTTTACAAAATATGTCAGAATTCCTCAGTTGAATTTGTATTTTTGCAGGCATTAAATCACACTTTCAACTATGAATTTACACGAATATCAAGGAAAAGAAATTTTAAACAGCTTTGGCGTTAGAATTCAACGCGGTATTGTAGCTACAACACCTGAAGAAGCAGTAGATGCAGCTAAGAAGTTAACTGAAGATACAGGAACTGGTTGGCATGTTATTAAAGCGCAAATCCATGCTGGAGGGCGTGGTAAGGGTGGAGGCGTAAAGCTTGCAAAAAACCTTGATGATGTGAAATCCATTGCCAATGACATTATTGGTATGATGTTGATCACTCCTCAAACCCCACCGCAAGGGAAACTAGTAAACCAAGTGTTGGTGGCAGAAGACGTGTATTATCCTGGTGATTCTGAGCCAGAAGAATACTACATGTCTGTCTTGTTAAATAGAGCAACTGGTAGGAACATGATCATGTATTCTACCGAAGGGGGAATGGATATCGAGACTGTTGCTGAAGAAACGCCACATTTAATCTTTACAGAAGAAATTGATCCGTTGTTAGGAATCATGCCTTTCCAAGCTAGAAAGATTGCCTTTAATTTAGGATTGTCTGGAGCTGCTTTTAAAGAAATGGTTCGTTTTGTAACGTCATTGTACACGGCTTATGTGAAAAGTGATTCATCTTTGTTTGAAATCAACCCTGTGTTAAAAACGTCTGACGACAAGATTTTGGCAGTAGATGCTAAGGTTACTTTGGATGACAATGCATTGTTTAGACATAAAGATTACGCTGAATTGCGAGATACAAGAGAGGAAAACCCGATTGAAGTAGAAGCAAAGGCGGCTGGATTGAACTATGTTGATTTGGATGGAAACGTTGGATGTATGGTGAACGGAGCCGGATTGGCCATGGGAACCATGGATTTAATTAAAGAATCAGGTGGTGAGCCAGCAAACTTCTTAGACGTTGGTGGTACCGCTGATGCGCAGCGTGTAGAAACAGCATTCGGAATCATTTTAAAAGATCCAAATGTAAAAGCCATCTTGGTAAACATTTTTGGAGGTATTGTTCGTTGTGACCGTGTTGCTCAAGGGGTTGTTGATGCCTATAAAAATATGGGTGATCAAATCAACGTTCCAATCATCTGTAGATTACAGGGAACAAATGCTAAAGAAGCAAAAGAGTTGATTGACAATTCAGGAATGGAAATTATTTCTGCTACTGAATTCCAAGAAGCTGCGGACAAAGTACATGAAGTATTGAGTGCTTAATTCAAATTCTTAATTTATATTGGAAGGCCTCACGATTTCGTGAGGTTTTTTTTATTCCAATTCGTAAATCTGATATCGCCGAGACCACGAAAATGAATCGTTCGGATTAATCTCTATATCAATAAAGATTTCCGGACAAATAACATGAGGAGTTCCCCAAAGGTGGAATTGTTTGGTTTTGAAATCGCCCGTTTCGCTGATTCCGATATTTATGGCTTTATTTTCCAATTTCCAGTTGGCGTCAACAAATCGATCTTTAAATTCGGTGCTAATGAAAAATGCCTCGGTAGGACTTTTTGCAAATTGAATTTCATTTTCTTTGATAGCCATGGCTTTCTCTTTGTTCACTAGCTCTGTCAACTCTTCTAAACGTAGTTCGGTCGGAATAGTTAGTGAATAATCATTTCCAATCAAATCTTCACTAAAGCGAATAAAATTATGATTGTATTCATTCGTTCTAATCACTTTACTTCCTGTATTCTCTAAGCGATAGTCAATTTGAATTCCGTCTTCTTTCAGAGATAAAGTCTTTCGTAAAACATAGGCATATTCTTTATGTAATTCACCGATGGTTGTGAAAGTAATTCGATCTTCTGATTTCTGAATTTCTACTTCCGAGGGTTTGATGGAGTAGGGCTTTTGAAAATCATAAGACTCATCTTCCTTGAGTACCATACCAACTCCGATCTTGTGACAATATTCTCCAATTGATGCTTCCCGAAATCCTAGTGGATTCATGCTTCCGAATTCGTTGTACAATCCTTTACCGAAAGTTTTGTCGTCCTCTTGATTTTGATTTTCTAACTCGGTCCCCAGCAGTTCTAACCCTTTAAATTTTAGGCTAGTAATCTTACCAGAACCATCAAATCTTGAGGCGCTGTAACCTTCTTGGGGTAAATCGATGGTGACTTCAATAGTTGTGTTGGATAGAACAATGCTCATGGCTCCTTTTTTATTTCAATCATAATTGGGAAATGATCCGAAGGGTATAATCCATTGGGTCTTTTTGTGGTGATTACTTCGTGATTCTTGATTTTCAAATTTTTATAGAAAATGTAGTCGATACGATTTTTTGCGGTCTTTTGAATATCAAAGTTTGTGAAGGTTCCTTGTTGTGCCGAGACTGGATCTGCCGAATCTTTCAACGTTTTCAATAATGTATGAATAGGAGGGGAGTCTGGCAAGGCGTTGAAGTCCCCCATTACGATGGTTTTTTGATCATTAAGAGATTTCTCTTTGATTATTTTTAGAATTAACTGGGCCGATTTTAATCGTGCTTCTGTTCCAAGATGGTCAAAATGTGCATTGAAAACATGCAGTGTGCTATTGTCTTTTTTGTCTTTAAATTGACAATAAACCAATATGCGGTTAAGGTTGGCATCCCAACCTTTTGATACCGTATTAGGAGTTGCAGAAAGCCAAAATACTTCTGAGGCAACCAATTCCAATGCTTCATTTTTCCAAAATACGGGTAACCCTTCGCTTTTTGAGTCTTGTCCGTCCCGCAAATAGTTAACCACTTTATAGTTCGATAAATGCTTTTGGATGAATTTTGTTTGATGAGGTAAAGCCTCTTGTAATCCGAAGATATGAGGATCGTTTTCGGACAGTAATTGAACCACATCACCCTTTCGATGTTCCCACCAATTTGGGCCATCGTTTTTATTATCGTAGCGAATATTAAAGGTAAGGAGCTTGGTTTGACCGATTGAGTAGGTGCTCAACAAACCTAGTAGGAAGATGGTAAAAAGTCCGCGTAATTGCATGCCATAAAAATAGGAAAGAAAGATGGGTAAACGCAATCTAGAACATGAAATTCAACAGACCTTGATTTGCTTCCCTTCTTTCGATTAGCCATTGAATGGCTTCCTCTTTATTGGTGAAGTTTTTAAAGATATCTTGTCCCCAGTTTTTGGCTACGGATTCTTTGAATTCCAATCTCGATTTGGTACTTGAGTCGTCTGCCTTAAAAACAAAAGCACAATGATGTCGTATGGTAAGTCCGGTTAAGGAAATTAAGTTCTTGTTCAATTCATAGAGATCATAAAAACCATAGTTTTCAATCACATCGGTCATGTCAAACAAGATATAATTGCTATTATGTGTTTTACTAAACTCGGCTGCATCTGATAGAAAATTTACTTCCTTGTCTTTGTCCAAAACTCCCACATAAGAGGCTATGACAAGTTGATTTTTTTCATCAAAAACAATCGTTTCACTAGCGCTAAGATTTTCTGAATCGACAGAGTGTCTGAAAATGTCAAGAATTTGTTCTAAGGTTTCAAAATCCAGCGGTTTGTTGAAGAATTGCTTGACATAAGGATAATTCAATACTCTTTTTTTGTCATCAGGATTGATGGAAGAGGTCAGCATAAAGATGATGGTATGTGCTTTTTTTGGTGCGTCAAATTTGTCATATTCTTCCAAAAACTTCCAACCATTCATCAATGGCATATTAATGTCCAATAAAATGATGTCTATGGGATCCGTATTTTCTTTCAAGTAAGCCAAGGCGTCTTTTCCACAGGAAATCTCAATGATGTCTAAGGAGTCGTTTAGCTCATTTAAAATGTATTTGTTGTAAAAGTTCGCGTTCGTATCATCATCAATCAGCATTATGCGCTTAAGATTTTTCATGATACATCATTTTTTAATGGTAAAATAAAACGTCGTTCCTTTTCCCGGGGTAGAGGTCAACCATATATCGCCTCCATGCAATTCTACTACACGTTTACAATGCGCCAGTCCAATACCGGTTCCATGGTATTTGTCCTCCGCATGCAGTCTTTGAAAAACTTCAAAGATTCGATCGAAGTGCTGTTCCTCAATACCAATTCCATTATCAGCAAAAGAGAAGGTTATTTTTTCATCATCCTCTTTGGCATCAATCACTAAGAAAGGGGTTACATCATCAGCTACGTATTTAAAAGCATTGGTGGTAAGGTTTAGAATCAACTGGTGGAAGTCGTTTTCAAAAACGTCTAATTCAGTGACTTTTCCGATATAATTGATTTGTGCCTTGTCTTTTTGAATCATCTCATGCAAATCAATTTTCAAATTGAGAAGTACTTTACTCATCTCAACGCGCTTCCTTTCCTTTTCTTTTCCAATTCGTGAGTAGAAAAGTAAGGCCGTAATGAAATCTTTCATTCGATTGGCAGAATAGACAATTACATCCAAACTCTTTTCTCCAATTTCATTCAAACGATCTCGATTGGTTTCCAATAAACGAGAAAAGGATAAAATTGAATTTAATGGCTCTTGCAAATCGTGAGAGGTGATGTAGGTGAATTGTTGTAATTCTTTGTTTTTACTCTCTAATTCTTTATTCAATTGCAACAAATCGGCATTGATATCTTTTTGCATTCCCAGTTCAACGCCTTCCGTAATATCAACATGACTTCCAATCAAACGCGTAGGCCTACCATCTTTATCTCTGATGGCCTTTCCTCGGCAACGCATGTATACCATATGCCCGTCTTTGTGTCGGTACCGAACAATTTGATCGTAAGGATGATCTGGGTTTTTTAGGTGTTTTTCTAAGTTTTGCGTGGCAATTTTTAAGTCAGACGGATTGATCATTTCTTGCGTGGCCACAAGACTGTTTCCCATCTCTTCTGGATTGTAACCTAAGGCGGTCCAACCCTTATCGCTCATCCAAGCGTTTTCTGGATTTTCAAGATCCCAATACCACAAGCCGTCCAAGGAGCTGTCTTGAAGGGCATCAAATAAAGAATTGTCTTTATGGATGAGTTCGTAAAGCTCTTGCTTTAAATAGTGGTCTTTTTGTATAGCATTTTTTGAGGGCATAGCTATGTTTAATTACATAATTCTTCAATCTCACAAAAATCAGTCAACGCATGTTTTCTAAGGTAGTGATTTTCAATGATTTTTCCAATTTATCTTGGTTGTTTGTTTGTTTCTTTTTTAACAATTTAATGCTTTCTTTTTTAATTCTTTTGATTGCTCCGCCAATCTTTGCCATGGCAGGAAGGACAAATGGTATGAATAACGATGTATTCTTTACTTTCTTCTTTTGACAATTCCTCTGGTGCTTTCCAATCGTCTGTTTTGGATAATTTCAATTTGTTGCAAATACTGCATCGTTGCGTTGGGTTTCTAAAATTACCTGTGGTCTCTTCTATGTGCACAGGATTGTTAAAAGGCTCTTCCCGTAACAAATAATTATTGATATTCAAACTCTCATTCGTGTCTGGCTTGATCACCATTTGCATGAATCTCTTATGGCTAGGTGAATCACAACGATAATTGATGGTATGTTCTTTACCCAATCTTCGACATTTCCCGAATACCACTTGATAATACATTTTGGTTGCTTCACCCACAATGTAGGACAATATAGACCTTCCAATTACTTTCTCTTTCACAGTCAAATCATCGGCTTGACCAACGGTGGCGGCTTTTATCCAATCGTCCGAAACTTCTACAATGGTGTTGGACTTATCTACCTGGTACGAAACTTTTTCAATGTATTCCATGGTTTACGAATTTTCAACCTAATTATTATTCGATACTAAACTTCTTCTGTTACCCACTTTTTCATGGTTTCAATCAGTACATCATTATCAATTGGTTTGGTAATGTAATCAACAAATCCCTCCTGTAAACAGCGTTCTTTGTCACTGGTCATCGCATAGGATGTCTGCGCAATTATTTTCGCCTTAGGATTTACTTTTAAAATTTGTTTTGTAGCCTCATACCCATCCAAAATAGGCATACGGATGTCCATCAGAGTGATGCAAATGTCTTCGTTTTCGACAAACTTCTCTACTGCTTCCTCCCCATTTTTGGCCCAAATGGTCTGTACTGGTAAATCTTTCAGAATTTCCTTCAAGAACAATCGATTGGCATAATCATCTTCAGCAACTAAAATCTTTTTACAATCCAACATCGTATTGTTCTTAGTACGTTTCTTGGTTTTTTCTGATTTTTTTGTCTTACTAACTTTTTTATGAGGTAGCGTAATGGTAAAGGTGCTTCCTTTGCCCAATTCAGATTGCACATCAATAGTACCTCCGAGTAAATCAACGATACCTTTTGAAATGGTTAACCCTAAGCCTGTTCCTTTGGTTTTAGCGCTATCCTTATTTTCAAGTCGTTGGAAACGTTCGAAAATCAGGGTTAATTTGTCTTTAGACATCCCCAATCCCGTGTCAGAAACCGTGATGATGAGCTTTGAGTCATGCACGTTGTAACCGAACTCTACCAGACCTTTTTGGGTGAATTTCAATGCGTTATCAATTAAATTGGAAAGCACTTGCTTTAATCGAGTAGCATCACTTTCTACCACCAAATTATCCAAAGACTTCGGAATAATCGTGCGTAGTTTCACTTGATGTTTTTCATCCTGTTTTTTTATTTCATTAAAAGTTGTCTCGAGTTCTCTAAACAAATTGCCTAAATGACAGCTTCCTTTATTGATTTGAAGCTCACCAGCTTCAATTTTAGAAATATCAATGATGTCGTTGGTCAAGTTCAATAATTGCTTGGTACAACTTTCAATGATGTCTACATAAGAGTTTCGAGTTTCAACATCAAGATCATCTTTTCGCAACATGTTGGCAAAACCGAGTAATCCGTTCATTGGTGTGCGGATTTCGTGACTCATATTGGCTAAAAATTGATTCTTGTAAATATTGGCTGTTTCGGCTTTCTGTTGTGCCTCAATAAGTCGCAATTCCTGTTGTTTGCGTTCTGTGATGTCTTGGGAAACTCCCCATATGGCATATACTTCTCCATCTTCATTTTGCAATGGCTCACCTTTTGCCCAAAGCCATTTATTCGTGCCGATTGAAGATTCCATCTCTACTTCAATTTGATAAGGAGTAGCGTTTGCAATGGCGTTTTCAATGGAAGAATTGATCAATTTCCAAGAGGACTCGGTCCAAAACTTTTTGTGTTCTGAAAAACTTGGTACAGGTGCCATGTAATCCATTTCGAACATCTTGTACATCTCTTTGGTCCAGGTAATTTCATTGGTCTTCACATCCAAATACCAGCTACCCACTTTGGTCACTGCTTGCGCCTTGTTCAAATGGAAGCGGTTTCGTTTCAATTCTTCTTCTTTTTCTTTCAATTGATTGATACGAACAAAGGCAATCACCACACCATCAATCTTTTTATCGAGTGTTACAAATGGACTAATTCGTTTCAAATACCAATTCCCATGAATGTCTTGCACTTCATTTTCAAAAGTTTTTAAATCGTCCAATGCTCTTCGAGCATTATCGATAATGGTCTTTCGAATTTCTGTATTAAAATTTGAAGTGAAAGAGGTTAAGGATCGCCCTATGTCACTAGGCTCTAGGTTAAATACCTTCTTGATTTCTGGCGTATATTTTCGAATGTTCAGTTGTGCATCCAAGAAAAGGGTACCAATGTCTGAACTAGTCAATAGGTTGTTCATGTCATTGTTCAGATCTTCTAATTCCCTATTTTTTTCTTGGAATTCAGAATTTACGGTGTATAATTCCTCATTTACCGATTGCAATTCTTCATTGGAACTTTGTAATTCCTCATTGGAAGACATTAATTCCTCATTGGAACTTTGTAATTCCTCATTACTCGTTTCAAGCTCTTCAACAATGTTTTGAAGTTCGTGACTTTTTTGTTTGAGCTCTTGTTCTAGACTTTCAATTCGTTGTTTTGAAAAATTGGAAACGTCGTTGTCAGATAAAATGATTTGTTCTTCGGCCTTGCTTATTTCTCCCTCTCCAAATTGAATCAGGTACTTTTGATTCCGCAAAGAAGGGTTCTCGGCTACTTCAAAATATAAATTGGTTACCAAATCTTCACCATTGTTCTTGTAAACTAGGTTTTTTATTTCCACCGAACTTTTGGTTTCATCTACCTTTCGCAAACCGTTTTTTATAACGGTTGCCAGTTCTTGTGAAACCATTTGGTACAAATTCGATGAGAAAGATCCGTCGGATTGATTGAACCATTTTTTAAAGTCCCCAACCATAAACTCAACATTACATTCCTTGTCAACAAAAACGCTCACAGGGGCATGTTTTTGACTTAATATCTTGTAATAATGAGCTTCACTGTGTTTGGTGCTCGACTGATTTTGCTGCTTTAAAGACAATCCTTGAAGTGGATTGATGGTACGCATTTTTGAATAGGTGTACAGTTTGTTCCCTTTGTTGATGCGCTTTATGGCTTTTAAATTTTGATAAATTTTGTATTTGTTATCAATGATGGAAAACAAATTACTAATTGGTCCAAGGGATTCGCTGCTTCCTAAAAAGAGCACGCCATCTTGATTCAATGAAAATTGGAATCCAGCTAATACGGTTTTTTGGGTTTCGTTGGATAAATAAATCAAAAGATTGCGACAAGAGATCAAATCAACCTTTATAAATGGTGGATCCTTCGTAACGTCATGATAGGAGAAAATAATTTTTTCTCTCACCTTATTCGTAATTTCTAAATTGCCGCCCGATTTTAAGAAATAACGCTCTAGGATTTCTTTATCAATATCTTCTGCATTGTTAATGGGGTAGTTCCCCATACTGGCAAAATTCAATGCTTTTTTATCAATATCGGTTGCAAAAATTTTATAGGAAATGTTGAGGCGATTGCGTTGAATGTAATCTTCAAATAGAATCGCTAACGAATAAACTTCTTCACCACTTGAACATCCTGGTACCCAAATACGGATAACTTCGTCATTGCCCTTTTTGTTACAGAGTTCGGGGACCACTTTCTCTCGCATTACTTCATAAGCTTTTTTATCTCTGAAAAAGCTCGTAACACCAATTAAGAATTCATTGTTGATTGCTTCTTTTTCTTCATCACTTGAAATTAAAAACCGAAGGTAATCTTCAAGGGTTTTGATGTTGTGAAGATTCATTCGTTTTTCAAGACGTCGTAATAAGGTATTTACCTTGTATTTCTTAAAATTGACATCTGTATGCTTATAAATGACCGATAATATGGTTTGAAAAGTACTTTCCTTATCCAGGCTGGCCGTTTCCACATCATCAATTTCGAGCGCCTTAAAATGTTTCGAACTATTCTTGGTGTAGTTAACGATGGTTTCAGCCATGTTTTCTACTGGCAGAATAAAATCTGGTAAATTGGTAAGGATGGAAGAGTTGGGCATCCCGTCGAACTGTGCAGTATCGGGATCTTGAACAAAAATGGTTCCCATTTCTTCCTTGATGGTTTTGATTCCTCTAGACCCGTCAGAACCTGTACCTGATAAGATTACTCCAATCGATTTCTCTTTGAAAGCCTTTCCGACCATATGGAAGAAAATATCAATGGGCAAGTTCAGTTGTTCTTTCGGATCTTTGTCAATCAACACAAATTGATCATTTTCAATTCCAATATTGTTATTGCGATTGTTCAAATACACGCAATTTGGTTTGATTTTTTGACCGTGCTCTGCCGTAAAAATTTTCATATGGGTATGCTTGGAAAGCAATTCGGGCATGAGACTTTTAAAATCAGGAGATAAATGTTGAATAACAACATAAGCTGCACCCGTATTTTTGGGAATGTGATCAAAAAAAGTTTGTACTGCTTCTAGTCCTCCAGCAGATGCGCCAATCGCAACTACATAGAAATCTTTTTCGTTGGCCATGATTGATTAAAGTTTATTATCATAAATTTAATCAAATGCTTAGAGTTGCACAAATGACATTTGTCATGGTTTTGGATATCAATTATTTAATGGATTAATAATCTAATAATCTAATAATTTAATAATTCAATAATCAAATAATTCAATAATTTAATGATCTAATAATTGAATGAATTAATGGAGATGGGTTCGGGAATGCGAGGAACTGTGGTTCAAAATGATCAAAAAACAAAAAAGCCTTGCAATTGCCAGGCTTTATGTTCAAATCAATCTAGTTTCTTTTTTCGATACTCATTTGGAAGACGAGATTCGTCTTGCATCAGAATCAGAGGTACGATGCCAAAATTCTTTCAACACCAACCACTTCACGGCATCGTACGACCCTCTGATGTATTTTTTTAGGATGTTACCATAAATTGTTTAACAAAATATAATAAATCTTAAACAAAAGTATTAAGAAAGCTCCAATAACCTTCCATAGAGATGCATATTTAACAAGGATTTAATATTGAAATTCTAAATGTTAAAAAGAAATCGATGTAGTGTTAACGAATTGTATCTTAAGGATCTACATGAAATCTGAGGTTCTCCAAATAGAAAATCGTGAGAAGGGTACCTAAGACGCCAATCAAGGTCCAAATAAGGATGATAAGGTAATCTGGATTGATGTGTTGCAAATGCATGCTGACGTTCATGGCCATCATGGCGAAACCTAGCGTACTGGTTTTTGTAAGTACGATACCCGTAAGAATATACCCCCAACGCTCTTTCCAATATAGCATTAATCCAGTGGCAATCATGAGTGGAATGATGAGACCGAGATCAAGTCCATAAGTTATTAAGGGAGGGGCACCATCAAAGGTATTTGATTGATGAATGCTACTGTTTAAATGTGAGACAATATCCTTGATCCATAGAAAGGCCAGCATTGAGGCAATAGTAAAAAAATAGGATACGATGGCCAATTTAATGTTGGTCCTAGGGAAAGAGAACCGCACTTTTTCATGAGATAGTAATAAACAGGAGCGAATAAATCCGACGATGGAAAATCCGAATATTCCAATTTGAAAGAAATACAAGAAGCTCAGTTTGGAACTGAAAACAAAAAAGCTATACGTGTAAGCAAAATAGAGGAGAAGACCTGTATTTAGCATCCACCATTTGATTCGATGTTGTCCAATACCACGCTTTAGACTAAACAACAACAAAGGCACTGCAACGGTGAGGGTGATGAGGTCTTGACCAAGCCATTGCGCCTTGGTCCAATTGTCATCTTGATAAAAATCATTATTGTAAATAGCTAGTACACATGCAATTGTGGCCAAAAAAGCAATACATCGAATAAGAAGTTTCATATGCTTTGGCTATTTGTCATTAAACTTTGATGCTGTAAATTCGAGAAGTTTCATTCCATGGATGAAAACCATCTCCTATGTATTCGAACCCATATCGTTCGTAGTAATCAACATGGGAAGTACTCAAATATAAATTCTTAAACCCAAAAGCTTTGGTATCGCTTTTTGCCTTTTCAAATAGGAATTTGGGATAGGCATTTCCTCGGTGTTCCTCTTCGATAAACAAAGCACAAAGCCATGGGTATAAATCACCCCTACTTATAAAGTCATTGGTGATTAATCCAGCACAACCAATAATCTCATCATTCTTCTGTAAAAGATACCATTGAGGTAGATTGTCTTTGCCAGTCAAGGCATAATGTATAGCATCATAGTAGATTTGAGGTGCAACACTAGGCCATTTGTTTTGAAAATATTGGATGGCCTCTTTTTCATATTGAGGGTGCTCACGAATCGAAATAATTTTCATGTCATCCATAGTTTTTAATTTGGTGAGGAAACATCTACCAAGGCACCATCAGGATCTTTAAGGAGTATTCTTCGCTGACCGTAAAACGTGTCTGCTGGCTCGCTTACGATATCAAAACCTTCAGCTTTGGCCAGTTCGTAAATTTGGTGCACATCTTCTACAACAATGGTAATGTAAAAACCGGTAGGTGTATTTTTAAAACTAGCAGGAACGGCGTCATAGGCTTTGGAGATAATGCCCAATTCCAATCCTTTTTCTTTGGAGACCAAATGAATAAACCAATCACTTTCATAGCCAACTTCAAAGTCGAACAAATGAGTGTAGAAGTCCCTACTTTTGGTTAAATGATCAGAGCAGATGTTGATTAGAATCCGATCGATTTTCATAGCGAATCGAAATTAATTGATTGATGCCATTTAAAGGTAACTAATATTTTTTAGCAAACCTCCTGACGGTGCAGAAAAAATTACGATTGAGGTTGTTGCTGGGTCACGCAATGAATCATGCCCCCATTGGCGTATAAATTTCGACAATCGATTCCGACTACCGTTCGATTTGGGTAAAGGGTTTGTAGTTTTTGAAGGGCAACTGCATCGTTGGGGTCGTTATAGGTGGGTACGAGCACTTTGGTATTGGCAATATAATAATTGCAATAAGAGCCTTTGTATCCTAAATTTTGGCCATATTCGGTAACCACATCATTTTGGGTTAAAGGTAGCTTTAAGAAATTATAGGGTTGCCCTTGAGCGTTTTTTGCGGCGTATAATTTGTCGATGTCTGATTGCAATACATCATAGGCCAGCAAATCAGATGTATCCATGGTAACAATGGTATTTGTATTGCCAAATCGGGCAAAACCATCAATATGCTGATCGGTTATTTCTAATCCAGCTTGACCCTCCAACCAAACAAAATTCGTAACTCCGAGATATTGTTTAAAGATGTCTTCAGCTTCTTTTTGAGTCATTCCAGCATTTCGATTGGAATTTAAAATGGAGCTCTTACAAGCCATTAAAGTCCCGTGTCCATCCATTTCCACGCTGCCGCCTTCATTAATCATGATGGCCTTTAAATCAATCAAGCGTTTGTTTTGATCTTGAGCTATTTTAGAGGGAATGGCATTACAGTTGGCATACGCAGCCTTGTTGCCCCAACCGTTGAATCCCCAATCTTGGACTACCAAATTGTTATTTTGATCTCGAACATAAATAGGACCATTATCTCGAATCCAAAAATCGTCGGTAGGATATGTTTTGAAATAAACATTGGAAAGATCAAATCGAGCGGCATTTAACAAGCTCAATATTCTGGTTTTTTCGGCGCTATCATAGGCAATTATGAAGACCTTCTCACTGCTTACAAGCTCTTTGGTCAATGTAACCCAGGTAGCATCCAATCTGTTTCGGAAGGTTTGTCCATATTGATAATGATGCGGCCATTGCAACCAAGTTGCTTCGTGAGGTTCGCTTTCCTCCGGAAAGGTAAATTCAATAGCCACTGGATTATTCGCGTTGGTGTTTGTATTGACCGAAGCCTCAGTTTCAGATCCCGAGGAACTGCAAAAACAACATAAGGCAATCATGGCCATAAACAGAAAAGAATACAAAGACTTCATATAAAAAAGTTATTTCTAGACTTTACCGCCTCCTTTGGCCTTGTAGGATGTGTATGCAACCCCAGCACTGGCAAGGGCTCCCGAAACACCAATAATCCAGTTCTCACTAAAGGATAAAATGATCCCGGCAATAAAGCCTGCAATTCCTAGGTATAACCCGTAATTTGACGATTTATTTTCTTTTTCACTCATTGGGAATGGATTTAGGTTCTGTTTAATTCGACAGGTTTTGATTGTTTGAAAAGCTCGAGCATGATTCGAGCGGTTTCTTCTGCCGCGAGTTTTGGGGAAAGTGCGGTGTCGGAAATGCCCGATACAACCCTCGATATATCGTGATCAACCTTTCCTTTTTGTCGCCACGTATTCCCTTGTGCAACCGTTAAGTAGGCGGAGAAATTGTGATGACCTGTTCCTGGTCTTTCACCAATGATGTGAACAATCCCATGGCTCTGGGTAGACTTTTTCCCAAATAAGAGTTCACCTGAAGCGTAACCGGCTCTCACTCGGCCGTTCCGAATCACAATTTGATTGTTCGAGGTTTTGATGCCTGCCTTCCCTAAATGATCTCTCAAATGCGAAAGAAAAGGGGATAGGTGATCATCGTCCATAATGGATCGAGCGTTCAAACCATCGGAAATGAAAAGTTGAACGTCAGGATGGTTTCCCTTCCATGAATCTCTTAAATACGTAAGATCTTTTTGGGCTTTTTCAGTCAAGGATTCGCCCGACTCCGGATGATATACATAGTCTTCACGATTTTTAGATGCAGTTTTAATTACTACCGCATTCTCAATCCTTTTGATGAAACGAGCATTCATTTCGGTCCAAAGGCTTTCCTTGGCATCTTCATAGAGATACCGAACTCTTTGGTCTAGTTTTTCATTCAATTCCCAAGGTTTATTCCCATAACCTTGAGCAATCGGAACTCCTCTTTTTTCGATTCGATTGATGGCCAATTGACCCTGACGGTATATTTCAGCTTTGGTTTTGTGGGTTCCTTTGCGTTTTTCATATTGATAATAGACCCAAATTGGATCGCCAAAATGTTCGGTAGGATTTCCTTTATCATCGATGATGCCCATGTCCTTAAAAAACTCCCACATGGCATCATTGACCTTGTAGCCAAATTGCTCTCTGACTTTTACGTGATTGTTAAATGCTGTTGTTAGGTAACTCAACATGGGGTCATTTTTTGTCGGCAAGGCCATCAAATACGCTGGATTTGCTGGCATGACTTTTTCAATACACCAATCCAAATCATCCAGATTGACATCCATGTGAAGGGTAGAGCAAATGTCCAAACCAATGGTTAGGCCATGTAGTTTTCCCATAACGGTATCTTCCAAACAACAGCGAACCAATTGTTCCTTGGTTCTAAAAACTTCAGGTCCAATAAAGCCGGCTACATCATTTACATGAACCCAAGAATTGGAGCTTCCTTTCACTTCATTGATTCTTTGTTTTAATGCTCTTAAGAATCCGTATTTTCTGGACTCATGCATCACCATATCAAACCCCTCAGCATGCCCATTGGTTAAGTCGGCACCCTGGCCAGTTTCCGCATAAAATCCATATTGGCCATTTCGCACCGTGGCATAGTCTAACATTTTATCTATGGTTACATCGAAGGTTTGGTTGGCCTTTACCGTTCCCGCCAAACTTTGAAACCAGATACCTGTGGTATTGGGATGTTCCTTTTCTACTTCTGACTGAATATCGATATGGGAAAGCACGCAATTCGGAATCGTTTCTTCCAAATCAAAGGTTTTGCTAATGTCGAGGAGGGCGCTTTCTATTTTGGCAACAGACTTGGGTTCACTAGAAACCGGATTGGTTCCTAAAACTACATCTCCCACTGCGTAAGACCATGCATTGAAGACTTGCCAAGAAATATCTTCGATGTTATCTGTTGGCGAATTGGGCTGCACTCGTGCACCCATATATCCCTTGCTGCCAATCTTGCTGCCTGGTAGTGCGTTGAATACTTTTTGACTCAGGGCAATTAACTCCTGATTGTCCATCAATTTCACAAGACAAGCAATGGTATCACTCGATAAACTCTTCGAAATGGCTTTGATATCAGCTTCGGAAGCCTTTAACACCAACTGTTTCAATTCGCCCAATGTTTTATCCAAGACTTCATCATTCTGTTGTATGGAATTTTCTATGAGTTCATACAATTCGTCTTTAAAAACCACTTGCTGCTGAAGTTTTCGAATTGATGTGTTGGCCAGAAGTTCTCTAGCATAGAATCGTGACTTCTTATCATTGGCGGCTATGCCCAAGGTTTGATCACCTTCCTTAAATTCGTTGGCAGCGCCTAAAATTTGTTTGTAAAAAACATTATCAAATCCTCCTCTTTTGCGTTGAATAAAGGCGAATATATCTTCACCTTCAAGAGGTTTTGACAAGGCAACTCCTGTGGTCTTCGACATATTTTTTTCAGTCTCCGAGACGAATAGGTTGCAACCATTTAACACAAGAATGGAAGCACTGGCCAATCCAGTTTGTTTGAGAAATTCTTTCCGATTCATAGAATAATTGACATTTAGTTCTGTAAATTATACTTGAAAGATAGCCAATTATTTGATTTGGAATACTTGAATGACAAAAAGAACACCTTCTATCAGAACAACTTCTTTTCCATATGATAATTGTGGATTAGAACTCCTCGTAATTCGAAAGAGTTTTTCCGAATGGAGGAGAAGCCCATTCGTTCAAAAAATGGTTTTGCAGTTTCACTCGCATCCGTATGCAAAACTTTTGTTCCGTGATTTCGAGCTAGCTCTTCGATTATGTTGCACAAAGACTTAGCGATTCCTTTTCCTGTATGAGAAGGATGCACATACATCAAATCCATATAATTTTGATGCTCCAACGAACTAAATCCAATGATTTTTTCGTTGTCTACAACTGCATATACCTCTTGGTTCAAAATTTTTTGGGTCCATCTGTCGGTTTCAAGGCTTGAGGCAGACCAGGCTTTGATTTGTGCTGCGGTGTAGTCTTTAGAAGCGGTGTTGCGGATAGCGAGATTAAAAACATCAAGGACTTGGTCTAAATCATTCAAATCAACTTTTCTGCAAATGAAATTCTTGGGTTTATTGAAATCCGATAGATGCATTGACATCACCTTAAACGTGAAGTTTTCTTTTCCTATTTGAAAATCATGCTCACCAACGATGGAAAAGTTATGCTTGGTATAGAATTGAATGGCACGTTCGTTTTCGCGAAGTACGGACAACCAAATCGACTTGTATTGCAATTTCTTGGCTTCATCTAGTAATTCGGACTGAAGGGCATGTCCAATCTTTTTGGACAGGTACTCTTTCAAAACATAGATTTTTTGAAGTTGACAACTACTTTCTTCTTTGATGAAAGGGCTTGCAGAGTTAAGCTTTAGTTTGGCGTACCCCACAGGTTTGTTGTTCCAATAGGCAATCCAGAAATGGTTTCTTGACTTTGAAAGACTTCCATGAATCTTTTCCTTTGAGAAGGTTTGATTCAGGTAGTTTGAAAGGTCATTTGGATCACGAAACAAGTGCCCAAAAGTTTGGGTAAAGGTTGTTTTTCCCAATTCACTGATGGTATCACTATCCTTTGAACTTGCCTTATTGATGGTTAGCATTGCTTTCAAGTTTTAAATTTCGCATTCTTTTGGCATGCAAGAAAACAGCAATGGAACATCCGATGACAATGGGCAATGCACCAATCAAAGCACCGTAAATGATGTAAATGGAATTGGCAATCAGAGAGAACATCCGAAGTTTGAATTCTCCTTTGGTATACATCGAATAGAGATTGATTATCAGGGCGATATACCCTACAATATCATAGATCATGAAAAACGAATTTGAGCATTGGATTAGGGTCTAAAGCTACAACATTCGTTTTAGATTTTATTGCTATCAAAAATCAGTTCTTTGCGTCTTTTTTTAGGTATTTGTATACGACCCTAAAGAAATCAGCCTTGTTAATTGGCTTGGCAATAAAGTCGTCACATCCATGATCAAAGGCATCCTGAATATCCGTAGAAAGTGAATAGGCGGTTTGGAAAATAATTGGTAAATCTGGTTTTTTTTCTTTGATCAGGTTGGTTGCTTCATAACCACCCATCACAGGCATTTTGATATCCATCAATACCAGATTAATATTGTTGTTATTCTCGCAAATATCAACAGCTTCCTTACCGTTTTTCGCATGGAACAAGTTATATGTTCCGTCCATTTCTTCTTCGAAGAGTGCCTCAAGATATAAGTAGTTTACATCTTCATCTTCGGCGATAAGGATGTTGAAAGACCCGTCAGCAGAATACTCATTGGTAGGTATTTTTTTAGATAGATCAATTTTTGATTTGTGCGGAATGCTCAGATAGAAGGTAGATCCTTTACCTTTTTCAGACTCAAGGGTGATATAACCATTTAATAAAGTGGCGTGTTCCTTCGAGATTGATAAGCCAAGACCTAGGCCGCCCGTTTTTTGAGAATAAAATTTATCTTCTTGGGAGAAACGTTCAAAAATCATTTCGAAGTTTTCCTTGGCAATACCAATACCCGTATCTTTTACGTAAAAGATAATCAGCTCATTCAAAATGTTGTAACCGAACTCTACAAAGCCTTCATTGGTGTATTTAATAGCATTTTCAACAAGATTGCTAAGAATTTTGATGAGTTTAGATTTGTCGGTAATAATGTTGCAAGCATTGTCAGGCAAGGATTTCTTTACATAAAGTGCCAATTGTTTTTCTTTAACTTTGAGGTTGAAAATGGAGAAAATTTCCATCAATACTTCATTGATGTTAAATTCACTTTCTTTGATTTCAACTTGCTTGGTTTCCAATGTGGAAATTTCGAGAATATCATTAAGGATTTGTAGAAGCTGCTTGGAACTATTTTGAATAATTTTCACAAAATAATCACGTTTTTCATCCGTTAAATTCCGATTTGATAGCAAGTTTGAAAACCCTAAGATTCCGTTCATTGGAGTTCGTACCTCATGAGAAAGGTTGTTCAAAAACTCCGTTTTCAGCTGACTACTTTCCTCAGCTCGTTGTTGTGCAATTTTCAATTCGGTAATGTCGGTAGCAAACAAAATAATTCCCTTTACTTCATTGTCATCATCAAAAACAGGAATTTTATCCGTTTGAAGCCATTTCAGCTCTCCGTCAGCGGTTGGCAACTTTTCAATGATTCCTTTTTTAGGCTTTTTAGTTTTGATGACTTCAAGATCATCTTTGTAATAGATTTCAGCCATTTCCGGATATACCAACCTTGCTGGTTTACCTTCAATTAAGTGTTTGGGCATTCCTAGCATTTCTGACACACTCTCAGAGGCTCTAATGATGTTGTTTTTGGTGTCTTTTACAATAATGAGGTTCGGATCGTTTGCATACAACAAATTAATCTCATTGAACAATCTCTCAAATTGACGAATCGATTCATTTTTTTCCGTGATATCGGTATGCGTACCTACCAGGCGATATGGAATGCCATCCTCATTATAAAAAACTTTAGATCGAGATAAGATGTCGATTAGACGTCCATCTTTGTGTATCATGGAAAACTCAACTTCAAAACGTTTTGTTTTTTTAGATACTGCTTGCTCAAAAGCATGAAGGGTTTTGGCCGCATCTTCATCATCGGTGAGTTGATTCCAAATACTGAGGTCATTGGGAAGTTCAGCATCGGAATAGCCGAGCATCTCTTTCCATCGTGGTGAATAATAAACCTTTTGATTGATGAGGTCTGTATCAAAAATTCCATCTGTGGTTGCAGAAAGTACTTGCTCCAATCGTTCCTTGATATGCTCTTCGCGTTTTAGGTTTTCTCCTAGCGTTATATTTGCTTCTTGAATCACTCTTTCAATTTTCTTTTTTTCAGTGATGTCGGTGTGTGTACCTACAATGCGATAAGCCTTTTCATCTTTGTTGTAGAAAATTTTAGCTCGTGATAAAATGTCTACCCAATACCCATCTTTGTGTTGCATTTGAAATTCAATTTCAAAGTTATCTGCTTTTCCTGTGGTGATGAGCTCCACTTTTTCCATGGTTTTGGGAATGTCTTCTTCTTTAGTTAATTTTTCCCAGGTAGAAAACTCGTTAATGAGTTCGTGGTCTTGATACCCCAATATACTTTTCCATCTTGGTGAGAAATACACTCCATTGGTGAGCAAGTCCCAGTCAAAAACTCCGTCTGAAGTAACCTCCATTACCAAACTAAGTCGTTCTAATAAGTGTTTTTCACGATCAAAAGCCTCTTGCAACTCTTTGTTTGCAAGGCGTAATTCTTCATTGACTACTTCATAATCTTCGTTCTTTTTTTTCAATTCCTTGGATACCTTTAAGGCCTTATCACGCGCTTCCTTGGTTTGTTCAAAGAGTTTGAGTTCAGAAATATCAAATCCTAGTCCGTACAATCCCTTTAGATTCCCCTGATTGTCAAACCAAGGTATTTTTCGGGTTGCTACTACAAAGCGTTTTCCAGGTTTGGAGGCATCTATGGTAGATTCTTCTACGGTGAGTTCTTTTCCACTTTTTAATACCTTTTGATCATCTGAACGGTATTTTTTAGCCAAATCTTTTGGGAAAATATCGTAATCTGTTTTGCCTTCAATCTCATTGGTTGAAATGTTTAGCAAATCACAAAAGGCTTTGTTGGCATGAAGGTAATTCAGGTTTTTATCTTTGATAAAGGCGAATCCTGGAATGGAATCCATAAAATTCAACATGCCATGCTCGTGCTCTCTTTTGTAATCTTCAAATTGGCTTGCAATTTGTTTGGCTTGCAACTCTAACTCTTCTTTTTGATCATTTATTAAGTTCTCGTAAATTACTTCTTTGGTAATGTCTTGAACAGAGCCTTTAAGACCTTTTGGCTTCTTTTTTGAATCAAAGAGGACTTTTGCATAAACCAAAATATGGCGAATTGGTTGTTCCGGAATTTGATATCGGTAGGTTAGGTTGTAGTCTTCTCCGTATTTTTCAGCGCGCTCGACAAGAGCAATCAATGTATTTGCATCAGATTTATGAACCCTTTCAATAAATTCTTCAAATCTAGGAGGATGATCTGCTTTGGGGAATCCTAAGATTTCAAAAACTGAATCAGACCACCAAAGTGTGTTTTGCTTAAAGTCATGTTCAAAAAATCCAATGGGACGAATTCTATGCTCTCCGAGGTTGGTTTGTTGTCTCTTTTTAATTTTTATTGATTTGTGCTCTTTTGTTTTCATTCCCTAATCTTTAACGTATTAAAGAAATATTTTCACAACAATTAATTCGTAAAGTTTGGGGGAAGCTTCGCGCAGGAGGTAAGTTTTATATGAGGAGCATATAGATATTAAAAATAACAAAAATTAGCCGAATATCCTTGTAAAATAATGAGAAAATCAGCGTGTACTAGTAGTCGTATATTTGTTGAAATAAAAAAGTATACCGACTTCCAATAAAGTGTGAAGATGGAACCATTTATTTCTTTCTCCGAAAGACTTTGTTCAACAAGAACAGGCCTAAGAAGAAGCCTACAATAAAGATGAGATAGGTATTGTCCATGGCTTAAAAATAAAAAAACTGCCTTAAAAAGGCAGTTTCTGTATTTTCTTCTTTTTTTTACAATTTAGGAATCACCAATTCTTGGCCTGGGTGAATGACATCTGGATTTTTGAGGATGTTGGTGTTGGCTTCAAAGATTTGTTTGTATTTCATAAAATCTCCATAATAGTGCTTAGCGATTTTACTTAAGGATTCACCACTTTTAACGGTATGTCTATGATATACACTATCATCGGCAACTTTAATGTCTGCCATGATATCCGTTGGATTATCACCACCAACGCGTTTAATTTCATCCCACAACAAATCTTTTTCATAGGGCGTTTTTGCGGTTCCCCATACTTGTAATTGGCCGTTTTCTTCTTTTACGTTTCCGTCTTGGATCTCTAGTTTTTCTCCTAGTTCCAGAACACTTTGGTATTTTGTTTTGCTCATGGTTGTTTAATTTTTATAAAGTTTGAAAATTTAAATTCGGTATCCAAGTTAGTCCTGCTTTATTTTTACCCAAAGTTCAATAAAGTCATACAATGGACTAAATAGTGTGAAGTTTTCAATCACCCGAACCTGTGCATTGAATCCCCAGGCTTCACGATCATGCGGATTGTTCAACATAAACTCCAAAGTTGAAGTCAGCGCTTCGATATCCTTTGGGTTTTTATTCATAATTCCGTTCACTCCGTGTTGTACCTGATGATTGAGTCCTGCCGCTCCTGAAACCAGCACACATTTCCGTTTCCACATGGCTTCTGTAGCCGTTAAACCAAATCCTTCTTGCAGCGAATTTTGAACGACGATATTGGATGCTAACTGCAAGGCGTTCACAATTAATGCATTTTCTTTTTGATTGTCCATAGGAAGCAGTAGTAAAGCAATGTCATCCTGAAACTCCTTAGGCAATTCTGAGTAGGTGTTGATTAACTCTTGCAAAACCTGATTGCCTTCGGGATCATCGGCCACAAACTTCGGATCAGGACCCGCCAAAACCAATCGGGTGGTTTTAATTCGTTTGGTATTAAAGGCCGATTTGCCATTCGGATCCTTTGATCGCTTTTTTAAAAGAATAAAGGCATCCATCAATTCTTTGAAGCCTTTTAGTCTGTCCCAACGTGAAACTTGAAATACCGTTGGATACCATATGATATCCAAGGGACTTTTGGCATTGACTGGTCCGAAACTACCATCAGGCATTACCCGACGGACTCTATGTTCGTAAAAAGGATAGAGTAGTGGTGGTTTGGTATTAATGATTCCCGATTGATGCAGTACTCCTAAGCATTTGTCAAGAGACAGGGTTCTGTTTTTATGGCTTAAAGGGTCAATTGAAGGCGTAATGATGGTCGTCCTTCCTTCAAGTTGTTTGGGAGTGTAACTTTCTAGGCTAAATACAAATTCATTATAAGGCTCAAAGTAGGGTGATAGAAAATCCCAAACGGCATTGGAAACCTCGTTTTGTTCTTCCAAGCCGATATGACAACGCCAAATAAGAGAAACATCCAGATGTTCTTTAATCATTCGGCCCAAAGGAAGAGGTTGAGGATCGTGGACAACCACCAAGTCTCCATGTTGAATTAAGGACAAAGCAGCATCCAAATTCTCTCGATTGACGGCTTCATAGACTTCTTTATCAGCTTCGTTGAAGGCCCCATCACCCGAGCCGTGAATGGCATTGTGGATTCGTTTTGTTAAGGTGAAAAAATCAGGATTGCTAGCTTCAATAACCAACCATTCAATGCTCATTCCCAACTCTCTAAGAATACGCATTTGACTAGGTAGCATTTCAGCAACACCACCGCCAATGGCTGTGGAGTTGATCATCCAAATGGTATGATCTTTCAATTTTGAAACGGGTCCTTGTACTTTTTTTAAAAAAGAATCTACTGTACTGGTAAGTGAACCATAGGCTCGATAATGTTCAAATCGAGGACCCTCTTTGATTTCTATTTTTTGCATGAAACTCTAGGTTGAATTGACGTTGGTATAAGTTACAAAAAATTGAACCAAAAGAAAAGAAGGGCAATCAATGATAATTTTTGAATCCTTTTTTGAACAAAAAAACATGAGACCAACCTTATGTAAAATTGATGTTAATTATCACTCAAAAATTACTTTCGCAACAATCCTTTAAATTGCTTGTTGGCTTCGTAAGTTTTTATCAATTTCCTTGTGAATTAGACAAGGAAAAGCGTCTATCGTTTCGAATAAAATAGTGTATTTAAATAATTGAAAAACAATAGATTAACTCAATGTTAAGCACTTTTATTTTTTTAACTTTTCTTTAGATATTTCTTAAGGAAGCGGTAACAAATTAAGTTCGGATTGGGAAGTAATTTTGCAGCGGATTTCAGGTCCACACGGAAAAAATTTTAAACAAACAAATACCCAAGAAAAACAAAAAATTATGAAATTAAAAACGTTAGTTTTTGCATGTTTAATTGGATTAAGCAGCATCGTATCAGCTAATCCTAACAACCCAGCTGAAAAAGAAAGAGAATTGACCAACATTTACATGGATGTGAAGGACTTTTTGAAAAATCCAAACTTCGCTTTAGAAAATGATGTAGAAGCGACTGTGAAGATTACAGTTAACAATAACAATGAGATTGTGGTTTTATCTGTGAATTCTAACAATGAAGTATTGGATACCTTTATTAAAGCGAGATTGAATTACAAGAAATTAACTCAGAAGGTAGCTTCAAACGTTTATACGTTACCATTAAAAGTATTAGCTTCTAAGTAATCTTAATATTTGAATTAAATTGTTAAAAGCACCCAATGGGTGCTTTTTGATTTTAGATCTATTTCAATGATTTTGATCGAACCACTTTTGTGTTGAATAAATCATTGATATCCAATTCAAAAAGTTCTTTTTTAGAAGTTCTGGTATAGGCTAATTTGTCTGAATAAACACCTCCAAACAAATACAATTTGTTGTTGTAATACTGCAATTCTGCTCCCTCTAGAAAAAAGTCCACATTGTATTCTTGTAGCAATTTGGTTTGGGTATCAAAGACCAACAATTTCCCTGGGTGATAGATAAAGATGGTATTTTCAAAACTTGCAAGTACGGCGTTGGGAATACCTTTGAAAAGATCTCCTTCCAAGGTCCATTTGCCTGAATTCAAATCAAACGACTCGATTTCCGTCAATTCACCATCTCTGTTTCCACCGATTAGGTAGATTTTATCGTTAACAACAATTCCATTGGTTTCTTTGGGAGTTATCATGTTTGGAAGACGATACCACAACCCTGTTTTGGTATTGAAGACAAAGGCTTTGTCTGAATACACTTTTTTGCCATTTTTAGATACTTTGGTAGATCCTCCCATGGTAATGATGTTGTTCTGGTAGCCCACTGCTGCAAAGTTTACCGCTTGATGCGGATTTGTATTGTCTACTTCAAGGGTATTTTCTTTGGTTGAAAAAACTTCGATGGTATTGTCTAATATTTCTGCAGTACGATTGAGATTCAGCCTTTTACCACCTAGCAAATACACGGCATTATTGGTCTTAACAGCTTTATGGAATGCTCTCTTTCGAAACTTTTGTTCGGAAGTGGTCCACGAATTGGCAGCGATATCATAAATCTGTAATTTATCACTGTAGGATTCCAAGGTAACATCCATTCGCATTCGGGCTAAGAAATCTTCAAAATTGGTAGATTCCTCCATAATTCTGCGATTTGGTTGTTCAAAAAAGGATTTATCTCCAGCAAATACATGGATTTTTCCATTCACGATGGTAGAGGAAGTATTTGCTGTTTTTTGCGGCAAGTCGGCTAATTTCTTTAAAGGAAGGCTTCGCATCAACTTTTGATTGGCGTTGATCACCACTTCGTTTAAATTTTCATAAGTATTGACAAGGAAAACCTTATAATCTTGAGTTTTGAGCTGTTCTAAGGTCAGTCGCTGTGTTTTGTAACCAATTATGGAGAACTGTAAGATATCCTTGTTCTTAATCGCTTTTTCTGTGTTTAGCGTAAAAGCGCCGTTTTTTAAAGATGCTGTTCCGAGTCCGAGACTAGGAACATAGATCGCTACAAAAGCAATGGGTTTTTTGGTGTTTTTATCGATAATTTTTCCGCTAATGGTTTGAGCGGATATCATGGATAGTTGAAACAAACAAAGGAGAAGAATTGGGAGTATTTTTTTCATGTGGGTGTTTTCTAATTATGAAGCAAATAATGTTCCAAAAGTCATTATGAAACAACCTTTTTAAGACAAACTTTCTTTCAAGGTTGCGATCTCATCTCTAAGCCTTGCAGCTTCAATAAAATCCAAAGCTTTAGCTGCTGTTTCCATTTGCTTTCTGAGGTTTCGAACGCGCTTTTCAATTTCTTCTTTTGGCAAGTATTGTAAATCTTGTTCCGCCGCTTTTTGAGTGGCTTTGTCGTAATGATAACTGGATACGGCACTCTTCGAGAGTGTGTTGTCAATTCGTTTCGAAATCTGCTTTGGTGTAATATTATTCGCCGTATTGTAGGCAATCTGTTTTTCTCGTCTTCGGTTGGTTTCGTCAATAGTTTTTTGCATGCTATCGGTAATGGTGTCTGCATACATAATGGCGAGTCCGTTTACGTTTCGAGCGGCCCTTCCAACGGTCTGTGTCAAGGATCGATTGCTTCGCAAAAACCCTTCTTTATCTGCATCCAATATGGCTACCAAAGAAACTTCAGGCAAGTCTAAACCTTCTCTTAAAAGATTCACACCGACTAAAACATCAAACAAGCCCTTTCTTAAGTCTTGCATGATTTCAACTCTTTCCAGCGTATCCACATCAGAATGAATGTAGCGACAACGGATATTCACTCTGGTGAGGTATTTGGTAAGCTCCTCTGCCATTCGTTTGGTTAATGTCGTTACAAGAACCCGTTCGTCAACTTCAATGCGTTGTTGGATTTCTTCAATCAAATCATCAATTTGATTTTCACTTGGTCGGATTTGAATTTCAGGATCTAAAAGTCCGGTAGGCCGAATCACCTGCTCAACAAACACGCCTTCCGTGTTTTGAAGTTCATAATCAGCAGGAGTCGCAGATACGTAAATCACTTGATTTTGTAGGCCTTCAAACTCTTCAAATTTTAAAGGACGGTTGTCCAATGCGGCAGGTAGGCGAAAGCCGTATTCTACTAAATTTTCCTTTCTGCTTCGGTCACCTCCATACATGGCATGGGTTTGGGGAATAGTCACATGACTTTCATCAATCACCATAAGATAATCGTCTGGAAAATAGTCCAATAGACAAAAAGGTCTTGTCCCTGGGTTTCGACCATCCAAGTACCTTGAATAATTCTCAATTCCAGAACAATAACCGAGTTCCCGAATCATTTCCAAATCAAATTCAGTACGTTCTTTTAGACGTTTTGCCTCTAAATATTTCCCGATTTCAGTAAAGTAATCCACCTGTTTTACCAAATCATCTTGGATTTGATGAATGGCATCTTGAAGGACATCAGGTGAGGTTACGAATAAATTCGCAGGATAGATATTGAGTTGTTCAAAGCGCTCCACCACTTGATTGTTTTCCAATTCAAAGGCCTCGATTTCTTCAATTTCATCGCCAAAAAAGTGAACCCGGTATCCATTGTCACCATAGGAAGGAAAAATGGTTATTACGTCGCCTTTTACTTTAAAAGCCCCACTTTTTATTTCGTGTTCTGTTCTCGAATACAAGCTTGTCACCAACTGATGCAAGAACTTGGTCCTAGAAATCATTTGCCCTACTTCAATGTAAATGACATTCTTTTTGAATTCGGTCGGATTTCCGATTCCGTACAAACAAGAAACCGAAGCAACCACCAAAACATCCCTACGTCCCGATAAAAGCGACGAGGTAGTGCTTAATCGAAGTTTTTCGATATCATCATTGATGGATAAGTCTTTTTCGATATAAGTCCCTGTAACGGGTATATAAGCCTCAGGCTGATAGTAGTCGTAGTAAGAAACAAAATACTCAACAGCATTTTCTGGAAAAAACTGTTTGAACTCTGAGTAGAGTTGTGCTGCTAAAGTTTTGTTATGTGCCAAAACCAAGGTAGGTTTCTGAACTTTTTCTACCACATTGGCAACGGTAAAGGTCTTTCCAGACCCAGTAACACCCAGTAATGTTTGATATTTTTCGCTTTGTTCAATTCCGTTTGCCAATTGCGCAATCGCTTCTGGCTGGTCGCCAGTAGGAGAGAAGTCAGAAACAATCTTGAATTTCATACTGTAAAAATAACGATAGCTTCGGAATAAGTTACTCTCTTACGAGACTAAAATTTCCAGTTTCTTTGATGACATTGTCATTATTATCAACAATGATGGCTGTATACCAGTAGCTATTCGAAATTTGGGCTTTACCATTGAATGTTCCGTCCCAACCCAGAGAAGTGAAGTCGGTGATACTTCCTACGATATTGCCAAAACGATTGTATATTTTGACATCAACGCTTTTAAAATCATTGGCGCTGAGTCCTGTGATGTTCCAATAATCGTTGTTTCCATCACCATTGGGAGAGAAAAACTTTTTGAAACCTATGACTGAAACATCGAGTTGAATGGGTTCTTCACACTCGTTGGCATCGCGAACATAAATGGTTCGAATTCCAGGAGTAACTTGACTAAACAAATGATTCAAGCCTGATCCTGTGAAATTGACATTATCTAAAGAATACAAATAGCTGCTATTACCTACAATATTCACTTCTACAGTATTGTTGGCTGGATTTTCGGTATTTACTAGAATTTGTCCAAAAGATGGCTTTAACGGATTATTCACCTCAAAACTTTTGGTATTGGAGCATAAAATACCGTTTTCTAGTTTGGTAACTGTTAACTGAAATTGACCAATGCGTTGCAGCGTCAGTTCATTTGAAGTACTCAAAGTATTTCCAGCGCTATCCGTCCATTCATAAGAATCAAAACCAAGAGCTACACTAGCAATTACTGGAGCTTTTACTGTTGGATCAAAGCAAATTTCATAGCTGTCATTCAAATTGATGGTAGGCAGCGGATTGACTGTTAATTGCATGGTTGTGATTCCGGCGCAACTCTTGTCTGCATTAAAGCCTTTTACATAAATTGTGGAAGTTGGTTGGTTAAAGACAGACTCAAACTCATTGGAGTTTGTCTGTGCCTCTTGCAATGAAGGGTACAATCGTAAGGTTGTTCCAGGAGCAATGCTCAAATTAGCGTTAATATGGTCTAGAACCGCGCTTGTATTAAATTCGCCATTTCCGTTCTCAACTTCACAGGTAAAGTATTCCGGAATGTTACCAATCTGAACAAAGTTGGCAATCACTCGGAAAGAACCCACTTGAAAACATCCGTTTTCATTTACTGATCTGACAAAAATTTCTTCATTCGGAACAGAATTTACATAAGCTTGGGGATTGGCAATAGGGTTGGTATTTTGTTGAGCATCATTCAACGTTTTGAAATATGAAAAGGTTTCTCTACTGGCATTGATGGAAATCCGTTCTTCAATAGAAGTCAAATTAAATAAGGAAATACCATCAGAATCTTCATCACATTCCACAAGCTCTTCATTGGGATTCAGTATAGGTAGGGCATAGGCCTCAACAATTTTAAAAACGGAAACTTCGGAACCATTAATGGTTACATTCGCTCTTACGGTATACAAGCCGGGACTAGCATACGTATGATTTACGTTCAATCCATTGGCTGTATTGCCATCACCAAAATCCCAATCGATATTGGAAATAGTGGTGTAGGATTCGGCTGTAAAGGCAAACGGGTCTACAAAACATTGATTTTCAGTAAGAATTCTTGTTGCAAAATACGATTGGATGAAATTAGGAAGCCCTTGAATACTTTTACCCGTTTCCAAATCAAGCTGATTTAAAATCACCGTAGAACCCACATAAGATTCTTCGGGATTCTCAATGTATCCCAAAAATTGAAAGTCCGACGGACCCGCAGCGGATCTCTGTGCTAATGCCACATATAGATTCCCGTCAATGGAAATTTGAAGGTTTCCAGGTTCGTACAAGCGACTTCTGAAAATATGATCACCGTAAGGTGGAGAGTCGACTATTCTTGGCACCGTTAAATCAGATTGTAGTATTCCGAATTCTTCTCGACCTCCTACATTGTAGGCCACGGACATGTACATTTTTTTGGAATCCGGTGAAAAGGCTACCCCGTAAACAAAATCGGTCACTCCGATGGTAATGGCTGTATTGGCCAAATAATCAAAACTCACTTCACCATTTTGTGTATTGAAGTCATACATGTAGAAAAAACGCGTTTTGGTGGCTACAGCGAGCTTTTTACCATTCGGACTAATAGTTAGCTGTCCGGCTTCAGAAGCGTTGTCTGGGCCGCCAGAAACAACCGGATTCAGACTTACTCCAGAATCCGAAACTCGATAGACCAAGAAACTGTTTACATCATTGTCCGTAAATAGTTTTTTCATGGTGATTACCCAAATATCTCGTCCGTTTTCGTGATGAATGGCAGTAATCTTTTCTGTAGGTCGGTGCAGAGTACTGGTGGTAAGGGATATATTCTTTTGGGTGACTATCCCAAGTGGATTTTGGGCATTGAATTCAATGGTATGGTAATGCAGGCCTGAAGAAGTACTGGTAGTAAATAGGTAATAGGTATTTTCATCACCAGGTTTGGGAATGACAATCGATGACTGTGTATTCGCTTTGTTCCCATTTAAACCTTGGCCATTGGTCATAATTTGGTGGCTTCGGTTCCAAACACTTTCACCATCAGAATAAAACATGAGTTCACCCTGTTTGTTGGAAATGGTGGTGGTGCCATAAGGCGCATTCATTTGACTGTCGTTTAAGACAGTGCGTATGCCACCATCAAAATTTAAGGCTGCCTTGTTTCCAAAATACCAGTTTAGAGTTTCATTCTGACCTTTTACTTCAAAACAAATTAGAGAGATAACGATAAGAACGAAAACTCTCTTCATCTTTCTTATCTTCTAAGTAGTGAGAAGTTCCCTGTTCTGTTGATGGCTGGTCTGTTTGGATCGGATGAAATCAGTGTTACTTTGTACCAATAATCATCCTGTGGTAAGACCCTACCATTGAAGGTTCCGTCCCAACCTTGGTCTCCTACTTCAAATTGAGCAACCAGCTTTCCATATCGGTTAAAGATGTCAATACTACTGTTCGGATAGAAGGTCTTGTTGGCTCCTTTGATTACCCAGAAGTCGTTCTGTCCATCTCCATTTGGAGTGAAGAACTTCGGGAACTGTAATACCGATATCAATAGCGTTGCATCGGGCACACAACCATTCTTGTCATTGACAATAATTTGGTAGATACCTCCTTCTATGCCTTCGAACAAGGGTTCATCCTGATAACCTGCAAACGGAATTCTATTGTTGGTCTCTGTGTTTAGTAAAGCAAATTGATAGTCTCCAGGGCCTAAATTGTTGTTAATGGTATCAATCGATACCGACAAGGTGTTTGAGGCTCCTAGATTGTTGGATTCATCCACAATGGTCACATAGCTTGCTAACAAGGTGGCTACATTGGATTCGTTCACTACAATTCGTTCTGTTCTACTACAGTTGGTCACCGTATTGGTA
>DKQS01000006.1:417951-418315 GCA_002471825.1 Flavobacteriaceae bacterium UBA7302 | reverse complement strand
AGCATCTTTTACTGTAAGGTCAATATTCTGAGCAATACGGTTTCGAGGATCAGAATCGGTAGGCGTGGCGATATCGCAGACTGGTAAGTCAACTATCGTTGTGGATACCGTTGGAATCGGTCTAACGATGATCTTGAAGCTAGTATTCGCATTGTAACAGGTTTGTCCGTTTCGAGAAGTTACTCGAACATAGATGATTTGCTCGCTGGTTGTTCCTTGGGTAAATCCAGCAGGAGCAACACTGGTATAACTGGTGTCATTGGTAATCAAATCAGAAGTTCCGTCCGAAGCACCAGACAAAGTGGTGTGGAAAGTAACATTGTAATCCGCCTCAGATTGTGTTGGACCTAGAATATCTGCTACT
>DKQS01000006.1:0-417540 GCA_002471825.1 Flavobacteriaceae bacterium UBA7302 | reverse complement strand
AGTAACGGTGTTGGCTACTGGAACGCGATCAACTTGTAAGTAAAACTCACCAATTCCTTGACAATCGTTATTTCTACGACTCGTTAGTTTGTAATAAATCGGGAAAGGTGTCCCTGAAGTATTCGGAATGTTTTTATTTCGATAGTTTGACAACGACTGAGTGCTCGTGATTTCATTCAAAGAACGTGTTCGATCATCATCCGTCTCATAAAATTCTACCACTACATCTGGATCGGTAGAAATAAGCGCTGGAATGGCACTCAAATCAAAAGAGGTGATTCCGTCTACATCAGAATTGTTAGCAGTATCATTTCCGTCGGCATCAAGCAAGTCATCACAAACTGCCGGTAAAGTGTCATTGTATGGATTGTTCGGTGTAAAACTCACCAATAGTTCAATTTTAGATACGATGTAACAGCCTTCTGGCGTGTACGTTCTTACCCATGCTTCTCCAGTGGTATTCACTTGGTAGGCTGTTTCATCAGCAACTTGTGGTGTACCGGCAATAGCTTCAGCCTCCGTAGCAAAATATTCAAAAGTTGAATTGGCATCACTGGTGATACTAATTTCGGCTTCGGTTAAGTTGAAGGTTGTTTGCAAATCGGCATTCGTATCACACTGTTTTAATTGAACAACAGCCGTGACATTTGGTTCTGGATTAACCGTCAGTGTAATTGCGTTTGATTCTTTGTCGGTACAGGTATTTCCTGTTCGGCTTAACAATACTCGATACTGATTGTTGTTAAAGCTTAAAGGTGTAGTCGTAATTTGTAAATCTTTAGTAGTTACACCACTGTAAGGCGGATTGTTGGTTAAATTGGTCCAATTCGCACCACCATCGGTTGACACTTGCCACTGAAAAGCATCCGCATTTGAATCAATGCTCATTGTCTCTGTTAAGTTTTCACAGAAGGTAAAATCTGGGAAATTGTTGATGATGATAGGAGCGGAGGTAATGTAATTCGCATTAGGTGTTGTGTAACCGTCGGAATTATTTACCAGACCATTGGCATTCACGTCAAGAGGATCGGGCAACAGAAGTCCTGTAATCGGGTCTCCTGTAAATCCGGCTTCGGTTACGTCAAAACAATCATCGCCGTCCGAATCCAAATCCACAAAATCGAAAATATTATCCTGATTGGCGACTATTATTGAGTTTTGATCCGAATTTCGTAATTCACTGACTAAAACACCTGAATCTGGAGAAGTTTCCAAGACATCCAGTAATCCGTTCATTCCGACATTCCCTGCATTCGCGTTATCAATTATTCCATCATTGTTCGCATCGGTGACAGCATAACCAGATTCAACAAGATCGTAAATTCCATCGTTATCAGAATCGAGATCCAGGAAATTTGGAATTCCATCCCCATCAGTATCTTGATTGGCAGTTACGGTATCAAAGAGATCATCCAACCCGTCTGTGTTGGTATCTGTATTTGTCAACGCAATATTCTGAGCGACCGATTCAAAAAAGTCGGTAACTCCGTCGTTGTCAGAATCTAAATCCAATGCATCTGGAATGCCATCACCATCGCTATCTCGATCCATACAGGTTATGGTTAATTCACCATTGAAAACCGAACCAGTAACATTGGCTCTTTCCACCGTATGCAGGAATAAGAATCGTGAAACTCTATTTGCTAAGAATCGGAAGGGTGTTGTACCGTTCGGAGTAGGATTGTACTTAAAACGAATCAAAGAACCCGAATAACTGGTTACTCCAGTTTCATACTCTCCATCAAAGTTTGTATCGACAAGCAATTGATCATCAGGATCAATCAACGTTACGTTCTTATTGGCTGGTGCAATTCCGATTTCGAAAGCCTCGCCATCGGTAATCGTATTGGCCTGAGCGGCATTGTGTTTAAATTCAAAGTTGAATTCATCCGTTGCATCCAGAATGTAAAAAATGGATGTCGTTGTAGTGGGAGCATTGTTGATACTTGATCTAAAAGTACCATTGGCATTACCAGTTAACGTAACATCACCGTCTTCTATCACTTGAGGAGTGAAGAAATTTGGAATACTTGTTCCTCCAACATTGATAACTGGAGCATTTAAATTGCCGAAATCTGGAATCCCGTTTCCAAGGGATTCGTCACAGTTTAAAATTCCGTCATTATCCAAATCGACATCCAAGTTGTCGATGATCAAATCGTTGTCGTAATCATCTGGACATAGACTTACAGGAATCTCAACGGATTCAAAAGTGGTACCTGTACAATCAACCACGCCGATCAAACGATATCTTCCTGGTTCTGCAACCGTTGGCTGATAGGTCGGCTGATCACTTTTCGTTTCCCAAGCATTCGTATTCGTATTAAAATATTCCCAACGTACCCTGTCGAATAAGTCCGTATTAGAAGCTTCTAAAGTAACATTCGGAATACAATTACCTAAAGTGGAAATCGTGGTATCAAAACTAATTTCTGGTGCTGATGGGAATCCGGAGTAGAAACTACCCGAAGCCGCTGCACCGTTTTGGTTAAAGTAAGCACAGTATAATTCCTGATCACTCTGAATACTCACATCGCCAGTTAGGCCCGTTACTTTGTACGTTACATAATTGGCATTCCCAGTTACATTGAACGGTCCTTCAGGACTGAAGGTAGAAATATCACTACCGTTGATGGTAACATTGGCACCTGTATTCGTTACGATGGTTACACCACCTTGAAAGTTTGATCCAGGGTCAATTTGATTAATGCTGGCAATACTATCAACGTCACCTACGTTTTCACAACTTAATGGTGGTACGAAGAACATTCCTTGGTTTGGTTCTCTACTTTGTAATCCTCCAACACCTTGATAAACGAAAGTTGGATTGGATGTTTGGATGTACATGTTACCATCCGTATTATATCGATCTCCCTCAGCTACGTAATACTCACCAGCGTTAATGGTTGTAATCGATTGACCATTGATTGAGATTTCTGTATTGTCTTGATGTGCAATGATGAGTCCGTTTTCCCAAGCTTCCCCACCGAAACCACCGTTACCTTCTACAAGAATGTACTCTGTACCAATTTTATCAGCACCAACGATTTGATCAAAACCATAATCACGACCCGTATTTCCAGGACCAAAACTACCAGTTGCAGATCCGGAGTTCACAACGATAGGTTTGTCACTCGTAATTAATCCACCAATAATCGCTTTGGCGTCACTGTTGTTAGAACCAGCGGCAACGATAAAACTCTCACCCTCATTCAAGGTCACATTTGTTGGAATTTCAACACCACTAGGATAAGCTTGACCAGGAGGAATATCACTAATGGTAATATTGGTGTTATCCTCGGTAGCCATGATAGATCCAAAAGTTGTGTGAGCTTGGGCTCCTCCAATAAGATTTTCAGAAACCATTCCACCAATACGGAATTCAGTTCCCAAGGCGGACGAACCTTTACTTACCAAAGCACCTGCATGAAACTTGTTTGGTGCTTCCGAACGAACACGAATGGATACATAAATGACATCATTCGCCTCGATGATAAATCCTTTGTCAGTAATAACGCCAACTAAGTTGGTGGGACTTGTATATAATTGCGATCCGAAACCTCCTAAATTAGGGTTGATTTCATTGGTGATATCAACCAAGGTAGGAGAGGCGTTAGAAACGGTTCCGTTGAATCGAAATCCATTGGCATTCCCTACCGGGTTAATTTCAAAGGAAATGGTTTTGTTCTTGGGTGTTGAAATATAAATGACTTGATCTGAAAAGTCGCTACTCGATGTTAAAGGTGGGATGTAATGTTTTCTACTTAGTTGTGCGAAAATTGTCTGACCTAAACAAAAGAATAGAAGGAATATCAGCTGCTTATATTTCATGAATCTTTACGTTCTTTTGGGAAAACGTCAAAGATACCTAAAAAGTATTACAAATCTCTCTTTTTTAACAGCCTGTAGGATAGGTAAATGAAAATGAAAGTCCATGCCGAAACAATCAAAATCGTACCAAAATCTACAGCATAACTTTTGGTAAAAGTCTCACCAATTTGGTTTGCAACGGACTTTACGGCACCCAATCTTGAAAAGGGTTCTTTGATTAAGTTGGCTATGGCCTCCAAAGGCATGAATTGCATGATGCTATCTACTTTTTCTGAGGTATTGTCGGCTGTTCTAAAGACATAATAAAGATACCCTTTAAACATACTTTCACCAATCAACCAAACTACAATTGCACCTACTGCAAAAGCCGATCTTTTTACCAAGATCCCGAAAAAGAGACCCAATGAAAAGAATCCAACCAATTTGATGAAAAAGGCTAACAGGTATTGTAATCCGGATAAGATGATTCCGATTTCATTAAAATCTGAATAAATCAATCCTAATATGAGTGATACCACAAAAACAAAAACTGTAGAGATAGCCGAAAAGGCAATAACAGTGTAAAACTTCGAAAGAATGAATTCCTTCTTGCTAAGCCCATCGATTAAATTCTGCTTTAGGGTTTTGTAACTGTATTCGTTGGACATCATGGATACAATAACCAGTAACAGGAAAAACTTTAAAATGGCAGCAATGAAGGTGTTGAAATGCCAGATGTATGGGAAGTTGAAAATCCCCATTTCGGCCAGGTGAAATTTGATTGGTCCGATATCAAATTTAATGGCTGCGATGAGGGCGATACAAGTCAATAGTCCAAAATAAATGATGGACAAAATTCTACTTGCTTTGTTATATCTAAGTTTATGAAATTCTATGGATAAAAGTCGAAACATGGATGATTGATTTAGTTGTTGTTGGTTAGGTCAAGGAATTGTTGTTCGAGGCTAGGCTTACGTTTTACCAAATGTGACAAAACAAGTCCGTTGTCAAAAAGAAACTTGTTAAAGTCAGAAGCATTGGTAGCCTCGTTCAGCGTCGCGATGTAAAGCTCTCCTTCTTTTTTCACTCCACTGATGGATTTATGGCCTTCTAGGAGAGTAACCAACTTTTCCTCATTGGAATCGACCTGAATTTCGAAGAATCCGTTTGACGCAGTCATTTCATCAACTCTTCCACTGTAGAGTTTTACCCCTTTGCGAATCACAACTACATGGCTGCAAACTTTTTCAACTTCATCAAGAAGGTGAGAGGCTAGTAATATGGTGGTTCCATTGGCCGCAATTTTCTTGATAATCTGACGAATTTCATGAATACCTTGTGGATCCAAACCGTTGGTAGGCTCGTCTAATATGAGAATCTCTGGGTTATTCAAAAGGGCTGATGCAATGGCAAGTCTTTGTTTCATCCCCAAAGAGAAAGTTCGGAACTTGCTATCACGTCGTTCATAGAGATTTACAACCTTTAGTTTTTCATCAATATTGGCAGTCGTAACACCCTTAATCTTACAAATCAATTCAAGGTTTTGAGTGGCACTCATGTACGGATAGAAATTGGGGCGTTCAATAATGGCTCCTACTTTCTTCAACGCTTCATGAGTGGATAATGACCCATCAAACCATAAGAAATCTCCTGAAGTCTTATTTACCACATTGAGAATAATTCCTAAGGTTGTCGATTTACCACTTCCATTAGGTCCTAAAATGCCATAAACATTTCCTTTTTTGATTTCAAAAGAGAGATTATTTACCGCATGAACCTTTCCAAATTTTTTGTCAAGATTGCGTAATGTTAAAATTGTTTCCAATAGATGCTAATTAGTTGATTACGGATATAAGACGAATGTCCCTGAATTTTGTTACTCAATTTAGGAAAATTTTGGAAACACTAAGAAATAATAGAGCTAGCTAGTAGTTATCGCCGTAGAAGTCGTCGAATTCATCGAAGTTGTCATAATCATCATTGAATTCATCGTCCTGATCCATTTCAGTTTTTTCTGCAGTAAAGATTTTGTTCGGTGCTTTTTGGGGAGTTTCTCCCACACTCAAAATCACCTTGGGACCATTGTTCGGTAAATTCGGATCAATCTCCACCAATTCCACAAAAAATGCCCACATATTCATGAAATCATAAATGTAAATAAGCCGATCACCAGGACTTACAAGAGTTTCTTGAATGGTCAAGCTTTTCATGCTTAATCCCGTATTCGAATCGCTCATGTCAAAAAGGGGAATTTCTTCTCCTTGATTCCATTCGTGGTCCGTTCTGAAATAGGATGCCATTTCCTGTCCGCCAAACCCAAAAGATTTGGTGATAAAATCATGAAGTTGTTCCAAATTATCACTGCCATTGATCAGCACAGTTCTAATCACATCTTCTTCGGTATCTAGTATAATTCTGATTTTATACATCACGGAAAATTTACATTCAAAGGTACGTAATTAAAGTCGTATTTTTGTTGCCTAACCCTACAATCATGGATAAACTAAATGTATTAAAAAAGCTGAATGCGCTGCTCCCAAATACCCTCATGCAAACTCTTGATATTAAGTTTATTGACGTGGGTGAAGATTTTGTGACAGCGAGAATGCCGGTGGGACCAAAAGTACATCAGCCTTACGGAATTTTACACGGTGGTGCTACGGCAGCTTTGGCTGAAACAGTAGGTAGTTGTGCCTCCGCTCTTTTTGTTGACAATAGAAGCAAAGTTGTTAAGGGGATTGAGCTTACCATCAATCATTTGAGGAGTAAAAAAGAAGGAACAGTTTATGCAACAGCCAAACCTGTACATCAAGGAAAAACCACCCACCTCTGGGAGGTTAAAATTGTGGACGAATCTGGCAAATTGATTTCGATTTGTAAGCTCACCAATATCATTTTAGACAAGGATTAGAAGGCTTTGAAAGTTCTCTTTCACTTCCTCTAATAAACAAACTAGCAATTAGCAGGTGAAGATTTTTAGTAGCATAAAAAAACAGTTGAATCAACAAAAGCCTTTCGTGGCCTACAGAAAACATAATTCGAACAGGGTGGTCGGAATGTTTTTGGAAAGCACTGAGTTGCGGTTTTGTCGCTCTATGGACGAACATGGTTTTGTTTTTGCTCCTTATGACGATGAGTCCGAAACTATTTTATTTCCAATAAATGAGTCGGAGGTCATGGTGGAAGAATTGGCGCTTCATGAATCAATCACAACTTCCAAAATTGGTAGTAATGAGGTAGGAAAAAAGAAACACATTCAATTGGTTGAAAAGGCCATTGAAGAAATTGAATCAAGCAACCTTCAAAAGATTGTGGTTAGTAGGAAAGAGGTGATGCCTTCATCAAACTTTAAAGCTGAAGAGGTTTTTCAAAAATTGCTATCAAAGTACCAAAATGCCTTGGTTTATTGCTGGTACCATCCTTCAGTAGGGTTATGGATGGGAGCATCTCCTGAAACATTGTGTAAAGTAACCTCTGGTAGGTTGATCACCATAGCTTTGGCGGGCACTCAAAAGCATTTGGAAGGGCAGGAGGTGAAATGGGGCGCAAAGGAAATTGAAGAACAGCAAATGGTTACCGATTATATCGTTGAAGCAGTTCGAAACAAGGTTGATGAACTAGAAGTAGGGGCAACGCATACCGTTAAAGCAGGAAACCTTTTACATCTGAAAACCCGTATTGAAGGCGATCTCAAATCCCAATCACCCTTAAAAGACATCGTTTCAGAATTGCATCCTACCCCAGCAGTTTGCGGCTTGCCCAAAAATGATGCTCAGACCTTTTTGAAGAACAAAGAAGGATATAACCGTAAGTTCTATACGGGATACCTTGGTGAATTAAATTATGACGGGATAGAGGGTTCGCGTCGAGATTCACATTTGTTCGTGAATTTGAGATGTATGGAATTCGTAGATGAACAAGTGTGTATCTATGTGGGAGGAGGAATTACGGCAGACAGTGATGCCCAAAAAGAATGGGAGGAGACTGTAAATAAGACACTTACAATAAAAAGTGTTTTATAAAAAAAACTGCACGCCAAAGGCATACAGCTTTTCATTGTATAATTGAATCTGAATTAAAATTCTGCGTTTAAATATCGTCAAATGAGACGTCCGTGAAGCTATCAGTCGATTTTGACTCTGCTACTTCTTCTTCTTTTTTATAGTCTTTTTGATGACGTTCACTAATCACCTCTTCACCTTTTTCATCGATAATGTAATTGGTTGCTTTGGTTAACATTTCGGTGAAGTCGGAAAAGTCCTCCTTATAAAGGTAAATTTTGTGCTTTTGATAGTGATAAGAACCATCGTCATGGGTAAATTTTTTACTCTCAGTTACCGTTAAATAATAATCCCCTGCCTTGGTGGCTCTAACGTCAAAAAAGTAAGTTCTTCTTCCAGCTCTTAGGACTTGTGAAAAAATTTCTTCCTGTTCTGCTCTCTCTGCCATAGTTTAAAAAGTAAATGATCTTTGATTGATTTAGAAACAAATCTAAAAAAAATATTTACGTAGCAATATGAAAGATTAAATTTCTTTTTCTAAAAGTTGTTGTTCGTAAAGTTCCTGGTAGTATCCCTTTGTGTTTACTAGGGTTTCGTGGGTTCCTTGTTGAATTATTTCGCCAGAATCTAAAACAATTATCTTGTCTGCATTCTTGGCAGAAGAAACTCTGTGACTAATAATTATTGTGGTTTTATCTTTAGAGACATTTTCCAAATTGGTTAAAATTTTCTCTTCAGTTTCGGTATCTACGGCCGACAGACAATCGTCAAAAATTAAAATTTTCGGGTTTTTAATAATCGCTCTTGCAATCGAAACACGCTGTTTTTGCCCTCCGGATAAAGTGACTCCGCGTTCACCCAAAATCGTTTCATATTGATTGGTGAATTCGACGATGTTATTATGCACTACCGCATTTTTTGCCGCTTCAATGATTTCATCTTTAGAAGCATCCTTTTTACCGAATTTGATATTGTTTTCAATGCTGTCTGAAAACAAGAATGGATCTTGGGGTACATAGCCAATTTCATTGCGTAACTCATTTAAATTCAAGCTATCAATAGGTTGGTCGTCAATCAATACTTTCCCTTCGGTTACATCATACATTCGGCTAATCAATTCAGATATGGTTGATTTACCAGCACCGGTTTTCCCTAAAATGGCAAGCGTTTCTCCTGGTTGAATTTCGAAATTCACTCCTTTTAAGGCCGTGATATTGGTATCGTCATAGGTGAAACTAACATTTGAAAAGGTAATTTTCCCTTGTATATCTTCCTTTTTATCCGAATTGTTGGTAATCTCAGGTTCTTGACCTAAGAACTCATTAATCCGACTTTGAGAAGCTTCTGCTTGCTGAACCATCGAGGTTACCCAACCAACAACAGCCACGGGCCAAGTCAGCATATTCACATAAAGCGTAAATTCTACCACTGTACCAATCTGTATTTCACCATTTATGTATTGGTTACCTCCCACATAAATTACGATGATATTTGAGATACCGATTAATAAAATCATTAATGGGAAGAAAAGTGCGTTGGCCTTATGTAAGGAAATGTTCTTTTCCTTGCTCTGATCTACCACCAGATCAAAATCCCCTAGCACAGCCGTTTCTATTCCGTATGATTTTACCACGTTAATTCCCGAAAAAGTCTCTTGATTAAAGGTTGTTAGTTTGGAAAGATATTGCTGAACGATGGCACTACGCTTATTGATGGTTCGACTTAAAATGAAAATCGATACCGATAGGAGTGGGAATGGAATTAGCGTGTATAAGGTCAATGTAGGATCTACCGTGATCATTTGGGTGAATCCAACCGCAAACAACACTAGCATGTTCATGGTGTACATGATGGATGGTCCCACGTACATTCGCACTTTTGAAACATCTTCGCTAATGCGATTCATCAAATCCCCAGTTCGGTTCTTTTTGTAAAAGTTTAAGGAAAGACGCTGGTATTGTTGGTAAATTTCATTTTTCAAGTCAAACTCAATCAATCGAGAAGTCACAATAATGGTTTGACGCATGAGAAAGGTGAAAAAACCAGCAATTAAGGCCACACCAACAATAATGAGTACATTGATTAATAAGGCCGATTTCACCTCGGCAACATCTGTAATGACTTCCTTTTGATAATCATCAACCACATTCAAGGAATCCCGAATTATCTGAGGAATTTTTAAAGCCAAAAATTTAGACAATACCGTAATGAAAAGACCTAAGAGGATTCTCCATTTGTATTTTTTGAAATATTTATTGAGGTATTGTAAGGCTTTCACCGCTTTCTAAGTCTTTGACTAGTGCAGGATCTGCACTGTCGTTGTTTACTGGCCACGAAGATAAAAGAATAATGAATGTTAAAGTAGTAGAAACGGTAATTATAAATTGTAATGCAATAAGTGTTACCTATGGTTCTACAAAGGATGGCGAAAAAACCCGAAAAAAGCATAGTAGAATTCAAATTTAATCTATTTTTGCATCGCCTTTGGCTATCATTAAAGTTCTACTTCCATATGATCAATAGAAGACATATTCGTATCAAAGTAATGCAATCCCTTTATGCAATGCTTCAATCCAAAAATGAAGATATTGTCAAAGAGGAAAAGTTTTTAAAGTTCAGTATTCAGAAACTGTTCGACTTATATGTCCTAAACCTAAACCTTATTGCTGAAATTCAGAAACAGGCAGAAAAGAAAATTGCCTTGGCCAAGAAAAAGATTCTGGCTACCTCTGAAGATTTGGCACCAAATACCCGTTTTGTAGACAATACCTGTATCCATAAAATCAGGAAGAGCGAAGCCTTGAAGGAGTTCACCAAAAAATACAAGCTAGAAAACTGGGACTTTGATGATGAATACGTGAAAATCATCTATGATGAGCTGGTAAAGAGCGATATGTATCAATCCTATTTGAAAGCTGAGAACGTTCGATTTGAGGATGAAAAGGAATTCACCATTCAGTTTTTCAAATCATTTATTGCTCCAAATGAAAAGCTTGCGGAGTATTATGAAGACAAAATGATTACTTGGGTTGACGACATACCTTTTGTGAATACTTGGATCGTCAAAAGCCTAGGTAAAATGAATTATAAAAAAGATTTTGCTTTAGGTCGACTGTATAAGGATGAGGACGATGAGAACTTTGTGAAAGAGTTGTTTACCAAAACAATCCTCAAGCATACTGATTATGAAAATGATATTGCCAAAGTAACCCCGAATTGGGATTCAGATCGAATTGCGGACATCGACATGATTTTGATCAAAATGGCGATTACAGAGTTCCTTCATTTCCCATCAATTCCTACCAAGGTTACCATTAATGAGTATATCGAAATTGCCAAGGATTATTCTACAGATAAGAGTAGTTACTTCTTAAACGGAGTATTGGATAAGTTGGCGAAGAATTTTAAGAAAAATAATCAAATACAAAAGATAGGAAGAGGTTTATTATAAGACCTTGTAATGGACCTAGAAATTCCTATTTTTGTGTAAAATTTAATCAAAATGAAACTAGGTAATATTTTATTGATCTTTTCATTGACGCTTGTATTCATCGCCTGTGATGGATCCAGTGCCAAAGCAAAAGTGAACAAGGAGAACGTAGCAAAAGCGAAAGAACGCGATCTTGAATCGAAAAAAGGAGCTGCTTTGATTAGCTTTGATAAAAAAGAGTACGATTTTGGAACCGTTAATGAAGGAGACGTGGTAAAAACTACTTTTAAAGTAACCAATGCCGGTGAAACTGATTTAATCATCATCAATGCGCAACCATCTTGTGGATGTACTGTTCCGACTTGGCCAAGAACTCCAATCAAACCAGGTGATACTGCAGATATTAACGTTGAATTCAATACCTCAGGGAAGCCAAACAGACAGAGTAAAACAATCACCTTAACAACCAATACAGAATCAGGTCGAGAAATCCTTACATTAAAAGGTTCTGTAATTCCTAAACAAAGCTAACATGACATCATTATTGATATTACAAACTGATGGCGGAGGATTGAATGCATTTATTCTTCCTTTGGCAATGATTGCCATTATTTACTTTTTCATGATTCGTCCGCAGATGAATCGTCAAAAGAAGGAGAAGAAATTTCAATCTGAATTAAAAAAGGGAACGAGAATCATTACTACCAGCGGTATCCACGGTAAAATTGTGGACATCAATACCAACGACAATACGGTAATGATTGAAACCGGAGCCGGAAAAATGAAGTTTGAAAAAGCGGCCATTTCTCTTGAACTAAGCAAGAAGTATCAAGAAACTCCCAAAAAGAAGTAATTCTCAAGAACATAGATTGAAAGAGCTTTTTATAAAAGCTCTTTTTTTATATTTATACCTTACTAGTAAAGATTGAAAAGCCCTGTGGCAGGAAAAAAAATACCAAAACAATTGTTTCTTTTTTTAGGACTATCGACCCTCATATGGTTGTTGATTACCCTGTCGAAAGAATACCGCGCTTCGCTGACTTTCGGAGTACGGTATATCAATGTGCCTCAGAACAGACTCATGCTTGGTGACAATAATAACTCTCTCACCATGAGTGTCAATGCCAATGGTTTCAAGATTTTGAGAACACGCATTCAAAATAGCATTTTAGAACTGGATGCTTCACTTATGCAGCAAGATAGCAAAGGAAGGTTTTATTTATTGGTATCAAAACAGCAACCCTTATTACAAGAGCAATTACTTTCCGATGTATTCATCCAAAGCATACGCACGGATTCTATTTTTTTAAACCTAGATGTATTGGCATCCAAAAAGATTGCGGTCAGGCCCAATGTCAAAGTGAACTATCATGTGGGTTATGGGCTTACAGATGAAGTAACCGTCAATCCAGATTCCATCTTAGTTTCTGGGTCAAAAAAACAATTGGATACCATGCAGTTCTTAGATCACAAGCCCTTGATTTTAAGTGATGTGAAAGCCAATTTTAGGCAGGAGGTTGAGTTGTTAATTCAAAATCCGAAAGGACTTAAATTGAGTCAAGAAAAGGTGGTCATTGAAGGTAAGGTAGATAAGTTCACTGAGGGATCGGTAAAAGTACCTTTTGAAGTGATTAATGTTCCTAAAGACGTTAAAATCACCACTCTTAGTGCGGAGGTTTCTGTAGTATTTGTGATTGGTCTATCTGATTTTAACCAAATTATGCCTTTATCCTTTAAAGTGGAATGCGATTACGATTATTCAAAATCTAAAAATCTCACCTACCTTATTCCGAGGATTAGCAAGAAACCAAAGACAGTGAAAAGTGTTAAAATTGTTCCTCAGACTATCGATTTCTTAATTCAAAAATAACATGGTTGTTGCAATCACAGGAGGGATAGGTTCAGGAAAATCAAGTGTCGTTAAGGAGTTCCAAAAATTTGCAAATGTAGCTACTTATATTGCGGATGTTGAAGCAAAAAGGATTATGACCACTTCTCCAGTGGTACGCGAAAAATTAATCAATGCATTTGGACCCCAAAGTTTTTCAGATGGTCATTTGAACCGACAATTTCTAGCGGACCTCGTTTTTAATGACCCTAAGAAATTGGCTCAAATTAATAGCATTGTACATCCTGAGGTTTTTAAGGATTTGAGGGTGTTTGTTTCACAACACAAAGACAAGTTGGTTTTGTATGAAAGTGCCTTGGTGTTTGAAACAGGATCAGCTGAACTTTTTGATGTTGTTATTCTGGTTTCGGCGCCAGAAAAGGTTCGTATCCAACGAGTGGTTCAACGCGATGGTGCTTCTGAAAAACAGGTGTTGGAACGCATTCATAAACAATGGTCAGAAGAACGAAAAAAATTGCAATCACACTACCTAATTTCCAATATTGATTTTAAGGACACAATTGTTAAAATCAATAAAATCCACAATATTTTAACAGAAAAACCTTAAAAAGTTTAATTATTCTCATCGATTTAGTTAAATTCTCCTTAAATTTATTTTGATTTTTGTTAATCAAAGTTAAATAAATAGCCTGTTTTTTCGAATAACTTAATTTTGATATATGAGCAAAAAAGTATTTGTTCTTATCGTTGCTTTGATGAGTATTTCCCTCATCGGAATTATTGCTGTTCAGCTCTATTGGATTAACAATGCCATTGAGAGTAAAAAGCAACAATTTCAGAATGATGTTCAAATCTCCTTGGGTAGCGTTTCGGAGAAAATCAATCAAAAGGAACGCGAGCTTTTTACCAAAAAGATTGAGAATATTATAGAGAACAAAGTGTTGGCCTCTAGTGCTCAAATTAAGAATTTTCTTTTTCAAGAAATCGATACTACCAACCGACAAAAAATTACCTACGGGGCCACCATTCTCGAAGAGAATTTTGAGCTTCCTCGCGACTTTTTAGACAATGAAACGGTTATTTTCAAACGTGTTACTGGGAAAAAAGATTTCTTTCAATCGAGATTGATCAAAGGACCAGACAATTTGTTCAAGTCCACTGAAGAAAAAAAGTTCTCTTTTACCAAACGTTTGACGAATCTTGAACAAAGTCAATTTCAGGATTACTTTGAAGATTATTATCGATTGCAGCCCATTCACAAACGGGTAAGCAATAGGGAACTCAATGCAACCATTCAAGAGGAATTGGCAAAAAGAGGGGTGAATCTGGATTTCAAATATGGAGTGTATAGTAAAGACGGATTGGCCACCAAGCTAAAATCAGGTTACTACACCATCAACACAAAGAATAGTTTTAAATATCCTTTGTTTTACGATTTGAATGATGAGGTAGATTATATCTTGTATTTGACCTTTCCAAACAAGGATGAACATATTTTATCAGGAATCTCATACATTCTGCTGCTATCGTTGTTTTTCATATTTGTGATCATTATTGCTTTTTCAAGTTCATTGTATCAATTGATCAAGCAAAAGAAAATCTCAGAAATTAAGACCGATTTCATCAATAACATGACACATGAGTTTAAAACTCCGATTGCAACCATCAATTTGGCCTTGGACTCCATACGAAATCCGAGAATCATTGATGACAAAGAAAAGGTGTTGCGTTATGTATCAATGATTCGCGATGAAAACAAGCGAATGCATGGTCAGGTAGAAAGTGTATTGCGAATTTCCAAGCTTGAAAAAAATCAATTGGAAATTAGTAAGGAAGCCGTGGATATGAACGACATTATAGGTGATGCCATCAATCATGTGAATTTATTATTGACCGATAAGGACGGTAAAATAACCACGCATTTTGAAGCCTTGACCTCAGAGATAAACGGTAACCGCTTCCATTTGACCAATGTCGTAGTCAACATGCTTGAAAACGCTTTAAAATATTCAACAGAGAAACCTGTGATTGATGTTTATACAGATAGTACTAACAAGTTTTTCATTTTTAAAGTGAAAGATCAAGGGATCGGAATGAGTAAAGCGGTTCAAAAACTAATCTTTGATAAGTTTTACCGAGAGCAAAAAGGAAATATTCACGATGTAAAAGGCCATGGTTTGGGTCTTGCTTATGTAAAAGAAATCGTAGAAAAACATCATGGTACTGTTTTTGTTGAGAGTGAAAAAGGGAAGGGTAGTATTTTCACTGTGAAGCTACCCCTAATATAAATCGAATTAAAATTTAAATTAATATAACAATGGGAAGTAAAAAAATATTATTGGTAGAGGACGATCCAAATTTTGGAACGGTCTTAAAAGATTATTTGGCTTTAAATGAGTACAATGTTACGCTAGCAAAAGACGGCATAGAAGGGTTAATCATGTTTAAAAACAGCGATTATGACCTGTGCATTTTAGATGTTATGATGCCTCGAAAAGACGGATTCTCTTTGGCTCAGGACATTCGAAGCACTAACAAAGACATTCCAATCATTTTTCTAACTGCCAAAACGTTAAAAGAAGATGTATTAAAGGGGTATGCTGTTGGAGCAGATGATTACTTAAATAAACCATTTGATTCAGAAGTATTATTGCATAAAATTAGAGCAATTCTTCAAAGAAAAGAAAGCGATACGTCTGCTGAATCAGAACAATTTGAATTTGAAATCGGTTCTTTCTTTTTCAATTCAAAATTGCGTCATCTTTCAGTAGGTAAGGATGCAGAGCCTGTGAAACTTTCTCCAAAAGAAAGCAAATTATTACGAATGCTCGCCATCCACAAGAATGATTTAATGCCTCGAGAATTGGCACTAACCAAGATCTGGAGAGATGACAATTACTTCACGTCAAGAAGTATGGACGTATATATTGCCAAGCTACGTAAGTATCTGAAGGCAGATGCTAACGTGGAGATTTTAAACATACATGGAGAAGGATTCCGTTTGGTAGATAAATCCTAAACATAAAAAATCTTCCCTATTAACGAACTCGGCTTTCATAGAAAGCTGAGTTTTTGTATTTTTAATCATGGCCGAATTGATAAAGCTTTACGAAGAGAATCCGAATGAACGGGAATTAGAGAAAATCGTTGCAATTTTGAAGCGAGGCGGACTCGTAATCTATCCCACCGATACCGTGTATGGTTTGGGTTGCGATATCACCAACCACAAAGCATTGGAACGATTGGCTCAAATCAAGCAAGTCAAGTTAGAAAAGGCCAATTTTTCGTTCATTTGTGACGATATGAGTCATTTATCAGATTACGTTCAACAAATGAATACAAGCACCTTTAAAATCTTGAAAAGGGCACTTCCAGGACCTTATACTTTTATCTTACCTGGAAGCCGAAACTTACCAAAGCCGTTTAAGAAAAGAAAAACGGTAGGTATTCGTATTCCTGATAACAACATCATACGCAGCTTGATAAGTGCTCTTGGAAATCCCATTGTTTCTACTTCCATTCGCGATGACGATGATGTATTGGAATACACCACTGATCCCGAACTCATTTATGAAAAATGGGGTCATTTGGTAGATGTTGTGATTGACGGAGGTTATGGCGATAATACAGCCTCTACCATCATCGATTTGTCTTCAGATGAACCAGAAGTTGTTCGAGAGGGTAAAGGGGACTTAGCGATCCTATAAAGACCCCAAATCTTCCATTTTAGCGATAATTTTATCTAAAGATAAATTGTGAATGCTTCCCTCATGCGTGTGTGTAGCACTATCTGAGAAAGCATAGGTCCCTTCTTCAATTTCTTTTCCAACAATTTGGTACGCCTCTCGGAATGATTTTCCTTCTTGAACCAACGCGTTGACACTATCTACAGATGATAAATATTTGTATTTATCGTCTTTAAAATCAATGGGTTGTATGATGATTTGCTGGATAGCATAATCAAAAATTGAAAGGATTTCTTTAGTCTTTTCAATTCCGTTAATCATCGGTTCTTTCAATAGTTGAAAGTCGCGATGATAGCCTGAAGGAAGGTTGTTGGTAATCATTTGAATCTCTGAGGAAAGTGCCTGAACTTTATTAGAACTTGCTCTTAGCAGCTCGAATACATCCGGATTTTTTTTATGGGGCATAATGCTGCTCCCAGTGGTCAATTCATTTGGAAAGGTGATGAAACCAAAGTTCTGACTGATGTACAAACACACATCCATTGCGAATTTCGAAAGTGTAAATCCAACTGAACCTAAGGCATTTGCAATGGTTCGTGCACTTTTACCCCTACTTAATTGTGCTGCTACCGAATTGTATTTCAAGGTATTGAAATTCAGTAGTTTGGTAGTTTCTTCTCGATCAATCTTAAAGGAACTTCCATAGCCAGCTGCGGATCCTAATGGATTTTGATCTACTACCTTTAGCGCCGAATTCAAGACAACCATATCATCAATGAGCAATTCGGCATAAGAGGAGAACCACATTCCGAAAGAGGACGGCATGGCTACTTGCAAATGGGTATATCCAGGTAGTAATTTCCCTTGATGATTGTCCGCCAACTTGATTAAACTATCAAATAGCTGCTTCAACAATCTCTTGATTTCAAGAATACTATCTTTATAATACAAGTGCAGCGCTACCAAAACTTGATCATTTCGAGATCTTGCTGTATGTATTTTTTTTCCTACTTCCCCATAAACCTTGGTCAGTTCAAACTCAATTTTGGAATGAACGTCTTCAAAGCTTTTTTCTATTTGAAAAGTATCATTTTCTATTTGAGTTTGTAAGGTTTGAAGTCCTTTTTTTAGTTGTTCAAACTCAGGCTTTGTCAAATAGCCACAGCTGCAAAGCATTTCGGCATGAGCAAGTGAAGCCTGTACATCATATTTTGCAATGTACGTATCAATTTCTCTATCATTTCCAACAGTAAAATTTTCAATGATTCGATCTATTTTAAGTCCTTTATCCCAAAGTTTCATAATGGCTATTTTAGACGATTACTTTTTCTAATATATTGATATATAACTCAATACCTTCTTTGATTTCATCGATGTATATGAATTCATTAGCGGTATGAGATCTGGTACTATCTCCTGGTCCAAGTTTTAAAGATTCACAGCTCAATGCGGCTTGATCGGATAGTGTTGGCGAACCATAAGTCTCTCTTCCTAAGGAAATACCCGCTTGAACCAGCGCGTGATCAATGGAAATAGAGGAGGAGTTTAGTCGGAGACTTCTTGGTGTAATTTCCGTACAAGGCGATTCATTTTGTAGAATCGTTGCAATTTCCTGATTGGAGTATGCATCGTTCACACGAACATCTACTACTAAGTTTACTGATGCTGGAACCACATTGTGTTGATTTCCAGCGCTGATTTGTGTTACGGTCATCTTCACATCTCCCAGAACATCAGACGATTTTTTAAATCGATATTTTTTAAACCAATCCAACACTTCAATCGTATTGTAAATGGCGTTATCATTATTGGGATGTGCCGCGTGTGATGGGGTTCCTTTTACCACCGCGTCAAAGACTACAAGACCTTTTTCGGCAACGGCCAATTGCATCTGTGTAGGTTCACCTACAATGGCCACATCAATTTTGGGAATGATGGAAAGCATGCTGTTCAATCCGTTGGGACCGCTACTTTCTTCTTCTGCAGAGGCCACAATGACCAAATTGTATCGTAAATTTTCCTTTTGATAGAAATAGGTAAAAGTCGCTAAAAGAGAAACCAAACATCCTCCGGCATCATTGCTACCCAATCCGTATAACTTTCCATTATCTTCAATGGCTCTGAAAGGATCATTGGTATAACCAGCGTTAGGCTTTACCGTATCATGATGAGAGTTTAACAACAAGGTTGGTTTTTCTGGATCGTAATTCTGGCTTACTGCCCAAACATTATTTTTTGTTCTTTGAAAGGGAATGTCGTGCTGCGTGAACCAATTTTCGATTAATGCGGCGGTTTCATCCTCTTCCGAGGAAAATGAAGGTGTTTCAATCAACTCTTTAAGCAATTGAATGGCCTCTTTTTGTAGTACTTCTACTTTCATTACAAACTAATTGTGGTAAAGTTAGTTTCATTTTGGCGAAACATCGATTGATTTCCGATATAAACTTTTTGAACTCCGTGTTTCAAAGCATCAAAACAGTTGGTGAGTTTAGGAAGCATCCCATCAGAAATCACATTTTGTTTACGTAACTCTTCGTACGACTCTGAATTCAACTGGGTAATCACAGAATTTGAATCTGATATATCCCTTAAAACACCGGGCAATTCGAAGCAATAAAAGATATTGACATCATACAGATCGCTTAAACTTTTTCCTAGTTCCGCTGCAATCGTATCCGCGTTGGTATTCAGAAGTTGCCCATGGCCGTCATGAGTAATAGCACAAAAAACAGGCGTAAAATCAGATTCCAATAATTTTTGAATGTTGCTGTTATGCACCGAAGTTACATCGCCAACCCATCCGTAATCAATTGTTTTAACGGGTCGTTTGATACTTGTGATTGAATTTCCATCAGCACCTGAAATTCCGATGGCATTGCATTCTAGACTTTGGAGAGAGGCGGTGATGTTCTTGTTCAATAATCCTGCGTAGACCATGGTAATTACTTTCAATGAATCCGAATCTGTGATTCTTCTACCATCCACCATTTTGGAAGAAATGCCAAGTTTGGTGGCCATGGCGGTTGCTTCTTTTCCGCCACCATGCACCAATATTTTTTTTCCTGGAATTTGAACAAACAACTCCAAAAAAGCTTTCAGCTCCGCTTTATTTTCAATGATGTTTCCCCCAATCTTTACGATTGACAAAGAGCTCTTATCCATGTTGCAATAATTTTTTAAGTACCAACTGTGCGGCAAAGGTTCGGTTGTTAGATTGTTCAATTACAATGGAATTTGGTCCGTCCAAAACCGAGTCTTCAACTACCACGTTTCTTCTTACAGGTAAACAATGCATGAACTTGGCATCTTTCATCTTTTCTTGGGTTATCATCCAATTACTCTTCACTTTTCGAATCCTTCCATAATGTTCATAGGAAGACCAGTTTTTAGCATAAATAAAGTCGGCATGCTGAATGGCAACCTCTTGATCATGTTCAATTTTAATGTCTTTTGTGATAGCCGGATTAAGATTGTAGCCCTTCGGATTGGCAATGACAAAATCTACATCCATTTTTTGCATGGTCATCACAAAACTATTGGCAACGGCATGGGGTAGGACCTTGGTGTGTGGGCACCAAGAGAGCACCACTTTGGGCCTTTTTTTTGTTTTAAATTCACTTATAGTGATGGCATCTGTAAGCGCTTGCAAGGGATGTTCGGTTGAGCTTTCCATATTAATAATGGGCACAGAGGCATATTTGATAAACGCTTTTAAAATATGTTCGCTTTCGTCTTTTACCCGATCTACTAGCTGTGGAAATGCTCTAAGACCAATGACATCGCAATATTGAGATAGTACAGCTGCTGCTTCTTTGATATGTTCAGCAGTGGAACCATTCATGATGGTGCCATCTTCAAACTCAATGGCCCAAGCTTCTTTGGAGACATTCAATACGATGGAATGCATTCCGAGATTGGTTGCCGCCTTTTGGGTACTTAATCGTGTTCTCAAACTCGAGTTAAAGAATAGCAATCCAATGGTTTTGTTGCGACCCAAATCGGCATCTTGAAGTGGATTCTTTTTGATCTCCAGTGCTTGATTGATCCAAAGATTTAAATCATCGATTTGTGAAATAGAACTAAAATGCTTCATGATAATGCGTCATTTAAAGCGTTGAAAAATTGATCTAGATGTTCTTTTTTGATGGTCAATGGCGGCAAGATTCGAATTAAATTAGGATTCTTGGAACTGCCCGTAAATATCTGATGTTCATAAATCAACTTTTTACGCAATTCTGCAATAGGAAATTCGAATTCCAGGCCCAACATCAAACCACGTCCTTTGATGGTCACAGGCACAGAAATGGAATTTATCTTTTGTTTGAAGTAGTTTGATAACTCTTTAGCATTGTTCATTAAATCTTCTCGTTCCAATGCATTTAAAACTGACAAGCTAGCCACACAGGCCAAATGATTACCACCAAATGTGGTACCCAGTAAACCATAACTAGCCTCGATGTTCGAGTGAATTAAAATACCTCCAACAGGGAAGCCATTCCCCATTCCTTTGGCCATGGAAATGATATCTGGCTGTACTTTGTATTTTTGAAAAGCGAAAAAATCTCCGGTTCTACCAAATCCCGATTGCACTTCATCTGCAATCAGACAAGTCTTGTATTTTTTGCAAAGTTTGTCAAGTTCTTCATAAAAGGTAGCATTACTTTCTCCGAGTCCGCCTACTCCTTGAATAAATTCTACAATGACTGCGCAAACATCATTATTAGCCAGAGATGCTTCAACGGCTTTTAAATCTCCCAATTCAAAGAAGTCTACCTCTTGTTGTGCGTTAATGGGTGCCACTATTTTTTTATTATCGGTCGCAACTACCGCCGCCGAAGTTCGTCCATGAAAGCTATTGGTAAAAGCAATGACTTTGTGTTTTTTGGTGTGAAAAGACGCCAGTTTTAACGCATTTTCGTTGGCTTCCGCACCAGAATTACATAGAAACAACTGATAATCCTTACAACCTGATAATTCAGATAATTTGGTCGCTAAGGATTGTTGCAGCGGATTCTGAATGGAATTGCTATAAAATCCGATTTTGGACAGTTGCTCAGAAATGTTCTTAACATATTCAGGGTGTGAATGACCTATAGAAATCACTGCATGTCCACCGTATAAATCCAAATATTCAGTTTCGTTGGCATCGTAAACAAAAACATCCTTTGCTTTCGTTGGGGTCACATCAAACAGTGGGTATACATCAAACAAACTCATATTTGTTCCTTTTTTATATTGTTGATTTTTTGGAAAGAGGCTACCATACCTTGTATTAAGGATGAACTCATTCCTTTGTGTTCCATTTCATTCAATCCTTCAATGGTACAACCTTTTGGAGTGGTTACTTTATCAATTTCTTGCTCTGGATGATTCCCATTGGTAATCAAAAGACTAGCAGCGCCTTCTGAGGTGTACATTGCGAGCTCTTGGGCTTCTTTTGCATCGAAACCTAATTGAATGGCTGCTTGAGTAGTGGCCCGAATTAAACGCATCCAAAAAGCGATTCCGCTTGCGCAAACTACGGTAGCAGCTTGCATTTGAGATTCCGGAATCTCTATGGTTGTTCCGACGCTATTAAAAATACTTTTGGCAGTTTCAATCTTTGATTTTCCTTTTTCATTCGAGCAAATACAAGTCATGGATTTCCCAACAGCGATGGCGGTATTAGGCATCGCACGGACTATCATTTTATCACTACCCAATACAGATTCCATTTTCGGTATACTATAACCTGTAATTGTTGAAATAATGAGATGGTTTTCTTTTAAATCTGATTGAATTTCTTTTAAAATTCCTTCTAAGTGCCTGGGTTGAACCGCAAGAAATATAATGTCTACATTTTGGACGGCATCTGAATTCTTTGTGGTGAGCACTACATTTTTTGCTGATTCCAAATCCGAGAGGGAACTTAAATTTCTCTTGGTGAGGTACAAACTATCGATTGCATGTTTTTCAATCAATCCTTTGGCGATTGATTTTCCTAGATTTCCTGCTCCAATAATTGCTATTTTCATGATGGTCGACTAAAAGTAGTTGGCTTTTAAATTCAAGGCTAGATCTTCTTCAAAGCCAAACTGCAAGTTCATATTGTGGATGGCCTGGCCAGAGGCTCCTTTTAATAAATTATCGATGGCACTCGTAACCAAAAGTTTGTTCTTGTGTTTCATCAGATGAATCAAACACTTGTTGGTATTGACTACTTGTTTTAAATGAATTTCATTGGGAGACAAATGGGTGAATTTTGCCTCTTTATAAAACGACTCATACAACTCATAGGCTTCCTCAATAGTTCCGTCAAAATCAGTGTAAACTGTTGCGAAGATTCCACGAGAGAAGTTTCCTCGGTTGGGAATGAAATAAACTTCCTGTTCAAAGCTTTTCTGAAGCGATTTGATCGTTTGATTTATTTCTCCTAAATGTTGATGAACAAACGTTTTATAGTGGGAAAAGTTATTATCCCTCCAAGTAAAATGAGTGGTTGCAGAAAGCGATGTTCCTGCTCCTGTAGCTCCTGTGACTGCGTTGATATGAATGTCTCCCTGAATCAATTCTTCGGCTGCTAAGGGCAATAGTGCTAATTGAATCGCTGTTGCAAAACAACCAGGATTCGCAATTGCCTGAGCATTTTTTATGGTTGACTTATTCATTTCTGGTAATCCATATACGAAATGCAAATCCCCAAATTCTTGGTTCTCATTAAGTCTAAAGTCGTTGCTCAAATCAATAATCTTGGTCGATTTGTTGAACTCATTCTTCTGTAAAAAAGAGGTCGAATTACCGTGACCCAAGCACAAGAACAAAACATCAATATTGGGATTTACCTGATTGGTAAAAGTCAGTTCGGTGGACCCATATAAATCTTGATGTACTTGAGAAACTTTGTTTCCTGCATTGGAAGTACTGAAGATAAAATCGATTTTCACCTTTGGATGGTGAATCAACAATCGAATCAATTCTCCAGCGGTATATCCCGCACCACCAACAATTCCGGCTTTGATCATGATTATGAGTTTATTTGGTTATAAATCTTGTTTTGATTGGAAAGAATTTTGATGAACCCTTTAGCTTCATCGGCTGTCCACCCCTTATTTTCTTCTCCATAAGAACCAAATTTTGAGGCCATGAGATCATGTTTGGATTCGATTCCGTCTAAAGCAAAATGATAAGGCTTTAGGGTAACAAAAACATTACCAGTTACATTTTCTTGGGAACTTTCCAGAAATGCTTCTATATCCCTCATCACTGGATCTAAATACAATCCTTCATGCAGATGCATTCCGTAGAAACTAGCCAAGTAATCTTTGTGTTGCAATTGCCATTTTGTCAATGTGTGTTTTTCCAATAAATGATGTGCTTTTACAATGATGAGTGCGGCGGCAGCCTCAAATCCAACTCTTCCTTTGATGCCCACAATGGTATCACCAACATGAATATCTCTTCCAATGGCATATTTTGAAGCAATGTCGTTGAGCAATTCAATATTCTTTTCGGGCTTGTTTTCAACTCCGTTTACAGCAGTAATTTCACCTTTTTGAAAGGAAAGTTTTACTTGCAGAGGGTTCTTTTCAACCAGTTGTGATGGGTAGGCCTCTTCTGGAAGCGATTGATGCGAAGTTAAGGTTTCAGCCCCACCAACGCTGGTGCCCCAGAGGCCTTTATTCACCGAATATTTGGCCTTTTCCCAGCTAAGATCTACTCCGTTTGCTTTTAAGTATTCAATTTCTTCCTTTCTACTTAATTGCTGATCTCTAATTGGCGTAATAATATTGATCCCTGGAGCCAGGGTTTGAAAAATCATGTCAAATCTCACCTGATCATTTCCTGCTCCAGTACTACCATGAGCAATGAATTCAGCATCAATGCTTTTCGCATATTCGATGATTTCAATGGCCTGCACAATTCGTTCAGAACTTACAGATAGCGGGTAGGTGTTATTCTTTAGTACATTCCCGTAAATTAAATACTTCACGACTTTGTTATAGAAGCCCGAAATAGCATCAATATTTACATAATTGGAAACCCCCATTTGATAGGCCTTGGTCTCAATATCTTTAATTTCATCGGTTGTGAAACCTCCTGTATTTACACTCACGGCATGAACTTCGTATTCTTTTGATAAGGAAACAGCACAGTAAGAAGTGTCGAGTCCGCCACTGTAGGCCAATACTAATTTTTTCATTTTTTATCCTTTTTTAGAAATAGGTTTTGTTTTATGTTTTTAAGTCTTTTGAATACCGTCTCCTTAATTTTCTTTGGTGGATTTTTCTTAGCGTTCGGGTCATACAACATGCCAGTACAGAGACACATTTTTCGTTCTGTTCTGGTCAACACATCATAATTTTTACATGTTTGACAACCATTCCAGAACGATTCATCTGTGGTTAACTCCGAGAAGGTGACAGGTTTGTAGCCCAAATCGCTATTCAATTTCATCACGGCAAGCCCTGTAGTAATTCCAAAGATCTTGGCATCTGGGAATTTCTTTCTTGAATGATCGAAAATGGCTTTCTTGATTTTCTTTGCTAGTCCACGATTTCTAAAATCAGGGTGGACAATTAACCCAGAATTAGCCACAAACTTCCCGTGACTCCAGGATTCGATGTAACAGAACCCTGCGAATTTTTCACCTTCCAGCGCAATAACCGCATTTCCTTGTTCTATTTTGGAAATGATGTATTCAGGCTTTCTTTTGGCAATACCAGTACCACGCACTTGAGCGGCGGCTTCTATGGTTTGGCAGATGACATCTGCGTAGATAACATGTGAATTATTTGCAATGACAATTTGCATTGTGATCGATTAATTAAGTTAAAAAGATATTTATGGTTGTACGGAATTGGACTCACCTAATTCCAAAAATAGAATTACACCCGAACCGGGCGTGGGAAAATACGGCGTAAAGTGCTTTGACCCTTAAGAGTAAGGATGGATAGAAGCGTTAAAGTTGTTAATAAAACCAACATTGTAAACATTTTACTGGTCAAATATATTTATTTTTTTCAATCAGCAGCAAAAAGAAAAGCTTTTACGGTGTTTTTTATGAATTTGGAAATAAATGATGATTCTGAATGTAGAATTGGCAATAAACTCCATGAATAAAGGCTTAAAATTGACAGTGCGAATAAAGTTCAAATAGGTTTTTTACAGTTCGGCCTGAAAAAATTACAGTTGGGTATTCTTTAGTTTCAAGAACTATGGTTGTGCTGCATCTTTGTACCATCATTAATCCAAAAAAAAGAAAAATGAAGTTTTTAGTTACAATTTTTACAACAGTATTATTCTTTGTTTTAACAACTGTTAAAGCTCAAGAAAAGACCACAATTACCGCTACAGTGGTAAATGTTTTAAGCGATGAAGGGAAGGTAGGATTTGCCTTGTATAACAAAGAGACCTTTATGAAGCAACCCATCCAAGCCAAGGATGCTAAAATCGTTGACGGAAAAAGCACCGTTGTTTTTGAGAATGTTCCAGCTGGCGAATATGCCATCTTATGTTACCATGATAAAAACGGGAACAATAGAATGGATTTTGAGCCCAACGGAATGCCTTTAGAAAGTTTTGGGGCATCAAACAATGTGATGAGTTTCGGGCCACCTAATTATGACGATGCGAAGTTTACGGTTTCCGATAAAAAAGTATCTTTAGAAATAAAATTTTAAGATATCCAGGTTAATCCAGAATTATGGTAGCAGCATTTTCAAGAGCGAATTTAAGAAGTGGTTTTATTGTTAGTTTCAAAATAACCTTAATATTTACCGCTTTTTTCGTCCTATTCAATCAGAATTTCACATTGAAAGGAATGGGATATACGTTCATCATCTCTGCCTTGTATTCATTCGGATTAGGATTCGGACAAGGATTAATCAACGATCTACTAAGTGAAAAATGGAGTTGGACTGAAGAAACAAACATTCGTGTTTGGGCAGGGATTATTTCAACGGTATTGTATACCATACCTGTAGTACTCGGAATCAATTATTTTACGTTCATCATTGTAAATGGCAATGATCCAGATCAATTTTTTAAAGGTAATTTCCTATTCATCCATCTCTTTTACATCTTTTTATCCTTTGGAGTTTCAGCATTTTTACATGCGAGGGGATTCATGATCGGATGGAAGAAAGCCGTAAAACAAGAATCAACGCAACAACAAATAGTTGCCAAAACCGAAACAGCGAAATTTCAATCCTTAAAAAGTCAAATTGATCCGCATTTTTTGTTCAATAGCCTGAATGTATTAACCAGTTTGATAGGAGAGAATCCAAATGCCGCAGAGCGATTTACCACAAAATTATCGAAAGTGTATCGCTATGTTTTGGAACAGCGAAATAAGGACTTGATACCGTTAACCGAGGAATTGAATTTTGCGAAAACTTATATGGAGTTGTTGCAAATGCGATTTGAAGACGCCATTCAATTTTCAGTTCCGGCTAGTGTGAGCAATGGAGATTTAAAAGTTGTGCCCTTATCGCTACAACTACTTCTTGAAAATGCGGTGAAACACAATGTAGTATCGAGCTCAAGACCTTTAATCATCAATATTTATGAAGAAGATGGCTATTTGGTAGTTGAGAACAATATCAATCCGAAGGAAGCCATAGGAAAAAGTACCAAAGTAGGATTGCAGAACATCGCAGATCGCTACGGATTAATTACCGAAAGAAGGGTAAGTATAGAAAACAATAAAAAAACATTCGCAGTGCGATTGCCACTGCTCTATAAAATGCAAAATATCATGTATCAAGACGATTTAGAAAACAGCAAATATGTTAGAGCTGCTGAAAGAGTAGAAAAACTCAAAGAATTTTATCAGAATTTAACCACCTATTGCATCATGATGCCCATATTAATCTTTATCAATGTCAATTATTTCTCTGGATTTTATTGGTTCTGGTTTCCCTTAGTGGGATGGGGTATTGGAGTTCTTTTCCATGGATTGGAAGCCTACAATTACAGTCCGTTTTTAGGAAGTAATTGGGAAGAACGAAAGATCAAAGAGATTATGGACAGAGAATCAAGAAATAGATTTTAAAATGAAAGATCAATCAATCAATTATAGAATAGTAAAAGCCCAAAAAAGGGTTGAGGAAATCAAAGGGTTTTATTCCCACTTAGTTTCAACCTTTTTAATCTTGCCATTCATTGTCTTTGTGAACTTATACACCTTTCCAGATTATCATTGGTTTTGGTTTGCAGTTGGAGGATGGGCAGTAGGCCTGGTGATTCATGCCATCAATGTATTTTTCATTTCCCAAATTTCAATGGGAGAGGACTGGAAGAACAAAAAGATGCAGTCTTACATGAACGAGGAAGAAATCTTGCCAGAAAAGTATCTGAATGAGATTTACTATATGGAAGCCAAAAAGAAGGTAAAGGAAATCAAAGGGTTTTACGCGCATTTGTTTGTAAGCCTTGTGGCCATTCCGATAATTATATATGTGAACCTGACCTATGTACCTGAATTTAAATTCTTCTGGTTAGCGGTAGGAGGTATCACCATTAGCATTCTAATGCACTGGCTTGGAATTTACGGTTTTGAGGCATTTGGGTTAGGAAGAAGCTGGGAAAGAGAAAAAATCAAACAATTCATTCAATAAATGGAAATCATGGACAATCAATTATACGAGCAACAACGCTATGAAAAAGCGCAAAAGAAAGTACAAGAAATCAAAGGATTCTACATTCACTTTATTGTATTCGCGGTATTGGTACCCATGTTTGTATTTGTGAATCTTACATTCTCACCAGGATACCACTGGTTTTGGTTTCCCATTTTGGGATGGGGCTTAGGTCTGTTCTTTCACTGGTTCGGAGTTCTAGGAGTTGATAAACTCGGCTTCGGAAAAGACTGGGAAGACAGGAAGATCAAAGAATTTATGGATAAAAAATAACATCATGGAAAAAGAATATTTTGAAAGTCAAAAGTACTTACGCGCAAAAAAAAGAATTAAAGAAATAAAAGGATTCTACTCACACTTAGTGTCCTATGTGGTGATCAACCTATTCCTAAGTGGTATTATCATCTTTGGATTAACCAATGATGATGGATACGGATTTTTTGAAGCCTTATCAAACTTCGGAGTATATTCGGTTTGGGTCTTCTGGGGGATCGGAATTTTTTTCCACTGGTTGGGGGTATTCGGATTTAGATCCATTGCCTTCGGAAAAGACTGGGAAGAGAAAAAGATCAAGGAGTATATGGATCGCGAAGCTGACCAAGCCCGCAGAATAACCGGAAGAAAATAAGATGATGTTCTCACCCATCGGTTGGTTTCACCTTTTTGTATCAGTTTCTGCGATGATTACTGGACTCATAGTCGTGTTCAATACAAAAGGAACGAAATTTCATAAAAAGATAGGATATGTATACGTGGCTTGCATGCTATTGTTGAATGTCAGTTCATTTTTTATATCAAATTTCAATGGGTTTAGTATCTTCCACTTTTTTGCAATTGTGAGCTTATTGACCATTTTAGGCGGAATGATTCCTACCTTGAAAAGATCAAAGAATTGGTTGTACAAGCACTACTACTTTATGAGTTGGTCAGTAGTCGGATTGTACTGTGCCTTTTGGTCTGAAGTTGGAACACGATTTGTCAAAAATATGGCTGAGTTTTGGTGGGCTGTGGCCATAGCAACTTTTTTAACCGCCATGGTAGGAGCAATCATTATCAATAAAAATGCTAAAAAACTTATCCATTACAAATGAAAGTAGTAATCATAGAAGATGAAAAACCTGCAGCGAGAAGGCTAACGCGAATGCTTGCAGACCTTGATATCAATGTAGAAACCGCGTTACACTCTGTGGAAGAATCCTTAGAGTGGCTGCAAAACAATCCGCATCCGGATTTGATATTTCTAGATATTCAATTGTCAGACGGACTCTCATTTGAGATTTTTGAGGCGATTGAGGTGCGCAGTGCGATCATCTTTACGACTGCTTATGACGAATATGCCCTAAAAGCTTTCAAACTCAATAGTATTGACTATTTGTTGAAACCAATTGATCACGATGAATTGGAAGCGGCTGTCAATCAATATAAAATCAACCAAGGAGCGCAAAGCAAGGTGAATGTCAATCTAGATGACATTCGCAGTTTGTTGATCAATCCCGTGGATCGAAAGTTTAAAAAACGCATTACCATTAAAATTGGGCAGCATTTAAAAATCATTCAGATTCAGGATATTGAATGCTTTTTTAGTGAGAACAAATCAACTTATATACACACCATTGACAAACGAAATTACCTTTTAGACCACTCGCTAGAACAGTGGCAAGAACAGCTAGATCCAGAGTTGTTCTTTCGTGTGAATCGGACTTATATTGTGAACATCAATGCCATACAAGACATTATTTCCTATACCAATTCACGGTTAAAGCTAATCCTTACTTCCTACAATGAACACGAGATCATAGTTAGTAGAGAGCGTGTGAAGGACTTTAAGAACTGGATTGACAGGTAATCAATCCCATAAATTAAGGGCGGTTAGAGATTCATAACATTTGGCTTTTTTTGTTTTCTGCATTTAAAACTTTGGTTATTTTTATGAAAATTTAACGCATGTCAAATAAGGAAACCTTTTTCAATTACATCAACGAAGGATACAAAACAAAGGGAGACTACATCGCATTAGGTGCTGCCATGTTGGGCGAAGAAACCATTACAAATGCCTTGGTAAAAGCGCCTTTGAAAACCTTAAACCGACATGGGTTAATTGCTGGGGCTACGGGTACCGGAAAAACCAAAACCCTTCAAGTAATTGCAGAGAACCTTTCTGAAAAAGGAATTCCTGTGTTATTGATGGATATCAAAGGAGATCTTTCAGGCTTGGCTCAACCGAGTCCAGGTCATCCTAAGATTGATGAAAGACACGAGAAAATCGGTTTCCCTTTTGAAGCCAAACGTTTTCCCATTGAAATACTAACCTTATCGGAGCAAAAAGGAACTCGATTGAGAGCCACCGTTTCCGAATTCGGACCAGTACTATTGTCGCGAATCTTGGATCTGACCGAAACACAAACAGGAATTGTTGCCATTATCTTTAAGTACTGTGACGACAACAAACTTCCACTTTTAGACCTTCAAGATTTTAAGAAGGTACTGCACTTTATTACCAATGAAGGAAAGGAAGAGATTCAGTCGGAATACGGACGTATTTCTACGGCAAGTACGGGTGCGATTTTGAGGAAGGTAATTGAAATTGAACAGCAAGGAGGAGACTTGTTTTTCGGGGAGAAATCATTTGATGTGGCCGATTTAACACGGATTGACGAAGAGGGAAGGGGTATCATCTCCGTACTGCGTTTGACCGATATTCAAGATCGACCAAAGTTATTTTCAACGTTTATGTTGCAATTGCTAGCTGAGGTATATGAATTTTTTCCAGAGCAAGGAGATAGCGGAAGACCAGAGTTGATTATTTTTATTGATGAGGCCCATTTGGTATTTGACGAAGCTTCGAAGGCCTTGGTCAATCAAATTGAAACCATTGTAAAATTGATTCGATCCAAAGGAGTTGGATTGTATTTTGTAACCCAAAATCCGAAGGATGTACCCGAAGATATTTTGGCGCAACTCGGACTCAAAGTACAGCATGCCTTGAGAGCCTTTACGGCCAAAGACCGAAAGGCCATCAAACTAGCGGCAGAGAATTACCCAATTTCTGAGTATTACGATACCAAAGAAGTGCTTACGCAATTAGGTATCGGAGAAGCCTTTATTTCTGTATTGAATGAAAAAGGAATTCCCACACCATTGGCGCGTACCATGCTTAGAGCACCGATGAGCCGAATGGATATTTTGACCAAAAAGGAACTCAAACAAGTAATTGGCAACAGTCGATTGTTTCATAAGTATAATGAAACTGTAGATCGAGAAAGTGCCTATGAGATGCTCAATGAAAAAATTGATGCCATCAATAAAAAAGAGGCTGCCGCCTTAGAGCGTGAACGTAAAGAAAAAGAACGCAAAAAAAGAACATCTTCGAGAAGTCGTTCTACCAGAAGAAGTAATCGACAGGATCCGTTGGTAAAAGTTCTTACAAGTGCTACTTTTATTCGATCCGTTTTCGGAATATTAAAAAAAGTGATCAAATAAGAAAATTGAAAATAAATCGTTTTACCTACAAAACAATTATGAATACAAAATATACCCATCTCATTACCATCATTCTATTCTTAGTTTTTGCCGCGAGCTGTTCGAATGCTAAGAAGTTTAAAATTGCCAAAGGACAGGTCGGTGAAATATCCAAAAAGACCATGGTTCAGGATTTAGGAAAAATCTTCGCTAAAGATTCTTTAGTGAAAAATTTGAGCGAAGGATCTATGGGTGACGATTATTTCCAAGATGATGACGAATATATGGTGTATGATACTGAAGGGAAATTGTTACTGACCATTATGCCCAAAGATCAGCACGATTCGACTTCCACCATCAAGAGTATTGAAATCCATGATTCCAGATTTACTACTGAATCTGGATTAAATTTAGACTCACGTTTTGTAGATATCAATGCCAACAACCGAATCAATAGGGTAGAATCTACTTTAAAGTCGGCCACTCTTTTTATTGATGAATTGAATGCAACCATCGTAATTGATAAAGAAGAGTTAGGACTTCAAGAATATAGTACTCAGAAGGTTAGCTTGGATCAGATTCCGGATTTAGCGCGAATAAAGTCCTTCATTATTTGGTTCCAGTAGGGTATGAGTGGATATAAAATTCAAACGAATCCCTTTGTAGTTCCTACGACAGATGGCAAACTCATAGAAGAGTTTTTTGGGTTGGCAACGGATGGAAATCCGAATATTTCAGTAGCTCATATGATTGCACCTCCGGGTTGGAGTGAGCCTTTTCAAACTCCAGAATTCACCGAATACACCTACATTTTTAGAGGCAAAAAGCAATTCTTAGTTGATGGTGAGAAAATAATTCTCGAAGCAGGTCAGTCCATCAAAATTGAAAAGAACACACGAGTTCAGTACTCTAATCCTTTTGAAGAAGAATGTGAGTACATTGCTATCTGCACACCTGCATTTAGTATTGAATTAGCGAATCGAGAAGAGGAGTAGCGTATTATCCTAATCTTCTGGTAAAGGCCAATAAGGTATTCTTCAGAAGCATCGCGATGGTCATGGGACCTACACCTCCAGGTACTGGAGTGATGAATTCTGATTTAGCAGCTACTTCATCAAATTTCACATCACCTAACAAACGGAATCCTCGTTTCTTGGTAGCATCTTCAACTCTTGTAATACCAACGTCGATGACTGTGACACCATCTTTTACCATATCCGCAGTTAAGAACTCAGGAATACCCAATGCAGCTACCACAATATCCGCTTGAAGGGTAATCTCTTTTAGATTTTTGGTTCTACTGTGTGTAATGGTTACCGTAGCATTACCGACCGTTCTTTTTTGGGAAAGTAAAATACTCATCGGACTGCCCACAATATGACTTCTTCCAATCACCACCACGTGTTTCCCAGAAGTTTCGATTTGATAGCGATCTAACAATTCTAAAATTCCGAATGGAGTTGCAGAAATGAAAGTAGGAAGGTTCAAGGCCATTTTCCCCACATTTGTAGGATGGAATCCATCTACATCTTTATCAGGATGAACGGCCATGATGATCTTTTGTTCATCGATGTGTTTGGGTAAAGGCAACTGAACAATGAACCCGTCAATAGCGTCATTGGTATTCAAGCCTTCAATTTCGTTCAGAAGGTCATTCTCTGAAATATCTTCTGGTAGACGGATTAAGGTAGATTCAAAACCTACGCGCTCACACGCCTTTACTTTGGCGTTCACATAAGTTAAGCTAGCTCCATTGTTACCAACAATGATGGCCGCTAAATGCGGAGCTCTATTCCCTTGTTTTTTTAATTCAGCAACCTCAATTGCAATTTCTTCTTTGATATCTGCTGAGGTTTTTTTTCCGTCTAAAAGTGTCATATCTTCTTCTGTTTAGCGCATTCCACGCATCATTTGCATCATTTGTTTTCCGCCACCACCTTGCATCATCTTCATCATTTTACTCATCTGAGAAAACTGTTTCATCAGTTGATTAACTTCCTGAATCGAAGTTCCAGATCCTTTGGCAATGCGTTTCTTACGACTCGAATTGATAATTTTCGGGTCACTTCTTTCTGAAGGAGTCATGGAGTGTATAATGGCCTCAATTCCTTTGAAGGCATCATCATCAATATCTACATCTTTTAAAGCTTTTCCAGCCCCAGGGATCATACCCATAAGGTCTTTCATGCTTCCCATCTTTTTAATTTGCTGTATTTGCTTTAAGAAATCGTCAAAACCAAATTGGTTTTTGGCAATCTTCTTTTGAAGTTTTCTTGCTTCCTCTTCATCATATTGATCTTGGGCTCTTTCTACAAGTGAGATTACGTCACCCATTCCCAAGATACGATCGGCCATACGATCTGGGTAGAAGATATCAATGGCTTCCATCTTTTCACCAGTACCGATAAACTTAATAGGTTTATCAACCACTGTTTTGATGGTTAAAGCGGCACCACCACGTGTATCACCATCCAATTTGGTAAGAACAACTCCATCGAAGTTTAAGATGTCATTGAAAGCTTTGGCCGTATTCACAGCATCTTGACCGGTCATGGAATCCACTACGAACAAGGTCTCTTGAGGTTGAATAGCCCTGTGAATGTTAGCGATTTCGGTCATCATCTGCTCATCAATAGCCAAACGACCAGCGGTATCGACAATTACTACATTCTTTCCATTTTGTTTGGCAAAAGCAATGGCATTTTGTGCAATTTCAACAGGATTTTCATTTCCCTCTTCTGCATATACTTCAACACCAATCTGTTCACCTACAACCTTTAACTGATTGATTGCAGCAGGTCTGTACACGTCACAACCTACCAAAAGAACTTGTTTCGTCTTTTTGTTTTTTAAGAAGTTGGCTAGTTTACCAGAGAAGGTGGTTTTACCCGAACCTTGTAAACCAGACATTAAAATCACAGTTGGGTTACCACTGAGGTTTACACCTGCGGATTCTCCACCCATTAACTCGGTCAATTCATCCTTGACAATTTTAACCATTAACTGTCCGGGATTCAAGGTAGTTAGTACATTCTGACCGATTGCTTTGGCCTGAACTCTCTTGGTGAAGTCTTTAGCGATTTTAAAGTTTACATCGGCATCTAAAAGTGCTCTACGAACTTCCTTCAGGGTCTCTGCAACATTAACTTCTGTAATTCTTCCATGCCCTTTCAGCGTATGTAGGGCTTTATCGAGTTTATCGCTTAAGTTTGTAAACATTGGGTATTCTTATTTTGCATGGCAAATATAAGAATTCAATAAAAAATTGTTCGTGGATTTCCCTAGTTATTATTCAGCAGTTTTCACAATCAAACACTGAACAAAATTGATCATATGAATCACTACTGAAATGGAAAATAATAAGAAAGAATTTGATAGTATTTGATGGTAATCAATTTCAAATGGAATCAACTGTTGGAAACTGCTTAATTGGGGATTGATTCCTAGTAAAAAGACTAAGAAAAGCAAAATAGCACCTGTTTGGAGCACAATGTGTAATAAGGTCAAATCCCTCCGAGGCCTTCTTCTGATCCATTTTAAAGTAGCGTAATTCAGTCCGATTAGACCGACAAAGATGGCGGAAAAGATACACCAGTGGTTTACTTTGATGGCAAAAAACTCATTACTGACGCTGAAATCTATGATGGAATCATAGTTCAAAATGCCTATAGAAATAAAAAAAGGAATGAGTGCAAAAAAGAAAAAATGGGGCCTTTTTATAATTGTCTCCATTTAGTGATAGTTTAGGGGATTTCAAAATGTGATACAATTATACGAAAATATGAGGCTTCTCAAAGAAGATCGATGAGAAAATTAATTAACAATTTTGTTAAGAACCTTTTTTCGGGATAAAATTTAAGGCCACGCCGTTGATGCAATGTCTTATTCCCGTGGTTTCTCTTGGACCATCTTTAAAAGAATGTCCGAGATGACCACCACAAGTATTGCACTTTAATTCGGTTCTCGCATATCCGATTTTATAATCTACATCGTATTCCACCGAATTTTTAATGGCCCTGTCAAAAGACGGCCAACCCGATCCTGAATCGAATTTGTGTTTGGATTCGTATAAAGGAGTGTTGCACGCAGCACAAGCGTAAACACCTTCTTTGTAATTCTTGTTTAATGGACTTGTAAAAGCACGTTCAGTTCCCGCTTGACGTAATACATAGAACTGCATCGGAGATAGGAGTTGTTTCCATTGCTCTTCTGTTTTCTGAACCTTGTAAACCTTCGGCGTTTCCTTTTTTTGTGCTTGTCCGCAACTTATAAAAATAAACGAAAATGCTATCGCTGTCATTAATCTTTTCATGTATTCTCTTTTATAAAATTTCCTATTTGTTTGATAACTTTTTTATCTCTAAGGATCTTGGTATGCCCCAAATTACTGGTTAGGAGTAATGATCCATTTTTTAGATTTTGTCGGATGTTTTGCGCACAACTTACAGAAACATCTCCATCGCAGGTATCGTGTACTACAAGTGTTGGGAATTCAATTTTCTGCGCTGCAACACTTGATGAAAAATCATCAACCTTTACATTCCACTTTCGCTCAAAATATTTTTTCAAACGATACCCCATGTGTTTTTTGAGTCCTAAATCCGTCATGAAATTCTTCATGATGTCGGAAACATAATCACCGGAACCAACGGTTACCAGGCATTTAAAGATTTCTTCTTCAGCATTAGTATTCAACAAGGCCATGGATCCAAAGGAGTGGCCAACGCCAGCAACGAAAGGTCCGTATTCTTGATTCACCTCTTTTACCGTAGCAATAAACTCCGTTAAATTGGTTGTTTTACCTTCTGATTTATCGTGAGATGGGCCATCAAATGAAATCACCATATAACCCATTTCTAGTAGCTTGTTGGCAATTCCGAAAAGTTGGGTTCCACGTCCAGACCATCCATGAACTAGCATTACCTTTTTATCTGAATATCCGTATTTGAATATTCGAATTCTTTTCTGAACCGATTTTACTTTGAAGTATTCAATCTGAGAAGATTCTAACATGGGCACCTCTCGCTTGGGTCTTTTAAAGTTTATTGGAGATACAAAAAGCCTTGCAGCCAAACGAATGGTTAAAAATGGAGAAATGACTTCCATAACCTTCATAAAGGATTGCAAGGGTTTCGGAATGCCCAAACTAGGCGGTAAGATATTCTGCTGATTTTCTAAGATCATCAAGTCAGGTTCAAGAATTAATATTAATTTTACAGAAATCGACAACGAAATTAGGCATTTTCCAAGGTCGACATCATTATAGAAAAGTTAAAATGAGAAAATATACCGTACTTCTTTTTCTGAGTTTGTTTTTGGTTGATTGCAGTACTGTTCCTATCACGGGACGAAAAAGACTCAATCTAGTGAGCGACTCACAGATATTACCGACCAGTTTTGCGCAGTATCGAGGCTTTCTTGAAAAGAATAAAGTTTCGTCAGATCGCGAAATGACCAATCAAGTAAAAGAAGTAGGAAAAAGAGTTTCCGCTGCCGTAGACCGTTTTATGAGAGCCAACAATATGGTAGAAGAAGCAAACGCCTACAAATGGGAATTCAACCTAGTAGAAGATAATACCGTCAATGCCTGGTGTTTGCCGGGAGGAAAGGTTGTTTTTTATACAGGAATCATGCCTATATGTGCCAACGAAGACGGAGTAGCAGCTGTGATGGGCCATGAGGTAGCACATGCCTTTGCGAAACACGGTCAAGAACGAATGACTTCTGCTTATGGGCAACAGATTGGCGGAATTTTAGTTGCCTTGGGGACTATGGATAAAAATCCTCGGACTCAGCAAATTTGGAACATGGCTTATGGTATAGGATCTACTGTTGGAATGTTGGCCTTTAGTCGGACACATGAAACAGAGGCCGATAAACTAGGATTGGTTTTTATGATTATGGCGGGTTACAACGGCAACGAAGCTGCAGAAGTTTGGGTTCGGATGAGCCAGAGAGCCGGAAAAAGGGGAGGACCTGAGTTTTTAAGTACGCACCCTTCCAACGAACGTCGTATTCAAAATTTGAGAGCATATCTTCCTGAAGCACAGCAACTAGCAGCTAAGTTTAATAGCCAGACCTTAAATTAAAAATTGATTTTCACTATATTCGAAGCTGTTCACCTAACTGAGCAGCTTTTTTTATGTTAAAAACTGGAGACAAAAAACTTATCAATGCTTGGGCCTTTTACGACTGGGCAAATTCTGTGTATTCCTTAGTAATCAGTACGGCCGTTTTCCCATTGTATTATACGGCGGTAACTAAGGATAAGGTGGTGAGTTTTCTGTGGATGGATTGGGAACATCCTGACAGTTTGTACAGCTATGCCTTGTCTTTCTCCTTTTTAATAGTTGCTTTTTTATCACCAATTCTTTCGGGTATTGCTGATTATACGGGAAGTAAAAAGAAGTTTATGAAATTCTTTTGTTGGTTAGGCGGACTTTCCGTGATGAGCTTGTATTTCTTTGAAGGAGTGGATACCGTTTGGATTGGAATTGTTTTTACCATTCTGGCAAGTGTCGGATTTTGGGCGAGTATTGTTTTTTACAACGCTTATTTGCCTGAAGTTGCCCATCCAGAGCAGCAAGATAGAGCCAGTGCAAAAGGGTTTATTTATGGGTATTCTGGATCAGTACTTTTATTAGTCATCAACTTGGTAATGATTCAAATGCCTGACCTATTTGGAATCACTGCTGGCATGGCCTCTCGAATATCTTTTGTGATGGTAGGTCTTTGGTGGGTAGGTTTTGCCCAAGTTACCTTTAGAAGATTGCCCGATGATTTGTATGATAAAAAACCCGAAAAGGATTATATCTGGAAGGGTTTTAAAGAATTAAAACTTGTTGCTAAGCAAGTGGCAAACTATCCGACTTTAAAACGATTTTTAATATCCTTTTTCTTATTGAGTGTGGGTGTTCAAACGATTATTCTTTTGGCTACTATTTTTGGATCTACGGAGCTAGGATTGGAAACCATCGATTTGATCGTTACAGTGCTCTTAATTCAGTTGGTGGCGATTGCTGGAGCCTACCTCTTCTCAAGAATGTCTGATCGAAAAGGGAACATCTTTACCTTGAAAACCACGATTGTTATCTGGATGGTGGTTTGTTTTTGTGCCTTTCTTTTGCACAAAGATTTACCGAATGTGGCGATTTACTTTTATTCTTTAGGTGCAATTTTAGGTTTGGTGTTGGGTGCGATTCAATCGCTTACGAGATCAACTTATTCAAAGCTTTTGCCAGAAACTGAAAACCACGCTACTTTTTTCAGCTTTTACGACGTAATTGAAAAGATAGCCATTGTATTAGGTACGGCTGTATACGGATTGTTATATGCCATTACTGATTCCATGCAATGGAGTGTGTTGGCATTGGCGCTGTTCTTCTTGGCGTCTTTTATCATCATAAGTACCTTAAAGAAGACAAAATACGTCCAATAAAAAAATCGGTCCGAAGACCGATTTTCCCTTTTAAAATCAAACATTTTACAATGTTCACTCTATTGAACAGTTACGTTGAAAGTAACCTCAATATCAGTTTCACCTCCTGCGCCAGCGGCTGTACCGTTGTTTGGCTTGGTAGGCTCATGCTTTAATACGATGGTAATAGTACCCGTTCCTGCACCAGTTGTTGTTAACGAAGTCGCTAAACCAAATGGATCTCCGTTGGAATCTTGATCCGTTTTTGTAATCGTTAATCCTGAAACAGTTGTGGTATAAAAGAATTCGTGCTCAGCTGACTCTGCCTGTACCTCGGTAGTGATATCCTCTGCAGGACTCTCTGTTTCGTTTAATAAAGACATAGATCCAGTATAGGTAGTGTTTGCCATTAATGGTCCAGAAACGGTTGTAGTTCCAGGATTACCACCTTCACCATCTAAATCTTGGAAAGTTAAAGTAATGGTATTTGTTCCGTCAGTAAGTGTGTAAGTCGCTGTTGTAATCAACTCTTCTTCATGATCATGGTCATCGTGATCGTCGTGGTCTTCTTCATCGTTACATGCTGTGAAAGTTAATGTTGAGATAAATAAAATTGCTAATAGTTTAATTGTTTTCATTTTTCTTGAATTTCTCATTTTATAATTATTAATAATTAATTTTTATTTTAAAGTTTATGTTTCGACCCAATTCGTCTGCGAAGAATCGAAGTCGGTTTAAATGTTCTCTGTAAGCAACGTTGAATAAATTGTCAACATTGAATTCAAATTTGATGTTTCCTTTATCGAATGCCTTAAAAATCATTGATGATTGCAATCCGAAAAGAGTGTATGTAGGTGGGGTAGAGCTTAAGTCAACAAAGACATTTTGCTGTGTAACGGGATTAAACGAGAAGAAGGTATAGTCTGGAAACCTTGTCTGCTCAAACACTGTTCTTTGCACAATGCTAACCGTTAACTGGTTGAATCCTTCGTTAAAATAGGACAACCTATTGGTAAAGTTTGTAGCCGGCATATTGATCAAGGGTAGGTTATCCGTAAGATTATCCCCTCGCAAAAGACTCAAGCTTCCTTGGTATGAAAAGGCATCAGTAATTCTTTTGTTTAGGTCAAAGTCCAAACCGAAAATTCGCGCATTTACTTGGTTGTACTCCCAAACCGGATAAGCACCACGAATGGTTGTGGTTGTTCCAATTGGAATTAACTGGATGAAACCATCGATATTCTTGTAATACGGATTGATAGAAAAACCGAAATCCGCACCCTTCTTTTCGATAGAAAGACTAAAGTTATTCGCTATTTCTTTAGTTAAGGTCAGCCTTCCAATCTCAATTCTAGCCGTACTATGGTGCAAGCCATCACTAAACATTTCCGAAGGATTGGGCATCCTAGAAGCCAGGCCATAATTAAACACTAAGGATAGGTCGTTATCAAAGTTTTTGATATACCCCAAACTAGAAGAAAAATTATGGAAGGTGAACTCAGGACGCGTAAGTATGCTCGTAAAACTTGAAGTACCTGTTTCAAATTCTGGGAACAATTCGTCGTAATTGTAGGTCTCGTTCCAATCAGTCAAGTTATAACGTTTGGTAGCACTGATGTGCGCATAATCATAACGAAAGCCTGCACTGATTTCAGAGTTATCGTTTAGATTGTAATTCATGGTGCCATAGAGTCCGAATTCATACTTGTTAAAATCCGGAATCAAAGGTCTTACTCCCGTTCCTGCCACCGCATTGTTGTTTTGATAGCGCAATAGGATTCCTGAATTCACTTCTAGATTATCAAACTGATCAATGGTAACATCTGCTAATAAACTGTTGGTAATTAGCTCCAAATCAACAACAGGGATATTGCTTCTACCGCCTCTTCTTACATCGAATTCCTTTCGCCTGTTTAGCTGAAAATCATACTGTAAGGAAATCTTTCCGAAATCTTTAATCCTTTTGTATCCATCAACCTTGGCTAAATGATGTGTAATGGATTGCCTTGGAAAATTGATATCGTAAGAAAATGGGTCAATGGTAGCGGGTCTCGAATTATTAATAGCGATAACCAAATCATTTACATTACCAACGTGGGCACTTCGCAGAATACCAAATTTGTTATTTACAAAGCTGTAAAAAACGTTGTATCCTTTTTCAAAACTATTCTTCCCGAGAGAGATGGAGGTATTTATACTGCGAAGTCCAGTGTTGGTTAAATTATAATCAGGTGTGTTAAAGTCACCGAATCTTTTATAATTCGCCTGAACTCTAGTGTAAAATCCATTTTTGTTCGTTTTAACGATTTCAGAGTTTACCAAGCCTCCGTTTCCATTGGAATTAAAGGAAGTTAAGGTGCTACCAAAAATGCTGTCGATTCTTGAAAATCGAGGTGGACTTATTAAAATTAGTCCACCAATAGCGTCACTTCCATATTTCAAAGTATTGGCACCTTTAATGATGTTTATCCTACCCGAAGCATTAATATCAATATTCGGTGCGTGTTCATCGCCCCACTCTTGATCGAATAGACGCACGTTGTTATTGATAATTAATAAACGACTGCTGTGCAAACCTTGAATGATGGGTTTGACAATACTGTTTCCCGTATTTAAAGTAGATACGCCACTTATGGTGCTTAAGGCATCACCTAAAGAACGATCAGAAAAATTCTCTAAGGTTCTTTTACTAATGGTTTTTTCTATACTTGTGGCTTCTGATTTTGAGCTAGAGGTAACCACTACTTCGGACAATTCTTCTAAATGGTGCTCCAGGAAAATATCCTTGTAGGTTGGACCTGTGATGTTTAGTCTTAATTTCTTGGTTTCACAAGATATATGTCTAATCTCAAGTACAACTTTACCGCAAAGGTTTTTTAATTCAAAATAGCCCTGCTCGTTCGTCTCGGCAAACTGATTTGAATTAAGTACAAGAACCGTTGCCCCAACAAGAGAAGCGTTGTTGTGGAAATCCTTTACAGTACCTTTAAGAGTATATTTGCATTCTTGTGCTGATGCCTGTTGGTTTAAACCAAAGACAATAGCAAAGAACAGTATGGCTTTTTGCATTGTTTTGTTTCATGTCCATGAATAGATTTACTTCTAACTCAAGACATGTGCCGGTGGCCCTCTTAACGAAAAAGATAATTTGTGATGTTCTTTTAAAAAGTTTTGTTGAAGAAGATCAGCTGAGGTAATTGCTTTGGAGGCAAAGAACTGATATTCGAACGAAATAAAATCCTGAGATGGATTCTTATACAAGTGTAATTCGCAATCAACATCCTTGTCATGAATGTGTTTTACAGATTTGGAATGACATATTTGATGATTGTGGTCTTCAAATGCATGATGAAGCTGTAAGAATAGCTGAGCCAGGAAACTGGTCAGTAAAAAAATGGATAATATTCTAAACTTTAACTTCATGTATCCAGACTAGGATTTTTTTCTTGCCCGCAAATTTAACAATTCCACAGACAACGAAAAAGCGATGGCAAAATATAAATAACCCTTTGGTATCACTCCCACAGTTTTGTTAAAAATGTACGTATGAGACAAATGAGCACTTTCTGCTACTAGCATGAATCCGATTAGAATTAGGAAGGCTAATGCCAACATCTGAATAGTTGGATTCTTGGAGACAAACTTGTTGATCGGATTGGCAAAGACCATCATGATGATGATGGATATAATGACCGCAATAACCATAATCGTTAAGGCGCCTTGAATTCCGTTGGTCATTCCGATTGCGGTTAAAATACTATCAAACGAGAAGACGATATCGATCAAAATGATTTGAAAGATCACACTTGAGAAAGAAATCACCTTTGGCGTTTGTATAATCTTTTTTTCCTCCTCTGGTTGTACCTTATGCCGAATCTCCTTGGTGCTCTTGTAAAGTAAAAAAAGACCTCCTAAGAATAGAATTAATCCTTGCCCGGTAATGTCTGATCGAAACCAACCCCAATCGATTTTTAAGAATGGGTCTTTTAAGGCAATGAGGTAAGAAACGCTAAATAACATGGCAATACGGGTAACCATTGCCAATAATAAACCAATAAAGGTGGCTTTTTTTACTTGGTGTTCGGGCAATTTGTTTGCCGAAATTGAAATAAAAATAATATTGTCAATACCCAATACGACTTCTAAAAAAGTTAAGGTCAACAAAGCAACCCAGGTATCTGCATTTAAAAATATTTCCATTTATTTGATTTTGTACGCTATTCCTTCCTGCTTGAAATTGCTGTATCCAACTTTTGCTGAAAACTCGTAAGAACTATCTTTTACCTTGGTAATCTGAACGAAGATGGGTTGTTTGTCTACCTCTTTTTTCGGACTCTTCATGCGAAGGGTGTAAAAGAAATTGTTTTTCCAAGTGATGTATAGCGTATCTATTTGTTCGATTGATTTTGTCGTTGTGATGGAATCATTGGTGATGCTCACCTCTCGATTGTATGATTCGATTTGTAGGCTGTCCTTTCTGATGATAGTAGTTTTCCCAAAACTTTCTGTAGCAGGAATTTCAAAAACCCCTTTCTTAAATCGGTCTGGATCTCCTTCAAACTTTGTTTGGCAAAAAGAAAAGGTCATCATTACTATGAGACAAACTATCCATCGTTTTGTAACAATCATTCTGTAATTTTTTAAATCCCTGTATAATTGGCAGGTGTAATAGACTTCAATTCTTCCTTAATCTCATCGGATACATCAAGAGTATTGATGAATTCAGCAATGGAATTCTTGTTTATTTTTTCATTGGTTCTTGTCAAGCTTTTCAGAGCTTCATACGGATTTGGATACGCTTCTCTTCGTAAGATTGTTTGAATGGCTTCTGCAACCACTGCCCAGTTGTTTTCCAAATCAGTTTCAAATTTGTCTTTGTTTAAGAGCAATTTGTTCAAGCCTTTTAAAGTGGCACTGTAAGCAATTAAGGTATGACCAAATGGTACACCTACATTACGCAAAACTGTACTATCTGTTAAATCGCGCTGCATCCTTGAAACTGGTAATTTTGCTGAAAGGTGCTCGAAAATAGCATTGGCGATTCCCAAATTTCCTTCTGAATTTTCAAAGTCAATCGGATTTACCTTGTGAGGCATTGCCGAACTTCCTACTTCCCCTTTTTTGATTTTCTGCTTGAAATAATCCATGGAAATGTAGGTCCATATGTCTCTATTCAAATCGAGTAGGATGGTATTGATTCGTTTGATGGCATCAAACAAAGCCGCCATGTGGTCGTAATGTTCAATCTGGGTAGTAGGGAAGGAATGGTGCAATCCAAGTTGTTCTTCTACAAAAGAAGTTCCAAAAGCCTTCCAATCAATCGAAGGATAAGCTACTTTGTGTGCATTAAAGTTCCCGGTTGCTCCACCAAATTTGGCCGCAAACGGTATGCTCTTTAATTGGTTGAATTGCTGACCGAATCGGGTAACGAATACCTCCAATTCTTTTCCCAATCTCGTTGGGGATGCCGGTTGTCCATGTGTTCTAGCCAACATCGGAATGGAACTCCATTCTTCAACTAGTCTGGCTATTTTACTGATGAGTTCCTTGTATCTCGGTACAAAAACTTCATTGATAGCTTCTTTTATCGATAATGGAATAGCCGTATTGTTAATGTCTTGAGACGTGAGTCCGAAGTGAATGAATTCTTTAAAGGCTGAAATATTGAGTGCATCGAACTTTTCTTTGATGAAATATTCAACCGCTTTTACATCGTGATTGGTTACTTTTTCGATGTCCTTGATTTTGATCGCATCTTCCGTTGAGAAGTTCTGATAGATATCTCTTAAGGAAGGATATAAGCTGGTGTCAAAATCCTTTAGCTGCGGAAGTGGAACCTCACAAAGCGCAATAAAGTATTCGATTTCAATACGAACTCGGTACTTTATTAAAGCTTCCTCAGAAAAGTAATTGGTTAATTCCTCGATTTTTCCTCGATAGCGTCCATCGATAGGAGATATGGCGTTCAGCTGCGTTAAATTCATAGAACAAAATTCAAAAGGCAAAAATAGTCAAACAATTAGATTTTTTATAGCCTTTGAGAGTGTTTTTCAATCGCGTTAATAACATGTTTTCCACGAGCTTTACAACCTTTGCTTTCGTGAATAATCTTGGTTCTGATGATGTGTGACAACTCATTGTGGATCCAATCAATGTTCTTTCCGAAGAGAAACAAGGTATTCATGGTATATGCTCTTACGGCAATCTTCTGAGGTGTGATGAGCCAATCGAAACCCGTTTCAACGATTCGTTCTATTTGTTGGGAAGTCAATCTACTTTTTATTGGGTTATCGGTACTCATGTCTGAACAAATTGCAATTTGTTCACAAAGCTTAGCACAAGGTCGAATGGCACTGTCGAGCTTTAGTTTGGACAACTGACTGGTAAATTCCTCCAAATAATCGCTCAAGTAATCAATTCCGTAATGCGTACAAATCCATTCCAAAATCCAAGCTGCCTTGACAGAGACCTTATCGTTGGCCTGAAAGGTTAATTGCAAGAGCATCGGAAAGCATTCTATATTTTCTAGCACAATATTTGCAACCCGATCTCTGTTTTCTTTGGTAGCCGGACCAAGATTTAAAAGTTCATTGGAAAGGAATTCAATAGTCATTATTTCGAGGATTCCTGTATATTTAAAAAATAAATTGGCATGATAAAAATAGAAAAACTTCAATCGCTTGTTCTACTACTGATCATTTTTTTACTCAGTTCAACTGTCTATGCACAGAAGATCAATCAATACGATGGCAATAAAAAAAGGACGGGTAAGTGGATGAAGTTTTATCCGAATAAAAAAATCCGGTACGAGGGTCAGTTCCAAAACGGAAAAGAAATCGGAGTATTCAAGTTTTATGATCGAAATAGTCTAGGTACTCCATCCATCATAAAAAACTTCAAAGCGGACACCGATTCGGTCTTTACTCAATTTTTCACGATCAAAGGAATTTTACAAAGCGAAGGCAACTTCATTGGCCGCCAACGGGTTGGAAAATGGACCTATTATTTTCCGAATAAAAAGAAAATGTCGGTTGAGAATTACAAGGCTGGTGTTCTGCATGGTGAGTTGATAAATTTCTATCCAAATGGTCAAATCACCGAGAAAACCATTTATAAAGACGGATTAAAAAACGGGCCTTCCCTAAAATTTTCAAGTGACGGAGATATTTTGGAAGAGGTAAACTATGTCAATAATGTTCTTGAAGGTCCTGCGAAGTATTATGATGTAAAGGGCAATTTAAAGGAAACCGGTTCTTACAAAAACGGTAAGCGCGTAGGGAAGTGGGAGTACTATCTGGATGGAGAAGTTGTCACCAAAAAGAAAAAATCGACCTATAAAAAGAAGAATAAGAAAAAATGAAACAACTCTTCACCATCTTATTATCACTGGCTTTATTGTCATCCTGTAAGCCTAAAAAGAACCATGAAAGCATTGTAGGTCTTTGGGAAGTAACCAAAGTAGCCATGGGTGACCAAGAAATGACTCCAGTTGCTCGATGGGTACGTCTGAATGATGACTTTACACAAGAATCGGGTAATGGTTGGGTGCAACATTCCGTAGGAAATTGGACACTTGATCCAACTACCAATGAATTACGGATTAACAATACGAATGGGATGGAAGATAAAATTCCGTTTGAAGTCAGCTTAACCGGTAATGTCATGACATGGAAACGTATTGAATTTGGCGAAGAAGTGGTTGTAAGCCTCAAGCGAATTGATAAAATCCCGACTGCTGAGGCCAATAGGCTTTTAGGTGCTTGGAAATTTCAATCTGTCATAAAGGATAGTAAAGATGTTTCCGATTCCTTAAACCCCAAAAACAAGGCAATGCTTTATTTGTCATGGGACCATTCCTACCAATTACGGAATTTTCCGGAAGGAGAGAAATATGGAATTTACCGAACTCATGGGCACATGCAACGCATTGAAATGATGTTGAATTACAATTCGAAAGACATCAAAATGCAAGCTTATTTTTATGAGTTTGATGGAGATACCTTAACCTTTAAAGCGACCAACAAGGAGGAGGAACTTCAATTCACCAGAATCCACACTTTCATTGATTAAATCTTACATATCAATTTAGGATTTTTTTTAAAAAAAAATCTGTTCAAACCAACTTTTTTCAAAAGCAGGGGTCTATGTATATAAACCCACTGTGTATGCCTGAATATTACGTTTCATTATAATCATTGTAATGATGTTTCCGGAGTTATGCTTCGGATTTCAATCAATTAGTAACCTTTAAACCCAACAACCATGAAACGTAGTAAATTAAACGCCGCAGGATTCCTATTGACTTTTTTTATCCTTTTTTCTTCTTGTCAGTCCGAAAATGAAAGTGAACTTCTAAGCATATCAAATCCAGATCCAGTGGAAGTTTCAACTTTCACAGATACAACCACCGATCTGATTTTTCAATGGAATCAGGTGTGGCTTCAATTGGATCAAAACGCACTCGGTATGCGTCCCAATGTAACAGCGAGAGCTCTAGCATACATTCATTTGGCAGGTTTTGAAACCGTTGTACATACTTTAGAAAACTATTCGAGTAACGAAAATCGATTTAGGGATTTACAAATCAATCAAAGTCGAAGAGCTGAAAATATTGATATCAATATTGCTCTAAATGCATGTTATGCTGAGGTCTACGATCACTTTATGATCAACTTGCAAAACGGTGTAGGAAGTCAAATCAATGCTCTAAAAGCCAGTTTAGATGCCCAATTACGGAGTGGTGTAAACTCGAGGATTATCGAAGATTCCCAAGATTGGGGAAAGTATATCGCTGAAAAAGTGATTCAATTTAGCAAATCGGATCGCGAGGCCGAACGTCAGATTTTAGAGCCACAGCCTTTGTCTTATGAGCCAGAGGTGAGCGATGGTTATTGGACTTATAGCGCGGACGAAGAACGTGCTCTTTTTCCTTATTGGGGAAAAGTGAGAACTTTTATCATTTCTTCCGATCAAACCACTAGCATTCCGCCCCCTCATGAGTATAGCGAAGAAATAGGCAGTGCTTATTACAATGAAATGAAGGAAGTTTATGAGATGAATAACCTAGCCAAGGAAACCAATAATGAGCAACTATGGATTGCAGAGTTTTGGTCTGATGATGTGGAAGAGCTTATGATCAGTCCGCCAGGACGTCAATTATCCATTGCCAATCAATTATTGAAGCAATACAACGTTGCTGCAGATGAAGCCATTATCCTGTTAATGAAACTTGGGTTTTCATTGAATGATGCCGCGGTATCTACTTGGGAAGATAAATATACCTATATGGTAATGCGGCCCAATGTGTACATTCATGAGTTCATAGATCCGAGTTATCAAACCAATTTGTACCGATTGGTGTATTGGCCCAACCCATCATTTCCAGGGTATCCATCTGGACATAGCGCATTTGCCTCTGCGGCAGCAGGCCTGTTTATTCATCAGTTTGGAGATGTTACAGACTTTACCGATCGAACACACGAAGGAAGAACGGAGTTTAGGGGAACTCCGAGAAATTTTACCAGTTTTTCTCAAATGGCAGAGGAGAATGCCTATTCAAGAATACCACTAGGGGTTCATATTCGAATGGATTGTACGGAGGGGTTAAGATTGGGGTATGAAATCTCTGATGCGGTAAATAGTTTCAACTTTTCACAAAATCGATAGGTATAAGTATCTCTCCACAGGAGGGGTTAAGTTTGCATAGAATGGAAGTTGTAACTTCTTTTTTTAGTAAATTTGCCCCTCTCTTATGAAAACAGTAGTTGTAGGTCTTTCTGGAGGTGTTGACAGTAGCGTTACCGCCTATCTTTTAAAGGAACAAGGATATCATGTCATTGGACTATTTATGAAAAATTGGCATGACGATTCGGTGACTATTTCTGATGAATGTCCATGGTTAGAGGATAGCAATGACGCCATGTTGGTGGCCGATAAATTGGGTATTCCTTTTCAAGTGGTGGACTTAAGTGTTCAATACAAAGAGCGTATTGTTGATTACATGTTCAATGAATATGAAAAGGGCCGAACTCCCAATCCAGATGTGCTTTGCAATCGAGAGATCAAGTTCGATGTTTTCATGGATATTGCCTTAGGTCTTGGAGCTGATTATGTAGCAACTGGACATTATTGCCGAAAGGGAGAAACTGAAGTTGATGGTCAAAAAGTCTATCAATTGCTTGCTGGGGTAGATGGAAATAAAGATCAATCCTATTTTTTATGTCAGCTTTCTCAAGAACAATTGGCAAAAGCTTTGTTTCCCATCGGAGAATTGACCAAACCAGAAGTACGTGAAATCGCAAAAGAGGCCGATTTAATCACTGCCGAAAAGAAAGATTCGCAAGGCTTGTGCTTCATTGGTAAAGTGAGACTCCCTGAGTTTTTACAACAGCAATTACAGCCCAAAGAAGGTGAAATTGTTCAGATTCCGTTTGAGTTTGATCAGTATCACCAATCCTGTCAACTGTTTGATAATAAAGAAGATGAATTGGCTTATCTCGCTAAAAAATACACTTATCATAAGGAAGACGGAAAAGTTGTAGGTAAGCACCAAGGAGCACACTATTTCACCAAAGGTCAACGTAAAGGATTGGCTGTTGGAGGCACCAAGGAGCCATTGTTTGTGATTGAGACCGATGTCAAAGAGAATATCATTTATACGGGTGAAGGAAAGAACCACAAAGGATTGTACCGCAATACCTTATTTGTTGCTGAGGAAGAAATTCATTGGGTTCGTGAAGATTTGACCTTGGAAGTGGGGCAAAGTATGGAGGTTTTGGCTCGTATTCGTTATCGCCAACCCTTAGAAAAAGCGATTTTATACAAGGTGGAAGGCGGCCTGTATGTCAATTTTGATAACCAACAATCTGCCATTCAAGAAGGTCAGTTTGTAGCTTGGTATCAAGAAGATGAATTGCTTGGTTCGGGAGTTATTTCTTAATATCTTCGGCCTGCTATGCGAATATTTATTTACTACATTCTTTTCTTTTTTTCCGTTTCAGTCTTCAGTCAAAAAGACACTGTAATTCAATACATTACTTATAAGGGATTACCAACCAAGAAGCTTTCCAATGCTCACTTCTACCAAGTACAAACGAAGGAGTCAGATTCCTTGTATAAGATGATGCAATTCAAAAAATCTGGAAAATTAATGTGGGTGGGTTATTCCACAACTCCAGATCACAAGAATTCGAAAATAGGTCAGATGATTGATTTTGACCGAAATGATAGTATCCGATCCATTCGGTTTTTCAATAAACAAGGGAAAATCCATGGAAAGGCGCAAGCTTGGTTCGACAATCGGAAAAAGAATTACGAAGGACGATTTATCAATGGGAAGAGAGAAGGTCTTTGGCGTTATTATCATTACAACGGTAGGATAGCTCAGCAAGGATTTTTTAAGAACGATTCGCTTGTAAAAGCGGCATACTTCGATGAGGAAGGCAATAAAATGCCATCTTGCATGGAATGTCGAGATAATGCTGAGTTTAAAGGAGGTATGAATAAATTCCGACGAGAATTTAGAAAGTTAATGAAAAGGGTATCGGACGATATTTCCAAAAGAATCAAATCACGTTATCAATTCAAAATTCTAATAACTTTCATTATTGAAGTTGATGGTAAGGTACGGTATGTAGAAGTTGATGAAAGTTTACCACTTCAAAATCGATTGACCATTATTAACGGGATTAAAAATATTGAGGGATGGCAACCTAAGATTGTACACAATAGAAAAGTACCTTCTTATTTTAGAATTCCAGTAACACTTACCAAAGATGAACAAGATTTCGAAACTTTTTAATATTCAATATCCCATAGTTCAAGGGGGTATGATTTGGGTTTCTGGTTGGAAATTGGCTTCCGCTGTTTCGAATGCAGGCGGATTAGGACTTATTGGTTCGGGATCGATGTACCCTCAAGTATTGCGTGAACACATTCAAAAATGTAAAAAAGCAACGGATAAACCTTTTGGTGTGAATGTACCCATGCTGTATCCTCAAATTGAGGAAATCATGGATATCATTGTTGAGGAAGGTGTGAAAATAGTTTTTACTTCGGCTGGTAATCCGAAGACCTGGACCACTTTTTTAAAAGAAAAAGGCATTACGGTTGTTCACGTGGTAAGTTCGGTAAAATTCGCGCAAAAGGCAGAGGCAGCTGGTGTGGATGCTGTAGTCTGTGAAGGATTTGAAGCAGGTGGTCATAATGGGCGAGAGGAGACGACTACCTTTACCTTAATCCCAATGGTGAAGGAAAGTGTTTCGATTCCCGTGATTGGCGCAGGGGGAATTGGCAATGGAAGAGGTATGTTGGCGGCTATGGTATTAGGTGCTGATGGAGTTCAAATCGGTAGTCGATTTGCGGCGACCTTTGAATCATCCGCTCACGATAATTTCAAACAAACCATCTTGGATGTAAAAGATGGCGACACCCATTTGACCTTAAAAGAATTGGCACCGGTACGTTTGGTGAAAAATAAATTCTTTCAGCAGGTTCAGGAATTGTACCAACAAAATCCCACTATTGAAGACTTAAAGACTTTATTGGGTAGAGCGAGGGCAAAAAAAGGAATGTTTGAAGGCGATTTGGAGAACGGCGAATTAGAGATCGGCCAAATAGCCGGATTGATCAATGAGTTAAAGCCAGCTTCAGAAGTTTTAAAAGAGATCGTCGAAGAGTTTCAACAAGTTGCATCCATACTCGACCATGCGAACTTTAGGTTTTCTGAATCGTAAAGCTAAACTCAGACCATTTTCCTACTTCTGATTGAACTTTGATGTCACCACCGTATTTCTGAATGATACGTTTCACAATGGATAGCCCTAAACCAGAGGAATCCTGATAATTATGAAGTTTGTGGAATGAATGAAAGATTTTATCGTAGTATTTTTCTTCGATCCCAATACCGTTATCTAAGACGGAAAAATGATGGTGTGTAGAAGCATCTTTATAACTAATTTCAACACGTCCTTCTTCTTTGTCATTGTACTTAATGGCGTTATTCACTAAGTTTTGGAATATCTGTTCAATTTGCAAGGCCTCTCCACGGATAACCGGTAATTGATCCTTTATAATGACTTTTATATGATTGGGTACGTAGAGATAACTCAACATACTTTTTAAAGATTTGTTCAGGTCGATATCAATTCTGTTATTGATGTCCTCTCCGATGGAAGAATAAACAAGTACGTCACTAATCAATCGTTCCATTTTCACGATATTTTCTCGAATATGGTTTAAAAAGCCTTGAGAATCCTGGGGAAGCTTATCTTGCAGGTCATGTTCGATCCAACTCACCATGGTTTCAATATTACGCAATGGCGATTTCAAATCATGAGACACCACATGAGCATAATCGTTAAGATCCCGGTTTCGTAATTCCAGTTCCCGTAAAATTTTTGCCTGGGAAGAATAAGCTCGACACGCTTTTAAAGTATTTGAAAACTTATCGATTACAGGAGCCAGTTTTAGGATTTCCTTTAAATCTATGGGTTGGTACCTGGAATATAGGAAAAGGTGTCCCTCATGTTTTAAAGGATAGATAAACAGATAACCTGTTTCAATTTTTATGGGCGAAAGCTTTCTATGGATTTCATCCACCTCGATGGTTACCGGCGAGGTAATGGAATGCAAATAATTCAATAACTCCTCCTCGTTCGTTTGAATGTTGTAGTCAATACTCGGAATAGCGTAAGAACACTGAACTTGTGACTCATTTTCCTGTAAAATCCAACTTGCATTCAAGTTTTTTCTTTTCAGAATTAGCCTTAAAAATTGACTGCAATTTTCTTCGTAATCCAGTGATTTTCCCATACTCATAGAGTATTCAAACAACTGAAGAACGTCAAGAATCGTCTTGTCATTATTAAAAACCATAGATGCTAGTTAAATAGTCCTACGACACAAGTTTTATTGTAAAATTCAAGATACCCTTCTCCATAGGAAGAAATCTCTCCTAAGGTTAATGCTCCACTAATTGAGATGTTCTCATGTTTTTCTCTCAAAACCTTGATGATTTCATTCAATTCAATTTGAAATTCATCCTCTAGAAAAAGGATTCTGGAAATACAGTCAATAATGATGGCTTTTTCCGGTTTGTCGGTTTTGCTAATACTTTCAAGGGCGGCAGATTTTGCCGCATCGATTAGAGAAGCATTATATCCCTTCATAAGATTGAGCATGGTGTTTTCTTCAACTTCACCTACACAAACTAGATTTCCTTCCTCATCCACCATCAACGGATCTCTAATAATACATTCGCAATCGGTCTTTACGATTCCGAACGGATACCCCTTTGCAATGTCAAAGAAGTTGTCATCAGTAAAGCTTTGATTTGAGTCGGGCTCAACAATTTCTTTGTAGACATCAAAAGCGTTTTTCCAATTAATTTCCTTGATTACATTCGCATCGGCTTTGGTAACGATCATAGGACCACTTAGTTTCTCCCAACCGTGTTTCACACCAATGCTCGATTTCATCTCCATAATGCAGATGACAGCGGCATCTTGGAAGAACCCTTCATTTGAGAACACACAAGGCTTCTGTTGTAAGGTTAAACTTCCTGCCCCTCCACCAAAATAATCGGTGTGCATTCCGTATTTTTCGTAAAGCTTGTTTAAGAAATTTGAGATGTTTGAAGTTAGACCGTCTACATAGGTCACCAAACTGTAAGGTGTATTTTCTTTGAATGTTATTCTCGGTACTTCAAAATTACCCGAACTGATATTTTGAATGACTTCGAGTCGCTCAACATTTTTTAGGGTGTTGACAACGATTCCTTCGTCATTTATTTTTTCGTTGTGAATGATCTTCGGAAAGATTCCTCCAATGAATTTGGTTTGATCTTTATTAAGAGCATCAATTAATTCAGGTATTTCTACAGCTGTATTTTCAGCAACGGATATCAGAGCAGCATGGTCTCCAATGTGGTCTTTGATTTCCTGAGCGATTTCCTTAGGAACAGTGCTTTTAATAAACATGTGTTGAATTTTACAACAAAAATATCCCAGATTACGCTCAATAAAATTATCCTACGGTAAATTGCGTTTGTCTTTCGATGAATGGTAAAAAAGAGAAGGTGAAATTCAATTCTTTAAAGATTGCTAAAGCTTAAGAATTTTATGAAATCATTGATTTTAATAGAAAGCAATTGTCGAAAAAAAAACTTGAATCCTTTTATTCAAGAGAAATTTCTTGGTTTAATTTCTTTGTATTCTACTGATTCCTGCCCAAATAACTAAAGCACCAAAAATCACTCTGAAAATCAAATAGTAGTATTTGTTTTCAGTCTCAAATCCAAAGATGACACGATAGGTCTCAAGATCCTTTAAAAAGTACTGAATGCCAATACCAATTAGGGCAATTCCGCCAAAGATGTACAAATAGGAAACAAACTTTTTCAAAGTATTTTACTTTTTAATCGGAATTTTGATCTCGTACAACTTTCTGCTTTTATTATTGAGTTTGTTTTCTCGCAACCAAGCATTGTGGATTTTTAGTTCTTTGTAAGTAATGCCAAATCGTTGCGCGAAGCTTGCAATATTTGAAATGGCGGTATCCACTTTTACGGTATAGGTTTGTGGCAATTCGTACAAATCTTCTTTGTCTACTACAAACCCGAATCGTTTGGGATTGTTAATAATTTCTTTCAATGCAATGATTCGAAATACATAACGCTCAGTTTCGTCAGGAAGTAAAGCATCATAATAAGATGTCACTTGTTGTGCATCCAATCGCTTGGCAATTCCGTAGTTGCCGGCATTATAAGCCGCCGCAGCCAGAGTCCAACTACCAAAACGTTCGTACGACTTTCGTAAATATTCGGCAGCAACTTTGGTCGACTTTTCAATGTGGTAACGTTCATCAACATTTTTATTGACTTCTAAGCCATATTCCCTTCCTGTAGATTTCATAAAATGCCACATCCCAGCTGCTCCTGCAGTGGATGTTTCATCAATAAAAGCACTTTCTGCCAAGGCCAAGAATTTAAAATCATCCGGTAGGTTGTATTTTTTCAATAAGGGCTCTAGAATAGGGAAATATTTGTTAGCTCTTTTGATTAACAGAATTCCATTGGATTGCCAATAAGTATTGACCAATAATTCCCTTTCCATGCGTTCACGAACATCTGGAATCTCCAAAGGGACACGTTCACCAGCAAGGTTTAAGTTACCAGGCAAATCAAAAGCTTTTATTTTATAAGTCTTATGTGTATAGGGCTTTGGATCGGCTTCGTCTTTATCGATCGCATTGACCATGAGGAATAAAGAAAAAATCAAAAACGATACTACGGCAATTAATTGAATTACTTTTTTCATGCTAGGAGTCCTTATTTGCTTGTTTGTTTTGAATGCTGTAAAGTTGATAATTTCTCCTGAATTATCGTAGAAATTTCTTTAGCTCTTGTCAAAATCATTATATGCGTGCCTCCTTCAATGGAAATTGCATCATTGATTCGTTCATATGGGAACACCGCATCTTTTGTGCCATGAATGTGAATCACGCCTTCCATAGCCTCTTCTTGGTTCCATTTCACCACACTTTTTACAGACCATTTGAGGTACTTCTCACCGCGTTCTGAAAGGTATTTTTTGTAAATTTTAGCTCGCTTTTGAAGGGTTTTACCAACAAAAAACTGAGAATAGTTTTCAAAATTACTCACCAACTTGGTGGGAAAAATTTTATAGGCCTTACTGATATTGGCGATTTTAAATCGCAATGGCAATTCCTTTTTCGATTTTACACTAGATATTACAATAACTTTCTTGGCCTTCAGAAACTTACTCATCTCTTGCACCATAATTCCACCAAAGGAAACACCAACCAGTACCGGATTTTCATGTTTGATGAGGTCGGTCATGCGCATCGCATAATTACTCAAGGATTCCTCTAAAGCAAGGGGTTCGAACCATTTGAGGTAATGCAATTCGTACTTTTCAGGATCGAATTGTAGGTTCTCAAAGATTTCTGGTCCAGCAGCAAGTCCTGGAACAAAATAAATAGGAGTTTTTGGCATCATTAAACTTATTTCATTAAAACTTGATCATGCACAAATTCAAAGCGTACAAGACCGTCTTCATCGATTTCAGTTAGTTTAATTTTATGTAGTGTGTTGATTAAATCTGGATTCCAAGGTGCTTTCACCTTCACATAATTTTCGGTAAACCCATGGATATAACCCATTTTATTTTCGCTTTCAAAAAGAACTGTCAATTCATTACCCAATTGCGACTCGTAAAAAGCTCTGCGTTTTTTGGCCGATAGGCCACGTAACATTTTACTGCGTTTTGCTCTTACATTTTTTGGAACAACTCCCTTCATTTCAGCGGCTTTGGTATTGGCTCTTTCGGAATAAGTGAAGACGTGTAAGTAAGAAATGTCAAGTTCGTTAAGGTAATTGTAGGTTTCCAAAAAGTGCTCATCGGTTTCGCCTGGAAAACCAACAATAACATCGACACCAATACAAGCGTTGGGCATTGTTTTTTTGATACGCGTGATTCTGTTGGTGTACAGTTTGGTCAGGTATCGACGACTCATCAATTTGAGTAATTCATCACTACCTGATTGCAGTGGAATGTGAAAGTGGGGTACAAAAGCATCGGAACTAGCCACAAAGTCAATGGTCTCGTCTTTTAAAAGATTCGGTTCTATAGATGAAATACGCAAACGATGAATTCCCTTCACCTTATCAAGGGCTTGTACCAAATCTAAAAAGGTATGCTCATGTTTTTTGTTTCCGAATTCTCCTTTACCATAATCTCCAATGTTAACTCCGGTAAGCACAATTTCTTTAATTCCTTGAGAAGCTATTTCTGAAGCATTTTTCAAAACATTTGAAAGTGTGTCACTTCTAGAAATCCCTCTGGCCAGTGGAATGGTACAGTAGGTACATTTGTAATCGCAACCATCCTGAACTTTTAAAAAGGCTCTTGTACGGTCACCAATGGAGTAGGAGCCTACGTAAAAATTGGCATCTTCAATTTCACAAGAATGTACTTCACCAATGTCATTTTTTGTAAGATCATTGATATAGCTGGTCACATTGAATTTCTCAGTAGCTCCTAAAACCAGGTCTACACCATCTACTGAGGCCAACTCTTCAGGCTTCAATTGGGCATAACATCCAACGGCAATGAGAAAGGCTTCTGGATTGGTTTTTAAGGCCGACTTTACGATGGTTTTAAAGCGCTTGTCGGCATTGTCGGTCACAGAACAAGTGTTGATTACATAGATGTCTGCCTCCTGTGCAAAATCGACTCTCGAATACCCTTCATTTTCAAAATTCCTTGCAATGGTAGAGGTTTCCGAGAAGTTTAATTTGCATCCTAAAGTGTAAAAAGCGACTTTTTTATCTGCAACCATTCCTGTACTTTTATCCAAAGGCAAAAGTACAACATTCCCATGGTTTTTGAAACTCAACGCTTGCTTGTTCGCAAACTAAATGAGTCCGATTTGCAAGGTTTTCACGAAATGCAATCGGACCCTGAGGTGATGAAGTACGTGGATGGTGAACCTAAAACCCTGAAAGAGCATCAAGAGGAACTTCAACAATTGATTGGGTTTTATGATAACCCCAACAATGAATTTATAATTTTTGCTGTTGAACTGAAATCAATGCGTCAATTCATTGGAACCATCGCCTTGGTCAAAGATGAACATCAGAATGATGAGATTGGATATCGATTTTTGCAAAAATATTGGGGTCAAGGTTACGGATTTGAAATCGTAACAGGTTTGATAGCCTATTGCAAGGCCATTGGAAAAGAAAAGTTGGTTGCCTATGTGACTCCAGACAACCAAAACTCTGTTCGGATTTTAGAGAAATCAGGATTCAATATAGTGGGAGTAGAAGAGAAATCGAGGGACCTCATCTTTGAAATGGAGCTACAATGATAAAGTTAGTAGGTAGATTCAATTACCAGCTAATTTCAGCCACAATTGGATAATGATCGGATAGTTTTTGATCAATTACTTCAAAATGTTTTACTTCAGACTTAGCATCGGAGAAAATAAAATCGATTCGTAAAGGAAAAAAGTAGTCATAACTTTTTCCGAAACCATTACCAGCTTCCAAGAATGCATCTTTTTTATCGCCTCTCATTTTGTCATAAACCCATGAATAGGCCGTATTGTTCAAATCACCACAAACCAAGATTTTTCCCTTCCAATCATTTTCGTGAACCAAGAACTTTTCTGCCTGATAAGCTTGTTCTTTGAATTTTGTATTGAGGTTTTCGACCAACTTTTTGGAATCTTTTTCACCAAAATTTTCCTCTTCCGGATTGATACGCAAGGATTGTAGGTGGTAATTATACAATCTCACAGTATCATTCTTGATCAATAAATCTGCAAAAATGATATTATTTGAAGTGTTTTCAAGCTGTAACGAACCTGTTTTGAGAATGGGGAACTTGGAAAAAATGGCCATCCCAAATTTGTCATTACTACCCTTTGTTTTGATGAATTTATGCTCGTAGTCAAAGTTCACAGCTTCTTTTTTACTGTATTCTTGAATAGCCAAAACATCCGGATTCGACTCTTTTATCAGACTTGATATTTTCTCTGGTATGTCTTTTTCCTTGATCCATTGGTAATGGTTGAACAATTTCACGTTGTAACTCATCACCTTAATGGAGTCTTCATTCATTTCTTCCTTTGAGGAAAGCATGAATAGGGTAGTGAGGAAAATCCATGAAACCGATAGTATTGAAAACGAAAGAAGTAGTTGTTTTTTTAAGACCACCAACCAATAAAGAAAGAAGGCGATATTGACCAGGATTAAAAAAGGAACAAACAGTGCAAAAATGGAAAAGAAAGGAAAGATTTTCGGCGACAACTCCGGAATAAAAAAACTAAAAAGCAACAATAACGCGACAATGGTATTTATAAAATACAAAAGCTTGTTAATGAGGGAAAGTTTTTTCATTTAGTAAATCCAGGTTAGTTTTTTCCTTGTTTGAATAAGAATTCCTTTTCTGACTCTGAAAGCGAATCGTATCCAGATTTACTTATCTTGTCTAAGATCGAATCAATTTTCTTTTGATTGTCATCTTTATTCGATTGTTTTGGCGCCTTATAAACCGTTCTCATTGGTTTCTTTTTGCGCTTAAATAAATCAAAGAACGAATCGAAAATATTTAATTCCTTATTACTCGCGCTGTTCACATAAAGGAATCCGAATAACGATCCCCCTAAATGCGCGAAATGTCCACCTGCGTTCGAACCTACTAGGCCCAAAAGGTCAAATCCGATCCAAATCGCTGCAAATACCCAAAGTTTGACAAAGCCTATTAAAGGTACTCGAAATTCGAAGTTTGGAATGTACGTCGCGATCCCCATAAATATTGCTGACACTCCAGCGGAAGACCCGACTAAAATGGAATTTGAATCTTGGAACAACGGAAAGTAATTGTAGCTTACAATAAAAAGCAATCCTCCGAAGAAAGTTCCTAGTAAATAAAAGGTCAATAGCTGTTTTTGAGTGAAATAATCAATAAAAAGATTGCCAATGAAATAAAGGGCAATCATGTTAAACAGCAAATGAATAAATCCGCCATGTAAAAAACCATAGGTTAAGATAGACCATGGCTTGGTAAACCATTCATCCACAGAGCTATCCAAGGCAAACCAACTGGCTAGGAATCCTCCATCAGCGCGATACAACCCAGAAAAAATAGTGATGAAAACACCAATGGCAAAAATACCAACGTTGATGTAAATCAACTTTTCAACGATAGTTCCTTGCTGAAATTTCAGCTTAATCTTGTCAACTACATTCATCTTATCGTACTCTAAATTGGTTGCTCTTCCAATACCAGGCAATTAAAAAACCGATCAATGCCCCTCCAATATGTGCGAAATGGGCAATATTTCCAACAGAATACCTAGTCATTCCAAAAAATAAATCGAAGGCGATTAACACGGGAATAAAATATTTGGCCGCAATCGGAATAGGTAAAAATATCAAGGCCAATTTGGCATCTTTAAAATACAATCCGAAGGCCACTAAAACTCCATAAATGGCTCCTGAGGCTCCTACGGCTGGTGTATTGTACAATCTAACAATTTTGTTGAATTCTTCCTGCGTAATGGCATTTACCACCCTTGGATCTGAAGTACTCCCACTTTCAAGAATGGATGTAATTTCAGAGGCGTTCAATCCTAATTGGATAAAGGTTTCATAAAGACCACTAAATTGATAGTAGTCGACCAAGGTGTAAATCAATCCGGCCCCAATACCTGCAGAGAAATAAAAGAACAAAAACTTCTTTTTACCCCACATTTGTTCTAAGGGTGTTCCAAAGGCCCACAAACCGTACATATTAAACAAAATATGGGCAAAAGAGCCGTGCATGAACATGTGTGTCACGTATTGCCATACTCCAAAATTGTCGTTTTGAGGAAAATGCAGGGCAAGAATATTTGTAAGATCAACTTGTGTGAATTGCAATCCGAAGAAGACAATCACATTGATGATAATTAAGTGTTTTATTGTATCGGTTAAACGTACCATTTACTTATTGAATAAATTATCGATTTCCTCCAAACCAATGGTTTTAAAGGTAAGTTTCCCAAAAGGTGAGCTCGACGGTTCTTTGCAACTGAACAAATTATTGACAATGTTTTCTTGTTCTCTACCTGATAATTGCATACCTGTTTTTACGGCTAAACTCTTTGCAAACGACTTGGCTATGAAATCAACATTGCTAAAACTCGAATTTGGGATCTCTAAATTGATGTTTTGCAATAGTTCTTCAAAAACTATTCCTATTTTACTTTCCTGTAATATTGACGGTATTCCGCTGATAATGATGCTTTCGTCCGTCATTTTATCAAATGAAAACCCAACATTTTCCAATTCTGATTGGTATTGTTGCAATGTGATAATCTCATGAGGCGCAAATGACAAATTCAAGGGAAATAACAATTGCTGTGAGTTGATTTCACTCATCGTCATCTTCTCCAAATACTCTTCATACAAAATTCTTTGATGAGCGGTATTCTGATGAATTAGAACGATTCCTGATTTTATCGAACTTACAATATACTTTCGTTGGATTTGAAAGGTTGTTGACAGCTGTTCTTGGAAACTATCATCGTCAAAAAGTTCATCACTTTGCATGGATGAAGCCAAATTGTTCTCCGAGTTGGATGCAATGACCAAATGGTCACTCTTTTCTCTTTTGTACGGAAAGCTTATTTCCTTTTGATTTCTTTGTTTGGGTTGATCGGCAAATGGATTGAAAGATGGATCGATTTCAATTTTAGGTAAACTATCAAAGGCCGATTTTGTCTTAAAATGATATGGAGTATCTAAATTGGCATCCCTATTAAAATCCAAAATTGGCGCCACATTGTATTGTCCGAGACTGTGTTTCACAGCAGCCCGAAGCATGGCGTATAGTGCCTTTTCGTTATCGAACTTAATTTCCGTTTTGGTTGGATGAATGTTGATGTCGATGCTTTGGGTTGGTACTTCTAGATATAGGAAATAGGAGGGATAGGCTCCATGTTCCAATAAGCCTTCAAAGGCAGTGGTCACCGCATGATGCAAATAGGAGTTCTTGATAAAGCGGTCATTGACAAAAAAGAACTGCTCGCCACGCTTTCTTTTTGAAAATTCAGGCTTCGCAACAAATCCTTTGATGTTTAAAATATCGGTTTGTTCTTCAACTGGAACTAACTTTTCATTCATCTTGGCCCCGAAAATCGAAACAATTCGCTTTCGAAGGTTGGATTTTTTAAGATGATAAATTTCATTATCGTTATGAAACAGACTAAAACTGATGTCAGGATGAGCCAATGCCACTCTTTGAAATTCATCAATAATATGTCTGGTTTCTACGGTATTTGATTTAAGAAAATTTCGTCGAGCAGGAATGTTATAGAATAAATTCTTTACTGCAATGGAAGAACCTTTGCTAGAAGCCGTAAAATTTTGAGAAACTACTTTGCTTCCTTCAATTTTTATATGGGTCCCGAGCTCCTGATTTTCTTGTCGGGTTTTCAACTCAACATGGGCAATGGCGGCTATAGAGGCCAAGGCTTCTCCACGAAACCCTTTGGTGTGTAGGTTGAATAAATCCTCTGCCTTGTTGATCTTAGATGTGGCATGCCTTTCGAAACACATTCGGGCATCAGTCACGCTCATTCCTACACCATCGTCAATCACTTGAATTAAAGTCTTACCAGCGTCAATTAAAATAAGCTTGATAGTTGAGGCTTTGGCATCGATGCTGTTTTCCAATAATTCTTTTACTACAGAGGCAGGTCTTTGAACGACCTCTCCCGCAGCAATTTGGTTGGCTACGTGGTCTGGAAGTAGCTGAATTATATCTGACATCAATTAGGAAATAAAAATGGTTAAGTCAAAATCAATGATGTATAAGAATACAAATACTAAGATTAATGTGATGACGACAATTGTTTTGTTCAAACCATTCTCTCTAACACTTTGCAAATCGTCTAAGGCATCATTAAATTTTCCTTTTAGATTTTTCTTTTGAACCGTTTTTCGGTATTTATCAAGCTTGTGTTCGATTTTAAAAGGATTTCCTTCACCCTTGTAATAGCGTGGCTGATAATTGAATTTTTTATTAGTTCTTTTAAGAAAACCCATGTTTTAGACTGATTTCAATACAATGTTTGGAATGATCCAGAGGGAATCAAAATTAACCAAATACCAAGAATATTCAAATAAAATGAACCAAAAGAAATCTTAAAGTGAGAAGTTTACAGAGAGGTAAAACCGATGCTTTCGGCATTGGTTTTTCTGTTTTTGATTTCGGCCATTTTTAAAGCGGCAACAGCAGCTTCAACTCCTTTGTTTCCAAGTTTTCCTCCTGAGCGATCAATAGATTGCTGTTTGGTGTTGTCGGTAAGTACGCAGAAGATGACAGGAACATCATAGCGAAGGTTCAAATCCACAATCCCTTTGGTCACGCCTTCACACACAAAGTCAAAGTGTTTGGTTTCTCCTTGAATAACCGATCCTATGGCAATAACAGCATCCAAGTTGTGTGTTTGTACCATTTTTTTGCAACCATATACCAATTCGAAACTACCCGGAACATCCCATCGCATGATGTTGTGTTCAATAACCCCACAATCGATTAAGGTTTCTTTCGCGCCAAGAAACATGTTTTCGGTAATATCGCTGTTCCATTCCGATACAACGATACCGATATTGAGTTGCTCACCATTCGGTAAGCTTGTTTTGTCGTAGTGAGATAGGTTGGTAGTTGCCATGAACTGCTAATTATTTAGCAGCAAATTTCGCAGCGTTGATCAATTTTTCGATATCTCTACCTTGATCCGATTTTCCGTGGTTCTCTTTGATTTCAGTAAAGAAAGACTCTGCCTTGCCGTATTCTTTCAACATCATTGCTGTTTGTCCAGCTTTGAATAAAAATAAAGGTGTGGTGAAGTCGTTAGAAGCTTTTTTAGCTGCTTGTGCATAGTAATCCATTGCATCTTCCAACTGATCGATGTCTGAAAAGGCATCACCAATTGCTCCTAATGCTACAGGACCTAATATTTGATCATCAGAATCGAATTTACTTAAATAGTCAATTCCGTTTTCGTAATCTTTCAATCGTAAATAAGAAAGACCTGCATAATAATTTGCTAAGTTTCCTGCTTTGGTACCACTGTATTTATCAGCGATATCCAAGAATCCATAGTTACCATCAGCACCCTCAAGTCCTAGGTTTAATAAAGAATCAATACCTGATCCAGCGGTCGAGGCTTCATCGAAGTACTTTCTTGGAAAAGCCAATTCGTTAGAAGCTTCTAATTCATTTGGCTCAACAATGAACTTGTTGTATGACAAATAAGCTAAGAAGATGGCTACTACGGCGATTAAACCATAAAACAAAGGCTTGGAATTCTGCTCAATCCACTTTTCTGATTTACTTGCTGTCTCATCAAGTGTGTTTAATACCTCAGCCGTTTTGTATTTTGACTCGTCAATAAGATTTTCGTCTTTCTTATTCTTCGGTTTGTATCCTCTTTTCTTGTAAGTTGCCATCGTTTACTATGTAAATTTAGTGCGCAAAAATAGTTTTTTTAATTGGATTTTAAAAGCCTATGTTTTGCAAAATTTTCGATAATTTGCATGCTAAATTAAATTCCTTTCTTGACGTGTATTTAAAAAAAATATCATTAGTCAATTTTAAAAACATTTCATCGCAAACATTTGATTTTCAAGAGAAAATAAATTGTTTCGTTGGTTTTAATGGTGTTGGGAAGACCAATGTGCTAGACGCCATTTATTATTTGTCTTATGCCAAGAGTTACTTTAATCCGGTGGCGGTGCAAAACATCAAACACGGAGAAAACTTTTTTGTGATTGAAGGTGACTATGTATTGAACGACAGAAATGAGAAAATTGTTTGCAGTCTAAAAAAGGGACAGAAGAAAGTATTGAAACGCAACGGAAAGGCCTATGAAAAGTTTTCAGACCATTTTGGACAGTTTCCATTGGTAATTATTTCACCAGCGGATCGCAATTTGGTTTTGGAAGGAAGTGAGGTTCGTAGGAAATTTATTGACGGGGTTATTTCCCAGCAAAACAAGGGCTATCTTCAAGATTTAATCTCCTATAACAAGGTGTTAAGTCAGCGTAATGCATTATTAAAATACTTTGCAGCCAACCGAACTTTTGATCAAGATAATTTAGACATCTACAATCACCAGTTGATCAATCTAGGGAATCGAATTTTTGATGTAAGAAAGGAGTTCTTAAAAGAATTTATTCCCATATTCGATGACAAATACCGGTTGGTGTCTGGCGAAAAAGAACATGTGGATTTGGTCTATAAGAGTCAGCTATTTGATCATTCTTTTGAAGAATTGCTCAATAAAAGTTTGGACAAGGATAAGGTGCTTCAATACACTACCTCAGGAATACACAAAGACGATTTGGTTTTTAATATTGGTAAGTATCCCATCAAAAAGTTTGGATCCCAAGGGCAACAGAAGTCCTTTTTAATTGCTTTGAAACTTGCTCAGTTCGACTTTATCAAGGAACACACCCAAATCGTTCCAGTATTGTTGTTAGATGATATTTTTGATAAGCTTGATGAAGAACGAGTGATGCACATCATTAATTTGGTAGATCAAGATGAATTTGGACAGATTTTCATTACAGATACCCATGGTGATCGAACCGAGAACTTAATAAAACAAAGTGATAGACCCTATCAACTCTTCAAGCTTGAAGTAGGAGGTATGGTAAGCCAGTAAGAAGAATATGACGAAAAGAGAAAACGAATCACACTCCATCAAACATATTTTAGATTCCCTCATTTCTGAGGGAAAACTGAATAAAGGAATGCAAAAAATTCGTGTGGAAGAAGTATGGCATTCGATTTTAGGATCGGGCGTTAGCTCTTACACCGACTCCGTAGTGCTTCAAAACAAAACCTTAATCGTGAAGCTGTCTTCTTCTGTATTGCGCGAAGAATTGAGTTATGGTAAAGAAAAGATTATCAGTATGATTAATGAAAAGATGGGCGACGATGTCGTCACCAAATTGATATTATCATAAAAAAAGCCTCGCATTTGCGAGGCTTTTTTTATGCTAGTTCTTCATTGACTTTTTAAACTTGTCGAATTGATCAACTTGTTCTTTACCCCATGAGTTATTTGAGGTGTCAACGTCTGCCGTTTCTAAATCTGGGTCTACTACAATGCTCTTAATTTCTTGAGTTGAGGAGAACACTCTCTTAACGCTTTTGTCATTGTATCTCCAGATTTGAGCTGGGAAGGTTTGTCTTTCTTTGGTTCCATCAGCATAGGTTAACTCCACGATGATTGGCATTACCAATCCACCTGGTTTGTTAAACTCTACTGAATAAAAGTATTGTGGTACTTCTTTACCATTTGCATATGCATCCATTGCTTTTGGATTGGCATCTTCTTTCTTATCCGTAATATACACCAAGTCTCCAAGGCTATCGAAATACGATTTGTATTGCTCCTTTAATTTAGCAACTCTTTCACTTGGCTTGTCCGTTAAGTACAATGGCTTCACTTCTTTAATCCCGATGTCAGTTACATCAGTAGTGTAGAACCATCCTCTCCAGAACCAGTCTAAGTCCATTCCAGATGCATCTTCCATTGTTCTGAAGAAATCGGCTGGAGTTGGGTGCTTGAACATCCATCTTTGCGAATAGGTTCTGAAAGCGTAATCAAATAACTCAGGACCCATAATCGTTTGTCTTAACATGTATAATCCGGCTGCTGGCTTGGTATAAGCATTCGGACCGAATTGCTTCACATAGTCTCCCTGTGACATGATTGGTGAAATATTGCTTTGGTCACCGCCCATATAACGAACGATGTCTTTTGGCAAGTTTCCAGTATTGAAATTTGGATCGTAATCCAACTCAGCTAGGATTTCTACGAATGAATTCAATCCTTCATCCATCCAAGTCCACTGTCTCTCATCAGAGTTTACAATCATGGGGAAGAAGTTATGGCCAACCTCGTGTGTGATTACTCCGATCATTCCGTTTTTAACTCTTTCAGAATAAGTACCATCTGGATTTGGTCTTCCGTAGTTGAAACAAATCATTGGGTACTCCATCCCTTGATTTTTAGCGTGTACTGAAACCGCTTTTGGGTAAGGATAATCAAAAGTCAATTTTGAGTACTCCTCTAAAGTATTCGCAACAACTCTTGTTGAATGCTCTTCCCATAATGGGTTTCCTTCTTTAGGATACAAAGAAGTTGCCATCACAGTTTTACCATTGATGTTTACAGCCATAGCATCCCAGATGTATTTTCTAGAAGTAGCAAATGCGAAATCTCTTACGTTGTAAGCTTTGTAGTGCCAAGTTTTAGTACCTGAAGCTTTACCTTTTTCATTCTTTTCAGCTTCTTCTTGAGTCACAATCATTACCGGATCTTTGAAAGATTTGGTTGCTCTTTCATAACGCTTCATTTGCTCTCTTGTAAGAACTTTTTTAGCATTTTGAAGTTCTCCGGTAGCTTCCATGATATGATCTGAAGGAACTGTGATCTTCACATCATAATCTCCAAATTCTAAGGCAAATTCAGAACGACCCCAGAACTGCATGTTTTGCCAACCTTCTACGTTGTTGTAAACTGCCAATCTTGGGAAGAACTGTGCGATCGTATAGTTGTTGTTTCCATCAGGGAAATCTTCGAATCCAGAACGGCCACCGTCTCTTACAGAGTTATTGATTTTGTAGTTCCATTTGATTCGAAACTTAAAAACACCACCTGGAGCCAACGGCTCATCTAGGTTTACTCTCATCATAGTTCTGTTGATGATATAAGACTGTGGTTTTCCGTTGCTCTCCACTTTTTCAATATTGAATCCAAATCCTTTGCCTTCTTTCATGTAGCTACTTTTGAAGTTGCTTGGAGATAACCAAGCTGCAGCGCCACCTGAACGTGCCAAAGGTGTTTTAGAATCATCAGCTCTCATGTTCTGATCAAGCTGAACCCATAAGTATTCTAAGTGATCTTTTGAATTATTATGGTAAGTGATCTTTTCATCACCATAAATTTTATTGTTTGCTTCGTCCAAACGAATCAACATTTCATAATCCACCTTTTGTTGGGTGTATTGGTTACCAGGTGCACCAGAAGCCGTTCTTTGATCGTTAGGCGTTGGCAACAAATCTTTCATTTGACGAAATTTGTTTTGGTCAGTATGACCTTGCTGTGTTTCCTTTTTCTTCGGTTTTTGTTGTGCATAGGAGGTTCCTACGACTAAAAAAAGCGATAAAACCGCAATTGTGAGTTTTTTCATTTGAGTGTGATTTGATTAAAACTGGCCTAAAATACTAATTTGAGTGATAGAGGGAAGGACTGTTAAAAAAAATTAACAAAGGTTTATAAAAAAAGAGCAACTCTCGTTGCTCTTCTTATATCTAGCTTTTCATTTTCTTTTTGAATTTCGAAAATTGATCTTCGTCTTTAGGTGGATATTTATTATTGCTAGTATCCACATCAGCCGTTTCCAAATCAGGATCTATTTCAATCTTCTTGATTTGTTTTGAAGAACTAAACACTTTGGTTACTTCTTTGTCATTGTATCTCCAAATTTCGGCCGGATACATTTTTCGTTCTTTAGTTCCATCGTTATAAGTGAATTCAACGATAATTGGCATTACCAAACCACCTGGTTTGTTATAGGTGATTTCATAATGGTATTTGTCTTGTGTGTTTTCAAATCCTAGACCAACAGTCTCATCTTGAACGAATTCAACCGAATTGTTTGATTTTTTGGTATAGAACTTTTTCACACCCTTGATACCAATATCAGTTACATCAGTCGTGTAGAACCATCCTCTCCAAAACCAATCCAAGTCCATCGCTGAAGCATCCTCCATGGTTCTAAAGAAATCAGCAGGTGTCGGGTGTTTGAATTTCCAACGCTGTGCGTAGGTTTTGAAAGCATGATCAAATAGTTCTGGTCCCATAATGGTTTGTCTCAACATCCATAAACCAGTAGCTGGTTTTCCATAGGCATTGTTTCCGAAGCTGTATACATTATCACCTTTCGACATAATAGGTGCCAATCTCGATTGATCACCACTCATATATCGTACAATATTCTTTGGATATCCTCTGCGGATTGGAAAATTAGGATCGTAAGCAAGTTCAGCCAACATTTCCATGTAGGAGTTCAATCCTTCGTCCATCCACGTCCATTGTCTTTCATCAGAATTGACAATCATCGGAAAGAAATTGTGCCCTACTTCATGAACAGTCACTTTTACCATTCGGTATTTCATTCGGTCTGAATAGCCACCATCTGGTAGATCAGGTCTTCCTGGATTGAAACAGATTTGTGGGTATTCCATTCCCATTTGCCCATCAACTGAAATGGCTTTGTGATAAGGATAATCAAAAGTGTATTCCGAATAAGTCTTTAAGGTTTGGGCAGTAGCTCTGGTTGAATGGTCTCCATATAAAGGATTGGCTTCCTTAGAATATAATGAATGAGCCATAACAGTTCTTCCATTGATATCTACGGCCATAGCATCCCAAATGAACTTGCGTGAAGTGGCAAAAGCATAATCTCTTACATTCTCAGCATAGAACTTCCAAGTTTTGGTTCCAGTTGCTTTTGTCTTTTCAATTTCTTCCGCTTCTTTTTGCGTTCTGATCACCACGGGATTATCAAAAGTTCTTTGCGCTTTTTTCCATCGTTTTAACTCCTTTTTTGAAAGCACTTCATTCGGGTTCTGTAAAACGCCAGTTGCCCCAAGCATATGATCTTCTGGTACCGTGATGTTCACCGTAAAGTCTCCAAACTCTAAAGCAAACTCAGAACGACCCCAGAATTGATCGTTTTGCCATCCTTCTACATTATCATATACACACATTCTTGGGTAGAATTGAGCAATTACATAATTGTTGTTTCCATTTTCAGGGAAATGTTCATAACCAGAACGACCACCTTGAGTTCGGTGATTGTTAATGTTGTACCACCAAGAAATATTGAATTCGAAAGTTTCACCAGAAGCCAAAGGTTTTGGTAAATTGATCCGCATCATGGTCTGGTTGATGGTGTAAGAAAGGTTACTGCCATCAGCATTAGTCACACTCATGATGTTGAATCCGCCTTCAAAAGACTCTTCAGGGAAAGCTCTGTCATACCTTCTTTTGCTCAGTTTTTTCGGAATTCTATTTGGTTGAATGTCTGGAGTTTTAGAATCGGCTGCTCTCATATTTTGATCGAGCTGAACCCATAAATACGCCAATTCATCAGTTGAATTATTGTGATAGGTAATGGTTTCTGATCCAGAGATGCTGCGCTTATCATCATTTAGGGTAATGTCCATTTTATAGTCCACCTTTTGTTGGGTGTATTTTGGACCTGGTGCTCCTGAAGCCAAACGCTGTTCGTTTGGAGTAGGTAATTCCTGCTTCAATTGTCGGAATTTATTGATGTTGGTATGACCCTGCTTGGCTTTCTGTGCCAAAAGTCCACCTGCGGTAAACATCAATACTAGAAATAGATTGAAAAACTTTTGTTTCATAGTTAGTGTAGTGTTTAATTGTAGTTTAAAATGCTTGAATCTTCTTCTTTCGTTAATAACACGCTTTTATTCTTATCGCCAACCTTTGATTTTACCAGGTTTTGTTGTGTTGGAAAATGAAAGGTTAGGATCTTATTTTTAATTTCAATGGTTTCTACAGATTCAATGTTTTCAATTTCAAGATAGAAGAAAACAAGATCGCCATCATATTCTTTACCGAGGTAATTATAGGCTTTAAATTCACCGTTAATTTTGAACTCCAGCTTCTTTTTAAGGTACTTTTCAAAATAGACATCATTGTCTTTTAGCTCAAGTTTTGTAGTGAGTCTTAAATCAATATCATAATCTTTATTCAACGCCAATTCAATATCATCCATAAATACATTTATGATGATTTGCACCGATTTCTGTTCTTCTTTGAATTTGATTTGTGTTAAGCTAAGGTAGTATTTATGTACACCAAAAGAGCTGAAAAACAGTGAGATAAATAGAATAGTAATGAATTTGCTTTTCATTGAAGCTGCAGAAAATAAAAAGCGAATTTACTCTTTTTTTAGCAGTTTTAAATAGGATTTACTTTCGGTACGTAAAATTTGAATCACCTTGAGGTAGTTTTTTTTCAGGTATAAATTTTCAATTCCAAGAGGATTGCAGTACTCGAGAAAATGAAAGTAGCGCTCTACAGGAATTTCGAGTTCTTCAAAAAAGAAGGTTTCCCCTAAATCAACCAAAATTTTATACGGAAAGGATTTTCGGTAGTCTAAATCGCGTCGAAGTCGCCACAACTTTTCAGAATATTTAAAAGGTATGTAGACTGCAGCCCCAGCGGTAAAGAATTGATTGATTGGATCGGTATCTACAACTTCTGGACGTACCTTTTGATCTATCCAGTCATCGGCCACTTTGGCATTCATATCCACATCAGAAAAATCCATCAGGCTGCGAAGAATGGAATCTCTCCGGTCTTTGGCAACTTTTGAAATATCAATCCCCAAACGCCCAACCAATTCGGTTCTTTTCAATTCGAACTCGTCCAATTTATAAGTCCTCGTTAATAAGAAAATGGTGAGGTTTCCTTCTTTGAATAGAAAATCTGAGATTTTAATTCGTTGGGTAAGGTGCTGCACCGATGAAAATTGAATGGTATCTCCAGGACGTACTAAAATTCGAAAGTAACCATCCCTATTGGATACAGTTCCAACCTTATTGCTAATGTTTAAAATATTCACATCTTTTACTGCTCCGACGGAATCTCTTACATTACCATAAATGAGTTTTTTGCTTTGGCCAAAACCACTTTGAATACTGAAAAGGATTATAAATATTACTAGGGATGGAAGTGTGGGTATTTTTCTATTCATTAGGGTTCTTTAAATCTAAAAACTTTGATGACATTAATTTAAGAAAATTAATCATTTTAAGCTCATTTTTTAGACTATATCTCGAATATGTAGGGTCTGTTACACAGAAATACAAAAATCGATACAAATCATCTTTTTTGATTCCATAGTAATCTTGAATAAAAAAGCGGTAATTCTCATACATAAAATCTACATCGCTGTTTTCACCAATTACGCGTTGTTCTTCCTTTAACTTCTTTAACCTTCCGGACATGACGTTCAAGAAAAGGTCTAATGGAATTCCTCCAGAAGCCGATGTTGCCGTGCGAATTTTTCGTTCGATTTGGGTTAATTTTCGTTGTCCTGCAAAGGGAAGTCCAAGACTAATGGCATCTATTTTTGGATATGGGCTCACAGGGACATCTTTGACATCGATTCCAAGACTCCCTATCAAATCTGTTTTTTTCAATTGAAATTCTTCCAATTGATAAGTCTTAATCTTCAACGTGATTTTCATTTCCTTGGTTCTTAGGGTCACGTTGGCTACGGTAGCAATTTCTGTATGATGTTGAACAGAAGTGATTTCGATTTCATCCCCAAAGGATGCCACTAATTCAAATTCACCATTACTGTTGGTTACTGTACCTTTTTTGGTCTTTAAGTTTACAATATGCGCATCGGATACAAAGCCCAAGCTATCTACAACTGTTCCTTTTATTTTTATTTGGGAAAATAGAGTAGTGGTGAAGAGTATAAAAAAGAGGAAGGTAATTTTTTGCTGCATTGGTTGAGTTCAGTGGAAACAAAGAAAGCCAATACCCTTCCTAAAAAATTGCCAACGACCTTTTAAACTTTTGTTAATCTTAAGGGTAAAATCACGTCAGAATAGAGTATTTTTGAAGTATGAAAAAAATGATTGTTGCTAGTACCTCAACGGTGTATGGTAGCGGACCTTTGGAATACCTGTTACCAACTTTAAAAGAGCATTTCAAAGACATCAAACAATTGCTTTTTATTCCCTATGCAAGGCCCAGTGGCATTAGTTATGATGAATACACGACCAAGGTTTCCAAGCCATTTGCGACCCTCGGAATACAAGTAAAAGGAATTCATGAATTTAAAAATCCGAGAACGGCTGTCAATCAAGCTGAGGGAATTTTTACCGGTGGTGGTAATACCTTTGAATTGGTAAATCAATTGTACAGAAACGGATTGATTTATGTTTTGAAGAATGCCGTCGAAAATGGCACTCCGTATTTGGGCACAAGTGCCGGTAGTAATATTTGTGGGGTGACCATGATGAATACCAATGATATGCCAATCGTTTATCCTCCAAGCTATGACACGCTTTCATTGATTCCATTTAACATCAACGCCCACTATCTTGATCCAATTGAAGGTTCAACACATATGGGTGAAACTAGAGAAACTCGAATTAAAGAATTTCACATTTACAACGAAACACCCGTTTTAGGCCTTCGTGAAGGAAGCTGGTTGGAAGTATTTGGAGATGAAATTGTGCTTCGAGGACCACATACAGCGCGATTGTTCAAACAAGGAGAAACTCCGGTTGAACTTGCCACTCAAACAAAAATAAGTATCTAGTAGGTTACGTAATCAACGATTTCCAATCCGTATCCAATCATACCTACTCTTCTGGTTTGCTTGGTGTTGGTCATCAACTTTATTTTACTGATGTTGATGTCATGTAAAATCTGAGCTCCAATTCCAAAATCTTTGTTATCCATGGTCACGGCAGGTGCCTTGATGATTCCGTTGGCCTGATTCTCTTTTAAGGTTTTCAAACGACCCAATAGATTTTTGGACTGATGATGTTGGTTGATGAACAAGATGGCCCCACGACCTTCCTCATTCACTTTTTGAAACATCATATCAAGTTTTTTATCGGCATTATTGGTAAGCGTTCCTAAAATGTCATTGTTGACGGAGGTCGAATTTACTCGGGTCAATACCTCTTCATTCGGTGACCATGTTCCTTTGGTTAAAGCCAAGTGTACTTGCTGATTTGTAGTCTGTTCGTAAGCACGAAGCCTGAACTTTCCAAATCGCGTTTCAATTTCAAAATCTTCCTTCTTTTCAATCAAGGAATCATGCTCCATTCGATAGGCTACCAAGTCTTCGATGGACACAATTTTAATATCAAACTTTTCGGCTACTTCAAATAATTGAGGCAATCGCGCCATGGTTCCGTCTTCGTTCATGATCTCTACGATCACTCCAGCTGGTTGCAAGCCTGCTAGTCGTGCAAAATCAATGGCAGCCTCGGTATGACCAGTTCTTCTCAAAACACCTCCCTCTTTCGCCTTTAGAGGAAATATATGTCCGGGTCTAGCAAGGTCAAAAGGCTTGGTGTCTTGATCTACCAATGCTTTGATTGTTAAGGCCCTGTCGGATGCCGAAATACCCGTTGTTACTCCTTTTCCGCGCAAATCCACAGAGACGGTAAAGGCCGTTTCCATAGGATCAGTGTTGTTGTTTACCATCATGTCTAGCTCCAACTCCTTGCAACGATTTTCTGTCAATGGTGTGCAAATGAGTCCACGACCATGAGTGGCCATGAAATTGATCATCTCTGGGGTAACCATTTCTGCTGCAGCCAAAAAGTCGCCCTCATTTTCTCTATTTTCATCATCCACCACAATGATGACTTTTCCATTTCGAATATCATTTATGGCGTCGGCGATTGTATTGAGTTTGGTTTTATTCATGATGCTTTCCATGATTTAATTGCTTTTCTTGATGAATATTTTGTTGAATAAAAGAGTAACGGGTTGCACAAAGGCATCAAAGTTAAAGATTCCCTTGTCTTTTGTGGCTCTTCGAGTTAAAAGTATGGCGATTGGAATCATGATGATGGCTGATATCCATGAGGCCAACAAAGAGCTGATGGTACTTTCTTCTGCTAGGTTTCTTCCAAAGGAATTGGAGAAGAAATAAACCACGTAAATCCCGATTGCCAATACCATCGGTAAACCAAATCCACCTTTACGAATAATAGATCCCAAAGATGCACCGATAAAAAACAGGATGATGCACGATAGAGAGAAGGCGACTCGATTGTAATATTCGATGTCATAGAAATTGAGAATCTTTCGTTTCCATTTCAGTGAGCTGCTGTAATTCTTCAAATTACTAATGGCTCTTTTAGATTTTGTGGTGGCCGAGTTGAGTATGTTGATTTTCGATTGTAAATCGAAGTTATTTAATGTGCTAACGGAATCAATATTCTTGTTAATTAGAGAGTCCGGGACATAATGCAAATCCTTTGCATAGGTATTGGCAAAGATGTTTTTAGCGCGCATGGCGATGCGCTCATCGTAAGTTTTCTTAAGTTTCGGAATGGTATCCCCAATTTCTTTCAAACTAAACATCATGGGACTTCCTTTTCCGTTAATGGAATCTAATTTTCCATCATTCATAGAATCCCCAATGTCTATATTGAATTCGTATTCCTTAAAGGTAGCACTTGAGGCGGGCATCTTTTTCCGTTTTTGCGGGGTTCGTGCCGACTTTACATGCTCTTCGTAGTAGTATCCATTGTACAGGGTCATGGTCATGTATCTGCTTCCAGGTTCTGATACAATCTTACCTTTTTCTGCTGTTATGACTTTCTGATTTCCCGTATTCTTGCTTAAATCATAGATAAGAACATTCTTAAGCATGTTCTCTTTTTCACCATATTTTTCATCAAACTTTATTTGAAAGCCGGGTAAGTCTTTGTTGAAACTTCCTGGAATCAAAGCCATTTCGGGCTGTTTTCTTTTGATGTTTTGTTGCAGGTTAATTTGCTTGAAGACGGCATATGGAAAGACGTTGTTCAATACAAAAAAGTTCACCACACTTAGAATAATTGCCAAGATTCCCAAAGGTCTTACCAGACGTTGCAATGAAATTCCGGCCGATTTTGCCGCTGAAAACTCGTAATTCTCTCCAAGGTTCCCTAAGGTCATGATGGAGGAGAGGAGCACGGCAATAGGTAAGGCATGAGGTATCAAACTCAGGGCTGTATAGTATAAAAACTTCAGGATGAAAATGACACTAATCCCTTTCCCAGCGATTGATTCGAACACCTTCCAAAGGTTTTGCATTACCAAAACAAAGATGATGATCAAAAAGGTAGCTATGAATGGCTTGAAAAAGGATTTAAGGATGTATCTATCAATGATTTTCATCAGCCACAAAAATAGCATCTTCGTAAAAAAGATGCTACTAATTTCCTGTTAATTGCCAAGACAATTAATCGATTATGTATTTTTTCTTCAAATACTTTTCTCTGTTAAAGGCAAAGAAGTTATCATTTAAAGAAAGATTGCTCTTAAATGAGGTGATGGTAAATTTTGTTTTCGATCCATTTCCTCCGGTTTGAATCAATTGTGAAATATGTTTGGTTTTCGCATCAATAGCAAGTTCAACCTTTACAATATCAGAGTCGCTATCAATAGGGTAGAGCGATACAAATTGCAGTTTCCTACCTCTTACGGATTGTAGTTTCCCCATTTCGAAATTGTACCCTTGTTTGTAAAAGGTTAGTAATTTAGAAGGATAAATAAATCCGTCTTCATCTTCCAAATCTCCGTCAGAAACCGAGATTTCTTTTTCATCGTTGTTGATTACATACAATTTCTTTCCATCGAATATGAACTGGTTTCCAAGATAGTCCAATCGGTATTTTTCACCAGCTAAGTGCACAACACCTCGAATAGGAGGTTCGTCTCCTTCTTTAATCCCAGCATCCACATTACTTAAGGTTTGGCTAAACCCAATGTACATGTTGTCATAGGAACTCATTTTTGTCGAAACTTCATCCAAAAGTTTTTTTGCTTCATCAGAACTCTGAGAAAAAATAGGTTGAAAGGTAATTAAACCTAAAAATAGACATACAAGTGTAATGTTAACTTTCATAATAAACTTCATTAGTTATTTGATTCATTCGCAAGCAGTTGTTCTAACGAAACCAAGTCAGGAACGAGAACTTGTCTTGCTTTACTTCCTTCAAAAGGACCTACAATTCCGGCTGCCTCTAGCTGATCTATCAAACGACCGGCTCTGTTGTATCCTAGTTTCAATTTTCTCTGCAATAACGATGCCGAACCTTGTTGGGCTGTTACAATTATTTCCGCAGCTTCTTTGAATAATTTGTCACGATCTTCAATATTGTTATCTAAGGCCGATGTTGCTTCTTCACCCACATATTCAGGTAGCATGTGCGCGCTCGCATAAGCTCGTTGCGATCCAATAAAATCGGTGATTTTTTCCACTTCTGGTGTGTCTACAAAAGCACATTGGAGACGTGTTAACGAATTTCCACCTGAATAAAGCATATCACCACGACCAATCAATTGATCGGCTCCTGGGGCATCCAATATGGTCCTTGAATCAATTTTTGAGGTAACTCTGAATGCTGCTCTTGAAGGGAAGTTGGCCTTGATGATACCGGTAATTACATTGACAGATGGACGCTGAGTGGCAACGATTAAATGAATTCCAATGGCCCTAGCTAATTGGGCTAACCTCGCAATAGGAGTTTCCACTTCTTTTCCGGCTGTCATTATCAGATCTGCAAACTCATCAATCACCAAGACAATGTACGGTAGGTATTGGTGTCCGTCATTCGGATTCAGTTTTCGTTTTTTAAACTTCTGATTGTATTCCTTGATATTTCGAACCATCGCCGATTTCAATAAATCGTAACGATTGTCCATTTCAATACAAAGGGAGTTCAAAGTATTGATTACCTTGGTGGTATCTGTAATGATAGCTTCTTCCGAATCTGGTAGTTTAGCCAAATAATGTCTTTCAATCTTATTAAAAAGTGTCAATTCGACCTTCTTAGGGTCTACCAACACAAACTTCACTTCTGCAGGATGTTTTTTGTAGAGTAGGGAAGTTAAAATGGCATTTAATCCCACCGACTTTCCTTGACCGGTAGCACCTGCCATTAACAAATGCGGCATTTTGGTAAGGTCTACCACAAAGGTTTCGTTAGAAATCGTTTTTCCAAGAGCTATTGGCAATTCCATAGGTGACTCTTGAAATTTCTTCGAAGCAATTACCGAATGCATGGAAACCACCGTTGCCTTTTTGTTAGGTACTTCAATACCGATGGTACCTTTCCCTGGGATGGGTGCGATAATTCGGATTCCTAAAGCAGATAAAGACAAAGCAATATCGTCCTCTAGGTTTTTGATTTTCGAAATTCGAACTCCAGCTTCCGGAATAATTTCATAAAGCGTGATGGTTGGTCCGACCGTTGCTTTGATCTTTTCGATTCCGATTTTATAATTCTTTAAGGTCTCAACAATTCGGTTTTTATTCTGCTCTAATTCCTCAGGATCGATGGAAATGCTTTCGTTGTATTGTTTCAACAGGTTGAAAGTAGGAAAGCGGAAACTACCCAATTCTAGTTTTGGATCAAACTCACCGAAATCTTTTACTAGTTTATCGGACAAATTTTCAGTAACACTTTTTTCGGTGACTCCTTTCTCAATATTTACCTCAACTTCTTTTTCTTTGACGGTAGGTTCTTCCTTCAAAGTAGGTGTTAAATCAACTTCAGCAGGCTTTTCTTTTTCAACAACAATAGGCTCTATTGTTTCTTCCTTTTTTCCGAGATCAGAAGGTTTTCCAATGGTTGGCTGTAAATTTTCAAGCGATAATTCGAACTGAGACTTTGGAGCTTCATCCAAAATTTCTTCATCTATTGGAGTTTCGATATTATCGGATATGGCCTCTGTTTCATTATCCTCACTTTTTGCCTCACTTGATTTTTTAATGTATTCAATCAACTTATCAAAAGAAACCTTGTAACGAATGGCCAAATAGCTAACTCCTAGAAAAATAATAATGATAATGAGTCCGGCTTTACCCAAATAGGTCTGCAAATAGTTATTGATTTCATAACCAATAACACCAGAAAGCAAAGCGTATTTATCATTTAGGAATCCAAGTGTTACCGAAAGCCAAAGCATGCTTAAGATGCCCCAGTTCCAAGAAATGATGATTCGAGAGAATTTCTTTTCGAGTAAAATGTAGATCCCGGTAAGCAGGATTTTGTAAGAAACGATGAAAGCGGCCAAACCGATACCGTCATAAATGAAAAAATGGCTCAGATTTGCTCCAAATTTACCTAGAAGGTTTTTGGCTGAAACGCTTTTGTCCAATAAATGATTCAAGCTGCTTTGATCCTCTTGCCAACTGAAAAAGAAGGAAATAAAAGCAATCCCTAAAAAGACAGCTAATAGAATAAAGAATGTACCCAAAACCGTTCTGAATTGTTTTGAAATAGTAAGGGTAGAGATTCGTTTAATTGGAGATTTGGTCGATCGTTTTTTCTTGGCCATTAATAATGCTCAACTTTATTGAGTAAATATACATATTTGCTTATAAAATCATAGCTATTTTCGGAAGGTATAAAATCAATCCAATGGCGAGACCAATGCAGGAAGCGATTAAGCAAGCCCCTGCTGAAATATCCTTGACGACTCCGATTTTTGGATGATTTTCTTTGTGTACAAAATCGGCCAACTTTTCGATGCTTGTATTTAATCCTTCTGCAACCAACACCAAACCAATTGCACCCAACTGGATCATCCATTCCGTAGAAGAAATGTCAAATACAAATCCAAGAACGATAGCAATGATGGCAACCAAAAATTGGACTTGAAAATTCCCTTCCTTCAATAATAAAAGCTTAAATCCTTTGAATGCATATTTGAAGGATTTAAGCCTTTGTTGAATAAAATTTCCCTTTGCTTTCACTTAAGAAAGATGTTCAAGAGCAGCGCTGTAATTCGGTTCATCTGCAATTTCACCCACTTGCTCTGTATGTACTACTGTTCCGTTTTCATCAATCACCACAATTGCTCTAGAGTGTAGATTGGCCAAAGGTCCGTCTGTAATTTCTAAGTTGTAATCTTTTCCAAAACTTCCGTTAGCAAAGTCCGAAAGAGAGATTACATTTTCCAACCCTTCTGCGCCACAAAATCTACTTTGTGCAAAAGGAAGATCTCTAGAAATACATAAAACAACTGCATTGTCTAAAGAGGATGCTTCTTTGTTAAAAGTTCTCACAGAGGTCGCACAAGTTGGCGTGTCAATACTTGGGAAAACGTTTAAAACGACCTTCTTTCCTTCAAAATCTTGAAGAGTTTTTACAGATAAATCGCTTGCTGATAAGTTAAAGTTTGGTGCTTTACTGCCTACTGCCGGTAAGTCACCTAAAGTATTAAAAGGATTGCCTTGTAATGTTATTTTTGCCATGTTATTCGGTTTTTTACAAAAATAAGACAAATCCCATTGAGTCTGTAAACTGTTGTTGAAAAGTTATGGTATCTTCGCAACCCGAAATTTATTCATGATATTGGCCAACTACATAAAGGAATTTAGATACAATTGGAAGCTTGCTGCGCCAGTGATGCTTGGCATGCTTGGCCATACCTTTGTGAGCTTTGTAGACAACATTATGGTTGGACAGTTGGGTACTGCAGAATTGGCTGCGGTATCCTTGGGGAACAGTTTTATGTTCATCGGAATGTCTATCGGAATCGGATTTTCAACGGCCATCACACCATTGATTGCCGAGGCTGATTCGTCCGACAATCTCAAAGATGCAAGGTCTATTTACAAAAACGGACTCTTTCTTTGTACCGCTTTAGGAATCATGCTTTTTGTGTTGATTTTCCTCTCCAAGCCTTTATTACGATTCATGAATCAACCACAGGAAGTAGTAGACTTGGCCATTCCGTATCTTGATTTGGTATCTTTCTCCTTGGTTCCTTTGGTAATTTTTCAAGGGATCAAGCAGTTTAGCGATGGCATGTCCATTACCAAATACCCCATGTATGCAACGCTTTTGGCAAATATTCTCAACATTGCTTTGAACTACGTTTTGATTTTCGGAAAGTTTGGTTTCCCAGAGATGGGGATTGTGGGTGCGGCCTATGGCACTTTACTATCAAGGTTTGTCATGGTCATTTATTTATACTACTTGTTGAATAAGAACAAACGGTCCCATCGAATTATTGAGAATCCGAAGATTTTCAGCTTAGATTCGTTGATGATGAAAAAGATCATCAATTTGGGCTCGTTGAGTGCTATGCAGATGCTTTTTGAGGTAGGGATCTTTACAGTTGCCATTTGGATTAGTGGCTTTTTAGGTAAGAATCCGCAAGCGGCCAATCAGATTGCTTTAAACCTTTCCTCCATGACGTTTATGGTGGCAACTGGATTTAGTGTGGCGGCAATGATTCGTGTTGGAAATCAAAAGGGATTGAAAGCCTTTGAGGAACTACGTAGGATAGCCTTTTCCATTTTTCTCATCGGATTAATTTTTGCAGCGTTTTTTGCCTTGTTGTTTCTGATTTTCCACGAGCAGTTTCCGAAGATATATGTAGATCTGGATGATCCGGTGAATTATGCCGATAATATGGAAGTAATTTCCATAGCTGGAAAACTTTTATTGGCAGCTGCCATTTTCCAATTGACCGATAGTCTTCAGGTGATGGTTCTGGGTGCCTTACGTGGATTACAAGATGTAAAAATACCAACCATCATTACGTTCTTTTCTTATTGGGTAGTCGGATTCCCAATTTGTTATTTCCTTGGAAAAGAGGAGATGTATGGTAGTTTCGGAATTTGGTTGGGCTTGTTAGCCGGATTAACCACAGCAGCGATTCTCTTATTTATTCGATTCAATTCGTTAACTTTAAAACTCATTCGAAATTAAATGGACTTACCTAAATTTTTACTGGCAGACAATAGTAGCTATCCAGAGGATATCTTCATCTTACATACCGAATATCCAAGATTTGTGATCAATTTAAAAGATGATGAGGTGGCCTTTTTAGAGGATTTATCCGGAGAAAAACAAGAGGATATAGAAAGCGAAATGCAGCAGCTAATTGAACAAGCTACTGCATTTTATGATGCGGAAATGGAGAATTACGAATAGTTATTCTTTCTTTTCTGGCTCTTTGATTCCCAGCTTATCCATTACCAATTTTGTGATGTCATATTTCATGTCTACAAAGGCAAATTCATTTCCGTTTGTAGTTAAAATCTGCGTGTAACCATTGGCCTTGGCAACAGCATCGATGGCATCGTTTAATTTCTTGTACAACGGACGCATTAATTCGTTTTGCTTTAATTGCATCAACTTGGTACCATTGTCTTGATATCTGCGAATGTCTTCTTGAAGCGCAGCAATTTCTTTTCCGATGGTTTTCTTTTCTAGTTCGCCCATCTCTTTTTCACGTTTGTTGTAGTCGTCAACTTTGGCGCGATATTCATTCATTTTGATGGCGAATGAAGAGTCTAGTTTCTTGCCGTATTTTTGAGAAGCTGTCACAACAACTTTGGCCTCTGGCATTAAGTTCACTACGTAATCGCTATTGATGGTTCCTACTTTGGTCTGAGCTAGTGAAGTACTAGTAAAAGCAATAAGGAAAAGGTAAATTAGTTTAGATTTCATGATTATAATTTTGCTGGGCAAATATATAAAAGGGATTAAGAATCAAAAATTTAAAGCCGTTAAAAAGCGTTAATTTCACTGTTAATACGGTTGATAATCTCTTGTACTGGCGTTTGAAAATCGAACCAAAGAATGGAGGAATCCTTTCGAAACCAAGTCAATTGTCTCTTGGCAAATCTTCTCGTATTCTTCTTTATTTCTGAAATCGCAAAATCTCTGGTAAAGGTTCCATCGAAGAACTCGAACAATTCTCTATAGCCTACCGTTTGCAGCGCGTTTAACTTTCGTTGTGGATATAATGCTTTTGCTTCTTCGAGTAATCCGTTTTCAATCATCAAACCGACGCGGCGGTTGATTCTATCGTAGATGATTTCCCGATCTGCAGTCAATCCAATTTTTACAACGGAAAAATCCCTGGATTTCTTCTTCTTGGTTTTGAAGCTCGAGTAAGGCTTGTTGGTTCCAATACAAATCTCAAGTGCTCGAATGACACGTTGCGGATTGTCAATGGCGATTTCTTGGTAGGATTTTATGTCGAGTTCTTTCAATTTTTTTTGAAGAAATGCCAAGCCTTTTTCTTCAAGAGTTTTGGTCAACTCTTTTCGAATATTCGGATCTACTTTCGGGAAAGCATCCAATCCGTCTGTCACTGCGTTTACATACAAACCGCTTCCGCCCACCATCACCTGAACCGAATTTTCTAGGAAGAGCTCTTCCAATTTTTCGATGGCTTCTCGTTCAAAGTCACCTACATTGTAATCTTCCGTAACACTTCGATTCTGAATAAAATAATGCGTAGCGGCCTCTAATTCCTCTTTTTCGGGTACAGCGGTACCAATGGTCATTTCTTTGAAAAACTGTCGCGAGTCTGCAGAAATAATACTGGAGTTGAAATGATTGGCTAATTTGATACTGAGTGCAGTTTTACCAATTGCAGTAGGTCCGACAACCACCAAAAGAACATTCTTCTGCATCATTCGTTCAGCATTGCACCGCAGTTGTAACAATAAATTGCCTTTTCTTTATGGTCATCCTTTAGGCAAGATGGACAAGCCTGTGTGTTGGTATCCTCATGGTTGGCAATCTTATTGATTTCAGCACTTACAATTCCAGTCGGAATGGCAATGATGCTATAACCCAAAATCATGATCACACTCGCAATTAATTGGCCCAATGCTGTGTTGGGTGCAATATCACCAAAACCTACCGTGGTAAGGGTTACAATGGCCCAATACACAGATCTCGGAATGGAAGTGAATCCATTTTCTTCTCCTTCTACCATATACATGATGGTACCTAGAATGATACAAACGATAACTACAAAGAATAAAAATACCGCAATTTTAGCTTTGCTCGCCTTAAGAGCAACAATGAGTCTATTGGAAGCACCAACATACCTTGCAAGTTTTAGAATACGGAAAACTCTCAGTAATCTCAATGCTCTTAGAGCAGCAAGATTGTGAGAGCCTACCATAACAAATGATAAATATTTCGGCAGGGTGGAGAGCAAATCAATAATTCCATAGAAACTAAAAATATATTTCAGTGGCTTTCGGATAGAAATAATTCGCAATATGTATTCAATGGAAAAGAGGATGGTTATTACCCATTCGGCAATATTTAGAAAGTCGTGATACTTTTCATCGAAACTTTTAATGCTTTCCAACATCACAAAAATGATACTGGCTATAATGGCGATAAGAAGGATAATATCAAATAATTTCCCCTCTTTCGTATCAGCCTCATAAATGATTTCATGAAGCCTATGCCGTAGTGAAGGTTTCTTCTTATTTGTTTCCATGTTTTTCATGACTTTTCCTATACAATACTACAAATAAAAAGTGGAATTTGTTTCTCTTGAGGGATGATATATGTCATAATTCCTGGCTTCAATTGTTGGTAAATTAGATGGATGAATTGGTCTAAGGACCATAAAATGAAAACCATTTATATAGTGTATTATGAAAACAAAACTCATTACCCTTTTTCTTTTGCTCTTTTCAGCTTTTATCTGTTTAGGACAAAAATTATCACCTTACATTGAAGTTGGGACTGTTGAACAACCCATTGAAGTTGTTGCCAAAAATGTGAAGGAAGTTCTTGAAAGCAATAACTTCCAGGTACTAGGGAGCTACAATGTTTCGGATAAAGAGTCCCTTAAGGTTATTGCCTTTACAAAAGAGTATTTAAAAAAGGCATTGGTAAAAGTAAAAGATAGGGGAGCTTTGGGTGCTGTGATGAAAGTGGGATTGGAATTTAAAGAAGGAAAAACCATCATTTCTTACACCAATCCAGAGTATATTTTACGTGCTTATTTGCCTAAAGAGTTTGCTGTTCATAAGGCTTTGGTGAAGGAGTTTAGTGGCAATATAAAACAGGCCTTTAGTGCTTTTGGAAACGAATTCAAATCCTTCGGAGGAAGCATAAAAGCTGAAAAACTTGGCAAGTATCATTACAAAATTATGATGCCTTACTTCACAGATCCTATTTCATTAAACGAGTTCAACTCTTTTGAGGATGGGTACACCATTATTTCCAATAATTTGACCTCAAAAAAAGGAAAAACCGAAGAAGTCTATCGTTTGGTTGATAAAGATCAAAAAGTTGCAGTATTCGGAATCGGATTAAAAAATTCCGAGGAAGGAGAGCCTCATTTTCTACCTAAAATCGGTGAATCTCATTTGGCAGCCTTACCTTATGAAATCATTTTGCAAGGTAATGAGGTAACCATGTTGCACGGGAAATACCGAATAGCATTGCATTGGCCCGATTTGACCATGGGTACTTTTATGAAGATTATGAGTACTCCTGGTGATATTGAGGATATGCTTAAGGCTGTATGTCAGAAATAGCGATAATTAAAGCTGAATGCGTCGCGCCGGTCTCACATAATTGAGACTCACATCATTTTGGCGATCTTTCTCAATGGGTCCCACGTTTCCATTGGGAAAGAAGACGCCATAGGCATCATCCGGACTCCCATCAACCGTTTCTGAACTCCAATAAAAGTCGTCTTCAAATTGACCCTTTTGAAGTTTTTGGTACAAAATAACACGCATTTCCTGAAGTTCTTCTATTTCGGGTAAGTACCAATCGGAGTAGCTTTGGGTAGATAGATTGTTGCTGTAGTCAATGGCATTTGGCCAACGTAAGTCTTCCTCTAAGTCTTTATTTACGGTAACTTTTACCACTTGATCAACAATGTTCAAATGGAATATGATTCCTCCTTGATAGTTTTTTCCGTAAATACTATCCAAAGGAATGTTTTTGTTTAAAAGCTCAAAAGGTGTAAGTCCGTCGTCTAAGAACGTCTGTACAAAAGCTGGATTCAAGAATTCGCAATTCACTCCCGAATAACCATCTGGACATTCGCAGGCACAATCTGTTAATACCCCATTGTTGTCGCAAAAAGTAATGTCGCAGGTTTCTACTACCGGAGTACTATTAGGGGTACAGGCCAATAGAAAGAAAAAGAAAATAAGAACAAATGAAGCAAAACCTTTTTTAAGCATTATCCCATCAATTTGACTTGTTTCAAAAATACGAAAAATACAGAAAACACAATTTGAAGCTGAAGCCGATTACTTGGGTTCATTGGCAAAGTAAATCTCTTTTTCTTTCCATCTTTTTTGAAGGAGTGGCATGCCTAGTAAAAAACGATAGTAGTTCTTTTGAGAAGCTTTAGTCCACCCGGTTTCAGCATAAGCGGCAATTCTTGGAAAAACTTGGTAATGCATTTGTCCGTTTGTCGGAATCCACTCGCCCCACATCTGTGTGCCTAAACCAATAATCTTGCTGTGATACTTTTTATCTAGGCCTTTGGGAATAGGGTTGAACTCGTAAGCTTTTTTAACGGAAATGGCTTTATAGGTATAATCAAGATAGGTACTTGAATGCAACGAATTCACAATATCATAACCATTCTTAACCGCATTGGTTGCCAATTCCAAATCGCCTTTCCAGAAGTGAACAACCGCATTAGTGGCCAGTTGTTGGGTGGTTTTGGTGTCTTTCTTGTCTTGAAAATAATGAAGATTATGGCCCAAGATTTCGTTCCAGCCCATCATTCTACGTCCTTTTTCCTGAAGGAAATTGGAGATCTTATTAGTGAAATACACTTGTAGATCAGCTGGACTTTTCAAATCATTGACCTTCATAAACCGTTGAACGGATTTAGAGTTTTTCCAATGATTGTATTTTACTTCATCTCCACCAATATGTATCACTTCGGAAGGAAAAACATCCATAACTTCATCCAATACATCCGTCAGGAATTGATAGACAGCAGGATCGGTTACATCGTATACATCTTTACCCACTCCGAATTTAATTGGTACTTCAATCTTTCTTTTTGAGGTTCCCAACCAAGGATAGGCAGCAATAGCAGCGGTAGAGTGACCAGGCATTTCAATTTCTGGAACCACGGTAATGAATCGTTCTTGGGCGTAATTGATAATTTCTTTTAATTGCTCTTGCGTGTAAAACCCGCTATGTGGTTCGCCAGATTGAATGGGACTTTCCCATTGCTTCGGACCAATTTGCGTGCTTTTTCGGGTAGATCCAATCTTGGTGAGCAATGGATACTTTTTTATTTCAATACGCCAACCTTGATCATCCACCAGGTGCCAATGAAAGACATTCATTTTTAAATAGGCCATTTCATCAAGTAATAGTTTTACTTGGTCCATTCCTTTAAAATGACGGGCTTCATCTAGCATAAAGGCGCGCCATTGAAATGCTGGCTTGTCTTTTACGGATAGTAAAGGCAGACTCGTTGTTTGTCCACGATTGGTTTCGTATTGATGAAAAATTTGCAACAGACTTTGAACCCCATAAAACCATCCAGAAGGGTAGGAGGCGACAATTTGAATCCCTTTTTCATCGATGAAAAGATGGTATTCTTCGTTGGCTAAATTTTCTTCTTTCTTGAAAATGATCTGATTTCCTTCAACATTTTGGTCGCTTGCTATTGAAAACCTTTTGTTAGATATGGATTTGATTTCCTTTAAAAAATAATTGGCTACGAATGTAGCCTCGGCTTCATACGAAATTGTCAATCGGTTAAAGGTGAAGAATCCCTTATTGATTTTCATTTCGTTTGGTTGCGGGATGATATTTACCTTTTGACTATGTGTGTTCGCAGCCATGACAATGGTGATAAGAATGGAGCTCCAAATATTTTTCATACTTCCACGAATTTACCAATTTTTCATTTAGTATTTCTGCACAAAAAAACTCCAACGAAGTGTTGGAGTTTTCAAGTTGGTTAGCGAATTATTGTTTTATAAAGATGAAATCGCCACCTTCATCTCCAGTACCGTGGATGACTCCTCGTTGTGGAATGTTATCACTGTTGTTCAGAACAGGTTCTTCAATTCTGCTGAATAACTTGCTTGTTGACAAGTATTTATCTGGATTTTGTTTCAATCTTGATAGTAAGTATTTGATGAATACACTCTTGTTAGGTACTGTTTTTAAAGTACCACTCGTGATTGCTTTTCTACTAGTTAACGAATACTTACGCTTTGCAGATTTTTCTTCTTTCGTGTAGCTTCTTGATTTAAAGATACTTCCACTGAAACAAGCGTCGGCAATTAACAAGGTGTGTTTTGATTTGATCGCTTTTATGTAAGAAACAATCTCCGTATTTAAAATGATGTTCTCTTCATAAGCCATATTTACATTGGCTGGCATCCAATAGCCGCGCTCACTCGCTTCATCGTAGTTTCCATGACCTGCATAGAAAATCAACAGATTGTCATTGCTAGTTACCTTTTTACGCAATTCAAAGAAACTTCTTGTTATCTCGCTACGAGTCGGGTTTTTAAGTATAGTTACATTCTCCTTTGCAAATCCGTATTGACTAGAAAGTACATCTGCAAGTGCTTGGGCATCCTTTGTAGGTTCTCCACTCAAATCAACCACGGTATCGTCATCATACTGACTAACACCAATAATTAAGGCATGGTATTTACCGAATCCAATATCAATCTTCTCCTGTTTTTTTATGTTGTTGGTATTGTTTACAACAACCTCCTCTACTTCAGGTGATTTTCTTCGAATCACGAAGGTTTTAGTCGAGGAAGCTTCTTTTATATCAGTGGCCTTAACCACCAATTCGTTTTTACCATACTTTAATGGCACATTGGCCGTGAAGTTTCCGTTTTCTGTAACATTGGCTTCCACACCGTTTACGGTAATTTCAAAGATTCCGTCACTATCTGTGGCCTTTCCTCTTACCATGATGCGTTTGGCTTCTACAATTTTGAATCCTCTTTTCAATTCTACGGTAGGTTCTGTAATTACTACTACCGGTGGATCGTTGTAGCTCGTGTTCGATTCGTATTTAATACTCAATCGATCTACTACAATTTTCTGTTCATAATACACCGTATACCCGAATTTTTTACCAAAGAAAGGCTCAAAATTGGCTTCATTCATGTACTGACCATTGATGTAGAATCGCAATAAGTTTCCGTGCTTAGAGATCTTAATCTTATTGGTAGAGCCAGTTGAGGTTCTAATGGCACTATTGCTAGTAAACGGAATGATCTTGGTGTACTTGTCATTGTCAAATTTTCGATACAAGTAGCTACCATTGGTACTCAATAAGAAACTGTATTCGTTACTGGAATTCTTTCTTCCGAAAGTAATACCATACAATCCGCTTGCGCCTGCCTTAGGAGTCGTAATAGATGTCTCAATAACGAAATCTTTGGAAGTATCGATATCAACATCTCTACTTACGAAAATTCCACCTTTTTTCTTTCGATCTATGGTCATTCTACCGTTGCTAACGGTAGTGCTGTAATTTTCGAAATTTCCGGTATACCATCCGTTTTTGTTGCTATAGAAATCATCCACCAAAGGCAAACTGAGTGTTCTATTGGTGTAGGTATTGTTGTTATTGTTTGTTGAGTTGTATTTCACTCTTAAATAATCAACACCAACTTTCTGTTTGTTAGACACATAATATCCGATACGATCTCCATAGAAATTCTCAAACTCTGTTTCAAACAAGAACTTATTATTGATATAGAATTTGTAGTACCCTTTGTCCTTTTTAACCTTTAAGGTATTGGATTTTCCGTTTCCTTGCTTAATGTTGGTAGATTTCGCCCATTTTTGGATGATTTGTTCTTTTCCATTGATGTGTCTCAATACCTTATACCATCCTCCAGAAGAAATGTAGAATCGGAACTCTCCAGAAGAACCTTTTCCGAATACGAGTCCGTATGCATAATTGGTAACTCCCGATATCTTATCCAACTTGGTCTCAATTTCGAAATCCTTACTGGTATCAATGTATTTTGGAAGGTCGGTTGATCTTCCTTTTGTGATCTTGTTGTGGATGTAATATTTACCATTGGATACCGATAGTTTTGAATCGGAGTTATCAATGGTGGCCCAAGAATTGTAATTGCTGGTGTATTGGTCACTAAAATGATATCCTGAATTACTGTAGGTGTAATTGCTAATGTTGTCAACATCGTAATCTTTCGATTTATCATCGATGTATGCAATGGAAAACGAGTCGATCGCAATTTTTTGAGGGTCGAAAATGGAGAATCCATAGCGGTTACCATATAAATTCAAATTATATGCGGTATATACTTTAGTACCATTGATATAGAAACCATAAGAGGTCCCTTTCTTTTCAATCTTTAGTGTATTGTAACTATAATTTCCTTGCTTGATGGCAGAGGAATAAGTCCAGTCGATGATACTACTAAAATTGTTGTTATCGTACTTGTCAATAGCAAACTTACCTCCGGATGTAATGATAAATTGAAGTTGATTTTCTTTATCCTTTCTTCCAAATATGATTCCGTATCCATTTTTCTGAGTACCGTTGATTTTTTGAATTTTCGATTCAATTTTAAAATCACGTTTCTTATTGATGTAATAAGATTTGGTGGTGGTATATCCCTTATTTCCAGTATATTCAAAATAATACTTTCCGTTCCGAACGTCTAGACTTCTTTCATCGTTACTACCTGTGGCCCAACCATTTTTATTAGAAGTAAAGTCTTCATTAATAATAGTTTGACTAACGTTGCTGTTGTTATTATTGTAGTTATTGTTGTTTGTCGTATTCTTTTTGTCGAGATATCCAACACTGATGTAGGCAACCGAAATTTCCTGACGGTTGTATACGATATATCCAACACGATTTCCAGGGAAACTTGGACTGTAATCTGTATACACTTTGGTGTTATTGATGTAGTATTCCAATTTGGAGCCTACTTTTACCACTTTTAGAACATTATGTGCGCCATTTCCTTTGCGAATGGCATTGGATTTTGTCCAATTTCTAAGAAATTTTTCATTACCATTTCGATAGTTTTTGATCGAGTAGGATCCTTTACCACTTACATAGAACATGTTCTGGTTGTTGGAATCTTTTCTTCCGAAGATGATTCCGTAACCATTGTTAAGAATTCCACTTTCTTTTTTAATATCCGCTTGGATCTTAAAATTTCTAGAGGTATTGATATACTTCGTAATGGTAGACGACCATCCGCCTCGTTCTCTTAAGTGATTGAAATAGTAGTTTCCATTTCGAATGTCAAACTCCACATTTTCATTTTGAACAGTAGACCAATTGTTTTTATTATCGGTGTAGCCGTCAAACATGATGGTTTCCTTGGAAACATGGGATATTTTATTGGTGTTGTTATTGTAGGTACTTGAAGATTTTTGAGAAGCTCTGATATAACTTATGGCTACTTTTTGGTTGCGATACAAACGAATTGCCATTTTTTCACCCATAAAGCGTTCGTAATTCATGCTGTAAAGGAAGGTGCCATTCATGTAGAAATAGACCTTACTACCCGTTTTACGAACCTTTAAATTGTTCACAGCATAATTCCCCTTTTTTACACTTGAACTCTTTGTCCAAGCCTTAATATTCTTGTAAGTACCACTCTTTGATTGTGCTACTCGATAGTATCCTGTAGAGGTAAAAGCAAATTCTCTATAGTTGGTATCATCCTTGAAATCATATAAAAAACAAGTACCATAATCTTGTTCACCAGATATTTTTTGAATGGAAGTGGTCAATTCAAAGTCTTTAGAAAGATCAAGATTAATCGTTCTAGTGGATACTCTCCAGTTCCCCTCTTTCTTTTTATGATGGAAATAATACTTGCCACTTTTCACCTCTAGGGTACGTGTGCTATTACTTCCGGTTGGCCAGGAGCCTTTGGAATTGAATTCTTCTTGGTATACATATTTGTAGCCCGACGGCGGACTCTGAGTATACGCAGCAAAGGAATAGAGGAGGGAGAGGAAAAGAATAATTTTAGTTTTCATAGTAAATCTTATTGGTGATTCATCTCAATAAAAATAGGTACGACTTTAGCGCTAGAATTTTTGGTAGATGCATTAAAAGCGATCTTATCTTTCTGGAATTTAACTTCAGATCCTTTGAACATGTTATAAGAAAGGACACGTTTCATTTTTGAAACAAAATCGCCAGAACCGTTTCTTACTTTGTTCACAATGTCATTAATGTTTAACTTTTGTTTGCTGTACAATACACAGAGGATGTCTCGTCCTGGATTGTTGTCAAACTCTATGAAATAATCTTCATTCGGAATCGCGATTTCACTGTTGACATAATTGAAGTAATCACTAAAATTTGAAAAAGGATAGAGCTTGTTTACTGATTTATCCGCTGATCCATAGCCAATTAAGTATACATAGCCTCGTTGATTGCTCTTCAAGTAGATTCGGAATTGCGTTCCTGAGGTATAGGTTTTATCAACCTTATAAGTAGTTTTTGTAGCCCTTACAATATTGAAATTCCGAGTAGCGCCGTCTGCCAATTTGATAGGCATGTTGTCACCAGAACTTAAACGAAGTTGCAATTCACCACCCAACTTGTTGTAAGCAACTACATTGTTGTTAATGTTGTTGTTATTGTTCGTGTTGTCTTTGTTATCTCTTTGATCAATGAGCACGTAGGCTGTTTTTACCTGCCTTGCGAAATCAGAATATTTGATCCAGAAGAATCCGTTTCTTCCAAAACGTGTTCCCCAAGAATTCATGATTTCAAATGCTCCGCCTGCTTTGTTATCATCATATCCAACAACTACCATAGCATGACCGTAAGATCCGTTACTAGGAATCCATACATTGTTGTAATCTGTTTTTAAGCTTGAAAATTTGAACAGTCCAATCACTACTGGATTTTTCTCAGAAATAGCTTTCTTCACTTTCCCTACCAAGTTTACTGGATTGTTCCAACGTGCAAGTTTTTCAAAAGAAACGATCTTGTGGTTGCTAGCTTTTGAATTCACATAGGATGATGCGGTTCTTGTACAATTCTTCACATCGTATGGAAAGTCCATCATTTTTGCTGAACCAGAACTATTTAAAACCTTCATGGCATTTTCAATATAAGCTCCTTGGCATTTGTCATTCACTCGAATCTTGTTGTACACATAGGCCGGAGAAAAAACATTCTGGTTGATTTTATAAAGATTGTTTTTCCAACCGTTTTTAATAGCGTTTGATATGGTTCTTGCACCAAAAGCGGTAGCCCAACCGACACATGATCCCTGTGAACCTTGACTTCTTGGGGTTGGTGCATAAGCTTTTAAGCTATATGATCTCGGAAGACGCGTAAAACTTCTTGTAACCAAAGGAACCGACTGTGGAACTTCTTCATACAAGTTCTCATCGAACTCTAGGCCAAAACCAAATTCTTCCTGAGAATAGGTCATTAATGAACATAGAAATAGTGCTGCTAGTAGTAGGATTTTTTTCATTGTTGACTGTTTTTTGATGATGACGTAAAAGTCCTTATAAATATATAGAAAAAAAATAAGGCATTTGCCTTATTTCATATACCTACACATTCTATGCCAGTCTTTTAGTAAGCCTTTTCAATCACTATATAAGAACTTTCAGCCTTTATAATTTGATTGTAAAACTCCTTTAGAGCAAAGTATTCCTTACTTGAAAAAGTTCTTTTACGGATGTTAAAACGCGTATACAGGTTTATGATATTTTCCTTTTGAACGACTTTCATGGAGAAAATTCCACCGCCATTTGGCAAAGCTATGGCAGTGTTTTTTGGAAGGCTCATAACCTTAAAACCCTTAGGGATTTCCAAAGAAGTGACATAGTTAAAGGTTTTAGGATAACCAAAATCTACGGGGTAGTTCCTCTTTTCTAGTTTGAAGGGATTTGTACTTGTTCTACCAACAAAAAATGGATTGATTCTTGCTTTATTGAAAATGGCTTCCTCTGAATCAAGAACAATAGAATAACTTTCCTTTAATGGCAGATCAACATCATTAAGATTCTCGTTTTTATAGGATTCAACTTCTAGATCAGCATCTTGATTTTCAAAGGCGGCCAGATATTCTTCTTCAGTCGAACCTAAAATTTCTTTTCTTGAATTAAGTGCTACATAACCCTGCTTTATCACATCGATTTTTCCAGTAAAAACACCATCGGAATTTAGGACAAGTTTGGTTCTCACACTTAACAAACTTCTGTGTTGTGATGTTATGGGTTGCCAATTACTTTCTTTCTTAAAGCTGATTACCCTTACATCGCCATTTAAACATCGGAAAGGCACCATTCCAAAGGGAAGTAAATTATCTGTAGCGTCAAGATAATAATATTTTTCTCCGATAGTAACTTTCACAATAACGTAATTGAAATCTCGGATTACCGGAAATAACTTGGTGGGAAGGCCAAAATTACGTGTTGCCAAGATAACTAGGTCGGCCTTTAAATTTGCTGCCTTAAGACTATTATATAATGATAAATTTATTTCACCTGCACTTCCTGATTTACTTTCAAAAGCCTTTTTTACTTTTTCATTGATATTCCAATATTTACCATTCCATGTATATCGATTCTGAATATACTTATAAATACCCATGGCTTTCTCCATTTCATTTTCTTCGGTTAGGAGTGCTTGGGGCAGGTTCTTTTTGAAAAAAGAGGTTTTGCTTGTTTGATTGTTAAAATATAGACTCTTTAATTTTTTATCCACATTTTTCCATGTATCTGTATACTTCGTAACCGGGCCTCTCGGACTTGTATAGGATATCAAATCAAAGGTCAAACGAGACATATAGTTTTTCTTGCTAAGCATATAGTCTTCTTCCTTAAAGGAAGGTATATTCTTCATTGCGAATGAATAAATCGCACAATCGCCATCTCCTAATCCTTCGATATAAATACATTTTCTTTTAACGTAACCTTCATTTTTTGATAATGGATGGTAACCAACAGTTCTTATGTTGTATTTATAATTACCAAGGATGGCGGCGTCGTACTCACTTTCTATTTTGGGAATTTTATCCTGAAAAACCCAGTCATCTAGGCCTAAATAAGGACTAATAACGCTGTATTTGAATTCGATTACACATCCTTCCTTTAAATTTGGAAGTGTGAATTTTACCTGAACTCGATTATTAGGGAGATCCGTTGAAAAAACATTCTTTTTTGATAAACTTGTTTTTTGCATTCCCCCATTTACGATGTTGTAGGTGATCCCTTCTATGTCGGTTACTTTTTCTTTTTTAGCAATGGTAATCACTTGATTTGCATATTCGTAAGCTTCTTTTTTGAAAATTTTTATCCTGAAATAATAATCGGTTCTCGTTTTGTATTTGTTGTCACTATCCAAATAGACATTGGCATGTTCGTACAAATAGACTGCATTGGCCGTAGAATCTTTTTCGTAAAATCTCATCTGTAACTCTTCTAGAGTCGTTTTACCCATTGTGGTAGATTTATTTCTTTGAGCGAATGATGGAGTTAAAATGAATAAAATGAGAAATAGGGTCACATAATTCCTGATCATAGTCGTACTAATTTTAAAGGTGTTTTTTGTTGTAAATAGTTTTTTAAAATAGAATTGGCAAGGTTTGTATTGGTAACCTCCGCTAGAACATTTTCCAGTATTGGTAAGGAGTTTTCTTGATAGGCAAGATTGGTATATCCAAACTTGGTCAATTTTTGATTTTGAACGAGAATGATTGCATGTTCTTCTACCTCTCTTCCTTGTTCAATTAGTAAAAAGCTGTCGTTATTAAAGTGAGTGCCGTTGGGTTTGAAAACTTTCTTAAAGTTGTATTTGGGTGCTAAATTTTCCAATTCAAGAAAGTATTTCAATCGGGTAAATAACTCATTACCGGTTTTTTCAAACCTAATGCTACTGGCGTTTTTTTGAATTTTACTTGCTCTTTTGGTGGTTTTTAAAAACAGACGGTTCAATTCTGATTTCATGTTTTTACCGCGACCCATATAAATAACATCCTTCTTGGTATCCATTAAATAAAAAACACCTTGCTCTGCTGGAGTTTTGTCTATGAATGCCTTCAGTTTTTCTTTGGTATCTCGGTTGTCATGATGTTGTACCGATTTTTTAATAATCTTCTTATCTTGATCCTTGGTCAATAGCAATTTAAAGAGTTGTACCGTGGCAAGAGCATCTCCGCTGGCTCTATGTCGGTTACTTAAAGGAATTCCTAAATTCTTCGCCAGTTTTCCTAATTTATAAGTAGGTTCTTCTGGCAATAACAATTGACTTACATCTACCGTACAAATACTATCTTTTTTGTAATCAAATCCAAGTCTTTTAAATTCGATTTGTAGCATTCGGTAATCAAAAGAAGCATTGTGAGCTACCAAAACGCAACCATCTGTGATTTCAATAATGCGCTTGGCCACTTCATGAAACTTTGGAGCGTTGCGCAACATTTTGTTATTGATTCCGGTAAGCTTAGCGACGTATTCTTGAATGGGTCTTTCAGGATTTACCAATGAAATAAACTCGTCGGTAATATTTTGACCATCAAATCTGTAAATAGCTATTTCGGTAATTCCTTCTTCATTGAATTTACCGCCTGTAGTTTCAATATCTAGTACTGCGTACAATGTTGTTGCTTTGGATTATAAATAGTTTCTACTTCCAAAAATGGAGCTTCCAATTCGTACCATATTACTACCATGATTGATAGCAATCTGATAATCACCACTCATTCCCATGGAGAGAATTTGTAATTGGTCATGACTGGATTGTAATGATGTAAAGACTTCTTGTAAGGATTGAAATTCACTAGCAATTTGGTCCTCATCCTCAGTAAATGTAGCCATTCCCATCAAACCGACAATAGAAACATGTTTAAAGTTTTTCACTTCTTCACTATTTAGTAGCGTGGTGATTTCTTCAAAAGGAAGTCCGAATTTGGAATCTTCCTTGGCAATTTTGGCCTGTAACAAACATCGAATGGTTCGATTGTGTTTTGCTCCTTGTTTATTCAGTTCAGCAAGCGTTTTAAAACTGTCAACGCCATGCACCAAATCCACGAAATGAGCCATATACTTCACCTTATTTCGTTGCAAATGACCAATCATGTGCCACTCAATATCTTTGGGTAGTTGATCGTATTTTTCAACCATTTCCTGCACCTTGTTTTCTCCAAAAACACGCTGCCCAGCATCATAAGCTTCTTGTAAATCTGATACAGGTTTCGTCTTGGATACGGCAACGAGGGTTACATGGTCGGGTAGGGTAGATAAAATTTCTTTTAAATTATCTTGAATCATTTTCTTCAACTTAAAATTCATACATCGTTAGTCCACTTCTCAATTTTGGTCGAATGTAAGTTGTTTTTGGTGGCATTTGTAGATTGGCGTCAGCAATGGCTTTTAGTTGTTTCACGGTTGCCGGAACTAATGAAAATCCAATTTTATATCTGCCTTTATCAACTAGTGTTTTGATGGAAAGATTGTCTAAGGTATTGTGTGTATAACCAATTCGGTCATTATGTGTCAAATCCTCAATTCCTAGAATCGGATTCAAAACCGTACGGTATAATATTTCAGAATCCAATTTGCTCAATTGGTCGGAAAACTTGTATTGTTTTTTTCGTAAGTAAAGTGAGTAAAATTCGCCATCTAGGTACATGCCAAAGTGATGTTTTTTAGAAGGCTTGTAAAACAGTTGGCCTCTTTTCTCAATTCGGAAACAAGTATCCAATCGCATCAAAAACTCTTCAGTAGTCAACCCGTTTAAATCGGTCACAAATCGATTAAAAGCATCAATGTTTAAATGGCTTTCCGGAATGAAATAACTCATGAAAAACTTGTGTGCCGCTTCTGGCGAATTATCTGATTTATTCCTGCTTAGATTCTTAGCAAGTAGGGCAGAGGAAGCAGTTCGATGATGACCGTCGGCAATATAAAGTGCTTCTTTTGAAGCAAATATTTCTTGAATTTTTGATATTGTTGCTTCATCATCCACAATCCACAATCGGTGCAAAAGCTTGTCAGTGGTAGAAAACTCATATTCTGCCCGCTCAGTCTTCTTGTTTTCAATAATTCCCTGCAATTCCTCATCATCCTTATAGGTGATTAAAACCGGCTCTGCATTGAATCCTGCAATATTCAGGTAGTTTTCAAAAAGAGCCACTCGCTTTGCAATGGTTCCTTCATGCTTCTTGATGATATTGGCTTCGTAATCCGCAGCACTAGCTCCCGCAATGATTCCGCAATAGGTATTTTTATCGGTACTACATTCATAGACATAAAAGGATGGCTTTTCGTCCTCTACAAAGATTTTATTCTCTTTGAATTCCAAATACCGATTGTGAACCAATTTAAAACGCTGTTCTCCCGAAACTTCCTGTTGAAACTTATATCCAGGATTGATTACATGCAGAAATGTAAAAGGGTTAAAGTCGAGCTTCGCCTCTAATTCTTCTTTCGCATATGCTTCGAAAGATTTAGAAGAAACCAAGGCTACTTTGTCTCTGCTTGGTCGAACGGCTTTAAATGGTCTAATCGTTGCCAATGCTGTTATGCTTCTTTTAAGAGTCTAATAATTTGAGTTGCCAATTCTTCTCCGATTCTCTCTTGAGCTTCGTTAGTAGCTGCACCAATGTGTGGTGATAAGGATAAATTTGGATTCATTAGCAATTGAATCTCCGGACTAGGTTCGTTTTCAAAAACATCCAATCCAGCAAAAGCTATTTTTCCTGAAGACATGGCGTTGACAAGGGCTACTTCATCAATCACACCCCCACGAGCGGCATTGATCAAACAAGCACCATCTTTCATCTTTTCAAATTCCTCTTTACCTAACACGTATTTATCTTGCGCAGGAACATGAAGTGTTACAAAATCAGCCTCTTTCAATAAATCGTCTAGTGATGTAGTTTCAATGGCAAAGGATAGTTTTTGGCCTGTGAAAAAAGAAAGTTCCACGGTTGCTTCTTCAACAAAAGCATCAAAAGCAACTACTTTCATTCCCAATCCGATGGCAATTTGAGCAACAGCCTGTCCGATACGACCGAAACCGATAATTCCCATGGTCTTTCCTTTCAATTCAACCCCTTTTGCAAAAGTTTTTTTCAAGTCTTTGAAACGTGTATCGCCTTCTAGTGGCATTTCTCTGTTGGATTGATGTAAAAAACGAACCATTCCATATAGATGGGCAAATACTAATTCAGCAACTGATTGTGAAGAGGCTGCTGGGGTATTTACTACATGCAAGCCTTGATCAATGGCGTATTGAACATCGATATTGTCCATTCCAACTCCGCCTCGTCCAATTAATTTCAAACTCGGACAAGCATCAATCAGTTCTTGACGAACTTGGGTTGCACTTCGAACCAAAATGGCATCAATATGGTTATTATTGATATAGTTTTCCAACTGACTCTGAGCAACTTTTGTGGTAATTACTTCGAATCCGTTTTGCTCAAGCATATCAATTCCAGCCTGAGAAATCCCGTCGTTTGCTAATACTTTCATAATGCTAAAAACTTATGCTGTTCTTTCTAATTCTTGCATGACATCTACCAGCGCTTGTACACTGTACAGTGGAAGTGCATTGTACATACTGGCTCGATACCCACCAACAGATCGATGTCCGTTTAATCCATTAATGTTAGCTTCTTTCCACATGCTGTCAAATCGTTCTTTATGGGCGTCATCAACAAGGTTAAAGGTCGCATTCATGGTACTTCGGTCTTCAACAGCTGCAAATCCAGTAAACAGAGGATTTCGATCGATTTCCTCGTACATCAATTTGGCTTTCTTGTTGTTTACTTCTTCAATAAATTGAATTCCGCCTAACTCTTTCAGCCATTCTAAGGTTAACATAGAGGTGTACACTGGAAATACGGGTGGAGTATTGAACATGCTATCTTTTCCGATGTGAACTTGATAGTCTAACATTGAAGGGATGGCACGTTCTACTTTTCCAAGAATATCTTCTCGTACAACGACCAAAGTGGTTCCTGCAGGTCCCATGTTTTTTTGAGCACCAGCGTAAATCAATCCGAATTTGGTGAAATCGAGTTGACGTGAAAATATATCGGAACTCATGTCACAAACAACAACCCCATCAAAAGCTGGAAATTCCTTCATTTGAGTACCAAAAATGGTATTGTTACTAGTACAGTGGAAGTAATCAACATCCACCGGAATGTTATAACCTTTTGGGATGTAGTTAAAATTTCTGTCTTTAGAGGAAGCTACTTCAATAATTTCTCCAAACAATTTGGCCTCTTTGATGGCTTTGGTTGACCATGTTCCGGTATTCAAATAGGCTGCTTTATTTTGCAACAAATTGTAAGCCGACATTAAGAATTGTGTGCTTGCCCCACCTTGAAGAAATAAAGCTTTGTATCCTTTGTTTTCTAGCCCAAGTAACTCCAAGGCCAATGCTTGTGCTTTGTCCATCACATCAACAAAGGGTTTGCTACGGTGAGAAATTTCGATTAAGGAAAGGTTGTTATTATTAAAATCAATGACAGCTTGAGACGCTTTTTCTAAAACAGATTCAGGTAAGATACACGGACCTGCACTAAAATTGTGTTTTTTCATTTTTCTAATTTCTTTTAAAGTGTCGACAAAAACTCCAAAGTGTTAATTCCGTCTGCATAATCCCAAAGCTTGGGAAATTGCGTCTGACCGAATTTTACTTCATCCTCTATAAAACCATTCGATACGATGCATTGGATCTTATCTCTTTCTTCATAGAGTTTTATTTTTAAATCTACTGGGTTATCGTAATATTCATAGAAAACAGTGGCAATAGGCGAACTATGACTTTCATCTTCTTTGATCATTAAGAATCCGTTTTCTAAGATATCAAATTCGCTCATCAAATACACTGCCTTGTTGTAATCGTAGTTATTCGCGTATTTTTTGTTGTAGATAATTTCTCTTTTCTCGTACATGCCCCCAAAGAAATTATCGAATTGATAATCTCTAGGAACAAAAAGTTTGGAAACACTTCTACAGCCCAATCCGAAGTAGGTGAACACATCATCACCAAGACTGATAAGTTCTTCTTCTGATTCTTTTCCGGTCAATACGGCAACCGAGTTTCGATTCTTACGTATAATATTGGGCTTGTCTTTAAAATAGTACTCGAAATATCTTGAGGTATTGTTACTACCCGTAGCAATTACCGCATCATAATTTTCAAGTTTGTCTTCGGTAAAAGTAATTCGACCTTTAAAGTCTGCGTCCACATATTCCAAATACTTGGCCAAGAAGGGTAGTAGGTGTCGGTCTTTGGAAGATTGTTTGACCAAGACCTTATGCCCTGAAATCAGTACACTGATGAAATCGTGAAAACCAACCAACGGTATGTTTCCAGCCATGATGATGGCAACAACTTTACCGCCGTTATCAGAAATATTTTCATCGGCAATCCATTTCTCAAGATTGTCTTTTGAAAGTGATTGTGCCCAGCCCTCCAAAGCAAAAGAAAGGTTATCTTTGGTAAACCAACTATTGTCTTCTCCTGCCAATTTCAATTGATGTTTGAAACCATCAAAGAACAAGTCGTTATGTGGAATTCCATCTTTTTTTGTGGTTCCTGAAGTGGTAAATTGACTTAAAAAGTCTCCTAATTTCGTAAATGCAAGGATTCTGTTCTGAATACTACTCATTAGGTTTGGTGGATACTTTTTTAGGTTTTATTTTTGTAGCTACAAAGGTACGTAAACTAAAAGAAAAAGATGGCAATTATAATAACAGATGAATGCATTAATTGCGGTGCATGTGAGCCAGAATGTCCGAATACAGCGATTTATGAAGGAGCGGAAGATTGGAAGTATTCTGATGGTACAGATTTGAGCGGTGATATTGTATTACCAAACGGAAATAAAGCGAATGCCGATGAAGAGCAAGAACCTGTTTCTGATGAGATTTATTTTATCGTTACCGATAAATGTACAGAGTGCGTAGGTTTCCATGAAGAGCCTCAATGCGCAGCTGTTTGTCCAGTTGACTGTTGTGTTCCAGATGAGGATCATGTGGAGACTGAAGAAGAGCTGATGGAAAAGCAGCGATTCATGCACAATGAATAGTGTCATACACAAATTCAAATGATAAAATAGAAAGTCCCGATTTTAATCGGGATTTTTTGTGGAATAGAACTATATTTGCAGCCTTAATTTTATACTATGAAAGCCGGTATCGTAGGACTTCCAAATGTTGGTAAATCAACTTTATTCAATTGTTTATCCAATGCAAAAGCACAAAGTGCAAACTTTCCCTTTTGTACCATTGAACCTAATTTAGGGGTGGTAAACGTACCCGATTCTCGTTTGGAGAAACTCGAAGAATTGGTAAATCCGCAAAAAGTAATTCCTGCAACGGTTGAAATCGTTGATATTGCCGGATTGGTGAAGGGAGCGAGTAAGGGAGAAGGATTGGGAAACCAGTTTCTCGCCAACATTCGTGAAACCGATGCCATTTTGCATGTATTGCGTTGTTTTGAAAATGATAACATTGTGCATGTAGATGGTTCAGTAGATCCAATTCGTGATAAAGAAACCATAGATATCGAACTTCAGTTAAAAGACTTAGAAACGGTTCAAAAAAGACTTGAAAGAGTTAAAAGAACTGCTAAAACGGGTCAGAAAGAAGCCCAGGTTGAGTTGGATGTTTTATTGAAGGTGGAAGAGACTTTGTTAGAGGGAAAATCGGTGCGCGGATTGGAATTTTCCGAAAAGGATGAAGAGTTTGTAAAACCCTTGCAGTTGATTACCCAAAAACCTGTCTTATACGTTTGTAATGTAGATGAATCTTCAGCAGTTTCAGGAAACGCTTTTGTGGATCAAGTGAAAGAGGCTGTGAAAGATGAAAACGCTCAAGTATTGGTGTTGGCCGTAGCGACAGAAGCAGATATTGCTGAATTGGAGGATTACGAAGAGCGTCAACTTTTCTTAGATGATTTAGGTCTAGAAGAAGCAGGTGTTTCTCGATTGATTCGTTCGGCTTACAAATTATTGAACTTGCAAACCTATTTCACCGCAGGAGAAAAAGAAGTTCGTGCGTGGACAATTCCTGTTGGATCAACGGCACCTCAAGCAGCCGGAGTAATTCACACCGATTTTGAGAAAGGCTTTATTCGTGCTGAAACCATTTCATATGCAGATTATGTTGCATTTGGAAGCGAAGCCAAAGTAAAAGAAGCCGGTAAAATGCGCGTAGAAGGGAAGGAATATGTGGTTGCCGATGGCGACGTGATGCACTTCCGATTCAACGTTTAATTCAATTTCAAGTTTAGTTTATCAACTGGATAGCTTAGGAAATCTTCTCCGTTTGTGAAAACAAATTGCTTTCCGTTATTGATGATTTGTAGACTCCAACCATATGGAATACCTTCAATCTTTGAAGCTTTTTGCCATATTGGTTCGGTTGCGTCACCTTCATTATAGCTAATGAAAAACCCTTGATTGGCTTTATTTCCTTCTTGGTATCTGGTAAAGATGAGAAAGCGTTTTTCAGGATCTACATAGGGACTGAATTCGGTTGCCTCGGACGTATTGATATTATCCAAGGATTTTTGAATAATAAGTTGATTTCCTTCAATATTTCCATAGAATAGATCTCCATCATTAACCTCTTGATAGAAGTACAATTCGGTTTCTGTTGTCCAATAGAAGTAGCCTATTTCATATTGATTTGGGAGCTCTATCTTAATCTTATCAGACCATTTACCATTTTCATTTTTTGTCAACCATAATTGCATTCCTTTGTCACCTTTTGAACAAAAAAGAATTTGCTTTCCACTCGGAGAAACGGCACCATTGTACAAGGTTCCTAACTCCTTGAGTTCAATGGGGAGCTGGTATACTCCGTTTTTCTTGGCAGATAAAAAACCCTTTTGGTTGTCCCAATCTTCAGTTCTTGTGAAGAATACAAGTGAGTCATTCGATGAGAAACTTATGACATTTTCACTTAATTCTCCAGTGGATAGAATTCCTTGGTAAAAGACATTCGTTTTACTCGTAAAGGAAGTGTTGTAAAATACTTCACGTCGCTGGATTTCAACAATAGTATCGTTCATTATTTTCTTTCGTTCTACCCAATCCCCATTTTGATTTATAGAGTCGTATACGAAGGATCGATCATTGAAAACCTTTCCCTTCACATTGGTAAAGAAAATACGTCTCACAAAACCATCGTCATTATAAAAGGTCGAATCATAGCCATGCAGTTTGTCGCCTATAAAGGCCGCACGATAAGTTTTTTTATCCTTGTTTAAATCATCGATCATGGTATAATAAACTTTCCCAATAGAATCTGTCCATTCCGTAATCTTGGTACTATCATTTTTATATCGTACCAATTCGCTAGAAAATTCTGGATCTCCTTCTTCACGATATTTCGCACCTATTTGAATCCAGTTTTCATCATATTCCACGAAATAATCCGTCTCTACTTTACCCAAAGAATCGAGCTCTATCCAACGATAAGGTTTTCCATTGTCATAATAGTACTCGACACGATACTTGATTGGTTGTGATTGTTCAGTAAAAGGAGCGCGGTAATACGTAATTCTTTCAAAGGTGATTTGTTGTTTTTCTCGTGGAGCATCAATTTCCACACAACTAAAGGTTAGAAGGAATACGACAAATGGAATGAAATTAAGAGTTCGAAGTTGGTTGAAGCTTTTCATTTTGATTGTATTTCCATATTGGCTTTTCCACCTAATCCAACAGCAATAAATCATAACCTACATGGATGTTAACCATTGTAAGTTATGAATTATTTAAGGTAAATACCTAAAAACGTGTTGCTTATTTGGTTTATGGTCAGTTTTGCACCTACACTAGTTCTAAAACTTTTCCAATTGTAATTAGGAACTACAATGAATAACCCAATATGATTGATAAAGAATTAGAGTCTGAATTCCATGCAGCAAAATTGTTGAAGAGATCTTTACTTGGTACATATCTCATTTCAACACTAAATTTATTTTTGAACGAATAACCGAGTCCTACACCAATGGTTGTTGTTTCAGAAGGTTCGATTGTATTTGCCACAGTATTGTTAGTCCGTACAGATGAAATTTCAGAATTTACACTCAAGTCGATTAAGAATGAAAAGTTGGTAAAGATTTTAGAGTCATTATTCAAGAAGAAGTAATGCCTTGCTCCAATTCCCAATCCCAAGGTGTTATTGGTATACTCACTTGTCAAGGTATTACCGGCGGAATTTTGAATATCTCGCGTGGTATTAGTTGATGAGGTGTTATAAGTTGGCTCAAAAATAACCGCCCATTTGTTATTGTTAAATGGAAGAATGTATTCAATTTCAAGTCCGATTCCATAGCCAATGAAACTGCCAAAGTCGGTACCCAAAGTGGGGACTACCGAGTTAGAAATAGATAAATTATTCATATTTAAACGGGTTCTTATCGAATAGTTTAAAGCCTTTCTATCATTTTTCCTAACATAAGAAATGGACGTTGTACCTGCACATTCGTTGTAGGAATTGAAAAGATTCACTAATTCTTTTTGCACATACCGCACGAATTTAAAATCTGCTGAATTCATTGAAGAACAACTTAAATCTTTTTGAAGTTGGATTCTGAATTGATTGTTTTCACCAACCGTGTTGTTTGGTTTCTTGAAATTTTTGAAAACCAATTGTTGATAGTTTTGATTCTTAATCCGGTAAAAGAATTTTAGGAGCTTGTTGGATTCATAACGAAGAAGATCAGCTTCCCCGTCGATAATCAATTTTAAAAAGACCGTTTTATTTTCAAATTCAGGAAGCCTTGATTCGCTCATGTTGTGCAGATAGTTGCTTGAATTATCGATATCAACCGTAGCTCTGATAAATACCAATTCTTCTTTTATTGAAAATTTTGAAACTTCTGAAACGTTTAAGGTGGTGGGGGAGGCATCCAAACTCTTCTTGAATTCAATTTCGGATGGATTGCTTTTCCAATCATAATTTTTAATGAATCCGGATACTTTTTGATTGTTGTTATCCAAGTAGTATCCTTCTTCGAAATTTGTTTGACCATTCAAAATGATGACATACATTAATAAAATGATGGTAACTAGAGGCTTTCTCATAAAATTAAAGGGATTTAATAAACTATAGGATTTCTAATTAAACCTGATTTTTATTCAGATTTGGCTCTGTTTTTTCTGGCTTCGATAAAACTTCTTACAAAGAAAACCATGGCAAATAAGGTACTCACTAACATTACTGCTACACGAATTGTAGCCGCATTGTCACCTCTTTCCATTGCACCCATTAAAGGTTTGATAAGCCCGAAAACCATTAACAAAGTAACCAATACAGCGATATGAGCGATGGCTTTGTTTTCGTTTTTCACGCCTTTGTTCATCGCTAACAAAGCGATCCCAAAAAACGTTGGGATTAAAGCGGTAACAGATGGAGTGTCTGAAGAGAAATAGCCCCAAGCGGATAAGGTGATTAATAAAATGGCGTTGATTAGACTTGCAGTATGTGCTTTCATGATATTATTTTTTAGTCAGTTTTTACTGAATGCAAAGATACGGCTTGCTTGTCATATCCGCGAAGTTCAATCAATCAATAAGCTTATTTTTTTCTAAAAATTTTACAATTTCTATTCTCACCTGTGATGAGATCCGATAGAAGTGCCAATAACTTTGACGATCGTTTACCGCTATCATTTTGGCCTCCTTTTCCATACCGTGCTCGGCACCGTAAGCAACAACGGTAGTTAATAGCTTTTCTCGTCCTTTAAATAGCTCCTTTAATCGATCCACATTTTCTTTTTGAGGTACAATCCAATCTCTGGAACCATAAATGACTAAAAAGGGATTTTCAAAACTTGCTAAGGCCTTTCTCGGGTCGAAGTTGTGTCTACGTACCCATAATTTCTCCATCGAATTTGCATCTTTTGGTACATCGGTATCTTCGAGTAGGACATTCCATTTTTCTTTTTTGGCTAATGCTAGTAAATCAGCCATGGATTGATACCCTTTTACATTTGGTTTTGCATCAAACATTAAATTTGTGTATTGCTCAATATTCTCTTTCGCCTTGGATGAAAGTTGGTAGAAATCCGCCCCATAATGCATCGATTGCATTTGTTGCTCCCGAACCGAAGTAGAGGGTCCAACAATGCTAATCATGAAGTCAAAATTTGTTTTTTCGGAAGCTTTTGTCATTGTCCAACCACCAGCACTGATACCCAGTACTCCAATCTTTTCGTAGCCATTGGAATGATTTTCAAGATATCGTTTTAATGCTATAACATCATTTGAAAGATCACCAATGGTTGCTTGATTACAATTGCCAGATGATTTTCCAGTACCCCTTTTTTGATAGGCCAATACACTTATTCCATATTTTCTAAAGAACTTAGCATACAGATTATATTTGGTCTGATCTGGATAACATCCCCTGCCACCGACTAAAATGACTGCGGTTTTACTTCGAATCTTTGGAACGTGTAAATGTCCATAGATGCTACCAGCCTCGGTGGAAACATTCAACTCTTCCAAAATAAAACTTGGCCTAGGAGGATTGGCTACTTTTTTGAGATGTAGATAAATAGCGGGATTGTAACCATTTAAATTACCAATCAATTCAAGATTATTGCCGTCTAAAGTTAACAAGGCCTTTCCAAGACCCGTATTGAATTTTATGGTTCCAATACTATCAATTGAAACAAGTACTTCAAATTCTCCAAAGGAGGGATGCCACTCATCCATAATCTGGAAACTGAAAATTTTTTGATCTCTTTTAGAAAATTCAATTTCTATTTTTTGATAGCTATTGTTCTTGATGAACGCCCCTTCCCAATGACCGATTAATTTTTCGGAAGTATTTGTCTTTTGGGCATTTGAAATCGTGCTTGCAAAAAGAAATGCAATACCAATCCAAATGGACAGTGGATTTTGAAACATAAGGTTTGTTGAATTGATTGATTCCTATAAAGTTAGTACTTTTTCACAAACCTTAATTTCAACTATTTAGTTCTTCACTTTCAAAACCTTTCTCAAAATATCTTCCATCAAACACCATTTGGTAATGGACGATTGTAACAAATTAGCACCTACAAATAAGGTAAACCAAAGCCATCTTTGGTCTACATACATAGCTAGAAATACACTGATTATGGTGAATAAGCCTGCAATGGCTCGGATATATCTATTAATCATAATTTCCTGTTTTAATTGTCATTAGTCAACTTAATCCTGAATCAAGGATTCTTGTTTCGTGATTCAATTTTACTCGTAGTTCTTTTTTTCAATCATGTAATACACCAAGGGCACTACTAATAAGGTTAATACTGTGGAGGCAATGGTTCCGCCCATGAGGGAGATTGCCAATCCTTGAAAAATTGGATCGAACAATATCACAAAGGCACCAATTACCACCGTTCCTGCTGTTAAAAGGATGGGTGTGGTTCTTACGGCTCCTGCTTCAATTACGGCTTGTTTAAAGGGTACGCCATCAGCCAATCTTAAGTTTACGAAGTCGATTAACAGTACCGAATTTCGAACCATAATTCCGGCTAAAGCAATCATGCCGATAAAGGAAGTCGCCGTAAAGAAAGCTCCCATTAGCCAATGTCCAAGGACAATTCCTACTAAAGAAAGCGGAATGGCAACCATCATTACCACAGGGGCTTTAAAGTTTTGAAACCATCCAACAATAAGCATGTAAATAATCACAATTACACCGAGGAATGCAATTCCCAAATCACGAAAAACTTCTAGAGTGATTTGCCATTCACCATCCCATTTAACCGTAAAATCCTCTTCAAAATCGGGCTGACTGGCATACAATTCATTCATTGCATATCCTTTTGGGAGTTCAATTGAATTTAGTTTGTCGGTCATTCCTAAAATGGCGTAAACAGGACTTTCTAGTTCACCAGCCATATCGGCCATGATGTAAACCACGCGTTTTTGATTTTTTCGATAAATACTCTTGTCCTTTGCTCTTTCTTCCACAGAAACCATATCCGAAACAGGAATCATGATGCCCCGTGAAGATTTCAACTTGAAGTTCATTAATTGTTCGATGGATGACTTTTGAGCATTTGAGACATCAAAGATGATGGGAATATTTTGATAAGCTTCTTCGTTATACAAATAGGCAATGGCATCCTCAGATAAAACAGTTCTGATGGTATGGGTTATTTGCTGAGGAGCGATTCCGTAGCGCATGGCTTTGTCTTTATTGATGATGAGCTCAAATTCCTTTTGGGGAGCTTCAACCATCCAATCTGTATCTACTACATCTTGGGTGTTTTCCAATATGCCTTTTACTTCTTTGGCCACTTGTATTTGTTGATCATAATCTGGACCGTAAACTTCGGCAACTATGGTCGACAAGACTGGCGGACCTGGTGGAACCTCTACAATTTTAACATTGGCGCCGAATTTTTTAGCAATTCGCTGTATTTCGGGACGGAAAAGCTTGGCAATATCATGACTCTGTTCAGATCGATCGTGTTTGTCGATTAGATTGACTTGAATATCTGCCATGTTGGATCCTCCGCGCAAGTCGTAATGACGTACCAACCCGTTAAAAGTAATTGGAGCACTGGTGCCCACATAGCTTTGATAATGGGTTACTTCAGGTCTGTTGGTGAGAAACTGCGCAATTTCTTGGGTCACCACGGCAGTTCGTTCTAGGGTAGTGCCCTCTGGCATATCGATCACTACTTGAAACTCATTCTTGTTGTCAAAAGGAAGCATTTTTACGGCTACATCTTTTGTAAAGAACATCACCATAGAACCTAACAAAAGAAGTACTGTAACTCCTAAAAAGGCCCATCGTTTCTTTTTGTTTTCGATGAGGGGTTTTTCTAATTTCTCATACAATCTAAATATGAAGTTTCTTTCGATTTCATGTTCGTTTGCAGAGCCCTTTTCTTCGTTAGACCCTTTTTCACGAAGGAATAAATAACCCAAATAAGGGGTAATGGTCAAAGCAACAAACAGGGAAAGAATCATTGCAATGGAAGCACCAATTGGCATCGGACTCATATAAGGCCCCATCAATCCGGAAACAAACGCCATGGGCAATACCGATGCAATTACGGTAAACGTTGCCAAAATAGTTGGATTTCCTACCTCATTGATGGCGTAAATCGCAGCCTGTTTAAAAGGCAAACGTTTCATTTTGAAATGACGGTGCATATTTTCTGCAATGATGATGGAATCGTCTACCACAATACCCGTTACAAATACCAGGGCAAATAAGGTGATTCTATTGAGCGTATAATCCAATAAATAGTAACTCAATAGTGTAAGGGCGAAGGTGATTGGAACCGATAAGAAAACGACCAAACCACCACGCCATCCCATGGCAAGCATTACAACCAAAGTCACGGCTACAATGGCTCCGATTAGGTGGAGTAGGAGTTCGGATACTTTCTGAGAGGCTGTTTCTCCGTAATTTCGAGTGACTTCCACATGCACTTCATTCGGAATCAAAGTGGACTTTAATCGTTCTACTTTGTTTAAGACTACGTCCGAAATCTTCATGGCATCAGCTCCTTTTCTTTTTGCGATTGATAAGGTAACCGCTGGATATGCTGCCTGAAAGTTTTCTTTTTTGACACTTGCCCCGCCGAAGCCATGGTTTACATAGTTTTTGGGTATTTCAGGTCCATCGGTAACAATAGCCACTTGTTTTAGATAAACAGGTTGATTGTTTTGAGTACCAACAATCAAATTTTCCACATCTGTTTTACTTTGAAGGAACTTGCCGGTAGATACTAAAAACTCTTGATCGGCCTTTTTAAAGCTTCCCGAACTCATTTGACTATGGTTGGCTTTGATGTTTTGAGCAATATCGAGGACTTGCAAACCTCTAGCGGATAGTTTGTCTTTGTCCAATTCGATCTTGATCTGACGTTCGCGACCCCCTATTTTTTTGGTGATGGCTACGTCGTTGATTTTCTCAATTTCATTGGTCAGTTCTTGAGCAATGTTACTCAATTGAAAGTCCGAATAGGTCTCACTCCACAGTGTCAATCCCAACATAGGTACATCGTCAATGGCTCTAGTTTTTACCAAAGGAAGGGTAACGCCCTTGGGCATTAGATCCATGTGTTTGCTGATCTCATTATAGAGTTTAACAAAGGAGCGTTCAATGTCTTCTCCAACATAGAATTGGACAATTACCATGGCCTGATCTTTCATGGCGGTTGCATAGACATATTCCACTCCCTTGATGTTAGAAATAATCTTTTCTAGAGGTTTTACCACTCTCGATTCCACTTCCTTCGGACTGGCTCCAGGATAGCCAACGAAAATGTCGGCCATCGGAACGTCGATCTGAGGTTCTTCTTCTCTCGGAATTAAAAATGAACTGTAGACACCAATGATCATAAATACAATCATTAGCAATACGGTGAGCTTTGAGGTTAGAAAACCTCGGGCTATTTTTCCTGCTAATCCGTCTTTCATAGTTTATTGATTTACAGATATTTTAGATCCATTAAACAACTTTTCATCGCTCTTTACTACGTAGGTTTCACCCACACTTAATCCGGCAACAACTTCCACTTCAGCGCCCAAATCTTGGCCTAGTTGAATCCATCTTAAAATCGCTGTGTTCATTTCACTAATGGTATACAAGCCCGTTAACTGACCCTTGCGAACTAAAACTTCTTTAGGAATTCGGATGGAAGAGTCTTTGGTTTGCTGATTCGGGATTTGCACTTTTGCATACATCCCAGAATAAAGGTTCTCAGCTTTGGGAACGGAAACCACCATTTGGTATTGACCACCAAGGTTGGTAGAAGAGCTTCCCAATTCGGTAATTTTTCCTTCCATGATTTTATCCATAGAGGGAATGGCTACTTTGACGGTTTGACCTGCCTTTACGTTTGCTATATCAAATTCAGAAATAGTTGCTCTTACTTCAAAATTTTGATTTTCTTCAATTCCGAGTAGGGGCATTCCAGGGTTGGCAAGATTTCCTTTTTTTATGTTGATGGTTGTAATGACCCCATCAAAAGGTGCTCGGACATCGGTGTAAGACAATTGAGCTTTCACTTGATTGACGGCTTCATCGGCCATTTCAAGTTGAGATTTTGCTGCTTTTAATTGTGTAGTGATGTCATCCAACTCTTTTTGAGTAGCGCTATTCTTTTGAAAAAGGTTTTCAAATCGATCGTAGTTCTTTTTTACGTTTTCGTAATGTGCTTCGGCCCTAAGTTTATTCGCTTTTGCCTGAGCTAATTGGGCCTGAACATCCTTACTATCGATGGATAGTAACAAGCTTCCTTTCTTGACAAAATCGCCCACCTTAACTTGTACATTCGTAACAATACCCATTAGCCTTGTGCTGAGGTTGGCATGGTTGACTCCTTGAACCGTACCACTTATTTCAATGGATTGATTCTGATTGGTAGCTTGTACAGTTTTTGTTTCTACTAAAATTGGTTTGTCATTTTGAGAAAGCTCCTTTTTCGGATTGGAACATGAGACGATCATCACCAGAAGGGCAAGTACTGAAATACTATATTGTTTTTTCATTTTAATTTTCTTTTGTTAAAAATTCTAAATAGTTGTGTAAAGTATTGTGCTGATAAATGGCGTGGTAATAGGCGAGACGCCTTTCAGAAACTTTGGTTTCTGCCTCCAATACATTCGTTATTTTTTCCAAACCTTCATTAAATCGATTGGTTTTGATTCGAAGTACTTCTTCTGATTGTTCAACCCCTAGTTTCGAAAATTGTAGGCTTCGTTTGGCGTCTGACAGAAGTCGTTGGGTTTTACGCAATTCTAATTCACTTTGCATCTTGTATTCATCCAAAGCCAATTTCGATGCTTCAAAAGCTGCTTTCGACTTTTGAATCTTCCCAATTCGTTTGCTTCCCTTAAAGATGTCCCACTTTAATTGAGCTCCAATAATGTATCCGTTGGCACCTCCTTGAAAAATTTGATTGTCGTACAATTCATAACTTCCAAAGGCATTTAATCGCGGTAAATAGCTCAGTTTATCGGATTGCAACATGTTTTTTCTGCTATTGGTTGCGTGTTCCATGGCGCGTATGTCAGCGCGACTCATTGGAAGGGTGTTGGCCAAATTCATTTCAGGATTGCTGACTTGTATGTCATTGTTAGGCTGATAGATGACCTCAGTTTTCGAATTCATCAGAAACGATAGATAGTTGGAGATGTTTACGATATGACTTTTGGTAGTCTTGATCGAATTCTCAATTTCCAATACTCGAATTTCAATGGCCAATACATCTGATTTTTGGACGAGGCCTTCCGAATAAAAATCTTGAGTTTGCTTTTTCAATCGGTTTAAGAGTTCACTAGCCTTCTGCATAACTTCCAAGCCTTGATAGGTCAATTGCAACTGCATATAAGCTTTTTTGGACTCAATAATGAGGTAATCATTTTTTCGAGTCACTTGAAGTTTTGTGGCTTCCAATGCTTCCTTTGCTGCTTTTCGTTGATACAAACCATCCGCATTGAGTAGGGGTTGTTCAATTTGTAGAATGGTAGCGAAGTTTCTCGTTGCTACCGGATTATTTAATAGACTGGGGTTAAAATCGTTTTGGGTTAAAATTCCTTGATTTAGCTTGGAACCAAATGCCATTAAAGGATTGGTAGTAAGCATTGCGGAATGTGATGCGGTAATATTTGGAAGAAATAACGCATTGGATTGCAAATACTCAGCCTTTGCTTGGTTTATTTCTTGGATTGATCTTTTTACCTGAATGTTTTCACTTTTCACCTTGTTGATAAAATCTATTTCATTCAGTGTTTGTCGTTCTTGTCCCCAAGTCAATAAGGAAATAAAAAAACTTAAAATGAACAGTTTGTAATTCATAGAATCCGTTTTTAATTTCAAACAAAATTATTGCGGATGTATGGAGGAGGCAGTAACAATGGTTACAGTGATTTGTAACAAATGTTACGGTTTGGTTCAAAAAAAAGCCCCGATAACATCGGGGCCTTCGTATTTAACCAATTAAACTAAAAATTAATTATGAATAAAATTTTGAATGACCTTGAGCAGGTCATTTTTATAGAATACTCCCGATTCTCTCCAGAGCAATTGTCCTTTCTTAAATATGGCTAGGGTAGGTACCCCACGAACGTTGTGTTGGGCTGCCAAACGTTGGTTTTTGTCTACATCGATTTTTAAAATAGTCACGTCGTCTTGTAATTCTTTTTTGACTTCCTTTAAAATAGGTGACATCATTTTACAAGGACCACACCATTCGGCAAAGAAGTCAATTAAAACGGGTTTTTCTGATTGTATGATTTGTTGAAATGTACTCATGTTTTCCAATTAAAATGTTATTTGCCAGAGTCCTCTTACTTGATTCACATCGTAGCCCATCGCCAAATCTTTTGGATACAATTCTTTGATTGTAGAAAAGGTCTGTGAATCGATGTGGGTATCGGGTTTCCCATGACATTGCAAACACAATTGATTTGTAACAATTGGTGCATAAAACCTAGTTTTTCCTTGAGACAATTTTTTTATAATGGGCTCATAGTTTTCACCATCATTGATCTTATTTTGAAATAAGGTAATGTATCCTGATTCCTCTTGACTTGCTTTATTCTTTGCATTTCTAGGACGGTCCGAAACCCTCTTGATTTCCGCATTTAATTCAACCCCCATACTATCAGTTATCGGATACGCTTCCACATTGCAAAACTTAAGAGCAGCAACCGTACCTTCCTTTTGGATAGTACCAATTAAGTTTTTGGCCAATGCCTGTTTTGTTTTTGTGGCGATGTTATAGCCAATTGCTTTGCCATTCTTTCCTTTGCGTTTTCTCTTTTGCTTTTGATGTTTACCCTTTTGGTAATGTCCTTTTCCCTTTTGACCCTCATGATGTTCTTTAAACCAACCGGGTTCTTCAATTTCGTAATCATATAGGTATTCAGCGATTTGTTTCAGGTCTTCTTCTTTGAAGTATTGTTTTGGCATCAATCCGAAACGTTTTACAGCTCCCCGTAACTTTACTTTTTCTTCTGAAGGATTCAGTGTAAACTCAACAACTTCTTTGATGAAATCCTCCTTGCTTGTTTCCTCATTGATATAATGCTTTTTGATAGCAATCATTGGAGGAGCAATGCGACCCGCATGGGGTGTTGCTGGATTATGACAAGCGTAGCATTGTGCCTTCATTAGTTTTTCTCCAGGATGACTTTTGGCAAGCATAGTTTTTGAATTTTTTTTGGAATAATCAGGAGCTTTAGAATCCTTGCAGGAAACCAAAAAAGCTAGAACAATAAGTAGCAGAAATCTCATATCTGAATTTTTATATAAAGATACTTTGAATGTGCTGAACAGAAAGTAACAATTGTTACAATCTCCTAAAGGTCAATGACTTTGATTTGATTTCGGTTGAGACTGATTTTGTTATCCTTTTCAAGTCCTTTTAATAACCGTGAAATCACAACTCGAGAAGTATGAAGGTCTTCAGCGATCTCTTTGTGAGTGGTTGTCAATTCATCGTTTCCAATAACCATTGCCTTATCACGAAGGTATTTGAGCAATCGCATGTCCATATTGAGAAAGGCCAAGGTGTCTAACGCTTCAAGGAATTCTTGCATACGTCCATGGTAACTTTGTAAGATGAATTCTTGCCAAGTATTGTATTTGGTCAACCATTCCTTCATCTTTTGCTTCGGAATCATAAAAAGGGAAGTATCCGTTTCTGCTACCGCTCTAATTTTACTCTTTGTTTGCCCCATACAACAAGATAAGGTCATGGCACAGGTATCGCCGCGTTCTATGAAGTACAAGATGATTTCATTTCCCTGATTGTCTTGTCTTAGAATTTTTATAGCTCCTTCAAGCACCAACGGGATCGATACGATGTAATTATCGATATCGATGATGATATCATTTTCCTTAAACTCTTTATAAACAGCTAAGGATTCAATCTCCTGAAGCAATTCTTCTTCAAAAATATAAGAGTAATTCTTTCTAAAACTTTCTTTCGACATATGCTAAATCTGTAGGACGAATTTACTAAAATCAAATCACTTTTTATTCTCAAAAACTAATAACTCGGTTAAGGAAATACGATAAATGTCTGAGGTTCCACGTCTAAAACTATTGAAGTAAAGGAAATTATTTTTTTCATCGACAAATGCTCCATATTCATAGGCATGAGAATTTACTTTACTTCCCAAATTGATAGGGCTCGTCCACTCATTACTGCTTTTGAAACTAATATAAATATCATCAGTTCCGTAACTATCCTCACGCCTAGTGGATGCAAATAATAAATGGGTATTCTCTTTATTTATAAAAACATCGGCCTCGCTTTTGGCACTGTTAATTATGTTTCCAATATTCAAAGCTTCTTTTGCCCTTGAATCTTTTAGATTGAAGCTATAAATATCAGATCTACCAAAACCATTTTTACGATTATAAGAAATGAAATAAAGTGTTTGATCCATGGCTATCGTTGGATGATAATCATTGATAGAATCGATGTTGATAGTTGATGGTAAGGAGCGGGGAGATAACCACTTGTTATCCTTCTTATCAACTCTCCAAATATTCTTCTTTTTGAAAGAGCTTCCAGGCAGCGGCCTATTGGAGGAAAATAACAGCGAATTACCATTATTGAATACAAAAGGAGCTAGGTTGTTAAAGGATGCATTAAAGCTAAGAATTTGAGGCTTTTGCCATGTGCTATTCACGATCTTGCTACTAAATATCTTTTGATTTCTCGTGAAGTAAAGTATTTCGTTTTTGGAATCGAAACTAGGAAAAGACTCTTCCTCATTGGTTGAGATGATTCCTTTGCCCAACGGTTTTAGAGAAACCAATGCCTGCATTTCCTCCGATGGAGGCGATACGTATGTGCCTGAAAGCTTGGCTTTGATTCCGAAATACTTGAAACTGCCTGTTAGTTTCTTTTCGTTTCTTTTGAGGCGCAGAAATCCACCATTTCCAGGTAAGAAGAAATGAAGTGAATCCTTAGTCATCTTTTTTAGACCAAGCGAATAGACTCTTTTTCGCTGACCAGTAAATACAATTTTACCGAAAACGTCATCTGCTTCTCCTACAATTTCTAAAATTCCTTTAGAAATATTTTTCATGCCTTTCACTTGCAATTCATAGGTGCCGAAAATCTCTTGCTCCGTTTTGGAACATGAAAAAACAAGAAATACAAGCACAATGATTTTAACACGAAAGACCTTCATGATGTTGGTTTTAAATGAGTTAATACATCTTTCATTGCCGTTATTTTTGGTACTCCCACAGATTGAATTAATTTCTTGTTAAAATCATTTTCGTAAGCAATTACTGAAAACCCTCCATTTTTAGCACCGGTAATACCCGCTATGCTATCTTCAATAACCAGACAATCTTTGGGTTCAAAGCCCATCGTTTTTGCAGCCAAAAGAAAAACATCTGGTGCTGGTTTCCACTTTTGAACTTGATAACAGCTAAAAAGCTTGCCTTTAAAGTAATCAAAGAGTCCGGTTAACTGCAGGTTCAATTCAATCTTGTTCAAAGGACCACTTGAGGCCACACAAAAAGGAATTTCCAACGAAGAAACCAATCCAACGATTCCCGGAATGGGTTGTAATTCCCGCTCAAACCGATCAAAAGATCGGCGTCGAAATTCTTTTTCGAAAGTGGTGGGTAATTTAAAACTGCCAAGATCTTCAATGACTTTCATACAGGTGTATAAAGACTTTCCAACGAAATGATCGATGGCGAAATCCATGCTAATCGCTACACCCAATTCATCTGCCATGTCAATCAACATTTTATTGGCAATCGGTTCGCTATCCACCAAAACACCATCACAATCAAAAATGATACACTTGTAATTCAATCTAAAAATTTTAATTCATAGAAAACCAAATAGCTCTCCCATTATAACTTTCTCCCTTGGTTAATCTCTTCTGATTGGTGCCATCCGAATTCATAATATAAACATCACCATCATTCTTATTGCGCTGACTCTCGAACACAATGTGTTGCCCATCCGGACTCACATCAGGGTGTAAATTAATGTCGGATGTGATTTGAGTTAGTTCACCTGTCTTGATATCCACCCGATACAATTCATACATTGTTTTATTTCGGATCTTGAGGTTTGCGACAAGGGTTTGATTATCAATCCATTTTAATCCGGAATTCATATAGCCTCTATGGGTAATATTGGTAATTGTCTTTGACTCTAAATCATACATTCGGATGACTTGGTTGTACCAATCTTTTCCACTCATAAAAATCAATTTATTGCCATCTGGTGACCAACTATGATTGATAGAATAGGTCATAAAACTGCTATCTAAATGACTGGTAATTTGACGTTCTTCGTTACGTTTTTCATCATAAATGAATAACTCACGATCTCGGTAATCCGTGGATCTCACAAAAGCCCAAACAGATTTTATATCGTTTTTCTCTGTCCACTTAGAATCTTCCCGAATCTCAGGTTCAATCCAAGGAGTTACTTCTTTGGTGTGAATATTCACCTTCATTTTTTTTGACTTTCGAAGCGAGTCTGTACTAGTAAAACCAATAGTTTGTTTATCTAGTTGAACTGGAAAACTATTGTTGTTTGGAGAATTAGTTATTTGAATGACATCAGAACCATCAAGGTTCATCATGAAAATTTCTGCTGATCCCGTTCGGTAGGAAACAAAGGCAATTCTATCCTCTTTAGATATTTTATTTTGACAACCTATGAACAGAAAAAGAAATACCGATAGTATAAAAAACCGAACAAATCTCATGACACTTATTTGATGATATACGGATTTTCGTTCTTGTAGTTTCTAACGATGAAATCCAAAGCCGACTCTAACAATTCACCCATGGTTTCAGATTTTTTAAAATTTACATCACCCGTTAGTTCAAATAGTCCTTTTTTTAACTGATCGGTCTTTTCAGGAGTAGAAATATCATCCTGCTTCATGCATTCTATCAACTGCTCCAAACGGACCTTATTACTATTGGCTCTTTTAGCTAAAAGGGATCGTTCCTCTTTTTCATATTGTTCGATAGACTCATCGGCCAATACATCTAAGGTCATATTCACAAAAGGATTGTTTTCTTTTAAAAATTGCGGTTTGTAAACCCTCGGATTCCCTTCATAACTCTGCTGATCAAAATCCACTGCACGGATTCGATATTGCTTTCTATCAAAGTCGAAGGTAATGACAATGACGTAGTTGTAAGATCGCATATCAGCCAAGAGACGAATGAAACAGCGTTCATTGAACTTGACAAACTCCTTTGCCAAGGCCCTTTTGTCCTGTTCTGTAATGGTATCTAAATGTTCCTTGATATAGGTATCGCCAGGAATTCCAGAGATGTGTTCTTCAATCAATGTGTCTTTGTGCACTAAGAAGTTGATGATATTTGGAGATATCAAGTGCTCTAGTTCCAATCCGTATATTCGAGAAGCATCGGCTTTTTTGACGTATAAATAAATGTAGTTGTCATTCAATATATTTCGAACCTTAATGCGAAAGGGCTTCGTATTACCAAAGGTGCAAAAGTCAATGGTGTCAATGGTGAGATACGGCAATATCGAATCGCTACCATCGGCATGAAGAATGGAATACATCAATTTTAAACTATCGTGAATTTCCTCTCGGTCAAACTCCGAATAATAACAGCTTACCCAAAGGGTATCATTGCCTTTTTCATCAAAAATTTCAATGGCTCCTTGAAAACGTAACAAATCATCATAAAAAATCGGAATCTTGATGTTCCTTCCGTGATCGGTGAGGTATGCGGATAGTTTTTCCGAAATTGGGTAACTAGGCTTTTTTTTGGAAATAAGTCTTTCTTCCATAGGTTCTAATCCTTGCTTATCGATTATCACCAATTTACGAAAAAAAATACTAGGCCTCTCTTTATTTACCCGAATTGTAGAGGGGCGAACTCAAGTAGCGATCTCCGCGATCACAAATGATGCAAACCAGACAAGCCTGTTGATTTTCGGGAAGGTTTTTGGCGATTTGATAAGCCGTATAAACCGATCCGCCACTGCTCATTCCAGCAAATATTCCGAAATCCTTGGCTAGAGTTCTTGACGTTTGAAGAGCGTTTTCTTGTCCGACTAATTGAATTTCATCAATGTTCTTAGGATTGTAGATGGAGGGTAGGTAAGCATCTGACCATTTTCTTATTCCGGGTATTTTTGCACCTTCTTCAGGTTGTACGCCTATAATTTGGACGTCCTTGTTTTGCTCTTTTAAAAATCGGGAGGTACCCATAATCGTACCCGTTGTTCCCATGGTGGCTACAAAATGAGTGATTTTTCCTTTGGTGTCTTTCCAAATTTCGGGTCCTGTTGTTTCATAGTGCGCCAAAGGATTGTTCGGATTCCCAAATTGATTGAGCATCACATATCCTTCGTTATTTACTTTCTCTTCAGCCAGTGCTCTTGAGTATTCGATACTCTTATCGGCATCCGTTAAAATAACCTTTGCTCCGTATGCTTTCATAGTATCCACACGTTCTGGTGTTGCATTAGCGGGCATGACTAGGGTAATATTGATTCCAAGCGTAGAAGCAACCATTGCCAAAGCAATTCCGGTATTTCCACTAGTCGCTTCAATGAGTTTTGAGTTCTTATTGATCTGTCCGGATTCTAAGGCTTTCGAGATCATATAATAAGCTGGTCGGTCTTTTACGCTTCCAGCCGGATTGTTTCCTTCCAACTTTCCGTAAATAGAAACATGTCTCGGAAGGTCTGGTAAATCGATTTTTACCAAAGGTGTATTACCGATGAGTTGTCCGATATGAGTTGCGATCATAGTCTCTAAATTACAGGGTTGTTGATATTGGTGTTGTATATCTTAGAATAAGGTGCTACGCTTTCTGTAATCCATACACCACCACCAACAATACTTCCTTCTCCGATCACCGTTTGACCACCCAATATGGTTGCGTTGGCGTAAATAACCACCTTGTTTTCGATGGTTGGATGCCGCTTTTTCTTTGCTAGTTCCTTTTTTACACTCAAGGCACCGAGGGTTACTCCCTGATAGATTTTCACATCATCCCCAATTTCAGAAGTTTCGCCAATGACAATTCCGGTTCCGTGATCAATACAGAATCGATGGCCAATGCTTGCTCCAGGATGAATCTCAATACCAGTGCGTGAGTGAGCAATTTCCGAGAAAATTCGAGGTATGTATGGAATTCCCACACGATAAATGGCATTCGCAATTCTGTAGATAACAATGGCCAAGAATCCTGGATAGGAGCGAATCACTTCTTTTCGATCTGTAGCAGCGGGATCACCATTAAAAATGGCTTCACAATCTTCCAAACACATTTCGTATACCTTCGGTAAGGCTTTAAAGAACTCATTGCAGCAATTTTGATGATTCAATTCGCTGCAAGAACTTGTTTGTTGGAGCAGCAAAGTAAACTGCCTTTTTAGAATCTTGAATTCAACTTCTACATCAAAGCGGTTCTTTAATCGTTGGTCGTTCCATTCGGGGAATAAGAACTGCAACAAATGATTGATGAACGCTTCAATTTCATCTACACCAGGCAGGTCTTTTGGTTGACTATGTGCAGCATATATTTTATCCAAAAATTGGTGTTCCATGGTTTAATTTGTCGTTGAGGAGTTTAAGAGCTTACAAAGGTAAGATATATGGATTTCTAATCAGGTATTAGAAGTCTTAAAGTAAGCATAATATCGACCAACATTTCTTCTTAAAGTATGACTTATGTCATAGGTTACGGCCTTTATTCACAATACTTTAGATTCGTTTTATAAATTAACTTAAATTACAAATAATGAGTACGCTAGTAGAGAAAAACATGAGCGTTTACACCTTCGGAGATACTGATTCCGAAGGCAAGAAGGAAATGAAGAATTTATTGGGTGGTAAAGGAGCTAATTTGGCTGAAATGAGCCGAATTGGAATTCCGGTTCCTCCTGGGTTTACAATTACTACTGAAATGTGTACCCTTTACACACAAAAGGGAGCCGAAGCAGTTTTAAACAAGATTGAGGAAGATGTTAGAGCAGCCATTGAAAAAATTGAATTAACAATGGATAGCATCTTTGGTGATGTTGAAAGACCATTGTTATTATCTGTAAGATCTGGAGCGCGTGTTTCGATGCCAGGGATGATGGATACCGTTTTAAATCTAGGATTGAATGATGAATCTTTGGACGGATTGATTGAATTAACTGGAAACGAACGATTCGTTTGGGATTCCTACCGTCGATTCATTCAAATGTATAGTACTGTTGTTTTAGGTATTTCTCCTGAAACTAAGGCCGATTTAGATCCTTTTGAGGAAGTAATCGATCACTTGAAACAAAAAAGACGAATTGCTCTTGATACCGAATTTACCGTTCAAGATTTACAAGATTTGGTGTTCGATTTTAAAGACATCGTTTTAAAAAGAACTGGAAAGAGCTTCCCAACCAATCCATGGGATCAACTTTGGGGCGCAATTTTGGCTGTTTTTGATTCGTGGAACAAAGATAGAGCTGTGTATTACAGAAAGTTGAATGGATATCCAGAAGACTGGGGTACTGCAGTAAACGTACAGGCCATGGTATTCGGAAACATGGGTGACGATTCGGCCACTGGTGTTTGTTTTACCAGAGACGCGGGAACTGGAGAAAATATCTTTAATGGAGAATATTTGATCAATGCACAAGGTGAAGACGTTGTAGCAGGTGTTCGAACTCCACAACAAATTACAAAAGAAGGGTCGCAACGTTGGGCAAAACTAGCTCAAATCACTGAAGAAGAACGTGTTGAAAAATATCCTTCTTTAGAAGAGTTGATGCCTGAGTTATACAACGAATTGTATGAATATCAAGATCGACTTGAAAACCATTACCACGACATGCAGGACATGGAGTTTACCATTCAACAAGGAAAACTTTGGATTCTACAAACTAGAAACGGAAAACGTACAGGTGCTGCGATGGTAAAAATAGCAATGGATTCATTGGAAGAAGGATTGATTGATGAGCAAACTGCATTGATGCGCATTGAACCAAATAAATTGGATGAATTATTGCATCCAATCTTTGATCCAGCTGCATTGAAAAATGCCGATGTTATTGCCCAAGGACTTCCTGCTTCTCCAGGTGCGGCCACAGGTAAAATCGTCTTTTTTGCTGACGAAGCCGACAAATACAAACACTCCATTTTGGTGCGTATTGAAACTTCTCCAGAGGATGTTGAAGGTATGAATATTGCCAAGGGTATTGTGACTGCCAGAGGTGGTATGACGTCTCACGCAGCGGTTGTTGCAAGAGGAATGGGTAAATGTTGTGTTTCTGGTGCAGGAGCCTTAAAAATCAATTACAAAACCAGAACTCTAATGGTGGGCGACCAAGAATTCCATGAAGGCGATTGGATTTCCATCAACGGATCTACCGGTAATATCATTGATGGTAAAGTAAAAACCAAAGAACCTGAATTAAGTGGTGACTTTGCGAAATTGATGCATTTGGCTGATATTTATGCCAGATTAGATGTACGTGCGAATGCTGATACTCCTAGAGATGCCAAGGTGGCTAGAAATTTTGGTGCCAAAGGTGTTGGATTGGCAAGAACAGAACATATGTTCTTTGAAGTAGACCGTATCAAAGTTATGCGTGAAATGATTTTGGCCGATACTGTTAAGGGTAGAAGACAAGCTTTGGAAGAATTATTACCAATGCAACGTGAAGACTTTGAAGGATTATTCAGAGAAATGGCAGGATTGCCTGTAACCATTCGATTATTGGATCCACCATTACACGAGTTTGTTCCTCACCAATTAGCAACTCAGAAAGAATTGGCAGAAGACTTGCACATTTCTTTGAGTGCTGTGAAGAACAAAGTTGCCGAATTGGAAGAATTCAACCCGATGTTAGGACACAGAGGTTGTCGTTTGGGAAATACCTATCCAGAGATTACAGAAATGCAGGTACGTGCCATTATTGAAGCGGCCATCAATCTAAAATCAGAGGGTATTACCACAAAACCTGAAATTATGATTCCTTTGGTAAGTACTGTGGAAGAGTTCGTGATGCAACGTGGTATTGTTGATAAAACCGCGAAACAAATATTCGACAAAACTGGAAATACTGTAGAATATTCTGTAGGAACCATGATCGAAACGCCAAGAGCAATTCTTAGAGCAGAAGAGATGGCAGAGCATGCTGATTTCTTCTCCTTCGGGACAAATGACTTAACCCAAATGACCTTTGGATTCTCTAGAGATGATTCTAGTAAATTCCTTCAAACATACATCGACAAAGGTGTATTGAGAGCTGATCCATTTGAAGTATTGGATCGAGAAGGAGTGGGTCAATTGGTAGAAATGGGTACCGAAAGAGGACGTACTACAAAATCGAATTTGAAAGTCGGAATTTGTGGAGAACACGGAGGTAATCCAGAATCAATAGAATTTTGTGAAAATGTAAATATGAACTACGTGAGTTGTTCTCCTTATAGAGTGCCTATCGCTAGAGTTTCTGCGGCTCAGGCAGCTATAATGAGAAACTAATCTTGTGTACTCAATTTGTTTAAAGCCCTAGGTTGTCGCCTAGGGCTTTTTGCGTGACATCACTTTGTAATATCTTTGTTGAAAAATAAATACTGATGGCAACTTTTCAATTGATTCGAAGTGCAACCCTAAAGGTTCGAATGAACGGACTTACATTTTTAATTGATCCGATGCTCGGCGAAAAAGGCTCTTTTGAATCCTACGGAAATCTTGCCAACAATCCGATTTCCGATTTACCGCTCAATGTTGACGATATTTTAACCGCTGTGGATGCAGTCCTTGTTTCTCATTTACACAAAGATCACTTTGATGATGCGGCTCGTGAATTACTTCAAAAGGATATTCCTATTTTTTGTCAACCTGGAGACCAAGCACGAATTGCGGAATCGGGATTTACCAATGTCACTGAAATTGAAACCAATATCGAGTTCAAAGGTGTTACCATCACACGGACGGGCGGAAATCACGGTAGAGGTGAGATCGAAAAACACATGGGGAAAGTGTCTGGTTTTGTCTTGAAAGTAGAGGGAGAGCCCAGTATTTATATTGTAGGTGACAGTATTTTCAATCAAAAAGTCAAACAAGCCATTGATACTCACAAGCCGGATTACATCGTTACCAATTCAGGGGGAGCCTTTATTCCAGGTTTTGAATCGGATTTAATTTTGATGGATGAATCTGAAACCATTGATGTAGCGAACTATGCAAAAAACTCAAAGATTATCGCAATTCACCTAGAAGCCTTAGATCATTGTACCGTAAATAGAGCCTCGATTCAAAGAGCTGCCTTAGCTTCAGGATTGGCAGACAGAGTTCATATTCCTTTAGACGGAGAGGAATTAGCGTTGGTCAAATAAATATTCCATTATGGGCAAATACCGACCTTCGATGGAGCTCTCCAGCTTCCCAATGGTTGTAAATCCGAATTTCTTGTAGAACTCTTCGGCATTCGGATCAGCGTCCAATAATACTCTTTTTGTGTTCAGCGGTTTTACTCGGTCGAAGAAATCATTCATGAGTAGCTTTCCAATGCCCTTGCCAATTTCATCAGGTTCAATAAACAAGAATTCCAGTTTTACAGTACCTTCTTCTTGTATCGAATAAGCATAAAAGCCTAGCGTAGTTTCATTATGAACAAGCTTTATTACTTCTTTGTATTCAATAAAGCTTGGTGTTATTGTCAATTCCTCTCTCCAAGATTCAATGAGATCGATACCATACCCCCAAAAGTCTTTGGATCGTATGGTAAGTTCCGTCAAGGATTTGGCATCCGAAGGAGTGGCTTTGACAATTATCATGAGTTAGTAGGATTTATTCATTTTAGAAATCAACGATTCCTTTACTTGAGACCATTCAGATTGAAGGATGGAGTACACATAGGTGTTCCTCAAGTTTCCGTTTTTATCGTACTTATGATGCCGCAGAATTCCGTCTAAGGAAGCACCTAATCGCTCTATGGCTTTTTGAGATCGAATGTTCTCATGATGCGTGCGAAACTCCACTGCATTGCATTGTAATACTTCAAAAGCATGTTGTATTAGTAAAAACTTACACTCGGTATTGATGCCCGTGCGTTGTGCGGATTTCGAATACCAGGTTGTCCCAATTTCCAATCGTTTATTGGCTGGCTCAATGTTCATATACCTCGTGGTACCAACGATACTATGGGTTGCCTTTTCAACTACCACAAAAGGATAGGAGAGACCGTCATGATACTCCTGAAGCGCTTTTTCAATGTATTGTTTGGTTTCTGAAGGATGTGGAGCAGAGGTGAAGTACAGTTCCCATAGTTTTCCATCTTTGACGGCGCTACTCAGACCCTCAAGGTGATGGGGCTGTAAAAACTCCAACCGAATCAATCTTCCTTCTAAAGAAATGGATTGTAGCCAAGAATTCATTATTTCCTCTGGTAAACTCTTACCCAATCTACATACATTTTCTGAGGAAATTGAGTCGTTTCGTTTGGTGGATCAGCCAAACCTCCTCCTACAGCAATGTTCAACAATAGGAAGAAGTCTTTTCGAAATGCATCAAACGCCTTATCACGGATATCGAAAGTCGCGAATTTTGTTTCGTCAACCGTCCAAGTTAGTGAGTCTTTGGTCCATTCCAATCCAAACTCATGAAAACGATCGGCAAAAATTCCTTCTTTCAAGGTATATGATTTCGAACCCATCATGGCATGCTGCCCTTGATCATCAGCATAGTGAACATTTGCTTCCACAACGGCATCACTATGACTTCCCCATAATTCGAGAATATCAATTTCTCCAGTAAATGGCCAAGGGGTATCTCCGCCGTTTTCATCAATATTAGCGCCCAACATCCAGAAGGCTGGCCAAATACCTTTGCCTTGTGGTAGTTTTATTCGCGCCACGACTTTTCCATAAGTGAAATTGAATTTCTGAGCCGTATTGAGTCGTGCTGAGGTGTATTGATTCATAGCATGCGTTTTGCCTTCATGAATGGCTTCAATAATCAAGTTTCCATCTTTGACGTAGGCATTTTTTTCATCGTCAGTGTACCGTTGCCATTCTTGATTAAAGCGCCCAGCAGGTTCTACTTGGCGATTCCAGAAGGTTGCGTTTAATGCATCGCCATCAAAATTATCTTCCCAAACTAGTTGGTACCTTTTTTCATTTTTTTTCATGTCTTTTTTTTCTGAAGATTGTGAATTTTTACAGGCTTGAAGGGCAACAACAAATATGAGAAGGGTGTAGATGGAGTTGCGCAAGGAAAATTTGTTCATTTCGTTTGTCTTTGGACCCTAAAGTTACAATTATTTTGAAGCTACAAATCCTGATTACTTGGAGAAATGATGACGAATTTGCAACCATACCAAATCACTATCTCGATAAAGACCGTTGCCAATGGTCGTGAATTGTTTGGTGAAGGTGAGTCCGAAAGAGAGATTGTCTAATACCAAAGTCGGACTTAACATCAAGCGATTCTGTTGAAAGCTGGTGTTTATATTTTGGTTCCAAGCTTGAAGGAAGATTTCATTCCCAAAATTCAAGTCCAAATGATGTGTTTGTTCTGACCACCCGAAAAGTTTTAACCCAAACATGAGATTGTAACGAAATCTGACATTGAAAGAATTGGAGGTGTTTTTATTGAGTAAAAAACGCTCTTCAATTCGCAGTCGGTTACTAATCCCTAATTTTTTCCATCGAGTTTTGAAATTTACTTCTTGATGTGGCCTGAATTCATTTCTATTCAATACATCGTTTTGATATCCACCTAAATACCCCAATCCGGCCGCAAAGGACCACTGTTTATTTTTTCCGTAAGAAATGGCCGATCTAACGATGTATCCAACTTTGTTCTCAAAAGAATTTTGCAATCGATACCCAGCATCCATTTGAAAAGCCCAGTGCTCATTCAGATCTGTAGTCGTGTAATACTGAATCCATTGCATGTTATTTTCAACCGTGGTTGTCCCCTGGGCAAATGATTTGGATCCAATTAGTGCGAGTGAGATAAGAGTAAGGAGTTTTACAATTTTCATCGAATGACGAATATCAAAAAATTCATTGAGATAAAAAAAACAGCTCGAAAGCTGTTTTTGATATTATCCTTTGTAAAATGGTAGTTTGACTACTGTGGCGGCCAATTGCTTTTTTCGGATTTGAATGAATATTTTACTTCCAAAATCGGCATAGGCTGGATTCACATATCCAAGTCCTATTCCTTTTTTCAAAGAAGGAGACATGGTTCCAGAGGTTACTTTTCCGATTAATTCGCCTTTGTCGTTCACAATATCATAAGTAGTTCTAGGAATCCCACGATCTTGCATTTCAAAAGCCACCAATTTACGGCTCAAGATTTTCTTTTTTTGCGCTGATAGGTTTTCTGAATTGGTAAAAGTTTTGGTGAATTTCACAATCCACCCTAAGCCAGCTTCAAATGGGGAAGTGGTATCATCAATATCATTACCATACAACGAATATCCCATTTCCAAGCGAAGGGTATCTCTTGCGGCTAACCCGATTGGTTTAATACCAAAATCTTTTCCAGCCTTAAAAACTTCATTCCAGATGTGTTCAACATCCTCATTTTTACAATAGATTTCGAATCCGCCAGAACCCGTATATCCTGTGGCAGAGATAATGACGTCCTTCACTCCAGCAAATTCACCAATTACAAAATTGTAAAATTTAATTTCGAAGAGATATTCTTTGGTTAAGCTCTGCATGGCTTCCACAGCCTTTGGCCCTTGTATGGCTAAGAGCGAATACTCATCAGATCTGTTTTCCAAAGTAACTTTAGAAAAGGTGTTTTTTGAGTTAATCCAATTCCAATCTTTTTCAATATTGGCGGCATTAACTACAAGCATGTACTCATTTTCATCGATACGATATACGATTAAGTCGTCCACAATACCTCCGGTATCATTGGTAATACAGCTATATTGTGCCTTTCCGACAATTAATCGAGAGGCATCGTTTGAAGTTACACTTTGAACCAAATCCAATGCTTCTTCGCCAGAAACGAAAAATTCACCCATATGGCTCACATCAAAAACACCAACGCTTTCACGGACGGTTTGGTGTTCAATATTAACACCCTCATACTGCACGGGCATTGAATAACCAGCAAATGGCACCATCTTTGCTCCTAAAGCTTCGTGAACATGAGTTAAGGCCGTTCTCTTCATAAATGATTAAGTTAAAATTTAAGCGGGACAAATTTAATGAAATTCATGTTAAGAAATCGATTGAAATCAAGGGAAAAGAAAATGAATTTTGGAATCATAAGTTTTCAATCCTTACATTTGTTTCCCACAAAACTTGAATTATGAAAGTGAAGTTTAGCCTTTTGGTATTTTTAATGTTCTCAATATTTCTAAAGGCACAGTCAGGAACGCCCACCGACTTTTTATCGAAGGAATTCCATAAAGAAAGAAGAGAGTTATTCAGAGCAAAGATGCCCAAAAACTCAGTGGCTGCCTTTTTTGCGAATCCAGTAAGGAATAGAGCCAATGATGTGGACTATGTTTATCATCAAGACCCGAACTTTTACTATTTAACAGGTTATCGTGAGCCCAATGCAGTATTGTTGATCTATTCAGACATGCAAACCGATGAAAAAGGAAATACCTACAACGAAATTCTTTATGTTCAAGAAAAAGATAAGAGAAGAGAACAGTGGGATGGTGTGCGATTGGGAATAGAGGGTGCTAAGACCAAACTCGGATTTAAAACTGCCATGAACGGGGAAGATTTTCTAAATGCTGAAATTGATTTAAAAGCTTTTGATAAAGTGTTTATTGATGGGAAATTCAAAGATGATTATCGAGATACCAGAGAGCGCATAGACATGCTTGATTTGGTGAAAAGTTTTAAGAAGAAGGCAGAGTATAATCCGGAATTATTACTACCACCGGTTGTGAATACTTTTTACAATTACATTCGAGAAACTCCTGTGGAACAAAGATCGCGAATTGTAGCCATTATCAAGCAATACCAATACAGAATTCCGGCGTTGAGGAAAGATCCTAACATTCAAAAATACCTAAAAGCTTCTTCAGATGAACTTGCCAAAGACGCCCAAAAAAGTGTGATTTTAGCATTACAGGCAGGATCGAATATTGACATTTCATTTATTCCAGATCAAATGGCAACCCTTCGGGAAGTAAAAACCGAAGAAGAACTAAACTTGCTCATTAAGGCAGTTCGAATTTCTGCGATAGGTCAAATTGAAGTGATGAAGGCAATGAAACCCAATATGTCCGAAACTGAGGTGCAGGGTATTCATGAGTTTGTGTACAAAAAGTATGGTGCCGAATACGAAGGCTATCCATCAATTGTGGGAGCTGGAAACAATGGTTGTATCTTACATTACATTGAAAACAATAAAACCAAACTTGGAAACGAGTTGGTATTGATGGATTTAGGTGCTGAATATAGAGGTTACACAGCCGATGTAACACGAACGATTCCGGCGAATGGAAAATTCACTCCAGAACAAAAAGCCATATATGACTTGGTGTATGAAGCCCAAGAGGCGGGTATTGCAAAATATGTGATCGGAGAAAGCATGCAAGCTCCGGTTCAGATTGCCAGAAAAATCATCAATGAAGGTCTTGCCAAATTGGGAATTATCGATTCACCTGATGCTAAGCACGATTACTTTCCGCATGGAACCTCCCATCATATCGGATTGGATGTACACGATCCAGGAAATTATCAAAAGTTTCAGAAAAACATGGTGGTGACCATGGAACCAGGTATCTACATTCCAGAAGGAAGTCCATGTGACAAAAAATGGTGGGGGATTGGTGTTCGGATTGAAGATGATATTCTTGTTACGGATGGCAAACCCATAAACCTGTCAGGCGAAGCCCCAAGAACTACTGAGGCGATTGAAAAAATGATGGCTAAAAGGTCGATTTTAGAAGAGTTTGTGTTACCTGATTTAGATAAGAAATAAGTCTCCTTTAGCATTTTTTTAGGTAATCCATTGCTATTTTTGGTTAAAATAGTACAGCATTTCATTCATCATTGACTTACTTTTGCGGCGTTAAAATGAATTTTATATGAGATTTGTTGTATTGCTTTTTCTTTTGTTTTCACTGAACATTTCAGCTCAGTTAAAAGACAAAGATTCCGTGCGTTTCAAGACCGATTTGTCGCTCACCGGTTTTTGGCAAGGTGGAAATGTTGAGACTTTGATCTTTAGAGCTGCTGGTAACGTCGATTACAGTCCGTCGAAAGACCTTCGTTTCCGTTCTCAAAATTCGTACGTTTTGCAAGAGTTTGGTCGAGTGAAAGCCGATGAAGATATCTTGAGTTTAAATTTCTTGAATATCAATCCGCAAAAGCGACTTCATCCGTTGGCTTTGGCTTTTTTCAGCACCAACTTTAGACGTCAAATCGATTATCGGTATATTGTCGGTGGTGGACTTTCCTTTAAATTTTTAGACAAAAAGAAAAGTAAGTTGAACATGTCTTTGACGGGTGAGTATGAACATACCGAGTTCCAAACAACGGACTTTAAAATTGATGATTATGACGGTTTTACGGCCATCAATACTTGGCGTTCTACACTTTGGCTGCAAGGAGAGTATCAATTGTTTGAAAACAAAATGGTGTTGAAACACGAGTTCTACTTTCAACCTTCCTTACAAGACAGTGATAACTTTCGATGGAGGGGAGATCTATCGCTCGAATTTCCCATTTGGGACTTCTTGAACTTTAAAATCAATTACTACAGAACTTATGAAAGTCTAGTAGTCGTCAATCAATTGCAAGAAGACGAATTCTTAACCTTTGGATTTACTATAAAGAATTATAAATAAGATATTCCACATTCTCGATCACATAATCAGTCACTATGGCGATGCTATGTGATTCTTCAACCGAGTAATTAAGTATACAGCTAGAATTGGCCTGCAATTCCAAACAACCACTGTTATTTGGAGCCGATGCTGTAAAACTTTGATTGTTCACTCTAGTTGTGATATATGGGATTCCCTTTACATTTTCATTACTCAAATTATTCAACTGTACCGAATATTCGATGCGACTCGTATTGTTTCCGGTATCTGGAACAACGTTCAAACTTAGAATTTGATAAGAGAAATTCTGCAGCCTAGGCAATTCCTGAATGGTTTGCGCCACAGTTGGTTCTGGGAAATCACAAGGGACTTCTTGAGTTAATTGTGGGATGGAAGTCGTACCGGATGGGGTTCTAATGGTAAAACCATACTGAACAATAATTTCCTTAGTACACTCATTTTCTTCAGAATTTGAGCTACAAGCAAATAGTAATACAACGCAAAAAAGTAGGACAAGGTTTTTCAATTTCAATGTTTTTATTAGTGACTCTATTTAGATAAGACTTTTTCAAAAGCCAAACGCTTGGCTCCGTAATTGGTGTAAATGATACCGCAGTATTTATATCCTTGACTTTTAATCAAAGACTGCATGGCCAGGTTTTCTTCGTGGGTGTCAATTTTAAGGGATTGAATACCCTTTGATTGTAACAGCCCATGGCATTTGTCAAAAAGAAATTTGGCAACACCATGCCCTCTAAATTTGTTGCTCACGGCCATTCGATGAATAACTCCATAAGGTTGACTTTCATCAATAATCCATTCCCCTTCAATTACCTTGTAGGTAGGTTCGGAACGTAAAGTAAACATGGTGGTTCCCATTATTATTCCTTCCGCATTTAAAACCACATAACTTTCTTTATTGGCAATATCATTCTCTATTTGTTCTTGGTTTGGATATCCATTTTGCCATTGATCGATATTCTTGGAAGCCAAATAACCAACGGCATCATCAATGATTTGCATGATTTCAGGAATGTGATGCGGTTCAGTGGGTAGCATTTGCATGGCCTAAAAATAAAAAATCCACCAAAAGAATTTGATGGATTTTCGTTAAATGTTCTGCTAATTTAAACAGGTATTTTTTCGGTCCCTAAAGATACCACCTCTTGATTCCTCAATAGGTCTTTGAAGGTCTCTCTTTTGCGAATTAAATAATCATTACCATTCACTACCAATACTTCGGCTGGCAAATATCTCGAATTATAGTTCGAAGCCATAGAAAAGCAGTAGGCACCCGCGTTGTGGAAGCAAAGGATATCTCCGTCAGAAATTTCTGAAATTCTTCGATTGGACCCAAAAGTGTCGGTCTCACAAATATATCCCACAACAGAGTAGTATCTCATTCTACCATCTGGATTCGAAATGTTTGAAATCTTATGATAAGAGTCGTACATCATGGGTCTTACCAAATGATTGAACCCTGAGTCTACATGTGCAAAAACAGTAGAAGTGGTTTGCTTTACCACGTTTACCTTGGCTAAGAATACTCCAGCTTCACTCACTAAAAACTTTCCAGGTTCGAACATTAGTGTCAATTCCTTTCCGTATTCTTCACAAAACTGATTGAAACGTTCGCCCAATTGAAGTCCTAATTGTTCCACATCTGTAGAAATATCACCCTCTTTGTAAGGTACTTTAAATCCGCTTCCAAAATCGATGAAATCAATATTGTCAAATTGTCTTGCAACATCAAATAGAATTTCGGTAGCTCTCAAGAACGTATCAATATCAAGAATATCGGATCCTGTGTGCATGTGGATTCCGTTGATGCGCATTCCTGTATTTTCTACCACACGTTTGATGTGCGGAACTTGGTGAATGGAAATTCCGAATTTTGAATCGATATGACCCACAGAAATTTTTGAGTTTCCACCAGCCATGATATGCGGATTGATACGAATACATACTGGAATCTCTGGATGTTTTTGACCGAACAATTCCAAGATGGAAAGGTTGTCGATATTTATTTGAACGCCCATTTCAGCAACTTCCTCAATTTCTTGTAAGGAAACACCGTTAGGCGTATAAATAATGTCCTTTGGGTTAATACCAGTGGCCAAACTCAATTGAACTTCTTGAATCGATACCGTATCCAATCCAGCACCAAGCTTCTTAAAGTAATGTAGTACATTGATATTGGACAAAGCTTTTACTGCATAATTCAATTTGAGATTTTTAACCTCCTTAAAAGCGTTGGTCAATCGGTTGTATTGACTTTCCATTTTGGACGCATCATACACGTACAAAGGGCTGTCATATTTCTCTGTTAGTTCAATTAATTTTGCGTTCTCGATCATAATTCTTTGCTTAAGGCCGTAAAAGTAAAAATTATACCTGCCTAACTATCATTTGTTTAAAAATCTAACAAATTGATTGTATTTGTGATTTATCTCTCGAAACCCTTGCAAATACTAGTTAAAATCCTGTTAATAACTAATCCCAAGGCCTATTTTATAATCCTCAATGAAGTAGTATTTTAGCACGAATACTCCATTATTCTCAAGTTTTTTATGAGTCAACAAACAAAATACACAGAAGATAATATACGCTCACTCGATTGGAAGGAACACATCCGAATGCGACCTGGAATGTATATTGGAAAACTGGGTGATGGCTCGGCTGCTGACGATGGAATTTACATCCTTGTCAAAGAGGTTTTAGACAATTCCATCGATGAGTTTGTCATGGGAGCCGGTAAAACCATAGAGATATCCATACAAGGAAACAAAGTAACCGTTCGAGATTACGGAAGGGGAATCCCACTCGGAAAGGTGGTTGATGTTGTTTCCAAAATGAATACGGGTGGTAAGTATGATACCAAGGCCTTTAAGAAATCCGTTGGATTAAACGGGGTTGGTACCAAGGCCGTAAATGCTTTGTCCAATTACTTTCGAGTAGAATCCAATAGGGATGGGAAATCGGCCTCTGCTGAATTTGAAAGAGGGGAATTAACCAACAAGGAAAATTTAGAGGAATCATCGAGAAGAAAAGGAACCAAGGTTACTTTCATTCCGGACGAAACAATTTTTAAGAATTACAAGTTTAGAAACGAATACGTTTCGAAAATGCTTAAAAATTACGTGTATCTAAATCCAGGATTAACCATCATTTTCAATGGTGAGAAGTATTTTTCAGAGAATGGTTTGAAGGATTTGTTGGAAGACAACAACAATTTGGAAGACATGCTGTATCCCATCATCCATTTGAAGGGAAATGACATTGAAGTAGCCATTACACATAGTAAAACTCAATATTCAGAAGAATACCATTCCTTTGTGAATGGGCAGCACACAACCCAAGGAGGTACCCATCAATCTGCTTTTAGAGAAGCGATTGTAAAAACCATCCGCGAATTTTTCGGAAAGAATTTTGATGCTTCGGATATTCGAAAGTCCATTGTTTCGGCCATCGCCATAAAAGTGATGGAACCTGTTTTTGAGAGTCAGACCAAAACGAAATTGGGATCTACTGAAATGGGAGGTGATTTACCAACGGTAAGAACCTACATCAACGATTTTGTAAAGCGTAAGTTGGATAATTACTTGCACCGAAACACAGAAGTGGCTGACAAGCTTCAAAAGAAGATTCTACAAGCTGAGAAAGAACGAAAGGAATTATCAGGCATCCGAAAACTCGCAAGAGAACGTGCTAAAAAGGCGAGTCTCCACAATAAGAAATTACGTGATTGTAGAATCCATTTGGGAGATACCAAAAAAGAAGCACACCTTCAAACGACTTTATTCATCACGGAGGGTGATTCGGCTTCTGGATCAATCACCAAATCTAGAAATGTGAATACTCAGGCGGTATTTAGCTTGAAGGGAAAACCTTTAAACTCCTATGGGTTGTCAAAGAAGATTGTCTATGAGAATGAAGAGTTTAATCTATTACAAGCGGCTTTAAATATTGAAGACGGATTGGAAGATTTACGTTACAACAATATTGTCATTGCTACGGATGCGGATGTTGATGGAATGCACATTCGATTGTTGTTAATCACTTTCTTTTTACAATTTTTCCCGGAGCTGATCAAAGAAGGACACTTATACATCCTGGAAACTCCGTTGTTTAGAGTCCGTGACAAGAAAGAAACCATCTATTGCTATTCGGAAGAAGAAAAACAAAATGCTATCGATAAACTTCGTGGAAAACCAGAGATTACCCGTTTTAAGGGATTGGGTGAGATTTCTCCGAATGAATTTGTACACTTTATTGGGGAGGACATTCGCTTGGATCCAGTAATGTTGGATAAGGAAAAATCGATCGAGGAGATGCTTCAGTTCTACATGGGGAAAAACACTCCAGATCGTCAGAAGTTTATCATTGAAAATCTTAAAGTGGAATTAGACCTCGTTGAAGAGTAAAGCTATGGGGAAAGTATTTAACGGCATTACAGTCATTGCAATCATTGTCATTGTGTTTTGGATTATCAATTTGGATTATTCCGATCTCTCTTGGGATACGAATTCAAAGGTATACTCAAGCATCATTGCCCTTGTTCTAATTGGGATTGGCATGCAATACAATCGAGTGAAGCTTCAAAGGAAAAAACAAAACGAGGAAAATTAGGAATCAAATATCGAAATAGAACGCAAAGCGATTTATGAGCGAGGAGAATAAGGACATACCAGAGGAATCTAACTTAGAGAATAATCAAGAAGTACATCAAGAAGAGACCATTACCAGGGTCACTGGTATGTACAAAGAATGGTTTTTAGATTACGCTTCCTATGTAATTCTAGAAAGAGCCGTTCCTTCTGTGGTAGACGGATTCAAACCCGTACAAAGAAGGATCATGCACGCCATGAAAGATTTGGATGATGGTCGGTACAACAAGGTGGCTAACATTGTGGGGCATACCATGCAATACCACCCTCATGGTGATGCTTCCATTGCAGATGCCATGGTACAAATGGGTCAAAAAGACTTGCTGATTGACATGCAAGGAAACTGGGGAAATATTCTGACAGGTGACCGTGCTGCAGCCTCGAGATATATCGAAGCCCGATTGTCAAAATTTGCATTAGAAGTTATTTTCAATCCGAAAACAACAGAATGGCAGGCTTCCTATGATGGTCGAAAGAAAGAACCGATTAACCTTCCCGTAAAATTCCCCTTAGTCTTGGCACAGGGAGCAGAGGGTATTGCCGTTGGACTTTCAACAAAAATTCTTCCGCACAATTTCAATGAATTGATTGATGCTTCTATCAAATACCTAAAAGGAAGAAGTTTTAAATTATTACCAGACTTTTTGACTGGAGGAATTGCCGATTTTACCAACTATAATGATGGTAAGCGAGGAGGTAAAGTTAGAGTTCGTGCGAAAATATCGCAGCTGGACAAGCGCACCCTTGTGATTAATGAAATTCCCTTTGGTACAACCACCAGTTCTTTGATTGACAGTATATTAAAGGCTAATGACAAGGGGAAAATCAAAATCAAACGTATTGAAGACAATACGGCTGCCAATGTGGAGATTTTGGTTCATCTACCGCCCAATGTATCGCCAGACAAAACCATTGATGCCTTGTATGCCTTTACCAATTGCGAGAATTCTGTTTCTCCTCTTGGATGCATTATTGATGACAACAAACCCATTTTTATGGGTGTTTCCGATATGCTTAAAATTTCAACGGATCAAACAGTTCAATTACTGAAGCGTGAACTTGAGATTCAGTTGCACGAATTGGAAGAGCAATGGCATTTTGCTTCTTTGGAGCGAATTTTCATCGAGAATCGTATCTATCGGGATATTGAAGAAGAAGAAACTTGGGAGGGTGTAATTAAGGCGATTGATGAAGGATTGAAGCCTCATATCAAACATTTGAAACGTGCTGTTACACAAGATGACATTGTAAGGCTTACAGAAATTCGAATTAAGAAGATTTCCAAGTTTGATATCGATAAAGCCAAGCAGTTTATCGAAAGTCTGGAAGAAAAGATAGCTCAAGTAAAGTTTCACCTTGAGAACCTAATTGACTATGCCATAGATTATTATAAGAATTTAAAAGACAAATACGGCAAGGGTCGAGAGCGTAAAACAGAAATTAGAATATTCGATGACATTGTAGCTTCCAAAGTAGCTATGAACAATGTCAAATTGTATGTAAATCGTGAAGAAGGATTCATTGGAACATCCTTAAAACGTGATGAGTTTGTCTGCGATTGTTCAGATATTGATAACATCATTGTTTTCCGAAAGGATGGAAAGATGATTGTCACCAAAATCGATTCCAAAACGTTTGTTGGAAAAGACATCATTCATGTGGCCGTATTCAAGAAGAAAGACAAGCGAACCGTTTACAATATGATGTATCGAGACGGGAAAGGTGGTCCGAGTTATATGAAACGTTTTCACGTAACCAGTATTACGCGCGACAAGGAGTACGATCTTACCAATGGAAAGAAAGGTTCTGTGGTGCATTATTTTAGCGCCAATCCGAATGGTGAAGCAGAAGTGGTTACTATTAATTTAAGAGCCGTTGGAAGCATTAAAAAACTAAAATGGGATATTGATTTTGCCGATTTAGCCATCAAAGGAAGGGGAGTACGTGGAAATACCATTACCAAATTTGCCATTCGAAAAGTTGAATTCAAAACCGCTGGAGTTTCTACCTTAAAGCCTAGAAAAATTTGGTTTGACGACGCTGTTCAGCGATTAAATGTGGACGAACGCGGCGAATTACTCGGAGAATTCAAAGCCGAAGACAAATTGTTAATCGTCACTCAAAAAGGGAAAGCCAAGGCGGTTACTCCTGATTTGTTGATGCGTTTTGAAAATGACATGATTGTACTCGAAAAATGGGATCCCAAGAAACCCATTTCGGCCATCTATTACGAGGGAGAAAAAGAACGTTACTATGTAAAGCGATTCTTGATTGAAAGTACTGACAAAGAGGAAAGTTTTATTTCCGATCATCCAAAGTCACAATTAGAAATTGTGGCAACTGATTACCGACCCGTGGCAGAAGTGAAATTCTCGAAGCGTAGTTTGGATAATATGACGGTCGATTTAGAGGATTTTATTGCCATAAAGGGAATCAAAGCGCTTGGTAATCAATTGACTACAGAGAAAATAAAGACTGTTGATTTATTAGATCCATTACCTTACGAGCCACCTGTGGAAGAATCTGTAGAGGAAGTAGAAGTAGTGGATGAGGAAGTTGTCGAAGAAACTTTGCCAATAGACGTCCCTAAAGTGGAACCTCCAAAAGAGACGGAACAAACACCGCCGAAGCCAGTAAAAAAGACTGTGAAGAAAACTCCTCCTAAATTGGATGACGATTCTCAAACGTCACTGTTTTAATGTTCTCGCAAAATTAGAATGAAACGAAAGCATATATATATCATCTTGACCATCCTTGGGTTCTGCTATCCTTGGTACTACAACTACCTGTATTTTACCACTGTGGAAAATGCCACCTTGGTCAGCTTCTTTCAAGATGCTCAAAACAATTATGCTGGACTTTCCTTTGGGGCCGATTTAACCGTTGTGATGCTAGCTTTCTATGCTTTTGCAATTCCAGAATCCTTGCGATTAAAAATCAAGCATTGGTGGGTCATCATACCGGCTACATTCTTGGTAGCATTAGCTTTTGCCTTTCCTCTTTTTCTTTTAATGCGAGAGAATGCACTTCAAAGAGAAAAGACCAATGCGTAAAATTGGTATCATTGGCGGAATGACCTCAGAATCTACGATTTTGTATTATCGTATTCTAAATGAATTGGCAACAAAAAAGTATGGTCCAAAGCATTCGGCCAAACTTTTGATTAATTCTATGGACTTCGGGGTTATTTCAAAACTGCAAACCCAAGGAAATTGGGATCAATTGAACGACATCATCTCCGAGGCTGCCCAGGACCTTGAGAAAGCAGGAGCGTCTTGCATCTTGATAGGAGCCAATACCATGCATTTGTGTCAGCCTTACGCCCAGCAAAAGGTATCCATTCCCATCATTCATATTGCTTCGGCTACAGCAAAAGCTATTATAAACAAAGGGATTAGTAAAGTAGGACTTTTGGGTACCAAGTACACCATGGAAAAGGATTTTTATGAGTCGGTCTTAAAAGAAAATGATATTGAAACCATCATCCCCAATGAAAAAGATCGCGAAATAATTCATCGAGTGATCTATGAAGAATTGGCTTTTGGCGAATTAAAGGAATCTTCGAAGCAGCAATACTTAGAGATAATTCAAAGCTTAAAAGCAAATGGAGCCGAAGGGGTTATCTTGGGTTGTACGGAAATACCATTGTTAATTCAACCGTCCGATGTAAATATCCCCTTATTCAATACGACAGAAATTCATGCCCGAACAGGCTTCGAATTTTCGACGAAATAATTACTTCATCTTCTCAAAAAAAGTAAGCTCATAATCGGGAAGCAGTCCTGGATGGGTAATCTTTATGATGTCTTTAAGTACAAGATCTGGTCTCACCGTTGCGAGTTCGTAATACAATACACCACCAGAACTTCCCTGTTTGCTGGTAGGTGTGTATATTCTATCATTTTTATAGGCGTCAAATTCAGCATACAATTTATTGGCTTGAACCATTTGTTCCTTCGCAGAAAAATAACCTGGTGCAATCCAAAAGTCAGCACTTTTGGCTTTTTCAAAAACACTTTCAAAACTGAGATTCAGACTTCCTTTACCATCTGTTTCCTCCCATAGATAATGGGTATTGGAATCTTTTAAGAATTGTGCAACGTAACTTTCCCCAGCAGGCAGGTTCCATATATCGTTGCTCATGATAGCTCCTGAAAGTACCGCTGGTTTTATGGTTGCTGTATTGGCCAATTGAACGGCTTTTAGGTATTCTTCTTCAATGGCATTAAAAATACTGTCCGCTTCTTTTTCCTTGTCGAACAACAAACCGAATACCTTGATCCATTCGGCCTTACCTAAGGGAGAATTCTCTAACCAATCGCCATTATAGATCACGGGAATATTCGATCGTTCAATAAGTTGCAATGATTTTTCAGGGCCGTTAACTGCATAAGAAACAACGGCATCTGGCTTCAACGCTAATAGAATTTCTGTATTTAGATTACCTTGGATACCGACTTCTTTAATCTTTCCGGCCTCAATCAATCGTCTGGTTTTTTCTGACGAAACAAAATTGGTGTTCGGAAAACCTACGATGCTTTGCTCTTCTCCCAATAGTTCAATCATCGGGATGTGAGTGGTGGAAGTGGGAACGATTCTCTTAATTGGTATTTGAATAGTAATAGGACCCGGATTTCGATCAAACTGATAGGAGGATATATCTTTTGAACCTTGGTAAGCTGCTAAAATTTTCAATATTCGACGGTCACCCTCTTTTTCTATGTTAAAGCCCTTGGCATATTTTAAAGAATTGCTGTTCACCAATTTGTTTTTTTCTCCGATGTTACAACCCATCAAAAAGCATAAAGACAATGGAATGAGAATGCTGTTGAACAGATTTAATTTAGCTGTCTTGCTCTTGAAATAGATAGTAGAGATCGAAATCATAAGGATTATAAAACGAATTGATTTTCGGATTTAAAGATATTAAAACAAAAAGCAAAAAGGTTTAGATGTACTGGCGGATAAATTGTACTTTTGACTAAGATTTTGGTTTCTTTTTAAAGTGTATTTAAAAGGAATTAAAAGGGAATCTAGTTAGAATCTAGAACTGTTCCCGCAACTGTAATTTTCATTTCGAAGGGTATTCGAAATCTCTTAACCGAGTTTGTTGTTCGTCTTAGACCACTGTTTTTGCTGAAGATTTTTTGGTGAGATGGGAAGGTAGACAACAAAGAAATAAGTCAGGAGACCTGCCTCAATCTACGAGTAACAAAGCTTTCGGGATAAAAGTTTACGTACGATTTCTAACATTTTGTACTTGACATTTACCGGATTTTAATGAATCAGTAAATTTTTTAACATGATCAACAAAAAAGTTGTGACCTGTGCCTTAGGTGTATTGTTGGCACTTAGCACATCTGCTCAGCAAAAAAAAGACAGTATCGAGCAGTTGGATGAAATTATTATTACCGCGTCAAAATTTGCCCAGTCCAAGAAAAAAACGGCAAATGTGGTGAACACCATTTCCCAAAAAGACATTCAATTGAATCAGGGAAAAAATGTCCTTGAACTATTGAATAATCTAACCGGAGTGGAAATTCGAGGAGCAAATACTAATGCCTCCGAGCCAAGAAGCTTGTTGGTTCGCGGTGGTAGAAGCAGACAAGTATTGGTTTTAATTGATGGGGTTCCCGTGACAGATCCGTCCTTGATCAATCAGGAGTTTGATTTACGGTTTTTATCGCTTAATCAAATTGAAAAAATTGAGGTTTTAAAAGGTGCTTCTTCCACCTTATATGGTACTGGGGCTGCAACCGGGGTGATTAACATCATTTTGAAAAAGAATTCCAAAGACTCAGTCTCCGGTTCTTATGAGGTGACTTTAGGAACGAACAATGAAGCCAATACGAGTTCAGCGCTGACGGCCTTTCGAAATCAAAATGTAAATGTTCGGGCAAAGCTTTCCGATTTTCAGATTACAACCTCCTTTAATATGTTGGGTACTGAAGGTTTGTCATCTGCCAAAAGTAATACGAATACGCCCTTTGAAGATGATCCCTACGAAGCCTATAACTTTTACACATCAGTGTCTTACAAAGCCAGTTCAAAGTTTTCAGTGGAGACTTTCTTACATTATGACACCTTCCGATTTGATTATGATGCAGGTATTTTTGCCGATACCGAATTGAATTCTGGCGATCAATATCAGTTTCGATACGGAGTAAAACCAAGAATTACCTACAAAAATGGAGAACTTTATGCCTTAGCAAGCGTACAACGAGTAAAGCGAACGGATAATAATTTTTCAACCTTTTCCAATACTTTGAATACATCCATTTTTGAAGGCGAAAGTATTTTTATTGATATTGTCAACAAATACAAATTAAGTGATGAGTTGCAATTGATTACGGGCTTTAATTTCCAAGAGCATGATAACAATTCCATTACGCCCTTTGGAAATATAGACCGATCTATTGCGAATTTTACAACTTCTGATCCATATTTGTCGGTAAACTACGATTCCCCAATAGGTGTGATTTTCAATGCTGGCGCACGATTAAACATCCACAGTAATTACGGTAATCATTTGGTATATGACTTTTCTGCAACAAGAAATATCCTAAACGACCAAAATGTATCCCTTCGAGGAATTGCCACCTACAGTACCGCTTTTATTGCGCCTAGTACTTACCAGTTGTTTTCAGATTTTGGCAACACGGCTTTAAATCCTGAAACGAGTAGGACTTTCGAAGTCGGAGTAGAAAGTAAAATAGACGCGTTTAATTTCAACTTTGTGTATTTTGATCGCATAGAAAACGATGCCATTATATTTATGAGCTTGAATACGGCACCTTTCGGACAATATGTAAATGCAAACAATAAGATTGATGTCAATGGATTTGAATCTGTTATTGATTGGCAAATTTCTGAATCACTGTCTTTTAATGGGAATTATACCTATACCAATAAGACCCAAGAAGCCGACTATATTCCAAGAAATAAGTTTTTTACACAAATCAACTATAAGTATTCGGATGATGGACAGGTAAACCTAACCTACAGAGGAGTAGGAGATAGAACTGCTAGTTACTTCGACAGCAATACCTTTTCAACGGTCACTACTACCTTACCATCCTATCAATTGTTTGATTTGAATACAAGTTATTCCTTACTGGATGATACGTTGACCTTTATGGCTTCAATGACCAATGTATTCAACGAAGATTTCCAAGACGTATTTGGATACGCAACCCGAGGAAGAAATTACAACCTCGGATTGCGATTAAATTTTTAATCTTATCCAAGTTTAGGATGTAGATAGTTTTAGTTCTGATTGTTTCCCTTCGTCTTCTTTGAGACTTTTAACGATTAATCGTTTCATCAAGATGGAAACAATCAGAGCTATTACAAATAGGAGTCCGAATATGGCCAATGTGATATCTAGCGAACCAGTAGAACTCTTTACCATATCATAAACGGTTGGTCCAAATACACCGGCTAATGCCCAAGCGGCCAAAACCAATCCATGGATGGCACCTAATTGTTTGGTCCCGAATAAATCACCTAAAAATGCTGGTAACATAGCAAAACCGCCTCCATACATAGTGATGATTGTAAATATCACTACCAAGAATACAATTTCAATTCCGATTTTGGGCAAGAAGAAAAAGGCTAGCATCTGAAACCCGAAAAAGAAGATATAGGTATTGGCTCTTCCAAAGTAATCGGATAAACTCGACCAGAATATCCTTCCCAAACCATTAAAGACACCAATCATACCTACAAGCGCTGCAGCTTGCATGGGTGTGTAGCTTAGTTTTTCTTGCATCAAAGGACTGGCTGCCGCAATGAGTGCAATACCACAAGAGATATTGATGAACATCATAATCCAGATGTAGTAAAATCGTGTAGTTTTAAGGGCTGAATTGGCATCGATATTGGCCAAATCTTTGACCACGGTTTTCGAAGTTTCAGGAGAGAAGCCTTCGGGTACAAAGTTCAATGGAGGTTTTTCCATGTACTGAGAAGAGGACAATATGAGCACTAAATAAACAATTCCCAATATGTAAAATGCGGTGTAAACTCCGAACGACTCAAAAAGCCATTGCATCACGGGTCCAAAAATTAAGGCAGAAAAACCAAAGCCCATAATAGCCATCCCTGTGGCCAATCCTCTTCGGTCAGGGAACCATTTTACCAAGGTGCTTACCGGTGTAATATATCCGATTCCAAGTCCGATTCCGCCTAAAACTCCGTAGCACAAATAGAATAGCCAAAGGAGTTCTAATTGAATTGCCAATCCTGTACCGGCAATACCGATTCCGTAAAACAAACCTGCGATAGTACCACTTTTTCTAGGACCAATTTTTTCAACCCATTTGCCCAATATGGCTGCTGAGAATCCTAAAAATAGGATAGCAATTTTAAAAGCCCACTTGATCACACTTCCTTCAACCAAGAAAATGTCTTTTACGGGATTTGTCATTACCGAATAGGCATAAACAGAACCAATGGAAATGTGAATTCCAATGGCTGATGCCGCAATTAACCATCTATTTTTCAGTTTTTTTGGGTCCATAATCATATGATTTTATTCGCTAGTTGACACTTACTTTCTTGAAGTAGTTTTTCAAAATTTCCACCGCCTCTTGAATCTCTTCCACGGTATTTTCTCTAGCGTCTTTCAGTTTGTAATCCCATCCCAAAGCTTCCCATTTATGAATGCCTAATTTGTGATAGGGTTGAATTTCTATTCGTTCTATTGTTGTATAATCCTTGAAGTATTCTCCCATTTGTTTGAGAAGCTTCGGATTGTTGGTAATTCCAGGGATCAATACGTATCTGAGCCACATGGGTTTGCCGCTTTCTTCGCGATATTTGGCAAAGTCGAACGTCGTTTCCTTGCGTTTCATGCCCGTAATAAACTCGTATCCTTTCTCCGTCATGTGTTTGATATCGAGCATTACTAAGTCGGTATATTCATCCAATAACTCTTTGGTAAAATGATTTAAAATCCGACCGTTGGTATCGATGTTGGTATGAATTCCGTTCTCCTTTAGTTTCTTAAGAAAAGGAATTAAAGCTTTCGATTGTAACAAGGGCTCTCCTCCAGAAACCGTAACCCCGCCTTTTTGTCCGAAATAGGATTTTTGACGGATAGCCATTTTCACCAGCTCGTCTACATGGTATTCTTGTCCACCCGATGTATCAATAGTATCGGGATTGTGGCAATACAAACACTTTAGTTTGCATCCTTGAAGAAACACCACCATTCGAATGCCTGGCCCGTCTTGTGTGCCAAATGATTCAACAGAATGAACCCGTAATATGTTTTCTTTATGTTCGATTAGAATTGAAATTAAAACATCCCAGAAATTCAATTCCTGGGATGTAAATTAGAATTATAAAGATTCATGGAAAGATCTAGTAATCACTTCCATTTGTTGTTCCCTGGTGAGCCTCACAAATTTAACGGCATATCCAGATACGCGTATGGTCAACTGTGGATATTCTTCAGGGTGTTCCATGGCATCTAGGAGCGTTTCTTTATTTAATACGTTCACATTCAAGTGATGCGCATTGTGATCAAAGTATCCATCTAGAATGGCTGCCATATTATCAATTCGATCTTCTTCATTAGCACCTAATGATTTCGGCACAATAGAGAAGGTGTTTGAAATTCCGTCAAAAGCATCCTTGTAATTGATTTTTGCTACCGAATTCAAGGAAGCAATCGCACCATTGGCATCACGGCCATGCATTGGATTCGCACCTGGTGCAAAGGCAACACCTGCTTTTCTGCCATCTGGAGTAGCACCTGTTTTTTTACCATAAACCACGTTTGATGTAATGGTCAATACAGATAGGGTAGGGTTTGCGTTTTTGTACACTGGTAATTTTTGCAATTCTGCGTTGAAATCGGCAACTGCCATGGCTGCAAGACTATCTGCGCGATCATCATCATTTCCGTAGAATGGGAATTCCCCTTCAATTTCAAAATCAATTGTTAATCCTTCTTCATTTCGAATAGGTTTCACTTTGGCATATTTAATGGCAGAAAGTGAGTCGGCAACAATAGACAAGCCTGCAATACCATAGGCAATGTCGATATGTGGATTCGTATCAATCAAAGCCATCTGAGCTTTTTCATAATAATACTTATCATGCATGTAATGAATGACATTCATGGTATCGTTATAGACACGTGCAATTTCTTTCATGGCCACTTGGAAGTTATCCATAACTTCTTCGAAATCCAAATACTCACCTTTCAACTCTTTCACACCATCAACGATCAGTTTACCAGTAGCTTCACAACGGCCTTGGTTTAAGGCAAGGAGTAATGTTTTGGCCAAATTGGTTCGAGCACCAAAAAATTGAATGGCTTTACCCAGTTCTTGGTAAGAGACACAACAAGCAATACCATAATCGTCAGAACCTCTTGTTTTACGCATCAATTCATCATTTTCAAACTGAATAGAAGAGGAGTCGATGGCTACTTTTGCGCAGAAGTCTTTAAAGTTTTGTGGCAAATCTTTAGACCAAAGAACGGTCATGTTTGGTTCAGGTGATGGCCCTAAGTTGTATAAAGTGTTTAAGAAACGGAAGGAAGTTTTGGTCACTTTTGGTCTTCCATCTTCAAACATACCACCAATCGCTTCGGTTACCCATGTTGGGTCACCAGCAAACAATTCGTCATAGGCACTCATTCGTAAATGGCGTACCATTCTGAGTTTCATCACAAATTGATCGATGTATTCTTGGGCTTCTTCTTCCGTAATTTTTCCCGCTAACAAATCCTTCTCAATAAAAATGTCTAAGAAGGTTGATACATTCCCCAATGACATGGCGGCACCATCTTGCTCTTTAACAGCTGCTAAATAGGCCATATAGGTCCATTGAACCGCCTCTTGGGCATTCATGGCTGGTCTACTTAAATCAAGATTGTACTTTTCGCCTAATAAAAGCATGTCTTTCAATGCTTTAATTTGCTCAGATACTTCTTCACGAAGGCGAATGACATTGTCTGTCATTGGTCCAGAAATCGCTTGTAAATCTTTTTTCTTTTGATCAATTAAGAAATCAATTCCATACAAAGCAAGTCGTCTATAATCACCAATGATTCTACCACGAGCATAATTGTCTGGCAACCCAGTTAAAATACCAAGACTTCTAAATTTCCGAATTTCATCATTGTAGGCATCAAATACACCATCATTGTGTGTTTTGGTGTATTTAGAAAATAGGGTAGTAATGTGTTCATTGGGTTGTAGTCCTTGTTCTGCTAAGGCTTTTTGAACTACTTTAAATCCACCGAAAGGTTTCATGGTTCGTTTCAATAAATCGTCAGTTTGTAAACCAACGATTACCTCATTGTCTTTGTCGATATAACCAGCTTCAAAAGCACTAATAGTAGAAATGGTATCGGTATCCACAGAACGAACACCGTTATTTTTTCGTTCTTCCGCGAGTGCATTTTTACAAATTTCCCACAAATATTGAGTTCTATTTGTTGGACCAACTAAGAAGGATGCATCACCATAGTAAGGTGTGATATTTTGAACAACAAACTCTCTTACATTAATGGTTTTTTCCCAATTGCTTTTTTTTATTTCTTTTACTTCCATTTTGTGAATATTATGGTTGAAAATCTCTATAATTCTTTGTCCTTAACAAATTTAAATTAAGGAGGAATTATAAAACCTGACAATTGTCATGATTCATGGAAAATCACAAGAAAAAATCTACGCAAACGATTGAGATTAAAGGAATTAATCGAATTTTGGAATCTGGACTTATAAAATCTTTTTTACTTCTAATTTTAAAAGATCAATGGCTGTTTTTGAAGGCGAATTAGGGCCTGATAATGAAGTCATTATTGCGGACTTATATTTTTCCATCGAATTTTGAGATTCGGCCAATTCGAATAGTTTTTTTGCAGTCACTTCCTTGGAAACCAACACCGCTTTCCAAGCATCATCACTGACATATAATTGTTGTACCAGATTGTGCTCAAATTCTTGCTTAATAGTTTCGGTTAGTAATTGGGCATAATTGACGGTGTTGTCACCAATGGGAGCAACTCTTGACAATAAATTTATAGGCTCTGTTCTTTCGCAGAACAACAGCAAACGTTCATAGGCTTGAAGTTGTATGGGTAAGGAATCTTTCTTCTTTTCGCGCAATGCCTCGATTTTTCGTTGTTCGTTTTGTTGAAATAGCAATTCCTTGATGAGATAATAGGCCACGAAACCAACCACTAGGGCAGGTAAAACGTAATTAAAACTCTCTAAAACAGCGTCTAACATTCTTTATTCGTTTAAATAATCAAATACCAAATTCGTCATGGTTTTTACACCTAAAAGGAGTCCGCTTTCATCTATTTGAAAATCGGGCGTATGATGCGGATACGGATTGGTATTTCCTGGAGTCATTCCCCCCAAGAAGAAAAAGAAACCCGGAATTTCTTTCGCATAAAACGAAAAATCTTCGGCTCCAGTTACAGCGTTGACATTCTTTACATTTTCCTTTCCAGCCACTCTTTGAAGGGTTGGGAGCATTTGACTTACCAAGTCATGATTGTTAAAAGTAATGGGAACACCCTTGGCAATTTCAATGGTAGCTTCTGCTTTGTATGCCTTGGCTATGGCGGGAACCATTTCTTTCATGCGATCATTAATGAGTTTTTGCATGTCATAATCCAACGTACGAATGGTTCCAATCATCGTAGCACTTTCTGGAATGATATTGCTTCGAACTCCTGCATCAATTTTACCGACAGTGATAACAGCACCTTCTTTGGTTAATTCGGCCTCTCTACTGATGATCGTTTGCAGTCCGTCAATGATTTTGGCAGAAACTAAAATGGGATCAATCCCTTTCCAAGGCCTTGAACCGTGACTTTGTTTTCCCTTCACTTTGATGGTAAACGTTTGTGCAGCAGCCATAATGCCACCTTTTCGATATTTAATTTGACCAACAGGAGTGCCCGAATTGATATGTAATCCAAAGATCGCATCCACATCGGGATTCTTCAATACCCCTTCTTTCACCATTAACTCAGCACCTCCTTCTTCACCTTCAGGAGCTCCTTCTTCTGCAGGCTGAAAAATAAGTTTTACTGTTCCGTTGATTTTATCTCTGTTTTTGGAGAGAATCTCCGCTACGCCCAATAAAATGGCAATATGAGTATCGTGTCCACAGGCATGCATCACACCAACATCCTTGCCTAAGAATTTGGTCTTTTCTACAGATTTAAAAGGAAGATCATTCCTTTCAACCACTGGAAGTCCATCGATATCGGCTCGCAATCCTACTACCTTACCTTTTTTTGTTCCTTTAATCAAACCTACTACACCCGTTTTCGCAACATTCTCCTCAATTTCAATTCCGAAGGATGTTAAAATTTCAGCGATCTTTTTTCCAGTCTTGAATTCACGGTTGGATAACTCCGGATTTTGATGAAAATGCCGACGCCATTCAATGACCTTCTTTTCAATGTTTTTGAATTCTGTTGATAAGTCTTGTGCCTTACTGGAAAAACCGAGAAATAAAGCGAATATGACTGTAATTTTCTTCATGAAGATTTGATTTAAAGGAAGCTAAAGATAGAAAATTTAACTTGTGGATAAAAACTGAGAAAAGGGCTAAAAAAATCGTGAGTTAATATGTAATTTCCCACTTTCTTAGAAATTATTTTCCTTGGATAAATATCTAAATCAGTTAAACGAAGCGCAGAAACGAGCCGTTCTTCACAAAGACGGTCCAATGATTATTATTGCAGGTGCAGGTTCTGGTAAAACTAGAGTGTTGACCTACAGAATTGCCCATTTAATGAAAGAGGGAGTTGATGCATTTAACATTCTTGCATTGACCTTTACCAACAAGGCAGCCCGGGAAATGAAGGCGAGAATTGCGAGTGTTGTTGGTGATACCGAAGCAAAGAACTTATGGATGGGAACTTTCCACTCGGTATTTGCTCGTATTTTAAGATCTGAAGCTGATAAATTAGGTTACCCAAGAAACTTTACCATTTACGATACAGAAGATTCCGTGCGGTTGGTTTCTACGATCATTAAAGAAATGTCGCTCGATAAAGACCAATACAAAGCCAAACAAATTTTTGGTCGTATTTCTTCTTTCAAGAACAGTCTAATTACCGTTCGGGCTTATTTTAACAATCCAGAATTACTGGAGTCTGATAAAATTGCCAATCGTCCGGCTACTGGTGAGATTTACAAACAATACGTAGAACGATGTTTCAAGGCTGGTGCTATGGATTTTGATGATTTGTTGTTACGTACCAATGAATTGCTAGCGCGATTCCCAGAAGTACTAGCCAAATACCAAGATCGTTTTCGTTACATATTGGTGGATGAGTATCAAGATACCAATCACTCTCAGTACATCATTGTGAGAGCCTTAGCAGACCGTTTCCAAAATATTTGTGTGGTGGGTGACGATTCCCAAAGTATCTATAGTTTCCGAGGCGCCAACATTCAGAACATTCTCAATTTCAAGAATGATTATCCGAATGTGCAGACCTTCAAATTGGAACAAAACTATCGATCTACCAAAACCATTGTGAATGCCGCGAATTCGGTGATTGCCAAGAACAAATTAAAACTTGATAAACAAGTTTGGACGAGCAATGGAGCGGGAGAGAGTATTAAGGTGATGCGCACCATTTCTGATGGTGAAGAAGGTCGATTTGTGGCCCAATCTATTTGGGAAAATCAGATGAACAAACAAATGCAAAGCAGTGACTTTGCCGTTTTATACCGAACAAATTCGCAATCCAGAGCCATTGAGGATGCCTTGCGAAAGAAGAATATCGGGTATAAGATTTATGGAGGTATCTCTTTCTATCAGCGAAAGGAAATCAAGGATGTTCTTTCTTACTTGCGAATTTTAGAAAACACCAAGGATGAAGAAGCCTTAAAACGCATCATCAATTATCCAGCAAGAGGGATTGGCGCGACCACCATCAATAGGGTTACCATTGCTGCCAATGAAATGAATAAAACCATTTACGAAGTCATTGAAGGAATCAATTCGCTTCCTGTTCCGGTAAACAACCCTACAAAGGTCAAGCTGAAGAACTTTTCAGATATGATCAAGCGTTTCCAAATTGAGGCCAAGACTAAAAATGCCTTTGAGGTTGCTGAGTTGGTCGTAAAAGAAACACGAATCATCAGCAATATCGAAAAAGATGGCACTCCAGAATCGGTAAGTAAGGTTGAAAATATCCAAGAATTGTTGAATGGAATCAAGGATTTTATTACTGATAAAATTGAACAAGGTGAAGATGCTTCACTTACTTCCTTCCTCGAAGACGTTGCTTTGGCAACTACTTTTGAAGAGGACAAGAATGATGAAAAACCAAAAGTTTCATTGATGAGTATCCACCAGTCAAAAGGATTGGAATACCCATATGTATACATTGTTGGTTTGGAAGAAAACCTTTTCCCTTCAGCCATGAGTATGAATACACGAAGTGAACTGGAGGAGGAGCGAAGATTGTTTTATGTAGCTTTGACACGCGCCGAAAAAGTGGCCTATTTAAGTTTTGCACAAACCAGATACCGATGGGGGAAGCTAGTAGATGCCGAGCCAAGTCGTTTTTTGGAAGAAATAGATGATCAGTTTTTAGAATACATGAAGCCGAAGACTCCAGAGCCTTCCAAACATCGATTTATTGATCAGTCCATTTTTGGTGATGCGCCGAAGGGAATTCGGTATAAAAAACCGGAACCCAAAAAATCTTTCAAAACGATTGTTGGTAAGCCAGCAGCTGTGCCGAAGAACTTGAAAAAGATCACTCCGCAAACAACTTCAAAAACCAATTTGTTTGACAGCAATATTACCGTGGGAAATGTGGTAGAACACAATCGTTTCGGTAGAGGTAAAGTAATTGGTTTGGAGGGAAACGGAGCGAATAAAAAAGCAGAAATCGAATTTGGTACGGCGGGTAAAAAGAAGTTGTTGCTTCAGTTTGCCAAACTGAAGATTATCGGCTAAAATATGGGCAAAAGCCGTTACCTAATTCTAAAATTATGCTTAATTTGTGCCATAATTTCTTCAACAATAGAAAGACAATCCAAATAACAGCTTTATATGACATTTGATCTTGAATATAATTCAGAACGCTCTACTTTAATCATACCTGAATATGGCCGACACATTCAGAAATTAGTCAATCATTGCAAAACGCTTCCGACAAAAGAAGAACGCAATACCATGGCACTGGCCATCGTAGACGTAATGGGAAATTTACAACCGCATTTGAGAGATGTTCCGGACTTCAAACACAAACTTTGGGATCAATTGTTTATCATGGCCAACTTTGATTTGGATGTGGATGCTCCCTACCCAAAACCTTCTCAAGAAGAGTTTTTAGAAAAACCAGAACCTTTGGCTTATCCAAAGTCGGCCTCCAAATACCGTTATTACGGACATAATATCCAAAACATGATTGATGTAGCCTTGGGTTGGGACGAAGGCGAAATGAAAGAAGCCTTGGTATATACCATTGCCAATCATATGAAAAAGTGTTATTTGAATTGGAACAAAGACACTGTGGACGACTCGACGATATTCAATCACCTTTATGACTTATCGGATGGAAAGTTAGATCTAAGGGGATCAGAAGAGGAGTTGACGGAAAGCAAGACCTTCTTGAAGAAACGAGGCGGACAAGGATCAAGTGGTTCGCGAAGCAAAAAGAATTCAAAAAATAGAAAACGCTAGTCAATGGCTTTATTTAAAATTGAAGGAGGACACGAATTAAAAGGAAGTGTTACTCCGCAAGGGGCGAAGAATGAAGTTTTACAAATATTATGTGCTGTATTGTTGACTCCTGAAAAGGTGAAAGTGAACAATGTACCGGACATCATTGATGTGAACAAACTCATTTTCATCCTTGGAGAATTGGGTGTTAAAATCAACCGAATTGATAAAAATACCTATGAATTTCAAGCAGATGAACTTGATTTAGATTATTTAAAATCAGACGGTTATAAAAAACACGGTCGTTCCATTCGAGGATCAATCATGTTGGTAGGGCCGATGCTAGCACGTTTCGGGAAAGGATACATTCCAAGACCAGGTGGTGATAAGATTGGAAGACGACGATTGGATACTCACTTCCAAGGATTCATCAACTTAGGAGGGGTATTTAGATATAACAAAGAAGAACGTTTTTACGGTGTAGAAGCTAAAAAACTCAAGGGAACAGACATGTTGCTTGATGAGGCTTCCGTTACTGGAACCGCCAATATTTTAATGGCAGCAGTTCTGGCCGAAGGTATTACTACAATTTACAACGCAGCCTGTGAACCTTACATTCAACAGCTATGTAAAATGTTGAATGCCATGGGTGCGAAAATCACTGGAATTGGATCGAACCTTTTGACTATTGAGGGTGTAGATTATTTAGGTGGATGTGAGCATACCGTATTACCAGATATGATTGAAATCGGTTCTTGGATAGGTGTTGCGGCAATGACCCGGTCAGAGATAACGATTAAGAATGTAAGTTGGGAAAACCTGGGTCAAATACCCAATGTATTTCGAAAACTCGGGATTGTCTTCGAAAGAAGAGGAGATGATATTTACATTCCGAAAAATAAGGGCTATGAGATTCAGAGTTATATCGATGGATCTTTCCTTACCGTTTCTGATGCTCCATGGCCAGGCTTTACGCCAGATTTATTAAGTATTGTTTTGGTGATTGCAACCCAAGCCAAAGGATCCGTCCTCATTCATCAAAAAATGTTTGAAAGTCGCTTGTTTTTTGTGGATAAACTTCTGGATATGGGAGCACGAATTATTTTGTGTGACCCGCATAGAGCTACGGTAATTGGTCATAATTTCGAGTACCAAATGAAGGCTACACGAATGTCTTCACCAGATATTAGAGCCGGTATCTCCCTATTGATTGCAGCTTTGGCGGCCAAGGGAACCAGCTACATCGATCATATCGAGCAAATCGATAGGGGTTATGAAGATATTGAAGGAAAACTTCGATCACTCGGTGCAAAAATTGAACGGATTACAGAATAGTATAAACAAACAAAAAATGAATAGTGTCAAGTTGGCACTATTTTTTTATTGGCAACATTTTTGAAAAATAGAAATAGAAATATAACCATTAGTGAATAATGAGTACACAAGAAGAAATTCAAGACGAAGATAAAACAATAGAGAGCCAAGAATCTCAAGTTGAACAAAATCAAGAGGTTAAGGATGAAAAGAAGGTTGAAGAACCTACTGCTGAGGAGTTAATTCAGGCCGAAAAAGACAAGTTCGTCAGACTTTTTGCGGAGTTCGAAAACTATAAAAAACGAACTACCAAAGAGCGCATCGATCTTTTCAAGACGGCGAGTCAGGAATTAATGACATCTTTACTGCCAATTGTTGACGATTTTGAAAGAGCCTTATCACATATTGAAAGCTCTAAGGAAACCAAAGAATTGAAAGAGGGGGTTGAGCTTATTTATCAAAAGTTTTATAAAACATTGGAACAAAAAGGATTGGCTCTTGTTGAAGTAAAAAATGGCGATGCATTTGATGCAGAGATTCACGAGGCAATCACACAAATTCCAGCACCATCAGAAGATTTAAAAGGAAAAATCATCGATTGTGTTGAAAAGGGATACAAACTAGGAAACAAGATCATCCGTTTTCCTAAAGTTGTTATCGGTCAATAATAGAGATTATGGCAAAACAAGATTACTACGAAGTTTTAGGAGTATCGAAATCGGCAAGTAAGTCTGAAATTAAAAAGGCTTACCGTAAAATGGCGATCAAATACCATCCAGATAAGAATCCAGATGATAAAACGGCTGAAGAAAAATTCAAGCTCGCAGCAGAGGCTTATGAGGTATTGAGTGATGACAATAAAAAAGCTCGGTACGATCAATACGGTCATGCAGCATTCGAAGGCGCTCAAGGTGGCGGTGGATTTGGCGGCATGAATATGGAAGATATCTTCAGTCAATTTGGTGATATTTTTGGTGGCGGATTTGGTGGTGGATTCGGCGGCTTCGGTGGAGGCGGTGGAAGAACCGCTCGCGTGAAGGGAAGTAACATGCGAATTCGTGTAAAACTAACCCTTGAAGAAATCGCAAACGGAGTGGAGAAGAAAGTGAAAGTCCGTCGAAAAGTAAAGGCAGACGGTGTGGAGTATAAAACCTGTCCCACTTGTAATGGATCAGGACAAGAGATTCGAATCTCCAATACCATTTTAGGTCGAATGCAAACTGCCACAACTTGTTCAACCTGTGGTGGAGCAGGAGAGGTTATCAGCAATCGTCCTAGCGGTGCAGATTCACAGGGTCTTGTGGTAAAAGAAGAAACGGTATCCATTTCTATTCCAGCTGGAGTGTCGGAAGGAGTTCAGTTAAAAGTAGGAGGAAAAGGAAATGAAGCTCCTGGTAGAAATTCTGTTTCGGGGGATTTGTTGGTACTTATTGAGGAAATTGAACACGAGACCTTAAAAAGAGAAGGGAACAATATTCATTACGACTTGTATATTAGTTATTCCGATGCTGTACTGGGTGTTTCTAAAGAGATTCAAACAGTTACTGGTAAGGTTAAGATCAAAATTGATGCAGGGACTCAATCTGGAAAAATCTTACGATTAAAAGGCAAAGGGTTACCTAGTCTAGAAAGGTATGGTAATGGAGACTTCTTGATTCATATCAATGTTTGGACACCCCAAGAATTGACCAAAGAACAACGTCAATTTTTTGAGAATATGGTAGATGATGAAAACTTTAATCCTAGTCCAAATAAGTCGGACAAATCATTTTTTGACAAGGTGAAAGACATGTTTTCTTAAAAAAGTCTTAATGTTACGAAAACGTTATCTTTTTTTTAAAAAATTTGTTGGTGGCATCACAGAAATAATTTACATTTGAAACATCATTGAGAAATCGATGATACTTTTTCTTTTTCATAGCAATTTTTCCCACTCAATTTTGAGTGGGTTTTTTTATTATCACTAATTTTGTTCTGCAGGCCAATCTTATCGCCTTGAATTTTCTTCAAGGAGGAAAGTCCGGACACCATAGAGTAACATAGCGGATAACATCCGTCCGACGAAAGTTGAGGACCAGTGCAACAGAAAGAATGTACAGTTCGGCTGTAGTGAAATCAGGTAAACTCTATGTGGTGAAATGCCAAGTATATTAGAGCTCCATTATGGATAAGAGTTACTCGCTCGATTCTAACGGGTAGGCAGATGGATCTTAAGAGTAATTTTAAGACTAGATAAATGATAAGACATCTTTCAAAAGATGACAGAATTCGGCTTACTGGCCTGCTATTTTTTTTGTGATATCTTCATTGTTTTTTAAAATTCCTTAATTTTCTTTCAATCAAACCCTTGTTTTTACTGAATAATATTTGATTATTTTTAAATTTAAGCTATCTATCATTTATCTTTAAATTTTGTGATAAATAGTTTAATTTTGTGAAAATTTAAAAATTCAGTTGACTATGGCTTTTGATATTGAAATGATCAAAAACGTGTACGCAAACGTTGTAGAACGTGTCGATGCGGCAAGAGAAATTACAGGTAAACCTTTAACGCTAGCAGAGAAAATTTTATACTCACATTTATGGGATGGCAATCCGACTACCGCTTACACTAGAGGTAAAGATTATGTGGAGTTTGCTCCAGATAGAATTGCATGTCAGGATGCTACCGCTCAAATGGCCTTATTGCAATTTATGCAGGCCGGAAAGCAAAAGGTGGCCGTGCCAACAACCGTGCATTGTGATCACTTAATTCAAGCCAAAAGTGGAGCTGAAGTTGATTTAAAACATGCCAACAACGTAAGTAGTGAAGTATTTAATTTCTTAGAGTCTGTATCTAATAAATATGGTATTGGATTTTGGAAACCAGGAGCGGGAATTATTCACCAAGTAGTATTGGAAAACTATGCTTTCCCTGGGGGAATGATGATTGGTACTGATTCACATACAGTGAACGCTGGTGGATTGGGAATGGTGGCCATCGGAGTAGGTGGTGCTGACGCTGTGGATGTAATGGCCGGAATGGCTTGGGAATTGAAGTTTCCAAAATTAATTGGTGTGAAGTTGACTGGTAAATTATCAGGATGGACGGCACCTAAAGATGTGATTTTAAAAGTTGCTGAAATTCTAACGGTAAAAGGTGGAACAGGAGCAATTGTAGAATATTTTGGTCCAGGTGCCACTGCGATGTCTTGTACGGGTAAAGGTACCATCTGTAACATGGGAGCTGAAATTGGAGCTACAACGTCAACTTTTGGTTACGATGAGTCTATGGAGCGTTATTTGAGAGCAACTGACAGAGAGGATGTGGCTGAGGCTGCCAATGCAGTGAAAGATTATTTGACTGCAGATCCAGAGGTATATGCAAATCCAGAAGCTTATTTCGACCAAGTTATTGAAATCAATTTATCGGAATTAGGTCCTTTATTGAATGGTCCATTTACTCCGGACTTATCGACAAATGTTGGGGAGGAAATGACAAAAAAAGCTACTGATAACGATTGGCCGTTGGAAGTAGAGTGGGGATTGATTGGTTCTTGTACCAATTCATCTTACGAGGATTTATCAAGAGCTTCTTCAATAGCACAGCAAGCATTAGACAAAGGATTAAAAACCAAAGCTGAATTTGGGATCAATCCAGGTTCTGAACAAGTACGATATACAGCAGAAAGAGATGGAATTCTTCAAGTATTTGAAGATCTAAATGCGAAAATATTTACCAATGCTTGTGGACCTTGTATTGGTCAGTGGGCAAGGTATTCGGATCCCAAAAATGCACCGAAAAACAGTATCGTTCATTCGTTCAATAGAAACTTTGCAAAAAGAGCAGATGGGAATCCAAATACACATGCTTTCGTAGCTTCTCCTGAATTGACTGCCGCAATTGCGATTGCAGGTCGATTGGACTTTAATCCGCTTACAGATTCACTCATCAATGAAAATGGTGAAGAAGTAATGCTAGATGAGCCGACAGGATGGGAATTGCCCCCAAAAGGATTTGATGTTAAAGAAAATGGTTATTTGGCACCTATGGAAGATGGAAGTGGTGTACAAGTAACTGTGAATGATGATTCTGAAAGACTTCAATTGTTGACACCTTTTGTGCCTTTAGGAACTGATATCAAAGGAGCTAAGTTGTTAATCAAGGCATTTGGAAAGTGTACCACGGATCACATTTCTATGGCGGGACCATGGTTGCGATTCAGAGGTCATTTGGACAACATTGCCAACAATACATTGATTGGAGCTGTAAATGCTTTCAATAAAAAGACCAATTTTGTGAAAAACCAGTTGACTGGTGAATACGATGCAGTGCCTGCCACTCAAAGAGCTTATAAAGCAGCGGGAATTAAAACTGTAGTAGTTGGAGACCACAATTATGGTGAAGGTTCATCAAGAGAGCACGCAGCGATGCAGCCTAGACACTTAGGTGTAGCGGCAGTATTGGTGAAATCATTCGCAAGAATCCATGAAACAAACCTTAAAAAACAAGGAATGTTAGGATTGACATTTGCCAATGAAAATGATTACGATTTAATTCAAGAAGATGATACCTTCAACTTCTTAGATCTTGATCAGTTTGCACCAGGAAAACCATTAACCATTGAAGTGGTTCATGCTGATGGCAGCAAAGACACAATTGTAGCAAACCATACGTACAATCAAAATCAAATTGAATGGTTCAATGAAGGATCAGCCTTGAATTTGATTAAAAAGCAGAATGCATAATAGCCTATTAATAATAAGCAACTCCTGAAGAAATTCAGGAGTTTTTCTTTTTTATGAATAACCTTTCATTTGACGGAGCTCTTCCCATTGATAATAGCATTTCTTTTGGTAGTTATTGTCCAATCGACTTATCAGGGAGTAATAAAGATTTGGATTCCTTCGATACTACATCCTCATCAGAGTGGGAGGCATATGTGGAGAGTCACTTGCAAAAAAATAAAGCCAAAGTTGCTTATGGTGGCTATTTAGAAGTTCGCAACCTTTATGATCGCAGTGATTATTTTCAGGCTGTGGATGCAGAATCCAAAAGAAACATTCACCTGGGAATCGATTATTGGTGTGAGGCGAGTACCCATGTTTGTGCCATTTTCGATGGAACGGTCCATAGTTTTAAAAACAACACGAATTATGGGGATTACGGTCCGACCATTATTTTAGAACATCAAGAAAACGGAATGAAGTTCTATTCGCTTTATGGTCATTTGTCCTTGGCATCCATAGAATCAATTACCGTTGGCGACAAAATTGGAAAAGGCGAGAATTTCGCTCAATTGGGGGATGCCGCTGTCAATGGCGACTACGCACCCCATCTACATTTTCAAATAATTAAGGATTTACAAGGCAATTATGGAGATTATCCAGGTGTATCTTCTAAAAAGAACTTGGAATTTTATAGCAAGAATTGCCCAAATCCATTGAATTATATCAAAAAAAATGCCTGAAGCTACTAGAAAAGTAGGCATTCAGGCACCAACTAACCAACAGTTATCTTAAAGTGATTTCAGTCTTACAGGTAATGTATACTGACCTCTTACCTTTAATCCTTTCGTATCAACTTTTTTGTAGTTTAATCTACTTTTTACATAGCTGTTAAAATCAGCGCTCTCAGAGTTAACAGATAATACTACGATCTCATTTTGAGAAGTTACAGTGAAGACGATTTCTGCTTTAGAGCTTTCATCAAGGGCAAAAGGAGTTTGACTTCCTAGCATTGAAATGATTTCTGATCTTAAGTTTTGGGTTTTCTCGATTGGTGGTGTTTCTTCAGCATAAGAGGAAAAAACTGTAGCAAAACTAATTGCGAAAATGGCGATGATTGATTTTAAATTTTTCATGATAAAATAATTATTAATGTTAAACGTGTTCATTTAAAGAGACGTCCGTTTTCCAAAAATGTTTCACTTAAAATTTAGTTTAATAAAAACTTAACGTTATTTAACTTTAATTAAGAGTAGTTAAGAAAGATAGGTGGGTAGCCCTGATTTCTAGGCTTTTTCGACCAATTCTAGTTTGTTGGTGGTAGTCTTGGTAGTGAATACGCCGAAGTTTATTAGGACTTTATTTTTTTGAATTTCTTCAATGGTACCTACTGCTTTGGAGTCGATCAAACGAACGCGATCATTTACTTTAAAGACATAATTTGCTTTCTTTTCGGCTATGATGGTTTCCTTTTCTTTTTTCTCCTTTCGCAGTTTTACAACGTCTTTAAGAACGGCTTTTTCGGTAGCTTTGATTTTTTCTTGTTCTAACTTCTTTTTTTCAACCGCCTTTTTCTTAGCAACTTTTGATTTGGTTGGTTTCGGATTCTTTTTTGCGAACTTAACCTTTTCCGCGGCCACCCAGGCGTTGAAATCTCCAATAAGTTTCTTCTTATTGTTGGTTTGAAAATAGGTATTGAACATTTCATTCAACTTTCGGCCTAAGCTCAACATTTTTTGATTCTTGTCATAGAGCTGTACAAAATCGTCCAACTTTTCTTGTACCTTTTGCTCTTTTTCAATCAAAGCTTCTTTGATCTTTTCACCTTCTGACTTTTGCTTTTCTAAAGAATCTGTGCTCTTTTGTAGTCGATTTCTTTCTTTTTGAAGCTTGGAAATGGTTTTATCCAATCGAACTTTTCCACCTTCAACTCTTTTCTTCGCTTGATTAATCAATCGAAAAGGAATGCCATTTTTCTGAGCTACTTCAAATGTAAAAGAGCTACCCGCCTGTCCGATATGGAGTTTATACATCGGTTCTAAGGTACGCTCATTGAATTGCATATTGGCATTGGTCACGTTTGGCAACTCATTGGCCAGTACTTTCAAATTCGAATAATGAGTAGTAATGATGCCGTAGGATTCTTTGGAATAGAATTCCTCTAAGAAAATCTCTGCTAAGGCACCACCGAGCTCTGGATCGGATCCTGTTCCAAATTCATCAATTAAAAACAAGGTTCTATCGTTACACTTTTGAAGAAAATTACGCATGTTTTTCAATCGGTAGCTGTAGGTACTAAGTTGGTTTTCAATTGACTGGTTGTCTCCGATGTCTGTTAAAATGGAATTGAATAGGGTAGTACTACTGTTTTCATCAACGGGAATTAGAAATCCAGATTGAAGCATTAACTGTAATAAACCAACGGTTTTTAAGGTGATACTCTTTCCGCCAGCATTCGGGCCAGAAATAACAATGATTTGCTGGTTTTTATCGAGATATATGTCTTGATCTACTGTTTTTAACTTTAGATCTTTATTTTTTCGATACAGCAGCGGATGAAGTGCTTTCTTGAAATTGATGGTTTTTTCAGCTGTAATCTCAGGCAATACCGCATTCAATTCTTTTGCATAATTCGCTTTGGCCCCTATACTGTCTAAATGGGTTAGATATTCCACATAAGCTTCCAGTAACTCCGAAAAGGGACGCAAGGTGTCTGCTAGTCCACGAAGAATAGCAATGATCTCTTGCTTCTCATCATACAATAAGTTGTTGTATTCATTGCTATATCGCAAAGTTTCCTTTGGTGCAATGTATACGATATTACCTGATTTGGAAGAACCTAATACATTCCCATTTACCTTTCTCCGATACATAGCAGTAACCGCAAGAACTCGCTGGTTGTTGATTACGGTTTCTCTGATGTCATCCAAATATCCAGCGGTGTTTGCTTTGGATAAGGCGCTATTAAAACTCTGGTTGATTTTACCACGAACAAAGGTCAAATCTTTACGAATTTGTTTCAATAACTTCGATGCATCGTTTCGAATCTCTCCATTGGGTTCAATAATGGCCTGAATTTCCTTGGGAATTACAGTGGTGTATTCAATCTTATCGGATAAGGTAAATAACTTCGGAAAAAGCTCATGAAACTTCTTAAAAAACTTTTTCAAAAAATTAACCGTAGTTGCTATCTGAGCAATTTTCAAAAACTGATCGCTCTCTATGAAGCTATTTTCAATTTTTAATTTTTTAACCGAACTAGTGATATCATCAAAAGCATGATTGGGAATCCGGTTTTCGTTTTCAAAAGAAGCCAAATACTCATCAACACATTTCAATTCGAAAAGTAATTGAGACTTGGAGGCAAAGGGTTTGGCGGCATCAATCCTAGCTTTTCCTAAGGATGTATAACAAAACTCTTTTACCTGTTGTAAAACAACAGGATACTCAAGATCTTGAAGCGCTTTATCGGAAATTCTTACTGCCAAAATGGTATCTTTGAAAGATGCAAAAATACGCACTATGAAGGTTTCGATTGAACAATCTTGGCAAAAAGTTTTACAGGAGGAATTTGAAAAACCTTATTTCAAGGGCTTGACGGAATTTGTTCGAAATGAATATCGCTCAAGAATTTGTTACCCTCCAGGACCAAAAATATTCGCGGCCTTTGATCATTGTCCCTTTGATCAGGTTAAGATTGTTATCTTGGGACAAGATCCGTATCATGGTCCGAATCAAGCAAACGGACTTTGTTTTTCAGTGGCAGATGGAATCTCACATCCACCTTCCTTAATCAATATTTTTAAAGAAATTGAAAAAGATTTGGGTACACCTTATCCGCAAAGCGGCAATTTAGAACGATGGGCTAAACAGGGAGTACTATTACTAAACTCGACTTTAACGGTGCAATCAGGGAATGCTGGAAGTCATCAAAAGAGAGGTTGGGAAGTATTTACCGATACTGTAATTGCAAAAATTAGTGAACTTCAAAAAGATGTGGTTTTCTTACTATGGGGTGGATTTGCCAAGAAAAAAGTTAAATTGATTGATGCTAACAAACATCATGTGTTGACATCTGGACATCCATCTCCTTTAAGTGCCAATCGTGGTTATTGGTTTGGGAATAAACACTTCTCGAAAACAAATGAAATTCTTAAGGAACTTGGGAAAACTGAAATTAAGTGGTAAAAAAAAATCCGCTAAAAAGCGGATTTTAAGAATTTGAAATTAAGATACAAATTCAATGTGTTGGTGTTGAATTTGCTTTTCTGTCTCTTGGTTGTTGAAATTTTCTTCTGCTAAGCCACAAGACTTTGAAGTGCTTCGGCATGAGGACATACACACAAGGGCAAAAACAAAAACTATAAATACGATCGTTTTCTTCATATCTTCTGAAGCTAAATTACAGCTTTTTTATAAATCTAGCAGAATTTTCTTTCTTTTTAATAACGTTATACTTTACCATTTTATTTTGTATGCGTGCTATTAAATTTTTAGTTATATATCTATCTGAATTCCAATTGGTTATATTAAGCCAAGCACGAATGTCTTCTATCTTTTGTCCATATCGTTTGGCAAGTAAATGACTTAATTTCGGAGTTGATTTAAAATGTCTCGTATAATCATTAATGATGTCTAAAATGACTTTAATTTCCCCCTCATGGGATTCCAAAACTTCATCCCTAACCGCAATCACAAAACATGGCCAGGGAGTAGGGCAGGAATCAATTCTTCGAAAGGTTTGATTATCGACTAATGGTTTGGTGGTAAATTGTTCCCACATGAAATAATCGGCCTCTCCATTGGTAAGCGCTTCAATTCCGCCCGACAAATTCTGAACAACTTTAAAATCTAGTTCGTCAACATTCCATCCTTGGTTATGGGCATTCACGATGGCCATTAATTGTGATCCTGATCCATAACGACTTATGGCAACGGATTTATTTTCAAGATCTTTAATGGTTTGAAAATGAGAATTATGGTCTACGTGGATTCCCCATAAAAGTGGACTCTCCACAAAGACTTGGACAATTTTAGATGGATTTCCGTTGATGATGTCTTTGATAATTCCTTCCGTAAGGACGACAGCAATATCAATGTCGCCGCTTCGCAAACCAGCACACATTTCACCAGTTCCTCCGTAACAGTCTTTCCAACGTAGGTTAATATTTCTTTTCCGAAATTCTTTCGCCTTAAAGGCAAGGTACCATGGATAATTAAAATGCTCAGGAACTCCTCCGATTTTTAAATCAAGCATGAAGTTATGCGGTTAATTTGTCTAAAGTATACGTGATTAAATCTTCAATAACTTGCCCTGGATTTTCACTAAAAGTGCCCATCGCTCGATTGGCAATGATGGCATTAACCGAACAAGCTTCGTGACCGAATAGCTTTGATAATCCGTATATTCCGCCTGTTTCCATCTCAAAATTAGAGATGCGTAAATCATCATATTTAAAGTTTGTCAGCTTCTCATTGATAAATTCTTCTTGAATAGGCAATCTCAATATTCTTCCTTGTGGACCATAGAAACCATTGGCCGTGGCCGTGATTCCTTGATACATGGAATCAGAAAAGATTTTATCGTGTAGCAATTGCGAGCCTGGAATGAACAAGGGATAAGGCTTTTCTTTCAACCAATCCATGTGTTTTACAAAGGCTTCCTCCAACTCAAAATTTCGAAGGGCTTCCACGTTGTAAGACCAAAGTGTTCCTGTAAGTTCGAGTCCATGAGAACTTAATACAAAGGAATCCACAGGGATGTCATCTTGAAGAGAGCCTGAAGTTCCAATTCTTACAATATGTAGTTTGGTAATTTTGTCTTTAACTGTTTTGGTCTCAAAGTCGATGTTGACCAAGGCATCCAATTCATTTAAAACAATATCAATATTGTCATTTCCGATTCCAGTTGAAATAACCGAAAAACGTTTGTTTCTATAGGTTCCCGTGGTGGTTTTGAATTCTCTTTTTTGAGTGGTAAACTCAATGGAGTCAAAGTATTTGGTAATTTTGTCAACACGATATTGGTCACCCACACAAATAATATTGGTGGCCACATGTTCAGGCCTCAAATTTAAATGATAAACACTGCCATCGGGATTTAAAATCAGTTCAGACGGTTTGATGGCCATTAAGTAGTAATTTGAAGTAACTTTTCTGTGTCAGAATTGTATAGGAAGCTGTATTTCTTCGCACCACCCAAATAGCTTTCATCGCTTCGCATTTCACTGTAGAAGTTCAAGTTGTTTTCTAAAACTTGTTTTCCTTTGCGGGATAATTTCACGGGGTTAAACGAAGTAAATAAAGGTTTTAGCTGATCTAATTTTTGGAAATATTGCAAATCTCCAAATCCGAAATTGGGTTGTGCTTGCAAAATCTTGCCTACCAATTGTTCTTTAGACTTCAATTTCGTTTGGTTTGCAATTTGAACAATATTATTCTCTACAGCATTCAATCCGTTACCAATAGATGGAAAACGTTTCAAATGGTTTTCAATAGCAGTAGTAAGGTTTTGGAAAGGAGACATGGGATTGAACTTATGCACAGTTTCCAATCGAAGTGGACTTTCAGAACAGTACAATTGCCAGATATAATCTGCGTATTCGATATCATCTTGGCTCAACAATACTCTTTTTTTATACTGCTGCTGAATTTGATTCTCGGTTAATTCAGAAAAGCCTTTGAACAAGGTCTTTTGTTTTTGAGGCGGATGAACCAAACTAATGGTATATCCGTCCCTGTATCGTTTAATCCAACTCAATACCGCAATCATATTGATTTGACAGTACAAGTCGTTTTCAAACCACAATACAATTTCATCCAAGTTTTTCTTGTTACAAAGGTTTCTATATTCTTTAAGTGTATAGTTGATAAACTTTTGCTTGGTGATCTTGTAGGAAGATTTTAAGTATGAAAAACGATTCTTCCAAAACGACTCACTACCCACGTCTATAGTGGTTTTCCCTTCGCAAAGCATCTCACGCCATGTGATGTAATCGCCTTGAAGGTCAATTTTTTTCAAATAATCTGTGGTACTATCTCCGTTGGTAATATGTAATGTTTTTGAAGTCATAGTTTGATTGTGATTGAGAATTGTGGTTATCCACCAACTCGTTTTACATTAAATCCTTTGTCTTTTAATAATTGCATAATTTGATCACGATAGTCGCCTTGTATAATGATGGTTTCGTTTTTAAAGCTACCACCTACAGAGAATTTTTGTTTGATCTCCTTAGCCAATAGTTTAAAATCTTTCTGAGCGCCATTATACCCTTCTAATATCGTGATGGGTTTACCTTTTCGTTTTTCATATTTACAGATGATTGGCTCATCTTGTAGCCAAACATTTGATGGTTCTTCTTTGGGTGTTTCCGTCTCAACATGGTCAGGAAAAAGGTTTTTTAATTGATCTTTTAAATCCATTATTTTTTCAAACCTAATTCTCTCAATCGTTCTTCTAAAAATTCTCCAGCGGTAATGTCTTCAAATTGCTTCGGATTTTCTTCATCAATGCAATTATCCAAAACATTTAAGCTCATTTCTGAGATGGGATGCATAAAAAACGGAATGGAATACCTTGAGGAACCCCATAGTTCTTTAGGCGGATTTACTACCCTGTGAATGGTCGATTTCAACTTGTTGTTGCTGTGTCTCGATAACATATCTCCAACATTGATCATCAATTCATCAGGTTCTGCAATGGCATCAATCCATTCTCCTTCGTGATTTTGAACTTGCAATCCTTTTCCTTGAGCCCCCATCAATAGGGTAATTAGGTTGATATCACCGTGAGCAGCAGCCCTAACGGCACCCTTTGGCTCACTGGTAATAGGCGGATAGTGGATCGGTCTTAGAATACTATTCCCATTTTTGATGTAATTGTCAAAATAGGTTTCTTCAAGCCCTAAGTGCAATGCAAGCGACCGAAGCACATATTTTGCGGTTTTTTCCAACATGCGATACGCAGTTTTTCCTACTTCATTAAACTTAGGTAATTCTTCTACCATCACATTGTCTGGATACTCAGCCTTTCGCTTTGGATCATCTTCAACGTACTGACCAAAATGCCAAAACTCTTTTAAATCTCCTTCCTTCTTTCCTTTGGCAGATTCTTTCCCAAAAGAAACATAGCCACGTTGACCACCTATTCCTGGAATTTCATATTTCTGCTTGGTTTCAACAGGTAGACTAAAAAAGTTTTTGATTTCTTCATACAACTCAGAAACGAGTGTGTCATCTAAGAAATGACCTTTTAATGCAACAAAACCTATGTTTTCATAGGCCATTCCAATTTCACTAATAAACTTTTGCTTTTTGGCTGGATCTTCAGAGAGAAAATCCCTTAAATCAACGCTAGGAATTCTATTCATACTTATTGATTGAATGGTAAATTTAAAAAATTAATGGAAATAAATTATTTTTTCTTGAAAGGAATCAAATAGGACAAGGTGTAATTAAAGCCGAATCCTGTTCCACTTTCAAAAATTCTATTAAAACCGGGAGAGTATAGGGTTTTAAAATTATTAGGCTCGTCAGTACTAACGAGTATTTTATAAGACAGGCTCAATCCAATGAAGGTATTCTTAAAAGTTTCCACTTTAATACCCACCATAAGTTCCGACCAATGCGAACTTAAACTTTCTGTAATTGGAGTGTTGATGGTGGATGATGGAAAGTAGATTCCGTTATCTGGATCAATAACATTTGGCGTGTAGCTATTGAGGGTTTGATCAAAAAAACTTAATCCATATCGGAAACCTAAAAAGATTTCATTATTCATGTCCAACCAATTGTTATACGAATTGAAATTAAATCCCAATCGTAAATAACTACCACTAGCCGTCGAATTGGTGAAATCTTCTGCTGTATTTTCTTCTTCGTATCCGAATTCTGCAGCTAGGAAGAAGCGTTTGCTTAACCGATAATCGGCCACCACTTCAAATCCGGAATAACTTTGGTCCAAGCTTGCTTTAACGGGTTTGCTCAAATCTATACCCAAACGAATGCCATATGGAGTAGGATAAATAGAATCCTTTTTTTTGTCGCTATCCTCAGTGGAAACCTGACCATACATGCTCAATGTCATAAAGAACAAACAGAAAAGACTAGTGGAAAATTTGAACATGGGCTTGTGATTGATCTTCAATGGTTGCAGTGGTAATCGGAGTAATGTTCTTAATCCAACCCCCGCTCGAATTGATACTTAGGTTCTCAAAATCCACCTTAAATCCGCAGGATCTCGAAACATAAGTATCCACAGGTGTGTAAGAGATGGTTAGTGTTGCTATTTCATTATCGGCCGTTGCACCAGCTACATTATTCACTTTTAAGATGTAAGTCGTTGTGGTAGCATTCGAATTTAACGGAAGCGCAATACTATCAATGCTTTGGTTCACAAATAAACTATCTGTTTTACTCTGTGCGATGACAGAAAAACGTTGCAATGATTTTATGGATTGCGGATTGGCATCGTCATAAAACCGTAAGATTAACTTGGGGGTTACAGGATTAAAGGTGCAGAAATCGTCTTTCTCACAACTTAGAAACAAACCAAGTAATAACCCATATAAGAGAAGCTTTCTTGTCATTCTTTATTCTTCGACTTCAATTAAGTTGTCAATAATTTCAGCCAATTTAAGATCCAACTCTGTTACGCCTCCCACATCGTGAGTGGTAAGTTTAATGTCTAAAACATTGTACACATTGGTCCATTCTGGATGATGATTCATTGCTTCGCATTCAAAGGCGATGCGCTGCATGGCATTGATGCAATCTTTAAAGTTATCAAATTCAAAACTTGTATGAATAGCGTCGTCATAGTATTCCCAATCGGTAAGACTTCCTATTCGTTGTTCAATTTCTTGCTCTTTAAGTTTTTCCATTTTGACTGATTTTCTTCGCTAAAATAAGGCATTTTTATGAGTCGGTCGGCTCAAAAATTACGACTCTCTTTTTTCAAACAAGGCAATGGTCTCTATATGAGCTGTATGCGGAAATTGATCTACCAAACTAAACTTCTTCAAATGGTATCCTGAGTTTTGTAGAGTTTCGGTATCTCGAGCTTGCGTGGCCGGATTACAAGAAACATAGACCAATCGTTTTGCATCTAGGTTGATGATCTTTTTCAAAGTTTTTGGAGCAATTCCTGCTCGAGCCGGATCTAAAATAAGGGTCCGAATTTGATTCTGGAATTGGGGTTGATGGTATAAAAACTTCCCAACATCATCTGCATAAAACTCAACATTGCCTATTTGATTTCTCTCAGCATTCTTTTTGGCGTCCTTGATAGCTGAGGCCACAATATCGACTCCAATTACCTTGGTGTCTGGCAAATTTGAAGCAACCAATTGACCAATGGTTCCTGTACCACAGAATAAATCAAGTACTACAGCATCTTCGGCAATACGTTCGTCTTCGAACACATAATCGATTACTTTGCTGTATAATTTTTCGGCCGATTTTGGATTGGTTTGAAAAAAGCTCTGCATGCTAATTTCAAATTGAAGTCCTAGTAGTTCTTCTACAATCTTTTCTTTACCCAATACCAACTGAACACTCCCTGTGGTGGCAATGGTTCGATCTCCTGTTTCGTCATTTATGGTATGTAATAAACCAGCAAAACGTTCACCAAACAAATCTTTTAAGAATTCACCAAAGGCTGTAAAATCAAACTCTTTTGCATGTATAGAAGTAGTAACAATGTTGAAAAGTAATTCATTGTTAATAAAGGATTTACGTACTACAAAATACCTGAAAAATCCTTCTCGCTTCGGTCCATGCCAAGGAGCGAATCCGGAATCTTTACAATAGTTACGGATATCCATCAACACATCTTCGAGTTCCTTATCGAATAGACCAGAGTCCTTATTCAGATTATCACCCAGCCACCATACACCTCTTTTTTTGAATCCTAAGGTGAATTCATCTACATCAGTTTTTTGATCATGGTCGTAACCAATGGCTGAAAATCCATATTCCATTTTATTTCTATAATGGAAAATGTTGGGAGAGGAGATGAATTCATCGAACTTAGATTCAATATTTTCAACCTTCCCAATTTTAGAGAGTAACGAAAAGGTACTTTCTTTTTTATAAGCGTGTTGAAGTTCAATCGGTAATTTGATGTAAGGTGCCCCAGGAATTTCTTGAAAGGGAATTTCCGTTTCGTTTTCGGAAGGCTGCACAACCTCCACGAGTTTGGCTTCCGCAAACTTCTTACGACTCTTTACAATTCGGGCTTTGACTAGCTGTCCAGGGATGGTATTCGGAACAAAGACCACAAATTCGCCATGTTCATTGCGAATACGACCAATGCCTTTACCTCCAAAAGCATAGTCTTCAATTTGGATGTCAATGGTTTCGTTTCTTTTTACAAAAGGATTGCGTTCTCTTCTAGGCATGAGCAATAATAAGAGTGCAAAAATAGAAAAATAGCCCCTCATTCCAGTGGTCTGGATGATATAGATTCTTTAATTATTTTTTTATCTTTGAAGCTCTTCAGGGATGATTTCTTTCCCACGCTGAATTTTCGAGTCTTTCGGAAGGATAAAGGTAGAACAGGAATGGTTATTTGTTAATTTATTAAATTAAATAAAAATGTCTGTTTTAGATCGACTTACGTCACAACAAGCTATTGAATTAGAAGAAAAACACGGTGCCCACAACTATCATCCACTACCTGTAGTTTTAAGAAAAGGAGAAGGTGTACATGTTTGGGATTTGGAAGGAAATCATTACTACGATTTTCTATCGGCATATTCTGCCGTAAATCAGGGGCATTGTCACCCTCGCATTGTGTATGCGCTAACGGAGCAAGCGCACAAGCTTACCTTAACATCTAGAGCCTTTCACAATGACGTGTTAGGAGAATACGAGAAGTTCATTACCAATTTGTTTGGTTATGATAAAGTATTGCCGATGAATACAGGTGTAGAAGGCGGTGAAACGGCTATTAAATTATGCCGTAAATGGGCTTACAAGGTGAAAGGTATCGAACAAAACAAGGCGAAGATTTTATTCGCTGAAAACAACTTCTGGGGTAGAACCTTGGCAGCCGTGTCATCATCAACAGATCCTAGTGCTTATAGTGATTACGGTCCGTATTTACCAGGGTTCGAAATTGTGAAGTACAATGATTTACAAGCTTTGGAAAAAGCTCTTGAAGATCCGAATGTAGCGGGATTTATGGTAGAACCTATTCAAGGTGAAGCGGGAGTAGTGGTGCCAGATGATGGATACCTTAAAAAAGCGTATGATCTATGTAAAAGTAAAAACGTATTGTTTATTGCTGATGAAGTTCAAACGGGTATTTCTAGAACTGGGAAATTATACTGTTGTCAGCACGAAGGGGTGAAGCCAGATATTTTAATTCTTGGTAAAGCACTTTCTGGAGGTGTATTCCCTGTTTCAGCTGTATTAGCGGATGACGAAATCATGCTAACCATAAAACCAGGAGAGCATGGATCAACCTTTGGAGGAAATCCATTGGCTTGTAAAGTAGCCGTTGCGGCGTTAGAAGTTGCCGTTGAAGAAAATTTGGCGGATAACGCACAGAAACTTGGAGAAATTTTCAGAAGAGAATTGCAAGATTTCGCCAAACAATACGATATCATAAGAACAGTTCGAGGAAAAGGCTTGTTAAATGCCGTTGTCATCAATGATCCTGAACATAGTAATATTGCTTGGGAGATTTGTTTGAGATTGCGTGACAACGGATTGTTAGCCAAACCTACGCATGGAAACATCATTCGATTTGCGCCGCCTTTGGTGATGACCGAGGAAGAGTTGATGGAATGTGTGAATATCATAAAAAATACAATTCAAGAATTTCAGCCAAAATCGCTAGCCTATGAAAAGTGATGTTTCTGAAATGAAACAACTTCAAGTAACTTCTAAGTTTAGAAGTTTATCTAAAGAAATAGCCCAATGGACAAAGTTTTTGTCCATTGTAGGCTTCATTTTTGTGGCCTTACTGCTCGTTATCGGGATTTTTGCCAGTTCTTTGTACGGCCAAATGTTTAATGAGGTTGCGCCCGATTTTCCAGTGGATATGGGATTGTTGATGTCGGCCGTGTATTTACTTTTTGCCGTCATTTATTTTTTTCCAATTCTTTTCCTCTATAAATTCTCAAGAAATTTAAAGTTGGCTTTGAAATCAAGAGATGATGCCGATTTAGAGCGGGCAATGGAAATGCTAAAATCGCATTACAAGTACATTGGTGTACTCACCATTATTACTTTATCTCTATATGCTTTGGCAATTATAGCTGGAATGCTAGGCGTATTTATTTGATTTATTTAGCGATGTAGTAATCGCATCTCATCAATGCGCTCTCTCATCAATTCAGGATCTTGCATGGCCTCCCATCCAATCTGATAGATGACCCAGATTACAAGAATTAAATAAATAAGATTGACTACAATCCCTATAGCTCCAAGTATTTTACCAGCAGCGGCGTTTCCTTCTTTTTGAAACTGTTCTGGAGCTTCATGGTAAATTTTCAAAGCTTTTCTACCCAAGGTATAAGCAACTATTCCTAAAGGCAATCCGATAATACCGTAACAGATACAGGTAACAATTGAAATAATGCCTAAAATTAACGAGGTGGTTGCGTAGGGTAGTCGTTGTTTTTCCATAATCAAATATGCAATAAATAACTCATTTTGAAACAATAGTTCACAGTAATAATCATGGCATTGATTCCGATGAGGGTATAGGTAATCTTTTTGTTGTTTTTTAATTTCAGTTTTTTACGAAATAGAAGGAAGAGACCAAGAATGATCAGTGTGTAAATGGCAGGATACAATTCAAAGGCCTGCTGAAAATTGCCAGCAGCCAATTCCAAAATAGATCTTTGAAATCCGCAACCAGGGCAATTAATCCCAAAAAGAGATTTGTTCAAACAGGGCAATAGATAGTCTTCTCCGCTCACGATTTTTTATTTAAACATATCCATTCCAGGGATATTAGGCATGCCACTTTTTGCCGCTGCAGCCATTTCTGCTTCATTGATTTGATTGGCTCTTTCAATGGCCTTGTTTAAGGTCAACACTAGATAGTCCTCCAATTCTTCAGGGTCTTGCATGAGAGACTCATCGATGGAAATAGCTTTGATTTCTCTGTTAGCAGTAACTGTCACTTTTATTTTGTTGTCGGAAGAACTTTCATCAACCAATACCGTATTCAAACGAGTCTTCGTTTCTTCAACTTTCTGTTGTGCTTCCTTTAATTTATTCATCATACCAGATAAATCACCAAACATAATTTAGGTTTTAAATTCCTAACAAAATTAGTAAATTCAGCAGAGTTAAATCCGTCGTAAAATGCAAAAAAGAATAATTTTTGGGGTTATAATATGTACTTTTGCAACCGCTTGTAAGAATCACCCAATGGACCATAATAGAATCAAGGCACCAGTAGCGAAAAAGCAGCCTACAAAATTAGAAAAGCATGGAGATGTGAGAATTGATTATTATCACTGGATGCGGCTTTCTGATGACCAAAAGAATGCCCCGGTCAAAGACCAGCAAACGCAAGAAGTTATTGCTCACCTTGAGGCTGAAAACAACTATTATGATACCATCATGAGTTATGCGAAGGATTTTCAAGAGCAGTTGTTTTTGGAAATGAAGGGAAGGATCAAGGAAGATGATTCTTCCGTACCATACAAGGATAATGGGTATTATTACAGTACGCGTTTTGAAACTGGAAAGCAGTATCCCATTTACACGCGAAAAAAAGGTACACTTGATGCCAAAGAGGAAGTTATTTTTGATGTCAATAAGGAAGCAAAAGGATTCGAATATTTTCAATTAGGAGGATTGAATGTTTCACCTAATAACCGATATGTAGTGTTTGCCACAGATACCGTAAGTAGAAGGCAATACTTCCTAAGGATCAAAGATTTGCAAACAGGTGAAATACTTGAAGATATCATTGAAAATACTACAGGCGGATCGGTTTGGGCCAATGATAACAAGACAATCTTTTACACCAAAAAGAATCCTACAACCCTTAGAAGCGAAAAAATCTACCGACATGTACTAGGCACTCCAGTTTCTCAGGATGTAGAAGTCTTCCATGAGAAGGATGACACCTTTGGCACCTATGTAACCAAATCCAAGTCGAAGAAATACATCATCATCGGTTCGTATAGCACCGTTTCTACGGAAGCACAATTTCTAGATGCCGATACCCCAACGGGATCTTTCAAAGTGATTCAACCCAGAGAAAGAGACTTAGAATATTCGGTATCTCATTATGGTGACCATTTCTATATGCTTACCAATAAAGACAAAGCCATCAATTTTAAATTGATGAAAGCTCCAGTTACAAATCCGTCAAAGGAAAACTGGGTAGACGTGATTCCGCATCGCGACGATACCTTGTTAGAAAGTTTTAGCATTTTCAAAGACTTTTTAGTTTTAGAGGAGCGTAATAACGGATTGGACAAAGTACGTTTTAAAAAGTGGGATGGATCGGCCGACTATTATTTGCCTTTTGAAGAAGAAACCTATTCGGTAGGAGTTTATGCAAATCCTGAATTCGACACTGATGTGATCCGATACTCCTACACATCCTTTACGACGCCAAATTCCATTATTGATTTCAACATGAACACGCAAGACAAAACGGTTCAAAAAGAACAGGAAGTTATGGGTGGTAAATTTGTGAAGTCAAACTACAAAAGTGAGCGTGTTTGGGCGACCGCAAGAGACGGTAAAAAAGTTGCTATTTCTTTGGTATACCATAAGGATACCCAACTTGGTAAAGACACTCCATTGCTTCAATATGCCTACGGATCTTACGGCGCAACCATAGGAGATCGTTTTTCTACCACACGACTGAGTCTACTTGATAGAGGCTTTGTGTATGCTTTGGCACATATTAGAGGTGGACAGTATTTAGGTCGTGAGTGGTATGAAGATGGAAAAATGCTTCACAAAAAGAATACTTTTACCGATTTCATCGACTGTTCGAAATTCCTCATTGAAAACAACTACACCTCATCAGATCATTTGTATGCCATGGGTGGATCGGCAGGTGGATTGCTTATGGGTGCGATATTGAATATGAATCCCGAGTTGTACAATGGAGTGATTGCCGCAGTCCCTTTTGTTGATGTGGTGTCTACCATGCTCGATGATTCCATTCCTTTAACAACTGGAGAATACGATGAGTGGGGAAACCCGAATAACAAGGAATACTATGAGTACATCAAGTCATATTCGCCTTATGATCAAGTTTCCTCTCAGGATTATCCAAATATTTTGGTCACAACGGGCTTTCACGATTCACAGGTACAATATTGGGAACCCGCCAAATGGGTCGCGAAATTACGCGAACTAAAAACTGATAACAATGCTTTGTTCTTAAAGACGAATATGGAAGCAGGACATGGAGGTGCTTCAGGTAGGTTTGATGCCTTGAAGGAGACAGCTGTTGATTACACTTTTTTATTAGCACTTGAAAATAAATTGGTTCAACCGGGGGTACTAAAGCCATAGTGCAGTTGAGATTTGAAGCTATTAAAGAAAAGTAATTTCTTCATGGTTGGTAAAATCAACATTTGTACTTTTGTGAGCCAAAATGGAATCCAAAGATATCATCCATAACAATATTCTGAACTTGATTGGGAATACTCCAATGGTTCAATTGAATTCAATTACAAAGAATTTGGTGGGCAACTTTTACGCGAAGTTGGAGTTTTTTAATCCGGGTCATTCTGCCAAAGACCGTATTGCACTTCACATCATTGAAAATGCGGAGCGAAAAGGCATCCTTAAAAAAGGTGCAACGATTGTTGAAACGACATCTGGAAACACTGGATTTAGTTTGGCGATGATTAGTTTGGTAAAGGGATATAAATGTATTCTAGCCGTAAGTGATAAATCGTCTGTAGATAAAATTGAAATGCTTCAATGCATGGGGGCAGAAGTACATGTATGTCCAGCAAATGTACCACCAGATGATCCTAGATCTTATTACGAAGTAGCGAAGGCCATCCAGAAGAAAACACCAAATTCCATTTACATCAACCAGTATTTCAACGAACTGAATATTGAAGCGCATTATAGCACCACTGGTCCAGAAATTTGGAAACAAACCGAGGGTAAAATTACCCATTTGGTTGTAGCAAGTGGAACAGGAGGGACCATCTCAGGAACTGGAAAGTACTTAAAGGAAATGAATCCTGATATTCAAATATTGGGTGTTGACGCTGTAGGATCAGTACTCAAGAAATACCACGAGACTGGAAAATTAGATCCCAATGAAATCGCTCCATATAAAATTGAGGGATTGGGTAAAAACTTAATTCCTACTGCTACGGATTTCTCGACCATCGATGTATACGAAAAGGTAACCGATAAAGAAGCGGCCTTGTGTGCGAGAGAGGTGTTGAAACACGAAGGAATTTTTGGTGGATATACCACAGGAGCCGTTTGGTGCGCTACCAAACAGTACGCTAAAAAGAACTATTTTACAGAAGATAGCTTTGTTGTACTTCTCTTTGCCGATCACGGCACCAGATACATGAATAAAATCTACAGCAATTCATGGATGTCTGACCAAGATTTCATCTAAAACGTTTGCGTCATATCATTTGAATAACTGCGAAAATTTAGGTTACTTTGCAAACTGGATAATTAAGTGATAAATGGTATGGTAAACGATTTATTTGATCGTATTAAAGCGGACAAAGGACCGCTTGGAAATTGGGCAGACAAAGCGGAAGGCTACTATGTATTCCCTAAGTTGGAAGGTCCTATTTCCAATAGAATGATGTTTAATGGGAGAAGAGTAATCACTTGGAGTATCAACGATTATCTTGGATTAGCGAATCATCCTGAAGTTATAAAGGTTGATACTGAAGCAGCCTCAGAACACGGAATGGCTTATCCAATGGGTGCACGAATGATGTCTGGTCATTCAAAATATCACGAGCAATTGGAGCGTGAGTGTGCCGAATTTGTTGGTAAAGAAAAAGCTTATTTATTAAATTTTGGATACCAAGGAATCATGTCTGCTATTGATGCCTTGGCTGGTAAGAACGACATTATCGTTTATGATGTTGACACACATGCCTGTATTATTGATGGCGTTCGTTTGCATCCAGGAAAACGTTTTGTTTACAAGCACAACGATATTGAAAGCTTCGAAAAGAATATGAAACGTGCTGTTCGAATGGCAGAGAAAACAGGAGGTGGTATTTTGGCGATCTCAGAAGGTGTTTTCGGAATGCGAGGAGAGCAAGGTCGTTTGAAAGAAATTTGTGCGTTGAAAGAGAAGTACAACTTCCGATTGCTTGTTGATGATGCCCATGGTTTTGGAACTCTTGGTGAAGGCGGTCGTGGTACTGGTTTCGAGCAAGGTGTTCAGGATAAAATTGATGTATACTTCGCAACTTTCGCGAAATCAATGGCTGGAATTGGAGCTTTCTTAGCTGGTGATAAAGATGTAATGCAGTATTTGCAATACAACATGCGATCTCAAATGTTCGCAAAGTCTTTACCAATGGCTATGGTTAAAGGTGCCTTGAAGCGTTTGGACATGATTCGCAAGATGCCAGAGTTGAAAGACAAACTTTGGGAAAACACCAATGCCTTGCAAAATGGATTGCGTGCTGCCGGATTTGATTTAGGAACTACTCAGACCTGTATTACACCTGTATATTTGAAAGGGGACATTCCTGAAGCTATGGCGATGGTGAATGACCTAAGAGAAAATCACGGAGTGTTCTGTTCGATTGTGGTATATCCAGTAATACCAAAAGGATTGATCATTTTACGATTGATTCCGACGGCTTCACATACGCAAGAAGATATTGATGAGACCATCACTGCTTTTTCAGCGATTCGTTCCAAATTGGAGAATGGTACTTACAAAAAAGTAGCGGCCGCATTGGTGCAGTAAGAATCACTTGACCTTACAGTTCTTTTTTATTTCCTGCCTGATCAATGGAGAAATTTGTTGGGCTAGGGGAGTTTTGGACCATCAATAAAATTTCAGTAGCGGGTCGATGAAGATCCGTAGCGATGAGCTTCGCATTGTATTTGGTGGCAATAGCAGAGAGTGCTGTATGTCCTACAACATGCAAGTCTGACTTGAACCTTTTTAGAGTTTTGTCCAAATCTTTCTCGAATTCATTAGATCTGACATATCCTCGAAACCAATACGGATTATTCTGATTAAAAAAGAAATTCCGCATTTCAATCCATTTTTTCGGATCATATTTGGTCGAATTTGGCTGATCGGCAATCAAATCTAGAAAGATGTTCGTGTCATTCATATAGGAAAGTGCTTGGGTATTGAATTTAGACAAATCCTTAGTTTCCATATTCATGATACCCCCATGAGCAAATAACACCGAATTGATCTTCATGACCGAAGTTTTGTGTTTGAGCCAATTTCCTAAAATGGAATTCGTTGGATGAAAGAGTTGATCGTAAGTCGTTTTATGGGCTACGGCGATTCCTCGTTCTTTTACACTCACATATCGAAGATCTTTGGTCATCACCATAATTTCATGATTACCAAGTACAACATGCACTTTTCCACCGTCCATTTCTGCTTCTTGTTCCAGTTTGTAAATGAACCACAATAATTTTGTCACTTTCTTCCCGCGATCAAACAAATCGCCTAGAAAAACCAAATGGGCTTTACCTGCCGTCCAATGCAGGTCATCATTAACGATATTTGAGGCTTTCAAAATTTTGACGAGATCATCGTATTCACCATGAATGTCTCCAAGAACATAAATAGAATCTACATTCTTATAAATAGCTTTTTCTTGCTTTTTGATGGATCTAATAGGAATGGTATGCATTCCGGTTCTCTTTCCTCCAAAGGAAAGGACATAACTACTCTCAGGGTTTTCCACTTCAACGCTGTGAACTTTACCATAGGTAGTTGTTCCTTCTGTAATGATTTTATTTCCTTGGGAAATTTTGTAAACACCTGTATCTGAAACGCTTGTGATCCAGTTAATGGTTTTTTGATTGTTCTGTTGGGCTATATAAAGACCATTAAATCCACTAAAATCAAGCCTTAATAAATTACTTGACCCTGTAAGGATTACAAGGATGCATATGATAGGGATGCTATATAAAACTCTTTTGATCATGCGCTCAACAATTACTTCTGATAAACGTGTTTGTGTTTGGCTCTGCAGGCCTTACCGATTCTTTCCATGCGTTTGTTTTTGTTTTCTAAGGTGGCGTAGAAATCATTGATATACTCCTTTATCTTACTTCTTTCTTTATCGGATAAATAATTGGCTTTCTGTATTTTGTTGTAAAACATTGATTTGTTCTTCAGATAATAATCAATGGTCTTGGCATAATAATCAATTCTACAAAACCCTCTGAAAACTCTTATTTTAACATCGGTTACATCCATTGTTTTTGGTGGTACAGCATAACTAGCATCTACAAAACCAGCATAGTCAAAATCATAAGGAACTGCTACAGGAAGACCATTATTGGCGCCACGAAGAAGTTTGATGTTGTGTTGTTTTCCAATTTCCCAATCAAGGTTTCCAATCATGTATTGAAAAAGAACCAACTTGTCCAAACTACCTTTTTTGGTGACATCTTGACTTCGTAAATCTCTCTTATAACTTTTTAAATTATTTCGTTCTGCTACCATGTCAATATCTTCTAAAATGATGCCAAAGCTAGAATAGCTTTTTCTTTTCTTGTCCGCATCTTTATAGGTGATCTTACACATGCGAGCCCGAACACTCACATCAGATATCAAATTGTAAAGTTTGTATATCAGGTATTCTTTTTTTACATAGTTTTCAAAACTATAGGCATCCTTGCAATGTGTAACAAGTTTCAATTTGTTCTGATTTACAAATACTCCTGTAGTAGCTTTGTTCTTAAAATGAAGACGAATAGGAGGATACCTGCATATTTTTGCGCGGCTTTTCCCACGCATACTTATTTTAATTTCGTTACGAATGCTATCTCCTTGAGATGAAACTTCAAAAATGGTTGCGGGAATCTTTTCTCTTTGTTTCCGGCTTTTAAAAAAATCTTTGAAGGAATAGGTAATTTCTAATGCTAAAACATCATCGGTGTCAAATAACGGTTGGCTTTGTGAATAGCCTTGAAAACTTGCTTGTAAAAGAAGGAAAGCTATTAAAAACCGAGTTAGGTTGCGTCTACACATCTATTTCATAGAATTAAAAAGAAATGGTAATTTAGAAAATATAATTTAGATGAGCGCTTAACGCACTCCCGCTAAATTGTACTTAACTAACCAAAAGCTTCCTAATGAAAAGAAAATTAAAACTCATTGTAGAAGATAATACCACGAAAAAAGGAAAAATTTTTGATTACTCCATTCAATTTTTAATCATCTTATCCCTTATTGCATTTTCCCTAGAAACCCTCCCAAACAACAGCGAATTTGTAAAGGGTGTGTTATACTTTATAGAAGTATTTTGTGTGGTTGTTTTTTCCATTGAATACCTACTGCGAATCTATGTGGCTGACAAACCTTTGCGATATATTTTTAGTTTTTTTGGAATGGTTGATTTACTAGCGATATTGCCATTCTACTTGAATTTTGCAATCGATCTAAGGTCGTTACGAGCCTTTAGAATTTTCAGAATCTTTAGGGCTTTAAAATTAGTTCGGTACAATAGAGCTCTGCGAAGATTTCGAATAGCAGCTGATATCGTTAGGGAAGAGATCATCTTGTTTTTTATGGTCGCTTCAATATTGATATTCTTATCTGCAGCTGGGATTTATTTTTTCGAAAATCAAGCACAACCAGAGCGATTTAGTTCCATATTCGATAGTTTGTGGTGGGCAGTGGTAACCTTAACTACCGTAGGCTATGGAGATGTTTTTCCAGTAACCATTGGAGGAAAAATCTTTACATTCTTCGTATTGATTATCGGAGTGGGAATAGTGACCCTTCCAGCGGGTATCATGGCAACGGCATTGACCAAAGCCAGAACTATTGAAGAAAAAGAAGAAGCTGAAGCCTAAGTAATGGATTACCTTTTTCTGCGTTTTCTGCCGAATCCACTTGGTTTTCGATCACTTTTTCGATCTGATTTTCGATGACCTCTAGTACTTTTTCGATCACCTCGACCTTTACGCTTCCGACCACCTGAACTCGGGTCTTTTTTAGTGACTTCAATCACAGCCTTTCGTCCATTAAAACTCGGTTTGTTTTTCGCAAAAGCAGCGATAATGATATCAGTAAATTTCACATCGATTTCAAAGAAGGAAAAAGAATCAAAAATATCTATCTCTCCAATTTCAACCCCATTACCAATCCCTTGTTCATTGATCAATCCCATTAATTTGGCTGGTCTCAATCGGTCTTTACGACCAAGATTGATAAAGAATCGGGTCATATTGATGTTCGATTTCTTTCGAGATCCTTTGTCGTTGGAAATAATGTCGTTGATATCTTGAGCATTCTCATAGTAGTGGAGAAGTGTATTAAATTCCAACGCTACAAATCGTTTGATTAATTCTTCACGATCAAAACCTTCCAATTGTTCGTAAATACGAGGTAAAAACGAATTTACCCTTGTGGTATCGACAGAATTTGCCTTTACTTTTTTAAGGAGATGCATTAACTGCTTTTCGCAAATCTCTTCGCCACTCGGAATCTGAGCCTCCTCAATTGGTTGTTTGAGAATGCGTTCGATGGACTTCAACTTTACCACCTCATTTCTGTTGGCAAGAATAATCGAGATTCCGTTTTTTCCGGCTCTTCCTGTTCTACCGCTTCTATGCGTATAGTTTTCTATCTGATCGGGAAGTTTATGGTTGATGACATGTGTTAAATCATCCACATCCAATCCTCTGGCAGCCACATCGGTAGCTATTAAAAGTTGAATGTTTCGCCCTCTAAACTTTGACATTACCGCATCACGTTGGGATTGACTCAAATCGCCATGCAGTGCATCTGCATTGTATCCATCTTGAATCAATTGATCGGCAATCTTTTGGGTGTCTTTACGGGTTCTACAAAAGACAATACCATAGACCTCAGGATACAGGTCAACAATTCGTTTCAGTACCAAATACCTGGTTTTTTCAGTAACTCGGTAAAATTGATGAGTTACATTTGCAGTTCCGGTATTCTTTTGACCTGCCGATATTTCAATAGGATTCTTTAAATAATTGGAAGCGATTTCTTCCACTTCTTTCGGGAAGGTTGCTGAAAAAAGTAAGCTCTGCTTGGTTTTAGGAGTATATTTCACAATGGCATCCAAGTCTTCCTTGAATCCCATATTGAGCATTTCATCTGCTTCATCCAATACCACGAACTTGGTGGTAGAAAGTTTCAAAGCTTTTCTTTTTAATAAGTCGAGCGTACGACCAGGTGTACCCACCACAATTTGAACTCCTCTTTTTAAGGTTCGGATTTGTTCTTCAATGTTAGAACCTCCATAAACGGTAAGCACTTTTACTTTGGCCAAATTTTGAGAGAATTCTTCAATGTTCTTACCGATTTGAATGGCTAGTTCTCTTGTTGGAGATAAGATTACCGCCTGAACGGTATTGTCAGAATAATCAATTTTCTCAAGGATTGGCAAACTAAATGCGGCCGTTTTACCAGTACCTGTTTGAGCAAATGCTTTTACATCAACATCTTTCGATAAGATTTCCGGAATTGTTTTTTCTTGAATGGGAGTAGGTGATTCGTAGCCAATACTACTCAAGGCTGTACATATGGATTCGTTCAATCCAAGTTGCTTAAATGTTTTCATATCTGTGATTTAAATTGATTCACAGATACCCATCTGTAAACCGCCAATTGTCGACGTCACTCTAAAATTGTGAGCGGCAAAGATAGTACAAGTTATTGGATTAGAAGCTATTATTGCAAATTAGCTAGGTAGGGCTTCAAATTGTTGGATGAAATGGAAGCATAACAGTTTTGAACCTTACCTTTCTTATCAACCAAAATGGCTCTTGGTAATTTACTAGTTAAGAAGCTATGGGCAGCACTTTCTTTGTTAAGATAAAACTGATGTTTGATGTCAATAGCACGAATGTGTTTTCGAGATTGTCCATTCATTTTAATTTCTATAAACTGAATTTCTGGGTAGGTTTTCGTCAAATAATTGATTCTGGATGTAATGTATGATTCAGAAACATACTCAGGATTCCAGAAGAATAGAAAACTGTTTTTTCCTTTGATTACTTTATTGATGCTATGAGATGCTCCATTGTAATCGGTTACCTGGAAATCAGTTAGCTTTTTGTTTTCATGAACACTCTTAGTATCGCTTAAAAGATTGTTAATAAGCTCTTTATCCTTGTCGTTTGAAGTTAAACTTAAGAACGTATCGAAAGTGTCTTGGTTTAGCTCACATGATGATTTGTTGAAGAAATGACTTATCACCGTTTGTTTCAAAAAAGCATTTCTTGTTGTTTCACATTCAATGCTTTTATGAATGGTGGCTAATAGATCATTGGTGAACTTTGAAGAATAGTGATCATGCATGGGTTTGTGACCCAAAGCATACGTTTGATTGTAAAGATAATTACGAACGTAGTTCGAGTACGGTGGATAATACATCAAATCCGAATGGTTGTGTGCCACCTCGCCACGGAATTCATAAAAGCTCTGTTCTATCTCCGGAAATTCATTCTTCTTATGTGCCTTCACATGAGCAATCGGATAGCGTTCAATTCTTCCATAGGTAGGATAGGTGAGTGCAATCTTCAAAATTTGCTTGTAACCTTCTGTTTCCTCAGGATAGTTCAAAACAAAATTCTCATAGGTTTCCATTTTGGTGTCAAGCAAAGAATCAACCTTTTCCTTGAAATCCTTTGGATTCTTCGTGTACGTATCGTAGAAGAATGATCTTTCTTTTTCGTAAGCTAAGAAACAATCAATAAGCATGTTGTTTCGATCCGCTCCTTTTCCAGCAAATACCAATGATTCATCAAAATCCCATGAATTTAGGCGAATCATTAAACTATCTTTCGGCTCTAAATACATGTATTGATTTTCGATCCCATGAATAAAGTAATACAATCCTTCCTTCATATCAGTAAAGGATCCCATGAATTTGTTGTTCGAATCTAAGTAAAGGGTATCGATGGGTTTTTCTTGGTAGTAAAGAATTACATTATCTGTTTTGGGATTGATGATTTTACCTCCAAAGTAGGTAAACTCCTCCTTTTTTCCCTCACAGGCAAGCATCAAAAACAGACTAAAAGTTAAGAGTATTGTTTTTAATATTATGTTCTTCATTGTCAATTTCATCCAATCTTCAAATGTAGGTATTGCTACCAAGGGGTCTTGTTAAGGCGCTGTTAAATTACATTTAAGATGTTCCAAAAATATTTCTTTCAAAAAAATTAAAAATTCTATGGAAAATCAAATCTTTTAAGAAATTTCTATTCCTTACTTTTGCAAAAATTTTAACCTATGTTATCGGTATCAAACCTTTCAGTACAGTTCGGAAAGCGCGTATTATTTGATGAAGTAAACACAAAGTTCCAACAGGGCAATTGTTACGGAATTATTGGAGCCAATGGAGCAGGTAAGTCCACCTTCCTGAAAATCATCTCAGGGAAAATGGAACCTACTTCTGGAAATGTGCACATTGAACCTGGAAAAAGAATGTCAGTTCTTGAACAGAATCACAATGCCTATGATGAATATCCTGTTTTGGAAGCGGTGGTAATGGGGAACAAAGAATTGTACACCATAAAAAAAGAGATTGACGCCTTATATGCTGATTACTCGGATGAAAATGCCGAGAAAATTGGTGAACTACAGGTGAAATTTGAGGAAATGGATGGCTGGAATGCCGATTCTGAAGCTGCGGCCTTATTATCAAACCTTGGTATTAAAGAAGACCAGCACTATCTTCAAATGACGGATCTTGATGGAAAACAAAAGGTTCGTGTCTTGTTGGCACAGGCGCTTTTTGGTAATCCTGATATCTTAATTATGGATGAGCCTACCAACGACCTTGATTTTGAAACTATTGGTTGGTTGGAAAACTTTTTAGCGAATTACGATAACTGTGTGATTGTCGTTTCTCACGACAGACACTTTTTAGACGCCGTTTGTACACACATATCAGATATTGATTTTGGAAAAATCACGCATTACTCTGGGAACTATACCTTTTGGTACGAATCGTCCCAATTAGCAGCCAAGCAACGTGCTCAGCAGAACAAGAAAGCTGAAGAGAAGAAGAAAGAATTGGAAGAATTTATCCGAAGATTCTCGGCCAATGTAGCGAAATCTAAACAGGCGACTTCAAGAAAGAAAATGATTGAAAAGCTGAATGTGGATGAAATTAAACCGTCTAGTAGAAGGTATCCTGCGATTATTTTTAAAAGTGATCGAGAAGCAGGAGATCAAATTTTAAACATTGAAGGGTTGAGTAAGTCCTTAGATAACGAGGTTTTATTCCAGAATGTGGATTTAAACCTTCAGAGAAATGATAAAGTGGCGGTTATTTCTAAAAACTCAAAAGCCGTTTCTGCCTTTTTTCAAATCATTGCTGGCAAAGAACAAGCAGATAAAGGTACTTTTTCATGGGGAGTAACTACTACACAATCGTACTTACCACTTGATAATTCAGAATACTTTCAAGATGCCGAATTGAACCTTGTGGATTGGTTGCGTCAATATGCGCAAACTGAAGAAGAGCGAGAAGAAGTCTTTTTACGAGGTTTCTTGGGGAAAATGATTTTCTCTGGTGAAGAGGCATTAAAAAAGAGCAATGTATTATCCGGAGGAGAAAAAGTACGATGCATGTTGTCTAAAATGATGATGAAAAGAGCAAATATTTTGATGCTCGACGAACCTACGAACCACTTGGACTTAGAATCAATTCAAGCACTAAACAACTCATTGATAAACTTTAAAGGAACCATTCTCTTTTCAACACACGATCACGAATTTGCCCAAACAGTGGCCAATCGTATTGTAGAACTAACTCCCAATGGTATCATTGATAGACATGCTACTTTTGACGCATATTTGGATGATCAAAAGATCAAAGAGTTAAGAGAAAAGATGTACGCATAAAAAAAGAAGCTGAAAAGCTTCTTTTTTTATTTCTTTTGAAGTGGACTAATAATTTTCACATCTGAAAAGGAGATAGCTCCTCGTACCACACCATCAATAGCTTTTTTCAATGCCTCTATCATTTGCATTTTTAACTGCGACTTGTGGTAGATTAAACTCACCTCTCTCGCTGGTGGCGGACTTTCAAATTCCTTCAATAGCTTTTTATCCTGATCTGCAAGATCTAATGAATGCAAGTAGGGAAGAAGAGTCATTCCTAATCCCTCTTTAGAAAGCTTAATTAACGTATCGAAACTTCCACTTTCTAATTGGAAGCCTTTTTTGTTATCTGTCTTTCTATTTCTGCATAAATTGATAACACTGTCTTTGAAACAGTGACCGTCTTCTAGCAGTAAAATGTCTTCAATTTCTAACTCATCAACATTGATGCTCGCGGAGTTGAACAATCTGTGATTGTGCGGCACCAAACCAACAAAGGGTTCATAATACAAAGGTCTTTCTTTGATGGCCTCATTTTCCAAAGGTGTCGCTGCTATGGCGGCGTCAATATGACCGTCTGAAAGTTTTCTAATAATTTCTTCAGTGGTAAGTTCCTCAATGATCAACTTCACTTTTGGGTATTTCTTGGTGAAATTATTCAAGAACATGGGTAGAAGGGTCGGCATGATGGTTGGGATGATTCCTAGTTTGAATTCACCACCAATAAATCCTTTTTGTTGGTGTACAATATCTACGATACGATTGCTCTCATCAACAATAACCTTTGCCTGTTCTACAATTTTTTTCCCAACTTCTGTTAATTCAATTGGTTTTTTAGATCTATTGAATATTTGTACATCTAACTCGTCTTCAAGTTTTTGAATTTGCATACTTAGAGTAGGCTGGGTTACAAAACTATGCTCAGCTGCCACAGTGAAATTTTTGTACTCGGCAACTGACAAAACATACTTTAACTGAGTAATGGTCATTGATAGTTATTTTTTATAAAATTACAAAAAAACAATTGATTTCAGTTATTATTGAGAATGTTAATGTTCTCATAAATTCTCTATATATGAAGTGATAAAAGTTGTTCTAAATGCGCTAACGCTGAAGTTGATAGCGAATCCCAAATTCCGCTCCTAGATTGTTATAGCCGCTATTGGGGTGCTTAAAATCAAAGTTGGAAACATGGCCAATTTGAATCCCTGAATACAATTGATATTTTGAAGAGATTTCATATAACAATCCAAGAGAGCCATTTTCTATGAAGGTAAAACCGCTTGCAAGCCGTTCAGTTCTCCGATCGATATGGGCAATCCCTAAACCTGCAGTTAGTACTCCTTGCAACTTCGAAAAGATTTTTTGCTTTAATGAAATTCCGAATTCCACCCCCAGCAGGGTAAGGGTTTTCAATTGAGTGAATTCGTTCCGTTTGTTCAGATAATCGGGTTCTGCCGGAGTTACGAATTGTTCATTTACTAATTGGTGTTGAATATTATGGATTTGTGGGGAAATAATAAGTTGTAGGCCTGTGTTTCCCCAGGTTTTTAGGTCATAAAACCCTTGAAACTTTAGCACATAGGCCTTATAAGTATAATCTGGATCATTGAAAAGAAAATTCTCTTCTGTTGTATAATTGAAAAGCACACCTATTTCATCAGGAGTAAAAATGGAGTTCTTGTCGTCCTGACTAAAAACAGGTATGCTTAGTAGGAATATAAATACGATTTTAAATCGCGACATCATTTAGGAAAACATAGGAGCAACCACTTCGGCCTTTCTTGAAGTAGAATAGTCGTAAAAACCTTCACCAGATTTTACACCAAGCTTTCCGGCTGTAACCATATTCACTAAGAGTGGGCAAGGAGCGTACTTGGGGTTTTTAAACCCGTCATACATTACTTGTAAAATAGAGAGGCATACATCCAACCCAATAAAATCAGCCAATTGTAATGGACCCATTGGGTGTGCCATACCGAGTTTCATTACCGTATCAATTTCTTTAACACCGGCAACTCCATTGTATAAGGTTTCAATGGATTCATTAATCATAGGCATTAAAATTCTGTTTGCTACAAATCCTGGGTAATCATTTACCTCAACAGGAATTTTATTTACTTCTTTTGAAAGTGCTACAATTTGATCATTCACCACATCTGAAGTACTGTATCCCCTAATAATCTCAACCAATTTCATAATCGGAACCGGATTCATAAAGTGCATTCCGATTACCTTATCTGGACGATTGGTCACCGCAGCGATTTGAGTGATGGAAATGGAAGACGTGTTGGTTGCGAGGATGGTATCTGGAGCACAAACTTCATCCAATTGTTTAAAGATGGATAGCTTTAAATCGATGTTTTCAGTGGCAGCTTCAACCACCAATTCCACACCTTTGGTTCCCTCAGGAATGCTGGTGAAAGTAACGATGTTGTTTAAGGTAGCCGTTTTGTCTGCTTCCGTTATTTTTTCCTTAGCAATCATACGGTCAAGATTTTTACCGATGGTTGCCAATCCTCTTTCCAAAGCGGCTTCAGAAATGTCTATCAACTTTACATTAAATCCAAATTGAGCAAAAGTATGGGCAATACCATTCCCCATAGTTCCAGCTCCAATCACTGCTATATTCTTCATAAAATTCTAAAAATTATCTATTATTTGATGTGCTATTCTTAAGTTTTCCGTTCCGTGTCCTAAGCTAACAATAGGTTCAGAATTCTTTGCAATTGCTTGGGCAAAGGTTTCTAGTTCGTCAAGAATTGCGTTGTTTGGTTGAACATCTGGATTGTCGAAGTAGATCTGTTTTTTAACTCCTTCGGCATTTTCCAAGATCATATCAAAATCACCAGGTTTCTCTGGAGCGTCTTTCATTTTTACGACTTCAGATTTTTTCTCCAGCATGTCTACGGAGATGTAGGCGTCCTTTTGAAAAAAGCGAATTTTACGCATGTTCTTCAACGAAATTCTACTTGCGGTAAGATTGGCAACACAACCATTTTCAAAGGCAATTCGTGCATTGGCAATATCTGGAGTTTCAGAAATCACAGATATACCGCTAGATTGAATATCAACCACCTTACTTTTTACGGTGGCTAAAATGATATCAATATCATGAATCATTAAATCTAATACCACAGATACATCAGTACCTCTTGGATTGAACTCTGCCAATCGGTGAGCTTCAATAAACATTGGAGTATTGATGGTGTCTTTCACGGCGGTGAATGCTGGATTGAATCGTTCTACATGACCAACCTGTCCTTTCACATGGTATTGGCTTGCTAATGTGACCATAGCTTCCGCTTCAATAACGGTATTTGCGATGGGCTTTTCAATGAAAATATGTCTTCCTTTTTCGATGGCCATTTTGGCACAATCAAAATGTGATAAGGTAGGTGTCACAATATCAACTACTTCGACGGCATCAATCAAACTTTCGATGCTATCAAAGGGTTTATAACCAAATTCTTCAGAAACTTTCTTTGAGTTCTCTTGATCAGGATCGTAAAATCCTACCAAATTATAAAGTGTAGATTGTTGTAAAAGTCGCAAGTGAATTTTACCAAGATGACCTGCACCTAAAACCCCAACATTGAGCATAATGTACTGTGTTTTTTTGTGTTAAAATCTCTATTGACAAAGATACAATTTTATGGCCATGCGATTTAATTTATTAGTATTTTTAGGTCGTTCAAAAAAGAGGGGAATTGAGAGATACTTCTAAACACCAAGGGTTACGACGAAAATTAGCAGACGTTTTAGAGAGAAAAGGAATTACCGATCGAAATGTGTTGAATGCTGTTCGAAAAATTCCAAGACATTTATTTATTGACAGTAGTTTTGAAGCACATGCCTATCAAGATAAGGCCTTTCCAATTGCAGCCAATCAGACCATTTCTCAACCGTATACGGTAGCTTTCCAATCACAGACCTTAGAGATAAAAAAAGGCGATCGAGTACTTGAAATAGGTACCGGATCTGGCTATCAAACCGCCGTACTTTTGGAGTTGGATGCCGAAGTGTATACCATTGAAAGACAACAAGAACTGTTTAAAAAGACCTCGTTATTTCTACCTAAAATTGGTTATAAACCAAAGCGATTCATTTTTGGTGACGGTTACAAAGGTTTGGAAGAAAAAGCACCTTTTGATAAAATTATAGTCACTGCAGGTGCACCTTATGTTCCAAAACCACTTTTGGCTCAATTAAAAGTAGGAGGTATGCTATTAATCCCAGTAGGAGATGAAACACAAATAATGACGCAATTCATTCGAAAATCAGCCACGGAATTTGATAAAAAAGAATTGGGTGATTTTGCCTTTGTTCCAATGTTGGAAGACAAGCAATAATTTATTTTGCCCTTTTCCAGTAGGCGGTTCTGCCTAATAAAGAGAATCCAATATACCCTCGTAACTTCAACTTATCCGGCTCTACAAGTTTGATGTAACACTTGTATTCTTTACCATTCTTGGGATCTAAAATTTTACCACCAGACCATTCGTCACCTTTTTGCTTCAATCCTGATAAAATTTCCATACCCAAAATCGGTTGATCTTTTTTTGTTCCTTTACACTTCTCACAAGTTGCAGTTTGTCTTTCAGGATCTATAATTTTAATAATTTTAGCAAAAGCTTTTCCATCTTTCTCGTATACCTCAATTACAGATTCTAGTTTATTGGTTTCTTCATCGAAAGAATTCCATTTTCCAAAAATACTTTGGGCATTTGTTACGCTTGCACTTACAATTAATAGAATTACAAATAGTTTCTTCATGATAGGAATATTAATCAAATTTTGCTTCTGTTTCATTGGTCCATTTTCCTTGAACACGTAGTACCTGTTCAATGATATCTCTGACACAGCCTTCACCACCTTTTTTATAGGAAATGTAATGGCTAGCTTTTTGAATTTCAGGTGCAGCATCATTTGGGCAAGTTGCTACACCAACTTTTTTTAAGACTGGTAAATCAGGAATATCATCACCCATATAGAGAACTTCACTTGGGTCTAAATCATATTTATTTTGAATGATTTCCCACTGATCAACCTTTTGATGAGCGCCTAAGAAGATGTCTTCAATACCTAGATTGGTCAATCGGGTTCGTACCCCTTCATTGGTTCCTCCTGAGATGATGCATACGCGATATCCTTTATCTACGGCCGTTTTTAAGGCATATCCGTCTTTGATGTTCATGGTTCTTACCAATTCACCGTCGGGCATAATGGTTACAAAACCATTGGTTAACACCCCATCCACATCAAAAATAAAGGTTGATATTTTGGGTAATAATTGCTTGTAGCTAATCTCCATTTTGTATCGATTCAGTTATGGATTTGTAAATCTCCTGATATTTTTCCGGCAACAAAAATAAGTGTTTTTTAATCGTTTCTTGATCCTTACGGATAGCTGGTCCGGTTTGTGCCTTTTTTGGATCCATTTCTTTGATTTTTTCAACCGTTTCTTGAATCAAAGGATGCAGGATGTCAAAAGGAATGTCATCTCCATCACAGATTTCTTTGGCAATACCAAACATATGGTTGGAGAAGTTGTTGGCAAAGACCGCGGCAACATGTATCGTTTTACGCTGTTTGGAAGTGATTCTATTGACTTTACTTGAAACGAGCTTTCCTACTTTTTCAAGCAAATTATAATCTTCTTCATTGCTGGCCTCAATACAAATAGGAATGTTTTTAAAATCGACCTTTCTATTTTTTGAAAAGCTTTGTAGTGGATAGAATACCCCTTTATTTGTGTTGTTTTGTAAGACTTCCAAATGTTGACCACCTGAAGTGTGAACTACCAATGGTGTCGTAATCTTCGAAGAAACCTCGGAAATTGCATCATCACTCACCGCAATAATGGCCAATTTGGCTTCAGGAAGCTTCTCTAATTTTCTAGAAGAAATTTGGATGCATTTGATTTCATCAATTTCATCAAATTGTTTTTTCAAATGATGGGCTAGGTTTCCTTTTCCAATAAGAAGAATCGAAATCATGAAACGAAGATATAGATTTTCTAATTTTCATATTTGCACATTTTGTTAAGTTGATGCCAAAAAACCGAAAACCTAAGATTTTTGTTTTTAATTTAGTCCTGTTTAAAAACGATATATATTCCGTAAATAAGACTTATGAAGACAAAGAAACTAGGCATCAATTCAATTTGTGTACATACCGGAGAAATAGAGGATCAACAATACAAAGGAGCCGTGTCTCCGATATATGTTTCCACTTCATTTGCTTTTGATGATATCGACGAAAAGCGTTACCCGAGGTATTACAATACGCCTAACCAACAAGAGCTTTCGAAAAAGATTGCTGCCTTAGAACATACCGATAGTGCAATGATTTTTAGTTCAGGTATGGCGGCTATTAGTCATAGTATGATGGCTTTTTTAAAAACAGGTGACCATGTTATTCTTCAGCAAGTCATCTATGGCGGAACATTTAATTTTGTAGTTAAGGAGTTCGAGAAATTCGGAATTGAATACACTTTTACCGATAGTAGTAAAGTGGATGATTTTAAAAACCTGATTCAGAAGAATACAAAAATCATCTACATTGAAACTCCTTCAAATCCCTTATTAGGAATAACCGATTTAAAAGGGATTGCAGATTTGGCAAAGGAAAATGGTATTATGACCATGATAGACAACACCTTTGCTTCACCGATTAACCAGAATCCTTATGACTTCGGAATTGATATCGTGGCACATTCTGCTACAAAGTATATGGGAGGGCATTCTGATATTAGTGCAGGTGCAGTTGCTGCCTCCAATGATCACATCGAACAAATTTGGAGCACAGCCATCAATTACGGAGGAAATCTTAGCGATTATACAGTTTGGTTATTGGAAAGAAGTTTGAAAACCTTGAATTTACGGGTAAAGGAGCAAACCCGAGTGGCCCAACTTATCGCGGAGCATTTGGAAAATCATAATGATATTGATCGAGTTTATTATCCTGGTTTAAAATCCCATGAAGATTATGAGCTTGCAAAAAAACAGATGAAGGGATTTGGCGCCATGCTTTCCTTCGAATTAAAATCTCATATTGATCCAATGGAATTTCAACGAAATTTGGAGTTTATCAAACCTAGTATGAGTCTAGCAGGATTGGAGAGTACCACTGTGAGTCCGGCACAAACAACGCATGCCTTACTTTCTGAAGAAGAACGGTTGGATAGAGGAATCAAAAATGGATTGATTCGATTTTCAACAGGGATAGAAGAACCCGAAGACTTGATTGAAGATATAGAAAGAGCCATTCACAAAACCAAATAAAGAAAGCCTGTCCAATTTGGACAGGCCTTTTTTGTTTCAATAGATACGTTTTTTAAACGTGATCTTGTAATGTATGATGCTCGTCAATTAAGGGTCCGCCTTCAATAATATGTTGAGAAGCTTCACTCGCAAATTTTTCAAAGTTTACATGGAAGAAGTGCGCTAATTGTATCGCTTTACTGATATAGGCTCCTTTTTGCAACCATGTATTCATCGGATTCAACATTTCAGAAGGAACTCCAGGACAATACTTCGGCATGAACAATCCAAAGATTGGGTGTTGTTCGTATTCAATATTATCTAATTCGCCCTCTAAAGCTGCTGTAATCATGGCTCTTGTTAATTTCAACTTGATTCTAGATCCAACTCCGTAAGGTCCGCCAGACCATCCTGTATTCACTAACCAAACGTTGACACCGGCATCTGTCATTTTTTTACTTAGCATTTCAGCGTATCTCGCTGGGTGCAATGGCATAAATGGTTCACCGAAACAAGCAGAGAATGAAGGAACAGGTTCCGTAATTCCAGCCTCAGTTCCTGCAACCTTCGCAGTATAACCAGAAATAAAGTGGTAAGCTGCTTGACCAGGAGTTAACTTAGAAATAGGAGGCAATACACCAAAGGCATCACAAGTTAAGAAGAAGATATTCTTAGGATTGTCTGCATAAGACGGAATCTGAATATCATCAATGTGATATATAGGATAACTTACCCGAGTGTTCTGTGTAATAGAGCTGTCGGCATAATCAACATTATTGTTTTCGTCGAAAATGACATTTTCAAGAATTGCCCCAGGTTTAATAGCTCTAAAGATTTCAGGTTCTTTCTCTTCTGTTAAATCAATGGCTTTTGCATAACAACCACCCTCGAAGTTGAAGATGCGATCTTCGGCTGTCCAACCGTGCTCATCGTCACCAATTAATTTTCTATTTGGATCTGCAGATAGGGTGGTTTTACCAGTACCTGATAATCCGAAGAATATAGCGGTATCTCCGTCTTCACCAACATTCGCAGAACAGTGCATAGGGAGCACATTTCTATCCGTAGGAAGAATTAAATTAAGGGCAGAGAATATACCCTTCTTCATTTCTCCAGTATAGGCAGAACCACCCACTAATGCAATTTTTTTGGTAAAATTCAATATCGAAAAGTTTCCTTGTCGCAATCCATATTTTTTAGGTTCTGGACACTCGTATCCAGGTGCACAAAGGATCAACCAGTCTTCTTCAAATACTTCAAGTTCTTGTTCAGTTGGTCTTAGGAACATATTGTAAATAAACATGTTAGACCATGGATATTCTGTTACAGTTCTAATGCCCATTCTGTATTTTGGATCAGAACATACGAATCCGTCGCGAACAAATATTTCTTTCCCGCTTAAGTACTTTTCAATCTCAGATTGTAAGAAATCAAAATTCTCAGGAGAGATCCCTTTGTTGGTTTTTCCCCACCAAACGATATCCTTAGTATAGTCATCATAAACTAAGAATCTATCTTGTGGTGATCTACCAGTAAATTTTCCTGTATTAATAGCTAATGTGCCATTTGCCGTTTCTTTACCTAATCCTTTTTCTACTGTGATACGTTGCAACTCTTCTGGAGATAAGTTCCAATGAGCTGTAACGTCTTTCAGTCCGTAAGCTGTCAAATCGTGATGTTTGTCTATCATAACTGTACTCATAATAATAATTTTTGGATATTCATTGTTTAAAATTGGTTGTATAACAACACTATAAACTTAGTCCACTTACTAGGATATTTCTATGACATTTATCATACTCCCACACCAATATTGAGAATTATTGAAGTTCTAATAAATTGATTCAGAGAGCACTAAAAATTAAAAACGAAATCCTATTCGTTTGAAAAGAATATGACTAAATGGGTTATTCCTTAAAGAATCACCATTTTATTAGAAGAGATTTTCCCTTAAAAAAGGTGGTTTTTAAAAAGGCCAGATGATTGGAACCAATAATAAGGTAGTAGTTAAGAACAATAATAATAATGGCAAGCCTACTTTCATATAATCCATAAACTTATACCCTCCAGCAGCAAGAACCATGGCATTGGTGGTTGTTCCAACTGGAGTTAAAAAAGCCGTGGATGCACTGATTGCAATGGCTATCAATAAAGGCTCGGCAGAAATACCCAATCCGTTTGCCGTTAAAATCGCAATAGGTGCCATCAAAACCGCAGTTGCTGAATTATTGATAAATTGACTAAAAGTAGTGGTGATGATAAATATTCCTGCCAATAGAAAAATAGGATTGTTTTTTCCAACGACTTCAATGATGGCTTCCGTAATTAATTTTGCAGCTCCGGTTTTCTGAATGGCAAGTCCCATTGGAATCATGGCTGCAATCATAACAACGCTAGTCCAGCTAATGGTTTTGTAAGCTTTATTAAATGGAATACATCCTGTGAATAAGACTATTCCCGCCGAAAGTAGGGCCGCAATAGCACCAGGAACAGTGTTGAATATCAAAAGGGCAATCATCAAAAGTAGAGCGCCGAGGGCAATAAATGATTTGTAGGTTAAGGAATCGACATTCTTCAACATTTCTTCAGGCCTACCTGCAACGACCATATTTTCGTGCTGATCGTTAATAATTTCTATAGACTCCCATTTTCCGCGAATAATGAAGCTATCACCGGGCTCCACTCGGATTTCATCCTCCAAATAAGGCTTGGAGTGTCGTGATGCAGCCATCAATTGTGTGCGATATCGAGCAAAGTATTCTTTCAATTTAATTCTTCGACCTACCAATCTTGAATTCGGGGTGATGATAATTTGAGACATTCCTACCTCTTGATTGATCAAGTTGTTTCTTAGTTCTTCCTTCGCTGTCTCTTTCGGCAAAAGTCCCAATCGAAAGTTGATCATCAAACGGTTAATATCATAGGTATCTCCTTTAACTGTTATGATATCATGATATTTTAATTCGGTGTCGGCATCTGGAATTTCCGTAAACTCCCGAATTCCCTTGAATGGCTTGGGATGCCTTCGTTTCAAACGGATGATAGAGACCTTGAACTTATTTTCCAAATCCCAATCTTTAATTTTGGTATTGATCAACGGTGAAATGGAACGAATGCGCAACTGATAGTAATCATCATTAATCTTGTAATCCTCAATCCATTCGTATAAGGTATCATCAATATTAATGGGCTTGTTATTTGTTGGGTTATTTGGTAGTAGTTTGAAACCAATATATCGGAAGTACAATACACCAATGATTAATAGGGGCAATCCAATCAACCCAAATTCAAAAAATGAAAATCCTTGAACCCCAGTTTCTATCAAGGCATTGTTCACAATAATATTAGGTGGCGTCCCTGTTAAGGTTAGCAATCCTCCAGTATTGGATCCAAAAGCAACCGGAATTAAAATTTTGGAAGGCATGGTTCCAATACTCCAAGAAGATGCAATGGTAGCGGGGAGAAGGGTAGCAACAGTTCCGGTATTACTAACAAATCCCGATAAGGCGCCAGCTCCAAACATCATATACATCAAGAGTTTGACCTTAGAATTTTTCGTGTACTTTAAGAGTTTGGTGGTCGCCAGAGCGGTCCATCCTGTATGGGACAATCCTTCACCTATAATAAATAGTGCGGCAATCATGATAATGGTCGGATTGCTGAATCCACTTAAGGTTTCGGATAAATCGAGAATTCCGAATAAAAATAAGCTCAGCATGGATACCAATGCAATTGCATCAGCAGAATATTTTCCCCAAACGAATAATAGAATGGTAATTGAGAGAATGATAAGGGTAATGGTCATTGCATTATTTTATTAAGATGTAAACATAAATACGAAGAAAACGTAGAAGTATGACTAATATCATCCTTTTGTGTATTTGGTCATTTTTATGAATATCATGGGAATTTAATAAGATTGTTTCCATCCTCAAAATACGAAAACGAAATAGGTGCTAAACTTTGAAGTAAACTTTAAGTATCTTTGAATTATTCATTGAATGAATCAATGGAGAAATCTTAAAATATTCGAAATTCTTTTATGAAACTAGACATTTTAGCCTTCGGCGCCCATCCAGATGATGTGGAATTGGGATGCAGTGGAACTATTGCCAAAGAAGTTTCTTTGGGTAAAAAAGTGGGAATTGTAGATTTGACGAGGGGAGAGTTGGGAACAAGAGGTACTCCAGAAATTAGAGATCAAGAAGCAAGTGATGCTGCTAAAATCTTGGGAGTGAGTGTTCGAGAAAACTTGGGGTTTAGAGATGGTTTTTTTCGGAATGATGAAGCACATCAAATGGAAATTATTCGAATGATCCGAAAATTCAAACCTGAAGTGGTGTTATGTAATGCGATTCAAGACCGACATATTGATCATGGTAAAGGGGCAAAATTGGTTGCTGATGCTTGTTTTTTAAGTGGATTGCGGAAGATTGAAACTTCAAATGAAGGAGAGGCACAGGACGCTTGGCGTCCGAAAAGAGTCTTCCATTACATTCAATGGCAACCACTTGAGCCAGATTTTTACGTAGATGTAACTGGATTTATGGATCAAAAGGTCGCTTCGATACACGCCTATAAATCTCAGTTTTTTGATCCGAATAGCAAAGAACCTGAAACACCAATTTCTTCAAAGAATTTTTTAGATAGTGTGGTATACCGATCTAGAGATTATGGAAGAGTTGCAGGTGTTGATTATGCAGAAGGATTTACCTCTACTCAGGCATTGGTTGTAGATCATTTGAATCAATTAAAATAGAAGTATTTATTTTTTGGAAATAGAAAATAAATTATATTTGCATCCGCTAAGAAATGGTGATTGTAGCTCAGCTGGTTAGAGCGCTGGATTGTGGTTCCAGAGGTCGCCGGTTCGAACCCGGTCTTTCACCCAAAAAAAAAAGCAACTCGAAAGAGTTGCTTTTTTTATAACACTTATTCAAACTAAGATTATTGGGGGATATAATCTTCTATTTTAATAAGAGCGCCAATCAAATATTGAAAATTCAGTATTCTACTTTCCAAGTAGCAGAGAGGGTGGGGGAATTTGTTAAGCTTACTTCTTAGGGGCTTTGTCATTCAACTCTCCAACCATTTCTTCAATACTTGATATTTTTTCCAAGATTAACTCCGACAATCTTTTTCGCAAAATCTTATCGGCCAATCTATCGATGCGCTCTTTAACAACGTCATTCAAATAAAACTCAATAGGGGATTGTTCATTTGAATTTAAGGGGACGTTATTTTGTTCTTTTACTAGGGATTCAATTCTCTTCCCAGTAATTAGCCATAGGGGATCTACAGTATCTATATTGTCTATGATTCCAAATAAGATGGATTCATTAGGTCGTTTCGTGTAATTAATGATAGCACTGATCAACTGTTGCGATACACCGATTAATTCAGAAAACTTTTTCTGATTTAGGTTAGAGTCCTTGTAAACTTGAATGACTCTATCGGCTCTTGCTTTATCGTGTTGATTCATTACTTAATTATGAGTACACAAACGTAGTAAAAAAATACCACAAAACAAGAATTTAAATTAAAAAAATAAAAAAAAGCGTGAATTGAATATTGAAGACTTAGGTTAATACTAGATTACGAAAGAGTTTAGGGGGATTTTAGAGAATTAAGTTTTAGCTTACTATTAGGGGTTTTTTAAATTAACTCCTTCTCCAAATCTTCAATATTCAAGCAGCTTTAGGGGAGCTGCATTCACGCTTTTATCAATACTCTTCAACTTATAAGTTAGGGCTCACAAATTGAATTAGGGGGTGAGCATTGATTGGTTAGGGGATTCCTTTTATTTATAACTAAATATGTTAGGGGTACATATGAAATTATCCAATTATGTCATAAAGCAGGGGCTTTATCGTCTACCTTTCTTTCAAAAGGATACACAAATGTAGTATTTATTTACTACAAAACAAGAATTATTCCAAAAAAAATACATTTTTATTGTTCAGATTATACTGTTTTGGATGAGTTTAAGAGCAACTAATTTTATTTAAAATACTGAAATACAGCGATATAATAGTTGATTTAAGAAATTATAATTTGTGGTTAAAATCTTATGTATAAATACCACATAAGACGATTATTATTTGTGGTAAACCTAAATTAAGGCATCTCACCACATTGATTAAAAAGAATAAATTGATTGTTTTCCTAGAGAATTTCGTCCTAATGAATAAAGGATGCAACTATAGTTTTTCAGCTAAGTATTGTGCCGTATAAGATTCTTTATGATTGCGAATGTCCTCGGGTTTGCCCTGAAATAGAAGTTGTCCACCATGTTTACCGCCAGTAAGTCCTAAGTCAATTAAATAATCTGCACACTTAATTAGATCCAAGTTATGTTCGATTACTATAATGGAATGCCCTTTTTCAATTAATGCGTTAAAACTTTTTACCAGTTTTTTGATATCATGAAAATGAAGTCCGGTTGTTGGCTCGTCAAAAATGAACATCCCTTTTTCTTTCGTATTACCTTTTACTAGAAAGGAAGCTAATTTAATTCTTTGGGCTTCACCACCTGATAAAGTAGAGGAGGATTGCCCCAATTGTACATATCCCAAACCAACATCAAATAAAGGTTGGAGTTTCTGTACAATTTTATGTTCTAGGTTTTCCTGGAAGAAGATAATGGCCTCATCAACTGTTAGATTCAATATGTCATCAATGGTTTTTCCTGCAAAGGTTACTTCAAGCACTTCTTTCTTGAACCGTTTTCCTTTGCATGTTTCACACTCTAAGTGCACATCGGCCATGAATTGCATTTCAATGGTGACTTCACCTTCACCTTTACATACTTCGCATCTACCGCCGTCTACATTAAAGGAAAAATGCTTTGGCTTGTAGTTTCTTACTTTCGCAAGCTTTTGTCCGGCAAATAAGGCTCTAATCTCATCGTAAGCCTTAATATAGGTCACTGGATTGGAGCGTGAAGATCTTCCAATAGGATTTTGATCTACAAATTCTACTGTACCTATGTTGTTGATTGCTCCAGTTACTTTGGTATGTTGTCCAATCTTTTCTCCATATCCATTTAATTCCTTTTGAAGAGCAGGGTATAATATCTTTTTAACCAGGGTACTTTTCCCTGAACCAGAAACTCCTGTTACCACAGTTAAGGATTCAAGAGGGAAGGAGACATCTATATTTTTAAGGTTGTGTTCCCTTGCTCCAAGAATTTCGATTTTATTTTTCTTATCCCTTCTTTGCTTGGGGACTTCAATCTGTAGTTCTTCATTTAGGTACTTTGCAGTAAGAGAACTACTATTGAGCATGTCCTGGAAGGTTCCCTTAGCTACGATTTCTCCTCCTAAAGATCCTGCTTCGGGCCCAATATCTACTACGTAGTCTGCCGCTTTCATTATTTCCTCGTCATGTTCTACCACAATTACGGTATTTCCTAAATCGCGTAACCTTTCGAGTACTTTTATCAGTCGTTCTGTGTCCTTTGGATGGAGGCCGATACTCGGCTCATCCAAAATGTACATAGATCCTACAAGAGAGCTTCCCAAAGAGGTTGCTAAATTGATTCGCTGGCTTTCTCCTCCTGATAAGGTATTTGAAGTTCTATTAAGAGTTAAATAACTCAATCCTACATCAATTAGAAACTGCAACCTGCTTGAAATCTCTTTTAATAGACGCTCAGCGATTGTCGTGTCAAAAGAATCGAGTTGCAAATTCTTAAAAAAATCTTGCAATTCGTCCAAAGGAAGGGTAATCAAATCTGAAATGGACTTACCAGCAATTTTGACATAATCAGCTTCTTTTCGCAGTCGCTTTCCGTTACAAAGATCACATTTGGTTTTTCCGCGGTATCGCGATAACATGACCCTATTCTGAATCTTATAGCTTTTTTCTTCCAAAGCCTTGAAGAAATGATTGATTCCTTTAAAACCTTTGGTGCCATTCCAAACCAATTCCTTTTGCTCGGCCGTTAATTCAAACCAAGGTTTGTGAATCGGGATGTCGTATTCATAGGCTTTATTGATCAAATCATCTCGATAGTGCTTATAGGATGCTGTTCGGTATGGGAAAATAGCATCGTCATAAATAGAGAGGCCAGTATTTGGAATGACCAAATCTTCATCGATTCCGATCACATTACCATAACCTTCGCATTTTGGACAAGCCCCATAAGGATTATTAAAGCTAAACAAATGCGTATTGGGTTCAAGAAAGGTCATTCCGTCCAATTCAAATTTGTTATTGAACTCTTTTACATCTTTTGAGGCTAAGTTTTCTATGAAACAAACACCTTTTCCTTCAAAAAAAGCAGTTTGTACGGCATCAGCCAATCGATTTAAAGAATCTTCATCCCACCGATTGACAATTCTGTCGACTACAAGAAATACAGGTTTGCCGTCATAATCGTCAATAGGAAAGGCTTCAAGACGATACACTTTATCATTCCATTTCAAACGAGCATAACCTTGTTGTTGTAAAACCTTGATTCGTGTTTCAATTGATTTGTCGGCTGAAAAGGAAATAGGAGCTAGCAGCAATAGTTTGGTTTCTTCCTCTATGGTATTGATGAAATTAATGACGTCACTAACTCGATCTTTCTTAACAAGGTTTCCAGAAATAGGAGAGTAGGTCTTTCCAATTCTGGCAAACAATAATTTTAAGTAATCGTAAATCTCGGTAGAGGTACCAACAGTAGATCTAGGATTTGTAGAATTTACTTTTTGTTCAATGGCGATAGCAGGAGCGATGCCTTTGATATAATCAACCTTGGGTTTATTCAACTTTCCCAAAAATTGACGGGCGTAGGAGGACAAGCTTTCAACGTACCGTCTTTGTCCTTCGGCGTATAAAGTATCAAAGGCTAAAGAGGACTTACCAGATCCCGAAAGTCCCGTAATTACTATGAACTTATTCCTTGGAAAGGCAACACTAACATCCTTTAAATTATGCAGTTTAGCGCCTTTTATGATAATATATTCCTTTGGGTCTAAAGTCGAAATATCCTCTACAATCATCCTCAAAAAATTAAGCTTTAAAAATACGACTATTTTCAACGACAGTAAAGGTTAATTCATCATTCTACAGAAAAAGATTTGCTTTCTAAGAAAAAATCTTTCATATTTGTAACTGATAACCACACAATTAGAGCGTATTTAAAAAATTACTTTAATAACAAATAGTTAGAAAAAACGGGAGATGCTAATCTCTCTTAAAGTAATTTTAATATGCAGAGCAAGAAAATTTCAGACGGTTCCCTAGTCAAAAGTTACATCAATGGTGATGAAGCTTGTCTAGAAATTCTTATTAAAAGACACCAACATAAATTGTACAGTTTTATTTTTAGTAAAGTCCAAAACAGAGACATTACTGAAGATATTTTTCAAGATACTTTCATAAAAGTAATTCGCACGCTCAAAAGAGGTAGTTATAATGAAGAAGGTAAGTTCCTACCGTGGGTAATGCGTATTACACACAACTTAATTATTGATCATTTTAGAAAGTCAAATCGAATGCCCACCTTTAACAATACAGGTGACTTTGATATTTTCTCCGTGCTAGGAGATGATAGTCTAAATGCTGAAAATCAATTGATTAAAGATCAAATTCTGAATGACGTGAAGGAATTGGTGAAAGAATTACCAGAAGAACAAAAAGAAGTTCTCGTAATGCGGATTTATAAAAATATGAGTTTTAAAGAGATTAGTGAAAATACGGGTGTGAGCATCAATACAGCTTTAGGTCGTATGCGTTACGCATTGATCAATTTGAGAAAATTAATAGAAAAACACAATATTGTATTAGTGAATTAACAATAAAAGAAAAGTTTCATCGTTACTAGTTTAAATACAACGATTTAAATAGTTCTATATGATGCAACTTTACTCAAAAAAGTCATCCGATTTAAGGATGCAACCTAAAAAAGAAACAGTTCAATTTTTGATCAATTTTTCCAAGTCGCTAACCATTGTAAAAACCAAGTCAAAAAGTTTCATTGAATTGAATTTGAATTAAGAGTGGAAAAAGTCTCAACAGGGTTGAGGCTTTTTTTTTTAGGACTTTATTTTACGGTAATATTTATTAATTACCGATTTTCTTCCTACGGTTTGTGTAATGATATCTTTTTCTAAATCCCAACCTCTTGCAGGGGAATACTCTCTACCATACCATATGATTTGTAAATGCAAATCGTTCCATAATTCTCTCGGAAATAGGCGTTTGGCATCTTTTTCTGTTTGGGCTACGCTTTTGCCATTGGATAAGTTCCATCGATACATCAATCGATGAATATGGGTGTCAACCGGAAATGCTGGAACTCCAAAAGCCTGACTCATTACCACACTTGCCGTTTTATGACCAACAGCAGGTAGTTTTTCCAGGGCTTCAAAACTTTGAGGTACTTCGCCATTATGTTCTTCGATAATAATTTTAGACAAACCGTAAATTCCCTTACTTTTCATTGGGGAAAGTCCACAAGGCCTTATAATTTCTTTAATTTCTTCAACGGTCATCTTTACCATATCAAACGGATTGTCGGCTTTGGCAAAAAGAATGGGCGTAATCTGGTTCACTCGGACATCCGTGCATTGTGCCGATAAGAGAACAGCGACCAATAGGGTATACGGATCTTTATGATCTAAAGGGACTGGGATTTCAGGATATAATTCTTGGAGTTTGTCTATAACAAACTGTACTTTCTGTTGTTTGGTCATGGCTTGAATTTCGTATCAAAAATAATGAATACTTTTCTGAATAGTCGTATTTTTGTTTAACACTACTAAACTCTAAATAAACAAAAATGACATCATTAAAAAAGGGAGATCAGGCTCCAAACTTCGAAGCAAAAGATCAACATGGAAATACCATTCGTTTGCAGGATTATTTAGGTAAAAAATTGGTTTTATTTTTCTATCCCAAGGCAAGCACACCAGGCTGCACAGCAGAAGCTTGTGACCTTAGGGACAATTACCAAACATTTTTAGCCAAAGGTTATGATGTGTTAGGGGTAAGTGCTGACTCAGCAAAACGCCAGCAGAATTTTAAAAATAAATATGAGTTACCATTTCCTTTATTAGCGGATGAGGACAAAGTAGTCATCAACGCATTTGGTGTATGGGGACCTAAGAAATTTATGGGCAAAGAATACGATGGAATCCACAGAACTACTTTTATCATCGGCGAAAATGGAGTGATTGAAGAAGTGATTGCCAAAGTTAAAACCAAAGCACATGCCGCTCAGATCTTAAACTAGTCAGCTTTGTAAAATAGAATTCGAAGGGAATATCAAAATTGATGTTCCCTTTTTTGTTAGAAGCGCATGTTCATTTTGAAATTCAAAACCCTGCTGGTCATGAAGTTAGGAATACCATATTGCCTCTTTGAGTATACATCGCGCACCCAAGTATTTGTGATGGCATTTTGAATATCAAACATGTTGAAAAGTTCAATTCCTGCGGTTAATTCTTTGAATTGAGAAAGCCACCCTGATTGGAATTGTTTGTTGGCATCTACAAATACATAAGAAACACCCAAATCTGCTCTACGGTAATCTCTCAATCGATCTTGAAATTGATACACATCAGAATAAGCTGGTGCACCACCTGGAACTCCTGTGTTATAAACCAAATTCAAATAAGCTTTTAAATCCGGTAGATTCGGCACATAGTCTTGAAAAAGTATGGCGAATTTTAGACGTTGATCGGTAGGTCGTGCAATATAGCCACGATTGTTTTGGTTCTCTTCTGTTTTCAAATAGCCCAAACTCACCCAGCTTTCGCTTCCAGGAACAAACTCCCCATTCAAACGCAAATCCAATCCATAGGCATAACCCTCGGTATTGTTATTGGCTTGATACCGAATTCTTATATTATCTACTGAATAAGCATTGATATTGGAAAGTGCCTTATAATACACCTCTGAAGTCAATTTAAAAGGTCGATCCCACATTTGGAAGCTGTAGTCCATACCACCAACAATATGAATCGATTCCTGGGCATCTACATTCACATTTACATTTCCATTAAAATCTCTGAGCTCTCTGTAGGAGGGGGGTTGCGCATAGAGTCCGCCCGACAAGCGAAATAACATGTCTTTTTCCCAATCCGGTTTAATGGCAAATTGAAGTCTTGGACTTACAATGACCTTACCTGTTGAACTCGTTGAGTTTCCAGTAATATTCCAAAAATGAGCTCGAACACCAAGATTGTACCATACTTCATGGTTACCCCAAAAGGTCCTTTGATTGTATTGTGTAAAGGCCGTAAATCGATTGATTTCGACATTGTTTTCGGTTCTAATATTTTGAAATGGAACAATTTCGCCTTCAAAAGGTTGGTAAGGCTGATTGTTCATTGAGTGACCTGGAGGACGGATAGCGAATCCAAGCGAGTCGATAACCTCCCATTCCCGAATGCGGTCTTTGATACTTTCTTTTTGAAATTTGGCTCCAAAATTCCATTGAACCTGATCCTTCTTAAGGGTTGCTCTTACTTCTGCATTGGTAATCAATGCATCCAAATCGTTTCTCGCATGATTGATTTGTGAGCCGATGCCTTGTGCAAATTCGACCTCTCCAAAATTCTGAGAACCTACATTTGTGTCAACTTCTCCTAAGGCATAGGAAGCCGCAATGTCAAAATGTTCTTCTTCCTGGGTATTGTATCTGGAAACTGTGGCAGTTATATCTAGATTCTCATTGACTTCAATTTGGGTAGACAAAGCACCAAATAACGTGAGGTAACTATCTTTTTCCTGTCCTTGGTAAAAAACCACCAATTCTAATGGATCGGCAACTGTTCCGAATCTGGTTCGTCTAGTAAGTGGTTGGTAGTTATAGTTGTTTACCGAAAAATTTCCCAGAAAATTCAGCGTTACCTTGTCGGACAAATCGTACGATACAAAGGACTGGATATCCGAAAAAATAGGTCTGAAATTGGTTTCAATCTGCTTGCGATTCACAAAAAGGCTGTTGTCTCGATAGCGTGCTCCGGTAATAACGTTCAGTTTCTTATCTAAAAATTGATTTTCATACGTAAAGCTTCCGCCGAGAAAACTGGCTTCTACAGCAATGCTTTCTTCGGTTGGTCTTCTGTAGGTAATATCTAATACAGAGGACAGTCGATCTCCATACTTTGCTTGAAATCCACCAGCAGAAAAATTAATGTTCTGCACCATGTTCGTATTGATAAAGCTCAATCCTTCTTGCTGCCCAGAGCGAATTAAAAATGGCCGGTATACCTGAATTCCGTTGACATAGACCAAGTTCTCGTCAAAATTTCCACCACGTACGTTGTACTGCGTACTTAGCTCATTATTATTGCTGACGCCAGGCAAGGTCATCAATACATTTTCAATTCCAGAATTGGGTCCGACAATGTTTTTTGCTTTGCCCACATCAATTTTAGTAATCCCGGTAGCGCTATCAGTTTGATCTTTGATCACAATTTCGTCTAATTCTTCAGTTTTCAGGGTCATTTTAGGTGAGTAACGCACCACTGTTCTGCGTTGGATAAAAAACTCTTTCGTAAGTGTTTTATGAGCAATATGGGTAAAAACTAAAGTGATTTTTTGATCAAGAGGAACACGAATTTGATAAAACCCATTCTTTGCTGAAGAAGTACCCTTGTCGCCATATTTAACAGAGACATTTTCTATAGGTTTGTTTTTGGAGTCTTTTACATATCCTTTGATATAGGTGAAATCCTGACTGTAAATAGCGATTGGAAATACAAAAAGGAATAGAAGAATGTGTTTGCCCAAAATTGGAAGTTTTACTTTTTAAAAAACGTAGCTGAAAGTTCTTTCGTATTTCCAACATTGTCTGATACTACAATTTTAAAGATATGTTTCGTCCCTTCCAACTTTTTATCATTAAAATTATAAGTCAAAATTCCTCTTTTATGATTGAATTCCATCAAAATCCATTTCCCGTCAATGGTTGCGCGGTAGTTTTTAATTCCGGAATGACGATCTGAAATTCGAACTTTTAAGGTTTTGAATTTCGTAATCCATTGTTGGTCTTTGAAATATAATAAACGAACTTTAGGAGGCTCTTTATCAATACGCAAACCATATTTACCTAAAGTTTTAGTTGTGGTATATAGAACCGAGTCTCGACGCTTGGTTGATTGGTATCTTGGATATCTAGAATTCTCTAAATTGGCAATGTAGAGATACTCTTTATCCTCCTCAGGGTGATTTGTAATATTAAATCGAATCGTATAGTTCTTGTCTAAGGGTACCGTAGGTGTATGGATTTTAGCTACTTTGTTTTCCACCGAAAAATCCAAATATTGATTTTTATAAAAGGTGTTTTTCGGAAAAGCTACGGTCACATTTTGTTCTTTTAAGCTATGGAATTTCGACTTGTCGATGAAGAAAGCGGTAGAATCAATAGGTTTGACAAAAAGTGGAACCGAATTGACCCCTTGCACCGGAATCGATACTTCACTTGAATTCCCTTGAAAGTCCTTCACAATGATTTTAACGGTATAACTCATCCCGTTTTTAACTTCGATGACTCCTTTATTCATGAGTTTTTCGTAAAGGCTTAGTCGATTGGCATTTTCCTTAAACGTTTTTTGGTATCGACGTCTGTACCTTTGGAAATGTTTGTAGTCTATATGCAAATTGATGAACTTACTTTCAGAAAACGCAAAGGTTTCCACGTCGAAATAATACACCGATTTACCATTGACTAACATTTCGATACTGTATACCCCGTTTTTATTAGGTGCAAAATTTAACCGATCGAAAGTACTGATTCCGAATCCAATAGATCCATTCGCCGTGATTCTGGAAGTTACGTATTTCCCTTTTGCGATTGGCTTTACGGTAATTTGAAAATCCCTTTTCTGGCCATTAATTTGGGCGTAATTGGATAAGGGGTAGGCCTTTATAGCTTGAATGGTCGGATTTCGATTGTCGAGCACTTTGTACCCAAAATGCAACGGATTGATAACTTTCTCTGTTTTGGTATCTCTTATTTCAAAGTGCAGGTGAGGACCACCAGAACCTCCTGTATCTCCAGAGTAAGCGACGATTTCACCATTTTTAACCGGAAATTTATCTTCCTTAAAAAATAAGTTCCCAGTGTAATAGCTTTCCTTTTTGTATTGAATATGCTTGACATACTTCTGAATGGTATCTGCATACTTTTGAAGATGAGCGTATACCGAAGTATAACCGTTTGGGTGAGTGATGTAGAGCGCTTTCCCAAACCCATATTGAGAAACTTTGATACGAGAAACATAACCATCGGCAATGGCGTAAATGGGTAATCCTTGCCGACCTTGGGTTTTGATATCCAATCCAGAATGAAAATGATTGCTGCGTAGCTCACCAAATGTTCCAGATAGGATTAGCGGAATGTCTAAGGGACTTCGAAAATAATCTTTGGGATAGTCTTTTCGCTGGCCTAGGGTAGATACAAAGGAAAATAGCAGAAATAGATAGATTGTTAATTTCAATTGCAATTATTTATTTTAAATGTAATAACGAAGCGAAAATAGGGCTTTCTATTCAAAATTATTCAATTAAAGTGAGACCCAAAATTGCTTTTGTTAAAAGAGAATATTATATTTGTATAGATAGTTTTTCTAGACATTGCAAGTATGGATAACCTTCTTGAAGCCATTGAAAAGTTAGAAAATAAAATCGACGTTTTACTTTCAAACTATGAATTTTTAAAAAAGGAAAATGAGATATTGCTTCAAAATGTGTCTGTTTTGCAGAAAGAAGTTTTAGAACATAAGCAAGCCATGGTAGATCAGAAAAAAGAGTATGATTTGCTGAAGATTGCCAAAACTATCGAAGGCAGTAGTACAGAAACAAAAAATACCAAATTGAAATTGAATGCCTTAATTAGAGAAATCGATAAGTGCATCGTTCAATTACAAGAATAAAGTTCTTTACTTGTGGAAAAACTTAAAATTAATGTTGTCATCGCGGGTCGAAATTACCCTTTGAGTGTTTCCTCGACCAAAGAGGAGGAAGGGATGCGAAAGGCTGCGAAGTCAATCAACAAGCTAATTGCATTGTTTGAACAAAACTATGCAGTAAGTGACAAGCAAGATGTGTTGGCCATGTGTGCCTTGCAATTTGCTTCGAAACTCGAGATAGGAACATTACAAAAGCAATCCACGAAAAAAGACGTTCTTGATAAAATTAACTTATTGACCGAAATGGTTGATAAACAGTTACAATAAGTTCTTTAAAATAAAAACATAATACTGCCTACATTAGTAAATTGTTTGATAAACTCAACACTAATCTATTATAAAGGATGAGTCGTAGTTGCTATGGCGTGCCGCATTCTACTTGTTAGTTTCCGCGGATACTTGATCAACTAGTTAGTCCTAAACCTGATATAATGGAGTTTATAAAAACCAGACTGATGTAGGCTTTTTTTATACCACTAATTATCATATGGAAGGATTACTAATGCCTATCTTACTCGGAGTAGCAATAGGCGCAATTATAGGATTTGTTATCTTAAAAAGTATCGAAAAGTCGAAAGGCAAGAAGATTCTTAGCGAAACCAAAAAAGAAGCAGAGGCCTTATTAAAAGAAGCAAAGATTGATGCCGAATCAATCAAAAAAGATAAAATTTTACAGGCGAAAGAGAAGTTCATTGAGCTAAAGGCTGAGCATGAAAAGTTCATCTTAGGACGAGAAAAGAAAATCTCTGAAGTCGAAAAAAGAATCAGAGAGCGAGAATCAAAGATCGCTTCTGAATTGGACAAAAGCAAAAAGCTTAATCGTTCGTTAGAGCAGAAATCAAACGAATACAATAATAAAATTGAACGCCTCGAGAAAAAAGAGAGCGAAGTTGAGAAACTACATCAGAGACATGTAGATCTACTAGAACAAATCTCTGGCTTCTCGGCAGACGAAGCCAAGAAAGAATTGGTAGCGTCTTTGAAAGATGAAGCCAGAACTGAGGCTATGGCCTTTGTGCAAACTTCTATTGAAGAGGCCAAATTGACTGCAGATCAAGAAGCTCGAAAAGTAATTCTTGGAGCCATTCAAAGAGTGGGTGTAGAACAGGCTATTGAAAACTGTGTATCTGTTTTCAATCTTGATTCTGATGATGTAAAAGGTCGAATTATCGGTCGTGAAGGACGAAATATTAGAGCCTTGGAATCGGCAACGGGTGTCGAAATTATTGTGGATGATACACCAGAAGCCATCATTCTTTCCTGTTTTGACCCTGTACGTCGCGAAATTGCTCGATTATCGATGCATAAATTAGTTACTGACGGAAGAATTCACCCAGCACGTATTGAGGAAGTAGTTCAAAAAACCACCAAACAAATCAATCAGGAGATTGTGGAATTGGGTAAAAGAACTGTGATCGATTTGGGTATTCACGGATTACATCCAGAACTTATTAAGATTGTTGGACGAATGAAATATCGTTCTTCTTACGGTCAGAACTTATTACAGCACTCGAGAGAAGTTGCCAATTTGTGTGGAATTATGGCTGCAGAAATGGGATTGAATCCAAAGCTTGCTAAACGAGCTGGGTTGCTTCATGATATCGGAAAAGTACCTGAAACAGAAAGTGAATTACCACACGCTCTTTTAGGAATGCAGTGGGCAGAAAAGTATGGCGAAAAGGCAGAAGTATGCAACGCCATTGGTGCACACCACGATGAAATTGAAATGAAGAGTTTGATTTCTCCCATTGTGCAAGTTTGTGATGCTATTTCGGGAGCGCGTCCAGGTGCCAGAAGACAGGTACTTGATTCATACATTCAACGTTTGAAAGATTTGGAAGAAATTGCCTTCGGATTCAAAGGAGTTCAAAAAGCCTACGCTATTCAAGCGGGTAGAGAACTTCGTGTGATGGTAGAGAGTTCTAAAGTAAACGATGCTAAGGCGGCCGAATTATCTTTCAATATTTCACAAAAGATTCAGAACGACATGACCTATCCTGGTCAAGTAAAAGTGACTGTTATCCGAGAAACAAGAGTTGTAAACGTAGCGAAATAGATTTACCGTCTAGGGTGATACGTTTCCAAGACGTCTTTGAGATAGGTTCTATCTAAATGTACATAAACCTCTGTTGTGGTAATACTCTCGTGACCTAACATTTGTTGAATCGCTCTGAGATCAGCGCCATTTTTTAATAGGTGAGTAGCGAAAGAGTGACGAAAGGTATGCGGACTTATTTTTTTATGCAACCCAATACTTTCTGCAACATTTTTGAGAATGATGAAAATCATCTGTCGGGTTAATCCCTTTCCTCTTCTGTTTAAAAACAAAGTATCTTCAAATCCTTTTTGTGCTTCAATATACCTCCGATTGGTTTCGATGTAAAGCTTGATTAGTTTCTGAGCCCTTTTATGAATGGGAATAAACCGTTCCTTGTTTCCTTTTCCAATTACTCGGATAAATCCTTCCTCGAAGAATAAATCGGACATGCGAAGTGTGATGACTTCACTCACCCGCAATCCACAAGAATACAGGGTCTCTAAAATGGTTCGGTTTCGTTCCCCTTGAGGATGTGATAAATCAATGGAATCAATCAAACTATTGATTTCTTTCTCGGACAAAGTATCTGGTAATTTTAATCCGATTTTGGGCGATTCTAACAAATCGGTGGGATTCGTATCCCTAAGATTATCAAAAACCAAATACGAAAAAAAACTCCGCAATCCAGAGATAATTCTTGCTTGGCTTCTAGCACTAACCATCTTTGAAATGGTATAAACGAATTCCTTTATTTGTTCATTAGAAATAGTTAAAGGGGTGACCTGAATTTCATTTTGGGTGAGATAATCAATGAGCTTTTCTAGGTCTCTTGTGTAACTGTCAATTGTATTTTTTGATAAACCTCTTTCGAGTTTTAAATAAGAAGCATAATCGTCAATAGCAGTTTGCCATTTCATAAGCTAAAAATAAACTATATATTTACATTTTACGAAAATGAAACTAATAATTATCAACGGTCCGAATCTGAATCTCTTAGGGAAAAGAGAGCCTGAAATTTATGGGTCAAAAACATTTGAATCATACTTTGAAGATCTTCAATCCAAATTCCCCTCCTTAGAACTTTCTTATTATCAATCCAATATTGAAGGAGAAATCATTGACAAGCTGCACGAAGTAGGATTTGATTATGATGGTATCATTTTAAATGCCGGTGCTTATACCCATACTTCGGTCGGAATTGGAGATGCTGTAAAAGGCATCGAAACACCTGTTGTAGAGCTACACATTTCAAATGTACATTCTAGAGAAGAATTTCGTCATACCAGTTATATTGCTGCTAATGCGAAAGGAGTTCTGTTTGGTTTTGGTCTGAAAGGTTACGATTTGGCCATTCAGAGTTTCTTGAACTGACCATAAAAGAATTTCACTTTAAGTTAAGTATCCCATCGATTGATCTATTCTAGACCTCAAAAAACTATTTCCATTTTAATATCCGCGCGCTCGTAGTTCACGTCTTTTTCTAGAGCCACCTCTTTAAAGCCCAGTTTTTTATAAAGGGTAATGGCCGGAACCAATTTGCGATTGGAATATAAAATAAGGTTGTTCCAGCCTGATTCTAGGGCAAATTCAATGGCGAACTCCACTAGTTTTTGACCGATTTTTTTACCATGATGCTTCGGAACCACAGCCATTTTGCTGAGTTCAAAAAAACGGTCTTGATTGATCAATGAAACTACTCCAACAATTTCATCCTTTAATTTGGCAAAAAACACAAAGCCTCCTTTATCGATAATAAAAGATTGGGGATCACTTAGGACTTTCTCGTCATAAGGTTCAACATAAAAATACTTTTTCAACCATGCTACATTGAGGTCATAAAAGTATGGGGAAAGTGAACTGTCAAAGGGAATGATTTCAACTTCTTCTTGCTTCAATTGGGTTAAATTTTTGAATCAATAATTTGTATCATTTTCTCTTCCAACGCTAAGGTCTGATCATAAATATCTTTGGCCTCATTCAATATTTTACTGACAAAGGCCTTGTCTTTTATATCCTTTGCATTGATACGAACATTAAAATAGGCGCCAATAACAGCAGTTCTGGCACAGAGTGCTCCTACACCGGCATCAGACAACGAATTCTGCAGTCCTTTTTCGGCCATTTCCAACATGACTTCCATCGATTGAAAGGCTACTTCCATAATTTTAAACGGAACTTTGGTTGCCACTTTGGTAGCGTGTTCAATAGCAAATTTACGTTCTATGATTTCTTGATCATTTCCTTTAGGCATTCGAAAGGCATCGATGATGGCATTAAAAGCTCTAGTATCTTCATCAACCAATTGAATCAATTCGTTTTTATAAGACTGACCTTTTTCGGCCCACTCAGAATAATATTCCCATTGGTCGTCCCATCCAGGTTTGTGCGCGGAAAGATTGGCAACCATGGTACCCAATGAGATTCCCAAAGCACCTACGTAAGCGGAGATACTTCCACCTCCAGGTGCCATAGATTCCGAAGCTGTTTCATCAGCAAAATCAGATATAGAAAGATCTACCAAGCGTTTTTCGGTTCTGTCTTTCATAACATATTCGATAATACGTTCTTTTGGGTTAAATGGTTTCAAATCATCCAATCCAAGTGATTTCACTGCTATTTTGATCTTCTCCGATTCGCTGATTCCTAAAGATCGTTGTTGCTTGGTTAAAAAGTAATCTGCAGCCTCTATCATGGCTTTGAGAGGCACCAATCCAATCAATTCAGATCCCGTAACTCTTAGTCCCCGTTTTTCTGCAGCTTCGACAGTTGCATCAAAAGCTTGATGCATGGAAGTAATAGATATATTGGTCAAATTGTATGAAATTTGAGCAATTCCATACTCTTCGATATACCACCCAATGCCTTTAACAGCTTTTAGCTTTCCAGGTATACGGACAGGATTGCCTTCCTCGTCCAAAACTTTTTTTCCAGTAATTGGATTCCCAGTTCGCTTGATACGTCCTGCTTCTCGGATATCAAAGGCAATTGCATTGGCTCTTCTTGTGGAAGTGGTGTTCAAGTTGATATTGTAAGCGATTAAAAAATCTCTCGCTGAAATGGCCGTTACTCCAGATTGAACCACTTTCTGATTGAAAGTAACCGGACCAAAATCAGGTTTCCAATCTTGCTTTTTCATTTTATCCTTTAGGCCCTCATATTCCCCAGCACGCACAGTAGCTAGGTTTCTTCTATTTTCACTGGTGGCGGCATTTTCATAATAGTAACCACTAATACCGAGTTCCTCTCCAACTCGGGCTCCAAGTTGATGCGCATAGGTGGCAGTTTCTTCCATGCTAATATTGGCAATGGGAATTAAGGGACAAACATCTGTAGCACCAAATCTAGGGTGTTCACCACTGTGTTTGCTCATATCAATAAGCTCTGAAGCTTTCTTAATCAATTGAAATGCAGCTTCAACAACAGCCTTGGGTGTTCCAACAAATGTAATTACCGTCCGGTTAGTTGCTTTTCCGGGATCAATATCTAGCAGTTTAACACCCTCTACAGCACTTGCTGCTTGAGCAATGGCATTGATTTTTTGTTCGTCTCTACCTTCACTAATGTTAGGTACACACTCGATTAGTTGGGTTTTCATTGATTGAAATTTTGTGTCCTAAATTTACGTAATTTCAGTTCAATTTGGATAGAAAATTGTCTTTTGGAGGTAACTGTATCGAAGGGAAAGCGTTAAAAGTATTGGAATAAGCGCCCATGAAAAAACTTGCCAACCCATTACCCAAAAGAAAATTTGGATGACCATGGCATTCTTTAAGGCTCTGAAGTAACTGGGTAGCCATTTTTGGTGTTTTTCTTTTGTGAATAAAAAGGCTACGATCAAGTTTAATGGAAAAGCCCAAAGGATATTGAAATTCTTTGGAGTTGTAGAATGATCAGTAAACATCCAGAGGTACAGGATGACCAAACCGACGATACCTGTGATCAGTAATAATGAAAAGTCAATAATTTTTAATACGGATGTGTATTTTTTGGCTTTGATTGTTAGGAAAAGAACGACGATAAAAATCAATCCGAACACTAGTAGAGGACTAATCAGGTCGCCAGATTTTTCAAGAGGAGGGAAGCTGGCCAGCACAGTCTCTTTCTTTACCAATGGTTCTTGAGTTCCATTTCGAGTGATTGTTGCCGATTGGAACAAATCATGTGTATAATCAGGAAGATAACGATATTCAAGTGGTTGTCGTTTTTGATCCAACTTCTTGCCCAACGCCAAATTAATTCCGAAGCTACCCCAAGTATTCCAATGAATTTCTCGGTTCATCAACGTACGAAGTGACAAGTCTTTCTCCATATCCTCAACATGGAAGGTAATTTGATCCTTCAAAATTTCTTGAGTAATATCAATCAATTTGGAAGCACAATTGTCAAAAAAAGGATCATATAAATAAGCCGCATTTTGTGGCTGTGCATTTCTTTCCAAAAACATAAAAAAGGCCTGACGTTCCTGTTGCGTTAGATTGAGGGTTTGTTGCTTGATCCAGCGCTTTTGCTTGGTATAGCTATTGAGGAAATAAGAAAAATTATATCGGGTAAGCTTGTATAATAGTCGCCCCTGAACAAAATTCCCATAAAAATTAGGAGCATTAAAATCAAAAACTCCATAATTATACACCAAATCCAAGTTCAATACAGGATCTTTCAATCGCAGTGCAGAATGACCAAAAGTTTCATAAAGGTTATCCCCAGAATCTGTGGTGATGATACTAATTTCTGAGTATACCGATAATTGTACTTGTCCCGTAGTTTTATGCCCAGAAAAGAAGAAAAAAACAATAAGAAATGGTACTATAAACTTTTTCATCGATAAAAGCTGTAATCAAGGGTTATGGAGAATATATTTGAAAACAAGGCGTTGCCAACACTTCCAATATTGGTTAATGCATAGTCGACTTGAATCCCTCTGTATTTGAAGCCGACTCCGAAATTGGGTTGTACCGATAATTCGGAAGAAAAATCGAATTGGGTTTGGTATTGAAAGTTTCCAACGCCAAATCGTAAGTAGGCGATATCGTCATAATCGAGTTGCAATCCCACTGCGGGATCTACACTAAAGGCTGATGTTGAAAAAACATCATTGGTTTTGGCAAAACGCACGTTTAAATCTACCTCTGATAGTAAATTAAAGAATCTACCTACACGCCATTTTTTAGCCACACCTAGTTGCATCTTTGGTTTTGTAACCTCGGTAGTTTCTGGTAATTCTTGGTTTTGACCGGGAATTGCATTTTTAATCTTATCAAACTCCGTTTCGTTGATACTCCAAGAATTAAAGGTGGTGGTGATATCACGAACCATTAATCCGAAATGCCAATTATTTCGTTCAAATTGAATTCCCATATCAAATCCAAATCCCCAAGAGGATGCAAAATCTCCAATAATTCTGCGAATAACTTTGGCATTGACTCCAAATTTCACATCCTTAAAGATGAGATTTCGTGCATAAGCTACATTCAAAGCATAATCGGCCGCAGAAAACAAACTAATTCTATTAAAATCGATATTTCCCTGATTGTCGATAAGTTCTGTGGTATTTAGAATATCATCGACACCAAATCGAATAACGGAAACACCCAAAGCACTTTCTCTATCAATGGGCATGGCAAATCCAGCATAATTGTAATTGGCAATTCCAGCAAAGTAGGAGGCATGCATTAAAGATCCTTGATAATCTTCAATACCTACCAATCCGGCTGGATTCCAGTAAATGGCATTCACATTATTGGTAGTTGCTACCACCGCTTTGCTCATGCCTAGTGCAGCTGCATCTACGCCAATACTTAAAAATTCGTTGGAATAGTTTCGAAAAACCTGAGCATTCAAACAAGCTGAAGTAAGAAGAAGTAAGAAAAGTACTCTGATTTTCAGAAAATGGAACATGAAACAAATATCTTAAATACTACTAAAATAACTATCATTTTTAACTGATATTGTTTAGTCGAATTTCAGGTTCACTTTCTCTCGGAAAAAGCGAGCACATCGATTTTCAAGCCAAAGGTTTTCTTGGGGCTTAAAGGAGGACATGAATCCAACATGACCCCCGTAATTTGGAGATTCGAAAAAGAAGTAATCTGAGTCATGGGCTTCATCAAATGGATAACATTCTTTGGAAAGGAAAGAATCATCCTTTGAATTAATCAATAGAATTGGCCTTTTTATGGCTGACAAAAAAGGTTTGGAACTCGCACGAACCCAATAATCTTCTGGACTTTTAAAGCCAAATACTGGGGCTGTATACAAGTATTCGATGTGTTTGAATTTTGTAGCCTTAAATAGTTTGTCTTTATCCAATGGAAAATCAGGAAACTTATGAGATTTTTCCAAAACCTTGTTTTTGATCGATTTTAGAAAAACCTCCATGTAAATTTTATTTTTAATCTTGTTCATTTCAGCCTGTGCAGTTACTAAATCAATCGGTACCGAAACCGCGATGCCTCCTTTAACTTCACTAGGTAAATTATCGCCTTGTTCACCAAAGTATTTCAACGTCATATTTCCACCTAGGCTGAAGCCAATGATCAGGATGTTATCATAGTCATAATTTTCAATCAAGTGTTTTACGACAAATTCTACATCTTCGGTTTTACCACTGTGGTAAGTAGTCAACAATCGATTGTCTTCACCACTGCAACCTCTTAGGTTAAAGCAGACGGTATCTACTTTTAATTCATTGAAAAACTTTGAACAAGAAACCATGTAATTAGATTCCGCACTTCCTTCAAGGCCATGAATCAATAATACCAGTGTTTTTGAACCAACAATTGAAAAATCAAGATCAAAAAAATCGCCATCCCAAGTCTCGATTCGTTTTCTTTCATAGCTGATAGTGTCTTTCATAAACAACGGACGATACATGGTATTGAAATGTCCATTTCGAAACGGTATGGTAGGTAAGAAGTCTGCAGTTAAAACAGGCATTTTGGCTATTTGAAAATTGAAGGTAAATATAGAGTTTTTTAGAAATCAAATATCGATTTGCTATCTTCGTACCAAACCCGTTAGATGAACTTACTGAGAATCATTCCGAATTTATTTACGCTGGCCAATTTATTTTGTGGAATTCTAGCTGTAAATTATGTGGTTCTTAACAATTTTGAAAAAGCTGCCCTTTTTGTGGTAATTGCAATTGGGTTTGACTTTTTTGATGGTTTTTTAGCACGAATTTTTGGTGTACAAGGTGATTTTGGAAAACAATTAGACTCGCTAGCAGATATGGTAACGAGTGGGGTTGTTCCGGGATTGGTCATGTATTACTTATTGTATTTAAACATACTTCCGACGCTTTCTGATGAGGATGTTACTGTGTCTTTGGGCCGAATAGAATATGACGCTGGATTTTTACCTTATGTGGGATTGTTATTGAGTTTGGGAGCCTGTTATCGATTGGCGACTTTTAATTTAGATACTCATCAATCAAAAAGCTTCTCAGGATTACCTACGCCAGCAATGTGTCTGTTTGTAATATCCTTGCCCTTGATTCAGATCTACTCTCACAATGAAACCGTTTTGAGTCTTTTAAAAAACAATTATTTCTTAATTGGGGTTACTTTGGTATTCAGTTTGTTGATGAACATCCCCTTAAAATTAATGGCGTTGAAATTCTCTAATTTTTCTATCAGAGATAATTTTATGAAGTATTTATTGATTTTGAGTTCGGTGGTACTTTTAATCTGGTTAAGATATACCGCCATTCCCATTATTATAGTGCTATATATTGGGTTGTCACTTTTCGCTAAGAACGATTAATAAAAGCGTGTAATTATTTTTGGAAGATCTTTTTCTTCTTCAACTCAAAGTCTTTTCCGAGATATACCTTACGTACTAGTGGGTCGGCAGCTAGTTCTTCTGGAGTACCTTCTTTCAAAATACCGCCGTTGTACATAAGGAATGTTTTATCAGTAATGGCAAGAGTTGCCTGAACATCGTGATCGGTGATTAAAATACCAATATTCTTGTCTTTCAAATGGGCCACAATATACTGAATGTCTTCTACGGCAATAGGATCTACCCCGGCAAAAGGTTCATCAAGAAGTATGAATTTAGGGTCAGAAGCCAAACACCTAGCAATTTCTGTTCTTCTTCGTTCACCACCCGATAACAAATCACCTCGGTTTTTACGAACGTGCCCAATATTAAACTCCTCGATTAAGGACTCCAATTTCATGTGCTGTTCTTTCTTTGATAGATTGGTGAATTGCAACACAGATAAAATATTGTCTTCTACTGAGAGCTTTCTAAAAACGGAGGCCTCTTGAGCCAGGTACCCAATTCCTTTCTGTGCTCTTCGGTACATGGGATCTGTCGTAATCTCTTCATTATCTAGGAAGATTCTACCATTATTTGGTTTGATCATTCCGACAATCATGTAAAATGAAGTTGTTTTACCAGCACCATTGGGTCCTAAAAGACCTACAATTTCTCCTTGTTCAACTTGAAGAGAAATTCCTTTTACCACCTTTCGGCTTCCGTAAATTTTCTCAATATTTTCTGCTCGTAAAATCATTTGCGTGGTTCAAATTCGATCTAAAATTAGGGAAAAGAATTATTAATAAAATGATAAATCTTTATTCATTTTCTAGGGCTTCCCAGAATTCCAGAGCTCTCCTTAGATGTGGAATCACTATAGTTCCGCCTACCAGGGTAGCGATAGACATGGTTTCCATCATTTCTTCTTTGGTAACCCCTCTCTTGTAACAGGTATCTAAATGATAAGCAATGCAATCATCACAGCGCAATACGGCAGAAGCTACCAATCCCAATAATTCCTTGGTTTTTGTAGATAGATGACCCTCTGCGTAAGCATTGGTATCCAAGTTGAAAATACGCTTGATTACTTTGTTATTGTCGGCCAATATTTTCTCGTTCATCTTTGAACGGTACTCATTGAATTCTTGTACTTTATTGCTCATTCTTTAATTGTCTTTTAATTACCATTCGAGATACTTTGATACTTGCTTCGTATAGGATAAGAATCGGAATGGCTACTATAATTTGACTAGCGATGTCTGGCGGAGTAATGATGGCTGCTACAATCAAAACCAATACCAGTGCATGCTTTCGGTATCGCTTTAAAAATTCGGGTGTTATCAAACCTATCGTGGTTAAAAAATACACCAATACAGGCAATTCAAACAAAATAGAAACACCCAATAACATATTGGTAACGAGTCCAATATGAGAATCCATAGTGAAGTTATTTTGAATTAAATCTGTAATTTGATAGTTGTATAAGAAGTGAATGGAAATCGGTGCAATTACATAGAAACTGAATAATATTCCGCAGAAGAATAGGAAAGAGGCAATAAAGATGAATCCTCTTGATTTTTTGATTTCCTTTTCAGTCAGTCCAGGAGCAATAAAGCGCCATAATTCCCAAAGCAAATAGGGAAAACTAACCACCACACCCAAAATCATGGACGTCCAAATGGAATTCATTAATTGCTGAGTTGGCTTTAGACTTAACAAATTGTCTTTGAATTCTACATTGCAAAATCCACTTTCAACCCCAAATAATTGGAAGAAATCACAGAACAACTGATAGGTGATAAAATCTGGTTTCCGGTGCGCCAATAGAAAGTCCTCATAAACTTGTTTTTGGAACATGAATAGGACAATCGCTAAAATAAAAATTGCTGATGCACTGCGAATTAGATGCCACCGAAGTTCTTCCAAATGTCCAAGGAAGGACATTTCTTTGTCATTGCTGCTCATTAAAAAATACCTTCTTTTAAAATATCGTGTAAATGAACCACACCAACATAGGTGTTTTGTTCATCCACAACCAAAACTTGGGTGATGTTATTATTCTCCATGACATCCAATGCATCGATTGCCATGGCTGAAGTCGTAATTGTTTTTGGATCCTTACTCATGATATCCACCGCAGTAAGGGAATCAATTGCCAATGATTTGCGCAACATTCTACGGATATCACCATCGGTAACAATTCCAACAATCTTATCGCTATCATTTAGGACTGCCGTAGCTCCCAATCGCTTTTCAGAAATTTCAACAATGGTATCTGCCACAGATGCACGGAGCTGTACTTTTGGAACTTCATTTTTACTAATCAAATCTGAAACTCGGAGATACAAGCGTTTTCCTAAGGCACCACCTGGATGGTATTTGGCAAAATCGTTGGATGAGAATCCCTTTATTTCCAATAAACAGATGGCCAAGGCATCTCCCATGACCAATTGAGCTGTAGTACTAGTGGTGGGAGCGAGGTTGTTAGGACAAGCTTCTTTTTCCACGTAACTATTCAATGTGAAATCTGCATTTTTTCCAAGATACGATTCTGTATTCCCAGTGATGGCAATGATGTGATTCCCACTATTTTTGATAAGCGGAACCAGGACCTTAATCTCTGGTGTATTTCCACTTTTAGAAATACAGATCACAACATCATTATCCTGAATAATTCCTAAATCTCCATGAATGGCATCTGCCGCATGCATAAAAATGGAAGGAGTTCCCGTCGAATTTAAGGTAGCCACAATTTTTGTAGCAATGTTGGCACTCTTCCCAATACCTGTTACGACTACACGTCCGTCTGCATTTAAAATACATTCAACGGCATTGACAAATTCGTCGTCGACAAGGTTTGATAAATTAGCGATGGCTTTGCTTTCTGCTAAAATGGTTTCTTTGGCTTTTGTAAGGATTAGATTGCGATTTTTCAACAGTCGTTATTTTAACAGAATAAAAAAAAGTTTTATCTTAGAAAATGAAAAAACAAAATTAGTACAAAAATAGCATCTAGCCAATTTGATTACAATCGGTTTAAAGATTTCGACTACTAATTAAGGATCACTTCAATCAATGGATTTATACCAACCATTAAAGAAATATTTTGGCTTTACTTCTTTCAAAGGACTGCAAAAGGACGTAATTCACAGCATCGTCACTGGTCAAAACACTTTTGTAATCATGCCAACGGGTGGTGGTAAATCGCTTTGTTATCAGTTACCTGCTTTAATGAAAGAAGGAACTGCCATTGTAGTTTCTCCTTTAATTGCTTTAATGAAGAATCAAGTTGATGCCATTCGAGGGATTTCTGAGAATAATGGTATTGCCCATGTTTTAAATTCTTCCTTAAATAAAACAGAGGTAGCCAAGGTGAAAAGTGATATCAGCAATGGAATCACAAAACTCCTTTACGTAGCCCCTGAATCACTAATTAAGGAAGAATATGTAAGCTTCTTAAAAGAACAGAAAATTTCATTCGTAGCTATTGATGAAGCCCATTGTATTTCTGAATGGGGACATGATTTTCGTCCGGAGTATCGAAACCTCAAACACATTATAAAAGCCATTGATAATGTTCCTGTCATTTGTTTGACAGCAACGGCGACTCAGAAAGTTCAAGATGACATTTTAAAAACATTGGGGATTACGGACGCTAACAAATTCAAAGCCTCGTTTAATCGCCCTAATTTGTTTTATGAGGTGCGTCCAAAAACCAAAGAAGTTGAGAAAGACATCATTCGCTTTATCAAGCAAAGACCAGGTAAATCTGGAATTGTGTATTGCTTGAGTCGAAAAAAGGTAGAAGAGATCGCGCAAATCCTGCAAGTAAATGGAATCAAAGCAGTTCCTTATCACGCCGGATTGGATGCCAAAACCAGAGTGAAACATCAAGACATGTTTTTGATGGAAGACTGTGACGTGGTAGTTGCAACCATTGCATTCGGAATGGGTATTGATAAACCTGATGTACGTTTTGTTATTCATCATGATATTCCGAAGAGTCTGGAGAGCTATTACCAAGAAACCGGTAGAGCAGGTCGCGATGATGGAGAAGGGCATTGTCTCGCTTTCTATTCTTATAAAGACATTGAAAAGCTCGAAAAATTCATGGCGAGCAAACCTGTTGCCGAACAGGAAATTGGTCACGCACTTTTACAGGATGTTGTCGGATACGCAGAAACCTCCATGAATCGTCGTAAATATTTGCTTCATTATTTTGGTGAAGAGTTCGATGAAGTGAATGGTGTTGGGGCTGATATGGATGACAATACTAGAAATCCAAAGAATAAACACGAGGCGAAAGACGATGTAGCAAAACTACTGATGGTCATTGAAAAAACCCTTCAGAAATACAAGGCCAAAGAGATTGTGAATACCTTGATTGGTAGAGAAAATGCCTTGTTGACCTCTCATAAGACACATTTACAACCATTTTTCGGAATTGGTAAGGAAAAGGATGCCAATTATTGGATGGCCCTTGTGCGTCAAATATTGGTTGTGCATTTGATCAAGAAGGAAATAGAGCAATATGGAGTTTTGAAACTCACCCCAAAGGGCAAGGAGTTCATTGCAAACCCAGTGAGTTTTATGATGACCGAAGATCATGTGTATGATAGCCATGATGACAATAATATCATAACAAACGCCAAATCCAATGCGGCGGTTGCAGATGAAAACCTCGTAAAATTACTCAAAGACTTAAGAAAAAAAGTTGCCGATAAGCAGGGAGTTCCGCCTTTTGCTGTTTTTCAAGATCCATCTATTGATGACATGGCATTGAAATATCCAATTACCATTGAGGAATTGGCCAAGGTTCATGGAGTTGGTGAAGGTAAGGCTCGAAAATTCGGAAAGGAATTTGTTAGCATGATTGAAAAGTATGTTGAGGAAAACGACATTGTGAGACCCGACGACTTGATTGTAAAATCAACAGGAACCAACTCCGGATTAAAGCTCTTCATCATTCAAAATACCGATAAGAAGATTCCCCTTGAAGATATCGCGAAATCCAAAGGACTTGAAATGGGTGAATTGATCAAAGCCATGGAACAGATTATTTTTTCGGGAACCAAATTGGATATCAACTATGCCATTGAAGATATTCTGGATGAGGATCAAGTGGAGGAAATCTATGATTATTTCATGGAAGCTGAGACCGACAAGATTCAGGATGCTCTGGACGAATTCGACGGGGATTATGACGACGAAGAATTGCGTTTGATGCGAATCAAGTTCATTAATGAGGTAGCAAACTAGTACTACATACTCAAAAAGGACATTACAAAGCCTAATACAATTACTAAAAACTTTCGGATGTTGAATTTGTGATTTTCACTAGATTCAAATAGAATAATGGTTGAAATGTGAAGGAAAATACCAATCGCAATGGCCGAAAAATCATACATGTAGTCCTTCATGAATTCTGTTTGACTTCCTAGTAACGTTCCCAAAGGACTCATGGCAGCAAACAAAAATACCGCACTAATGATGACTGGTTTTGACAATTCCTTCTGAATGAAAAACGTTGTCAACACAATGGCAATAGGAAGTTTGTGAACTGCAATTGCCCAAAGCAAACTACTATCAGTGTTTTCAACGGGAATACCTTCTAAGAAAGCGTGAAGACATAAACTACCAAAAAACAATAGATGAAAAGTTCCTTTTTGCCCTTTTAAATGACTGTGCCCATGTTCTATACCCTTTGAAAAGGACTCCAATACAAATTGCAAAATAATTCCGAAAAGGATAAACACTCCAGTTCGTTCAAAAGAATTGGTATTCTCATAAACCTCTGGCAATAAATGAAGAATCGTAATGGCCAATAGATAAGCGCCACTAAACGCCAACAAGAGTCTCAGAGCCTTATCATTTGGTTTGTAAAAGAAAACCAAGGCAGCACCAATAAAAACTGATAAAAAGAGAACTATATAACTCATTGGGCAATTATTACAACTCTTTCTGAGGAATCCTCATGAAAAGTATTTAATTCATAATCACCAAAAATAGAGGAAATTTCAAAACCTACCTCTTCAAGCATATTCTTTAGCGTTGTAAAGTCTAGGTATTTTACTACTTCTGAAAATGAAAAGTTTTGATCATCCGCTCTAAAAGAGATATTCTTAACAATTTCTCCATTAGCAATACTCCTTTCAATATAAAATGGAATCGAATCGACGACCTTCATTTCATTCGAAATCAAGTTTTCTTTGATGTACTTGGCATTTAAGAAGTCAAAAATGAAGTATCCCTTCGGATTCAAAGCATTCTTGATATTCTTTAAAACCGCTTTGTTTTGATTGTTGTCAAAATATCCGAAACTAGTAAAGAGGTTTGCTATAACATCATAATTATTCACAAATGGTACTCGCATGTCATGCACCTTAAACGAGAGTTTTTCGTTTTCAAATTGTTTGGCAAATGCAATGCTGTTTTCCGACAAATCAGCTCCAGTTACCTTATATCCCAAAGAATTGAGAAACTTTGAATGCCTGCCTTTTCCGCAGGGAAGATCTAAAATATGAGTGGATGTAGGAAGATTTAAGAAACCCGTTATTTTGCGAATGAATAATTCGGCTTCCTCATCATTTCTATCCTTGTACAGAATATGATAATAAGGCGTATTGAACCAATTTTTGTACCAGTCTTTTTCTTTCATTTTCAGCAGGTAAAAGTAAACATTTAAATGATTGCCTGTAGCATTTTATAATGTACTTTTGTACAAAATTAATTCGATGGCCAAAGACTTTTCCATGGTAGCAACCACTCTTTTCGGATTGGAAGGAGTGCTTTCCCAAGAACTTCAACAATTAGGAGCCAAGAATGTCAAAGAGGGAATTAGAAATGTTTCTTTTGAAGGCGATCTTGGGTTTCTTTACAAAGCCAATTTAAGTCTGCGTACTGCGATTCGAATTTTAAAGCCTTTAAAGAAAACAAGGGTTTATGATGAAAAGGAATTGTACCAACAAATTCAAAGAATCAAATGGGAGCGTTATTTGGATGTGGATAGTACTTTTGCCATTAATGCCGTAGTAAATTCGAAACATTTTACAACCAATTCGCATTACATTTCCTTAAAATCAAAAGATGCGATTGCCGATTATTTCCGGCATAAATACTCGAAAAGACCCAATGTAGACATTAAAAATCCAGATGTACGCATCCATATTCATATTCAAAAGGAATATTTGACCATTTCTATTGATTCCAGTGGTGATTCGCTGCATAAAAGAGGATATCGTACGGCAACCAATATTGCGCCTATTAATGAGGTGTTGGCAGCAGGAATGGTTTTACTCTCTGGATTTACAGGCGATGAAAACTTCATAGATCCCATGTGTGGTTCTGGAACAATTTTGATTGAAGCGGCCATGATTGCCTGTAATATTCCGGCCAATATCAACCGAAAGAAGTTCGCTTTTGAAAATTGGAAAGATTACGATGAGGAATTGTTCTTTACGATTCATGATGCCTTATTAAAACGAATTAAGTCGCTTCATTGCAAGATCATGGGATTTGACAAAGCACCTTCTGCTGTGAGAAAGGCGAAACAGAATTTAATCAATGCGAATTTGGAAGAGTTTGTGGGTGTTCATCACGTTAACTTTTTCAACTCAAAGAAAGAGGTTTTTGGAAACACCATTATCATGTTTAATCCGCCTTATGGGGAGCGCCTTTCTATCAATACCGAGGAATTTTACAAAAACATCGGGGATACCTTGAAAAATCACTATTCGGGATCTGTAGCCTGGATAATTACTTCGGACATTCAGGCCTTAAAGCATGTCGGATTGAGAACTTCCAAACGAATTCCTTTGAGAAATGCCAGCTTGGATTGTCGTTTCGTAAAATATGAGCTTTACGAAGGAACTCGAAAAGCAAAGTATTTGAACAACGAGTTGAATTAGCAGTTAACCGCCAATCCACACATCACATTCTTTAAGAGAATAGTAAGTAATTTCTTTATTCTCTGAATTGAGACTCTTGGTTATTCTGGCGTCAGGATGTTGCATGATTCGCTGTACCCATCGGGTATGTTCTCGGTAATCCTCCATTGAAGCGAACATTTCGGGTTCTTCAAGATCATATTCGCTCACATGAATTTCTTGGTGATGCAATTCCCATTTTAAATTCCGCGGATTTTCAGGGAATGTCTGCATTTTATTCGGATTGAAGAAGGTGTTGTCATAAAATTGTAGGGCTTCTCCGATAGCACATACCACTTGATTTTTCGAAACATCATGTGGATAGTACCAGACTTTTAAGTAGTACGGTTCGTTCAGTGTATCTAACTGAGATTTCCAACGTTCATAGATGGTAAAAATCCCGTTAACAATTTTCGTTCTGGTTTCACCTTTAGGAGGTTCAAAAGTACTGTTAAGAATACTGATATTTTGATAGGGCGGAACCCAAACTTTGATATAATCTCTTTGATTTTGTTTGAGATACTCCAGATCTAAATCCTTACAGCGGTCAAACCAGTGGTCAATTTCACGCCAAATTCTTTTATGACCTCTAATTTTTTTGAATCGTTTCATGAAGATTTCAGAACTAGTTTCGACCATTCTTTTGGGTTTTCAAGCATCAAAAAATGACCAGTATTCTCCATCCAATAGATTTCATTATTCGGAATTTCAGAAGCAAGAAGTTCTCCAATTTTCGGAATGGCAATCGGATCATTCTTTGCCCAAATGATTTTCGTTGGTATTTTGGTGGTTTTGAGTGCACCAACCCATCGATCCCAATACAAATAACGCTCGGTAATGTATTGCGTTAACTCATGAACAATTCGTTTCCCATGGTTGTAATTTAAAACACTCCACATTTCTTCAAGTTCTTCATCACTTACTTTTGATTTATCAAAGTAAATGTTTCTCATATTTTTCTTGAAGATAGGGTAATTGGTTAGTTTGGCTACTAAAGGACCGGTCCATTTATTACGCAATAGTTTTTGTATGGTTCTTAGTTGTGAATATTCGATATGAATGCTTCCATTACAGAGAATGAGTTGTTCAATTTCCAGATCAACTTTCCCTTCATTATGAAGCGCAATGATCTCTGTAGCCACCGATGTACCATAATCATGAGCCAAAATGGTTGCTTTTTTGATGCCCATTTGCTTCCACAATTGCAAAGCTCTCTGAGCCTGATTGACCAAAGAATAACTCGCTTTTTTAGGTTTGTCGGAAAAACCAAATCCGAGGTGATCATGCACAATAACTCGGTATTTTTCAGTTAGCAAAGGTAGAACCTTGCAATAATCAAAAGAAGAAGTAGGATACCCATGAAGAATTAATAATACTTCGTCTCTATCCTTCGTATCAACTACAAATAATTGATTTCCTTCCGTTTCAATAAACTCACCTAAGTTGAACCAATTATTGGCATTCATATGTTGATACATTGTTTGTAAAGCATGTAACAAGGTACTAAAAAAACAGTAATTTTGAGTTCCACAGGAAAGCATTTGAGATTGAATTTCATTGACGTTATACTACCCATTCCGGTTAAGAAAACTTTTACCTATCGCATCACAGCGGATGAATATGATTTTGTGAAAGTGGGTGCTAGGGTTGCTGTTCCTTTTGGGAAAAGTAAAATCTATACCGCACTTGTTTATAAAATTCATCAAACGCCACCTAATTTGTATGAGGCCAAAGAGATTTATCAAATTCTTGACGAACAGCCTATAGTCACAGAAAAACAATTGTCCCATTGGAAATGGATTTCCGATTATTACCTGTGTTCTATGGGAGAAGTCTTTCGAGCGGCCATTCCAACAGCTTTGTTACTGGAGAGCGAAACAACTATTTATAAGAACAAAAGTTTCACTGAGGAAACACAACTCACCGATGAAGAGTTCTTAATTTTTGAAGCTTTGGATCATCATAGTCAGCTATCCATACATCAAATTTCAGATATTTTAGATTCCAAATCCGTCATGCCAGTTGTGAATGGCCTTTTGGCAAAGAATGCCATTTATGTGAAGGAGGAAATTTACGAGCAATACAAACCGAAGCTCGTCAAATACATCCGATTGGAAAAGGAATATCGTCATGAGGAACAATTAAGAGGTCTTTTGGAAACCCTCGGAAGGGCTGTCAAACAAAAGGAGGCTTTAATGACTTATTTCCAGTTAGAGGGTAATAAAAAACCAATCAAAGCCAAGGATTTGGCGGAAAAATCAAATGTATCCTCGGCAGTGGTCAAAGCATTAGTCGACAAAGGTGTTTTTGAGTTTTACAACCAACAAGTAGATCGCGTTTCTTTTTCAAAGGCTACCAATCGATTGAAACAGCTCTCTGATGTACAACAGCATGCTTTTCAGGCTATTAAAACTTCCTTTGAAGAAGAGGATGTCACCTTACTCCACGGTGTAACGGGATCTGGAAAAACAGAGATTTATGTAAAGTTGATTCAGGAAGTGATTCCAACGGGCAAGCAAGCATTGTTTTTACTGCCTGAAATTGCCTTAACCACCCAAATAATAGCACGATTACAGAACTATTTTGGAGATAAGATTTCCGTTTTTCATTCCAAATATTCTATGAATGAAAGGGTAGAAGTATGGAATAACATTTTAGACTCTAAACCCAAAGCACAAATCGTTATTGGTGCTCGATCTGCTGTTTTTCTACCTTTTTCTAACCTTGGATTGATCATTGTCGACGAAGAGCATGAAACGTCTTACAAGCAATTTGATCCTGCCCCACGTTACAATGCCAGGGATGCCGCCATCGTGCTTTCCAAACTTCATCAGTCTAAAATTCTTTTGGGATCCGCGACACCTGCCATAGAATCTTATAACAATGCGGCGTCTAACAAATACGGATTTGTGCAACTTGATCAACGATTCGGAGATGTGGCTTTGCCCAAAATTGAGCTTATCAATATCAAAGAAAAGACCCGGAAGAAGCGAATGAAGGGTTGGTTTTCGGATGATTTAATTCATGCCATTGACGAGGCACTGATCAATAAGGAGCAGGTCATACTATTTCAAAATCGACGTGGATTTTCGCCTATTGTAGAGTGTAAAACCTGTGGTACTGCGCCTCAATGCCCAAATTGTGATGTAAGCTTGACTTACCATAAATACAGAAATGAATTGCGTTGTCATTATTGCAGTTATCATCGTGCTTTGCCTAATTCTTGTGACGCCTGCGGAAGCAATACCTTGGATACCAAAGGTTTTGGTACGGAACAAATTGAACTCGAATTAAAATCGCTTTTTCCCGATTACAAGATTGGTCGTATGGATTTGGATACTACCAGAGGAAAATACGGCTATCAAAAAATCATCAACGCCTTTGAAAGTCGTGATATAGACATTTTGGTTGGGACCCAAATGTTATCAAAAGGGTTGGATTTTGACAATGTGTCCCTGGTTGGAATTTTAAATGCAGACACCTTACTGAATTTTCCCGATTTTAGGGCCTATGAAAGAGCTTTCCAATTGATGCTTCAGGTATCTGGTAGGGCAGGACGATCTAAAAAGCAAGGTCGCGTATTGATTCAATCCTACAATCCAGATCATCAAACCTTACAACAAGTGATTGATGCCGACTATAAAGGGATGTATCAAAGTCAGAAACAAGAACGACAGGCTTTTCATTATCCTCCATATTACCGATTGATTAAAATAACCCTTAAACACAAGGATTATGCAAAGGTGGACGCCGGAATACAATGGTTGGTAAAAGCCTTGCAAAATTCTTTTGGAGTAAACGTATTGGGACCTTCAACCCCTGCTGTTTCAAGGGTTCGCAACCAATACATCAAAAACCTGGTGATCAAAATTCCGCCCAAACAAAGCTTGATCAAAACCAAAGATCAAATTTTACGAGTACAGAACACCTTTGAGGCGGTCAAAGAGTTTCGTGCAATTCGATTTATCATTGATGTGGATCCTTACTAGGACTTTATCAATTCCTTCCATTTCTTTAAAATTTCACCTTCTCTGTAATAAACGGTTTGTTCGTTATTCAAATAACGATTTCGTCTTTCGTCAGTTAAGGCATCGGAACGCCACCAGTCGTATGTGTCTTTGATGGATTCTTGTAACGATCGGAAATTCATGCCATTGGTTTTGGCTTTAAGGTTGTCTATTCTAGCTGAGCCAAAACTGTACTCGTCCACCAAAATCCAAGGAATGATGTAATAAACACCATTCTTCTGTAGAAACTCGTAATCTTCTACATGAATGATTTGATATTCTTTGTCAAATGTCTTGATGGCTTCATTGATAAAGCCTTCTATATTCATTTTGTCCTTGGGACCGACGGCATTGTAGGTGCCATAACTTTTATTTTCTGCCAATCGAATGCACCATTCGGCTACATCTCGGACATCTGCAAATTGAACAGGATCATTCTTTTTTCCGGGAACCATTATCTCTGTAGAATTTGCCAACCGCAATGGCCAATGAATAAATCGGTCTGTCTTATCACCAGGACCAATCATGTAGGTTGGTCTAACAACAATGGTTCTGTCTTCCCCAAAAGCTTTTGATGCTGCCAACTCAGAATTCGCTTTCATGATGCCATAATCATAGCTCATTTTAAAGGTGTTATTGGCATTGCTAGGATATTTTAATAAAACGGAGTCAGTCTCATCGAGGTTTTCTTTCTTGTAAGGAAAATAAACGCCTGTTGATGAAATATAGAGATACATCCCACAACGATTTTTCAATAATTCAGCTGTTTTTTGGGTCCATTCCACCTTTCGACCCGAATTATCAATAACCACATCCCAATTTCTATTTTCTAAGGCTGATAGATTGTCTTCACGATCGCCAATCAAATGTTCTACTTGATCAAAGACCTCTTTATGAATGGTTGATTTGGTTTTTCCTCTTGTGAAAATGGAAACCTTGTGGCCTCTAGAAAGTGCGAATTTAATTTGATGAGGACCTAAAAAACTTGTTCCGCCAAGTATTAAAATGTCTAAAGGTTTTACATCCGAATTTGTAGAACAAGCGAATAAACTACTGCCCAAAATGGGCAATCCGAAAGAAGCAACAATACTGTTTTTTATAAATTTCCTTCTAGAATTACTCATGGAATTGACTGATTTTATTGAATTTAGCTAAAAATAATCATATTTTTTTTAACACGAGGCAACCATTTTTAGATTCTAGTTGTCTATATATTTGTAGGCAAGAAAAATTAAGCACTCGGAATTGAAAATTATTTCATTACATAAGTCTCAACAATCAATAATTCAAAAGGCGATTCGAAAAGATCGTCAGGCACAAAAAAGAATTTTTGATCAACATGCTCCCAAGATGAAGGGAGTTTGCAGACAATATGTTAAAGATAATCACCACGCCGAGGAATTAATGATGTCAGGATTTCTAAAAGTGTTTGGAAATTTAGAAAAGTTTAAGGGCGAAGGAAGTTTTGAGGGATGGATTCGAAAAATAATGGTCAACACCTGTTTGAACTATTTAAAAAAGAAAAACCCAGAATTCGCTACCGACGAAGATTTTTATTTCGAAGATCAGTCCATCGCAAACCTTGAGCAAACATCGGTAGAGGACATTCAGAAACTCATAGATCGATTGCCTGATGGTTATAAAATGGTTTTTAACCTCTATGCCATAGAGGGATACAAGCATCATGAGATTTCTAAGAAACTTGGAATTTCTGAAAATACGTCCAAAAGTCAATTATTTAAAGCTCGAAAATTTTTGCAAGAGGCTTACATTAATGAGCATAAATTAGAAAGTCATGGAAGAATTTGATCAACTATTTAAATCCAAATTAGAGAATCGCACCATTGATCCTTCGACTTCGGCTTGGGAGCGTTTGAGCGAGCAATTGGATCAAAAGGAAAAGAAAAGATCTACCAAGATATTTTGGTATATAGGATATGCTGCTTCTATTATTTTGTTGTTGTCCATTTACTTTATGGCGAACAAGGAGGATGTGAATTCAGTGGTTATCCCTGACGAAATCATCGTGAATACACCAGTAGAAAAGAAGATGGAAGAGATTGTGGTTGAACCCAATCCACCGAAAGAATTAGAAAATGAAACTATGGTTGCAGACAAGGTTGAGAAAAAGGAAGTACCGGTGAAAAAAAATGCTAGGAGAAAAAAAACATACAAATCGACACGTAGTATTCAAAAGGTTGAAAATATCAAAAAGGATGTTCGAGTTGCCTTTGTAGAAACTGTGAGTCCGTCAAAAAAACAAAAGGAGTCGACCATAGATAATCCGAAACCATCAAAAATCCTACAGCAGGATCCAACAAGTAGGATTAAGATTAACTCAGATGCTTTGTTATATGCAGTAACACATAATGCTGATGAAGTAAAAAGTTACTATGCAAAATACGATGTGAATCGGGAAGATGTATTGAAGTCCGTAAAAAAACAGCTTGAAAACGCATCGATTTCCATCAAACCTGAAACCATTTTGGCTGAAGTAGAACGAACGATTGAGGAGGATGATTTTCAAAACAACTTCTTAAAATTTATCAAACGAAGAGTCTCAGATATTACCGTAGCGCTAGCGAGTAGAAATAAGTAAAAACACCCAACTAAAATTTAAAAAAATGAAAAGAATAATACTATTTACAGTGTTGTTTAGCACAACCCTTGTCTTCTCTCAAAAGAAAACTTTTGAAAGCGAAGTGAAAAAGATTTCCAAAAGGATAGAACAAATCACCAAAGAGCAAAAAGATTCTTTGAAAACCAAAGTCATTGCCATTGACAAACAGTTTGAAAAAGGGGAAATCACCAAAGAACGATCAGAAACCTTAAAAAAAGAAGTTGCTTCCTATCATGCAAGAAGAATTGAAAAGCTTGTGGGAGAACAAGAAAGATTGTTACAACAATTGGTTCAGGATAAGACCAATGGAAAAATTGCGAGTTCAGAAGACTCCTTGACCAATGAGGATGAGGACAATGTTTTTAGCATTGGAAATAGAACCTTCAGATTCAAAGTAACTGAGGGTGATTTAGAAGAACGCAACAGAAAACGCAGAGAGCGTTGGAAAAAGAAAAACAAAAAACAACGCACCACAACCACACAATTTGTATTTGCCTTAGGTGTAAATAATGTACTCAACAATGGAAGTTTGAGTTCTTTAAACAATAGCGAATACAATTTCTGGAGGTCTCGATTTTATGAGCTAGGTTGGACTTGGAAAACAAGATTCACGCAAGAACCTTCTAAATTGTACATCAAATACGGAGCATCATTTGTGTGGAATAACTTAAGACCTGAAGGAAATAGAGTACATGCTGTTAATGGATCAAACACAACACTTCAGAATTACCAATTTCCATTGAATGAAAGTAGGTTACGTCATGTCCAATTGAACTTTCCAGTTCACTTAGAATTAGATCTTTCCAAAAACAAAGTTTACAACGACGGTAGGGTTAGAGACCGAACCAACAAATCATTTCGTCTTGGACTTGGAGGCTACTTTGGAGTACGATTGGGCACCAGACAGTTCTTAGAGTATGAAGATGCCAACAACATCAGAATTGAAGAAGAACAACGAGACAACTTCAATATGGAACGATTCAATTACGGACTAAGTTCTTACATCGGTTATAGATCCACAAGTTTGTATGTCAAATACGATATGAATTCATTATTTCAAAATACAGATACCAATAACATTTCCTTTGGTTTGCGATTTGATTTGAATTAATCAACCACAACTTCAACTACTATTAAAAACCCATCAAATTTGATGGGTTTTTGTTGTTTATAACTCGTTAATAATTATCATTTTAAACCATCATTTAACACTTTTAAAAACGGTTTTAAATTGTACTTTTCAAAAAAATAAATTAACAAGCCATGATTATTGGAGTTCCAAAAGAAATTAAAAACAACGAAAGTAGAGTAGCCATTACGCCATCAGGTGTCTTTGAGTTGACAAAACGAGATCATAAGGTATACATCCAATCCACAGCGGGAATTGGAAGTGGATTTGTAGATTCGGATTATGAAGAAGTAGGTGCTATCATTCTTCCAACTATTGAAGAAGTGTATGCCATCGCTGAGATGATTGTAAAGGTGAAAGAACCTATTGAAAGTGAATACAAATTGATCAAACCAAATCAGATTGTATTCACCTATTTTCACTTTGCTTCTAGTGAAAAATTAACCAAGGCAATGATTGAAAGCAATGCCATTTGTATTGCCTATGAAACCGTTGAAGACGCGGATGGTTCATTACCATTATTGACTCCAATGTCCGAAGTGGCCGGTAGAATGGCGATTCAACAAGGAGCTAAATATTTAGAAAAACCTGTTAAGGGTAAGGGTGTTTTATTAGGAGGCGTACCGGGTGTAACACCAGGAAAAGTATTAGTTCTAGGTGCCGGAGTAGTTGGAGTTCAAGCAGCAAAAATGGCCTCTGGTTTAGGTGCGCATGTTACCATTATGGACATCAACATGAAAAGGTTACGTTACGTAAATGATGTATTGCCTAGTCATGTGGTTACGGACTTTTCTAATGAATACCGAATTCGAAAACATATTAAAACGCACGATCTCATCATTGGAGGTGTGCTTGTTAAAGGAGCAAAAGCACCAAAGTTAATTACTCGTGACATGTTAAAAGACATGCATCCAGGAACAGTAATCGTAGATGTTGCCGTAGATCAAGGAGGTTGCATCGAAACAACCAAACCAACAACTCACGAAGATCCTACCTATATTATTGATGATGTAGTGCACTATTGCGTAGCGAATATGCCTGGAGCGGTGCCTTACACATCTACCATTGCATTAACGAATGTTACCCTACCATATGTGATAAACATCGCTCAAAAAGGTTGGGAAGCAGCTTGTGATTCTGATGCATCCTTGAAGAAAGGATTGAATATTGTAAATGGAAAAATCGTTTATAAAGAAATTAGCGAAACCTTCGATTTAGCCGCTTTTGAGGCTTAAGCCTTTCGCTCTTCCCATTTTTTTCGAAGATCCGAAGAAATAGTACCTGTACCATCATGTCTCCATCCAGGCGGTTTGTACAGGTATTTTATTTTGTTGGAAAAACTTGTTTTTGAGGTAAAGAAATCCCGAAACATATAATACCATTCCAAAAAAGCAACTTTCACCGGATTGTTGGTATCAATATTTTTTACCAATCCATAAACAGGTTTTTCTACTTCAGGTTCGAAGGTTCCGAACATACGATCCCAAATGATAAAGATTCCCGCGTGATTTCGATCCAGGTACTGCGGATTGGTAGCATGATGCACGCGATGGTGACTTGGCGTATTAAAAATAAACTCGAACCATTTAGGTAATTTGGTAATCAACTCGGTGTGAATCCAATACTGGTATAACAAACTAATTGACATTTGAACCAAGATCATGATAGGGTGGAAGCCAATGATTGCCAATGGGATCCAAAAAATAAAAGAATAGAAACTACCCGACCATGTTTGACGCAGTGCCGTACTTAGATTGTATTTCTGCGACGAATGGTGAACTACGTGACTGGCCCAAAAAAAACGATTTTCATGACTGATCCGGTGAAACCAATAATAGCAAAAGTCTTCCGCAAAAAGAATGAGAATCCAAGACCACCACACAAAGGGAATGGTCACTAAATGAAATTGATAAAAGAAATAAAATACTGCTAAAGTAATTCCTTTGGTAAACAACCCAATAGCCACATTTCCAAGTCCCATGGCTATGGAGGTGGCTGCATCTTTAAACTCATAATGTTCCAAACGAACCTTAACGGTTAAAATCACTTCAATGATTACCGTTAGAATAAAGAAGGGAATGGCATAGTGTATTAAATTGGGTATTTCAGGAATCTCCATAAATCAAAAATTTCATCGTCTCAACAAATATCTTGAAAACTAATGAATTATTTAGAAATAATGAATAGAAAGTCATATATTTGCACGCTTAAAATTTTAAATAAATACTAATTATGAATCGTTACGAAACTGTTTTCATTTTGAATCCCGTTTTATCTGATACTCAGATAAAGGAAACAGTTCAAAAGTTCGAGGACTATTTGACTTCCAAAGGTGCCAAAATGATTCACAAGGAAGATTGGGGCTTAAAAAAATTAGCGTATCCAATCCAGAACAAAAAGAGTGGTTTTTATCACTTGTTTGAATTCGAAGTTGCCGGTGCAGAAATTGCTCCGTTCGAATTAGAGTTTAGAAGAGATGATAGCATCATGCGTTATTTAACTGTAAAGTTAGACAAGCATGCTATCGATTGGTCAGAAAAAAGAAAATCAAACCTTAAATCTGCAAACAACTAATTATGGCATCATCTATTGAACAACAAGCTAAAGGAGGAAAGTCTACAGATGTAAGATATTTGACTCCGTTAAAGATTGACACAAAGAAAGAAGAGAAATACTGTAGATTCAAGAAAAAAGGAATCAAGTATATTGATTACAAGGATCCTGATTTCTTAATGTACTTAGTGAACGAGCAAGGTAAAATTTTACCAAGAAGATTGACTGGTACTTCTTTGAAATACCAAAGAAAAGTAGCTCAGGCTATCAAAAGAGCTCGTCATTTAGGGTTAATGCCATATGTTGGTGACATGTTAAAATAATTAAGAAGTTGTATTATGGAATTAATTTTAAAACAAGACGTAGAAAATTTAGGATTTAAGGACGACGTAGTAACTGTAAAGAACGGTTATGGAAGAAACTTCTTAATTCCTACTGGTAAAGCAATTTTAGCAACTTCTTCTGCGAAGAAAGTATTGGCAGAGAACTTAAAGCAAAGAGCATTTAAGGAAGCTAAAGTAATCGAAGATGCAAAGCAACAAGCTGAGACTATTAAAGGATATGAAATCAAGATTCCTTCGAAAGTTGGTTCTGGAGATAAATTATTCGGATCGGTTAATAACATCGACTTGGCTGCAGCTATCGAAAAAGCAGGAACTGAAATTGATAAGAAATTTATCAAAGTTATTGGTGGTTCTGTAAAGCGTTTAGGAAAATATGAAGCGAACATTCGTCTTCATAGAGAAGTAGTGGTAGACATTACTTTTGACGTAGTAGCAGAAGCTTAATCAAGAACTACAATCATACAAAGCTCGTTGAAAAACGAGCTTTTTTTATTTCACATGAAATATAGACAATTAACAAAAGAACAATTAGAATCGCTTCACGAAGAGTTTGCTCAGTTTTTGGCTTCCCAAGAAATTGATGCAAAAGAATGGTCGAAAATTAAGGAAACGAATTCCCAATTGGTTGAGGAGGAATTGAATCTTTTTAGCGATATGGTGTGGGACCGTGTATTGACCAATACGAAATTCGTCAATCACGTGTCAAAAAAAGTACTCAACCTTTTTAAGTGTGATGAATTCCAGATGACGCGCATTGTACTACAATTAAAGGATTCCAAGGACTTTAATGATCAAGAGGATTTGAAATGGGTAATGGAAAACTTAAAACATGATTCCATTGAAATTCTAGCAGGTTCTAAGAAATATTCCATAGAAAGGAACCTTGAAATCTTTCGAATTCTTGAATCAGGAGCGGAAATATCACATGGAGAGCTATACAACCATGTTGCCTCCCTTATGAATAAATCATAAAGCCTAAAGAGAAACTTCGTTTATCGATACGAATATTCCATTCGTCGACTTTTCTCGACAGAAGCATGACTTTCGAAATATCTTTATGTGTAGTTCTAAATGAACGAAAAAATATAATAGAGTATTCATAATAAAACCCCTCATCATGTCTCTTCAAATATTTCAAGAAAGTAATGTGTATCATTTACAAGGTAACCTAACAGATACAACTTCTGAAAATGCATTCATGTATTTTACTGAACAACTTAAAAATAAATCCGAATTAGCTTTAAACCTAGATAAGGTCGAAAAAATTGATGTCAAAGGAATGGCAACCATTAACGATTTGGTTGAATTGGCTATTAAAGAAAACAAGTCTTTTACCGTTTCTGGTTGGGGACAAAAAGATGTTATCGAATTTTTCTTTTTGACCGACGTTGCTTAGCAAAGTTTTGTAAGGAGAATCTCAGTGCCAACTGTGGCTTTTTCTGAAATGATTTCAATTCTATTGGAATAACCCGATACATTTGGGTTAGGATCAATGAAATAAATTTCACTAGCATTGGTGTATTGCATCAAACTCGCTGCGGGATATACTTGCATCGATGTTCCGATTACTATAAAAATATCGGCTATCTCGGCCAGACGAACGGCATCGGTAAACTTTGGCACATCTTCTCCAAACCAAACAACCTGTGGCCTTAGCTGTGATTTTCTAGGACATAGATCACCGAGGTGGAGATCTTTTTTCCACTCATAAACGATGGAGTCGTCAATGGAACTCTTCACCTTGAATAATTCGCCATGTAAATGCAATACTGAGCTACTGCCAGCTCTTTCATGGAGGTCATCTACATTTTGTGTAACAATATGCACCTCATAATTTTTTTCAAGTTCTACGAGGTTGTAATGGGCTGCATTAGGCTCAGCTTCCAATAACTGGCGCCTCCTTTGGTTGTAAAACTCTAAAACCAAGGCTGGATTCTTCGCAAAACCTTGTGGTGAGGCTACTTCCATCACATCATGCCCTTCCCACAACCCAGCAGCTTCTCTAAAGGTCTTCAATCCGCTTTCTCGTGACATTCCTGCTCCAGTAAGACTTACAACTTTCTTCATATTACCTGTTCAATATTAGTAAAAATAGTATTTTTAAAAGCGAATGGAAAATGACTTACTTGCATATTTAGAAGGATATCTCACCGAAAACCGTATCAATACCTTTCAAAGAGTTTTGGCAGAGCGAACCAAACATTTTACCGTGGTTTTGGAAGATGTGTATCAACCACATAACGCCAGCGCTGTAATTCGTTCTTGTGATGTTTTCGGAATTCAAGATGTGTATACCATTGAAAATGAATTCTCAAACAAAATTTCAAAACACGTTGCTCGAGGTTCACATAAATGGGTGGATTTGCATCGATTTAAAAAAGATATGGACAATACGATACCCTGTTTTGAAAGTCTTAAGAACTCTGGATATCAATTAATTGCGACCTCTCCACATATAGATTCGTGTTTGTTGCACGAATTTGATGTGACCAAAAAAACTGCTTTTGTATTTGGTAGGGAAAAGGAAGGCATATCAGAAACTACAAAAGAATATGCAGACGGATTTCTTAAAATACCCATGTACGGATTTACCGAGAGTTTGAACATTTCGGTTGCCGTGGCCATCATTTTACAACAAGTAACTACAAAACTGAAACAAACTGATATTTCATGGCAGTTGACAGATAAAGAAAAACTCGAAATCTACAATCGTTGGGTTCGAAAAAGCGTAAAAAATGTCAATAAAATCATCGAATATTACCACGAAAATATTGCCACATAAAACAAATTATGGATCAAAAAGTGAATGCCTATTTTGAAAAGAAATCTATCTGGACGGATGAACTAATTCATCTCCGAAACATTCTTACCAGGTTGCCTTTAGAAGAAACCATTAAATGGGGAGCTCCCACATATACTTACAAAGGAAAGAATGTTGTGGGCTTAGCGGGATTCAAAAATTATTTCGGATTATGGTTTTTTCAAGGTGCATTGATTGATGACAAATTCAAGGTCTTTATAAACGCTCAAGAAGGAAAGACCAAAGCCATGCTTCAATGGCGATTCACTTCAAAAGAAGAAATCGACTCAGAAAAAATTTCCGATTATGTGCATCAAGCAATTGAAAATGTTGAAAAAGGCATCGAAATAAAGCCTCAAAAAAGCACCTCAAAAATAGTAATCCCAGAGTTATTATCGAAGACCATTGAAGGGCAAATAGAATTAGGGGAGAATTTCCACTCTTTATCAAAAAGCAAGCAACGGGAATATTGTGAATATATTCAACAAGCAAAACGAGAATCCACAAAGCAAAAGCGACTCGAAAAAATTATTCCGATGATTTTAAGAGGAGTAGGGCTAAACGATCAATATAAAAAATAACGAAGTTATTTCACATTAATGTGTTCAATAGTAGCTATTGAATCACATCTAGAGACGTACAAATCAATATTTTCTAAATTCCCTTTTCCGGTTAAGAAATATTCAGCACAGGGTTTCTGGCGAGGTTTGCTTTTGTTGAAGTCGACATCCGAAAATTTGAGTAAGGTATTAATCTTTGCCGTATCAATTTGATTGGTGGAAATCATTAATTGAACCGCTTCAGAATACTTGATCTCCTTCGTTCGAATAGATTTTAAAGTACGGGCATCCGGACCGTAATCAAAGGAAACATCTTTCTCTTTCCACATGAATTGCACAAAATACACACCAATGGTTACCCCAATGAGGTAAAACCCTATTCGCTTTAATAATTTCATTTGCTTATAAAATTAATAGGTTGATGTCCCTAAAGGGCAAATCAAACCACTCTCCAACCGTTTTATTCGTTAGAATTCCGTGGTAAAAATACATACCATTTCGCAAAGTTTTCTCATATCGGAGTGCATTTTCAAATCCTCCTTCTTCTGCGATATTCAATAAATAAGGAGTGAAAATATTACTTATTGATACTGAGGCTGTTCGTGCATAACGAGCAGGGATATTTGGAACACAGTAATGAATCACTCCGTGTTTTTCAAAAGTCGGACTACTATGTGTTGTTAATTTTGAAGTTTCAAAACAGCCACCCATATCAATACTTACATCCACTATAATAGCTCCTTCCTTCATGTTTTCAATCATTGGTTCGGTAGCGATGATGGGAGATCGATCTTTCCCACGAACGGCGCCAATGGCCACATCACAGCGCATTAGAGCTTTAGCAACCGACTTAGGTTGTACGGTAGAAGTATAGATTGGCGAATTTAAATTGTGTTGTAATCTTCTTAGTTTGGTGATCGAATTATCAAATACTTTCACTCTAGAGCCCAAACCTATGGCGGTTCTAGCAGCATATTCTCCAACCGTTCCAGCCCCAAAAATCACCACACTGGTGGGTGGAACACCACCGATATTTCCAAGAAGCAAACCATTTCCTTTGTTGAGAACACTCATTAATTCGGCCGCAATCAATACAGAGGCAGTTCCTGCAATTTCACTCAAGGATTTAACAATTGGATAGGTATTGTGTTCATCTCGAATATAATCGAAAGCAATGGCTGTAATTCGTTTTTTAGCCAATTGCTCAAAATAGGATTTGCTTTGTGTCTTTAATTGCAATGAGGAAATGAGAATCGCTTGGGGATTGATCAATTCAATTTCTTTCTCGGTAGGCGGGGCCACTTTCAATACAATATTACATTGAAAGGCTTCTTTCACATCGAAGGAAATTTTAGCACCAGCCTCGGAGTATTCGTTGTCCGTATAGCTTGCACCCTCTCCAGCACCAGTTTCAATAACGACCCTATGACCATGTGCCGTTAAGGCAGCCACAGCGTCTGGAGTTAAACAAACCCTTTTTTCTTCGAGATAAGATTCTTTGGGAAGTCCGATAAATAGTTCACCCTTTCTTTTCTTTACTTCTAATCGCTCTGTTTGGGGTAATAACTCTTCTTTACTGAAGGGAGAAAATTGACTCATTATGGTTGAATTAATTGTATTGACCGTTTTCCATCATCTGCATATGCCAGATTTATTTTGACGGATTCTAAAGGTAATAAATTTTCAATATTCTCAGGCCATTCTACCAAACACCATGTATCACTGCCAAAATAGTCCTCTATTCCTATATCCAGTGCTTCTTCCTCATCATCAATTCGGTAGAAATCAAAATGATAAATCAGTTCATCAGAAGTTGTTCGGTATTCGTTCACCAAAGAAAAAGTAGGAGAGGAGATGACATCTTCGGACTGCAAGTGCTTGCAAATGGACTTTATCAATGTGGTTTTGCCTGCACCCATAGCCCCGTAGAATAATACTATTTTATAACGAGATTCTTGAATGACTTTTTGTGCGATCGCATCTATTTCTTCCAGAGAATATTTTTTTTTCATAAAACGAAAGCTGAATTACTTTGGCGAATATACGGCGCAAGGAATAATCATTTCTTCTAAGGAAACACCACCATGCTGATAGGTATTCTTGTAATACTTCACAAAATGGTTGAAGTTATTCGGATAAGCAAAGAACAAATCTTCTTTGGCGAAAATAAAGGGACTATTCATGGCCATGGTAGGCAAGTAAATATCCTTAGGATTCTTAACAGCATAGACATCTTTATCTTGATAGGTCAAGCTCCTACCTGTTTTGTATCTCAAATTTGAGCTGATGTTCTTGTTACCAATAACCTTAGTTGGCTGCTTGCAGTTAATGGTTCCGTGATCAGTAGTCAAAATAAGTTTCAGGTTCAATGCATTGGCTTTTTGAATCATTTCCAATAGCGGTGAATTTTTAAACCAACTCAAAGTGAGCGATCGATAGGCCTTATCATCGGCAGCCAATTCTTTAATCACTTCCATTTCTGTTTTTGCATGGGAAAGCATGTCAACAAAATTGTAAACTACTGCCGTTAAATCATTCTGCTTCAAGCTATTAAAACCATCCACCAAATCTTTCCCGGCCTTTAAACTCGATATTTTAAAGTAATCAAACTTTATATCCAATCCTAATCGCTGAATTTGACTTTCTAGAAATTCCTTCTCATACAAATTCATTCCGCCTTCATCCGTATCATTTTTCCAGTACTGCGGATATCGTTTTTCCATTTCAGATGGCATCAAACCAGAAAAAATGGAATTTCTCGCATATTGTGTTGCCGTAGGAAGAATGGAGTAATAAGAATGTTCTTCATCTTTTTTGTAAAACTCATTGATGATGGGTTCTAAGATGCGAAACTGATCATACCTCAAATTATCAATGACCAACCAGAGCACCCCTTGATTTTTTGACAAATTGGGCGCGACGTAATCTTTGAATAACGTATGTGAAAAAGTAGGTTTGTCTTCGGCAGTTAATAAATCTTCATAATTCCGTTTCACAAATTTGAAAAACAGATTGTTGGCTTCGGCTTTTTGACTTTCAAGAATTTCCAACATGCCAGAATCGTTAATGTTCTCCAAGGCTAATTCCCAGTGAATGAGTTTTTTGTAGAGTGTAATCCAATCCTCATACGAATTGACCATGGCCAAATCCATCGAAATATTTCTAAATTCTTGCTGATAGCTGGAAGTGGTTTTCTCGGTAACCAATCTGGAGTTATCCAATATCTTTTTAAGAGACAACAAAATCTGATTCGGATTAACGGGTTTGATCAAATAATCCGCAATTTTAGATCCAATAGCCTCTTCCATTATGTACTCTTCCTCACTTTTGGTAATCATCACTACTGGAAGATTCGGATGGTCTTGTTTTATTTGTGTAAGGGTTTCTAATCCTGTAATGCCCGGCATATTTTCATCCAGGAAAACTACATCAAAAGACTGTTCGTTTACCAATTCGATGGCATCAGTACCATTTGTGCTTGTGGTAACTTCGTAACCTTTGTTGGACAAAAAAATGATGTGGGCTTGAAGTAATTCAATTTCATCATCAACCCATAATATATTTATCTTACTCATACTTTCACAATAACGTGTAAACTGCTTTAAAAGTATACAAATACATTTAGTTCTAAATTTCTAAAATGATAAAATATTGTCAAAAAAAATAATGTTTGTATTTTGGCTATTCAAGAGAGAAACGCATTGAAAAAAGGCAAAGCGAATAAGCTAAAAATTATCAATGATCCCATTTATGGGTTCATCCAAATTTCCAATCCCATTGTATTTGACATTATCGAACATCCTTATTTTCAGAGGTTGCGAAGAATCACCCAGATGGGATTTTCCAACTTAGTATATCCAGGAGCGAATCACACACGATTTCATCACGCCATAGGCTGTATGTATTTGATGCAAAAAGTGGTTCGTGTACTAAGGTTTAAAGAAATTGAAATTTCCAAAGAGGAAGAGAATGCCCTTTACCTTGCCATTTTATTGCACGATATTGGTCACGGAGCTTTCTCACATGCTTTGGAGCATAGCATCGTGCAAGACATTACGCACGAGGAAATCTCCTTGCTTTTCATGAAAAAGTTGAACGAGGAGTTTGATGGAAAATTGAGTTTGGCCATTGCAATTTTCGAAGGAAAGTACGAACGGAACTTTATGAATCAACTGATATCGAGCCAGTTGGATATCGATCGTCTGGATTATCTCAACCGAGATAGCTTTTACACAGGTGTTACTGAAGGGAATATTGCCTCAGATCGATTGATTACCATGATGAATGTAAAAAACGATCAATTGGTGATTGAACAAAAGGGAATCTATTCGGTTGAAAAATTCCTTATTTCTAGAAGATTGATGTATTGGCAGGTGTATTTGCATAAAACCGGATTGGTCGCTGAACATTTGCTGGTTAAGGTGTTGCAAAGAGCCAAAGAGTTGGTCCAAAATGGGAAAGTATTGTTCGGAAGCAGTACGTTACTTTTCTTCTTAAAGCACTCTATTGGAAAAGATAATTTCGATTCAGAGGTGCTTGATAAATTTTCGAAGCTTGACGATTTTGATATTTTGTCTGCCATAAAAGAGTGGTGTCATCATGATGATTTCATTCTTTCATCATTATCAAAAAGATTGATTGACAGGCGGTTGTTTAAGATTGACATTCATAAAAACCCAATTTCAGAGGAAAAAATAGGAAAGTTGAAATCCAAAGTATTGGAAAAACATCCAGGGATTAACCAAGATAACCTTCATTACTTCGTTCTTTCTGGACAAATTGAAAATAGGGCCTATGCCGATCATAATCCCATTATGATCCTTAACAAACAAGGAAAATTACTGGAATTAACCAAAGCTTCAGATCACTTCAATCTTAAAGCATTAGAAAAGCCTGTGATTAAGTATTTTCTTTGTTATCCTAAATTACCATAGACAGTATCTATATATTTTTATATTTTTGCGGATAATGAAATTTACAGCGCAACAAATAGCGGAAATACTTGAAGGTGATGTTGTTGGAAATCCTGAAGAAGAAGTATTTAAACTTTCGAAAATTGAAGAGGGAGAAAAGGGCTCGTTAACCTTTTTATCAAACCCAAAATACACACCTTATATATATACCACAAATGCATCTGTTGCCATTGTAAATAGGGATCTTGAATTAGACTCCGAAACCAATGCCACTTTGATTCGAGTGGATAATGCCTACAAGTCCTTTTCGAGATTATTGGAGTTTTACAATGAGGTAAAAAATAACAAAAGCGGAATCGAACAACCAAGTTATCGATCTGATTCGGCGAAGATTGGAGAAAACCCCTATTTCGGGGCTTTTTCTTATGTAGGCGAAAATGTTGTTATTGGTGATAATGTGAAGATTTATCCTCAGGTTTATATCGGAGATAATGTTTGTATTGGAGATAACACCACGGTATTTTCGGGAGTGAAAATTTACTCTGAAAGCGTCATTGGTAAGAATTGTAAAATACATTCTGGTTCTATTATTGGTTCAGACGGATTTGGTTTTGCACCCAATGACAATGGAGAATTCAAAGCGGTACCCCAAATCGGAAATGTCATAATCGAAGACAATGTGGATATTGGCTCCAATAGCACGATTGATAGAGCTACTCTAGGTTCAACCATTATTAGAAAAGGGGTGAAGCTCGACAATCAAATTCAGATTGCACATAATGTTGAAGTTGGAAAAAACACTGTGATTGCAGCCCAAACGGGAATTGCAGGTTCTACAAAAGTTGGAGCGAACTGTATGATTGGTGGTCAAGTTGGTATTGTTGGTCATGTGACCATAGGAAATAGTGTAAAAATTCAAGCGCAATCGGGAATAACTAAGAACATCAAAGATGGTGAGGCCGTACAAGGAACACCAGCTTTTGGATACAACGATTTTAATAAAAGCTATGTTTACTTCAGAAATCTACCAAAGATTGTAGCTTCGGTAAACGAAATGAAGAAAAAAAATACTCTATCAGAATGAGTACAAAACAAAAAACAATAAAAAACCCAATCACCTTAACAGGGGTTGGTTTGCATACAGGAAATAATGTTACGATGACCTTAAAACCTGCTCCAGTGAATCATGGTTTTGCCTTCGTACGTGTGGATTTAGAAGGATCACCTGTCATTGAAGCAAAAGCAGAATATGTGATTAACACGCAAAGAGGAACCAACCTTGAAAAAAATGGAGTTCAAATTCAGACTTCAGAGCACATTTTAGCAGCTGCAGTCGGATTGGACATTGACAATATGCTTATTGAAATTGACGCGTCAGAACCACCGATTATGGACGGTTCTTCGAAATACTTCGTAGAAGCCATTGAAAAGGCTGGAATTGAAGTGCAAGATGCTGATATTGAAGAATATATTGTAAAAGAAATCATCTCTTACAAAGATGAAACTACAGGTAGTGAAATCATTTTGATGCCATCGGAAGAATATGAAGTGACCACGATGGTGGATTTCGGAACGAAGATTTTAGGCACTCAAAATGCCACTTTAGAGCACATATCAGATTTTAAGAAGGAAATTGCAGCGGCCAGAACCTTTAGTTTTTTGCATGAGATTGAAATGCTGTTAGAAAATGATTTGATTAAGGGTGGTGATTTAAACAACGCGATTGTTTACGTGGATAAGGAATTGTCTGAACCTACCATGCAACGCTTGAAAAAAGCATTCAATAAAGATAACATTACCATAAAGCCAAACGGAATTCTTGATAATCTAACCTTACATTGGGCCAATGAGGCCGCAAGACACAAGTTGTTGGATGTAATTGGTGATCTTGCCTTAGTTGGAACAAGAATCCGCGGAAAGGTAATCGCCAACAAACCTGGGCATTTGGTAAACACCCAATTTGCGAAGAAACTTTCCAAATTGATCAAAGCGGAAAAAAGAAATAAAGTTCCTCAGTTCGATTTGACGGAACAACCTTTAATGGATATTCATCAAATCATGGATATTCTTCCTCACAGACCTCCATTTTTATTAGTAGATCGGATTATTGAGTTGTCTGACAAGCACGTAGTCGGAATGAAAAATGTGACCATGAACGAAGATTTCTTCGTAGGTCATTTCCCTGGAGCTCCGGTAATGCCTGGTGTGTTACAAGTAGAAGCCATGGCGCAATGTGGTGGAATTTTGGTATTAAGTACTGTTCCAGACCCTGAGAATTACTTGACCTATTTTATGAAAATAGACAATGTAAAATTCAAACAAAAGGTACTTCCTGGTGACACTTTGATCTTTAAATGCGAATTATTAACTCCGATTAGAAGGGGAATTGCCCATATGCAAGCCTACGGTTACGCAAACAACAAATTGGTTGTTGAAGCCGAGTTAATGGCCCAAATATCAAAACGTAAATAATTATGAACCAACCACTAGCATACGTACATCCCCAAGCTAAAATTGCACGTAATGTTGTTGTAGAACCATTTACAACTATTAGCAACAATGTAAAAATTGGCTCGGGAAGTTGGATTGGTTCCAACGTGACCATCATGGAAGGGGCAGTCATTGGAAAGAACTGTAGAATTTTCCCAGGCTCTGTTATCTCGGCCATTCCACAAGATTTAAAGTTTGATGACGAAGAAACCACTGTCGAAATAGGTGATAACGTAACCATCAGGGAATGTGTGACCATCAACAGGGGTACAAGAGACCGCATGAAAACTGTAATTGGGGATAATTGTTTGATCATGGCCTACAGCCACATTGCACACGATTGCTTGGTAGGTGATAATTGTATTTTTTCAAACAATTCCACCTTAGCAGGTCATGTGACGATTGGAGATAACGTGATTTTAGCTGGTATGGTAGCCGTTCATCAATTTGCGTCTGTAGGAAGTCACGCCTTCGTTACAGGGGGATCTTTGGTGCGTAAAGACGTTCCGCCTTATGTAAAAGCAGCACGTGAGCCACTTTCTTATGTGGGTATTAATTCCATCGGTTTAAGAAGAAGGGGCTTTAGCAGCGAAAAAATTAGAGAGATTCAGAACATTTACAGAATCTTATTTCAAAAGAACTACAACAATTCCCAAGCGATTAATATCATTGAAGCGGAAATGGAAGCAACTCCAGAACGCGATGAGATTATTCAATTCATTAAGCATTCGCATCGAGGAATTATGAAAGGATATAACAATTCAAATTAATAAATTACATGGCATCTACTTCAGATATTAGAAATGGATTATGCATTCGTTACAACAACGATATTTACAAAATTGTGGAATTTTTACACGTAAAACCTGGTAAAGGTCCTGCTTTTGTAAGAACCAAATTAAAAAGTGTGACTACGGGAAAAGTCATCGACAACACCTTTCCATCTGGAAGAAAAATTGACGATGTTCGTGTAGAAACACACAAATTCCAATATCTGTATAATGATGGTGAAGCTTATCATTTCATGAATCAGAATGATTACACCCAAATTCAACTTCAGAAAAGTTCCTTAGATACACCTGAATTAATGAAAGAGGGAGAGGTAGTGACCATCATTATCAATTCTGAAGACAACATGCCGTTGTCCGTTGAAATGCCTGCTAGTGTTATTTTAGAAGTAACGCATACAGAACCAGGAGTAAAAGGAAATACGGCAACAAATGCTACGAAGCCCGCCACTGTGGAAACTGGAGCAACAGTGAACGTACCTTTGTTCATCAATGAAGGTGATAAGATCAAGATTGAAACGACCAAAGGGACGTATCAAGAACGCATCAAGGAATAATTCATTCTGACTATTATTCATGAAGTTTTCTGCACCTCAAACACTTAAAAGCATCGCTGAAATCTTAGGTGTAAGTTTCGTTGGTAATCCAGAGTTTGAAGTTTTGGGCATGAATGAAATTCATGTTGTTGAACCTGGAGACATTGTCTTTGTAGATCATCCAAAATATTATGACAAAGCCTTAAAGTCCAAAGCAACGACCGTTTTGATCAATAAGGAAGTGGAATGTCCTAAAGGCAAATCCTTGTTAATTTCTGATGATCCGTTTCGCGATTTCAACAAACTCACCGTTCATTTCAATCCGTTTATTGCTTCCAAAGCATCCATTTCGGATTCTGCACAAATTGGAGAAGGCACTATCATTCAACCTAATGTTTTTATTGGAAACAATGTTAAGATTGGAAAGAACTGTTTGATTCATGCCAATGTTTCCATTTATGATAATACTGTTATTGGAGATAATGTAACCATTCATGCGAATTGTGTATTAGGTTCAGACGGATTTTATTACAAGAATAGACCCGAAGGATTTGACCAACTCATTTCTGGAGGAAGAGTGGTATTGGAAGACAATGTTGATCTGGGTGCTAGTTGTACCATCGATAAAGGCGTGACGGGAGATACGACCATCGGAGTCGGATCTAAGCTAGACAACCAAGTGCATGTTGGACATGACACGGTAATCGGTAAAAAATGTTTGATAGCGGCCCAAACGGGTATTGCTGGATGTACGGTAATTGAAGATGAAGTGACCCTTTGGGGTCAGGTTGGTGTTATCAGTGATATTCATATTGAAAAAGGAACTGTAGTCATGGCTCAAACGGGAGTAACAAAGTCTTTGAAAAAAGGAATTTATTACGGAACTCCAGTGAAAGAATACCGACAAACATTACGTGAAGCCGTGTATTTAAGCAAGGTCACAAGACCATCAAAAAAGTAAAGAAAAATTGTTGTAATAGGTAGCTGAATGACCTATTTTTGCAACACCAAAATTATATAATAATCATGAGTGTTTTAGTTAACAAGAATTCAAAAATTATAGTACAAGGATTTACAGGTAGTGAAGGAACTTTTCACGCTGGTCAAATGATCGATTATGGTACCAACGTAGTTGGTGGTGTAACTCCAGGAAAAGGAGGAATGGAACATTTGGGGAAACCAGTTTTTAATACTGTAAAAGAAGCTGTAGACAAAGTAGGTGCCGATACATCAATTATTTTCGTTCCACCAGCATTTGCAGCCGATGCTATAATGGAATCTGCTGATGCGGGTATCAAAGTAATTATTTGTATTACTGAAGGAATTCCTACGGCTGATATGGCCAAAGTAAAGGCTTACATCGAAAACAAAGACACGAGATTGGTTGGACCTAACTGTCCAGGGGTGATTACTCCGGATGAGGCGAAAGTGGGAATCATGCCAGGATTCATCTTTAAGAAAGGAAATATTGGTATTGTTTCAAAATCTGGAACCTTAACCTATGAAGCTGCAGACCAAGTTGTAAAACAAGGATACGGAATCACAACAGCTATTGGTATTGGTGGTGATCCAATTATCGGAACAACAACCAAAGAGGCTGTTGAAATGCTTATGAACGACGAAGAAACTGATGCAATTGTAATGATTGGTGAGATTGGTGGTAATTTAGAAGCCGAAGCTGCACAGTGGATCAAAGCTGATGGTAATAGAAAACCTGTTGTTGGATTTATTGCAGGACAAACGGCACCAGCAGGTAGAACCATGGGACACGCCGGAGCAATTGTAGGTGGTGCTGATGATACCGCCCAAGCAAAAATGAAAATCTTAGCCGAAAACGGAATCCACGTAGTAAGTTCTCCTGCAAAAATCGGAGAAATGGTGGCTAGCGTTTTGAACTAAAAACACTATAACAGATAGAAAACTCGTGCATAATTGTACGAGTTTTTATTTTTTGTACATTTGAGAAAATCAACTAAAAATGAAGTTATTAGAAACTAAAAATGCAATTATTACCGGTGCCACAAGAGGTATTGGTAGAGGAATAGCAGTTGAATTTGCTAAGCAAGGAGCCAATGTAGCTTTTACTTATAATTCTTCCGTTCAAGCGGCTGAAGATTTGGTAAAAGAATTGGAAGAATATGGAGTAAAGGCAAAAGGATACCAATCCAATGCGGCTGATTTTGATGCGGCTCAAGAACTTGCGAAAGAAGTATTGAAAGAATTTGGTTCGATTGACGTATTGATCAACAATGCTGGAATCACCAAGGACAATCTTTTGATGCGTATTTCTGAGGAAGATTTTGACAAAGTGATTGAAGTCAACCTTAAATCGGTTTTTAACCTAACAAAAGCCGTGATTCGTCCGATGATGAAACAAAGAAACGGATCTATTATTAATATGAGTTCTGTAGTAGGATTAAAAGGTAATGCTGGCCAGTCAAACTATGCGGCTTCAAAAGCAGGAATTGTTGGGTTTTCGAAATCCGTGGCCTTAGAGCTTGGTTCTAGAAATATTCGAAGCAACGTGATTGCTCCTGGATTTATTGAAACGGAAATGACGGGACAATTGGATGAAGCGGTAGTTCAATCTTGGAGAGATGCCATTCCATTAAAACGTGGTGGACAACCAGAAGATATTGCGAATGCATGTGTGTTTTTAGCTTCAGACATGAGTTCTTACATTACGGGTCAAACACTTTCCGTTGATGGCGGAATGTTGACATAGACACATTCATATTAAAATAACTAACCCATAACTTTTATCGTTATGGGTTTTCTATTTTTAGGGGTTTCCTTATCTTTCATTAAAATCTAAATCTTGTCAGATACTTCGATTCTTTTATTGATTTTAGTCTTTTTCCTAAGTTTGGGGATTGCTTTTTTTCAGTACCTATTTCCTCTTAAAAAGCAAGCAAAACACATGTATCTGTTATTTGTGCTTCGAAGTTTAAGCTTCTTTCTACTTTTTGTATTGTTGATCAACCCTAAAATCAATTCTTTTAGCACTATTGTTGAAAAACCGATATTGAACATCGTTGTCGACAATTCAAAATCCATTGACTTCTTTAAAGAGTCAAAGAACGTGAAACAAAGTGTTGAAAGGCTTCAAGGAAATGCAGATTTACAGAATAAATTCGATATCAGAACCTATCTTTTTGGTAATGGAGTGATTCTGTCCGATAGTCTCGACTTTACAAATCAAAGCACTAATATTTATAAATCCTTAGAATCCGTCAAGTCGAATTCCAAAGGAAAGAATGGTGCCACCATTTTATTGACCGATGGAAATCAAACCAACGGAAATGCCTATGAATTTATCAATTTTAAACAACCATTATATCCTTTGGTTTTTGGTGATACTACAAAATATAGTGATGTAAAAATTGATCAGGTCAACACCAATAAATACAGTTTTTTAAACAATAGTTTTCCGGTTGAAATACTTGCATCTTATGAAGGTTTCAAAGAAACTAAAACCCAATTGGTCTTACGAAAAGGAGGGAAGACGCTATTTAAAAGAACTTTAAACTTTTCTGCTTCTGAGAAAGCGCAATTGATTACCACCAATATCAAATCTTCCCAAGTAGGGACGCATTTCTATGAAGCATTTCTAACACCCATTGCCAACGAAAAGAACACTACCAATAACAAAAAGCGCTTTTCCATAGAGGTCATCAACGAAGAAACGGAAATAGCCATTGTGGCCTCCGGACTGCATCCCGATATGGGTGCCTTAAAACGGTCTATTGAATCGAACAAACAACGAAAGGTTTCCATTGTAAAACCCAAAGATTTCGATGTTGAAAATAAGAACATCAAACTGGTGATTTTATACCAACCTGATCCGAGTTTTAGGGATTTAATGCGAGAGTTAAATGAATTAAACGCGAATTACCTATTGATTACAGGTACCAATACGAATTGGAACTTTATCAATCGATTGGAGTTGGGATTTACAAAGCAAGCCATCAACTCCAATGAAAGTTATGGGGCGACCTTTAACCCTAAATTTTTAGAGTTTTATCAAGAAGATATTGGCTTTGATGAATATCCTCCTTTGGAAGATAAGTACGGGAAACTCAGTTTTCAAAATCCATATCAAACCTTCTTGTTTCAAAATATCAACGGAATTCAGACCAATCAACCGCTAGTGGCATCCCTCCAAAAAACCAATCAGAAATCTGTAGTAATTTTTGGTGAAGGGCTTTGGAAGTGGAGAGCAGGGGAATTTTTAAAGAGCAATTCCTTTCAAGAGTTTGACACATTCATCAATACGCTCTTGCAGTACACCATTAAAAAGGAGTTTAAGAATCGACTTGAAATTAATTATGAGACGATTTATCCAGCCAATTCCAAAATTGTAATATCTGCCCTGTATTACGACAATACGTTCAAATTTGATCCTCGTGTGGCCTTAGAACTAAAATTGAAAAACAAGGCTGATAATAAGGTAACAGTGCTGCCTTTTTCCTTAAAAAAGAATCGTTATGAAATTGAATTGGAAAACCTTTTTGAAGGTGAATACGACTTTGAGGTCACTGTGGTTAATGAAAAGGTATCAAAAAAGGGAACATTCCGTATTCTTAAATACAGCATCGAAGAACAATTTACGTCCTCCAATTACACTTCACTTCAACAATTAGCGACCAATACCAACGCAGCTATTTATTTGAAAAGTGATCTCGATTCTTTAATAACTGCTATCGCCAATAATCAATCCTTTTTTAAAGTCGAAAAGTCAAAAAAGGAAACCAAAGAATTGATCCATTGGAAATGGTTGCTTTTTCTCATCGTTCTGCTGCTAGCATTCGAATGGTTCACGCGTAAGTACTTCGGAAAGATTTAAGGAAATATTTGTAGTGGTAAATTGGGATTGCTGCTTGTATATCGTAACTTTGAGTACTAAATCCAAAAAATTATAAAATGGCAAGAAATCAAGTAGATATTCGTTTTCCAAAAGGTGGTATGATGTTCATCATCATAGGTGCCGTACTCTTAATATTATTTTCAAAATCAACAGTAACCATTGGGCCAGGTGAAGGTGGAGTGGTTTTTGAGCGATTCGGTGGTGGTATTAACACGGAAACAACCTATGGAGAAGGTTTCCAAATCGTAGCTCCTTGGAACCGTATGATTGTACGAAAAGTAAGACAGCAGTCATTATCAGATGAAATGAATGTACTATCCGTAAATGGTTTGGAAGTAAAGGTAAGTGGAACGGTATGGTATGAACCAGAATTTTCAAATCTTGGAAAGCTTATTAAAACAAAAGGAGAGGACTACGAAAGAGAATTGTTAGATCCGGCTATCAATGCTGCAGCGAGAAGTGTGGTTGGTAGATATACTCCAGAACAATTGTATTCAAGCAAGCGTGACGTTATTGAGCAAGAGATTTTAGATGAAATTCAAAATGTTTTGAAAGACCAATACTTAATCGTAAAAAGAATATTGGTAGAAGATGTAAAATTACCACCAACTATTCGAACAGCAATTGAAACAAAGTTAAAGCAAGAGCAGGAGTCTTTAGAATATGAATTCCGTTTGGCAAAAGCCAAAAAAGAAGCAGAGCGTCAAAAAATTGATGCAGAAGGTAAGGCCACAGCTAACCGAATCTTAAGTGCTTCTTTGACGGATAAGATTCTTCAGGAAAAAGGTATTGAAGCTACCATGAAATTATCAGAATCTAATAATAGTAAGGTTGTAATCATTGGATCTGGAAAAGACGGATTACCACTAATTCTTGGTAATAATTAATACCAATATTGAACAATATCGAAAGCCTGGTTTATCCAGGCTTTTTTTATGGAATATCTTGAAAAATGTATCTAAATGTCAAATTCTTAATTTTCTGTTAAACGATAATTAGAGTCGTAACATTTTAAAATTGACGTCGTCATATATGCGTACAACATCAAAAAAACAACAACAAAATATTAGTTACCATGAACGACATTATTTACAATACCAGAAAGAAAAGCAATAACGCCGAAGTGTTACTATCAAAAAGACTTCAGTGGAATTTAAGAAGAAAACATGAAGCAAGATATGTGACGACGTTCTTCTAAATCTAAATCTTAATTTAGTTAGTTTTAATAGTTGATTAGGAGTTGAGTTAGTAATAATTCAGCTCCTAATTTTTTGCAGGTAATTTATTGCGTTCAATCTTACCTTTTCTGATGGCCTTGTAGTTTTCGTAGCAATCTAAAATAGCTTCGATCATTTGTAAATCGGACGCTTTTTTAATGAAGTAATCGGAGTACTTACAATCTTCTAGTAATTCGGTAAGTTCCTGGCGATCCATTTCTAAGTATTCCATCATGACCTCTCGGTCAAATTTCCCAGCCATGATCTTCCGTAGATCATCTTCCTTCTTCAACTTTTGAAGTTTCTTTAGCTGTTTGGGTTTCTTTCCGAAGAGATTGTAAAGAAAATCAACGGGTTGAAGTAGAGCCGCTATAGGCGATGAAAAGTTCTTAGCCCTAGTATTTCCAATTTCATAGGTCTGTTGAATTCCATTGATTCGAATTCGCGTAAATCGGTCTTTTGGTACTTGTTTCACGTCTATTTCCAAAACGCCGATTAATTTTGTGGTACGAATCACAACCTCTTTCACTTCCACAGGTTTTTCGAAGAGGGCAATTTCAAGTTCGTTTCCTTTCAATAAATCATTGGTTATTTTCAATTTGATTGAAGAATATCCAAGATAAGAAACCATAATGGTGTCATTTACCTTTGCCGGTATTGAGAAATACCCTTTATCATCGGTAATGGTACCAGCAACCGTGTTTAAATTGATAATATGCGAAGCACTTAACGCTTTTTTGTTAATGGCATCAATTACTTGGCCATTCAGCGATTTCACTTGCAAAGTGTCTGATTGAGAATAAATACCCAGTGAAAACAAAAGGAAGATGACAATGGAAGCTTGTCTCAAAATATTGTGGGTATTACTCATAAATGATTTCTTTAAAAAACACTTTGTGCGCACGAGAAGATTCGAACTTCCACATTCATACGAATACTACCCCCTCAAGGTAGCGCGTCTACCAATTCCGCCACGTGCGCAAATTGTTTTTACAATCGCAAAGATAGTACCAATGTTAAAATAAATTCCAAATAAAATTCATAAAAAAATAGGATATTTGGCTTCAATTCCATCTTATGAAAGTAATATTGATCGGTTACATGGCTTCTGGCAAAAGCACCATTGGGAAATTATTGTCCAAACATTTTCAAATTCGATTTATTGATTTAGACCAGTACATCGTTGAAGCAGAAGGCATGAGCATTCCGGAAATATTTGATCAAAAGGGAGAAATCTATTTTAGAAGACAAGAAACTTTCTATTTGAAAGAGGTTTTAGACCTAAATGAGTCTTTTGTATTATCCTTGGGGGGAGGCACTCCGTGTTATGGAAATAACATGGAGTTAATCAATGCTTCCAATAGTGTTTCCATCTATTTAAAGGCATCCATTCCGACGATCACTGGCAGAATTATAGCCGGAAAACACAAACGTCCTTTGGTGGCGCATTTATCAGATGAGGATATTCCAGAATTCATTGGCAAACACCTATTTGAGCGACAATATTTTTACAACCAATCACAAGAGGTCGTTACCACAGACAATAAAACCACCATTGAAGTTGTCAACGAAATATTAAACGTACTCGCTTAAACCAAAAAGGCTTTTGAGCCTGATTCGGAAAATTCCACATCAACATGTTCCAAGATGGAAGTAGAGAGGGAAATCCCCTTAAAATCGGCTTTCACCGGGTATTTTTTAAAGTTTCGATCTACCAAAACCGCTGTTTTAAACTGTTTTAATGGAACTTGTAAAAAGTGCTTAACTCCGTAAATTAAGGTGGTTCCTGTGTAGAGAACATCATCTACCAAAACAACGGATTTGTCTTGGTATGCCGACGTTTCGATAGAAGTGGTGACCTCTGAAAGTGGGTTCTTCTTATCAATTTGAACTTCACAAATGGTCACTTTTATAGGGGAAATCTTTTGAAGTTCCTTCACCAATTTTTCAGCGAATAGATATCCATTCCCCTTGATTCCTGCAATGACAACTTCTGCTTCGTTGCTATTGGTTTCATAAATCTGAAATGCAATTCTTCTGATTTTTCGAACTATTTGTTCGTTGTTTAAAATGATGTTTTTATCTAAGGTCATAATTCTTCGGTAAAGTCTTCGATATCTCTTCTATCTTTTTTGGTTGGTCTTCCGGTTCCTCGTTTTCGATAATAGTCTTTAGAGTACTTCAATAGTTCATTTTTACTAAACTCTTCCTCGGGCGTAATATCTTGCCTGTACAAATTTACCAATTTCGCACCCATTCGGTTCGCTGGTACTTCCAAAACTTTGTACTTGTAATTAATTTGGTTTTTTCGAACGGATATTACTTCATTTCCAAAGATTTCTTTAGCTGGTTTGACAATCACATTGTCTATTTTAACTTGCCCTTTCTTACAGGCTTCTGTTGCCATATTCCTGGTCTTAAAAACCCGTATACACCACAAATATTTATCAATCCTCATGAAAAGTTAAATTATCCTGATTTACTTTTTTACAAAAATATAAAAAGGTAAATTGCGCCTCAAATTAAGTTTAATAAATGAAGAAGGCATTAAAATTTTCACTAAAGTTATTTTTTGCAACACTATTGATATCCTGTGGAGCTAACAATCCCTTTGGTACTGTAGATAATTTTGATCACGAAGGTCAGGCGCTCATCGACAATGATTCGATCATGTCGTTCCTAGATAAGCATTATTTTGACACAACTATCGATTCGATTAAACCTATTACCTCCAATCAAACTCCTTTAAGTCAAGATCCAAATTTAATTACCATGGATGTTACCGAAAGTGAAGTTGATTACAAGTTGTATGTATACAAATTAAGAGAAGGAAATCCGAATATTGATAAGGGATTCCCGACGGTGATGGATTCCGTTTTGGTACAATACCAAGGATTTAGCCTTGAAAGAACCGATTCGTTGGCTGAATTTGAATTCCGAGGCTCTCCAATTTGGTTCCAACTAAATGCCGTAATTCGTGGATGGTCTCATGGTTTTACAAACTTTAAAGGAGGAAACAACACTTCTGGAAATAATGGTCCTATTACTTTTGCCGATGGCGGTAAAGGAGTATTGATTATGCCTTCAGGATTAGCATACCGAAATGTAGGGTCGGGTAGTGGTTCGTTAATCAACCGTTCCTTGATTTTCTACATTGAATTGTTCGACTTTATTGAAGGCACCGATCACGATAATGATGGTGTTCCTTCTTATTTGGAAGATCCTGATGGTGATGGAGACCCTAGAAACGATGATACCGACGGAGATGGAATTCCGAATTACATTGATTTTGATGACGACGGAGATTTGGTTCCGACTAGGGATGAAGATGCGAATGGTGATGGAAATCCTGCGAACGACTTTAGTGATCCGAACAACCCAACGCTACCTGATTATTTGAATCCAGCTATAAGACAATAAAAAAAAAGCTCCTCGGTTGAGGAGCTTTTTTTATACGATATAATGATTGTTTATAATTTATAAGACAATCCGACAATCACTTGATTGATTCTAGTATCAAAATTTTGAGTTCCTACCAATCCAGAAACTAAGCTAGATTCTACCCCGCTAAAGGCTCTTTCCCAACGAACATCGATTCCGAGTTTCCCTAGTTCAATTCCGCCTCCAAATTGCAAACCAAGCGTAAATCCGTCGCTCTCTGCACTTGTGATTTCAGGAATATTGAAACCTGAGTTTAACACATATTGAAAAGAGGGACCAATATAAATGTTACCAATAGACAAAATCTTTTTACCTAACAAAACAGGAATATCAATCTTCTGAAAATTATAATTTGTGTTTTTTGAGGCTGATTTAAAAAGCACCTCATTTTCAAGGCTCGTATACACCAATTCTGGACGAATATACAACCCTACCACAGGCAACTTGAATCGCAACCAAATACCCGCATGATAACCTGTACGACTTTGAGCACCATCAAAAATATCAGTACCTACTTCTTTAATGGAATTGGAATTATAGTTCACACCCGCCTTTACACCAAAGTCGATTTGAGCATTGGTCGCAGTACTTAGTCCCACTAAAAATAGTAGGGTAATGAATACTTTTTTCATAATTGTTTCTAATTATTTTCTTGAAATTACTTTTTTGGAAGCTTTAATGATGGCCTCAGCATTGATGTTGTATTTGTCCATCAATTGTGCTGGTGTACCTGATTCACCAAAGGTATCATTCGTTGCTACAAACTCTTGTGGTGCAGGGTGATTGGTTGTCAAACATCTTGCAACACTTTCTCCGAGTCCGCCGTATTTATTATGCTCTTCAGCAGTAACCACACAACCTGTTTTGGATAGTGATTTTAAAATAATCTCTTCGTCCAATGGTTTGATCGTATGAATGTTAATCACATCGGCTGAGATTCCTTCTGCTTCTAATGATTCAGCCGCCTGTAAGGCTTCCCAAACTAAGTGCCCCGTAGCCACGATGGTTACATCGGTTCCTTCGGATAATAAAATTCCTTTTCCAATTTCAAAAGGCATGTCCTCCGGAATGAATACAGGCATTTTAGGTCTTCCAAAGCGAAGATATACAGGACCTTCGTGCTCTGCAATGGCGATGGTAGCTGCTTTGGTTTGGTTGTAATCACAAGTGTTGATCACTGTCATTCCAGGTAACATTTTCATCAATCCGATATCCTCCAAAATCTGGTGAGTTGCTCCATCTTCTCCCAGGGTCAATCCCGCGTGAGATGCACAGATTTTCACATTCTTATCAGAATAGGCAATGGACTGACGAATTTGATCGTAAACCCTTCCTGTTGAAAAGTTAGCAAAGGTTCCTGTAAAAGGAATTTTACCTCCAATGGTCATACCAGCAGCGATGCCCATCATGTTGGCCTCTGCAATTCCTACTTGAAAAAATCGATCTGGATTTTCTTTTTCAAATTGATTCATTTTAAGGGAGCCTGTCAAGTCAGCACACAAGGCTACTACATTAGGATTTGTTCTTCCCAATTCAGTCAATCCGTCTCCGAAACCAGAGCGGGTATCTTTCATTTCAGTGTAGGTATATTTTTTCATTTAAAATGCCATTAATAAGGGTCAAAAATACTATTTATTCTATGATTATAACTTGAGATTTTTCAATTCTTTGTAGAGTTTATGAACAGGCAATCCAACAACATTAAAATAACTTCCTTCGATTTTATGAATGCCAATAAAACCAATCCATTCTTGAATTCCGTAGGCCCCGGCTTTGTCAAATGGTTTATAGTTTTTAATGTAAAATTCCATCTCTTCTGAGGAAAGCTCATTGAAATGAACTAGGGTAGTATCATTAATCGTTGCTCTATATGCTGTGGTACGAATACAAAAAGAGGTAATTACCTCATGGGTTCTTCCTTGAAGGGAATTGAGCATGTAATAAGCTTCTTTCTCGTTGGCTGGTTTTTCAAGCGCTTTGTTGTTTTGCCAAACAATGGTATCGGCGGTAATAAGGATTTGGTGATCTTGCAAACCACCGAAGGCATTTGATTTTAATTCGCTCAGATAGGAAGTAATTTCTTGTTTTGAAAGACTATCAGGGTACACCTCAGGAACGTCTTTGGTCATTACCTTAAAATCGAGTCCTAAAGTTTTAAACAGCTCCTGTCTTCTGGGTGATTTAGAAGCCAAAATAATTTCAAATCCTTCAAACTTCTCCGCTAACATATCAGGTATTAAAATTCTTTTTTATTCGAGATAAGCTACGTTTATTATCTCTATCCTTGATAGCTTCGCGTTTGTCATGAGTCTTTTTACCTTTGGCCAAAGCTATTTCAAGTTTTGCGAAACCATGGTCATTGATAAAAAGTCGAAGCGGAACGATGGTGGTTCCTTTCACATCCACATCGCGTTTCAACTTTTTAAGTTCTCGCTTGTTGAGCAGTAATTTACGCTCGCTTTTTGGTTTGTGATTGAAATGATGACCATGAAAATACTCTTCCACATACATATTCACCACAAATAATTCACCTCGATCATTAAACTCACAAAAACTTTCGGTGATGCGAGCCTTACTCAATCGAATGGATTTAATTTCAGTTCCCGTTAATTGAATTCCCGCGACATATTTGTCGAGGATTTCATACTCAAATCGGGCTTTTTTATTCTGAATATTAATGTTTTTCTGCATCCAACTGAAACTTTAGACAAATATACATTTTTGAGAAGTGTTAAAGAACCGTAATTTTGCACATATGAATAAGCACCACGTAATTTTATTGATTGCCCTTTTTCAATTGGTTTTTATCAGTTGCACGGAAGAAAAAAACAGTTTAACCGCTCAAGAAATTATTGACAAAGCCATTGCAAGCTCTGGAGGTGAAATTATCGCAAATTCCACTATTTCCTTTCAATTTAGAGACAAGCACTATACCGCTAAAAGAGAAGGTGGGAACTTTAGGTTGACAAGATCATTTGATAGCATCCAAGACATCTTGACCAATGATAGCTTTAAAAGATTGATTAACGGAAAGGGTATTGACCTAACCGATTCGATTGCCAATAATTACCGAAATTCCGTGAACTCGGTGCATTACTTTTCTGTTTTACCCTTCGGATTGAATGATCCGGCAGTTAAAAAGAAGCTGTTGAGAACAAAAAAGATTAAGAACTCTGAATACTACAAATTAGAAATCCGCTTTGCCGAGGAAGGCGGAGGCGAAGACTTTAACGATGTGTTCATCTATTGGATTGATAAAGAAACTTTTTACGTGGATTATTTGGCCTATCAATATTTTACCGATGGAGGTGGCTATCGATTCAGAGAATTAAAGGAACAATGCATTATCAATGGCATTCGATTTGTAGATTATACCAACTTCAAGCCGAGTAAAACTATTGATAATATTCATGAGATTGATGATTACTATATCAATGGTAACTTAGAAAAAGTTTCAGAAATAATATTAAGAAATATTGAAGTAAACCCGAATTAGTCTTGTACTTTAACGACTTTTGCGGATACTTTTTTCTTACCGAACCCGCCTTTTTGAAAGGATAAAATGTAAAGGCTGGCATTATCACGGTCATCCATATTTTTATAAATCGGCTTTTCAGCAACACTCATATTAGCGGCAAATATTCTATTCGCAAGGGCAGGAGTGGTATTGCTATGTCCAACAACCAATACGGTTTTCCCTTTGGTTTCTGCTTGAAAAATAGAATCAAAGAGATTTCTCGGGTTGTAGCTTTTAATCTCTAAATTTTTACTTTTTGCCGTTGGTTGTGCGGTTTGAATGGTACGATTGTAATTCGTTGAATAAACGTCATCCAATTCGATGTTAGAAAAATATTTCGCCCAATTTTCAGCTCTTTTCAATCCAGCTTCGGTCAAATTCGGATTTCGATTCAGACTGTCTGATCGATCTTTTTCTGCATGACGAATTAGATAATACGTGGTAGTTTCAGTTTCTGGAGCGCAAGATGCTAGCACTATAAAAAAGACTAGAAGCGCTTTGATAGATAATCGCATTGGAAATATTTTTTGGGAAAGGTACAAAAAATAAAAAGTGACATTCAAGATGCCACTTTTTAAATTTTAAACTAACTAATTACAATGAATTAACAATCTCACTTTGGTTTCTAAAAACCAATTGATCGTCAAAGGCATCAAGCAATATGATGCTGTCTGTTGTGACTTTTCCTGCTAATATTTCTTTGGACAATTGATTCAAAACCTCTTTCTGAATCACCCGTTTTACCGGTCTCGCTCCAAATTCTGGCTGGTAACCTTTTTTGGCTAAATACTTAATAGCTTCATCGGTAGCATCAAGTGTAATATCTTGTTTAGCAACCATTTGTTTGATGATATCTAATTGTAAACTTACAATCTTAAAAATATCACCTTTGGTCAACGGAGTAAACATAATCACGTCATCAATTCGGTTTAAAAACTCCGGTCTTACAGATTTTTTAAGCAATCCGAGTACTTCAATCTTTGCCAATTCGGTAGCCGAATCAATATCCGAAAGTTCTGAATTGAACTTTTCTTGGATAATATGGCTACCCATATTGGAAGTCATGATAATGATGGTATTCTTAAAATCAGCTACACGTCCTTTGTTATCCGTTAATCGACCCTCATCCAATACTTGTAAAAGGATATTAAAGGTATCTGGATGTGCTTTTTCAATTTCATCCAACAAGACTACCGAATAAGGTCTTCTTCTCACAGCTTCCGTTAATTGTCCGCCTTCATCATATCCAACATATCCCGGAGGCGCTCCTACCAATCTACTTACCGAATGTCTTTCTTGGTATTCACTCATATCAATGCGCGTCATGGCATTTTCATCATCAAAGAGATAATCTGCCAAAGACTTGGCCAGTTCGGTTTTACCAACACCAGTAGTACCTAAAAACAGAAAACTTCCAATGGGTTTGTTGGGATTTTGGAGTCCAGCTCTAGAACGTCTCACAGCATCAGCAACGGCCACAATGGCCTCTTCCTGACCAACAACACGTTTGTGCAACTGTTTTTCCAATTGCAGGAGTTTCTCACGTTCTGATTGGATCATTTTCGTAACTGGAATTCCTGTCCACTTCGCAACTACTTCCGCAATGTCTTCATAATTCACTTCTTCTTTTATCAAAGAATTGGCTGCTTGGTTGTCTTGCAATTCCTTTTGATATCCCTCTAGAGCGACTTGGGCTTCCTTAATTTTTCCGTAACGCAACTCGGCAACCTTTCCGTAATCTCCTTCTCGTTCTGCTTTTTCGGCCTCGAGTTTGAAATTCTCAATATCCAATTTGGTGTTCTGAATATTGTCCACAATTTCTTTTTCTGCCTTCCATTTGGCATTCAACGCGTTGCGTTCTTCTTTAAGATCAGCTAACTCAGACTTTAAAGATTTTAATTTGACTTCGTCATTTTCACGCTTAATGGCTTCAATTTCGATTTCTAACTGCATGATTTTACGATCCAACACATCCAATTCTTCTGGTTTTGAGTTGATCTCCATTCGAAGTTTCGATGCCGCTTCGTCCATCAAATCAATAGCCTTATCAGGGAGAAAACGATTGGTAATATAACGCTGTGATAATTCAACCGCACCAATAATTGCTTCGTCCTTGATTCTAACCTTGTGATGTGTTTCGTATTTCTCTTTGATTCCTCTTAAAATAGAAATCGCACTTTCGGTATCGGGTTCGTCTACCAACACCTTTTGGAAACGTCTTTCTAAAGCCTTATCCTTTTCAAAGTATTTTTGGTATTCATCTAGGGTAGTGGCCCCGATGGCTCTGAGCTCACCACGCGCTAAAGCTGGTTTCAAAATATTGGCTGCATCCATGGCGCCTTGTCCGCCACCTGCGCCAACTAAAGTGTGAATCTCATCAATAAATAAGACAATATCTCCATTAGAAGTGGTGACTTCCTTAATCACTGCTTTCAAGCGCTCCTCGAACTCTCCTTTGTATTTGGCACCAGCAATAAGTGCCCCCATATCCAAAGAATAAATCAATTTATCCTTTAAGTTATCAGGTACATCACCATCAACAATTCGATGGGCCAAGCCTTCAGCAATAGCCGTTTTCCCAGTTCCAGGTTCTCCTACAAGGATTGGATTGTTCTTGGTTCTTCTTGATAAAATTTGAAGCAAACGTCTAATTTCTTCGTCTCTACCAATTACAGGATCTAATTTACCGTCCATCGCCATTTGGTTCAGGTTGTTGGCGTATTTCTGAAGCGAATTGTAAGTCTCTTCAGCGCTTTGGGAGGTAACTCGTTCCCCTTTTCGCAAATCGGTGATTGCAGCTTTCAGTAACTGTTCGGTTACACCTTGATCCTTCAATACCTTTGCAATGGTGCTTTTGGATTTAAAAATAGCTAGCAATAAATGCTCAATCGAAACAAAGTCGTCCTTCATTTCTCGGGCTTCTAAGTTAGCTTGGTTTATGGTTTTACCAGCTTCTCTCGATAGCATTAAGTCGGCACCACTAACCTTAGCAAAACGTTCCAATTCTTTATCTAGAATGGAGGTGATGGCGTTTTCATTAATTCCTAACTTATTGAATATATAGGGCAAAACATTGTTGTCTACTTCTGTAAGTGCCTTGTATATATGCTCGTTCTCAATTTGATTATGACCATATCCTTGAGCTAACATTTGTGCTCTTTGGATGGTCTCTTGAGATTTTGTTGTATAATTATTTATGTTCATTTCCTACAATTTTGGTTCACTTAGGAAGTATCAAATGCAGTACCATGCAATTAATTGGCTTAAAACAAGTCAAATTGTCGGTGTTTTTCAATCGAAACTGTCGATTTGACTTGTAATTATCCCTTAATTTTGCGACCTAATCTTCAGAATTAAGAATTAATGAGTACACTTTTTACCCCTTTCACACAGGCGGAGCAGTTGGAAAATATGCTTGAAGAATCCATTACCAAACCTGTTTTGATCTTTAAACATTCTACACGATGTGGAATCAGTAGAATGGTTCTCAAGAGATTTGAAAATTCAGTAGAGAAGTATGCGCAACAATATCGACTCTATTATTTGGATTTATTGAATTACCGAGAACTATCGAATAGTATCGCAGATAAATTTGAAGTCGTACACGAATCTCCACAAATTCTAGTCATAAAGAATGGCCAAGTGGTGCACTCTGCTTCACATTATGATATTTTAGAAATAAATTTTGAAAAATTTATCTAGGGAAAGGTTGCACTCAACCTTCTTTATGTCGTATTTTTGATGCTTAATATTTTCAAGGTTGAGCGATTCAAATTTACTAGAAAAAGTTTCAGATAAGGAATTATACAACTACCAAAAGGTTGCTATTCAAGAAATTTTCACCTGCTTTAAAGACGCACCTAACAACTACCATTTACTGTTTCAATTACCTACAGGAGGAGGGAAAACGGTTATTTTTTCGGAAATAACTAGGCGTTATTTAAACGAATACAAAAAGAAGGTCTTGGTATTGACCCATCGAATCGAATTGAGCAAGCAGACCCATAGAATGCTGAAAGAATTCGGAGTTCGAAATAAAATCATCAATAGCACTGCGAAGCTAGACGATCAGAATGAATTCAATTGTTTCGTAGCCATGGTTGAAACCTTGAACAACCGTTTGATTGATGAGAAATTTGACATCACTGATATTGGGCTTGTTATTGTTGATGAGGCTCATTACAATTCCTTCACCAAAATATTCAAATTCTTCAATGATTCGTTCTTCCTGGGCGTAACAGCTACACCTTTGAGTTCGAATATCAAACTTCCGATGTATAAGAATTACAACGAATTGATTGTTGGAGAATCCATTAAAGAACTAATCAAAAAAGGTTACCTGGCCAAAGCCAACCTATATTCTTACAACGTAGGATTAACTTCCTTAGAGGTAGGAGCCAATGGTGATTATACCGTTAAATCTTCTGAAGATTTATATACCAATACCGACATGCTTTCCAAATTGGTTTCGGCTTATGAGGAACGAATTAAAGGCAAAAAAACCTTAATCTTTAATAATGGTATCAATACCTCTATACAGGTGTATTATGCCTTTAAAAAAGCGGGGTATCCCATTGCGCATCTAGACAACACCAATACCAAGAAGGAGCGTGAATTGATCTTAAAATGGTTTAACAAAACTCCGAATGCTATCATTACTTCGGTAAGTATTTTAACTACTGGATTTGATGAACCGAGCATCGAGGCCATCATGCTAAATAGAGCAACCAAATCATTGACCTTGTATTATCAGATGATCGGAAGGGGATCGCGAATTTTCGGACCGAAAAACAGTTTTGATGTCATTGATTTGGGTAATAACTTTTATCGATTTGGGCCTTGGAGTGCCGAACTCGACTGGCAAAAAATGTTCAAGTCGCCCGATTTCTATTTGGATAGCATTTTATCTGATGAAGAAATTGAAAGTAATTTCCGTTATGAATTTCCAGAAGAGATTTTAAAGGAATTTGCCAACTCGACCGACTTGACTTTCGACATGAAGCAAGTGTACATCAGCACCATACGGGCGGGGGAGTCTTCCAAACGCGTATTGGAGAAATCCATCGCACATCATGCGAAACTTTGCGTTGAAAACAGTGAAGATGTCTTTGATGCCATTATCCTTTCGAAGCTGCTGAATGATGAAATTGATGATCGCATCAATCGCTATTCAAAGTGTATTTCAAAAAGTACCCACAACTTTATTGCTTGGCTCAAAGATGACTATAAAAAGAAGCTGAGGACCTATCTGCGAAAGAATTTTGACGACATTCAACAGGAACTAAAAGCTTCAAAATAATTTCCTCTTTGTTTAATTCGTATTGCTACTTTTTTTAATTTTAGATTAAAAAAGTGAGAAGAGTAATCGTTGAATATTCGAAATTAACTAAGGACATTCTTGACCTGCTTGTTGAGAAATACCCTTACGGATATGATTCGGAAGACATTATATCCTTTAAAAACGCGAAAGGCGAGACCGTAAAAGCGGTAGAAGTAACTACCGAAGACACCGACTATCTGGTGAAGATTAGCTCGAAGTTAGAGCAAACCATGGAGGATTATTTAGATGATGAAGAATCCTTTGAGAACAATGATGATTTTGATATCAACCTTCCAGATGAGGAAGATGAATAAAAAAAGGAGCTAACTAGCTCCTTTTTTATTTCATAATTTGGCCGGAAGAACTTTTCCTGAACACTCTCCGAATCCGATTCGAACTTTATCATTTTGACAATAGGCTCTCATCGTAACCGTATCATTATCATTAATGAACTTTCGTTGTGTCCCGTCTTTTAAAGTAATTGGCTTTTGACCTTTCCAAGTTAATTCTAACATGGATCCGAAGCTATCTTCAGTCGGACCAGAAATGGTACCTGATCCCATCATGTCTCCAGATTCAACCGGACAACCATTCACGGTATGATGCGCTAATTGCTGTGCAATCGTCCAGTACATATATTTAAAGTTTGATTGACAAACCACCGTTTCTGCTCCTCCTTCAGGTTGGATGGCTGCTTCTAAGTGGATGTCAAAACTTCCTTTTCCTTTTTGTTGTAAGTAGGGTAAGGGTTTTGGATCTTGTTTTGGGTTCGCTACTCTAAATGGTTCTAAGGCATCTAATGTTACAATCCATGGTGAGATGGTCGAAGCAAAACTTTTTCCTAAGAAAGGCCCTAATGGAACATATTCCCAAGCTTGAATATCACGTGCCGACCAATCATTAAATTGTACCATTCCGAAGATGTAATTCTCAGCCTCTTCAATTGGAATGCGTTCACCCAACACATTCGCATCCGTAGTAATAAAAGCCATTTCTAATTCGAAATCCAACAACTTTGTTGGTCCGAATCCTGGTGTATTACTTCCTTCTGCAGGTCTTGTTTGTCCTACAGGTCTTCTTACTGGGGTTCCAGATGGAATAATTGAAGAACTTCTACCGTGGTAACCAATTGGAATGTGTACCCAATTTGGCAATAAAGCATTTTTAGGATCTCTGAACAATGATCCTACATTGGTCGCATGTTCTTTACTTGCATAGAAATCCGTATAATCACCAACCGCAACTGGTAACAACATTTCAACTTCATCAATCCGGAAGATAATCTTGTCTTTGTGAGCAGGATTGTCTCTCAGTTTTCCATTTTTCACATCAAAGACATCTGCAATTCGATTTCGAACCAATCGCCATGTTTTCCTTCCATCAGCAATAAAATCATTCAAATTGTCTTGCAAGAACATATCGTCCGTAAGGGGAATGCCGTCGAAATAACCCAATTGATGGAAAGCTCCTAAATCAATCGCGTAGTCGCCGATTCTACTTCCTATAGTAATGATATCATCTCTTGTAATAAAAACTCCAAAAGGAATATTTTGAATTGGAAAATCTGAATTTTCGTTTACGTTTAGCCAGGATTTTCTCTTGGGATTATTTGCGGTAATTTCCATATCTCAATTTAAATTATCTGTTCAAATCTAATAGATTTTTTAGAGTATTTGAATATAAAAAAGAAGAATAATTGAAATTTAACACACAATTATTATTGATTTTTCAAAAAGCTCAAATTGTTTATAATTTTGGATAAACTCTTTTTTTATCCCATATGGGAAATACTTATTTTTGATAGCTTAAAACTAACATCAAATGCAGAGAGATACGCAGATTTTTGATTTAATCGAAAAGGAAAAGAACAGACAGATTTATGGTTTGGAACTCATTGCTTCAGAAAACTTTGCCAGCGAGCAAGTAATGGAAGCGCAAGGATCCGTACTTACCAATAAATATGCAGAAGGATATCCGAACAAACGTTATTACGGAGGATGTGAAGTGGTGGATCAAGTCGAGATTTTGGCCATTGAAAGAGCGAAAGAACTTTTCGGAGCTGAGTATGCGAACGTACAACCACATTCTGGTTCTCAGGCCAACACTGCTGTATTTGCTGCTTGTTTGAATCCAGGCGATAAAATTTTAGGTTTTGACCTGTCTCATGGAGGTCATTTAACGCATGGATCTCCTGTGAATTTCTCAGGAAAACTGTACAATCCAGTTTTTTATGGTGTTGAGGAGGAAACCGGTGTATTGAACTATGACAATATCCAAGAAATTGCTATACGTGAGAAACCACAAATGATCATTGCTGGAGCCTCTGCCTATTCAAGAGATATCGATTTTAAACGATTTAGAGAAATTGCTGATTCTGTAGATGCGCTATTGTTGGCAGACATCTCTCATCCCTCTGGATTGATTGCCAAGGGTATTTTAAACGATCCGTTACCTCATTGTCATATTGTGACCACAACCACTCATAAAACCTTAAGAGGTCCGAGAGGAGGAATGATAATGGTCGGTAAAGATTTTGAAAATCCATTCGGATTGAAGTTAAAGAGTGGAAAGCTCAAGAAAATGTCGACCTTGTTAAATGGAGCAGTTTTCCCAGGGAATCAGGGTGGACCATTAGAGCACGTGATTGCGGCAAAAGCAATTGCATTTGGTGAAGCATTAACTGATGATTTCTTACATTATCAAATCCAAGTGAAGAAAAACGCAGCGGCCATGGCCAAAGAGTTCGTTTCTAAAGGATATCATCTAATCTCAGGCGGTACCGACAACCACTGTATGCTTATTGATTTAAGAAATAAAAATATTTCTGGTAAGGATGCTGAGATTGCTTTGGGAGTTGCAGACATCACTGTGAATAAGAATATGGTTCCATTTGATGACAAATCACCATTTGTTACGTCGGGAATTAGAATAGGAACCCCAGCTGTCACCACAAGAGGATTAAAAGAAGAGGAGATGGTCACTATTGTGAATTATATTGATGAAGCCATTGTAAATGCCGCCAATGAAACCAAATTGAAAGCCATTGCTGGGAAAATTCACGATTTAATGGGCGGATATCCTTTATTCGCGTCCTAAGCCACAAGACCACTTGCTGGCATTTATGATAAATATCATATAAAATTCCTTCGAAAATGATTTCCTTAGCTAGGAATTAAGAAGGAATTTTTTATGGGTTCTTTATCGGTAAAAGCTATTAAAACTGCTCAAGAACGAATTGATTTCGAGAGAAATCTCATCAATGACATTCATGCTTTTGAGTACATGCTCAACCACAATCTTTTCGAGGATAATATCAAAAGAGTAGGTGCCGAGCAAGAGATTTGTATCGTGGACGACAAGTATCGTCCGTCCTTAAATGCCCTCAATATCCTTGAGAAAATAAACGATCCACACTACACCAGTGAATTGGCATTGTTTAATTTGGAAATCAATCTAGATCCCTTCGAGTTAAAAGAGAATTGTTTCTCATTAATAGAACAACAATTACAAACCTTGCTTAAAAAAGGACGAGACGTTGCTGGAGAGAATTACAACGACAGGTTCATTCTTACGGGAATCTTGCCCACACTTCAAAAGAAGGATTTGGTATTTGATAACATCACACCGTACCAACGATACCGAACTTTGAATGATGTCATTAAAAATATTCGGGGAGACGAATTTAAACTACACATTCGTGGTTTGGATGAACTGATTGTGAGTCATGAATCCATTCTTTTTGAAGCTTGTAACACCAGTTTTCAAGTCCATCTTCAAGTGTCGCCCCAAGAAGCTATTGATAAGTTTAATTGGGCGCAGGCCATATCCGGACCAGTGTTGTCTGTGATGACCAATTCGCCCATGCTTTTTGGAAAAGAATTATGGAGTGAAACTCGAATTGCTCTTTTTAGACAAAGCATTGATCAACGAAACAATACGCATATTTTGAGGGAACAAAAACCTCGTGTATCCTTCGGTCAAAATTGGATTAAAAACTCCATCCTTGAAATATTTACAGACGATATTGCTCGTTACGCACCCATTCTGTCTACCGATTTCGAAGAGAATTCCTTTGAAAATGTGAAAAACGGAATTATGCCGAAGCTAAGAGCACTGAATTTACATAACGGAACGCTTTACAAGTGGAATCGATTGTGTTATGGAGTTCATCAAAATGTGGCTCACCTCCGAATTGAGAATCGTTACATACCATCAGGACCAAGTGTGAAGGATGAAATTGCAAACTCCCTGTTCTGGGTGGGACTCATGGAAGGAATGCCAGACAAATACAAAAATATTTGGAAGGTCGCCTCCTTTAACGATGCACGCGTAAACTTCTTAAACGCTGCGAGAACAGGAATTGACACCTATTTCAATTGGTTCGGGAAAGGCATATCAGCAAGAAAATTGGTAAAAACCAAATTGTTACCGATGGCCAAAGAAGGGTTGTTAAAGAATAATATCGACAAAGCTGAAATCGATTATTATTTGGACATCATCTATAAGCGAATTGAAAACAACGCAACGGGTAGTAAATGGCTCAAAATAAGCAAAGATTTGCTTCGCAAGGAGTGTTCGGTTCATGAAACCAATCTCATCTTAACCAAACAAATAATTGACAATCAAGAAGAAGGAAAGCCTGTCGCCGAGTGGAAACCGGTGGCTGATTGCAAGAACGAACTGGTAGAAAAATACAACAAACTGTACAAGGTAATGTCTACAGAACTGTTTGTGGTAAATGAGAATGATTTGGTTTCCTTGGCCGCTAAAATCATGGAATGGAAAAGCATCAATCACCTACCTGTAGTTGATGATCAGAATAGTTTGGTGGGTATCATTCTGAAAGACCAACTCACCGATTCTCATTTGAATAGTGATACGATTGCGAAAGAAATCATGAATATGGATTTCATCGCGGCATCTCCAGAAACACTTTTGGAAGAAGCCATAGAAAAATTGAAGAAAAACAAAACATCATGTCTACCCGTTATAGACAATAATATTTTGGTAGGCATATTTACCAATAATGATTTATTAAAAATAGAGCGTTTGAAGGCCCAGACTTCATGAGCAAAGAGGTATTAGAAATATTGGAAGAACGAACCCAGAAATTGAATCGGGTACTTGGTAGTATCAACGGATCAGAAAAAACTCCCACCATCATCGCCTTTGGCGGAATTCACGGAAATGAATATGCAGGCATTGCGGCTATTAAAAGAGTCTTTGAGAGAATTGAAAATGAATCGATTCCTTTTCAGGGAAATTTTTACGGAGTAACGGGTAATGTTCAAGCCCTTACGGAAAAGGTGCGCTTTGTCAACAAGGACTTGAATCGCGTTTGGAATAATGAAACCCTCTTAGAAAACAAGTCCAATCCCCAAGACATTGAAGATTTCGAGCAAATTGAAGTGTACAATACCATTAAGGATATTCTTCAATCCAATGAAGGTCCTTTTTATTTCTTAGACATTCATACCACATCCTGTCATACAGATCCCTTTATTACCATCAGTGATTCCATTAATAATCGAGAATTCTCATCAAATTTCAAGGTTCCGATCGTATTAGGGATAGAGGAGTTCCTAGAAGGACCCTTATTGACCTACATCAACGAATTCGGACATGTTGCCTTAGGATTTGAAGCGGGCCAGCATGATGACCCCGTTTCCATAGATAACGCTGAAGCCTTCTTATGGTCGGCCTTGTTGGCTGCTAATTGTGTCGATAAAAATGCTTTTGATGGGACTGAAAACTTGCAAGGTAGTTTTACCTGCAAACGGAAGATGAAATGCTTTTATGAAATCAAATACAAGTATACAATCAAAGAGGATGAGGAGTTTTCCATCATTGGTTATTATGAAAATTTTCAGCGAATTCGAAAAAATGAAAAAATAGCTTTTAGTAATAAAAAAGTAGTAAGAGCCAATCAATCAGGAAAAATATTCATGCCTTTGTACCAGAAAAAAGGCGATGATGGATTCTTCATTGTGAGTAGAATTTCGAGCTTTTGGCTGTTGTTATCCAAGTTTGTTCGAAGTTTCAAAATGCACGCCTTGCTTCAAATATTTCCAGGAGTCCGAGCTTCCAAAGATGTCGACTATGCCTTGGTTGTAAATCCAAGAACCGCTAGATTCTTAGCCACTAAGATTTTCCACTTGTTTGGCTATCGCAAAAAGATTTTCCGAGAGGATAAATGGTACTTTATTCGAAGGGACCGAAAAATAAGTCGGTTTATTTAGCCTTCTTCATTGGCGCGATCCAAAATGTTTTCAGGAATGGCTTTTTTCGCTTTCGCACCCATTTTTTTCAACTTTTCAACACTGGTAATCAAGTTTCCGCGACCTTCAAAGAGTTTGTTCATGGCGTTTGAATATTCCTTCTTAGAATCATCAATGCGTTTTCCAACTCCGATCAAATCATTCAATAAACCATTGAATTTATCATAAAGTGCTCCGGCTTGTCGAGCGATTTCAATAGCATTTCGCTGTTGCTTTTCATTGTTCCACATGGTATCAATGGTACGCAGGGTAGCCAGTAGAGTAGAAGGTGTGACTATAACGATGTTTCGTTCAAATGCTTTGTTGTACAAATTGGTATCTTCATTCGTTGCCACCGCGAAGGCGGTTTCAATCGGAACAAAAAGCAACACAAAATCGGGAGATTCAATTTCGTACAAATCCTCATATTTCTTCTCACTCAATTGTTCAATATGACGCTTTAAAGAATTCACATGTTCCTTGAGAAAGGTGGCTTTTGCACCCTCTTCATCTTCATTGATAAATTGTTCATAGGCCGTAAGAGAAACCTTGGAATCAATGATCATTTTCTTACTATCTGGCAAATGAATTACCACATCGGGCAACACTCTTTTCCCATTGGCGACAGTAAAGCTTTGTTGTACAAAGTATTCCCGATCTTTTTCCAAGCCCGATTTCTCCAAGACACGTTCCAATACCAATTCTCCCCAGTTTCCTTGAGATTTCGAATCTCCTTTCAAAGCTTTGGTAAGATTGATCGTTTCCTTGCTCATCTGCTGGTTCATCTGCTTTAGATTTTCCAATTGCGTTTTTAAGGCCGATTGAAAACCAGCTCGTTTTTCATCGCTATCCGTTACCTTTTTTTCAAAGCTTTGAATCTTTTTTTCCAGGGGCTCAAGAATGTTTTTGATGTTCTCCTTATTTTGATTGGTGAATTTGGTGGATTTCTCCTCCAAAATTTTATTAGCAAGGTTCTCAAATTCCTTGGTGAACTTCTCTTGAAGGTTTTCGATTTCCTCTTTGTTCTCTTTTAATTTTCCTTGAAGATTTTTCAATTGCTCTTCTAAAGAACTGTTTTTAGTGATGAGAGTCTCCTTTTCTTTTTGAATGAATTTTAGTTCTTCTTGAAGTTCTAATTTTTGCTGAGAAGCTTGTTCGATATTTTGATTCAATTGTGTTAAGCGTTCCTCATATCTTGAGTTACTTTTTTGCAACTCAGCGAGGTCGTTACTGCCTGACAATCTGGTCAATAAGCGTCCGAAAAAATAACCTATCACTCCGCCTACAAGCAGGATTAACAAGTAAATCACGAATTCATTCATCATCTAAAATTAAGTCCTTAAATTTACAATTTTAAATAGAGAATGAAAGCATTTGCACGTTTTATACTATATACAATTCTTGGCTGGAAAGCCGATAATTTTCCCCTTGAACCAAAAAAATATGTAGTCATTGCAGCACCTCATACGAGCTGGGTTGATTTTCCAATAGCCATCCTTTATCGAATTTCACAGGGAATTATGGTACACTTTATTGGTAAGGATTCTTTGTTTAAAGGACCCTTCGGATTTATGTTTCGGATGTTGGGTGGTTTTCCGGTAGATCGAAGCAAAAACAATAACACTGTAGACGCCATTGTTGCCGAGTTCAACAAATCAGAGGATTTTAAAGTAGGATTGTCTCCGGAAGGAACGCGTAAGAAAGTAAAAGAATGGAGAACCGGTTTTTACTATATCGCAAAAGGAGCAGGAGTACCCATTGTCATGGCTACTTTAGATTTTCAAAATAAATACATCAAGCTTTCCGAACCTTTCTATCCCACTGACAACAAAGAAGAAGACTTTAAAGTGATGAAAGCCTTTTACAAGGACGTACAAGGGAAGAAGGATAAAATGTAAAAAAATCCCAAAAAAATTAAAAAAGAGCTTTCTGATTTAAAAAATATTATTAAATTTGAAGCTGTATTTAAGATTGTTTAATAAAGATTAGGGGTTTTATTATGCACGTCTTTTTACAATTTATAGCAATTGCTACGCGATATGTCTCCAGGTTCTCAGCCTGGAGATTTTTTTTGTACCTGCCTTAATTTTCCTGAGCTACTTTCTGCGCAATCCCAACAATAACTTCGGTTGCCTTTACAATCGACTCAACTGGAACATACTCATAACGCCCATGAAAGTTATGACCTCCAGCAAAGATATTAGGACAAGGCAATCCCATGTAAGACAATTGAGAACCATCAGTTCCGCCTCGGATAGGCTTAATTAAAGGGGTAATGTCCAAATCTTCCATCACTTCTTTGGCAATATCTACAATGTGCATTACGGGTTCTACCTTTTCTCTCATATTGAAGTATTGATCCTTGATTTCCACACGAATCAATTCCTTTCCAAGTTTGGCGTTCATATCCTCGGCAATTTGTTGTACTGCTTTCTTACGTTGTTCGAACAATTCGAAATCATGATCACGAATGATGTATTCCAAACTAGATGCGTCAACATTACCGTTCATGGTATGCAAATGGAAAAACCCTTCGTAACCCTCCGTCTTTTCGGGCACTTCGTTTACAGGAAGACTACTCATGAATTCATTCGCTAATAAAATCGCATTGATCATTTTATCCTTGGCATAACCAGGATGTACAATCTTTCCTTGAATGGTTATTTTGGCAGAGGCTGCATTAAAATTTTCATATTCTAATTCCCCAATTTGGCTACCATCCATGGTATAGGCCCACTGGGCTCCAAACTTCTCTACATCAAATTTATGAGCACCTTTTCCAACTTCTTCATCCGGTGTAAAACAAATTCTGATTTTTCCATGTTTGATTTCAGGATGATTTATCAAATATTCCATGGCCGAAACAATTTCTGTCACTCCGGCCTTATCATCGGCTCCTAACAAAGTCGTACCATCTGTAGTAACTAAGGTCTGACCTTTGTAAAGTAATAAATCATCAAATTCACTAGGAGAGAGGACAATGTTTTGTTCATGATTTAAAACGATATCCCCACCGTCGTAATTTTCAATGATTTGTGGATTGACATTGGCCCCGGTGAAATCCGGACTCGTATCAATGTGGGAAACAAAACCGATGGTAGGTACCTCATGAGCAACATTACTCGGCAAGGTGGCCATTAGATAGCAATTATCATCCAATTCAACATCCTCCATTCCAATATCCTTCAATTCCTTTTCGAGTTGTCTAGCCAAATCCCATTGTTTTTCTGTACTGGGAAAAGCAGGATTGTTTGGATCTGATTCTGTATCTACGGTAACGTAACTAATAAATCTTTTGATGATGTGTTGTTTGTCAATCATGGTGTATTAAAATTTTAGTTGGTCTAATATTCCGATTGCCTCACACAATCGTTCTTGAACGCGCTCGGTTCCATAAACATCGGCTTTCATATGAATAAATCCTCGAGTATCTTTTTTAAGATAGGTATGCAGGGTAGTGAAAGCCATGTTATTCTTCATGCCTTTGTAAACGGTATAATGAGTTTCAAGTTCATCCTGTAGGAAATCTTTTGTTTTTGATTTTATCAATTGATTATTAAGCTGCATTTGTTCGTTTTGAAGCTTGAAACTGCCATCAAAAACAACCTCCTTTTCGATATAACTGATATCAATAAGAGTTGATTTGGATAATGCAACGGTGGTGTCTGCAGCATATATGGATGATTGTATTTCGTTTTGAAAAAGGTTGACTTTCCAATGGCTAGGAAGTGAAACAATGAACCGCTTCTTTAAATCGGTTTCTTCTTCAAAACTTGCCGTATGATCGGTACCACAGTCAAATTCAGCATTCAATCCCGAAGGCCCACCACAAGAAATCAGGAGACTACAGATACAAATCCATATCAATACTTTATTCATTCGGCAATACTATTTTTCCTAGTTTCTGATGTCCGTACAACCAGGCGACATTTTTATTGGCGAACTGAATGCCATAATAACCTTCTTTACTTACTTCTGTCCAAGTCAATCCGCCATCCATAGAGTAGGAGATGCCCGTTTTCCCAACGGCAAAAACTTCTTTTCCCTCGGTATTAGGAACGTATTGCACACAACTTTTATAATTCGGATTAAGTCCATCGGCAACCAATTGCCATGTTTTTCCTCCATCCGTTGTAATGGCTTTATTTGCTTTATTTTCGTTTGGTTTCGAATAGTTTCCGCCTACAACAATTCCGTTTAGCTCATAGGCAAAATCCACCGAGTAAATGCCTTGTGGACCATCACCTTGAATGATGGGCGTGTCAAAAACTTCCCAAGTATCGCCAAAGTCGACCGATTTAAATACTCTTGCTTTTGCTCCGCCCGTGACAATCCATATAATATTATCGATAATTTTAATATTGGTGTTGCTAGCCGCAAAAGCAGCTTCACCTTCAACAACGACAGGAATTCGATCACAAGGTACTTTGGTCCAGGAATCGCCTCCATCTTTGGTGATTAAAATGGAAATACAATTGTCAGTAGGATCGCCCATGGCAACGCCTAATTGCTCATTTGCAAATTTCATGGAATCGTAAAAGACTTTTTCATGTTCTTCCTGATACACAATGGTTTTATCAGTGTAACGGTATAATAGCGCCGGATTCGCAATGGATAAGGCATAAATTTCTTTGCCATTGGAAGCAATGCTTCGAAAATGTGGCACAATCGAATCTTGATATTGAAATTGTTTCACTTCCCATTGAAGACCGTTAGATTGGGTAAAACCAACATCACCATTTGAACCCGCATAGTAAAGGGTCGAATCATTCACTACGTGAACAGCTCTTATGCTGGTAGAATCCATTATAATCTCCTTTATTTCAAGGGATTTTAAATCTCTCGGTTGGTATTCCCCATCGCAAGAGAACAATAGGAATAAAGCGAAGATTAGCGTAACATTCTTGATCATTTTTTTATCTTTAATGAGCTTTATAAAAATACTAATTCTAGACAAAGGAGCATGAAAAAAGCCTTGGTAATATCTGGCGGTGGAAGCAAAGGTGCTTTTGCTGGTGGAGTAGCACAATACTTGATGCAGCAGGAACAGAAAGATTACGATCTTTTCCTTGGAACCTCTACGGGCAGTTTGATGATTTCCCATCTGGCCTTGCACCGTTTGGAAGCGTTAAAAGAGCTGTACACCAACGTCAATCAGCGCTCTATTTTTAGCAACGACCCCTTTTCTGTACGTCATGTAAACGGACAAAAAGTGGTTACCATTAACCACTTGAATACCCTATGGAACTTTTTGAATGGCAGAAAAACCTTTGGTGAAAGCAAAAACTTGCGAAAACTCATCAAAAAGAACATCACCATAGAAATGTATGAGCAAATTCTCGATAGTGATAAAGAATTGGTTGTTACCGTATCGAACCTAACCACCAATCACATCGAATACAAATCCAACAAGGAATGCAGCCATGATGATTTTTGTGATTGGATTTGGGGATCTTGCAATTATGTTCCTTTTATGAGTTTGTTGGAAAAGAATCATTGTCAATATGCAGACGGAGGTTTTGGTTCCTTAGTTCCTATCAGAGAGGCCATCATTAGAGGGGCCAATGAGATTGATGCCATCATTTTAGAAACTGAAATTCCGTTAATGAATCGGCTTCCTGCCAAGAATCCTTTTTCCTTATTATTTGATGTATTCGGATTTATGCTCACTCATGTAGAACGTCACAACATTACCATCGGAAAACTTGCAGCCAATAACAAAGATGTTCAATTAAACCTATATTACACACCTACAGTATTGACAACCAATTCATTAGTATTTGATAAAAAACTGATGCGCAAATGGTGGAACTCAGGTTTTGAGTATGCCAAGACCAAAAATGAAGAACTCATGAGTGAATTTCGTCCAGATATTCTTACCGACAAAGAAATGGACGAATCTGAGTTTATTTTTTGATTTCCGTATACATATTGTTTGAAGTAGGAGTCGCTAAGTTTGAATCGAAAACTTCCTTGTGCTCTACAAATTGTTTTACAGGACCTCCAAATCGAGCGCCGGTATCAATATATACCAATGTTCTCAATAACAACGGATCTGTAGTTTCCCCAATCTGTCCCAAATCTCCATAATCTTCCGCCAGCAAAATTCCGGGTAAGGAAGATCCAGGAATAAAACCATTGGGTTCGTTGGCGTTGTCTTTATTGGTAATTTCTAAAACCAAAGGCTGCAAAGCATAGGTATGATTTCTATTGAAATTCGGACCACCTTTCAATAAGTTATCTGAATCGTATAAAGTAATAGAACCTTGTTGCTTTCCAATGGTTTGGGTACCTACCAAGCGCACATCGATGTATGAACGCAAGCTGTTGATCAACAATTCGGATGCAGAAGCGGTGGCCCCTGAAGTAATGCAATATACGCGAGACAAGTTCAAACTATTGATGGCTTCCGAAGTCCCAGCATTATCAATAGTGGTATTGAAGTTATTCTGAAAAGTGGCTGGATCGAAGCTATTCATCACTTTGTCGTTCCACACCTCCTGAGAAAATAACTGACCTGAAAATTGCCCTGTAATCATGCTACCCAAATTGGAAGCGGTGGATACACGTCCGCCTGGATTGTAACGCAGATCTATGATCAATTCCTCTATGTTTTGCAATTTAAAGTCTTGAAATACAGCATTTAGTTGTGGCTCATAACCTGCAATGAATTGATTGTAAAATAAATAGCCAATTTTCTTACCGTTGTAATCAATCACTTTTGACAAACCAATTGGGTTTTCTTGCAATTGTAGTTTCACAAGTGTTACCGAATTACCATTCGATGTTGGGTCGCCATTGTTATAATTTGCAAAACCAACAGTGTAAGTGGTACTGCTTCCAAATAACAATCCACCAAAGTTGGTATCCGTCAATTGCTGACCATCAATGGTATTGAACAGCATACCTCGTTGCACACCTTGTGTTTCGGCATCAGACCCAGGAACTACATAACGTACATAACCAAACAAATTCGTTGCATTATTGCTGTAGCGCACCAATCCGAACTCCATTCCATTGCTCAGTGATAAGCCCTGCAGTGAGTTCTCTAGTGCCACATAATCATCAACAATGACTGAAAAACGATCCGCGGGTCTGTTCAATAAGGACTCGAACAAGATTTCGGGCGAACTAAAGGATTGCAAATAGCTATTTAATTCGGTTTGATTGTTAAATCGATTATCTTGCAGGTCTGGAATATCCTTTTGCCATAAGTAATAGGCATTCAATCCTTTCCAAACGAAATCATGTACCTGAATATCTTCAGGAATACTTTCTGACTTTGAACAGTAAAAAAAGGAGGTTGATATGAATAATAGGAATAGGTATTTAAGGATCTTGTTATTTTTCATCGATGGGTATTTCTAGCATTAATAACGTTTCGTAAAGATAAATCGTATTTTTTTAAAATTTGTTGTAACAAATCAAATTCTATGTCGTCGTAACAATAACAAACTGACAAAAAAGGTTTAAAAATCAAGAATCAACCAACTAAAGAAATGACAGAATCAGAGTTTTTAAAATCTGTAATACCATTTAAAGACAAGGTATTTCGTTTGGCAAAACGTCTGTTAGTATCCACTGAAGAAGCAGAGGATGCAACACAGGAATTGTACTTTAAGTTGTGGAGAAACAAAAGTAAAATCGCTGATTACAAGAATGTGGAAGCATTCGCTATGACAATGACAAAGAATTATTGTTACGATCGATTAAAGTCGAAGCAAGCCAGTAACTTAACATTAGTTCATAGCAATTATAAAGAAAAGGATACCTCTTTAGAAAAGAAGGTAGAACAAAGAGATAGTGTATCAAAAGTTCATGAACTTATCGAACAATTGCCCGAGCAGCAAAAGCTAATCATTCAAATGAGAGACATCGAACAATACGAATTTGATGAAATCTGTGAAATGACCGGTATGAAACCAACGGCAGTTCGAGTGGCACTATCAAGAGCAAGAAAAACAATTAGAGAACAACTCTTAAAAACCCATCAATATGGAGTTATCTAGAATAGAAAAATTAGTAGAAAAATACCTGAAAGCAGAAACTACGTTGCAAGAAGAAAACACCTTGAAAAACTATTTTATTGGAGGCAATGTTGCACCTCATTTGCAAGAGTACGAGTACATGTTTAGCTATTTTACTATTGCCAAGGAAGAAGTATTGGAGAAACCTATAGTGATCAAAAAGAAAACCACTTTTCAGAGAAACATCTTTAGATTATCAATCGCTGCTTCTTTCGCATTATTGTTCAGTGTCTTTTTAGGATACAATCAGTATCAAAGATACCAGGCAGAAAAGAAGTTTGCTGAAGTAAGCAAAGGATTGGAATTATTGTCAACCACACTTAAAAAGGGTGAAAACGCAGTAGCTGGTCTTTACACTTACGAAAAAGCAGTAAACAAAATATTAGATTAAATTATAAACCAAGTAAAGTAAATTAAAATCAAGTAAAACCTATTATCATGAAAAAAATAGTTTTATTAATCGCATTTTTCGTATCAACACTCACCATTAGCGCTCAAGGAACTTTTGATGCATTGGAAGATGAAGACGGAGTAGATGTAGTAGTTGTAACCAAAGATGCCTTTGAATTGATCTCAAAATTCAAAAACGTAAACATAGAGGACAACGATGCTATGAAGACCTTTCAAATGATTCAAGAATTGAATGAATTTAAAATGTTCTCTTCAGACAATATCGATGTCGCTAACAAGATGGAAGTAATGGTAAATACAGCCATTAAAAAGAACAAGTTGACAGAATTAATGCGCGTTAAAGAAGATGATTCACGTATCAAGATTTATGTGAAAGCTACGAGCAATAAAGATTATGTGAGCGAAGTTTTGATGTTTATTAAAGGAATCGACAAGAAAACCAAAGGAATGTCTGAGGCGGTTGTTATTTCTTTAACAGGGAATATTGACATCAACAAGATGTCTGATTTAGCAGATTCTTTTACAAGAAAATCTGGAGTGAAGGTTACTAAAACCAATTAATCGAAGCTCGTTAAAAATTAAAAACAATCCATTATGAAAAAATTAACCACCATACTTTCTTTTACCCTTGTACTATTCATGGCCATGTCATGTTCTAAATCAAAATCGCTGCAAAGCTATTTGGTTGAAAGTCAAGAAAAAGATGGTTTCTTCTACGGCGATGTTCCTGTAAGTAGTTTAATGACTACCAAGTCGGGCGCTTCAGAGGAAGTTTTAGAAACCATGAAAACCATCAAAAAAATCAATGTGGCTTTCTTGAGAAAGACAGCTGACAATGATGCTGCTTATGAAAACGAAAAAAATGAGTTGAATAAAATCTTAGGTCAAGACGATTATAAGAATCTAATGACCATGAAGATGAAGGGAATGAACGTCAAAGTGTATTACACTGGAGATACAGATTCCATTGATGAAATCATCACCTTTGGTTACAACAAAGAAGCAGGAGTAGGAGTAGCTCGTTTATTGGGCGAAAACATCAATCCGGCTAAAATCATCCAAATGATGCAAAGCATACAAATGGATGGAGACAGAATTCAAAAACAATTCGGAGGTCTTTTTTAACCAAAATCACATCATAAATTCAGAGAACTACAATCCACATGGGTTGTAGTTTTTTGTTTGGGGATTTTTATTTAACGAGCCATTAACAAGGGTAAGTATTCAATTTGCTATTTTTGACTGCAATATGAATGTAAGAATATTAGGATTTTTTCTCACCATAACCCTCTTTTTTACAGGTCTTACAGCTACCAGCGCACAAGATCAAGTATATAGAGCAGAGCGTACTCGCGACTTCAATTTAGTGCACACCAAACTAAAGGTAGATTTTAACTTTCAGAATTCTACCATGAACGGTGAGGCTTGGATCACCCTTAAACCTCATTTTTTTGCTTCCAGAGAGTTGACCCTTGATGCGAAAGCCATGATCATCAATAAGGTGGAACTCAACAATAAACCACTTTCGTTTACCTACAAGAACAAGACGGAGTTGCAAATAAAACTACCTAGAGAATACAAAAGAGACGAAGAATTTACCGTATATATTGATTATGTAGCACAGCCCGAAAAGGTCTATCAAAAAGGAAGCACGGCCATTACTAGTGCCAAGGGCTTGTATTTTATCAATCCGACAGGAAAGGTAAAAAACAAACCGACTCAAATATGGACCCAGGGTGAAACGGAAGCAAGTAGTTGCTGGTTTCCAACCATTGATGCTCCCAATCAAAAGACCACTCAAGAAATTTACATCACCGTTCCCAAAAAATACGTGACCTTATCCAACGGAAAATTGGTTTCTCAAACTAACAAAGGCAAGAATCGCACCGATTACTGGAAAATGGATCAGAAACATGCGCCATACCTCTTCTTTATGGGAGTAGGTGAGTATGAAATCATCAAAGATTCCTACAAGAACATTCCGGTTCACTACTATGTTGAGAAAGAGTTCGCGCCATACGCCAAAGATATTTTTGGGAATACGCCTGAAATGATCGGATTCTTTGCCCAAAAACTCGGAGTAGCATATCCTTGGAACAAATACCATCAAATTGTTGGTAGAGACTATGTGAGTGGTGCTATGGAGAATACCACCGCCGTGATTCATGGAGAGAGCATCTATCAAACACCCGGACAGCTTATCGATCAAAACATCAAGGAAAACACCATAGCCCATGAGATTTTTCATCATTGGTTCGGGAATTTAGTGACTACCGAGAGCTGGAGTAACCTGACTTTAAACGAATCTTTTGCCAATTACGGCGAATACCTCTGGCGTGAGTACAAATATGGTGCTACGGATGCGCAAATGCATTTATTTGACGAAGCTCAGGCCTACATGAATGGTCAGAATGAAAGTAAAAATCTCGTTCGATTCGATTATGCCGACAAAGAAGATATGTTTGATTTGGTGAGCTATAACAAAGGCGGACGAATCTTACACATGCTGCGAAACTATTTGGGCGATGAGGCCTTTTTTGAAGGGCTAAAGACGTATTTAGAGACCTATAAGTATCAATCTGCTGAAGTGCATCAATTGCGATTGATCTTTGAAGATTTGGTCGGAAAAGACCTCAATTGGTTCTTCAATCAGTGGTATTATGGTAGTGGTCATCCAGAAATTGATATTTCCTACGATTACAATACCATCAGAAAGACAGTGAGTGTGAATTTGTATCAATTGCAAAACAAACCTTTCCAGTTTCCTTTTACCATTGATATCTATGAGGGAACCAAAAGAACTCGTCACACCGTTTTTGTAGAAGGAAGAGATGCATCTTTTACCTTTCCATACACTGAACAACCTAGTTATATTCAAGTCAATGCAGATGGGGTATTGCTCTGCAAACTGAATGAAAACAAAATTCAGAGCGATTATATTTTCCAATTGCAAAATGCCGAGCAATTTGAACACCGCAGAGAGGCTTTGTTGGAGCTGGTAAAAAAACAGAATGATCGTAAAGCTTTTAATGCCGTTGTGAGCGCTTTGGACGACGAAGCCTACAAAATCAGAATCTTAGCCTTAGAGAACATCGATTTGATCAATAAATTCGCAAAGAAAGATGCGATTGATAAAATCAAACAATTAGCAGCAAATGACAAACGAACCTTGGTAAAAGCCGCAGCTATCGGGACACTTGGTAAACTTGTGGATCCCGAATTAAAAGGAATCTTTACCAAAGCACTCGAGAGCAAATCTTATTCGGTATTGGGCAAGGCATTAGTTTCCTTGTATTACATAGACAAACCCACTGCTTTAAAGAAATCCAAGGAATTACCCGATGAAGTACGCAAAATATTAGCTACGCCACTGACTCGAATCTTCATCGAAGAAAATGATCAGTCCGAATTGCCCTTTGTGGCCAAGAGTGTGTTATCCGGAATGTTTTTGACAGGTGACGACCAAACCAAAGCCTTGTATAAAAAAGCCTTTGATCAGATTGCTACGAGCGATAACATAGAAGCCATCACCAACCTCACCGATGATATGGTAGTAAAAGGGAAGGAGTTCAAATCCTTTAATTTTGATAAGGTAGCGATTAACTTGATGCGTAAAATGATTCAAGATCAAGAGAAGACTCAAAACTCTAACAAGCGTAGAATCGTAGAAATCATCAAGGAAAATATGGCGAAATTACTGTAGTAGCACCTTCCAGTGAGGTTCGGTCAGCCATAGGATTATGACCAGCACTAGCAAACCCAAAAGAATTTCCAAAATTCTTTGTCGACGGTATTTCAAACGAATTTGACCTTTAATGACTTTCAATTCACTTTTGGATACTTTCTTTTCAATGAATTTGCCCTTTGTCTTGGACTTAATAAGTTTTTCTTTGCGCTTGCGCAACTCATCGCGCATCTCTGCCTTTCGCTTTTTAGCGAATTCCTGGCGATTAATCAATACTTTGTATGAACCCCAAACACCACTCATACCTTATTGCTTGTGGTATTCATCAAAAGTCCCGTCATTGTAAAAAACCACAATTCGGTTGATGCGCTTGCCATTCGAAGTATTGTTTGCATCAAACAACGAGGGCGCTGATAGGGTATCCACTGCTTGCTGATTTGATGTGTTCGAAGTAGGGTAAGATCCTTTTCCTTTCAATAACCATTCAATAGCAACATCCGGAATTGCATTGCTTACCTTTAGAATGAAGTCCAAACTAGGTTTGTTTCTGCCCGATAAAATGTGTGAAATACTAGAGCGTTGTACTCCAATTTTATCAGCAAAACTAGAGGCTGTAAATTGATGGTGCTCCATGATTTTCTTGATTCTTTTTGTAAACTGCTCGTTGTTTATCATTGTAAACCCATTGATTGATACAGTTGTAAAATTAATCCAAAGAAAATAGTCTTCCAAGTATAAAATAAGAATTTTACTATTTAAACTTTTAAATTAGATAAAATTTACAATACATTGATTTATAATATTTTAAAATACAATTAGAATTCATCGATAAGGAATTCCTATAAAATCAAAAACCAAGGGTTCCCTTGTAAAGTTCTTGATGCCATTTGTAACTATTATGGGTTCAAATCATGTTTACTCTTGTAACAGTTACAATTGTCACTCTAGTTTTTACGCATGATTTTATTGCCTATTTTTACATCTCGTTAATACGACTAATTTGGAAAGAACTGTACTTCAATATTTGCACACCAAATACAAGGAAAACTCCCTGTATGGAAAATGGATTCGCCACGAACAAATCACTCCATTACTTGAAGAAAAGAAAGCGTCTTTCCAAATCGAGAACATCGGAAGTTCGGAGGAAGGCCGATCTATCCATTCGCTGCGTTTTGGTAACGGCCCCATGAAGGTTCTAATTTGGACTCAAATGCATGGAAATGAAAGTACCGGTACCAAAGCAGTTTTTGATCTTATCAATACATTGGCGTCAGATCATGAATTAAGCCAGGTAGTCAAGCAGGCTTGTACGCTTCAAATCATACCGATGCTGAATCCAGATGGAGCAGAGCGCTACACCCGAGTAAATGCCAATGAGGTGGATTTAAATCGTGATGCCGTGGCTGTTTCGGCCAAAGAGAGCAAGGTATTGCGAAAAGTATTGGATGACTTTCAGCCAAAGTTCTGTTTCAACATGCACGACCAGCGAACTATATTTGGAGTAGAAGGAACAACGAACCCAGCAACTCTGTCCTTTTTAGCACCTTCAGAAGAGGTGACCAAACAACTTACCAAAGGCAGAAAGGAAACCATGAATGTCATTGTAGCCATGAATGCCGTTGTACAGCATTTCATTCCGAATCACGTTGGTCGGTATACCGATGAATTCTATCCAACGGCTACAGGAGATAATTTCCAAAAGATGGGCTACAACACCATATTGATTGAATCTGGACATTACCCAAAAGACTATGTCCGTGAAAAGTCGAGGGAATTCACTTTCTACGCCCTGTTATCCGGATTACATCATATTGCTACTTCCAAGGAATTCAGTGATTATGAACCCTATTTCGACATTCCAAACAACAACAAAGATTTCTTAGATGTCATCCATCGATTTTCAAACAAAGCCGATGAGGGATACCAATATGTAGATGAAATTCTAGAAAACCAACTTGTTTCACGATTGGTAAAAGAGGAAATTTTCGATGTTTCTGACAAAATCGGACATTTTGAAATCGTTTTCGATAACGAATAATTCAATTTTTCTTACATTTTTTACATAATAAATAAATTTAATTCATATTTTTGGGATGCAAATTGAAAAAACCATAAATAATGAAGAAATTTGTTCTTGACGAGATAGACCATCAAATTCTCGATATTTTGATTGAGAATGCAAGAACTCCTTTTACGGACATTGCGAAACAATTACTCGTTTCTGCAGGTACTATTCATGTTAGAGTTAAGAAAATGGAGGATGAGGGTATCATTCAAGGATCTACATTGACCTTGAACTATGAGAAATTAGGATACTCGTTTATTGCTCATGTTGGAATATTTTTAGAGAAGACGGCCATGACACAGGCTGTCATCAGAGATTTACGGAATATCCCAAATGTTACCGTAGCTTATGTTACGGCAGGCAAGTACAATATATTCTGTAAAGTACGCTCCAAGGGAACCAATGATGCCAAGGACATCATTTATCAAATTGATGAGATCCCAGGGGTTAACAGAACAGAGACCATGATCGCTTTGGAAGAAAGCATCAACGATAAGAAAAGGATGATGCATGCCATTTTTAAAGACATGTAAACTTTTATTGATAACCTTACACATCCTCAGTATATCGCTGGGGATTTTTTATATCACATCAACCATTGAATCCGGCCATTCATTATAAAAAGACTACCGATATCGATTCCACCACACTCTTGGAATTGTACCAACGGATGTTGAAACCTCGAATGATTGAGGAGAAAATGCTCATTCTATTGCGTCAGGGTAAAATCTCCAAATGGTTTTCGGGCATTGGTCAAGAAGCCATTGCGGTAGGAGTGACTTCAGCGCTTAAAAAGGAAGAATACATTCTTCCGATGCATCGAAATTTAGGGGTATTTACTACGCGTAACATTCCCTTATATCGATTGTTCACCCAATGGCAAGGAAAAGCAAGCGGCTTCACCAAAGGTCGAGATCGCAGTTTCCACTTTGGAACCCAAGAGTTCAATTTGGTCGGAATGATTTCCCATTTGGGACCTCAATTGGGAGTTGCAGACGGAATTGCATTGGGGAATTTACTTAAGCAAAACAATCAAGTTTGTGCCGTGTTTACGGGTGAAGGCGGGACTAGTGAGGGCGATTTCCACGAAGCATTGAACGTAGCTGCTGTATGGAATCTTCCTGTGATTTTCTGTATTGAAAATAACGGATATGGACTTTCAACGCCAACTTCAGAGCAATACAAATGCACCCATTTGGCAGAACGAGGTATTGGATACGGAATCGAAAGTCACGTGATTGATGGTAATAATGTTCTTGAAGTCTTTGAGAAAGTATCAAAATTCGCCGAAGAGATTCGTCAGAATCCGAAACCCGTTTTGTTGGAGTTCAAAACCTTTCGAGTTCGCGGTCATGAAGAGGCTAGTGGTACCAAATACGTTCCGCAGGACTTAATGGACCGTTGGGCAGCCAAAGATCCGATTGAGAATTATCAAAATTACTTGAAAGAAGAAGGAATCTTATCCGAAGAATTGGAAGTCTCCATGAAAGAAGCCATTCTTGCTGAAATCAATGAGAATTTACAAATGGCTTACGATGAAGAGACAATTGTTCCTGATCTTCAAACAGAACTGAATGATGTTTATAAGACATCTGATCCTGAAATAATTCCAGCTTCTGAAAATAAAACCAATATGCGCTTCGTAGACGCTGTTTCCGACGGATTAAAGCAATCCATGAAGAAACATGATAATTTGGTGATTATGGGTCAAGATATCGCCGAATATGGCGGTGTGTTTAAAATTACAGAGGGATTTGTTGAGGCATTCGGGAAAGATCGTGTACGGAATACACCCATCTGCGAATCGGCCATAGTTTCGGCGGCATACGGATTGTCGGTAAACGGGATGAAAGCCGTGATGGAAATGCAATTTGCTGATTTTGTTTCCTCCGGATTCAATCCCATTGTAAACCTATTGGCAAAATCGCATTATCGCTGGAATCAACAGGTGGATGTGGTGGTTCGAATGCCATGCGGAGCAGGAGTAGGAGCCGGACCATTTCACAGTCAGACCAATGAAGCTTGGTTTACCAAAACACCTGGATTGAAAGTTATTTATCCCGCATTCCCACAAGATGCAAAAGGGTTGTTGATTTCAGCTATTAATGATCCGAATCCAGTTTTGTTCTTTGAGCACAAAGCCCTGTATCGTTCGGTATATCAAGATGTTTCTGACGGATATTTTACAGCTGAATTAGGCAAAGCCAATCTATTACAAAGCGGAACTGACATCACTTTAATCGGTTACGGAGCATCCGTTCATTGGATATTGGATGTATTGAAAGAATTCGACTCTATTTCAGCTGATGTTATTGATTTACGATGCCTACAACCCTTAGATACTGAAACCATTTATCAATCGGTAAGAAAGACGAATAAAGTGCTTATTGTACAAGAAGATTCCTTGTTTGGTGGCATTGCCAGCGATTTATCAGCCTTGGTATCTGAGAACTGCTTTGAATACTTGGATGCACCTGTGCAACGAGTAGCTAGTCTGGAAACACCCATCCCATTTCAATCTGAATTAGAAGGGCAGTACCTACCCAAAAATCGATTGAAAGAATCCATTGAAAAATTAATGAATTACTAGATTATTTAGAATAATTCTAAATATATTTGCGGCTGTAAAAATTTAAGCTCATGCCCAAATTTACCAATCGTAGCATTCACAGAGATTTCGCGTATTTCTATGTGGGACTCATCATCGCATTTTCATTTTCTGGAATCATTCTGAATCATAGACAGGAGTGGTATCCAATGAATTACACCTTTGAAAGCAAGGAAGTTAGCTTAGAACTTCCAGCAAACGAAAAGGAAATCACTAAAGAGTTCTTGACAGAAGCTACCAAAGATTTTGGAGCCACTTACGAAAGTCATCGTATTCGAAATGGATCCTTACGCGTGTATTTTAAAGACAACGGCATCCTGGATTTGAAATTGAATGAAACGAAAGGGGAGTTGGAGTTCAAACGAAAAGTACCCATCATCGGGCATTCCATGTATCTGCACAAATCCACCAACAAATTCTGGATCTGGTATTCAGACATTTTTGGTGCCGCCATGTTGGTCATTGCCATTACAGGAATGTTGATTCCAGCTGGAAAACATACCTTCAAAAAAAGAGGTTGGAAATTGGCCTTAGCTGGAATGATTTTCCCATTATTGTTCTTAATATTATTTCCTTAAAAGCGGTATCTTTAAGGCTTTACTCAAAAAGTCAAACATGCCGAACAAACAAATTCTTTTTAAGAAGCGTCCGAATGGGGCTGCTAATTCAGAAACGTGGGCTTTAGCCACTAACGATATTCCGACTTTACAAGACGGAGAAGTCTTAATTCAACAGCATTACATATCCTTAGATCCTGCCATGAGAGGCTGGATGAACGATTCGCGTTCCTACATCGAGCCGATGCAGATTGATGATGTAATGCGTGCTGGATCCATCGGTTTGGTGATTGATACCAAGGGCGATACTGCCTTTCAGGTAGGCGATTGTGTTACAGGATGGGGTGGCGTGCAACAGTATGTTGCTACCAATGGTGAAAACTGGTACAAGGTAGATCCGAATTTGGTACCCATGCCAACCTATATCAGTACACTCGGAATGCCCGGTATGACCGCCTATTTCGGAATTTTGGAAGTTGGTAAAATTCAAGAAGGAGATACCGTTGTGGTTTCTGGAGCAGCTGGTGCTGTGGGTTCTGTGGTAGGTCAAATTGCCAAGATCAAAGGATGTACCGTGGTTGGTATTGCAGGCGGAAAAGAAAAATGTGACTATGTGGTCAACGAACTCGGATTCGATGCTGCAATAGACTACAAATCAGAAAATATTTACAGAGCACTAAAAAAGAATTGTCCCAAAGGCATTGATGTATACTTCGACAATGTAGGTGGTGAGATTCTTGATGCAGCACTTACACAATTACGAATGCGTGCACGAATCGTTATTTGTGGTGCGATTTCTCAATACAACAATGCTGGTAAAATCAAAGGACCGAGCAACTATTTGGCTTTATTAGCAACCCGATCAACAATGCAAGGAATGGTGGTAATGGATTATGCCAAAAAATACGGTGAAGCTGCCAAACAAATGGGCATGTGGATGATGCAAGGCAAATTAAAATCTAGAGAAGACATTTACGAAGGCATTGAAAATTTCGAGGAAACCTATCATCGTTTGTTTTCAGGGGATAAGAACGGTAAACTAGTCTTAAAAGTTATCGAGGAGTAAATGGAACAAGAACATTTCTTTCAGTGTCCTTATTGCTGGGAAGAAATATCCATGATTTTTGATGCCAGCGTTCGTACACAAACCTATATTGAAGATTGTGAAGTTTGTTGCAATCCGATTGAGGTGAGTCCGACTTTCGAAGAAGGCGAGCTTGTCGCTTTCCACTCGCAGTCTATTGAGCAGTGAGTGGATTATTCCATCCAAATTTTTTAAATATGAATTCCCAATGATTTGGGAAAGCTGCTTTGACATGAATTCGTTCATTCGTAAAGGGATGTTCAAAGGCTAATTGTCCGGCGTGCAAAAACAAACTGGTAATTCCGAATTCTTTTTCAAACATCGCATTGTGGTTGTTATCCCCATACTTCGGATCACAGACCAACGGATGTGAAATCTTTTGCATGTGAATGCGCAATTGATGCATGCGGCCGGTTTTGGGATGTAACTCCACCAAGCTATAACGCGACGAATCATAAGGTTTCACAGGAATGGAAAGGGTAGTGGTGGCCAATGTTTTTAATTCTGTCTGTGCTTCTTTATGCACTTTGGCATCACGACCTTTTACAGGACTATCAATCAACTTCTCATCCGGAGCAAAGCCACGTACCAATCCGTAATACACTTTCGAAATCGCATTGCTAGCAAACAATTCTTGAAACTTTGAAACGTAGGTGGTTTCCTTGCAAAGCAATACCACACCTGAGGTTTTTCGGTCCAAGCGATGAACCGGATACAATTTCATTCCTAGGGATTCCTTCAATAAATCCAACAAAGAGGCTTCGGTTCGCACATTTCGCGAATGGTGGGCATGATGCACCAAAACATTGTTGGGTTTGTTCACCAACACACAATAATCGTCCTCAAAAAGAATGGATACCATAGGCCTCAATCAGTCGTCAAGATTACGATATTTTATGTTAAATCCTTGGCATCGATTTTAATAATTTGGTAATTTTAAAGGGTTATTTCACAAGTATTTAAAGGATGATGCGTTTTTGTTTCGGTTTTGTGGTTTTGATACTCTTTGGCTGTGCCAGCAAAGAACTGGTGGTTTCTGAGAAAAAAATGAGCAACTTAAAAGAAGCCGTATACAGCAAAAATATTGCATTTGAAGGACGAAGTGCTTCACCCTTGCGATTTGGCAACAACCTCAGTGCCTACAACACCTTACCGCCTGGATCAAATCAGGCTTTTGTAAACTTGGCAAACATTTACAACTATGTAAAAATTTACAAGGATAGTATTTCGATGGATTTGCCTTTTTACGGTGAACAACGTATTATTAACGCGTATAGTAGTGATGACAACAGTTTGATCTTCCACCAAAAGATTGATGAGAAAACCATCGTTTTTGATCCGAAGAAAAAAACCTACACCTTGAAATTATTGGTGAGAGGGCGACAAGAGTCCTTGCGAATTTCCTATACCTTACATCCAAACAAAACGGCTCAAATGGTGGTGAATTCGACCCACAGAAACGCGATTACCTATCGTGGCGATTGGTTCCTTATCAAGGAGTAGAACAGCTCTTTCAAAGGGGTTTTAACGTTTCCTTGTCAAATTCCTAGAAATAATTTTGTATCTTCAAAGCACTAAACATCAAACACTTAGATCCCATGCGCTACTATTTACATATTTTATTGGCTTTATTTTTATTCGGATGTGCAACCCAAAATAAAGTCGTTTCAGAAAGCGATTTAAACGCCCTGAAAGACGTTGTGTATAACAAAACCATCGAATTCAAAGCAAAACAGGCAAATCCTTTGGTGACGCCATTTAGTATTGATAACGGAAGTTTGTTAATCCTTGGCAGCAACTCCCATTACATTAATTTGACCAATGTAGAGAACCACGTTCATTTGAATAAGGATCAAATTTCTATGAAGTTGCCCTTCTTTGGTCAGCACAACTTGACAAACAACTACAATGGTCAAAAAGTAAATCTGAATTTAAAGGAACAAGTTCAGAACAAAACAGTTACCTATAATGCTCGAAAAAAAGCATATACCATTAGGATGTGGGTAAAGGGAGATGAGGAAGCATTGGAGTTAAAGTATACTTTATACGCCAACAACAACGCCTCTTTGATTGTAGACAGTACTCACAGAAATACCATCACCTATAATGGTGAGTGGACGGCACGGAACAACTAACTAATTTATTGCAGAAGTGTAGCAAGAAATCAATCAACCAAAGCTTACTTCAAAGCATAAATTTTCGGAAGATATAGCAGCTTTTAAAAAGTGATATTTTGTTGGATTTTATTCTCAAAACCTAACAAAAGTCATCTTTTTGGAGGATTGCTATCTGTACTTTTATAAGTGAAACCTAAAATTAGTGCGCATGAAAATATATGATGATAAACACATTAAAAATGTTGTGTTTGTTGGGGCTCATAATAGCGGAAAAACTACCTTATCTGAAACGATGCTATTTGAGGCCGGAATATTAAAGAGACGAGGAACCATTGAGTCCAAAAATACCGTTTCAGATTATCACGAAATAGAGCACGAAAGACAAGCCTCTGTTTTTGCTACTCCTTTACATACCGAATGGCGCAATTACAAAATTAACATCATGGATACTCCAGGGTTGGATGATTTTGTAGGAGAAATTATTTCATCCATTCGTGTGGCAGATACCGTAGTTACTGTGATTAACGGACGGCATGGAGTAGAAGTAGGGACAGAAATTATATGGAACTACATCGATAAGTACCACAAACCTACCTTATTTGTGGTAAATCAAATCGATCACAAACAAACCAATTTTGAAGAAAATTTTCAATCCATCAAACAACTGGTTGGAAACAATGCTGTAAAAGTGCAGTATCCAATTGTGGTTGATGGAGCACAGTGCATCATTGATGTATTAAAAATGAAAATGTACAAATTCGGACCCGATGGTGGTAAACCTGAAAAGTTCGAGATTCCTGAAAGCGAAAAGGCCTTGGCCGATGAATTACACAACGAACTTGTTGAAAAAGCTGCAGAAAACGATGAAGAGTTGATGGAGCTGTTCTTCGACAAGGGAACGCTGAACGAAGACGAAATGCGACAGGGAATCAAAGCCGGAATGTTAAATCACGATTTGTTCCCTGTTTTTTGTGTCTCAGCCTTAAATGATATGGGCACAGGACGTTTGATGGGATTCATTGATAACGTAGCACCTGCAGCTGCAGACCTTAAAGGAGAGCAAAGTGTAGAAGGGAATGAGATTGTTCCCTCTCCTGAAAATGACACGGTTTTATTTGTCTTTAAGACCATTTATCAGCCCAACTTAGGGCAAATTACCTTCTTTAAAGTGAAGTCGGGGGAATTGAACTCCAACGATAAACTCATCAACAGTAGAACTGGGGAAAGCGAAACACTCAATCAGTTGTACATCATGGATGGTGGTCAGAAACAAGCGGTGAGCAAATTATCATGTGGAGACATTGGTGCAACGACCAAATTGAAAGATACCGAGACCAACGATACGTTATCTACAAAAGGTGAGGGGTACACCATTAAACCGATCAAATATCCAGATGCACGGATTACCAAGAAATTGAACGCCGTGGATGCACAAGAAGAGGAGAAATTAAGTGATGCCTTGAAGAAATTGCATTCGCAAGATCCTACGATTTGCTTGAGTTATTCCAACGAGACCAAGGAATCCTTAATCGGAACGCAAGGGGAGTTGCACTTAGCAACCATTAAGTGGATGTTGGAACATATTTATGGTGTTGAAGCCGTATTTAGCAAACCTAAGATTCCGTATAGAGAAACCATACAGCGTTCATCTACAGCAAATTACAGACACAAAAAGCAATCTGGTGGCGCCGGACAATTTGCTCAGGTACATATGAAAATAGAGCCTTGGTTTGAAGGAATGCCAGAACCAGAAGGATTCAACATTCGTGGTAAGGAGGAAATCGACTTGGCATGGGGTGGAAAATTGATTTTCTACAACTGTATCGTCGGTGGTGTGATTGATTCGCGCTATTTACCAGCAGTATTAAAGGGAATCATGGAAGTGATGGAAGAAGGTCCGTTGACGCATTCCTACGCCAGAGACATTCGAGTAATGGTCTATGACGGTAAGATGCACGCGGTAGACTCCAACGATATTTCCTTTAAAATAGCATCGGCACATGCTTTTAAAGAAGCCTTTTTAAATGCGAGTCCGAGATTGTTAGAACCAACGCAGGAGTTATCAATCAAGGTACCAGAGCAAATGGTCGGATCGGTGATGACCGAATTGCAATCGAGACGCTCGATGATCTTGGGAATCGATTCTTTAGGGTCGTATCAAGTATTGAAGAGCATTACGCCGAAAGCCGAATTGTATGACTTCTCAACCAGTTTGAGATCCATCACACAAGGAAGAGGAACCTTTACATCAAAGGAATCCGACTATCAAAACGTTCCGAGTAACGTACAAAAAGAATTAATCAAAAATTAAGTATACACACTATGCAGACACAAGTTTCATATTTAAGCGATCTAAAGTTCAATTTAGAAACCTGGAGACGAGAATTGCGATTTCATTACAATGAAATGGATTCTTTTGAAGAGAAGTTAGAAGAGATTGCGGCCAGAGAATTTAGCAAGAGCGCGATGATTCCGTTAGAGCAATTTCAAAACAGAATTAATATAGAGCGCGATGCAATTGCCAAATTAAAGCATCGATGCAAACAGAAAATAGCCATCTTAAACAAATTAAAGCAGAACGAGGAATTAGAGCCTTCGTATTATGATGCGCAAAATACCTTAATGGATGACATGCGTGATTATATAAAAATGCATTATGCGTTTAAGGAAGAGATGATGAACTACTTTTTAAACTGGCTTGATTAATCAACAAGGGGATATCTTCGGATGTCCCTCAATATTCTATTTAACATAATATAAATTATAATTCTATCGTTTTTAATTTAATAACTTATATTGAACTCAAAAACAATGGAAAAATATTCATACAATCAGTTTGAATACTTAAATCGTGAAGCAAATAGTAAAAAACCAATTATCAAACATAATCTAGACGAACCAGACTATGTTTATAAATACTATTCTTTAACAAGCTACAACGTAGACTCAGTTGTAAATTCTTATTTCTATGCCTCTCATCCAATTGAATTAAATGATGTATTGGATAGTAATCCTTTTCTTCTTTATTCAAGCAAGAAGTTAAGTCTGGAACATTATGAAAACATTTTCTCAGAAGTCTTGACGGATAATGAAGTTTTTGAACTTTATGAAAAAGATATAAATGATGAAAATAGATGTAACGCATACATAAGTACATTATATGAAATTTCGTCAAATCTCTTCGGTGTTGTTTCATTTTCAAAATCCGGTAATAATAGTCTAATGTGGCCTCATTACACCCAGGAGAATGGATTCCAACTAAAATTTAAGACTTCATCTTTGAAAAGTAGTCTTTCTTCATTATTGAATGAAAATAATGAGGAAATATTAGGTATTTACCCCGTTAACTACTCTGATAAAATAGAACCTATTGATATCAGTATGTTCAATTCATTTCATATTCCTTTTTATTATTTGACAAATATTAAATCCATAAAATGGCAGTATGAAAATGAATGGCGTTTAATAGCTAGCAAATCAAATATGGGGGTTCCCCACAGTAAAGCTGGTTTATCAAATAGGCCGGACTATTTTGTAGGAAAAGAAAATAGATTTATTTTTTATGGAAAAGAAATAATTGAGCATATCTGTTTAGGCTTCACATTCTTTAAGGGAAAGGATTTTGATCTTTTGTGGTTGAACTCAAAGGAACTACAAATCAAATTAAAGAAAAAAAACCGGGACAAAACTCCAATTGTAAAATTGTCTCTTTTAAATTTTATATTTTTCAATCTAAAGGATAAATTATACTTATCAGGAATTAAGTACGAACTGGATGAAAATGAAAAACCTTACTTGACTAGAACAAAAGAAAAGGTAGAGATTTACAAGAAAAACAGTAAAACATTCATTATCACTAGGACAAATAAAATAATCATATTAAAGGATTAAATAGATAACTCAATAAATACCAAGAGGTTAATATGATATAGAAAATTATTAGATCTAAGGGTTATTATCTTTTAATGTTATTACTTCTTCCTTAAATTTGAGAAAATTGACCAAATAGCTATGTCCCTATTCCAAAATTCTGTTCTTAATAAATATTTGAAAGGATTAAACAACGAAAAAGTAAATACAGCCTATACCCTATTTACCGAACACTTTCATAATCCCGAAATTCAAAATAATATTCGAAACTCGAAAGAGGAACAATATCAAGAAGGTTTTTTACGGGATTTATTTGTTAAAGTTTTTGGCTACACCCTTAACCCAGAAACTGACTTTAATCTTACCACAGAATTAAAAAATATAAAAGGTTCTAAAAAAACAGACGGTGCAATTCTTAAAGACGGAAAAGCATTAGCTGTTATAGAATTAAAAGGTACAAATACAACGGATTTAGGTAAGGTAGAAAATCAGGCATTTGGCTACAAAAACAATCAACCTGGTTGTAATTATGTGATTACGGCAAACTTTGAAAAAATCCGATTTTACATTGACAATGCAGTTGATTTTGAAGAATTTAATCTCTTCCAGCTGTCAAAACAAAGGTTCGAAATTCTATGGCTTTGCCTCTCTTCCGAGTACCTTTTAAAGGATATTCCAAAGAAGATTAAAAACGAATCGCTGACTCAGGAAGAAAACGTTACCAAAAAGCTATATAAGGATTATGCCTTATTTCGTAACGAAATTTTTGATGCAATTCAAAAAGAAAATCTCCAATACGACAAGCTAACTTTATTTAAAAAGACGCAGAAATTATTAGATCGGTTTCTCTTTATCTTTTTCGCAGAAGATCGTTTGTTATTGCCTCCAAATTCTATTCGTACTATTGTCAACCAATGGACGGATTTGAAAGATAAATACGATGAGTATTTTCCATTGTATGACAGATTTAAGAAGTATTTCGGATATATGAATACGGGATACAAAGGTCAGCAACATGACATCTTTGCCTATAATGGTGGTCTTTTTGCTCCGGATGATATTTTAGACAACATCTACATTAACGATGAAATCCTCCACAAACATACTTTACAGCTAAGTACCTATGATTTTGAATCTGAAGTAAGTGTTAATATTCTCGGACACATCTTTGAACATTCATTAAATGATATAGAAGAAATACAGGCGGAACTTTCAGGAACCGTAGCAGAAAAGACCAAAACCAAACGAAAAAAAGACGGTGTTTTCTACACACCTAAATACATAACAAAATATATCGTTGACAATACGGTTGGTAAACTCTGTGAAGAAAAGAAAAATGAACTAGAAATTCAGGAGGAAGAATACGAAAAGGAACGCAAAGGGCGTCAAAAAGCGACCCTCAAAAAACTGAACCAAAAATTAGAAGACTATCGAAATTGGCTGTTACAAATTACCATTTGCGACCCTGCCTGTGGCAGCGGTGCTTTTTTAAATCAAGCATTGGATTTTTTAATTCATGAACACCGCTATATTGACGAATTACAAGCCAAGCTCTTTGGGGATACCTTGGTAATGAGTGAAATTGAAAATTCCATCTTAGAAAACAACTTATTTGGTGTTGACATCAACGAAGAAAGTGTAGAAATTGCCAAACTTTCCCTTTGGTTACGAACAGCGCAAAAAGGCAGAAAGCTTACTTCCTTAAACAATAACATCAAATGTGGTAATTCTTTAATTGATGACCCAGTTGTTGCAGGAGAAAAAGCCTTTCATTGGCAAAATGAGTTTCCAGAAGTATTCTCAAAAGGTGGTTTTGATGTGGTGATTGGGAATCCCCCTTATGTTGATAATAGGGGTTTTGACAAAGATGTTTTACAGTATCTGTTTAATATGTTTCCAAATTCATTTGAAAAGTCAGGAACTGATAAGTTTAAAACAACAAAATTAAACCTGATTGCTCCGTTTATTGAAATCAATTCAAAAATTTTAAAGCATAATGGTTATTTAAGTTATATTTTTCATAAAAATATTTTTAAAACTAATGGATATACAGCAATAAGAAAGTTTATTCTTGAAAATTTCTACATAGAATTACTTACAGATTGGGGAGCAGGTCAATTTCAAGATGTAGTCGCTGAAACAGCAACATTTACCTTGAAGAAAAATAAAAAATTAAATGAAAATTTAAAAGTTGAATTTTACAACCTTTACATTAAAAAACTCGAAAACACCCAATCTCAAAAAGTGTTTTTAAATTCTTATGATTACATATATGGCATATATTCTTCAAAAGAAGATAGAAAAGTCTTAAAAAAAATCGAGAAAGCTGATTTGAGGTTAAAAGAAATAGTAAATATTAACAATGGAATAGTAACCGGAAATGATAAAAAATACTTGTCGAATTCTAAAATAAATTCAGATTATAAAAAAGCATTAAGAGGAAAAGATATTAATCGCTATGGTCGTTTAAAGACAAAAGAGTATATATACTATAAAAAAGATGAACTTTTAAGGGCTAGAGATGAAGAAATATTTAAAAGTTCGGAGAAACTAATCATGCAAATGATAAATATCGATTTTGTTATTACTTATGACGAAAAGCAATACTACAATCTAGGAACAACTTATGCCATAACACCTAAAAAAGAAGTAAACTTACTTCAAGTCCTTGGTATTTTGAACAGTAAACTAATTGGGTATTATTATAGAAAAAAATACACTAATGACTCAACTTTAACTAATGCAATATCAACTAGAAACCTTTATACATTACCAATAATAATTAGTAATGACGATAAGTTTATTAAACTCGTAAATGATATTTTAGAACAAAACAAGGCTTTATCTGATTTAACAGATAATAAATTAAAGCTAATTTTATCAAAATACAATTTTTCAAAACCTTCTCGAAAGCTTCAAACCTGGTATAAGTTGGACTTTGGTGAGTTTATAAAAGAGTTAGAAAAAGTAAGAAAAAAGTCAGCCAAAGAGAACGAAACAGAGTACAAAAAACTATCTTTAAGCGAAGAAGCCGAATGGATGCAGTATTTTAAGCAACAAAAAGAAAAGGTACAAGATATTAAGGCAGAAATTGATAAAACGGATAAAGAAATCGATGCCATGGTCTACCAACTTTATGGCTTAACTGAGGAGGAGATATCCATAATTGAAAGTTCTCTATGATAACCGTAATCATCTTATCCTGCTTTCTTGCCGTTGTTATCATTGGTTTTATTCAAATTTTCAACAAACATTCTCAAATTTTAAAAAGAATTGATTTTGCAGGTGAATATAGAAACAAATTCGTTGAATTTTCTAACAAGTATTTTAAAACTCGTAACCCTATGAATCGAAAAGGTGATCTTGATGGTGATTTATATGTTTGGCTAACTATGAACGTGAGTAAAATTCAAAACCATTTAGGGTCTTTTGGTATAATATCCTATAAGCCAGCCTTCCAGAATTACATAATTAATAATTATCCAGTTATTATTAATACAATTCCCAAATTCAGAGACGGTAATGTTGATAATCTTGATGTCGGTTCTGTTGATGATTGTTTACTTCGATACATTGGAAATCTAGAAGAAATTCTAATTGATCTTAAACGAAACTTTAGTAATCCAATTATTTGGTTTCGAGAGGGTTTTAGAGAGGTCTTTAGTATTCCTATTTTCATTTTAAATTGGTTTGGCGTAATCAGTACTAGAACTTTAAATTCAATTAAAGAAAGCTTAATTTACAAGATTATTTCAGGCCTTATTGCTCTTGTCACTCTAGTCAGTGGAGTTGTAACAATAATTGTTGGGTATAATGAAACATTAAAATTTATCAATAGTATGTTAGGAATTGAATAAGCAAACGATCTTTTCAAGAAAGAACACTGAAATCCTTGTTACCTAGTATACCAGTGTTTTAGAAATCTACTCGTTATAATTATAAGATATCAAGGGAAGAAAACACCCAAAAAAGTTACTCTCAGGGTCAAAACGAATAGTCAAACCAAAAAACTTTTTATCTAACAGTGGCTTCCGCCTCGATCTCCACCAAGTACCCCTCTCCTACCAACTTGGCTTCTACCAAGGTATTGGCGGGTTGTATGTCTTTAAAGCGTTCCCCATGAGCTCTGGCTACAGGTTCCCAATCGTTTACATTGTTGACAAAGATGCGCGTGCGTTCTACGTCGTCTAGAGTTCCGCCCAAAGACATGATTGCACCTTCAATCTTATCAATCACAAAATGAGCCTGTGCTTTGGGATCAGATCCGCCAATCATCAAACTTCCATGAGTCGCTGTTGTTCCCGATACGCGAATACGATTGCCAACTCTCACCGCTCTGGAATAACCGGCCATATCTTCCCAATAGGTGCCACTTACTACCGCTTCGTTACCGTTTTTTAAGGTCTTTGTAGCATACGGTTGTGGAAATCCTTGTACATGGTGACTCAAATCTCCAGAGGCTGTTAAAAAGGGTGGTTTGCGGTATTCATCACCACAATCACCATGAATCGCATTCAAGCTATTGAGCTGTTCTTGAATCAATTTCGTATCGTCACTATCTAATTGACTGTTAAATAGTTGTAAGTTATTATCTATATGATCACTTTTACCCAATCGCGCACCTACAATCACCCCAGCCACATGGGGTTGTTCGAGAATAAATTTGGTGGCTACATTGGCAATGGAGAGTCTGTGTTTCTTTGCAATTCCGTCTAACGTTTGCAACAACTTTTGAAAATCCGCCCAACTCCCCGCTTGGTCAATAAAGCGCTTGTATTTCATTTGAGACCAGGTGAAACTTTCATCTACATTCGGTTCTGGTTTTCCAAGCCATTTTTCGGTTAAGAATCCGCCTGCCAAGGTTCCGAAGGCCAAAAGTTTTACGCCATATTGCTCACAAACCGCTTTCATTTCTCCACTAGCTCTTTGATCTAGTAAGGAATAACATACTTGATTGGAAACGATTTCAATACCGCTTGCTAGGGCAATGCGCAAATGTGCCGAATCGAAGTTGGTTACGCCCAAATGTTTGATCAAGCCTTCCTTCTTAAGTTCTTGCAATTCAAACAAGGTATCCAACCAAGCAGGATCAGGATACGACCATGCGTGGTATTGCAGCAAATCCAGTTGATCGGTTTGCAATCGTTTCAAAGCCTTTTCCACATTGGCTCTTACCGTTTCCTTACTCACCTTTCCTGGTTCAGGCACCCATTTGGTCAACATTTGAGCTTTTTGGACTCCATCAGAATTAAAAACACCTGCAATCACTTCCGCAGAACCATAATGATCGGCCATATCAAAGGTGGTCAATCCAGCATCTACATAAGGTTGCATGAATTTAGCCGTAGCTACAGGGTCTAAGGTGTTTCCATCACGCTCTAAATCAGCAATTTGCCACAATCCAGTTAAAACGCGTGAAATGGTCAATCCAGGTGCTAATTCGATAGTTCGCTCGTTGTTCATTCTTCAGGAAGTTTAGAAAATAATGCTTTAAGGTCTTTTCCAGAGCGCTTCAAAGCTTTTGTTTTAAAATAGTAAATGGCAGAGCCGATTCCCATGACAATTAGCCATACAGGCGTTGAACGGAAATACCAAGCGTCTACATCGGCATTTAAGTCTTTTAAAGTATGTACGGTTAAGAATACGAGGAGCAAAAGAACGCCACCGTATCCGATCAATCGTTGTTTGGATAAGGATTTCACCATTTTGATTTCGTTCGCCAATGTCGGATTCACCTTGGTAATGGTAATCAAGGTCAAACACATCAGTAAGAAATTCACCATCATGGATGTCACCATGATATCGATGCCTAAGAAGAAATCTCCAGCAAAATGACTTCCCAAAACCCCTATGGATGCTATGATTCCGCTTAAATACAAAGCTCTATGTGGCGTTTGATACTTCGGATGCGTTACGGCAATCTTCTTCGGAAAAATACCATCATCTGCCCATGCAAAGACCAATCTCGATACCGAAAGCAACATGGCAGGTAAATCGTTAATCAAGGCAATGGCGGCACCGAACAAAATGGCAACCGATAATCCTACGGGTAACAAAGGACCAATCAACCCAGGTGCTGTAATGTCTTTCGCTACCGCTTGATCGGCCACATAGCCCCATGGAACTGCGTGATACATGGCAATGGTAAATAAGAAGTAGAAAGACCCAACAATGGTAATGGCCAATAAAATGGCTTTGGGTAAATTTTTATTAGGCTTTTTGGCTTCTCCTCCAGCCTGTGCGATGGCATCAAAACCTATAAAGCTTGAGAATAGTATGGCTGCTGCTGATAAGAACACCAATGGATCAAAGCTTCCTTCAGTTCCTTCGAGAAATTTAGCGCTTTCAGGTACGGCCGATACATAATCCTGTTGATCAAAGATGAAACCCGAAATGATGACAATCACGCCCAATCCAAACATGATGAACATCAAAGGAACTACGGTACGTTCATAGAACTTCCCTCCCTTGATATTGATGTAAATAAAGAGCCAAATAAGGGCTAAAGCAATTCCGATTCGTATGGAAGCCACTTCCATCAAATCGGCAGCCTGCATCCAGTCGAGACCCACAAAAACATCCCGCACAAAGGGTACAATGATGTAGGCAATCACTCCAATAACGATGGACAATCCGAACCACTGAGAAAAGCTCGCGATAAATCCTAGATACGGATTCAATCCTCTACTCGCATAGATGTAACTCCCACCTGCTCTGGGCATTGCTGAAGCTAAAGAACCATAGGCAAAGGCCGCTAACAAAGCGGGTAACATGGCAAATAAGAAAGCTGGTAATACATTCGGACCGATGCCGGGTACGCTGCGATGAATCATAAAAGGTACCACATTGATAGACGCTCCTAACATAGAACAGATTCCTGTGGCCGTTAAGGATAAGAGGCCTATTTTTCGTGAAAGTCGGTTGGACGATTCAGACAAGTTTTTGGGTTTGGTTTTCGTTGTTGTGAAGATACATATAAAATTGAGATTTGGGATTTTAGATTGTAGATTTGGGAATTTAGATTTTGGATTTAGGATTGATTATTTCCGTATTTTTAGAACTCATTAAAACCGACCGACTGATGAAATCCATAGTAAAAATCACATTCGCATTCCTAATCCTATTTTCTGCATGTACTCCAAAGGACACCACAAAAGCGGATTTAAAGCAGGCATTGACCTTTCATTCTTCATTTGATACCGATGTGAAAGCTGATTTTGCCTTGGGTGATGCGAATATGTACACGGTTCCGAATCGTAAGGTAGTAGATTCAGCTAGGGTCGGATTGCACAAACCTGATATCACTTTACAAGAAGGAAAAGGAAAGTATGGTGGCGGACTCGTTTTTACCGAGCGAAGCAAGGGATACATTTACTATCCGAGTGAAAAGAACATCACCTACAATCAAGAAAACTGGAGTGGCGCTATTTCGTTTTGGTTGAGTTTAGATCCTGCAACCGATTTAAAACCAGGCTATTGTGATCCAATTCAAATTACCGATATGGGTTATAACGATGCAGGTATTTGGGTAGATTTTACCAAAGCCAATCCGCGTGATTTTAGATTGGGCGTTATTGAAGATCGAGATGCCTGGAATCCGAATCCCGTGGGCCCTGATAATGAGAATCCGATTTTCTTAGAATTACTTCCCACGGTGAAAAATCCGCCTTTTGCCAAAGACAAATGGACGCATATCCTCATTAATTTCTCTGGGTTGAACTCCGAATCGGGTGAAGCTTCTTTGTATTTAAATGGTGAATTGCAAGGGACGCGTTCAAATATCAAAAATCCATTTACCTGGGAAATTTCCAAATCCAACATCTACTTAGGATTGGGTTATATCGGTTTGTTCGATGAATTGTCCATCTTTAACAGAAACCTAACGGATACTGAGATCAAGGCTTTATACACACTGGAAAACGGCGTTACAAGTATCTTGAGATAGGGTAAAACTAGCTTAAAATTATTTCCTACTTTAGTCTCTCAACTAATAACAAACTTATGAGACTAAGAATCACTTTTGCCGTATTCATCCTTCCCATGCTTTTAATGGCACAGGGAGCTAACGACTATTTCACCTCAATGAAATATCGAAATATTGGTCCCTTTCGAGGAGGGCGATCGGTGGCAGCTACGGGTGTCGTAAACAATCCGATGACCTACTACATGGGAACAACTGGTGGTGGATTGTGGAAAACCGAAGATGCCGGTCAGCATTGGAACAACATTAGTGACGGTTTCTTTAAAACGGGCTCTGTGGGTGCTGTTGCAGCTTCTGAAAGCAATCCGAATATCATTTACGTCGGAATGGGTGAACATGCCATTCGAGGTGTGATGACTACCTACGGAGATGGCGTATACAAGTCTACCGATGCTGGTAAAACATGGACACATGTAGGCTTGGAAAAAACCGAACAGATTTCTCGAATTGTGATTCATCCAACCAATCCAGATATCGTATATGTGGCGGCACAAGGAAAATACACCACACCTACCTCAGAACGTGGCGTTTACAAATCTACAGACGGCGGAAAAACTTGGAAAAAGACCTTGTTTGCAAATAACTTTTCAGGAGCTTCGGAATTGTCAATGGATATGAACAATCCGCAAATCCTATATGCTGCTTTATGGCATCACCAACGAACGCCATGGAAAGTGATTAGTGGTGGCGAAGGCAGTGGATTGTATAAATCGATGGATGCTGGAGAAACCTGGACTCGATTGGAAAAGGGCTTACCTAAGGAATTAGGAAAATTGGCCATTGCCGTTTGTCGTTCCAATAGCAATAAGGTGTACGCCTTGATTGAAAGTGATACCAAGACTGATCAAAGCGGATTGTACGTTTCCAACAATGCTGGAAAATCCTTTCGTCAGGTAAGTGGTGATAACCGATTGACACAAAGAGCTTGGTATTATACAGAAGTATTCCCTGACCCGAATGATGATGATACCGTTTATGTACTTAGTGCTCCTGCCCTACGATCAAAGGATGGCGGAAAAAGCTGGGAACGAATTACTGGGACTCACGGAGATTACCACGATTTGTGGATCAATCCGAACAATTCAAAAAACATGGTCATTGCCAATGATGGTGGTGCCGCCATATCGTACAACTTCGGGAAATCATGGTCTACCCAATCAATTATGCCAACTGCACAGTTTTATCGCATCAACGTAGACAATTTAATTCCGTATAATATTTACGGAGGTCAACAAGACAATTCATCAGTAAAAATCGCCAGTATGAACCCTACGGGGTACTCGATTACAGAGCGAAATTGGACATCCGCTGCTGGTGGTGAAAGTGCCTTTTTAGGTTTCGATAAAGACAATCCTACACATACCGTAGGTGGAAGTTATTTAGGGACCATTGAGGTTTTGGATATGGAAAACCGAGTGCGAACGGATATCATGCCTGCACCCATTCAATATCTAGGGAAAGCAGCAAGAGATATGAGGTAATTGTACAATTGGAATGCCCCAATTGTATGGTCGCAACATGAAAAAAACACCATTTATCACGGCGCACAGTTGGTGTTAAAATCGACAGACATGGGTAAAACCTGGACCCATTTTTCCCCAGATTTAACGCGTGACATTGATAAAAAACAAGGGAAAGGTGGCGGACCTTACACCGTGGAAGCCGTTGGTGCCGAAAACTACGGTACCTTAAGTTATTTGATCGAATCACAGCATGAAAAAGGAGTTTTTTATTCGGGATCCGATGACGGATTGGTGCATGTGACCCGAGATAATGGAAAGACCTGGAACAACATCACTCCGAAGAATTTGGGAGAAACCTTGATCAATGCGATTGAAGTATCGCCTCACGATCCTGCAACCGTATACATTGCCACTACCAAATATAAATTTGGAGACTACACACCTGCTATATTTAAGAGTTCCAACTATGGTAAAACTTGGAAGGCGATCAATGAAGGAATTCCTTATGGAGCTTACACCCGAGTGGTGCGTGAAGATGAAAAACAAAAAGGATTGCTGTATGCAGGCACAGAAAAGGGCATTTACATTTCCTTTAATGATGGGAAATCATGGGAGTCCTTTCAACGAAACTTACCGGTTACACCAATTTTAGATTTAAAAGTACATCGAAATGATTTGATCGTGGCTACCTCAGGAAGGTCATTCTGGATTTTAGACAACCTATCCTTATTACCACAGTACAACAAAAAGAACAACGAGGTTAAAGTATATGATATTGAGCCAATCACCTATGGATTCTGGGGGAGTCGAATGAATGGAAATATTGACACCTTTAATGGAATGTCAAATTTTGTTGGAGTGAATCCTGCAAATGGCGTAGAATTATTCTATGATTTACCATCCGTTGGAAAGAAGCCTATTTACCTAACCATTCTAGATGCAAATGGAAATATTGTGAATACCTATACTTCTGAAAAAGATAAAAATTACATTCCCCATAACGGTGGTGGCGCTCCAAGAACCCCTCGATTGCCCAAAAAGAAAGGATTGAATCGCTTTGTGTGGAATATGCAACATCCTATTGTTCCTGGCGTTCCAAAGGTTTATATCGAAGCAAATTTTAGAGGTCACAAAGTTGTTCCTGGAAGGTACACTTTCAATCTAAAAATTGATGGAAAAGTGTACTCCAAACAAGCAGTAATCAAACCAAATCCGAAGTACAACATTAATCCAGAAGAATATGCGGCCTACGATGCAATTATGAGTGATATGGAAGCCAAAGTTACCGACATGCACAACAAAGTGAATTTATTGACGTCCATGTCGAAAGACATAACAAAATCCCTGAAACAATTATATCAAAAGGATAAGAAATCTGCTTTAATCAAGGAAGGAAAAGCCCTTTTGATGGAGATCAAATCTTGGGACGAATTAATGGTACAACGAAGATCTCAAGCATATGACGACGTTGAAAATTTTGAAAACAAGTTTACTGCTGAATACCTGTTCTTAATGAATCAAACCAACAGCAGCTTACCCAAAGTACCCAAAGCATCTTACGATCGTAAAACCGAATTGGATGCAGCATGGATGAAACTAAAGAAAACAGCTGAAACGCTTATAGTTTCCAAAATTCCAGCGTTGAATAAAAAATTATGGGATGCCGGTATTGGAGCAATAAAATCCAAATAACAACGAAATTTCAATATAATAAAGTGACTGTTCTTCAGTCACTTTTTTTATTTATAAGACAATCCGAATCCTAATGGAAATAAAGGAGTAAGGTTATCATCCCAAAAGTTTGGGCCGAATTTGTTCGTCTGATAATCCTTTGCAAATTTAGGCCACGAATGTGGAAGCTTTCCTGTGAAATCATATTCCCCAAATAAGACTTCAGCAATTCCATCTCCTTCAGAACCAGGTAACCAAGCCGCTACAAAAGCATCCGACTGATTGATTTGTCTGGTGACAACCAAAGGACGTCCAGATATTAAGACCACAACGGTAGGGATTCCTTGAGACGTATAGTTTTTGATGTATTGTTGATGTTCTTTGGTTAAGGTTAATTTCAGATTATTGGAAGAATGACCTATATCGCCAAAAAACTCGGCATAGGGTTGCTCTCCCACTACGATGATGGCTACATCAGCTTTTGACTTTTTGTCTGTTCCTTTTTCGTCGTAGATTACTTTACCTGTGCTAAGTTTTTGAATCCCTTCAAGAATGGTTGTAGCGCCCTCATAATTTTTGGCACTTCCCTGCCAGGAAATCGTCCATCCACCCGATTGCAATCCGCTGCTATTCGCGTGTTCTCCAACCACGGCAATGGTTTTATGTTTAGCTATGGGTAAAATATTATTCTTGTTCTTAAGCAATACCAAAGACTCTCGAACAGCTTGTCTTGCAACATCGCGATGGGATTGACTTCCAATTTTTGCAATTAAGGTTGAATCGGGAAATGGATTTTTAAACAAGCCCAATCGAAACTTCTGACGTAAGATTCTTCGTACGGCATCATCAATTCGATCCATGGAAACTGTATCCTTTTTTATGCCCAGCTTCACTCCTTTTTGAAATTTTTCCAAATCACCATCAACCGCCATAAGCATGTCTACTCCCGCATTGACAACCTTGTTTCGTCCATATTTTGAATAGCCCATCCAATCGGAAACCACAATTCCGTCAAAGCCCATTTCATTCTTTAAAACATCTGTAACAAGCTTTTTATGCGCATGTAATGGAATGCCTTCAAAAGAATTAAACCCAACCATTACCGAACCTACTCCAGCATCAATGGCCGCTTGATAAGGTGGCAACAATTGTTCTCTGACTTTTTCCATAGTAAGACTCGTAGTTCCGCCTTCTACTCCGAAATCTGTAGATCCATCGCCTACAAAATGTTTGGCAGTAGCCATTACGGTCGATTTATCACTCAAATTCCCCTGATGCCCTTGCACCGAGGCTTTGGTTAATTCATTGGTCGTTTCCGTACTTTCTGAAAAAGCCTCGTAAACACGACCCCATTTCTCGTTATAGGGAATGGCGATGCACGGAGAAAACACCCAGTTAAATCCGGTTGCTTGTGATTCAATCGCTGTAATTTCAGCTGCCTTTTTTACCAAGTCGGGATTCCCAGTTGCACCTAGACCGATATTATGCGGAAAAATCGTAGCTCCCTCGAAGGTGTTCTGGCCGTGAACGGCATCCACCGCAAAAAGCAATGGAATTCCAAGTCGCGTAGATAAGGCTTGTTTCTGAAGCTTTATGAACTTTTCCTGCCATTCCAAAGCTGTTTCACCAGGTATTGGACCATCGGTATGAATGATAGAACCGATGAATTTTTCTGCCACTCCATTTTCACCTATAGAATCAAAATGACGCACTTGAGACATCTGTCCAATTTTTTCATCGAGGGTCATCTTTGCCAATAATGAATCAACCTTTTTATTGATAATCGCCTCTTTTTCTGCGGATGTCAAGGGCGCCCTTTTACAGGTTAAGGCAAGTAAAAAGCCTGATAGCAATGAGAATAACCCTAGTAATTTTGGTAGTTTAAATTTCATTTCAACGATTCAATTCAATTGAGTTCCAACTCAATCATGGATAGTAAATGTACACAAGACCTATAATATTTCGAGTGAAGAATGGATGTTTTTTCGAAGAATACCCGCTAGTTTCTTAAAAATTCTATTTTTACACCTCCAACAATCCAAAACTTGAATTTTATGAGGGAATTGAACGATTTTTTATCACTGATAGATAGTTATATTGGAAGCGCTTTTTGGTTTCCTTACGCCCTACTCGGAACGGGACTTTTCTTTACCATCTATTTAAAATTTCCTCAAATACGTTACTTCCGATTCGCTTTTAAAGTTGTGCGTGGAAAGTTTGATAAAGATCACAACGAAGGAGATACCAATCACTTTCAGGCTTTAACTACTGCCCTTTCTGGAACCGTTGGGACAGGGAATATTGCTGGTGTGGCACTAGCTGTGCATATTGGTGGTCCTGCCGCAGTGTTTTGGATGCTCATGACGGCAGCAGTCGGAATGTGTACCAAGTTCGTTGAGGTTACCTTATCTCATAAATACCGTGAAAAAGCAGCTGATGGATCGATTGCTGGTGGACCAATGTACTACATGAAAAACAAACTGAACATGAAATGGTTGGCAGCCATTTTTGCGGGTGCTACTGTTTTGTCTTCTTTCGGAACAGGGTCCTTACCACAAATCAATTCGATTGCGAGTTCCTTGAACTCCACCTTCGGACTGGATGAGATGATGGTTGGGGGTGTTTTAGCAGTGCTGTTGGCCTTGGTAATTTTAGGTGGAATCAAACGTATTGCCGCCGTAACATCTAGATTGGTACCTGCTATGGCGATTGTTTACTTCATTGGTGCCTTTGCCGTGATCCTTTACAATATTGAAAACATTATTCCGTCGTTCATATCAATTTTTGCAGATTTATTTACAGGTTCGGCAGCTACAGGCGGATTCTTAGGAGCCTCCATTGCTTTTGCCTTTAACAAAGGGGTTGGCCGCGGGTTGTTCTCGAATGAAGCCGGTCAAGGTTCGGCACCGATTGCACATGCGGCAGCCAAAGCCAATCAGCCGATGTCTGAAGGATTGGTGGCTATTTTAGAACCTTTTATCGATACGATCGTCATTTGTACTTTAACGGCTCTTGTATTGCTTTCTTCTGGAGTTTGGAAGGAGAAATTGGATAATAAATTTGATTATGTAGACATGCAAGTGCTACAAGGATCTTATACCGATACCACGGATGAAGGCCGAACTGCATTGGCCAAACACATTTCAGAAGAAGCCTTTTTACCTGTTTTTGAAGGACAATTACAAGTGGTGGATGGAAAGGTTCAGAATGATGTCTCTTTTATCCACGCGCGTTCTTTGGCTGAAGATGTTTTGGTAAAAAGCAATGGGGAAAATCTAACAGGAACCGTGAATATCATCAATGGAAAACCGGAAGACCTTACCCTTATTTTTGAGGGAAAATCGCTGGTACATAGTGCACCCTTAACTGCTGAAGCCTTTACACGAAGTTATTTTGGTGATTGGGGTCAGTATATCGTTTCCATTGGATTGTTATTATTCGCCTTTAGTACTGCGATTAGCTGGTCGTACTATGGAGATCGAGCCATGACCTATTTGTTTGGTTCAGGGTCGGTGAAATACTACCGTTTGGTCTATGTGGTTGCATTTTTCATTGCTTCATTTGCAGATACAACCATTATTTGGACACTATCCGGAATTACCATTGCGTTGATGACCTTACCTAACTTATTCGGAATCTTGGCTCTCCGTAAAGACATGAAGTCAACAGTGGCGGATTATTGGAAAAATTTTAAAGAAGAATTTCCAGACGAGAAAACTCCAGAATAACAATTTCTAGACGAATATTTCCTATGATTAAGAAGGCTTTGTTTTTCTTTTTGGTTTTAACAAACAGTATTGTTTTTCAAGCGCAAGAAAAGGAAGCTGAAAAAATTGAATTGGGAAAATTCAAGCGTTTGTATAAAATATCGGAAGACGTTTATCGATCAGAACAGCCTAGCAAAAAAGGATTTAAGGAATTGGAAGCTATGGGCATTCAATCTATTCTCAATCTGCGTCGTCGCGTTGATGACAATCGGAAGGCAAAAGGGAGAGATTTTAAGCTGTTTCACATTCGAATCAAAACCAAAGAACTCACTGAAGATCAATTGATAGATATTCTAAAAACCTTACAAAAGGCAGAGAAACCTGTGTTGGTGCACTGCTGGCACGGCTCCGATCGAACCGGTATCACCATAGCTGCTTATCGTATTGTGTTTGAAAACTGGAGCAAAGAAGCTGCTATTGCAGAATTCCGCAAACCTGAATTCGGTTATCACGAAAATTGGTATCCGAATCTATTGGATCTACTCAACAATCTGGATGTCGACAAAGTCAGAAAGGAACTGGGGTTTTAATCTACAGCTATACCTCTTTTCGCAATACCTCTAAGGGCGATGAATTCAAAACTGTTCTGATATTGAACAATCCGACTAGCATTACAAATCCGGTAATCGCGGGAAGCAATACCACAAATGGAATTGGTGAGGGCACAAATGGTTCTTGAAACAACAATGTCGCCAATAATTGAGCACTTACCAAAGACAGTAGAATTCCCGTTAAGCTGCCGAGCAATCCCAAAAACAGGTATTCATAGGCCGAAATTTGAAGAATCTGCTTTCCATGAGCACCGATAGTTCGTAACAGCACACTTTCTTTAATTCGTTGGTACTTGCTATTTCGTACGGAACCTATCAAGACAATGAGCCCGGTAAGAATACTGAAAAAGGCCATAAAATTAATGATCCATGTGATTTTACCTAGAATGTCCTCCACTATGGTAAAAACCTGTCGTAAATCCAAAATCGTCACATTGGGAAAGTCTCTTACCAAATCACGTTGCAAGGATGCCGAAGCTTCTTCCGTAGGCACATAAGTAGAAACCACATTGAATTTCGGTGCATTTTCCAACACACCAGCAGGGAACAATACCAAAAAGTTTACCTGCATGCTTCCCCAATCGACCTTACGAATACTACCGACAGTCGTTTTTACAATCAAGCCTTGCACATTAAAGGCAATGGGATCTCCCAAACTCAGTTTGGCATCTCTGGCAAAACTTTCAGAAATGGATATTTCAATAGGATCTCCTTTCTCAATTCGTCCCTTCCATTCTCCCGAGGTAATTTCCTCTGTATCTGTCAAATAATCTCGGTAAGTCACTCGAAACTCTCTGTTAACAATCCATCTTCGAATCGTTCTGGCTGTATCGGTTCGGATCTCTTTGGCAGATCTTCCTTTGAGGCTATGTACTCGCATGGCAATGATCGGGATGTTATCGATGACCTCTAACTTCTTTGATGAGAAACTGTTTAACAAAGCTTCCTCTTGCTGGGCTTGCACATCCATTAAAATGATGTTGGCATCTGAACTTCTATTTTCAATGGAAGTTTTTGCAAGAAGAATGTCCTTGGTAAAGTATAAGGTGCTGATCAAAAAACTACCCAATCCGATGGATAGCACCAATACCATAGTTTGATTATTCGGACGGAATAGATTGAGTAAACTCTGTCGTTTTGTGAATCCCCATGACGTTGGGAAAAACTTTTTGATGAGTTTCATTACCAACCATGAAACGGCCGCCAATAAAGCAAAAGTGAATAGAATTCCGAAGGTAAAAAAGAGTCCATTTACCCCGTCTTTTAGCATCCAAACCGCAAACAAATAGATTGACAAAACAATCAATGCAAAAATAAAAAATCGCGCTCGTCGAGGTTTTTCTACATCTTCTTCCGATTCTCGTAAAACCGCTAGTGGAGAAACATACCAAGTACCAAGCAACGGTAATAAGGCAAATAAGATTGACATGATGACTCCAAGTGTAATTCCGATCAATACAGGTTGAAAGGAAAGACTAATCTCCACTTCAAAAGGAAGAAAATCTTGTAAGATGTATGGAAAGGAAAACTGCAAAACAATACCTAACAATGACCCAATAATTCCTCCAATGAATCCAATTCCTAATATTTGGAACAAATAAATGAGGAAAGATTGTCTTCGCGTGACTCCTAGGCATTTTAATACTGCAACGTTTTTGAGTTTCTCTTTGATATAGATATGCACCGAACTGGCAATACCAATGCAACCCAATAACAAGGCTATAAAGGCTACCAGGTTTAGGAATCGACCCACATTGTCATAACGTCTACCCAGATTACGACTAGTACTGGTATGCGTATCTAAATCGGCGTTCTCAGCGTCTAGAATCGGATCTATTTGCTGATCCAATAGTTCTAAATCAGTCTCCGGTGATTTAAAGAAATATTGATATTCCTTTCGGCTACCCAGTTGTAATAATTCGGTTTGATCCAAATAATCATAGGGAATCAACACGGTTGGTGCCACTGAGGATGAAATGGCGGTACTACCAGGAATGGATTTTAACTTTCCAACGATTGGGAATTTCACTTTTCCTAGTTTAATACTATCGCCAACGGCAATGTCAAATTGTAATAACAAAGTCGCATCTACCAATGCACCACCCTGTTGTTGGTAGGTTCTTCCAGCATCCACGGGGTCCGTAGAAAGGGAACCATAAAAAGGAAAATCACCTTGCATGGCTCGAACACGAACCAATTTGGTACCTCCGTTTTTTGTAAAGGCACCCATCGATACGAAATTGACTTCCGAAGCATCTGCTCCTAAAGAATCAATAATCGCCAATACTTTTTCGTTGGGTTTGTTCCTACTGTCAATGATGAAGTCCGCCCCCATTAAAGCTTTCGATTGCTTCTTGATATTATCCTTTAAATTTTCGCTGAATAACTGAATAGAAACTACGGCCGCAATCCCTAAAATGATGGAAGCAATGAACAGGAACAATCGAGAAATACTTGCCTTGCCATCACGCCAAGCCATGGTCAGCAGCCATGAAAATGTGGAGTTTGAATTCGAATTCATTAGGCTACCGTTGTTTTTTCGTTAGCAATTATTTTCCCTCCTTTTAGGCGTAATATTTGCTGTGTTCGATTGGCTAAGTCCAAATCGTGGGTAATGATCACCAGCGTAGTTCCTGCTTGTTTGTTCAATTCAAACAGTAATTGAATTACCTTTTCCCCGGTATCTTCATCCAAATTACCTGTAGGTTCATCAGCAAACAAAATAGTCGGATTGTTGGAAAAGGCTCTTGCAATGGCAACTCGTTGTTGCTCACCACCTGATAACTGAGTCGGATAATGATGCATCCGATCTTTCAAACCAACTTTGGCCAACAACTCCTCTCCCGCTTTTCTAGCATTCTTATTTCCTTGCAATTCTAGAGGAACAATCACATTCTCCAAAGCTGTAAGCGTTGGTAATAATTGGAAGTTTTGAAAGATAAATCCGACTTCCTTGTTTCTCAACTTAGCTCTTTCATCTTCATTTAAGGATTGTAAATTTTCCCCACACAATTCGACATTCCCTGCGCTAGGATCGTCCAACCCGGCACACAGTCCAAGCAAGGTGGTCTTACCACTACCTGAAGGTCCAACAATGGAAAAAATGCTTCCTTGCTCCACTTCAAAACTGATATCACTGATCACAGTCAGACTTTTGGATCCGCTGGTGTAGGTTTTCTCTAAATTATTAATCTTTAATATCTTTGACATGGGTTCATCACTTAAATTAAAACGAAAAATGCATACTTCGAAAAATAGCCATTTGATAGGGATTATCAGTCCCAAAGCGACAAAGATATTCTTAAAATTCTGTTATTTTTCGATACTGCTGTGCTTTCTATCCTGCAAGTCTGAAACTCCTAACAAAACTCAAACTAATACTGAATCCACTACCAGTCAAGTAGATACGAACAAAACGGAAGCAAAAAAACGAATTGTGGTTTTTGGCGATAGTCTCACCGCAGGTTATGGATTGGACGATGTTAACAATGCCTTTCCTGGTGTGATTCAAAAAACCATTGATTCCCTGGGGCTGGACTATGAGGTGGTGAATTCGGGAGTTAGCGGTGAAACAACCGCAGGTGGAAAGAATCGAATCGATTGGATTTTAAGTGAAGAACCAAGCATTTTTATCCTCGAGTTGGGCGGAAACGATGGATTAAGAGGGGTTCCACTAAAAGAAACACGGGCCAACCTTCAAACCATCATTGATCGCGTAAAAACGAAATATCCCGAGTGTAAAATTGTATTAGCGGGAATGCAGATTCCGCCGAATTTAGGTCAAGATTACACGACGGAATTCAGAGATATCTTTCCAGAATTAGCTAAGAAAAACGATGTAACCTTAATTCCCTTTCTATTAGAAAACGTAGGTGGCATCAAGTCATTGAATCAACCAGATGGCATTCATCCGACCAAAGAAGGGCATTTCATACTTGCCCAAAATGTGTGGACGGTTTTAGAACCACTCCTTTAGTTTTTTTACGGAACTAAATTCTGCATTTTCCATTGGTCATCAGCCCTTGAAAATAATAATCGCAAATGACTTGGTCGCTGCAATTGTAAATATTCAATGGTATGAGCCTTGATTTTCACTGCTACAAAATTTGGGTTTTCAGCATCGTATTCAATTTCATCATCCTCATTGATTGAGGACCCTGGCTTTAACTTCGTGATGTAATCTTTTCTAGAATTTTCAGGGATGTTGTTCCAATAGGACTTTAGTATTTTTTCATCCGTTTCAAAGAAAACTTCTCCGTCTACGCGTATCTGAAGAAGCTTCTTCGGGTTGTAAAACAAAGCACTTACCTGATTGTTTTCTTGTAATTGACTTACTTTAGCCGAACGAAGATCGGTATAAAACAGCAAAGTAAAATCCGATAATAACTTACGTAAAACAACTGTGCGCAATCTAGGTTTATCATCAGCTATGGTAGCTAGTGAGAAATATCGAAAAGGATGACGTTTTTTTGCATATCCATTCACCAACTCCGCCTCGCATTTTTGCAAATATTCATTCATATCCTTACTTCCTGACTAATAAAATTCCTATTCTTCGGCCTTGAATACTTCACCCAACATGGCTTGCAAGCTTGCCCAAGATTTTTGATCTGCTTCAGCGTTGTATTCCAAGGGTAGGTTGAATTTCTTACCGTTGGTATCTGCTTCTTTAGAGGTGAAACTGTGTTTTACATTCGGATAATTGAAATATTCGTATTTCGCACCAATCGAATCCATTGCTTTCTTGAAGGTGGTTACCGACTCTGGACTAATAAATGGATCAGCTGCTCCGTTACAAACCAGTACTCGTGCTTTTAAATCGGACGTAGGACCTACTGGTAAGGCCACACCACTATGGAAGGCGGCCACGGCATCCAAATCAGCACCAGTATTCGCCATGGTCAAGGCTACACTTCCTCCAAAACAATATCCAATAGCGGCAATTTTTGTTCCGTCTACCGATTCGTGTTTCTTTAACAAGTCCATCGCAGCATTAAATCGATTCTTAGCTTCTGAAAGATTTGAAAAAACACTCATGGCAAATTTTCCTGCATCTTCTGGGTGTTTGGCCTGTTTTCCATCGCCATACATATCTACTGCAATGGCAGTATAACCCAACTCTGCCAACATATCTGCACGTTGACGCACATAATCGTTGTGACCCCACCATTCGTGTACTATTAAGATTCCAGGTCTTTTTTCTTTACTATTTTCATCAAAAGCAATGTATCCTTTCAAACTGGTTGAATCGGTTGCATAGGTAACTTCAGTCCCTTTTACTTTTACAGGTAACTTTTCTGGTTGTGGTTTGCAGGAAAATAGGAAACCTGCGAGCAATACGGTAAGTATGGAAATTCGTTTCATGTTATTTGTCTGTTGATTTTTGTAATTCTTCATATTGTTTCAAAAGCTCTTGGTAACGTTTTTGAGCCTCTTGACCGGGTTTCTGATCTGCACCACTAATCATGTTTAAAAGGTAGGAAACCTGTGAAGTAAACATTTGTTGCGGATAAGCACCACGTGCATTTTTCATTAGTTTCAATATCTCTTTTGCTTTCTTGGATTTTTTCTTTTCAAGCTTGGCTTGCAATCGTCTGGTTTTGGACAATAAGTCAATTACTTGACGCTGCATGGCAATTTGGGAGTTGATATCGGCTTTTGATATTCCGCCTTTCTCTACTCTTGGGTCCATGAGAATCTCAAAGGATTTGCGCAATACTACTCCATTCACTTTTAATTGAGCCGTATATTTCCCTGGAGCAACCAATGGTCCTCTTTTGTAACGATAACGCTCATTGGATGACCAAGCCCCTTTGGATCGCATATCCCATCGGAAACGATTGAATCCGCCTTTATTTTCCAATCGTCGATCTACATAACGAAATACCTGACTTAGGTTCATATCCTCGACTTCAGTCACTTTTGACATCATCTTTTTATCACTTACAATGCTGGCTACCAGATTGTTATTAGCGTCTAAAATATCCAATTGAATGTTTGAAGCATTTCCTTTTGGCAAATAATAATCGATGATTACACTTGTTCTTGGATACTGTGCTGCTCCACGTGTTCCTCTAATTTTTGGATAACGATAACGCACCGTATTGTCCGGTTGAAACAAAACGGGTTGATCGCTCAAGTTATTGATATTGGAATCTCTCAACGCCGTGATATTGTCTAAAATCCAGAAACCACGTCCCATGGTACTTAAAATCAAATCTCCTCTGAATATTTTGATATCGGTAATTGGTGTGACGGGAAGGTTTTGTTGGAAAGATTGCCAATTTTTACCATCATCAAAAGACACAAACATTCCATACTCGGTTCCGGCATACAGCAAGCCCTCACGAACCGGGTCCTCACGCAACACACGGGTAGTATGATCTGAAGGTATTCCATTATCTGGAGTGGTAATTAATGTCCACGATTTTCCATAATTGGTAGTTTTATAGATGTAGGGTTTCTCATCCCCTAACAAATGTCGATCCACGGCCACATAAGCTTTGCCTTCCGCAAATTGTGAGGGTTCAACCGATTCTACGCGTCCGCCTTTTGGCATCTTTTTAGGTGTTACATTTTTCCAAGTCTTGCCACCATCACGTGTTACGGAAATAACTCCGTCGTTGGAGCCTGTCCAGATCAATCCTTTTTTCAACTTCGATTCTCGGATGGAATAAAGGGTACTGTAGTATTCTTCTCCAGTGATATCCCGAGTAATAGGACTACCAGAAATTACTTGTTTATCGGCTTCAAAGGCCGTTAAATCTGGAGAAATGGTTTCCCAATTTAACCCGTCGTCAGTGGTTTTGTGTAAAAACTGTGACCCATGATAAACCACATCTGGATTATGTGGAGAAACATGAATTGGCGCCACTCGTTGAAAACGATACTTTAAATCCTTGGGATTGTGTCCGTAAATATTGGAAGCACCAACATAATAGCTCTTTTCCGTTCCAGTAGTTTTATCGAATACTGAAAAACGACCCTTACAGTTGGCATATACGATATTGGCATTTCCAGGTTTCGGAACAGCCGGACCCGTTTCACAGCCACCGGTGTTCATAATCCAGCCCGATCTGGTATACTGAATGGCACTTGGAGGAAAGCTAGGAACAGAAACCGTGGTACTGTTGTCTTGCTGACCTGCGTACAACCAATACGGATATTGATCATCCACTTCCACTTGATACAATTCGGCAGTAGGCTGATTGAACTGTGAAGACCAAGTCTTGCCACCATTGTGAGAAACATTGGCGCCACCATCATTGGCTTGAATCAATAGATTAGGATTGTTTGGATTCAACCAAATATCATGATTGTCGCCATGCGGAACACTCATTCGTTTCCAGGTTTTGCCGCCATCCACTGATTTCAACAATGGATTTGCATTTGAATAGATAATATCTGGATTCGTTGGATCCAACTCAATATTGGTATAGTAAAACGGTCTGTTGACCAATCCTATATTGCTTGAAACTTGTTTGAATGATTTTCCTTGATTTACAGACTTGTACAAACCACCTTCTTTTCCTGGGGCTTCGATCACTGCATACAGAATACTGGAATCCACAGGAGATACAGCCAAATCAATTTTTCCAATCAAATCTTTCGGCAATCCGTTTTCTAGTTTTATCCAATCTTTTCCACCATTGATGGATTTGTAAATGCCACCTTCATCACGCTGCCCACCCGAAATGATGGTCCAAGGTTTCCTTTCGGCTTTCCAGGCTGCTGCATAAACGATATCTGGATTGTTCGGTAATAATTCCAAGTCAGCGAATCCTACTTTATCAGATATAAAAAGGACTTTGTCCCAGGTCTTACCACCGTCAGTCGTTTTATAAATCCCACGTTCGGAATTACTTCTAAAAGCATTTCCGATAGCAGCTACCCAAACGGTATTGTGGTTTCTTGGATCGATTTCCACGGCACCAATCTGACCCACATTTTTGAGACCGATGAATTCCCAAGTTTTGGCGCCATCGATGGATTTGTACATGCCTTTACCCGAAATCACATTACTTCTCAATCCGTCGGAACCCGTACCAACGTAAACGATATTCGGATCATTATGAGCCACTTCAATGGCTCCAATGGATGGAGTTGCAACAAACCCGTCTGAGACATTGAACCAGGAGGTTCCGTAATCTTCTGTTTTCCAAACCCCGGCACCAGAAGCTCCCAAATAAAACGTTCCTGGTAGTTGTGCTGTTCCAGTGACAGTGGTTACTCTACCTCCTCTTTCGGGTCCTACGGTTCGATATTGTAAGGCACTAAAGTCTTGTGCGGATAAGGATCCTATGGCAATTACCCAAGCGATGAATGTTGCTTGCATCAAATATTTCTTCATGAAAATCAATTATTTATCTCCTTTTGTAAATTCATATCCTTGGTTGATTCCTTTCTCAATTGCTGGTACTCCGCGTTTCATCCACATCGGTTTCGGAGCAGCTTTTAAATAGTGATCAAAGAATTGGGCCATTCGAATGTTGAAATCTACCCGATTTTGCATTTTTAATGGCCAATGTGGTTCACCGTTGTAGTTTAAAAACCATGAAGGTTTGCCCAATCTTCTTAAACTCACAAAGAATTCAATTCCCTGATACCAAGGTACATGTCCGTCTGCATCGTTGTGCATGATTAACAACGGCGTATTGATTTTATCAATATTAAAAATTGGCGAATTCTCCACATATCGCTGTGGATATTCCCATGGGGTACCACCAATTCTACTTTGTGTATGCTCGTATTGGAACTGTCTGCTTAATCCTGTCCACCACCGGATTCCGCCGTAAGCACTAATCATGTTCGGTACCGGAGCTCCTGATTCTGCTGCCTTGAAAATGTCGGTTTTGGTTACTAAGTAAGCGATTTGATACCCACCCCAACTATGTCCTTGCACACCAATGTTGTCCTTGTCTACAAAGCCTTTATCAATCAAAGAAGTGATTCCGGGAATCACACAATTGAAAGCACTTTCGCCTGGATACCCGTCTCTGTAATATACATCCGGATTAAAAATTAAATAACCGCGACTTGCATAGAATGGATAATTAATCGTGGATCTACCGTAAGAAGGAGCTCTGTGTCTGTACAATCCGTCAGAACTCTTTTCATAGAAGTTCACAATCATTGGGTACTTCTTATTCGGATCAAAATTCTCTGGCTTAATTAGCATTCCCTTTAGTGACTTGCCATCCAATGAAACCCATTCAACCATTTCAGCTGTTCCCCAGTTGTAATCCTTTTGTTGTGGATTGGCATCTGTTAGCTGCTTTGGAGATTTAAAGGACATGTTTGTTACCCAATAATTTGGGAATTCGGTGAAGTTGGATCTGGTAAACACCATTCGTTTCTTCTTGTCTTTTTGAGCTACACGAATACCTCCATAAGAATGTCCGCTTTCCACCAGTTGGGTCATCTTCTTTCTTTTCGGATTGTAGGTGGCAACACCACCATATTTATTTTCATCGTTAAAGGTAGCTAGCAACCAAGTAGATGAATTGGAAATAGCACGTTCATCGTAATTTGTGCGAACATAACGATACCTGGTATTGGAAGCTCTTCCCTTAGTTAGGTTTTCCGATGCTCCTGTTTCAGGATCAAATGCCCAAATATCATATCGATCGTAAATCAATAACTTCTCATCATTATCGGTCCACCCCGCCGAGCCATATCCTCTCGGATCATCTGGATAATCGTGTAATTCGTTGTAAAACTGACGTCCTTTGGTTAAGGCTGTATATTTTAAGCTCTTTAAGTTGTAGGTGAACCAGGTAGAATCTTTTCGTGAATAGCCATACACATAGTTTCCTTTTGGACTGATGGAATTTCCTCCATAGATTTTCTTACCCATCATCGTTTTCGCTCCTGTGTTCAAATCCACACGCATCATATCCATCGGACGTTGGGCAGTCCACTGACTTTCCAACATGTACGGAGTGTTATTGCCAACTACTGCAAATGCCGAATTTCCTTGATCACCATATCGGGCCAAATCATAATCGGTATCCGCAATTTGAACCATTTTATTATTCGCAAAATCGTACATAGACAAGTAAGCCTTCTTACGATCATTTTTCACCTGTAATTCTTGTACGGTGTATAAGCGTGGTTCGTCGTAAGTCCATACCTCAACATTCACAATTTCTTCCGGAATTAATGTGGTGTCTTTCACAATTGGCGTGGTGCGCAATCCGAAGAACAATCGCTTTTCATTCTCAGAAAAACGCAAGGATAAATCACTAGAAACCAACATTTTGTTTGCATTATCCTCTGATTTTACAATTTCAGTGGCCGACTTATCTCCTTGATTCCAAGCAAATAAACTTGGTTTTTTAATCAGGGCTTTGGTTGAATCTGCATCAACTACAAATCCGATTCTATTACCAGAATCCGAAATACCTAATTGTGGATATTTGGTTTTAGCATGACTCTCAAAAATCAAGTTTGAAGTTTTATTGTCGGCATTATAGGTATAAACACCACTTTTTAAGGAACCCTTATATCCAGTGGTAGCATAAGTCAACATCTTACCATCTTTAGCTATGGCGTGTTTGGTTACAAATTTGAGTGTATCCTCCTTTCCATCTGCCAAATGACGAATGACCAAGTGATACCCATTGGTTTTTGAAACCCTTTTCACCTTCTTCTTTTTGGTCTTTTTATCCCCTTTTTTACCTTTTTTAGGAGGAATGGCCTCTAGGTAATAAGCAACAATTCCAGACCATTTCGAAGGAACGTCATACCCCTTTACATTAGGAATTTTCGTAACAGTTTTGGATGAAATATTGAAAAGAACTAAGGTGTCTTTCGGAAAATTCTTCTTCTTTACTTTTCGTCGTTTCATTTCCTTAAGGCTGTCTTTATAGGCATTCACCGTAAACATAACGTATTTCGAATCGTGGGTAAACCTACCTCCTTTTACTCGGGGATGCGACATGATTGACTCTCCCTTGGTGGATTTCAAATAAATGGTTTGATCTTTCTCTCCCTTATTCAATCCATACAAAAAGTAGTCTCCCGAATTTGAAATGCTTACATTACGGATGGAGTTCCATAAAGCCTTGTCTTCGTGTTGCATGACCTTTTTCTGTGCATTGACACCAAAGGAAATACTTAGTAATAAAACGAATGATAAAATTCTCATATGTTAATTAGTTTTTGTTTTGATAACCACGACCTGGTGTATACGGTGCACCTGCCTTGATTAATTTTTGTTCTAAAGTTTTAATATCCTCATTGTAAATCTTTTCCATTTTCAATTTCAGGGCAATGATTTCCTCCTTGGCAATCTCATAACTCTCTATATGCGTTCTAGTTGGTCTAGAAGTAGAGTATTTTTGCTCGTACCCGATAGACCCCAAACGGCTAGCTGGAGACAATGGTTGATCGATATCCAATTTACGTTTTACAGGGTCGCCATACATAGCCAATTGCACTTCTTTCAAGGCCTTTTCAATCGCCAAGACATCAGCATTCAAATCGCCAACAGGCTGTTCTGCTCTTTTGATTGCCTCTTTGATATAGCGAATCTTGTTCCTCGAATCCGTCAGTAAATTAGAAGTGATGCTCATTTGTGCAGAAAGTTTGGCAACGGCTTTCTGGAAAGCAACTTTACGCGTTCTATTCTCAGCAGGCATCTCGGTGTTTCTTAATGGTTTCACCACAAAGGCCATAGGCTCTGTAAGCTTGGTTACCACGCCGTCTTTTAATAATCCCATTTCAATCGTATAGGTTCCCGGAGCAACTAAGGTACCCTCGTCGCGACCTCCAAATGGATTATAGAATCTGGATCGATTGAGATTAATTGGATTTTGCAAGGTGTATCGCAAGTTCCAGTGAAAACGCTGGATTCCTTTTCGTGCAGGTCTAAATTCCTTTTTCACTACTTTGCTTAAAGGATCTTTAATGGTGAACACTAATTCTTCTTTTCCTTCATTCATTTCAGCATTCAGTTCGTCATAAGTAGGATATGGCGTATCTGCACCTTTTTTTGTCAGTGCCTTTTCTTTCTTTTGACGTTTGCTCTTCAACGAAGTGAAATTATCTTTATAGTAATAGGTGATGATTGCTTCCGGACCTAAATTCTTAGCTGTATAAAAGTTATCACCCTGGAAGGATTTGCCAGGCAATCCTAGTGGACTGCTTTGTTCCCACATCAGCGCAGTTCGAATTGGATAAATTTTTGCAGTATCCGTAGCTTGGATGTTTTTCACTTCCCGAAGTACAGAATAGTCATCCATGACATAAAATCCTCTACCAAAGGTTCCCAACACCAAGTCGTTTTCTCGCTCTTGAATAGCGATATCTCTTACCGCTATTGTTGGCAATCCGTTTTTCAATTGCTCCCAATTGGCTCCTTGATCTGGGGAGAAAAATGCTCCAAATTCAGTGCCCACAAATAATAAATCTTTGTCTTTTGGATCTTCTTCAATAGCATAAACGCTTCCTCTTTTGGGCAAATTGGATTGAATGGCTTTCCAGCTCTTTCCTTTATCCATGGATTTGAAGATATACGGTTTAAAATCGCCGAATTTATGGTGATTGAAAGCCACATAGATCACGTTTTCATCATGTCTCGACAAGTGAATGCTATTTACATAGGATTGCTTTGGAGCTCCTGAAATATCGTCAATCTTGGTCCAAGTACCACCGCCATCAACAGAAATATGAATTAAGCCATCATCCGTTCCGGCAGCCAATAAATACTTATCCAAGGGCGATTCTGAGAATGATACTACAGCACCATAGGGTGAAGTAGAACCATTTTTCATAACAGCATCCATACTCACCACACGATCATATACTTCTAAAGTATTTCGGTCAATTTGACGCGATAAATCATCACTAATCACCAACCAGCTATTTCCATAATCATCGGAACGAAAAACCTTGTTGGCCGCGAAGTACAACCTTCCGGTTACATGCTTACTAACAGCAAGTGGAGCATCCCAATTAAAGCGATAGGCATTTTCTCCTTTTCTTGCTTTGGGCTTGATTCCTACTTTTTCCCCACTAAGTTTGTCATAGCGCACCAAACCTCCGTACTGAGATTGTGCATAAACAATATTTGGGTTCTTAGGATCTACCTGCGATTCGAATCCGTCTCCACCATTGGTGATAAACCATTCTGAATTGCGAATACCGTGCTCGGTCAATACACGAGACGGTCCACCCAAACTAAAGTTATCCTGGGTACCTCCATAAATGTTATAGAAAGGTTTCGCATTGTCTAGAGCTACTTTATAAAATTGGGTAACTGGGAGATTCTTCTTAAAGTCCCATGTTTTGGCAGCATCAAAGGTTTCATAGATTCCGCCATCACAACCCACAACCCAATGTTTGTTATTTTTCGGATTGATCCACATGCAGTGATTATCTACGTGCTTGGTTCGCTCTCCAACCATTTTAAAGGTCTTTCCACCGTCCTTAGTCACCGACATCCACGTATTCATGGCATAAACGGTATGTTCATCAACTGGATCTGCAATAATTTCTTGATAGTAATTTCCACTAGTTACATAGGAACTACGTTTTTGCCAACTCGCTCCCCTATTGGTGGAAGCAAAGAATCCGCCTTTGCCATTCGCAGCTTCTGCAATGGCATAAATGATTTCTGGATTAGCCGGACTGATGGCCAATCCGATTCGACCTAATTCCTCATTAGGCAATCCTTTTTGTATTTTTTTCCATGTTTTTCCTCCATCAACACTTTTGTGCAATCCAGAACCTGGTCCGCCGCCCACGTAGGTGTATACATGTCTTCTTCTTTGTAAAGTAGATGCGTACAAAACATTGGGATCTCTGGGATCCATCACCACATCATTCACACCAGTATGTTTGTCAATCTTAATGATGGCCTTCCAAGTTTTTCCTCCATCAACGGTCTTATACAATCCACGATCACCTCCTTTGCTCCAAAGAGGTCCGATGGCTGCCACATACACAATATTAGAGTTTTCTGGATGCACGATGATTTTACCAATGTGCTCTGATTTTTTAAGTCCCATGTGTTTCCAGGACTTCCCTCCATCTTCAGATTTGTAGACTCCGTCACCGTATCCTACCGATCGCTGGTTGTTATTTTCTCCAGTACCCACCCAGATAACATTCGGATTGTTCGGATCCATGGTAACGCAACCAATGGAATAAGATCCCTGACTATCAAAAAGTGGTTCATAGGTAACCCCTGCATTGACAGTTTTCCAGACACCACCTGCCGAGGTGGCCACATAATATTCAAAGGGATTATTCGGATTAAAAGCGAAATCAGAAATTCGTCCTGAGGTTAAGGCCGGACCCACATTTCGCCATTTGAGTCCTGAAATTGAAACGGATTTCAAATCGGGCTTGGTTTCACCTTTCTTAAATTTCCATTGTGCTTCAGTACTTTGGGAGAAACTAAAGAGAATCCCAAGTACAATGAGAAGTAATTTTTTCATGATTGAGGAATGTTTGAGTTTGTCAATTTGGTTAGATTTTTTCCTGTTTGGAAGTTCCCTATTAAGGAGTAAATTTCTCCTGAACAAAAGGATGTTCAAGATACTTAAAATTTGGCATTTTTTCATTCTGTAACATCCCTAATTGCAGGCATGCAGAAGAAATAATGGTTAATTAATATTAGAATATCTGTTATTTTAACTAGCCTTTATAAATTTATATCAGTTTTAATCAAGATTTCTAATAATGAAAAAACAATTCCTTACCACCTGCATTGCGCTGTTTAGCTCTCTGCTATTACTTTCTCAAGATTTGATTCAATCCGGACCAATGCTCGGTTATTCCACCATGAAAGAAGCATTGCTATGGGTTCAGACCACTGAATCGGCTAAAGTTCACTTTGAGTATTATGAAAAAGGCAATTCGAAACAACGATTTAAAACAGAAGTATTGCAAACTTCTTCCAAAAACGGCTTTGTTGCCAAATTGGTTGCCGATCAAATTCAGCCCGGTAGGATTTATAACTATGAAGTATTCGTGAATGGAAAGCGCATTAAAAGAGACTATCCCATGGAGTTTCAATCCCAAACCTTGTGGCAGTGGCGCACTGATCCTCCGGAGGTAAATTTTGCCATTGGTAGTTGCAACTACGTGAATGAACCTGGGCTAGACAGACCCGGAAAACCTTATGGTACGAATCATCAAATATTTGAATCCATCAACCAAAAGAACCCCGATTTCATGGTTTGGTTGGGTGACAACACCTATTTAAGAGTAGCCGATTGGAATTCAAGAACAGGCATCATTCACCGTCATACACATTCGCGTTCTTTAAAGGAAGTACAACCGTTATTGGCATCTACCCATCATTATGCAATTTGGGACGATCATGATTTTGGTCCTAATGATTCTGATGGAAGTTTTGCCATGAAAAAAACCACCTCAGAAATTTTTAAACTTTTCTGGGGAAACCCCAATTACGATGTGATTAATGGTGGTGGCATCACTGGATCTTTTGATTGGGCCGACCTACAGTTTTTCTTGCTTGACAACCGCTATTACCGAACTTCCAATCGGAACAAGACTGATAAGAGACAAATTCTAGGCAAAGAACAGATTGATTGGCTTATTAATGCATTGGCTTCAAGCAGGGCTCCGTTTAAATTTGTTTGTATAGGCGGACAAGTAATTAATTCGGAAGCAATTTTTGAGAATTACGCCACTTTTCCCGAAGAACGAAACTACCTACTAGAAAGGATTCGAGAAGCTCGCATTGAAGGAGTGATTTTCTTGGATGGTGATCGACACCATACTGCCTTGAGTAAGATGCAAGAAAGCAGTCGCGTGTATCCATTATACGATTTAACCTGTTCGGCCTTGACCTCTGGTGTAAATAAAGACAAAGAAAAATACAATGCTTATCGCATGCCTGAAACCATTGTTGGTGAACACAATTTCGGTATGTTAAATGTCAGTGGTCCTCGAAACAATCGCGTCTTAAAAATGACCATTTATAATGCTGATGGAAAAGAGCTCTGGAGCAAGGAAATAAAAGCTAGCGACTTACGGTATAAGTCATAAGAAAAGAAAAGTGACCGCGAAAACGGTCACTTTTTATTTGCATTTTAATAAAGATCTAATTCTTAATCAATCCTTGTCCTTCAATCCAAGGAGCTCCTGCGGCTTGCAATCGCTTTTCTAAGCCTGGCATGGTATTCTCAGCAACATTGGAAAGTTTGGCTTTCACTTTTTTAAGTTGTGATTTTACTCGGTTTAACAGGGCCTTGTGTGTACCTGTTGGTCCGTAAGTATTTCCAAAAGCCCTCCAAGGAATTCCTCTACCGTTATTGGCAGTCGGATTGGAACGCTCACCAATTTCATCTTTAATCGGATGTCCATTCAATTCTTTTTGAATGGCCAACAATTGAATTCGTGCATCATTGATATCTTTTAACAAGGCATCATTTGGTGCCGTTGTTTTGTTTGCGGCACGTTTCATTGCTCCAATTTTCTGCATTTGCTTTCTCATCATCATGTTGGTAGCTGTTAAATCCTGCTGGAAAGCGAATACTTCTTCTCGGAAGCGATTCATATCGTCATAAGATTTGCGAGGTAAGGTACCGTCATACATTGGCACTACATTGAAATCTTTGGGCCCTTGAAGAACGGTAGTTACACCATCAACACGTTTCACCAAAGTTGCAGTGTATTTTCCAGGAGTCACCATGATATTTCCAGTTCCAATGCCGTCTCCACGTTGATTCAATCGCTCTCCGCCTTTATTTGGGTAGTTCAATCTCCAATTCACACGATTGAATCCTTTTCGATTGGTTCCTCTAACTGTATTGACAATTTTTCCACCAGCATCTTTGATGATCACCAAAATAGCCGGACCATCTTGGTTCTTCTCCTTTTCAAGAGCATCCCATCCTGGGAAGTTGGTATTGGTCTTTTCTCTCTTTTTACGGATGTCTTTCAACGACTTCACTTTATCAGCCATATAATAAGTAAATATGGCTCCAAAAGGTTTGTTCGGTGCTTTGTATTCAGCGTCTCCTTGACTTCCTACCCTGCTCGCCTGACGGTACCAATGTGCATCTTTTATTGGGAACATGGTTGCATCTTGCTTCATCATGGCAGCACTAAAGTTTCGAATTGGTGTAATATCGTCAAGGATAAAGAATCCACGTCCGAAGGATGCGCCCACCAAATCATTTTCTCTTCTTTGGATGGCGATATCTCTAAAGGAAATCGTTGGTACGCCTCCCTTAAGTTTTACCCAATTTGTACCACCGTTGTAGGTGAAATAAATTCCATATTCAGTAGCGGCAAAAATTAAATTCTTGTTGACATGATCTTGCACCAAACGCCACACCAAGGTACGTTTTGGAAGATCTCCATTGATAATTTTCCAGCTCTTTCCTTTGTCTGTACTTTTTAAGACATATGGCTTGTAAACCCCATATTTATGGTTGTCAACAGCAGCATATACAACATTGGCATCAAATAAATCGGCACGAACATCATTTACAAATGGTACATGGTCCAATCCTTTGATAGAACTCAACTCGAATTTACGCCAAGTATTACCTCCATCTTCTGTAGTTTGAATCAATCCGTCATCGGTACCAGCATAAATCAATCCTTCTTGTTTTGGTGATTCAGCCAAGGAAGTGATGGTGTTGTAATTCGACATGGCTCCAACATCCCAAGCATTGTCCCAGCTTTGTTGTTTTCCGAAATACGGAATTTCCATTCGTTCTTGATTCAAGGTCAAATCTTTTGAAATTGCTCTCCAATCGTCACCTCTATTGTCTGAACGCCATACGCGTTGTGAAGCGAAATACAGACGTTTAGGGTCATGCGGACTTACCAATATCGGGGCATCCCAGTTGAAGCGTTCGTAAGGATCACCTTCCATCGCTTGTGGCTGAATGAACACCGTCTCCTTAGTAGTTTGATCAATTCTCCAAAGTGCACCTTGTTGAAACTCTCCATAGGTAATATTGGGGTTTCCAGGTTCAATGGCAGATTGATGTCCGTCTGCACCTAATGTTTTCCACCAATCGGCATTGGCGATACCATCTGAATACATTGAATTTGAAGGTCCGCCATGGGAACCGTTATCTTGAGTACCTCCGTAAATTTTATAGAATGGCTTTGAATCATCTACGGCCACCTTAAAGTATTGGGTAATCGGTAAATTTCGAATGAATTTCCAGCTTTTTGTTAAATCGAAGCTTTCATACAATCCGCCATCAGTACCAAACAACACATAATTCGGATCTGATTTTTTGAATGCCATGGCATGGCTGTCTACGTGCTTGTTTCTTTCATTCATGGTATAGAATGTTTTTCCATGATTGTCTGAAATTTGCACGTAATTGTTCATTAAGAAAAGTTTACCTTCATGATGTGGCGAAGCATATAGCTCCTGATAGTAATGTGGTCCTGTCCCTCCTGATACGGCATTGGACTGTTTGGTCCATGAAGCACCTCTGTTGGTGGACATAAACAATCCACCTTTGGTACGATCCAATTCAATCGCAGCATAAATCACATCCGGATTGAATGGTGAAATCGCCAAACCGATTTTTCCAAGGTTTGACCCTGGAATTCCTTTTTTTAATTTGGTCCATGTTTCTCCTCCATCAACACTTTTATGCAAACCAGAACCTGGTCCGCCACCCAAATAACCAGCCACTGTTCGGTGTCTTTGCCAAGTAGCAGCGTATAAAACATTCGGATCTCTAGGATCAATCTCTAAATCGGTTGCTCCGACCCATTTACTATCGCCCAATGTACGCTTCCAAGTTTTACCACCATCAGTAGTTTTATAAACACCTCGCTGTCCACCTGCAGTCCATAACGGACCTTGAGAAACTGCCCAAACCGTATTGGAATCTTCTGGGTGTACAATGATTTTAGAAAGATGTTCAGAGTCTTTTAACCCTACATTCTTCCAAGTGCCTCCGTCGTCATGACTCACATAGATTCCGTCTCCGAAAGCGACGTGGCGGCCTCCTACATTTTCACCAGAACCAACCCAGATGGTATGCGGGTTACTGGGATCGATGGCAATTGCACCAATTGAATAGGATTTTTGTCCATCAAAAATAGGTTTCCAAGTTGTTCCAGAATTGGTAGTTTTCCATACTCCTCCTGATCCAACGGCAACGTACCAGACATTTTCATTTTCAGGATGGATAGCGATATCTGCAATTCGACCCGAGGTGAAGGCAGGGCCTATGTTTCGAAGTTTTAGACCAGCAAAAGTTTGGTCTGTAATTTTCTGTGCATTCATTGGAAATGTGAGTCCGAAGACCAGCAAAGCCAACAAAGCAATTTGTATGCGTGTTTTCATGTAATAATTGGATTAAGTTGATTTCTATTAATATCCGGCAGCTTGCCCATCTTTACGACTTTCGGAAGCGCCTCGGTATACTTTGTTCTTATCGTCCCACATAATGGCTTGATAGCCTCCATAAACACCTCTTGCAGTCCCTATCCGGTGTCCACGATCCATTAATCCGCGGATGGTACTGTATGGAATTCCAGATTCTGTGCGAATCATTCCTGTGTTTGTGGTGGTTTTACCCATCGGACTTGCGCCACCTGTATGATCCCAACGAGGTGCATCCCCTGCTTCTTGCAGGTTCATCCCAAAGTCAACAATATTCATGATGATCTGTGTATGACCCATCGGTTGGAAGTCACCTCCCATTACCCCGAAACTCATGAACGGTTTTCCGTCCTTAGTAACAAAGGCAGGAATGATGGTATGGAACGGACGCTTTCCAGGTTCGAAAGTATTGGCTTGATTTCTTTTAAGGCTAAAGAGTTCACCCCTATCTTGTAACATAAATCCAAGTTTAGGTGGAGCCATTCCAGAACCCATTCCGCGGTAATTGCTCTGAATCAAGGAGATCATGGTACCATCTTTATCAGCCACCGTCATATAAATGGTTTCCCCAGCGGAAATTTTCCCGGCATTATAAGTCCCTGCCCTGTTTGTAATTTGGGCTCTTCGTTTTTTCGCATAATCCTCAGAAAGTAATTCCTCTACTGGAACATCAAAAAAGTCCATATCAGCATAATATTTGGCTCGGTCTTCAAAGGCTAATTTTTTAGCCTCAGTGAACAAGTGCAAGTGTTCTGCACTTCCAAATTCTATTTTAGAAAAATCATATCCCTTTAAAATTTGCAACATTTGAAGGGCGGCAATTCCCTGACCGTTTGGTGGTAATTCCCAGACGTCGTAGCCCCTGTAATTTACAGAAACAGGTTCCACCCACTGGGATTTATGAGCGGCTAGGTCTTTGGCCGATAGAAAACCTCCTTGTTCTTTGATGAATTTTCCTATGGTCTTGGCAATATCTCCTTTGTAAAAAGCATCTCTTCCACCTTGGGCGATCTTTCTATAAGTGTTCGCCAAATAAGGATTTTTGTAAATTTCTCCCTCTTGAGGTAATTTCCCTCCATTCTGAGTTTCATAGGTATCTACAATATTTGGGAATCCTTTCGATTTGAAAAAAGGAACCGTTCTATTCAAATACCAGGCAATCAGTTCGGTTAATGGGAATCCTTTTTCAGCATAGCCTATGGCTGGAGCTAAAATTTCGGTCATGGGTTTTGACCCAAATTTTTTGTGAAGTTCAAACCATCCATCAACAGCTCCAGGCACACTAACTGGTAAAGGTCCGTGAGACGGAATCTTCTCCATGTTATTTTTCTCAAAATAATCCAGGTTTAGATCCTTTGGTGATCTACCACTAGCATTCAACCCATAAAGTTTTTTCGTTTTGGCATCCCATACAATGGCAAAGAGATCACCTCCAATGCCACAACCAGTAGGTTCCATCAATCCGAGCGCTGCATTTGCTGCAATAGCTGCATCTATGGCGTTTCCACCTTTTTTTAATACATCGAGTCCGATTTGAGTTGCTAAAGGATGGCTTGTGGCCACCATTCCATTTTGTCCCAATACTTCAGAACGCGTTGCCCAGGATTTTCCTGTAATTCGGTCTTGGGCAGTTGTAAAAATTGAAGTAAAAAAAACAAATAGAAGACAAGTAGAAATTGTTTTCATTAATTGGTAAGTTAAAGTTTGTTTAGTTTCGACTTCTAAGATACGAAACATTCGATTACCTGTTTCTTATGTCAAAAAAAGGTACAATGAATCCCGTTAGAAGGATTAATAAGCCATCTATTCGCTTTCCACTTCTTTTGGTTCTTCAAGACCAATGAACTGCTGGTATTGATCGTAGCGTTGGAAAATCTCATTGACATAATTCACAGGTTCGGTTCCTCGAACATATCCGTATTTGATAAAAGGCTTGTTATAATTCTTTGGAAAACGCAATGCCAGAAGCATTTTATCTACATTGTTTTCCCAAACATCTGTTTTTAAGTCGTTTTCCTTTGCCAAGCGCTGGGCATCAATTACATGCCCTAATCCGCAATTGTAGGCCGCCATAGCAAACTTTATGCGGGTAATCGAATCGGTAATGCTTTCAAATTGATCATACATTTGTTTCAAATAGGCCGTACCGCCTCGAATACTCTCTTTTGGATCTGACAAATCTTGAATATTCAATTCCTCAGCCGTTGCGGGCATTACTTGCATCAAGCCTTTGGCACCTGCCCATGAATTTGCCTTGGGATCAAAATGGGATTCTTGAAAAATTAAAGCCGCCAATAAACGCCAATCCCAATTCAATTTTTCAGCGTAAGTTTTGATTAAGTCATCGTATTGACTAATTTGATTGTTCTTCAAACTATAGTAATCGCTGCGTTCTCGCTTCTTGTAGGAATATTTGTTTTTAAAGTATTTGTTATAAATAACATTGTAACGCTTTTTCTTACGGTTTTTCAAAATCCAAGCATTGACAACTTCTTGAAGGTTTTTAGCCTTTTTTCGAGTTACCCAAGCAATTCGCTGTGAGAAGGAAATAGGAACACTAATGTCTAAAATAGGTCTGTTGGAAGCATTGATTTTGGCAATGTTCTCGTCAACAATAGTGTACTTGATCTTTCCTTCAGCAACCAGATTTACAATTTCACCATCGCTTAATTTACTACTCAAAGTATCAATGTAAATTTTACCTCCAATTTCATTTTCCAAACTTAGCACACGTTCAAAATAGGCCGAATTTTTACGGATGGAAATCGTGTCGTCTATAAGTTCAATATTGTCTTGAATTAGCGAATTTTCAAGGGTTTTCCAATTCAATTTCAGATAGTTATCCGGTTTTTTTTGAACCAATACTTGTTTGGTCAGGTACAGGTATTCTGTAAAATCTACTTCCCATTTTCGTTGATTGGTAATGGTCATCCCATGGGCAATAATGTCCACGTCACCTCGGTTCAAAACCTCAAATTGAGAATCCAGATCATCAGATACCACCAATTCTAATTTCAAATTCAAATCATCGGCAAGCCATTTGATCAACTCGTATTCAAAGCCCATTGGTTGGCCTTTGTATAAAAAGTAACTGGTACTACTATACACAATCAGGACCTTTAGAACCCCATCTTTTTTGATGTCCTCAAAATCACGATCACTAGAATTTACAAGGAAAGGATTGATGGGATTACCATTTTCATCGAATTCGGCAGAGGGTTCACCCTTGCATGCTGTAAGGATGATGATTAAAAGGAACAGAAAGACTGTTTTGCCTGTTTTCATGAATCACTATAAATATAATGATTATTTGAAAAGTCAAAAATCCGTGAAGATCGGATGAAATATATCGGTTACATATTTATCGTTATTGGTATCAATGCGCGAGTTCAATATATCGCGATGAACGGCTTTGGCCTGCAACGGGACTGAGTATCCAATTTGGAATTCTTTTTTCAAGTGTTCCTCTGTTGTAATGGACAGAACAGAATCTTTATCCTCTGGCAAAACCGACATAGGCATTCGTTTGGCTGCATTGTGGACTCTCGCTAAAAAATCGTCTGCTTTTGTCGTTAGAACACTGAAGGTCAAGCTATGATCTCTTTGTTTGGTATAAATACCCACCAATCCGAATAATTCAAAATCAGACCGATGCAAAAGATAGGGATAGCTCACATTCGCCACTTTATGAGGTTCGAAGTAACCGGAAACCAATACAATACATTTTCTATGCAAGGCGGCTTCACTTTTCCAACCCGCAGCTTTCTCCGTAAACAAACTATCATCGCGAGTATTTAAAGTACTACCTCCTTTTGTTTTCCAATAATTCTCGATATCAAAGTAACTCGGCGGTGCAATGGACCAGGTGGCCCTTTGAATTACATGTGGCGCTTCTTGAGTAATAATCATTAACAGCGGATGCTGAAATCCGTTCACATGATGATAAGAAACAGGAGAATCATCTTGCATTTCGGCACTGAACAAATCTTCAACGAAAGATTTGGACTTTTTATTAAGTATGCTATGAATATGAAAACACATAATGAATTTGATCTCCTAAAGATAGCAGAATTAACGCATAAAAAAAGGCAAGGTTTCCCTTGCCTATTCTAATAAATATAAAGGTGTATACCTTTTAATTGTTGATGTAATGATATCTTTCGTTCTGTTTCTTGTAACTATTCAACAGTCCCATTGAATTCAAATCATCGATTACAGAATACAATGATAAAATGATGGATATGTTATCCACTTTTTTAAATAATTCGAAACTTGAAAGATGTTTGTCACCTAGTGCATTTAACACTGATTGGTGCTTTTCTGATAAGCCTTTGTTAATCATAATTTAGGGGTTTTAAGGGATTCAAATATATACAATAATTTTAATATGCAAAATAAAATTACTTTTTTGTCTCCCATTAACCTACCCAAAGCTAGACAATTAGCTGTGAAAAAGTGCTATTATTCGTAGGGGATAAACACCCTTTTTAAACCAATCATCTTTCATGAAATACCTGTAAATCGATCTTATCTTTGTCATAATGATGAATAAAATCAAACATATTTCATCTTAAAATGCACGGTAAACCATGGTTTATTACATTTTTTGGTCAATTACTAATTATTTGTATATTTGTACCGTTCATTTCAAATAAATGCCAAAGACCGAATTATTCAATAGAGAAGAAATACTGCATAAATGTGCAGATCTGTTTCATAGAAAGGGATATAATGCCACTTCTATGCAAGATTTGGTAGACACTACAAACTTGAACCGATCAAGTCTGTACAATTCGTTTGGCAACAAACGTGGCATCTATGTAGAAAGCCTTAAATTCTACAAGGACAAATCCAGTCAAAGTGTTCAATCTTTTTTATTGGACTCCAAAACCCCACTAAGTGCTTTGGAATCAATCTTCAACTACGCCATCAATTCTGGTAAAAACGGTTGTTTACTGAGCAATTGCGCAACCGAAATGGCGAATATGGATGAAGGGATTAAGCGCTTTTTAGAACATAATGGAGATCAAATGGAAGAACTTTTTGAGAACATTGTAACCAAAGGACAGTTGAATGGCAACTTTAATTACAAAAGAACTGCCAAGGAATACGCGACCTACCTTTTCTCTGCCCTTCAAGGGATACGAGTAACAAGTATGATTACCGATAACAAATCAAAACTAGATAGCTTGGTAAAAACTACCCTATCTATCTTATATTAATTTTTTTTAACTATAAATGGAACGAACGTTTCAAATAAATTTAACATCATGAATAAATTAGAAAACAAAGTAGCAGTAATTACAGGAGCAAATAGTGGTATCGGATTAGCCACGGCAAAACTATTTCTAAAAAACGGAGCAAAAGTGGTTCTATCTGGCCGAAGAGAAAGCGCTTTGGCCGTAGCGACAAAAGAATTACAAGGCAATTTCATAACCGTAGTGGCCGATGTTTCCAAAGATGAAGACAACAAAAATTTGATTCAAACAGCAGTTACTACCTATGGGAACATTGACATCTTATTTCTAAACGCAGGTATTGCACCTCCTACTCCAACTACGGATATCAGCGCAGAACACTATTATCAAATATTTGATATTAACGTAAAAGGACCTATGATCGCTGTTAAAGAAGCCTTGCCACATTTAAATAATGGTGGTACAATTTTATTTACAAGCTCCATTGTACATCAAAAAGGATTTGAAAACATGGCCGTGTACTCAGCAAGTAAAGGAGCCTTAAGAGCCTATACAAGAGTTTTGACCAATGAGGTGAAATCTAGAAATATTAGGGTAAACTCCATCGCTCCAGGTCCGATTGCGACACCTATTTATGACAAAATGGGGTTACCCACTGAAGTTGTGGAGGAAATGGGCAAAGGATTTGCAGCTATGAATCCAATGGGAAGGTTTGGCACATCTGAAGAAATTGCCAACACCGCATTATTCTTGGCTTCTGACGATGCCTCATATATCAATGGCATCGAGATTGAGGTCGACGGTGGTATGAGTCAAATCTAAAAATTAAGTCAATGCATCAACGAAAGGATCTTTTACAAGATCCTTTTTTTTTTGGCTGTTCAATTCGTACTTTTATTTCAATGAAGTTATTGAAAAACAAGTACCCCTTTGATCCATCTGCAAAGCACCACATTCTGATTGGTATTGGCCTAGGAATCTGGATATTCTCATTCTTGTATTTCACCGAACCCTTGGATGTCAGTGAATTTGGTGAAAAAGAAAAACTCATTTACCTTCCCATTTATGGTCTCATTGGTGGCGCTTGTTATTGTTTGTTCATTCCCCTTCAGAGTTTTCTCAATAATTTATTTCAACATCGATGGACCATCTTAAGTGAGCTGGTATTCTTATCAATGTTTGTACTTATTGCTTCCATTTTTGCGCGACTCTACTACTTGAATGTCATTATGATTGGGGAATCCAATCCCTACAGCTTGGGGTATTACATCAGCGACATCTTATTTCCTGCCATATTAATTATTCTACCCATTGTCATCATTGGTCGGTTTAGCTTCGGAAAGTACAAGGAGAAAAAACTAGAACAAACCAAGATTGAGATACCTGGAGAAGGGACTTATGACGGGTTAAAGTTGTTTTTTGATGATCTCATTTTCATTCAATCCGCAGATAATTATATCGAAGTCAATTATTTTTCAGGAAAAGAAATTAAAAAATCATTGGTGCGCAACAAACTATCGGTTATTGCCAATGACTTTCCAGAATTACTTCGTGTTCATCGAAGTTATGTGGTGAATCCCTTTCATTTTGTACGATGGAAAACTGAGAAAAATAAATTATCTCTTGAATTGTCAGGTGCTCATTTCACCCCTGTATCCAATACTTATAAGGAGGAGGTAAAATTCATTATTAATTCCACCACAAATAACTAATATTTCGCCCCATACCCTTATGAATATTGAATTTATAAGGCAAGTCGTTTGTAGTTTTGAATCGAAAACAAAACACAAATTTGAGCCTTATGAAAACGACAAACGCCTTAATTTTTAGTTTCTTTTTTCTTTTAACCAATGCATTCGGACAGCAAGTGAATCGCGAAATCGTATTGATGGGAACCATGCATACCGTTCCTAAAATTGTAAAGCACAGTTACAAACCCATGTTTAAAAAAGCGTTGAAATACAATCCCGATGCCATTTATGTAGAGAGTCCTATGGCAAATGATTCGTTAAGTTGGAGCTACTTAAAAAAAGGTTGGTCCAAGAACTATCAAAAGTTCTACAAACTTTCAGACTCCCTACAACAAACCGCCTCCTTTGATCAGAAAAAGTTCGAAAGCCTTTCTAAAATCCCTTTAAAGGAGTTAACAACCGGTCAGTTAGAGGAGCTAATTTCATTCTTTGCTTCTCTTAGAGATAATGGCAACTATGAATATTATTCATATCTCAAAAAATACGGAATCAATGGCGCCAAGAAACCAACAAGACATGAGGATGGAGATTTGACTTATAAATTGGCCCTTCGATTGAATCATAAGCAAGTGTACAACATGGATGACCAACGAACCAATAAGGAATATCATGAAGGTTGGAGTAAATGTGTAAAAGAAGGTGTTCGAAATGGAAACAATGAGATTCTTAACAAACTCAACAAAAAAGATTATAATGCGGCCATGATTCCAGCCATTTTTGGCAAACTAGGGAAACATACAAACAAGCGTAAATCCTTAGAACGACTGCATAGACAAAGTTCATTTTCTTATGTAAAACAGGACACTGATGGTTGTAAACAAGGAAGAAGGTTTTGGAACGAACGCAATGCACGAATGGCCACAAATATTGGAAACCAAGTTTTAAAGAATGGACATCAGAAAAGCCTGGTCATCGTGGGTGCGGCCCATATCATAGGTTTGGAAAAGGAATTAAAAGAGCAGTTTCCAGTCTTGAAAATCCGTTTGGCTTATGAATAACAAATAAATAGTCTCTTTGGAGGCTATTTTTTTTCTCTGGATTTCAATACATCCACCACATCATTGAGTCGATATCCTTTGGCCTGCAACAACATCAAGTAGTGAAATAACAAATCGGCGCTTTCATTTAAAAACAACTCATCGTTATTGTCTTTGGCTTCGATAACTGTTTCTACTGCCTCCTCTCCCACTTTTTGAGCTATTTTATTGATGCCCTTCTGAAAAAGTGAAGCTACATAGGATTTAGAGCTATCTGCGTTTTCAACACGACTGTTAATGGTATTTTCCAATTTGGTTAGGAAACCATATTCCGCAGCATTCTCTTCACTCCAACAAGTATCTGTTCCAGTGTGACAGGTAGGTCCAACTGGATTTACCAATACCAATAAAGTATCGTTATCACAATCCAACTTCATATCTATCAATTCCAAAAAGTTACCACTTTCCTCACCCTTGGTCCACAATCGATTTTTGGTACGGCTAAAAAAGGTCACCTTTTTAGTGGAAAGGGTTTTATCATAGGCTTCTTGGTTCATATAGCCCAACATCAACACATTTTTTGTTTGTTGATCTTGGATGATTGCTGGCACCAATCCGTCGTTATTTTTTGAGAAATCTATATTCATAATCGAACCTCTATGTTGTTTTGTTGTAATTCTTTTTTTAGATCTGGTATCGGTATTTCTCCAAAGTGAAAAACACTAGCTGCCAACGCGGCATCGGCCTTTCCTTTGGTAAAGGTATCTACAAAATGTTGAACAGTACCTGCCCCACCTGATGCAATTATTGGAATGTTAACCAATTCTGATAGTCTCGCTAAAGCTTCATTGGCGAATCCGCCTTTGGTACCGTCGTGATTCATGGATGTAAATAGGATCTCTCCTGCACCTCTTTCTTCTACTTCCTCCGCCCATTCGAACAGATCTATTTCAGTAGGTATAGAACCGCCTGCCAAATGAACTTTCCATTGACCATCAATTTTCTTTGCATCAATAGCAACCACAATACACTGACTACCAAACTTTTGAGACAATTCATTGATCAATTCTGGACGTTTAACTGCCGAAGAATTGATGGATACTTTATCGGCGCCACAATGCAATAAATCATCCACATCTTCAATGGATGAAATGCCCCCTCCAACAGTAAAGGGAATGTTGACTTGTTCGGCCACTTTGAGTACCATATCATGCATGGTCCTTCTTCTTTCCTTAGTGGCTGTGATATCTAGAAAAACCAATTCATCGGCCCCTACTTCCGCGTATTTTTTACCCAATTCAACAGGATCACCAGCATCAATAAGATTCACGAAATTGACGCCTTTAACGGTTCTTCCGTTTTTGATATCTAGACAGGGTATGATTCTTTTTGTTAACACTTTCTGAATTACGATTTACGATTTACGATTTCGGACTTATGATTTACGATATGGGATATTAGATTGTCGATTTCACGTAACTCATGAATCCAAGTCTTTTCCTATTTCTTCTTTTTTATTGTATTTATTGACGATACAATGATGGACAACAACTCATTTCCTTCCTTCATTAAAACTCTTATTTCTTCTTCAAAATTGGTGGTTATTTCCTGAAACAGTTCTAACCAATACAAACTTTCATCTGCCTCTTCCTCAACTATTTTTAATTTATAAACAAAGTCCGCCGTTGATTTTGCTCTCTGTGCTGCTCGATAATTAGCTCCTACAGAACTAGAAGACCTAATCAATTGGTTTACATACGCATTATACTCTCTTGACTTCGGCAACTTCGCACTTAATTTCCAACAATCAATGGCAAAACATTTTGTTCGATTCAACATTTCTTTTTTCATAGCTTTTAATTTTCATTTTCCTTTTCTCTTTTTTAATTCTAAAATCTAAATTCCAAAATCTAAAATATAATTTTCTAAATCCTTCAAGGATATTCTATTCTCATAAATCGCCTTGCCAATGATCACTCCTTCGCATCCCAATTCAGCAAGCTTTGGTAACTCTTCAAATTCAGAAATTCCTCCTGAAGCGATTAATTTAATATCTGGCATATCTTTCAAAATTCGCTCGTACAAGTTAAAAGATGGTCCCTGTAACATGCCGTCTTTGGAAATATCCGTGCAGATTACATAATCTATTCCCTTTGACTTGTAGGATGAAATAAAGGGAATCACATTCAATGCGCTCTCTTCTTGCCAACCGCTTACAGCAATCTTTTCATTGTTGCAATCCGCACCTAGAATGATTCGATCACTTCCATAAAATTGAATCCACTTTTCAAAAACTTCAGGATTCTTCACTGCAATACTCCCTCCGGTGATTTGATTCGCACCAGAATTAAAAGCTATTTTCAAATCCTCATCAGATTTTAATCCGCCTCCAAAATCAATCTTGAGATTGGTTTTTGAGGCCAATGTTTCCAAGGATCTGTAGTTAATGATATGACTCGCTTTTGCTCCGTCTAAATCTACCACATGCAAATATTCAATACCTGCATCTTCAAAAGCTTTGGCAATCTCTAACGGATTTTCGTTGTATACTTTTTTTGTACTATAATCGCCCTTTGTTAATCGCACACACTTTCCGTCGATAATATCTATTGCTGGAATTATCCTCATAAGTTCAAAAAGTTTTCTAATATTATCTCACCAACTTTTCCGCTTTTCTCTGGGTGAAATTGAACGCCGTAAAAATTTCCTTTTTGAATGGCAGTTGCATATTTCTTTTCATAGAAAGAGGTAGCAATGGATTCATCAGTGTCTTCGGCATAATAGCTATGTACCAAATACATGTAAGCGTTTTCATCGACTCCTTTGAACAAATCGGATTTCAATCCTTGAATGGAATTCCAACCCATTTGCGGCACCTTTACGGCATTGGAAAAACGCTTCACATCCACATCAAAAATATCTAATCCTTTTGTATTTCCTTCTTCCGAAGACCTGCACATCAATTGCATTCCCAAACAAATACCAAGAACAGGTTGTTTTAATTGGGGAATAACCTTATCCAATCCTGATTCACGTAATTTCGTCATGGCCGAACTTGCTTCACCAACACCTGGAAAAATCACCTTATCAGCTTTTTTAATTTCCTCAGCATCATTGGATAACACCGCATCAAATCCGAGTCTTTTAAAGGCAAACTGTATGCTTTTAATGTTTCCCGCTCCATAGTTTATAATGACTAACTTCATTACAGCATGCCTTTTGTAGAGGGTAATATCATTTTTTCTACATCCCTTTTTACAGCCATTTTGATAGCCTTTGCAAAAGCTTTAAATATGGCTTCAATTTTATGATGTTCGTTGGTTCCCTCGGCTTTAATGTTCAAATTACATTTGGCGCCATCGGTGAAGGATTTGAAAAAGTGTATGAACATTTCCGTCGGCATTTTTCCGATCATTTCACGCTTGAATTCGGTTTCCCAAACCAACCAATTTCTACCTCCAAAATCAATAGCTACCTGTGCCAAACAATCATCCATAGGAAGGCAGAAACCATAGCGTTCAATACCTAGTTTGTTACCCAACGTCTGAGCAAATACTTCACCCAAAGCAATTGCCGTATCTTCAATGGTATGGTGCTCATCAACCTCTAAATCACCTTTTACCTTGATATTTAAATCGAGTTGCCCGTGTCTTGCTATTTGATCCAACATGTGGTCAAAGAAGGCTAAACCAGTATCAATATTGCTTTTCCCTGTTCCGTCTAGATTCAGGTCAATTTTTATTTTGGTTTCATTGGTATTTCTTTCAATGCTACCAGTGCGATCCGCCACTTTCAGGAATTCATAAATATCTTCCCAACTATCGGTCTCAAGAGCAATAAATGTGTTTAATTGGTCACGTTTGGTAGAAATTTCGTCAGCACCAACTTCAGGATGGGTATTGATAAAGATTCCTTTTCCTCCTAAATTTTTAGCCAACTCGATATCGGTCAATCGATCACCAATCACATAGGAATTTTCTAAGTCGTAATCGCCATTCATGTACTTGGTTAACAAACCTGTATTTGGTTTGCGAGTTGGTGCATTATCCGCAGCAAAAGTTCTATCAATCACTTGTTCACTGAATACAATTCCTTCTTTTTCAAAGGATTGCATTACAAAATTATGAACGGGCCAAAAGGTGTCTTCTGGAAAACTTTCGGTACCCAATCCGTCTTGATTCGTTACCAATACCAATTCGTAATCCAATTCTTTGGCTATTTTACTGAGGTATTGAAAAACCTTTGGATAAAACTCTAACTTTTCAAAACTGTCCAATTGATAATCAATTGGTGGTTCAATCACCAAAGTTCCATCCCTGTCTATGAACAATACTTTTTTCATGCTATAATGATTTTAAAGCATTAACTAATTCTCTATTTTCTTTTGCAGTTCCAATGGTAAAACGCAAACAATTGTCACACAACAATTGATTGCTTCGATTTCGGACCACAATCCCCATACGAATCAATTGATCGTATCTTTTGTTCGCATCATCTACCTCGACCAATAAGAAATTTGCATCAGAAGGGTGAATTTTCTTCACGATTCCAATCTCGGTTAAGGCTTTTGATAATTTAACTCTTTCTTCAATGATCAACTGAATTTCTCCCTTCACCCGATCTTGGTCCAACAATGCTTTTAGGGCCGCATCTTGGGTCAATTGATTGACATTGTAGGGAGGCTTGATTTTATTAAGAACCGAAATAATCTCATCGGAAGCATAACAAATTCCGAGTCGGATTCCAGCCAATCCGTAAGCTTTCGATAAGGTCTGCGTCACGATTAAATTTGGAAACTCATTGATGCGTCGTACCCAACTTTCTTCCTTGGAAAAATCGATATAAGCTTCGTCAATTACTACAATTCCATCAAAGTTTTGAATTAATGTTTCAATTTTCTTGGCTTCAAAACTATTGGAGGTTGGGTTATTCGGAGAACACAAAAACAACAATTTGGTATTTGGGTTTTGTTTGCTAAGTATTTCCGATGTATTCGGTTGAAATGACGCTGTAAGCGGAATATTGATCAATTCCACATCATTGGTTGCTGCCAATACCTTATACATTCCGTATGTGGGTGGCAAAGCAATTACAGCGTCTTCCTTCGGTTCACAGAATGCTCTGAAGATCAAATCCAATACTTCGTCAGAACCATTCCCTAATAATATTTGAGAGACTGGAATCTCCTTAAGCTTTGAAAGTTCTTGTTTTACCTTGCTTTGTTGCGGGTCTGGATAACGATTCAAACCTGTATCAAAAGGATTTTCATTGGCGTCGATGAAAATCATTTCGGCAGAAGCGTCTTTGAATTCGTCCCGTGCCGATGAATAAGCCGTCATCCGCTTAATGTTTTCTCGCAACAAATTTCCTAAGTCAAAATTCTTCATGGTTTCCAATTTCAATACTTCAACTTAGTTCGCTAGATCTTTTAATCGTAAGGTAACTGCATTCTTGTGGGCTTGCAAACCTTCAGCTGCCGCCATTAATTCGATAGACGGACCGATATTCTGAATTCCTTCTTTTGATATTTTCTGGAAAGTAATACTCTTGGTAAAGCTATCAAGATTCACTCCCGAATAGGCCTTTGAAAAACCATTTGTTGGAAGTGTGTGATTGGTTCCTGAGGCATAATCACCGGCACTTTCTGGAGTATAATTCCCAATAAATACAGAACCAGCATTGATTACCTTGTTTACGTAGAAATCATCATTTGCCGTGCAAACAATAAAGTGTTCAGGACCGTATTCATTGATTAGTTCTAATGCTTCGGCATCATCAGCTACCAAAATGGATTTCGAATTCGCAATAGCTTTCTTTGCGATATCCACTCTCGGTAATTCTTCAATTTGTCTATTGATTTCCACAGATACGGCTTCTACAAGCTTCTCTGAAGTACTCACTAAGATTACCTGACTGTCAGTTCCGTGTTCGGCCTGACTCAATAAATCGGAAGCCACATAAGCTGGATTCGCCGCGTCATCCGCCACTACTAACAATTCACTTGGTCCGGCAGGCATGTCAATGGCCACTCCGAATTTGGTAGCCAACTGTTTTGCAACTGTTACAAATTGATTCCCTGGTCCGAATATTTTATACACTTGTGGTATACTTCCGGTCCCGAAGGTCAATCCGGCTACGGCTTGAATTCCGCCTACTTTCACCACCTTTGTAACCCCACATAATTGCGCAGTAAATAAAATCTCATTCGCAATTTTACCTTCTGAATTTGGTGGAGAACACAATACAATCTCTTCACATCCAGCAATCTGAGCCGGAACAGCCAACATTAATACTGTTGAAAACAAAGGCGCCGTTCCACCAGGAATGTACAATCCTACTTTTTGAATCGGTCGTTTTTCTTGCCAACAAGAAACTCCGTTTTGGGTTTCTAAATATACCTTATCGGTCTTCTGAGCTTTGTGAAACGCCGCAATATTAGACTTCGCCAACCGAATGGCATCCTTTAATTCTTCAGAAACTAATGAACTGGCCATTTCAATTTCTTTTTCGGAAACTAAGGAGTTCTCAAGTTCTACTCCGTCAAACATCGAAGTGTATTTTGAAATAGCAACATCACCATTTCGCTTCACATCGTCAAAAATTTGGTTAACTGTGGCTTCGATATCATCTACAGTCTGTGTAGGTCTGCTTAAAATTGTAGACCAATCTTCTCTTTTGGGGTATTTAATCACCTTCATCTTACAACACCATTTTTTCAATTGGACATACCAAAATTCCCTCAGCCCCCTTGGCCTTTAATTCGTCAATTATTTCCCAGAATTGATCTTTACTAATCACTGAGTGCACCGAACTCCATCCTTCTTCTGCCAAAGGCAATACGGTCGGACTTCTCATGCCAGGAAGTACATTAATAATCTCTTCTAATTTATCATTCGGGGCGTTTAATAAGACATATTTGGAATTTCTTCCTTTTAATACCGATTTAATTCTGAACTGCAGTTTGTCTAGAATTTTCTGAGCTTCTTCTGAAATTTGAGGAGAAACTGCTAACACAGCTTCGGATTTTAATAGCACCTCAACCTCCTTCAAATTGTTCTTGAATAGTGTGCTTCCTGAAGATACGATATCGCAAATTCCGTCTGCCAATCCGATATTTGGTGCAATTTCTACAGATCCGTTAATGATGTGAATATCGGTCTTGATGCCCTTTTCACTGAAGAATTTCTTCACTGTATTCGGATAGGATGTCGCGATCTTTCTTGTGGAGAAATATTCCATTCCGTCATAATCAACATCCTTTGGAACGGCCAAAGAAACTTTACATTTGGAGAAACCTAGTCGCTCTACAAAAGCGATATCCTCGCCTTTTTCAATTAGCACATTTTCTCCGATGATGGCAATATCAACCACGCCATCTCTGAGGTATTGTGGAATATCACCATTTCTCAAATAAAAAATCTCAAGTGGAAAGTTACGGGCGGAAGCTTTTAACTGATCCTTACCATTATCAATAGAGATACCGCAGTTTTTGATAATTCCTAAGGAGTCTTCATTTAATCTTCCAGATTTCTGGATTGCAATTCTAAGTTTTGTCATTTCGTAATTTTTAATCTTCAACCATCAATGTGTCTTAGAACTAAAAAAACCCATTTGATGGTCTCAAACGGGTTTTTGTATATTTTGATAATAATCAACACATATCTAAATCGCTTGAGAGCAAGTGATTGAATGATGATGTGTATGAGTGTTATTTCCTTTCATTTACGAAGCAAAGTTATGTGATTATTTATTTAAAATGCAAATAAAAGTTTCTAAAAATTAATCTTTCGCATTCTTAAATTCTCTGGAGTAATCTCAAGGTATTCATCATCCTTGATATATTCCATACATTCTTCTAAGGAAAAGTCGATTTTTGGAGCGATTTTTAAGCCGTCATCTGAACCAGCAGCTCTCACGTTGGTCAATTTCTTTCCTTTGATCAAATTCACCGCCAAGTCATCGTTTTTAGAGTTTTCTCCAACAACTTGACCTTTATAGATCTCCTGATTCGGGTCGATAAAGAAACGTCCTCTATCTTGCAATCTATCGATGGCGTAACCAGTAGCTTTCCCTGTTTCGGCAGAAACAATAGCTCCTTTTACTTCATCAGAGAAATCTCCTTTGTAAGGTCCGTATTCTGAGAATCTATGATTGATAATTGCCTGTCCAGCCGTAGCCGTTAGAATTTTATTACGCAATCCGATCAATCCTCTTGAAGGAATGCTGAATTCTAGGTGTTGCAAATCGCCTTTGGGCTCCATCACCAATAAATCGCCTTTTCTTAAGGTAACAAGGTTGATGGCCTTCGAAGCCACTTCCTCCGGAACGTCAATGGTTAATACTTCGTAAGGTTCAGATTTTACACCGTCAATATCTCTAATAATCACTTGTGGTCGCCCAACTTGAAGCTCGTAACCTTCTCGTCGCATGGTTTCAATCAATACCGATAAGTGCAATACTCCTCTTCCGAAAACATTGAATTTGTCTTCAGATTCGGTCTCATCTACACGCAACGCCAAGTTCTTCTCCATTTCCTTGAACAATCGATCTCTCAAATGGCGAGAAGTAACAAATTTACCTTCCTTACCAAAGAATGGTGAGTTGTTGATGGTAAATAACATACTCATGGTGGGTTGATCAACTTTAATTCTTGGCAGCTCCTCTGGATTTTCTAAATCGGCAATGGTATCACCAATTTCGAAATCTTCAATTCCAGTAATCGCACAGATATCTCCACTAGCTACGGAATCCACTTTGGCCTTACCCATTCCTTCAAAAACGTGCAATTCCTTGATGCGTACTTTTTTAGTGGTACCATCGGCTTTACAAAGCGCATAATCTTTATTCTGTTCTAGATCGCCACGATATACCCTTCCAATGGCAATTCTTCCCGTAAAAGAAGAATAATCCAATGAAGTAATCTGCATTTGAACCGTTCCTTTTCGGTAAGGAGCCTCTGGAATCACGTCAACCACTGCATCTAACAGTGGAATGATATTATCTGTTGGAGCTTGCCAATCTTCACTCATCCAACCTTGTTTGGCCGATCCATAAATCGTGGTAAAGTCTAATTGATCTTCTGTAGCATCCAAAGCAAACATCAAATCAAACACTTTTTCATGCACCAAATCAGGTGTACAGTTCTCCTTATCTACCTTATTAATCACCACAATTGGTTTTAAGCCAAGCTCAATGGCTTTCCCCAATACAAAACGAGTTTGTGGCATAGGTCCTTCAAAGGCATCTACCAATAATAGTACCCCATCAGCCATTTTTAAAACGCGTTCTACTTCGCCTCCAAAATCGGCGTGACCAGGAGTATCAATGACATTGATTTTTACTCCCTTGTAATTTACCGCTACGTTTTTGGATAAAATGGTAATTCCGCGTTCGCGCTCTAAATCGTTGTTATCTAACAACAACTCAGTGCGTTCCTTACGATCATCAAGAATTTTAGCTTGATCGATAATCTTGTCGACCAAAGTCGTTTTTCCGTGATCTACGTGGGCAATGATGGCAATATTTCTAATAGACTGCATGAACTTCTGCTTAAATTTCGTGCAAAAGTAGTTTATAATTTAAGATATCAAGGTAGTTTCTACTGAAAATCTTCTTTCGGATCGTCTTGAAAGGCCGATGGTAAGATATCCGGAATTAGTTTGATAAGCAATGGTAGTAGCAATGCTCCGCCCGGAAGTAAAAAAACAGCGAGGGCCGGAATGGCCTTACAAATATCTAGCAATTGAATTTTAATCAATTCCTTTTCCTCAGCATTCAAGGAAGAATGCGTTGCCTTTTTAATAAGGCGCACGGCTTCTTTACTTTGCTTTAATTCTTGGGCGAGGCGCTTTTGATTTTTGACAAGTAGTAAGCGTATTTCTTCTACTTTGGCATTCATTAGTTAGAGCTTTCTGCGTTTCCTTTCTGTTTTCAGTAGGTTCAACTCCCTACTTGTTTGTCCCGCAACAGATGTATTCTCTTCAGCTCTACGAATCAAATACGGCATAACATCTCTCACAGGTCCGAAAGGTAAGTATTTTGCAACATTATAGCCTTCTTTTGCCAAATTATAACTGATGTGGTCGCTCATTCCGAATAATTGTCCGAACCACAAACGTTTGTCATCTTTGTCAATCTTGTATTTATCTGCCAGTTCCATTAATAAATACGAACTATTCTCATTGTGGGTACCGGCAAAAATGGCCATTTTTGGTTGCTCCATCATGTAATTGATGGCGGCATCATAATTCTCGTCAGTGGCTTGTTTGTCTTTACAAATTGGTGAAGGATAGCCCATTTCTGCGGCACGCTCTCGTTCTTTTTCCATATAGGCACCGCGAACTACTTTCATTCCGATATAGAAATCTTTTTCATTGGCTTTGGCTTTTAATTTCTTGAGGTAATCCAACCGATCATGACGATACATCTGAAGGGTATTGAAAATAATGGCCTTGTCTTTATTATACATTTCCATCAAATCTTCGATCAACCAATCCGCAGCATCCTGCATCCAGCTTTCTTCGGCGTCAATCAATACAGGAACGTCCTTTTTCTTGGCCAGATTACACACCTTGTGGAAACGAGCCACTACCCTTTTCCATTCCTCATGTTCATCCTCGGTTAATTCCTTTCCTTCGGAAATTTTTTGATAGAGCGCAAAGCGCCCGAATCCGGTTGGTTTGAAAACCGCAAAAGGAATGGACTGTTTTTCTTCGCAGAATTGAATGATTTTCAAAATCTTTTCGAGGGCACTATCGAAACTAGCTTCCTCTTCTTTGCCTTCTACTGAATAATCAAGGACACTGTGAACATTTCCATTTTCGTGCATGTTTTTGATGATCGGAAGACAATCTTCCTCCGTCACTCCACCACAGAAATGATCAAAAACCGTAGAACGAATCAATCCTTCAACAGGCAAATGTGCTTTCAAAGCAAAATTTGTAACCGCAGTTCCTATGCGTACCATAGGTTCATTTTGGATCATTCTAAACAAAAAATAAGCTCTTTCTAACTGGGAATCAGACTTTAATGCAAATGCCGTTTCTGTGTTGTCAAATAATTTCATTTTCTACGTTTTTCAAAGCAAAGATAAGTAAATAGACACATTAGTTTTTTTAAAAAAAATGCAGTTATTTTGGGAAATATTATTTTTTGAATGACCGCGATACAAGCCGCTACTTACAATGTTGAATTTGGATTTGATGCCTATCAATCCATGAATGATTTTATTGAGAAAAACGACTACTCAAAACTCTTCATTCTGGTAGACGAAAACACTTTTGAACATTGCTACCCCAGATTCATTACCAAGTTAGAGGTAGACATTCCGGTAGAGGTGATTGAAATTGATCCGGGCGAAGAATTCAAAAATATTGATACCTGCATTGGGGTGTGGAATGCCATCACTGAGCTTGGTGGCGATCGAAAAAGTCTGCTATTGACTCTTGGTGGTGGTGTGATTACGGATTTAGGCGGATTTGTGGCCTCTTGTTTTAAAAGGGGAATTGACTTTATCAATATCCCAACTACCTTACTTGCTATGGTAGATGCCTCGGTTGGCGGTAAAACAGGGGTTGATTTAGGTGTATTGAAAAACCAAATCGGTGTTTTTGCCAATCCGCAACTAGTAATTATTGATCGAAAGTATTTGAAAACTTTGAATGAACGGGATTTCACCTCAGGTTTGGCAGAGGTCATCAAATATGCTTTGACCTATGATAAGAGTTTGTTGGAAGCAGTTCATCAACTTGATGATTCAAATATTGAAGAAGTCATTTACAAGTCCATTAACATAAAAAATGAGGTGGTGCTAGAAGATCCAAAGGAGGGTCACTTGCGAAAGGTTTTGAATTACGGACATACGATTGGACATGCCATCGAATCGTTTTACCTTGAATCGGAAGACAAAGAGAGTCTTACTCATGGAGAGGCCATTGCTATTGGTATGATTTGTGAAGCTTATTTATCACACCAAGTATTGGGAATGCCTTTGGATACCGTTGAGCTGATCAAAACTGATATTCTGACAATATTTAAAAAAATTACGCTTGTTGAGAAGGATTTTGATGCGATTCTATCGTTACTAAAACACGATAAGAAAAATAAAAAAGGTCAAACCAACTTCGTACTTTTAAATAATTTGGAAAGCTTTAAAATTGATTGTCAGGCAACAACAAAAAACATCAAAGAAAGCCTTCACTTCTACAATTCATAAAGGATTTTCTTCAAGATTCTTATTGTTAAAAAAACCTTAAAAAGATAGTATTCCTTTTTTCAATTGATAGTATTACTATTATATTTGCGGTATAATAAGTAAGAAGCAAGTGAAAGAGTTATTATCCGTTTTAAAAATTTCTGTCCCTTCTAAAATTTATATCAAAGATCCAGAGACTTCTGAGCTAGGGAAGAAAATCATCAAGCACAGTATTTTATTGCTACAAGAAATTGGTTTTGAAAACTTTACGTTTAAAAAACTAGGTGCTAAAATTGGTTCTAACGAAAGTTCCATTTACCGATATTTCGAGAGCAAGCACAAACTACTATTATACCTAACCTCTTGGTATTGGGCTTGGTTGGAGTATCAATTGGTTATTGAAACCTTTAGTATTTCTGACAAAAAGAACAAACTAGAAAAAGCCATTGAAGTGGTGACCAGGGAGACCAAGGAAGACAGCAAGTACTCCCATATCAATGAAGTGATTCTTTACAAGATTATTGTAAATGAAAGTTCTAAATCCTTTTTAACCAAAGAGGTAGATGTTGAGAATAAAGAGGGGTACTTTGAGATTTACAAGCGTTTGGTGACGCGTTTACAGCAAATAATTACTGAAGCCAAACCAGATTATAAATATGGATTTAGTTTAGCTAGTACCATAATAGAAGGTGCACTTCATCAGTGCTATTTGAAAGAGCACTTCCCAACCATCACCGACTGTAAAGACGGTGAAACACCAACTGATTTTTTTAATGACCTTGTTTTAAAACTTCTTATCGATGGAAAATAACAAACTAACACCTTGGCAGCGTTTCCTAGGTTTGGTAAAACTTGAGAAAAAAGATATTTTTCAAGTATTCTACTATGCCATCTTTAGTGGTTTAGTAACACTATCGTTACCACTAGGTATTCAGGCCATTATCAATTTAATTCAAGGAGCTCAAGTTTCTACATCTTGGGTAATTCTTGTAATTGTAGTGACCGTTGGGGTGATCTTTTCAGGCGGACTCCAATTAATGCAGTTACGAATTATTGAAACCATTCAGCAGAGAATCTTCATGCGAGCTTCTTTCGAATTGAGTTATCGTTTTCCGAAGATAAAAATGACGGAATTACGCAATTTTTATCCACCAGAGCTAGCCAATCGATTTTTTGATACCCTTACCATCCAGAAAGGACTTTCTAAAATATTAATTGACGTACCAACAGCAGTACTTCAAATTGTATTTGCATTGATTCTATTATCATTTTATCACCCTTTCTTTATCATTTTCGGTATTCTTTTGATTGCTTTGATTTACACCGTATTTAAGTTCACCGCAAAGAAAGGTTTGGAAACCAGTTTGTTAGAATCCAAAAACAAATACAAAGTGGCCCACTGGATTCAGGAAGTAGCAAGAACTGTAGTAAGTTTCAAATTGTCTGGAAACACCAATTTAGCAATTTCCAAAAATGACAAACTTGTAAGTAAATACTTAGAGGCCAGAGAAAATCACTTTAAGATTTTGATTCTTCAATTTTCTCAAATGATTGGTTTTAAGGTGGTTGTAACAGCTAGTCTACTACTCATTGGTGGAGCATTGGTATTGAATCAGGAAATGAATATTGGTCAGTTTGTTGCGGCAGAAATCATCATCCTTTTGGTCATTACCTCTGTAGAAAAACTAATCATCGGGTTGGAGTCGTTCTATGATGTATTGACTTCCATTGAGAAATTAGGCCAAGTGGTTGACAAGCAATTGGAGCCTCAGTCAGGTGATAAGCCCTTGTTTAAGGACGAATTTTCGATTGAATTTGACCATGTCACTTATGCAGTTGCCAATAGAGAAAGGAGCATTTTAGAAGACATTTCTTTCAAAATCAACTCCTCGAGTAGATTATTGGTAAAAGGAGAAAGTGGTGCAGGTAAATCCACCTTATTACGATTGATTTCAGGAATAATTCAACCTACAAACGGTCATATTTTCGTGAACAATCTATCGCTCAAAAGCTTGCAATTGAATCATTATCGGTCTCAATTGGGAATGTCATTGTCTGACGAAACACCATTTGAAGGTACCATTCGCGACAATTTGGTATTTGGAAATACGGAAGTTGATGACAGTGAAATTTATGCCATTATGGAAAAGGTAGGTTTGACTTCATTCTTGAAGGAGCAACCCAATGGATTGGAAACTTTTATCAATCCGGAAGGAAAGCAAATGTCCTACACCGTAATGAAGAAGCTGATCTTGGCTAGAGCCATCATCAAAAAACCAAAAATTCTCATCCTCGAAGATCCATTAGATCAATTCAACGACGATGAAGCTGCACGAATTGTGGACTATATCACTGGAAAAGAGCACAAATGGGCCTTGATTGTGGTAAGTAGCAATCCGAATTGGCAAAGCGATTGTAATCAAGTGATTACGCTAGAAAAAGGTAAAATAATTTCATAATAAGACTGGAAGATGTTAAATATTACAAATAATCCGTTACATAACAAGGTTGATTTGACCGCTTACAAGTCTGGCAAAAATATTTTCAACAAAAAGCACTATTCGTTTTTGAACCGATTTCTATCGGTATTCGGAATTCTAGTGCTCATTATGTTATTCCTTCCATGGACCCAGAACATTACGGGAAATGGATTGGTTACCTCTTTAACTCCGGATCAACGTCCACAAACCATTCAGTCTCAGATTCCAGGTCGAATTGAGCAGTGGTATGTTCGTGAAGGGGATTATGTTCAGAAAGGAGATACGATCATGCGTATTTCGGAGGTGAAAAGTGAATACTTCGACAATCGCTTGATCGAATTGACCAATGAGCAAATTAATGCAAAGTCGATGGCTGTGATGTCTTATCAAGAGAAAGTAGGGCAATTAGAGCGCCAAATTGATGCATTACAGAGAGAACGAAAGCTAAAGCTAGAAATGGCTCGAAACAAACTGTTACAAGCCAATTTGAAGGTACAAAACGACAGCATCAATCTCGAAGCAGCAAAGACCAATATCAGGATTGCAGACCGTCAGTACAAACGGGTAGTTACCCTACAATCCGAAGGGATTAGCGCGGTGAAGGATGTAGAAGAAAAGAAATTAAAACTACAGGAAACACAAGCAAAATTGATCAATGCGGAAAACAAATTATTGGCTAGTAAGAACGAAGTATTGAATGCGCAAATTGACATCAATACCATCAAAGCTTCTTATGATGAGAAGATATCGAAAGCTACCAGTGATAAGTTTACTGCCAAATCCAACGAGTTCAGTAGCTCTGCGGAAGTTTCAAAATTGCAGAACACCAACAACAATTACAAGGTGAGAAACAGCCTGTTGTATGTGACGGCACCACAAAGCGGATTCATTTTCAAATCTGACATTGGAGGTATTGGAGTTACTTTCAAAGAAGGCGCTGATTTAGTGGGTATCATGCCAGCAAATCTCGATTTAGCCGTTGAAACCTATGTGAGACCAATTGATTTGCCTTTAATTCACATCGGAGAAAAAGTTCGAATTCAGTTTGATGGTTGGCCTGCCATTGTCTTTAGTGGATGGCCTAATGTATCCTATGGTACCTATGGCGCAAAAGTGGTAGCTGTAGAACGATTTATTAGCAGTAACGGTATGTATCGAGTTTTGCTTGCTCCGGATGAGGAAGATCACGAGTGGCCAGAAGAAATACGAGTAGGTTCAGGTGCAAGAACCATCGCCCTATTGGAAGACGTACCTATTTGGTTTGAGTTATGGAGACAGTTGAACAGCTTCCCTCCTAACTATTACCAACCGGAGGATAAAATGAGTAAAAAAGGATCATCAGATAAAAAGAAATAAACACCTAAGCTTGAATTTGTAATGAAGAAAATTCTATTTGCTTTCTTTTTAAGTATTGCTTTTTCACTGAATGCTCAAGAAAACCTTACCAGTACCTTGACTCTTGCTGAGTACTTGGGCTATGTCAAAAGGTTTCACCCAATTGTGAAGCAAGCCAATCTTGTCATTAACAATAGCGAGGCAAAGCTTTTGAAATCACGTGGGGCCTTTGATCCGAAAATTGAAGTGGATTACGATCGTAAGGAGTTCAAAAAAACGGAATACTTCAACAGACTAAACGGAACGTTTAAAATTCCGACTTGGTACGGAATTGAATTCAAAGCCAACGTAGAAAACAACGATGGTACCTTTTTAAATCCTGAGGCTACCGTTCCGACTGATGGTTTGTATAGTGCTGGCGTATCGGTGTCACTTGCCCGTGGTTTGTTAACCAACCGAAGAATGGCGGCCTTACGACAGGCCAAATTCTTTGTAGACCAAGCAGAACAAGATCAACAAATATTGGTGAATAACATCTTGTTTGATGCTTCCCTTGCCTATTTCAATTGGTTGAAAACCTATAATGAAAAGAAGGTATATGAAGAATTCTTAAACAATGCCTTGGTGCGATTCAACGGAACAAAAAGAGCTTTTGAAGTAGGTGACAAACCTGCTATTGACACTGTTGAAGCGGGAATCACACTGAATACCAGAAAATTAAATCTTGAAAAAGCCCGAATTAAATTGGTGAAATCGAGCTTGGAACTGTCCAATTTTCTCTGGTTGGCAGAAAATACACCTGTTGAATTACAGGATAATGTGATTCCGGATGTAGAAACCTTCACCTCTATTGATAACACCTTGAACATTGCGTTGTTCAATGATGAAGATTTTGACATCAACGAGCACCCAAAAATCAAATCGCTGTCTTTTAAAATTCAGAGTTTGGTAATAGATAAACGATTGAAAATGAATAACCTGTTACCCAAATTGGATGTTCAATACAATTTCTTGACCCAGACACCAAGGCAGGCGAACTCGTTAAATCTTGAAAACTTTAAAGCTGGAATTAATTTTCAACTACCGCTTTTCCTACGTAAAGAGCGTGGAGATTTGAAACTGGCTCGGGTAAAACTGCAAGACAAACGGTTTGAGAATGAGACGGCCAAGGTTGTGATCAAAAACAAGATTAGCGCCATACAACAAGAGCTTCAATCATTCACCCTGCAAAATGATTATACCCAGCGAATTGTTTTGGATTATGGAACCCTACTGAAGGCCGAAGAAAGAAAATTCTTTTTAGGAGAGAGCTCGTTGTTCTTGGTGAATTCCCGCGAATCAAAATTGATTGATAGCAAGCTAAAGGCCATCGAATTAGAGAACAATTTCTTCAAATCAAAAGCCAGCTTGTTCAAAGAGGCGGTGCTTCCTTTCTAATCTTGATCCTCCAACACAAAGAAGTCGTTGACAGGCTTTCCAAAAAGCTTGGATAATTTCAAAGCCAAAACAGTAGATGGAACGTATCGATTTTTCTCGATGGAATTGATGGTTTGTCTCGATACTCCTATTTCTTTAGCCAGTTCATCCTGAGTAATGTCTAAAATGGCACGTTCAACTTTTATGGTATTCTTCATGATTTAACTTATTTGAAGTATCGTTTCAATTGTTCGAAAAATCCAATCTGGACAATCAACATGAACACCAATACCTGGAAGTAACTAAAATCACCCAAGGATGCCTCTCCCTTGATGACGGTTTCTACCACATATTCAATAAGTGGCTGAACCACCGCATAAGCAACGGTCAATACAAAAGCAATTCGGTACGATTTTGTTCGAAGGCTTTCAATCAACTCGTCCTCTACTTTTTCCTTAGAGATCGAAATGATCAACAATCCCAGTAAAAAACCATTTTTAATAATAGTTTTCAATAGTTCACCGTCATACTCCATAATTTTTCGAGCGAAAATGAAGACAACAAAAAGGGCGGTTACAAAGTACCCTACTTTTTTATATCGGTGCGGCAATTGAAACTTGTACAATTTTTGAATTCTTGCATTCTCTCTTTCACAATAAGTAGAATTTTCCATATGATTTGCTTCACTTTTAGACTTGTTTATTTTACTTAATGACAAATATACTTTACATTTTTGAATTTTCAAAATAATTTATACTTTTAGAACTCAACTAAAAACTTTTATCAATGGCACGACCAACAAGATCTACGAGTACGATTAAACCAACCAATACCTTTTATGCAGTGAGTGTTATCGGATTGATTTGGTATGGAATTGGGGTATTAATGTACCTTTCTCAGGCTTACATGTCCGATGAATTCAGAGAGTTAATTCCGCCAAACCAATTGGAATTTATAAAGAATACGCCGAAATGGGTCTATGCAGCATTTGCGGTGGCAGTTTGGTTTGGTTTTTTAGGAACCATCTTAATGTTATTCAGAAAAAAGAGTGCTCGCCTCTGGTTTATCATTTCATTTATTGGCTTGATTGTACAGTTGGGTTACAACTTTACTATGACAAACGCTTACGACGTATATGGTGGTCAAGGAGTTGTACAGGCTATAGTTACCTTTTTAATTGCCATTTTCTTTATTGGCTTTACCAAAAGGGCGATTGAATCTGAAATTCTGACTTAAGAGATTATTATTCAAATAATGCAGCAAGAAACTCCGCATAACATGCGGGTTTTTTTTGTCCTTTTATTTCGATAACACAAGAAAAAGTGATTTTTTTACCATTGTTCTCAAGGTTTTCGATGTTGCTAATAGTGGCTTGCATTCTCAGCATACTGTTTACTGGAACCGGATTGGGAAATCGAACCTTGTTTAGTCCGTAATTCAAACCCATTTTCACGCTTTTCACGGTAAACATCTCTTCCAACATTCTAGAAATCATTGCAACCGACATAAATCCGTGTGCAACTGTAGATTTAAAAGGACTTTCTTTTTTTGCCCGTTCTTCATCCACATGAATCCATTGTTTATCGAGTGTAGCATTGGCAAAATCATTAATCATTTGTTGATTGATAACATACCAATCGGACGCCGGAAGCTCCTTCCCTTTCATCGCTTCTAAGGCTTCTAAATTCTCAAATATCATGGGTATATGAATTTTAATTTTTTATTAATAAAGGTCCTATTACTATTTAGTAAATTAGGCAAAATTTTAATATTCATGAAACAATTTCTAATTCTTTTGTGCTTGGTGACCTTAGGAATAAACGGTCAAGAAAATCCCAAGTGGATGAGGTATTCTGCAATATCTCCAGATGGAACTCAAATCGCTTTTACCTACAAGGGCGATCTCTACAAAGTATCGTCTTCAGGTGGCGACGCAGTACAGCTTACCTATCATACGGCACACGACTACATGCCCGTTTGGAATAAAAAAGGAGATAAAATAGCTTTCGCCTCAAATAGATATGGAAATTTCGATGTATATGTAATGAGCGCCAACGGAGGTCAAGCTACGAGACTTACCTATCACTCGGCCAATGAATCTCCATACACTTTTACCAATAATGGCAAGAATGTCCTTTTTGGAGCTGCACGACAAGATCATGTGAAAAACAGACAGCATCCAACGGGATCGCAAACAGAACTCTACAGCGTTCCTACAAAGGGAGGGCGCGTTTCCCAAATTTTCACACTTCCAGCGGAACATGTGCAGTTTTCTAAGAATGGGAATACCATGATTTATCAGGACAAACCAGGTGGTGAAAATATCTGGAGAAAGCATCATCAATCTTCGGTAACGCGAGATATTTGGGTCTATGACAAAAAAACGGATAGTCATAAAATGATTACCTCATTTAAAGGCGAAGACAGAAACCCTGTTTTTAGTCCAGATGAAAAAAGCATTTACTATTTAAGCGAACAAAATGGAACATTTAATGTTTACAAAAAGGGCATTAACTCTGAATCGACGCAACAAATTACCAAATTCAAACTTCATCCTGTTCGTTTTTTAAGTATTGGAAATGGAACCATAGCCTTTGGTTATGACGGGGAACTTTATACGATGAAAGAAGGTGAAAAGCCTAAAAAATTGAAGGTTCGAATCATGACCCAAGACAAAAACAATAGCGACCGATTTATTTCTATCAATGGAGGTATTCGAGAAATGTCGGTCTCTCCTAATGGCAAAGAAATCGCTTTTATTGCCAGAGGGGAAGTATTTGTAACATCCGTAGATAAATCCTTTACCAAAAGAATTACCAATACACCTGAAAATGAACGATTTGTAACCTGGTCACCAGATGGGAAATCGGTAGTTTACTCAAGTGAAAGAGATGGAAGATGGAGTATTTACAAAACTGAAAAGGTTCGTTCGGAAGAGCCCTTCTTTTATGCTTCTACCCTCATTGAAGAATCAGAACTCGTTTCAAATAAAGTAGACAATTACATCCCAAAATTCTCTCCAGATGGCAAATACCTGGCTTATATTGAAGGTAGAAGATCATTGGTAGTTCAAGAACTAAAGTCGAAAAAGAAAGTCACTTTATTAACTCCAAAAGAGCTGTATCACATGCGAGATGGGGATAAATATTTTACTTGGAGTCCTGATAGCAAGTGGTTGCTTGTAGATTGGGGAAAAACCTTGAGTAACTCGGAAGTATTGCTTATGGCTGCCGATGGTTCTAAGAAAATGAACTTGAACCAAAGCGGATACTCAGATTATAGACCAAAATGGGTGAACGGTGGAAAGCAAATGATTTGGTTTAGCAATCGAAACGGATTGAAGTCTTATGCGACAAGCGGAAGAACTGAAAGTGATGTCTACAGCATGTACTTCACCCAAGAAGCCTGGGACGAAGCCAATTTAACAGATGAAGAATTCAAATTACTAACGGCTATCAAGGCTGAAGAAAAGAAGAAAAAAGCCAAAGAAAAGAAAGAGGCTGACAAAAGTAAAGGCAAGAAAAAGAAGGGTGCTAGGGAAGAAAAAAAGAAGGAAGTGAAAACTTTGACTTTCGATTGGGATCAGATGAGAGACCGTACCAAGCGACTCACCATCCATTCTTCTCGTTTGGGTGATGCCGTTTTATCGAAAAAAGGAGACATGCTTTATTATTTGGCCAGTTTTGAAGGACGAGCCAACCTTTGGAGCACCAACCTTCGCACTCGCGAAACCAAAATGATCATGAGATTGAACGGCGGAGGAAGTCTGCAGTGGGATAAAGATCGGAAAAACTTGTACTTATTATCTGGTGGTCGCATTTCTAAATTGAATCCAGCTGCTAAAAAGAGAAAGTCTGTATCCATAAGAAGTGAAATTGAATTCGATAAAGCAGCAGAGCGTCAGGCCATGTTTGATCATGTATGGATTCGAACGAAGAATATTTTTTACGAGCCAACCTTTCACGGAATTGATTGGGACCTAATGAAAAAAGAATACTCGAAATACATTCCGCATATTGGTAACGATATTGAATTCTCAGAGATGTTGTCGGAGTTATTGGGAGAATTAAATGTTTCTCATGCTGGATCAGGATTCAGAAGATCATCCATTTCAAATGCGGATGCCACCGCTTCACTGGGAATCTTCATGAGTTATGATCATAAAGGCGCCGGAATCTTAATTGATGAAATCATCAAAGGCGGACCATTAGATAAGGCCAAGTTTAACATTAGACCTGGCATGGTGATCGAAAAGATAGATGGCGAAGTCATTGAAGCAGATCAAGATGTCGCTAAGTATTTGAACCGAAAAGCTGGAAAGTTTGTCTTGCTTGAGATTAGTGACCCAAAAAACAAAAAAGACAATCAATCCATCACGGTAAAACCAATTTCCCTCGGAGCTGAGAGCAGACTGCTTTACAAACGTTGGGTGAAAATGAATGAAAAAGAGGTTGCAGAAAAGAGTAACGGTCAGCTTGGATATGTTCACATCCCTGGAATGGGAGATGGTCCTTACAGAAGCATTTATCAAGATATGATGGGTAAATACTTTGAAAAGAAAGGTGTTATTGTAGATACTCGATTTAATGGTGGTGGTGATTTGGTGGCCGATTTGGCCATGTTCTTCACAGGAGTGCCATTCATTACCTATGCTACTGCCGATAAAGTGGTTGGTGGCGAACCGACTTCTCGATGGACCAAGCCAACGTTGACTATGTTTAACGAGAGTAACTATTCCGATGGTCATTGTTATGCTCAAGGATATACCGATTTGAAAATTGGAAAAACAGTCGGAATGCCAGTACCAGGAACCTGTAGTTTTGCAGGATGGGAAGGATTACCGAATGGAGGTTATTGGGGCGTTGTTCCAGTAAGTGCCAAGAACAAAGCCGGAGAATGGATGGAAAATAACCAGACGGAACCAATGATTAAGGTGAAAAATATGCCTGGCAAACTTGACAGAGGAATCGATCAGCAATTAATTCGATCGATTCGGGAATTAATGAAAGATGTCAAATAAGATTAATGAAGGCGGAGTTGTTACTCCGCTTTTTTTTTGACTTACTTTTCTTTCTTTCGACGGATCTTTTTGACCAAAGCAATTTTTTCTCCAAACAAATCCTCTTTTATTTTGGGCAATTCTAGGTGATACTTTACGGCAACAAGTCGTATTCCGATCACTACCAATGCCGATGAAATAAACACCAAATTCTCTGATGCCTGGGTGTTTTGTAATAGTAAATAAGTGATTCCACCCATCAAACAGGCCGATGCATAAATTTCCTTTTGAAATATCAACGGTATTTTATTGGTCAAAATATCACGCAAGACTCCTCCAAAAACGGCAGAAATCATTCCCATAATAATGGCCAGAATTGGATGCAAGTCAAGGGAGAGACCTTTTTTCAACCCCAGTAAGGTAAACACACTAATCCCGATGGTATCAAATAAGAACAAGGTTTTACTCAATGGCAGTATTTTACTTTTGAATAAAAACGTCAGAATTACGGCAACCAAAATGGTGTAGAGATAATTTAAATCGCCAATCCAATTGATGGGATGTGAATCGATCAATACATCCCTAAGCATTCCTCCTCCAACAGCCGTTACAAAAGCTATAATTACCACACCAAATAAATCAAAGTCTTTCTCAGCGGCAACCAAGGCACCACTGATGGCAAAGGCAAAGGTTCCTAAAATATCTAGAACATATATTAAGTCCATTAATTATCAGGATTTAAAACCTGCAAGACATCCTCCCGAATTCGGGCTGGTTTGTAGGTACTTCTATGGAGCATGGCCCAAGTAGTTTTGGCTTTCACTAACAACTGATCATTTTTATAAAACTCTATGAATCGTTCGGAGGTAAACCCTTTTGAATCCCCTACTCTCGTCTTCCCAATAATGACGTCACCTAGAGTAGCTTGGGCTTTGTAATCAATTTCATGACGCAACACTACCCAAATGTAATGATCAAGATCGTAATTTCTTGTTAAGTGTTTCCAGTGCGAACCGGCTACATCCTCCATCCATTTCACATAGACCGCATTGTTGACGTGATTTAACGCATCCAGATGTTCTTCCATTACCTCTATTTCGATCGAATACATTGCTTACAAAATTGATTCACCATTAAGGTTGGTGGTTAGAATGTCACTAAACAGATTGAAGAATGGTCTCAACGCCTGATACGAAGCATCTACCTCATCTATAAAATTATCGGACAATACTTCGGCATCGGTAAAATTTCGAATAGCAACATACCCTTTTTTGCGAAGTAAGTCGACATCGGGATGGTTTTTATCAAATCCCCGAGGAGCCGTTTTTAATTCGCCAAAACTGTGGAATTCCCCTCCAAAATGTTTCTGATACTCAGCATCCGCAAGAATATCTCGAATTTCGGAAGCATCCATTTCTATTTCTTTACGAATCCGAAAGATATCTTCTTTATTCGGTTCCCAGAATCCGCCAGCTATCAGCGATTCACCTGGCTTGATTCGAATGAAATAACCCCCACGAAGTTCTCTTCCGAGTCGCGAGAAAGAATTCCCGAATTGGGGTTTATACGGAGTTTTATCCTTTGAAAAACGAACATCACGATAGATGCGCATCATCTTTGATTTTTCAATCTCATCGTGTTGCTGCAATCTCTGATGAATAGCTGCAAACACATCTTTTGCATTTTGATGTGCTTTTTGATAGTCTCCTTTATGATCTGCAAACCAATCACGGTTGTTATTCTTTTGGAGCGCTTTTAAAAATTGAAAGCTTTTTTTATCGAAAATCATGGGTATAATTAAAGTGGGAAGTTACAAAATACTATTGTAACTTCGTCGAAGACGCAAATGGACAGAGACCGTAAAACACAAGGTAGATATGAAGGTTTTTTAAAAACTTCAAACCTATGGAAGGGTAAAACCGTCAGAGGAATTCAACAGTTTGACCTTCCGATAACACCCAATAAATTTTCAGGTAAAATTACAGACAATCTAAGATTGGGAAAATATATCGAACAATTTGTGTTTTTCTCATTGCAACAACAACAGCATATTACAGAACTTCAGGAGAATATTCAAATTCAAAAAGGTAAACAAACACAGGGAGAAATCGATTGTTTGTTTGTTGCAAATGAAAAGCCGATCCACTTGGAAATCTCTTACAAATTTTACGTTGTAGATTTTGGTAGAGGCACCAATGAGATCGAACATTGCATTGGTCCGAATAATAGGGATTCCTTAGTTGAAAAACTCAATCGCATTGAAGAGCACCAACTTCCTTTATTATTTCTAGAGGAAACGCAAGAGCAATTAAAGTCTATAAGTTTTGATGTTCAAAATTGTGACCAGCAAGTGTTGTTCAAATGTCAATTATTTCTTCCCTTGAGTAATTTGGATTATCAGTTCGAAACTTTAAACCAAGATTGTATTTCTGGAATTTATCTTCGTAATAAAGAGTTAAAGAAATTTTCTAATTGTAAGTTCTTTATACCGGATAAAAAGGATTGGTTAATTAGTCCTACTGTAGCTGTTGATTGGTTGAACTTTAAGGAGATCAAGAACGAAATAAAAGGGTTTCATGAAAAGAACTATTCACCATTGTGTTGGATAAAACATCCGAAAGGTCAAATCACCAAGGCTTTCGTAATTTGGTGGTAAAAAAAAAGCTCGCTTTCGCGAGCTTTAGCTTTTATTTGTCGTCTTCATCTTTTTCTTTTGAAGCTCTATTCCAAATTTTAATTTTATCATCCATGGTAAGTCCTTCCAGGATTTCAACATTTACCCCATCAGAAGTTCCAAGTTTCACTTTCCTTTTTTCAAATTCGTTTTCACCAGTCATCACCTCTACATAAGGCTCTTCAGTTTTTTGATCAAACTTTAACAAGGCTTCTTTGATGGCCATAACACTATCTTTTTTCTCCAATACGATATCTGCATTGGCACTATAACCAGCTCGGATATAATAATCGTCGCTCAAAGAAACGTCCGCTTTGATTTTAAACTGAACTGCGCCAGCCTCTTCTGTACCCTTTGGTGCGATGAAATTCAATTTTGCTCCAAACTTTTTCCCTTCAATAGCTCCAATTGAAACTTCAATATCAGTACCAGTTTTGAGTTTACCTACCTCAGATTCGTCAACCTTACCTTCAAAAATCATTTTACTCATATCTGCAATAGATGCAATGGTCGTTCCTGCGTTAAAGTTGTTCGATTGAATCACCTGATCTCCTTCCTTCACTGGAATTTCCAAAATGGTACCTGACATCTGAGCTAAAATACTTGTATTCGCTGCCGATCCGCCTAAAGCTGAACCTCTCTTGATGATTAAATAGTCATTCTGGGCATTTTCTAGATCTTGCTTAGCTTGATCATAAGAAAGTTCGATATTTTCAAAAGCTTGTCTTGAGATTACTCCTTTTTCAAACAAGTTCTTATTTCGATCATACTGAATTTTAGCATTGTTCAATCGAATTTTAATATTGTTCACTCGACCACGCGCAGAAATCAAAGATTGTTCATTCGGAATTACCTTTACTGTGGCAATCAAATCACCCTTTTTTACTTTCGATCCTTCAAGTAAAAGGATTTTATCAATAATTCCTGTGATTTGAGGTTTGATTTCAATTTCCTCAAGAGGTATTACCGTACCAGTAGCGACTGTCTTTTTAACAATGTTCGTCTTAAATGGTGTCTCTGTTTCATAGGTAATAATATTCTTTTGGTTTTTCTTACCAAACCATATCAAGGCTGCGATGAACAAGCCGCCCACGATAAATAATATAATTTTTGCTCTTTTACTCATGATTTTTATTCAATAAATTTTTCTTGTTGATTAATTATTCTTCTCTTAATGCTTCTATGGGTTTTACAATAGTTGCTACGTGAGCCGGGATTAAACCTATTAAGGTTCCTAAAGTTATTAGGGTTGCAAAGGCAATCAATATGATTGGAATATTCACGGTCGGGTTGACCAAGGCTGCGTCTGGTCCCTGACCAAATGCCGCATCAATAGCGAATAGAATACTTCCTCCAAATATGATTCCCAGCATACCGGCAACTGTTGTTAAAAACACCGATTCTAAAATAATTTGTTGTCTTATACTTGCTGGAGTTGCTCCGATAGCTCTACGAATTCCAATTTCTTTTGTTCGTTCTTTTACCGTGATCAGAAGAATATTTCCGATGGCAAAAACACCTGCAATCAGTGTTGCTATCCCAACAAACCAGGTTAAGAACTGCATTCCCGTTAGGAATCCGGTTAATTTGTCGATTTGTGTTCCTAAGTTGAACGAACCGAAGGCTCTCTTGTCATCCGGATGAACTTTATGTAAACTCTTAAGAGTCAATATAATATCGCTCTCCATTTGCTCAATATCTACATCAGGAGCAGCAGTAATTACCATCCAGTCGACCTTATTTCCTGTATTGTATACCTTCTTAAAAGTTGAATATGGAATGTACGCTGTATCTCCATCTAAATCTATACCATTAGACGATCCATATACTCCAACAACCTTATAGTTTATGGCGTTGATTTTAATGTACTGTCCAATTGCCTCTTCACCCTTGTCAAAAAGCTGCTTGTACATATCTTCTGAAATCACAGTAACTTTTGCGTAGGATAGGATGTCATTCTCGTTTAAAAATCTTCCGTAAAGCAATTTCTTCTTCTGGATTTTGTCTAAAACCGGATAATCACCACTAACCTTGTAATTACTTGATTTAAAGTCGTGAACCAATAAATTATTGGTCTGATTTCTTGGTGCTAAGAATTTAATCTCATCTGAATATTCCGATTTCAAAACCTCGATATCTGAATCCGTCAATCGGAATCTCCTACCCTTTTGGTAGCCTTTGAATGGTGTATCGGTAGATTGTGTCCAAACAAAAACGCTGTTGGTAGCAAAATCACCAAATAATTTTGTGAACCCATTTTCCATACCTCTTGCTGCACCCAATAGCACAACCAAAAGGAATATACCCCAAAGCACCCCAATGATGGTAATCACTGTTCTGATTTTGTTTTTACGGATACTTCCGTAAATCTCTTGCCACGAATCTGAATCAAAAATAAACTTCATAATTAATCGGCGCTTAAGGCTACAATAGGTTTAATATTCGCTGCTTTCTTTGCAGGCAAATAACCTGCAATTAGACCTGCAATGATGAGTACAATGGTAGCACCCACTACAATGGTCGGACTTACACTTGGATCCTTTATAAAGTAATCATCTTCCAAACTATCTCCGATGAGGCTCAAGATATAAGTCCCTAGAGATAATCCTAAATAACCTGCAATGGTTGTAATCAAAATGGATTCTTGAACCACCATGGCCACTATTGAAGACGGCTTGGCTCCAAGTGCCTTTCTAATACCAAACTCCTTGGTACGTTCTTTAATTATGAAAATCATGATGTTACTGATACCAATGATACCTGCAATCAAAGTTCCTGATCCTACTAAAATTACAATTGCATAAAGGATTCCCATAAATTGACCAACATTCTTATTTGCTTCCGCCATGTTTCTTACGGACAAAGCACTTTGATCATCAGGGTGTATGTCTAATTTCTTTCGTAAATCACGCTCTAATTGGTTTCCGAAGGCCACCGCCTGATCGAGGTTCAAATTCGGATTGTATCCCAAAAATATCTGACTAATATGATCGTTGTTCCCATAAATCATTTGAGCGGTTGTCACTGGAATGTAGGCGATTCTTTCTTCATTGTCACCTCCATCATCAGAGTAAATACCCACTATTTTATAGGAGATTCCGTTTACGTTCAATCGCTTTCCAAGAGCTGGTCTCTCACCAAAAAGATCTTCTTTAATCAACCTTCCAATGACAATAACCTTTGCTTTTTCTTTTAAATCCCTTCCTATCAAATAACGACCTTCATAGACCTTCGTTTTTTCCAAATATTGATGGTCCGGATGAACGGCTCTAACGTTGTAATTATTGGCCTTGTTTCGGTACTTTATGTTGAAGTTTTTATAAATACGGGCTGTTTTAAACTGAATCTTTTTGCCGTATTCATCCGTAACATAATTATATTCTTCATTCGTCAATTGAATTGCTCTACCCTTTTGCAATCCTTTGAATGGTTTTGTTGTTCTCCAAACCCTAACGAACATGGAGTTCTGAGCATCGTCGACAAAAGCGTCTTTAAAGGTGTTACTTAACCCACTAACGATCCCAAATAAAAGGGTGAATAATAGAATGGCAAATGCCACAGTAAAGCCTGATAATGCAGAACGAAGTTTGTTCTTATTGATGCTTTGAAATATTTCTCTCCAACGATCTAAATCAAACATATTAAACGGCTTTGGCTTGTTGGGTTAGTTTGTCAGAAATGATTACACCATCGCGCAATCTTACGATTCGCTTGGTTTGTGCCGCAACTTCTTCTTCGTGGGTAATTACAAAAACAGTCATCCCCTCGTCGTTGATCTCTTTCAATAAATCCATTACCGAGTCGGTGGTTGTTGAATCAAGAGCTCCTGTAGGTTCATCGGCCAAAACCACTTTTGGTTTGGTCACCAAGGCTCTGGCAATGGCAACTCTTTGTTTTTGTCCACCAGACAATTCATTCGGTAAATGTTCGGCCCAATCTTTTAAACCAACCTTTTCCAAATATTCCAAAGCTATTTTTAAACGTTCTTTTCTTCCCATTCCTTTGTAGTAAAGAGGAAGTGCTACGTTTTCTAAAGCTGTTTTGTAAGAAATCAAATTGAACGATTGAAATACAAAACCTAGAAATTTATTTCTTAAAATAGCTGCCTTCTTTTCATTCAAGTCTTTGATGAGTTGTCCATTTAGGTAATACTTCCCTTCATCGTGTGTATCCAAAAGACCAACAATGTTTAACAAGGTTGATTTTCCTGAACCCGATGATCCCATAATGGAAACAAATTCACCTTCTTTAATGTGTAAGTCAAGACCTTTTAAAACGTGTAAAGAATCTTTCCCGATCGGATAAGACTTGTGTAGGTTTTCGATTTTAATCATAGGTTAGTCTATTTGTATGCTAAAGTACCCAATGGGCTATTTCTTGCGTACTAATTAAATGTTAAAAGCCCAATTCTTAGAATACACCCATAGGACGACTACGAATTAAAATTGTTACACAAAAATGCTCAAAATTTTCATTTTGAGCATTTGTTAACATTTTGTTTGGATTACCGATTCATTTTTGGATTGACGATCGGAGTAACCATCAGCTCTTGCAGATTGGTTTTACCATCTACCGAATAGGTGATAATTATATAATCTGTTACTTCAAATTTTTCAATCCCTTCAACCTTAAAGAGTAGTGCATACGATCCTTTAGGAAAAGGATTCAATAAATCATAGGAAGATTTACCAGTGGCTTTGTCTTTGTAGTAAAAATTTATCGGTTTATCCTTGCCCTTGAAATGAAGTTTTTCAATCGTAAAATCCACGTCGGAAGTAACAGAAACTTCATAATTCACATAATCTGTTCCATTCGGATTACCTTTAAGCACCTTCATCTTAGTAGCTTGGCCAATATCTACAGACTTGCACCCCATAGCCAGTATAAAAAGCAATACAAGAAATCTCATAATTAATTTTTAATTATTTTCTGGGTGAAGCTCGAATTCTGACCAAATACCTTCAATACGTACATTTGACTGCTTAAATTCGAAATATCAATGGTATTGCTGCCCGATAACTTTCCTCGTTGAACAATTCCACCGACAACATTATAAATTAAGTATTCGTAATCTCCTGCATTTTGAATGCTGATATTAATTCTATCTGAACTTGGATTCGGATATACAGAAACTCCTGTTAACTCTGAATCCGTATCGTCAGATAGGGTAGCATTTGCAATATTAATTTCCCACAATCCTCTACCAAAAGTAGCCGCAACTAGCTTGTCATTGGTATAATGTATCTCAATATCTCTAACATCTACCATTGGTAAACCGTTACCTAATTTTTCCCAATTGGTTCCGCCATTCTTCGTGAAGTACACGCCCAATTCTGTGGCAACAAATAAGTATTCTGACGACTGCCCTTGTTTTAACATAACCTCTTTCATTACAAGGTTTGGCATATCTCCAGAAATGTTGGTAAACGTATTTCCGCCATCCGTAGATTTAAACACCTTTTGATTCGCTGTATAACCTCCAATTGTAGCATAAATGATGTTATTATCGGATGCATCAAAATCTACAGAATTGATTGTCCCTGGATTTCCAGAAGGCGTAGACCAATTTGCTCCACCATCTGACGAAAATCGTAAACCATTTGCTCCGGATGCCAAAATTCCATTACCGTGCGTTGCGATATCAGTCACATTACCGACACCAGAATTTGTAGTTGCAATGGTTAAACTCACATCATTATCTTCAATTTTATACACCTCGTCTCCTCCTGCGTATAAAATCTTTGGATTGGTTTTATTCATTTCCATTGGGAAGTAAAAACTTGCCCCAGGCACGGATACATTTTTTCCATTTCCACCGAGTTCTCCTACAAAACCTGTCTTCGACTGAACTAAATATCCGTTTTGATTTGCTGTATATCGAATACTCGAATCGTTATAGTCAATAGCAGACTGAATTCCATCTCCCATAGCTACAGAATACCATGTCCCGTTAATTTTACTGAAGGAATCATTATCCTGATTTGCAATTAGATAAGCATCGTCATTTGCGCTTGGATTGATGGCTACTGAATACGATTGTGTAACGATAACTTTATCTGATTTGTAGGTTATTGTAGGTTTTTGATTGGTTGGATCATTACCATAATCTACATAACTTAAACCACCGTCATTGGTACTCCAAAATTCATAAGTTCCATCTAATTTTCCCATTCCATGGTGATCGGAATGCATATAATTTCCATCTGAGGTATTATCACTCCAATACCCATTTATGGAGTTATACCATGTAGACCCATTATCATTAGAGTGTTTTGCATTTACTTCACCACTCAAGACCAAATTATTCATTACAATTAAGGTTTGATTAAAACCTTGTTGTGGATCGTATCCAGTTGTTTTTGAACCAAACGTAGCGAAAGTATTATTGGTGTCATCGAATTTACTGATTTGACCTTCTTTATCTTGTACGTAGAAGTTACCATCTTCTCCGACGGTTACAGCATATTTACCAAAGTCATTATTGGTAATAACAAAATTCCATCCTCCCTGTGTGTAATCATTGGTATAAATCACATCAAAGTATCCTGTATACATGGCTTTGGTTCCACTTATAGCAACTCTTCCAAAAGATGCATTTCCATATCCGGCATCGAAACTATCATTCCATGTGGTCCCTCCATCAGTTGTTATCTTTACTCCCTCTGGAGCACCGACTAAAACAGTATTATCGTCATGTACAATGAGCTCTCCTAAAACTTGACCTGCACTTTCAGCAAAAGATAAGCCCGTTGAGTTAAAGGTTTCTCCACCGTCCGTAGATTTTAAAACACCTATGGACATCACATTGGTTCCGTCATAATCTCCGGTTGAAACGTAAATGGGTTTTGTGGTGTAATTCGCAAAGGTAGCGTCGGGAGTAGTTTTGATATCCGTAACCCCAATACCCGCAACATTGTCGAGTTTAGGAGCCCAGTTTGCACCACCATCCGTAGATTTCCAAACGCCTCCATTAGGAGCGGCAACAAACAAAACATCTTGATTTCTATCCGTTGGATGTTTAATTCTCAATAAGGTATTCAATCTACCCATTTGAGGTGGATTGGAATACCCGTTTGGTTCTGGCAAACCTTGCGGACCAACATTTGTCCAGTTTTCGGCAGATGATCTTGATTGATAAGCGTTAACATTCTTTAATTTACCATCTTTATCCAGAATTCCTATGTTGTAATATCCTTGATTCGCTAGCGGAAAGTTTCCGTTTTCATCAACACGGTCTTTCCAAAAAGAAGCCCATCTGAAAAAATGTTTATAGGCTTTCAAGTTTTTTCGAATGGAAAGATCTAAAGTTTTAAATTCTTCTTGCTTTTGTTTTACAGTTTCAAAGAAGTTTGCCGATTTTTTTTGTGCGGCAAATTTATAATCGAGAGATTGTTTTTTCTGAGCGCAAATAATTGTTACTGAGAGTAAAAGTAATAGCGTAATTTTTTTATTCATGATAAGTGGTTTTGGTTGTTCTTAAAGGTAGAATAATTATTTTAATTTTGTACTTCGATTATTTTTGATGAAAAACCTACCAGAAAATAAAAAAATTGTCCTGTTCGACGGAGTCTGCAACCTTTGTAATGACAGCGTGTTGAAGATTATCAAACTCGACAAGAAGAATAACTTTGTATTTGCTTCTTTACAATCTGAATTGGGTGAAAATATCCTCAGTCATATTGGTGTTGACCCCAATAAAATTGATTCCATCATTTTGTACGAACCCAATGTTTCTTATGATATCAAATCGACTGCGGCATTGAAAATAATGAATGATTTTGGTGGATTATGGAGTCTCAGTAAAATTGCTTGGATTTTACCAGTTGGTGTTCGTGATTTCTTTTATGATGTCATTGCTAGAAATCGCTACAAATGGTTTGGTAAAAAGGAACAGTGCATGATTCCCACTCCTGAACTAAAAAGTAAGTTTTTAGATTGATGGAAATCCCCACTCGCGTAAAATGTGTCATTTTCGACATGGATGGAGTCATCATCGACTCTGAGGAACTTCATAAAAAAGCTTATTTCGAAACCTTTGAATCTGTTGGGGTGCATGTATCGGATGCATTGTATAAAACCTTAACTGGTGCATCCACCTTGAATGCCTTTCAGAAATTAGTAGCTCATTTCAACTTGACTCATAATCCAGAGGATTTGGTCCAAGCAAAGCGTAAAAGATACGTAGCCTACTTCGAGAACGACCCAACTCTTCATTTGGTACATGGCGTGGAAAACCTCATCAAAACTTTATATAGCAGGGGAATCACCCTTGTTTTGGCATCTTCTTCTGCGATGGTGAATATCAATCGTGTGTTCAATCGATTTGATTTGGATCAATATTTCACTGCTAAAATCAGTGGTGCCGACTTAAAGGAATCCAAACCAAATCCAGATATTTTTGAAAAGGCTGCTCAATTGGGCAACACTCCAAAAGAGCACTGTATTGTAATTGAAGATTCTGACAATGGTGTAAAAGCGGCTAACGACGCCGGTATCTTTGTGTTCGGATATCACAATCCTTTGGCAGATGATCAAACTTTAGAAAATGCGGATATTCAGATCCATAATTTCGAGGAAGTACTGAGTTATTTGGAAGGAAGTTTGTAGAGAATTACTTTAAATTCTCAAGGATGAAGTCCACCGTTTTGTTGGCATTCTTATTCTCAGCATAAGCATCAGTGATGTGCTTTGGAGGAACCGCATACCCTTGATCAATCATGTATTGAATGTCATCAGCAAATTCTAGAGACACCTTTCCGGTTAACAAAACATTCAAGTCTTCCCCTCTTTTGTAGCGATTGTAGATTTTCTTCAAACCCGACAAGTACAAATGATCCTTGGTGAGTCCGCCACCACGATGGGCCCTCACAGAAATGGCAAAAGCATCGTGTTTGTTCAAATCATACCCATTGCTCAGCATTCGAAACGTCTGGGAAAAGGTATATCCCTTGGCCAAACTATCTACTGCCAGTACGCGGTAGGCCAATTCTTTTAGACGATGAATGGTTAGGTTTCCTGACATGTATTCACTGAATACCGCCAATCCCTCTTGGGTTTCCTCATTGTTAGGAAAACCATGCGAAAACACTTGAAGTGGATGTAAAACAGCATTCATGGAGGTGACCATATGAACTCCTATTTCATGATTGGTCAAAATATTGATTTGATTCTCCGAATAAGTATGGTTGGAATTCAATACAAGTGCCTTGGCACTATTGGAAACCATGGCGATGGCCCCCATTGAATTGGATGTTTTTATCTCATAAGAAAAGTCATAAATCTTCGAATACTCTCTAAAAAATTGCTTGGAATCTTCTGCGGAGTATTTAGGTTGAAACAGTTCTAAATCAGGATCCTCTGAGTCAAAATGCAAGATAAACTTGGCGTTCTGAACATCCTGTTCTGTTGGAGTACCAAAGGAATGTAAACTGTTGTAATAAAACTTTTTTCCTTTTCCAATGGTTTCAATACATTGAATCAATCCGGAATAGAAGTAGATAATCTCCTCGTAAAAATCTCTCAGCCGTTCGTCTTCAATGCTATTGATTGGCTGTGCAAAAAACTCCTTGTGCAAGCTAAACTTATCGAAGTCCCTATAAGGGTATTCAAAATTGGGTTCTTTAAGGAATTTGGACTTAAAGAACTTTTCCTTTTCTTCCTCAATGTTAATTGGATTCACATAATTCAGCAACTCGATTTTCTTAACCAAGTTGTCGATATTCGCGTCAATTTCAAAAAGGGTTTTATTCTTTAAGATTAAGTCGTTCATAAATCGTGAATCAGCCTACAAAATTACGATTTATGTTTGGTATAGAAAGAATCGGCGTGGGTTTTTAAAACAGTTTTTAGATAGCTTTCTACAGCATGAACAACCTCAGGATACATAACTTGGTTGATTTCATCACAATACACTTTTGCAATTTCTGTAGCTAAAACCAGAGTATTGCTGAACTTTTGAGTAATGTGTTTTAGAAAGTATCCATTCCCATAAAAGGTATTGTTAATTTTTGAGGTAGATTTTATTCCGTTTGGTAACGGTGTGTTTTCGAGGATTCCTCTCCAACTTTCAATATCTTCTTCAAAACGTTTTTGATCGACATTGGTTGTTCCCAGGTTCCAAGTTGGCACCTCTCGATCCCAGCGTTGCCAATTGTAGGAGTGCATATCATAAACAACACAAACAGAGAATTTTGATTCAATCTTTGAAATCAAGGCATCTACAACTCGGTAAAAGGCGTAATGCTTATCAAGACTTTTGGTGATCTCTGCATTGCTCAAGGGTTGATGCCATAGTTGTTTCCCCCAGGCGTCTTCATAAATAGCTCTTTCGGGTTCTCTGTTCAAATCGTATTCAAATCGAGAGTCACAACCCGCAATTACAATGGGATGTGTCTGCACCATTTCTTTGGTAGCCGGATCTTCTTCATACCAACGATCATAAGCCGTATGTATGCAATTGTCCCACAATTCTTTGCGAAACTGGTTGCCATTATGAACGGCACCACATACATAATGAACGTAGTCGTCTATCTTGATGGTGAAGGAGTAGTCTTCCGAAACGGCATGGAAAGTCTGCTCATTTTCAATGTTTGAAATGATTTGCTCTACAGAGAGTCTTTGCATCATAATCCGAATACTTTTTTCAATTGAGCGAACACCTTTTTCTCAAGGATGTCTACATAACCATCCGCAAAAAATACTTTTTTGATGTGACGAAGTAAGTTTTCTTTGTCGGTCATTGAGTATTTGTTGTACTTCAAATAATGTTGGATTTTCTGAAGACTTACCGCTTCATTGTCCATCACATTTTCAGTGTGCATTTTGTTATATATCGCTTCGTCTGTGTTGATTTTGGAAATGATATAGTCTTGCTCCTCTTCGGTCTCAATGAAATTACAGTGTGCAGCATATAGTAGCACGTATATTTCAAATTCTTCTTTTGTCCAGTTAGTTTCCATATGATCTATTTTTCTATTGGCAATTCGTCCAATGATCCCCATTCGGTCCAAGAACCATCATAGATTGCAAATTGGTTATATCCTGCTAGAGTGGCACCGAGTCCTAAGACACAAGCTGTAACTCCTGTTCCGCAGCTAAAAATGGCTTTTTTGTCTCTATTAAAGATACTAAAAAAAATGCTCTTTAGTTCGTCTTTTGGTTTGAATTTTCCATCCTGTAGAAGCTCTCCATAGGGCAGTGAAATAGCGTTGGGCATATGGCCTCCTCGCACACCTTGACGGGGTTCTGGATCTATACCAAAAAACCTTCCTATAGATCTCGCGTCAGCAATACAAATATCTTTTTGATTTAGTGCTTTCAGAACCTCTTGGTAAGAAACCATTAACGCTGGATTGAAATCGACCTTAAAATTTCCTTGTTGCTTTGAAGTCTCAAGTTTTGTAGTAGTTGCATATCCCTTAGATATCCACTCAGGCAATCCTCCATCGAGAACGGCAATATTGCGGAAGCCCATAATTTGAAACATCCACCATACTCTTGGAGCAGAATATATTCCGTATCCATCATACACAACGATGCAACTATCGGCATTGATACCTAAAGACTGAGCCCTCTCTTGAAAAAACTCAGGAGACAACAAGGTATTTGGGAAATCTGCAGTAAGATCTGAGAACTGCGATTTGATATCAATTTCAAGGGAATTGGGTATAAATTCATGGAAATCATCTGCACTACCCTTGCCTCCTACTTTTTTGAGTGAGCTATATAGAACCACTACATTGGGTTCATGCAAATGATCATGTAGCCAATCGACCGAAACAATTGGAGAATTCAATAGTAAAGACATAGAAAGGTCTAGGTACTAAGCTTCGTTTACAATTCTACGCAAATCAGATTTTCTACTGAAAGCTGCATTTCGCTCAAGCACCTTGCTCTCAATGAAGTCCACAACCTTCTCTTGAATTCGAGTTTTGTAAACCTTGTTCATATAGGTAATTCCGCCTGGACTCATCACATTTACTTCCACCAGTTTTCCTCCAATCACATCGATACCGACGAAAAAGAGTCCGTCTTTTACCAATTTCGGACCAATTTTTTTACACAGTGTTTTTTCTTGAGCCGTTAGTTTGTGTTTGGCAACACTTCCTCCAGCAGAAACATTGGATCGATGGTCTTTTTCTCCTGGAATACGACGCATAGCCCCAATAGGAATACCGTTTAGCAAAAGAATTCGAACATCACCTTGATCGGCTCCTTCGATGTAATCTTGAAGAATAACGTAGTCAGAACCACCATCGCTCTTACTGATGTAGAAATCTAGCAATGAGTTAATGTTCCCCATGGCGGACTTTTCAATAAGAATAACTCCCGAACCTCCAAAACCATTCAAAGGTTTTAAAATCATTTTATCTGATTCAGATTCTTCAATCATTCGGATCAAATAGTTCTTGTTCTTGGAAACATGAGTGACAGGAATAATCTCATTATTTGGATCTTCAAAAACGGCCGTATATAACTTGTTATTTGCTTCTCGCATCCCTTGAACCGAATTCACGATAAAAACATCATCTTTCACCGAATCCAAGAAGTTCAACATCAAAGGATCTAAAGGTGGTTCGGCACGCATAAAAATCACATCAAAACCAGCTAATGGAAGCATTTCTTCACGGGTAGTAGTCCTTTTGTAAAAGGATTTAATACTCGCAGGCACCTTCTCCAATCGGTTTAAAATGGTACAAAATGCATTGGTCACACTATTTCGAATGGTTAGGTTGGATGGCGTACAAATCGCCACCCCATGACCGCGCTTGGCACATTCGTGAATTAAAGCTAAGGAGGTATCATTTTCTGGACTTTTGATATCTTCCCAAGGATACATTAAGAAACAAATATTCATTTTTCAATTTTTGATTTATAGAAGTCTCTATAAAGGTAGCAAAGAAATTTTATTTTACATCGTCATAATTGTCGTCCCAGTTCTTTGGTTTAGGAACTCCTAATTTTCCGACAGACTTGGCCACCATTGAAGCAACGGTTGCATCACCCGTAACATTAACAACCGTTCGGCACATATCCAATGGTCTATCTACGGCAAAGATCAACGCCAATCCAATGGCCAGTTTATCGGCAGGGAATCCAACTGATTCCAAAACAATTACAAGCATTACCATTCCGGCTCCCGGTACAGCGGCAGATCCAATGGACGCCAACAATGCTGTTAATATGATCATTAATTGATCGGTAAATGATAAGTCAAAACTTAAGGCTTGGGCAATAAAAACAGCGGCTACGGCCTGATATAAGGATGTTCCATCCATATTGATGGTAGCGCCTACCGGTAATACAAAACTTGATACTTCTTTGTCCACACCAATATGCTCTTCTACCCTTTCCATAGTTACTGGCAAGGTTGCTGCACTCGAACTTGTGGAGAATGCTAGTAATTGAGCCGGACTCAAATTCTTTAAGAACCAAAACGGGTTCTTTTTTACCACAATACTCACCAAAATCATGTAGAAGACAATCATCAAAATGAGACCACCTACTACTGTAAAAGAGTACTTTAATAAGGCTAAGAGTAAATCTGGATCGTTGGAAGACACAACGACATTGGCCAACAGTGCAAATACGGCAAAAGGTGCCGTCAACATGATTAAATCCACCATTTTTAACACCACTTCATTCAGGGAGTCAAAGAAATCCTTCAATGGTTTTGCGGCTTTCTCACCAATCAATAACATTGAAATCCCAAGGAATATGGTGAAAAAGATAACTTGAAGCATGGATTTGTTCTCGCTAAAAGCTTTTACCGCATTGTCTGGAACCATATCTACTAAAAACTGTAATGGTCCACTATTCTTTTGTTTGGAAGCTTCGGCAATCTTTGATTGTACTCCCCCACTATTCGCATAAGTTTGCGTCAGTTTGTCAATGGTTTCATCGGAAATTCCATCTCCCGGTTGCACCACATTTACCAATGCCAATCCAATAGAAATAGCCACCACAGTGGTACAGATGTAAATCACAATCGTTCTAATACCAATATTTTTAAACTTTGATATATCTTTTAAATCTGATATTCCTTTCACCAAAGAAGCAATGATTAAGGGTACTGCGATGAGCTTTAAAAGCTTTACAAATATGGTTCCAAATGGATTGATCCAATCCGATACAAACTTTGCTCCACCACTTACGGAAGTCATTAAAAGTCCGAATATGATACCGATTACCATTCCGATTAATATTTTCCAGTGCAATGCCATTTTCTTCATAAAAATTGTCTTTTAGTCTCTTGTTAAAAATTCGCCATTCAATTGATCTGTAAACTTACCATTATCAACGCTCACTTTCCCGTTAATAATGGCATAATTCAATCCTGAAGCCAACACAAACGGATTGTCAAATGTGGCTCTGTCTTTGAATGTATTTGGATCAAAAATAATGATGTCTGCTTTATAATTGGGTTTTAGAACCCCTCTATTTTTTAAATTGAATATTTCTGCTGTTTTTGCTGTGCTATTTTGAATGAATTTCCCCAAACTCATCAACTTTTTTTCTTGAACATACTCGCGGTATTTCTTGGGAAAGGAGCCATATTTCCTTGGATGGCCAGTATTTCCATCAGAACCTGTTACCACCCAATCTTGACTCATAAAATTCTCTACATCATAATCGGTCATGTTAAAGGAGGCAATACGAATGAATCCGCCCAAAACGAGTTTCAAAGCTGTTTCTGCTTCTGAAAGTTTCAAAGAATCTGAGATGGTTGTTAAATCTTTAAACAATAGATTCTTGTCATAGGCTTTGATCATCACCAAAGATTTCCCTCCACCTCTGCGTTTGATATTTTTAGTGATCCCTTCCAAAACCTTTTTCCTGGTAGTTGATTTTTCCACCCGATAACGCAATGAATCCATTCCGCCAGATTGTGCCCATTTGGGAATTAAGGCCGACTTCAAACCTGTTGCCGAGGCTCTATATGGATATTGATTGGCAGTAATTTGAACACCTTCAAGCTGTGCTTTTTCAACCATAGCTATAATGGAATCACTATACCTCCAAACATCTGCACCTAAGCACTTTATATGAGATATATGAACTGGCACTTTAGCTTCTTCACCTATCTCAATTACTTCTGCTACTGATTTCAATAGTCCGACTGTATACGAACTTTCGTCTCTAATGTGGGAATCGTAGATTCCGTTGTAAAGTTTTAGCACTTTCGCTAAGGATATGACTTCATCGGTCGTAGAAAAACTACCTGGACTGTAGAATAGTCCAGTTGAAAGCCCGAAGGAACCTTCCTCCATTTCTTGCTTCAACTTTTCTTTCATCAAATTCAAAGCGGCCTCATCTGGATTGGTCTGAGTTTTTATTCCGGACTCATCTCGGAGTGTTCCGTGACCTGTAAGCGGAATCACATTGGTACCTATTCCGTTGGCTAGGCAAAGTTCTTTGAATCGGGAGATGGGATAAACACTTTCGCCATCATTACCCGTAACAACGGTTGTAATACCCTGAAACAAAAAAGGTTTGTTATGCGATGCTTCTTGTAACACCAATTCGCGATCGGCATGGGTATGCGGATCAATAAAACCGGGACTCACAATCTGACCTTTTGCATCTATAACCTTAGTTGCTTCAAATTTTGAGTTGTCAAATTCTCCAATTTCAAGGATTTGATCACCTTTAATCGCAATGTTTACCGATTTGGATTCCTCATCGACCCCATTGTAAACAGTGCCGTTCAGAATTAATACATCAACCTTTTGAGGACCACAAGAGGCTAAAAAAACTAAGGCAAAGAAGAGGTAAAAAAACTTCTTCATTCTTATTTCTTGGTGAGTATTTTCATCATTTCAACAGCAGAAACCTTCCCGATTCGTTCAATTTCATTCATTGGAGTTTTGTCGCCAATTTCATAGGTAATTCCCACGGCCTTGTGACCATACAAGAACCACCCTTTCGATACAGGTTTCGTAGAATTTCCAGGAGCCTCATTCACCTTGTAATCGGGAATATTGGCTTCTAAAGCCTCAAACCAATCGTTTATGAAGGTTGGAAGTGTGGTTCCCTCCCTTTTTTTATTGGTGTAGAAAATATCATACCAGGTGGAGTGAAAATCCAAACCTAGTACTATTTTCGAATCGTTTTCTTTCATTTGGTTGCTAATAAAGGTAACCACTTGATTCACCTCGGGTTGATTGTATTTCGACCAATCACGGTTCAAGTCGACCCCATTCGCATTATGACGCCAATGTCCCAAATCTACTCCATCCGGATTCATGATTGGAAAGGCTAGGATTCGATAGGTATTCAAAAATTCCGTGGTCAATTCGTTTTCTGCTAGTATGGTTTGCATAAACTCTTGAAAAGCAAAGAACCCAGTTACTTCCGGTGGATGCTGTCTAGTTAAGAAAATCAACAGAGGTTTTTCCTTCTTATCCCCAATTCCAATGTCCAATACAGGGATTTCCTTGCCCAAAGTGGTTTTTCCAACCGTAGAAATTTCCACAAAGGATTTACCATTAGTTACCTCAGACACCCAATCCTTCGTATCTGCATAGGTAACAACCTTTTGAGCTGACACCCAGGTGGTATCTTTAGACAGGTTCAATTTAATAGTGGTAATGGTATCTTGCTTAAAAACCATGGTACTATCCAATTGTTTCCAACCCGATGCTGATTTCAGCTTGGGTGGATATCGATGTTTGTACCCTTCAGGATAGTCGAACTGCACATAAATTGGTCGAATGGAGTCGGACCATAGTTTAAAACTATAATACGGACTGTTGTTAATTGGACCATTTTCAGGATTAATCCGTGCTAGAAAAGTAGAGTCGTTCATTTGAGTGAAATCGTTCAATCGCGCAGCATCAAACATATTACTTGCATATACTCCATTTACCTCATAAACCTTTTTTTGCTGATATTCAATGGGTTTCGAAGAAGTATCAATGTAATTTTCAAAAGGAACTTCTTTTGGATTCTTGCAAGAACTAAGAAGCAGAACGACGGTAACAAACGTAATCTTGATTATAAGTTTCATTGGTTAGATTTTGTTAAAAGTAACTAAAAAAAATTCATCACATAACACTAGAAATAATTACCTTGTATTTCTAATTTAAAATCGATCAATATGTCTGGAATCTTAGATCTTCTTCAAAGTGATATGGGAAAAACCATTATCTCAGGAATTGCCAATCAAACCAATACAGATGCCGATAAAACTAGTAGTGTTTTGTCTATGGGAATGCCGGTATTGATGAAAGCCATGCAACGAAATGCCAATACAACTTCAGGAGCTGCAGGAATCCTAAGTGCACTGTCTGGTAAACATGATGGAAGCATTTTGGACAATATCGGCGGATTGTTATCTGGAAATGCAAGCAATGCCTTAGGGAATGATGGTAGCAAAATATTAGGCCATATCCTAGGTAGTAAACAAAGTGGCGTTGCACAAGTTATTTCTCAAAAAGCCGGAATTGATGCGGGTTCAGTAATGCAAATCTTACAATTAGCAGCACCTATTTTAATGGGGTTCTTGGGCAAACAAAAGAACCAACAAAACGTTTCGAGCGCTGGTGATGTGAGCGGACTTTTGGGGAACTTATTAACCCAAAATAGTGAGCAAAACGAACAAAGCTTTTTGGAACAAGTTTTAGATGCAGATGGTGATGGCAGCATGGTGGACGATGTTGCAGGAATGCTGTTAGGTGGCTCTAAAAAATCTGAAGGATTAGGCGGAATGCTTGGCGGACTCTTAGGCGGAAAGTAAAGCTGTTATACCTCTATTTGGAGACAATTGCTATAAATTTCCTCATACACAGGTACAATATTGTCCAAGGAAAATGACTTGGCGTGCTCATAGGCTTGCCTTTTAAACTGTTCGAGGGTTTCTTTGTTTTTCAATATTTTGAGGGTATTGGCAACCATGTCATCTACATCGCCAACGTCACTCAAGAAACCTGTTTTCCCGTGTACATTGACCTCTGGTAAACCTCCTGTATTTGTGGAAATAATCGCCGTTTTCCCTGCCATGGCCTCTAATGCTGCCAATCCGAAACTTTCTGTTTGAGATGGTAATAGGAAAACATCCGAATAGCATAAGATTTTACGGACTTCTGTACTATTCCCAAGGAAAAATACCTTGTCCGAAATCTTTAATTTCTTGGTTAAATTCTCGGCTTTGATGCGATCAGGACCTTCACCTATCAAAAGCAATTTTGATGGCACTTCTTTTTGAACTCCGTAAAACGTGCGAATTACATCTTGAACTCGTTTCACTGCTCTGAAGTTACTCACGTGAGTCAAGATGATCTCATCAGGCTCTGCCAAGGTGATTCTCTGACATTCTTCGGCTTCGGCCTCTTTGTATCTTTTGATATCAATAAAGTTGTAAACTACCTGAATATCTCGGGTAATATTGAATCTATCGAGGGTGGTTTGTCTCAAATTGTTTGATACTGCTGTCACTACATCTGAGTGATTGATACTGAATTCAACCGCAGTTTTATAGGTCGGATGACTACCTACCAAAGTGATATCGGTTCCATGTAAGGTAGTTACCACCTTGATAAAAATTCCCTTTTCCTTCAACATCTCTTTTGCCATGTACGCCGCATAGGCATGAGGAATCGCATAATGCACATGCAATACCTCAAGATTGTGCTTTCGAACCACCTCAACCATTTTACTGGAAAGGGCTAGTTCGTAAGGTTGGTATTGAAATAAAGGATATTCTTCAATGTCTACTCGATGAAAGTGTAAATGATGTGATAAATAATCCAGACGAACGGGATGGTTGTAAGTTATAAAATGAACCTCATGTCCTTTATCGGCCAGAGCCATGCCCAGTTCAGTAGCCAACACGCCACTTCCTCCATAGGTCGGATAACAAACAATACCAATCTTCATAAAGTAAGAATATGGTGTAAAGATACAGTTAATCTTGGTGCTAAGACTTAAAGAAAGCTTAAATCACCAAAGATTAGTAATCGCCCAAGGTAGCTGGATTCTGCGCCAAGGCAGTCTCTAATTGATCATCATTTGGTGCTTTCCCGTGCCAAGCATGGGTGTGCATCATAAAGTCGACACCATTCCCCATCTCGGTATGCAGTAAGATACAAATAGGTTTGCCATTGCCAGTTCTAGACTTCGCATCGGCCAAACCAGCCTTGATGGCATCAATGTTGTTTCCTGCTTTTACATCGATAACATCCCAACCAAAAGCTTCAAATTTCATTCGAACATCACCCATGTGAAGTACATCATCAGTTTCGCCATCAATTTGTTTTCCGTTTAAATCGATGGTACAAATGATGTTGTCAATTTTCTTGGCAGAAGCATACATGATGGCTTCCCAATTTTGACCTTCTTGCAACTCACCATCACCATGTAGTGAATAAATAAGTTTATCATCATTATTCAACTTCTTTGCTTCTGCAGCACCTAGCACAACTGACATCCCTTGTCCTAAAGATCCGGAAGCAATTCGAACACCAGGTAATTTCTCATGAGTGGTTGGATGCCCCTGCAAACGAGAATCGATGTGTCTGAAGGTAGCTAATTCGGCAACTGGAAAGAATCCGCTCCTTGCAAGAACGCTGTAATACACTGGTGAAATATGACCATTGGATAAGAAGAATAAATCTTCATTGACTCCATCCATAGAGAAGTCTGTGGAATAATCCATTACCTCTTGATATAGCACGGTGAAAAATTCTGCACATCCTAAGGAACCTCCTGGATGCCCTGAATTTACTGCATGAACCATTCTTAAAATATCTCTACGTACTTGCTGTGTAAAAGCTTGTAATTCTTGTGTCGTTGCCATTTTTATCAAAATAAATATGCTTACAAAAATACAAAAGTGCTATAAACAGGAATTTATTTAGTCGGTAATTATTTTAAAATTATTAACACTCATCATTGCGGAAGCAAATCCAGTAAAATAATCTGTTTTAGTTTAATTGTTAAAGAATCCTAGGCTTTAAATTTTTAGTTTTTAGGTTTTAGGTTTTAGTTAAAGGAAGAGAAAGGAAACAAGAAACAAGAACCTGGAAACAAGAAGAAAAAAATTGAAATTACAGGCCAGAGAACAAAACCCAAGAAATACGAATTACTAGGCATAATTATTTCTATCAACTAAAGACTAACGACTAATGACTAAACTCTCATGTTTAGGTCTTCTGTTTTTTCTTTTTGGCGGCAGGAAATAAGACGTTGTTTAAAATCAACCGATACCCCGGAGAATTAGGATGTAAATCGAGTTCGGTCTTTGGATCGCCCACGCGATGCGAATAATCTTCGGGATCGTGACCTCCATAAAAGGTAAACATCCCCTTCCCTTTGGTGCCATGGATGTAGCGCGCTTCTCGATTCACCTTGCTCTCTCCTAAAACCAACACGTTGGACTTCACTGAAGACCGATCAAAAGAAGTAGTCTGTCCCATAAATCCTTTCACGAGCATGGTATGATTTTGGGTCAACATTGTCGGAATCGGATCCCATTTAGCAGAAAATTCGATCAATGAGAAATAATCCGAAGTTTTGGGTATTCTTCGCTTTCTGGTCATGTCTATGGATGAAAACTCATAAACAATGGGATTTGGCTCTAATTTGAAGTTCTTAAAGGCAAATGTTTTAGAGAAATCTATTTTAGATTGGTAGTTTGCTTCGGATGCATCGCCGTCAAACATAGCTTCTGCAATATCTACACCTTCTGCGGCCAAGGCAATATCGAAACTATCGGTAGCAGAACACATGGCAAACATAAATCCTCCTCCAATAACATAATTGCGAATTTTCAAGGCTACATCAAGTTTTTGCTCGGAGACTTTGTTATACCCTAATTCGCGGGCTAATTTTTCTGCATTTCTTTTTCCTTCAATATACCACGGTGCCGTTCTATAAGATCCATAGAAACGGCCGTATTGACCTGTAAAATCTTCATGATGAAGGTGTAACCATTCGTATAGAAGGAGCTTGTCTTCTAAGACCTCTTTGTCGTAAACCACATCAAATGGAATTTCAGCATAGGTCAATACCATGGTCACTGCATCGTCCCAAGGCATTTTATCTTTCGGTGAGTACACCGCAATTTTAGGTGCTTTTTCTAAGGTTACTGCTTCTTGATTGGAAGAAGGCGAGGCTATTTGTTGCAAAATAATGGAAGCCTTCGCGTCGCTTACCACTTCGTAGGAAACCCCGCGAATTTTGCATTCATTTTCAATTGTAGGACTATTTTCGATCAAAAACGAACCTCCTTCGTAATTGAGTAACCATTTGGCTTTCAATCCGTTTTGCAAAGAATAATAGACAATTCCGTATGCTTTGAGGTGATTTTTTTGATTGTCATCATTCATGGGGATGTAAATAAAACTTGCCCATGATTTGCTCACAAATAAAAATAGAAAGAGGATTAGCGCTTTTTTCATCAAACCAAAAATACGCAATTACAAGAGCATTCTAAAATGGCATGTCGGAATCGTCATCTGTTCCGAAGGCATCTTTCGGTTCAATCCTTTGATTCGGTGTGTAATCGTCCATCTCGTTGTTCATACTAGAGTGGAATTCGTTGGAAACACTATCCTCTAAGTTTGAGAATTGGGCTAAATGACCTGTAAATTTCAATCGAATGTTGTCCAATCCACCATTTCTGTGCTTGGCTACGATGAATTCCGCCTGTCCTTCGCACGGGGAACGCTCTTCGTCATCCCATTCGGTCATTCCGTAATATTCAGGTCTAAAGATGAAACTTACAATATCGGCATCCTGCTCAATCGCTCCAGATTCACGAAGGTCAGAAAGCAATGGTCGCTTGGTTCCACTTCGGGTTTCTACAGCCCTTGACAACTGTGAAAGCGCAATTACTGGAACATTCAATTCTTTGGCCAATGCCTTCAAATTTCGAGAAATGGTAGATATCTCTTGTTCCCTGTTTCCTGAATTTTTCCCAGAAGTTCCAACAGTCATTAGCTGTAAATAGTCAATGATTAAAATTTTCACTCCGTGCTGCGATACTAAACGTCTTGCTTTGGCTCGTAAATCAAAAATGGAAAGTGATGGTGTATCGTCAATGAATATTGGCGCATCTGACAATCGTTTTACATTGACATTCAAGATTTGCCACTCATAAGGCTCTAAATTACCCTTACGTAGTTTTTCAGAAGTTAAACCAGTTTCTGAAGAAATCATTCTTGTAATCAACTGCACCGAAGACATCTCCAAAGAGAAGATCGCCACAGGCGAATTGAAATCGATGGCCATATTCTTAGCCATCGAAATCACGAAGGCGGTTTTACCCATACCAGGTCGTGCCGCTATAATGATCAAATCGGAAGGTTGCCATCCTGAAGTTAAGGCATCCAAACGAGAAAATCCAGTAGCCAAACCAGACATTCCTTCTTTGTTACTGATTTCCTCTATTTTCTTAAGTGCTTGTTTTACAAGTGAGCCAGCATCTTCGGACGATTTTTTTAGGTTGCCCTGGGTTACCTCAAAGAGTCTTGTTTCGGCTTTGTCTAACAAATCAAAAACATCCTTGGTTTCATCATAAGAATCTTCGATAATTTCTGACGAAATCGAAATCAATTTCCGTTGGATATATTTCTGTAAAATCACACGAGCGTGAAACTCAACGTGTGCAGAAGAGGCTACTTTTTGGGTGAGGCGAATAAGGTAAAAATCCCCTCCTACCATGTCTAGCTTTCCTGCTTTTCGAAGTTGATTGGAAACCGTTAATAAGTCGATGGGTTGAGAGCTTTGAAAGAGCTCAAAAATCACCGCGTAGATTTCCTGATGCTTTTCATCGTAAAAAGCTTCTTTGTGGAGAATGTCGATCACATCATCAATTCCTTTTTTATCAATCATCATCGCACCCAACACAGCTTCCTCTAAATCAAGGGCTTGTGGTGGCACCTTGCCTTTTTCAAGGCTAATAATCTTACTTCTATCTACTTTTTTTGCAGGGTAAGTTGTCGGTTTCTCCATGGTAACAAATGTATATTTTTATTTGAATTGATGCTCTTTTCTGAATTCTAATTTGTTTACAAAATTCTGTTATTAACGTGTTAATAACTTATGGGTATTAATTTTAATTTTTACTTTTAGCTAGGAATGAAAAATCGAAAAAGACACCTTGTATTCGCGATTCTTTTGCCAATTCAAATTGGCCTTGTACAATACCTTTCTAATTATCAGTCTTTTATTGAAAATTACTATGCCAATGGCGTCTATCCTTTCCTCTCAAAATCCTTACGATTTCTATTGGGGTGGGTTCCATTTTCTATAGGTGATGCTTTACTATTTGTCTTCGTTTTATTGTTTTTTAGATTCATATTTCTGCTTATAAAAACAAAATTCAAAGATTTTTTCCGAAAGTTCATTGAGGTGGCAGCCTTTCTGTCCATCCTTCATTTTTGCTTCTATTTTTTCTGGGGAATGAATTACTTTCGAGAACCACTTCAGAATCAATTTGAGTTCGATACTTCTAATTATAGTACTGAGGAATTGGTTAAAACCACTTCAGTGATTATTGAGAGAGCCAACGATTATCATCAGCAATTAACAGCAAACGATTCTTTGGTGGTGGAAGTGCCTTACACCAGAAAACAGATGTATGGTATGGCCGTGCAGGGTTACGGACAATTGTCTGCAGATCACCCACAATTTCAATATGAGTTTGCTAGTGTCAAGCACTCCATGATGAGTCTTTTACAATCCTACAATGGTACTTCTGGTTATTTGAATCCGATTACAGGCGAAGCACATATCAATAATAAAATCCCAAAAACAGGATATCCGACAACGGTTTGTCATGAAATGGCACATCAAATAGGATTTGCCGCAGAAAATGAAGCGAATTTCATAGGTTTTTTGGCAGCCAAATCTCACGATGATCCTTACTTTAAATATGCGAGTTACCGAATGGCCTTGGCCTACTGCTTAAATGAGTTACGAAAACGTGATGCTGAAAAATATGCTGAGAAAGTTCAACTCATCCACAAAGGCATTTTAGAAGATTACAATAGAAGCTCAAGGTTTTGGAGACAATTTAAGAACCCTTTGGAACCTTTGATGAAAAAGGGTTACAATGCCTATTTAAAGGCCAATAGACAAGAAAAAGGAATTGCTTCTTACAATTATGTGGTCGATTTGTTAATCTCCTACCACAAGTATAAAGGGTCAATTTAATTCTTCTTATTTTTGGTCATCTTGATTTGGAAGTCACCAATTCAAGATACTTTCTTTTTAAATCAAATTTTTTACAACATGAAAAACAATCTTTTTTTATTGTTTTTGTTTTTTACTTCCTTGGGATTTGCACAAGACTACTTCCCAATCAATACCGAAGTAAAAACCTCCAAAAACACTACTGTAGTATTTGAAAATGCTACCATTTACGTGAACCCATCCGAGGTGATCAAAAAAGGTTCCATGGTCATTAAAGACGGAAAAGTCGTGGCCATTGGAAGATCGGTAAAGGCGCCTGCCGGTGCCAAAAAGGTGGATTTGTCTGGCAAGACTGTTTATCCTTCTTTTATTGATATTTATTCGGATTTCGGGATTAAAAAACCAGCTAGAACTAGAGGTGGAAGATCTCCACAGTACGACGCTCAACGAAAAGGGTATTATTGGAACGATCACATCAGACCCGAAACCGACCCAACCACCAGCTTTAAATTTGATACCAAAAAAGCAAAGCAATTGGTGAATGCCGGATTTGGTGTTGTGAATACACATATGCATGACGGAATTGTGAGAGGAAACGGAATGTTAGTGTCCTTAAATACAGCCTCTAACGATGCTTTTCGAATGATTAACAATCGTTCTGCTCAGTATTTATCCTTCAGCAAAAGTGTAAAATCTAGACAAAACTATCCTACTTCTCGTATGGGAGCTATGGCATTGCTTCGTCAGATGTATTTGGATGCCGATTGGTATGCGCAAGGAAATGCAAAGAACAAAGATCTTTCTTTGGAAGCATTAAATGCGAATAAAAACCTAGTTCAAATTTTTGATGCAGGTAGTCACTTAGACGTAGTTAGAGCAGATAAGGTAGGTGATGAATTCGGAATTCAATATACCATCGTTGGAAGCGGATTGGAATACGAGCGTGTTGCTGATATCAAAGCGACAGGGGCTACCATGATTGTTCCGATCAATTTTAGAAAGGCTTATGATGTAAGCAATCCTATGTTAACAGAGCAAATCTCTGTGAACGATATGAGACGTTGGAACCAAGAGCCTTCTAACCTTGCGGTTCTTGCTAAAAACGGCATTGAGTTCGCATTAACAATACACGATTTAAAATCGGTAGCAGCTTTCCATAAGAACTTGAAAAAAGCCATCAAATACGGATTGGATAAAACCAAAGCTTTAGAGGCTTTAACTACCATTCCAGCTAAAATTCTAGGTGAAACTACCATCGGAAACTTAAATGTTGGCAGTCATGCCAACTTTATCGTAACCAGTGGTGATATTTTTGATAGCAAAACGACACTCTATGAAAATTGGGTACAAGGTGATCGCCATGTAGTGAACGACATGAACATCAAAGATATTAATGGTACATATACATTCAATACCAATGGTAAAGATTTCGAGTTGACTGTTTCTGGTAAAGGAGCAAAACAACGAGGATCTTTAAAATCAGGCGGAAAGACCGTAAAATCAAAATTCGCTTTTAAAGACAATTGGGTGCATTTGACCATTAATGATGGTGGCCAATTTGCTCGTATTGTAGCTCAAATGTCACCAAACGGAATGAGTGGTCAATTATATGCCAATGATGGAAGCACCACGAACTGGATGGCGACCATGAAGAAAGACAGTAAAAAGGCTGCAAAAAAGAAAAGCACCAAACAAACCACACCTACTGTACTACCAGTTAGTTTTCCAAACATAGGTATGGGGAACTTTGTTCAGCCAAAACAGCAAACCATCCTTATTAAAAATACGACGGTTTGGACCAGTGAGGCGGATGGTATTTTAGAAAATACAGACGTTTTACTCAAAGATGGAAAGATAGCCAAAATTGGAAAAAACCTAAAAGCCAGAAGAGCTTTGGTTATTGACGGGAAAGGCAAACACCTTACAGCCGGAATCATTGATGAGCATTCGCATATTGCCACCTCCGCTGTAAACGAATCGGGACATAACTCAACAGCTGAAGTAACCATTGAAGATGTGGTAAATCCAGATGACATCAACATTTACAGAAATTTAGCAGGTGGTGTTACGTCGATTCAAATCCTTCACGGATCTGCAAACCCAATTGGCGGTAGATCGGCCATCATCAAACTAAAGTGGGGTGAAAATGCCGACAACTTAATCTACAAAAACAGTCCGAAGTTCATCAAATTTGCTTTGGGTGAAAACGTGAAGCAATCCAACTGGGGCGACAATCAAACCATACGTTTCCCACAAACAAGAATGGGTGTCGAGCAGGTTTATAAAGATTACTTCCAAAGAGCCAAAGAATACGAAGCTTTGAAAACGAGTGGTAAACCATTTAGAAAAGACATCGAATTAGAAACCTTGTCGGAAATCTTGAAAAAAGAACGCTTCATTTCTTGTCACTCTTATGTGCAAAGTGAAATTAATATGTTGATGAAAGTAGCCGAAAGCTTCGACTTCAACATCAATACATTTACACACATTCTTGAAGGATACAAAGTAGCCGATAAAATGGCCAAGCACGGTGTAGGTGGTTCTACCTTTTCTGATTGGTGGGCCTACAAATACGAGGTAAAAGACGCAATTCCGTTTAATGCCGCTATCATGAAAGAAGCTGGCGTAACCGTAGCCATCAATTCAGACGACAGAGAAATGTCCAGAAGATTGAATCAAGAAGCTGCCAAAACCATCAAATACGGTGGTGTTTCTGAATTGGAAGCTTGGAAGATGGTAACCATCAATCCAGCGAAATTATTACACATTGATGATCGTACAGGAAGTATCAAAGTTGGTAAAGATGCCGATGTAGTGCTTTGGAGCGGCCATCCAATGTCTATCTATTCGAAAGCAGAAAAAACCATTATTGATGGTACTGTATATTTTGATGTAGAAGAGGACAAGAAAAAGCGTGCGGCTCTTAAAAAAGAGAAAGCACAATTGGTAAAAATGATGCTTAACGAGAAATTGAACGGTGGAAAAGTGCAAGCTCCTCGTCGAAAAATGTTGAAGCAATTCACTTGTGAAACTGAAGGAACCATCATAAACTAAGACAAAATGAAAAAGTTATTTATATACAATTTGATATTTTTCTTCAGTTTAGGAAGTATCATAGCACAGCAAACACCAGCACCAAAACAAAGTCAAGATATTGTAATTGTTGGCGCTACAGCTCACTTAGGAAACGGTGAGGTTATTGAGAATAGTTTGATCTATTTTAAAGACGGAAAACTATCAACAATTGCCAAGGCACAATTGGTAAAGATGGACACCTCGGGAAAGCGGGTCATTGATGCAACAGGGAAACATGTGTACCCAGGTTTTATTGCATTAAATGCCTCCCTAGGATTGTCTGAAATTGATGCGGTACGAGCTACGCGCGATTTTGATGAAGTGGGACAAATGATTCCACACATCCGTAGTTTGATTGCTTACAATGCCGAAAGTCAAGTAGTGGAATCCATGAGACCAAACGGGGTCTTACAAGGTGAGATTGCACCAAGAGGTGGTACCATATCAGGATCTGCTTCGGTAATGCAATTTGACGCATGGAATTGGGAAGATGCCGCCATTAAGGTAGATCATGGTATTCATATGAACTGGCCTGGAGCCTTTACCAGAGGACGCTGGTGGTTGGGTGAAGATGCCGGTTTACGACCTGATAAAAACTATCCGAAACGTGTACAAGCGATCAAGGATTTCTTTATGAAGGCTAGTCAGTATTTGAACGGACCAAAATCTACGAAAAACATACCTTATGAGGCCACAGCAGGATTGTTCAATGGCGCTCAGAAGTTGTTCATCCATGTGGAAGGTACCAAAGAAATTACCGATGCTATTAATACGGCAAAATCTGTAGGAATTAATGACATTGTTGTTGTCAATGGAACTGGCGCAGAAAAAGTAGCAGATTTGTTGGTGAAAAACAACATTCCAGTGGTGATTGACCGTGCACATCGAATTCCAGATAACATTGACGATGATTACGATTTACCATTCCGGAATGCAAAAATCTTAATGGATGCTGGAATCATGGTATCTATTGGAATGCAGGGTCAAATGGAACGCATGAACACAAGAAATCTACCATTCTACGCGGGTACCTACGCTGCCTATGGTGTTCCAAAAGAAAAGGCGGTTCAGATGATTACTGGAAACGCGGCCAAAATTCTTGGAATTGATTCTTTTACAGGTACACTTGAAGCCGGAAAAGATGCAACTTTATTCATCTCAGAAGGAGATGCTTTAGATATGCGTAGCAATATTGTTACTCATGCATTTATTCAAGGTCGGGAGGTTAGTTTGGAAACGCATCAAACCAAACTCTGGAAACGATATTTGAAGAAAGTAAAATCCAAATAATTTTAAAAAGCGCTGATTATCAGCGCTTTTTTTATACAGGAAAATCACCCAAATTTGATTTGTCTGAATCGGGGAAACAGTAATTTTTTTAACTTTAAACAAAAAAGATGAAAAAACACTACTTCCTCATTCTCTTATTAGCTTGCTCAATCAGCTATTCTTTTTACGAATTTATCGTGGCTTCTACACTCGGTGTACCTACCGTTGAAGACATTTATGGTGGCCGAATCAACGCCATCACGGGTTATCAATTTCATACCGATTCTACTCGAATTTTTGTAGCCACTGAAAGTGCAAATTCGGTGTTTTATGCCGATGTGTATTCCAATACGGGATCACCTGTATTGGGGAAATTTAAAGTAGTTCCAAGTTTGGACAATACCCAAGATTTCGGATCGAACATCAAGAAATTGGTAGTACATGAAGCCTCTGAAAGTATTTATTTCAGTAAAAACAAAGAACTTTATTCCACAACCATTGGGGCTGCGTCTGCCACGAGTACCGGTGTAACTGGTATGGATGACTTTACCATTAAAGGGAATTATGCCTTTGTTGCAGCACAAGCACCCGGGCAAATCGAATTCGGAACCTTAGATGCCTCCAACAATTTTACAGCGGGCAGTGGATCTCCCATTACCTTTACGTCCTTCACAAACTTTTCCTACATGTACATTCATCCAACTTCGGATAAAATGTACATATTTACAGCAGGAACTTCTCCTAAGCTATACGTTTCTAACGACGATTATGATGCCTTTAGTGGTACAACAAGCTTTAGCGACATCTCACCGACACTTACCTCTTCATCGGTAGATTGGACCGCATTTGGAATTGGTCCGGATGGACGATTTTTCTTAGGTGGAAATAATATGACCAACAAGTATATCGCTTATTCTGATGATAGCGGTACGACTTGGACCGAATACGATTCGGGGATTAACGGAACTTCAGCCACAAATTTTGATTTCTCAGGAAATGCTTCAAGCTATCATGTTCTTTTCGCATCGATGTTTAGCAATAGCAAAGGGACTAGTGGTACTTGGGCTAAATTTGGGACCACATCTCACTACACACATCCCAATGACGGTGCAGTTTATGTGGATCCGGTGAATGCTAGCATCTATTATGCAACTTCTGATCAAGGACTCGGAATTTCATTTGATCAAGGTGTAACTGTATCCAGTGCTGATGACGGCATTGAAGCCGTTCAAGTAAATGATATGGAAATGACCGTCGATAAAAAAACGGGGTGGATTGCCTGTAAATCGGGAATTCGAAAGGTTACCGATTACGACACCTCCTCTCCTACCTGGACCAACGCCATGTTTCCAAATGGAGATGGATCACCTTATTTTTCGGTAGCCATGAAACCTTCGGATGATGCCACGGCTTATGTGGGTAATGTGAGAATTTACAAAACAACCAATAGCGGATCGACCTGGAGTCAGGTTTTTACTCCTGAAAGTGCACCCTATAATTATCCCAACGTGGGAACACAAATCAATGCATTGACCATTTGTCCGGCTGACGAAAACATTGTATTTGCTGGAGTTGAAATCCAAGGAACGGATAAAGGTGGATTGTTTGTGTCGGAAGATGCTGGAAGTAGCTGGACACAAATATATTTGAAAGCCACTTCAGGAAGCAATGACGTTGACGTACACGACATTGTTTTCACCGTAGAAGGAGGGAAAAATGTGGCTTATGTAGGTGTTGAATATACAGGTGCTGGATCTGGCACGAGTATTTATCGTGTTGAACAAGGATCATCAAGTTGGACGGTTGCTCAAGATATGGGTTCTTCAGGAACAAGTACGGGAAGCATAATAGTGGTATCCATTTATGATATGGATTATAACGCATCAAATAATATTATTTATGCCGCAGGAACTGATGCCGGAGTTACCGGGCCAAGATCCTATTACAAGGATTTAAGTGGAACGTCTCTTTGGACTCCACTTACCAATTCTAGTCTACCCTCATCAACTGCACAAGCCGATAAAGTCGGAAAAGCCATTGTACACGATGGTACGAATACTTTATACTGCGCGGTAGATCATGAAATTTATTATTTAACCTCAGGCGCGTCGTCTTGGACATTGGGATATTCTTATCCGGTTGGAACCGAAATTAATTGTTTATTCTATGATGAATTATTGGTCGGAACGGGCACAGGTCTGTACGCCCAGGCAGATCCAAGTACGACTGCTAGTGTCACTGACAAAAATTTATTGTCAATAAGTGTATATCCGAATCCGGTTCAAAGTGGAAACCAAATCACCATTCGATACGACGAGCCAATCATCAATCCAACGTTTAGAATTACTGATTTAAGCGGACGATTGGTTGCAGAATACCAGCTGCATCAAATACAAAGTGATGCCAATTCATCGAAAATCCAAATTCCCCAAAATATAACACGCGGGATGTATTTATTGAGTATTTACAATAAGAAAAGGAAGATAAGTACGCAAAAAATGCTTGTTAATTAGAGAGAGGAAAGGGCTTGCAATCGCAAGCCTTTTTTTATGCTTCCAATTTGGCTCTTGATAAAAAGAAGTATCTTTATTCCTTTAAAGCTATTTAGAGTTACTTCGTGAAAAGAATAAGCAGCCTACAAAATTCCCTTATCAAACACATCATCAAACTTCAGGAGAAGTCTAGCGAAAGAAAGCGCAGTCGGCGCTTTGTGGTGGAGGGAAAAAGGGAAGTCCGATTGGCTTGGGAAGGAGACTATACTTTTGAAAATGTATTGATTTGTCCAGAAATTTTTAAAGAAGATGTATCCGTCGTTAAAAAATACACGGATGCTCTCGTTGAGATTTCGAAAGAAGTATATCAAAAGATAGCCTATCGAAAATCTACTGAGGGAATTATTGCCATAGCTGAAAGTAAAACCTTATCTATTGAAGCCATAGCTTTGCCAGAAAATCCTTTAGTGCTGGTGGCAGAAGGAATTGAAAAACCTGGAAATCTGGGCGCTATCTTACGAACAGCAGATGCCGCGAAAGTCGATGCTGTATTTTTTGCGAATCCGAAATGCGATGTTTACAATCCAAATGTGATTCGTTCAAGCATTGGTTGTGTTTTTACCAACCAAATTGCTTCAGGTGATTCCCAAGAAATGATTGCATTCTTACAACAAAAAGGCTGCGCCATTTATGCGGCTACCCTGCAAAACTCTAATTTATATACAGAGGAAAATTATCAAACCTCTACAGCTATCGCAGTAGGATCTGAAGCTCATGGCTTGTCGGATTTATGGCGAACTGCAAGCAAGCAAAACATCAACATTCCCATGGCAGGAAGCATTGACTCTATGAATGTTTCTGTTTCTGCCGCAATTCTTATTTTTGAAGCGAAAAGACAACGAAATTTTAAATAATACATGAAAACATTAGGCATAGACATTGGAGGTTCAGGCATCAAAGGAGCCATAGTAGATACCAAAACTGGAGAATTATTAACGGAAAGACATCGGATTCCGACACCAAAACCTTCAACACCAGATGCTGTTGCCAAAGTAGTCAAACAGATGGTTGATCATTTTGAATGGACCGAGGCTGTGGGATGTAGTTTTCCGACTACCATTGTCAATGGCCAGTGTATTCATACGGGAAACCTTAGTAAAGAATGGCTTCATGTCAAGGTAGACAAGTTATTCCGTAAAGAATGTAAAGTACCCTTTTATGTAAGCAATGACGCTGATCTTGCTGGAGTGGCAGAAATGAGTCTTGGATCGGGAAAAAAGGAAAAAGGAGTTGCCATTGTGATCACTATCGGAACTGGAATTGGTTCTGGGCTTTTTTACAAAGGCAAGCTTATTCCGAATCTTGAAATCGGGAAATTACTTCACACAAACGGAGAAATCATCGAATACTATACTGCGGATTCTATCAGAAAAAAAGAGGATTTGAGCCTGAAAGAATGGGCAATTCGTTTCGACTCTTTGTTGGCCTATGCAAAGCTTGTTTTTTCTCCTAGTTTGATTATTTTGGGAGGAGGAATCAGTAAAAAGTATGATTCTTTCGAAAAGTACCTAAAAACAGACGTGAAGGTGAAGGTGGCCAAATTTCGAAACAATGCCGGAATTATAGGAGCTGCCATGTATGCTCAAAAAAATATGAAATAATCAATGACGTCAGAAAGCCTATTTTACCTGATCATCATTATTGTTTCTATGAACTTTTTATTTGACCGCCTTCTTCATCGGCTGAACGTTTCGCGTTTTAATGATTCCTTACCCAAAGAATTGAGCGATATCTATGAGAAGGAAGCCTATCAAAAGTCCCAGGCTTACAAGAAGACAAATGCCAAATTCTCCTCCCTCACAGCGACCTTTTCCTTTTTAATAACCATGAGTTTTTTGTTATTTGATGGATTTCGCTTTGTCGATGCGTTTGTAAGACAATTTTCTTCCAATACCATCGTCATTACCTTGTTGTTTTTCGGCATCATCATGATCGGATTGGATATTCTAACTACTCCCTTTTCCTATTATCGAACTTTTGTAATTGAAGAAAAATTCGGGTTTAACAAATCAACGAAAAAAACCTTCTGGTTGGATAAACTAAAAGGCTGGTTGATGACCATTATCCTTGGTGGGACTATCCTCGGACTAATTGTTTGGTTTTATGAGTTGACCACAACCAATTTTTGGTTGTATACATGGTTATTGATTACGGTTTTTTCGGTTTTCATGAACTTCTTTTATGCAAAACTGATTGTTCCTATTTTTAATAAGCAAACACCATTGGAAGATGGTTCTTTGAAGAATGCCATCCAAAACTATGCAAGCAAAGTCGGATTTAAACTCGATAATATTTTTGTGATTGACGGATCTAAAAGATCAACCAAGGCCAATGCCTATTTTTCTGGTTTTGGAGCTCAAAAAAGAATCACGTTGTATGATACACTGATCAATGATTTGGAAGAGGAAGAAATCGTGGCCGTGTTGGCTCATGAAGTAGGACATTACAAAAGAAATCACATCATTTACAACCTTATTTTATCTACGGCATTAACGGGTCTCACCTTGTATATTTTATCGTTAACGGTTAGTTCTCCCCTACTATCCAATGCCCTTGGTGTAGAAACGGTAAGTTTTCACATCGGATTGATTGCCTTCGGGATTCTTTATTCACCAATATCAGAAGTTACAAGTCTCTTTATGAATGTTTTATCTAGAAAATTTGAATATCAAGCTGATGATTTTGCCAAACATACTTTCGATGGAAAGCCCTTGGTAAGCTCTTTAAAAAAACTTTCTAAAAATAGCCTGAGCAATTTAACTCCGCATCCTGCTTATGTGTTTGTAAATTATTCACACCCAACGCTCTACAACAGAATATTGAATCTAGATAAGTAAAGTAGAAATGGGTATTATCAATATTGGCATCAGTATACTATTAATCCTTTTTGCTTTATTGGTGAAATACAATCCGAACCTTATTGCGGGCTACAAATTCCTACCAGAAGAAAAGAAACAAGAATATCCAATTCATTTGTTGGTGAATGGATTTGTCATCCTTTCCATTTTAAATTTGGCCATTTATTTCCTTTTGGTTAATTCTTCTTACCACAACTATGCACCCTGGAGCTTTTTATTCGTGGTATCGATCGGAGTTGTCCTAATCAGCTGGATGATCCAACAGAAATTAAAATAGGCATTTAGTTAATCGAAAATCACTTGTTAATTAAAAGTGTAATCCTTAACTTCACTTTACAATAAGAAGATCCCCTTTGATGCAATATACCGCAACCATAGAAGAAGAAAACAAGGAGATAGCAAATCGCTATAAAGACCTCCTTAAAGGAACCTATGAGGTATTGACCAAAGAGGACAAAAACCTCATTCGAAAGGCCTTTGAAGTTGCTGTTGACGCACACTCCGAACAGCGTCGCAAGACAGGCGAGCCGTATATTTACCATCCAATTGCCGTTGCTAAAATTGTTGCCAATGAAATTGGGTTAGGTGCTGTTTCAATCGCTTCTGCCCTTCTCCACGACGTTGTGGAAGATACTTCCTACACCATCGATGACATGGAGCAACTCTTTGGGGAGAAAATTGCCAAAATTGTTAGCGGACTTACCAAAATCTCAAAGCTTAACAAGGAATCAAACGCCTCCATACAAGCGGAGAATTTCCGAAAAATGCTATTAACGCTTCATGATGACGTTCGTGTGATCTTGATAAAAATTGCGGATCGTTTGCACAACATGCAAACCATGAATGCGATGCCTGAGCACAAGCAGCTGAAAATTGCTTCGGAAACCTTGTACATCTATGCGCCACTGGCACATCGATTGGGGTTGTACAACATTAAAACTGAATTAGAGGATCTCGGACTAAAGTATACAGAACCAGAAGTTTATAACGATATTCTTCAAAAGATTGAAGAGAGTCACAAGGAAAAAGACGAATACCTAGAACGTTTCACAACCATCTTGAAAAAAGGACTTGATAAAGAAAATATCAAATGTGAGATCAAAGGTCGCTTTAAATCCATCTTTTCCATTCGTTCAAAAATGCGCAAACAGAATGTCACCTTTGACGAGGTGTACGATAAGTTTGCCATTCGGATTATTTACAATCCGAAGAAGCAAGATGAAAAATTTCAAGCTTGGAAGATCTACTCTATCGTTACCGATTATTTCAAACCGAATCCCTCTCGTTTAAGAGATTGGATTTCACAGCCGAAATCGACGGGCTATGAAGCGCTACACATCACAGTAATTGGTCCGGATGGAAAATGGGTAGAAGTTCAGATACGATCTGAACGCATGAACGAAATTGCTGAAAAAGGTTATGCTGCCCATGTGAAATATAAGCAGGGTGAAGACAATGAAAGCGGACTCGAAATTTGGCTCAATCGATTAAAGGAGACGCTAGAAAGTCAGAATTCCAATGCTGTGGATTTTGTAGAGGATTTTAAGCTAAACCTTTATGCCAAGGAGATTTTTGTGTTTACACCTCTAGGGGATATCAAATCCCTTCCAAAAGGAGCTTCGGCATTGGATTTTGCCTTTTCCATACATACCGATGTAGGATTAAAATGCAGAGGAGCCAAAGTCAATGGAAAATTGGTTCCGTTAAGTTTCCAACTAAAATCGGGCGACCAAGTTGAAGTATTTACCAGCAATACCAATAAACCGAACTCGAGGTGGTTGGACTTTGTGATTACCGCGAGAGCCAAAACAAAAATCAAGGCAGCACTTAGAGAAGAAGAGAAACTCATTGCCGACGAAGGAAAAGCTATTTTACAAAGGAAACTTCGACATCTTAAAATTACCTTCAACGAAAAAATAGTAAACGAATTGGTAAACTATTTCAATTTGAAAACTAGTTTCGATTTGTTTTACCGAATGGGGAATGGTGCTATCGACAACAAGCAATTAAAATCCTTCGTAACACAAAGAAATAGTCGAATCTTAAATTTCTTCAAAACAAAACTAAGAAGGGGACCGTCTAAAGAATTTGTCAACACAGAAGAGGTTACTACAAAATTTGACTCGCTCGTTTTTGGAGTTGACGAAGAAAGATTGGACTACAAACTGTCAAAATGTTGTAATCCTATTGCCGGAGACAAAGTATTCGGATTTTTAACCATCAACGACGGAATAAAGGTTCACAAGATCAATTGTCCAAACGCTATTTCCCTGCAATCCAACTATGCCTATCGAATTTTAAAGGCCAAATGGATTGATTCTACAAAACAAGATTTCAAAATCATCTTGAAGGTCAGTGGGGTTGACAAATCTGGAATTGTGAATCAATTAACCCGAATTATTTCCAATTACAAACAGGTTTTCATCCACAGTATTAACATTGCCGCAAATGAAGGGGTATTTGATGGTAAAGTTTCACTGAGTGTGCAGAACAGTTCACAACTTAATCGCCTCATAAACAGCGTAAAACGCATAGAGGGTGTAGAAAAGGTAGAACGTGTGAATACTTTGTAAATATCTTTTTTTCGGAGTTTTATTTAAAGAAGAAATAACTGTAAATTTGTAGCAACTTTAGAGCGTCAAGTATGAGTACTTTATTAGAGAATCAGGAAATTGTTAAAAACGTGTTTACTCAGTATTTAGAGGACAACAAGCACCGAAAAACACCTGAGCGATATGCGATACTTCAAGAAATTTACGATGCCGAAGAACATTTTGATGTGGAGTCACTTTACATCAAGATGAAAAACAAAAACTACCGAGTGAGTCGTGCTACCCTCTACAATACCATCGACCTACTGTTGGATTGTGGATTGGTAAGAAAACATCAATTCGATGGAGATTCTATGGCTCGTTACGAAAAAAGCTACTTCGATAAAAACCACGATCATGTAATTTTCACGGATTCAGGCGAAGTAAAAGAATTTTGTGATCCAAGGATTCAAACCATCAAAAAGACCATCGAGGAAATTTTTGACATTGACATTCACAACCACTCGCTCTATTTCTACGGAACCAAAAAGAAAACAGACTAATTTCAAGAACAACATTTAATGGCAGTAAATTTATTACTCGGATTGCAATGGGGAGATGAAGGCAAAGGAAAAATTGTTGATGTCCTCACCAAAAACTATGATATTATTGCAAGATTTCAAGGTGGACCAAACGCTGGGCATACCCTTATTTTTGATGGCAATAAGCATGTATTACACACCATTCCTTCCGGAATTTTTCATGAAAACACCAAAAATGTTGTTGGAAACGGAGTTGTGATTGATCCTGTGATTTTCAAAAAAGAATTGGAGAATCTAGATCAGCACGATGTTAATTATACCGATAAGCTTTTAATTTCTAGAAAAGCGCACATCATTCTTCCTACTCATAGATTGTTGGATGCTGCTTCCGAAACTTCCAAAGGAAAGGCGAAAATTGGATCGACCTTAAAAGGAATTGGTCCGACCTACATGGATAAAACAGGCCGTAACGGAATTCGTGTGGGCGACTTGGAATTGGACAATTGGAAAGAAAAGTACAACGCTCTTACGGCCAAACACATCAAAATGTTAGATTTTTTTGATGTTCAGATCGAGTATAACTTGGAAGAGTTAGAAGCTGAATTCTGTGAGGGAATCGATAAGTTAAAAACCTTAGAGTTTATTGATAGTGAGGAATACCTGAACAATGCGATCAAAGAGAAAAAGACGATTCTTGCTGAGGGCGCTCAAGGATCCTTGTTGGATATCGACTTCGGAACCTATCCTTATGTAACTTCTTCCAATACAACAGCGGCTGGAGCTTGTACCGGATTGGGTATTGCACCAAACAGAATTGGTGATGTTTTCGGAATTTTTAAAGCCTATACCACTCGAGTGGGTTCAGGGCCATTTCCTACAGAGTTATTCGATGAGGATGGAGAAACTATGGGCCGTGTGGGTCATGAGTTTGGAGCTACAACTGGAAGACCAAGACGATGTGGTTGGTTGGATTTGGTAGCATTAAAATATGCCATCCAAGTAAACGGGGTTACGCAATTGATGATGATGAAGGCCGATGTTTTATCGGGATTCAGCAAAATCAAAGTTTGTACTTCTTACAATTACAAGGGTGAAGAGATTGCTCACCTACCCTACAATATTGAACCTGTAAATGTAAGTGTCAACTACACGGAGTTCAAGGGCTGGAAGGCAGATTTAACCAAAATGACCTCGAAAGAAGAATTGCCTGAAAACCTCATGCAATACATTGAATTTATCGAAAAAGAAACCGGAGTTCCAGTAAAAATCGTTTCTGTTGGTCCGGATAGAAAACAGACTATCCTTCGATAGTTTTAATCAAACATTAAGAATCTTGGAAAAACCTTTTCTTTATTTTTGGAAGAAATCAAAAGTAGTGAAAGGCTTTTTTGTTACCATTTTTTTATTTTTTATTGCTTTTGGCATCGATGCCCAGGACAAAAAGATCAAATATGAATCTGAGTTCCAGGAGGTGGATGAAAAGAAGTTTCCAGGTGCAACCATTTTATTGGGCAATGTTCGCATGTTCCATGAAGGAGCAACCCTCACTTGTCAACAAGCCTTGTACTTTAAAAAACTAAACTTCTTTAAAGCCATCGGACGAGTTGTGATGGTACAAGGAGATACGATCAGACAAACGAGTGATTATGCAGATTACGATGCCAATACCAAACAGGCATTATCATGGGGGAATGTGGTCTTGAAAGATCCATCGATGACGCTAACCACAGACACCCTGCAGTTTGACCGCATCAATCAAAAATTATACTATCAGTCTTACGGAACCATTCGGGATGAAACCAATACTTTGAACAGTAAAATTGGGAACTATTATCTTGAAAATAAGAAATTTACGGCTACCAACAAGGTTACCGTGGTAAACCCCGAACACAACTTGGAATCCAATTATTTGGATTATTATACGGATACCGGTTTGGCCTATTTATACGGACCTTCAACGATCACCAATAAACAAAATCGTAATAAAATTTATTGTGAACGTGGATTCTATAATACGAAAACAGACATTTCTCACTTTGTAAAAAATGCCAAGCTGTATTTGAAAGAAAGGACGATTGAAGGCGACAGTTTGTATTATGATAAAAACCGTGGATTTGCTTCTGCAACCAACAATATCGAAGTAATTGATACCCTACAGAATTTTATCACTAGAGGTAATTATGCCGAAGTATTTGAAGAAAAAGATTCGCTATTTATCGTCAAAAAAGCGGTTGCTATTTCCATAATTGACAAGGACTCGATGTTTGTACATGGTGATACCTTGCTAGTCACTGGTAAATCAGAAGAACGAATTATCAGAACTTATCACAATGTGAAAATATTTAAATCGGATTTACAAGGGAAATGTGATTCCGTACACACCAATGAAGCTACAGGGCTTACCCGAATGTTTCGAAATCCAGTGCTTTGGTCCGAAGAAAACCAAATTACAGGAGATACTATTCACTTAATTTCTGATGTAGAAACTGAAAAGCTAGACTCTTTAAAAGTATTGAACAATGCTTTCATCATTTCGAAAGATTCCATGGACGAAAACAATTACAACCAAATAAAGGGACGTAACATGTTCGGTAAGTTTGAGAAAAATAAATTGCGATTTCTTTTGGTGAAAGGAAATGCCGAATCTGTTTATTACAACCGAAATGAGGAAACCAAGGAATTGGAAACTATTACCAAAGAGATTTCCAGTAATATTGAATTTATCCTAGATGATGGAGAGATTGAAACCATCAAATATTTAAAAAAATCGGACGGAAAAACCTATCCTCCCTCTATGCTACCGGAGGATATCAAGCGATTGAGGGGTTTTATTTGGAGGGAGAATGAGCAACCGAAAAGCAAAGAAGACATTTTTATAAAAGATTCCAATCCGAATCCAGAAAAGCCAAAAGTACCGAAAAAATCAATTGACCAGAAGGCCATACTGAACGATAAATTGTTAGTACCAAAAGGAGCTAAGAAACAATTAAAACTTCCTAATGGATCTAAAAAATGATTTTTTCAAGTACCAAGGACAAACCACACCTTATCCTTTAGCACTTGAGATTTCTCATGCGAAAGGAAGTTATATCTACGATACCTCTGGAAAAAAATATTTGGACTTCGTTGCTGGTGTTTCCGCCAACAGTCTAGGGCACGGTCATCCAAAAGTAGAAAAGGCTATTATCGACCAATTACAAAAGCATACCCATGTGATGGTCTATGGGGAATTTATCCAAAAACCTCAGGTGGAACTTTGCAAGCTGTTAGCCGCTACCCTTCCCGAATCATTATCAAGCATTTACCTGACTAATTCTGGCACAGAAGCTACGGAAGGTGCTTTAAAACTAGCCAAAAGAGCTACAGGAAGAATGGAAATTATAAGTGCCAAAAATTCCTATCACGGAAATACACAGGGTGCTATGAGTGTTTCTGGTGCCGAACAACAGAACAGAGCCTTTCGACCTTTAATTCCAGGTGTGAAGTTCATTGCATTTAATTGTGAATACTGTTTGAATCAAATCACCGAGAAAACGGCAGCCGTAATATTAGAAACCATTCAAGGAGGTGCTGGATTTATCGAACCTACCAATAATTATTTGAAGAAGGTCAGCGAGCGTTGTAAAGAAGTTGGTGCCTTATTGATTCTGGATGAAATTCAAACTGGCATTGGAAGAACCGGGAAATTTTGGGGTTTTGACAACTACAACGTGATTCCGGATATCATCATCACAGGTAAAGGATTGGGGGGCGGTTTGCCGATTGGGGCTTTCATTTCATCCCATGCTCATATGAATCTCTTAAAGGAAAATCCGACACTAGGCCATATTTCCACCTTCGCTGGTCATCCTGTGATTGCCGCAGCTGGATTGGCAACTGCAAAAGAAATTCTGAGTTCCAAACTAATGGAAGAAACTTTGACTAAAGAAAAGTTTCTCAGAGACACTCTGAAACATCCATTAATCAAAGAAATTAGGGGTAAAGGATTAATGCTTGCGCTTATTTTTAAAACTCCAGAAATTACGCAAAGAGTCGTTTTGGAATCTTTGAAAAAAGGGTTGATCCTTTTCTTCCTGCTCTTCGAAAAAAAAGCAGCCCGATTAACACCTCCCCTCACCATCTCTATAGAAGAACTTCAAGAGGGGTGTGATATACTACTAGAAGTCCTAAATCATATAGATTCATAAAAAAAGCAGTTATTTTTCAATAACTGCTTTTTCCTTCTCTCTAAGTAGGTACTTCAAAGACTATTCGAAAATGATCTTCTTGGTACCGTAATTTGTACTGCCTATGATTTTTAAGTACATCACTCCCGTGCTAACTCTAAAATCAAATTCTAGGTTGTTATTTCCTTCAATTAAGTTCACCTCAGACTTGTAAATGATCTTACCAACTGTGTCTACTAAGTACACAGTAGCTTTGCCTGAAGTAGCGCTCTCAACCGTTGTTTTTACATATCCCTTCGATGGGTTTGGATAAACCGTAAAGCTATTGCTAAAGCTCTGACCTTCTGTTGAGGAAGTTCTTGGAACTTGTACTGTAATGCTTACCGTAGCCGTCGCTGAGATTCCGTCTCCATTGGTGATGGTATAGCTAAATGAATCCGCTCCGCTATAACCTGGTGCTGGTGTATACTCAATGGTATCATCCGTAGCATCATTTGGCGTTCCGTTTTCATTCACTCGTAAGAATCCACCTTGGTCAGTGTATCGCTCACTCAGTCCGCCTTGTAGACGCAATCCGTGTCCGGCAATAAATCCAGCCGAACCAATCTGATCATTAGCCAATACATCGATGGTATTGGTAGAAGAATCTTTATCTACTGTTTCTGTATCATTGGTTGCTACAGGATTCGTAGATCCTCCTCCACTTCCACCACCGCTTCCGCTTGAAGCAACTGTTACAGTTACTGTAGCTCTGTCAGCATCACCACTACCATCAGTAATGATATACTCAAAGGTATCCGTTCCTGAGAAGCTAGCCGTTGGTGTGTATTCGATTTGGTTGTTTACCACAGCAATCTGAGCACCATTGGTACTAGCGTTTACTGTAGCTCCGTTTTTAAAGGTCAACTGGTGTGTTGCATTTGGTCCGTCAGAACCATAATCATCGTTGTCTAACACATCGATGGTTACTACACTACCGGCTTGCGTTGCATTGGCAGAATCGTCATTGGCCGTTGGTGTACCGTTGTTCACGGGTGTAGCACTTACCGTTACAGTCACTGTAGCAGTATCAGTATCTCCACTACCATCAGTAATGGTATAGGTAAAGGTATCTACTCCAGAGAAGCCGCTTGGCGAGGTATACACTACTTGGTTCGCTACCACAGAGGTTGTTCCTCCTTCAGTAGTGGTACCTGATACGGTTAATGGATCAACAGCAGCAGCGTTATCAGTACCGTAGCTATCATTGTCTAATACATCGATAGAAGTAGCTACATCAGTTGTTACTGTTTCAGCATCATCCACTGCGTTTGGAGCATCAGTGATGGCTGATACTACAACGGTTACTGTTGCTGTATCTGCATCTCCACTATCATCAGTAATGGTATACTGGAAGGTATCGGTTCCTGTAAAGCCAGCGGGTGGTGTATAGTTAAATACATCATCCGTAGTATCAGAAGTTCCTTTCTGATCTACACTAATCGCTCCGCCATTGGCACTAGCACTGTTTAGTGTACCATTGGTCATGGTCAGTCCGCCATCAGCATAACCATCTATACCTGGGGTATCGTTGGCTAGTACGTCAATCACTTTTACCCCTGAGTCAGCATTGGTTGTTGTTGAGTCATCATTGGCTGTTGGAGTGGCCAATCCGCCTGCTCCTGCTGTGATGGTTACCACAACATCTGCTCTATCAGCATCTCCACTACCATCAGTAATCACATAAGTAAAGGTATCTGTACCCGTAAAGGTTCCTGTTGGAGTATATTCGATTTTATTGTTCACTACTTCGATATGAGCACCATTTGCACTCGCATTTTTAATTGCACCATTAGTGAACGTTAATTGATGCGTTGCATTCGGTCCATCTGATCCGTAGTTATCGTTGTCTAATACATCAATAGTAATGGTTCCGCCTCCTTGAGTAGCTGATGCTGTATCATCTACCGCCGATGGTGTACCATTGGTAGGCGTAACTGGTAATACCGTCACCACAACAGTAGCTGTTGAGGTATCTCCATTGCTATCTTCTAAGGTATAGGTAAAGGAATCTTGACCTACATAATCAGTAGCAGGTGTATAATTTACCGTGTCATCGGTTAAATCAACTGGAGTGGAATTATCATTTATTGAGATCGTTCCTCCTGCAGTGGTAGCAGATAAAGTAATGGAGCTCAATCCGTCCGTACCAGCACTATCATTTGTTAAAATAGTAATGGAATTGTTCGAACTATTTTGATCCACTTCCTTGGTATCATCTACCGCATTGGGAACATCTGTTACAGCATTTACAGTAATGTTTACTGTAGCTGTTGAAGCATCTCCACTAGCATCAGTGATGGTATACTGGAAGGTATCTGTTCCTGTATAACCAGCAGCCGGTGTATAGGTGATCACATCATCTGTGGTGTCATTCGTATTTTTATTGTCTACCGTTACGCTACCTCCTTGAGCAGTTGCTCCTGAAGAAGTACCGTTCAACATAGTAAGTCCGTTGTCGATGTAACCATCCAATCCTGGTTGGTCATTGGCAAGCACATTCACTGCATTTTCTGTACTATTCGCATTAAAGGTTGCTGTGTCATCAGTTGCAGTAGGTGTGGCCATTCCTCCACTTCCCGCACTAACGGTTATTGTTACGGTTGCTTCACCAGCATCACCATCAACATCGGTGATGATGTATTTAAAGGTATCCACACCTGTAAAGTCAGCCCTCGGAGTGTATAGAATCACATCATCCGTTAAATCACCTGGGGTGCCGTTCGGACTAATAATTAATGTTCCACCTTCATCACTAGCACTTGTTAAGCTTCCATTTCTAAAGGTTAATGGATGTGTTGTGTTTGGTCCATTCCCTCCGAAGTCGTCATTGTCGAGTACATTGATGATGTTGTTTGAACTATTCTTAGTTGCGGTTGCTGTATCATCCACTGGTACTGGTACGATCGGACGTACTATAATATTTACGGTTGCTGAAGCCGAATCACCATTCTCATCCAATAAGGTATAGGTAAAACTATCATTTCCATTATAGGTTGCTCTCGGTGAATAAGTCACTGTGTCATCCCAAGGTTCTGGAGTTCCTTGATCATTCAAAATTAAGGTTCCATTAGCCGTAGTGTTGGTACCGCTTATGGTAAATGAAATTAGCGTATCTGGACTAGTGGTCTCGTAACCATCAGCACCGTTTCCATTATCAGCAAATAGATTGAAAACATGGTTTTCCGTATCCTGATTCACGGTAAAGTTATCATCCTTAGGTTGCGGAATTACTGGAACAACATCAATGGTTACGGTACCTGTATCCGAATCTCCATTGGCATCAGTTAAGGTATAGGTAAAAGTCTCTTGTCCAACAAATTGAGTCACCGGAGTATAAATTACGGTATCGTCAGCCGGATCCGTTGTTCCATTTGTATTTATTGAAATCGCTCCACCTTGAGAAGCCGTAGCTCCAGAAATAGTAAAGGATACTAAATCATCCGTAGTGGTATCTCTGAAAGTATCATTGGCCAAGATATTTAGTACTTGATTGGTATAATCCTCTTTAATTGTTGGATTATCATTGGCCGCTACTGGTACCACTGCCACTACATCGATTGTAACAGTTATAGCACTTGAAGTATCGCCATTTCCATCTGTAATCGTATATTGGAAAGTATCGGTTCCTACAAACTGAACAACCGGTGTATAAGTAAAGGTATCATCGGTAACATCATTTGCAGTTCCGTTTTGATTTATAGATACCGTTCCACCTTGAGAAGTTGTTCCGCTGATTAAATCAACACTACCTGGACCATCTAGGTCAAAGTCGTTATTAGCAATGGTGTTTAAATCGTTACTAGTACTGTCTTCTTCAACGGTAAAACTACTATCGGTACCAGAAGGAAGTCTGTTGATGGTAATGTTTACGGTAGCAGAAACCGTGTCTCCATTAGAGTCTTCAACTGTATAGATTAAGCTGTCAGAAGTAGCTCTTGCCGTTGGCGTGTATTTAATCGTATTACCATCTACTACAGCTGTTCCATTTGTAGAAGCTGTGGTTATTGAGATAAAACCAGCTCCATCAGGACCATAATCATCGTTATTCATAACGTTGATCACATATTCTACATCATCTTCATCAACAGTAACTGTATCATCAGATGCCGTTGGTAATCCGTTTACAAACACACTTCTAGTAACTGGGGTAGATTGATTTCCTGAACCATCAACCGCGGTGTACGTTAATACATAAGTACCAGGAGTATTCGTGTCAACAGTACCGGATACTTGAACGGTAGCATAACAATTATCCGCTGGTGTTGCACCAGGATCTGTAAAAGTACCTGGCATAATCACCGTCATATTAGCGTCACCATTTAAGGTGATCGTTGGATTGATATTGTCTTCAACAGTAACAGTCGCCGTAGCTGTATCAGTATTTCCGGAAGGATCAGTAACTGTTAAGGTTACCACATTTGAAACGCCAATTAATGGTGGTGCATCTACACTCCAATTTGCCCCATAAATGGTAGCATCATAACCATTAGGAGAGAAATCTCTTAAAACGGATCCACTACCCGCAAGAGTTTTAAAATAAATCTGTAGCCCTGTTTCGCTTCCAGAAAGACATTTCGCATAGTTGTCATTAATTTCGGTCGATGTTCGTTGTGTTGACCAAAGACGCACATCATCAATATTTCCTACAAAATTTTGTACAAAGGTGGTTGACTGACCAATTTCAAAAGGATTATTTGTAGCTGCTTGTGTTCCGAAGGGTGATAAATTACCCGCGTATTGTGTTCCGTTTATATAAAATACTCCAGCGGCTCCATTCCAAACAAAGGCAATATGTGACCATGTGTTAAGTGCGGGACTAGGACCTGTATTAATAACTCGGGTCAGGAAACTCGAGCCATTCCAAACATCAGCAGTTAGAACTCCTCCATTAAAGTATAGATTGTAATCCCCATCTTTGCGGATAACTGAATTCACTCCACCCAATGAAGTTGGTTTTACCCAAGCTTCCAGAGTAAATCCAGAATCGGATATATTCGTAATATTTGGTCCATTAGCATTTCCAGCATAGGTAGTACCATCAAAATTTAAACTGTTGGCGCCACAATCTTGACCTACATTTCCACAATCAAAAGTATTTGGTGATACTGCATAGGTTAAATTTCCATTTGAATTATCACTGGACCCGTTGTTAATCTGCGTGGCAGTAATTGATGCATTTCCACTTGCATCCAATTGGACTGTAACATCTTGTGCTACTGCAACTGGATCAGTCGTATCAACCACCGTTACCGTTCTTGTAGCCGTCACAACATTATTTCCTGCATCCGTAGCAGTGTAAACCACAGTATAAATACCTGGATGTAATAGAGACACATTAGTAGGAACATTATTTACAGTATTTGTGATGCTTGCTGAACAATTATCCGAAACTGTTGCTCCTGCATCAGTATAGGTCGTATAAGCTTCATGGGTTACATTCCCGTTTGTAATTGTAATTACAGGATCTTCATCGTCTTCTACGGTTACTGTTGCAGTCGCTGTATCAGTATTTCCTGCCGGGTCAGTTACTGTTAAGGTAACTGTATTCGCACCCAAGTTCGCGCATGTAAATGAATCTGGAGATACCGAATAGGTTAAGGTACCTCCTGAATTATCAGTAGATCCATTATTAACTTGTGCTCCTGTAATGGAAGCATCTCCATTCGAATCTAATTGAATGGTAAGGTTTTGTGCAACGGCACTTGGATTCGTATTATCAACACTTATTGTAGCTGTTGCTGGTGATGTGAAATTATGAACATCGTCTAAAACATATAACTGATAAGTTCCTGATGTTGTTGGGGCCGTGATGGTATTTCCTCCTACCGCCGAAGAAGTAATCGTAGAACCGTTAGCTGTAAAACTAAACAATTGATTAATTGTACTTCCTGATGGAACCAACCATGCTGTTTCGCCAGCTGGTACATTAGCATCTAAAGTAATGGTCGCTCCTCCCTGAGCGCTTTTAGAAGACGCTAAAACCGTATTTTCATCGCCAGAAGGTCCTATCATATCGATAGAAAAAGCATCGGTAAAAGTAACTGTTGTCATCACGTTTCCAGCATAGTCTGTTGATCCAGAAACTTGAATATCGATATCATCGAACTCAGTATTATTGTCAACAGGATCACTTCTAAAATAAAAGAGACTGTTTGGTATACCATTTCCAGTTGTAAATCCAGTTGTTGGGTCTTGACTTCCTACAGGAGTCGATCCATCTGGAGTATATGTTAATGTTGGGAAATTTGCATTCCAATGATCCATGGTTTCACTAAACTGAATGGCCAATTGGAAACCTTTATCTTGTGCGTTTACTTCTCGCATCGTATTGTTCACAGGATAGGATCCCACGTTTAATCCAACTGAAACAAATGTAGCAGTTGGCGCTTCCGTATCCACAACTAAGGCCGTAAATGCCGTACTCTCTGCGGATTCTCTGTTGAAGTTATCTGTAATCGTTGTAGTAATAGAAAACGAATTACCATCAGATAACGTTGAGGAAGTAATATCAACAGAAGTTTCACCACCTGTTAAGGCAGCACTTGTAGCAAGCAATGTTCCTGAAGTTCCTCCATCATAAATTTTTACAACATCTCCTGGTTCAGCTGTAAACCCGCTGATAGTAAATGTTGGTGTATTGTCTTTTGTTAGATTGTCATCATCTTCTCTACCTGTATCAGAACTCGCTATTAAGTCTGGAGCCACTGAAGGTGCTGAAGGTGAAGTTCTATCAATATCTACCGGGCTATTCCCATTCGATAATGCAGTCACATCCGAAGCACTATTCGTCCCGTCTGTTATATTTGAAATTGTGAAGGAAGCATCCCCTTCCGTTGTATCTGAATCTACGGTAATGGTAGCATTCCATACATTTCCACCTTGATGACTTACGGTAGCCGTTTCACCAGCAATCACAACTGTTGGCGTATTAATCACCTCACTTGCTGTAAAACTCAAAGTAATTTCATCATTAAGGTCAGCTTGGCTGGTATTTGAGTTATTCGATACCATGGAAATTGATGACAAACTTGGTGCAGTTGTGTCTGTAACTGTCACGTTTCGAGTCCCCGTAGAAGTATTTCCATTTGTATCTGTAGCTGTGTAAACAACGGTATAGTTTCCTGGAGCAGGATTAGCAGGCACATTATTTACTGTGTTTGTAATCGTTGCACCAGATGAACAATTATCGGTTGCTGTTGCTCCGGCATCGTTATATGTAGTGTAAGCTTCATGGGTAGTTGGCGAACCATTAGTAATTGTTACTCCAGGATCTGTTGTATCTCCATTCGCTATACTTACTGAGACTTGCTCAGTAAATCCATTGGCATCCGTCACGTGGTAAGTGTAAGATCCAACGCCTAAACCTGAAGTAGGCACATCTTTGTAAACTCTCCAGTTTTTATGCAGTGTATATGTGACTGTACCTGATGAAGGCGTAGAAGCTGCAACACCTACTTTAAAGGTTGTTAAATTCCCATTAGCTACATATACTGAATTTGTATAATTCGCTTCACCTGATTCTTTCACATAATATGTCGCCCCTTGAGTTGCTCCCAAGGTTATTTTAACATCAAACCATTTTCCTGGACTTTGATTATTAACATATGAGGTAGTTGGAAAATTAAATCCACCCGCTGTTCCAGCTCTTGCAGTAACACTTACCGGAGATGTCGTTCCATTATCGTCGAAAAAGATTCCATGGGAAACAGAAGAAGTTTCGTTGGCCGTCGGATCATGAAATCCGATCATTACCAATTTATTAAGATCATATGGGATAAATACACTTCCTTCAAATGTCAAATAAGCCTCTCTAGTGAAGTTCTGATTGGTGACATATCTTGAGTTCCATCCACTAGTGGCCGTTATCTGTAATTCATCATTACCAGAAGACCCATTGGTCATAGTAGTAGCAGTATAGTTACCAGAATTTATTGTTCCCGCAAAAGTATCTTGATATAAAGTCTCTCCATAAACATATGGTGCAGTTCCTCCAGAAGGAGTTAAAGCTACACTTCCATCTGTTGCGTCCGAACAACTCGCATTCGTTGGTGTGCCCGAAAGAGCTACATCAATTACATTTACCGTTCTTGTGACCTCAGTAGCTGCATTCCCAGCTGCATCGGATACATTGTAAGTAACTGTATACGTCGCTGCTACAGAAGTGTTCACGGGGTTTACAGTATTAATATTTCCGGTAATATCGCCATCTGTATCGTCATTGGCTGTAGCCCCAGCATCATTGTATGTTGATCCTATTTCAATATTCACGGTGGCATCTCCCGTTAAGGTGATAACTGGTGCTGTAGTATCTACAGAATTACCTGATCTTGTGACCCAATTTGCATTTGTTGTATTAATCAAAGTTGAATTAAAACCATTGCCAGTAACATCTGCAGCAGTGGTACCACTACCTTCTTCATAGTTGTAATAAGCGACTAATCCTTGTTCAGTTCCAATTAATGAAGAATGCATATTAGAAGTAATTTCTGAAGGTGTTCGAACATCGCTCCAAAATCGTAATTCATCTATTTCTCCATCCAATGAATAAAAAGGATTGGTAGTAGTTCTACCAATATTAAAGGTATTACCTGCTCCTTGGTCAGGGATTGCGGTTGTTAAATCTGGTTGCGATTGTAAGGCTACGGAAACACCATCGATATAAATACTATGACGACTTCCAGAAGTCAAACTTTCGTCATATACGATTGCTACATGATGATATTGGCCATCATTTGGAAAACTACCTGCAACTGTTCTAGCTTTATTTAAACCCGAAGCTCTATAGTATACTACTCCATCATCCACAATCTCAATGAAACTATTGTTATCGTCATATCCAATTGTATTGATGTATGCTACATTAGTCCCTAGATTATCATTGAATTTTATCCAATGCTCGATTGTAAATGAGAGTCCATTTGTGGTTGTAGCCACATTCCAAGGATATCCAGTAACCGTGGAGTATGAACCTGCGGTTTCTTCAAATAACATAGCTCCACTAGTGTAACTCTGGGGAATAGAGTGTCCTAAGTAGCTATATAAAATAGCACAGATTAAAAAAGTAATTTTCTTCATTATATATAAGTTCGGTTATATCAAAAAAACATTTTCACGACTATCAACCCCTCATTTTTGAAGGTTGTAATCGCGACTGTTTGAACTCTAGGGAGAGCCCTACTTTAGGGAAAAAATTGTGTTATTTTGTTAGGGAGAAACAAACTTAATGAAAATAAGTCATAAAAAAGCAAAGTTATTAACATTGTTTAAAATTAAACAATAAGCACTAAGAAGTACAGGTAAAACTCTATCTATCAAATATTTAAGAAAATAATACCGTCTTCATAAATAAAAAAACCGTGCTCTAAATCAAAAATTCTATTAACCTATGTTAACAGCAGTCCTTAAGTAAAAGCGTAAAACGAAAAAATTAAGAAGAAAGGGGAGTTTTGAACTAAATTCAATTAAAACATACCCTTCGTATTCTCGTAATGTAAAGATTCAAACAATAAAAAAAAGCAGCTATGATTAATAGCTGCTTTCTTTAAATTGAGGGATCCTATAGAATTATTCGAAAATAACCTTTTGCGTTCCGTAGTTTTCTGTATTGCTTACAACTTTCACAAATAACACTCCAGTTACACGTGTTAAGTTGAACTGTACTTTATTTGATCCTTGTGATAAGGTCAGTCCTTTTTGGAATACTACTTTACCTGTCACATCTACCACATACAAGTTGGCTTGTGTGTTTGAATTTGAAAGGATGTTGGTATTTACAAATCCTCTAGACGGATTTGGATATACAGTAAAGCCATTTGTGACGTTGCTAATTCCATTACTAGTTTTCACTTTTGGAATCGCATTTACTGTTACAGTTACTGTGGCCGTTGAAGCATCTCCAGTTCCATCAGTAATGGTATAAACAAATGTTTCTGTACCACTAAATCCGTTTACTGGTGTATATTCAATTGTATCATCAGAAGCGTCATTCGCAGTTCCATTGTCATTTACTTCAAGGAAACCACCATTGTCGGTAAATCTCTGAGTCAATCCACCTTGAAGACGTAAGCCATGTCCAGCAATGTATCCGTCTGATCCGATTGTATCATTGTTCAATACATCAATTGTATTTGATGAAGAATTCTGATTTACAGAATCACTATCATCAACTGCTGTAGGTGTTGTAGCACCTCCTCCACCTGTACCTGATACAGTCACTGTTACAGTAGCAGAATCTGCTTCTCCATCTTCGTCAGTGATTACATATGTAAACGTATCCGTACCTGAGAATGTGGCTGTTGGTGTATATCGGATTTGAGTATTGCTTATCACCTCAATGGCAGCACCA
>DKQS01000010.1 GCA_002471825.1 Flavobacteriaceae bacterium UBA7302 | reverse complement strand
TTAAATCATTCAGTTATTAGATTAATGAATTATTGGAACGCCAAGCTTGCTTGAGCATTTTTTTGTTTGTGTTATTTTCAAAGCGGAGCTTTGTCAGGATATCCGATCCTACCATCATTTAATGAACAATGATCAGTTATCAATGATCATGGTTCATTGAATCAAGATGCTGCTTGAAGGGGAATTGAAAATTGAAACAAAGACCCCAACCCAGCAGTACTTATCGCTTTGATTTCTCCGTGATGTTGATCAATAAATTCCTTGCACAAGATTAGTCCTAATCCCGTCCCCTGTTCGTTATTGGTGCCTTCTGTATTGAGTCCACCATCAATCTTAAAGAGCTTCGGCAAATCACTTTCTCTGATTCCAATACCATTGTCTTCAACAGAAATGGTAACATTACCCTCATGAAATTCATTGCTTATGGTTACTTCACCACCTTCATGTGTGAATTTGATGGCATTGGAAACTAGGTTCCGAATGATGGTGTTCACCATATTCCGGTCACCCGTGAAAGTCCCATCTTTAATGTTGGAAGTATTAATGCGAATGTTCTTTACTTCTGATTGACGGTGTAATAAATTGGTGTTCTCCTCGATCAATTCTCGGATGTTGAGCTGGGAGGGTTTAAATCGGATGGCGCCTGTTTGTGATCGTGCCCAATCCAATAAGTTTTCTAACAATTTATAACTTCGTTCCGAGGAGTCTTTCATGGCTTTTAAATACTTTCTGAGCTCCTTATCACTTAGTTTGTCGTAATTGTTTTCAATCAAATCAAAGAAGGCAATAAACTGTCCGATTGGACCTTTTAAATCGTGGCCGATAATGCGGAAAAACTTGCTTTTGGTGGCATTGAGTTCTGTCAAGTTGATGTTGTCTTTTTCTTTGATGACAAATAGAAATATTAACGGAGAACAAATCGCCACCGCAGCCCAAACCAAACCTGTATAGATTTGTACAACTTCATCTGAAAAGACGGGTAGTTCCACACCTTGGATTAAGGTAAAAATGCCTCTGGCAGCATTAGCAACCACAAAGATGACCGCAATCCATCCCATGGTTTTCTGGATTTGAGTAGAATTCTGGTTCAGGGTATATCCATAAATTAAAAAACTATACAATAGGACGAAGTACAAAGAAGTTACAACTACTCGAATCGTCACATTCTGACTGGATAAAATGAAGGCCAAAATGGAAATGGCGGTAAGCCAAATAATTTGTTTTTTAGCGCGTTTTGTTTCCTTTCCACTGTATAAATAATACATGTAAATTTCGATAGCGCATCCGATGTAGAGCAGTGGTGTTGTGATAACAATTAAGGAATTGTCAATTCGATCTGGATAAAGGTAATAGAGTAAACAAACAATGAATTGCAAGCTTTTTCCAAATACATAAGATTTCAAGTTTTCTTCATTTCCTCGATAGATTACGATGTGAATGATGAAAATTGTAATCCACATAAAAAAACCAAACAGAACGAAGGTGACCAAAGAGTGAATGTCTAGTCCTTGCATAGCAATGGGAGGTTGAGAGATTTTAGTGATTGATTTTGAACTACTTAAAGTTACGAAATATAAATTGAAGTGAAAAGTGAGTACTAAAAAAAGGCATTGAAACTTTCAATACCTTTTTCACTTAACCAAACTTTAGTTGAAAAATCAACCACTACTTATTTTCTGAAACAGTAATGAAAAACTGCTCATTTACATCTTAGACCTTAAGAAAAGCGAATAGTTTGGTTGGGTATTATTCCAAATAGGCTCGAAGCGCCAATCGGTGTTCGGGAAGGCTTTTGTCGTAGCTTTCCACTAGCAGTTCCAAAATTGATGGTGATTTTGTCCCAATTTCCTTTTCATTGTTGAATTGGGAAACATACAAATTGTAACTGCTTGATTCAGTTTTTTCGAAAATTAAAAAATGCTCGGCATTCAATGCTAGATAGCAGATCTCATTCGTACTGAATGTATTGGATTTATCGGGAAAAAAGTCAGAAAAACCGTAGTACTGAAGAACAATATCCATTAGACAATTTCTGCGGAAAGACCCAACTCAAGAAGTTTGGTGCATCTGGGTTCTAGTTCATTGTATTCTCCAGATTTCACAGCGCACCTTCCTTTGAAATGAACCAAAAGGGTGCATTGTTCTGCTTGGATAGGTGAGTGCTCACAAACTTTAATGAGCGAGTCGATGACGAAATCAAAAGTATTTACATCGTCATTATACAAAATGATTTCATGGAAAGAACTCTCCTTTTCCTTGATGTCAACTTGTTCTAATACTTCCTCTTTGATACTCATAGGGCAAAAGTACAAAATATTCTAATGGCTTCTAAATCTCAAACTTAGCCAGTTGTTTTTTACATAAAAATTAACAGGTTCCAGCTGTAGACCGATGCATTTTTCTTCAATGATTTTGCGATCCTCGGTATAGAAACCGCTTAATAAAAGCGTGCCTTTTTCATTTAAACAAGAGGAATATTTGTCGAGATCCTGAAGCAAAATATTTCGATTGATATTGGCAATGATCACATCGTAACTTTTGTCTCCAAGCAAGCTAGCATCCCCTTGATAAGCGGTAATGTTATCACAATTATTTTTTTGAACATTCTCCAGGGTGTTTTCATAGCACCATTCATCAATATCAATGGCATCTAGAAGATGAGCACCTTTCATAGCGGCAAAAATGGCCAAGATTCCGGTACCGCATCCCATGTCTAACACCGTTTTACCCTCTAAATCTAGATCTAGAAGATGCTGAATCATCATGTGTGTGGTTTCGTGATGTCCGGTGCCAAAGCTCATTTTGGGTTCAATGACAATGTCATAATCTAGGTCCGACTTTTCATGAAAGGGCGCACGAACATATACTTTGTCTAACACTTGAATCGGGTTAAAATTCTTTTCCCATTCGGCATTCCAGTTGGTCTGCTCAATTTCTTTGAATTCAAAGGAAATATCGAATTCTTCGGAACCTAAAATTCCAACATTCGCTAGTAGTTTGTCATTCCATTCCTCTTTTTGAATGTATGCCAAAACTCCGTAATCGGTTTCTACAAAGCTTTCAAAACCTAAAAAACCCAGCTCTGCAATAAGAATTTCAGTAGCTGGGTCTTTTGGTGTTACGGTAAAATTGTATTCAATATATACAAGACTCATACAGTTGAATCTTAATGATTCTTTTAAATAGAATTGATAATTGCTAAGAAGTCTTCCGCATTCAAAGAAGCACCTCCAACCAATCCGCCATCCACATCTGGTTGACTAAATATTTCTTCGGCGTTGTTTGGTTTTACACTTCCTCCATATAGGATCGAGGTAGACTCCGCAACTTCAGAAGAATACTTTTTCTCAATGATTCTTCGAATGAACTGATGCATTTCTTCAGCTTGCTCTGGGGTTGCTGTGAGACCTGTACCTATGGCCCAAACGGGTTCGTAAGCAATAATGATGTTTTTCCATTGTTCGGCTCTCAAATGAAAGAGCGATTTTCGTACCTGACCAGCGATTTCTAAATAATGGTTTTCTGTTTTACGGATTTTTAAGGTTTCTCCGATACAAAAAATAACTTCTAAATCGTGTTCCAATGCCTTATCAACTTTTTTAGCTAATAATTCTGGCGATTCATTGAAAAGCGTTCTTCTTTCAGAGTGACCAAGAATCACTGTTTTTACATCCATCGCTGTAAGCATGGGTGCTGCTACTTCACCGGTAAATGCACCGCTGTCTTCCTCATGAAGGTTCTGAGCGATTACTTCCACAGGTGAGTCTTTTGATTCTAAAAGAGAAGGGTACAAGTTTACAAAGGTTGGAGCAACCATAATTCTTTTATCAGTCAAAGAACCTTGGTCAATTCCGTCATTTAAGTTATGGATTAAATCTACAGATTCTTGGAATGTTTTATTCATCTTCCAATTCCCTGCGATGATATTTTTTCTCATGGTTTTTGTTTTGGCTAAATTTACGAAAGAATGATACTTCGCTCCTAGAGAATTCAGAAATACTTGCTAAAACGTTTTAATAGAGTAGTTGTTCGAGAGCTTCGTCTTTGGCTTTGGTAGATTTAAACAAGGCAATATCCCCTTCCTTGTCTACAACCATGTACCGCGGAATGTATCCCAATCTCACAAAATCAACCAAATCACCGTCATTCATTCCCTTTGGAAGGTTGTAGTGCTCTCCATAAAGCCCATGTCTTAAAATTCCGTTTTTCCAAGAAAAATAGTCTTCATCCACCGAAATAAATACGAAAATAACGTCATCATATTTCTGCTGAAGGGATTTGATTCTTGGAAACCCACGGATGCAATCGGCGCACCACGACGCCCAAAATTCGATGAAAACCGTATTTCCTTTGTAGCGTTCAAGTAAGTCATTTAGGGTTGTTTTGGATCCATCAACAGCAATCATGGGATCATTTTTGGCTGCTCTTGAAAAACTCGTTGGAGTTTCGAAATTGCAACTCATCAAAAAAAGACAACTAAGAAGAATAAGTTTTCTCATGATTACGATTAGATCCTATGGTATTTTGATTCGATTTTGAGCTTCAAAAATACTACTTTTGTGGAACTTAAAAACAGATTATGACAACTCAAGAATTGATCAGTGAAATCCGAAAAAAGCAATCCTTTTTATGTGTCGGGCTCGATGTTGATTTGAATAAAATTCCGGCTCATTTGCATGCTTTGGAAGATCCAATTTTTGAGTTTAATAAGGCAATTATTGATGCAACCCAGCAATACTGTGTTGCTTACAAACCAAATACGGCATTTTACGAGGCCTACGGAATTGATGGTTGGAAATCGCTCGAAAAAACCATCAATTACATCAATGAAACCTATCCGGAAATGTTCACTATAGCAGATGCCAAGCGTGGGGATATTGGAAATACATCTACCATGTATGCCAAGGCATTTTTGGAAAATTTAAACTTTGATTCTATAACGGTGACTCCTTACATGGGGAAAGATTCGGTGGAGCCTTTTCTGAAGTTTACCGACAAACACACCATTCTTTTGGCATTGACATCCAATGCCGGTGCCTTTGATTTTCAAACCAAGAATATGGAAGGTAGTGAGGTGTACAAAAACGTTCTTACCACTTCGAAAACCTGGGAAAATAGCGAAAATCTAATGTATGTTGTTGGCGCAACCAAAGCTGAGTTTTTGGCTGATATTCGAAAGATCATTCCAGAATCGTTCTTGCTAATTCCAGGCGTGGGAGCACAGGGAGGTAGTTTGGATGATGTTTGTAAATACGGAATTACTGATAATATTGGTTTATTGATCAATTCCTCGAGAGGAATTATTTATGCTTCTAGAGATGAAGATTTTGCTGAGGCTGCAGGCCAAAAAGCAAAAGCCCTTCAAGAGCAAATGGCTCATTATCTTTAACCATATGATTACCGATCAGGTAAACAATCCTCTGTATATTGCTTCACCTCCCAAGCGGCTCATTTCATTGGTGCCAAGTTTAACCGAACTTCTAATAGATTTAGGACTTGAAGATCGTGTGGTAGGGGTTACAAAGTTTTGTGTGCATCCAAGCCGAATTCGAAAAACCAAGTCCGTCGTAGGCGGAACCAAGCATGTGAAGTTTGATAACGTAAAGGAGCTTGCTCCAGATTTGATTTTGTGTAACAAAGAAGAGAATACGCAAGAAATAGTGGAGAACTGCGAGCAAATCGCACCGACCTACGTCTCTGATATTGTTACCTTGAATGATCTGTATGCCCTCATCCAAGATCTGGGAGTCATTTGTGGAATTCAAGAAAAAAGTACTGCGTTGGTTCGTAAATTGACCGCTTTATATGATGCTTTTCGTAAGGAAAGTTTGACCAAACCACAAATACCTGTGGCGTATTTTATTTGGCAATCGCCGTATATGGTTGCTGGTCACGGAACCTTTATCCATCAAATGCTTTTGCTTTGTAATTTTAAGAATGTGTTTGAAAATAGAGCCCGATATCCAGAGATTCAATTGGATGAAATCCCAGAGGAGACCGCAATTATCTTACTTTCTTCAGAGCCATTTCCCTTTTCAGAAAAACATGTTTCTAGATTTAAAGAATCGCTTCCTACTAAGAAAATTGCAATTGTAAATGGAGAGTACTTTTCTTGGTACGGTTCGAGATTGTTAAAAGCAATAGATTACTTCAAAAGATTGAGAATTGATTTAGACGACTAATTCGCGATCCAAGAATTTCACTTGATTCAATTTCTCTCTTAACTTCATTGCCTTGAAAGCTGCCAAATCACTAATCGATTCATCAATAAATCTGTAGTTATTCGACATCTCTGAAAGTTTCAAATACCTGTCTTCTAGATGCTTCCTATAGGTTTGTAATTGTTTTAACCGAGACATCTTTTTGTTGATTTATATAAATGTAGGTAATAAAATTGACTTAACCTACTAAAAATCAATAGCTTTTAAGAATCACTCATTGTAAAAAACAATTAACAGAAAGTGTCTGTTTTTTTATCGTAGCCATAAGGACAATGTTTGCAGCCACTTTTACAGCAGTAGCCACGTTTTAAGTGGTATTTTTCAGTGAAAACCTTATAGCCTTGATCATTGAGGTAATAATCCTCTTTCTCTAATTTTTTCCCGAACATAAGACCGCAAAATTAGGCAAATTTTAGGTTATCGTCCTGAACTGATTTGATGCGTAAGGTGTAATAATCTAAAAACCAATTCTGATACAATCGCCATGGAATTTTACTACCCTGTTTTGGAAATTCATGTTCTGATCTGTGTATGTATCCAGAGTTCAAGTTTAAAAGGGGAATGCGTTCTATGGAGGCATCATTCAGAACAGGAACAAAAGAATTCAAATTTTTACTATCCAAATATTTGAGCAATCGTGAGGCATATTCACTCGTCAAGTCACTTTTTAAGGTCCAAGAGGCATTGGTGTAACCTGCAAAGAAAATACTGTTTGGTAAATCACTAAGCATTAATCCGCGATAGGTAACACTACTCGATAAATCAAAGGGTTTTTGATCAATGGAAACCTCCGCACCGCCAAAGGCAAGTAATTGCAATCCGGTTGCCGAAATAATAATATCCGCTTCAACCCTGTCTCCAGATTTCAGTTCGATGCCATTGGAGGTAAATCTTTTTATATGGTCCGTTTTTACATTGGCTTTTCCTTCCTTTAAGGTTTGAAAGAGGTCGCCATCCGGAGCTACGCAAAAACGTTGATCCCATGGTTTGTAGTTGGGTTCAAAATGCGGTTTTGCAGGGAAATCTCCTAAGTGTTTCTGTGCTCCTTTGACCAATAATTTTTTCATCAAATTTGGAAAGCCCTTGCATAAGGAAAAGAAGATGATCTGAATCAATATATTTTTAAATCGAATGACTTTATGGGCTGTTTTCTTTGGAAAGATTTTTTTAAAGAATAGGGCAACAGCGTCTTTGTTGGGAAAAGCACCAACATAGGTCGGTGACCTTTGAATCATGGTAATTTCCTTGGTTTTTTCTGCCATTTTTGGAACGATTGTTACCGCCGTAGCCCCACTTCCAATAACCGCTACCTTTTTGTTGGTGTAATCCAAATCCGTAGGCCAATGTTGAGGATGAATAATGGTTCCCTTGAAATCCTCGGCACCCTCAAACTTTGGCATGTACCCACTTTGATAGCTGTAGTAACCTGTACAGAAAAATAGGAACTGACAGGAATAGCTCAATTCCTTTTCACCTTGTTGTGCAACGACATTCCAAGTGGAAGAGGCCGAATCAAAATCGGCTTTCACAACCTTGGTGTTGAAGGTGATTTTATCTTTAATTTGATATTCTTCTGCAGCTTCCTTCACATAGGTAAGGATGCTTGGTGCATCGGCAAAGGATTTTGGATTGTCCCAAGTTTTGAAGGAATATCCAAAGGTGTACATGTCGGAGTCTGAGCGAATTCCTGGATACTTGAACAAACTCCAAGTTCCGCCAATTTCAGATCGGGCTTCGAGGATTTCGTAAGACTTATCAGGATTCTTTCGTTCTAGATGACAGGCAGCTCCGACGCCAGATAAACCGGCGCCTATAATTAAAATATCAAGTTTTTGTTGTTTCATTCGTTCCGTTTTGCTTTTAGTTCTCTTCTTCTCATCGGCATTCCGTCAATCATAGCAAATAGGTTTTCGGACTTCAAAATAGTGTTTTTTTTGAGTTTGACACCACCATCCAATCCAATCAATTGAACTTCAAAACCCTTGAACTTTTGATTGATTTTTTGTGAATAGGGTTTGACAGTTGCATCAAAATCTTCTGTAAATCCATCCCTGAAAAAAGAAAAGATCTTCAGCTTTCGCTCCACCAACCCCTTTTCTGACTTTTTGAATTCATCCATTTGTTTCCTGTAAATTTTTGAATCTACAGATGTGGCTTCAATTAGTAGCAATCGATTTTTCCATCTGTAAGAACTTAAATCTTGGGTGTAGCTTTCCAAGTTCATTAAAAAGACGGTAAAAATCAGTAAGAAGGATTTCAAAATTTTATTCAGTTGCTTTTTTAAAGGCATCAATACCTCCCACAATAGGAATCGAAATTTTTGTTCCTTCGAGGTCTACTGTTAATTCTGTTCCAGGTTTTGGCAATAAGGTGTACTGATTGTCACTGGCAAAAATCATGAGTCCGATTTGCTGTCCTTTTTTAATGATTTGATCATCCGGTTGCAAATCGAAGGTCATTTCATAAAACTTACCAGGTTTCAACGGTGCACTTTCACGCATCGACTTGTGATTTTGTAAGTCGGCCCATCCTCTTGTGATGATATTGTCTGTGATTTTCACCCGTCGTCCTTCATTCCAAGGTAAGGATACTAGGTATACCGAAAGATTGACAGCGGGCTTCGAGCTTGATGCCTTTATGGTAATACTAGGCAATCCTGAGATATGAATGTCTTCTTTGAGTACTGGTGAAACATAGAGCAACCGATGGTTGGTATATTCTGCTTTGGCAAGTGCTTCAGCCGAAAACGAGTAATTGTCGACCAAGGTTTCGGTTCCTTTTGAATTTGAATTATCGGTAGACAAATCCCCAACATTCGGAGCGCCTGGAGCCAAATGCATCACCACATCACTGGCAGCCGGATTTGGATAATTTGGGTAGGAAGTAGGTTCCAGTCGTTTGTCATTTTCTCGAACAATCCATGCTTTGGGATCATTTTCAACCCCATTTTGAATTCCGAATAAGTACCGAGTAAACCAACGGTTCATCATCTTGATTGGTGGAGGTCCGCCATGACCATTTTGATGGTAATATATCTGAGTCGGCAGCCCCATTTCGGAAGCTTTTTTATAAATGCGATAGCTGTGTTCGGGCATTACATTCCAATCATTGAAACCATGTGACATTAACAATGCAGCCTTCATCGGTTTCATTTCATTTAAGTAATCTCTTCCAGCCCAGAAATCATTGTAATCTCCAGTAATTCGATCCATACCGTTCGCCATTTCTGTATCCCGAATTTTGGCGTTGGCATAATCTCTTTTTCGAATTAAGGTTTTTTTCTTTCCGTTGTCTTTCAGTCCGATTTTATTCTCAATGAGGTCTTCACCACCACTATGGATGAAATCATACAACACATCAATGTCTTCTCCTAAATAGCCTCCCGGAGATCGCACGAGACCGTTAGATCTGTAATAGTGATAATAGGAAGTATTCGGAGCAACAGGAATGATGGCTTCCAATCCTTCAACTCCAGTAGTTGCTGCAGCTAAGGGAAGGGTTCCGTTGTAAGAGGTTCCTGTCATGCCTACTTTTCCGGTGGTCCAATAGGCCTTTACTTCTTCGTTACCAGTTCTCGATTTGTAACCTTTGGCGCGTCCATTCAGCCAGTCGATCACAGCCTTTGGAGCTAAGGATTCGTTATCACCCCCTACAGTTGGTGCGCCATCTGAAAGTCCAGTTCCTGGAGAGGAAGAGTGTACAACAATATAACCTCTAGGAACCCAGGTCCGAATTTGGGAATTGGAAATGATTGGTCTTTTACCTCGTCGCGTAACTTCTACATGTTTGCGAGGTTTGGTCGTTGCACCAATCTCGTGCTTGACGTTCCAAAACAAACCAGGTGAATTTCCTGCAACTCCCGCGTAATAAGGACTCGTTTCATAAACGACCGGAAGTTTCAATCCGTTTTCGGTTTGAGGTGGTCTGGTAACGGCCACATGCATTCGGTCTAGTTTTCCATCTCCATCGGTATCGAACGAGGTTTCTACCCAAAGGTCATGTCGAATCCACTTTTTAGAATCACTAAAAGCCTCCACAATTTGAGCTTCTCCGTCTTTAAAAACGGGTTTGGCATCTTGCGCTTCTAGTGGAAGAATAAATGCAAAAAGTACTGGTAATATAAATCGTTTCATAAGCTTATTTTAATACTGAAAATTCAATGCTTGAATCTGTAAATACCGTATGTGTTTGGGTCTTAAAATCGTCCTCGTCGGCATTAAAGATATTGTCTACATAGGTCTGAGGATTTAAATCGATTAACGGGAACCAAGTACTTTGCACTTGAATTTGCAGTTTGTGTCCTTTTTTGAAGGTATGGAACACGTCTTGTAGTTTGATGTTTACATCTGTTTTACGATTGGGTCTGAAGGGCTCTGGATTTTCAAAACTGTTTCTAAAACGACCACGCAAAACCTCACTACGTACCATGAGATGGTAATTGCTCATTTTAAGGTGGTTTTGCATGCGTTTGTTGTTTTCCTTGGCATCGGCAGGATGTACATCAATCACCTTTACGATCCAGTCGGCAGCAGTTCCTGTTGTAGCAACTTTCAATTTGGCCAAAATATCACCGGCTAGGGTGTAGTCTTCCGTTAAAACATCAGTTTCAAAAACCAAAACATCGGGTCTTCTAGCGGCAAATCGTTGGTCATCTGTCATGTATTTTCTAGGTGTAAAAACCGTTTTGATGTCTTCGGAATAAGGAACTGGGCGTTTCACGTCACTAACAAATTTGATTGCCTTGGTTCCTTTTTTAGATTTGGTTAATTCCTGATTATCCGATAAATACCAGCTTTCTTTAACGGTTTGTTTTGGGGGCCAGCTATCATAAGATTGCCATTCTTTTTTTCCAGAATCATATACATAAGCTTCTGGAAGTCCCGTTTTACCGTCACCTTCTCCTTTTAAGAAATGATGGAAGAATTTGGTCTCAATTTCTGTTTGGTATTTCAAAGAAATGGAGTCACCAAAATAGTAGTTCCCCACCGCATTTCTTGCCGACCTTCTTGCCCATCCGCCGTGATCCCAAGGTCCGAATACCATGGTGTTGTAATTTCCTTCACCGTGTTTTTCAATGCCTTTGTAGGTTTCCAATGGACCATATAAATCTTCGGCATCAAACCATCCGCCAACAATCATGGTAGCTACAGAAGAGGGTACCTTATCCATATGTTGAATAATTCCCTTGCTTTGCCAAACCGAATCATAATTCGGATGCTCACTAATTTCTTTCCAGAAAAAGTCGTCAATTTCATCCTTTTTCGCTGTTGAACCAACATCCAATTTATCGTATTGGAAATATTCATTCAAGTTCTTAAGCGGACCTTTATCCAAAAAGAATTGGTATTGATCTTGGGTTTTCATGTTTGGTAAAGAATACCAAGCAGTATCTGTTGGAGTGTCCTTATAAGTTCCGAATAAGGCAATGGCTCTAAAATAGCTTAATAAAAATGCGCCGTTGTGACGGAAATCATCAAAGAAGAAATCTGCAATACAAGCCTGAGGTGAGGCTGCTTTCAGAGCAGGGTGTGCATCTATGGTAGAAACGGTGGCATAGTGACCTGGATACGAAATTCCCCAAGTACCAACCTTACCATTGTTATTTTCCACATTGTTCACCAACCAGTCTATGGTATCATAGGTATCCGAAACTTCGTCAGATTCGTTTTCTTTTTTATTGGGTCTGTAAGCGCGCATATTGTCATAAACTCCTTCACTCATCCAACGTCCGCGTACATCTTGATACACGATAATGTATTTGTCTTTCATCAAGTGAATATTTGGTCCAATACGCGTGCGCATTTTTCCTTCCCCATAAGGTCTAGAACTATAAGGTGTTCGTTGCATTAAAATTGGATAGGTTTGACTTTTGTCTTTCGGGGAGTAGATTGTGGTGTGCAATTTCACGCCATCTCTCATGGTAATATCTACCTCAGTTTTGGTATAGTTGTCTTGAACAAAAGTGTCCTGTTTTTTTTCTTCTTTCTCAGATGTACATGCCAAAAGAAGCATAGAGAAAAGAAGTAGTTTGATTGTGATTTTCATTTGTTAGTGTTAAAAGTTTGTCAAACTCTAAAAATAAGCATTCTCCGAGAAAGTTCTTTTTCGTTCTCTTTCTTTTAGTTTTTGTTTAACTTTTACTTTTTTGTCAAAAATTTAGAATGATTTGAAAATCGTATTTTTAGAAACTCAATTTAAAATCCATGAAATTAACGACCCAACTTATTCTACTTTTTACATTCTGTTTTGGTCTTTCGATGCATTCGCAAGACTATTTTTTTGGTGATAAAAAACCATTTGATTCCAAAATCCCTTCACCCGAAGAGTTCTTGGGATATGGGATTGGTGAGCAACATACCCGGCACGACATGATTGTAGCTTATCTATACAAATTGGCCGAGGTTTCGGATCGTGCCGAAATTGAAGTGTATGGATACAGTCATGAGCGAAGAAAACTGGTCATGCTACGTGTTTCGACTCCAGAAAATCTTAAAAACTTAGAATCAATTAAAAAGCAACATTTACAGTTTGTTGATCCGAATCAGAAACCAACCAACTACAATGAAGTTCCCATTTTTGTACAATTGGGTTACAATGTTCATGGGAACGAGCCTTCAAGTTCGGAGGCAGCTTTGTTAACGGCTTACACTTTGGTGGCTTCCAATAGTGCTGAGGTTGCCAAATATTTAGAAAATTCGATTGTATTCATCGATCCGACCATCAATCCAGATGGCAGAGACCGGCATACGCAATGGGCCAATCAATACAAAGCCAACCAGCTGGTGTCTGACAACATGGATGCTGAACATAACGAAATGTGGCCAAGAGGAAGAACCAATCATTATTGGTTTGATTTGAATCGCGATTGGTTGTTGGCCGTGAATCCAGAGAGTCAGGGAAAACTGAAATGGTACCACGAGTGGTATCCGAATGTGGTGACCGATTTTCATGAAATGGGCACCAATAGTCATTACTTTTTTGAGCCCATGAAACCTATAGGATCTGCAGATCCCATCATGCCTAAGGAGAATTACGATGATCTCAATGATTTATTTGCAACCTATTATTCAAAGGCCTTGGATGACATAGGATCTTTATATTACACCAAAGAATCCTTTGATGGAACTTATCCAGGCTATGGAAGTTCTTATCCCGATTTACAAGGAGCTTTGGCTTTGTTGTTTGAACAGGCAAGTTCTCGTGGACATGTGCAGGATACCGATTATGGGAAAATTACTTTTCCATTTACCATTCGTAATCAATACAAATCGAGTATAGCTACTATACAGGCAGCGGTTGAGAACAAAGCCATGTTGCGCAAATACCAGCAAGACTTCTTTACATCAGCCGTTACCAAAAAAGCCAAGTCAGGCTTGGCTGGATATGAATTTGGGGATGGCTCTGATAAAAACAGAACCAAGGCTTTTGTAGATTTCTTACTCAAGCATCAAATCAAAGTGTATGAAAAAGGGGAGAAGTTTGTGGTTCCTTTGAAACAGCCACAACATCGAATGGTACAAACCATGTTTGAAACCTACAGCAAATACCGAGACAGTGTTTTTTATGATGCTTCGGCTTGGAGTGTTTCCAATTTTTACAATATGAAAGCCAAAGGTCTTAGGTCGGTAAAACTTGGAAAAGAAGTTAAGTCGACCAATGGCTATATTCCTTCGGAGAATCTTACAAAAACCAATTATGCCTATCTCATTGATTGGAACGATTACAATTCACCAGCCGCACTTGGGTTTTTGCAGAAAAAAGGAATCATGGCTTCCGTGGCCTTTAAAAAGTTCACTGCTAAAACAACGAAGGGTAACAGAAGCTTTAATTATGGATCTATCATGATTCCGGTGAGCAAACAAAAAATAGATGCTGATGCGGTATATAAGTTGGTTGTTGAAGCCAAAGACAAATACCAAGTTCCTATCTATTCGACAAATACCGGATTTAGCTTACAGGGAATTGATTTGGGAAGTAACAACTTTAGAAAAATTCAAAATCCCAAGGTAGCCATGCTGATTGGTGATGGCGTTTCGTCTTATGAAGCAGGTGAGGTTTGGCATTTGATGGACACCCGGGTTCACTTGCCGATTACAAAAATTCAAATGCGTGGTTTTTCAAGAGCCTCTTTGGATAAGTACAATACCTTGGTAATGGTTTCGGGAAGCTACCGCCAAATTGATTCCGTTCAAAAAATGAAACTGAAGAATTGGATTTCTAAAGGCAATACCTTGATTACTATCGGAAGAGCGTCTCAATGGGCCATTCGAAATAAAATTGTCAAGGAGAAATTAACTCAGAAGCCAAAAGATAAAAAAGCAAATGTTCAACGTTTGCCCTATGTAGAAGCTTCCGAACATATTGGTCGAGAGCGATTGGGTGGTGCCATTTTTGAAGTAGATCTTGATGTAACCCATCCATTAGGATTTGGATATACCAGTTCAAAACTTCCGGTTTATAAAAACAATACAGTGTTTTTAGCACCGAGTAAGAATCCATATGCAACGGTAGCCAAATACACGGCAGACCCTCATATAGACGGATTTATTTCCAATCAAAATCTAGAGGTTTTCCTAAAGCCATCTGCATCTTTACTAGTGAGTCCAGTTGGAAGGGGGCGTACCGTATTATTTGCAGATAACCCAAACTTTCGGGGAGCATGGTACGGAACAAATAAATTATTTTTAAATGCAATTTTCTTTGGGAATAGAATCTCTGTACCAAGAAACTAAATCAACAAATCATGAAAAAAGCATACCTAATTGTATTCTTGTTCGCTACCACTTTCATTTTCGGACAAGAAGGATATAAAGGAGAAGGACCTTATTCTCAACTGATTATAAGAGGGGTTACCTTAATCAATGGTGATGGATCACCACCAAGAGGACCGATTGACATTGTTGTTGAAGGAAATAAAATTACGGAGGTGAGAGTAGTTGGCTATCCTGGAGTAGAAATTAATCCTAAAAGTAGACCAAAGCTTAAAAAAGGAGGTAGAGAACTAGATGCCAATGGCATGTATTTACTTCCTGGTTTTGTAGATATGCATGGACATATTGGAGGAAAAGCTCAAGGTGCGAGTCCAGAATATGTGTTCAAACTATGGATGGCTCACGGAATTACGACAGTGCGTCAACCAAGTGGAATTCCGGCTAAAAAACTTAAAAAGCAAAGTGCCGCCAATAAGATTGTAGCTCCTCGAATTTTCGATTATGTGGGTTTTGGTCAGGGTGCTAAAAAACCAATCAGTACTCCAGAAGAGGCAAGAGTTTGGGTAAGAGAGAATGCAAAAAGTGGGTCAGACGGAATCAAATTTTTTGGGGCAGAACCAGAAATCATGCAGGCGGCATTAGAGGAGAATAAGAAAATAGGATTGGGTTCTGCATGTCACCATGCTCAAGTAAGTGTAGCTCGCTGGAATGTCTTGCATTCGGCAAGAGCGGGCTTGACCAGTATGGAGCATTGGTATGGCCTGCCAGAGGCTTTGTTTGATGACCGAACCGTTCAGAATTATCCGTTGGATTACAATTACCAAAACGAACAACATCGATTTGAGGAAGCAGGAAAACTTTGGGAACAGGCGGCAAAGCCTTATTCAGACCATTGGAACAAAGTAATGAACGAATTGCTAGATTTGGATTTCACCTTAGATCCTACTTTCAATATTTACGAAGCTAGTCGCGATTTGCAAAGAGCCCGAAGAGCAGAATGGCATGAGGAGTACACCCTACCATCACTTTGGAAGTTTTATGAACCTAGCAAAGTATCTCATGGCTCTTATTGGCACGATTGGGGTACTGAGCAAGAAGTAGCTTGGAAGCGCAATTACAAACTTTGGATGACCTTTGTGAATGAATATAAAAACAGAGGAGGTCGTGTGACTGCTGGATCTGATTCAGGATTCATTTATCAATTATATGGTTTCGCTTATGTGCGAGAATTGGAATTATTGCGAGAAGCTGGATTCCATCCTTTAGAAGTAATTCGCTCTGCAACATTGAATGGAGCAGAGGCATTGGGATGGGCCGATAAGATTGGTTCGGTGCAAATTGGTAAGCTTGCCGATTTTGTTATTGTTGATGAAAATCCCTTGAAGAATTTAAAGGTACTATATGGAACCGGAGCTGTTCGCTTGACCAAGGATAATAAAGTTATTCGTGCCGGGGGAGTCAAATACACCATCAAAGACGGAATCATTTATGAGGCCAAAAAATTACTCGCTGATGTCAAAGCGATGGTTGATAAAGAAAAGACTAAAACGGGCTGGAAGTTGAAGCAACCTGGGATGGATGATTAAAGCATAAAAAAAAGGTTTACAAATTTGTAAACCTTTTTTCTTTTATTGTCTCTTTTTGACGAATCCGTAGAGGTTTTGACCAACAAAGTCTTGCGGGAATTTATCGTCTCCTTTAAATCCGATTTCAATGGTTCCACTATCTTCTGGCACATAGTCGGTTTTGAAAATGTAATCCCAAAGGCTAAGGCTGATTCCATAGTTCATGCCATATCTTCCTTCCGGTAAATTGTAGGCATGATGGTACAAGTGCATCACCGGATTGTTTAATATGTATTTGAATACGCCCCAAGACAATTTAATATTGGCGTGGTTTAAGTGACCAATCGCGATGGTAACGAAGTGCACAATATAGGCTTGTTCAGGTTCAAATCCGCCAATCAGCATCACCCCAAAAGTCTTCAATGGCTTGTACAATACATTTTCCATCCAGTGGTATCTTAAATGAGCAGCGAAGCCCATTTCCTTAACGCTGTGATGAACCTTATGGAATTGCCATAAGAATTCGTAACGGTGTAATAATACGTGTGTGAACCACTGTACAAAATCTAGAATAACAAAGAAAACCAATAACTGCGCCCACATTGGCCAGCTTGACATATTGATAAGCGCAAAACTCTTTGCCGTAATGTTAAACTCACCAAATAAAAGTCCTAACATTTCATAAACACCACTTATAACAATGGCGAAGGCAAAGAAATTGAAGAACATATAAAAAGCATCTAGCCAGAAATCTTTTCTAAAGATCTTCTGATTTTTTCTCCAAGGAAAGGCAATTTCCAATCCCCAAACGAACAGGGAAATCACAATCAATCCGTAAAAGTAATTGTTATACCACGGAACTTCGAATAAGATAGATTTCCACGTCCAATCCAAGGTTCCCATAAAGGCATTTGCGAATGCATCTAAATATTTACTCATTTTTTATTGTTGTTAAAGTTAAACTTCCATTCTCATAAGGTAATTCCTCAAAATGACTCCATTCCGTCCAAGAGCCATCATAATTCCATACATTTTTATAACCCAACAATTGTGAAAGTACAAAAGTTGTATGCGCCGAACGCACACCACTATGACAATACAAAATTATTGAATCGGTCTTTTTTGCATTCAATCGACTGTATATTTTTTCCAATTCGTCAATTGATTTAATTGATTTGTCCGTATCATAATGAATGGCTTCCGCCCAGTCCATATGAACACTGTTTTTTATTCTCCCTGCTTTCGCGGCTCCTTTTTTGTGCTGAATGCCAGTAAATTCATCAATGGATCGCGTGTCTAACAAAAGATAATTTTTGTTGATGGCTTCTGCTACTTGATCTTTTGAAATATAGTATTTCATTTGAGGGTTGCCTTCAAATGAAAAATTTGATTTCACCAAATTTGGTGTTTGAGTGCTGACCGCACCATTTGCCGCTTTCCAGCCTTCCAATCCGCCTTCTAAGAGGCGAACATTATCAAAATTGTAATTCTGTAAAATCCACCAAAATCTGGCCGCTTCGCACAATCCACGATCGTCATACACCACCAATAGATCCTGATTTGAAATTCCCATATTGCTGAATAATTCCTCTATTTGGGTGACGGAAGCCATCATTCCGACATAGGGAAAACTCGAGTTCTGAACATCGTCTCTCCAAAGCTGAACAGCTCCCGGAATATGCCCTTTTTGATAGATCTCATCCTTTCTAAAGTCAATGATCTTCACGTTTTGTTGTCCATGCAGTTTCATGAATTCATTGGAAGTAATGAGGTACTTACTTTTTTTGTTCTCGGTTACTACTTCCTTTTTCTGACAAGAGGTCAACAGCAACAACAATACTATGCTACTAATCTTCCAATTCATACCATTCAATGTTTGTTAATGCCAATCGTCTGCCTTTCTTCTGAGGAGGATAATTCTTCACCAAATAATCGACAATGATTTTCTGATCCTCACCCAACTCCCAAAGACTTTGTGTTTCTTGCATCCACTTGATGGTGGTATTCCAGCGTTCAGCGGTCATTCGGTTTTGAGTGACTAGCTTGGCTGAGTGACAATTGGTACAATTGTTCACTACCGTCATTAATCCTTCCCCGTCTTTCAATCCGGTTCTTAGGTGGATTCCATTTTCAATGCGATCTTCATCTTCGACAACCTCTGCAATCACTTCGGGCTTGGTTTCTCCCAATCCAAGTTGCGGGTAATAGATGGTTAAGAGTAGCAATAAGGCAGCAAAAAAGGTCACGTACGCCGCCCTATGAGCTGTTTGCTCTGCTTTTTTTATCCGCTCTTGAAACTCTTTATTTTGGTCCAACTTCTATGATACTTTTATAGCGATTCGATGACAAGCATTGTTCAAATATCCCTTGGGATTCCAACCTGGAACCACCATTGGTTGTGACATTCCATTGGTGTCAGTAGCTCTTGCCCACACTTCATAATATCCTTTCTTAGGAAACGCCACTTCCGCACTAAAGTGTTGCCAAGCCAATCGGTTGGCAGGTTTCTCAAGACTACATTCTTTCCAAGATGCGCCAAAGTCAATCGAGTATTCCATTTTTACAACTTCAAAGTCGCCTGCCCAAGCATGACCCCTTATTGATAGTTTTTTACCCTCTTTGATCATGGCCCCTGTTTTGGGATAGGTAATCAATGATTTTACGGGCATGGATTCTATGATGCACATATCTTCATCTTTCACCTTTTCTCCTGGTGCAACGGGTTTGCAAGGAACTCGATAGGCAGTTCCAGTCATTTTCGGCCCATCGTGAACCTTATTTCGAATACTGATACGATTGACCCATTTGCCAGAAACGGAAGCAGGCCATCCTCCAGCAACGAGTCGCAAGGGATATCCATGTGCAAGCGGAATGTCCTTGCCATTCATTTGCAATGCCAATAAGGTTTCTTCTTCCATGGCCTTACTCATTGGGCAACCTCTAGAAATAGGTTCTTTTCCTGGAGTGCCACTTAAATGTGTGTCCGCAGAGTGATAAGCAATGTAGACGGCATCTCCTTTGATACCAACATCCTCTAAAATATCTTTCAATCGCACCCCTGTCCATGAGGCACAATGCACAGCGCCCACACTCCATTGATTTCCTTTGGCTGGCGGATCGAATTCTTTTCTTCCGTTTCCACCACATTCAAGGGTTAGCTGATAAGTGTGTTGTTTGAATTTGGTTTTTAAATCTTTTAGGGTGTAAGTTTTCTTTTGGGTTACAGATTCACCATCAATCGTTAAGGTCCATGTATTTGGATCGATATCTTCAGGAAGTCGTCCGTTATTTCGCACAAACATCGCAGAGTTCGGGGTGATTTTGTCGTCTAAGAGATGAGCTTTGGCTTCAATATTCCATGGTTTATCATTGAGAACAATCATCTCCTTATCCTTCTTAAAAAGTTTAAAAGGGTCAGGTTCTTGAAGGGCTAAAGGTGTATATCCTTCGAGCATTTTAGCGCCGAAAACAATGTCTGTCCCCAAGGCCGCTGCAAAAGTTCCGAGTACAGTTTTTCTTACAAATGATCTTCTTTTCAATGGAATGGATTTTAGATGCCCTTAGAACGAGCAAGTTACAATGTGATCTAAAACTTCTCTGTAACAAAAGTTACCAATAAGGTCTATGGTAAGTGGTAATATTACAAAATATTAAATCACACACTAACATGACTAAAGTTACAAAAGGTTTTGAAACCAAATTCACAGGTTGGGCCTTTATTTTGGCCGCCTTATTATTATGGGCAGGTTGGGGTTTAACCACCCACCACATCGGTGAATATATTGTTGCCGAGGATTTTAAAGAAGTAGGAAAAAATGTTTGGTACTGGATTTGGATGTACCGAATTCACATTTTTGGTTGGGTAACTATGGGAATCGCCATGTTTGCCTTGACTACCCTAACGACCGGAAAACCCTATCGAGTAGTTACCTTTCCAGGAATAGGAATGGTGATTGTAGGAACTTTTGCTTTGGCAATTGCCAATGCCTTCTACTACAATTTTGGAGCATGGGGCGTAGGGAAAACCGCAGGTATGACCCCGGTTGAGGTAGAAGCATTTATGAGTGATGTGTTGTTTACTAACCAGTACGTAACTTGTTTCATCCGATTCGGAAGAATTTTCTCTGGAGTTGGATTGGTGCTTTTAGGTGCCGGATTCATCAAATGGAATTTAATGTCAAAATGGTTGGGTTGGTTTACCGCCTTGTTAGGATTGGCAGCCATGGGCATCATCCTTGCAATTCCTGACAATTTTGAAGTATACAAACCAATTTTCCACGTAAAAGTGGTTTGGTTAATAGCAATGGGTGTTAGTTTGCTCAAATCTGGAATCAATACTCCAGTCGAAGCAAAATAGTCCATTATTTTATTGTTTTGGTTGATAAAAAGCCGAGCAGCAATGCTCGGCTTTTTTGTTTTCTGTACAGTTTCTAGTAGGTTTTTTAACGATTTATAAGCTTTTTTATGGTTCATAAGTTCTATATTCATCCGAATAAAAAAACACACTGCTTATGACTACAGAAAGTGCTACTTGGAATGGGTATCAGAAGATAGGTTTTCGATTTATCTTCCTTTATTTCGCCCTTCATATTTCAACCTTTTTCATCTCGTTTTTACCGTATTCAACATCCTTGGTCACCGGAATTCGATACAATATTCAATCCCTGCCGGTTTGGGTTGCCAAAACGTTTTTTGATATCATAATCACCGTCTTTCCGAATGGAAGTGGAGATACCACCTATAACTACTTTGAGGTTTTGGTATTTTTTATCCTTGCGATTATTGGAACTATCATTTGGTCTTTGATAGATAGAAAAAGGACTAATTATGACTGGTTACTTCGTTTTTTCAGAGTTTATGTTAGCTACTACGTGGCTGGTTATATGTTGTCTTATGGATTTTCTAAGGTCTTCTACCTTCAATTTTCGGAACCATCATTTTTACAGCTGTTCCGAACCTACGGAGAATCTTCTCCTATGGGAATTGCCTGGACCTTTATGGGGGCTTCAAAAACATATACCATGTTTTCTGGCTTTGCAGAGGTTATCGGTGGCTTGTTGTTGTTTTACAGAAGAACCAGGACCATTGGAGCCTTGGTCGTTTTTGCGGTAATGTTCAATGTGTTTATGATGAATATGAGTTATGACATTCCCGTGAAATTATTTTCATTTCATTTGATGATCAAGGCATTGTTCATCGCTTCATTGGATTACAAACGAATATTGAATCTATTTGTTTTTAGAAAGCCATTGGCTATAAGTAATGAACTCAAACCACTATTTCAAAATCGGAATTGGAGAATTGCCGGAAGAGTACTAAAGTTTGTCTTCATTGGATATGCTATCTATATCTACATGAATTCTAGCTTGGAGTATTCCAAGCAGCGATATGAAGGCCCGAAACCATTTTTTTATGGCGTGTATAACACGGAGTCATATATTAAAAACAATGATTCAATTCCGCCGCTACTAACTGATAAAACAAGGTGGAAAAGACTCATAATGGATCGAGGGTATTTAGATAAATACATGATTATTCGTGGGATGAATGAACAATCCCGATGGTATACCTATGAAATTGATAGTGTAAAGAGTACCGTAAAAATGACATCAACTCGAGATAGTCTAGATGTGCTAAATCTTGCCTTTACTAAGAATGATAGTATCTTAACATTTAAGGGTACATGGAAGAATGATTCCATTCAGGTAAAGCTTAATAAATACGATACTTCGAAAATCCTGTTGACCAATCGTGGATTTAATTGGATTAACGAATATCCTTATAACAGATAAAGAAAAACGCCGTATTCTGCGGCGTTTTTTTGTTTCTATGTACAATTGAATTACATATTTCTTCGGTACTGACCACCCACTTCAAATAAGGCTGAAGTGATTTGTCCAAGTGAACAAACTTTGGTCGCTTCCATCAATTTTTCGAACAAGTTTTCGTTCTGGATAGCCGCTTCTTGAAGGATTTCCAATTGGGAAGCTACTTCGGCTGCTCTTGACTTGTTCAAATTTTCCTTGGTTTTGATCTGATATTGTTTTTCTTCCTCAGTTGCGCGAATCACCTCCGCAGGCAATACGGTTGGAGACCCTTTCGAACTTAAGAAGGTATTCACACCAATTATAGGGAATTCTCCCGTGTGTTTTAGAGTTTCATAATACAGACTTTCTTCTTGAATCTTCGAACGCTGGTACATGGTTTCCATAGCGCCCAATACACCGCCTCTTTCTGTAATTCGATCAAACTCTTGCAATACAGCTTCCTCTACCAAATCAGTCAATTCTTCAATGATGAATGAACCCTGAATTGGATTTTCGTTTTTCGCTAATCCTAATTCTTTATTAATGATCAACTGAATGGCCATTGCTCTTCGAACTGATTCTTCAGTCGGAGTTGTAATCGCCTCATCATATGCATTGGTGTGTAGCGAATTACAGTTGTCATAAATAGCATACAATGCTTGTAAGGTGGTTCGGATATCGTTAAAGTCAATTTCTTGGGCATGCAAGGAACGACCGGAAGTTTGAATATGGTATTTCAACATTTGAGCTCGTGGATTGGCTCCATACTTGTGCTTTAAAGCCTTAGCCCAAATCTTACGGGCCACACGTCCAATCACGGCATATTCTGGGTCAATTCCATTGGAGAAGAAGAAGGATAAATTCGGACCGAATTTATTGATGTCCATCCCTCTAGACAAATAGTATTCCACATAAGTAAATCCGTTTGCCAAGGTTAAGGCCAATTGAGTAATTGGATTCGCTCCAGCCTCTGCAATGTGGTATCCTGAAATCGAAACCGAATAGAAGTTTCGAACTTTTTGATCAATAAAGTATTCTTGAACATCCCCCATCAATCTTAGTGCAAATTCGGTTGAGAAGATACAAGTGTTTTGTGCCTGATCTTCTTTCAGAATATCTGCCTGAACTGTTCCTCTCACTTGAGCAAGGGTTTCAGATTTGATGCGATTGTAGACATCGGATGGTAATACCTGATCACCTGTTACACCCAGTAACAACAACCCTAGTCCGTCGTTTCCTTCAGGTAAGTCACCTTGATAAGCAGGGCGTTCAATTCCCTTAGCATCATAGAGTTCTTTGAGCTTTTCTTCTACTTTGTCCTCCAATCCATTTTCCTTGATGTACTTTTCACAGTTCTGATCAATGGCAGCATTCATAAAAAATCCTAACAACATTGGAGCTGGACCGTTGATGGTCATGGATACGGAAGTCATGGCATGACTCAAATCGAATCCAGAGTATAATTTCTTGGCATCGTCCAAACAGCAAATACTAACCCCAGCGTTTCCAATTTTTCCGTAGATATCTGGTCTGTGACCTGGATCGTTTCCGTATAAGGTTACACTATCAAAAGCCGTGGACAAACGCTTCGCTGGCATTCCTAAACTCACATAGTGAAAACGTCGGTTGGTTCTTTCAGGACCTCCTTCTCCAGCAAACATTCTGGTCGGATCTTCCCCAGTTCTTTTAAACGGATATAGGCCTGATGTATATGGAAATTCCCCTGGAACATTCTCTTGCAATATCCATTTTAATAAGTCGCCCCAAGCTTGGTATTTTGGCAATGCGATTTTTGGAATATCGGAATGTGAAAGGGACTTGGTATGGGTTTCAATTTTAATTTCTTTATCTCGAACCTTGAAAGAATAAATGGGGTCTTTGTATTTCTGAACCTTTTCCTTCCAATTCAATATGATTTCCCAATTGTAGGGATCTAAATTCATCTTAACTCGATCAAATTCTTTGATCAAAAGCGTTAAAAATTCTTTGTCATTGTCGTTTTGAGCTTGAGTCAGAATTTCTTCTTCCAACAATCCATTCTTGCTCAATAGAGACATCTCAACTTCACTCGATGGTACATTGGCTACCGAGCAAATGGTTTTAAAGATTCCGTATAATTTTTGAGCGATAACAACCTGCTCGTCAACCTTTTTATCGTAAGCTCGGTTATTTTCAGAAATTTCAGAGAGGTAACGCACTCGTGCAGGCGGAATCACAAAAATCTTCTCTGACATCTCCTTGGTAATTTCAAAGGTCGATTTCAAATCAGCTCCAGTTTTTTCGACCAACTTATCCATGATCGCTTTGTATAGCGAATTCATCCCTGGATCATTGAATTGAGAAGCGATGGTTCCAAATACCGGCATGTCATCCATATGAACATCCCATAAATTGTTATTGCGCATGTATTGTTTCTTCACATCTCGCAAGGCATCTAAGGCTCCCCTTTTATCGAACTTATTGATGGCTACCAAATCGGCAAAATCAAGCATGTCAATTTTTTCCAACTGGGTAGCTGCTCCAAATTCTGGAGTCATTACATACAAAGAGGTATCCGAATGTTCAATAATTTCTGTATCTGATTGACCAATTCCAGAAGTCTCCAAAATGATCAAATCAAATTCGGCGGCTTTCAATACCTCAACCGCTTCATTGACATATTTGGATAAGGCCAAGTTCGATTGTCTTGTGGCTAAAGAGCGCATATAAACTCTTGGATTGTTAATGGCGTTCATTCGAATTCGATCGCCTAACAGTGCACCGCCAGTTTTTCTTTTGGATGGATCTACAGAGATTAATCCGATTGTTTTTTCTGGAAAGTCGATTAGAAAACGTCTCACCAATTCATCCACCAAGCTCGATTTTCCAGCTCCACCTGTACCTGTTATTCCGAGAACTGGAGTCGTAGAACTTTCGTTTTTCTTGTGAATCATTTCCATGGATGCCTTAGCAACCTCCGGAAAGTTTTCTGCGGATGAAATCACCCTTGCAATACTTTTGGTTTCTTTTTCAGATAAATGATCCACCTCTCCATTCAAGACATCCCCAATGGCAAAGTCTGATTTTTCAACCAAATCGTTGATCATTCCTTGGAGTCCCATTTCCCGTCCATCATCTGGAGAATAAATACGAGTGATTCCGTAATCCATCAACTCTTTGATTTCCTCTGGAAGAATCACACCACCACCGCCACCAAAAATTTTGATGTGACCGGCACCTCTTTCTTGCAACAAATCATACATGTATTTGAAGTACTCATTATGCCCTCCTTGGTAAGAAGTCATAGCAATGGCATTGGCATCCTCTTGGATGGCGCAATTCACTACTTCTTCAACACTGCGGTCATGTCCTAAGTGAATTACTTCCACACCGGTAGATTGAATAATTCTTCTCATGATATTGATAGCAGCATCATGGCCATCAAATAGCGATGCAGCGGTTACAATTCGAACTTTGTGCTTTGGTTTGTAAGGTGCAATTTGTTCCATTCGTAAAAAATGTCTGTTTTTGGTGTCGCAATTTACGGAATTTTCAAAAAAAAGAGGGTTTTTTTGAAGTCACAAAAATATGTTAAGCTCTTTTTTATTTACCTTTATCTCACAAGAGCAATCAATCAACAAATGACCTTCAAAGAACAAATACAGCAAGGGATTCCGGATCAATTACCGAAAAAAAGAGTTTATGATAGCGCCTTGAATCATGCGCCAAAACGAAAGGAAATATTGAGTTCGGATGAAAAGGAATTGGCACTTCGAAATGCCTTACGATACTTTAAGTCGGAACATCATTCAGAGCTTTTGCCTGAATTTCAAGAGGAATTGGAAACATATGGTCGTATTTATATGTACCGGTTTAAGCCCGAATATCCAATACATGCAAGACCCATTAATGCGTATCCTGGGAAATCGGACCAAGCGAAAGCGATTATGTTAATGATTCAAAACAATTTGGATCCGAGGGTGGCCCAACATCCTGAGGAATTGATTACTTATGGCGGGAATGGTGGTGTTTTTCAAAATTGGGCACAGTATTTATTGACAATGAAATATTTGTCTGAAATGACAGACAAACAGACCTTGGTGATGTACTCTGGTCATCCCATGGGCCTGTTTCCTTCGTCGAAGAAAGCGCCGAGGGTAGTGGTGACAAACGGAATGATGATTCCGAATTACTCAAAACCTGATGATTGGGAAAAATTCAATGCCTTGGGAGTTACTCAATACGGACAAATGACGGCCGGAAGTTACATGTATATCGGTCCACAGGGAATTGTTCATGGAACAACCATCACCGTATTGAATGGATTCCGAAAAATGAATAAGTCGCCCAAAGGAAACCTTTTTGTGACTGCTGGGTTGGGTGGTATGAGCGGGGCACAACCAAAGGCAGGAAACATCGCGGGTTGTATAACGGTTTGCGCAGAAGTAAATGAAAAAGCGGTTCATACAAGACATTCACAAGGTTGGGTGGATGAGGTTATTGCTGATTTGGATGAATTGCTAGCACGTGTAAAACTTGCGAAAACCAATAAAGAGATAGTTTCCATCGCATACCAAGGCAATATCGTTGACGTATGGGAAAAGTTTGATGAGGAGAATGTGCATATTGATCTAGGTTCGGATCAGACTTCTTTGCACAATCCTTGGGCAGGCGGGTACTATCCGGTTGATTTGAGCTTTGAGGATGCCAATAAAATGATGGCTGAAAATCCAGAAGAATTTCGGAAAAAGGTTCAATCGAGTTTGGTGAGACAAGCAAACGCGATCAACCGACATACAGAAAAAGGTACCTATTTTTTTGATTACGGAAATGCCTTTTTGTTAGAGGCCAGTAGGGCCGGAGCAGAAGTAATGGCTGAAAATGGTGTGGATTTTAAGTATCCAAGTTATGTTCAAGATATTATGGGGCCAATGTGTTTCGACTATGGATTCGGACCTTTTCGATGGGTGTGTGCCTCAGGGAAACCGGAGGATTTAGAACTCACAGATGAGATTGCATGCAGGGTACTGGAAAGGTTGAAACAGGATGCGCCAGAAGAAATTCAACAACAAATGGCAGATAACATTCAATGGATCAAAGAGGCTCAAAAAAACAAATTGGTGGTAGGGTCGCAAGCGCGTATTCTCTATGCCGATGCTATGGGCAGGATTGAAATAGCAAAGGCATTTAATAAGGCCATTCAAAAAGGAGAGATCGGACCAGTTGTTTTAGGACGAGATCACCATGATGTATCTGGAACTGATTCACCCTATCGAGAAACTTCCAACATTTATGATGGTTCAAAGTTTACCGCCGATATGGCCATTCACAATGTAATCGGAGATAGTTTTAGAGGAGCTACCTGGGTGTCCATTCACAATGGTGGAGGTGTTGGTTGGGGCGAAGTAATAAATGGGGGATTTGGCATGTTTCTTGATGGTTCTAAGGCAGCAAGAAAAGCTTTAAATTCCATGTTATTCTGGGATGTGAACAACGGAATTGCAAGACGAAGTTGGGCGCGAAATGAGGAGGCGATTTTTGCAATTCGAAGAGCAATGAAAGGCAATTCGAAATTGAAGGTTACCCTACCAAATATGGTGGATGACCATTTGTTTAACAATTAAAACTAATAACTTATGAAAGCAAAACATTTTATTCTGTTAGGTTTGTTGGTGATTTTTAGTGCTTGTAGCGCTATAAAGGTGACTACCGATTATGATTCGGGAGTGAAGTTTGAGAACTATAAAACGTTTGCTTTTTACAAAACTGGTATCGATAAGGCAGATATTTCCGACTTGGATAAAAAGAGAATTCTACGAGCCATTGAGCGAGAGTTGCTTGCTCAAGGTTTTTCCAAATCAAACGAACCTGATTTTTTAGTAAGCATATTCACCAAATCGAGAGAACGAGTGAATGTAAATCAGAACAATCTTGGCATAGGCTGGGGTTGGGGCTGGGGTTGGAATCCATGGATGATGGGAGGAGGCTTCAATAATGTGAATGTGTCTCAATTTACGGAAGGAACCTTGTTTATCGATTTTATTGACAAAGAAAAAAAGGAGCTTATCTGGCAAGGCGTTGGATCCGGGGCCTTGCGAATTCAAAATCGAGAGAAAAAGGAAAAAAGAATTAATCTATTTGTTCAGGAGATCATTTCGAGATTTCCACCGAAACAGAAATAAAAAGAAACTCCGAAGTGACGCTTCGGGGTTTTTTTATTACTTATATCCTATCTTAGTTATATTTCAAACTTAAACCATGAAAAGAATTTTAAACATTATAGTTTTGGTAAGCATTTTAGTGTTGCCAATACATCAAGAAATTTCGGCTCAATCTTTTTCCAATTTATTGTCTCAACAAGATATTGGAAAAGGCCTCAAAGAAGCTTTGGATCACGGAATTAAAAATCAGGTTTCCAAGCTAACGGCTAAAGATGGGTTCTATAAAAATGATTTGGTCAAGATTCCGTTGCCAGGAGAATTGCAAAAGGTAGGAAAGAGATTACGACGATTAGGTCTAGGGAAATTAGTTGATGAAGGGGAACTACTACTCAATAGAGCCGCCGAGGATGCCGTAAAAACCGCAACTCCAATCTTTGTAGATGCCGTAAAGAAAATGACTTTTACCGATGCAAAGAAAATTTTGATGGGTGAGCAAAATGCAGCTACAAATTATCTAAAAGATGGAACCAACGAAACCCTGTACAAAGATTTTAATCCAGTAATCAGACAATCATTTCAAAAAGTAGGAGCTGATAAGGTTTGGGCACAGATTGCCAACAAGTATAACAAACTTCCTTTTGTAAGAAGAATAAATCCTGATTTGGTTGACTATGCTACCCAACAAGCCTTAGATGGAGTGTTTACAATGATCGCCATTGAAGAAAAGGGTATTCGTCAAAAAATTGGATTGAGAGATACCAAGCTCTTGAAAAAGGTATTTTCATTGCAAGATATCCTTAAAAAATAGAGATAAAAAAAGGCCAAAACTAAACGTTCTGGCCTTTTTCGAATTTGAATTAATTCTAAAATCTATTTTTAAACATCAGCACTTTTCACTGTTTCAACGATTCTACCTGCTACCTTGTATGGGTCAGCGTTAGAAGCTGGTCTTCTGTCTTCCAACCAACCTTTCCATCCTTTTTCAACCGTAATGATTGGAATACGAATAGAAGCACCTCTATCGGAGATACCATAACTAAACTCATTAATAGATTGAGTTTCGTGTAGACCAGTTAAACGTTGGTCGTTGTATTCACCATAAACAGCGATATGCTCTTTGGTCACAGGTCTGAAAGCCTCACAAACTTTTTCATAAATTTCTTGAGATCCACAAGTTCTTAGAAGGTTGTTTGAGAAGTTAGCGTGCATACCAGAACCATTCCAGTCTCCTTTAACAGGTTTTGGATGGTACTCAATATAATAGCCGTAGTCTTCTGTCAATCGATCCAAGATGTATCGAGCAACCCAAACTTGGTCTCCAGCAGCTTTCGCTCCTTTCGCAAAAATTTGGAATTCCCACTGACCACAGGCAACCTCTTGGTTGATACCTTCGAAGTTAATTCCGGCTTCAATACACATATCTGCATGTTGCTCTACCAAATCTCTTCCATGGGTGTTTCTTCCACCTACTGAACAGTAGTATAACCCTTGTGGGCCAGGAAAACCACCAACAGGGAATCCTAATGGTAATTCTGTATGTCTATCCATGATGAAGTACTCTTGCTCGAATCCAAACCAGAAATCATTATCATCATCATCAATTTTTGCTCTGGCGTTTGTTGGATGTGGTGTACCGTCGGCATTCAATACCTCCGTCATTACCAAATACCCATTTTTTCTCGCAGGATCTGGGAAAATTGCCACTGGTTTCAATAATAAATCTGAAGATCCGCCATCAGCTTGCTTGGTCGATGAACCATCAAATGACCAAATTGGACAATCTTCTAATTTTCCACTAAAATCCTCTTCGATCTTAGTTTTACTTCTCATGTTTTGCGTTGGAAAGTAACCATCTAACCAGATGTACTCTAACTTCGACTTGCTCATAATCAATAAATTAATTTATAGTGTGTGAACAAAAATCACTCATTTAAACCATATATCAAAAAAAACAACTCAATAATTGTTAGGAGTTGTTAAGAATCATTTTATCCATAATTTTAGCTCTACATCTTTAGTATATTTTTAATTTTTTTTGATATTTCTGTTATTATTTCAATGATGAATGCCACTTAAAAATGTATTCATACCTATTAAACTTATCTTTTTGAAATTCTAAGAATGTTTATTACAAAAATGTACCTTTGTTGGGTAAATCAATATCATGAGTGAACAGGTTTCCAAACGATATGCACAACGTGGAGTTTCAGCCTCCAAAGAGGATGTGCACAATGCCATTAAAAATGTTGACAAAGGGTTATTTCCAAAAGCATTTTGCAAGATAATACCAGATCATTTGACTAATGATGAGGAGTATTGTCTGATCATGCATGCCGATGGAGCTGGAACCAAATCGTCTTTGGCATACATGTATTGGAAAGAGACAGGCGATCTTTCTGTTTGGAAAGGAATTGCTCAAGATGCCCTCATCATGAATATTGATGACTTGTTGTGTGTTGGTGCAACAGATAATATTCTACTATCGTCAACCATAGGGAGAAATAAGAATAAAATTCCGGGTGAGGTAATTTCTGCCATCATCAATGGTACTGAAGAATTGATTTCCGATTTAAAGGAATTTGGAGTAACCATTCATTCCACCGGAGGTGAAACTGCAGACGTAGGAGACTTGGTACGAACGATCATTGTTGATTCCACTGTGACGGCTAGAATGAAGCGAAAAGATGTTATTGACAATGCAAATATCAAAGCAGGTGATGTGATCGTTGGTTTGGCCTCATTTGGTCAATCGAACTATGAATCAGAATACAACGGAGGAATGGGGTCTAACGGGTTGACTTCTGCAAGACACGACGTTTTCCATAAGTATTTGGCTTCCAGATATCCCGAAAGTTTTGACGCTGAGGTACCTGAAGAATTGGTGTATTCTGGAAATACCAAACTTACTGATTCCGTAGATAATGCACCACTTGATGCCGGGAAATTGGTGCTTTCTCCCACTAGGACTTATGCTCCAATTATCAAATCGATTCTATCAAAATACAATTCAGAATCCATTCACGGAATGATTCATTGCAGTGGAGGAGCCCAAACCAAGATTTTACACTTTGTGGATGACTTGCATGTTATCAAGGACAATATGTTTGAGATTCCGCCATTATTCAAATTGATTCAAGAGCAATCGAATACCGATTGGAAAGAAATGTACCAGGTTTTTAATTGTGGTCATCGGATGGAATTGTACGTTTCTCCAGAAGTCGCGGAAGATATCATGTTTATTAGTCAGTCTTATAATGTTGATGCTCAAATAATAGGAAGAGTAGAGGCTTCCGATACCAAAAAGCTAACTATTGAAAGTGAATATGGGACCTTTGAGTACTAGATTTTAATTATAAAGAAATAAAAAAATCCTAGAGAATACTCTAGGATTTTTTTTGTAAAAATTTGAATTCCTTCTTACTTAATGTTCATTAAGTCTGAAGTCTGGATATGCATCCATACCGTGTTCATGAGCATCTAAACCTTCAAGTTCTTCACGTTCAGAAACTCTAATGCCTACGGTCTTTTTAAGTGTATAAATGATCAAAAATGATGTGATGATACAAATCAATGCGTACGAACCGATACCGATTAATTGACTTAACAATTGATCCCATCCGGCTAGTTTTCCAAAGATTCCTACCGCTAAGGTTCCCCAGATACCACAAATCAAATGCACGGCAATGGCACCCACAGGATCATCCAAACGTAATTTATCAATTAAAGATACTGCGAATACGATAATGGCTCCTGCAACAGCTCCAATAATAATGGCATCCATTGGGCTCATTTGATCAGCGCCGGCTGTGATTCCTACCAATCCTCCCAATACTCCGTTTAGGAACATGGTTAAATCGAGGTTCTTAAAGGTTAACGTTGAAACAAAAGCTGCTGAAACTCCTCCTGCCGCAGCAGCCAAGCAAGTGGTCACCAAGGTTAAAGAAGTCAACTCAGGATCCGCCGAAAGAACAGAACCACCATTAAATCCGAACCAGCCCAACCATAAAATCAAAACACCCGCAGTTGCTAGTGGTAAGTTGTGACCTGGAATTGCTTTTATTTGTCCGTCTTTGAATTTTCCAATACGAGAACCTAGCAACCAAACCGCAACAATGGCAGCCCATCCACCTACGGAGTGTACCAGTGTTGAACCCGCAAAATCATAAAATGGCGTATCTAATTGGTCCAAGAATCCGCCACCCCATTTCCAAGATCCAGCAATTGGATATACGATACCTACGTATAAAACGGTGAATATCATGAAAGGTCCGATTTTAATTCGTTCGGCTACAGCTCCAGACACAATTGTAGCTGCCGTTGCCGCAAACATTCCTTGAAAAAGGAAATCGGTCCAATAGGTATACCCTTCATTATAGGCCAAATCGATGGTACCTGCCTCGGTCAAAGGTGCTGCGATTCCGAATCCAGCGAAACCAATATAGCCATTGAACTCCCCTGGATACATTAGGTTGAAACCTGCAATGGCATACAATAAGAGTCCGACTGTAATAATGAAAATGTTTTTAAATAATACATTGATGGTATTTTTCTGACGTGTCAAACCAATTTCCAGGAAGGCAAATCCTAGGTGCATAAAAAATACCAAAGCCGTACAGATCATCATCCATACGTTATTCGTTGTTAATAATTCCATAGTTTTTAATTAAGTGTTTGACCGCCTTTTTCACCGGTTCTAATTCGGTAGGCTTCTTCGATATTCGAAACGAATATTTTACCATCACCAACTTCTCCTGTCGCCCCTGATTCCAAAATGGCTTTAATGGCAGCGTCCTTAAATTCATCGTTTACCACGATAGATAAATACCTTCTTTGAATATCACTGGTGCTATAAGAAACGCCGCGATATACATGACCTTCTTTTTCGTTACCCTGACCAGTAACATCCCAATAAGAAAAGAAGTTGATTCCAACTTCATGCAAGGCCGCTTTCACTGCAGAGAATTTAGATTTTCTAATAATTGCTTCGACTTTTTTCATAATAGTTTCGACTTTGGTTAAACTTACATATTACTCCAAATTAATGGAGTAATATGCAGGTTTCAAAGAATTTATATATGTTTTTGTTTGTTTACAATGAAAAGAAGAATGATAATTTGTAGAAATCATTAGGAGCAAAACGAGTTGCAGCATCTGCATAGTTATCACCAAATGAGAATCTCGCACCTACATCACCTTTGGTTAACTGTACGTAAGGACCGAACCAAAAATAACCATCAGCTCTCGCTAAAGTGCCACCTCCGTTGGTAGAACCACTTGATAAATAAAGCTCTTCAGCGTGTAAGCCGATAGATAAACTACCAGAAACCTTGTATCCTAAATTGGCCCAATAGTGCATGTAGTTGTTTGTAGAATTACCAGCTGCTGTATTATCAGTTAAAGCACCATAGTAACCAATGTAAACTTGACCTTCAAATTTGTCTGCATCATAGTTCACCGTAAGGTTAGGAACAATACCATCAAAATAAACACCTCTTTGTGCAGCACCACTTGATAACAAACTACCCATAGTAAAACCTAATTGTGGGTTGATGTTGAAGTCACCTGCTTGGAAACTATACCCAAACCCTACTTCAGTCCATTGTCCCCAAGCACTTCCTGTTCCGCCACCCCATTGGATACCGTAAGCAGTTAAAGCTGTGGTTTCACTCAATTCGTAGCTTGCAGTCATCATTGGTGTAAAACCAAAAAATGCATCTTGATTTAATGATAAACTAAAGCTTAACTTGTCCTTTGAATCTTCTTGAGCAGTTAATCCGACTGCTAAAAAAAGCATTAATACCGTTGTAATTTTTTTCATAATCTAAAATTTTGTAGTTAGAATGTGGGTCTAAAACTATCTGATTTGGTTCGATAAATTCAAAAAAAAAGACCCTTGAGGTGCATTTTTGTGATTATCTAAAAATTGGTAGGAAAATATTTTTGGGTTGATGTTTTGTTGAGCATATTTTGAGATATCCTCAAATATTTATTGATGAATTTTTACTAAAAAGGAAAAAATGATAAAAAAAATGCAACGAAAAACGAAAAAAGAAAACGTTTTCGTAACAAATTGCATCAATTGGTTCGAAACTTTTGAAAATTTTAGTGCTTTGGTTTACCACCAAACGAACTCTTTTTTCAAGATGAGAATTTCAAAAAAACAACTTTCAGGAAATGTTTTTATTCAATTCATCGAGTCGATGAGCCATGGAATTTTATGGACGCTGTTAAGGTGGACTGACTTACCTTAGTTTGATAAACTGCTCTACCGATAAGCGATCTCTCAAAATGGTTTTATCTGTATCTAACAAATAAATTACTGGAGTTTTTTTCAAGTTGTACTTACTTCTGAATTTTGAATCATTATTTAGATCAATACAATTGAAAAAAGATTCCATTTTGTAATCTTTAACCTGTTTCTTACATTTTTTAAATGCATCCGTTAATCCCATTTTTTCTCGATTGGCGGCACAAACTGTATACACTTTTAGATGTTTCTTGTTAACCCTTGTTTTGTAGTGTTTTACCAATTTGGGTATGTTCTCGGAATTTGATGGGTCGTCTGGATCCCAAAATAGAAGTACGGTAAGCTTGGCCTTTACGTCGTGTAAGTTGCTTTGAGCTTCTTGGAATCCCAAATCCTTTAATTTTAAATTAGGTGCTTTTTTTCCGCATATGGATGATCGAAGGGCATTGGCTGAAGATTTCATATTCTCGAGCGTCTCATTTTTCAACCAACTGGCTTTTCCTTTTGAATAATAATTATCTACAATGTGCACATAAACCCCAGCCATGCATGGGCTTTTGCTTTTGGCAAAGGAATTTACAGATTGTACGAGGCTAAATTTGTAGAGTTCTTGGTTCACTTCGGCCAGTTTTAAAACCCTATCTACATTCTCAATGGTAATTTTTGGATTTCCTCCGGTAATTTGATTACTGTAGAATGTTTTGATCATTTGACCTATGAGTGATGTTCGAATCATCCGTTCATCAGAAAAATCGATATTGTCAAAAAAATGATCTCTGTAATAAGCAAATGCCTTTTTATTATCATTTTTAATGTCTGCCGGAATTTGAATAGGCAATTGAGCCTTAATAATTTTAGAAGTAAAACTATCAGGTGCCATATCAATAATGGCATTTTGATAGGCATTTACCGATGCCCCTAATTTTTCGAGTTCCTGTTTCTTTTCTGCTTGTTTCTGAGTTTTATTTGCAACTGTTGATTTCTGAAGTCGCTTAATTTCCTCGTTCAATTGATTCGATAATTTTCTTTGCTTCGAGAGATAATTTAAATATTTAAAAAACCGAGTGTTTTCTGGAGAGCCTTCAACCTTCATATTGGCAATCAAATCTTGTTGATCTGTGCTAAGTTTAAAATGCTGCTCATTTTTATTTACCAAAAAATCAAAAGTTGTTTTGCTCGGTAAAAGAACAACAATGTACATTCCGGGTTCAAGTGCTTCTTTTCCTGACGCAACAAACCTGCCTGACTCTTGTCTTGTTAATTCGCTTTTGATGTATTGTTTTTCACCATAATGATAGGCAAGTGTTATTTTTTTTCCATCGTAGTTTTTGATTTCAAATTCTATCTGGTGTCCGTTTTGACCATTAGTAAGATTCATACTTAGAAGCCAGGCGGAGAAGATGAGCAAAAGCTGTTTTAGACTTTTCATTAGATGTGCGTAATTCGTTTGTTTTGTTAGTTTTTTGAAAATACAAAATCAAGTTGAAAGTCGTCGTTAGCTACAATGGCCTTCAGTTGATTGTGATCTTTAAAGTAAGTGATTTTTTTTGGGAACTCATTATTGGGATTTACACAAGTAAAAGATGAATCAGTTTGTTCAATAAATTTGAATAGCGTAGGCTTCTCATTTACTCCTTCTACCTGTAGGTATAAGGTGTCTTTAATGGATATAATGGATAGGACTTCCTTGAAGGTTGTGTCTTGCGATGTTAATGTAAATCCCAATCCTGTGAAATCTTCCTTCCACATTTCATAGGTTTGTTCTCCTGGTTTATTATTGTTTCGAGTCCAATCACCAATCAAAAAATCTGGTTTTTGTTTTGGTTGTTCTTGACAAGATAGAAGTGAAGTAAGAAGTATTAGTAGATAAAAACGCTTCATAAAAGTCTGGTTGATTTCCTAAATATAGCCATAAAATTGTAAATTCGCAGGACTACAAAATCCGTTCAATGTTAGAAAAAATACGCATCGTTAAGCAACGTTATGATGAGGTTTCCGATTTAATCATTCAACCAGAAATCATTTCTGATCAAAAAAAATATGCTCGTCTTAGTAAAGAGTATAAGGATCTTGGTGATGTGGTAAAGAAAGGAGAAGAATACCAATCATTGATCAATAACATTGAGGAGGCGAAGGAGATTATTGCCGATGGTTCTGATGCAGAAATGGTTGAGATGGCCAAGATGGAAATGGACGAAGCACAGAGCAAACTTCCACAAATTGAAGAAGACATTAAGTTCATGTTAATTCCGAAGGATCCTGAGGATGCCAAGAATGCCGTTGTCGAATTGAGAGCCGGTACAGGTGGTGATGAGGCCAGTATTTTTGCTGGAGATTTATTCCGCATGTATACCAAGTATTGCGAAGGCCGAGGATGGCGTGTGGATGTAGTCGATTATTCTGAAGGAACGAACGGCGGATATAAAGAAATACAGTTCGAAGTTTCTGGTCCGGATGTATATGGTACCTTAAAGTTTGAGGCCGGGGTTCATCGTGTACAACGAGTTCCGCAAACAGAGACGCAAGGACGGGTGCACACTTCTGCGGCTACTTGTATGGTATTCCCTGAAGCGGAAGAGTTTGATGTAGAAATTAATCCAAAGGATGTTCGAATCGATTATTTCTGTTCTTCAGGTCCAGGTGGGCAATCGGTGAACACAACTTATTCAGCGGTTCGATTGACCCACGTTCCAACCGGACTCGTAGCCCAATGTCAGGATCAAAAATCACAACATAAAAATAAGGAAAAGGCCTTCCGTGTGTTGCGATCTCGTTTGTACGATTTAGAACTCGCCAAAAAGCAAGAGGCAGACGCTGCCAAAAGAGGAAGTATGGTAACCTCGGGTGATCGAAGTGCAAAGATTCGAACCTATAACTATCCTCAGGGTCGTGTGACAGATCACCGAATCGGATTGACATTATACGATTTGTCAAACATTGTAAATGGCGATCTTCAGCGCATCATCGATGAATTAATGCTGGCAGAAAACACCAACAAGCTTAAAGAATTAGGCGAATCTATCTAACACTTATTTAGGCTCCAAACAAATGTAGCTCGGTAAACTGTTTGTCAACAGTGATTGAGCTGGCGCCATTGCATACCAGATGATGAATTGGAACTTCAACGTTATCTACCTCAATGGTTTTGATATCGAATGGTAAATTGTAAAATACTAAGGTGAACTGCTCATAAGGCGCATCGTATTTACCTTCTTTGTGCTGTTGCAAAATGAATTCATTCTTTTTACCCGTCACTTTAAACGTACGAAGACTGTATCGACCTTTTTTATAATCGAGTCCGTCATGAGCGTCGTCATAAAGCTGACTACGTTCTTTTCCTTCCTTGTAATAAATTTCCAAAGTAATCTTGTCAAAGTCTTTTTCTCCAACGTACTGTTGAACTGGGTATTTCGGAATAACAGCTCCTTCTTTAATGAAGAGTGGCATGGAATCTAAGTCGGCATCTACCCACATTTCTCGTCCCCCAGCAACCACTTCCTTGGTCCAATAGTTATACCATTTTCCGCGTGGGATATACATTCTACGACCTTTAGCATTTGGCTCTTGAATTGGACATACCAAGATGTTTTCCCCATAGATAAATTCATCGCTTCGATAATGGGTATGGATGTCTTCTTGATCAAATAACACCAAAGATTTTATTATTGGAATTCCCTCATTGGCATACTTCCAGAATGCAGTATACAAATAGGGTAGAAGTTGGTAACGAAGTTCAATAAACTTTCGTACAATATCGGTAATATCATCACCAAACATCCATGGCTCTTGATCTCCATGATCTCCTGAAGAATGCACTCTACAGAATACATGGAAAACGCCTAACTGAATCCAACGAGCAAATAATTCTCCCTGAGGTTGTTCTGCAAATCCACCAATATCACTTCCCACAAATGAGAAGCCAGACATGGCCATCCGTTGGGCTTGAACGTTTGCAATCCATAAGTGTTCCCAAGTGGCCACATTATCACCAGTCCAGCTTGATGTATATCGTTGAGTACCCGAGTAAGCGGCTCTAGTAATTACAAAGGGTCGCTTCGGATAACTGTATTTTTTTAATCCGTGATAGGTAGCTCTAGCCATTTGCATGCCATACACATTGTGTGCCTTTCTATGGCTGCAAGGATTGCCATCATAATCGTGACGAACATCATTTGGGAAGGTTTTGTTTGGCACCTCCATTACGGCAGGTTCGTTCATGTCGTTCCAAACACCCTTTACACCAATGTCTTCAATCAATTCCTTAAATAAATCGGCCCACCAATCTCGAACTTCCGGTTTGGTGTAGTCTGGGAAATAACATTCACCAGGCCAAACTTTCCCTTTCATATAAGGACCATCAGCTCTTTTACAGAAATAATCGTTTTCCAATCCTTCGGTAAAAACACTGTAATCTTTGTCGATTTTGATTCCCGGGTCAATAATGGCCACGGTTTTGAAACCTTCTTCCTCTAGTTCCTTCACCATTCTTTTTGGGTCGGGAAAGTGGTTTTTATCCCAAGTAAAACATCGGAAACCATCCATATAATCAATGTCCAAATAGATGGCATCGCAAGGAATTTGAAGGTCTCTAAATTTTTTGGTAATATCTTTTACCTCGCTTTCAGGATAGTAACTCCATTTACACTGGTGGAAACCTAGTGCCCAAAGCGGTGGAAGTTGATGAGGTTTACCGGTTAAATCGGTATAATTTACCACCACATCTTCCATTTTTGGTCCGTAAATGAAATAGTAATTCATTTCACCACCATCTGCCCAAAAGCTGGTTACATTTCTGCGTTCATAAGCGAAGTCGAAATGAGTTTTGAAGGTATTATCAAAGAAGATACCATAGGCTTTGTTTTCACAAATTCCTGTGTAAAATGGAATGGCTTTGTATATAGGATCGGTTTCTTTTCCGTAAGCATACGAATCCGTTACCCAATTCTCAAATCGTCTTCCTTTTAAGCTCACGCCCACAGGTTTATCGCCCAAACCGTAATAACTTTCAGTTTTATGAGAAACTTTGCTCATTTTGACGATATCGCCTCCAAATTCATAACTTTCTTCCCAGTGGAACCCAATCTCATCTTCATTGATTAAGGTAGCGTCTTTAGCATCATAAATACTAACCTTGGCGCTGTCTTTGCGTACTTTACAAATTAATTTGGAAGTTGTAATGATATAGAATTCGGTATTCTCATCTACCTCTAATTTATTATACCCTCTACTAGCATGAATGGTAATACCATAGGAAAAATCATTCTCAAAAATTCCCGTGGTTGAGTATCGAAAACGCAATACACTATCTCTAACAATAGTAATCTCTAAGACAACTCCGTTAGAGGTTTGGAATAAGAGCTTATCAACATCTTTCTTATAGCTCTCTATTTGTGAAGGAAATAAATTCCCTTTATTTTCCAGTTCAGTATTGGTAATCATTTGGCAAAATCAATTAATACGGGTAAAAATCGTAAAAGTTTACGGTACTGTGAAATGGAAAACTCCTTTTTTACTTCAACGTTTTAGTTGGATGTAAACTGGTGTTAATCCTCGTATTTAAAGGCCACCATCCCTAAAGGAGGAAGATTTAGTTTTACTGAATTTTCGCGGTAGTCCCAGGTTTGATCTTCGGTTGTTACTTTTTTGTTATGGAAATCTCCAGTACCATTGAATTTCTTAGCGTCTGTATTAAAAATTTCTTTCAATACACCTTTTCTTGGTACACCAATACCATAGTTTTCTCTTGGCATTGGGGTTAAATTACAGACTACAATCACGTCATCTCTCTCATCATATCCTTTTCGGATGTAGGCGATAACCGAATTTTCATGATCACTATGATTGATCCACTCAAATCCTTTACCGGTGAATTGTTGTTGATGTAATGCTTTTTCAGTTTTATAAAGCTTGTTCAATCCTTTTACGGTTTCTTGAGCTCCTTTGTGAACCTTATAGTCTAACAAGTGCCAGTCCAAACTCTGTTGGAAATTCCACTCAGCAGACTGTCCAAATTCACCACCTTGGAATAATAATTTTGCTCCAGGATGCGTATACATAAATCCGTATAGGAGTCTTAGATTGGCAAATTTTTGCCATTCGTCTCCAGGCATTTTATTCAAAATGGATTGCTTGCCATACACCACTTCATCATGCGATAGTGGAAGCATGAAGTTTTCCGTAAATGCGTAATTAAGACTGAAGGTAAGTTCGTTCTGATGATGTCTTCGGTAAATAGGTTCTTTTGCAAAGTACTGCAATGAGTCGTGCATCCAACCCATCATCCATTTCATTCCAAACCCTAACCCTCCAATGTAAGTTGGTCTAGAAACCATTGGGAAGGACGTTGATTCTTCTGCAATAGTCTGAACACCTGGGAAATTCTTGTACACAGCCGTATTCATTTCTTTCATGAATTCAATAGCTTCAAGATTTTCTCTGCCTCCAAACTGATTTGGTTCCCATTCCCCATCATTTCGAGAATAATCCAAGAAAAGCATGGAAGCTACAGCATCTACTCGAAGTCCGTCTACATGAAATTGATCCAACCAATAAATGGCATTACTGATTAAGAACGATTTTACCTCATTTCTTCCATAGTTGAAAATCAAACTTTTCCAATCTGGATGGTATCCTTTTCTTCTGTCTGGATGTTCATACAAATGCGAACCATCAAAGAATCCTAATCCGTGTTCATCCGAAGGAAAGTGCGACGGAACCCAATCCAAAATAACTCCGATTCCGGCTTTGTGAAAAGCGTCGACCAAGTATTTGAATTCATCGGGATTCCCGAAGCGCGAGGTAGGTGCGAAGTAGCCAGTCAATTGGTAACCCCAACTTGGATCAAAGGGATATTCCATAACGGGCATGAATTCCACATGGGTAAAATTCATTTTCTTCACATAATCCACTAGTTCATCGGCAAGTTCGATATAGCTTAAGAACTTATTTTCTTCTTTTCGCTTCCAAGAACCTAAGTGTACTTCATAAACTGAAAATGGAGCATCCAAAGCATTCTTTTTACCTCTTGATTTCATCCATTTGGAGTCTTTCCAAGAATAGTCATCTTCCCAAACTACAGAAGCTGTATTTGGTGGAAGCTCACATTTCTTTGCGTAAGGATCGGCCTTTTCAACCGAGTAATTGTTGTGATGACTGAATATTTTATACTTGTAAAGGTTGCCAACACCCACATTCGGGATAAATCCTTCCCAAATACCACTGCCGTCCCAACGAACATTCAGTTGGTGTTCTCCTTCAATCCAATAATTGAAATCACCAACTACAGATACGTTTTTGGCACTTGGTGCCCAAACAGCAAAGTAGGTTCCTTTTTCACCATCCACTTCCACAATGTGAGAACCAAATTTCTCATACAAGTTGTAGTGCTTTCCGGCTTTGAATAAATTAATGTCAAATTCAGTAAAAAGGCTAAAAGGTTTGGTAGTTGCCATGTGCTATATTTGGTTAATGATATTTGATATTCCCTTTAACGGAATCACTGCCCATTGTGGTCTAGAGTTCAACTCATAACCCAATTCATAAACAGCTTTTTCTAAAAGCGAATACTGCAGCAAAAATATACGTTCTTCTTTATATCCAATATTTAAATTGGCTTTTTTAATCAAGGCTACATAGGTTCCCAAAAATAGTCCAAGAATGTAGTTGTATAGAATTTCTCCCGCCTCAAAAAGATCTTCTTGAGACTCTTGATAATTGTCTTTGTTGTTGAATATGGATGAATAAATCGCATAATGAAAGGAACGGAAAAGTCCAGCTACATCCTTTAAAGGAGGCTGTTTCACCTTGCGATCTCGAATGGTGCTTTCGGGTTCTCCTTCAAAATCAATGATGAAGAAATCATCATTTTGAACTAATACCTGACCCAAATGATAGTCACCATGTACTCGAATTCGTTCTCCTTTGAGTTTGGTCCAATCGAAATCTACAAATCGTTTTCTGATTTCATTCTTTTTCAAAAGGAACTCATTGGCCAATTCCAAAGCCATGCCTTTTAGTTTGTGAAGGTTGTTTTCAACCGTATTCAATCGGTTTTGAAATTGATATAACAATCGGTTTTTCAACCATACCTCGTAATCACCGTTAAAATGACTCGGTTCAAAAGCAGTCTCAGAAAACTCCGACCCCAAGGCAATATGCATTTCGGCAGTTCTTTGGGCTAGTTTTTGAATTTTGGTCAACAAGTTTAATCCTACCCAATCGATAATCTGCGGTGATACATCGGCAATCTCTAGTCGTTCATAAGGAATGGCTTTTGGTAAGCTTTTAATGTTGATTCTTTTGAATTCCAGATTCATAAATACCTTATGAATTTCGTTCAAAATATACTCCCAAGCGTCACCTTCATTGTCTACCAATTCCTGCATTAAGGCAATGGTCAATGTGGCTTCATCTGAATCAATCACATTGATACTTCCGAGGTATAAAGGTGTGTTTTTGTATTCCTTAATTTCAGACAAGAATCGACTCATTTCATAATCTGGATTCTGGTCTACATAGATTCGTCTGAAGAATTTTAAGACATATTTCTCATTGTAAACAATGGACGTATTGCTTTGTTCAACCCCCATAAATCGTGATGATTCATAAGCGATGTTTTCAAACTTTACATTTTTATGGTAGCGGACTTTTGTTCGATCAATGGGTTCAGCATTTGCGATTCGTTCAAAAACCAATCGTCGAAAAGCCTCCAAATGAACGGCATCAATGATGTATCCTTTCTGACCTTCAATACTTACCGGTAAAATTCGGTTTTCCTGCGCAAAGTTTTCATCAGTAACAAAGGCAATTGGAAGGAAGTAATGCTGGTAAAATGCCTCTACGAAGTTTACTTCCAGGATGAGTCCGTAGTACACTTCTTCATTTTGCTGAATTCGAAAGTATTCGGCAAGTTCAATGTATTTAAGCTTACTGGCCTTCCCACCATACCATCTTTTTTTGACGATGTATTTTTCCAAAACGTCCGAAAGAAAAACATTCACAAAGTCCTTGTTTTCCAAAAGGGCTTCCCAAGGAGTATTAAAATTGTAAACGTTTTTGTTTGTTACGGATGTTTTAGAATCTTTACTCATATTACTTGTTTATTTTGAAGAAATGGAAAGGAAGTGTTGGGTGAATTTCCACATAATTCCATTCATCACTCCAATGATAGCTATTGTTGGTGATTAAGTCATGTACTTCGATGGATTTACCTGGCTGAATGCCCAATTCGTGCAACGGCAATTGAACAAAGCCTGTTTGCTTGTAATAAGGATCCAAACTGATAATGGTCAATGATTCATCCGATTTGTCATCATTCCATTTGTAAAATGCCATGAGGTTTTCGTTCTCTATTGTACAGAACTTAATATTGTTGGTCTGTTGATAGGACTCATGTTCGTTTCGAATACCATTGATGGTAGCAATCAACTTAGTGAGTTTATTTTCCTTAAACCAATCATAATGGTAAACCTGGAACTTCTCTGACATATAATACTCTTCTTTGCCAGGCACCGCTTCGTTAATCATTTGTTCAAAAACAGGTCCGTAGATTCCTAAATTGGAGCACAAAGAAGCCGCAAGCGCGTAACGCTGTAGGTATTTGGACTCGTTGGCACCTTGAAGGTGATACGGATTGATATCCGGAGTATTTGGCCAGAAGTTTGGTCTCATATACTCCTTTTGATCAGTTTGGGTTAACTCGGTTACATACTCTGTCAGCTCGTGCTTGGAATCTCTCCAAGTGAAATAAGTGTAAGATTGTGTAAACCCCTGTTTTGCCAATTGTTGCATCACCTTTGGTTTGGTGAAGGCTTCTGAAAGGAAGATGATGTCTGGGTGATTTTTCTTGACTTCGCCAATCACCCAATTCCAAAATAAATAGGGTTTGGTATGCGGATTGTCCACTCTAAATATGGTGATTCCAGCATCAATCCAATGCAACAGAATGTCCAAGCATTCTTGCCATAAGTTCTTATAGTCTTTGGTTTCCCAATAAATCGGAAGGATGTCTTGGTATTTTTTAGGCGGATTCTCAGCATACTGAACGGTTCCGTCTGGACGCCATTTGAACCAATCTGGATGATCCGTTACCCAAGGATGATCTGGTGCCGCTTGAAGGGCATAATCCATAGCAATTTCAATGCCTTGAGCTTTGGCATCTTTTATCAATGCTTTAAAATCTTCCAAAGTTCCTAGCTCTGGATGGATGTCTGAGTGACCACCATGTTTTGAACCGATTCCCCAAGCAGATCCGGAATCCCCTTCAACCGCTTCGGTGGTATTGTTTTTACCTTTTCGGTTGACTTCTCCAATCGGATGGATGGGAGGGAAGTATAAGGTGTCAAATCCCATGGCTGCAATTCTCGGTAACAAGCGATGACAATCTTTAAAGGTCCCGTGAGTATCGGGTTGCTCTGAAGAGGATCTTGGGAAAAACTCATACCAAGTACTGAAACGAGCCTTTTTTCGATCTACGTAGACTTGAAAATTTGGTGTTTTGTTCTTGAGGTGTTTTCGTGGAAACTCTTTGAAAATTCGAATCAAACGCTCATTCTTGCATTCGCAAATGGCATCTGTATAAGATTCGTCTTTGGTGAAAATATCAACCAAGTATTTCAAATAAGCAGCATCATCGTTATTTACTTTTTTGATAAGCGGTTTGATGTATTCTGCACCTTCTAGGAGTTCCGACTTTACATGTTGATTGTCATCAATCTTTCGGTCAATACCATGCTGCCAATTGAGTTCGTAATCAACCCAACCTTCAATTTTATAATCATAAAAACCTTGTTTTGAAACCGAAAAACTCGCCGCGTATTCGTCATTATTGACATGCTGCATTCGCACGCTTTTCCAGCTTTTTTCTGTTTCGTGTTTGTACAACAAATCGGCTTGAAGGATATCGTGTCCATCTACCAACACATCTGCAGTTACATGTACGATTTCGTCAACAACACGTTTGATGAATACTTGACCACCGTTTAGTTGTGGTTTTACATTTTCAATGATTATTCTTGTTTGCTTTTGCATTTTTCTTTCTGAGTTATAATTACGAACCAATTACAGTTCCGTCGGCAATTGTTTTGTCTTTCTTTACCACGACAACACCATCGCGAATCATGTATAATTCCGTTTCAAAATCTTCTAGATGTGAACCACCTTTGATGGTCACATTATTACCAACTCGTGCGTTCTTATCGATAATACAATAGTCAAGGTTGCAATTTTCACCAACACCCATTGGCGTGAAACTTTCACTAGATTGGATCTGTTCTAGACTTTCATAATAATCGCTTCCCATCATGTAGGTATTTTTTATAATCGAATTTGCTCCGATTCTTGACCGAATTCCGATGACGGATTGTTCCACCTTTTGAGCATTGATGATACATCCATCAGCAATAACCGCTTTATTTAAGATGGTTCCCGAAATCTTCGAGGTTGGAAGCATTCGAGCTCTTGTGTAAACCCGTTGTGATTGATCAAATAAATTAAATTGAGGAATGTCATCGGCCAACCCAATATTTGCTTCAAAGAAGGCGTCGATAGTTCCGATATCGGTCCAATAACCTTCAAATTGATAACTGTAGGTTTTTCCTTTGGCGATGGATTGTGGTATGATGTCTTTTCCGAAATCAATCATGTTTTCATCTTCCATCAAACGAATCAATAAATCTCTATTGAAAACATAGATACCCATCGAGGCTAAATAGTGTCTTCCTTGGGATTTCATTTCATCACTCACTTCCGATCCCCAATCTCCTAGCAAATCGCTACTTGGCTTTTCGATAAAAGAAGTAATTTTATTAGAGCTATCGGTTTTCATAATACCGAATGCCGTGGCATCTTTTGCACTAACGGGATAGGTAGCAACCGAAATCTCCGCACCACTTTTTTCGTGGGCTTCAATGAGTTCGTTGAAATCCATATGATACAATTGATCACCAGAAAGAATTAAAGCATAATCAAAGCTATTTTGTAAAAAATGATGCATGCTCTGTCTCACTGCATCGGCAGTTCCTTGGAACCACTGATCACTTTCGGCCGTCTGTTCGGCAGCTAAAACATCCACGAACGAGGTGCTGAAGAAACTAAAGTGAAACGTATTTTTAATATGTCTGTTCAAAGATGCAGAGTTGAATTGAGTCAACACGTACATTCGCTTCAAGTTCGAATTGATACAATTGGAAATAGGAATGTCTACCAATCGATATTTACCAGCGATTGGTACAGCTGGTTTTGATCGGTTTTCCGTAAGCGGATACAAGCGAGATCCTCGGCCTCCACCAAGAATGATACTCAGTACTCTGTCGTTATACATAGAATTTTATTTTTTTAATGATTCGTATAAATTGGATACCTCTTTTGCAATGGCTACCCAATCAAATTTTTCTTCAGCTCTTTTTCTTCCTGCAAGAGCCATGCGTTCTTTCATTTCAGGATTTTCAATCACTTTGTTCACTCCTGCTGCCAAGTCTTTGGCAAACTTATCAGGATCTACAGGTTCAAAAGGAGCTTGGGTTTGCTGAGTCACAGGAACTAAAATTCCGGTTTCCCCATCTACAACAACTTCTTTGATGCCTCCCACCGCGCTGGCAACAACAGCCGTTTTGCAAGCCATGGCTTCTACATTGATGATTCCGAATGGTTCGTAAATAGAAGGGCAACAAAACACATCTGCATGCGAATACAATTGAATGATTTCAGGTTTGCTTAGCATTTTCTCAATCCAGAAAATATTGTCTCGATGCTTTTTGGCCTCGGCAACACTTTGTTTCATTTCCTCCGCAATTTCAGGAGTATCTGGCGCTCCAGCACAAAGTACAATCTGAATATCTTCATTCATGTATTTGATGGCATTTACCAAATGAATGATTCCTTTTTGCCGTGTTATTCTTCCTACAAACAGTAGGATGGGTTTGCTCTGGTCAATTCCGTATTCTTCAAGTGTCGATGTACTGGAAGTAACTTGGTATTCTTTCAAGTCGATTCCATTATAAATTACTTTTACCTTGTCAGCATCCACATCAAAATGATTCATCACATCTACTTTGGTTTCTTCGGAAACTGCAATGATGGCATCGGCCATTTCAATCGCTGTTTTTTCAACCCAAGAAGAAGCTTCGTATCCGAGTCCTAATTGTTCTCTTTTCCAAGGGCGCAAGGGCTCTAAGGAATGCGTAGTAATCACCAAAGGAATTCCGTAACACAATTTGGTCACAATCCCTGCAAATTGAGCATACCAAGTGTGGCAATGCACGACATCGGCATCCACCTTTTTTGCATTCATATGAATGCAGGTGCTGAGGGTTTTAAAAACGGATTTTAATTGACCATCAGCTTGATCAAATATGGCGTTATCGAAGGGGAATCCCTGAACAGTTAGGCTTTCCTCGGATTGTTGTTGGTCACCGAAACATCGTACATCAACATCAATGAGTTTCGATAATTCTTTTGCGAGATATTCCACATGCACTCCAGCACCTCCATAAACGTAAGGAGGATATTCTCTGGTGTAAAAAAGTGCTTTCATAGTATTTGTTTTCTGCTATAATATACGGATGAAAATGAAATCTTTCAACCCAAAATGCAAGATTAGTGCATCGATGTGAAATAGATATTAAGCGGAGGTTAACTATTCCGATTTTTGTTGATTTCGTCATGAAGCTGTCTTCGCAGCTTTTGCTCTCGCTCTAAGGTTTTTTTGCGATGGGTATCGAACTCTTTTTCAACTTCTTCAAGACTTCTCAATGCATTTTTAGTAACAATGTTACTATTTGAAAACTGGTAAATGAAATAAATCAAACCTCCTAAAAGAATAGCCATTAAAACCCAAACGATAAGGTTGTAAGTACCTTTGTCTATTTCCATCCCAGCAACTGAAAAACTATTCTCTTTAGAGATGGCTTCGCTGAGCTTGTCATTGGTAGTCTTTAAGTCTTTTTTTAAGCCCTCAATTGCCTTGGTCTTGGAGGCAATGGATTCCTCTTTCTCTTTTAGAACTTTGGTGTAGGTTTTTATAGAGTCCAAAACACTAGCTTTTAGAGCAGCATATTTGTCCTTGCTGATTACTTTATAATCTTGATAAGTACTTGAGGTTCTGTAGATTTTATCAAACTGATTCGCAATGGTTTGTACTGAATCATCCTGTGCGTATGCATGGGTCACAGTAAGCATCAAAATACTTACAATTAGGGTTCTAAAATAGTGTCTCATTATTGGTTGCATTTCATGTAAAAGTATAAAAAAAACCTAAACGAAATGTTTAGGTTTTTCTATACAAGCAAGTTGATTTAACTTATTTTATTTTTTCGACTACAGCTTTAAACGCATCTGGGTTATTTACAGCTAAATCGGCAAGAACTTTACGGTTCAATTCGATTTGATTCGCCTTTAATTTACCCATGAATTGCGAGTAAGACATTCCGTGTAATCTTGCTGCAGCGTTAATACGTACAATCCACAAAGAACGAAAGTTTCTCTTTTTGTTTTTTCTATCTCTGTATGCATAAAGCATACCTTTTTCAACAGCATTTTTTGCTACCGTGTAAACGTTTTTTCTACGTCCAAAGTAACCTTTGGCTTGCTTCAATATCTTTTTTCTTCTGTTTCTTGAAGCTACTGAATTTACTGATCTTGGCATAATTTTAATTTTTTTGTAGTAGGCGTTCGTTTGTTATTTTGAATCTTTTGGGCCTAACTCCATGGTTATTAATTAATTCCCTGAACTAAATTATTTTAAATTTAGTTGTTGTTTGATGTTGGCTTCATCAGACTTGTGAACAAGTGTGTGATGCGTCAACTTCAATTTGCGTTTTTTAGATTTTTTTGTCAAAATATGACTCTTAAACGCATGCTTTCTTTTAATTTTTCCAGAGCCAGTCACTTTAAATCGTTTCTTGGCACTAGATTTTGTTTTTAATTTCGGCATTAGTTCTCTGTTTTATCTTGCTTGTTACTTTTATTACTTGACTTTCTTTGGAGCAATGAACATAATCATTCGCTTTCCTTCTAATTTCGGAAGTTGTTCAACCTTTCCATATTCTTCAAGGTCCTGTGCTAATTTTAGCAATAAAATGTGTCCTTGTTCTTTGAATATAATTGACCTTCCTTTAAAAAACACAAAAGCCTTTAGCTTTGCTCCGTCTTGTAAGAACTTGATGGCATGTTTTTTCTTAAACTCATAATCATGCTCATCGGTTTGTGGTCCGAATCGAATTTCCTTGATGGTTACTTTGGTAGCTTTTGCCTTTAAAGCTTTTTCCCTTTTCTTCTGTTCGTAAAGAAACTTCTTGTAATCAATAATTTTACAAACGGGTGGTTTTGCTTTTGGCGAAATCTCAACCAAATCTAATTCTAATTCTGACGCGATTTGTTTTGCCTTGGCTAGAGGGTATATTCCAACTTCAACGTTGTCGCCTACCAGGCGTACTTCATCCACATACTTGATGAACTCATTAATTCTGTGTGGATTCTCTTTAATTACTCTCCCAGGTCTTCTGGTTCTTCTTCTACGTATTGCTATGGCTTTCTGGTTTTAATTAAACTTATTTTATTTTTTTAAAACTTTTGTAATGTTTTATTTATTTCTTCTTGAACTAAAGATACAAATTCTTCCAAAGAAAAAGTACCTAAATCTCCTTGACCATGTTTTCTGATGGAAACAGTTCCTTCATTTTCTTCTTTTTCACCTACGATAATCATAAACGGAATCTTCTGAACTTCAGCGTCTCGAATCTTCCGACCCGTCTTTTCAGACCTATCGTCAATGAGGGCGCGAATTTCGGAATTTTCCAGCGATTCTAAAACTTTTTCAGCATATTTTTGATATTTCTCACTGATTGGCAGGATGATAGCTTGTTCTGGAGTCAACCAAAGTGGGAAGTTTCCGCCGGTATGCTCAAGTAAAACAGCTACAAATCGTTCCATACTTCCAAATGGCGCTCTATGGATCATTACCGGTCTATGTGATTCATTATCAGAGCCTTTATAGGTTAGATCAAAACGCTCTGGCAAATTGTAATCCACTTGAATGGTACCTAACTGCCAATTTCGTCCGAGGGCATCACGCACCATAAAGTCTAATTTAGGACCGTAAAACGCTGCCTCTCCTTCTTCAATGACAAAATCCAATCCTTTGTCCTTGGCTGCATTGATAATGGCTTGTTCTGCTTTCTCCCAATTTTCAACTTCACCTATATATTTATCGGGATTCTCTGGATCACGAACGGATACTTGCGCCTTGAAATCATTCAATCCAAGAGAACGCAATACATATAAGGACAAGTCAATCACATTTTTAAACTCTGAATCCAATTGATCAGGTGTGCAGAAAATGTGCGCATCATCTTGTGTAAATCCACGAACTCTTGTCAATCCATGCAACTCACCACTTTGTTCGTATCTATATACGGTGCCAAATTCAGCGAATCTTTTCGGTAGGTCTTTGTAAGAATGGGGTTTGAAATTATAAACTTCACAGTGATGCGGACAGTTCATAGGTTTTAATAAGAACTCTTCGTCTTCCTTTGGTGTGTGGATTGGTTGAAAACTGTCCTCTCCATATTTGGCATAATGACCTGAAGTAACATATAATTCTTTTTGACCAATATGAGGTGTCATTACCATTTCATATCCGGCCTTCTTTTGGGCATCCTTTAAGAAGTTTTCCAAACGCCCTCTCAAAGCAGCACCTTTCGGCAACCATAGTGGAAGTCCCTGACCAACTTTTTGAGAAAAAGTAAACAACTCTAATTCTTTACCCAGTTTACGGTGATCTCTTTTCTTCGCTTCTTCTAATAGGTCAAGATATTCTTTCAGCATTTTTTGCTTTGGAAACGATATGCCATAAACACGTGTAAGCTGTTTGTTCTTTTCATCACCTCGCCAATAGGCTCCGGCTGTATTCATGATTTTAACCGCTTTGATGATTCCCGTATTCGGAACGTGTCCGCCGCGGCACAAATCGGTAAAGTTTCTGTGATCACAAAAAGTAATATCACCATCAACTAAGTTTTCAATCAGTTCAACTTTAAACTCGTTGTTCTCCTTTTTATAGAAATCCAAAGCATCCGCCTTAGAAACAGATCGCATTTTGAACTCATGCTTTCCTCGTGCAATTTCCAAGAACTTATCTTCAATACGTTTGAAATCTTTTTCTGATAATGATTCTTCTCCAAAATCAATGTCATAATAGAATCCGTTTTCAATTGCGGGACCAATAGTCAATTTCGCATTTGGATAAAAGCTTGTAATGGCATCTGCCAATACGTGGGCAGAAGAATGCCAAAAAGCTTTCTTTCCTTCCTTGTCATTAAATGTATATAAGGTGAGTTTCCCGTCGGTATCAATTGTGGTGGAAGTTTCAATGGTTGTACCATTAAAGTCAGCCGAAATTACATTTCGAGCTAGTCCTTCACTTATAGATTTCGCTATATCAATAGGAGTACTATTGCTTTCGAATTGTTTGATGTTACCATCTGGGAATGTAATGTTGATCATCTTTTTGTTCTTTCGAAGTGCAAAGATATTAGAAATGGATTTTTGAGCAATCTATTTTTTGACAATAATTAGAGGGGTGGTGAAATTTTTTTTCAAGGTGTTTGAAAGCTTAAAATGCTAGTTTTCAAGGGGGTATTTTTTAGGGTCTTTTTTGGGAGAAAAAAAAGTGATTTTTTTTCGATAAAAGTTATT
>DKQS01000007.1 GCA_002471825.1 Flavobacteriaceae bacterium UBA7302 | reverse complement strand
AGCATCTTTTACTGTAAGGTCAATGTTCTGAGCAATACGGTTTCGAGGATCAGAATCGGTAGGTGTGGCGATATCACAGACTGGTAAATCAACTATCGTTGTGGATACCGTTGGAATCGGTCTAACGATGATCTTAAAGCTGGTATTGGCATTGTAACAAGTTTGTCCGTTTCGAGAAGTTACTCGAACATAGATGATTTGCTCGCTGGTTGTTCCTTGGGTAAAACCAGCTGGAGCAACACTTGTATAACTGGTATCATTGGTGATCAAATCAGAAGTTCCGTCCGTAGCACCTGCCAAAGTAGTGTGGAAGGTAACATTGTAATCCGCCTCAGATTGGGTTGGACCTAGAATATCTGCTACTTTACTTCTTAGATTGATGTTGGCATTTCTACCATCAATGGTGCTTCCCGATAAGGCATCGTCACACTCTTCAATATCAGTAACGGTGTTGGCTACTGGAACAGGTTCTACGACAAGGGTCACATGATGACCCAATCCGAGACAATCATTGTCTAAATCACTATCGATACGCACATAAATATCTTGAGAATTCGGATAACCAATATTTCGATAATTGGTCGGATCTAGAATTGCATTTTGTTCGGCGAATGCATCGGCTAAATTTCGATAGTAAGTGATGGTCAATTGCTGACTCGCAGGATACTGAGATCGTAACTCTCCCGTTACTGAGCTAAAATCGAAAGTAGCAATCCCATCCGTATCATCATTATCAATGTCATCGGCATCATCTCCGTCTAACAAATCGTCACATACGGTAAAAGTTCTTTGAAAAGTTGGCGGAATTCCAGTTGTGGAAACCGTCAGATTTACTTGGGCAATTCGGTAACATCCATATTGAGAAATCGCCCTTGCCCAAACGATATCTGAAGTTGGATTTCTATTTACAAAAGCCGTTGGATTGCCAATTGGACTCAATCCGCTAATTGCTTCCGGAAGGGATTCATAAAACTCGAAGGTTTCGTTGGCATAATTTGTAGAAATATCCGTACTCGCTTCCAAAAGGTTGAAGGGACTGAATCCGTCTGTATCGGTATCACACTGCTTTAACTCCACAATGTTGGTGATACTGGGTAAGGGTCTCACATTTAATGTAAAAGAGTTTCGATCTACAAAACACCCCGTACTGTTTTCAACAACACGCACATAAATGGTTTGACTGTCTTTATCTCTATTCGTATAAGGAGAAGAAAGCGCATTACTTCCTGCAGTGGCATCGGCCGCAGTTTCATGGTAGGTAACAGTGAATAGCGACGGATCCTGTGTTCCTAAGATCAAAGGGGTGCGGCTTTCCAAATCGATGTTCTGCACAAAACCATTGGTATCATCACCATCAGCATCGTCATCACAAACATTAAACTCATCCAAATTAATGATGGTCGGCACAGGCGTCACATTCAGGGTAAGGTGGGAACCCACATACACACATGCATTGTTGATCGAATTGGTAACCCTAACAAATATCTCTTGAGAATTTGGAGTGGTATTTCGATAGTTGGTAATATCAGTAATTTCATTGGTGTTGTTGGTCGCATCCAACTCGGTTTCGAAATAAGTTACCGATAATGTTGGTCGTTGCGGAGCAGGAAATAAGTCAATGATATCCGCAGTAATATCTCCAAAATTGAAGGTGGTTATTCCGTCTAAATCATCATTAGTATCATCAATATAATCGTCACATTCATCATAGGTTCTTGAAAACGTATTTGGAATGATGGTAGAAGTTATCTGCAGATTGATTCGAGAAACAGTAAAACAATTGGTCGCATTTGTAGTTCGAACCCAGACTGTCTCATAGCTACTTGTTTGGTTGTTATAGTTAGTCGGATCGTTTATTGGATTGGTGTTGTTATTTGCATCATCTTCGGTTAGAAAATAGGAAAAAGTCTCATTGGCAGCATTATTAGAGATTTGCTGATTGACCGATGTTAAATCGAAAGTTCCAAGTCCGTCCCTATCCGCTTCACAAAATTGAATAGCCACATCGTCATTCACTTGAGGTATCGGATTCACAGTTACCTCCACGGGTACCCTTGTCGTCGAGGAGCAATCTGACGGACCAGCTGCAGCGAAGAAAATAGTTGTATTTGCCAATAACGGAGTGGTAAAAGTAGTTCCAGTACTAATTAGATTTCCTCCAGTTTCAGCATCAAACCAATACACTTCTCCTTCAGACACAGAAGCTGAAATTGTTACACTTCCATTCGGGCAAGTTTGTCCGCCTATTGCTGAAGTTATTTGAGGTATGTAAATTCGGGTACTCGCGGCAATATTTAAAGGAGGATCTCCTGGTCTACCATATTCTACTATATAGCCTTTGGCAGCATATCTGGGATCAGTACTTCCTGTATTTGGTAGATCATTCCATGCTCCAGGAATCCCAATTGATGGATCAGTGATATGCGCATAATCTTCATTACCACCGAAACTATTGGGTTCTCCGTTATTCCAAAAAGCAAACTGTCCTGGAGGAGAAGAACCATTTGCGAGTCCATTCCAAAAAACAGTGCCTGCTTCTGGTCCCGTCATCCATTTCCACACTCCTTCTTGTTCTTCATCAGAACCACCAATCCAGCCCGTTCCTTGCGCCTGTTTCCCTGCAAAATCCGCTTCAATTTGACTCGTTAGTGTTGCTAAATATCCCTGACGTCCGTAATAAAATCGTTGTTCTGCGGCAGCCCTAGCATCCGTCCAAGTTATATCCGCCGATTCTATAAACTCATAAAAATGATCGGTAAAGGGTAAGTAATTTGCATCAGTTACAGAAAGAGAAAATTCCTTTTCAGGCTCAATATTCGTAGCCGTAGAAGTAAAGACCACTTGTTTAACAATCGTTTCCAAATCAGTGAGCAAAATACCTTGCCCTTGTGTTGAAGATTGTAAGGTGAGTCGTCCTGTATTGGCGTCCCAAGCCGCAACCACGGCAGGAACATTCCCACTTAAAGAAAGTCGATCAAATGAGAATTGATATCCTTTCGAAATTTGAATAAAGAATTCGTCAATGGTCGTATCATCAACGTCTGTGATGGTAAAATCTGTAACAATGGGAATTGAGGTACCTGGACAATAAATTTGATTTCCAGTGGCAGTCACCACAGGGGCATTGTCTGTTTGTCCAAAAACATGAACGGAAAAAATCAAGGTAAAAACTAGAAAAACAGCCTTTTTAAATCGATGCATTCTTTGATAAAATTTCTTCTGAAATACCTGTAGTTATTCGAATGGTCTAAGGTACTACATCTATAACGATTAAAAACTGAAATTATCGTTAATTCTAAGAGGAAATCAAGAGAAAATCCTATTGGAACTTTTATAAGGGTAATTGATGTAAAATATTATTAACCAGCATTTTAATCAAAATTATCGAATCAAACTTATGCTTCCTGTTTTTTGAGTTCGGTAACCATTAACATCGGTAAGAATTGCTTGGTACCAATAGGTGTTCGATGGAAGGTTTTTACCATCGAGAGTACCATCCCAACTTTGTTTGTCATCAGTCATTTTAAAAACGATTCTCCCAAAGCGATCAAAAATGACAATCTCTGTCAAAGCATATGAACTTTTGTTAAATCCCTTAATTTTCCATTCATCGTTCACTGAATCTCCATTGGGAGAGAAAAAGGTTGGATAGCCCAAGATGGAAAATTCATAGGTAGCTGTACCACATCCATCTCTGTCTCGAATATAAAGCGTATGTTTTCCAACCGAAAGATTTGGAAAAGAAGTGTTGGAAGAGAACATACCATTCGGATCATCCAAGGCGTATTCGTAATTCCCGATGCCCAAATTTGTATTGGCTATTTGAATGGAATTGTTACTACTATCATCGACAATAATAACATCGTCTTTTGTAATGGTAGCTTTTGCAGATACTGTTACTTCAAAAAACTTTTCCGATGAAGGGCAACCCGCCTGTGAATAAGCGATAACACTGTAGGTACCCGGATCTTTTATGGTGATTTTGGAAACATCATCACCAATAATTTGATCTCCCTTACGCCATTCATATCGATAATTTCCCATTGGGTTTTGTGCCGAAATATCCAAACTTCCGATATCATCGCAAAGCAAAAAATTTGATTCCATCTCAAATTCAGGAATCTCTCTATTGATCACGGCTCTTATGGGTGTTCTGGTTGAAGAAATACAACCATTATCATTGACCTCCAAATAGTAAGTTGTAGTATCTTGAATATCTGGTGTTGTGTAGGCTCTTCCAATCGTCAAGGGCGTGGTACTTGTTGGCGAATCATACCAATAAATGATTCCTGCCGACGGCACCGCTCGTAATTGAGTTGGACCTCCACAAAATTGAACATCGGGACCAGAAACAATGGTTGGTCTTGGCTTAACAACGGCCTCAACAGCAACTCTTTCAAAAGAATTACAACCCCCATAATTAATGGCTGCATAGTAGGTGGTGGTCGTTGTGATGGTAGGTGTGGTGAACAAAAAATCAGTTCCCAACAAATTCCCTCCAGTAGGCGAGTCATACCATTCGATAGTACCGTCACTGGGGGTCGCAGAAAGTGTAGCGGTTCCAGATTCGCAAATCACGGTCGCCGCTGTTTGTTCAATTTCGGGCATGTATATTTTGGTGCTGGCCGATATTTGCAAGGGTGGATCTCCGGGTACACCATATTCTACAATATATCCCTTAGGAACATACAAAGCGGATGTTCCGCCCCAGTTTGGCAGGTCATTCCAAGAGCCAGGAACTCCGACCATAGGATCTGTAATATGAGCATAATCTTCACCGTCCAAATCGTTGGGCTCGCCTCGATTCCAGAACGCAAAGTTTGGTGAAGAACCAGAAGGTCCTCCATTCCAAAAGACAGTTCCTGCTTCTGGACCTGTTACCCATTTCCAAACACCTTCACGTTGTTCATCGGTGGCGCCAATCCACCCCGCACCTGTAGTTTGCTTGCCGGCAAAATCGGCCTCAATCTGACTGGTAAAAGTGGCCAAATATCCTTGACGGCCGAAATAGGTTCTTCGGGCTGCCTCTTCTTTTGCGTTGCTCCATGTAATTCCTCGGGAAGCTACAAATTCATAATAATTCCCAGTATAAGGAAGGTAATTCGCGGCCGATACGGTCAGCGAAAACTCTTTTAAAGTAGCGATATTGGTAGCTGTGGTGGTAAAAACCACATCCTTTACAGCGGCCACCAAATCATCCAGTTGAATGCGTTGCCCACTAGCCGAGGGCACTAAAGTCAGTCGACCTGTATTGTGATCCCACAGTGGTAAGATTGTTGGATGGTTGCCCGTCAATGTCAATCGATCTCTTGGGAATTGAAAGCCATTGGAAATTTGAATATAAAAGGCTTCAATAGTGGTGTCATCCGAATCAGTAATCGAAAAATCAGTCACAATGGGAATGGCCGTTCCAGGGCAAAACAACTGATTTCCTTCCGCAGTAACCACGGGTGGCGCACTGTCCTGAGCAGTCATTGAAAAGGAAAATATCAAGATAAAAAGTAACCTGAAATTATATTTTATTTGATACATTTATAGTTGAAATTGCTATGGTTGAATTGTGCCTTCTTCAATGCACAATTTACTACTTATGAACTAAAAAATAAACCTAATAACGTTAAATATGGCTTCAAATTTGGTCACCACCACTTGGATAAAAGATACCCATTTCACTACTGATAATCCTAGCAATCATAAACTTACAATTTTTGATGCTTCACAGGATAATGGAGATACCGTCGGATTTGCTCCAAAGGCCTTAATGCTTTCGTCATTGGCAGGTTGTTCCGGTTTGGATGTGGTTTCTTTATTAAAAAAGATGCGTGCTGAAGTGAAAGATTTTAAGATTGAGGTGACTGGTGAACTAACAGAGGAACACCCTAAATTTTATCATAAAGTTCAAGTGGATTATCATTTTAGCGATGCAAATCTGCAAAAAGCCAAAATTGAAAAGGCCGTGAATTTATCCATTGAACGATATTGTGGCGTTATGGAAATGTTCAGAAGGTTTGCTGATGTGAGCATAGCAATTCACTATCACGAACTTTAAACAAAAAAATATGCGCTGGAAATTTAGACCAGAACCTGAAAAAGAAAAAGTAAACCAATTAGCCAATGCCCTTCAAATTGATAAAAAGTTAGCCACTTTATTGTGCCAGCGGAACATTGAAACTTTTGAAGAGGCAAAGAAGTTCTTTCGTCCGAATTTAAAAGACCTTCATGATCCTTTTTTAATGAAGGATATGGATGTGGCTGTGCATCGCATAGAAAAAGCCCTTCAGAACGAGGAACAAATCCTCATTTATGGGGATTATGATGTAGATGGTACAACGGCGGTTTCACTGCTTTATTCCTATTTGAGAACCTTAACATCCAACATTTCGACCTATATTCCTGATCGATATGATGAAGGATATGGAGTTTCTTTACAAGGAATTGATTTTGCCGAAGACAATGGATTTTCATTAATCATTGCCTTGGATTGCGGCATCAAAGCAATCGAGCAAGTCGCTTACGCCAAAGAAAAACACATCGATTTTATCATTTGTGACCATCACAAACCTGGCGATGAAATTCCAGATGCCATTGCCATTCTGAATCCAAAACGAAGTGATTGCACCTATCCTTTTAAGGAATTGTGTGGTTGTGGAGTCGGATTTAAATTGATTCAAGCGTTAGCTTCCAAACAAGGGGAAACAATTGAAAGTTTGACTTCTTACCTTGATTTGGTGGCCACCGCCATTGCAGCTGATATTGTTCCTATTGTTGGAGAAAATCGCATTCTTTCCTATTTCGGAATTCAAGTGATTAATAAAAGTCCACGAACAGGAATCAAGGCCTTGTTATTACAAACCAAAAAAAGAGTTCTAACCATAACCGATGTGGTTTTTACCATTGCCCCTCGGATCAATGCAGCCGGACGTATCAAACACGGAAATGCCGCAGTTGAACTCCTAATCGAGAACGATTTGGACAAGGCAATTTCCTATGCCGAGGAAATCGAATCTTACAATAAAAATAGGCGCGAACTGGACGCTAAAATTACCGAAGAAGCCTTAGAACAAATAAAATCAAAAAAAGAAGAAAATAACTGTACTACAGTTGTTTACAAAGATATTTGGCACAAAGGGGTTATTGGTATCGTGGCCTCCAGATTAACAGAAACCTACTATAGACCCACCTTAGTTTTCACGAAAAGTGGGGATAAATTAGCCGCCTCTGCGCGCTCCGTAAAAGGATTTGACGTATACAATGCCTTACATGCCTGCGAAGACCTATTGATTCAATTTGGGGGACATAAATATGCAGCGGGTTTGACGATGAAGTCCGAGAACTATGAAAAGTTCAAAGAGCGATTTGAAAAAGTTGTTTCAGAAACCATCGATAAGAAGCTTCTAGAACCAGAAATACTGGTTGATACCGAATTGGAGTTCTCAGAAATCAGTCCTAAGTTTTTTAAAATTCTAAAACAGCTAGCTCCTTTTGGACCACAAAATATGAAGCCCGTCTTTAAATCATCCAATGTTAGAGACAATGGCTACGGAAAACGAGTTGGTTCCGACAAGAAACACTTAAAACTGAGTTTGTTTCAAGGTGAAAACACACAAACCATCAATGCCATCGGATTTGGACTCGGAGAGAAAGAACCTCTGATAAAAAACGACTTTGATGTTGTATACAGTTTGGATGAAAACGAATGGAATGGATATAAATCCTTACAGCTTGTCTTAAAAGACATTCAATAAATCAAACATGTTGATCAATTAAAACTGGATTTCCGTCTGGATCCATAACCACAAAACTGGCAGGACCTGTGGTAGATTCATCTGCTTCGGTTTGAAGTGCCACTCCGTTTGCCTTTAAATGTTTCTGAATGTCTCGTACATCGTCGAAATCAGCTACCGGATTTGCGTTTTCATCCCAACCAGGATTAAAGGTTAGAATGTTTTGTTCAAACATTCCCTGGAATAGCCCTACAATGGCGTTGCCGTTTTTCATGATCAGATAATTGCGTTCGATATCGCCTGCATATTGAGAAAATCCAAGTTTCTCATAAAAATCTTTGGAAGCATGGATGTCTTTGACAGCCAAGCTGATGGAGAAAGCCCCTAATTTCATTGGTTTTGGTTTTAGATTGATCCCAATAAAGTTACAGATTTTTAGTTTTCCATAGAAAGCATGACCATTCGAAGCTCCATGTAAGTAAAATCTTTGTCGACCTTTTCTTTGAGTTCTGTCAAATTCTTAAACTCAATGGACTCGATTTGTTTCATCAATTTTTTATAACGCTTCAAGGGAATTAGTTCTAAAATATCGACGTCGCCCGACGGTATGTAACTCGCCAAATGACTCTCTATGGTTGCTTTTTTCAGTTTCCGTTCCTTTGCAATTTCATCCACAGACAATCCTTGTTTGAAAAGCTCCAAACTAATTTGTTTGGTTGGTTTTTTGAACTCTTTCTTTTGCTCGTTAAACTCATCGATTCCGTTTTCTTTGCAATAGGCTTCAATGACCTCTAGAATTTCATCTCCATACTTTTCCACTCGCACCTTCCCCATTCCTTTTACCTTCAGCAATGCTTTACTCGATCTTGGTAGCTCGTTGCAGATGTTGTACAGTGTTTCTTGAGTAAAAACTTGAAAGGGTGGAATGTGTAAAGCTTCGGCAATATCACTTCGTAGTTCGCGAAGTTTCAAAGCCAAAATTGGATCGCTCTTGGAACTTAATTTCTTCGGCTTCTTTCTTTCGGTATTTTGAAGCGCAGCCTCAGCACGAGCCTTTAAGAAATCATGAACCCTAAAATCATTATCAGAATTCTTTAGTAGGTGTACTTTTTCACTAATAATTTGATGCAGACTAGCGTATTGCTTCTCAAAGTCTTTTTTTACCTGTTTGTTATCGGAAGTAAAGGAAATTTTGGAAAAAGGCTGAACAATATTTGCAATGGTTTGGCTCAAGAAATAATCGACACCTTTTTTAAATCGATCTTGAATCAGTTGATTTTCTTCGGGCAATTCTTGATGTTGAGATAGCTTCAGTAACTGGTTTTTAAACTGACTCGATACTTTCATCAAAGGAATCACTCCTTGTTCCTTTATGGTTTCTAGATTTTCTAAAACCTCTCCTTTTATACTATTCTTATTCGATTGGTAGATGCTTAAAAGCCGTTGTATGGGTTTCAAAAATGCTTGAAAATCAAATAATTCAGCCATCAAATTCAGTTGGAACTGTCTTTCGGAATTATTCAATTCATCATCATCGGGATGTTTCTCTGCTACTTCTTCATTAAAGGTGAGAACAGTTGCATCATTAATGATGGAATGGGACTTTATTTTTGTTTTTAGAACCAATCCGTCTAGCGAAGTACACCGACTCAAAGCTACATAGGTTTGTCCATGGGCAAAAGAAGCTTCTGCATCTATGATCGCCTTTTCAAAGGTTAAACCCTGACTTTTGTGAATGGTAATGGCCCATGCCAATCGCAACGGAATTTGCTTAAATACCCCCGTAATGTTCTCCTTAATTTCTTGAGTGTCGTCATCGATGTTATACTGAACATTATCCCAAGTTTCATATTCGGTTGTAATCTCGCTTCCATCATCGCTACATGCTACTGTTACATCTTCTTTGGAAATATTAGTAACAGTTCCAATTTTTCCGTTGTAGTAGCGCTTCTCGGGTGAAGAATCGTTTTTGATAAACATCACCTGTGCTCCGACTTTTAAAACGAGTTCTTCATCATTAGGAAAAGCACTTTCATTAAAGGATCCGGAAACCTCTGCTTTGAAAATTCGTTCCTTTTCAACGAGGGCATCCAATTCACTTTTATTGATAGCATTCGCTCGCTTATTATGGGTTGTTAAGGTGATATACCCATCATTTTTATCAGGTTTAAACCCTGGATTATACAAGGAGTTCAGGGTATTGAGAGATTCGACCGATAAATTATTCTCACGAATTTCATTCAGGATTTTAATGAATTCCTCATTCTCTTGTCGATATATCTTTTTCAACTCAATAGGAACAAATTCGGCCTGAGCATAGGCCTTGCTACTGAAAAAATAAGGTGTTTCGTAAAACTGATTCAGCATGCTCCATTCGTTGGGTTTCACCACGGGTGCCAACTGTTGTAAATCTCCGAAACACATCAATTGAACACCGCCAAACACTTTATTGGGATTCTTATACCGACGCAACACCTGATCAATACCATCTAACAAATCGGCACGAACCATACTGATTTCATCGATGATTAATAGGTCCAACGATTTGATGATATCAATTTTAGCACGAGCAAATTTTCGTTGCTGATTGAATGTGCTATTCATGCCATTTGGCAACAAAGGACCAAACGGCAATTGGAAGAAGGAATGAATGGTGACGCCTTTGGCATTGATGGCAGCAACTCCGGTTGGAGCCACCACAACAATTCTTTTGAAGGATTCATTTTTGACCTTATGAAGCAGTGTTGTCTTTCCCGTTCCAGCTTTCCCAGTAATGAAAATATTTCTATCCGTTCTTTCAATAAACTGGAGTGCTAAATCTAACTCAGGATTCTCTGACATACTACTTCCGATGGATGGACTACTCCTTTTTGAAATAACTAATGATACTTGCCTTGCCCAGCGTATTTGCCCAAATATTGAATCCTACAACAGCAGCATTGGTATTGTCATCAAGATCTAATTTTTCTACGCTTAAGGCATGCACTGTAATGATGTATTGATGCAAGCCGTGACCTGCTGGCGGACAAGGTCCTCCATAGCCTTTCATTCCATAATCATTAATGCTTTGAACGCATACTGAAGGAGCCAATCCGCTTGCAGTGTTACCAGCACCAGTTGCTAATTCATTAATATTTGCAGGAATATTAAAAACCAACCAATGCCACCAACCACTTCCGGTTGGGGCGTCAGGATCGTACATGGTAATGGCAAAACTCTTGGTTCCTTCGGGTGCATTGGCCCAAGAAAGTTGTGGTGAAATGTTGTTCCCATCACAACCAAATCCGTCAAATTGTTGACTGTTATCAAATTGCCCACCCAAATCATTGCTTGAAAGGGTAAATGTCTCTAAAGATTTTAAATTGTTCGTAGCCATATTGAATTTTAAAATTCTAAGTTCTTAAAATTAAAAAATCCTAAGCAATAACTTAGGATTTCTATATATAAAACATCAATACTTATTTACATTTCGAGTGCTTTTAATGGATTGTTATCCATCAATAATTCTACTGGATTTTCAAGTGCCTCTTTCACGGCTACCAAGAATCCAACAGATTCGCGTCCATCAATAATCCTGTGATCATAAGACAAGGCCACATACATAATCGGACGAATAACCACCTCTCCATTTTCAGCCACTGGTCTATTCACAATATTGTGCATCCCCAAAATGGCACTTTGTGGTGGATTGATAATTGGTGTCGATAACATAGATCCAAAAACTCCACCATTGGTAATGGTAAAGGTTCCGCCTGTCATTTCATCAATGGTAATTTGACCATCTCTTGCTCTTAAAGCCAATCGTTTTACTTCGGCTTCAACACCTCGAAAGCTCAAGTTCTCAGCGTTTCGAATTACCGGTACCATTAATCCCTTAGGGCCAGATACGGCAATGGAAATATCTTGAAAATCATAAGAAACCTTGAAGTCTCCGTCGATCATTGAATTTACATCTGGATACAATTGTAAAGCTCTTACAACAGCTTTCGTAAAGAAAGACATGAATCCTAAACTCACTCCGTGTTTTGCTTTAAAGTCTTCTTTAAATTGTGAACGTAGGTCAAAGATTGGTTGCATGTTCACCTCGTTAAAGGTGGTTAGCGTGGCTGTATCGTTTTTAACAGAAACCAATCGTTGAGCAACTTTTCTGCGCAACATTGATAACTTCTTGCGCTCCGTTCCGCGATTACCGCCAGTGGATGGTGTTCCCATGGAAGGAGTTGCTTTGATAGCATCTTCTTTGGTGATTCTTCCATCTTTACCCGTCCCAACAACATCAGAAGCCGACATCCCTTTTTCTGCCAACACCTTTTTTGCCGCTGGAGAAGCAGTACCTGTTGCATAGGTAGTTTTGGTCTCTTCTTTAGCGGGTGCTGGTGCAGCCTTGGTCTCTTCAACCTTCTCTGCTTTTGGTGCTGATGTACCTTCCGGTTTTTCTGCTGACATATCAATCAAACATACTACAGCTCCTACTTCGACAGCATCACCTTCTTCAGCTTTTAAAGTGATGATACCACTTTCTTCAGCAGGTAATTCTAAGGTAGCTTTGTCCGAGTCAACCTCAGCAATAGCTTGATCTTTTTCAACATAATCTCCATCTTCAACCAACCAAGTTGCAATTTCAACCTCGGTGATTGATTCTCCTGGAGAAGGGACTTTCATTTCTAAAACACTCATGTTTTCTTTTTTATAAGTAAGTTTTTATTAATCGTTAAATACACTATCAATGACGGCTTGATGTCTTTTCTTAAATCGAGTTGTAGAACCAGCTGCTGGTACCGCATAATAATTTCGAGACCTTACCGTCAAATCAACCAATTCAAAGCGTTGTAGCATGTAACTCCATGCACCCATATTTCTTGGTTCCTCTTGCGCCCAGATGTATTCTTTCACATTTGGATAGCGATCAATGACCTTTTGAATCTTTTCTTTATGCAATGGGAACAATTGCTCTATTCTCACTAAGGCAATGTCTTCTCTACCATTTTTTTCTCGCTCTGCGAGCAAATCGTAATAGAATTTACCCATACAGAACACCATCTTTTTCACACCTTTTGGATTTACCGTATCATCAATCACTTCTTGGAATTTTCCAGTGGCTAAATCTTCGATTGGGTTGATTACCTTGGGGTGTCTAAGTAAACTTTTCGGAGTAAACACCACCAATGGCTTTCGGTGTTTGCGCTTCATATGTCTACGCAACAAGTGATAGAAGTTGGCCGGACTTGTACAATTGGCAACCGTCATGTTGTCAATGGCACATAGTTGTAAATATCGTTCAATTCTAGCTGATGAATGCTCAGAACCTTGTCCTTCATAACCATGTGGTAAAAGAACTACAATACCATTCTGAATTTTCCATTTGTCTTCAGCTGCCGAAATATATTGATCAAAAATAATTTGAGCTCCATTGGAAAAATCTCCGAACTGTGCTTCCCAAATGGTTAAGGTATTCGGATTTGCCATGGCATAACCATAATCAAAACCAAGTACTCCGTATTCAGATAACAAGGAATTGTAGATATACATTTTTCCTTTGTTATTCGGATTGGTATTTAATAGATTGATGCGTTCTTCGGTTACTTCATCTCGAAGCACTGCGTGTCTGTGAGAGAATGTACCTCGCTCCACATCTTGACCTGAAATTCGAACGTCATAGCCTTCTTCCATCAAACTTCCGTAAGCCAAATTCTCGGCCATACCCCAGTCCAACTGATTGGATTCGAACACCATTTTTCGTCTACCGTCGAGAATTCGTTGCGCTTTGCGAACGAAATTGGCATTTGCTGGTACCGTAGATACGACTTTGGCAATGCCTTTTAATTTCTCAACGTCATAGGTTGTTTCGATAGGTGCTAACATTCCGTCAAGATCGGCTCTATGATATTCTTCCCAAGTAGATTCCATGAACTCCTCTACTTTAGAAGTTTTATCTTCTTTGGACTTGTCGAACTCACGGTTCAACATATCGCGAAATTCGTTGGTTACTTCATCAGCATAAGCCTTATCAACCGATTGTTCTTCGAGCAAGCGCTCTACATAAATATCTTTCGGATTTGGATGTTTTGCAATGGCTTTATAAAGCGTAGGCTGGGTAAAACGAGGTTCATCACCTTCGTTATGTCCGTACTTTCGATAACCCAATAAATCGATGAAAATATCAGTATTGAACTTCATTCGGAAGTCCAAGGCCATTTGCATAGCATGACACACTGCTTCTGTATCATCTGCATTTACGTGCAATACGGGCGACAAAGTTACCTTGCCAACATCGGTACAATAGGTACTCGAACGACCATCCAGGTAATTGGTAGTAAATCCGATTTGATTGTTTACCACGATGTGAATGGTTCCTCCAGTTTTATATCCGTTCAACTTAGCCATTTGAACCACTTCATAGGCAATACCTTGTCCGGCAATAGCCGCGTCACCGTGTACTACAATTGGAATGATCTTGCTGGCGTCTCCGTCGTATTTGTTATCTATTTTCGCTCTCGTAATCCCTTCCGCTACCGAGGCAACTGTCTCAAGGTGGGATGGATTCGGTACCAGATTCATTTTAATCTCACTACCGTTTCGATAAGTTTTACTGAGTGTTAATCCGAGGTGGTATTTTACGTCCCCATCAATGGATTCATCAGCAAAATCTTTTCCTTCAAATTCGCTAAACAAATCGCGTACTGGTTTTTTAAAGATGTTGACCAAGGTATTCAAACGACCTCTATGGGCCATCCCCAAAACACATTCTTTGACGTCGTATTTCTCAGCGGCATTTCTCAAGAAAACACTTAAACCTGGGATGAGCGTTTCCCCTCCTTCAAGCGAAAAACGCTTCTGCCCCACATATTTCTTTTGCAGAAAGCTCTCAAAAGTTACTGCCTGCGTCAATTTGGTTAGAATGTATTTCTTATCCTCAACAGTGTAAGAAGGATGATTGTCATTTTGATTCAAACGGTTTTGCCACCATTTGATTTTTTCCGGATTTCGCATGTACATGTACTCGACCCCAATGGAATCACAGTAGGTACTTTTCAGCTGTTCAATAATTTTCGAAAGGGTTGTCTTTCCCAATCCTAAAATTTCTCCAGCTGAAAATTGAGTTTCTAAATCGTTTTCTGAAAGCCCAAAATTTTCTAATTCCAAGGTAGGCAGGTACTTTCTTCGATCTCGAACCGGATTCGTTTTGGTAAACAAATGACCTCTTGTTCGATAGCCATTAATCAAATCGATCACTAAGAATTCTTTTCGAACCTCATCGGGTACTTCAAAATCAGGAAGTCCTGTTTCTTCCGAATAATTTTCGTTGGCCAGATCATAACCTTGAAAGAAACTTCTCCAACTTGGTTCTACGGAATCAGGATTTAAAAGATATTGATCGTATAGATCTGCAATGAAGCCAGAATGCGCTGCATTTAAAAAAGAAAACTTATCCATGAATGTGTAAGCGAGTTATCATCAAATAATGCCAGCAAAAATACAAATTTTAGCAAAAAAAAGGTCCTTGTTTTCTGTTAGAAAAAGCGCAAAAAAGTGATTTTATTTTTTTGTAAAGTATTTGTCAATATTACAAAAAGGTCTATATTTGCACTCGCATTTGTAGAATGTGAAATTCCTCCTTAGCTCAGTTGGTTAGAGCATCTGACTGTTAATCAGAGGGTCCTTGGTTCGAGCCCAAGAGGGGGAGCAGTTCTTAAACTCTTTTGCGAAAGTAGCTCAGGGGTAGAGCATCACCTTGCCAAGGTGAGGGTCGCGGGTTCAAATCCCGTCTTTCGCTCTACAAAATTTTAGCTGCAGAAGTGGTGGAATTGGTAGACACGCTGGACTTAAAATCCAGTGGACAGTAATGTCCGTGCGGGTTCAAGTCCCGCCTTCTGTACAGATGAAAGCCTAAACGATTTGTTTAGGCTTTTTTTTATGAGAATTCTCTTGAGCTCGCTCATGGGAGATTTTGAATGAAAAAATGAGATAGCGGGACTCAACGAAGATTGTATAAGCTTCATTTCTAGTTACAAATTCATCGACTCACCTCGCAACTTCCTCCAAATTATGGTTTTTTCTGAAAATTTTTCACTCCTTGTTTAAAACTGAAAAAACTCAATAAAGCAGGCCATCTCCGAGATTTTTACCCAAACATAAAAACTTCAAAAGTTGAATTGATTTGAATTCCTTCATGTAACATTTTTAAAAAATTAGCCGTCTTTATTATAAACACGTTTCATTTAATTATCAATTCACTATGAAAAATTTAAAATCAATCATTGCCATTTTCGCAATCTGTTTTGCGACTATTTCTTCAAATGCCACAGAAGTAAACGACCCCATAAAAGAAAGTAGAAATCTTAACTCTGAAATCACGGCACTGTTAGGTAGCCAAGCTCCTTTTGCTATTGATGAAACTTCAAAAGCCGAAGTTTTATTTACCGTTAATGACAAAAACGAAATGATTGTAATTTCGGTAAGCTCAACCAATAGAGAATTTAAGATTTTTGTAAAGAGAAAACTTCAAAATAAAAAAATAGATTCTAGAAAGCTAAAAGCTAGAACCTTGTACACCTTACCGGTACAATTGAAAAATATTTAATAATGTTAATTGGAGTTTCTTAATTAGAAATGAACCCAATGGCATTTCTAAAACAAAAGTCCGAACAATTTGTTCGGACTTTTTACTAACCAGTTCGCTTAAATTCTAAGATGTTACGTTTTGTAGCCCCCGCTATAATTATAATTAACATAACAAGGTTAGTATGCTTTCTTTTTAATAATGCACGTCAAACTGCAGCGATCAGTTTTCTCTTACGCCACAGTCTGGTACATTAATCTTTTTCGTCATAGCTTTTCCCAATTCAGAATTTTGGTTTCTTCAGGAAATTTTGGTTAATGAATCAATGAGACTTTTTCTTTTCAATAGAAAATTAGAACAGTTTACAGACATACAGAAAAAAATGTCGTGAATGACATCATTTTTGTCGTGAATGGAGACTTTTTATGTAAAAAAAGCACAAAAAACAATGGGTGAATTAGATCAATTCAGATTTTGCGGACTTTAAAAATGACTGAGAAATGGGGATTTCATGGTCAAGAACTTTCACCATTTTATTGGAAACACCAGAAACAAAGTTTTTATTGACAATAAACGATCGATGTACTTGGATAAAATCTCCGTTTACATTTTCAAGAAATTCCTGAACCGTAGATCGAATCAGTTTATTTCCATCTTCCGTATGAAGGACTAAATAATGATCTTCTTTCTTGGCAAATAAAATATCATTAACCTTGACCTTAACAGTCACGTTTTTATCTTTTACCAACAATTCTTTCTCCTCTTGAAGTTTGCTTTTTGCCAACTCAAGCGCAATCATCAAATCTTTTTCTTTAAAAGGTTTATTGACATAACTAATCGGATTGGTCCGAACCGCATCTTTAATATTTTTCTCATCAGTAAATGCAGTTAGATAAACAATGGGGATTTCCAGTTGATTCCCCAACCAGATTCCAGTTTTTTCACCATCTACTCGAATGTCTAAAAAAGCCAAATCAGGTTTTAAAGACTGGATCTCTGTCAAGGCTTTTTCGGCATTTGAATTCATTCCGCAAACAACACAATCCAACGATTCCAAGGTCTGCTTGATAACTTCTTGAGTAATAAACTCATCTTCTAAAATATAAACTCGATAGGGTTTCATCTTTCTTGGCCTGATTTTAATTAAAATGTAACTGCTATTTACTAAGGTTGATTTTAATTTTGATATGGAAACTTTTTTCAGTCAAGTATTCCACTTCACCTTTCAATTGACTAATCATCATGTTGATAATTTTCATCCCCATAGAAACACGTTCCTCTGTTTTCACTTTAAACTCCCCATTGTCTTGGTAATCAAAAACCACAATATCCTTGTCCTTTTTAAAGCTAACTTTGATTTGGGGTGCTTCAATATTTTGAAAAGCGTGTTTATGAGAATTATTAATCAATTCGTTTAATGTCAATGCCAGAGGAATTGCTTTATCCATAGAAAGACTCACATCGTCAATATCTAAAACATAGGCTACGGGAATCGTAAAAAGCGTTTTGTTATAGGTTATAATGTCGTTAAAATACTCTTCTACAAGGACGTCTTCTTGGCTATCACCTTTGTAAAGAATGTTGTGTATCCCTGCGATGGATTCAATTCGCCCCTGACTATCTTTTAATTTTGATTTCAATTCGGGATTGGTACTATTAAAGGCTTGGATACTCAATAAGCCTGAAACCACCTGCAAGTTATTCTTGATACGGTGATGAATTTCTAGCATCATGGCCTCCTTGATCTTTGCCTCATTCATTGCAATTTGATTCTCAGCATACAAGCGTTCTTTTGATTTGAACTGATAGAACAGGTAGCTAAAAAAGGAAACAATAGATAAAAGGACAAGTATGGTAAACCACCAGGTTCGATAAAATATTTTCTCTGAAATAATACTCAATTCGAGTAGGTTACCCTGATTCTGATTGATGGCACTCAGTGCTTCTACTTGTAGTGTGTAATTTCCTGCAGACAAATTAGAAAATACAATCTCATTTTCTAAGTACAAGGAGCTCCACTCAGAACTCTCTTCTTCCGAATCATCATTCAATCGGTAGCGATATTTGTAATTCTTATGATTTACAATATCCAATAGTGAGACTTTTGCGCTAAACCTTTGGTTGAAAGAAGGTAATATGATTTCATCTTGAGATTTGATAAAATTCAAATCGCGATGGGTCGTCCATTCTTTGTAGTTCTTATTATAAAATGAAAGTTCAGTGAATTGAAGGCTTAAATCCTTTTCTGAAACTTTTAGTTCTTGTGGATTAAAGACACTCAATCCTTTAAAACTTCCTATGAAAAGATTGCCCTTTGAGTCTTTATATGTACTATACCGATTCCCTTCTAACTCATAAATTCCGTCTTTTTTGGTATATCTTTTTTCTTGGTTGGTTTGTGGATTGTAGGAAACAATTCCGGCATAAGTATTCAACCATAATACACCGGATTCATCCAGAATCATCCCGACGATGGATGCCTTCAAATTATCTTCGTAAAACAAGTCAAATTCTTTCTTTTCTAAATCAAAAGCATAAATTTTGCCTTGCTTGGTTGACACCAATACACCATGTGATTCACTGTAAGAAATGGAGAGTAGGTTTTCAGCTATCTCGTTCTCTGGAAGGAAATTTAAAAAGACGCCATTTTGATAGACAAAGAAGCCTTTATTTACCGATACAATGTAAAGATCAGATCCATTGGTGGCAAACTCTCTGGTTTGGAAAGCATAATCTTCCAGCCGCTCATAGGTTTTTGTTTGAATGTCAAAAGCAAGCATTCCGAGATGGTGAACTCCACCCTTATAAATCTTATCTCCGATTTGAATGGTTTCTTCAAACCATAGTGGGTGATTGTGTATTTGTTGAACCTGATAGTTTGAATTTACCTCATACAAGTTACTAGTATCATTAAAGATATAACCATCTGAAGTTTTGATGATTTCTCTCGGTTCAGTTATAAATACTTCTTTCCCTCTGTAGGTGAACTTTATCTTCTTGGTTTCCTTAGTTCGAGTATTCAATTCGAAAATTCCTTTATTATCGGTAGAAATCAAGTAGCGATCCTCGGAAATCTCCAACATCGCCCGAATACTTTCTCCTTTCAAATACGTATCTATCTTATTCTGATTGAATAGGATTCGATCAACCGTATTATTGTAGAGTAGCACCACTTCTTTATTCAAATCACGTTCTGCAACCACATGAAATCCGTCGGTTTGAAAGGATTCTTCAATTTTAAAAGTATTCTTATTGATGACCTTTAACTCAGCTCCTTCTTTGATCAACGAATAGGTGTACAAGTATTTATTACTCGTTCCCACCCAATGCCAAATATCATTTTCCCTATACGCATGGGTATCGATTTGTTTCAAGCGAAAATTCACTTCGTCAAACTCCAGAAATATGTTGGGATGATCGTATGAAGAATAGATATACTTCCCGTCAATTTTACACGCATAATTCAGATGTTCGAGAACAATCGGAGGTTGATTGTCTTGAAAATCGAAATCATCTCGGGTCATTTTCTTGACGAAAGTACCATCATATTTAACTACATAATGCACACCATCCATCACTCTTAAAAAGGTGTATTCACCATCATGAGATAGCCAGTTAGGAAAGCTAAAATTGGTATTGTACTCAAATGGGACTGAATCCTTAACGACAGCCCTATTATTTTCAATCTTAATCAAGGCCACCTCCTCTTTACCACAATGAACAAAAGTCAGTTCACCATTAAGATTAAAGCTCGTTACATAACCGTATTTACCATCAACCTCAATATAATTCTCAATCAAGGTAAAGACTTGGGTTTCTGGGTTAATGTGATAGAGATCGGTCTTCTTATCCTTATAATCGATTCTTATAAATAAACCTCTTGGATTGTCTTGAAACAAGAATGCATTGATAATTGTAGCATCGGTTTCTGGTAAAGGAACGTCATAAAAACCGATTCCATCAAATCGTTGAATAACGATTTCTTGATTCTCAAAAAGAAAGTTCTGATTGTCAGCATTATTTCCAGTAATCCATAAAAAACCCAGATGACCATAGACCGCTGTTGTTGGTGCGATGATGTGATACCCCTCATTGGATGTGTATTGCACCCTATTGCTGATGATGTTTTTAGAGGTCTGACAATGGGAGGCAAAACCTAATAACAAGAAAAATAAGACGAACGCCTTTTGGGATCTTTTCATTTTCAGTCTGAAAAATAAAAATAATTTCAGTGGAAAGGAATTCATTCCATAAAAAAAACTGGAGTTTCCTCCAGTTTCGCGAACGAATTATAAATCCCCCAACTTATAATCGTGTTGTAATTTCCATCAAAGATAGATGAGCAACACGTTACTATTCAGGATGATAAGGTCGATGACAATCAAACATCGATGATCAATCAAAGACTATCGATAATTGGTTTTCTTCGGAAAATGTGAGAAGGTGGTGTGGGTATTAAATTGATATTTGTCGATCAATCTGTTGGTCTAAAGAAATAAAAGTTTCCGTTCTCGAAACCCCTTTAATGGTTTGGATATCCTTATTTAACAAATGCATCAAATCTTCATTGTTCTTACACATAATTTTGATGAAGATGGCATAGTTACCGGTGGTGTAATGACTTTCTACGATTTCTGGAATTTCTTTCAATCGCTTGATGGCCGATGAATATTGACTGGAAGCATCTAAGAAGATCCCTACAAAAGCGGTAGTAGAATAACCCAAAGCCTTTGGATTCAATACCATTTGGTAACCGTCGATCAACTTGGATTTGTCCAACTTCTTCAATCGCTGGTGAATGGCAGCTCCAGATACCCCCACTTTTCTGGCAATGGTCAGAATAGGAGTTCGCGCATCTTTGACCAAACTCTTGATTATGATTTTATCGATTCCATCAATCTTCATGGTTGCATATTTAATTTAAAGATAAAAAAAAGAGAACACACTGGGCATTCTCTTTTCTATACAATCTTGTTGTTTTGCTATTCGATTACAAAATCATCCATGAATTTTGTGGTGTAATTTCCAGCCACATAATCTGGGTGATCCATTAATTGTCTGTGGAAAGGAATGGTTGTCTTAATTCCTTCAATCACAAACTCGTCTAGCGCACGTTTCATTTTATTAATAGCCTCTTCTCTTGTTTGAGCAGTTACGATTAACTTACCGATCATCGAGTCGTAGTTAGGCGGAATGATATAATCTGCATATACATGAGAATCCATACGAACCCCATGACCTCCTGGTGTATGTAATGTCGTAATTCTTCCAGGAGCAGGTCTGAAGTTGTTATGTGGATCTTCTGCATTGATTCGACATTCAATAGAATGCAATTTTGGATAGTAGTTTTTACCCGAAATTGGCACTCCGGCAGCCACTAATATTTGCTCACGAATCAAGTCGTAGTCTACCACCTCTTCAGTAATCGGATGCTCTACCTGAATACGCGTATTCATTTCCATGAAGTAGAAGTTTCTGTGTTTGTCTACCAAAAATTCTACTGTACCAGCACCTTCGTATTTGATATATTCTGCAGCTCTAACCGCAGCATCTCCCATTTTTTCACGAAGTTCATCGGTCATAAATGGAGAAGGTGTTTCCTCTGTTAATTTCTGATGACGTCTTTGAACAGAACAGTCTCTTTCAGATAAGTGACATGCCTTTCCGTAGGCATCTCCCACAATCTGAATCTCGATATGTCTAGGCTCTTCGATAAGTTTTTCCATGTACATATCGTCATTTCCAAAAGCAGCTTTCGATTCTTGTCTGGCAGAATCCCAAGCGTCTTTTAAATCTTCTGCTTTCCAAACAGCACGCATCCCTTTACCTCCACCTCCAGCAGAAGCTTTTAGCATTACTGGATATCCAGTTTCTTCTGCTAAAACTTGGCATTGTTCAAAGTCTTCGATAACCCCATCACTTCCTGGAACACAAGGTACACCGGCAGCCTTCATGGTTGCCTTGGCGTTGGCCTTATCTCCCATTCGGTCTATCATTTCTGGTGAAGCTCCGATAAACTTGATTCCGTGCTCAGCACACAATTTCGAAAACTTAGCGTTTTCTGATAAGAATCCGTAGCCAGGGTGAATGGCATCTGCATTGGTAATCTCTGCTGCAGCAATAATATTGGCCATCTTCAAGTACGAATCGGCACTTGGTGGTGGTCCTATACAAACCGCTTCGTCCGCAAATCGAACATGCAAACTATCTGCATCTGCAGTAGAGTACACCGCAACCGTTTTGATATTCATTTCTTTACAAGTACGAATTACCCGCAAAGCAATTTCACCCCTATTGGCAATTAAAATTTTATTAAACATAGTTTGATAGTTTAAGTTGACATTAATTAAAATCTACAATCAAGAAGTTCTTGATTAGGAAGGGTCAACTAAAAATAATGGTTGATCAAACTCTACTGGTGTAGCGTCCTCTACCAATACTTTCACTATTTTACCAGATATCTCAGATTCAATTTCGTTGAATAATTTCATGGCCTCAATCACACAAACAGTATCGCCTACTTTAACGTCGCTTCCAACATCCACGAAGTTGGGCTTGTCTGGAGATGGCTTTCTGTAGAAAGTTCCAATCATTGGCGACTTGATTTCAACGTAATTGTTGCTTTCAGCTGGAGCAGCTGGTTTTGCCGGAGCAGCTGGCTGTGGTTCTGCTACAGGCTGGGCAATGATTTGCTGCTGAGGAACAGCTGGCATACTTTGGATAGGAGATTGAACAATGGTGGTCTCTGATTTCTCAGACCCAGTTTTGATAGTCAATTTCACATCTTCTGTTTCTAAACTTACCTCACTTGCACCTGATTTAGCTACAAATCGAATTAGGTTTTGAATTTCTTTGATATCCATGTTTCTAAAATTTAGTTGTCTTTTTTTGTGTTGGTTATTTAGGGTCGTATGACCAAGTCAAGTAAATTGCTCCCCAGGTGAATCCACCTCCAAAGGCAGCAAAAATTAATTTGTCTCCTTTTTTCAACTGATTCTCATAATCAGCCAATAATAATGGCAATGTTGCTGATGTGGTGTTACCGTATTTATGAATGTTTTGCATTACCTTTTCAGGTCCCACACCTACTCGGTTTGCAGTAGCCTCAATAATTCTGGTATTGGCTTGATGCGGAACCAACCAATCGATATTCTCTTGATTCAATCCGTTTCTTTCCAAAATTTTACCCGAAACATCGGCCATACTCGAAACCGCATACTTAAATACAGTACGGCCTTCTTGGTGTACAAAGTGTTTTCCTTCATTCACCGTTTCTAATGACGGAGGTAAGATAGATCCACCAGCCTCAATCTTTAAAAACTCTCTTCCGACACCATCACTGCGCAAGAATTCGTCTTGCAATCCAAATCCCTCTTCATTGGGCTCGAATAGTGCCGCTCCAGCTCCGTCTCCGAAAATGATACAAGTTGCTCTATCTGTGTAATCAATGATAGACGACATCTTATCAGCACCAATCAATAGTACTTTTTTGTAACGACCTGATTCAATGTAACTTGCAGCTGTAGACATTCCGTACAAGAAACTCGAACAAGCTGCTTGCAAATCATAAGCAAAAGCATTTACTGCTCCAATTTGAGACGCGGTATAAACTGCGGTTGAAGCTACAGGTAAGTCAGGCGTTGCAGTGGCCACAATCACCATGTCAATTTCTTCTGGATTGATGTTGCCTTTTTGAAGTAAATCTTGGGCGGCCTTTATAGCCATAAAAGAAGTTCCTAAACCTTCTCCTTTAAGAATTCTTCTCTCCTTTATTCCGGTTCTGGTAGTAATCCATTCATCATTCGTTTCTACCATCGTTTCTAACTCTTTATTGGTTAGAATATAATCTGGAACATATTTTCCTACTGCTGTAATAGCTGCAGTTATTTTGGCCATAATTGATTATTATATCAGAATTTTACAGTGGTCAAAAGTAGTGAAAAAAACCCCTTTTTTGACTTTAAATGGTGAAAATCGTCCGTTTTTAACTAAAAAGCAAAAAAAAACTCTCAAAAATGAGAGTTTCGAACACGTTTAAAAAATATTGTTTTATTCTTCAGAAGCAGCCCCTTCAAGAACTACTTGACCTCTGTAATAAAGCTTTCCTTCATGCCAGTGAGCTCTGTGATATAAATGAGCTTCACCAGTTGTAGGATCAGTTGCGATTTGTTGATTCGCAGCCTTGTAATGAGTTCTCCTTTTATCTCTTCTGGTCTTCGAAATTTTTCGTTTAGGATGTGCCATTTTGTATCTTTTAGTCTATTAGTAAATCTTTTAATTTATCCCATCTAGGGTCTGTATCTTCTGTACTTTTTTCTTCTTTCTGTTCGATTGATAATTCTTCCAACTTTTTTAAGGTTTCCGACTCTAATGAACCGTCCAATACCTTCGGATGAATTCGCTTTGATGGTACCGCCAAAATGATGGCTTCATAAATGTATTGTGCTACATTTAATTCGTATGCCTCATGAGGAAGGATGAGAATTTCTTCATTGTCGTCGTTGTATTCGATACCGAACTTTACAATTAGCGGCAGCTCGGTTGAAATCTCTTGTTGGTAATATTCATTACTCACATCACAAGGAACCTCCACATTGCCTTTCATTGTAAACAACAAATTGAATAAATTCCCTTTTTTTTCAAAGTCTAGCACAACTTCTACCGCAGCGCTTATGAATTCATCAAAGTTAAAAGTCTCAAAGAACTTGTCATCAATAGAATATTCAAATTGATGCTTTCCTAATTTTAGCCCCTCAAATTGAATTGTATATTCTCGTAATTCTCTCATAGGTGGGTCAAATTAGCGTGCAAAGATAACAAAAAATGTTTTCTATAAAACCTATTTCAAGAATAATTCAATTAATTTTCTTGTTTAACCAATTGATTTTGAGTTAGCTCTTTCATTTGAGCTCTATTCTTGTAAATATGCAAGGCAGTAAACAAGGCTTCCATAAATGAAGATGGGTTGGCTTGGTTGCTTCCCGCGATATCAAATCCGGTTCCATGATCTGGAGAAGTGCGGATTCTACTAAGGCCAGCCGTGAAGTTTACCCCATTTCCGAATGACAAAGCTTTGAACGGAGCCAGACCTTGATCGTGATACGTTGCAAGAATTCCATCAAACTGGGTGTAGGTTTTTGATCCAAAGAATCCATCCGCTGCATACGGACCGTAAACCAACTTTCCTTTTTCTTGAATGTCTTTCAATGTGGGTCTGATAATCGCTTCATCCTCATTTCCGATTACCCCTTTATCACCGCAATGTGGATTCAATCCCAATACTGCAATTTTTGGTTTGGTAATTCCGAAATCTCTTTTCAAAGAAGCGTGCATGATGTTCACTTTTTCACGGATCAATTCCGGAGTAATGGCAGCCGGAACTTCCGCAATAGAAATATGACCAGTTAACAATCCGATTCGAAGGTTGTCTGACATTAAAATCATTAAACTTTCTCCTTCTAATTTTGATTCTAAATATTCGGTGTGTCCAGGGAAATTGAATTCTTCTGATTGAATGTTATCCTTGCTAATTGGAGCGGTTACCAAAGCATGTATTTCATTGTTATTCAACAATTCAACCGCCTTGGAAAGCGATTTAAAAGCATAAGATCCCGTGACTTCAGAAGGGTTTCCCAATTCAAATTTCACTTCCTCCTTCCATATATTCAACACATTCACCTTGGTATGTTGAATTTGGTTTATAGAGGTAATTCCGTGAACTGGCGTAGAAAGGTTCAATTCTTTCTTGTGCTGCGAGACCACTTTTGTAGATCCCACAATAACGGGCGTGCAAAAATCGAGCATGCGTTTGTCGGCGAAAGTTTTCAGGATTACCTCTATGCCAATTCCCGCTAAATCTCCAATCGAAATCCCTACAATTATTTTATCTTCTTTCTCCATAATGCTGTCGCTTCTTCGTATTTTTGCAATCACAAAAGTAATTAAAAATTATCGACATGTTCACAGGTATTATTGAAACTCTGGGAGTGGTTACCAACTTAAAAAATGAAGACACCAATCTTCATATTACCCTAAAAAGTGACATCACCAATGAGCTCAAAATCGATCAAAGTTTGGCGCATAACGGGGTTTGTTTGACGGTTGTTGATATTCAAGATGATGAATACACAGTAACCGCCATTAAAGAAACCTTGGACAAGTCGAATATTGGACACCTGAAGGTAAACGACTATGTGAATTTGGAAAGAGCCATGAAGATGGGAGCTCGCTTGGACGGACATATTGTGCAAGGACATGTAGACACCACCGGAGTTTGCACCAATATTGTGGATGAAAACGGAAGTACCGTTTACACCATCACCTATTCCAAAAAGCCCGATCACATTACCATCGAAAAGGGTTCTATCACCGTAAACGGAGTCAGTTTGACTGTGGTGAACTCCAAGGAACACGAGTTTAGTGTGTATATCATTCCGTATACCAAAGAAAACACAACCTTCAAAACCATGAAGTTAAATGATGTGGTGAACTTAGAATTTGACGTGATTGGAAAATATGTTGCTCGATTGACGAACCTACAATCTTAAATAGTACTTTCTTTTCGGTGTAAGAATCGGGTCAACTTCAGCGTAAGATCTAACAAGATTACTTTGGCGTTTCCATTCCTCTCAATGTGATAAATGGCTTCGTTCAGCTCTTTGTAGATTTCGTTGATATTGGAAGAATTCACGTAAGGCGCAAACTTCTTTAAATCAAAGCCCATACTCGATTCAAAAAACACCAAATCTTCAGCCGTATAATTTTGTAGCAACGCTTGTCTGAAAAATTGGAGACAATATTGTAAGAATTCCTTCTGCGTCTCCCTTCCTGATTTCGCAATCTCTTCGGACCAAGAGATTAAATCTTTTACTACTGCCGGATTTCCTTTGGCTCTAAAAGCAGTACGAATCCAAAAAACAAACCACTCTTCAAAGTCTGTATCCTTCGAATTATGTAAGGTCAAATGAAGCGCTTTGTTGTAATTTCCATCGGACTGGTGGGCATATAATTTTGCTTCCGCCGGATTCGCATCAATGGATTCAATCAGCTTCTTTGCAATTTCCTCCTCAGGTAATTTTGGGAAATGAAATACTTGACAACGAGACTTAATGGTATCTAACAACAATTCTTCATTTTCAGTGATGAGCAAGAAAATGGTTTTCTGAGGCGGTTCTTCAATCAGTTTTAGAAGTTTGTTGGATGCCGCATTGTTCATCTTTTCAACCATCCAAAGGATCATAATTTTGAAGCCGCCTTCATATGATTTTAGAGAGAGTTTCTTGACGATGTCTTCGGCCTCATCCACACCAATTGACCCTTGCTTATTGGCAACTCCAATATGTTGCAACCAATTGTACAAGCTTCCGTAAGGTTGCTCTTCTAAAAATGTACGCCAATCTTCCAAAAACAAATTACTTACAGGATGTTTCTTTACCGAATCGGTAGTTGTCACCGGAAAAGCAAAATGTAAATCTGGATGTTGCAGTTTCAAGGCTTTTAATTTTGAAGCCTCTTTGTCATTCGAAAAATAATGCAAAATGTATTGTGCATAGGCTATGGCCATGGGCAACGTGCCACATCCTTCTTGCCCTACAAATAATTGAGCATGCGGAATACGACCATTCTTTACCGAGGTAATCAAATGGTTTTTGATGTAGTCTTGACCAATTACTTTATCAAAAAACATACACAAATATAGGTTTAAAAAACTCGAAAACGATATATTAAATTTTCAATTTTTGACCTCGAACTAATCACAATAAAAACTAAATTTGTAGGAAACAAACCGATCTATGAAGACCATAAACGATTTTAATTTTAAGGATAAAAAAACAATCATTCGTGTGGATTTTAACGTTCCGCTTAATGATCAATTTGAGGTGACCGATGTTACCAGAATTCAATCAGCAAAACCAACCATAGCAAAAATTTTGGCAGATGGCGGTAGCTGTGTCTTGATGTCCCATTTGGGAAGACCAAAAGGAAAGCAAGAGGAATTTTCCTTAAAGCACATAGTGAGCAAGGTTGCTGAAATCCTAGGTACTGAGGTGAAGTTTGTTGATGATTGTATTGGCGATGCTGTTAAGGAAGCTGTAGACAATTTGAACAGTGGTGAAGTATTGTTACTTGAAAACTTACGTTTCTATGGTGAAGAAAAAAGTGGAGATGTTGATTTCGCCGAACAATTAGCCGCTTGGGGAGACATTTACGTAAACGATGCCTTCGGAACGGCCCACAGAGCTCATGCCTCTACGACCATCATTGCGCAGTTCTTTGAGGATAAAAAGTGCTTTGGCCAATTGTTAGCCAGAGAAATCGAAAGCATTGATAAGGTATTGAACAATTCTGAAAAACCTGTTTTGGCCATTTTAGGTGGTGCCAAGGTATCTTCTAAAATTACCGTAATCGAAAATATATTAGATAAAGTAGATCACCTGATTGTTGGAGGGGGAATGACATTTACCTTCATCAAAGCTCAAGGCGGATCTGTAGGTGATTCAATCTGTGAGGATGATAAGATGGAATTAGCCCTTGAGATTCTTGAAAAAGCAAAGGCAAAGAACGTGGAAGTTCATATTCCTGTGGATGTGGTTGCTGCAGATGCCTTTGCCAACGATGCCAATACTCAGGTTTTGGACGTAACTGAAATTCCAGACGGATGGCAAGGATTGGATGCTGGTCCGAAATCATTAGCAAAATTTGATGAAGTCGTAAATGCTTGTAAAACCATTCTATGGAACGGACCATTAGGTGTGTTTGAAATGGAGACTTTCTCAAAAGGAACAATAGCTTTGGGACACTCTATTGAAAACGCTACCAAAAACGGAGCCTTCTCATTGGTAGGAGGTGGTGATTCTGTTGCCGCCGTAAAACAATTCGGATTCGCCGATAAGGTGAGTTATGTATCAACCGGAGGTGGAGCCATGCTTGAAAGCTTAGAAGGCAAATCCTTACCTGGAATTGAAGCGATTTTAAACTAAATTTAGTCCTAGATATTACAAAAGGAGTTCTCAGTTTTGAGGACTTTTTTTGTTTTTCAAAGCAGCAAATAAGCCTTATTTTTACAATTCTAAATTTTTAGCTCAATGAAATACACTACCCTACCTAATACTGATATTAAAGTTTCTAAAATTTGTCTAGGTACCATGACCTGGGGGAATCAAAATACCGAAGCTGAAGGTCATGAACAAATGGATTATGCCTTAGACCAGGGTGTGAACTTTTGGGATGTTGCCGAATTGTATCCTGTTCCGGCAAATGCCGAAACTTATGGAGATACAGAGCGCATTATCGGGACATGGTTTAAAAAAACCGGAAAACGAGATCAAGTTGTGTTGGCCTCAAAAATTGCAGGGGGTGGAGATTATACAGCACACATTCGTTCAGGGGGAATTACCGGACCGAATGTCATTGATGCTATTGATAAAAGTTTGCAACGTTTGCAAACGGATTATATCGATTTGTATCAACTTCATTGGCCAAACCGAGGTGTAAATGTGTTTGGAGTAAGAGATTATCCCTACCAATATTCGGCAAAAGAAGCTGAAAATCATTTCGGAATATTAGAAGCTTGTCAGACCTTAATCAAAGCTGGGAAAATTAGACATGTCGGATTGTCTAACGAAACACCATGGGGAACCATGAAGTATTTGCAAACCGCAGACGATCACAATTTGCCTAGACCCGTAACTGTACAGAATTCATATTCGATGATTCATCGAGGTTATGAAGTAGGAATGAGTGAGGTTTCTATGAGAGAAAACATTGGTTTACTTGCTTATTCACCATTGGCGCAAGGTGTTTTATCTGGAAAGTATCTACAAGGAAAAAAGCCAGAAGGCGCGCGAGGCACTTTATGGCCAAGATTCATTGCAAGATATCGTGGTGAAGGATCTGAAAAAGCCGTAGAACGTTATTTGGAAATTGCTCAAAAACACAATTTGACCTTATCGGAATTGTCCTTGGCCTTCGTCAATCAACTTCCTTTTGTAACAAGTAATATCATTGGAGCTACCAAAATGGATCAATTGAAAGAGAATATCAATTCGATTCATGTGGAATTATCCGACGAGATTTTGAAGGAAATAAATGCAGTTCACGAGGAGATTCCGAATCCGGCGCCTTAGGAAATCTTAACGACCTTATTTTCGAGTAACTGATATTTTTCTCCACTTTCTTTACAAGTGGCAATATCGGTTTGGTTGAAGTCTAATCGGTGGCCAAATTCACTTACCCATCCAATTTGTTTGGCGGGATTGCCAACCACTAAAGCATAGGGCAAAACTTCTTTGGTGATTACCGCTCCAGCACCGATCATGGCGTATTCACCGATATCATTTCCGCAAACAATCGTCGCATTGGCACCAATGCTCGCCCCTTTTTTTACGGTGGTTTGAGTGTACTGACCTCTTCGGACAACTGCACTCCTCGGATTGATGATATTGGTAAACACCATAGAGGGTCCTAAAAAGACATCATCCTCGCAGGTTACTCCCGTGTAAATCGAAACATTATTCTGAACCTTGACATTTTTTCCCAAGGTAACTTGTGGAGAAACCACTACGTTTTGCCCAATATTGCATTGCTCTCCTATCACTGAATTGGACATGATATGAGAAAAATGCCAAATTTTGGTACCTGCTCCAATATTACAATTGTCATCAATAACGGCAGTTTCGTGTGCGAAGTAATCCATTGAACGATTTGATTTACACAAATGTAAGAAATAAAAAAAAGCAGCTTCTCAAATGAATACTGCTCTTCTTACAAGGAAATTACTTAGTCTTTTCTGTCAATTGGACTTATTTTCGAGATGGGATAATAAAAACGTAATTTCCTTTAATTCTTTTACTTTTTCGATTAGCTTTTCCCTAGGTAAATTTATTTATCCATCTTCACGGGGGCATCTTTTTGTAAAAATACGACAGAAATTCACTTTTTGAAGTTGATATGTATGAATGGTGCAAAATGATGTGTAATTGGTAAATCCTTATCCAAAAACAGATTTTTCGAGCTTTTTAGTGAAAATCTTGCCATTTATGAAGGAAAAACACCTAGATATACATGATTTTCCTTGAAGTCAAAAAATAAATTTAAATTTAATGACCTGATAAAACCATTATGTTAAATGCTGTTATAATTGATGATGAGCCCAAAGCGATTCAAAGCTTAAAGTGGGAATTGTCTGATTTTGAGGACGAAATTCAAGTGGTGAATACTTTTACAGAACCCGAGAAAGCGCTCGCTTATCTTAAAGAAACTAAAATCGATTGTCTCTTTCTAGATATTGAAATGCCTACCATGGATGGCTTTCAGTTCCTGGAGCAGCTCGACCGAATTGATTTTGCAGTGGTTATTACCACAGCCTATAATGAATACGCACTTACTGCGCTAAAAAAACAAGCCATCGATTATCTTTTAAAACCGATTGATTCGGATGACCTAAAGGAAACTATTGATAAGATTAAAAAACATGTTGAAAGACCTTTGAGCTCCCATAAATTTGAAGATATTCTATTGAAGTTCAACAACAAACTGAATCATAAAAAAATCACCATTAATACTGACGGAAAGTTGGTGTTTCTGGAACCTATGGATATCTTTTATGTAGCATCAGATGGTAACTACTCGACCCTTTTTCTGAACGATAAAAAGAAAATCGTTGTGACAAAGAAGCTAAAAGAAATCAATGAATTGCTTCCGAATGATGATTTCTTTAGGGTTCATAATTCCTACATTATCAACCTTCACAAAATCAAGGAATTCTTGAAAGTAGATGGTTATGTAGTTCTTGAAAATGGCGATAAAATTCCAGTATCAAGACAACGAAAAGTCGAATTCCTTGAAAAATTTTAGACCATGAAAAAAATTTCATTATTCCTTGTTTTTTTATTTGCATCGACTATTGCATTTTCTCAGAGTTCTAAGCCAAGTTTACAGACTCAAATAGATAGTATTTTGGTAAAAAGACCCATTGAGTACAAGGGGATTAATGATTACCTGCGGTCTTTCCGAAGAGACACAAACAAATTAAAAGAGCTGATTACAACTTTTGATCAAAACAATTACCTAGAAGGAAAAGCCTATTCTCAAAACCTATTGGGTATCCAGTATCGAAATAACGCGATTTATCAGAAATCTATTGAAAGCCACAAACAAGCCTTGGAAACGGCACGAAAAGCCCAAAGTATAGAATTTGAAGTGTTTAGTTTGAACATGCTAGGTGTTACCTATCGAAAAATGGATGCCAATAGAACGGCACTTGATTACAACCAGGAAGCATTAGCATTGGCAGATAGTGTTGAAAATCCGAATTTGGGAATCCTGAGAGGAACAGCAGTATCCTTAAACAGTATGGGAAATATTTATCTCTTGCTGAGACAATATGACCTGGCCATAGAGCAATTCAAAAAATCCCAGAAAATTGAAAGGGACATCAACAACAAATTAGGTCTCGCCATCAATTATCAAAATATTGGGTATGCCAAGGATGCTCAAGGACATTTGGAGGAAGCTTTGGAGTATTACAACAAATCACTCGAAATAAACCATGAGATCAACAATGACTTCGGGAAGGTGATTTGTAACAGCAGTATTTCCAATATCCTCATCCAACAAAACAAATCAGAAGAAGCCATTGAACGATTAAATAAGGACTTTGCTACCGTAAAAAAGATAGCCAATACAGAATACTTATCTTATCATTACCTCAACCTAGGTTGGGCAGAAACCAAGCTGAAAAGGTATAAGTCCGCTGAAGCAAATCTTTTGAAAGGGTTGGAAATCGCCAAAGAACACAATCTTCCATCATCCTTGTCTTATGCTTATTACCATCTTTCAGAATTGTATCAGTTTACAGGAAGCTACCGAAAAGCATATGACTTCTTTAAAAAAGCAGTCGAGTTTGATGACAAAATTACAAACGAAAGAAACATCCGTTATGTAAATGATTTGATCATTAAATATGATAGTGAGCGAAAGAATAATGAAATTAAAAGTTTGGCGAAGCAAAATGAAATTGCCCAACTCCAAATCAGTAAAAACCAAAATATTTGGATCATCCTTGTGGTGAGTTTCCTATTGATTTTCACGCTGTTTTTCTTGAATTACAGACAACGTTTGCATGAAAAAGAAAAGCGAATCTTAACCCTTGAACAAGATGTGTTACGCGCACAAATGAATCCGCATTTCATTTTCAACACCTTAAATTCCATCAAACATTACATCATTAATAATGAACAAAAAAATGCGGTTCATTATTTGAACAAATTCTCAAAGTTGGTGCGAAAAATATTGGAGTATTCTTCTGTGAAAGAGATTTCATTAAAGGAGGAATTGGAAACCATGAACCTATATATGAATATTGAAAACATTCGATTCTCGAACGAAATCAAATTCAATTTGAATACCGATGAATCTTTAAATCTGATGCAGGTGAAAGTCCCACCCTTGGTACTCCAACCCTTTTTAGAAAATGCTATCTGGCATGGTTTATCATCAAAAAAAGGAGAAAAATTGTGAGCCTGTCGGTAAGTAAGTCGCTCGACAATCACATTCAGATTGATATTGAAGATAATGGCATTGGTCGTAAAGCTTCTGCCAAAATCAAGTCCAACAAGGTTGCCAATAAAAAGTCCATCGGAATCGAATTAACCGTTGAGCGTTTGAGCAATTTTATCAAAGGATTTGAAAATGACTTCTCTATTCAGTTTGATGATTTGATTGACACTCATAAAAAAGCCATCGGAACAAGAGTAAAATTATTGATTCCGACTACCTAATATTTCTTAGCGATCTCTTCTAGTTCTTGGTACCAGGCTTCACCAAACTTTCGAATCAAAGCCTCCTTAACAAACTTATAGACCGGTATTTGTAGTTCTTTACCCAAGGAACAAGCGTCATCGCAGATATCCCATTTGTGATAGTTTACTGCGGAAAATTCACTGTAATCTTTGATACGAACCGGATACAAATGACATGCGATTGGTTTTTTGAAGTCCACCACACCTTTATTATAGGCTTCCTCAATTCCGCATAATGCAGTTCCTTTTTGGTCAAATGTCACATAGGCACATTCTTGACCGTTCACCAAAGGAGTTTCCAATTCGCCAAAATCGGAAGTTATCCAAGTACCTTGTTTCTCAATAGCTTCGATGCCTTCTTTTCGCAAAAAGGGTTTTACTTTCGGATAAATTTCCTCGAGAGTCTGAGTCTCTGCTTTTTCCAAGGGAGCACCAGCTTCTCCTTTCACGCAACAAGCCCCTTTGCAGGCAGACAAATTGCACACAAAATCCTTCTCTATAATATCCTCTGAAACGATTGATTTTCTAAGCTGGAACATAACGCAAAAATAACATTAAAATTCTCTACAATTCTATTTGCAACTTGATAGAGTTGACTACTTTTGCAAAAATTTTCAAACGAGCAATGAATTTTAATATCAAAGAAATTTTTACTGCGTTTATGGTATTATTCGCCGTAATTGATATTGTAGGAAATATCCCAATCATTATTGATTTACGTAAAAAAGTAGGTCATATTCAATCTGAGAAAGCATCTGTGATTGCAGGAGTAATTATGGTGGTATTTCTATTTCTTGGGAAAAGTTTATTGAACCTCATTGGTATTGATGTGAATTCTTTTGCCGTTGCTGGTGCCTTTATCATTTTCTTTATTGCCCTTGAAATGGTTTTAGGAATCACTTTATACAAAGACGAAGGTCATAGTCCCATTACGGCTTCTGTTTTTCCATTAGCCTTTCCGTTAATTGCGGGTCCAGGAAGTTTAACAACGCTTCTTTCTTTACGAGCTGAATTTCATGTCGAAAATATTATTGTAGCCGTATTTTTCAACGTAGTGGTGATTTATATTGTGTTAAAAACCTCTGCTAAAATTGAAAATCTCATTGGAAAAAATGGTATTTTAATCATTCGTAAGGTGTTTGGAGTAATTCTATTAGCGATTGCCGTAAAACTCTTTACCGCGAATATTAAAATGCTATTGGCCTAACTATGATTTATGATGTACTAATAATAGGTGGAGGTGTTTCCGGAATGCAATGTGCCCTCGTATTGGGTTCTGCCAAAGACAAACCTTTTGCCGAAAATAAACAGATTGGTTTGCTATCCCATCAACGTGCATCACATTTACAGAATGCCTTGTTCAATAATGTACTCGGACTTCCAGCGGGTAAACTAGGCCGAAATATATTATCAGAAGGATTGCAACAACTACAAGAGCAATATCCACATGTTGACCTTCTACAAAAGGAAAAAGTTACCGAAGTAAAGACTTTGGAAGAGGGGTATGAAATAGTGACCAACAAAAATACCTATACCTCAAAAATCGTGGTGGTTGCTCTAAACTATGCTAAGCCTTTTACCATAAAAGGATTGGAACCCTATCTTATTCGGCATAAAAAATCCAATCCGAAGAAAGATCGAATTCAACTTCAAAACAAAGATCATTATATAAAAGACGGACTCTATTGCTGTGGCACCATCGCCGGCCATAGGAGTCAGTTTGCGATTGCCGCTGGAAGTGGTGCATCAGTGGCTACAGATATTCTTACATTATGGAATAATGGAGTGCATACCAAGGTGCACGACAAAATATGACGAATGTCATTCTTTTTGGTTTTCATTCAATTTAACTTTATGGTGAGTTTATAAGGAAAATTAAGCCTTAAGCTCAAACACTAAGTAAATAACTCTAAAAGGTTGAGTCATGAGAACAAAAAAAAATCCAAAACATAGACTAGAAAACTATAGTAAAATTTTTATGCAAATAGGATTGGTGTTTTCCCTTTTTGTGGTTTACTCATTAATGGAACACAAAACCTATGAATCATTTGATAAACAATTGTTAGGTGTGGCCAATATGGTCGACGAGATGAAGGAAGACATTCCTATTGTGGAGATACAAAAAGTTGAACCACCAAAGAATGTTCCACAAACTGTTGAGGTAGTTAAGGTAGTAGAAGACGATTTAAAAGTTGAAGAAACAATTATCGAATCTACCGAAACTGATGAAACAGAAGCTGTCATCGTAGAAGAGAGAGACATTGTAACGGTTGAAGAAGAGGAAGAAATCGTAGAAGATATTCCTTTTGTTTTAATCCAAGATGTACCTGTTTTCCCAGGCTGTAAAGGAAACAACGAGCAATTGAAGAAGTGTTTTACAAAGAAAGTAACGGAGCATTTTAGCAAGCGTTTTGATGTTGGCTTAGCTTCAGAACTTGGATTAAGCGTTGGTAAAAAAAGACTTTACGTTGTATTTACCATCTGTAAAAAGGGTACTGTTAAGAATGTACGTTCAAGAGGTCCTCATCCAAGATTAGAGAAGGAGGTAGCTGAAATTATTGCTTCATTACCGAATATGACTCCAGGGAAACAAAGGGGAGTTCCAGTAGGAGTTAGCTATAGTATTCCAATTACTTTTGATGTAGTACAGTAAGTTGTTACAATAGCGTAACGATTAGCACTCTCGATAATTTTAAAAGGTTGTCGAGAGTGTTTTTTTATTCTACTGTTACGGACTTGGCTAAGTTTCTGGGCTGGTCGACGTTTTTATCCAACATTACCGCAATATGATAAGACAATAACTGTAATGGGATGGTTGTCAATAATGGAGTCAATGCTTCTTCCGTCTCAGGAATTTCTATGGTATGATCGGCAATCTCTTTAACCGTAGTATCACCTTCAGTGACAATGGCAATGATTTTACCTGATCTTGATTTAATTTCCTGAATATTACTCACCACCTTTTCGTAATGTCCGTGTTTGGTAGCTATGACAAAGGTTGGCATATTCTCGTCGATCAAGGCAATCGGGCCATGCTTCATCTCCGCAGCAGGATATCCTTCCGCATGGATGTATGAAATTTCTTTTAATTTCAATGCTCCTTCCAATGCCACAGGGAAATTGAATCCTCTTCCTAAATACAAACAGTTTGTTGCATTTTTATAAACGTCAGCAATGGATTTTACATGATCGTTTATTTCCAACAACTTCTCAACTTGTTGCGGAATTTTATCCATTGCTTTTAAGTAACGTCCAAACATCTCTTCAGAGATGGAACCTTTCTCACGACCTAATTTTAAGGCCATTAAGGTTAATACTGTAATTTGGGTTGTAAAGGCCTTTGTGGAAGCTACTCCAATTTCTGGACCAGCGTGGGTGTAAGTACCTGTGTGTGTTTCCCGAGCAATTGATGATCCAACTACATTACAGATTCCGTATACAAATGCTCCTCTGGATTTTGCTAACTTAATGGCAGCTAAGGTATCCGCTGTTTCTCCAGATTGAGAAATGGCAATAACCACATCATTCTTGGTTAACACCGGATTACGGTATCTAAACTCAGAAGCATATTCAACTTCCACAGGAATTCGAGCCATATCTTCAAGAAGGTATTCGCCTACCAGACCCGCGTGCCAAGAGGTTCCACAAGCAACAATGATTACTCGGTCCGCATTTAAAAATCGCTCTCCATAAGTATCAATTCCCAAAAGTTTGATAAAATTATCTTCAGGCATTAGTCGCCCTCTAAATGTATCGGTGATGGCTTTGGGTTGCTCATAAATCTCTTTCAACATGAAATGATCATAGCCTCCCTTTTCAATTTCCTCTAAGCTAATTTGAAGCTTTTGAATCATGGCATCAACCAATTGATCATCGTGAATTTTTCGAACACGAACTTCACGACCAATTTTGATAATGGCCAATTCTTCATCCTCAAGATAAACTACATCCTTGGTAAACTCAACGAAAGGTGAAGCGTCAGAAGCAATAAAAAACTCACCGAAGTCCTCCCCAATGCCAATCGCAATCGGACTACCTAGTCTTGCTACGACCAGTTCATTAGGTTTGGTTCTATCAAACACGGCAATGGCATAAGCACCTACAACACTGTTGAGTGCCAATTGAACCGCTTTACCAAGTTTACAGCCCTCATTCAACTTAACCTCTTCAATAAGGTTAACCAATACTTCAGTATCCGTATCACTTTTAAAGGTATAGCCACGAGATGTCAATTCCTTTTTAATGGTATCATAGTTCTCAATGATTCCGTTGTGAACCATCACCAAGTCTCCCGAATTTGAAACGTGTGGGTGAGAGTTTACATCATTTGGAACACCATGGGTAGCCCATCTTGTATGACCAATTCCAATTTTACCGTTTCTTTTGTTTCTTGCTGTAGCAGTAATTTTTTCTAAATCCGCTACTTTTCCTTTGGTTTTTGACAACTGTAATTCTTCACCGTCATACAACATAATACCGGCACTATCGTATCCTCGATACTCCAATCTTTTCAATCCGTTAATTACAATCGGATAAGCATCTCTTGGTCCGATGTAAGCTGTAATACCACACATAGTTTTTTCTTTTTATTTTTTGGTTGAGTAAGAAATCTTGAAGGTTGCCTTTCTAGCTCCGTTGTTAGCAGAGTGATTGAACAAGGTTACCGCTCTCGGATTCCAACTATAGTTGTTAAATATAGTATCAAATTCCGAAACAGGTGCATCTGTAACATTAAATGTTTTCAATTTTAATGTTGCATTGAAATTTGAATCACCGTGAATTAGTTCAGAAACATAATCCGTCAATTTGAATACATATTTTTCCTTATTCCCATTCTCATCACGAACCAACTGTCCTCGGATTCCGCCGAAGCTCGCTTCGGTGTAGCTATCCTCAATTTGGCTAAAGCTTGGATTTGTTAAATCCCCATCACTTTTGTACAGGTACAAACGGAAAGGCACATTCGTTGTATCGGCCGATTGATTGATGTATAGTGTTAACTCAGCATCATTTACCAACCAATCTCTTCCTCGTAATTCGGCTAGCTTAGTTTGATCAAACAAAGTGATTTTTGCCTCACTTCCTGCTGTACCTTGAACCTTTATTTCATCATTATTCGGATAGGTTTTATCCTGCATCACAAATTTGTTTGTTCTAATACCTCCCAATGGCATGGTGTAAAACCTATCGATAGTATCTCTAGGACTTAAATCTGAAGCATTCAAATATGTGTTGGTAAAGAAAATATCGATAGAAGGTTGTTGAGCCGTACTCGTATTGTTGAAATTGAAAGAAATCAAACTTCCCTCATTACCTGTCGCTTCTAGAATGATCCCTCTAAAATAGTCATTGAATGCATCTTGAGAAGAAAATTCAGACTGACCAATTTTATCTAAAAACAGCTGCTTTATCTTGTTTTCATCCAAAGGAATAATCGTAGTCGGAACTTTCACCATATTAACACCCTGAATATTGTAAGAAACCGTGTCTGTTTGATACAAACCTCCACTACTCGTTCTTCTTTTCACCACAACAATGGTGTCATTTTTATTGGGCATGAATTGAAAGTCTTGTTGGGCATTCAATTCGGTTCCGGTTTTTATGTAGTTAAAGTCTGAAAAGAATTCATTTAATTTGGTTGGATCTTGAGGATTCAACCGGTTAAAATAAGTATCTGTTTCATAAACGTTTAACGTAAATGGTTTTGTGATATCTCCAATAATAGAATCTAAATCAACATCGAGCGTACCAGAATTGTTCTCAACTACAACTTGATAGGGTAACTTGATAAATACCGTATCGATGGTTGTCTCTACAATCACATCCGGATTGGTTCTCACAGAATCAGGAACCACCTGAAATAATGTGTTGACCTGCAGCTGAGAAACTATAGAAGCCTCCAGCTTTTCATAATCAGCGCTATTATAAATTCCTAATAGATATTGTCCTAATTCCCTGGTGATGTTATCGGATTGAATTCTAGAAAGCGGACTATTTTCAATAACAATATCCACCAATTCAGCATTGGTTTCAAACCGGTTATTACTCACCACACCAGACCCCAGGTCGGTAAACTCTTGCTCACAAGAGATGATCAGAAAAAAACTAAAAATAATGACGAATACCCCCCTTAGTTTCTTGATTGTTGTTCTCAAATTTCCAATTTTGATTGATTATGACTCGGTAAGTAGTTCTGCATAAAAGTCCAAGTAGTTTTCCTTAGACATTTCACTTTCGTAATCGAGGAATGGCTTGTCAATTGCTGATAGGTGCTCTTCAACCTCTGCAGGTAGCGTAGCGCTCGCTTTGATCACAGCGTCAGAATTGTCAATCGCGCTCTTAGAAATGTTCACAAAACTTGGATCACTCAAAGTATTCGCTAATTCTGCATCCTCCATGTCAAACTTAATTTTACTGGCTAAGTCCTTGTTCAACGAACCTTCAAAAGGATTATTGTAAAGTGAAGTTACTACAACGCTATCTGTAAATAATGGCTCCTCCTTGTAATATTCTTTGAGATATAGCGGTAACAAAGAAGCCATCCATCCGTGAACGTGAATGATATCTGGTGCCCAATTCAATTTTTTAACAGTTTCGATCACACCTTTTGCAAAAAAGATAGCTCTTTCATCGTTGTCAGGGAAAAGCTGATCATCTTCATCAGAAAAAACTGCCTTGCGCTTAAAATACTCTTCGTTGTCAATAAAATACACCTGCATTCGCTCCTTTGGAATAGAAGCAACCTTGATGATAAGCGGCATGTCCATGTCGTTAACTACCAGATTCATACCTGATAGGCGAATCACTTCATGTAATTGATGTCTTCGTTCATTGATTACCCCAAATCTTGGCATAAAAATCCTCGTTTGGATTCCTTTTGAATGTGCATTTTTGGCTGCGAAGAATGCCGTTGATGAAAGTTCTGTTTCTGGCAAGTAAGGAACTACTTCCGATGAAACAAACAATATTCTCTTATCCTTCATTAAGTCAAACTCTTTTATAAAGCGGCAAAATTACAAATTTTTATCGAAAAATGCTGTTAAAATGGTAAGTTTGCATCCGTTTAGCGACAATCGACAATGATTTACTTCGATAAAAAAGAGGCTCTTAAACAGCATATTACAAATTTAAAAGAGCAACATAAAACCATCGGCTTTGTTCCTACTATGGGAGCACTGCACAACGGTCATCTTTCACTCATAGAGACCGCACAATCAGAAAATGACATTGTTGTTGTTAGCATTTTTGTAAATCCTACACAATTTGACAACCCTGAAGATCTTCGAAAGTACCCAAAAACACTGGAGAGAGATCTAGAAATGCTGAAGAAATTTGAAAACGGTATTGTTTTTGCTCCTTCCATTGAGGAAATTTATGAAAAGGAGGTTAAGGCCAAGGAGTTTGATTTTGACGGACTAGAAAATGAAATGGAAGGGAAGTTCCGAACGGGTCATTTTGATGGTGTTGCAACCATAGTAAAAGCATTGTTTTTGATTGTAAATCCGACCAAAGCCTATTTCGGAGAAAAAGACTTCCAGCAGTTGCAAATCATTAAGAAGATGGTATCCTTAGAAGAACTGCCCGTTGAAATTGTTGGGTGTCCTATTCATCGCGAATCAGACGGATTGGCAATGAGCTCGAGAAATACAAGGCTGACCGATGATGAAAGAAAGGTGGCCCCAATGATATACAAGGTAATTTCTACAGCAAAGGAGAAGTTTAAATCTGAAAAAATCGAGAAGATAATCAACTGGGTTGAAAATCAATTTAAAAACCACCAACATTTGAAGTTGGAGTATTTTTTAATTGCTGATGAAAAATCATTAAAACCTTCAAATCGTAAAGAAAACAACAAAGATTATCGCGCCTTTATTGCGGTATATGCAGGAAACATTCGATTAATTGACAATATTAAATTATCACATAAATAGTAATAAAAGTAGTACTTTTGCGCCATGTTAGTTCAAGTAGTAAAATCTAAAATTCACCGAGTAAAAGTTACAGGTGCAGATTTGAATTATATCGGAAGCATTACCATAGACGAAGACTTGATGGATGCTGCCAATATAATTGAGGGCGAGCGTGTTCAAATTGTGAACAATAATAATGGGGAACGATTGGAAACCTATGCGATTCCAGGACCTCGAGGTAGTGGAGAATTGACCTTAAACGGAGCCGCGGCTAGACGTGTAGCAGTAGGTGATGTGTTAATTCTAATTGTATATGCTTTTATGGAATTAGAAGAGGCCAAAAACTTTAAACCAGCCCTTGTTTTTCCAAATGAAAACGACAATACACTTACCTAATTTTGAAACTTAAAAAGACTTTAAAAATTATTTTACCTCTCATTTTGGGAGGTTTTTTAGTTTGGTATTCTTTAGGCATTGTATCTCCCCAAGAACTAGTTACTTATTTCACTAATGCCAACTATTGGTGGATTTCCTTGGGTCTGTTTTTCGGAATTTTGAGCCATCTTTCTCGAGCCTATCGATGGAAATACCTACTGCAACCTTTGGGCTATCAACCAAAATTCATCAACTCTACCCTAGCCGTTTTAGTAGCCTATCTGATGAACATTTTCCTACCTAGAGCTGGAGAAGTTACCAGGGCTGCAGTGATGGCCAATTATGAGGACATTCCCTTTGAAAAAGGTTTCGGAACCATTGTGGCAGAACGCATCGCAGATTTGGTCATGATGCTTTTAATCATCATCATCACACTTTTCATTCAATTTGACTTTATTTGGGAGCTTTTAAGTCAGAAAATCAATCCAAAAAACATACTGATTTACATTGGAGTTATCATTGTTGGATTCGTAATCTTCATTCGATTTATCAAAAAAGGAAAATCCAAAATTGCCCAAAAAATCAAATCTTTTGTTCTTGGATTGAAAGATGGAATCACCAGTATCTTCAAAATGAAGAACAAATGGTCTTTTATTTTTCATACAGTCTTTATTTGGGTGATGTATGTTGCCATGTTTTGGGCTACCATTCCTGCCGTAGAAAATCTTTCGGTACCTTTTGGTGGTGTCTTGATAGGATTTATTGCTGGCGGATTTTCAATTGCAGCCACAAACGGTGGTGTCGGATTGTATCCAGTTGCGGTTGCTGGAGCTTTATCCCTATTCGGAATTGATGAAGTTACAGGAAATGCTTTTGGATGGATTATGTGGACCGCTCAAACGGCTATGATCATCGTTTTTGGAGGCTTATCTTTTTTACTGCTTCCTCTTTACAATAAAAACAATTAGATTTATTTTCTTTGTAAGAAGTCTAAGATGTAATGGCCAAAACCAAAACCACTTTTTTTTGTCAAAATTGCGGCACCCAACATTCCCAATGGGTTGGGCAATGTCATGTCTGTAAAGAATGGAACACCATTGTCGAAGAGGTGATACAAAAGGAAGAAAAGAGGAATTGGAAACAAGGGAGCTCTACGGATCGAAAGGTCAGAAAACCACAACGCATTGCAGATATTCAAATCAATGCTGAAGAACGAATTTCTACCCTAAACAACGAATTTGATACCGTTTTGGGTGGCGGAATCGTAAAAGGCTCTGTCATTCTTTTAGGTGGTGAACCCGGAATTGGAAAATCGACCTTATTACTCCAAATTGCTTTAGGAATCACCAAAAAAGTCTTATACGTATCAGGTGAAGAAAGCGAATCTCAGATTAAAATGAGAGCTGAGCGATTGAGCAATTCAGACACCAATTGCTTGATTCTAACCGAAACCAATACCCAACAAATATTTACCTCCGTTGCAGATGTCAACCCAGATGTATTGGTAATCGACTCCATACAGACCCTACATACCTCAACCATCGAAGCAACTCCTGGAAGTATTTCTCAAATCAGAGAAACCTCTGCTGAACTCATCAAATTTGCCAAAGAAACAGCGACTCCTGTTTTGTTGATTGGTCACATTAACAAAGAAGGTCATATTGCAGGCCCCAAAATTTTGGAGCACATGGTAGACGTGGTGTTGCAATTTGAAGGTGATCGAAACCACAACTATCGCATTTTAAGAGCTCATAAGAATCGATTTGGTTCTACGTCAGAACTTGGTATTTATGAAATGCTTGGCAATGGATTAAGAGAAATTACCAATCCGTCAGAAATTCTAATCTCCAAGAAAGATGCTGATTTAAGCGGAATTGCCATCGCGTCAACATTGGAGGGAATTCGTCCGTTAATGATTGAAGTACAAGCTTTGGTTTCAACAGCGGTTTATGGAACACCCCAACGCTCCTCAACCGGATTCAATCTAAAAAGGTTGCACATGTTATTGGCAGTTTTGGAAAAAAGAGCGGGATTCAAACTAGGTGCTAAGGATGTGTTCTTGAACATTACAGGCGGAATCTCCATTGATGATACAGCGATTGATTTGGCTGTTATTGCAGCCATCTTATCATCAAATAAAGATGTAGCCATCAATCCGAATGTTTGCTTTGCTGCAGAAGTTGGTCTAGCGGGAGAAATAAGACCCATTTCAAAAATTGACCAGCGAATTTTAGAAGCCGAGAAATTGGGTTACAAAACATTTGTAACATCCAAATACAACAAAATCACTGTTCAGAACCCAAAAATTCGGGTCTTGCTAGTAGGTAAGATAGAAGAAGTATTCGCGACCTTATTCGCTTAATTCTTTAGTAAATAATTGGTTGGATCAGCAAGTTTATTCCAACTATTCTTAACCACATCATAGGTCCAAGCAAAAGAGGCAACTTGATTCTTGGGCAAGAACTCAAATTCGTGATTGGTGTCCAACTTGGTCAGGTTGATGTATCTAGTTTTGGAAATTGGAAGTAATTGAATGGTTGTTAGATTATCTCTTTTGTAGTACAATCGACCTTCATCGATCCAAAATTTTCGATTGCCATATTCTCCAACAATTTTTGAAAACTGCTTTTCCAAATCGGACTTGCTTTTATTTTGCACAAAAGAGATGTGCTCTTTCATCTGTTTCAAAAACCAATGTTCTGGGTACTTTTTAATCAAAGCCTCGAAAGTTACTTCCAAATCTTGATAATTTCCGGCTTTCAAAAGTTGGACTGCATCTTGGATCTCTTTTGAATTTCTGTAGTAGTAGAAATCCGTCACATTTTTTCCATTGAATTGGGCAACCTTCACCCTATAAATCTGACCCAATTCATCCTTTTCAAAAAAGTGTTTTGTTCCGCCGAGCCAGCCGGGATTTAAAGACAGTAGGGTCGAGGAATCAAACGCCATAATCGGGTACATCAATTGATTCTTATAATGAACCATGATGTTGCTCGATTTCTCATAATACTCAATTTCTTGTTCTGAAGCAGAAGATCTGAAAATATCGTTGACTTGGCCCACATCAAATTGAGCTTCACCTTTATTTTCTCTTTCTTGAATAAATTTGTTTACTTCATCCTTGTAGATGCTTTCCTTCGGCCATAGTAAATCTATTTTTTTATAAATCTCCTTGGCTTCAGGAAGATTTCCGCTAACCAAATTTGTATAGGCCTTAATCAACTGAACCTCCTCAGAATTTGGTGCTACCAATTCGTAAACTCGAATCAGATCAATTGCTTTTTCATACTCCCGCTTCAAGATTAGGGATTGGAAATAATTCTTTGCTGTAGTTTCATTTTTTACCCTATTAAACCGATCCGAAGCATGTTGGTAGTACCCCTCGATATTTTTGGTTTCGCTATAAATTAAATCCAACAAGTAATTGAAGGTTTCGTTATTGGGTTCAATCTCGAGCTGATACTTTACCAGTTCTTCAGCATCCTCCCAGCGATTGTATATGATATTCTTATAGAGTAAAATTTCAAACTGTATTTGAGTGGGCAACTTAGCTTTGTTCGCATAGGCCTTATCAATCAAATACTTTTCCTCCAATTCGCCATGACTGTATTTGTTTCTACGGATGGCATTGTAGAGAAAGGCCAATGTAAATTCAGGATCTACTTTGACTGCCTCCTCATATTGACTATTGGCCCAATATTTCAAAGCTTCTACCGAGTTGGTGGTAATGTCTTTAATATCAAGATCAATGTAATTGTCTTTTGTTTCGTCTAGGATGCCTACATTGTCCTTTACAAAAACAGATATCTCATCGACAAGGGCAAAAAAGTCTTCACCGGAAAATTGCTGACTTTTAATTTCTTTTCCGTTTTTACTGTTTCTTAAGACTGGAGTTATGGTGAAAACTCCATCTTTCACCTCATACTCGCCATCAACGTAGAATTTGTCAAAAACTCTGGCATTCTGAATCTTATCAACAGTGTTTTCTATGGTAGCCCAAGAAGGCATTAAAGTTTTGTTCTGTTCGAGATCTAAATTGATGAGTTTATTGATGGTATTTCCCATCCAGAAATACAAGGAATCTTTTTCCTTTTGCTTGAAATTAAAAATCTGGATTCCTATGCGAAACTCCTCTTTGGTGATGGTTTGCGTCTCTAAATTTCCAAGTTCATCAGTATAGGTGACTTCCTTGGTGGTGGAGCCTAAATCGCTACTTCCGAAAGAAATATAAAGACCAATTAAAAGCAAAACAAAATTGGTTGGAAAGATGATCTTCTCTCGAAGCTTCAATATTTTGTTGTTGATGCGATCTCTATGAAAGAGATAAATTAAAATGGACGGAATGATACCCACAAAGAACCACAATAGAATATCCACCCAATAAGGGGAAATATCATATCTGTTTAAAATCCAATCGACAAATTGAAGGAAAGTCCAACAAGCTACAAGATACGCGGTAAGAATTTTTAGAACCTCCTGCCAGCTCTTCAATTTAAATATTTGCAATTCTTTACTCATAGGACATTACAAGTTTAAAAAAGATTTTTCAATCTAACTCCCTGAACTTCTCTTTATTCCAATAAAAATGCCTCATCGGCGGATGAGGCATTGTATCAATAGGTTAAGAAGATTACTTCTTATTTACTTCTTTAATGTACTTTTCCAAGGCCATGGTCATCGATGGAGTTTCTGGCGATGGCGCTTTGATGTTCGCAACAAGTCCGGCCTTTTCTACTGCTTTAATGGTGGTATTCCCAAAAGCTGCAATCCTTGTATCATTCTGTTTGAAATCCGGAAAATTCTGGAAAAGCGATTCGATTCCAGACGGACTAAAGAAGACCAAGATGTCGTAAAAAACATTTTCTAAATCAGACAAATCGCTCACTACCGTTCTATACAAATCAGCACGTGTCCAATTCACACCTACCTTATCCAATTCTGTCGGAATAATAGCTTTTAGTTTGTCGGATGAAGGCAATAAAAACTTTTCAGTTTTGTGCTTTTTGATAAGCTTCATCAATTCTGGGAAGGTTCTGTTACCAACATAAATCTTACGCTTACGATACACAACATATTTTTGCAAGTAGTAAGCTACAGCCTCCGACTGACAGAAATACTTCATAGTATCTGGTACCTTAAAACGCATTTCTTCAGCAATTCTAAAGAAATGATCCACAGCATTTCGACTTGTAAGGATAATGGCTGTAAAATCAGATAAATGAATTTTCTGATTTCTTACCTCCCTAACCGGAACACCTTCAACGTGAATAAATGGACGGAAGTCAATCTTCACTTTTTGCTTGTCCGATAAATCAAAATACGGGGATGTTTCTGTTTTTGGTGCGGGCTGAGATACTAATATCGTTTTCACTTTCATACGCTTCTCTATTTTTAAAGCATCAATTTTAACAGGATCAATAGCGGTGCTATTTCGAAGGCGCAAATGTACAAAATAAAATAAAATAAGTGATTAAATATCAAGTTTTTGTTATACACCACAAGTAAAATCAGCCGAAATAGGACGAGAATAAAAACAAGGGTCAAAAACACATTCATGTGCATGGAACCGTAGGAGAAAACAATTAAAATGGCAAAGAGGAAAAAAGAGATGCTGTTCAGATAAATACTTTTGAATCGCATATAGTAATGCACCCCTTCTTGAATCTGTAAAGCATTCGCCAAGCCAAGTTCGAGACTTCTTTTAAGTAGAAAGTAACCAAAAACTCCTCCTAGATATATCGTAAAAACCGTAAACTTGTTTAGGTAGGGATTGTAATAATCTGCCACGACAAAACAACTGACAGCAAGCACTCCAATGGTAAAAAGATATTGAACCAACTGAAAAGGGTTGAACAATCCTAGCCGCTCTTCAATCTCAATATCTACCAATCCTTTGTTGAATAGCGCTAAAAAAGTGCCTTGAAGTTTTTCAGCACTCAAGCCTCTTAGTACAAAGACAATTAAGAGCAAAGAAAGCAAAACAAAAGTAAGCCAGTCTTGCGTTAATAGTGTTCGTTGAAGCGCGTCCAATTAAGAATTCTTTAAATATTCAGGTACAAAATTAGGAATTAATTAGTGTATATTTGTCGTTATTCCAAAGTGAAATCAATTCCATGTCTGACGCACTTGTTATCATCCCAACCTATAACGAAAAAGAGAACATAGAAGCCATCATTAGGGCAGTTTTTAAACAGAAAAAACTCTTTGATGTCCTCATTGTTGATGACAACTCGCCTGACGGAACTGCCGATATCGTAAGAGAAATCCAAAAAGAGTATCCAGAACGCTTGTTTTTAGAGGTTCGAAAGAATAAAAGTGGTTTAGGGACGGCTTATATTCACGGATTTAAGTGGGCCTTAGAACGCAAGTATGGTTACATCCTTGAAATGGATGCCGACTTCTCCCACAACCCAAAAGATTTGGTTCGACTTTACAATGCCTGCGCCAAAGAAGGAGCAGATGCCTCTGTTGGCTCCCGTTACTCAGAAGGTGTGAATGTGGTCAATTGGCCCATGAAACGAGTACTACTATCTTTCTTTGCTTCTAGATATGTACAGTTTATCACTGGAATCCCAGTAAGAGACACCACGGCTGGTTTTGTTTGTTGGACTCGTAAAGTTTTAGAAACCATTAACTTAGATAAAATCAAGTTCATTGGTTATGCCTTCCAAATTGAAATGAAATTTAAAGCATGGAAACTTGGCTTCAACATCAAAGAGGTTTCGGTGATTTTTACTGATCGCACTCAAGGTGAATCAAAAATGAGTGGTTCTATTGTGTACGAGGCCTTATTTGGAGTTATTAAAATGCGTTTGAAAGGAGTATCAAAAAAATAAATATGAGCAGCTATTTAATCAAAAATGCAACCATCATTAACGAAAACAAACAGTTTGTTGGTGATGTACTGATCGAAAACGAAAAAATTGAAAAAATTGCTACCAATATTAGCACTGAAAAGAAAGTGGAAGTTATTGATGCCGAAGGAAAATATCTTTTACCAGGCTTTATCGACGATCAGGTGCATTTCAGAGAACCTGGTTTAACCCACAAAGCGAATATTGCAACGGAAAGTAGAGCAGCAGCTGCCGGTGGAATTACCACTTTCATTGAACAACCGAATACCATTCCCAATGCAACTACTCAAGAATTGCTAGAAGATAAATTTGTAATTGCCTCAAAAAGCTCATATGTCAATTACTCATTCATGTTTGGTGGAACGAATACCAATCTAGAAGAGCTGCTAAAAACGAATCCGAATACAGTAGCGGGAATCAAATTGTTCTTAGGTTCATCCACAGGAAACATGCTGGTTGATGATGAGGCAACGCTTGAGAAAATATTCTCTTCGACCGATATGATTATTTCGACCCACTGTGAGGACGAGGGCACGATTCGAAGAAATCTAGAACATTACAAAGGAATTTATGGAGATAACATTCCTATGCATCTGCACCCAATTATTCGATCTGAAGAAGCTTGTTACATTTCTTCATCAAAAGCCATTGAATTGGCAAAAAAGACAGGAGCAAGATTGCACATCTTCCATTTATCAACCGCGAAGGAGACCGAATTATTTCGAAACGATATTCCGTTAGAAGAGAAAAAGATTACTGCTGAAGTTTGTCTTCATCATTTGTGGTTTACCGACAAAGATTATGAAGAAAAAGGAAGTCACATCAAATGGAATCCAGCCGTAAAAACGGAACAGGACAGAGATGGTTTGTGGAAAGCCTTGTTAGACGATAGAATTGATGTATTGGCTACCGATCATGCTCCGCATACCTTGGCAGAAAAATCGAATCCATATACAAGTGCACCCAGTGGCGGGCCTTTGGTTCAGCATGCCATGACCGCCATTCTTGAAAAGGTTAACGAAGGTGTTATCCCAATTGAGAAAGCTGTTGAAAAGATGAGTCACAATCCAGCGCGATTGTTTCAAATTGAAAAGCGAGGGTTCATCCGAGAGGGATATTATGCCGATTTGGTACTCGTTAATCCTAACAACGCATGGACGGTTTCAAAAGAGAACATCTTGTACAAATGTGGTTGGTCCCCTTTCGAAGGCACCACCTTCTCATCAAAAATCAGCCATACCTTTGTAAACGGGAACTTGATTTACAACCAAGGGAAATTTAACGACGATATCAAAGGAAAGCGATTAACGTTCACCAGATAATATGAAAAAGGCGGGCATCCTACTTTTTTTGTTTTTGTGTTCTTGCACCAGTAATACAATTTTTGAAAAACCAAAGGATTTGATTCCTAGGGATACCATGGTCATGCTCATTGAAGAAATGCTCATCGCTTCTTCAGCGACCTTTGTCAAAAATGTAAACTCTGAAAGAGAAATCAATTACATGCCCATCGTCTATGAAAAATATAAGATAGACAGCGCACGCTACAATCGAAGCAACACCTACTATATCTCAACCATTGATGAGTACATCAAGTTATTTCAACAAGTACAAGATTCTTTGAACAAGAAATCTAATGCTCTTAAAAAACTAAAAGTCCTTAAAGATTCCTTGAGGAGGGATTCCTTATTAAAGTTAAGAAAGGCTAAAAAATTAAAGTTAGATACTACTCGGATTGAACTTCAGTCAAAAAAGACTGAGCAACCGAAGCAATAACCTCTTCAATTGGCTCAAAGCTCAAGTTTAAGGTCGTAGCTATTTTTTCAGAAGAATATTTGGAGATGGTATGAGAAGATCTTGCTGAGTATTTGCTTAGCAGTGGTTCTTTACCAGTGAAAAAACTTATAAGACTGGCAATTCTCCAAACAATACTGGTTTGCCAAGGTTTGATCTTTATGGAAGGTTTTTTCACTTGAAGTCCATCTGCAATGGCAAAAAGCACTTCCTTAAAGGACTTATTTTCGGAAGTCAATACAAATCGTTCATTCGAAATGGAGGAATCCATCAATTGAGCCATTGCCTTTACCACATCGGTAACAGCCACGAAGCCGGTTACTCCTTCCGTGAAATAGTTAAATCCATTATAGACTTGCGTAAACAATTTACTAGATCCAGAATCCCAAAAGCCTTTTCCAAGAATCACACCCGGATTCACAATCACAACAGGAACACCCTCTTGACTTGCCCGCCAAATTTCGATTTCACCACCATACTTGGTAATGGCGTAACCACTATTGTCGGCTTGTTTGTTCCAATCGGAAGATTCTGTTGCAACTTCTCCATCAACTGGATCTCCAATCGCTGCAATGGAACTGACATAGCAAAGTTTCTTCACTTTGGCATCTATGGAAAGATTGGCAATAATGGCAGATCCGTAGATATTGACCTTTCGCATTTCGCGATAATCTTTCGGATTAAAAGAAATGAATGCCGCACAATGGTAAACGTAGTCTACCTCTTTAAAAACGGGAATCATGGAAGGAACATCTGTTATATCAGCCCTCACCCATTCGATGCGGTCAAAGTTTTTAGTCTGTTTGGTGTAGTAAGAGAATACTTTTTTAACCTTTTCCAAGCTGGAATCCGTGCGATAAACTGCCCTAATTTTCTCATTGCCTAAAGACAATTTGTAAAGCAAGTGAGAACCCACAAATCCAGTACCACCAGTAACTAAAATCATAGAACGAAGTTAGCATTTTTTGAGTGATAAAGTTATATTTGTGCACTGCTAAATCGAAGTTGATGAAGAATTTTATCCAAGAATTGGAATGGAGAGGAATGCTACACCAGAGCATGCCAGGAACAGAAGAACACTTATTAGAATCAATGCGAAGTGCCTATGTTGGATTCGACCCAACGGCCGATTCCCTTCACATCGGTAACTTGGTTCCAATAATGCTCTTGGCACATTACCAGCGTTGCGGACACAAACCTATTGCATTGGTTGGTGGGGCTACAGGCATGATTGGTGATCCATCTGGAAAATCCTCAGAAAGAAATCTATTGGATGAAAAAACACTTCGTCACAATCAGGAATGTGTAAAGAATCAACTTTCCCACTTTTTGGATTTCGACAGTGATGCCGAAAATGCAGCGGTCTTGGTGAACAACTATGATTGGATGAAGGAATTTTCTTTCCTGGATTTTATTCGCGATGTGGGCAAACACATTACGGTTAATTACATGATGGCCAAAGATTCTGTGAAAAACCGAATTGGTTCAGAATCCAAAGAGGGCATGTCCTTTACCGAATTCACCTATCAAATGGTGCAAGGTTATGACTTTTTACACCTATACAAAGCCAATGATACCACCCTACAAATGGGAGGTTCAGACCAGTGGGGAAACATTACTACAGGAACGGAATTGATCCGAAGAATTGGTAATGGTAAAGGTTATGCCATAACTTGCCCGTTGATTACCAAATCAGACGGTTCTAAATTCGGGAAGTCAGAAGGTGGCAATGTTTGGTTGGATGCCAAACGCACTTCACCATATAAATTCTATCAGTACTGGTTGAATACTTCGGATGAAGATGCTGAGAAATACATCAAGATCTTCACATTTTTGGATAAGGAAACCATTAACGGACTGATTGCTGAGCATCAAACAGCTCCGCATCAAAGAATCCTACAAAAAAGACTAGGTGAAGAAGTAACCGTATTAGTTCATGGAAGGGAAGAATACGATAAGGCAATCGCTGCTTCCGCCATACTATTCGGTCGCTCAAATGCAGATGATTTAAAATCGCTCGATGAACAGACTTTTTTAGATGTTTTCGACGGTGTTCCGCAGGCTTCCGTATCTCAAGCTGATATTTCAGAAGGTCTCGACATGATCGGGGCATTGGCAGCGAAAACTAACTTCTTAAAATCAAACGGGGAGGCCAGACGTGCCTTAAAAGAGAATTCTATTTCGGTAAATAAGTCAAAGGTTGGAGAAGATTTTAAAATTTCTAGTGATGACTTAATTGCCAACAAATACGTATTATTACAACGCGGAAAAAAGAACTACTATTTGTTAGTGGTGGAATAACAAAACCATGAGCGTATTTAATGATGGCAACCACTTAAACATCTACATTGTACTAGGTTCCATAGTACTCTTGGCCATCATTGTTTTTGTGAGATATTTGGTGTTTTCAAGCCTATATCATTTGGTTTTTTTTAATTGGTTCAAGACCCGTTTTGTAAACCGATTTCTGCACAACAAACCTTGGAAAAAGAAGCAGCTTAAGAAGGAAATTCTATGGTCAATGATTAGCGGATTTATTTTCGCTCTGTTCATCATGCTGACTTTCATTCTAAATATTGAAGGGTATACAGCAGTATATACGGAACTGGATGAATATCCAATTTGGTATCTTTTTGTAAGCATCATTTTGGTCTTATTTCTACAGGACACCTACTACTATTGGGTTCATCGATGGATGCATTTGCCAAAAATTTATAAGTATTTTCATTTGGTGCATCATAAGAGCATTCACACCTCGGTGTTTACAGCTTTTTCTTTTCATCCCTTGGAAACCGTTTTGCAAGCCTTGGTAATTCCGATTCTGGCTATCCTTGTTCCCTTACATTTGTATGCCATTATTGCCATCATCACACTCATGACAATATCTGCAACCATTAATCACGCTGGGGTGGAAGTCTATCCCTCAGGAAGGTTTGGTGCATGGTTTAAAAAATGGGTGATCGGTGCTACCCATCACGATGTACATCACAAGAAATTCAATTACAATTACGGATTGTATTTTACCTTTTGGGATCGTTGGATGAAAACAGAGCATCAAAAGTAACAGGTTACTTTTTTATGGCTGAAGGTGGTTTTTGATACCTTTCAGAAAACAAAAGTGAAAAATAATTTGGATCTGAAAACCCCACAGAATATGCAGCTTCCGCAACTGTTATATCTTGAGTTACTAGTAATTTATAGGCTTCCTTTAATCGAATTTCTCGAATAAAAATTGAGGTTGAAAGGTTTGTCAAGGCCTTAATTTTCCTGTGAAGTTGAGCTCGACTTACGCCTATTAATTCACAAATTTTAGGTATTCCGAAACTATCATCAGAAATATGATCTAATAGTAATTGTTCTAATCGTTCTAGAAATTCATTTTTAGACTCTTTTGATGTTTCACCCTCAATCTGAATGATTTGCGAATACTTTTGCTTGAGCTTTTCTCGAATCTCCAGTAAATTCCTCATATGAGCATTTAGTTCTTTCCTATGGAAGGGTTTACTCAAGTACACATCGGCACCTCTTCGTAGACCTGATAATTTAGATTCAATATCGGCTTTTGCTGTTAGCATAATCACCGGAATATGATCGGTTCGGAAATCAGATTTTAACCGTTCACATACTTCATAACCATTCATTTCTGGCATCATCACATCCGAAATAATGACATCAGGAATGAATTGAATCGCCTTTTCCAATCCAATTTTACCATTGACTGCTGTAATCACCTCATAATTTTCATTTAAAATATCGTGGATATATGCCAAAACATCTGGATTGTCTTCAATGACTAAAACAACATTCTGAGATTCATTTTCCCTTCTTTTAATCACCTCTCCTTTGTTTATCACCTCTTCTTTTTGGATCTCACAAGGAAAACAAAGCGTGAAACAAGCGCCTTTTGCAGGAATATTTGATATTGAAATTTCACCATTCATTAGCATGACAAGCTCTTTGGTAAATGCCAAGCCGATACCAGACCCTATTGAATTTTTTGAATCCTTAGACTGGAAATATCGATCAAAAATTCTCGGTATATCATCTTCCAGAATTCCAGGTCCGTCATCTTCAATTTCCATTTTAATCATATCATTGCGCAGATCAAGTCGAACAACAACTTGTTCTGACGCGAATTTTATGGCATTCGAAAATAAATTATTTAAAATGAGCTGCATCTTTTCGACATCAAAGTTGAACACTATTTCATTTTTCTTAGGCTCAAAATGTAATCCAATTCCTGTTTTATCTGCAAATGATTCTAAGGATTCCAAACAATACCTACTAAACGATACAAAATCTACAAATTCGCTATTTAAAACCGTCGAATTCGCTTGTATCTTCCCTAAATCCAATAAGTTATTGACCAACTTCAGAAGTTGATCTGCATTTCTTTTTATGATTTTGTATTCTTTGGATTTTTTATCCTCGGTTAGCCCTGAAATTACCGTCAAAGGTGTACGAAACTCATGGGTGATATTCTCATAAAAAGTGTTCTTAAATTCATCTATTTCCTTTAGCTTTTGACTTTCAGACTCGGCAAGTTGTCGTTTAATTTGTAAGCGATAAAAATAATACCCCATGGAAGTAAGGCATATAAAATAAAATACATACGCCAAGTTCGTTCGCCACCAAGGAGGTGAAATTTTGAAATTAACCATGGTACTGACATCACTCCAATGCATCCCATCATTAGTCGCTTTGATTTGAAGTTTGTAGCTATTGGACGGCAATGCTGAAAAATTTAGTGTGGCGAGCGAATTCCCATACACCCAATTATTGGAACTCCCATGCAAGCGATAGGCATATTGTGTTTTATACGTAGGTACATTGTTGACTACCTTGCATTGAATTTCAACGTTATTCTCCTGGTAATTCAGTTTCAAAAAAGAGTCCTTAGCAATTCCCAAATAATTTTTCATATGGGTCTTACCATTAATTTTTAATTCAGAAATCACAACCTTTGGGGGTGTGGAATTCACTTCTAAACTATCTTGGTTGTACACGTAAAATCCACCACGACCTTGTGTAAATGTTCTGCCATTTGATGAAATGTAAGAAGGGCCGGCATAATTTCTTTTATCCGTTAATTGCCGCATCCATTCAGGGGTTTTATCTATAATTTCAAAAGTCTTATAATCGATACAAATTGCAGGCTTGGAATGTTGATTCACCCAAAAATTACCACGTAAATCTTTTGTAATGGATCTCAAATCTTCATTTTCTAACAAATTGTCTTTGTTGATATGATAAACAATATGTTCTTTTTTCCAATCATATATGTAGATGCCATTGGAGCTTGTAATCCATAATCGATCTTCAGAATCTTTCTTTATGTCATGAGTCCTGTATGAAGTAAGTTGATCTGACTTTCTAAATTCTCTTTTTTTTACGGGAATATTTCCTGTAATATCATATTCGTATAGTCCTTTTTTGTTTATAGTAAGCCACATTCTATCATCTTCATCAATAAAAACTACAGCCAAACCAGGCATTGGAAAATGTTCATGCTTCAAAGTTTTGGCATCAATTCTATTCAATCCAAAATTACTCGCATACCACAAATTTTGATGAGAATCTATGACGAGGTCGCGCGTAAGACTATTCCATTGACCCGAGGATGATCTCTGGTTGTGTCCGTAAAAATCAAAATTCTTATGGTCAAAATTGAACTTAGCAATTCCATTTTCGGTTCCGTACCAAATAATCCCATCGGAATCTTGAACATGCGAAGTAACCCCAATGTCCGATAGGTAAAAAAAACGATCTGGTTGTAAATCAACGAAATCTTTCTTTTTTGGATCGTAGATAAATAAGCCTTTTCGTCCGGCAATCCAATACCACCCTCTCTGATCTACCTCATAAGAACTGGTATAGACATATTTATGCTGAGAAGGCAAATTTATGTACTCATAATCATTTTGTTCCCTACTTAATTTGACAAAGCCAGTGAATTTGCGAGAAGCGAGGAAAAGATTATCCCTACTGTCTTTATAGAGTCCTAAAATGGGAATTTTCGCATCTGCTTCATCCTTGGAAACCACCACATTTTTTGGACCTAGTTGTATACGAATAAGTTTATTTCTTGCACCAATCCATAGTGTCTTATTAGTAGTTATTTCAAAATCCACATAGTATTTAAGTTCTTCCCGGAAGGGCAAGGGAATCCATTCAATCGAATTCAAGTTTTGATTAAAATGACCGATCTTTTTATCCAAAAGCACCCATATCTTACCATCAATAACTTTGATTGAATTTACCCAATTGGACTTTATAATTGTGGTCGAAGTCGATTCTTCAATTCGGAGTAATTTCCGATTTGTAACAATGAATATTTGATTGTTGTGCTTAAAAATTTTGCGGGCAAATTCCCGTTTTTTCAGTTGCAGAGAAATTATTTTTACTTCTGCAGGCATCCCTTTTCCATCCCATTTGAAAGTGACAAACCTATTCCTGGTAACAAAGGCATATTGCTCGTTTGAAAGTTGGATAATCGAATGTATACCTCCCAATTGGGGAATTCCAAAATCATCTTCGGAGAGATTGACAAACTCACCTGTCTTTCGATGAAAAATATTCATTCCATTCTCACGAGTACCACAAAAAACATTTCCATTTGAATCTTCAAATAAGGCATGAATAATCCTTCCTTTAAATTGGTTATTCTGATTTAAATAAGTCTTAAAACTTTTCACCCCACTCCCATCCAAAACATTAAGTCCGTTATTGGTACCTAGCCAAAGAAAACCAAAGCGGTCTTCTAAAAAGGTGTTGATTTGATTATTTGATAGTCCGTAATCATGGTCGTATTTTTCAAATACAAACCCATCAGAGAAGTACATTTTTTGGGAAAACAATAAGGAATTGTTCCAACCAAAACAGCATAAATAAACAATAAGAAATTTATATAGGGACTTCAAGCTCAGGTTATAATACACGCACTTAAATGTACAATTTTATCTTCTTCTACAAATATTTGTTTGATGAAATCCCTTTGTTTATATGGAATTTAAGCTATTGAAACAATACTAAAGAAGATTGAAACAATACTAAAGACGACTTCATAAAAACAACGGGAGTTTTGTAGAAACTTAAATCCTTTACTAATGAAACATTCAATTTTCACTTATTTGATTTTTATCTCATGCTCCATTTTATTTATAACGGCATGTGGTGGTGACCCACCACCTCTTGAAACTACTAATAATGCGCAAACACCTCCCACGGCGAAATTTAATGTCGATGATTTGTACACTACCAATACCGAGGTCAGCTTTGATGATAATTCGGATAGTGGTTCTGCCTCTATTACCTCATGGCAATGGAATTTCGAAGGCGGAAACCCGAGTAGTTCTAATGCTCAAAATCCAACGGTAAACTTTTCAACAAAAGGAGAATATACCGTAAGTCTCACGGTAACAACCCCCGATGGCACAAACACTCTTGATAAAGAAATATTGGTTATTGAAGATTGCCCCTTGTACAGTTGCGAAAAATTTCTTGTTGAAAAATCTAGTGACCTTACATATGGAACTAATGCCAATTCGCATCGGATGAATATATATAAACCATTAGGAGATAACCGTTCATCAAAACCTGCTATTCTCATCAATGGAGGAGGCAATTATAATGGAAGTAATCTGGACCTATTAGATGATTTGGCCAGTCAACTCGCAAGCTATGGCTACGTCGTAGCAACAGCAAAATATAGAAACGGGATCCAAAATCCAACTGGTTCCTTACTTCGTGGAATGGTAGACAGCAAAGCCGCCATTCGGTACCTTAGATCCCAGGCAACCAACTATGGGATAAATCCAAATCAAATCTTTGCTGGTGGTTGGTCTTCCGGAGCCTATAATGCTCTCGTCCATACCTACTGGCAAGAATCAGATTTACCAACTGGAATGTTGACTTACATCATCTCTCAAGGATGGATTAGTAGCTGGGAAGGTAGTCAAGGACATCAAGGATATTCAAGTAATGTCGCCGGGGTTATCAATCTAGCAGGTGCTTTTTACGGAACAGAAGAAGCCTTTGAAAACGACCTGTATATCACCTCTTCGGATAAACCGATGTTTTCAATTATTGGCGAATTGGATAGCGAGACACCATGTGGAAAGGTAGAATTGAGTTCTAGTAATTGGGAATTTGGCCCCTGTATCATTCAAAAAAGACTGCAAGATGTAGGCTTGGTAGCCGAAATGATTGTCTTACAAGGAGGTACTCACGAATCGCCAAGAATTAAACAAAATATTGATTCGTATTTACCATCTCTTGTAGAATTCATAAATGACAACTTATAAAAATTAGGGAAAAGGAAAAATCGAAAAAGACAACTGAATACGGGGTATTCAGTTGTCTTTTTACATTTAAAAAACCATTAAATTACACCCACGAATATCGGAATGATCAAAACGACCCAATACTTCAAAAGTGTTGTTTGGATGTACCTTGCCTAAATCTTGTGTTGCGATAAAGCTGCAGGAATTGAAATTGGCCAGATCAACCACATTCAATCCTCCTGTACTCGAATTTCCAAGGATGTGAAACGGATCTTCAGTATCTCGGGCAAGCACTTTCATCCAAGGTGGTGTCTCAAAAATTCCATTTCCTTTGGAATATCCCTGACTTAGTAATTCGGTCATCCCATATTCTGAATGAATGTTTGCAACACCAAATCCGCTTTTCAAAGCTTCATGAAGCTCATTTCTGGTCAATTCTTTTCTTCGACCCTTCATGCCTCCAGTTTCCATCACGATGGTATTCTTTAAATCGAATTTTTCGAATTCAATCAAATCCAAAAGCGCGAATGAAACTCCGATTAGCAAAACGGGCTTACCCTCCTGGTCCAACTCTTTTAATTTGATGGCCAATTCCTTCAAATTATTTAGATAAAAGCCACTATTTGGATTCTGAGATTTTTCAATCAAATGGTTCACCATATAGATTAAAGAAGATCCTTCTCTTTCCAGATAATTGGGCAATAAAGCTAGGATGTTGTATTTGGATGCCGGACCGTAAAACAATTCGAAGGCCTTCTCAAAACTGTTGACGTACAGTTGTAAATCGGTCACGTAATGTTTGCTCGTTATACTACCCGTGGTACCCGAACTAGAAAAAATAATTTCTGGTTTCTGTTGGTTCGAAACCACTTCTCGTGATTTGAAAAATTGAATAGGCAGAAATGGAATATCTTCTACTCGGTGTACTTCGCTCGGATGCTTGTATAATAAATCACAAAAGGAACGATACACTGAATTATTTTCGAACTGATAGTTGAAAACACGAAGAGCAAGATTTTGAAAATCTTGCTCTGATTGTATGTTAAAAATTTCATCCTGCATAGACAGAACAAAAATACGGCAATTCTACTCTTTATAAATCTTTACGACCAAATTTCCTTTGTCGTCCATAGAAGCTCTATACATTCCGGCTGTATTGAACTCAAATGACATGTTCCCATTTTTATCCAAGGCAACTACACCTCCGGTACCACCTAACTTGGTAAGCTTGTTCTGAATCACATCAGTGGTCGCTTCTTTCAAGCTTTTTCCGGCATATTCCATTTGGGCAGAAATATCATAGGCTACTTGACTTCGGATAAAATATTCACCCCATCCTGTTGAAGAAACACCACAGGTATTGTTATTGGCATAAGTACCTGATCCAATGATGGGTGCATCTCCAATTCGTCCCCAACGCTTGTTCGTCATTCCTCCAGTTGATGTTCCGGCTGAAATATTTCCGTCCTTATCGAGAGCCACACAACCCACGGTTCCAAATTTGGCATTTTTGATGTCTGAATCGTAAAAATAACTGGTCTTCTCATCGTGATCTAACTCCGTTTTCTCTCGGTCACGGATGCGTTCTAAGGACTTAAAACGACGTTCGGTATAGAAATAACTCGGATCAACTATTTCCAATCCTTTTTCTTTGGCAAAGGTCGAAGCACCTTCACCTGATAACATCACATGTTCTGAGTCGGTCATTACTTTTCTTGCGGCTTCAATCGGACTTTTAATGTCCTTTACTCCGGCGATAGCCCCAGCGTTCAATGTTTTTCCGTCCATAAAAGAAGCATCAAGTTCGTTGGTCCCCGCATTGGTAAATACAGCTCCTTTTCCAGCATTAAATAAAGGAGATTCTTCCATTACTTGAATGGTTTTGATTACTGCATCCCCACTGGTTCCTCCATTTTTTAAGATCTCGTAACCTACCTTAATCGCCTCCTCAAGTTTTGCATTATAAGCGGCTTCCTTTTCAGGAGTCATGTTCTTTTTCAAAATAGTTCCTGCCCCACCATGAATGATGATAGCGAATTCATTTGCAGGAATGGCTTCCTGTTTCTCTGGGCCCTGCTGACAAGCAAAAATAACAAGCGACGCAAAGGCGAATACAATAAATTTTCTCACGTTGATTCTAGTTTAAGTTCGACTAATTTACGAAAGATTATCGTACTTTTAGGCTTTACTTAAATCACTAAAACTTACTAGCAAAATGACTGATTTCGGAATCCAACAAGCGCTTGATTCATTAGGGGTAAAAGCAATAAATGATGGAACCTCAACAGGCTTAGAATTCTTTTCTAATGGAGAGATTATCGAGAGTTATTCTCCAGTAGATGGAAAACTCATAGGAAGTGTAAAAAGCACCACCAAAGAAGATTATGAAAAGGCTCTCGAAGCCGCTGCAACTGCCTTTGTTTCTTGGCGTACCACGCCGGCTCCTCAACGTGGAGAAATTGTTCGCCAATTCGGAGAAAAACTAAGAGAAAAGAAAGAAGCTCTTGGGAAGCTTGTCTCATATGAAATGGGAAAATCTTATCAAGAAGGATTGGGTGAAGTGCAAGAAATGATAGACATCTGTGACTTTGCCGTGGGATTGTCTCGACAGTTACACGGATTGACCATGCATTCGGAAAGATTCGGACATCGTATGTACGAGCAATACCATCCCTTGGGAATTGTGGGTATTATTTCGGCCTTCAATTTTCCAGTTGCGGTTTGGTCTTGGAATACAGCCTTAGCATGGATTTGTGGTGATGTTTGTGTATGGAAGCCAAGTGAAAAAACACCTTTATGCGGAATTGCTTGTCAGAATATCATTGCTGAAGTATTGAAAGAAAACAACTTACCAGAAGGTATTTCCTGTTTGATCAATGGCGATTACAAAGTCGGAGAATTCATGACCAAAGACACAAGAGTTCCATTGGTCTCAGCAACCGGATCTACTCGAATGGGTAAAATTGTAGCCAAAGAAGTTGCTGGTAGATTAGGAAAATCTTTATTGGAATTGGGTGGTAATAATGCCATCATCGTAACTCCTGATGCCGATATCAAAATGACAGTAATCGGAGCTGTATTTGGTGCGGTTGGTACTGCCGGACAGCGATGTACATCAACTCGAAGATTGATCATTCACGAATCTATTTACGACAAAGTAAAGGAAGCGGTAGTAAGCGCATACAAACAATTACGAATTGGGAATCCACTTGATGAAAACAACCATGTAGGTCCGTTAATTGATACCGATGCAGTGGCCATGTACAACAATGCCTTGAAAAAAGTAGTGGAAGAAGGTGGAAAACTTGTTGTTGAGGGTGGAGTTCTTTCTGGAGAAGGCTATGAGTCTGGTTGCTATGTAAAGCCAGCAATTGCCGAAGCGCAAAACGATTTTGAAATAGTGCAACACGAAACCTTTGCGCCAGTATTGTACTTACTAAAATATTCCGGAAAAGTAACCAACGCCATTGATATTCAGAACTCTGTAGCACAAGGACTTTCCTCAGCAATTATGACCAATAATCTTAGAGAAGCCGAGGCTTTTTTATCACACGCTGGATCTGATTGCGGAATTGCAAACGTGAATATCGGTACCTCAGGGGCCGAGATTGGAGGCGCTTTTGGCGGTGAAAAAGAAACTGGTGGGGGACGCGAATCGGGGTCAGACGCTTGGAAAATTTACATGCGTAGGCAAACCAATACGATCAACTACACAACCGATCTTCCTTTAGCGCAGGGTATCAAGTTCGATTTGTAATTAAAAACTAAAACAAGCCAGGTTCGCAAGAATCTGGCTTTTCTTTTTGAATTCTTCCATTTGAACAGTAATTTACACCTGTGTAATGATACACTTCAGGTTATGAAAAAATTTATTGCTGCTCTAGGAATCATGACATTGGTTCTTGGCTGTTCTCAGATTGAAAAATCGAACTATCCATTTGAACCTGTTCTTCCCGAAGAAGTTGGTTTTTCCTCACAAAAACTAGATTCCTTAGGTGCTTTTTTAGAAAAAGCTGGCTCATCTTCTCTACTAATATTGGTCGATGGAAAACTTGCCTATTCCTGGGGAAATATTGATAAAAAACATACGGTACATTCCATTCGAAAATCATTATTGAACTCCGTTTTTGGAATTTATGTCGATAATGGAACCATCGATTTAAAAGCAACCATAAAATACCTGAACATCGATGATATTGAACCGTCATTAACTGAAATTGAAAAATCAGCAACGGTAGCGGATGTTCTAAAATCAAGATCGGGCATTTATCATGCATCTGCAGCAACAAGTGCCGGAATGCTCCGCGGTATCCCAGAAAGAGGCTCTTTCAAACCCGGTGAAAAGTATGTATATAACAACTGGGACTTTAATATTTCTGGACATATTTTAGAACAAAGTACTGGGAAATCACTCTATGACCTATTCCACACCCACATTGCAGAACCTTTAGGCATGAGCTTTGGAAATAATATTTCAACTCTTAGAAATCCGACTGAGACCACTCCCATTCCTGATTCAGACGGATTCTACCAATATGAGGATGATAAATCAAAATATCCCGCCTACCACTTCCGACTATCTGCGAGAGATTTGGCCTTGTACGGACAATTATATCTCAATGAGGGCAAATGGAATGGCAAGCAAATCATCTCCAAAGAATGGATTGAAAGGTCTACCACTCCCTATTCCATAAAAAATGAACGTTATGGTATTGGTTACGGAATGCTATGGAATGTTTTATATCCTACAGAAACTAGAAAATCAAAATCCTTCTATCATACCGGCCTTGGCGTTCATATGTTGGGGGTTTATCCTGCCTCAAAATTGGTGCTGATTCATCGGGTTGATACCGAAAAAGAATTCCGCTTTTCTGAAGGCGATTACTACAAAATGATTTCAATGGTTTGGGGTGCCCAAATGAGCGAATAACCTTCCGATTCTAAGGCGATTACTTTGCAGAAACCGTATTTTAAGGTAACTTAGAAACATGATCGATTTTCCAAAAGTTATCAGTGCCCAACAAACTCGGGGAACAGATGCCCATACCATCACATCGGAACCTATTGCTTCGATTGATTTAATGGAACGAGCTAGCATGGCTTTTGTGGATGAGTTCTGTAAGAAATTCGATGCAAACTACCGAATTGCCGTTCTATGCGGAACAGGTAATAATGGCGGTGATGGATTTGCCATAGCCAGAATATTACAGCACAACGATTATGAAGTTATCCCGATATTCATTCGATTTAGCGATCGATTATCGGCTGATTGTAAAATCAATTTGAATCGATTAAAACATGTGGTTGAAGTCTCAAAAATAGAAGAGCTACCCGAGCTCTCTGAATTTGACCTATTCATTGATGCACTTTTGGGTTCTGGATTGAAACGACCCGTAAAAGGCTTTTTGGGAGATGTCATTGAAGCATTGAATTCAAGTGATAAACCCGTCATCAGCGTTGATATTTCTTCCGGACTCTATTGTGATCAAATTGAAAACAATCCAACGGCTATCAAAGCTGATTGGGTGATTTCCTTCCAACGACCAAAACTGGCCTTCTTCTTTCCTGAATATGGTGATTATATCAAGAAATGGTCTGTTGTGGATATCGGACTAGATGAGGAATTCATTCAAAATCAAGAAACAAAATTTCGCATCCTCTCACCCAAAATAAGTTCATTACTAAGACCTAGAAACCGTTATTCTCATAAAGGCTCCTATGGTCACAGTCTTTTAATTGCTGGTTCTTTGGGGAAAATAGGGGCTGCTGTTCTTGCTGCCAAAGCATGCTTGAGAAGCGGTACGGGTTTGCTAACCGTTCAGGTTCCGAAATGTGGATATGAAATTATGCAAACTTCAGTTCCTGAGGCGATGTGTCTTGTCGATGTGAGTCACAATTTTATCAGTGAATGTCCAGATCCACTAAATTACTCGGTAGTGGGAATTGGACCCGGATTAGACAGGCATCCTTTGACTGTTGAAGCCATGGAACGTCTTTTGGATAGCTATAGAAAGCCCATGGTTATTGATGCAGACGGATTAAATATCTTGGCACAACACCAGAATTTGATTGAAAAAGTCCCTGAGAATAGTATCCTAACACCACACATTAAAGAGTTTGACCGACTCTTTGGACCGTCGAAGAATTCTTTAGAACGGTATCAGAAACAGCTATATCAATCCAAAAAAAATCGCCTTATCATTGTCCTTAAAGATGCACATACCGCCATCAGTTCACCAGATGAGGAAATTTTTTTTAACTTTACTGGTAACCCTGGTATGGCAACGGCTGGGAGCGGCGACGTTCTCACTGGAATCATTACAGGTTTGGTAGCACAAAAATACCCTTCACTTGAAGCTGCTTTAATCGGAACCTATTATCATGGTTTGGCTGGAGATAGCGCAGCTAAAGATAAAGGTGAAATTGGAGTTTTGGCTTCCGACATTATCAACCATTTGAAAATTAAACATGAAGAACGCACTTAGGGAGTTACTTGCTGGCTTTATTATTGGGGTGATTGCCTTTTGGTTTGTAGAATACAATGTCCGAGAACTATATGGCATACCATTGAAATACATCATCATGGTGGGCAGTGCAATTGCCGTTTTTGGTTTCGCTTACTATTTAAATAAGGAAATTCTGAAGGCAATATTTTTTGTACTACACGGAATATTAGTGGCACAATTAGCCCGAGTTTTTTATGATATTTCCATAGACAGCACCACTCATAACCTCATTCCTTTTGAGTTGTTCGATACCATTCTTCGGACTGCGATTGGTGGATTGATAGGAGGCGGTGTATCTCTATTCTTAAAGCGACCAAGAACCAGCGAGGATTAGTTCTTCTGACAATTTCGTATATAATCCAAATACAATACAAGCCTTATGACATTATTTCTCCAAGCATCATTAGTAATTTGGATTTGTGTAACACTGCTATGGCTCTTTAGTGTTTATATTAAGAATGCTAGCATCGTAGATATTTTTTGGGGATTCGGATTCGTTATTGTCAATGCTTTTTACTTTGCCATGTCAGAGAATCTTGATCTTCGACAGATCATCCTTTTATTTTTAGTTTCCCTTTGGGGTCTTCGTTTGACCATTTATTTGGCCATTCGAAATGGTGGGCAACCAGAAGATTATAGGTACCAACAATTCCGAAAAGATTATGGAGCCGAACGCTATTGGTGGTTCAGTTATTTTCAAGTATTTCTACTTCAAGGAGCTTTGATTTTAATTGTTTCCTTGCCCTTATGGCATGTGCAAACAACTTCAGGAGGTCCTCTTACCATCCTCGATTATATCGCAATGGCCGTTTGGTTCATTGGGTTCTGTTTTGAAGCCGGAGGGGATTACCAACTGTATCATTTTAAAAAAAATCCAGAAAATAAAGGCAAGGTCTTGAACACTGGATTTTGGAAGTATACCCGACATCCAAACTATTTTGGAGACGCCGCCGTATGGTGGGCCTATGGTTTGTTTAGTATTGCCGCGGGAGGTTATTGGCAAATTATTGGATCCATCATTATGACCCTATTGATTATCAAAGTTTCGGGAGTTGCCATGTTGGAAAGAACCTTAAAAACTAGCAAACCGCAATACAAAGAGTACATTGAAAAAACGAGTTCATTCATTCCTTGGTTTCCTAAAAAATGATTGAATTTTTAGAAAATAATATTTGGTTGATCTTGTTCATTGTGTGGGGCTTACCTCTTGGCATTTATCGAAGCAAATTCAGAAAAATTGTCTATCAAACGGAAGATTGGAAAATCAACATCAAACCGCTTTTCGTAAAAGAGATAAAAGGTCTGTTTGGAAATCTTTATCCCGATAATAGCGACTATATCAAGCAGCGAAACTTCTATCGGTTCTATTTGGCCATTTACACCCTCTTATTTGTCATTTATAAGGTATATTCTTAGTGGTATTTCACCTTACGAATGACACGCATTACTTCTTTGAACTTGATGTAAGTGGTTTTATCCTCTAATGATTTTAAAAAGTGCTTTACTTTCAGCAATTCTTCCTGAATATCTACGAATCCGTTTAGGTAACAAATCAAACAATTGTGTGGTAATTCAGTGACTTCATCCACTTCCTCGGTGATAAGCGCGATGTTTTCATCAATTTTACGAATCAAATTCATGGAAGATTGATACCTACTTATTACAAATTCAAAATCATATTTTGGAGGGGTAAATAAAAACTCCGTTACCAAATCGTGCTTGCCATTATTCTTGAAGTTGATGATGGTTTTTTCAAATGGAAAGTGCTTTTTTATACTTCCGACAGGGAGCACCAAATACTCCGTGATGATAAAGGTGTTTTTGTTCACCTGAATCTGAACATCATCCAGGGCAGAAAAAAACAATCGAACCTGCTCATTGATCAACTCAATGTCTACCCGGGAATAATACACCTTGTTCTCGATCTTCTTCCTTTTTCCGGCCCAACAAAGCACAAATTGCTCATTGAACACCTTGTATTTGGGCTTTACACCTGCTTTGTATTTATCGAAGAAATCAAATACCCCATTCAAGGTCAATTCGATATTACTGCGAGCACTTTTTTCAATACTTTCAACAATGGCTTCATTTCTACTAATGAGTTCAAAGTTTCCATAAACTGGAATGGAATTACTACCTCGTCTATAAAAAATGGATCCCTTTCGATACTTCCAAGCACTCTTAACAAAGGACGTTACTAAGTTGTTGGGTTCAATGGTTACGAGTCCCACTACTTTGTGTTTCTGAAGTGTCGGGAATCCCACATTTTCATATTGAACTTTAGGAGGGTTTTGTAAATAGGCGTTGATAAGATTTTGAATTTTACTATCGTCAAAGAAATCGACCCCAACAATTTTATTGGCTGTGTCTTCAACACCAATTACAATATAAGAGTTGTTCTGTGGATTGGAATTGGACAGGGCACAGACGTGCTTTAAAAACTTCGCTTTCCCTTCCTTAGTTCCGAATGTGAGTTTGAGTTTCTTATCAAAAAACGTGTTCTCATCGTTGTGAGTGAGTAGGTTTTTAATAAGAAGTCTTTTGTTAATCATTTAAGGAACCTTGTGACCTTGACTTGCAACTAATAAACCAAACCAATCTTCCAACTCCAACTGTATTTCTGTGGCCTTCCGAATGCCTTTTATGCGTTCTTTGTTGGTGGTTCCCACAACAGGTGCAATCCCTGCAGGATGTTTTAAAATCCAGGCCAACAAGAGCACATCTTCCGATACCTGGTACTTTTCCGTTAATCCCTGAAGCACTTTCTTGATGCGTAAGGTTTGAGCATCCGTTTCTCTGAAATAAACTCCAAGTGGACTCCAGCACATGGGTTTGATGCCGAATTGAAGCATTTGATCTAGACTGCCATTGTGCATGGCACTATGCTGTGTCAATGAAAATTCGATTTGATTGGCTTCAATGGGTAATTTATCATGAATCAAACTTACTTGTGAGGGCGTAAAGTTGGAAACCCCAAAATGTTTGATTTTCCCTTGTGCCTTCAAAATGGAAATAGCTTCCAATATCTCATCGGGATGCATTAGCGGACTCGGTCTGTGCAATAAAAACAGGTCTAAATAATCGGTCTTTAGATTACTTAATGATTGGTCGGCGCTCCAAATAATATAATTTTTGGAGTAATTGTAATGCTTGATGGTATTGTCTCTCGTTTGACCAACATACTGGATGCCGCATTTTGAAATCAGCTGAATTTGGCTTCTGTCGACTCCGCTTTTCTTTAAAGCTTCTCCAAATCGTCCTTCTGTGGTATAATCCCCATAAATATCGGCATGATCAAAACTAGTAAATCCATTTTCTATGCAGAAGTTGAGCAAGTCTACCTGCTCATCTGTGGATAATTCTTTACCCCATTTGCCCCATGACATGCAGCCAATGACAATTTCAGAGTTCAGTTTCATAGGTTCTTATTGATAAGCGTAGCACTAGCTTGTGCTGTAGGATAAACAATTAGATCTTCAATATTCACATGGTAAGGTCTTGTAACTACAAAGTGAATGATGTCTGCAATATCCTCCCCTTGCAATGCTTTATAGCCCTGGTAAACGGTTTTGGCACGGTCTGTATCACCTTTGAAACGTACGTCAGAGAATTCGGTCTCAACCAATCCAGGATGAATTCCAGCCACTCTAATTTTATAGGCGTTCAAATCCATCCGCATGGATTTGTTGATTGCATCAACAGCAGATTTCGAAGCACAATACACATTTCCATTGGTATAAACTTCCTTCCCTGCTATGGAACCGATATTGACAATAAAACCGTCATTGCGTTCAATCATTTGAGGAATAATCGCCTTAGATACGTAAAGCAATCCTTTTACATTAATATCCAACATGGCTTCCCAATCATCGATACTACCATCTTGGATGGTGGCCAATCCATGTGCATTTCCAGCATTATTAACCAAAATATCAATTTGTGAAAAATCGGAAGGTAAAGAATTAATCGCCTCAAAAACGGCCTTTCTATCGGCCACATCAAATCGCAAGGTATGAACTTCTGTTTTAGAACCTAAGGTGTTTTTGAGTTCTTCCAATCGCGCTACTCTTCGACCGCACAATACGAGTCGAATACCATTCTCGGCGAACAACTCGGCAGTTGCTTTTCCAATTCCGGAGGTAGCTCCGGTGATCAATGCTGTTTTCATCTGTAATCTTTAAATACGCTTAAAGGTAAAGATTCTAACAGAAAAAAACCGCTCTCTCGAGCGGTTTTTCCTTTGATTTGGTTACAGAACGTAACCAACCAAAAATCAACTAACCAAACTTTATTTTAAATATTTTTACTCTTACTTCTTCTTATCACTTTAGTTCGTTTTCTATCGGAATTCCTTACAGCTCCATCCTTAATTTTTACTTTATCCGATTTCAAGAATTGTATAAAACCTCTTCCTGCAAAGTCATAAGTTGTACCAGAGTTTATATGATAAAGACGAATACTTCTATCATTTGTTACGGTCAACTCAAATTCTTCAACAACTCCACCGTCATAATACAATTCAAGAACTTTTAGGTCTTGGTAACCTACAACGTCAAAGACTTCATAGCTACCAACATAATCCCAATTAACTAAATCAACATCTATGCCAAAATCATCCTTTGAACTATAGAAAGTCGTGATGTTCTCTGGCGTGAATGCCAGGTAATTTTCAGCATCAAACGGATTTGGTGTACCACCCAATGCATCTACCTTTTCCCAACCTACATACTCCTGCAAGAAGTACTCTATATTGTCGTAAAACAAGGCATCGTAGTTAAACGTATTTACCGAATATCCGATCAAGAAGTAACTAACATTTAAACGGTAATTATGCAATTCTATTTGATTTGGAGATAATAATGTTACCTCGAATTCATAGAGTCCGTCCAAATCATGATTCACAGACAATAATCCATTGAAGGTGTTGTAAACACCTACGTCAATACCAAGTCCATTTCCGGTTCTTCCAACATCAACAATGTTGTTATTCGCGTACATCACCCCATTGAAAAAAGACATGGTGAAAGCCTTCGATACAAATGGCACATCCGTATTTCCAACGGTTCTATGGTAATCGATATACCATAAATCGTGACTGGATAAAACTTGATCTAAAGATGGCGGAATATCGTTATCTCCATAAAAAGCAACTGAACATCCCTGAAGCATTACAATTGAAAAAACTGAAACGAAAAGTAATTTTATAGTTTTCATAAGCATACGATTTATGGTTACGAAAAGTATATTCCAAATTGTATGCCAAAAAAAAGCGAACCGATTGGTTCGCTTTTCAACTTGTCTATATTTTCTTAATTGTTCAAAGCTTCTGCTCCACCTACAATCTCCAGTATCTCATTAGTAATCGCCGCCTGACGTGCTTTGTTATACGTTAATAACAACTCGTCACGCAATTCTTTGGCATTATCCGTTGCTTTGTGCATCGCAGTCATACGAGCGCCGTGTTCTGCAGCAAATGAATCTCTAATGGCTTTGTAAAGCTGCATTTTAAGCGACTTCGGAATTAACTCTAAGATGATTTCTTCTTTTGAAGGCTCAAAGATGTAATCGGTATTCGATGTAGTATTGTCTTCGGCAATGGCCTTGATTGGTAAGAACTCTTCTACTTGTGGAATCTGAGTACCAGCGTTCTTAAATTGATTGTAAATCAATTCAATCTTATCGTAGGTACCTTCAACAAACAAGTTCATTAATTCTTCTCCAATCTCAGCAGAGTTTGCAAAGGTAAGGTTGTCAAAGATTTCGTTCTTATTTTCAATGACATTGTATTCTTTGGATAGAATATCTGTACCCTTTTTACCAATTCCGTAGATATCTATCTCAACGCCTTGGTAATTTTCTGTGATGTTTTTGATGGTTTCCTTAACAATTGATGAATTAAATCCACCACACAACCCTCTGTTAGATGTAATTACCACCAACAATACTTTTGAAACTTCTCTTTCATTCGTATAAGCTCCTCCTATTTCACCATCTAGTGTAGTGCTTAAATTTTGCAATAATTCGGTTAGTTTGGATGAATAAGGTCTCATTGCAATAATTGCATCTTGAGCCTTTTTCAATTTTGCTGCCGATACCATCTTCATCGCAGAAGTAATCTGCATCGTCGATTTAATCGATCCAATTCTATTACGAATTTCTTTTAAGTTTGCCATAATTCAGCTTATGAGTATAATTTTAGTCCTTTCGCTTCCAGTTTTCCCAAACGAAATCATATTGATAGGTCAATTCATGTGTTTTTGATAACTGCTGTTGAATGTTTTCCATTCGTTCTCTCGCATTTTCAATGATGAAATCATGAAACTGGATTTGAAGGTTTTTAAACATCTTTACTCGGTCATTAGCTAATAGTGCCTCGAGTACTTCGTATTCACCACCTTCGATATTGATTTTTATCAAATCAACTTCTACGAGATTGTGCTCGGTTATAAAGTCAAGAATTGACTTTAACTGAACCTTTTCAGAATCCTTGGAAGCAATAAAAACAGAGGAGGCGTCTCCTGTGCTACTAATACTTACTTCTTTATCAGCATCCGAAAGGCCATAGTGGTAAACAGAAACCTTTGGGTTATCGTTAAACTTACTTTCAATGATGTTGAAAAATGATTTTACCGGCTCAAACACGTGAATGTTCGATTGATATTTGTCAAATATCTTTTCTGCAAACTCACCTTTAAATCCGCCTAAATCCAACACAACAGCGTTTTCATTTAGTGGATAGTCCAACCGAAGTGTTTCATCTCCATTTACTTCAAACCATGGCTTACAACGTGCTTTTTGTAGCTTCCGTTGTCTTTTTTTTTCAGCCCTGTTTTTAAAGTAATTAGAGAACACTTGTTGGTTTCATTGATCGAAATGAATTAACTTACAATAAGTTAAAGAACGTTTTTATCTTTTGTTATTCGAATCTCTTGCTAATCTCTTCTGCAGCAGCAGTCATCACAGCAATTGTTTCGTCAGTTAGCTTCCCTGATTTCAAGGTATCTAACGTATCTCTATGCTTGGTGTTCAAGTAATCTAAGTAATCTCTTTCGAATTTCTTCACTTGATTTACTGGAACGTCTTTCAATAGGTTTTTAGATCCTGCGAAAATGATTGCAATTTGATCTTCAACGGTGAACGGATCGTTTTGAGACTGCTTTAAAATCTCCACGTTACGCTTCCCTTTCTCAATTACACTCATGGTTGCTGCATCTAAGTCAGAACCAAACTTCGCAAACGCTTCTAATTCACGGTACTGAGCTTGGTCTAATTTTAATGTTCCTGATACTTTCTTCATGGACTTAATCTGTGCGTTACCACCTACACGAGATACCGAGATACCTACGTTAATAGCTGGACGAACCCCTGAGTTAAATAAATCAGACTCCAAGAAGATCTGTCCGTCTGTAATCGAAATTACGTTTGTTGGAATATATGCAGAAACGTCACCCGCTTGCGTTTCAATAATTGGTAATGCAGTTAAAGAACCACCACCTTTTACTTTTCCTTTTAATGAATCTGGAACGTCATTCATTTGCGCAGCAATGGTATCATCTTCAATCACCTTTGCAGCTCTCTCTAATAATCTTGAGTGTAAGTAGAATACGTCACCTGGATAGGCCTCACGTCCTGGAGGTCTTCTTAATAATAACGATACCTCACGGTAAGCAACAGCTTGTTTTGATAAATCATCATAGATGATCAAAGCTGGTCTACCTGTATCTCTAAAGTACTCACCGATTGCAGCTCCGGCGAATGGCGCATATACTTGCATTGGAGCAGGGTCAGAGGCGTTAGCAGCAACGATAATGGTATATTCCATTGCTCCTTTTTCTCTCAATACGTTTGCAATCGCAGCTACAGTAGAGGCTTTTTGTCCAACGGCTACGTAGATACAATATACTGGCTCACCTGCATCGTAAAATTCCTTCTGATTTAGGATGGTGTCAATAGCAACTGTTGACTTACCTGTTTGACGGTCACCAATGATCAACTCACGCTGACCTCTACCGATTGGAATCATCGCATCTACAGACTTGATACCCGTTTGTAATGGTTCTGTTACAGGCTCTCTATAAATTACTCCAGGAGCTTTTCTTTCTAAAGGCATCTCAAAAGTTTCACCTTTGATTGGACCTTGACCGTCAATTGGGTTCCCTAAGGTATCCAATACACGACCAACAACTCCTTCTCCAGCTCTTAAAGAAGCAATTCTTTCTGTTCTTTTTACTGTTGAACCTTCTTTAATAGAAGTAGAAGGACCTAAAAGTACAACACCAACGTTGTCTTCTTCTAAGTTCAATACAATACCTTCTAATCCGTTATCGAATTCAACAAGCTCTCCGTATTGTACATTCGATAGTCCGTACACACGTGCAATACCATCACCTACTTGTAAAACAGTTCCTACTTCGTTTAAAGTAGCCTTTGCTTCAAAATTTGTTAACTGATCCTTTAAAATTGCTGATACTTCAGCTGGTTTTATTGTTGCCATTTATTGAGTTTATTAATAATTAGAACGGGTCTAATATTTAATTTTCTGTTTTCTATTATAACTTCGATATATAATCTTGATTATCAAATTCTTTGCGTAATTGCCTTAAATGATTGGCAATACTTGCATCATACTGGATGTCACCAACTCTCAAAATAAATCCGCCTAAAATCTCCGGATTAACTTCGTTTACCAAATTGGCTTTATCTCCTGTTAAATCAACAATCTTCTTTAACACTTGTTTTTCCAAGGCCGCTGTAATTGGCACAGCTGTTGTTACTTTTGCTTCTAAAATATGCTTGTCAAAATCATAGATGATCGCATATTTCTTGGCAATAACTTGCAATAAGTCGATTCGTTTGTTTTCCTCTAAAAGGTGAAATAATCCTAAGGTTACATTGTTCACTTTTCCAGTGAAAAGCGAATTCAATACCTCAATCTTATCACTTGATTTGATAACCGGACTATTTAATAAAACATCTAGATCTTTGTTTTCAGAAATGGTTTTTACCACCAACAACATGTCGTCGTTAACCTTAGTTTCTGATTTAGAATCTTTGGCTAGATTAAGAATCGCCTTTGCGTATCGTAAAGCTGCTCTTGTATCCTTCATGTGGTTAGTTTAAGGTAACGTCTTTTAAGATCTTCTCAACGTGCTTTAATTGATCCTTCTTCTCGCTTAATTCCTTTTTGATTACCGTTTCTGCAATACTAATTGAAAGGTCTGCAACATTTTTCTTTAATTCAGCAATAGCCGCTTGCTTCTCTTGTGAGATGGCAGCTTGTGCATTCTCAATCAACGTTTGTGTTACTTCTTTCGCATCTTCTTTAGCGTCAGCAATGATTTTATCCTTCATTTCTCTAGCTTCCTTCAACAATGCGTCGCGCTCTGCAATAGCTTCCTTCAACAACTTTTTGTTATCTGCTTGAAGGTTTTGCATTTCTTTCTTTGCATTTTCAGCAGCTGCCAAAGCATCTTCGATACCTGATTCTCTTTCGTTCAAAGAGTTCAAAATTGGTTTCCATGCAAATTTTACCATCAAACCAATTAAGGCAAGGAATAAGATTGCTTGAACTATGAATAAGCCTGGTGAAAAATCGTTTAATAAAGTTTCCATCTAAAATGTTTTGTTTTTCTGTTTAATTTAGAAAAGTAGGCTCTATAACCAACCGTTAGAGAGCGCTACTTTGTTGTTTTTGATTCGGATTATTTTCCTAAGAATAATGCACCAAATGCTAAACCTTCTAATAATGCAGCGATAATGATCATTGCTGTTTGGATTTTACCATAAGCCTCTGGCTGACGAGCAATACCTTCCATTGCTTTTCCACCAATTTGACCTAATCCGATACCAGCTCCGATTACGATTAAACCTGCTCCAATTAAATTATACATAATACTTGTATTTATAAAAATTAAACAATTCTATTCTTAATGTGCATGATCATCTACAGCCATACCAATAAACAACGCCGATAGCATTGTAAAGATGTATGCTTGTAAGAAGGCCACTAGCACTTCAATTAATGTGATAAAAAATGACAACACCAAAGACAATCCTGTTGCTCCCACAACTCCTAAAGATTCTTTCAACACGAACATGATCGCAATCAAACTCATTACTACAATGTGTCCTGCTGAAATGTTTGCGAACAAACGCACAAGAAGTGAGAATGGTTTGATTAAGAAAGCTCCGGCCAATTCAATCACTGCCAATACAGGACGAATCAACACAGGTACACCTGGCATCCAAATCATGTGCATCCAATATCCTTTGGTACCACTTACGGTGTAGATAATCAATGTGAAAACAGCCAAACATGCTGTTACTGCCAATTGTCCGGTAACATTAAACCCTAATGGGGTTAACCCTAATAAGTTCAATACCCAGATAAAGAAGAATACAGTTAACAAATACCCTGTAAATCTTCTGTAATGTTTTTCTCCAATATTCGGACGAGCAATCTCGTCTCGTACATAAAGTACTAGCGGCTCTAGTACTCTTGCAAATCCAGTTGGAATTTGTTTTGTTTTATATTGTCTAGCCAAGCTAGAGAACCACCATAATAAGAGCAAACCAACTAATAAGATCCCTACCACACTTTTGGTGATGGAGAAGTCTAAAACTTTGTGTGCATTGGTTGGGTGGTGTTCTTCATCAAATGAAACGCTTGCTGCGTCTGCATCAAGCTCGTAAATCTTAGAATGAATTTTCGCAAATTTCAAACCGTCCTTCTCAACAATTACATGGCCGTCATCATTGTGATGAAACTCAGAAGACATAAAAGTCACAATACCTTTGCTTGTGTTGATGATTACTGGTAAAGGAAATCCGAAGTGTTTTCTAACGCCTTCACTATCGGTGTAAGAAAACAAAGAAAAATCGTGAGAATCTTTGATGTGGTGAATGATATACGCCTCAACTTCCTCTTTGGTGTTGATTTGACCACCATCTTTTGTATCGTGCTTTTCAGTTTTTGAAAAACCAAAAGCCAAAGTGCTTAAAAAGATGAAAAATAAAAGAACGAATTGCTTATTTGATTTTAAGGCCAGTTTCATTATTAATTTGCGCTTTCTAAATTCGCGGCAAAGTTACATAATTAATATATTAAACCAACCCTTTTTTAACTTTAATATTCCTCTGTTTTTCTTAGGATTATTTTTGAGATAAAAATAACCTCTGCGAATAGAAAAAGTAGGGAGGGAATTAACAAGGCCAACTTGGTTGATAAGGCTATTACTTCTTGGTCAATAAGCACATCCTTAAACACATAGCCAACCAAGACTAACTTAAGTACAACACTTACCAAATAAATGAAACCTAGCTGAGGTCTGAGGTTTTTTATTCTTGATAAGAACTCAAAATGAATCACCAAAAGAAGTGAAAAAATGAAGTGAAATTGATAGGCTTTTTCAATAGAAAAGGGTAGTTGCAATTCTGATTGTCCAGCCACATAATTATGTACCCATGCTCCGGTCAAAAACAGAAGTGCCAAAACAATTGTTGGTAGCAATAACTTTTTAATCATGAAGCTTGTTTACTTGTCTGATCAATGAATACATGGATAGGAAGATGGCGAACAAGGTAATTGTTTCGGTTAAAAAAGTTGTTTCAAGTTTTCCGTCAAGCCATTCTCCAAGCAGATAACCGAGATAAATGGTTAGCCCCATTTGAATTCCGGCTCCAGAAAGTTGCATCGCCTTATTTAACGAACTTTTTTTCTGGTCTTTGGGCGCCATTCTTCGAGAATTTTTCTGGTTTTGGTGTTGGGGTCTTCATGGCACAGGTTGCGTTGAAAGCAGCTCCTGGTTCAATAGATAGTTTACCAACAATAACCTCGCCCGAGATATTGGCAATGGCTTTTACGGTGAGGGTTTTATTGACAATCAGTTTTCCTGATATTTTTCCTTCAACGTCGGCATTAGCCGCCTCCACATTGCCTTTTACAAATCCGTCGTTGCCAATAATAACTCTTCCTTCGGTAATTAAACTTCCTTCTAAAGTACCATCTATTCTAAAATCACCATCCGATTTAATTTCACCGGTAATGACTGTGTTTTTTGCGATAACGTTTCTTTCCATAACTTTCAACTTTGGGCTCTTCGAGCCGTTATTCTTTTGGTCTGAACTAAACATTATTGTTTGTTTAATTGCTTTAAAATTTCAGCTGCCTTCTTTCCTTCTTCAAAATTACCATAATTTACTGAAACAAACTCCAAAGCTTTTCTGTAAGATTCCTTGTCTTGATCCTTTCCGACCGCCAAAGCTTTCAACAACAGAAACTTTCGTTCTAGGACGTTTCCTTGAATTTCTGGAACAATGGAATCTATTTTTTGGATGACATCTTTGAACTTATTGTCTTTGTAGAGATAGTACATTTTTTTGTAATTCTGCTCCACAACGTCCTCTTCCACTTCATCCTGAACAACATCTTCGGGATTTTGGATCACCTTGGCAAAGATGGTTTCCGCGTAATCGGTCAATATCGTGTTTTTATACTTTTCTGCCTTGTTTGGATCTTTTTCTTTGAAGAGCTGATACAAATGCCAATTCATGGGTAAGATGAGCTCTTTGGCCGGATTTAGTGTTTCCAATCGTTCAAAGCGATCAATAGCTAGTTTCTGATTTTTAAACTGCTCTTTATAAATCAGACCCAAATCATACAATGCTTGATTTCTTTGCACATACAAACTATCCAGCACCTTTTTATCACTCGGAATGGTAGCAATATAGGTTTGAACATCATAGCGATTGTTGGTTACCTCTTTGTTATCCTCGTCCTCAGTAGTATTGAAAGATGCCTTGGTAGACCATCGCCAGTCATCCTCCAACGGTCTGTCTCCCCAAAACTTTTTAAATTCCGATTTCCCAAAATTCAACGTCTGCGGATTGTAGAAATACCAACCCTGTTTTTTGGTAGACTGTAAGGACGAAGTGTTTGTAAAGTTGGCTCGGTTGAGTAATAACTGGGCCATTTCTTCGTCTTCCTTTTTCAATTTGGCTACATAATCTTCGAAATAGGCTTTTTTATCCTCATCGGATAAATTGGCCAATCGCAGGAGACTATCATTTACCGTAATAATTTTTTCATTCTCTATCAATTCCACCAAGTTCTTGGCTTTTCTTTTTACACGTCGGATGCGCAACTTCTTTTCGTCGTCAGCAAACTGCAAAACGCTATCATAATGTGCACTCGCAAATTTGTAATTGGCATCATCAAAATAAATATTCCCAAGTCTTTCGTAAGTGAAGGTCTTTTGCTTTTTGCTACCACCATTGGCACGCAAGGATTTGTTGTAATCTATAATTGCCAATCGAATGCTGTCATTGTTCTCGTGAAGCAAACCAGTTTGATAGTACAATTCATCCAAAAACGGTCTGTTTTCTCGGTCTTTGATCAACTCTTGCAATCGATCCAACATTACCACGGAAGCCGAATCGGAAGTAGTGTTTCTAGCCAATTCAATCTCTCCGTGAATCTTGTATTTTTTTGGCGCCTTTTTAAATGATGTAAGTTTTTTAAATACCATGGCAGCAGAATCCTTATGCCCCAAAGAGGCATACACCTGACCCAAAACAAATAAGTTACGAGCTCCCTGATCCTTGTCATTTAAAGTTCTTGTGGCAAGGTGTAAGTGCTTGATGGCTTTTTGAATGGTATCGGTTTTAAGATACGCCATGGCCATGGCTGTATGACCTTGCTCTTTGATGTAATCTGGTTGATCAATCTCAAGTGTGTCTTTTACATACAACAACAAATTAATGGTCTCAATGGCCCGCTCTTCATTGTCATTTCGAATATTTGCCTTTGCCCTCCAAACTTTGGTTTCGGCAATCAAGTCGGCATCGGGATAATTGGCAATTACGTAATTGAATGCCTCAATAGCCGGAATGAATCGTTGAGAGTAATAACGTGCCTTCCCTAACAACAAATAAGCATCATCGATTTGGCGATTTCGCTCCAAACCGTTGAAATACATTCCGTGTTTTTGGATGGCCTTTACGGCCTTCTCTTCGGCAATATCAAAGGGAGTGGCATTGGCATCTTGGTTGGAAGTATTATTGTTTCTAGAATTGAAGCCAGAACCAACACCGGTATTCATCTTTCTTAAAACTACTTTCTCTCTTTCAAATTTGATGGGCTCTAAGGGTAAAATCTCAAACCAATCGTCTTTGTAATTGGCATTCAATCCGTCAATTCCCTTTTGCAAGGCATTTTTTCCATTGAAAAGAACATTGAATTTGGTTGTCAGTGCTTGGTAATTTCTGGATATAATCGTGTTCTTTTTGGTGCTACAAGCGTCAAGCAAAAAGACCGTCAAGCAAAGAATACCGAGAGAAATGAGTGATTTTTTCACGCCTTAAATCTAAACTAAAAAATAATTATAAAAAATAAAAACTCTTAATTACAACTGATTTCTAGGTGAAATCGTATGTAGCTAAGAGCTTTTCGTAAGGATTAGTTGTGCGTTTTATACAGCGAAATAGGCTTCGAGTTCTTTCAAAGTTGCAGGCGAAGTTTGAATGTCTTTCACCACATTTCCTTTATCTAAAACAACAATTCGTTCGCAAACTTCGGTTACGTGTGATAAATCGTGACTAGAAATAAGGACCGTAACGTCTTTTTCATTGGTCAATTCCTTTACCAACTTCTTCAATCGAATCTGAGTGGTCGGATCTAAGTTGGCAAAAGGCTCATCAAGGATTACCACTTTCGGGTTCCCCATCATGGCGGCCACGATTCCTGCCTTCTTTTGGTTTCCTTTACTCAAATCACGTAAATATTTCTTCTTTCCTAAAATCTCGCCGTTGAAGAACTCTTCAAACTGTGCTAAAAAAGAAGTTACATCGGCCTTGTTCATACCGCGTAGGTCGCCAATAAAATCGAAATACTCTTCCGCAGTTAAATAACCGATAAGGAAAGATTCGTCAATGAAAGAACCCGTAAAGGTTTTCCATTCTTCGCTCTCATTCACCTGAATATTGTTGGTGGTGATACTTCCCGTAGTTGGTCTTACCAAATCCAACATAATGTTGAATAAGGTGGTTTTTCCGGCACCGTTGTTTCCTACCAAGCCGAAACTTTCACCTGTAGGAATTTCCAAAGCATCAACATTTAATACTTCGGCGGTTCCATATTTTTTAGATATATCTTTTACTTGAATCATTTTTAATTTTTTTAAGTCGTTTGATCAAATGCATGTATGGCTGCATATTTATCTTGAATGTACTTTTTCTCAATGAAGTTCATCAAATACTTTTTGAAAACCAATGTCAAAAGTCCCACAACTGCGATGGATAAAATTCCCGCATTGAAACTAATGGTAGTTTTAAAAATCCAGAACAATAGCATTGGTAAGGCTAGTATTGGAATGATGACAATGAACTGCGTAGCACTTGTACCTTGATAATTGGCAAAGGCACTCTTGTCCAAATCAATTCGCTTTCTATTGAAAGATCCTGCATAGAGGAGTAAAATCGAGTTGAAACCAATGTTATAAATGGCGCCTGCTGTGATCATCAAGAATTTATCCAATCCGAAGTAGATGTATGGAATGCTCAATAGGTACAACACAAAGGTCATTACCACCATCAAGTACCATTTGGATTCTAGGAACAAGCGGTATTTGATGTTCTGGCTCATGATCATCTTGTAATAGGCACTATCCCAAGCAGGAATAAACTGTCCGAAATTCATCACGAATCCGCCAGTTACAAACAAGGCAGCAAAGATTAAAAAGACAGGCATTTTCTGTTCGTAAACTTCTTGGGTAAAAAAGATCAAGGCATAAGCGATGAAAACAAAGGATAGCAAAAACACCGTTCGAGGTCTTTTGTTTCGCCAAATCAATCGAATGTCATTTCGCAAAAATGGAGCAACTTCACCGAATCGGTCTGTCCATGAAAGATCGACGGATTTAACTTCCTTCACATCTTTCTTAACCGCATCATCAAGATATACCCTTGTTTTCAGGTAGTTGAAGTTTGCATTGTAAGAAAGCACTACTAACACCAATGGAACCAAAGCCCAAATAGGTTCTGCGTAAATGGCATCAAACAAAGGACCAGCAGCACTCGCAACGTCATAAACTCCAAAATACTGAACCGAACACAAGGCTGCCAAGATGGTTGCTAAGGTGAAGAAAATTTTCTGGTTCTTGTTAATTAAAAAATTTACATAGTTATTGAAAAGGGTTAGGAAAAGCATGGTGAAAAACCATCCGGTTACTCCCAAACCATTGTATCCTTGACCTACCAAAACGATAGCAAAAGGAATGTAAAAGAACAAGGGCATCACATTGAAAAATGAAAACGCCGACTTGGTAAGAATGAAATGTACAATGGATTTCTTTTTAATGTCTAGAATCAATAATGGTTTGATGTTCATTATTGGAATCTTCTGCATTAAATAACGAAATACCAAATCACCTAAAAAGGCAAAAACAAGGTAGGTATTCACCACTTGAAGTGGATCTGAATCTGGGTATAACTTTCTAATCAAAAAGAAAGATCCAATACCTAAAGCTAAAAAGGATACTAAGAAATACAGTGCAAAAAACACCATAATTACCTTTAAAGCGATTCCCGTTTGCCAATACGATGATCTGAAATACTGCTTCCATTCTAATCGTAAAAAATGAGAATTCATAGCGTATACTTGGTTATAGTTTGTTTATTAGTGTGTTTAAAAATACAATTGTTACAAGGATTTCACAATTTTGTATTCTGGATAGGTTTCTTCGAGTAATTCTTGGGCCTTATTCGGTAATACAAAGGTGCAAACATTGAACATGATGACTAGGATGGTCATGACTAAGGATAAAACCACCAGCCATTCAGTAGAGAATGATGAAAAGTCGAAACTTGTAAGGTTCATCAAGTTAAAGAAATTGATCAATGCCAAGCCCGAAAATCCATTTCTTGTGGTTCCAATCATGGCTTCGAGTAAAAACAACTTCTCCTTTTTTTGCTCTCGAAATTGTCTTTGCTTTTTGCCCATAAACCAATTGTAAACCTCAATGCAAATACCAATTGCGAGTCCTGATAGAATGAAATATTCAATGTTCGGAAGTTGAAAGAGCATGAAAAAGCCAAAAAACAACCCGAGGGTAAACACAATTTTTGGTGGTGAAAACCATTCTTGAGTAAATCGTAGGATTAGCTTCCAATACTTTTTTGTCATGGCTGATTCACGAGCTTTGATGACATCTGCAAATCCGAAGATTCCGAATTTCTTAAAAGCACGATCTCGAGCTTGCATAAAGGTCAGATTCGGGTGCTCTTTCCAAATTTCTTCAATATCATTGGCCAAATGATCTACCAATTCCGATTGCACATCATAGTATTCGACATAATGCTTTCTAGTAAACTCAAAAAGTTGATCGATTTGTTGTTCGTTTACTTTCATCCTTCAATTAGTTTTTGATAGATGGTATTGGTTTTTCGGTAGTTTCCAAAGAAGGTTTTATAGCCCACATAAAAGAAAGGATACAACACAATCAACACCAGAGAAAGGTACTCGGTGGATAGTTGATCATAGTTCAAAAACACTTTTGGTAGGAACAGAAAACAGTTCAATAAAGATATTTGCAGAGACAAAAAGGTAAAGGACGCCAATAAGCTGGCCGACTTAAATACTTTTTGACTCTTTATCAAACTAAAGATCATCACCGCACAAAAAATTACCAATTTTGAAGTGAGCGCGATTTTGATAAACGTGCGTTCTCCGAGAAAGAAATAACACAAGGCAATTAATATGGCATAATTGAAAAAGGTAGCCACCGTATTGAAAAAATCTTTCAATTCTTTCCAAATCTCTCTTCTATTAAAAATGGAGTAATACGATTGTTTTTGTTTCACAACAGCATCGAAACTTCCATCCCAACCTAATTTTTCAAAAGCACTTTGTAGGGCGTGATCAAAACTGGCTCCTAGATTCATTTGGTTTTCCACATCGCTCACCACGTGATCCAACATTTCAATTCGAATATCCCAATACTTCACACCATCCTCTACGAGTCGCTTCTCTATGAACTCCACTTGTTCTTTTGATAACTCCATCATTAAAAATACTTTAATTTATCGAGAGACTTTCGATGCTTTCCAAAGAAATAATGAACACTTATAGCAGCCGTCATTCCCGCTGCATAGAAACCTGTAAAACCTGGATTAAGCTCTCCTGAGGTTTCAATAATACCACCAAAAAATGAGCTAATTAAAATCAAAATTACAGCTGGCCAATTTTGAGTCTTCATTATAAAACTATACGTTGTTTTTAATTGTTTTCTGCTCAGTTTCACTGCCGTCCAAACTATGTACAACGTTGCAAAAACAGCTAAAATTTGTAGTATTTGATTAGACATAGTAACAATTTCTTCTGGAATAACTAATTTGAAATAATTTAATGTAACCATTGGAATAATGTATAAGGACATATAAAGAAAAAAGAAGGGCCTAAATAACTTTATCGCCTTATTTAGGACAATGCTAAAATCGTAATTTTGGATGCCGAAATAGAAAGAATTCTTTTTTCGTAGATGTTTTTCCCAACGAATTTTTGTCATTGCCAAAGCGCTCTCATACGAAACATTATTTCGCATTCTTTCTTCAATATCACTTATCATATGATCCAAAATTTCAAATCTCAAATCGATATAATGGAATCCTTTTAAATCTAAAAAGTCTTCTATTTTTTGAATCTGTTCTTTCGTCAACTCAATCGCCATCTATTCCAAACTTAATTTAGGGTTTACCAAATATTGCATCGTCTTTAAAAACTCCTGCATTTCTGCCAGCTTATTTACCGTTTCTTTGGCGCCTGATTCGGTCAATTTATAGTACTTACGTAAGCGATTACCAACCTTGGCTACCTCGACTTCCAACAAACCTTCAGCTTCCAATTTGTGCAGGGCTGGATACAAGGCTCCTTCGGTTATGTTGAGCTCACCTCTAGTCAGTTCTTTCACCTTTTGGGTGATTTCATAACCGTACATTTTATCATTTTCTTCTAATAATTTCAAAATGATGGTTTGCAACGAACCCTTAAATAGTTTTTGATTTCCCATGAAACAAATATATACATAAATTTCTTATGCATTTGAAAATTAGGCATAAAAAATCCTGATGGACAGCATCAGGATTTTAAATTCTTATTTAGTTGGTTACCTTCAGCACCTCAGCAATAATTCGTTTTAATTCTTGCTTTGGCAAGGCTCCATTGGCCATTTGTGGCATCTCATCTTTGGGTACAAAAAGTAAAGACGGAATGCTTCTAATTCCGAAAGCCGCAGCCAACTCTTTCTCTGCTTCGGTGTCTATTTTATAAATGTCTACTTTTCCTTCGTATTCTTCAGACAACTGCTCAAGCACTGGAGCAATCATCTTACAAGGACCACACCAATCGGCATAAAAATCGATGATCGCAGGTTTGTCACCTTCGAACTTCCAATCTTTATTGACCTCGTAGTTGAATACTTTTTCTAAAAAGGTAGATTTTGTCAAATTTTCTGTCATGATTTCATTTTTAATTGTACAAAATTAGTCGTAATTTTCTAATTATTCTTACAATACCAAAAATGTTAATTGTACGTTGTAACTGTAACAAATTCAATTTGTTCGCTACTAACTTTGATAAACCTAACAAACTTACTTTTCATGAAGACCAATCTCACTTTTTCCGTATTGGCTTGTCTCTTTATTTTGGGGGCTTGTCAACAAAAACCAATGCAAAGATCTATTGAGGTGAACTATCCAGAAACTCAGAAAAAAGCCGTTGTAGACACCATATTTGAAACGGCTGTTGTAGACAATTATCGATGGCTTGAAGACGACCGAAGCGCTGAAACCGAAGCTTGGGTGAAAGCACAGAACGAGGTAACCTTTAATTATTTTGAAAACATCCCGTATCGCAAGCAGTTGAAAGACCGCTTGTCTGAATTATGGAATTATGAAAAAGTAGGGACACCTTTCAAAGAAGGAGACTACACCTACTACTATAAAAATAACGGACTCCAAAACCAATATGTGGTGTATCGTAAAAAGGGCGATGGCGACGAAGAAGTGTTTTTGGACCCCAATTCTTTCTCAGATGATGGCACTACCTCTTTAGGAGCACTCAGCTTTTCTAAAGATGGGAAAACCGCTGCTTATGCAATTTCAGAAGGTGGTTCTGACTGGCGAAAAATCATTGTCATAGATGCCGAAACAAAGAAAATCAAAGAAGACACCCTGGTGGATGTAAAATTCTCGGGCATCTCTTGGTATAAAAATGAAGGTTTCTACTACTCAAGTTATGACAAACCAAAAGGAAGCGAATTGTCTGCAAAAACAGACCAACACAAATTGTATTACCACAAATTAGGAACTTCCCAAAAAAGTGACAAAGTAGTTTTTGGAGGTATTCCTTCTGAAAAACACCGATATGTTTTTGGTGGGGTTTCTGAAGACGATCGCTACCTATTTATTTCGGCATCAATTTCAACTTCTGGAAATAAGATGTTCATGAAAGACCTTACCAAAAAGAATAGCAAACTCGTGACCATCTTAGATCACGTGAACAGTGATTCTAATGTTATCGAAACCAAAGGAAGCAAGCTCTACATTCTTACCAATCTCGATGCACCCAATCAAAAAATTGTAACGGTAGATGCTTCCAATCCAACACCTGAAAACTGGAAAGATTTTATTCCAGAGACTGAGAATGTATTAAGTCCCTCTACCGGAGGAGGCTATTTCTTTGCTGAATATATGGTAGATGCAGTTTCGAAAATTTATCAATACGACTATGACGGCAACAAAATTCGCGAGGTAAAATTACCTGGCGTTGGTTCGGCTGGCGGATTTAGCGGAAAAGCAGACGCTAAAGAACTGTATTTCTCTTTCACTAACTACAGCACACCAAGTTCATCCTACAAATTCAACCCCAAAGATGGTACCTACGAATTGTATTGGAAACCTTCTATTGATATGAATCCGGATGACTATGTGAGTAACCAAGTTTTTTACACCTCAAAAGACGGTACCAAAGTTCCGATGATCATCACCCACAAAAAAGGAGTGGAACTCAACGGAAAAAATCCGACCATTCTTTATGGATACGGCGGATTCAACATTAGCTTAACGCCAAGTTTTAGCATTACTAATTTGGTGTGGATGGAACAAGGTGGTGTGTATGCCGTACCGAATCTTCGAGGTGGTGGTGAATATGGAAAAAAATGGCACGTTGCCGGAACCAAAATGCAAAAGCAAAATGTTTTTGACGACTTTATTGCGGCAGCAGAATACCTTATAGAAAAAAACTACACCTCATCCGATTACCTCGCAATTCGCGGAGGATCAAATGGAGGATTGTTGGTAGGCGCTACCATGACTCAAAGACCTGATTTAATGAAAGTGGCCTTACCTGCCGTTGGAGTATTGGACATGTTGCGTTATCATAAATTTACCGCTGGAGCTGGGTGGGCTTACGACTACGGAACGGCGGATGATAGCAAAGAAATGTTTGACTATTTAAAAGGATACTCACCGGTTCATAATGTAAAAGAAGGAACGGAATATCCAGCAACCTTGGTGACCACTGGAGATCATGACGATCGTGTGGTTCCTGCCCATAGCTTTAAGTTTGCAGCCGAATTACAAGACAAGCAAAGTGGTATGAATCCGACGCTAATCCGAATTGAAACCAATGCGGGTCATGGTGCAGGAACACCTGTTTCTAAAACCATTGAACAGTACTCGGACATCTACGGATTTACCCTGTTTAACATGGGCTTCGATCAATTACCAAATCCGCCCAAAAGCAAAATAAAAAGTTAAACACCTATTGAACTCAATTTATAATTAAATACTTCTATTATGAAAAAAATAAATAGAATACTCTTCATCGCGGCAGCAGCAATGCTTGGAATGACCGCTTGTAAGAGTGACGAACCAGCGATTCCTGGAATCGTATTGGAGAACATGGATACATCGGTAAAACCTCAAGATGATTTCTTCCGACATGTGAACGGAAATTGGTTGGACAATACCGAAATTCCAGATGATCAAACCTCTTGGGGTGGATTCAATCAGCTGCGCAAGCAAACAGATGCCGATGTACTTACCATATTGAACAAGGCTATTGAAGAGCGCGACTTTCCAAAGGTAAAAGATGCCAAAGGAAACCCCATTGACTCTGATCAGGAAAAGGCAGTGAATTTCTATGAAAGCATTATGGACACTGTTTCAAGAAACGAACAGGGCATCAAGCCAGTGCTTCCATTTTTAGCAAAAATAGACGAGGCCAAAAGTAAAAAGGATGTGGAAAACCTTATTACTGAAATGGCGCCTTATGGTGTAGGAGCCTTCTACGGATTTGGCGTTTTTAACGACCTTAAAAACAGTAGCATGAATGCTGGTTACATGTTTGCTGGAAGTTTGGGATTGACTAGGGATTACTATGTAGACGAAAAAGTAAAAGACAAGAAAGTAAAATACGAAGCTTTTATTGCTCGAATGCTACAAGAGTTTGGTGATGACGAAGCAACTGCTTTAAAAAATGCAGCAACCATTGTTGCTTTAGAATCTAGCTTGGCAGAACCTCAAATGACCAAAGAAGAAAGTAGGGATGCGCGTAGAATGTACAATCCTATGGGTGTAGCAGATTTACAAAAGTTAGCCCCTGCTATCGATTGGGATGGACATTTAAAAGGTATAGGTGTTACAGATTTAGAGACGGTAATCGTTACGGATCCCAAGTACTTTAAAGCCATGAATGAAGTGTTCAAAACTACTTCTGTAGATGACATGAAATTATTGCTACGTTGGAACGCCATTAACGGTGCCTTAGGAGTTTTAACCACCGATTTGGAAAAAGCAAACTGGGAATTCTACAGCAAAGAAATGCGCGGTGCTAAAAAACAACGTCCAAGAGATGAAAGAGCACTTGCCAATGTAAATGGCGCTATTGGAGAAGCTTTGGGGAAATTGTATGTGGATGCCAAATTCCCACCCGAAGCGAAGGCCAAGGCTAAGGAAATGATTGACAATGTAATGCTTGGATTTGAAAAGCGTATTGCACAATTGCCTTGGATGAGTGAAGAAACCAAGAAAAAAGCACTTGAAAAATTAAACAAACTAACGGTTAAAATTGCCTATCCAGATAAGTGGAAAGACTATTCTGACCTACAAGTAAAAGCCATCAAAAACGGAGGAACTTATTTCGAAAATGCCTTGAATGTAAACATGTGGAACTACAAACAAAACATGGCGAAATTAGGTAAGAAAGTAGACCGAACTGAATGGGCCATGTCTCCGCAAACAGTAAATGCTTATTTCAATCCATTGAACAACGAGATTGTATTCCCAGCAGCCATACTACAACCTCCATTCTACAATTACCAAGCGGACGAAGCGGTTAATTATGGTGGAATTGGTGCGGTTATTGGTCACGAAATTTCACACAGTTTTGACGACTCTGGATCTCGATTTGATGGAGACGGAAACTTGAGAAACTGGTGGACTGAAGAGGACTCCAAAGAGTTTGCGAAAGCTGGTAAGAAGCTCATCAAACAGTTCAGCGACATTGTTGCCATTGACAGCATGAAATTGAACGGGGAATTTACCTTAGGTGAGAATATTGGAGACTTGGGTGGTGTTCAAGCTGCTTATGAAGGCTTGCAAATCTTCTTAGAGAAAAATGGACGTCCTGATAATATTGACGGTTACACACCCGAACAACGTTTCTTCTTGTCATGGGGAACCATTTGGAGAACCAAAATGCGAGATGAAGCCTTGAAAAATAGAATCATGACCGATACACACGCCCCAGGAATGTATAGAGCTTATATGCCATTGAAAAATGTAGATGCTTTTTATACAGCCTTTGATGTGAAGCCAGGTGATAAAATGTATTTGGCACCCGAAGATCGCGTACGAATCTGGTAATACTTACAACAAACCATTGAAAACCTCAAGCACGTTCTTGAGGTTTTTTTATGCGTATTTTTGCAGAAGAAAGCACTTCTATTTTGGCTAAAAGAATCAAATATTGCGAAGTATGCGAAAAGGACTTTTCAACCGTGTATCGCATTCAATACAAACAACCTGCAAAGTGGGTTTTCACCTGCGAATCTTGTCTGTTGAAAGTAAAAAAAGACAATCCATTATACAAATATGGAGGCACCTGGAAACGCTGAAGAAAAGCAAAAAAAAGCCGGAATGAAATATTCATTCCGGCTTTTTTATCTCCTTTAATTTTTTATGATTGATCATCTACAGATGCATCAGGTGCATTTTTCTTCACAGAAGCAATTCCATTTTCCATGGCGCTTACTGATGAATACATTTCGCTATTCCCAATTACCTGTCCGTTTGTTGACTTCAAATTAAAAAATGGCTTTCCACTCTTTGATTCTCGTCTTTCAAAACGATTGTCATCTTGGGAGTTCTTTTTCACAGATTCAATTCCGTTGTTGCAGCTAGCTTTGGTTTTGTATCCTTCACTGGATAAAATCGTTTGACCATTTCCCGCTTTTAAACGAAATCTAAATTCTTCTCTTTTGTCTTTGTAAATTTCAAATTTTCCCATGATTGTTTAATTTTTATACCGAGTGTAATATAGCTATAAATATTGACATTTTAGACAGTCGATCGGAGGTCAAAAAAATGCCCCGTGGAACCGGGGCGTGTAGATTAAAATATAGAGAGAGTACCAGCTTTTCTAGAGAAATCAACCCTAAATCCTTCTCAAAAACTGATAATTTTCTTCAAGTCTGAATATTCAGAATCGAAATATTTTTTTGGGGTCTTTCCTGTAAAATACTTTACCTCCTTGCTGAAATGGGAGAGGTCGTAGTATTGAAAGGCATACAATAATTCGTTGTTGTAGGCTTCCGTTGTATGGTATTCGCGTAGATAATTCAAAAACCGAATCTGTCGTGAAAATTGACCTGGAGTCAAACCAATGACCTTTTTAAAGTTCGTTTCAAAGGTCTTCTGACTGAAAGGTAAATTCGTGATGAGATCTTGAACTTTTATCAATCCTTTTTCCTGTTCTATAATTCTAACGGCCTCATCAATCCATTCAATTTTGGGATTGTGTGCCAACATATCATTTTTCCTAAAAAAGGAATTTAAATTGGCATCAAACTGAGGTAAATCATTGTCATAATTTCGGAAAACCCTCACAAGTTCGGCGTACAGCTTTGGACGATATTCTTGCATTAGAAGAATCTTGTTCTGAATCTCCTTTAGACTATCACCAAACACCTTATAAAGAGTGGTTGGCCTTAAGTGAACTCCGAGAAACTTGGTTTTTTCGTTCGCATACAATTTGAAATCTCCAAAACAATGTCCACACAATTGCAAATCATGAAATCGAACCGCTTGATCGTCTTCAGAACTTGCTAATTCTGCCTGTTTGATGGTAAAATTCAGCACGCAACTACTTAGGGGTATGAAGTTGCTTGCATGAGGTAAGTCTTGCTCTTCAATTTCAACAAAATAAGAATTGCCTGTGTAGGCATGTTCCATCTCATTTGAATAGTTCTTGAAAATCATCTCTGTTACCAGGTGTTTTGAAAATAAGGGTAGTTAAGGGGGATACTTATGCTATAACTACCTTTACAATTTTAGGGGCTTACTAATTTGATGACAAAACTAAAAAGATGACTCGCCGAAATATTTCTCATCAGCTTTTCCTCACTTAAGTGTCGACGAAGTGCAAAAGTCTTGGGGTAAATGATAGGAAGGTGAATAAAAAAAAGAGAAACCGGAATGGGTTTCTCTTTTTTACTATGACTCAATTAAAACTATTTGAGTTTGTTCATGATGATTTCAATGGCTTTGTCCAATTGAGGTGTGTTCTTCTCGAGTCGATCTTTGAAGTTCTTACCCACATATACGTCCGGAGCTACACCTGTTAATTCCAAGTCTTTTCCATCCAAGGTATAACATCCCCAAGACGGCAATCGATAGAAAGATCCATCTACCAATCCGTTTCCAGTGGTGAAGATGATCCAACGATAGGTTTCGGTTCCTACAATGGTACCCAAACCTAATTCTTTGAATCCTGCTGCGGTCATTTCAGCATCAGAAAGCGATTGTTCGTTGATCAACAAAACAATTGGCTTGTTGCCATAATTAAAATTCGATTGGCCTGTAAGTTTCCCTTCACGATACTTCCATTGTAAGTATTCTTTTTGCTGTAAAAATCGCAACACCGCGTCGTGAACGTTTCCTCCTGTATTGTATCGTAAGTCTAAAATCAACCCTTTTTTATAGGCTTCATCACTCATCAAATCGTGATAGAATTTGGTCAACTCGCCTCCACCCATATTTTTCATGTGGAAGTAAGCAATTTGATTGTTGGACTTTTGATCTACGTAGGCCTGATTCTCATCTTGCCATTCGTCATAAAGCAAGGTACTGATGCTCCAATACAAGGTAGTATGAATATTCACATCAAAAGTCTTTCCGTTGCGAGAAAAAGTGAGTTGCATCTCTCTGTCAAAACTTGGTCCAGCAAAATACGACTCGCGATTCATTTTTTCATTTACAGGCGTTCCATTGACCGCTACCAATCGATCTCCTCTGCGAAGTTTGATGGATGATACATCTACGGGACTTTCTTTTACAATTCGATGAACCACATACGGATTTTCATTATCGAATATGATTCCGGTAGCCATGGTGGTTGTTCCGTAATAGATGCGTTCTTCTCGACCGTTGGAATAAAATCCGAAGTGAGAGGTGTTCAATTCACCCAACATATCGTTTAAAATCAATCGCAACTGACTTCTATCGGTCACATAAGGTAAAAACTTGGCATATCGATCGCGAAGTTTCTTCCAATCTTGTCCGTGAAATTTCTCATCGTAAAAATTGATTTCCATTCCGGCCCAAGCTTCATAATACATCTGCTCAAACTCTTCCGACAGGTTTTTTTGAAAGTTATGACTGGTATTGATGGGCTTTAATTTCTTGGCTCCAACATTAAGGCTATGTATGGTTCCGTTGGCCAAGATGTAATGTTTCTTTTTGGCATGCACATATTGGTATCCACCAATTCTACCATCTCCTAATTTGACCGTTTTATTAGGTTTGAAAGGCTCCATGGTGGTCATCCATAGTTTAAAATTCCCCTCATCGTGATTGGAGACATAAATAACATGCGTTTTTGTCCCATTTTGTATCACGGTTTGGCCAGCTTGATCTCCAAATCTGGGACTAATTCGTGTGAGTCGATCCATCAGACCGTTGGGATTAATTTTAACAACTACCTTTTCTTTTTCCTTCTTTTTCGCAGTGTCTTTTTTTGCAAATAAGGCGTTTACCTTATCCATCTTGAAGGGTTTTTGGTATTTATCCAAGGCCATTTGGTACACCTTGGTGTTTCCATTTCCGCCACTTGGGAAATTAGGAGCTGTTCGTTCTGAATTGAAATAAATGTACTTTCCGTCTGCTGACCACTGGGGTTTGAATTCGCTCACCTTGGTATTGGTAAGATTCATCTTTTGCTTGGTTTGAAGGTTGTACACAAAGATGTCTGCCTCAAAATCACGGTAGGCATTGAACAAGACAAACTTTCCGTCTGGTGAAAAACTCGGACTGAAATTGTAGAAGCCCCAAAGCTCATCTTTCACAATCAATTCGGATTTAAAAGTCTTTAAATCGATAATGTGAATTTCATTTCTTCCCCTAAGAAAAACACCTTTGGATTTGTCTTTGTTAAAGGTGATGAGTCGATCGTTTTGAGTGACTTTTGTGCGTCTTTGAGTCTTTGCATTTTGTAAGTCGATCGTATACCAATTGTAGTAACCTTTATCTGATTGTGAGAACAACAAAGAAGTATCTCCTTTCAGCCATTTTACTTCCCCAACAGCTTCGTTGTTTATGGTCTTGACTTCCTTTATAAACTTGCCCTCCACATCAGAAACAAAGAGGCGCCCTCTTGAAACGAAGGCCATTTTCTTTCCGTCAGAAGCAACATCAAAAGCAGTTACCTTGCCTTTGGTGTTGTAAGAAAGGTTTTTCTCTAAGGTAGAGTTGTTTGGAAAGTCAATCTTTAACTTCTTGGTGGACTTTTTAGCAATATCATACACGTGGATTTGATAATCGCGACGGAAAACTACTTTTTGTCCATTGGCACTTACCTTGGGCCAAAAAATCGACGTTTTAAAGTTGGTAAGACGCACGGGCGACCCGTTTTGAAGTAGGTACAGATTGTACTCGTCATTGAATTGGTCTGACATGTAGTACACATTGCCGTTCTTATCTATAGTAGCACCAAAATCTTTTCCGCGGTAGGTGGTGTGTTTGGTAAAGGCTTTGGTCTTGAAATTGTATGACTTTAGATCTGGATTGTAATCACCCTTGTATCTTTTTCGATGAGCAAATCTCGAACTCTCCCAGGATTCGTTAAAAAACAATGCTTTTGTTTGGGGATGTTGCACAACGTTGTGAACCGTGTTGAAATAATGCGGAAAGGTTCTTTTGGGTGTATCTCCTTTGATGGAAACCGTATAGTTGGTCATGGAATTGTAGCGATTGGAGACAAAATTGATGGTTTTACTATCCCAGTTCCAGGAAGGTGTCATGTCATTACTTTGATGGTGTGTCAACTGTTTGATTTCACCACCCGCAATTGGCATCAAGTAAATATCATTATTTCCATACTGATTGCTCGTAAAGGCCAACCATTTCCCATCAGGTGAAACGGCCGGATCTGTTTCTGTGCCGTCCATAGCAGTCATACGGGTAGCCTCGCCACCATTAGACGATACTTTCCAAAGATCGCTTTGGTAGCTAAAAATTACGGTGGAAGCATCGGGTGTTAGTGTGGGTTTTACGGTAAAATACAGCTCGCTTTTTTGAGAAAAAATAGAAGCCGCACAAAAGAAGGCAAAGGCAAATTGTAAGATTTTCATAGTGAAGTTTATTAATTGAAATTTGATCGTTTGAAGGTAAGAAAAAAATTGATTCCCAAGCTTTTAGGAACCTTCTCATAATGATAAAAATTTCATAAAAAAGCACCTACAAAATGTAAGTGTTTTTTTAATAATTGTGGTCCCACATGTTGTGTATCCAACAACTAATACTTTATGTTCTCCGCGTACCTAAAATGGCTGTAATTATAATAGGTGAATCCTCTAAATTTTAAGTGCTCATCAAGATCAGAATCCCATTTATTCAAAAATTGAAAAAACTTTTTCTCAGCCTCATAAAAAGAAGGATGATCCAAAAGATATTTCCCTAAATATCGTGATTCCATTGAGTACAAGATAGAAATCTCAATATTAGCCTTCGCATCTTCCAAATGATGAAGTCTTTGTTCTACGTATTCAAACAATCTTTCTTCTCTTTTAACATAATCGTGAACCAATAATCGGTCTACATGCAGAATTATTTTTTTTACTTCACTCTTTTTAAAATTACCGATGTAGGCCTCTACTTTGATATCATGGTCCAGTTCATCGGCCAACATGCGCATCACATCCAAAGATTGAATGTAGTACTTGAAGGAGTTCTTTCGGTTACATTTTAATTGCGCATTTTTCAAATACGTCTCACAATAATAACCTCCTGGAACTGATTGTGGGTAATTCCAATATTCATACTCCAAATTATAAATGTCAAATCGCTCAATTTTGTTTTTTCTTGAAACGTTGTAAGGGTGTATGGCCTCAATAAAAAAAATTCCACTTTCACCCGAAGCGCTTATTCTTTTTATGCCATACTTGGTTTTAGCTTCCACAATAAAATCGGCGAGTACCTGATTTTTAGTAGAATCTCCAAGCCAAAATCGTTGATTCACCTTGTTCAAATCGTACAAAATCAATTCGGTAATTTCATGTTGTGCGGCAAATTCAAAAAGATTTTTTTCCGAATTATTCGAACCTAAAATATTTGCAAAGTTATCTACATATAAACTTCGGTGCTTGTACTTATCTACTTGTCCAAGAAGAACTGAGGTAGACATAAGCAGAAGCAAATATGATAGCTTCATTAAAAATTTCATGGAAAGTAATTTTTGGTCAATTTAGCAATTATTTCCTAAGAATCTAGACAGAATTTTTTGACCAAATGCAAAGTTGAAATACATGAAAAAGCACCAACCTAAAATGGTAAGTGCTTCTTTGATGATTGTGGTCCCACTTGGACTCACTTCGACTCCGCTCAGTGTAAACTTCTCGTCCAACATACAGGAATAAATGAAAAAAGCACCAACCTAAAACGGTAAGTGCTTTTATGATGATCGTGGTCCCACTTGGACTCGAACCAAGGACCACCTGATTATGAGTCAGGTGCTCTAACCAGCTGAGCTATAGGACCTGTAAATTTGGTTTGCAAATGTACATTATAATTTATCTCTTTTGCAAGGAAATTGGCATCTTTTAAACGGCTCTATTCATAAGCCAAAGTGCAAAATTGGTTAGGTTCTGCTTTTTGCCTGAAGGGATATCCATACCCTCTAAAGTAGCCAATGCCTTGTTGGTAAAATGCTGAATTTTTAATTTGATTTTAGTCGGAATCTCATACTTTTCAAAAAGCGCTTTTACCTGATCTACCTTAGCTGTAGAATCGTCCAATTTTTGAGCATACAATTCAAGTAGTAAGGTCTTGTCTTCTAGACTAGCATCTTTCAAGGCTTTCAGATACAAAAAAGTCTTTTTGTTCTCCATGATATCGCCACCCACCTGTTTTCCAAAGGTCTCCGGATTCCCAAAGGTGTCTAAATAATCGTCTTGCAATTGGAAGGCCAATCCGAGGTTCAATCCGAAATCGTAAATCAATCGGGCGTTTTCATCCGAAGTTTCCGATACAATCGCACCCATTTCCAAAGCTGCGCCCACCAACACTGAGGTTTTTAATCGAATCATCTCCAAATACTCAGGGATGGTTACATCGTTACGCGTTTCAAAATCTACATCCAATTGCTGACCATCACAAACCTCCAAGGCTGTTTTGCTAAAGAGTTTGGCCAATTTTTGAAAAACTACCGGTTCGTAGTTCTCAAAATATTGATAGGCCAAAATCAACATGGCATCTCCCGAAAGAATTCCCGTATTAATATCCCATTTTTCATGCACGGTTTTCATCCCCCTTCGCAAAGGTGCGTCGTCCATGATGTCATCATGTATCAGGGTGAAATTATGAAAGACCTCAATGGCCAAAGCAGCAGGCATGGCATGGTCTACCTCATCACTAAAAATGTCACTTGACATTAAGGTGAGTATGGGACGCATGCGCTTTCCTCCTAATTGCAAAATGTAATCAATGGGCTCGTACAAGTTTTTGGGTTCTCTTACCCATTGCTTGGATGACAGGTAGTTTTGAAAGCTTTCTTGGTATTTTTTAATATCCAAATCCTCAAATTTTTATCAAAAATACGGCATTATGTATCTAAATTTTTAAGCAAACGTTAAAAAAAGATTAAAACTATGGAAACTTTTTTTGTTTCTTTAGTTTCCTTAGCTATTTTTGCACCCGAATGACAGAAAGAATCTTACAGAAAGCGACAGAACTATTTATCACACTTGGTTTTAAAAGTGTGACCATGGATGATATTGCCAGTAACCTTGGCATCTCCAAAAAGACCTTGTACAAACACTTTAGCAACAAAACCGAGTTGGTAGATGAAACCACCAACCACATGTTTAGCATCATTTCTTTAGGAATCGATGAAATCTGCGCATCAGATTTGAATCCGATTGCAGAAATCTTTGAAATCAAGAACCTAATGATGCGTCATTTAAAGGATGAGAAGTCGTCACCACAGTATCAATTGCAACGTTATTATCCAAATATATTTAGTTCACTCAAGAAGAAGCAATTCAAAAAAATGCAAGAGTGTACCATTGAGAACATCAAAAAAGGAAAAGAACAAGGCTTGTATCGTGCTGATCTGGACATCGATTTTGTGACCCGCATCTATTTCATCGGTGCCATGGGAATCAAAGACAAAGATTATTTCCCTTTGAAAGACTTCTCCATGTCAACCTTAACAAACTACTTTTTAGAATACCACCTTCGAGGCATCTGTTCTGAAAAAGGAATCATTGAATTACAAAAACAGCTAGAAAAAAATAAAACCACTAACTAATGAATTACAAATCATATTTCACCATACTTCTATTGGGCTTGTCCATGACCTTCTATGGTCAGGAAAAAGCATTGAAGTTGTCTTTGCAAGAAGCTATTGATTATGCCCTAAAAAATAGCTACAACACGAAGGCTGCTGCTAATGATATTGCTTCTGCAGAGAAAAAGGTTTGGGAAACAACCACAATCGGTTTGCCTCAAATCAATGCCAATGTAGATTACCAATACTTCATCAAACAGCCAGTTTCTTTGTTGCCTGCGGCTGCCTTTGACAATACCTCTTCGGTGGTGCAAACCGTAGAGCAATATTTTAACCTGCAGGCCAATTCACAGCCCACTGTTCCGGAAGGATTTATTCCTGTTGTATTTGGAACAAAGCAAAACATGAATGCCTCAGTTACGCTAACCCAACTATTATTTGACGGATCGTATTTGGTTGGTTTGCAATCGGCAAGAACCTTCTTAAAAATTTCGCAACAAGCCAATGAAAAAACCGAATTGATTACGCGCGAAGCAGTGATCAATGCTTACGGAAATGTTTTGGTGACCGAAAACAGTATTTCCATCCTTCAAAAAAACATGAAGGTGTTGGAGAAAAACCTGAATGACGCTAAGAAGATTTACGAAAACGGATTGAATGAAGAAGAAGATGTTGAGCAGCTAGAAATTACCCTTGGTAATGTGAAAGCTCAGTTGAACAATGTAAAGCGCTTCAAAGAAATTGCCTATCAGATGTTGAACTTGGCTTTGGGAAGCAAAATTAATACTCAATTGATTCTTACAGACGATCTAGATTCATTGACAAGTAAGAACATCGACTTGAACATTTTGTCAACTTCTTTCAATGTAAACAATCACATCGATTTTCGAATTGCCGAGAACGATAAGGAATCAAAGCGTTTGTTAATGCGCTACGAACAGAGTCAGGCGCTACCTAGGCTATCGGCATTCATCAATTACGGAACCCAGGCCTTTGCCGAAGATTTCAACTTTTTCAGCAGCAATCAACGTTGGTTTCAACAGTCATTGCTCGGTGTGAGCTTAAACGTGCCCATCTTCAGTAGTTTGGGAAGAAGCGCCAAAACGGCCCAAGCCAAAATAGCATTTGAAACAGCTGATTTACGATTGGAAGAAACCAAACAACGTTTGAGTCTTCAGGCTCAAAAAGCCAAAAGTGACTATCAATTAAGTATTGAAAACTATCAAACCAATAAGAAAAATCTTGCCCTTGCAGAGCGCATTGAAAAGAAACAACGCATCAAATTCTTTGAGGGATTGTCAACAAGTTTTGAGTTGTCACAAGCTCAAAACCAGTTGTATACACAACAACAAAATTACATTCAATCCATGTTGGATGTGATTGCCAAAAAAGCAACATTAGAAAACGCATTAAACATACCACTAAAATAAAATTTCGCTTCATGAAAACTACATACTATACCTTACTACTAGCCTTCTTATTTCTTTCTTGTGGAGGAAATGAAACCTCAACGGTAGAAGATATCATTGCTAGTAATGATTTAAAAACCATTCGTCAGAAACGAACGGACTTAGACAAAGCCAAGCAAAACATCGATGCGCAAATCAAGCAATTGAATGCGGCTATTGAAAAGTTAGATACTTTGAAAAGGAATCCACTTGTAACGGCTTTGACCATTGAACAACAAGTATTCAATCACTACTTAGAGCTTCAAGGAAATGTAAAAACCAAACAAAACGTATTGGTGTATCCCGAAACTCCAGGTACCCTTGAAAAGATCTTTGTGAAAGAAGGTCAGTATGTAAAAAAGGGGCAAGTGCTCGCCAAAATTGATGACGGCGGATTGGCACAACAGGTAGCGCAATTAGAAGCAACCACGGCATTGGCCAAGACTACTTTTGAAAGACAAGCCAAGTTGTGGGAGCAAAAGATTGGTTCTGAAATTCAATATTTACAGACTAAAACCAATTATACCGCATCTAAGAATCAATTAGAGCAATTGAAAAAGCAGTTTGACAAATACAACTTAAAAGCTCCTTTCTCAGGAGTGATTGATGATGTAATCAAGGAACAAGGAACCGTGGTGGCTCCTGGTCCAGGGTCAGAGGTATTCCGTATTGTCAACTTGTCAAACATGTACATTGAAGCTGATATTCCAGAAACTTACATTCCGTATATCTCGAAAGGAAAAGAAGTAGAAATCGAATTCCCAGTATTAGGAAAAACAGTAAAGTCGACCGTAAGACAAACCGGCAACTTTATCAATCCGGCCAACCGAACTTTTAAAGTAGAGATTGGTGTTCCGAATTCAGAGAAAAGCATCAAACCAAATCTCACAGCCAAGTTGAAGATTAACGATTATACCAGCGACAACGCCATCTTGATTCCGCAGAGCATCATCTCTGAAAATGCCAATGGCGATCAGTATGTGTATTTAATTGCCGGAATGAAAGACTCTATTGGTGTTGCCAAACAAACAGTTGTGAAAACTGGAAAAACTCAGGGTGATTTTATCGAAATTTTAGACGGAATTTCAGCAGGAGATCAACTCATTGAAGAGGGTGCTAGAAGTATTAAAAATGGTCAATCTGTAAAGGTTACCAACTAAACGTTCTAACGACCAACGTCTAATCACTAACGACTGAACAAAAAATGACTACAAATAAAAAGACCGATAAAGAATTTAAACTGTCGTCGTGGGCCATTGCCAATAGCTCAACGATGTATGTGACCATATTCTTGATTTTAGTACTTGGAATCTCTGCCTACTTTAGCATGCCTCGTGAAGATTTCCCTGAAATCAAGGAGACCAAAATATATATCAGTACCCTATACCCAGGAAATACTGCGGAAGATATTGAGAAGCTCATCACCGATCCATTGGAAGACCAATTGAAGGGATTGAGTGGTGTTGTAGAGATCACTTCCACTTCACAAGAAGATTACTCCATGATCATTGTTGAGTTTGATGACGACATGAATGTGGATGTTGCCAAGCAAATGGTAAAAGACAAACTCGATGCCGAAAAAGCTTCAGAAGACTGGCCTACTTTTAACGGTGCCAAAGTTGATCCGAATGCCTTTGATTTGAGCATGTCTGAAGAGATTCCGTTTTTGAACATCAACATCTCGGGAGACTATCCACTACAGCAATTAAAGGAGTACGCAGAATACCTTCAAGATGAAATTGAAGACTTGGATGAAGTTAAAAAGGCCGATATCCGTGGGGTTCAAGAACGAGAAGTTGAAGTTGCTGTAGACATCTATAAAATGATGGCCATGCAGGTAAGCTTTGATGATGTGATCAACACCATCCAACGAGGAAATGTTACTTCTTCTGCTGGTAATTTAATTGCAAGTGGACAGCGTCGTACCATCAGAATTCTTGGCGAAATTGAAAAACCAAGCGACCTTGAGAACTTTGTGTTAAAGGCTGAAAAAGGGAAAGCGATTTACCTAAAAGACATTGCTACTATCGAATTCAAAGCCAAAGACAAAACCACCTTTGCAAGAAAAGAAGGCAAACCTGTAGTAATGTTAGACGTGAAAAAACGTACGGGTAAAAACATGGTGGCTGCTGCGGAAAAGGTGAAGCTTATTACTGAAAAAGCATTGGCCGATCGTTTTCCAAAAAACTTAGAAGTTAGCATTACCAACGATCTTTCTGATAAAACCATTTCTCAGGTTGATGACCTGGTAAACAACATCATCTTCGGTATTATTCTCGTAGTAACCGTATTGATGTTCTTCCTCGGATTTAAAAACGCCTTATTCGTAGGGTTCGCAATTCCGATGTCGATGTTCATGTCCTTAATGATCTTAAACGGAATGGGCTATACCTTGAATACCATGATTCTCTTCGGACTGATTATGGGATTAGGGATGCTCGTAGATAACGGAATTGTAGTAGTTGAAAACGTGTATCGTTTGATGGATGAAGAAGGTTTGAGTCGTGTGGAAGCCGCCAAAAAAGGAATTGGTGAAATTGCCTATCCGATTATCATCTCGACAGTAACGACGGTAGCAGCCTTCGTACCCTTAGGATTGTGGCCAGGATTGTTCGGACAGTTTATGATTTACTTCCCGATTACCTTATCGGTTGTATTGGGATCTTCTTTGGTCGTAGCGATTTTCTTCAACTCGGTATTGGTATCTCAATTCATGAATACAGAAGACAAAGACATGCCTCGAAAGAGAATCATATACATTTCGGGAATTGTAGGCGGATTCGGACTTATCATTATGCTAGTAGGTGGTGAATTCAGAGCTTTGGGAACCGTAATGGTGTTTACCGCAGTCATGCTTTGGGTATACCGCCTGTTCTTAAGAAAAGCAGCCAACTATTTCCAAAAAAACACCTTGGTGTGGTTGGAAAATACCTATGAAGGAACACTTAGAGGTGCCTTGAGTAGATGGAGACCCATTGCGATTACTGTGGGTACTTTTATCATGCTTTTCGCAGCATTTGGAGGGTTTGGTGCTTCGGTGGCTAGTCAAAGAACTAAAATCGAGTTCTTCCCTGATAACAAACCAAATCAGGTTGTGGTTTATATCGAATATCCACAAGGAACTGATATTTATAAAACAAACAAGATCACCAAAGACATCGAAAACCGGGTATATAGCATTCTAAATGAAAGCACCTATATGGATGGTGACCACAACTTTATGGTGGAAAGTTCGGTCTCTCAGGTTGGTGAAGGAGCAGGAAACCCTCAAACCGATGGTGGTTCTTCGGCAGAAATGCCACATAAAGGAAAAATTACCGCTTCTATGCGTCAGTACAAATACAGACGTGGATTGGATAGTGAGAAATTGCGTCAAAAGGTACAGGAAGCATTGACAGGCATCTATCCTGGAGTATTGATCTCTGTGGAAAAAGATGCAAATGGACCCCCAACAGGTGCGCCCATCAATATCGAATTGGAAGGTGATGATTATGAAGAATTGATTGCTACAGCTGAAAAAATGCGTGCCTTTATCAATGCCAAGAACGTACCTGGTGTTGACGAGTTAAAAATTGATGTAAATCGTGACAAACCAGCCATGCGTGTAGAAGTAGACCGCCAGAAAGCTGGGGAACTAGGTGTATCGGTTGGTCAAGTGGGTCAACAATTACGAAATGCCATCTTTGGTGCCAAAGCGGGAATCTATAAAGAAGATGGTGACGACTACGATATCAACGTGCGTTTTGCAGAAGACATCAGATATAACAAAAGCGCCATTTTCAATCAGAAAATCACCTTTAGAGATCAGTCAAGCGGACAAGTAAAAGCTGTACCCGTTTCTGCTGTTGCCAGTCAAAGCAACACCTCCGGATTTAGTGCCATCAAGCACAGAGATACCCGAAGAGTGGTAACTGTGTATTCACAATTGGCTCCAGGTTTCGTAGATGCAGCAGCTGTTGTGAATCAGGTAAAAGAAGAAATGAAAAACTTTGCCGAATTGCCTCGCGATATTAAGATTGATTATACAGGTCAGATTGAAGAGCAAAACAAGCAGCAAGCTTTCTTAATGGGAGCTTTCTTCAAAGGATTGGCCTTGATTTTCTTCATCTTGATTTTCCAATTCAACTCGGTTTCGAAGCCATTCATTATCATGGTGGCCATATTCTTGAGCTTCATTGGCGTATTTGGCGGAATTGTTATTACCGGGGCGTCCTTTGTGATTATGATGACCATGATGGGAATCATTTCGCTTGCAGGTATTGTGGTAAACAACGGAGTCGTCTTATTGGATTATACCCAACTTTTGATCGATCGTAAAAAAGAGGAATTGGGCATCGCCATAGAACGAAATACCTACTTGCCAAAGAAAGACTTGTTTGAAGCAATCGTTAAAGCAGGAAAGGCTCGTTTGAGACCAGTATTGTTGACTGCGATTACAACCATCTTAGGATTGATTCCATTAGCAATCGGATTAAACATTAACTTCTTTACGCTAGTAAGTGAATTTGATGCGAATATTTACTTCGGTGGAGACAACGTGATCTTCTGGGGTCCATTGGCAAAGACGGTTATCTACGGATTGTTTGTAGCAACATTCTTAACACTTGTTGTGGTGCCAATCATGTTTTATCTAATCACTCGATTCAAAATGTGGTTGCAAACCAAATTTAGCACTCCAGAAGTAAAGGCAGCGCCCGATACTGTTCCGGAAGTAGCAACAGCATAATTTTAATAGTTTACATAAGAAAAGGCTCGCAATTGCGAGCCTTTTTGTATTTTCCGTCAGTAAAATAATTGATTTGCTCCTATGAAAAGAATCGTATTTCTGCTTGTCATCTTCGCGTCCCTCACATGTTTTTCTCAGAATAAAAAAGAACGAGTCCTCATTTCTGAATTCGTTAATGCCGCATTCTTGAAACACAATAATCAAAGAACAATGTTGATAAAATGGGAGAATCGCGATACACTAAGGTACTTTATCAATGGTGATTTACGATTTATCTCTAAAAAGCGATTGGCAGAATTCATTTCGAATGTCGAAGAGCTAACCGGGATGCAATTGGTAGCAACAAAAACTCAAAAGGAAGGAGATATTAAAGTTTTTTTTGGTCCTATTGAAGACTACATCAAAGATTTCAATATCCCAATTAAAAAGTTTTTGGCGAATCCTAATTTTGACCATTTCTTCTATAGAAATAATGACGATAAAGGTAGACTGAGCAATGCAAGCTTTTGTATTGTTCCTGACAAAACAAATTCATATGATAGGGGAACTTTAAACTTCAAAAGGTTGTTTCTTCGATCTATTGGTATGATGGGATATTTGAATTCAAGAAGAAGTATTTTTTACGCCAATGCCAATCCACCTTCTCCTAGTTTTTCGAGAAAAGACAAAAGGCTTGTGAAATTATTATACTCTCCCGAAATCAAAGCAGGTATGAATGAGTTTGATTTAAACAAGGTGCTTTTTGAAATGGATTTAAAAACAATCATCGCAACTAAATACTAATTCTCTCATTCCATTCAATGAATTCCAAGCCTTCCTATACGGTAGATGAAATCAAAAAGAAACTAGAGTATTACTGCGTTTATCAAGATCGTTGTCATAAAGATGTTGAAGAAAAACTCAGAGAATTTTTTCTGATTCCAGAAGCAAAAGAAGAGATCATCATTCACTTGATTCAAGAAAATTATTTGAATGAAGAGCGCTTTGCTAAAAGCTTTGTTCGCGGGAAGCATAACATTAAGAAATGGGGACGGAATCGCATCAAAAAGGAATTGGAATTTCGAGATATTTCAGCCTATAGCATCAAAAAAGGGTTCCAAGAAATTGAGGAAGATGATTATTATAATACGCTTTTACAATTGGCGGAAAAGAAAAACGGATTGTTGAAAGAAACCAATGAATATCAGCGTAAACAGAAGCTGAAAAACTTCTTGTTTAACAAGGGTTATGAATACGATTTGATTGCTAAGGCGGTTAAAGAGATATTAGAATAATTAGGACTTCGACAGGCTCAGTCTGACATATTGTGAAGTCTAAAGATTCTTTACTTCAAAAACTTCGATTGAAAAATAGAATCTCTTTCTTTAGTGGCCACTATTACTTTTTGGATGTCGTCATTCGGAATGGTTACCGAAAGTACATAGTGTTTTATTTTCCATTCATTGGATTCCTTTTCTAAAACTCCCGATCCTCGACAGGTTCCCATCCAAGTGCTGAGTAATTCATCGAACCAAACGACTTCACTGTTCTTACTCGTGTAAACATTGCGTTCTAGCACTTTAAAATCCCACGCTTTTCCTTTATCAAAATAGGGCTTGCTAAAGTCCTGAAAAGCTTTTTTATCCCAATTCTCAGAAGCATCTGTTCCAATGAACACAGATATGCTATCCATCTTAGAGAAGTAGTTTTCGTAATTGGCTTCTGAGGCTGCCGCATGCCAATCGTTCATTAAAGAATTGACTTCTCTTTTGATTTCTGCTACCGATTGTGTTGGCTTCTTCGCAGGATTGCATCCCACTAAAACCAAGCATATCATAAGAATTAGGTATCGCATTAGTTTTTGTTTTTCTTGAAAATGGCGTTTTGAATTTTGGTATTCATCTCCGTCTTTTTGAGTGAATCCTCTTTCTTTTTCTTTGCCTTTAAGGTCTTATTGATGGTCTTTCTTGAAATACTATCAATTTTGGTTGAATCGAGACCAATGTATTGGATATCGATATCAATTTCATCTTCGAATCGTTTCTTAGAAACAATACTAATGAATCGCGAATTGATGCTTGAATAGGTCAGTAAAATCTTCTTGTTTTCCTCAATCACCTCTTCGGCTTTAATGGCCGGAATAAAGGTCATGTCGGACAATCGTAAGGTTTGATTGTAGAGAATATTAAAGCGTGCTTTGATGGGCGGAATGTTGTACAATTCCGGAATTTTATCGCTAAACTTAGTTGCCTTGACTAGGTTTCGAAGCTCGAGGGCGTTGCTCAAAATTTCTTCAGGCGAAGCATTGGTAAAACGCTTCATGAAGGTTTCCAAATTCCTGTAGTCTTCCCAAGATTCGAAGTCTTTTCGTACTTCATTGTTAATGGACACCACAGGGTCAAACTGCACCTTGGTTTTGAATTCGGTAGGTTTTTCTTGAACAGCCGTATCAGTCTCCCCTGAGTTACCACAGGCCAGACAAATGACAAGTAAAAAAACTACGGAAAGGTATCGCACAGTTATTAGGAATAATTACTATGGCTAATTTATAAATTATAAATCGAACCCAATATTTACACCTAACTTATGCGCAATGATTTTTGTGATTCTGTTTTGTACCTCCGGAATCTTAACGCTCTCTAAAACGGTATTGGCAAAAGCATACATCAACAAAGCTCTGGCTTCTTTTAAGGGAATACCTCTTTGCTGCATGTAGAACAAGGCTTGATCATCCAACTGCCCAATGGTACAACCGTGTGAACAACGTACGTCATCTGCAAAGATTTCCAACTGTGGCTTGGCATTCATGGTTGCCTTGTCGCTCACCAAAACGTTATTATTTTGCTGATATGCGTTGGTTTTTTGAGCTTCTTTCTCAACCACTACCTTACCGTTGAAAACCCCCGTAGATCGCTCATCATAAATCCCTTTGTAGTCTTGGTGACTTTCACAATTCGGCTCAATATGATGCACCAATGTGTGGTGATCTACATGTTGCTTTCCTTCTAAGATGGTCACACCTTTCAAAATTGAATTGATGTGCTCCCCTTTTTGATAGAAATTCAAGTTGTTTCGCGTAATCTTTCCTCCAAATGAGAAGGTATGCACGCTCACGGTACTTTCAGATTGCTGCTCAATATAGGTATTGTCTACCAATGAAGCAGTAATCTCGTCATTCTGAATCTTGTAATAATCAACCGTTGCATGTCTGTCAGCAAACACCTCAGTCACAGAATTGGTTAGTACCGCATTGCTAGTCAAACTTTGGTGACGCTCAATAATTTGAACGTGTGCGTTTTGCTCTGCTACAATTAAATTTCTAGGTTGAAGCATGGTTGCTTCTTCAGAACCTGTTGTGAAATTGATGATTTGGATTGGTTTTTCAACCTCCGTATTTCTCGGGATGTAGATGTAAGCACCTTCTTTAGCGAAAGCAGTGTTTAAGCTAGTTAGATTGTCTTGTTTGGCTACTTTATTGAAATAGTTTTCAATAACTGCCTTGTATTTAGGCTTTGTTAAGGCCGATGACATCAAACAAACATCAAATGCTTCGTGTGTAGTTTCCGACAAGAAAGAACTGTACTTTCCATCGATAAAGACTACTTTATAGGTATCAATATCGTGGATGAAGTATTTCTTTACGTCCGCCAAATCAATAGATACTTCCTTGCTAGGAAACAAACTATAATCCTCACTTAACACTGAATTCAGTGAAGTATATTTCCATGCTTCCAATTTTCTAGTTGGAAAGCCTAAGTCTTCAAAGTTTTGAAATGCCTTCGATCTAATTTCATGAACATTGGAATTCAAGTTCACTTTATCCTCGAAAGCAACGTATGAAGAAACTATTTTATCTTTTAAATCCATGTTCTTTAATTAAGAAACCAACTCTTCTTTAATCCAATCGTATCCTTTTGCTTCAAGTTCTAAAGCTAAGGATGCATCTCCTGTTTTTACGATTTTTCCATCGTGTAATACGTGCACAAAATCAGGGATGATATAATCTAACAATCTTTGGTAGTGGGTAATGATGATAAAAGCATTGTCTTCAGATTTCAACTTGTTGACACCATTGGCAACCACTTTCAAAGCATCGATATCCAATCCGGAATCCGTTTCATCAAGGATGGCCAATTTCGGCTCTAACATTGCCATTTGGAAAATCTCATTTCGCTTCTTCTCACCTCCAGAGAATCCTTCGTTCAAAGATCTAGACAAGAACTTTCTGTCAATGTTCAACAAGTTTGATTTCTCACGAATCTTGTTCAACATATCCTTGGCTGGCATATCTTCCAAACCTTTTGCCTTTCTTGTTTCGTTAATTGCCGTTTTGATGAAGTTGGTTACAGTTACACCTGGAATTTCAACTGGGTATTGGAATGATAAGAAAATACCTTCGTGCGCTCTTTCTTCAGGAGCTAATTCGCTGATATCTTCACCTTCTAATTCAATGGTACCTTCCGTTACTTCATAATCTTCTTTTCCTGCAATCACAGAGGCCAATGTACTTTTACCAGCACCGTTTGGTCCCATAATGGCATGCACTTCGCCTGGTTTTACCTCTAGGTTTAATCCTTTTAAGATTTGTTTCCCATCAATTTCTGCAACAAGATTGTTAACTTTTAACATGACTTATAGTTTATTTGGAGTATCTCCGCTTATTCTTAATTTATTGTTTATCCTACAGAACCTTCTAAGCTGATTTCTAAAAGCTTTTGGGCTTCCACAGCAAATTCCATTGGTAATTTATTTAGTACTTCTTTGCTAAATCCGTTTACGATTAAGGCAATGGCTTTTTCAGTATCAATTCCTCTTTGGTTGCAATAGAACAACTGATCTTCACCAATTTTACTGGTGGTTGCCTCGTGCTCGATTTGAGCTGTTTTGTTCTTTGCTTCAATGTATGGGAAGGTATGTGCACCACACTCATTCCCCATTAACAAGGAATCACACTGCGAAAAGTTTCTTGCATTCTCAGCTCTCGAATTGATTTGCACCAATCCACGATAAGAGTTTTGTGACTTTCCGGCTGAAATACCTTTTGAAATAATGGTCGACTTGGTGTTCTTTCCAAGGTGGATCATTTTGGTACCTGTATCAGCTTGTTGGAAGTTATTGGTTACAGCAATTGAATAAAACTCACCTACTGAATTGTTTCCTTTCAATACACAACTTGGATACTTCCAAGTAACTGCAGAACCAGTTTCTACCTGCGTCCAAGAAATCTTGGCGTTGGTTTCACACAATCCTCTCTTTGTTACAAAGTTGAAAACCCCACCTTTCCCTTCGTTATCACCAGGGAACCAGTTTTGAACTGTGGAATACTTGATCTCGGCATCATCCATTGCAATCAACTCTACTACGGCCGCGTGCAATTGGTTTTCATCTCTTTGTGGAGCTGTACATCCTTCTAAGTAGGATACATAACTTGCTTCATCCGCAACTACCAAAGTTCTTTCAAACTGTCCAGTACCTCCTTCATTAATTCGGAAGTAGGTAGATAATTCCATCGGACATTTCACTCCTTTCGGAATGTAACAGAAACTTCCGTCAGAGAATACTGCAGAGTTTAAGGCTGCGTAGAAATTGTCTGTTGGAGGAACTACTGATCCGATGTATTTTTTTACCAATTCTGGATGCTCTTGAATTGCTTCAGAAATCGGCATGAAGATGATTCCTTTTTCGGCTAAAGTTTCTTTAAATGTAGTAGCTACAGAAACAGAGTCCATTACGATATCAACCGCAACATTTGCCAATCGCTTTTGCTCTTCTAATGAAATTCCGAGTTTCTCAAATGTGGCTAACATTTCTGGATCAACCTCATCCAAACTATTCAACTTTGGCTTCTTCTTAGGAGCTGAATAATAGGCAATCTCCTGAAAATCTGGCTTCGGATAGGTAACATTCGCCCATTCAGGTTCTTCCATTTCAGACCAAATACGAAAAGCTTCCAAACGCCATTCGGTCATCCATTCTGGCTCGTTTTTCTTTTGGGAAATGGCTCTCACTACATCTTCGTTCAATCCCTTGGCAAAGGTTTCACTTTCTATGTCCGTATAAAAACCATATTCATATTCTTTGGTTTTTAACTCTTCCCTTAAGTCATCTTCTGTATACTTGCTCATTGTTATGAGTTTTAACTATGTTCAATGTTTAAAAGTTGAAGGTTTTATAAAGTTGAATTTAAATACTTGATAAAACCAGATAACAACTTAGAAACATCATTCACTTTCTGTTTTAATATTTCAAACTGTTCACTATTCAAATAATTCAAATCAGAGGCCAAATAAAGCTGGGATCTACATTCCCCCGCAGAACCTTTGGCTATATATAGAAACCTTATGAATTCTTTCGTGGTTTCTCTTTCAAATCCTTCAGCAATATTTGAAGAAATTGAAACTACTGATCTTCGAATCTGATCTCGTAATCCATAATCTTTTGAAAATGAATTACTGTCATTCGTTATAGCGTAAATTTCAGTCGACAATTCTCTTGCCTTTTGCCAAGCAATGATTTCCTCAAATGAGTTAATTTTGCTCACGTATTTTTCTTTTTCATTTTTTGTTCGTTCGAACTTTTAACATTCAAACATTTAAACTGCGTTTATAATGAAAATGATTCACCACATCCACACGTTCTGTTGGCATTTGGATTGTTAAACACAAATCCTTTACCATTCAAACCACCCGAATATTCCAAGGTGGTTCCTACCAAGTACAAAAAGCTCTTTTTGTCAACAATAATCTTCACCCCATTGTCTTCAAAAATCTTATCGTTTTCTTCTTGGTTTTTATCAAAAATTAAGTCGTAGGAAAGGCCTGAACAACCCCCACTCTTAACGCCAACCCTAACAAAATCGTTGGTTGCATCAAAGCCGTCGTCTTTCATGAGCTCGACAACTTTTCTCTTTGCAGAATCGGATACCTTTATCATAGTTTTAAGTAGATTAAATCTAAATTGGTCTGCAAATATACGACTAAAGGGAATAAAATAGGTTAGATAATGATTAACAAGCTCAATTAGGCTATTGAATTTGTCGATTATCGATTAAAGGCAGGATCGCGAATAAATTCGGGGTCCGTAAGGGTTAGTAAAAATGCCTTTAAATCCGATTTGTCCTGAGCGCTCAAGCGCACTCCTCCTTGATTGACGTTTTTCATCAAAGGATCTATGGTTGAAGAGTTTTGCAATCCTTCGGAATAGAAATCAATAACCTCATCAAGCGTTGCAAACCTTCCATCGTGCATGTAGGGCGACGTGTAGACCAAATTCCGAAGTGTTGGGGTCTTGAATTTACCGTTGTCATTGGGGTCTCCTGTTACCGCCCCTAAGCCCAGATCAGTGAAGGTAGCATCCAAACCGTTGTTATGAAACTGATTGTCTGTCCAAAGCGGATTGTTATCACTTCCATGGCAATGAAAACAATCTCCCTTTGCCTCATCCATAAACACATTAAATCCGTTCAATTCTTCAGGAGTCAATGTCTCTTGACCCAACAAATAGCGATCAAATTTCGAATTTGCCGAGATCAACGTTCGTTGAAACTGTGCGATGGCTTTCACCACCATTGTTGAATCAATCCGACCTGCACCAAATACTTGTCGGAACAACTCTGGGTACGAATCGTGGTTGTTCAATAGTTGCTCAATGTCTTGCCAATTCCCGTTCATCTCGATCGGATTGGTCACTGGTTCAAAGGCCTGTCCTTCCAAACTAAACTCTTTGCCATCCCAAGTAAAAAGTTCGTCGTAATTCCATGCGTTATTGAATAAGGGCATGGAATTTCTAGTTCCTAGGTTTCCATTGGCTCCCGGACTAAACTGAAAGGCATGGGAAAAAGCGTCTTGAGGTCTGTGGCAATGGGCACAAGATTGGGTTCTTGTTCCCGACAAAATATTGTCGAAAAATAGCTTTTTACCCAGGGCAATTCCTTCAACTGTAAGCGGATTGTTAGCCGGAATTACTGGAGGTAATAACTTCTGTTGAAAAAGTGTAGGTATCTCTAAGGTATACGGAATTGGCTCGTATTCTTCTGGGGTATTGGAAGAGCAAGCTGCCAGTACCATAATTAAAAACCCTAAAAGAACTCCCTTTTTCAAACTGAATATTTATTGTGTAACGGGTCCTAAACTGAATACAGATTTCCCATTCTGACTCATTAAAAGCTGTGCATTAAAATTGGGCATTAAAACCGTATTCAACACATTCAAATCCCAAGTATTCGGATTCACAAACCATTCAGCCACATTCATCTCTACCTCAATTACGGCATCATTGCGAATGGTAATGGTTCCTAAATCTACCGTAAAAGATGTGTCTAAAAACACTGGTGAACTTGGATTGCTCACATTTGCCGCTCGAATCACATGGTAATTAAAATTAGCATCTTGGTTGTTTGCATCTTTGTACTTCCCGTCGAATTGCATGTAATGGTAGCCGCCTCCCAACATCGTGGGCACATTGAAGGAAGCCACATTTAAATCTTGGTATACCCCGTCTTGATTGTCGGCGTCTGCCAGACCGAATCTGAAGCGCAATTGATAATCTCCTGTAATGACATTGGAAGAGCTCAATTGCAATCCCGTTCCATTTCCAACATCCACGAGGTTGTAGTCTTGGGTTAAAACGTTATTGTTTCGATTCCCAACAAGTTCCAATTGTGAAACCACGTAACGCAATCGCTCAATACTCACATTCTCTCCATTAGCCGTTTGAAACTGAAAACTATTAAAGGTGGTATCATCCACTACAAATCCGTCCCAATTATGGGTAAATTGAATGGTTACTTGAGCTTCATTGTCTGCATCTAAATCATTGCAGTTTGCAAAAGCAATGGCCATAAAAAAAAGGGTGAAAATTCTTCTCATTATTGATTTTTTAAAGTTGCAATTAATCCGTCTGTAAATCCTTTGTTATTTAATATATCTGCATTGTTACTCCGACTGTCTCCAACTGCCAAAATCGTTTGGTCATTCAATTGTATGGCATCATAGAAAACGTCAATTTCAGAACCTCCTATGGTATGTTGCCATAGAATATCACCTTGGTCATTCAGGCCCAGAATCCAAGCATCATTTTGACCTTCGTTTTTAATCTGAGCATTGGTGCTTCGAGTGCTTCCTGAAATGATAAATCCGTTGTTCAGTGCATTGGAAATGGATCGTCCTGCATCAAAACTAGCACCTCCTACCGACTTTTGCCAAAGTAAATTTCCAGAGGTATCAATCTTTATCATCCACAGGTCTGCTGCTCCATTATTGATGGTTATATCTTGATTGGTACTTCGTGTATCTCCAATGATAACAAGGTTTCCATCGGAAGCTTTTGTGATCCCACGCGCTTCATCAATTTCAGATCCTCCAAAATTTCGCTCCCAAACCAAATTGCCATTTTGATCGATGGCAGTGACCCAAAAATCATAGGAGCCTTTATTGTTCGAGATGTCTACATCATCACTATCGGAGGAACCCGCGACAATAAACTGGTTGTCATCGGTCTCGATCACCCCAAAAGGAGTGTCTGTAAAGGAACCGCCAAAATATCTTGTCCATTCTTTGGTGCCGTCTTGGGCCAACTTAATCACCCAGAAATCACCTCCAGCATGTCTACTAGCAGACTTGGAATTCCCTTGTCCACCAGATGCTGTTACATCCAAAACACCAGCCAATAAGAGTCCGTTGTCTTTGGTTTCAATCAAGGAAACACCGTAATCACTTCCCGAAAAACCAAAAGTTTCTTGCCATTGAATAGACCCTTGCGCATCTGTTTTCATCACCCAAAAGTCACGAATTCCATTGTTGGTTCGAACATCGCCGTCACTGCTTGTACTGAAGCCTAAAATAGCAAAGCCTCCGTCTGAAGTTGCTACTATATCCGAGCCTCGATCATCACCCGAACCTCCATAGGTCTTGCTCCATTGGAGGGTGTGATCTGAAGCATATCGGGAAAGCCAAAAATCGTACGAAATATCAGATTTGGTTTGAATATCAAAGTCATTGCTCTGCGTAAATCCAAGTAAGGCATAACCTCCATCATTGGTTGACACGATGGATTGATAACCATCATTCAATGATCCTCCATTGGTTTGAACCTTCGTAATACCAAACCTTGAGAAGTTATCAAAAAGGTGTAGATCTTCGTTTCGACAAGAAAGAACCGTCATAAAAATAACTATGAATAGGGCTTTTCTTGTCATTGGAGGGTGTTATTGTGATTTTCGAATGATAAAGAGTCCGCCTTCAATATCACTGATAATGATATTGCCGCTATCGAAATACGGATAAACATTCCATGCACCACTAAAGGCTGCACTATTCTTTACGGGATGGGTATCAAAGAACCCAACTTCTGTCATGTTCTGATTCTCAATGTCTGAAATATCTACTATTCGAACTCCTGCTGTATAATTGGCAATGTAGAATAGATTATCTTTTACATATCCGTTATGATCAATTGCCTCAGTTGGACCTTCATATTCCATGTGAAAAGTCGGATTGTCTAAATCCGTAAAATCAAAGACGATGGTTCTCGTTTCTCCACCGAAACGTAGTTCATCCAATTCATCTCCTAATAGGAAGTACTTCATATCCTCTGTAAACCAACCCTGGTGGGTGTAGCCAATATTTGCGTAATTAATAGTTGAAATTTGAACCGGATTGTTTTTATCGGTAACATCAACAATAGCCACTTTGGTTTCATTAGATCCAATTAATATTTCTCTTCCTTGATAGTCTGGATCCGGACCGTTATAGGTAACTACTTGTGCGTCGTGTGAGTAAGCGTCTTGAGCATAACCACCTGCTGCCACTGGATTCATTGGATCTTGAATATCGATGATATGTGGACCGCCTGCAAAAGTGGTAGTCCCCACGGCATAGGCATAACTCGAAGCTTCATTAATCACAATATTGTGAGCATTTCCAAAACCCGAATAATTGGTATCCGCTGTGAAAATCTCAGGTGGATTGGCAACATTTCGCAAGCGAGTCAAATCAAAAACTTGCATCCCATGACCTGCTGCTTCACTTACAATGAAGGCAAAGTTGTTGAATACCTTCACGTCACGCCAGTCACTATTCAATGTGGCGGTCGGTAAAAATCCGAGTACAACAGGAGTTTCTGGAGTACTGATGTCTACAAAAGAAGTCCCAGTGTTCAAGGCAACCAAGGCATACTCTTTACCCGTAATAGGGTCGGTCCAACCCCATGAGTCGTTACCACTTAAAGAACTAACAGCCGTGGTATTAAGCTCACGCAAAGTCAAAGAAGCTACCAAATCATACCCACTACAAGGAAATACGCCCGCAAAACCATTCTCACATGGTGCTTCAATATTAGAAGTTACGGGTGGGTTGTTGGTATTGTTATTTGAGTTGTTATTATTTGCCTCGTCAATGTCATCGAGATGACCACAAGCACTTAATACAACAAGTAATAAAAGGAAAAATTTCTTCATGGGTGGGTATTATTAATCAGTTCAAAACCACTATCAACACTAACAAAGATAACAATTAAAGGTGCTTTTTATTGTTAAATCCAGAGGTAAATTATCTATTTTTGCAGCATGTTTGAAGACAAAAATCAAGGAAGAACTTCTTTATCGGAGTTAGGAGAGTTTAAATTAATTGAGCATCTGACTCAGTTTTTTTCGCTTAAAAAAACAACCACGATAAAAGGTATTGGCGATGACGCTGCCGTATTATCGGCATCCGACAAAGAAACTGTGATCACCACAGATTTGTTGGTTGAAGGAGTTCATTTTGATCTGTCTTACATGCCACTCAAACACCTTGGCTATAAAGCCGTGATGGTAAACTTGTCGGACGTATATGCCATGAATGCAGATGCCGAGCAAATCACTGTTTCCATAGCCGTTTCCAATCGTTTTACCCTAGAAGCTCTTGAAGAATTGTATGCTGGAATTCAGTTGGCTTGTGATACTTATAATGTAGATCTTATTGGAGGTGACACCTCTTCTTCCACCAAAGGAATGTTGATTTCAGTTACCGCCATTGGTAAGGCTAACAAAGAAGACATTGTGTATCGAGATGGTGCCAAACCCACCGACTTGATTGTTGTGAGTGGTGATTTGGGAGGCGCTTATTTAGGATTCCAAGTATTGGAGCGCGAAAAACAAGTTTTTGAGGTAAATCCGAACAATCAGCCAGATTTGCAAGGATATACCTACGTTATTGAACGACAGCTCAAGCCCGAAGCGCGGAAAGATATTCCAAGGTTGCTCAAAGAACTGGATGTAAAACCAACCGCAATGATGGATGTTTCCGATGGTTTGTCGTCGGAACTTTTTCATATTGCTACCCAAAGCAAAGTAGGTTGTAAAATATATGAAGAAAAGCTGCCCTTGGATCCGCAGGTAATTTCAACTTGTGAAGAATTTAATTTGGATTCTACCATGGTGGCCTTAAGTGGTGGGGAAGATTACGAATTGCTATTTACCATCTCCATTTCAGATTACGATAAAATCAAAGGAAATCCAAATTTGACGGTTATTGGTCACATTACCAAGGAAAATCAGGGACTACAATTGATCACTCGTGCCAACCAAGAAATTGCGCTAAAAGCCCAAGGTTGGAATGCTTTTAACAAGTAATATTCTACTGTTTTATTGAACTAAGCACTCCTTTAAGGAAGCCATCCACATCGGCATTTTCAGTCAAGCTCATTCGAACAATCACCAAATCTTGATCCGGAAAAATAAACACATTTTGCCCTTGATATCCATTGAAGGAATACATGGATGTTGGGACACCTTTGTGAAAACCTCCTTTGTTCAACCAGATTTGCGCCCCATACCTTCCATTAGAACTCGGTGTTGGCATCGTGGCATAATCCACCCATTTTTCATCAAAGAGAACTTCTCCGTTCCACTGTCCATTGTGCAGGTATAACAAGCCAAATTTGGCCCAATCTCGAGGTGTTGCCCAAGAATATGAGGAACCAACATAGTTGCCTGCTAAATCGGCTTCTAACACCATAGAATGCATTCCGATTTTATCAATCAACTCGGCATACCAATAGTTCAAGTAAGCCTGATGGGTATCAAATTGCTTTCTGAATATCCCAGACAGAAGGTTTGTTGTTCCTGAGGAGTAATACCAAGTCTCGTTGGGTTTGCCTACAAATGGTTTTTTTACTTGCAATTGCGTCATATCGCGCTCTAAAAACAACATCTTCGTAACATCGGAAATGTTGTTGTAATCTTCGTCCCATTCCAATCCTGAGTTCATTTGCAACAAGTTATGAATGGTTATTTCTCTGCGCTCATCGTTCTGCCATGCTGAAACCGGTGCCTTTTCAAATACGTTGAGCTTACCTTGATATTGGAGTATTCCGAAAACGGTACTGGTAATACTCTTGGTCATGGACCAACCAAGCATTTTGGAATTCTTATCATAACCGTCTGCATAACGTTCTGTAAGAAGATGGTCCTTGTAAATCACCACAGCACCCCTGGTTTTGTTCTTTGGGTCGAACAACCCATCCAACGCGGCATTAAGCTTGTCATAATCAACATTCTCAAATATCGTATCCACTGGAGTTTGATGACCGAAGGGATAAGGCTTCTCAATAAGTTTTTTGTTTCGCTTTGGACTAGCATATTCCTTTGAAATATCTTCATCCTTTAGAGCCAAAACCGTTCCCAATCCTTCCCTGTAGAACCCTTTTCTAGTAAGCAATTTAAAAGCATCGGCATAGGCCACTTTAGCTTCCAGGTCAACCCGATCATTCCCATAGGCAACCAGATCAAAATTGTTATCATTGGCGTCGGTAAACTCAGCGGACCTATTGGCTACGAATACCGAGGAAGCCATACTTTTGGCCGAATAGCCTGCAAGAATATTGAGTTTAGGATAACTGAATACAACATAAAATAAAAGGACGGTAATGATGAGTAATAGTACTCTAGCGATATACTTCATAATAAAAAATAAGGCCATTAAAGATACTTATATTCCAAATCAGTTTAACGATACTTTATAAAAAACATGGCGTATCTTTGTTCGCTCAATAGTTGACTATGTTAAACGCCAAAGAAATAAGAAAAGATTTTCCAATACTTGAACGTAAAGTACATGGAAAACCCTTGATTTATTTTGATAATGCGGCTACTTCGCAGACTCCACAAGTTGTTATTGATTGCATCGTTGATTACTATCAAAACTACAATGCAAACATCCACAGAGGAGTACATACGTTGAGTCAGGAAGCCACTGACAAATATGAAGAAGCACGAATTACGATTCAAAAACATTTCAATGCGGCAAAGCCCTATGAGATTATTTTGACTTCGGGGACTACGCACGGAATTAACATGATCGCCTCTGGATTTGCTTCTCTTATTCAGAAGGATGATGAAATTATTGTTTCTGCCCTCGAACACCATTCGAATATTGTGCCTTGGCAAATGCTTTGCGAAAAAACAGGAGCTGTTTTAAAAGTCATCCCAATGACCGAAAGTGGTCAGTTAGAAATGAGTGTTTTTCACGACCTATTGAACTCCAAAACAAAACTGGTTTTTTGCAATCATGTTTCGAACGCCTTAGGGATCATCAATCCTATCGAGGAAATAATAGAAGCGGCTCATAAGGTAGGAGCTGCAGTACTGATTGATGGTGCCCAAGCGACTCCTCATATAAAGCCAGATGTTCAAGAGTTGGATGTGGATTTCTATGTTGCTTCGGCCCATAAATTATGTGGTCCAACGGGAGTGGGAATGCTATATGGTAAAGAAGAATGGCTTCAAAAGTTACCTCCGTACCAAGGAGGAGGCGAAATGATTGAGACCGTTACTTTCGAAAAAACAACTTACGCCGGATTGCCTCACAAGTTTGAAGCAGGGACTCCAAATATTTGTGGCGGAATTGCCTTCGGGGCTGCACTGGATTATATGAATTCAGTCGGATTTGAAAATATTCACGCTTATGAAGCCGAACTTTTGGCTTACGCCAACGAAAAACTCAATGCCATTGATGATTTAAAAATCTACGGTGATTCTCTTGAGAAAACCTCAGTGATTTCATTCAATATCAAAGGAATACATCCTTATGATATCGGAGCCATCTTAGATAAATTGGGTATAGCAGTAAGGACAGGACATCACTGTGCCCAACCGATTATGGATTTCTACAAAATTCCAGGAACGGTAAGAGCTTCCTTTTCATTTTACAATACCAAAGAAGAAATAGACCTCTTCATTGAGGCCCTCCAAAAGGCCAAGATGATGTTATTATAAATAAAAAAAGCTAAGATTTCTCTTAGCTTTTTTTGATTCTATGTGTTGTGTTGGATTAACGCAACATTGGAGAATAATTGGTTGGATAGTCCCCCGCTGTTGCAAGACCATCTGTAGCCTGCATGAAGTTAGATCCGAAACCATTATCAATAGCTTCTAAAATTTTATTCGCCATTAACGCATATCCTCTTGCTGTTAAGTGAACTCCATCCAAACTAATCAAACCACCTACAACCAATTGTGTTGTCATGGTGTAATTGTCGAATACAATCCCCGTAGATGCTTCTTGTAATACTCCTTTAAAGTCTACTAAAGCAACATTTGGATTCGCATTTGCAACAGCTTCAATAGTTGCGTTGTAAGCGTCAGTAGCATCTTTAACCGCTGTTTGCTCTTCTGGAGTTAACACCCAGTTGTCAGCCAATGGTACAGAAACTCCATTGATTTGCGTTGGGTTACCACCTACTACAGTTCCAAGAACTGAAGCCGCAGGCAATACAATTAAATCATCTGCCGTTGCAGGTCTCATGTTTACTAATGGAGCACCGAAGATGGTTAAATCCGTTAAGTTTTCGTCTAAGATTAAGACAGCATTCTGACCAGTTGCGTAGTTCACTTTTCTCTTGTCAACCTCTGCTTGATCAAAGTTTGCTAACAAAGCCATTACAGGCGCTGGGAACAAGTTTGCATTTTTTGCTGCAAGAATTTGGTCTAAGGTAGCGTTGTACTGAGCAAAACCAGCATTCAATTGTGCTGCAGTTCCAGAATCTAATGGAATAGCATTGTAAGGTACTGTAGTAAAGTAGGCCAAATCAGTAATGTAAGGCACGTTTGCTACAACTCCTTTAGCTCCACCAGCAGTAAGTGTACTTACCATGTTCGAAAAAACGCTTCCAAATACAGCTGCATTTGTAATGTCATTTCCTCCATAAGTTGAAGGATCTAAGTTACCGGTAACATTATGGTCAACTCCAGATCCACCTGAAGTAGCATAACCTAATACATCATTACCTCCGATTTCAGATAAAGTAAAGAAAGTAGGATTCGTTGCCATTGCATCTCCTAATACCGTAGCCGTAGGTGCAGATGCCATTCTTACATAGTAAGGATTGGCTGCTCCAACAGCTAATGCTTGTAAGCTACCGTATCCAGGTGCTACTAAATGGAAACTCTTTGCTCCCGGTACACCGAAGTTATTGATAGAACCTGATACTGGCGTTGTTACTTCTGTGGTTGGAGTAGCTGCCAAACGAACTGGCCCCGCTCCATTAAAGTATAATCTTGGTGCTTGAATCGGATTTCCTCCTAAAAGCAATCCACCAATGTTATCATTCATCATCGGCTGGTTAAAGTCGCCACCACCGGCCATTTTAAATTTACCTGCCAAAATATTTGGGAACGAATTGGTTTGTGCTGCTTGAAACAAGGCACCATCTGTAAAACCAGCTGTAAAAGAAGCTCCTAAGGAAACGTAATTAGAGAAATCTAATCCTGTGGTGCTTAATGGAACCACTGGTACTGCTTCTGCAGGAACAACAGGTATGTCATTATCTGGTGGGGTACATCTGAAAAACCCAATGGATAAGAATAATATAACTATATATTTAATACTTTTCATAAATGTCGTTTTTATTAATTATTAATTGTCCAAGATAAGTAGTACTGAGAACCAATTGCTCCAACACCAGGTGCACTAAAGAACTCTTCACCAGTTAAGTTAGAACCTCCTAATTTAATTACAGATTTCAAGCTTGGAATTCTGTAGTTAACCTGCATGTCTAATACAGTCCGCGCATCTACCATACCATCGTGGAAAGTAGATTCCCATAAGAATTCATTCTGCCATCTTGCGTTAAAGTTAAATCCGAAGTTTTCGAACAAGTCGTTCTTACCGAATTGAACTTTTACTTTGTGCTCTGGAGTATTGAATCCTGCTTCAAAATCAGGATCAGTAGACTGATCAAAATCAAACTTTGCATACGTATAGTTGATTCCGAAATCGAAACCTCCTAAAATCTTGGTATTAATTCCAATAGTCGCACCATAAGAATTAATATCTGCCGCTGAGTTTGTATAGGTTTGGAAAGCGGTAAAGTCACCATTTGCCAAAGCAGCCAATGCTAATGGAACTGGAGCACCTCCAGGTCCGATTGGAGCTGTATCAGACAAATTCGTGTTACCATAGAATGGTACAATTACGTTCTTACCTGCAATAAAGTCTTCATAACTGTTATAGTAAAAGCTTGCATCAATGGTGATGTTCTTTTCACCAACTGGAACCAATCCTCTATATCCAACCTCCCAAGCAGTTACACGCTCTGGTGCAACCAAGTCAACGTTAATCGCTGTTGGTGTTCCTGCAACTACAGAGGATGCAGAGAATGCATTCTCATAAGCCAATCTACCAGAAACTCTTGTAGTTGCTCCTAAGCCACCTAATAACTGACCTGCACCACTTACCGTTAATGGGTTGGTTACATATCTATCTAAGTTGTCTGGAGCAGAACCTACTAGATAAGCTCTACCAGCGTTTAATCCGATATACTGATCTTGTGTAGTTGGGTTTCTAAAACCTGTTTGGAAAGAAGCTCTGAAGTTTTGATTTTTATTTTCTCCTGCAGCATAGGCTAACGATACTCTTGGAGAGAAGTTTCCGTCAAAGTTTTGAGCTTTATCATAACGGATAGAAGCCGTTAATTTCAAACGATCTTCTTCCATAAATTTCTTTTGCATTTGGGTGTAAATACCAAATTCATCGTAGTCGATTGGACCGTCGTAATCTGTAAATATACTTCCGTTAGAGTTTAACGAATACAAACGGTAAGAACCACCAACTTGGAATTCTGCCCAATCAATAACATCTCTTAAGTTGTAGTTTGCATCTACATGATACAATTTCGTATTATCTTGGAACTTAGATCCTGTAATTAAATCTGGATCTGCAGTTACTCTATCGAAAGCTGCTTGGAAACCTGGAGTACCAGGAATTAATCTTCCTGATTCTGCCGTAGTTCTTGCCAAGTTATGTGCTTGGTCTGAGTTCAAACCAGCCAATGTGCCTTGTAAGTAAGCTCCAACATATTGTCCGAACCAAGTGTTGTCATCTTTCCACGCTCTGTTGATGTTGATTGCAGCAAAACGAGTATCGAAAGAATCTCCTGCATCTTCAGTGGTCATATAACCTCTTACGAAGAAATTGTCACCAACAACCTCAAGTTTATGCTGGCCTAAGAAGAAGTTCTGAATATTGTATCTGTTTGTTCCTTGGTAAATGGTGTTACCTGTACCGAACTTAGAGTTCCAGATAACTTCCAAACTTTCATCACCAAACGGACGGTAGTTCAACATACCTGAGAACTTCACACTTTTTGCCTCATAAGACATTAGGTCACGCTCGTCATAACCAGTTCTACTGATGTTTTCACTTGGAATCAAAGCAGAAGCTCCATTAGGAATAAGCCCTAATCCTTCTAAGGTTTGAGCAACTCCTCTAATATTGGTAGAAACCTCATCACCATAAACGTTTAGACCGTCATAGTTTCTATCAGAGGTACGATCACCAGCAATCCAACGACCGTTTCTTGTATTTCTGTAGTCAACTGCATGCCATTCAACACCGTCTAGGTAAGCCAAAGAAACTTTTGCAGCAAACTTATCAGAAAACTTGTGCGCCATTCTAAGGTTGAAGTCGTCATAACGGTTGTCTCCTGCAGCATCTTGAATGGTAAATCCTGTTTTCAAAGAAACACTGATACCAGTATTGTCAAAAGGACTCTTACTTCTCATGAACATAATACCGTTAAATGCGTTCGCACCATAAAGTGCAGAAGAAGCACCAGGAAGTAATTCCACCGTATTCACATCCAATTCAGACATCCCCAATAAGTTTCCAATTGCGAAGTTCAACATTGGAGATGAATTGTCCATACCATCAACCAACTGCATGAATCTCGTGTTTGCAAATGTGGCGAAACCTCTGGTGTTTACCGACTTAAAGGTTAACGAGTTGGTATTGATATCAACTCCCTTTAAATTCTCTAAACCATCATAGAACGATGGAGCTGAGGTGTTTTTGATCATTCTGATGTCCATACGTTCAATTGAAACCGGAGATTCCATGATACGTTCTGGTGTTCTCGATGCAGAAACAACGATCTCATCAAGAGAAGTTTCATTTTCAGATAAAGAAATATTAATTACCTGATTGTTTTTTGTAACCTGCACCACTTGAGATTTATATCCCAACAATGAAATCTCTAGATTAAATGGTGGGCTAACGGATGAAGTTTTCAAAACAAATTTTCCATCGAAATCCGTGTTGGTCCCGATAGCCTTGCCTTCAACCTTAATATTTACCCCTGGTAAAGGTTCATCTGAGCCTGCGTCTTTAATTGTACCAGTAACCGTGGTTTGAGCAACCATAGCTACGCTACCCAAGAGCAGAAAAGCAATGAATAATAATCTTTTTGACATAATTTGAATTAATTTGTTAAATAACACGCAAAATAGCAAAATAATTTTAGAAGTCTTTAGTTTTAAAGGGCGAAAATTACGTTTTCTACAAAAAAAACGCCCTTTTGTTGAATATACAGAAATGATGATTTATTAATTATCTGAAAAACAGAGTTTTAGACTTTTACTTTTTCACTTTTTTAAACTGAAATCGCAAATACGTAATTGCCTTATTTTCAGCCAAAAACATTTTTTCGTAAAAAGTTTGGGTCTCTGTCACCTCAACCGGAGCGCCAGAATTGTGATATACGTTGTGGTTGGCGTAGTCAACTTCAAGTCCTAGGCCATGAAGTAACCCCAAGGTATATCCGTGTAGAAATTCACTATCGGTTTTCAAGTTTACAAATCCGTCTTCCTTTAAAATGGATTCGTATTTTTCCAAAAATGCTTGGTTGGTCAAACGATGCTTGGTGCGCTTGTATTTGATTTGTGGATCTGGGAAAGTAATCCAAATTTCATCAACTTCCTTGGCCGCAAAAAGCAAATCGATGAGTTCTATTTGGGTTCTTAAAAAAGCAACATTGGATAAATTTTCCTCCAAGGCGGTTTTCGCTCCTCGCCAAAATCGAGCCCCTTTAATATCTATTCCGATAAAATTTTTATCCGGATTTTTCCGAGCGAGTGCAATGGTATATTCCCCTTTACCGCATCCCAATTCTAAAACGATTGGGTTCTGATTGTTAAAATGAGATTGCCATTTCCCTTTTAAAGAGAAGCCATCAACAACCTCTTGTCTTGTAGGTTGTATAACATTAGCGAACGTTTCATTTTCTTTGAAACGCTTTAATTTGTTTTTGCTTCCCAAAATGTATGGTAGTAATTATGCGCGGTCTTCAGTACCTTCTTCGATGAATCTTTTGGATTCTTTCATCCAATAGGCAAAAAGTACTAGAAGAATCCCTAAGAATCCCCAGTTGATAAGGTTGGAAGTCCACCACCCAAAGTCGGCAGTAGCAATTGATAAACGAAGAAATTCAAATGGTAAAAACAAAACTTCAGTAAATAAACTTCCGATCCATTTAAATATGTTGCCTGCTATCATAACTTAATTATCTTTACATCGCAAAAGTAAGAAAACAATTAAATGTTAGCCAATTTTTTAGACAAAACTAAGCCCATTATTTTTGTTGTTCTGGTTGCTTTTTTTTTCATCCTTTATTTTTCCTTGATTTTTTTTGGAAGTACCGACATCACAAACGAAGCAATTTCCGGTTGGTCCATTATTCTTAATGTTGTTCTGTATGCAGCCGTCTTTTTCTTTTTCAACTTTGTGATTGGGAAAAATAACCTGACCTACGACAATGCCTATGCCTTTTATCTATTCACGCTATTCTTACTGGTTTTATTGGACAATCCGTTCGACTATCAAGGGCCCTTGTTGTTACTCTTACAGCTTTTGTTTTTGCGAAAAATCTACAGTTTAAAATCATCAAAAAATGTACTCCAAAAGCTATTTGATGCTGGTTTTTGGTTGGCTATTCTGTCTTTGATTCAACCCATTTTTATCATCTTCTGGCTGCTCATCATCATTGCCATTTTGGTACATCAAAAACTAACGGTTCATACCATTGTCTCTCACATAGCAGGGTTTCTGGCACCCATCATCATCGCCTATGCTTATCATGCTTGGTATGGGACCATACCTGTTTTCGAAAGTCTTCAAATAGAAAAATACCAATGGGATTTGTCGTTCTTTATGACTGGAAAACTTAGTTATTTCATTTGGGTAGTTCTAGGTATGACACTCATTTCATTGATTGTGAAATCGCCATTTACTCTTACGTTTAAAAATACCTTCCGAAGAAATTGGCTCTTGCTTCTATTTCACTTTTTAGTGGTAGTCATCATTGTGATTTTACTACCCAATAAATCCAATTTTAATTTGGTTTATACCCTTTTTCCTGCAACTGTCATCATTGCCAATGGCATCGAATTAATTGAGAAAAGAATAGCCAAGGATGTCCTTTTTTACCTGCTCTTTTTAATGGGAGTCGGATATGCTTTTTACCTATAATTTAGGTCCGAAAGCCAAGTCTCCAGCATCACCCAAACCAGGGATGATATAACCTTTTGAATTCAATTCAGAATCTACCGATGCCACAAGCAAAATTGTATCCTCTGGAAAGTGTTTTTGGACATAAGCTATTCCGGCTTCTGAAGCGATCACCGAAGCGATGAAGATCCTCTTTGGACGACCATATTTCTGCAAGGCCTTCGACACGGCTACCAAAGATTGCCCCGTCGCCAGCATTGGATCTGCTAAAATTAAGGTCTTCCCATTCAAATCAGGCGAAGCAAAATATTCGACAACAATCTCAAAATCATCAGAATTATCCTTGTGCTTTCTATAGGCAGAAATAAAAGCACTGCCAGCATCATCGAAATAATTCAATAGACCATTGTGTAAAGGAATTCCCGCTCTTAACACCGAACAAATCACCAAATCATCTTGGGGTAACAACATTTGCTTTGCACCAAGAGGTGTTTGGATTTCAGCATCTTCAAAGGAAAGGGATTTACTGAGCTCAAAGGCAATAATTTCACCAATACGTTCGATATTTTTCCGGAATCGAAGTCGATCTTTTTGAACGGATTCATCTCTAATTTGACTAAGAAATGCGTTTAGAACTGTTGCCTGTTTTTCGAGGTTGTGAACAATCATAAGATAAAGATACTAAACCAAATCAAAGATAAACTATCTTTGTGGTGAAACTAATTGTATGTTATGATTCAATCGATGACGGGTTATGGTAAAAAAACCATTCAACTTTCTACAAAAAAAATCACCTTAGAATTAAAATCGCTCAACAGTAAGAATTTGGATTTAAATGTTCGGATTCCTGGATACTACAAAGAGAAGGAACTCGAGGTTCGCAAAACCATTTCTACGCATTTAAAAAGAGGGAAGATTGACTTCTCTATTTATGTAGAAATGACGGCCGATGAAAGTTTGACTTCCATCAACAGCGCTCTTGTTAAGGATTACATGCAACAATTACGAAACATTGTTCAATCTGGAAACACCAACGACGTGGAGTTATTACAAATGGCAGTTCGCATGCCAGATGCTTTACGAACAGAACGTGAAGAATTGGACGAGGAAGAATGGAAAATTATTAGTGAAGGCATCAATGAGGTGATTTCAAAACTCATTGAGTACCGCACCGAAGAAGGCAAAGCCATGGAGGCCGATTTTAAAAATCGGGTAAGCACCATAAAATCACTTTTAGAAAAAGTCATCAGCCTTGATGAAGAAAGACTACAGGGAATCAGAACTAGACTTGAAAATACGGTGGAAGAAATCAGAGCGAAAAACCAACTGGATCGCAACCGTTTTGAACAAGAAGTATTGTTCTATCTAGAAAAGCTCGACATTAACGAAGAAAAGGTTCGTTTGAGAAGTCACTTAGAATATTTTGAAAAGACCTTGGATACTCCGGAATCGAATGGTAAAAAACTCGGATTCATTACCCAAGAAATGGGACGGGAGATCAACACCACCGGAGCGAAAGCAAATTTTGCGCCGATGCAAAAAGTGGTCATTCAAATGAAGAATGAATTGGAGCAAATCAAAGAACAAGTATTAAACGTATTGTAATGAGCGATTTTAAAGGAAAACTCTTTGTTTTTTCGGCACCTTCAGGATCGGGAAAGACCACCATCGTAAGACATTTATTGAGTCAAGAAAAACTCAATTTAGCCTTTTCCATTTCAGCAACCTCCAGAGCACCTAGAGGAGAAGAAAAAGACGGATCTGATTACTATTTCATTTCGCTAAAGGAGTTTAAAAACAAAATCAAAAATGATGAGTTTTTGGAGTGGGAAGAAGTGTATCGCGATAATTTCTACGGTACTTTGAAGACGGAAGTAGAGCGCATTTGGTCATTGAAAAAGCACGTTATTTTTGATATTGATGTAGTTGGAGGACTGCGCATTAAGAAGAAATTCCCAGAGCGGACTTTGGCCGTATTTGTGAAGCCACCAAGTGTAGACGAACTCAAAATACGTTTGAAGAAAAGGAAGACAGAAAGCGATGATAAAATCAACATGCGAATTGCCAAGGCTTCCGTTGAACTAGCCACCGCCCCTCAGTTTGATAAAGTCATCAAGAACTACGATTTGGAAGTAGCTTTAAAAGAGGCTGAAGAATTGGTTTCAAATTTTATAGGAATTACAGAATAGAATGAAAAATATTGGGTTGTTTTTCGGATCTTTTAATCCTATTCACGTTGGTCATTTGATCATAGCCAATCATTTGGTAGAATATTCTGATCTTGATGAAGTTTGGTTTGTGGTAACACCTCAGAGTCCCTTTAAAAAGAAAAAAAGCTTATTGGACAATCATCAACGTTACGAATTGGCCTATTTGGCTACCGAAAACTACGATTCCCTGAAAGTCTCAAACATCGAGTTTGGCCTGCCAGAACCCAACTATACCATTGATACCTTAGCCTATATCTCCGAGAAATACGAAGGTCATCAGTTTTCAATTATTATGGGCGCCGACAATTTAAAAAGCTTTCACAAGTGGAAGAACTATGAGGTTATTTTGGAAGACCATCACGTATTTACTTACCCTAGAATTTCTGAAGGGAAGGTACCAGAACAATTTGACAACCACCCAAAAATTACCCATGTAGACGCTCCAATCATTGAAATCTCTTCGACCATGATTCGCAAAGGAATTGCCAATGGCAAGAATGTGATTCCTTTATTGCCCGAAAAAGTATGGCAATACATCGATGAAATGAATTTTTACAGGAAATAGTTTCGATTGTAATTCGTTGTATATTTGTCTCAATAGCTGTTCATCGTGGAGAAAAAACCCTTAAAACAGAAACTCAAACACAAATTAACACACCAATACCGATTGGTGATGTTGAACGAAGAAACCTTTGAAGAACGGTTCTCTTTGAAATTGACAAGGTTGAATGTTTTTGTTTTGGGCGGACTATTTTCCATCCTATTAATTGTGGGCACTATCTTGCTAATTGCATTCACACCTTTAAAAGAATACATTCCTGGTTATGCTTCTACTAAACTTCGAAGTCAAGCTTTGAAGGCAACACTAAAAGCGGATTCCATCAGTGTGGAATTGGCAAATTTGAAGAGTTTTACTCAGGCAATCCAGCCCATTCTTACCGGAACTTTAGAACCTGAAAAAATAGATTCCATTCAACTAGAAACACGGAAGATTATCATTAATGATAGTCTGTTAAACGCCTCTCGCGAAGATTCTCTTTTCCGTGAAAAGATTGAAAGTGAAGATCGTTTTCCTATTGAAAACATCCAGAACAAGGCAATTACCAACGTGTTTTTTGCTCCAGTTACCGGAAGCATCTCTCAGAACTTCGATTCCAATGCAAAGCATTTTGCCATCGATATTGTTGCCAAAACAGGAACGCCTGTAAAGGCTGTTGCAGACGGAACGGTTATCTTTTCAGAATGGACTACAAGTACAGGATATGTGATTATTCTCAAACACGAAAACAACTTTGTATCTGTCTACAAACACAACGGGATGCTATTAAAAGAGCAGGGAGATTTGGTAAAATCTGGTGAGGTAATTGCATCGGTGGGATCTACGGGAGAGCTCACTACAGGTCCTCATTTACACTTCGAACTATGGAGTGGTGGTTACCCTGTAAACCCAACAACTTTTATCGATTTCAACTAATGAGTATCAAGTCGTTTTTTGCGGTACCTTTTGCAAAATATATCACTAAAAAAGTTCGGAAATGGGCCAATAAGCCCCTGGAAACCCAACAAAAGGTATTTGATCATTTAATTCGCACTGGAAATCAAACGGCCTTTGGAAAAGATCACCATTTCAATAGTATCCGTTCTTACGAGGATTTCAAAAAGCAGGTCCCTGTCAACGATTACGAAGGTTTGCGGCCTTATGTAGACCGAATTGTTGCTGGTGAATCTGATGTCTTGTGGAAAGGTAAACCCATCTATTTTGCCAAAACATCGGGAACTACCTCGGGTGCCAAATACATCCCGATTACCAAAGAATCGATGCCAACACATATCAAAGCAGCACGCAATGCCTTGTTGTTTTACATTGCTGAAAAAAACAATGCCGACTTTGTAGATGGTAAAATGATCTTCTTGCAAGGAAGTCCTGTGTTGGAGGACAAAAATGGAGTTCAATTGGGCCGCTTAAGCGGAATTGTGGCACACTATGTACCCAAATACTTACAGAAAAACAGATTGCCTAGTTGGGAAACCAATTGCATTGAAGATTGGGATACGAAGGTAGATGCCATTGTGGAAGAGACTATCAATGAAGACATGACCGTTATCAGCGGTATTCCTTCTTGGGTACAAATGTATTTCGAAAAGCTTGAAGCAAAAACAGGAAAGAAAATCAGTGAGATTTTTCCGAATTTCAACTTCTTCATTTATGGAGGAGTCAACTTTGCTCCTTATAAGAATAAGTTTGAATCCATCATTGGAAAAAAGATCGACTACATCGAATTGTATCCAGCTTCAGAGGGATTCATTGCCTACCAAGATTCGCTAACAGCATTGGGAATGCTATTGCAACTAGATTCGGGAATCTTTTATGAGTTCATTCCAGCCAATGAATTTTTCGATGAAAATCCGACTCGAATCTCCTTGAAAGATGTGCAACTTGGTGTGAATTATGTGATTATTCTAAATACTACTGCCGGTCTTTGGGGGTACAATATTGGCGATACAGTGGAGTTCACTTCCTTAAGTCCTTATCGAATAAAGGTAACTGGTAGGATCAAGCATTTTATCTCTGCATTTGGTGAACACGTCATTGGTAAAGAAGTCGAAAAAGCTTTGAATGATGCGATTGACGGGTCATCGGTAACGGTTAGCGAATTTACGGTAGCGCCACAGGTGAATCCAGGAGAAGGATTGCCCTATCACGAGTGGTTTATTGAATTTGTAGACGAACCGCATGATATCAATGAGTTTGCGAAAAAAATAGATGCTTCCATGCAAAAACAAAACATTTACTATTTCGATTTGATAGAAGGTAAAATTTTAAAGCCCTTGGTGATCCGAAAAGTACAAAAGGGTGGCTTTCATGAATACATGAAATCCATAGGAAAATTTGGAGGCCAAAATAAGATTCCGCAATTATCAGACAACCGAAAAATTGCCGACGTATTATCCAACTATTTAATGGATTGATATTAGCAAGATATTACTATTTTTGACGCGACTTTAAGACAACTCATGAGCACAATTAGAATCACCAAGCAATTTAGTTTTGAAACCGGACATGCACTCTATGGTTATGATGGGAAATGTAAAAATGTTCATGGACACAGCTACAAATTATCGGTGACCGTAACTGGCACTCCTATCGGTGATAATTCGAATGTGAAATACGGAATGGTGATTGACTTTGGTGATTTAAAGAAGATTGTGAAAGAAGAAATTGTTGATTTGTTCGATCATGCCACGGTTTTTAATAAAAATACACCTCATGTGGAATTGGCACATGAATTGAAAAAGAGAGGACACCATGTATTATTAGTTGATTATCAACCAACTAGCGAAATGATGGTCATTGATTTTGCCGAAAAAATCAAAAGAAGATTGCCATCCAACATCAAACTATTCGCCATCAAGCTTCAAGAAACAGAAACTTCCTTTGCAGAGTGGTTTGCTTCTGACAATGAACAGTAAACAATGACCAATGAACATTTAATAGTGATCATTGATAATTGATAATTGATCACTGATCACTTAATATTATTTTCCATTAAAATTATTCATGGTATTGTTAAGACCATCGGTTCCAAAGGAAAGAATTGCTTTGGTGGCTACAGGTAGTCTTTCTATCAATTGACTTTCTTCATCAGAAGACCATTCGCCCAATACATAATCTACCTGACGACCTTTGGAAAATCCATTTCCAATTCCGAAACGGAATCTCGGATATTTATTGGTTCCTAATTTCTCCTGAATGTCTTTCATACCATTGTGGCCTCCATCACTGCCTTTGGACTTGATGCGAATGGTTCCAAAATCAATATTGATATCATCGGTGACCACCAATACATTGTCCAGCACTATTTTTTCTTGCTGCATCCAGTATTTTAGAGATTTTCCACTCAAATTCATGTAGGTACTTGGTTTTAGCAAGATGAATTTCTTCCCTTTGAAACGAAATTCACAGAGATCCCCAAGCTTTTGAGTTTCAAATTTCACGTCCTGATCACGAGCAAGTTCATCAAGAACCTTAAATCCGATATTGTGACGTGTATTGTGATATTTTTCACCAATATTCCCTAGCCCGACAATTAATAACTTTTTCATGTTTGGTGTTGTGCTATCTTCTTTTGCAAATAGTTTTTTAAAGAACGAAAAAACAGACATTTGGTAAAATTAAAAATAAAAAAAGCGTTACCTAAGTAACGCTTTTATTTTCTAGTCAAAGAGTTTTATTCCGCTACTTCAGTTACTTCTTCAGCTTCATCTTCAATCTTAGAAGCATTTCTAGACATTCTTACTTGTGCAACAACGGTGTTGTCTGGGTGTAAGATGGTATACTTCTCATTCTTCAGCTCAGTAACATATAATTTGTTACCGATTCCTAACTCAGTGATGTCTGCTTCAATAAAATCAGGTAAGTTGGCTGGAATTGCCTTTACTTTCAATTTACGAATGTTGTGACGCAAAGCCCCACCACTCATAACACCTTTCGAAGACCCTACCAAACGAACTGGAATGTTCATGGTCACTTCCTTGTCATCGAACAATCTGTAAAAATCTACGTGTAAGATTTTATCAGATACTGGATGAAACTGAATGTCTTGTAAGATTGCTGGAATTTTAGTTCCATCAATTTCAATACTTGCAGTATATACGTTTGGAGTATACACCAAATTTCTAAATGACTTTGCTTCTGCAGCAAAATGCAATGGCTGATCTCCTCCGTAGATTACGCAAGGAACCTTATCAGCATTACGTAAGGCTTTCGTTGCTTTCTTGCCTACGCTTTCTCTTTTTGATCCTTCAATTGTAATTGATTTCATTACGATTATTTGTTTACATTAAAAATTGTCCGCTTATCGAGGTATTGTCTTGCACCTTATGCATTACATCCGCGAATAAGGGCGCGCAAGATACAACTTTTATTTTAGAAATATTCTTTTTTAGTGGGATAGTATCTGTAACGATTAACTCAGTCAATCCAGAGTTCTCAATTCGCTCGTAAGCCTCGCCAGATAAGATAGGATGCGTACAAATGGCACGTACACTTTTGGCCCCTCTTTCCATCATTAAATTAGCCGCATGAGTTAAGGTACCGCCCGTATCGATCATATCATCAACCAAGATGACATTTTTCCCTTGAACATCACCTATTAATTCCATGTGACCAATTACGTTTGCTTTTTTACGTTGCTTGTAACAAATAACAACATCAGACATCAAATGCTTTGAATAGGCATAGGCTCTTTTAGACCCTCCCATATCTGGGGATGCGATGGTCAAATTGTCTAAATTCAAACTATTGACGTAAGGCATGAAAATCGTAGATGCAAAAAGGTGATCAACTGGTCTTTCAAAAAATCCTTGGATTTGGTCTGCGTGTAAATCCATCGTCATGATTCGTGTAGCGCCTGCTGCTTCCAAAATTTTGGCTACCATTTTTGCTCCAATAGCAACTCTAGGCTTGTCTTTTCGATCTTGTCTTGCCCATCCAAAGTACGGCATCACAGCTGTGATGTGTCTTGCCGAAGCTCTTTTGGCAGCATCCAACATCAATAGCATTTCCATCAAATTATCAGCTGGTGGAAAAGTAGATCCAATGATAAAGATGCGTCTTCCTCGTACCGACTCTTCAAAGGCTGGTTGGTACTCTCCATCACTAAATTTGGTGGTAATGACGTTTCCTAAAGGTGCGTTGTATTCTTTTGCAATTTTTTTAGCCAATTCCATGCTTTGCTGGCATGCAAATAACTTTGGTTCAAGTTTGCTAACACTCATGAAGTAAAAATTTAAATTCTTTGTAAAAAGAGTACACAAAGGTAGCAATTATTTGACGAGTTATTATTTCTTTTTCATAGATTTGCAATCCGAAAAATACCTTATCAAGGTATGCCAAATGCTCAAGTGGCGGAATTGGTAGACGCGCTGGATTCAAAATCCAGTTCCGGTTTCGGAGTGTGGGTTCGATTCCCACCTTGAGTACAGAAAAAACCCTTCACGAAATGTGAAGGGTTTTTTGATTTTAAAGACTATTCAACTCTTTTTCAGTGAATCGACTGTTTTTTAAATAATTGTCTTTACAATATTTCAAAGCCCTTTTCCCTTCCTTTCTATTGAGCTTTTTTTCGCTTGATAGTTTTGCAATCTCGTAGTTCAACTTCAACAACATATGTTTAATGTCACCTCCTAAATATTGTGGATTGGCCGATAATTTATTTCTACTTTCAACTAATAACTCCATCAATGCATTGTGTTGATCACTTTTTCTAAAACTCTCTAAAATCTTTGGATGGTTGTAATAGAAAACCGCAGGTTCAACCGTTACGGCTAGTTGCTCAAATGCTTTCTGATATTGGGTAGCGCTTTTCTCATAGGCGCCAATGACCCAATAGAAATTTCCGCAGTTCGCAGCATCCAAACCACCTGGTTCTTTCATAAAATGATTCTTCCATAATTTATATCTTTCTACGAAAGCTAAATAATCATCCAATCCCTTTTCATCATTATTATCAAAAATAGCCGACAGGAAATTATCCATATGATCCATGTTGTATTGCAATTCTAGACCATAGATTTCTTTTTGATCTTTTATATAATTGGCTTCATAAGCTTGTAAGGTTTTGTATTGCATTGCGTTGTTGTAATCTTTGAAAATAAATTGCAATCCATCAAATAAAGAGGCCGGCACCATAGAATTATGTCCTTTTTCGTAATGCCTCTTTTGAAAAGCGATATTGGAATTTTTAAATTGATTGTAAATCTTTTCGTAATCATTGCCTGCCTCGGTTCTGTCGGGAGAATCGAAGGTTCCTGTTGAAACAAAATAATAGAAGGGCTTTCCATCGTAATTTTTCATAAAATCTCCCATTTCACTGCGTACATTTCTATTAAAAAAGTTCGTAGAGATCGATAAAAATGCTCGAAAGGGGTTGTCTTTTTCCAATAACAAAAAATGATTGTATTCTGCTCCGTTTGAGTGGCCGATCATGACATTGAAACCTGAAGTACTGTAATTCTTATTGATATGAGGCACCAATTCTTTAAATAAGAAATCTTTGAAATTCTTACCTGAAGTTTTGTAATAAACATCTAAGTCTTTGTTTCTGTTGCTGTTCGTACCATTTTTTCCATGTATGATTCCGACCAAAATGGCTTCCGGAACGATTTCACTATACTCTGCAGAAAGAATCTTCAGATACTCTTTTGTGGTTGAAAAATTGGTTGTTCCGCCATCGGTGATGTACAAAACAGGATAGGGTTTTTTAGGATTGTAGTTCTTGGGCAATGCAATCTGAATCTTGCGTCCGTCCACTACATACTTGGAGGGTAAAAATTCTAAATTATAGTCCAACCCCAAAGACGCAGCTTTGGTTTCATTAGACCATCCTTTGATGTAATATATGGTTCTCGCATCTTCATTCGCTAATGTTAGATTCGGATTGTCGTAAAGCTTATTTACAATACCTTCTTGATTCCAACTACCCTTAGTGAATTTAAACTCAGCAGGAAAAGTTAATTCAGTAGTAATGCTACGTTCATAATCTGAAACTCTCTCCATTTTAACCGATTTTGGATTCCAGTTTCCTAATGATTCTTGATTTCCAGTAATGTAAACCTCGTCGGTTTTATGAGGTACAATTACTTTAATTGTCTTTTGTGTTTGTGCAAATATCATTGCTCCAAATGCAAGCATGATGCTTAACGTGATTGATTTTTTGTTCATGGTATTCGTGTTTTTGAACAAAAGTATCTTGAAGGCAAAGTTTTTTAAAGGAAACCTGGGGCGAAATAAGGGCTAATCCCTAGGGTGATTTTTAAATTTTTCAATGAAATCGCGGCGATTGCTAACCTCCATCTTGCCATACAAATTTCGGATGTGGGTCTTTACTGTATTTAGTGAAATGAAGAGCTCAGTAGCAATTTCTTTATTTGATTTATCTTTTAAGATAAGTTCAGCAACCTTTTCTTCTTGAGTTGTAAGATCAAATGAAACTGACTGAACTTGGTTATTACGGCTATCTTTTAATTTTTTAAAAACGAGAAAAAGACCTATGCTCAATAAAACCGATAAAGCTCCTAGTGTATAAGTCAACGAGCGATAAAAACTCAATTCTTCTAGTTTTTCTTCTTTGTTGAGGTCAACCACAAATTCTCGAAACTGCAACGCATAGAGCTGCTCACCATAATATTTATTCAAACTTTCTTGGAGCTCATCGTAAAATTTCGAATCCTTTTTAAAATCCTCTCTTAAAAATTTTAACGGTACATCGGCGACATGCATCAATGTTATTAGAGGGTGCGGTTTTTGATTAATGGCGTATGATTTTAACTCATATAAATATTGACTAGAAGATTGACTGACTTGGCCTTTATTTGCAAAGTCTATAAACTCACGTCGTAATTTTAATGCATACGCTTCAAAATCTCTCCACTGTTTATCTACCAAATTGGTATTGGTATTCGTTGAAAACCAAAACTTTTTATTACCCTTAAAAACTAAGGTGTCTGAATTGGAAAAGATAAATTGGTGAAAGTTTTTTAATTCATCCGTTTCCACTTTCTGAACTCCTCCAAATTCTTCATCTACATTAGCATAAATACGATAGATGGCATTCTTCTCGGATAACAAACGTCCCTCAAACGAAAAGTAACCCAAACTATCCGTTACCGTTGAAGTCAAAATTTGATTATCTGAGATGGCAGTTAATTCATCGAATTTTAAGATACTCAGGTAGACCCTTTTATTCTTTTCAGGGGTGTCTAAATATCCCGAAATGGAATATTGCCCAAAACAATATTGCTGAAGTAAAAGAAAAAGGACTACAAAGAAAAGTTTGGCAGAATTTGTCATAAAAATCAGTTCAAATGTACTAAAACCAATATTTATTTACCTGCTAAATATTCAAATGGTTTGCCCTATGATTTACAATTCCGCTGCATTCAAAAAAAGTCCGAGAAGAATACCTTTAGGGATGTTCCTTTGATTTATTAATATGATCTATTACATATTGTAAGAGTTCGTCTTCTTCATTGGCCAGCTGATCTTGAATCAGTATATCTGGCATCAATCCTTGTTCGGTTTCAATGCCACTTACCCTTTTGATTCTGCCTTTGGGAACCCTTACCTTGATTTTTGTAATGGGAAGTTCGAAATCAAAAATAGAGGCATGTAAATTCGGGAACTCTGCCGTTTCTTCTCCTACAACTATACCAAATCCATAATCTTGAATCTGTGCCGAGGTTACTGTAGATTGTGAATAAGAATGTCGATTCACCAAAACATATACCCTTCCTTTGAATCGCATATGTTGTGGCTTTGGATGTTTCTTCTGCCATTGATACGGAAAAACTTCTCCATCTTTATGCGATAAAATTGATTTGGAATAAGCCGTTGTAGTATCACTCTTTTTGCGAACTAATTCTTTTAAAATAGCACTTGTTCGTAACTCGAATTTTGAATACCATTGGAATGGTTTGTCCGCAATGAAAGAAACCAAATAATCGCCAAAAGAATCATCTCCTCCTGGATGATTGCGAAGATCTATGATCAGATTTGGAATGCGCTCTTGATTGATTTTTTGAAAAGAAGCATCGATGAATTCTTGGTATTTGGGAAGATCACCACTGAATTTACCCGGTCTAAGGTATGCTATTTCCTTAGAGTGAATATCAAACTTCCAATTCTGTTGGATTACATCTTCATCTACTCTATCCGATTCATATCTTGAAGCCAAAACTGCTGCTATTTTATACGTGCGATTTATTCCCTTTTGCACAATTTCTAACTCAAATACTTTTTCCTCTCCAAAGACTTGCCAATAGTATCTTGGAAAGGAAAAGGATTCGATGAGGGCATTTTTAAAATAAGGTCTTTCGGCTGAGATGATGGGATAGATCTTCTGTAAAATGTCTTCAATAGGGATTCCGTTTATTTTCTCTAATTCGTCACCTACGGAAATACGGTCTTCCGTAGACCAATTTTTTCGTACCAATACCTTTCCATTTTCAAGAACGAGCTCAAGGGGAAACATCATGCCCTCCGAATCTATAAACTCGTAATAAGATTGTACCGGAAAGTTAATAACCGTGTGTGCATTGTTTATCTGAGCGACGACTCTTTGAAATAAATTGGTGGTCTCAAGCAAGGTCAAACTATCCTTTAGAACCTTACTTTTCATTAGTTCAAAATTACTTTCAAAAGCTTCTTTGGAGGTATGGGCATACAAATCGATATGTGTGTCTTCGAGGGAGAATTTCAAATATCGTAGATCCTCTAAAACTTCTTTTTTTGAAAATTGCTGCGAATGTATAGCGGTCGTAAAACCTAAAATCAATAGTAAAAGAAGGGTCCGAAATGTCATGCTCGGAAACTTATCCATATTCAATAAATTTTCAGCAAACATAGGGTAGGAAAAAGGTCCAATCGACCGAATGCATCCATTAGGACTCCTTTTTTATATTTTTTAGGTAGGCACTTGGCGTTTGATTGGTCATTTTTTTGAACACATGATTAAAGGTAGATTTTGAATAAAATCCACACTCAAAGGCGTGACCCAATAAGGATAATTTATCCCGCTCTTTGGATTGCAATCGTTCTTTAAATGCTTCTACTCGATAAAAGTTAATAAGGTCGTAGAAATTCTGGTGACAATTCTGATTGATTTTCGCCGACAATTGCCTTGGTTTAATTTGCATCAGATCAGCCAAGATAGACAAGTTCAAATCGGGATTCAAATAGGGTTTTTGAGTGGTCATTAACTCTTGTAATTGCCTTAGAAAGTTCTCATCCTTTTCCTTGAGCTCACTTTTCGGTTTGGTACCTAGTGGTTTTAAAACAACTACCTCACGTTCTTTTTGCAAATATCCTTTAAAACCAATCCAGCAAGTTGCAATTGCAAGTAAGGTGAATGTGGGTAAAAAATAGTATTCCCGTAAAGTTCGATCAAATACAAATCGATCTATCTCTGTCAGAACATTCCAAAATATGTGATATCCTGCATAAAAAAGTATGGGTGCCTGCAACCATCGAATGGAAACATGTTCAATTTTAGAATAATATTCTTTTAATTGATCTTGGTATTTGAACAAAATAGATAAGGAAACAAAGTTGTAAGCCAGAATGGAAACAATTCCAATCCATTGTTGGGTCAAATAGATATAGGATTCCGTAGGCATGATTTCCAAATAAAGACCATCAGAACCTGTGCGATAAATAGCTGTTCGATAGAATACAAATTCAATCAAAAGAGGAACAAAATGCAGGTAATGTTTTCTCTGAAATTTAAAATCTGGATTGGTCACACATTTGGTGTAGAAATACATGGCCGGACCAATTCCGTACAACATTTCCATTTGAATGTATCGAAATACGTGCAACAGTCCTTGGTCTTTTAAGACATTCACCACCACAATATTTACAACCATTAAGGCGTAAAAAAATACCATCAAGGCCAAAAAGAAATTGGACAATCTTTTGGGCTTTTTAAAGGCGATAAGTCCACTAAGTATCATCGCCTGGAAGGCAAAGACACACATAATGGTAAAAAGAATTGGGTTAGACTCAATCATTGAACTTCAATAATAAAAAGAAATCGGTAATTTCTTCGCAGGTGCTTGCCAACTTTCAACAATTATTATAAAAAAACCAGCCATTAAAAAATGGCTGGTACCGTGAATTGGATAAATAATACTAGGGATAAAAAAGGTCTTATCGCTAGTGTTGCTGAATAAATGTAGGGTTTCGCGATCTTTGTTACCCCTAACTTATCAAATCCTCAAGGAAGAATCTTGAGAAATGCGTCACTAACCCTACATTTACAGAAATTATGAGAGTAATCCCCTACTTTCTATTCTTAAAAAATGCTTCATAAATTTCTTCTACCTTTTCAAGGTTTAATGGTTTAATTATAAAATCACCGACATATCCTAACCGGACAGCTTTTGTCCGATCCGAAGGGTTTAAGGAGGTTGTTAGCATCACTACAACAACCAACGCTTTGTCGTTTTTTGGTAGTTTTTCATATTCTGTTAAAAACTCCCACCCGCTCATTCCAGGCATATTGATGTCTAAAAAAATCAATTCTGGAATATCCGCTTCATTTGTTCTTGTCTTTAGATAATCAAGCGCTTCAAAACCGCTTTCTACCGCTACTATTTTCTCGGTGATATTTGCCTTAGTTACAATCTTTTTGTTGACATAATTGGTAGGCTCCGAATCATCGATAAGTAATACGCAATTCAGTTTCTTCATAGTTATACGTTTATGTTAAAATAAAAAGTACTCCCTTGGTCTATTTCTGATTGTATCCATATATCCCCATTATGCATGTTTACAACTTTTTTACAGTGGGCAAGACCGATGCCTGTTCCTTCATATTTCTTGAGTTTGTGCAATCTGTGGAAGATGCCAAATACATTGTGTAAATCTTTTTGTGGAATACCAATACCATTGTCTTTCACAGAAAAGGTCCAACCATCTTTTAGAATGGCATTGATTTCAATTTCTGGAGCAGTATCTGGCTTTTGGAACTTGATGGCATTACCCACTAAGTTCTGGAACAACAATCGTAATTCTGTCTCATAAGCGCGTATAACAGGAAGCTTTTTATAGGTGATCTTGGCATTAGACTCCTTTATTTGATTGTCTAAATCACTAATAACTTCATCCATCAATTTGTTACAATCTACTTGAACAATTTGAGCTTCGTGCCCCAATCTACTGAAATCTAAAAGTGAGGTTACCAGTAACTTCATACGATCTACGGAATCAGAAATGTAACCCAAGTATCGGTCACAATCCTCATCAATTCTTTTATCATATTCCATCTTAATCAGGTCTACAAACATGGTTATGGTGTTCAAAGGTTCTTGAAGATCATGCGAAGCGATGTACGAAAAGTGCTCCAACTCCTTATTTTTCAATTTCAAAGCATCATTAGCCTCTTGCAATTGATTGGATGCTTCCATAAGAGGTGTAATATTCATATGGGCACCTAACATTCGCATGGGTTTGCCATAATCATCTCGCAAGGCCATTCCTCTACATCTCATGTAAACCGTAGATCCATCTTTGTGAATGTATCGAACCACCTGATCAAACTTTTCTTCTGGATTTTCCAAATGTTTGTGAAAATTATCAATGGTAGTCTTCAAATCGTCTGGATGGATAATGTCTTGCCATGCAGAAGGCGAATGTGGCATCTCAGAGGGATTGTACCCCAATTCTCTCCAAAAAGTTGGATCCATCCATTCGTGCTCAGGATTCATCAAATCCCAATACCATACACCATCTAAACAAGCTTTTTGTAAGAACCCAAGTACGGTAGGATCGTGCTTGATCATTCTAATTAACTCATCCTGTAAATAGTGCGTCTTCTTTTTCTTTCTAGTGTTCAAGGGAATTGTTTTCATAGTTGAGGGTTTTAATTTTTTGAGTAAGTGTGTTTGGTGTTTCTAAGCTTGGAAAATGTCCACAGCTTTCAACAGTATGAAGGTTCGAACCTTCTATTAATTGGTGTAATTTTTCGGCATAATATAAGGGACTGAGTGGATCATTTTCTCCCCATACCAAGTCAATGGAACAAGTAGCGTTGATAAAGGCCTTCAGCCATCTTTTTGCAAATTGCTTACGTTCTACAATGCAGTAATCGATGAATTGAATGAACTTTTGCCCTTTTCTTTCAGACAGCAAGTTCCAAAAAAGACTATAGTCTGTATCTGAAAGCGATTTGGAATCAGCCAATGACATTCCGAAGTACTTTTTGAAAAGCGCATAGGAATAACTGATTTTCGAAAATCCAGAATTCACCTTATTGCTAATCAAGTCTTTCGGGCTTTTTCCAGAAACTAGTTCTAAGGTCATGCTTCCATTTAAGAGGATGATGTTTCGAACTCTGAAGCTGAGTCGTCCTGCTTCAATTTGAGAAAGAATTTCTGCGAATATTGCCGCCCCATATCCTTGGCAAACCACAGCAAAATCTGTCACTTCTAAATTTCGCAACAAATGAATAATCACCTGAGCTTGATCAAAAATGGAGTAGTAATAACTTCGTGGTTTATCACTAAGTCCAAAGCCAATAAAATCTGGAGCGATTACTCGATACTCTTCTTTTAACTCATTGATCTGATGATGATAAGAGTACGAATTTGTTCCAAAGTCATGAAGGAACAACAAGTTTTTATCCCCTTCCTCTGTATCAATAAAGGAAATCACCTCCTCATAAACCTTGAGGTAATTATGCTCCATTTTCCAGTTTTCCAATGTTTGTTTCATAGCCAATTTATATTACCTGATATTTATATTTTAAAGCGTTGTAAAAATTCTTGTTCACAGTTTTCATTACCATTTTCAACCAATCAGTCGGATTTTCTTCAATCACAAAACACTTTTCATTTTCAATGAATTGTACATTTTTTGGTTGGTGAGAAGCGAGGGCAATAGCGATTTCTTTTAAACCAACATCGTCACGTCTCCAAAAGATTTTCACTGGAATTTGAGAATCTTTTAAGGCTCTATTCCAACGATGCCAATAGAGATACGATTCTTCAAGGAAATTAGACAGCACCAAAATCTCTTTTTGGCCTTGTAATTCATTGAACTTTTCCCAAATACGCTGTACTTTCTGAGATTGAAAATCGTGTCGCTGCTGGTTCATCTCAAAATTGTCAAAGAGCCCTTTGTTATGGTGCTCTACCAACTGTTCTCTGTATTTTGACAAATTCGGATTTTCTAGCAGTTTGTTGATGTTCAACAAATTCAAATGATTGATTTTTCGGCTGTTTTTGGTTAAAATCAACTTGTTGATTCGGAAAGGAAGCAATTTGGCATTGTAGCGATAGAGAATTTCTTTGGCTACATGGGTGCCGTAATTATCTCCCAAAATGGTAAATTCTTTCAATCGAAGATGGTTCCACACCTTAATACAAACATCAGCCTGTTCTAGAAGTGAAAAACAATAGGTATCTGGAAGTTCGGATAGTCCAAATCCGAAATGGTCGTGGATAACAACTCGGTAATGTGCCGAGAGTTCTTTTATAATAGTTCGGAAGTCGTAAGTTAAGGTGGGAAATCCATTGATGATTACAAAGGTTTCCTTGGTTTTATTATTTCGTTCATCCGTATCAATGACAAAAACCTTATGGCCATTAATAGAGATGTGTCTTCCTAAGTCAATAAACTCTTTTATTTGCATTTTTGGGGGTGGTATTTCTAAAAAAACAAAATAGTTATTGGAGAACAACGGAGAGAGCTTTATAGTCAACCCAATTGTTGATTAAGCTTGTCGTACAATGTTTTGAACTGAATACAATTTGGCTAGCAACACCAAAGGATATAGTTCTTTTTCTTTTTCTTTTTTTCTGGTAGTTATTAAAACAAATTCACGGCACAAATGCACACAGCATTCTATTTTTTCATAACATTGATTAAGGAGAGAAAAATTTTAGGAGAGAATAAAATTTTAGGAGAGAGAAACCAATCTTTTAACGTCGATTGAATATCAAATATATAAAATTTGTTTTAATATTTTAAAAAAAGAATAAACATTTTAAGTTTTCTTTATCATTTAATAACAGAAATGACTTCTTCCTTATTGATTGTTAGGGTAGGGTAATCCTAAGGTTATGCTAATTATTCTCATAATCATAAGAAGCGATTATCGCTCCTTTCAGCAGTTCTAATAAGCTATATTTTACATGGAGAACTAAAAATTTCGTATCTTTCAACTGAAAAGATCCCATCATGCAAGAAGAATTTAAGATACTGTCAAGGTTAAAACCCATACCCATTAAACCTAATATTTCCAGGATTTAAGATTCGTCAATGCCTATTTAACTGGCAGTGTGATTGTGATTGATTCATTTTGCCAATTAGCAATTATGAAATTCCTCCACATAATAAATGAAGGTGACAACACCTTGATACATGACACTTACCACTTCTCCATCGAGGAGGGAGATTTACCTTATAATGATATTGTTATACTGGTAGGCAAGATGGTACTGAATTACACCTGTTCAAAAACAGCAGTTCGCCTCAGTCATTACGACAAAATTTTCAATTATTTAGAAGCAACAGTGTTTGGTCAATTCTTTGGTCATTATGCTCTTTTTGCTGACCTTCCGTGTTGCAATTTTGGAATTACCTTTCAACCTACAGCATGGTACAAGCTATTTGGACGTAATATGCTAGCCTTGAAAAACAATGCTATTCCACTGAAAGAGTTAGACCAGAAGTTTTATGACCAGATCATTCCCATTTATCAGTGTTATGAGGTAAGCGATTGTCAAAACCAAAGTTTAAAAGAATTCAATGATCGAATCATTCCATTCATTCATGGTCAAGAACTTTTTATTGATATCAATACCAAACGAATTGATAAGGCCATCGAAATAATAGAAAGCAAACAGGGCAAGTTAAAGGTTAGTGAGTTGTTGGAAGAAATTCCTTACAGTCAAAAGGCTTTGGAAAGTAATTTTAAAAAAATTGTTGGACTTACTCCTGGACAGTACATTCGTCAATGTCGATTTGTAAATCTCATCCGAAGCTATCAAAATGGAGCCATGGAAATCAAACAATTGATTGATGTCTACAATTATTATGATAAATCACATTTCGCAAAAGATCTAAATTTTTTCACAGGGAAAAGCCTTTCTGAGTTCTTCAAAGCAGACCATCAGCTAATCAAACAATATATTTAAATTTATTCTAAATAAAATTTGTCGTTTTTTTACAATGATATTTAGCCCCTGAACCTTAAGTTTGTAGCAGCTTAAATTCGAGATGGGATCTTTATATTTCGAATGATCTATAGGGTTTTGCTTTTTGCAAGACCCTTTTTTTTGCCTCTTAAATAAGTGTTAATAATAGTTAAATAAGCATACTCAATAGCATTTTACGATTTTTTACAAGCCTAATGCGCCTTAAATCAGTAGATTCGTTATGTAGATTATTCAAGAAAGGAGAGAGTCTTGAATATAAGCTATGGGAAGGGTTGACATTCAGTCAATCCTTTCTCGTTTTTAAGAGGTCTCTTATTTAAAGAAATAGTCTACCCCTTTTCAATCAATAATTGATTCCCATTTTACTTTTTACCAACAGACTTGAAAGAAGCCCATCAAGAACTCCATTTGCTCGTTTCATGAATGCTTCTTATCTTAGGAGAGTCACCCTTATTTTTATGTAACTCCCGTGAAATTTGAAATCATTGAAACATATCCCCAAGGTTCTTTAATTGAGTTCTCTTACAAATTCCAATTCGATAAAGAAGACCTTCCCTTCGAATGGGTTATGGTACCTCGAGGAATTTCACACTTCTATTATGTTTATTCCGAAAAAGACATTCATATAATTCGAGACAATACCATCACAAACATCAATAACCTAGTGGTACAAGGACCAAATTATGGTGGATTCAAAGTGTTTATTGAACAGCCGACAACAATCATGGGAGTTGCCTTAGCACCCACAACTTTGTACAAGCTGACAGGAAAATCAACACACCAATTATTGAATTCTTTTGTTCCATTAGATCAATATAATTCAACAATCGCAAAATTTATTGAACCCATATATTTAAAACATCAATCAGATAAGCAGGCATTTTCCCAACAAATCTATGCTCGTATTTCTGAATTGAAATCTTCTTTCAAGAATCGAACAAATGACGTAGAAAAAGCCCTCGAAATCATTCATTCCTCGAATGGTATAATTTCCATTGATACCATTTGTAAATCATTAAATCTTTCTAGAAGGAGTCTGAATTACAACTTTAAAAAAATGGCTGGGATGACGGTTGGCAAATATATTCGACGCTATCGATTTTCTAGATTGATTTTTGATAGTAAGGAGCAAGATATTGACTTTAACGAATTGATGGGCAAATTCAATTACTACGATCAATCTCATTTTGTAAAAGATTTCAAATTCTTTACCCTACAGAATCCCTCCAAATATTTTAACAGAGACTTCGAGTTTATTAGCAGATTCGTGCCCAAAGAAATACTATAAATCATCCGTTAATTCTCAAATGGCCATTTCTCTTCTGGAAAAATCTGCATCATTTCATTGTTCCAAGGGGAAGTTGTCCTTAAAAAATATATGGATTCTGATTTTTTGTCCTTTTTTTACAGAGAAAAATCACTTTTGTGCAGTACTTTTAGAGTGCTTAAATTCGAGATGGGATCTTTATATTTCGAATAATCTACAGGGTTTTGCTTTTTGCAAGACCCTTTTTAGTTGGACAAAAGACTCTTCATCTTATTAATAGCTGCATGAACGTTCTGATTTAACGATTATTTACAACTTAAATAGCTTTTAAATCTGTAGCTTCGTTTTCGAGTGATGCAAGAATGGAAACAGACTTGCCTCGAATTTAGGTAAGAATCGGTAAAATATTTGTCCTCCAATTTAAGTTTGCCTACTAAATCCTCCCAATATTTTAAAATGAATAGCGAAAGACTAATGCCAGGTCTTCATCATTTTTTTAATATCTTTCATTATGCGGTTTGAATTTCTAGATATGGCTCCCAGAACACCTTTGGTGGAAGATACCTACGTGCTAGAAATCACCAAAGAAGACCTGCCTTATGAATCCTTGATTGTCCAAAGAGGAATTAGTCATATGTTTCGCTTTTTTTCAAAGGCACCACACCGAGTGTTGCGTGGTAAGGAACTCACTGAATTGCGTGGAATTCAAATTCAAGGACCAAATTATGGTGCTTTTAAAGTAGAAATTTTAGAACCCAGCTTCACAATTGGGGTTTGCTTACATCCAACAACGATGTTCAAACTAACGGGCAAGGATATGAGTTACGTCTACAACGGATTTGCTTCCCTGGAAGAACATTGTCCCAAGCTATTTGAGACGGTGTCACCAGTATTTAAGGAATCAAAAAACGATCCTTCTTTATTTTCAGAACGGTTTTACACGGCTATTGAGCAGTTAGACTTAAAGATCAATCAGCGAACAAAAGATGTTGATGAGGCCATCCGTATCATTCATGAGAATAAAGGCTTGATTAATATAAAAGACATCACTGATAAAGTTGCCATTACTTCAAAAACCTTAAACTATCAATTCAAAAAGATCGTAGGTATTACCATTGGCCGGTACATCCGACAATACCGCTTTATTAGTTTGATAACGCAGTATCAACAAGAAGAAATTGACTTTTATGAAATGATGTACAAGTACAATTATTACGACTCATCCCACTTTACCAAAGACTTTCACTTCTTTACCATGCAAAGTCCAAAAGAGTACTTCAAAAAAGATTATCCGCTTATTAACAAGTATTTGAAGGCATAAAAAAAGACTGCTCTTCCGAGCAGCCTTACCTAACACAATTAACTCAAATGAATCAACCAAAATGTTATTATTAGGGGTTTTACATAGCATTCGCACCAATATCTCCTTGCGCTACGATGGTAGCCAATTCATTAACACTTAGATGCACATTGATATAAGCATCTACCAACAAGATATCAGCATAACCAAAAGGGGTATTGTCGTCTAGCATTGAAATATTTGTTCGAATCATTCCTGTCGCTCCATTCACCATACCAAAAGTGTATAAAATGGGCCCACCTTCTGATGCACTATTCGCATGAATATGTGCCGGGTGCATTCCGTCATTGGGTGTGCCCATTAACATAATTGTTGCTTGAGCCTCTCCGTTTTTACGTTCTTCGAATAAAACCATCCCGGAGATACCTGTCACATCTTTTTCACCTAAGTCATACGACTTCGAATTTCCCGTAAGTTCATTCTGACCGATGTCTCCTTGAGCAACAACTGTAGCTAGATCGTTGGCACTTAGATGGATATTGATATAGCCATCAAAGTTTAACAAATCAGTATATGAAATTGGCGTGCCATCTTCTAGCTGGTTTACTATGGTTTCGCTTCTTCCAGTTGCTCCGTTTACTGGATTTAAGCCTATAGCTACACCTCCACCTTCAGCTGCGGTATTGAAATGGATATGGGAAGGATGCGATCCGTTTTGGGGGGTACCCATTAACATTAGTTCCACTAAAACACTGCCATCTGAACGATCTGTGAATTTGGCAGTTCCTGAAACTCCTGAATTACCAACTTCCGAAAGTTGATAAGTTTTTGATTCCATGGGTAGCATCGTTCCTTCCGAATCATCATTACAACTGATGGTTAGAAAAAAGATTGATAAAAGGATTACTAGTGATTTAATTTTTAAGTAGTTCATAAGATAATGTATTTGTTATTTACCTTATCTACGAAGCACTTTTCAAAAGGTTCATTTTTTTTTGAAAAAAATCTTACTTTTTTTCAAAAACAAGTGTTTTAAAAGTATAAAAGACTAAAAATAAAGATGTTAAGACGCTACTACACCCAACACATAAAGTTTTTCAAGCGTAGGTGTTTTGCTACCTCCTGCAGGTTCTAGAGTAATTCCAAAGCCTTCAGAAAGATTTTTGTTATCCAATAAAAATAAGTTCTGCTGACTTTCTTTATCCTCTAACAAACCTAAACTCGTAGGTGTAAGGGGAGTCATTTTTAATGACCATAATTGATAAACCATCCCTTCTGGAGCCTTTGGTAAGTTTTTGGTGTCGAGCACTACTCGATTATTTTCGGTATCCCAAAAAACTTTAACGTTGGATGTAGGGGATATCTTTTGTCCGGCAAGCTGAATCACTTTAGTATTTTCTGAAGTTATCGAGGCGATCATATTCTCTTTGAGGGTCAAAGAAAAGTTCTGTGTTTCTAATCGCGATTCTAGTTCGGCTTTGGCCTCCATGCTAGCCGTCAGATCCGATTGCAAGGTTTGATTATTTTGAAATTGAAGCCCCACAAAAATTAAAAGTAAAATGGCGGCCGCCCATCCAGATAAGGCTTTAAAATCAATTGTTTTCTTAGATGTATCTTCTTGTTTTAAGGGTATTACCTTCCCTTCCTTGGGTACTCGATCAGTAACGATCTTCTTTAGAAGATCCACAAAATCTTCATCATCTGTGCTATTGGATTCTTTGGCCAATCGCATAACCACAGCTTCAATCTGTTCTACTTCCTTCCGAACGTTCTCATCTTGCCCAACAAGTTTTGAAATTTCGAGCATGCGGTCCTCAGAAAGCAAACCTGCAACGTAAAACTCTAACTCACCTGACTCGATTAAGTCTTTATTCGCCATGATTCATATGTTTTCTAAGTTCCTTCAAACAATTTCTATTTCTACTCTTTACCGTTCCTAAAGGAATGGAAAGCATTTCAGATGCATCAACCTGAGTGTACCCCTTAAAATACAAAGCTTCTAGAAGTTCAACGCACTTCTTTTTTAGTGATTGCAACATTTGTTTCAAGCCACGGTATTTTTGCTCCTTTGCATTCTGATCTTCTGACTCTTCATAGATATTTACGAAGAAATCTAGCGATTGGTTCTTTTTTTGTTCCTTATAATTCCTAGACCTCGTAAAATCAATGGCTTTGTTCCGAGCGATATTAAGCAACCACGTAAAAAATCGACCCTTTGAGGCATTATAGGTCTCTGCTTTCTGCCAAACAATTAAAAAAACATCTTGGCAAATTTCTTTGGCTACTTCTTCATTTTGAACAATTACGTTAATCGCACCGCGAATATTCTCAGCATACATTTGATGCAACTTTTCAAAAGCATTGACATCTTTTTGTTGTAATTGCACTATCAACTGTTCTAAATGAGCCATGGAAGAATTTATGGATTAGTAAAATGTAAATATAGCGGATGAATATGAAAAAGTCACTTTTTTATTTGGCAAGTGGTTTACTCGACATGTGAGTCATTTAATCCGTCAATCAGACTATCGATTTGCATAATAATTTCCTTTCGTTTCAATCGTGCCTTTTCAATGATTTCATCCGAGTTTTTTGGGTTGTTGATTTGATGGTTATAGTAATCGACTAAAATCCGCATGGCGTTCATTTTTGCACTTAAATGGGTTTGATGCACTTGTTCAATCAATACCTCCTGCGCTTTGCGTTGTAGTTTCCCGCTCTTTTCTAACTCCTTTCGGTTTAATACAATCTCTTCGCGATTTTGTTTGATTTCTTCCCGTTGGAGTACGATGGTGTAAATCAATATGGCAAAGGCTAAAGCAGAGAACAACGCATTTACAGCACCGAACAAATCCCCGAAGGTTCCACGATCGGACCATTCATCAAGAAATATCATGGTAAACACGGCGGATAAAGCCCATATCAACACTACTGATAAAATGAGTCCGGGCAATAAGTACTTTCTAGTTTTACTCCTTTCCATTGGTAAGTATTCGGATATTTATGATTGATGAACTTTTATAAAAGTAAAGAAAATTAACCAGTTCTATTGAGTCTTTAGGACTCAGCCTAGTCAATGATGAGTTTCTGATACCTAGGAATGGAGTTTGCTTCGGATAGTTTTACAAAGTAAGTCCCAGGGACCAATTGACCAACAGAAATCGTAATTTTTCTTTGAGTGCTGACATCATAGCTGCCTTTAAAAACGGACTTCCCCCGAATGGTAAATAATTGAAGCCCAAATGTTGTTGTCTGTTCCGGAGGAATGATAGTGATTTTATTCGTAGCCGGATTCGGATACATCTGAAAAGAAATCACATCATCAATCGTATTGCTCGTCACCGATAGTGCTGCCGTTTCAAAAACAGAGGCATCATCAATTTTTCCCCAGGTCTGGCTATTCGTTGTGGATGCATAAATCACTGCAGTGTTTGCTGAATTCCCGGTGGTAAAAGTTACCTTGGCTAGCTCAAAATCATTACCATTATTACCCGTCATACCAACTGTAGTTGTAACCTCCGTGCCTCCAAAATCTTTTACTCCTACGGTAACGACACCACTATCTCCAGACCAATTTCGAATGTAGCAAGCATATTGATAACTAGTATTCGGTTTCAAACCTGATAGTGTCTGACTAAGTTCAGAAACACCACCACCAAACCAACCCGAATAGGTTCCAGAATTGATCAAATCGGTATCCACTCCAAAGTTTCCAACACCTGCCCAGGGAGCCACAACGCCGTCTTCAAATCCTGAATTGTCTACAAAGATTTGTCCGGCTTGCAATACTTGAAGGATAAATTCCAAATCAGCAGGACAACCAGAAGTAGGTGTGTAGGTTACTCTATAGGTTCCCGCATCACTAGCTTGAAGATCAGTCAGTTCAATTTCACTATCGGTAGATCGAAATCCGTTCGGCCCTCTCCATTTCCAAGTACCGCCGATACCAGCCGATGGCTTGATTTGAACTTTTCCGCCTAAATATCCAACAATCGCTGTGATTTCTTCCCAACTACCATCATCCACTTTCACACTTGAGACAAACGCAGTTTCGGTACAATTTTGCGCACTGGACAGGAATCCGTCTAAGGCCCACGAAAATTGATATTCTTTCTCATCAATTGGCTCGGCCAATCCTTGTTCGTATCCATTGATAGAAGTATGTGAAATGGGTTCCCAATAAAAAACACCCAATCCTCGGTTATTCGGAATCGCCTCTACCGCGTCAATCGCATCCACAAGCAGGTTGTAGGTAACCTCTCGTTCGCCTTCCAAATGACCAATCTCACAAATCATGACGTCTTTATCGTAACGCGTAACCAAATTGTTCAAATTAGCTTCTACAGCTTGTATATCGGATCCATTCCAACGTGGATAAAAAGAAGCACCAATGATGTCGTTTTTCCCTCCAGCGGCATAAAAAGCATCAAAAAATTGTTGGTAGAACGAAGTACTATTCCCGCTTGATAAATGCGTAATAACTTTCGTGGACGATGATCTTGCTTTGATGGCATCATATCCTTTGTTGGACAAGGTCACATAGTTGGACATGTTGGCAAAATTATCATTGGAACTCAAACGTCCATCCTCCCATAAAAACCCTGGATTGGTTTCGTTTCCAACCTGTACCCATTTCGGTGTGACTCCAGCATTTAGAAGGGCGTCCATCAATCCGTAGGTGTAATCATAGACCGCTTGTGCCAAGTCGTTGAAGGATAAATTTTCCCAGGCCACTGGTTTGTGTTGACTTCCCGGATCTGCCCAAACATCGGAGTAATGAATGGTAATCATCACATCCATCCCTAAATTCTTAGCACGAACTGCTGTTTGAACAACATCTTGGGTAGTTACATTCCCAATGTTTTGGAGCGTCGGATTTACAAAGGCACGCAACCGAATGGCGCTCATTTCGTGATCTTTCAAGATTTGCAGTGCGTCTTGGGTTTGCCCTTGATCATTTACATAGGTAATATTCAAATTGTCCTCAAAGTAGCTCAACCATCCCACATCAGCACCTTTCACAATTTGTCCAGTGGTTTGTTGAAATTGAAAACTCAAAAAGAGGATTAAAAAAGAATACCTGAAGTTACTTTTCCTTTGCACCAGTGACTTTAAATTTTAGTTCTAAATCAACCTTGTTCTTTCTTTTCCAAGGCTTTCTTCAAAGTCTTGAGAATGTTCAAATTCAAAAAGATAATAGGAGACAACGCTAGAGGAACAACCAATAAAACCGTTGCCGTCTTATTCTCTTCCTTGGTAAGAATACCCACAATACAGGTAATGGCTAGCGCCAATAAAACAACCACCAGTAGGATGGTAATGAATCTGATTACCTTAATCTCTCCTCGCAATCTTTCTGCAGACTTTTCTTCGTTTTTCATATGCTTTGGTTAGTGTTTTCTAAAAATACGGTTTTTTGTTAAAAATAATCTCTCCACTAGCTGGCAAAAACAATTTAATCTCTATTTGTCAGTTCGAGTGCTTTCGAGCGGTCCAAAGTGTATCGAGAACGAATTGCATCTCGATACAATTTTTCTTCCTTGAGTCATAAAAATAACTCGATGTGACAGAAGGTCATCAATGAGTAAGTTATTCATAATTTGTAATGTTCGTCATCCTGAGCCTGTCGAAGGATGTATCTTGTAGAACTCAATCATCATTAAATCACTAATTCATTGAATTATTAGGTTATTGAAAATTAAACAATCCTTAACGCTAAAACTTAAAAATTAGTCGTTGTTTTGACGTCGATAATCTTACAAATACCTTTTTGCTCTTATGGATGATTTTATCTTGTACTTTAAGATGGGTCTTAACCACGTGTTGGATTTCTCAGCCTACGACCATATTCTGTTTTTGATTGTATTGGCTGTTGTGTTCAAAGAAACTGAATGGAAAAAAGTACTTTGGTTGGTGACCTTCTTCACCATCGGACATTCACTAACCTTAGCCTTATCGGCCTACTCTATAGTGAAAGTTCCCGTTGATGTGGTAGAGTTTTTAATTCCCTTGACCATATTTATCACCGCGGTTGTGAATGTTATCAATACCAAAGAAATTGCCGAAAAATCAAACAAGGTGAACCTGTTATTCTCCGGTTTGTTCGGACTGATTCACGGTCTCGGATTCTCGAATTACTTCCGACTCATGATTGGTCAAGAGGAAGACAAACTCATGCCCTTGATCGAATTTGCCTTAGGCATCGAGTTAGCGCAAATCATCATTGTGATCTCAATTCTTTTGTTGGGGTATCTGTTAAAAACATTTGCTCGAGTGGGCAACCGCGATTGGGTGATTGTCACTTCCTCGATTGTAATCGGATTTGCCATTCAGATGATGATGGAACGGGTATTTTGGTAAAAAATTAACTCCGAATAGGGTAAAACTTTTTACATTCGCTAAATGACCACTGAAAAGCAATTAAAATATGACCGTGCCTACTTAAAAATGGCTTACGAATGGGGTAAATTATCCCATTGCCAGCGCAAGCAGGTTGGTGCTTTAATTGTAAAAGGTCGCATGATCATTTCAGACGGATTTAATGGTACGCCGTCTGGTTTTGATAATTGTTGTGAAGATGAAAATGGGGTGACCAAATGGGAAGTATTGCACGCTGAAGCAAATGCCATCTTAAAAGTGGCTTCTTCGACACAATCGTGCGAAGGAGCAACCTTGTATATTACCTTATCGCCATGCAAAGATTGTAGCAAACTAATTCATCAATCTGGCATTAAACGAGTGGTATATGCCAATGCATACAAAGATACTTCTGGTTTGGATTTTTTGAAGAAAGCTGGTGTTGAACTAACGTATTTGCCCTATGAATAAAAATAATTTCCCCATATATTTTGCCATTGCGATGGTCATCGGACTGCTGATCGGATTTTCTTTTTCGGGAGTAAGCAGTAAACCATTATCGCTCAAAAAAAGAGCTTCGCAAGAGCAAAAAATCAAACGTCTCATCAACTTTATCGAGCGTGATTACGTAGACAAAGTAGATACGGACGAATTACTCGATGGTGCCATTGCGCAAATCTTAGGGAAATTAGACCCACACTCCGTGTACATTCCAAAAGAAAATTTACAAGCGGTTCAAGAAAACCTCCAAGGAAATTTTGTAGGAATCGGCGTGCAATTCCGCATGATTCGCGATAGCATTACGGTGATTCAACCCATCAAAGGCGGACCTAGTATCAAAGCGGGAATCAAAGCAGGTGATCGGATCCTTATGGCTGATGCTGATACGCTACACGGCAAACGATTAAGCAGCAATGCCATCCCAAAATATCTAAAAGGGAAGCCATTCACAAAGGTGAACCTTCAGGTATATCGCAAAACCAACGATTCACTTTTTCAAGTAGAACTAACCAGAGACAAGGTGAACATCAAAAGTGTTGATTTGTCGTACATGATCAATGACAAATTGGGCTATATCAAAGTAGACCGATTTGCTCGAAATACCTATTCTGAATTTAGAAGAGCCTTGCGAAACCTCATCAATAATGGCATGGAAAGCCTCGTATTGGATTTACGCGGAAACGGAGGCGGATATATTGACATGGCGACCGATATGCTAGATGAATTTTTGAAAGATCGCACCTTGATGGTGTACACCAAAAACAACAAAGGATTTACCGAAAGATCCTATGCGACGGATAAAGGCCTTTTTGAAAACGGAGATGTCTATGTTTTAATCGACGAAAACTCAGCTTCGGCCTCTGAAATTGTAGCTGGAGCACTTCAAGACAACGACAAAGGAACCATTGTTGGTAGGCGTTCATTCGGCAAAGGATTGGTACAAATTGAAATGGATTTGGGTGATGGCTCTGCGGTTCGATTGACCACAGCAAGGTATTATACGCCTACAGGAAGATCCATTCAGAAACCTTACACGAAAGGAGATAAAAAGGAATATTACCAAGATTACCAAGAGCGATTACGAAGTGGTGAATTGCTGAACAAAGACAGCATCCCCTTTGTTGATTCCTTACAATACAAAACACCAAAGGGCAAAACGGTTTACGGCGGTGGAGGTATTATTCCTGATGTGTTTGTACCCATTGACACCACTTCTTACATGGCCAATTATTACTTCAATTCCATCAATAATTTTGCCTTCAATTATGTTGATAACAATCGAAATCAAATGAAAAAATGGAATGTCGACAATTTCGTTTCAGAATTTGATGCCGATGAAGAAGTGTTTGACTCCTACCTACAATCCATAAAGGATATTGCAAGACCTAGCACTCGCAATCAGTACAACATCAAAAAGTACTTGAAAGCTTCCATAGCCAATGTGCTTTTTGGCGACGTTGGTTTCTACCGCATCATTCATCAAGACGATAAAATGCTGCAAAAGGTCCTTGAGTTGGATTCTAAATAGGAATACTGTTTCTTTGCAGGGATGATTGAATTAAAAACATCCGAAAACAAACGAATCTACTTTGCTTCCGATCAGCATTTAGGAGCTCCAACTCCAGAAAAAAGTCTACCTCGTGAGAAAAAATTTGTTGCCTGGTTGGATCAAATAAAAGACGACGCCGAAGCAATTTTCTTGCTGGGTGATTTGTTTGATTTTTGGTTTGAATACAAAAAAGTAGTTCCAAAAGGATTCATTCGCGTCCTCGGCAAACTAGCTGAAATCACCGATAGTGGCATTCCGGTTTACTTCTTTGTTGGCAATCACGATTTATGGATGAAAGACTACCTGACCAATGAAATTAACTTGAAAGTATTTCACAATCCGGAGGTTTTTCAAATTGACAATAAAAAACTATTCATCGGTCATGGTGATGGTTTAGGGCCCGATGACAAAGGCTACAAACGAATGAAAAAGGTCTTTACCTTTCCGCTGTTTCAATGGTTATTCAAATGGCTTCACCCAGATCTAGGAGTCTCACTTGGCCAGTATCTTTCCGTAAAAAACAAACTCATTTCTGGCGAAGAAGACGCCAAGTTTTTAGGTAATGATAAGGAATGGTTGGTGCAATACAGCAAACGTAAATTGGAAACTGAACATTACGATTATTTTGTGTTTGGACACAGACATCTACCCCTTGAAATTCCACTTTCAGAAAACAGTACTTATTTCAATCTTGGCGACTGGATCACCCAGTACCAATACGGAGTTCTAAATAATGGAAAATTCGAACTCTTAAAATTTGATTAAAGCCTTGTCATTACTGGCAAAAACGAATGACGTTTAACCTTGCTTTAACAAATTTATTTTGCTAAAATTGTAGCTTTGTTTAAAATTTTAACAATCAATTATTTAACCTATGAATGTAGATGTAAGAGCGATTAACGAAAAAATTGAAAGAGAGAGTGCTTTTGTAGACATTCTGACTTTTGAAATGAACAAAGTCATTGTCGGACAAAAGAAAATGATAGAAAGCTTGTTAATCGGGTTGTTAGGTAACGGCCACATCCTTCTAGAAGGGGTTCCTGGATTAGCAAAAACCTTGGCGATTAATACCTTATCGAACGCAGTTCATGGTAGCTTTAGTCGTATTCAGTTTACACCAGATTTACTTCCTGCGGATGTTATTGGTACGATGATTTACAATGTGAAGGAGAACGACTTTACCATCAAAAAAGGACCAATCTTCGCCAACTTTGTACTTGCGGATGAGATCAACAGAGCACCAGCCAAAGTACAGTCGGCATTGCTAGAGGCCATGCAAGAGCGTCAAATTACCATTGGCGACGAAACATTCAAGTTAGATGAACCTTTCTTAGTTTTGGCGACACAAAACCCAGTTGAACAAGAAGGAACTTATCCGTTGCCTGAAGCGCAGGTAGACCGTTTCATGTTGAAGGTTGTGATTGATTATCCAAGCTTGAGTGATGAGCAAACCATCATGAGAAATAACTTGAACAAAAGTTTCTCAAAAATCAACGCGGTGATTTCCTTAGACCAAATCAACACGGCTCGTGAGGCGGTAAATGAGGTTTATATGGATGAAAAAATAGAAAAATACATTCTCGATATCATTTTTGCCACGCGTTACCCAGAAAAGTACAACCTTTCTCAATTGAAAGGGTTGATCAGCTTCGGAGCATCTCCAAGGGGTAGTATCAACTTGGCAAAAGCAGCAAAGTGTTATGCCTTCATCAAAAGAAGAGGGTATGTAATTCCGGAAGACGTAAGAGCTGTGGTAACAGACGTGCTTCAACATAGAATCGGAATTACCTACGAAGCTGAAGCTGAGAATGTATCTTCAGTAGATATCATCAATTCCATCATTAACGAAATAGAAGTACCATAGAAATAACTCTTAGGATTTTAGAACTAGCCAACCGCGAATCGCCTTAAGCTCAACAAATGAATACCAAAGAGATATTAAAAAAAGTACGGAAGATTGAAATCAAGACAAGACGCTTGTCTGATCATATTTTTGGAGGTGAGTACCACTCGTCCTTCAAAGGTAGAGGTATGACCTTCTCTGAAGTACGAAAATATCAATTTGGGGATGATGTAAGAACCATTGACTGGAACGTAACGGCACGTTATAACGAGCCCTATGTAAAGGTTTTTGAAGAAGAGCGCGAATTGACCATGATGCTCATGGTAGATGTTTCAGGATCTGAATATTTTGGAACCCATCATCAATTCAAAAAAGATACCATCACGGAAATTGCCGCGACTTTATCTTTTTCAGCCATTCAGAATAATGACAAAGTGGGATTGATTCTATTTAGTGATGAAATCGAGTTGTTCATTCCGCCTAAAAAAGGAAGAAGTCACGTACTTCGAATCATTCGAGAATTAATCGAATTTCATCCTAAGAGTACCAAAACAGATATCGCTCATTCGCTTAAATTTTTATCCAACGTCATGAAAAAGAAAGCCATTGTTTTTATGCTTTCGGATTTTATGGATAGTGATTATGAGCAAACCTTAAAAGTGGTTGGTAACAAACACGACATCACTGGAATTCGAGTTTTTGATAAATACGACGAAGAAATTCCGAATCTAGGCATGGTGCCTATGCTGGATGCTGAAAGCGGAAAAGTACATTTGGTCAACACAGCATCAAAGGCTGTAAGATCTAACTATTACACCAACGCCAAACAGTTGGTAGATGAATTCCATTCCAGCTTCAAAAGAAGTGGATGTGGGGTGATCAATACGCGAGTTGACGAGAGCTATGTAAAGAAACTATTGGGGTATTTTAAACACAAAGGAAGATAAAGAGTGATGAAAAAGTGTGTTTTAATTTTTGCGACCATCCTTTTCTCTAGCCTCGGATTTGCTCAGAATCCGAAGGTGAAGCTTGATTTGAATACCAGTTCCATTCGAATCGGTGAACAAATCAATGCAAAACTTACGATTAGCGAAACAGAAAATGTCATTCTTCCGAAATTCGAATTGAATCCAGGTCTTGAAATTGTCGATTCAACCAAAGTAGATACCATCAACAACATGCTGATCAGAAAGTATGTGATCACCGGATTTGACAGCGGGGCTTTCTACATTCCACAGCAACAAATTTTTATTCGAAATCAGGCTTTTCTGACCGATTCTATCTTGGTAAATGTGGCTACGGTGAAGGTAGATACCACTCAAGTAAAGAAATATCCGATCAAGGCAATCAAGGACGAACCTTATGTGTTCGATGATTTCAAATTATACATCTACTTAGGTTTGTTAGCCCTAGCGATTATCGGTTTCTGGATTTACTACTTTGTATTCCGTAAGAAAAAAACAGAAACGGAAGACGGACCGGTATACCGTAAATTACCTCCTATTGAGGAAGCCATGCATCATTTGAAGGAGTTGGACGACAAGCTGTTGTGGCAAAATAACAAAGTGAAAGAATACTATTCAGAGCTCACGGATATTGTACGTACTTACATTGAAAAAGAACTGCAAATTCAAGCACTCGAAAAAACATCGGATGAAATCATCGATATGTTGAAAGACTTTCATCACGCTGAAACCATATTAACCTCAACGGAAACCATTCAAAAATTAAAAGAATTGTTCCAAGAGGCCGACCTTGTGAAGTTCGCGAAATCGAAACCATTGGCGGTAGAGATTGAAGAAGATCGAAAAGATGCCGAAGAGGTCATTAAAAATCTAAACGTAAAAAAAGCCGAACCTGAAAACAATGAACTGGAGTAATTTTGAATTTCTAAATCCCGAGTTTCTTTGGCTATTGCTTTTACTCCCTATCATGGGAGTTTGGTATTTTTTTATGTCATCCAAAGATGCGGCGTCATTACGGATGCCAGCGGTCAAAGCATCCTTGGTAAAAAAGTCATTCATTTCAAGATTGAAGCCCTTGCTGTACGTCTTGAGAATATTGGCTATCGGGTTTGTAATTCTTGCCTTGGCTAGGCCACGCGACGTATCGGTTAGCAAACGAACCAAGACCAATCGTGGAATTGATATTGTGATGGCCATTGATGTTTCGGCCAGTATGTTGGCAAGAGATTTAAAACCAAACCGATTGGAGGCCTTGAAAGAAGTAGCAATCAAGTTCATCGATCGAAGACCTAATGACCGAATCGGAATTGTAGTGTATGCTGGAGAGAGTTTCACACAAACACCAATTACCAGTGACAAAAGCATCGTAAAACGAACGATTTTCGAATTGCGCTGGGGACAGTTGGAAGGAGGAACAGCCATCGGAATGGGACTTGGATCCGCCGTCAACCGATTGAAAGATAGCAAGGCCAAAAGTAAGGTGATCATCTTGTTAACCGACGGAGTGAATAACTCTGGAAATATTGATCCGAGAACGGCTACTGAATTGGCAAAAGGATTGGGAATTAAAGTATATACCATCGGTATCGGAACCAACGGAATGGCAGATTTCCCTTGGAGTAAAGATCCAAGAACTGGCGTATTGAACTTTAGAAAGCAACAGGTAGAAATTGATGAAGAATTATTAAAAGAAATTGCGGCTGAGACCGAAGGGGAATATTTTAGAGCTACTGACAACAACAAGTTGAAAGAGATTTATGACGAAATTGACAAGCTTGAAAAAACCAAGATCGAAGAGTTCAAGTATTACAACTATACGGAAAACTTTAGACCTTTAATTTTCTTAGCATTGGCCTTTTTGGGACTGGAATTTATATTACGAAACACCCTATTTAAAAGTTTTATCTAATGTCTGAACTTTATAAAATAGAAGAACCGATGTACTTTTATCTGCTTGCAGTCATCCCTGTGATGATTGTGATTCATCTGTTGGTGTTTTGGTGGAAAAAGCGCAAACAAAAATTGTTTTCAAATTCAGATTTGTTAAAGCGATTGGCGCCAAGCTACTCGGCTTCAAAAAGTGCTTTTAAATTGATTGTTTTCCTCATCGGAATATCCTTCTTAATCGTTTCATTGGTCAACCCGAAAATGGGATCCAAACTCAAAACGGTAAAACGGGAAGGGGTTGATATTGTTTTTGCTCTCGATGTATCAAAGAGTATGCTGGCCGAGGATATTGCCCCAAATCGATTGGAAAAATCAAAACAAATCATCTCAAAAATCATTGACAAATTAGGTTCAGACCGTGTAGGTGTCATCATTTATGCAGGAAATTCTTATCCTTTACTACCGATTACTACCGATCATGCGGCAGCAAATATGTTCTTGCAAAATGCGAATCCGGACATTGTTTCGAGTCAAGGTACAGCCATTAACGAAGCCTTGGAATTAGCCAAAACCTATTACAATAATGACGAGCAAACCAATCGGTTTTTAATCATTATTTCGGATGGTGAAGACCACCAAGAAGAAACCAAACAAATGGCCTTGAACTTATCCAACGAAGGTGTAAAAGTGTATACGATTGGCGTGGGAACTGAAAAAGGAGGCCCCATTCCTATTCGTTTGAATGGCTCCATGATTGGATATAAAAAAAACAAAAAGGGAGAAACGGTTATCACTAAAAGAAAACCAGAAGTATTGGAAGGAATTGCGGATGCTGCCAACGGACGATACATTGATGGAAACCGCACAGACAACCCGGTGAAAATCATTGAAGAAATTATTACGAATGCACAAAAAAGCGAATTTGAAACCAAGCAATTTGCCGATTACAAAGACCAGTTTCAATGGTTTGTTGGCTTGGGATTATTGTTCTTAGTATTTGATGTGTTTATGCTTAACAAACGCACCAAATGGTTGCAAAAAATTGATTTGTTTAACGAAGCAAAAAAAGAATAAGAATATGAAAAACTTAAAATTGATTCCACTATTCGTTTTTACGTTCCTGCTTTCTTTCTCTGTTTACGCACAAAAAGATTCGATAAGCCTACAGCGCAAAGCGAGAAAGTTTGTCAGACAAGGCAATGAACTATACAATAAAAAGAACTATACAGATGCCTCGGTAGCTTACCAAAAAGCACTTAATAATAACAGTCAGTATGGAAAAGCCGCTTACAATTTAGGCAATGCCTTGTATCAAAATAAAAATTACCGAGAGGCAATCCCTCAGTTTGAATTAAAAGCAAAAACGGCCACTGATAAAACGACCAAAGCAGAAGCCTATCATAACAAAGGCAACGCTTTGATGGAAATGAAAGACTATCAAGGTGCCGTAAATGCCTACAAAAATTCCTTGCGTAACAATCCGAATGATGATGAGACCCGTTATAATTTAGCGGTAGCTCAAAAGCTGCTCGACAAACAGAACAAGCAGCAGCAGAACAAAGACAAAAACAACAAGAATAACAAGGACAACAAAGACAAGAACAAGGATAAAAAAGACGACAAAGGAAAGGATAAAGACAAGAACAAAGACAAAAAAGACGACAAGAGCGATAAGGATAAAAAACAAGATCCTAAGCAAAATAAGGACAAGCAAAAACAGAAGCCAAAACAGCAAAAGGGTAAAATGTCTCCACAACAAATGAAGCAACTATTAGAAAGCTTGAACAATGAGGAGAAAAAAACCCAAAAGAAAATGAATGCTAAAAAGGCCAAAGGAAGAAAAGTCAAACAAGAAAAAGATTGGTAAATTAGGTGCCTTACATGAGTACAATTAGAAACATATTTGTATTTGTTAGCCTTCTACTTAGTGCTACCGTATTGGCTCAGAAACCTGAGCTATCTGTAAAAGTGAGTAAGAACAAACTAGGCCTAAATCAGCGTGTTCGAATTGAATTTTCAGTAAACAAACAAGGAGCTGATAATTTTGAACCGCCAGAATTCAAGAATTTTCGCATTGTAGCAGGTCCTAGTCAGTCGGTAAGTCAGTCTTGGATTAATGGGAAAGTGAAATTCTCGCAATCCTATACCTATATCCTGCAACCAAAAAGAAAGGGTGAAATCATCATCGGTCCAGCTTCCATTCAATTTAATGGAGATACCATCAATTCCAAGATGGTGAAAGTCATTGTAGTGGATGCCGTAGATATACCCAAAGATCCCAACGATCCAAATTACATTGCCCAACAAAACATTCACTTGGTAGCCGAAATCTCAAAGTCAAGACCCTATGTTGGTGAGGGTGTTTATGTCGAATATCGTTTGTATGTGAGTGAAAACGTGAGTGTCTTTGATACTTCGGTCACAGAAGCTCCTCAATACAACGGTTTTTGGAATCAAGAAATAAAGATCAATGGCTACCCAGTTAAAATGGGCAAGTACAACGGAGAAGATTACCGATACATTGTATTGCAAAAGGCCTTATTAATTCCTACCAAAACGGGCAATTTAGTGATTGATCCAATGAAAATGGACATTGTTATTGGAGTTCCAACAGGTCGTGCCGATTTCTTTGGAAATGTGATCACAAAGAACTTGCGTAAGGAATTTGCTTCGCCTCGCAAGATCATCCGTCCGAAAGAACTTCCGCTTATTGGCAAACCAGAAAACTTTACCGGTGCTGTGGGTGATTACAATTTCAACGTGGTGATGAGCAAAGACATCCTAAGAGCCAACGAGTCTTTCGATTTGAAAGTAACTGTTTCGGGGAAAGGAAATTTAAAACTCTTTGAAATCCCTGAAATCGTTACCCCAAGTGAGTTGGAGAAATACCAACCTAATCGAAAAGAAAATGTTCGAATTACCGGAACTTCCATGACCGGAAATATTTCTGAAACCTATACAATTGTCCCTCAGTATCGAGGAAAGTATAAAATTCCGAATGCTTCCTTCTCCTATTTTGATCCGAAGAAAGAAAAGTATTTTACGCTAACGAGCCAAGATTTGTTTGTTGACGTGATTGATGGAAAAGATATTACTTCCAACAATACCACTCCAAACAATAACATTAACAGTCCGGAAGTCAAAAAGGTGCCGAACATTACAAATCCGGGATCAATTTCAAGTAAAAACTTCAAGTTTATTGCTACACGGACAGAATTCCAGCCTGCAAAAGAAGAGGATTTCTACGGTTCAAACTTGTATTACATTCTATTATTGGTTCCATATTTGGCAATTCCAACAGGAATTATATTGTCTAACAAACAGGAAAAACGACGCAAGGATGTTCGTGGTAATAAACTCAGAAAGGCGGAGAAATTAGCTAGAAAATACCTTTCGGAAGCCAGCAAACTCATTGGTCAAAAAGAAGCTTTTTATGAAGCATTACAGAGAGCACTACACAATTATTTGAAAGCCAAATTAGGCATTGAAACTGCCGATATTAGCAAGGAAAGAATTGCCGATTTGTTAAGCGATCGAGGTGTTGCCTCAGAAGTTTCATCGAAATTCATTGATGTTCTTAAAAATGCAGATTTCGCAAGATATACCCCGACAACGGACTTGCAAATGAAGGAAGAATACAACAGAGCAAAAGAAGTAATCATTCAATTGGATAAACAACTGTAATATGAAGCGTTTTGTTATTTTATTTTTTGTTTGTCTGTCGCAGTTCATCAGCGCCCAAACTCCAGATGATTTGTTTGGCAAGGGAAATATTGCCTATAAAGATGGTAAATACGTTGAAGCCATTGAATACTATCAGCAAATTGAAGCAAAAGATTTGGTCTCTGCAGAACTGTTCTTCAACCTAGGAAATGCCTATTACAAATTGAATAAAGTTGGTCCAAGTGTATATTATTACGAAAAAGCACTTCAATTGGATCCCGACAACCAGGAAGTCAAAAATAACTTGGTATATGCCAAGCGTTTGGCCATTGATACCATTGAAGAGCTACCCAAGACCTTATTTCAAAAAATAAATAAAAATTACCTACAATTACTTACCTATAACCAATGGTCTTTTCTGTTGGTGGGATTCTCCTTTTTAGGGTGTTTGTTCTTTTTACTTTACTACTTGGTAAAACGTTCCAATTCCAAGCGTTTGTTCTTTATCTTATCAGCAAGCTGTTTTTTGTTGTTTATTTCGGCATTTTTTATAACTTACAACCAATATCAATACGCCAAAAACAATAAACCAGCTATAATTTTTGCTGAAAAAACTGAAATTAGAAGCGCTCCGACGCTAAATGCCGAAGAAGTTTTTGAAATTCATGAAGGAACAAAAGTTATGGTACTTGACGCCATAGATAATTGGAAGAAAATTATTCTCGCAGACGGTAAACAAGGTTGGATTATTGCAGATGACCTTAAAGAACTGTAAGAAACATGTCTTTTTTGAGATTTTCTTTTTTGAAGCATTTGATGCTTCTACTAATCTGTATCAAAAGCATACACTCCATCTCGCATACCTTTAATTTATTAGACGATACGGCTATTGTGTTGAATTTGGATATTGAAGATTCTGAAACAGAAGAAAAATTAGAACTCAAAGAAAACGTAAAAATAAACCACAACATCAATAAGAACCCTTTATTTTTAGTTCAGACCTCTGATAAAGCTTTCAGCAACAAGCTTCTTTTGTATGCTGATCACATTGAAGATTTTGCCACCCCACCGCCCGAACGCATTTCCTAACTTTCGGCACAATCAACAAATAAATCAATCAATTTCAATCAATCAAAATCCTACTCCGTAGGATGATAACAACTTCTTTATGTTTACATATTTAAAAAACGATTTACCCGCTAGTATCGTCGTATTTTTTGTTGCACTACCTCTCTGTTTGGGTATTGCACTGGCTAGTGGAGCCCCTCTGTTTTCTGGTCTTATTGCAGGAATCGTTGGAGGTATTATAGTTGGAGCCTTAAGTGGATCTAACATTGGGGTTAGTGGACCTGCAGCCGGACTTGCGGCCATCGTTCTAACCGCTATTGGAAGCCTAGGTGGTTTCGAAAACTTTTTACTTGCCGTTGTTTTAGGTGGCGCTATCCAATTACTTTTTGGCGTACTAAGAGCTGGTATTATCGGTTACTATTTTCCCTCTTCCGTAATCAAGGGAATGCTAACAGGTATTGGTATCATCATTTTCTTGAAGCAGATTCCATACTTCTTCGGATATGACGTGAATCCAGAAGGTGATTTTGCCTTTCAGCAGATCGATGGAGAAAACACTTTTAGCGAGCTTTTTCAAGCGTTTAATCACATCAGTATTGGTTCTACCATTACTGGGGTAATCGGGTTAGGAATCTTGTTATTATGGAGCAACTATCTGGTGAAAAAAGCAAAGATTTTCCAACTAATTCAAGGACCTCTTGTTGCCGTAATTATCGGTATTATTTACTTCATTGCAACACAAGGCAATGAAACTTTGGGAATTGATCAATCGCAATTGGTGAGCGTTCCGGTTCCGGATAGCTTTGATTCCTTCTTAGGGCAGTTTAGCTTTCCAAATTTTGAAATGATTACCTCTCCAGAAATCTGGATTGTGGCCTTTACCATTGCTTTGGTAGCAAGTTTAGAAACCTTATTGTGTGTGGAGGCTACCGATAAGTTAGACCCACATAAAAATGTAACTCCGACCAATCGTGAATTATTAGCCCAAGGTACAGGAAACATCGTTTCAGGTATGATAGGTGGATTGCCAATTACCCAGGTAATTGTAAGAAGTTCTGCCAACATTCAATCTGGAGGACGCACCAAAATGTCGGCTATTATTCACGGATTCTTCCTATTGATTTCGATCATTTTGGTTCCGAAATTATTGAATAAAATTCCGCTTTCAGTACTGGCATCCATCTTGCTTATTGTGGGATACAAACTTGCGAATCCGACCCTGTTCAAGAGAATTTATCAAAACGGATTGAATCAGTTTTTACCCTTCATCATTACAGTTCTCGGAATTGTTTTCCTAGACCTTTTAAAGGGAATCGGACTTGGATTGGCTGTTGGTATTGTGATCATTCTGATCAAGAGTTTCCAAAACTCACACTTCCTTCATATTGAGGGTGAAGATGTAGATGACGGTAAGATTAAAATGACTTTGGCTGAAGAAGTAACCTTTTTTAACAAGGGTGCTATCTTAAAGGAATTGGACAACCTTCCTGATGACTCCTATCTAGAATTAGATGTTCGAAAGACCAAATACCTAGACCATGACATCATTGAAATTTTAGAAGACTTCGGTATCAAAGCAAAGGATCGTAATATCCATATCAAATTGTACTCGGAAAAAGGGATCATCGAGAACCCGGATAGTTACATTGAGTTTTTCAAAAAAGGATCAAAAGACAACATTTAATCAATCGCCATGAAAGCACATACCAAAATAACACAAGACGCAATTTCTCCGAACAAAGCGGTTGAATTATTGAAAGAAGGAAATCAACGTTTTGTTGCCAATTTAAAAGCATCAAGAGATTTATTAGAACAAGTAGCAGACACAAGCACAGGGCAATACCCTTTTGCAACCATACTGAGTTGTATCGACTCTAGAGTATCATCCGAACTGATTTTTGATCAGGGCATTGGAGATATTTTTAGCGTACGAATCGCCGGAAACTTTGTCAACGAAGACATCTTAGGAAGTATGGAGTTTGCCTGTCGTTTGGCCGGAACAAAACTAATTGTCGTATTGGGCCACACTTCCTGCGGAGCCGTAAAAGGAGCTTGTGACGACGCAAAGTTGGGGAACCTGACAACACTACTTTCGAAAATAAAACCAGCGGTAGAAGCTGTTGTCGAGCCATCAGACGAAAGTCTTCGAAACTCTAAAAACATTGATTTTGTGAACGATGTAGCCAAAAAGAATGTTTACCTAACCATGGACAACATTCGAAAGCAGAGTCCGGTTTTACAGGACATGGAAGATGCTGGAGAAATCAAAATTGTAGGAGCCATGTATGACATCAAGGACGGAGTCGTACATTTTTACGAATAGCATTGATTTACCAGATTCGAGTATTCTTTATCAGGCAGGAATCTCGAATTTGGTTCTTCCGTCTTTGTCTTTTTGAATGACGGTCGGAAATAAGGCCGGAGCAATTTCTTTGATTGGATGGTAAAAGACCGAATTGTCGAGTGTTTCATCTTTTACAAATGGAAGGGTGTCATTGATGCGCCCAAAGAAGGTAAAGACAATACTTAAAATCAAGGCCGATTTCAAAACGGCAAACAGACCACCTAAAATTTTATTCATCAAGCCCAAAGCCGTGATATCCGCAATTTTGGTCAAAACTTTTCCTAAGAATACTACCAAAATAACCACAGAGATAAAGATGACGATAAAGGCGACGATTCGGTAGGTTTTATCTCCCCAATCGAAGATAGATTCTCGCAAAAAATATTCTAGGTTGTGTGAGTAGTAAATGGCGGCATAGGCACCAGCAAACAAGGCAACGATAGATGCCACTTCTACAAAGAGCCCTTTCATGAATCCTCGAACGGCGGCAAAACCAAGGATTATCAAAATAATGATATCGAAAGCGTTAAGTGACATAGAGTTCAAACGTACACCTTTTTTTTAAATTATAAAACGACAATGTATCTTTGCTGCTCTTAAAACCATGAATGTGACTGCCAAAGAAAAGTGGGATTATATAATAGAAGAACTTAGTGACGAATTTTCGGATGCTGAAGATTTAAATTTAGACGGAGTAATCTACTTAATTGGCGTACAAGAATTGGGTCAGTTAGGTCGTCGATTTAAAAAGGATGACAAGATAAACCTCATGCACATTGCCATCTGTAAATTATTGGAACCTTATGGTTACTATGAATTTGACTATGTTGATGAAGATGGATGGCCGCACTACAAAATGTTGAACGAACTGCCGAACTTAAAACCAGGAGAACAAACCGTTCTTATGAAAGAGGCAGTCATCAACTATTTTGAAAATTTGGATTTCTTTGAGAATTAGGTAACACTTAATTTTCGAATCATGACGGACAGTATCTTGGGGAAGAAACGTTTTACGTAGACTCCTAATTTTTCCTTCGCACCGGCGATATACACCTCTTCTTTTTTATGGGCAATGGCCTTTGCCATCAAACGAGCAAATCGTTCAGGTTCAATACCATTGTTGGTGGCCGTATCCATTTTTTGCTGTGGAGAGCCATCGCCAGTTAAAGCATTTAGTGAAATATTAGTTTTTACAAACCCGGGGCAAATCAATGTAACATCGATATTGTCTTTAAAAACTTCCGCTCGTAAACTATCAAAGAAACCGTGGAGTGCATGTTTGCTTGCTGCATAACTCGAACGCAAAGGAGTTCCAATTTTTCCAACAATACTCGTAGTTACTACAAAATGACCTTGTTTTCTTTGCTGAAAATGAGGCAATAAGTGTTTACTCAACGCTACGGTTCCCAGGTAATTAATGTCCATAATCCGCTTGTCAACGCTTATTGCTGTATCTTCTGCCAAAGAACGTTGGCTTATTCCGCCATTATTTACCAAAATGTCGACCTTACCAAAAGCTTCTAAAGCCAAGTTTGTTTTTTCTTCAAGAGCATCAATATCGGCCAAGTCTAGGGTTACAATTTTAGTATCCTCAGGATTTTGGCATGCCGCTTTCACTTCTTCCAAATCGGCTTGCTTCCGAGACGACAAAATCAACTTTGCTCCTTTTTTACTCAATTCAAAGGCCAATGCCTTTCCTATTCCTGAAGAAGCTCCAGTTATCCACACCACTTTTTGGTTAAAATCCATAACATAAATTTAGTACTACAATATACTCCATTTGTAACAGAATTGGTTAATTTGGTACGCTTCTTGACTAACACTGAATAGAATCTATTTTATGAAACGAATTCTTTTTTTCTTTTTACTGTGTTCCTTTGCAACGCATGCACAATACAAGATATCAGGCAAAATGAGTCCAGCTTTAGAATCCGATTGGGTAATCTTATATCGGATTGAGGGAGCCAAACAAGTGTTTGTCAACAACACGAGTGTTTCCGTAGATTCAATTTCGGTGAACAATAAGAAGAAAGCCGTAGGATCCTTTTCTTTTACCCTGCCTGAAAGTGCAGAACCTGGGTACTACAGAGCCACTTATCGATTGGAAGGCGCCACATTTGTGGACTTCTTCTTCAACAAAGAGAACGTGTCTTTTGTATTTAACCCCGATTATCCGAACGAAACGGTGGTGTTTGCCGAGTCTACCGAAAATCAGTATTACAAAGAATACATCAACAGCATATCACCCTATCAGCAAACCTTAGATTCTTTGCAAGTCGCGGCCATTCGAAATCCAAATGCTGATGTTAGCAAGACCTATCAAACCAGCAAAAAGCAACTGGACTCCATCCACAATGTATTTGTAAAGGCCACCGAAAACATGTACGTCGCTCCGTTCATCAAGGCAACGGTCCGAAACAATAGCGATACGATTTTCAAAGAGGTGGATGCTTACATGAGCCATATTAAAAAATCGTTCTTTGATGCCATTGATTTTACAGATCAAACGCTTATCAACTCGTCATTCATTACCGACCGAATTTTAGATTACATCTTCTATTTGAATTATTCTGAAGATCCTAAAATTCAGCGGGAACTATACAAAAAGTCCACCAAAGAGGTGTTGGATAAGATTACAGATCTGGACTATAAGAAGCAAATTATTGAGTTTTTAGGAGATCAATTTCAAGCTTCCAAAAATGTGTTTTTAATGGACTATTTGTTGGATAATTTCTACAAGAAATTACCGTCCAACCTTCAAGATCAAAACTACATCGTTGAAAAAGTTTCTGCCATGGCCGGTGAGGTGGGTCGAAAGGCTCCAAACTTCGCTTGGCAAGAAAATGGGGCTCCTCAAAGCTTGCACAAACTGAACGACGGACAACAATATATCTTGGTTTTTTACAGCACTACTTGTTCACACTGCTTGCGAGAAATTCCGGAGTTATACAGTTTCATGCAGTCCAAACCCAACACCAAAGTGATTGCTTTTGCTCTAGAAAACGACAGCTACGGGTGGGAATCTTATACAAAGACGCTATCGGGCTGGCACCATGTCTTAGGATTGAACAAATGGCAAAACAAAACGGCAAGAACCTATCAAGTGAATGCTACGCCAAGTTATTTTATCTTGGATAAGAACAAAACCATTATTGCCAAACCCGATGCAATCAAAGATGTCAAAGCATTTTTGAACGGCAACTAATAGTGAAGAAAGGCATTTTCTAGGTGTTCAATCTTAGTTTCCATTTCATTTTTCACGATGGCAATGATATCGAAGCGAACCTCTACATCCAAATCGTTTTCCGTAACATAATGATCGATAGCAGTAACCAATAATTTTATCTTTTTAGTACTCACAAAATCTTGCGGATCACCAAAGAAATCACTAGTCCTTGTTTTCACTTCAATTGCTGTCAAAGTCCCTTCTTTAAAAGCAATAAGATCCACTTCTGCCTTTTGATAACGATAGTTTTTCTCAAGAATTTGATACTGATGGGCCCTCAGATACTCTAGTGCCAGGATTTCTCCCAAAGCACCCAATTCATTATGAGATGCCATAATAAGTTTGGTATTTCATGGTTAGCAATTTTTGTGGTTAAGATACAGAATGCTTTTAAAATTCAAATAGATCCCACATCAATGGCTGCAAAGAGACCTTTGTATGGATAAAATACTATTTTTGATACTCAATCAACAATCAGTGGATTTCACCTTTTACTTTAACGGGAAAAGTGCTCCGTTGCTCATCTTCTTTTTACACGGATTGATGTTTTCTGTTCTCTTGCTAAGAAAAGGAATGATTCAACAGCGTGCATCACATCGATGGCTGAGCTTGCTGCTGTTTCTATATTCCATGTATTTGGCGCCATACATGTTGGGTTATGCAGGTTGGTATTCCAACGGAACCACTCGTGATATCTTATTCTTCGTACCCTTTATGCAGGTGTTGTTGATTGGTCCTGTGATTTATTTTTACACCCAAAGCCTACTGAATATCAATTTTACATTGAAAAGGAAAGACTTCATTCACTTCCTTCCAGCAATACTTTACATGATGTATAGTTTGGTCGTTTTTGTCACCGACAAATTGGTGTTGGATGAATACTATTTCTATGCCGATGGACGCGATAAAGACTTATCGACCTGGTATCAAGTATGCGGATTTATATCCATGGTTTACTATCTCATCATGAGTCTTCGCTATTATGGAAACTACAAAAAATTGGTTTTTGACAAAGTAAGTTTTGCCGAGTCGATATTATTCAAATGGATTCAAAACTTCATGTTTGCTTTTTTGATAATCTTGATTTTACGTGGTGTATTCTTTTTTACCAATGACGTTTGGAAAGAATTTGGGGGACAGTTTTGGCATTACATCTCCTTTTCCTTCGTCTTTTACTACATCTCCATAAACGGATATGCCAATGCGGTTCGGGTTTCTACTTTGGCCGATATGTATGATACCGAAATAGATGTCTTTAAAGAAGTTGAAATTGAGCAAAACGAGACGGAAACCAGCACTGAAGAAAAAGACATCGAAAAATGGAAAAATGAAATCTTAGAGTTGATGCATACCAAACGGATTTTTGAAAATCCGAAGCTCACTTTATCCGATCTTTCAAGAGAACTGGAAGTCACTACAAAAACCATTTCTACCGTGGTCAACTCCGGATTCGACATGAACTTCAATGATTTTATCAACCATCATCGCATTGAAGCCTTAAAAGAGAAAATTCAAAACAACGAACATAGGCAGTCCACCTTACTCGGACTCGCTTATGACTGTGGATTCAATAGCAAAGCCACCTTCAACCGAGCTTTTAAAAAGAACACAGGATTGTCACCAAAAGAATACGTAGATAGTCTATAACCTCAAGTTAAGGCCCTGTTAAAAAGGTCTCAAATCGAGATTTGGGGCGATTTGCACGAGTTATTGATACACTTTTGTCATCAAATTAATAACTCATGAAATCACTTTTCACCCTCGTACTCGCATTCTTTACTTTGTCAATGGTTGGTCAATCTGAAGACAACAAAAAAGTAGATGCCATTTTAGAATCCAAAGTAAATGCCGATGATCCTGCTCTTTTTATTGGTGTAGTTAAGGACGGAAAAATCATTTATCAAAAAAGCAGAGGCCTTGCCAATCTTCAACATCAGGTACCTGCCAAAATCAATACAAAATCAAACATTGCCTCAGTGGCCAAACAGTTCACGGCACTCATGGTGTTGCAGTTGTCATTGGAAGAGAAATTAAGTCTCGATGATGACATTCGTACGCATTTACCAAGTTTATACCCAAAGGTGAAAGAAAAGATTCTAGTAAGGCATTTGATCAACCATACAAGCGGCATTCGTGATGTTTATGATTTGATGAGCATTCAACAAAATCCGTGGTGGAGACGCGAAGGTCTTGACAATGATGACGCTTTTGAATTGATTCAAAAACAAGAAGATTTGGCTTTTGCACCAGGATCTCGACAATTATATAGCAATTCGGGCTACATTCTTTTGACAAAGATTATTGCCAAAGTAACTGGGAAGAAATTCCATCCGTATTCCAAGGAGTTTTTTACCAATTTGGGGATGAAGGAAACTCAATTCTTGGAAGATTACATGTATGTGATTCCGAATCAAGCGGAGCCATATTCTGATTGGGGCGACGGCGTTTGGCAAGAATATCCGATGATTACCAATTTATATGGCGACGGATTTCTCTTCACCACCATCAAAGATCAAATGATCTACGAACAGGCCATTCAAAATGCCGATTTCAACAACAATATACTATTGATGACCAGTCAGAAACCCATTGCCAATAGCGAAATAAAAAGCTACGGATTCGGACTCGAACTAGAAGATCGATTGAATCGTACAGCCGTCCACCATTCGGGAGCCACGGGTTCTTATCATGCGCAAACAGTTCGCTTTCCAGAAGAAAAACTTTCGGTATTTGTAATGAGCAACAATAGTCGAATTTGGAGTGGTTTCATTGCTGATGATGTGGCAAAAGTGTTTCTATCAGAAAAAGAAACCAGCGATAACTATGCGGCTAAAATGAATGAAAATTCAGGATTGACGGAACTCAATCAAGTAGTTGGTCAGTATGTATCTCCAAAAAATTATTTGATTCGAATTGAGGCGAAAGACGACAAACTGCTCTGGAAAAATGCCAATAACAGACCCATTGAACTGGTTCAAGAAAGCAACAATATCTACAAGCAAACCAACAGTTCAAAAACTAGGTTTGGGTTTTACAAGGATGCAGTAATTCTCTTTTATCCTTCAGGAAAAACTAGTAAATATGAAAAAATCCCTTATGAAGAAGCAACTTTAAACGACTTGGAAAGTTACGAAGGGAAATACACGAGCACCGAATTGGAAATTGACTTTACCCTAAAACTTGACAAGGACGATAAACTCATGGTAAGTCTTCCTAAAAGAAGCAGAAAGTATGAAGTTGAGGCGCTCAATCGAAACGAATTATTGATTTCTGATTATATTTTAAAAGTTCAGCGAGATCAGTTTGATCGAGTGGTAGGCTTCTTATTAACCACAAATAGAGTTGTGAATTCAAAATTTACCAAGAAAACCAATTTGAAGTTTCAACCGAAAATTGAAACCCATGGAGGATCCATTCAAGTGACAACGATTGGAGCAAAAAGAGGAAAAGGCTCAAAGATTTTACTCACCAAAAACCTGCCTAATGGAAATGAAATCTGGTCAAAAATCTATGGAGGTAGCAGCTACGACAAAGCAAGTTCAATACTAGAAACTGAAGATGGTTACTTAATCATCGGGTCAACCAGTTCTTACGGAGTAGGAAATTACGATATGTTTGTCATCAAGGTAGACAAGAAAGGAAAACAGCTATGGCAAAAAACTTATGGCAAATTCAACAATGACTATGGTTACAGCGCTGAGGAAGTTGAAGGCGGATTCATCATCAAAGGAACCATTCAACAATGCAACTCCAAAGACGTACTTACACGAAAATGTAGCACCAATGTTTGGTTCATTACCATTGATAATGAAGGCAACGAACTATCCAATGAAATCCTAGAAGAAATAAAGACATAATATCCGTATTTTTGTAGTAATCAACTAAAAGCATGTCTGAACCAACTCAAGCATGCTTTTCGTATGAAATAAAACCATGGCCCAAACGACCCTTATTGCATTTTATCAGTATTCCGGATTGAAAAACAAGTGGAATGCATTGGGAAGAATGGGTAGGCCACCCATTAATTTTGAAAATACACCTGGTCTTACTTTCTTCAAACCATTGGGTACAGGAAGTGGCAACGGATTCTCCATAAGACCTGATTTTTCAACCTTCGGATTTGTAGCCGTTTTTAATACAGAAGAGGAAGCCAAGAATTTCTTGACCTCAGAAACTATTGCTGAATACAAAAATACGTGCGCTAGCTTCAGTAATGTCCTAATGCACACCATCAAAAGCCATGGAGAATGGAGCAAAGAAAATCCATTTAAAGCCAGTGTAAAGTTCGACAAATCGAAACCACTTGCGGTAATTACGCGAGCCACCATTAAGCCTAAATTGGCCTATAAATTTTGGCGTTATGTTCCCTCGGTATCCAAATCGATGAACGGCTATAAAGAACTACTTTTCTCCAAGGGAATTGGAGAATTTCCATTGTTGATGCAAGCCACTTATTCGCTTTGGTCTGACGCCGAATCTATGATGAATTACGCTTACCAAAATCCGAAACATGCCGAAATGGTGAAGAAAACGCGCGAATTGGGTTGGTACTCTGAAGAGCTATTTGCCCGGTTTCAACCCTTTTACAAAGAAGGAAATTTGATTCCAGATTTTCTTTAGAAAGACGCTGTTCTATTCATCGAACTCAATTTTCGAAGGATTGGTTCCTTTTGAAATGGACAGATTTACTGTTCTCCCAAAAATCATCGCGCGATTGTCGGGTTCGTGACCTGCTGGAAAATCGAAAAGAATCGGAATGTCTTTAGGCAAAGCGTCTAATATCAGTTGCTCAATCGAAGAACCCCATTTGGTGGTGTTCTTTTTGATCAGGCTCATGTCTCCAATGATGACCGCCTTCACTTGATCAAAATAATTGGCACGTTTCAAGCTTTGCAGCATGCGATCTATGGAATATTTGTACTCGCCAATTTCTTCTAAAAACAATATTTTATTGGCTGTATTTAACTGACTTGATGAGCCCAACATGGAAGTGACGATGGCCAAATTTCCACCAATCACTTGACCTTTCACCTTGCCTTCACGATTGTATGAAGATGATTTTACTGAGTATGATAATTTGCTCCCGAACAAAGCCTCTTTAAAGCTCGCAATGGTTTGAACGATCTCTTCCGGTTTCTCTTCCAAACTCGTGGCCATCATGGCATGCAAGGTTTCAAAACCTAGATTGTGAATATGGTTGTGAAAAGCCGTGATGTCCGAATAGCCAATTACCCATTTCGGATGGGTCTTGAACTTGGTGAAATCAAGCTTATCTAGCAATCGAACGGATCCATAACCGCCACGCGCCGCCCAAACCGCCTTGATATTCGGATTGTCTAAGGCCTCCTGAAAATCCTGACAACGTTCTGTATCCGTCCCAGCGAAATGATTGTTTTGATTGAATAAATTCTTCCCTAAAACAACCTTCAGACCCCAACTTTCGGCCAGTTGCTTGGCTTTATTAATGGTTTCAGTTCGTCCTTTTAAAATTCCAGCCGGAGCCAAAATAGCAATGGTATCCCCACTTTTTAAATACGGTGGTGTGATCAATTGATCTTGTGAAAAACCAATCCATCTGCAGAAAAATAAGAAAAGGAAAAAATAAAAAGATTTCTTCAAAACAATGGGATTCTATATCTATTAACAGTGAAGTAAATGTATTTATTTTCAGAAGATTTAAAAAATTGCTTTTTGTACTTTTGTGGCAAATCTGAGATTCATGAATTCTCCTAAGAGATATACGATTACGGCAGCTTTGCCTTACACCAACGGACCCATTCACATTGGCCACTTGGCTGGAGTTTATGTTCCTGCCGATATCTATGCCCGATATTTAAGAGGCATCGGAAAAGATGTGGCTTATATCTGCGGATCTGATGAGCACGGTGTTGCCATTCCAATGCGTGCCAAAAAGGAAGGTGTAAGTCCGAAGGATATCATCGATAAGTATCATAACATTATTGCCCAATCGTTCTCAGATTTCGGAATTTCCTTTGATAATTATTCGCGTACTTCGGCGAAGATTCACCATGAAACAGCTTCTGAGTTTTTTACAAAACTTTATAATGATGGCGGATTTGTAGAAGAGACTTCAGAGCAATTGTATGACGAGGAAGCCAATCAGTTTTTGGCAGATCGTTTTGTGATTGGAACCTGTCCCAAATGCGGATTCGAAGAAAGTTATGGTGATCAGTGTGAGAATTGCGGAACTTCACATAATGCAACGGATTTGATCAATCCGAAGTCGGCCATCACAGGAAATACACCAACCTTAAAACAAACAAAACACTGGTTTTTACCTTTAGATAAACACGAAGACTTCCTAAGAAAATGGATTCTTGAAGGTCATAAAAATGACTGGAAACCCAATGTATACGGACAATGTAAATCATGGATTGATGATGGATTGCGTCCGCGTGCGGTAACCCGCGATTTAGATTGGGGAATTCCCGTTCCTGTGGAAGGTGGTGAAGGAAAAGTACTTTATGTTTGGTTTGATGCACCAATAGGATACATCTCATCCACTAAAGAGTGGGCCCTCCTCAATAATAAAAATTGGGAAGACTATTGGAAAGCAGAAGACACCAAACTGGTGCACTTTATTGGAAAAGATAACATTGTATTTCACTGCATCATTTTTCCATCCATGTTAAAAGCGCATGGAGATTACATCTTACCAGAAAATGTTCCTGCGAATGAGTTTTTGAATTTAGAAGGAAACAAATTGTCGACTTCAAAGAACTGGGCAGTTTGGTTGCATGAGTACTTAGAAGATTTTCCGAATCAGCAAGATGTATTGCGTTATACACTTACTGCCAATGCTCCTGAAACCAAGGACAACGACTTTACTTGGAAGGACTTTCAAGCTCGAAACAACAACGAATTGGTTGCCATCTTCGGAAACTTTATCAATCGTGTGGTAGTTTTAACCCACAAGTATTTTGATGGCATTGTTCCATCTCCAGGCGATTTCACAGAAGTAGACGAAGATACTTTGGCGGCTCTAAGAGATTTTCCAGACATCATTGGGAAATCCATTGAGCGTTACCGTTTCAGAGAAGCCTTGCAAGAATTGATGAATTTGGCTCGTTTGGGGAATAAATATTTGGCCGATGAAGAGCCTTGGAAGAAAATTAAGACGGATGAAGAGCGTGTAAAAACCATCATGTATGTAGCACTTCAAATTACTGCTGGTTTGGCGGTTGTTTCAGAGCCTTTCCTACCATTTACCTCGCAGAAATTAAAGAACATGCTCAATGTATTGTTCTGCAAGAAGGAAAAAGGAATCTGCTGGTCGGATGTTTCTGAGAAGGACGTATTGATTCAACCAAGTCATCAGATTGGAAAATCGGAGTTGTTATTCTCAAAAATTGAAGACAAAGTCATTGAAGCACAACTTCAAAAACTCGAGGATACCAAGAAAACCAATGAGTTGGCCAACAAAAAGGTTGAACCCCAAAAAGACACCATTGAGTTTGACGATTTTACCAAATTGGACATTCGCGTAGGCACCATTTTAGAAGCGCAAAAAGTACCGAAAACCAAGAAATTACTTCAACTTCGTGTAGATATTGGTTCGGAGGTTCGTACCATCGTTTCTGGAATTGCAGAAAGCTTTTCACCAGAAGATGTCATCGGACAACAAGTAACCGTGTTAACCAACCTTGCACCGCGCAAAATTAGAGGTGTTGAAAGTCAAGGAATGATCTTGATGGCAGACACGCCTGAAGGCGGATTATCATTTATTGAACCAGAAAGAAACGTATCCAACGGGCAACAAATAAGTTAGTATATTTAGACCATGTCTAAAAAAATACTCTTCATTTCTTTTGTTGTTTCTCTAGGTGGATTTTTATTCGGATTTGATGCCGGGATCATTTCTGGAGTCATGTCCTATGCCGGTCCCGAATTTAATTTGGATGATATTCAATCGGGTTGGGTGGTGAGTTCACCTTCCTTCGCTGCCATGGTTGCCATGCTTTTCTCAGGGAAGTTGAGCGACAAATTCGGACGAAAGAAAATACTACTTATCGTTGCCTTTCTCTATGCCCTTTCGGCACTCTTGTCGGCAATTGCTTCTTCCTATGAAATGCTGTATATCGCCAGAATGATTGGTGGCCTAGCATTCGGTGCCGCACTGGTGATTGCCCCAATGTATATTGCCGAAGTTTCAACTGCAGAAAACCGCGGTAAACTCGTTGCGATTCAGCAATTGAATATTGTATTGGGATTTTTTGCTGCCTTTTTAAGCAACTACTTCTTCAACAAATACAATACAGGTGCGGGATTCCTAACCGATGAAAATGTTTGGCGTTGGATGCTCGGGGTGGAATTTTTACCGGCTATTTTATATTTTTTATGCTTGTTCTTTGTACCTAACAGTCCGCGATGGTTGTTCCTTGCAGAAAAATTTGAAGAAGCAAAATTGGTACTCGTTAAAATCCATGGCGAAGCCACAGCAGAAGAAGAATTTTTCGCCATTGAAAAGAATAGCAATGAGAATGCAAATGCACCGAAAGGAAACCTACTGGATGTATTAAAACCAGGAATCCGATTCATTTTCTTTGTCGGATTGGTCATCGGGATTCTTCAACAAATTACAGGTATCAATGCGGTATATTTTTACGCAACTTCCATTTTTAAACAAACGGGAATCGGAACGGATGCCGCTTTTTCATCCGGAATTCTATTGAGTTCCATTACTGTAATTTTCACCATCATTTCCATGTACCTCATCGATCGATTGGGAAGACGTATTTTATTGTTGGTGGGAACCTTCGGAATTTCAGTGAGCTTGTTATTATGTGCCTACGGATTTCACAATGCAACTTACCAATTAAACACCGATCAGATTGCCTCTTTTAAATTCGAAAAGGCGGATAATTTGACCGCCATCGCCGATCGTGAATTTACTTCGGATGTGGAATTCAAAAACGAATTGAAAACCATCCTTGGCAACCAAATTTACAGCAAGAATGACGGAGTAATTTTAGAAGCGGCCACCAATATGAATGCCGACTTGGTACTCTACGGAATTCTAGGATTCATTGCTTGCTTTGCCTTTTCCTTAGGTCCAGTCATGTGGGTGTTACTATCGGAATTGTATCCGCTTAAAATTCGTGGTCTGGCCATTGGAATGATTGCTTTTGTCAACTCTTTGGTGAGCTCCATTATCCAACTGATTTTCCCTTGGGAATTGTCGAATTTAGGAAATGCCATGACCTTCTTCTTGTTCGGCGCCATTGCCTTTGTAGGTTTTTTGGTAATGGTTAAAATCGTTCCGGAGACCAAAGGGAAAACACTGGAAGAATTGGAGTTAGAACTAACCAAAAATTAATATGAGTCCAAAGTTGAAAAGAATATCGGGTATTGTAGGATTTGTAGTCCTATTTGCCCTTGTTGTGTATTTGAAAACCGAACGTAAGATGAATCGGTTTTCACCAAAGAAACCGGATCCGGAAATGGTGAAAAGGCAACAAAAAATGATGGAGGATCTAAAAGCCAAAGAGATTGAAGAGAAACTCGCCAAAGAACGTCAAAAATATGACTCCATAGCCAAGGTAAAGCGCGATTCACAGCGAGCCAAAATGCAAAAAATTGAGTCGTTAATTAAAGACTTAGACAAAGAAATCAAAGCCAAGAAAGAAAAGAAATAGTTTTCTTTAACCAACCTTGAAAAGGCGTTATTTTTGCAACATGTTAAAAATAGCGTACCATCCTATTTACAAACATCCATTACCAAAGGGACATCGCTTCCCCATGGAGAAGTACGAATTACTTCCTCAGCAATTGCTTCACGAAGGAACTTGTACTCCTGAAAATTTCTTTGAACCCGAGATTCCGAATAACAAGTACTTCTTTATGGTGCATGACGCGGAATATGTCTCGGATCTACTCAACATCACCCTTTCTCACAAAGAAGCGCGAAAAATTGGTTTTCCCCTCAGTGAAGAGTTAATTGCACGTGAACAGATCATTGCAGACGGGACCATTAAGGCGAGTAAATATGCCCTAAAAAACGGTGTAGCCATGAACATTGCCGGAGGAACCCACCACGCCTTTACCGACCGGGGAGAAGGCTTTTGTATGCTGAACGATCAGGCGATTGGAGCGAGATACTTGCTAGAACACGGTTTGGCGTCTAAAATTCTCATTGTTGACTTGGATGTACATCAAGGCAACGGAACGGCAGAAATTTTTCAAGAGGAACCCAAGGTGTTTACCTTCTCCATGCACGGAAGAACCAATTATCCCTTTCACAAAGAACAAAGCGATTTAGACATTCCCCTAGAAAATGAAACTGGAGACGAGGAGTTCTTATCCATCCTAAAAAACACCCTACCGAAACTCATTAAAGAACAACAGCCTGATTTTATCTATTACCTCTGTGGGGTTGACGTGGTTGAATCGGACAAATTGGGTAAGCTTTCCCTGAGTTTGGCAGGCTGTAAAGAACGCGATCGATTTGTATTGCAAAGCTGTTATGATGCCCAAATACCCGTAATGTGCAGTATGGGTGGTGGCTATTCTGAAGACATCAAAATCATCGTAGAGGCACATGCGAATACCTTTCGTCTTGCGCAGGATATATTCTTTTAAAATCTTGTTAATCTTTGCCTTAGCGCTTTTGGCTGCCCTCTTAAATGCTTAACTTAGTGGAAGTTACTTTAATTGTTATGAAAAGCAACCTCCCAAGATCTCTTTCTTTGTTTTTGATCCTATTCCTCTCTGTTGGATCATCATCTATTTTTAGTCAAAAAAATGAAATCGGAATCGATTCTATCTTTAAAAAATATACCGATACCTACCATGAAAACGTCTACGTACATTTAAACAAAACCAAATTCATTAAGGGTGAAGATATTGGATTCACAGCCTATGTATTTCACAGGCAATCCAAGTTGCTTTCCAACTATAGCAAGAACCTTTATTGCCTTATTTACAATCAAAACGATTCTATTGTAAAAAAGAAATTACTGCGTTTGGAAAATGGTGTTGCTCACAATACCTTTAATATCGATGAGAACTTCAAAGATGGAGTGTACACCTTTAAGGCTTACACCAACTGGATGTTGAATTTCCCTGATCAGATCTTTACAGACTCTTTTGAAGTGATTGACGGAGCTACCAATGAGCTTATCGAACGAACCAAACGAAGCAAATCTTTAGACATTCAATTTCTTCCTGAAAGCGGCCATCTTTTGCAAGGAGTTCGAAATGCAGTCGGAGTTGTAGTAAAGGATTCTTTAAACTATGGTGTACCGAATCTTGCAGGTGAAATTCGCAATCAAAACAACGAATTAATCAGCGAGTTTAAGCTAAATAAATTCGGAATCAGTCGGTTTTCGCTGCTTCCAAAAATTGGAGAAAACTATCGGGTAAGTATTCAGTACCAAGATTCCATCATCCAAAGGAACATTAGCGAAAAAATTGAACCTAGGGGAATCCTTTTAAAGGTTGCTGAATTTGGGAAGCACTGTATGGTAAGTTTAACCACCAATCAAGAAACTTTAAAAACCATAGCCAACAAATCCTTTCAACTCACTTTTCATGATGGGTCCGATTTAAAAGTAATACCCGTTTCCTTCGGATCACAAACTGTAGTCAATAAAAAAATTCCGGTTGCAGGATTGAGCACTGGCATCAATGTATTCACCTTATTTGATGGGAATGATAAACCCATTGCCGAAAGACTTTTTTTCAATTACAACAACTTGAACATTTGGAAAAGTAAAGTAAGCGGAGTAAAGCGTAAAGATTCGATGATCAATCTGGATTTAGAGTTTGAAAACTACCAGAAAAGGGACTTCACCAACCTCAGCATTTCTGTGCTTCCCAAAGGAACCAAATCCTATCAGAAGAACAACAACATCATTGCCCAATCGCTGCTCAAACCCTTTGTAAAAGGAAGTATTGAAGAAGCCGGTTACTACTTTCAAAAGATCGATAAAAAAGTAAAATACGATTTAGACAACTTGCTCATTACCCAAGGATGGAGCAGCTATAATTGGGATACTATTTTCAATTACAATTATGATAAGAAGTATTTGTTTGAAAACGGAATTGCTATTAAAGTAGCCATTCCCCGACAGGAAAAAGATCGACAGTTTGTGATTCATGGCATATCGACTAGAAAATCTCAAATTGTTTCATTAGAAAAGAAAGACAATGCCTTTTCATTAAAAAACTACTTCCCGATTGATGGAGAAAAATTATCCATCTCTAGAATCAATCGAAATGGAAATCTAAAAACCACCAAATTGGACTTGGCCTTCTATCCGAAAGACATCCCAGTTTTTGATCACACTCCTTACGCCCTGCAACCAAAGGCCGAATACTATGCCTTGGAAGTGTTTGCAGATGCCAACTGGTTTAAAAATCAAAACAAAAGCGAATTGCTCGATGAGATCTACATTCGCGCCAATGTTGAGCAACGAAGGCGAGAAAAAATCAAACGAAAATCCTTTGGAAACATTTATTTCACCGAAGAAATGGACGAACGATTGACCTTGGTTGATTTCCTCAACAAAAAACCGGGTTTGAGGGCTCGGGAAGACTATACCAAAGGGGAAATAGAAGTAGTCAACACCTTTCAAAGAATGTCTGGCGGACAAGATGCCTATCCTATTTTCTTTCTAGATGATAATGAAATTACTCGCGATCAGTTGTTTCGATATTGGATGGATAATGTGGATTATGTAGAGATCGGTTATTTTAATTCTGGAAAAAATATCAGTTCCAAAAGCTCCATGACCATTAGTATCTACACCAAAAAAGGAGCGAATCGCAATAGAGGAAAACCCACCATTTCCAAATACAAATTTCCATTAACCTTTAGTTCCGCTAAGAAGTTCTACGTACCAAAGTACCAAGATTACAAATCGGCCTTTTTTAGAGATTATGGAGTTGTCGATTGGCTTCCCATTAATTCAATTAGCGAAGATGGAAAAGCGAACATCGCCTTTACCTACAAACAAAATGAAGATTTGGTTCTTTTTATAGAAGGAATCACTTCCAAAGGAGAGTTTGTCTTTGAAGAGAAAGAAATCAATTTTAAAAAGAACTAGGGTTTTAATCCCAATTCCTTCCGAAGTTTCTGATCTTCCAATCCGTTTTGACCCCAATAAGCGGTCATAATTTGCTTTTTTAAAGTTGCTTTGGTGGTCCTTATCTTTTTATCAAAAGCAGATGGAAAAGAGTCCAACCATCCAACGATTTTAAACGGCGCTTTGTTTTCAAAAACAATGGCCAATTTCCTCTTTAAAGATGGAATACTTACTTGATACATCTGTAAATCTTCGCCAGAAAATTCTTCTCCTTTGTAAGGATTCACCTTTCCCATGGCCTTAAAACTGCGATTGGAAAGATGCTTTAATTGCATAAAATTCAACGCCGGAATTACATCAAAATCACCCAATGGTAAAAAGGCTGGGTTCATCCTTAGGATGGTAAACAACTCGTCTTCAAGGGTTGCTTTTTGTATTTCTGCATTTACGTCACCTTCTTTTTCAAAGTAAGAACGTTGTTGGTAATCGAAATTATCGTTTTTGAAGTTCAATTGGGTAAAAATAGTACCGCACCATTCTTGTGAGCTTGCTGCCACTTTCAGTGAATTGGGAAACTGATTTCGATTGATGGGTGTAAAGGTGGAAGTAAACAGAGAGTAGTCATAAATACCTGTGGTAAACTTACGTAACTGAATGTTTTTCAGGGTCCAAGTGCTATTTGAGTCCCTGTAATATTCGTTCTTTACCTGTTTTTCTGTCAAAAAGTCTTCCGTTACAAAAACGCTTACCAATTGCCCTGGGTGATTGGCATTGTACCGGTTTTGTGATAATTCATATACGTTGACTTCTGCTTTTCCCTGCTTCCAATAGTCGGTTTTCTGAATGTAGTTCTCTTGTCCGAAACAAGCTCCTGCCACCATCACTAAGACTACAAATACTTTAAAATTCATTCTTTCAATTATTTAGCACAAAGATATTGGTATTCTAAAGGTTGATATGTTTAAGAAATGTTAGAGTTTCAAAATTAAAAGGCCGCTTGTTGAAGCGGCCTTTTTGGTTTTGATTATCCTTTGGAAAACAATTTTACTGTTTTGCCTTGATCTTCTGATGTAATGGTGACCAGAAGTTTTCTAAATCCGATTTTATTGACTTTGTAGATTTTAGTTCCCACACTCCAACGCTCTTTCTTCACTTTACCAGGCATCATTGGAAAACCATAACTGAATTTACTTCCATCTGCTTTTGGTCCGACTACATAGAATTGATTGCGATTCCAAGAGTTATTTTTGATTTTAAAGCTGATCCAGTTTATCGGTTGCTCGACTACTTTAGATTGCCTCGCCAATACTTTCTTGGTATCTCCTTTCAACGATTTGGGCGTATTTACTAAGGCTAGTTTTCCATCGTTCTTCACAATCGAATAGATTTCATTTTCTGCAAAAACAGTTGCCTTTCCCCATCCCCAAATATTCGCACGAACATTCTTAGCTTTTAAATTTGAAGCATCCACTGTTCCGTTCTCGATGCCTAAATTCAATTGATTCGCGGTACCTTGTAAATTCACCTTACCAACAAATGCCATCACATTCAATTGATCGGTGGAGACATTCACTACTTCCAAGGTTTTGTGGGTTCCCTTTTCAATACGCTTTAAATTTGGAGCTCCAATGGTGATCAATACCTCTCTAGAAGGCTGTACCCATTCCAATTGATCAAGGTGTAATGTTCCGTCTACCGTTTCGGTATCAATCTTATCAAATAAGTTGCTATCCATGGTGATCTGCATTCCTTCTTCCAAAGATTGATCGATGATGATTTTCGCGTAAAGGTTAATTTTTACAACCCTGAGGTCTTTGGTTTCGAACATCTTGGTAACGATGTTCTTGTTTCCTTTTACTTGTGCATTTAGCAATTGAGTTGCACAAATTAGTACGATAAGTGTTTTTAAGATTTTCATTTTCTATTGATTTTAAAGTCTTTGTTATTGTTAAATTTTGCCATGTATTCAATCACTTCTGGTTTGTATTCAAAAATGATTTCTCTATTGTTTTGATCCTTCAATTCAAATTGATCGTCCTGGTTCACAAATTTGAATTCGATGCCATAAATGGCTGTCTTTTGCGATAAGGTTACCGAGTAAATACTGTCTCCATCTTCGTCGGTCATAGCCACAGTTTCTCTCCATCGTTGATCTGTAAAATCGCCACGGATTCCGACATTCCCAGGGTTTTCAACACCTCGCATATCTACAGAAAAGGTGATGGTTTTTTGATGTTCTTCTTGTACGCAACTCGACATGAATACAACGGTCAAGGCTACAATGAGGTAGGTTAGATTTTTCATATTATAGTTTTTTAGAAATTAAATTATCGATTCCGAAACGTCCTGAGCCCAAGTACATGGTAAACATAGATACCCATAAAAAGCCCATGGCAGGAAGCATTCCCCACATTCCTCCGCCCCACTTCTGCATGAAGATGGCAACAAGCATGGTACACATGATGAGGAAGGATGCGATTCTAGTTTTGAATCCTAAGACTAAGAGCAATCCGCCTACCGCTTCACTAAAGGCTCCCATCCAGGCGAAAAAAACAGGGAACAAGGCAAACAGTCCTCCGTACTCGGCAACGTCTTTTGGAAACCAAGCAGCCACTTCAAACAATCCTAAATTAGGAGTGGAAGACCAAGGCATGCCGAATTTGTCGGATCCGAAACTTAAGGTTAATAAGAGTCCGCATATAATTCTTGGAATCGCGAACAGAAAATCTCCGAACCAATGTTTTTGATTGATTGGGGTGATTAAGAATTTTGATAATTTCAATATGGTTTTCATCAGTAAAAAATTTTATTTCGATTTGATGGTACAAAGGTGCAAGAGATTCCTTCTGCAGACGACTTAAAGCGTATGTGGAGGTCTTACATACGATTTGAGACGTCTTATTTGACCTCGAATCAATCTATAATTGACCGGGAACCATTGAATTTAGTGGGAAAATCGAAATTGGTTCTCGATACAAAGTTTTAACAATACTTTTCAAAATTTCACTCGAACCAACAAGTAGAAATACTAGTTTGACAGTGTATTTAAGTACTCTGAAGGAGAAGTTTGTGTCAGTTTTTTGAATACACGATTGAAGGTTGCCTTGCTATTAAAGCCACAATCATAAGCGATACCTAGCAAGGATAATTGCTCGTGAGAACCAGCATTTAATTTTTCTTTGATGGCTTCCACCCGATAGGAATTCACAAAGTCGTTGAAGTTCTTTTGAAATCCAGAATTGATCACTTGCGAAAGTTGTGCTCGATTCATTTCCAAAGCATCTGCCAAATCTGATAGATTGAGATCCGGATTCAAATACGGCTTTTCTTCCTCCATAAAGTCAGCGACTTTTTTAACTTCGGTGTCGGCTATTTGAACGCTTTTTTCTTCCTGTGGAATGCTCAATGGATTGGGTGTAAAACTGAACTTTAGTTTTTTCAGCTTGGTAGTATTCGTAAAATATCCTCGAATTCCGATGTAAAGCGTAATGACCGCCATCAATAAATTTAACCACCATTGCTGAACATAGCTCAATTCGGTGATAGCCACATTAATCAAGGTTTGAATGGTGCTATACAAGAACAACACGGCAAAAGAAACCAGGAAACTCAATACCCAATTGAGCTCAAGCTTATAGGTGTTGGAAAAATACTGTTGGATTTTACTGCGGTAATTATAGAACAATTGAAAGGTAAACGCCAAATACAACAAGGTTACCGCAAAATCAAGGAATACCAATATAGGTTGAACAATAGCTTCATCCGCAGCTAACTTTAAGACTCCGTTTTGGGTTTCATCAAAGCCTGGTTGCATGGAGTCATACGTATAAATAAAAACTCGAAAGGATATTAAAAGAAAGGCAAGGGCAAAATGCCAGAGATCCTTTTTTCGAAAGATAAATTTTGAAGTGGTAACCGACTTAACATAGAAATAAATCAAGGGTGCTAGTGCCAGAGAAATAGGCATTAGCCAATAATTGATTTTGGTGGTTCTAAATTCATTGTACCAACCCATAAAGCCCACCGTATAACAGATTTGTTGGTAACATACCAAAAGCAAAATTAGGGATAGGATGAGATGAGATGGATTTCTATGTTGAAAGTATTTGAAGAGTAATAAGACCACAAAAACCATCCCTTGAAGCACTAAAACAAGCAAAGGTGTACTATATATATTAAAATCGGGAAAGGCGAAGAGGTTCAAGAAACTCATACTCAAAGATATAAGAATTTATCAATCGGTCTTAAAATGATGGGGAATGATTTGAAACCTTGCATGAATTTCAGCCTAATTTAAAATTCTATCCGAGGCAAAATTTGTAATTTGAACCTCCGTTATGCTTCATGAATTAAAGAACATTATTCGATCTGCCCAAAGAGCTCAAGAAGCGGGCATTCAAACCGTTTTGGCCTCAGTAGTCGCTTTAGAAGGATCTTCGTACAGAAGACCGGGAGTACGCATGTCTCTACAGGAAAATGGCAAAATGATTGGCGCCGTAAGTGGTGGTTGTGTTGAAAAGGAAGTATTTCGTCAAGCTCAAAGTGTTTTTGAAACGGGCCAATCCAAACTAATGGTTTATGATGGACGATATCGATTGGGTTGTGAAGGAATCCTGTATATTTTGATTGAGCCATTAAAACTAAATGATGAATTCGTTGAAGCATTCGAAAGACAATGTCAATCTAGAAAATCCTTTTCCATTTCATCAGCTTATTCCAAAGAGGAAGTCAATCGATTAAAAGGATTCTCAACCTTTCATTTCGCAGATGGAAATCACTCTATAAACGACAATCAAACGGACGACCTTGAGGTATTCAAGCAAGACATTAAACCTGGATTCAAACTGCAAATTGTGGGTTCTGAACACGATGCGGTTGAGTTGTGTCGACTTGCTTCCAATACGTGTTGGGAGGTAGATATCATTGCTCCGCCCGACGATCCCAAATCCATTGAAAACTTTCCGGGAGCTACTAATTATTATGGGATTGATGAAAATGAATTTGGTGATTTCGCCTTTGATCAGCAAACAGCGGTCGTCTTAATGACGCATAGTTATGTGAAAGACCTAAAGTACCTAACCGCCATTCGAAATATCAAAGTACCTTATATAGGATTGTTAGGACCTAGCAAGCGGCGGGAAAAACTCATCAACGATTTGCTAGAACGATACGAAGATATTAAAGATGAATTTTTCGACATTCTTCATGGTCCAGCCGGAATCAATATTGGTGCTGAAACACCTCAAGAAATTGCGCTTTCCATCGTGAGTGAAATTCTATCGGTAACCCGGCATCAAGAAACCATATCTCTTAAGGATAAAAAATCGGGCATCCACGAATAATGAAAAAGTATGCCGCAATAGTACTAGCAGCCGGAGCTTCCAAACGATTGGGAAAACCCAAACAATTGCTTCCTTACCAAAACTCAACACTGTTAAATCACTCTATTCAAGAGCTATTGCAACTTGAATCCGTTGATGTTTACGTGATCTTAGGAGCTTATGCAGATGACATCTTATTAACCGTTCATAAGTTGAAGGTCACTACCGTTTTAAATAACGATTGGGAGAAAGGTATGGGTACAAGTTTGAGCGCCGGTATTGCTGAAATACAAAAACAAGGGGCTTACGATGGGGTCATTGTTTCCTTAAGCGATTTGCCTTACATCGATACGAAACATTACCAAAAACTAATTCAAAGTTTTGAAGACGGCAACGGTCTTACCGTAACCCAGTATTCTGATTTTAATGGTGTGCCCTGTATGATTGGTTCCAAATACTTTTCAGAACTCGAAGGCTTAACGGGGGATGAAGGAGCCAAACCTTTGATGAAAAAGTACCAAAAAGAGGTTTCAAAAATAGCTTCTGAAACCTCCTATTTTGATGTTGATACGGACGAATCGTATCAAAAATTAATCAATTTATCCTAGAATACTTGATTCTGGTTTTAGCTCGCTGATAAACGGCTGCTTGTAAATGCGTTTGCCCATAGCGGCTTCAATGGCATTGGCCACGGCACCTCCTGCTGGCGGAAGTCCAGGTTCGCCCAATCCAGTTGGGGATTTTGTGTTCTTCACAAAATGAACATCTACCTGAGGTGTTTCTTGCATACGAATCAAACGGTATTTATCAAAGTTACGCGCTTGTGGAACTCCTTCCTTAAAGGTCAAATTCCCGTACATGGCATGACCGATACCGTCAATGGCTCCACCTTGAATCTGATTGATGGCTCCGGTCGGATTGACTACAATTCCGCAATCCACCGCCACGGTCACTTTTTTCACTTTCGGCATTCCTTTTTCCATCACTACCTCCGCAACTTCTGCTACGTGGGTATTGTGACTATAATAAGCGGCAAAACCTTGAAAAGTTCCCTCAGGCGCTTTGCCCCAATTGGATTTCGAAAGCACCAAGTTGATGGTTTCTTCCATTCGCTCACCAGAATACTGGATCCGCTTATCTTTGGTCCCTTTTACATTTTGCAACAACTCCAAAATTAACTCTGGATGATCTCTACCTAGTTCATCGGCCAATTCTTTAAAGAAACTTTGTTCTGCAAAGGCCAAGAAATTGGTGTACGGCGCTCTCCAAGCACCCGTTGTCATGGTACTCTTATAGTTTCCGGTATCTACCTTGTAATTTGGAATACAACCTGCTGGGAAGAAGTTTGGAATCAATCCGTACATATTTCCATTGATCGCAGCTTCTTTTAAATAATATCCGTTTACTTTTCCGTCTTTCAAAGCGGCTTTGATTCTATATTTTATGGCAGGTCTATAGGTACCTGCTGCCATATCATCTTCTCTTGAGAAAACCACTTTTACCGGTTTCTTAACTGCATAGGAAATTTCGGCTGCTTCTAACACAAAATCCCCATACAAACGTCTACCGAATCCGCCTCCCATTCGGGTCATTTCTAAATGGATTTGATCAGGCTTCACTTTGTAAGCTGCGGCAATCATTCCTGCCGCCCATTGCGGAGTTTGTACAGGTCCGACTAGGTGAATTTTATCTGCTTTTACATCGGCATAAAAGTTCATCGGCTCCATACAATTGTGTGGTAAGAATGGCGACTCATAAGTTCTTTCAATTACCTTATCAGCCGTAGCAAATGCTTTTTTAACATTTCCATCTTCCCGCCTTGTATCGAATTTTTTACCGTCTAAAATAGAGAACAACTCCACATCGTGATCAACGGTGTTTTCCAATCGCGCTTCATCTTCCCAAACAGCTTCGAGGGCTTTCTTCCCTTTCATAGCTGCCCAGGTACTGGTCGCCACTACAGCAACTTTGTCTGTAATTCTAGTAAATCCTTTGGCTTGATTTTCAATAGCTTTTAACTTCTCACCAATTCGAACTACGTCAATGACACCATTCACTTGTTTTGCCTTGGTTGCATCGAAAGATTTTAATTTTTTACCAAAAGATGGTGGTCTTAAAACAGAAGCATACACCATACCTTCTGCTTTGTAATCCAATCCGAATAACGGTTTACCAGTTACAATTTTATCAATGTCTACATTCACGGCATCGGTTCCAATGATTTTGTAGTCTTTTGGATCTTTTAGGGTGATGTCTTCCGGAACTTCTAAAACAGCTGCCTCTTTGACAACTTCACCATAACCAATCTTATCACCATTGGCATTTGATATCACTCCGTTTTCTGCAGTACAGGTTGCTGGGTCTACACCCCACTTTGCCGCCGCTGCATTGATGAGCATTTGCCTGGCAGTTGCTCCTGTTTTACGAAGCGCATCCCAACCAAATCGGATGGACTGACTACCTCCTGCTACTTGGCGCTGGAAGTTTTTGGTGTCCAATGCTCCTTGTGTCACATTCACCATGTCCCAAGAAACATTCAGTTCTTCGGCAATGATCATGGGCATTGATGTCTTTACACCTTGCCCAATCTCTGGGTTCGGTGAAAATATGGTTACATACCCTTCGTCAGAAATTCTGATAAAGGCATTAAAATCATTAAAATTTAAAGAGGCAATATCCACGGGCATTTTTGCCTCAGGTTTGCATGCTTGAAATAAATTGAAACCAATTAATAAACCCCCACTGGCAAGCGCAGATGTCTTAATGAAGTTTCTTCTACTAAGATTCGTTGTATTTTGAGTACTCATTTTCTGGGTTTATTTTGGATTAAGTCATTTTTTCTGAAGCCACCTTTACGGCCTTTTCGATTCTATTGTAAGAAGCACAACGGCAAATATTACCGTGCATGGCTTGTCTAATTTCCTCCTCTGTCGGATTCGGATTGTCTTTCAAAAAAGCTGATGCGGTCATCATTTGACCCGATTGACAATAACCACATTGTGGTACATCAATCTCTTTCCAAGCCTCTTGAACAGGATGAGAACCATCCTCAGAAAGTCCTTCGATGGTAGTTATTTTTTCACCTTCAATGGAAGAAATCGGTAAAGAACAGCTTCGCATGGCCACTCCTCCAATGTGAACCGTGCAGGCTCCACATTGAGCAATTCCACATCCAAATTTAGTTCCTACAAGATTTAATTCATCTCGTAAAACCCATAATAACGGCGTATCTGAATCAACATTTATTGTTCGTGATTCGTTATTGACAGTGATTGTGTAGTTTGGCATTTGATAAGTTTTTGAAACCTTCTAAAGTTACAAAAAATATAAGTGCCTTAGTTTTTGAGATGCTAATCTAATGTTAATCTATCCAGCCTAGGCTTCTCATGCGTTCCAAATCGCTTTTGATAAAGTTCTGATTTAGTGAATCATTGTCCTGGTATTGTACCCGTAATTCTTCCAATCTTTTGTGAAGTCGTTCCCTCGCCGCTCGGTATTGGGGATTGTTATACACATTGAACATTTCTTGCGGGTCTTTTTCCAAATCATACATTTCCCAGGCCTCAATATCATAGTAGAAACGTATCAATTTATAACGGTCTGTTCGAATTCCGTAATGGCGTTTTACCATGTGAATACCAGGGTATTCATAATAATGATAATACAAGGCGTCTCGCCAAGTCTTCTTCTTGTTTTCAAAAATGGGCTTTAAAGAAAGTCCCTGCATTTCCTTCGGAATTGCAGCACCAGCTAGGTCCAAAACAGTAGGAGCAAAGTCTATATTTTGTACCAAATCATAATTGGTTGAGCCAGGTTTAATTAACTTGGGATAGCGAATTAAAAGAGGAGTTCTAAAGGATTCTTCATACATAAATCGTTTGTCAAACCACCCGTGTTCTCCTAGGTAAAATCCTTGATCGGAAGTATACACCACAATGGTGTTTCTAGACAATCCGTTCTTGTCTAAATAATCTAGAACCTCGCCAATATTTCGGTCTACACTTTTAATGGTTCCCAAATAATCTTCCATGTATCGCTGATACTTCCAAAGGGTCAGAGCCTTGCCTTTGGGAGTGTTCTTTTCGAAATCTTCATTGATAGGGCCATAGACCTTTAACCACTGTTCTTGTTCTTCTTTGGTAAGTCTATTGAACCTTTCTTTATAGGCTCCTTCATACCAACCTAAGAATTCTTTGAAGTTCAATCGTTTTAGAATTTCAGGTGCAATTTTATTGTCCGCACTCAATGCCATATGATCCTTGATGCGCATTTCGGCTTCTTGCGAGGCGCTACTTTTCGTACGATATTCATCAAAAAGCGTCTCTGGAACCGGAATCTTCTTATACTTGAAATCCTCCAAATCGTGCATGGAAGGCCACCATTGTCTGTGTGGTGCCTTGTGATTGTACATGAGCATAAACGGCTTGGATTTGTCTCGTAGCGAATCCAAATAGTGAATGGCTCTTTGAGTGATAATGTCGGTCACATAACCCTTGTGTTTGGTCAATCCTTCTTCCGATTTTAACTCAGGATGGTAGTAATGACCTTGATCTGGTAATACCTCCCAGTAATCAAATCCTTTGGGATTAGATTTTAAATGCCACTTCCCATAAATGGCAGTTTCGTACCCTTCTTTTTGAAGGATTTTTGGGAAGGTGACCTGAAGAGTATCAAAAACATCCAAATTATCCCTTACGCTATTCAAATGCGAGAACTTGCCAGTAAGCGCCACAGCCCTACTTGGCGAACAGATGGAATTCGTCACATAAGCTCTATGAAATAGCATTCCTTCATTTGCCAACCGATCGATATGCGGTGTTTGAATGAGTTTGTCATCATAGGCACTCAACGCCTGATAAGCATGATCATCCGTAATGATGAACAAGATGTTGGGTGGTGTTTCATCCACTTGCTTTTCTTGGCAGGATTCCATGAAAAAATTTGATATCACTAAAAGTGTAAGGAGGTGAAAGTTTCGCATTGATGGTAATTTTTGATCTTTTAAATTTAGGCTTAATCTTTCAAAATAACGAATCCGTAGGGCGCAAGTTGGTCTGTTTCTTTATTTCTTGTCAGGCCTTCTTTCATCAGTATTTTTGTTGATTTCACGGAGTTCAAAGTCTTTGTTTCATCGGTAGAATTCACAATAACGGTCATCTTTTTACCTTCAAATTCCCTTTGAAAAGCTAAGATTCCGTCTTCATCTTCAAGGATAGGTTTGTAGGATCCCAGTCGAAATGCATCATTGCTTTTTCTTAATTTGATCAGACCTTGATAGAGTTTCCACAGCGATTTCTCATCTTTTTGCTGACTGGTTACACTGAGTTTCTCAATCTTATCTGTCTTCCAAATGGATTTATCCCACCAAGGACCCGATTCTTTGTACCATAGTGCATTTCCAGCATCTGAAATAGTTGCGGTCCAAGGAAAAGCTTCTCTCACAGGAATGTGATTGGCATCCGATCCATATTCAACTTTGGCGCCAGTCAACCCTAATTCTTGTCCGTAATAAATAGAGGGAACACCTGGAAGTAGTAGATTCAATACGGCACCAATTCTCATTTGACCAAGATTATTATTGACCACAGAAGCCCATCGGTCTGTATCGTGATTTTCTAGAAAGTTAACCGTGAAAATGGTATCATTGAATCGTTTCATGGCCTCTTGAACTTCCTTGTGAATTCTACTGGGAGTCATTGTAACGCCCTTTTCATTGGGGTCGGAATACATATCATGCACCCCTTCCTCTCCGGCCAAAGCGAATCGTAATGGAAAACTGAAAGCAGCATCTGCGCCACTTTTAGCAACCATTTCTTCGCCATAGTGATTCCAATTGGATTGCTCACCTAGAACAAAAATAGACGGATTGATCGCTTTGCATTCGGCAAAAATGGGTTTCCAGAAATCTTGATACATGTTTGTGAAGATCCCTTTATAGTCCAAATCATCCATGATGTGATCAATTCTGAATCCGTCTACCCCATCATCAAAATTTCCGTCCTTATTCGGGTCCACCCAAAAGGTGTAAAAATCCATCATATAGTCTTTCACACGTGGATGATTTAAATCGAGTAAGACAATATTTCGCTTCTTTCCCGGCCATAAATTGAAATCTTTCAAGGGTGAGTTGGGCTTCATAAAAATCTGCTCTGGATATTGATTTAAAGAATCACTGTAATAGATAAAATCAGCATATTCAGATTTTGGATTTTTATAACTATCGTCAAACCAGATGTTTCCACTTTGGGCGTATTGCGTCTCCATATCCATCAGGAACTTCATGCCACGCTTGTGAACCTCTTTTACAAAATTTAGGTAGTCATTCATGGTTCCGTATTCTGGATCGATATTTTTATAATTGGTTGGAAAGTAATTGTGGTAAAAATCGGATTCGTACAGTGGCGTGAATAAGATGGTAGTTACTCCCAACTCCTGTAGGTAATCTAGTTTTTGAACAAAACCATTCAAGTCGCCATGAAGATCACCATTGGAGTCGTAAAAACTTCTTGGCATCACTTGGTAAATCACCTCATTGTTCCAGTTGATTTTCTCAAACTTGGCTATCTCTACATGATTGCTTTGACAAGCCGATAAACTGATCAAAAGAGCTGCCAATAAACCATACATTCCATTTTTCATAGGTCATTATTTTTGCGGGAAGGTAACTCTACGCAGCACCGTTTTTCCCATGGGAATTAGATTGATTTTTTCTTTTTTATTGGTTTTAGAGTTCCTGAAATTGGCTGATAATTCAAGCTCAGAGGTATAAATATTATCCGTAGTTGCTCCCTTTTTCAACTCAAATTGAGGATTGTCAATCAACTTTAAATCCAAATGATCCTGATTCTTCGGGAAGCAATGATAATCTTTGAATCCTTCTATGTCATAAGTTTTTACAACTTCTTCCGAATGCTCGATTGGAAAAGCATAAACCAAAGGGCCTCGTTGTACAAAGGATTCTTCGTTCGATGCTTTATGTATCATCACATCGTTTTTAAATTGAATTGTAAAGGAATCACCATTCCTCCATTCTTTTCGAATGGCAAGATAACCTTGATGTTGATTTGTGAATTCGAGGTTGCTATCAATTTCGCTGGACCAATTGGGTTTCCTAAGAAAAAAGGTGAATTCCACTGGTCTATCTGTACTTATTTTGAAGGTCACCTCATCCGAAAAAGGATAGTTAGTTTCTTGAGTTATCCTAATAGAGGCTCCATTGATTTTGGTGTTAAGTTGGGAAGGGCCGAACATCAAAGCGGCAACCCCATCTTTATGCTTCATCCACATCTGATCTAAAAAGTAGCTCAAATTTCTTCCGTAATTGGGCACACAACAAACGGCAGGTTCAGAATGCGTAGGTGAATATTTGTATCGTGGTTCATTCTTAGAATGACCGTCTTTATGATGTTTGCCATCAATCACATAAGCGTTATCAAATTTACTATATGTAATTGCTGTCCCTTCTTTATTTCGTGCCCCAAGCATGGCATTGAAAGTCAATTTTTCGGCTGCATCAGCAAAGGCCACATCTCCCGTCTTTTGAATCAAACTTCCATAAGAATTTCGAAGCTCCAACATGCTGCAATATTCAGAGGCGGTGTGTGAAGGATCGGCTTTTAGTTTTAAAATCCACTCGTCTGCATGACCGGCTCCGCTCGTCAACAAACAGGGTTCTAACTTGGAAAGCATATTGTTGTAAGCGTTTTCCAACTCAGGATAACCTGTATTGAAATAAGCATTGACCATGGTTCGAATATGCTCATAGGTGTGCACCCCATGACCTTCAAACAAGGAATCTTTTTCCTTCAAGTACGGATATCGTAAATCGTTAAACGATCGATTGATAGAATAGGTCGAAAAGGCTTTGTACAAATACGTTGCATAATCTTGATACGCCTGATTCTTGGTAATTCGATGCAAGGTTTCGCAAACATCCGTTAACATGAGTCCATGCGTAACACCACCGAAAGCGTTCTTTAAATGGAAGGGGTTCTTTCCTTCTTCACCATACTTTTTCATAGTGAGTTGCATGGCTCTTTCTACCGACTTTAGAACCTTTGCGTCGTTGGTAAATTCGTAGTAGGCAAGCATGGATCGAAAAGCCGTTGTTTGCGCCCAAAGTTCGCCGTTAGATCCCTCGTGCTGGTATCTCAAGTTGGGTTTATAAATTCCAATGTATCCATCTTCATCTTGCGAGTTCATCAGATTTAGTACGATCTCTCTGCTTTGTTTGATGGCTCTATCGTTCTGAGTCAAAAAAGCATGACGTATAAAACCGTCCCACCAATTGCCAATGGTTTCAGCGTTCCACCACATAATGGACTTTTCCCAAGCGGCACCAGTCAATACCAAATCACCCATTTCAGGGATGTCTTCCATACCTCCACGTCTCGCGGAGTTGTACAAATCGTCGGACTTTATACCCGGATACAAATGCTCTAAAGCACCGACCATTCCTTTTTCTAAATCCTGCTTCATCATGTTCAAAATCCATCCTTTTGGAAGAACACTGCCAGTCGGGAAGTTTTCAAATTTGTGTTCAATCGGGTTTTCGGACTTGTCAAAGAAGGTAAGTTGACTGCTGTCATCAATAATTGAATTGGCCACTTTGTTGACGTTGTCCGTAAAATTTTCGCCTTGAGAACCGCTCTCTTTTTTACAAGAAAGACTTACTGTGAGCACAGAAAAGACAATTACTAATTTCTTCATAAGATCAATTTAAAACAACACAGGGTTTAAGTGGGTGTCAATTACTTCACCAATTTCGGCACCTGGGCACCAGGTTTCCCAATCGTTTTGCTGCCCTGGGTTTGAAGGTTTTTTCAACCTCATATTTTTATCCATATAGATGACGGTCATTACCTTTCTAGTTTCGTTGGTTTGATTGGCTCCAGCTCTGTGGAAAACCCAACCTGAGTGAAAGCTAATTTCTCCAGCATCGAAGGGTTCAATCACATGTTTATAATCGGTGACTTTTAATCTTTTTTGAATTTTGACCTCACTCTCATCACTAATCGATAGATCTCTTCCTTCTAAAATTTGATGACTCCCAGCACTAAATTCGAGCGGACCCATTTGTAAAGGAGTTTCTTGTAATGGAATCCAAGCGGTAATGGTTTTATCATTCTCCAAAGGCCAATAATATTGGTCGGCATGCCATGGAGTAATACCACCCCCTGCTTCTTTGAATAAGGCCTGATCGTGATACATTCGAACGCCTTCAACCTGCATCAAGTCCGTCGCGATTTGAGCCAAGCGTTTGCTAAAAACCAGTTCCTTAATATCTGCATCTTGTTCCCATAAATTAAATAGTTGTAGAAATGCTTTTCCATAAGTAGTTCGTTCTTCCAAAGGCGTTTCTTCCTCATTGAGTTCGGCTACTTTTTTGGAAATGACTACATTAAAATAATCTAAGGTTTCTTGGTCGAGAACGTTCTTCAACTTGATGTAACGGTTTTCCTGAAAAAATTGAATTTGTTCCTCTGTGATGAAATAGGGTTTGTTTAAGATTTCATTCATGGTTTTGCACTTTTGGTCGGAATCAAAATTAAGGGGAGTATGTAATACAGACTTAACTCATATTTTCACATTATAAACTTATTTTAACTTAATATTCATTTATTGAGTCTTTTTATGTTAATTTAGTTTTGTGAAGCCTACATTAGAAGTCATATCCAAACCCATTGAAAAGCAATCCTTTCAATGCTTTACGGTTTCCAAACCATCCTTCGATCCATTTTGGCACTACCATCCGGAAATCGAATTGACCTACATTACCAAAGGTGAAGGAACTCGTTTTGTTGGAAATCACATCTCACAATACCGGGAGGGTGATTTGGTCCTTATTGGAAAAAATTTACCTCATCATTGGGTTTCTATGAAAGAGCAAGGCAGTCCACTTCAAGAGGGAATTGTCATTCAATTCCTTCAAGAGATCTTGATCAAACACAATGAATTCATTGAGGTAACTAAATTATTGAATAAATCAAAAAACGGACTTTTTTTTCCATCCCCGAGCAGCGCAGTGAAACAAAGTCTACAAGAATTACCCTATTTAAAAGGACCTCTTCAACTATTAAAGTTGCTATCCATCTTAAGTCTTTTGACCAAAGAAGAATATGTAGTTTTATCTACCGAAGAATATCAATTCACGAACAAAAATCAAAGACAATTGGAACGCGTCGATCGAGTCTCTCGATTTATTTTGGAAAACTTTCAAAGGAATATTTCCTTAGAGGAAGTATCTGATATTGCGCATATGACACCACCATCTTTCTGCCGCTGGTTTAAAAAGAATCTCGGAAATACCTTTACTACTTTTCTCAATGCAACACGTGTCGAGGCAGCCTGTCAATATTTGATAACCACAAGGCTTCCCATTAATGAAATTGCGCTAAAAGTTGGCTTTGACAATGTGATTTACTTCAATCGAACCTTTAAAAGTTTGAAAGGAATAACTCCAAAACAAATCAGGCTGCAAACAAAAAAAGGTGCCTAAAGAGGCACCTATTCATAGCAACTTTGAACAACTTATTTTCCTAACATCAATAGCTCGCTACATACCACTTCAGTAATGTATCGCTTGTCACCTTCTTTGGTTTCATAGCTTCTGGAAGTCAATTTGCCATTTACAGCAACTTCTGACCCTTTTTCAACATACTTTTCAATAATGTCTGCCGTTTTGTTCCATGCAACGATATTATGCCACTGTGTCTCTGTAACTTTCTCGCCCTTGTTGTTTTTATAGATTTCATTTGTAGCCAAAGAGAACTTGGCTAACTTCCTTCCACTTTCTAAAGTGATTACTTCTGGATTGGTTCCTAAATTTCCAATTAATTGAACTTTGTTTCTTAACGTACTCATAAGATAAGGTTTTAAATTAGTAATGATTTGTTGTCAATTCGTTTGACACTGCAAAGATGGAAACCAAGGAAAGTTTTATTCGGTTACAAAGTGGTTACTTTCGGTTGTAAATGATTGTAGTCGTTTGTAATCGGATAAATAATTGTATATTCCCCAATAAAACCGCTATGGAATCAAGAAAATGTTTGGAATGTGGAGAGCCCGTCAAAGGAAGAATCGATAAGAAATTTTGTTCCGACTACTGCCGTAACTCCTACAACAATAGAATCAATAAGGACAGCAAAAACCTGATTCGCAACATTAACAATCGTCTTCGCAAGAATTACAAAATACTAACAGAACTCAACAAATCTGGAAAAACCAAAGTCTCTAGATCCAGATTATACGATTTTGGTTTTGATTTTCAGTTCTTCACCTCGATCTATACCACCAAAACCGGAAATACCTATTACTATGTTTATGACCAAGGATACTTGGCTCTAGAAAACGAAACCTTTTTATTAATTAAAAGAGAATAAGACAGTTAGTTCTTTTTTTCTTGTCTCGATAATTTGAGAGGCTATTTATTTTTAATACATTTAAAAACCAAATAACAAAACTATACCAATGAAAACTTCAAAAACGCACTACTTTACTACCCTCAAATCACTTCTAGCTTGTTTTGCTATCGCCTTTTGTAGCACCATTGCTTTGGGTCAAAATTACGAGTCAAATACCAATAGCAATAAGCAAAGTGGAACCATTTACGGAATTGGAGGAAATAACGAACTCTATGTTTGGGAAAACAACGCATGGCGCTACATTCCGAATAGCGGATTGGTAATCGATATCGCAATCATGCAAGACGGAACAATCATAGGGATTGGTAAAGACAAGGAATTGTATACCAGAAACGGTTCCTATTGGAAAAAAGTTCCGAATAGTGGTCAAGTAATTTCTGTAGCTGTTGATAATCAAGGTGGCATTATGGGTGTTGGAAAAGATGAGTTTATGTATCGTTGGAAACAAACATCGCTCTCTAGTTATTGGGAAAAAGTGCCTAATAGCGGACTAGTTACCGATATCACTGTAAAAGACGACGGTACCATTATTGGAATTGGAAGAGATAAATTCCTCTATGTTCGTGTTGGGACTTCTTGGAAAAAAATTCCGAATAGCGGAAAAGTTATTGATATTGCCGTTGCCAAAGACGGAACAATGCTAGGTGTTGGACCAGATCGTTTTGTTTACAAATGGGTTCGAACGGACTTGTATTCGGCTTGGGAAAAGATCCCGAATAGCAAAGGAGTTATTGCCATTGCAACCAACTAAATAGCCTTATTTCCAGCTATTTCCTTTGATTTTCATGGCGGCCTTTAGAACGTCTTTCTGACTAATTTGGCCTATTAATTTTCCTTTTTCAACCACAGGAAAGCGTCGACGCTTTGAGTTGATAAACTTTGAAGCAGCATCGAAAATGTTCATGTTTTTGTCGATGGTATCTACCTCTGTAATCATTTTTTTGCCGACGGTATTATCGCTATCGGAAGGCAAATTATAATACTTGCTTTCTGAGATATGCTTAATGCAATCGGTCTCTGAAATAATGCCGATTAACTCGTTTTTATCATTGACTACAGGGCCTCCTGAAATCTTATATTTGATCAATTCATTAATCACATGGTCTAGGGAATCTTCCGGTTTGAAGGTGACCAATTTCTTAGTCATATAGTCTGAAACCAAGATGTTGGCTTCTACTTTTACTTGTGACGAATCTCTTTTTCCAATAAAACTCTTAATTCCCATGATCGATTGATTTTTGGTTGTGATTAAAGTTATTAAAATTTTGTTTTGATTTACAAATCATGGTAAAATTTTATTTTCGAGGAAGTTAGAAAGATGTTTCGTTCGATGAAGGGCATAAAAAAACACTATCCAAAATGCTTTAGATAGTGTTTTAAAATATCGTGTTCTCGTACTAGCTGATCTCGGAAATACGTAAGGTATTTACCATCCCTTTTTCTTCCACTGGCATCGAAGTTAGGTTAATGATAAAATCTCCTGGTCGCACATATCCTTTGGCTTTGGCAATTTGATTGATGTCAACAATCGTATCGTCCGTGCTTAAATTCTTGTCATAATAGTAGGCTTTTACTCCCCATAACAGGTTTAGTTTGCCCAAAATTCTTCTTTCCGACGAAAAGGCCATAATGTGTGACTTTGGTCTCCATGAAGAAATCTGAAAAGCGGTATATCCACTATTTGTCAATGTTGAAATGGCCGCGGCATCAATATCATTGGCGATTTGGGCTGCGTGATGACAAATGGATTTTGTGATAAATCGATTGGTACGGATATGTGGCGGTCTTTGAGAAACTGAAATCAATGGTGAATTCTCAACGCTTTTAATAATCTCTACCATTTTCTGAATCACACGAAGTGGATGTTTACCTACAGATGTTTCTCCAGAAAGCATTACAGCATCAGCACCATCCATAATAGAGTTGGCCACGTCGTTTACCTCTGCCCTCGTTGGAACTGAGTTTTCAATCATGGTCTCCATCATTTGTGTAGCAATAATTACTGGAATTCTTGCTCTTTTTGCACGTCCTACCAGTTTCTTTTGAATCAATGGAACCTCTTGCATTGGAATTTCAACACCCAAGTCTCCACGGGCCACCATGAGTCCGTCACAATACGGAATTAAGGCATCAATATTTTCAACCGCTTCTGGCTTTTCAATCTTCGCCACGATTGGAATTCGGTAGTCTGAATGCTGAGCAATTAAATCTCTCAACATTCGTAAGTCTTCAGGTGTTCTTACGAAAGAAAGCGCAATCCAATCTACATTTTGTTGAATCGCGAAAACCGCGTCACCCATATCCTTTTCTGTAAGTGCAGGTAAAGAAATATTTGTATTCGGCAGGTTCACTCCTTTCTTTGATTTTAACGGTCCGCCTACGATGGTCTTCACAACTACATTGGTGTCATGATCTGTGGATACCACCTCAAACTGAAGTTTCCCGTCATCCACTAAAATATGTTCTCCAACTTTTACATCCTTTGGGAAACGTTGGTAGGTCATAAAGGCCTTTTCCTTAGTACCTGTACATTTTTCTGTGGTGAAGGTAAACAGGTCGTCTTTTTCTAAAACAACGCCTTCTTCCATCACACCAACACGCAATTTCGGTCCTTGCAAATCCGCAAGGATGGCAACGTTCATTCCCGTTTCTTCATTGATCTCTCGGATTTGTCGAACACGCTCTTTGATGTTGTCATAATCTGCGTGTGAAAAGTTTATCCTAAATACATTTACACCTGCTTCTCCTAGAGCTTGTAAGTCTTCTTTATTCTTGATGGCAGGTCCTAATGTGGCTACAATTTTGGTCTTTTTTCTATGTGGCATAACTAAAAAATTAGATATTCTTTAGATTTTAATGTCTTATTATCTATAAAATATGAGGTGATGATTTGTTCGATTGATTGAATCTTTTTCGCCGTTCTTTTCACGTAATCTAACGTCACATTTCCGGTGATTTTGATAAAATAATCGATTTTCTTTTGTTCTGGTATAAGAAATGTTTTGATTTCTGTATTGACTAATAATGGATTGTCTTCGTCCGTAATCTCGGTCTTTGAGCTATTTGAGATCAAATCCCACTGATCTTCGTACTTCGGATTTTCGTATGTAAAAATAGAGAAAGAAGCCTTCTTTTTACGGGTATTCAACATTAAATAATTATTAGCTTTTTTCAAGTTGGTCTTTAGCGTTACATTCAACAAATAGGCAAGTCTGTAATCTTCGAGAGTGGTGTGAATCCCAATCAAGAAAAAATCATCTTCATCAAATTCATCGAAACCAATTGCGTGCATTTGCATAATGAAAATATTGACGCTAAATTTTTGCTAATTTACTAATTGTTTGTGGCCCAAATTAGGAATTCCACGAAATCGTTATCGCTAGGAACTTAACGAAATTTGATTTTGAAGTGCGTAATACACTCTTCTAGAGGCCTGTTCTTCGGCTTTCTTTTTGGAAGTTGCTCTTCCTTTTGCCACTTGTTCTCCGTCGATACTCACACGAACGCTAAAGTGCTTTACAGTTTCGTTACCAGAGTCTTCATAGGTGTCGAATTTGTACTTCTTCTTTTGCTTCTGGCACCACTCAATGATCAAGCCCTTATAACTTGTTATCTTCCCTTCGAGCTTCTGAATATCAACGTATGGAGCGATTACCTTATTGTAAATGAACTTCTGGCACGTATTGTAACCTTTATCCAAATAAATGGCTCCCAATAATGCTTCGAAGATGTTTCCGTAAATATTATCAGAAATATGAGCTTCAACAATATTGCTCTTCACAAACCGAATCAAATCAAGATCTTTACCAAGCTCATTCAGGTGTTTTCGACTCACAATCTTTGAGCGCATTTTTGTCAAATAGCCTTCGCTTCCAGAAGGAACTTGTTTGTACAAATAGGCACTAATGACCGAACCCAAAATGGCATCTCCCAAAAATTCAAGTCGTTCGTAATTAATTGGATTCCCTTTCTTATCAAACTCTTGCGTCGAACGATGGGTAAAGGCCTTTTTGTAATGGTATAAATTCCTTGGTGAAAAGTGGAGGAGATTTTTTAATTCGAAATATAATTCAGAGTCTTCTTGGGATTGGGATTGAACTATTTTTCGGATAAAATTCATTGACTATTCTTCAAATTTTCTGAGTGCCACACAGGCGTTGTGCCCTCCAAATCCGAATGTGTTGCTCATCGCCACTTTGATATCGCGCTTCTGGGCTTTGTTCAAAGTGAGATTCAAATCCGGATTGATATTTTCATCAACGGTTGAATGATTGATGGTTGGCGGAATAATTCCGTGTTCCATTGCCAAAATGGTTGAAATTGTTTCAATGGCACCGGCAGCACCTAATAGGTGACCTGTCATTGATTTGGTCGAATTGATATTGATGTTCTTGGCATGATCTCCAAACACCTCAGAAATAGCCTTCAATTCGGCAACATCTCCTAATGGTGTAGAAGTTCCATGCGTATTGATATGGTCAACATCCTCTGGTTTGATTCCAGCGTTTTCCAAACAATTCTTCATTACTGCAATAACACCAATTCCTTCTGGATGTGGTGCCGTCATATGGTGTGCATCAGCAGAAAGACCTCCACCAATTACTTCCGCATAGATTTTGGCTCCTCTAGCTTTGGCATGCTCTAATTCTTCCAAAACTAATGCTCCTGCACCTTCACCCAATACAAATCCGTCTCGCTCCCCATCAAAAGGTCGTGAAGCTGTTTCTGGACTGTCATTCCTAGTGGAAAGGGCATGCATGGCATTAAAACCTCCCATGCCTGCAAGGGTCACTGCAGCTTCAGATCCACCGGTAACAACCACATCGCAAGTGCCTAATCTAATGTAATTTAACGCATTGATAATGGCATTTGCTGAAGATGCACAGGCAGAAACCGTCGCGTAGTTCGGTCCCATGAATCCGTATTTGATAGAAATATTTCCAGGTGCAATGTCTGGAATCATCTTCGGAATGAAGAAAGGATTGAATCGAGGTGTTCCGTCTCCAGAAGCAAAGTTCAATACTTCATTCTGAAAAGTTTCTAATCCTCCGATTCCTGCGCCCCAAATAACACCAACTCGAAGTTTGTTTACCTCATCGGTATTTAAGTCGGCGTCTGCAATGGCTTCGTCTGAGGCCACCATTGCATATTGTGTAAAGCGATCCATTTTTCGGGCCTCTTTTCGGTCCAAAAAGTCGGTCGCTTTGAAATTCTTTAGTTCACAAGCAAAACGAGTCTTAAATTTTGACGCGTCAAAATAAGTAATTGGAGCAGCTCCGCTAGTTCCATTAACTAAACCACTCCAATACTCATCTTTATTATTTCCAATTGGTGTCAATGCACCAATTCCGGTAACAACAACCCGCTTAAATTGCATAATTGTGAATTACTTTTTTGCTTCTTCGATATAGCTTATTGCTTGACCAACAGTTCCAATGTTCTCTGCTTGGTCGTCTGGAATTTGAATATCGAATTCTTTTTCGAATTCCATAATCAACTCAACAGTATCTAATGAATCTGCTCCTAAATCATTAGTGAAGCTTGCTTCGTTAGTTACTTCATTATCATCAACTCCTAACTTGTCAACGATAATAGCTTTTACTCTTGATGCAATGTCTGACATAATCTTAATTTTTAAATTTTAAATCGGGGCAAAAATACAAATCTTATTAATTAGTCCTAATTTTTTACCCGTTAATTGTGAGCCTGAAAATACGCAAAAAAAACGAATGTTTATCAACAATTATAAGGGTTGTTAATATTTTATTCTTTTTTTTGTAGTGCATTGAAATCTATGAAACGTATTGTCATTTTTGCCTCCGGGTCGGGATCTAACGCCGAAAACATTATCAACTATTTCAGCAATAGAAATACGGCTGAAGTAAGGATGGTGCTTTCCAACAGATCAAGGGCCGGAGTATTTGAGCGTTGTAAACGTCTAAATATCCCATGTCAACATTTCAAGAAAAGTGACTTTTTTGAGTCAAATACTGTTTTAGAACTACTTCAAAAAGAAGCGGATTTCATCGTTCTTGCTGGGTTCCTTTTAAAAATCCCTGAAAACATCATCAAGGCTTATCCGAACGAGATTGTAAACATTCACCCTGCGCTATTACCAAAATACGGCGGAAAGGGTATGTATGGAATGAACGTTCATAGAGCCATCAAGGAGAATAATGAACCTGAAACTGGAATCACCATTCATTATGTGAATGAACATTACGATGAAGGCGGAATTATCTTTCAAGCCAAAACAGCAGTTGAAGAATCCGATACTCCAGAGAGCATCGCTCAAAAAGTGCATGAGTTGGAGTACGCTCATTTTCCAAGAGTAATCGAAGAAACTATTGCAAAACATGCCTAAAAAGAAGTTTTACGTTGTTTGGAAAGGCAAAAAAACAGGAGTCTTTACCTCTTGGAAAGTTTGCAAAGAACAGATCGAAGGTTTTGAAGGGGCTCAATACAAATCTTTTGCCAGTTTAGATGACGCCGAAACCGCTTTTAAAGGGAAATATGAGGACTACAGAGGTAAGGACACCAAGAAGCCAAAACTTACAGCCGAGCAAAAAGCAACGTACGGGAAACCGATTGAAGAAAGTGTTTCTGTAGATGCGGCTTGCGCTGGCAACCCTGGTAAAATGGAGTATCAAGGGGTGTATACGAAAACAAAAAAAAGGCTATTTAAAAAAGGGCCTTTTGCCAAAGGAACCAACAACATCGGTGAATTTCTAGCCTTGGTGCACGCCCTTGCGTACTTAAAACAGAAGAACAAACCTCACATTCCTATTTATTCAGATTCTAGAATCGCAATGTCCTGGGTGCGTCAGAAGAAGTGCAAAACAAAACTGAAATTCACAGAGGAGAATCAAGAATTAAAAAAATTGATTATTCGGGCAGAAGTTTGGTTACACAATCACAGCTACTCTAACCCTATCAAAAAGTGGGAAACCAAGGCTTGGGGTGAGATTCCAGCTGATTTCGGAAGAAAATAGACACCCTTTATCTATTCGGATTTTTTCTTCAACATATCACTCTTTTTTATAAATGCTATGAGCAGTGGAATTGCCAAAAAAACAAGTGAGAAATAATCCAACTGAATTACTTCTTTTAAGAAAGACGTCGCGATGGCGCCCAATCCGCAAAAGATAAAAATGAGGCGAAACTTTCTCTTCATGGATAACAACAGTGGAAAAAGAATCAGGCTTATTCCTCCAATTAGGACCATTGTGTTCGAATAATCGTACATGTTTTTTGTTTTAATTGATTGAATCACTTAAAAGTATCGTTTTTCTTTGAATCTGTAAAAATTTTTGGAGCAATATCCTTAAAATGAAAATTCGAATCCCAGTAAATGGGATTCGAAAGTTTCTTGGGGGGTACTTCTGTCAACTATGACATTAACTGATTGCCTAAATAGTTAGCAATTTTATTATCATTAGGGGGATATTATGATAGGTGCAAGGTAAGTCGGTACTAGAGTTCTGACAATACCCTAAAATGGTGAAATTTTCAGTTCCCCAAAATTGGTTGGGCAGTTCCCCATTTTTGGGGATGCATTCTCTCTAACCATCTCTTTTTCAATGAGAAAAATATTTTTTAAGCTTCATTCGATGTTATCAAAATTGAAAAATCCATTTTTTAAGAAAAGTCATAAAAGAGCAGATTTTGAGAAAACAGAAAAAAACCAAACTTCAAATTGAAGTTTGGTTTTGCAATTGAGACACCTAGAATATCGTGTTGAGGTGCCTATTTGGAATGGGGGTATTCCTAATGTTTAATTTCAAAAGTTATAAATAGCAAACTTGGTGATTTTTTCATCTATAGACCCATAGGAAATAACAACATACAAATCGGCCTCAGAAATTTCAAGTTGTAATCCTGAATTCTTCCGATTCAAATAACAATCAGGAAAAACATCTGCCAAAGTTGAAATCTTATCTCCAATGCGAATTTTATGATTTGTTAATTCAAACTTCTGATCTGTGACCTCAAAAGAATCAATCAAATCATTTTGAATAAAGAACTTTGCTCCTTCATAGATATAGATTTTACCATTTTCATCATTCATTTCAAAATAGAAATCATTCGTCGTAATTGGTTTCCCAAAATGGCTGATAAGCACCGCCTTTTGAACTCCAAGGACTTCAATTCCATTAATAGTAATTTGCTTTTTCTTAATATCACTGGATTGACTCCAAGTGTTCATTGTGGCCAGAAAGAGTAGTAAAGAAATCCCTATTCTCATTTGTTTTTTCGTTCTATGTCGGTTCCACAAATACTATTCTCTTAACCTTGTCATTAGAATCCAATTCAATTGATAGAAAATTGTTACATCCGTCGCAATACTTGTAAAGGATAACTTTTCCTCCGATTTCCTGATTTATGACAACATTATTTCCAAGATCAGAATAATGACTACCAATGGATACTGTTTTACCTAAAATCGTGACTTTCCAGAATGGCTTTGTTATTTCAAATCGACTGATAACTGGTTTTTCTTTGGTGCCAATCAATCCAGAGAACCCAATTTTAAACCCATCAAACTTATAGTTTAAAAACTCTCCATCAGGATCAATATTTGACTCTACCGGTGTCGTATTAAAAAGATTTATCAGCTTTGTTCTATCTCCCTTGGTAGCCTGTAGGGTATAAATTGATTGATTTTGGATTTTTATTTCATTGAAATCAATCTCTGAAAGCATGGTTGGTTTCATTTGAGCGTTAATAGTTCCAAAAAGGCTTAAAAGAATTATTACTATTATTTTTTTCATTTTTAATTACAATTTGAGTTTAATACTGTATTTCCTTTTTCATCAATTTCTGTTTTTAAATAATCTCTAGGATCAACTAATTCATAACTATTATAACCCCAATTATTACCTCCGTTATGTTTTCTCACTTCTATATGAAGGTGAGAATCAACTGTACCTTCAGAAATAGCATTCTTTAAGTTTCCTGAATCTCCTTGATATCCTATAATATCACCCGCCTTAACATATCTTAATGGATTGCTTTGTTGGAGGATTCTATTTTCTTTCTGAAGATGGAAATATGAGATTAAAATTGTTTCTCCATTAACGGTGCTTTGGATGCGTGTGTAATACCCCGCGCCTTCACTATCATATTTAGTTGAATAAATAAACCCATCATACATCGCATATATCGGATTTCCATAACTGCTTTCTAAATCAATTCCATCATGTTTTTTATTTCTATCCCCAGTGCAATCAGATCCTCCATACCTTACACAACCTCCATTATTCAAATTCCCAAAAAGTGCACCTATGGTTCCTGATTTACCTTTTTGAGATGCAATTTGAACTTCCCCAATTATTGGGTTTCCAACACAAGGTTTTTTTATACAGGTTCCTGATGCATTTTTAGTATAACCTTCTTTGCAATTGCAACTTTTACCATCTTTAGACGGTTCAGAATTTTCACCACAATTTGAAGCTTCATTGTTACTATTATTTGTATTCCCTGTACCTGTACCTGGTCCAGGATTCCATCCATTACAGTCATTTTCACAATTCGGGTCTCCATCCAAATCCTGAGGATAAATTGTCGTAATAGAAACGTAGGGTTGTGGAACAACAATGGAAAAACCATTTAGCTCTTGAGTGTTACAAATACAATCTTGATCGTCTTTTGTATGGCCACAAACCTGTCGACATTCATAATTGTCATCAGTTTTCTTATTATACTCCAGATCTTTTGAAAGATGAGTTAGTAATCCATTTTTGTAATACCCAAAACCATAAACCGACCCCTCTAAATCAGTAAATATTATTTCTCCTGATAAATTTGTCGTTTTTGTATTCTGAGCATGAAAATGAACAATCTTAGCTTCAATTTCACCATCAATCTTCAAAAAAACAAGACGGCTATAATATGCGCTATCCTTAGTCTTCACAGGAACAACAGTTAATTCCTGACTACTATTCGTGATCGCCTCCTTTTTCAGTTGATCAACGTTCACATCCAAAATATAATTTGTACTACTCTTCAATTTTGTTTTAGAGAGAAAATTTTCCACTTCTTTCTTTGAAGCAGTTGCGAATTCAAGTCGGTCTTCTTCTAACATAGCGTCGTAGCATTTAAAAAAAGACAATACAAGAATCATCATAATAAATATGTTGTGTTTCTTTTTCATAAAAATTTTTCTTTAGCAATTATTTGTTGAGCTTTTCATATTTAGAACCAACTAAAACCTCAAAAAAAGTTGGCGGATTTCATGTTATCTCATAACAAGGAAACCCATGTGCATTGATCATATTCGCATAGGCAAGTGAATTAAATTATGTTTTAGGATTTAGCAATTTCCCCACTCCTTTTTGGAGGTATTTGAGAGCCAAAATAGAATCGAACTACATTTTTGTCAATCCCCAAAAATGGTGAAATTTTTTTCTCCCCATTTATGGTGAAACGACTCCCCATTTTTGGGGAGGAATTTTTTGCAAAAACCTCATTTTCAGATAAGAAAATTTTTCAAAATAAGACAGTTTTTTGAATGCAAAATCACCTACTTTCAAAATTTGTTGAATTTAACAAAGTCAATTGCATCGATTTTTTACATAAAAGTGATGCTGTTCTTGAATGATCCTATCCTAAAGGAGCCCAATCGAACCGGATTCTCAACCGTAAAAAGTCGTGATGATTAAATAATTTCTATCTTTGAATGGTACATTTTTATTGGGTTTATCATGATGATTAGTCGGCGGTTTATAGCAGTAGTTTTTTCCTTTCTATTTCTTATTTCTTGTTCTGAGAATGCTAAAAAAGACTTCTTGTTTTCAGAACTCAGTTCGAGCGAAACTGGTATTGATTTTGAAAATCAATTGACCGAAGATGAAGACCATAGCATCATCAACTACATCTACTTTTACAATGGTGGTGGAGTAAGTGCCGGAGACATTAATAATGACGGTTTGCCTGATCTCTATTTTGTTTCCAATCAGAACCCAAACAAACTGTACCTAAACAAAGGAAACTTCCAATTTGAAGACATCACTGATAAGGCTGGTGTTTCGGGAAGTTCCGACTGGAGTACAGGTTCTACCATGGTAGACATTAATGGAGACGGATTGTTAGACATTTACGTATGTGCGGTTTCTGAATTGCTCGATTTTAAGGGTCACAACGAATTGTTCATTAATAACGGTGACGGAACCTTCACCGAAAAATCTGCCGAATACGGATTGGATTTTACAGGGTATTCTACCCAAGCCTACTTCTTCGACTTTGATAAGGATGATGACCTCGATGTATACATTGTAAATCACGCTGTGCATACTTCGCTTTCTCACGGACCTGCGAAACAACGCAACAAAAGAGCGCCTTTAGTGGGAGATGTTTTGATGCAAAACAACAATGGAAAGTTTGAAGACATCAGCGAAAAAGCTGGAATCTTTGGTGGTGTCAATGGCTACGGATTAAGTGCCTCGATTGCTGATTTCAACAATGATGGTTGGGACGATCTGTATGTATGTAACGACTTCCATGAAGATGATTATTACTACATCAATAATCAAGATGGCACCTTTAGCGAACAGTTAGCCTCTTCTTTTTCGACCATCAGCCGTTTTTCAATGGGGAGCGACGCCGCAGATATCAATGGTGATGGAAACATCGATTTGATGACTTTGGATATGTTGCCAAATGATGAGCGTGTTTTAAAAGAAACCGAAGGAGATGATGTGATGCTCAACATGCAAACTAACTTGAAAAATTTAGGCTATCGCGATCAATACTCCAGAAATATGTTGCAAATCAACTCAGATGACAACTATTTCTATGAAAGTGCTTTTTTCAATGGGGTATCTAACACCGATTGGAGTTGGGCTCCTTTATTCGCAGATTTTAACAATGATGGTCATCAGGATTTATTTATTTCCAATGGAATTCTAAGAAGACCCAATAGCTTGGACTTTAAAAAATATGTTTCCAATACCTTTAAAACATATGGAGAAAAAGAAGGGTTGAAGTGGTTGTTTAAGTCCATCAACGAGATGCCAAAAGGGGAAGTCCCAAACCAAATTTTTGAGGGGAATTCTAGAAGATTTTCTGAACAAACGGGCCAATGGATGGAGAAAAAATCGAGTTTGTCTAATGGAGCTATTTATGTAGACCTGGACTTGGATGGCGATTTGGATTTAGTGGCCAATAACATCAATGCAACGGCTAGTGTTTTTGAGAATACCCTTGCCAATAAAAATCACTTATCAGTATCCCTGAGCTATCAGAAACAAAACCAAGGTGGAATTGGCGCAAAAGTATTGGTTCATGCCAACGGAAAAATGCAGAAAAAGGAAGTCTATCCATCTCGTGGGTTCCTTTCTTCCATGGAAACCAAAGTTCACTTCGGATTGGATAGTTTAAATTCTATCGATTCTGTTCAGGTGATTTGGCCGAATGGGAACTATCAAACGGTTCAAAATCCAGCAGCAAACACCGAATTAAAAATTAGTTATTCCGAATCAGCTAAACCCTTCAATTTTGCAAAAGACTCGAACAAAAAGCAATTATTCAAACCAACCAAGAGTCTTGAATTTACGCATACGGAAGACACGTATAACGACTTTTACAATGAACGATTGATTCCCTATAAAATCTCAACCCTAGGGCCAGCTATGGCAGTTGCAGATATCGATAACAACGGTTATGAGGATGTGTTTATTGGAGGTGCTTCCAACAAGGCAGGGGAATTGTTCCTAAACAATGGACGAACCTTTAAAAAATCAAACCAACCTGGATTGGAAAAAGACGCTCCTTTTGAAGACAATGACGCTATCTTTTTTGATGCAGATAATGATGGAGATTTAGACCTTTACATCGCTTCAGGGATTCATGAGAGTAGAAATAAAAGTCATGAATTTGACCGTTTGTATTTGAACGTCAACGGTAAATTTAAAAGAACAGACAAACAGATTTTATACAATCCGTTGAACACATCAACCGTTACCGCCTATGATTATGATCAAGATGGGGATGAAGATGTATTTATTGGAAACCTATCGAATCCTGGGAATTTTGGAGCTACGGTAAACTCGGCCATCCTGAACAACAACGGAAAAGGAAAGTTCACCGTTGATACCAATTTCAGTCTCAACTCCAAAGTAACCGATGCCACTTGGGTAGATATAAATGATGATGGAATAAAAGACCTGATCATTGCTTGTGAATGGGATACACCAAAGATTTACATCAACAACAATGGGGTTTTAACAGCTCAAGAATCGTCTAAAGATTTGGCCGGACTCTGGCAATCCGTAGGAACTTTTGACATGGATAATGACGGAGACCTAGACATCCTATTGGGGAACTGGGGAGAGAACACCAAGTTCGAGAACTACAAGGACCATCCGATACTTTATTATTATGGTGATTTTGATGGCAACGGTGTCAAGGAGGCTTTAATCTCCTACAATGTTAATGGGAATTACTACCCATTAGATTCAAAGGACATGCTAGCTTCCCAAATGAATGTGATGAACAAACGATTTGTCAAGCATCAAGATTTTGCCTTAAAAACTATTGATGAAGTGGTGACCAAAGAATCCCTTGATAAGGCGACAAAAAAAGAGATTCGCTTATTAAGTTCAGGGTATCTAGAAAATAATGGTGGCGATTTCTCGAAGTTCGTACGATTTTCAGATGAACTCCAACTCGGTCCTATCAAATCATTTCAAAACATCAATTTCGATGGTGAAGAGAAACTGTTAGTGAGTGGTAACTCCGAAGCACCAACCACCTACCATGGTTATTACCTATCCTTACAGGGTTATTTGGTAGGAAAGGACCAAAAAATTGAACCGGTTTCTAATTATGGCATTGCTCCATTCAAACATCAAATAAAAGGAACCTACTCTGTGGCCATGAAAGACAAAAATGTTTTGTTTGTAGTTGCCAATAACCAACCTGTAGTAACGTATTCATATCCGAAAAACTAATGCGATTATCCATCTCTTTTTTGTTGATTGTTTTATTGTTTAGTTCCTGTAATCAGGAGAAACAAAATATTGATATAAAGCCAAGTGATTATCATGCTTTGATTGACAGGGTCACTGGAATTATGGTCCACGATATTTTCTCACCTCCTGTGGCGAGCAGGGTGTATGTATATCCCAATATCGCAGCCTACCAAGTATTGAATGAGACCAATGGAAAAAACAAGTCGCTTGCCAATCAATTAAACGGACTTCAACCATTGAATAAAGAGACTCCAGATTCATTGGTAAATAAGAAGCTTTCTGCAATTATTGCCTATTTGGATGTGGCCAAAGATTTGGTCTTTTCAAAGGAAATGATCACTTCTTATCGAGACAGTCTCTATAACATTTGGAGTCAGCAAAATCCCGAGCAATTTGAAAACTCGAAAAATTACGCTTTAGCTGTTTCAGAGCACATTCACAATTGGATGAATCAAGACAAATACAAGGAAACGCGAACCATGCCCGAGTTTACGGTGCATTCTGAAGATCCATCGCGATGGCAACCTACTCCACCTGCTTACATGAAAGGCATTGAACCCAATTGGATGAAAATACGAACCTTTGTTCTTGATTCGGCCTCACAATTCAAACCGATTCCGCCACCACCGTTTTCCTTAGAAAAAGGAAGTGCGTTCTACAAAGAATTGATTGATGTTTACAATATTGGGAACGAAATTGTCAAGAAAGGCGACGAATCTGAAGAAGTGAAAATTGCGCAGTTTTGGGATTGTAATCCTTATGTAGCGGTGAACAAAGGACATTTTATGTTTGCTTCAAAAAAGATTACTCCTGGCGCTCATTGGATGGGAATCTGTAAGATTGCCAATATCAAAGCAAAGGCTGATTTTGACAAAACCGTACATGCGTATACCAAAACATCGATTGCCTTAGCAGATGCATTTATCAGCTGCTGGGACGAGAAATACAGAAGTAATCTGATCCGTCCGGAGACCTTGATTAACAAATATATCGATGAAGATTGGACACCCCTGCTACAAACACCGCCTTTCCCAGAATATACCAGTGGCCATTCGGTAGTATCAGGTGCTGCGGCCGAAGCGTTGACCTCTATTTTTGGTGATAATTTTGCCTTTGATGATACCACTGAGATTCCGTATGGTTTACCAGTAAGAAGCTATAAATCCTTCCGAGAAGCAGCTCGAGAAGCGGCAATTAGCAGAGTGTATGGCGGAATTCATTATAACGCTGCCGTTTATGAAGGTATTGACCAAGGAATTAGTGTTGGGAAGTTGGTGAATACGAAGATTTCGTTTTAACTACTTGTTATAAGCCTCCCACAACTCTCTAAAATTAGCTATGGATAATTCCATGTTGCCACAGCTTCCGCATACTTGAGCATTGATGGTCCCTCGTTCAAATTTGTTAAAGAAAGCTCTATCGGTGGTTGGGATGTAAATGGACAGGTCTTTCTTTACATTTCCATGTCCGAAATCGGTAATCTTAAGGCCCTTCATCAATTTATTAGAGCCACATATTCTGCAGGTATTTGTTTCCATTCTTTCTTTTTTCCTTAAAAATAAAGCAAAAAAAATCCCGATTCAAAGAATCAGGATTTTATCTAACGAATATCTTAATTAGAAAGCAGCTTTGATCAACTCTCTGTTCATTCTTGCAATGTTCTCTAAAGAAATTCCTTTTGGACACTCCACCTCACAAGCTCCTGTGTTGGTACAGTTTCCAAATCCTTCTAAGTCCATCTGAGCAACCATGTTTTTCACACGATCTGCAGCCTCTACTTGTCCTTGTGGTAACAAAGCATACTGACTTACTTTCGCACCAACAAACAACATAGCACTTGAGTTCTTACAGGTTGCAACACAAGCTCCACAACCAATACAAGTAGCCGCATCCATGGCTGTATCTGCAGCTTCTTTAGCAATTGGAATGGCATTCGCATCCTGAGTGTTTCCTGAAGTATTTACAGAAATAAATCCACCTGCTTGCTGGATTCTATCAAATGCAGAACGATCTACGATTAAATCTTTTACAATTGGGAATGCTTTTGCTCTCCATGGCTCGATGTAGATGGTATCACCGTCGTTGAAACTACGCATGTGCAATTGACAGGCTGTAATCTCACGATCGGGTCCATGAGCACGTCCGTTGATAAATAATGAACATGTACCGCAAATACCTTCTCTACAATCGTGATCAAAAGCAACAGGCTCTTCTCTATTATCGATCAATTGCTGATTTAAAATATCTAGCATTTCAAGAAACGACATGTCTGGAGACACGTTATCCAACTCATAATCTACGATCCTTCCTTTATCATTTGCGTCTTTCTGACGCCATATTTTTAACGTTAACTTCATGCTTCAATTATTTATAACTTCTTTCTTTAACTTCTATATTTTCATACTCTAAAGGCTCTTTGTGCAATACAGCATCTTTAGGCTCTCCTTTGTATTCCCAAGCGGAAACATATTGGAATTCCTTCACACGTAGTGCTTCCCCTTCTGGAGTTTGGTACTCTTCTCTAAAGTGACCTCCACAAGATTCTTCTCTTTGTAAAGCGTCTTTAGCGAATAATTCTCCTAATTCTAAGAAATCTGCAACTCTTCCTGCTTTGGCAAGCTCTTCATTATAACCTACTGCCTCACCGGGAACAAATACATCTTCCCAGAATTCTTTTCTCAATTGAGAGATCTCCTCAATAGCTTCTTTCAATTCTTTTTCATTCCTAGACATTCCACATTTGTTCCACATGATTTTTCCTAGCTTCTTGTGGTAGTAGTCTACAGAATGTTTACCATTGTTGTTCACCAACTTCTCAATGCGGTCTCTTACATTGGTTTCTGCTTCTTCGAACTCAGGAGTTTCTGTTGAAATTGGTCCTGTTCGAATGTCATCCGCCAAGTAATCTCCAATGGTATATGGCAATACAAAATAACCATCAGCCAATCCTTGCATCAAGGCAGAAGCTCCAAGTCTGTTTGCACCGTGATCTGAGAAGTTTGCTTCACCAATGGCGTACAATCCAGGAACGGTAGTCATTAGGTTGTAATCAACCCAAATACCTCCCATGGTGTAGTGTACTGCCGGATAAATCATCATTGGGGTTTCATATGGATTCTCATCCATAATCTTCTCATACATCTGGAATAAGTTTCCGTATTTCGCTTTGATGATCGCTTTTCCTAATTTTTCAACAGTGGCAGCATCATTGGTATCTAATCCTTTTACAAGGGCTTGTTCTTTTCCGTATCGTGTAATGGCATCCGCAAAATCTAAATACACCGCTTCACCAGTTTGATTCACACCATAACCGGCATCGCAACGCTCTTTTGCAGCTCTTGACGCAACATCACGAGGTACTAAGTTACCAAAGGCAGGATAACGTCTTTCCAAGTAGTAATCTCTGTCTTCTTCTTTAATTTGTGTAGGTTTCAACTTGCCTTCACGAATCGCAATCGCATCCTCCTTTTTCGCAGGAACCCAAATTCTACCATCGTTTCTTAACGACTCAGACATTAAGGTTAATTTCGATTGGTGATCTCCCGAAACAGGCATACAAGTTGGGTGAATCTGAGTATAACATGGGTTTGCAAAGAAAGCACCTCTTTTGTGCGCCTTCCAAGCAGCAGTTACGTTACTACCCATAGCATAAGTAGATAGGTAGAACGCGTTTCCGTATCCACCAGATCCAATGACAACAGCGTGTGCCGAATGTCTTTGGATTTCACCTGTTACCAAGTTTCTTGCAATAATTCCTCTTGCTTTTCCATCCACAACAACCACATCCAACATTTCGTGTCTGTTGTACATTTTGATTTTACCTCTAGCAATCTGTCTGTTCATCGCTGAGTAAGCACCCAACAACAATTGCTGACCAGTTTGTCCTTTGGCGTAAAAAGTTCTTGATACAAGTACCCCACCGAAAGAACGGTTGTCTAACAATCCACCATAATCACGCGCAAAAGGAACCCCTTGTGCCACGCACTGGTCGATGATATTTACAGATACTTCAGCCAATCGGTGAACGTTGGCTTCTCTTGAACGATAGTCACCACCTTTTACCGTATCGTAAAACAGTCTGTAAACTGAATCCCCATCACCTTGGTAGTTCTTCGCTGCGTTGATTCCACCTTGTGCTGCAATAGAGTGTGCACGTCTCGGTGAATCTTGAAAGCAAAACGCTTTTACGTTATATCCTAATTCGGCAAGGGTTGCCGCAGCAGACCCTCCTGCCAATCCTGTACCAACAACAATGACATCAATAAGTCTTTTGTTTGCTGGATTTACCAAGTTGATTTTGTCTTTGTAAGTTGTCCATTTATCTTTAATTGGACCTTTTGGTATTTTAGAATCTAAAGTCATGTATTGTAAGATTAATGGTTAAAGTGATGGAAAAGTGCAATTACGATAAATCCTAATGGAATTACCACTGAATAGAAAGCACCGATGTTCTTCCACATTTTCTTTCTTCCCGCCGTCAATCCCATGGATTGGAAAGCAGAATTGAATCCGTGTAATAAATGTAATGAAAGTAAAACGAAACCTAGAACGTAAAATCCTACGCGTAACGGACTTTCAAATTTATGTACTAACTCTTCGTAATATCTAAACCCACTATCAGCAACATTTGGATCTAACAATCCAGACATGTCTCCTTGAACGTATTTCACATTCATTTCAGGAATCCAAAAATCGATAAAGTGCAATACCAAGAAAGCTAAAATTACAGCTCCACTTAGCAGCATGTTTCGACTCATCCAAGATGAGTTTGAGTTACCCAAATTCTTCGCATACTTCACACCAACAGCTTTTCGGTTTTGAATCTCTAAAACAAAACCCATCACGAAGTGGAATACCACTCCAAAAATCAATACAGGCTGTAAGGCATACTGTACCAATGGATTGGTTCCCATAAAATGAGAAAATTCGTTAAAGATGTCGGCACTAAAAAGTGAAGTAAGGTTGACAGATAAATGGATAATTAAAAAAGACATTAGGAAGAAGGCAGACAATGCCATTGCGATCTTTCTTCCTATTGAAGAACTAAAAAAATTGGCCATTATATTTAATTTAAATCAAGAACAAATTTACAGTATAGATTGCAGGTTTACAACGATTGAGAACCATTTTCCAGAGTATTTAGAATCTATTTAAATAAAGTTTTTATCTTTTGGTAAAGAGCTGAAATTTTGTGAGTTGATTCGCTCTTTTTTCTTCGGAAAAAAAGTTCAAACTTAGGCTTTCGGACGGATAATGATCAAAGGATTTTTCTAGTTGAAATTTTGATAATTTGGAGGTATCAAATTCCTGTTTTGGGTCATATACCAAGATCTTGGCATATTGGTCTATCTCCTGGTTTTCTAGTGAGTTCACCTTTTTAAATGGTCGATCCAGATAGAAGTTCACGAAGTTCGGAACGCGGCCAACAATTAAAACCGCATCATTTTCAGCTTCTTGATTCAAATAATCAGAGGCCGCTAAACCTCCTCGGTACTTGCCTAATTCTGGGAGTATGTAAAAACTTAAAACCAGATTCACCATCAATACGGATACCACCCCAAAGGCAAGCCATCTTTTGGTTTTTATTTGTTTGTTTCTTGTAATCCAAATACCGAGGCCAAACAACAGCAGAAGGAACAAGAAAAATACGGTGCTCGGAGTCACAGAACTAATAAAGAGTATGACTACCACAACACTCAAAACCAAAGAGACAATCATGCTCCATTTTACCAAATTGCGCTTCCATTTGATCCGAATATCCACCAAGAAATTCCCAACCATAATGGCTAACAATGGAAATATGACGGTGGTGTAATGAGGCAATTGAAACTTTGATACAGAAAATATGAGAATGATGAAAAGACTGCCAAAGAAGGTTAAGGTTTCTGGTAATTTCCTCTTTTTGATCATCGAAGAAACCGTATCAGCATAGGATCCATACAAGACAAAACACCATGGAAAAAATGCCCACAAAAGTGTGTGTAAAAAGAAAAATACATCACCGCTTGAGCGAGTAATGGGCCCGGAATTAACCAATCGACTAAACTGACTGTCCCATAAAAACCAACGAATTCCTGAAACATTGGTTTGACCAAAAACTACCTTGTCTGGTTGGCTATCGAATTGAATGTATAGCGCATATATCTCTGGTAAAATAAAGAGGATAACGAACAATCCAATCCACAACCAACGCCAATGAAATACAAATCGCAAGCTTTTTTCCTGAAACCAATAATGCCCAAAAATGCCACCAAAAATCGGAATAAGAATAAAGATCCCTTTGGTCATTATGGCAATAGCTGTAAACAATGCCACCAAAGTGAAATGTTTTTTACTTCCCTCAGCATATCCCCGGTCAAAGTGATATAAACTAGCAACAATGCAAAGCATTAAAATGGGTTCTACCCGGCCTTCCGTGCTCGCCATGAACAAATACTGTGAAGCACTCAGCACCAAAACACTGATCCATGCCACCTGTTCAGAATAATGTCTTTTAGCAAATCTGTAGGTATAAAAAAACGAAAGGAAAATGGCAAGTGTGAGTGGTAAATAGTAGGCAAATGAACTAATGCCAAATATGTTAAAAAAAATAGCTGTAAGCCAAAAAGGAAAATGCGGTTTGTCTAACCAATCTTGACCGTCTTTCAGGAGGGTAATGTAATCTCCTGTTTCCACCATTTGCTTGCTAATATATCCGTAAAGAGCGGCATCATCTATATAAAAATCAAGGAATAGATGGTAGGCGTACAATCCAAAAATGCAGAGGAATAGAACTCGAAATACAAGCGGAATGGAATTAATTCTCATTAGACGGAATTAAGCATTTCTTATTCTTCCATTTTCCAATCAAGGATTTTTCAGAAATCAATTTGTCTTTACAGGTTAGAAACCTTCCCTTTTCATCTTTTTTGATGATCTTCATTTTCCCCTGATGGATGGCATTGACAATTCTGTAGATCAATCCCGTTTTTGAAACTTTTGACCCGCGTGACACCAAAGACAATCCTACTTGATTGTTCCACAAATCCATGTCAGAAGAAATCTTATCGGGTAAAATGCCGTCTTCCAAACCTCCTTTTTTAAAGGTGAGATAATTCTCTCTTTCATGAGCTTTCCCTAAGGACTCTGCAGCAGATTTTCCAATTTCTTGGTGCAATCTTGCCATCCAATAAGCATGTCGAAAAGCATCTACTTGTCCACCTGCTTTATCACCATCTAATAAATGAGAATTGGCTATGGAATCGGCAACGCGATTGGTTTCTTTTGAGACTTGAAATGCCTTCTCAGCTTTAAATGGATGGAAAATAACCCAAGTGCGTTTGGGTCCTGATAGTTGGAAAAACCCCTTTCGAGTCTGACCTTGACAAGGCAAACTAATCAACACGAAAAGGAGAATTCCATATCTCATTAATTATCGAACTTTAAAGGTTTGTTCGGAGTTTCCTACCTTCACTTTATAGCTTCCTTTGGTCAAATATATTTTTCCGTTTTGCGCTTTTCGTGCTCCTTTTTTGGCCGCTTTGGCTGTAACGGATAAATCATAATCAAATTCGTTGTAGCCTGCATCCGCCGCAAATCTTTCAGAGTGCACTAAAACATCGCCTTTGTATACAGATACAGCAACCGCTCCTTTTTTCTTCGCATAGAAAGGAATGCTCACATTAGGTGTGCTTGCTGCCCTCCATTGGCTACGAGATCTTCCCCAGTTGGAAGAATATCTAATACTTTTTACAGCAAATACATGATGGTCTTTTTGAAGCACCGCATCATCCATTTGTTGCAATGCACTAATATCTGCTCGATAAATACTTCTACCGTGAGTACCAATCACCAAGTGTTTTGCTTTTGGCTGAATCACCAAGTCATGAACAGCCACGTTTGGTAAATTTTTTGAAAAAGCTTCCCATGATTTTCCTCTGTTCAATGAAACGTACAATCCGTTGTCAGTTCCAACATACAATACATTGGCATTTGCAGGATCTTCTTTGATTACATTTACTGGCGAAATCGGGATGTTTCCAGAAATCAATTTCCAACTGTTACCATAGTCTTCAGAAACATAAATGTAGGTATTGAAATCGTCTGTTCGGTATCCGTTTAAAGCTACATAAACGCGTTCTTTTTTGTGTGCAGAAGCCAGTACTCTTGACACCCATAGGTCGGCCGGCAAGTTGTTTGAAATGCGCGTCCAGCTACCTCCACCGTTCTTTGAAACATGAACATAGCCATCATCCGATCCAACGTATAACAAGCCAAATTGAAATGGACTCTCAGCAATGGTTGTCAAGGTTCCATAGGCCACATTTCCTTTTTTACCTCCAGTGGTTAAATCGCCCGAAATGGTTTCCCAAGTGTCGCCTTGATTAAGGCTGCGGTGCAATTTGTTTCCACCTAAGTATAAAATATCTTGATTGTGTTTCGACAACAAAATAGGCGTCTGCCAGTTGAATCGATACGGATTTTCTCCCAAGGTATGTTTTGGTTGAATGTACTTTCTAGCTCTCGTCTCTAAATTCAATCGGAAGTAATTTCCGAATTGAAAACCAGTGTATACAATGTTCGGATTGCGATCGTCAACCTGCACTTGCATTCCATCTCCTCCCATAATGCTTTGATATGGGTTTTGACCTGAGGAATGCCAACGTTTGTTCATACGAGCATTGTGAGAAGCCGTCCAAACACCATTGTCTTGCAATCCGCCATACACCTTGTAATTTTTTTGATTGTCTGCATAAATCGAATAAAACTGTCCAACAGAAGGGCTGTTCAATTTGATCCAGCTTTCCCCATCATCATAGGTCATGTTCAACCCTCCATCATTTCCGTTTAAAATATGTCCGGATTTGTATGGGTTTACCCACATGGCTTGATGATCTGAGTGAACGTTCTCTCTGCTGATTGAAACGAAGGATTTTCCTCCATCTGCCGATTTGATAACGGGCACACCCATTACGTAAATCTTATCGACATCTTGAGGGTCTACACGAATCTCACCAAAGTAATAACCATAGGATGAATACACCCCATTCAAGTAATTTTTATGGGTCTTCTTCCAAGTCTTTCCTCCATTGGTTGTTTTAAAAACCTCAGCACCGATTACTTGTGTATCGAAAGTGACGGCATTAACATTTTCAAGATATTTCGCCAAGTCTGCAGGTTTCACCGTTCCTACTTTTACCATCTGCTTCACATTCTCAGCACGATACTTTTCCTGAAAGCCATAAGTTTTTAAATAGGTGTTTAGCTTTTTATTATCCAACTTTAGGAAGTCTTCCGAACTCATGGATTTGAAGTCATCTTTGCTAAGAGCATCCGTCTTTTTTGTTTCTTTGGATTTTGGTCTTCTAAACTGGCTATCGTGCAATGCATATACCGTATTTTCATCGTATACTGCCAAGCCAATACGTCCAACACCGTCTCCAGTAGGAAAGCCACTTGAATCAGCAATTTTATTCCAAGAATTTCCACCATCTGTACTTTTGTAGATGGCCGAATTCTTTCCGTCTCCGTCAAAATTCCATGCTTGTCTTTCTCTCTCCCAAGAAGCCGCATACATGACAGAAAAATTTCCAGGGGCGTGTGCGATATCGATAATACCTGTGTCTTTGTTGATGAACAACATGTTGTTCCACGTCTTACCTCCATCAGTCGTTTTGAAAATACCGCGCTCTTCATTGGCAGAATACAAATGACCAATGACACCAAGTACTACTTCATCCGGATTTTTCGGATTGATTAAAATTCTACTCACATGATGCGAGTCTAACAAGCCCATGTTTTGCCATGATTTGCCTTTGTCCGTGGATTTTAGAATTCCGATTCCGGCATAAGAAGATCGGGAAGAGTTTTTCTCACCAGTTCCTACCCAAATTGTACCGTTTTTCCAATCGACAGCAATATCCCCAATGTTTTGTGTTGGCGAATTATCCATCACTGGGGTAAAGGTCGTTCCATTGTTATTGGTATACCACAACCCTCCAGATGCATAGCCTACATAAAATTCGGTTGGGTTCTCCGGATTCACATCCACATCGGCCACACGACCACTCATAATTGTAGGTCCTATATTGGTGAATCCAACATTTTTTACCAGCGAAGCTTGCTGCATTTCTTTCTTCTTTTCAAGCGATTGCTTCACAGCCTCAGCACTTGTGGGCTGATTTTGAGAATTCAACTGGAAGGCAATGAAGAATAGTGTTAAAAGGGTAAGTTTTTTCATGAGTAAAAAGTTTGATCTAAGTTTAGATTTCTCGTAAAAATAAGAAGTATTTAAAAGACTCGAATAATTAGCCATATTTTTTTAAATTAGCTAGAGTAAATCAACTAAAAACTATTTTATATGGATATTTTATACATCGTCATTATTGGTGCAATTGCCGGTTACATCGCAGATGTTTTAATGCGTGACAACGGCTTTGGTTTAATTGTGAATATCATCCTTGGTATTGCAGGTGGTTTTGTTGGAAGTTGGGCATTCGGTTATTTAGGTATTTCCATTGGAAGTGGCTGGATAAGTGACATCATCCGCAGTGCTGCCGGTGCCGTTTTAATATTGTTTATTGTAGGTCTTTTCAGGCGAGGCCGCTAAGAAAAATCAAGTGTAAAAAACTATTTTTCAGACTGCGTAATAGCAGTCTTTTTTTTGACTATATATATTCCTAACTTTGTTTGTCTAACACATATTAATTATGAAATATCTTCCTATTGATTCATCACTATTTGTAAAAAACAGAAAGAATTTTGCTGCTCAAATGAAGCCAAATAGCATGGCTGTTTTTAACTCGAATGACATCTATCCCATCAGCGCGGATAGTACCATGCCCTTTGAGCAACATCGAGATATCTTTTATTTAAGTGGAGTAGATCAGGAAGAAAGTGTTCTGGTGCTTTTCCCAGATTGTCCGAATGAGGAATTGAGAGAGGTGTTATTCCTGAGAGAAACCAATGAGCATATCGCTGTTTGGGAAGGAGAAAAATTGACCAAGGAAGCGGCTTTTACCACCAGCGGAATTAAAACTGTTTATTGGTTGCAAGATTTGGAGAAGGTAATTTTTGAAATGAGTACCTACTGCGATACCTTCTATATCAACACCAATGAACATTACCGTGCCAATGTGGAAACAGAAACACGAGAAGACCGATTCACTAAGTGGTTATTGGCCAAATATCCCGGACACTCAGTTGCTAAGAGTAATCCGATTCTTCAACGTTTACGTTCTGTGAAAGATCAAATCGAGCTTGATTTAATGCAGCACGCTTGTAACATTACCGAAAAAGGTTTCCGAAGAATTTTGTCCTTTGTAAAGCCCGGAGTTTGGGAATATGAAATTGAGGCCGAATTGTTGCATGAATTTGTTAGAAATAGATCCAAAGGATTTGCCTATACACCCATTATTGCGTCAGGAAACAACGCCAATGTTTTGCATTACATTGAAAACAACCAGCAATGTAAGGAGGGCGACTTGATCTTGTTTGATATTGCTGCAGAATATGCCAATTATAAAAGTGATTTGTCTAGAACCATACCGGTTTCAGGAAGGTATACCCAACGACAAAAAGATGTTTACAACGCGGTATTGCGAGTAAAAAATGAGGCAACCAAATTACTAGTTCCTGGGGCTTTTTGGAAAGAATATCACGTAGAAGTCGGCAAATTAATGACTTCCGAACTTCTAGGTCTAGGACTCATTGACAAAGCCGATGTACAAAATGAAGATCCGAAATGGCCGGCTTATAAGAAGTACTTTATGCACGGAACTTCCCATCATATCGGATTGGACACCCATGATTACGGATTGTTATACGAACCGATCGAAGCAAATATGGTCTTTACCGTTGAACCTGGAATTTACATTCCAGATGAAGGATTCGGAGTTCGATTGGAAGACGATGTGGTGGTTCAAAGTCAAGGAGAGCCTTTCAATTTAATGGGCAACATTCCAATTGAAGCCGATGAAATTGAGGAATTGATGAATTCCTAATCAAATGGCGCAAACCGATAGAAGAAAGTTCTTACAATCATTGACGGCTGGGGTTGCAGGCTTATCGCTGTATCCGACTTTTGGGGCAAACCTAACATTAAATTTAAAGGAAAACAACCAGCAGTTTATCAACCTGAAAGACGATGCTTCAGAAGCATTTTGGGAGAAGGTAAAAAACCAATTTCGATTTGCAGCGGGAGTTCGATATTTTAATAATGCTTCCCTTGGGTCCTCCGCGATTCCCATCAGAAAAGCAACCAACGAATTCCGAGACATTTTAGATGATTTTCCATCCAAGTATATGTGGGGTGGTTGGACTGACGAAAAAGAAAAAACCCGACTTGCTGTTGCCGACTATTTTTCGGTGGATAAGGAAGAAATTGCCATTACTCACAACACCACCGAGGGGATGAATCTCATCGCCAAGAGTTTCGATTTCCAAAAAGGGGATGAAGTTCTTATTTCCAATCATGATCACACCAGTGCACGGATTCCTTGGGAAGTGTGGCAAGTAGAAAAAGGAATAAAGTTGACGAAAGTATCTGTTCCGAACCTTCCAAAATCAAAAGAAGCTATTGTCGATCTTTATAGAAAAGCGATTACCCCAAAAACCAAAGTGATTTCGTTGTGCCATATCGTGAATACCAACGGAATGATTTTCCCAATTAAAGAAATTTCTGAAATCGCCCATAAAAAAGGAATATTAGTTGCCGTTGATGGAGCACAATCTGCCGGAATGTTTAATATTGATCTTCATGAGCTGGGTTGTGACTTTTACACAGCGAGCTCACACAAGTGGTTGTTTTCACCCAAAGGCGTTGGTGTATTTTATGCTAGAAAAGAAAGTCAAAAACACTTAAAACCCCTGATTGTTTGTCGAGGACATAAGGATACATCGATCCGTAGGTTAGAAAATTACAATACCCGAAACCTTCCTGAATTTTTAGGCTTGGGTGCAAGTATTGATTTTCTGAATTCGATTGGAAAGCAAAAAATACACGACAGATCTTTCGAACTTAAAAACTACTTCCGATCGAAATTGGAGAATAATGATAAAGTCCGGTTTAAAACACCTAAATCAGATGATTTGTCGGCCGCCATTCAAGTTGTTGAAGTGGTAGGAAAAGACGTTCGGCAAGTCAAAAAAGAATTGTTCGATACCTATGGAATCGACTGCAGACCTATGAGCGGATTGTATTTGAATGCCCTGCGATTTTCTTTCGCCATCTACATTACCAAGAAGGACATTGATGATTTGGTTGCCGCGCTTCATACCATTGCTTCCTAAGGTTCTCCTGTGGATTACGCATTTCAAATTTAACGTTTCCTTCTCATTTTCATATAGTTACAAATGATACCTTTAGGTTTTCAATCAGCCAAACATGAAAGCCAAAATTTTCTGTAGCCTTTTCCTCCTATTTTTGAACTTAACTTTTCAAGATTCTCTGCAAGAAGAAATCGATATTCCAGAACTTGTTTTGATCAAAGGTGGCTCTTTCCTGATGGGAGATGCCGATGGAGAGGGAGACGAAAAACCTGTTCATAAAGTTCAGTTGGACGACTTTTACGTTGGGAAGTTTGAAATTACCGTAAAACAATACCATCAATTTTGTGAAGCTACAAAAAGAGCTATGCCAAAAGCTCCCAATTGGGGTTGGATAGACAATCATCCCATCATGAATGTATCATGGTATGATGCCGAAGCTTATATCAATTGGCTCTCCGATCAAACGGGTAAAAAATTTCGATTTCTAACGGAGGCTGAGTTTGAATATGTTGTTCGAAATGGAGGAGAAAAAGGTATTTATCCCTTTGATGAAAAAAGCCTTAAAATCAATGAGAACCTTGCTGATGAAGCGCTGATTCAGGAGAACAAATCCTGGTCGAAATCAAGAATTTGGAAAGGATATAACGACGGTTATGCAGGCAGTTCTCCGGTGGGAAATTATCTACCCAATAAACTTGGAGTTCATGATATTAATGGCAATGTTTGGGAGTGGGTAAGTGATTGGTATGGAGATTATGAAGAAGGAACAGTTACCAATCCGAAAGGCCCCACCAAAGGAACCCATAAAGTTGGTCGAGGGGCAAGTTTTTATTCCGATCCCTGGCACACAAGAAGTGCCGGAAGAAACTGGGTAAAACCTGAATTTAAAGGCCCTGGATTACGAGTTGCCATGAATAAATAAAATTGAAAACCCGCACTATTTGGTGCGGGTTTTAAGATACCTTTCTGACTTCATTATTCAATTACCAAGGTATACTGCGGAGTCTTATTCAAAGGGCAGAAATAGGTGTACTCTCCTTTGGTTAAAGTAACTTTATTGGACGTCTGTTTGGTGTTGTTTTTTACCAAAGACTTTACATATGCTTCCTTGATGTGGTTTTCTGCAGATGTTTTTCCTTTCGGTGTTAGTACAAAACCAACATATTTTCCGACATTATTATTTGAAATTTCAAAAATGTAAGTTCCTGCTGACAAGGTGATTTTCTTCTGGGTGAATTCTCCTTTGGTTTGCTCTAATGAGACTACTTTGACAGATTTGTCTGCCATCATTTTATCTTGTGCATTGGCGTTTGTAATGAATGCTACAAGGACTACGAGTGTTGTGATAAATTTTTTCATTTTATTTCATTTTTAGTTTAAACTGTTTCTAATTCTAAAGGTTGGGCAACTGGAAAATCAACCGGAATCTGAGTGGTGCTATGGATGTAATTGGATATGGTTTTGTCTCCTACTAAAGAAATTACATCAATTAAATTTCCTTTGGTATAACCAGCTGAAAAGAAATCTTTCAATACGTTTTCGTTGGTTCTACCTCGATTCTCAGTAATGTTTTTTGCCAATCTAGCTAAAGCGTCAAGCTTGGTATTGAAGGTGGCTCTTCCAGATCGAATCTCTAATATTTGATCCTCTGTAAAACCATTCATTTTGCCGATGGCCGTGTGGGCCGATAAACAATAAATACATTCATTTACTTGGCTTACGGCTAAATTCACCACCTCTTTTTCTTTGGCTGAAAGCGATGTTTTGGCGTTCGAGAAATTCAAGTAGTTCTGTAAAGCGGTTTCGCTGTGTGCATAGGTTGCATACAGGTTGGGTACAAAGCCTAAAGCTTTTTGTAAGTTGTCGAAAATAACCTGGTTGTTTTCGGATACTTCTGATCTTGTGGGTACATTAAATGTGCTCATCTTTTTGGTGTTTTTAGTTTTGTTTTGTTTTTGTTTCTTCTACGCATTCAAATCCTTGAATCATTTCGGTTTCATGGTACTCTTGATATCCCCAGCAATTCGGGCAATAGTTATTGTTTGTTGAAATCATCTTTTGTGGTTTTTGAATTACGGTACAAAGATGCGATGGGATGAAGCCTCTAAAAATGGACAAAAGTTCCTAGTTCTTGGACAAGCTTAGTTTTTAAAGTCTTTTTTGAAGTTTAAGGGAGATAATGTGGTTGCCTTGGTAAAGAAACGGGTAAAATAGGCCGGATCGTTGAAACCCAAGTCGAAAGCAATTTCCTTGACACTATAATCTGTATAAATTAGTTTGCGCTTGGCTTCTAGAATGATTCTTTTTTTGATGAAGTCACTGGGAGAATCTTTTGAAATTCTTTGGAAGTGTTTGGTAAGTGATTTCGGAGACAATCCTAATCGTTCTGCATAATCAGAAACCGAATGCAATTCTTTGAAATTGAATTCTACCAAGGTGCTAAAGTCTTTGAATAATTTGGTTTCATCATCGGTTTTAAGCTCACCTTGGTTCTTTTGAATTCGAACCGAGTGGATGATGAACTGTTTTAGATAGGATTGAAGCATGTCATATTGGGCCGTTCCTTCTTCTCGATTAAACTCTTCGATCAAGTCCTCTATAATCAATTCCAAACGAGTAACATCCTTATCAGTTAATTCGATCAGTGGTGTTTCATAAATGTTGTTGAACAAAACGCCATTGCAAGAAATCTCCTTATCATGAGTTTGAATGCAATAAAAATCACGTACAAAGGAAAGTTGATAGGCCTCTTTAATCTTTTCTGATTCCACATGAAAGATTTGTCCAGGTGAGAGAAAAATGAGCACATTTCCATCAAAAGAGTACTTATTAAAGTCGATGTAATAAGTTCCTTTGCCTTCTTTAATCCAGAAGATTTGATAGGCTTTGACCTCCTCTGGTTGGTTTACAACACAAGCTTTTTCAAAATCGACCACCTTTAAGGAAAAAGTGTTTTGGTAAGAATAGGTTCGTAAATCTTGAATGGCCATAATGCAATGATATGACTCTTCGTCGAAGAAAAGCAGAGTACTTTACAGAATTAGGCTGGCAATGTTCTTAAAAAGCCTAAGGATTGACTATTAAAATCTAGTGGTTTTTCTACATTCACCACATGTCCGCATTTTTCAATGATGTGTAAGGTCGATTTGGCATGGGATTCCACAATCCGTTTGATCGCCGGTAGAAACAAATGATCTTCTTCACCCATGACATACAAAGTCGGAATCTGAATGTCCTTCGCTCTAAAAAATCGGAGTAAGGGATTGATTTCTGCCGTTAGTTTAAACCATCTTACAAACTCTTTTTGATAGAGTTTCTTAGCCTCCTTGGCAAAAAGTATTCGAGATTCTTTGTGGTTTTTTCGAGGCATGATGATAAAAGCGAACAGTTTGTACAAATACATGTAAGGCACTACCGACTTAAAGATGATGCCCAATCGCATTAAAATTTGCGATCTAAAATTCAATTTTAAAATGGCGCCACCCATAATCATACTCTCCACCAAATCCGGACGTTTCTCAGCCAAGTTTCGAATGAGAATAGTACCTAAAGAAATGCCTACAAAGTGGGACTTTTCAATCTTTAAATGTTCCAACACCTCAACAATATCGTTGGTAATGGCATCAAAGGTGTACTTCTGGTTAAAGCTATCTTTTAACAAGGGCTTGCTATTGCCGTGTCCTCTTAAGTCTAAAACCAATACGTTGTATTCGTTCTTAAATGCTCGAATCTGCTTAAACCAAATAGAGCTACTTCCTCCTGCTCCATGAACGAAGGTCACCCACTTTTTAGCGGAAGGGTTTTTATAGATATAATGGTTTAACATTTGTCGATTTTAGGCAAAGATACTCAATTCGAAATCCTTGCTTTACGGTTAAAAATATAAATATTTGTCAAAATCAGCGCCAGAACTGATGGCAATACCCACCCAAGGTTAAAACTGGCAAGCGGTATCACCGCAAAAACCCCTTCCAACAATTCCTTATCAATAATAAAACTCAAAAAATCAGGTATGCTAAACAGGAAAGCCGTGAAAACAACTCCACGGAAAACAAAAGCCGAAGCATACTTCTCTGGAATCGAATTCAATAATATCAAAACAATGGTGATGGGGTATAAAAACATTAAGGCAGGAACGGCTAAGGTGATAATGAAGTCCACTTGAAAACTACCCACAATCACACCGATCAAACAACCCACAAATGCGGTAATTCGAAAAGCCTTGTTTGAATTATTTGATATTCCTCGCACATAATCAGAAGCACCGGTTACAATCCCGACTGCCGTTGTAAAACAGGCTAACGAAACCAACACACTTAAAAACGAAGTTCCTAGGTTCCCTAAAGTCAATTTACTTATTCCGGTAAGGATTTCTGTTCTTGAGGCCGAAGTCTCAAACCACGAACTTGTTAAAAACCCAGAAAGTACCAATCCGCCATAAATCAATAGTAAACCAGTTCCGGCAATGATTCCGGCTTTTTGGATGATTTCCTTTTTCGCTTCAAAAGTCGTGTGTCCTCGCAGTTGCAATGAAATAACAATTACGGCACCAACTACGACTCCACCTATGGCATCAAAGGTTTGATAACCTTCTAAAAATCCATCAATAAAAGGAACTGAAAAGGTAGATTCGCTATATGTTTCAGGATCTAAGAATACAGATTTGGCCACAATGGCAATGATAATTAAACCGATAATGGGCGTCAAATACTTCCCAATAATGCTCAAAATTTTTGATCGGTTAATGGCAAAAACATACACCAAACTAAAGTAAATGATACTGGTTACAATCGGACTGATTTCCCAATTGGGTTGAACCGCCATTTCGTGGGTTACTGCTGCCGTTCGTGGCGACGGAATGGAAATCGAAATAATGTAAATCAAAAAGCAAAAGACCGAACTGAAAAGCGGCGAAACTTTTTTACCAAAATCAAATAAAGTCCCTTGTAATTTGGAGTGGGCATAAATTGCAAAAATAGGAATGACAACAGCTGTGCAGGCAAAACCAAGGACCACAATCCACCAATCAAAACCTGATTTAACTCCCAAGGATGGTGGTAGAATTAAATTTCCAGCTCCGAAAAAGAGGGAAAATAGTGCGAAACCTGTCATCCAGATTTCTTTGGTTTTGTTCATGCCTTTTAACTTTAAGACTTGAAATATACATATTTTTGTCTGATGCTTAGAACTGTCGAATACCGAAACGTAAATATCTCTTATTCCCTTCAAGGAAAAGGAAATTGTATTGTGCTTTTGCATGGGTTTTTGGAAAACAGAAGCATCTGGAAAGAGATCTCAGAATTGCTATCCAAAAGATTTAAGGTCATTGCTTTAGATCTACCCGGACATGGCCAAACAGATTGCTTGAGCTATGTGCACAGCATGGACGAAATGGCTGAAGTGGTTCGCTTTATTTTGAAAAAAGAACGTATCCGACGCTGTATTTTAATTGGTCATTCAATGGGAGGGTATGTATCTCTCGCTTTTGCTGAAGAGCATCCAAAGATGGTGAAAGGACTTTGTCTATTAAATTCCACTTCAGTCGCAGATTCTGATCAACGAAAGGAGTTTCGTGATCTTGCCATTCGAACGGCAAAAAAGAGTTACGAAAAGGTAGTGCGGATTAGCGTTCGCAACCTCTTCTCTGAAGACAACCAAATCAAACTAAAGCCGAAGGTCGAAGAAATTATTCAAGAAGCGGTGCAAACCCCTTTGCAAGGTTATGTTGCTGCACAAGAGGGGATGAAATTACGGCCGAATCGCGAACACGTTTTGAAGAATGCCGATTTCAACAAACTTCAGATTACCGGAAAATACGATGAAGTGATTTGGTTGGAAGATGCCCAACAAGAAAGCACAAGGACGAATACAGACTTGGTTGTTTTGGAAGGGGGACACATGAGCTTCATTGAAAATCACAGCGAATTATCAAACATCCTCTTAAGCTTCGTAAAGAAATGCTAGCTTATTTTATGATTATTTTATAATTCAGTTAATTAATTACGAATTTTAAAAATACTTACCTTTGTTTCGCTAATTTTTTTGATTTTTCTCAAATGGCTGATGCAGTTTTAGTTTTAGGGGCTTGTGGTCAAATCGGTACAGAATTAACCATTCGATTGCGTTCTATTTACGGAAACGCCAATGTAATTGCTTCGGATATCAAAGAAGGTTCGAAAGAACTAATGGAATCTGGACCCTTTGAAATTATTGATGCAACTGATGCCCAAAAAATTCATGAGATTGTCAGAAAATACCAGGTGAAAAAGGTGTATTTGTTAGCAGCCATGTTATCGGCAACAGCCGAAAAATACCCAAAGAAAGCTTGGCACCTAAACATGACTTCACTTTCGATTGTTCTTGATTTAGCCAAAGAAAAGGTCATCGATCAGATTTATTGGCCAAGCTCCATAGCGGTTTTTGGATCTACCAGTCCGAAAGTACGCACGCCTCAAAGCACCATTCTTGAACCGAGCACGGTTTACGGAATCAGCAAGTTATCTGGTGAATATTGGTGTAACTATTTCCACATCAATTATGGTGTTGACGTAAGAAGTTTGCGCTATCCCGGAATCGTTTCATGGAAAACTCAACCTGGTGGAGGCACCACCGATTATGCGGTTGACATCTACCTGCAAGCAGTGAAGGAAGGAAAGTACGACTGTTTCTTAAGCGAAGATACTAGGCTTCCGATGATGTATATGGATGATGCCATCGATGCCACCATTCAACTTATGGAAGCTGCGGCCGAAAAAGTGAAAATTAGAACTTCCTATAATTTATCTGGCTTTGATTGCACACCAAAAGAGGTAGCTGCGTCGATCAAAAAACATATGCCAGGTTTCCAGATAAACTACAATCCAGATTTTAGACAACAAATTGCCGATAGTTGGCCCAATAGCATTGACGATAGCTTTGCACGAACTCATTGGAATTGGAACCATAGCATCGACCTAGATGAAATGACCAATATAATGCTGACAAATATCAAGGAATCTGTATTTCAGCTTTAATATCTTTGTAATCAAATCAGAAGATTTACGACTATCTTTTCGATAAATAATAGTCCCTATGAAAGCACTTATTGAAAAAAGCTTAGCTGACGGTATCAGCTATCAAGCATACAGAGAACTAGTTTCAAAATTATTATCCGAAGGAAAATCCACTGGACCCAATCAAACGGAAGCCTTGACTCATTACAGCATGCTTAATAACAAACGCATGGATCGATTGGACAAGAAAATTACCATCTCCGAGAGCACAAAAACGGCGCTTTCAAAATTGAATCAGAAACAAACCTGGTTAGTGTTAACAGAAGGCTGGTGTGGTGATGCCGCACAAAACTTACCCATTATCCATAAAATGGCAGAGGCTTCAAATCAAATTGATTTAAAGCTGGTTTTGAGAGACGAACATCTTGAGTTAATGGACATGTTCTTAACAAACGGTGGACGAGCCATTCCGAAACTCATTGCATTGGATGAAAATCTAGAGGTGCTTTTTACTTGGGGAGCAAGACCCTCCATCGCTACCAAAATGGTTGCAGATTATAAAGCCGCTCATGGAAAGTTAGACGATGCTTTCAAAAAAGACCTGCAAGTTTGGTACAACAAAAACAAAGGATTGAACCTTCAAGAAGACTTTGTGAAACTGTTGAATCCGTAGATTTTATCGTTTCTTTGCGACATGTTAGCTGTTGATCAGATCCATTTTTCCTATCAGAAAAAATCATTGATTTTAAACAATCTTTCTTTCCAAATAGAAAAGGGAGAACACCTTTGTGTCATGGGTGAAAGTGGGAGCGGAAAATCAACACTCCTGAAAGCCATTTATGGATTGTTAGACTTGGATTCTGGAACGATCTTTTGGAATGACCACCAAGTTTTAGGTCCCGCACATCATTTGGTTCCTGGGATGGATTTCTTCAAATATGTTCCTCAGAATTTCGACCTGATGCCCTACACCACGGTAGAGGAAAACATTCAGAAATTTCTATCCAGATTCTATCCTGAAGAATCCAAACAACGCTCTGATGAATTACTGAACGTGATTGAAATGGAAGAATTTGCCAAGGTAAAAGTGAAGAACCTTAGTGGTGGTCAACAACAAAGGGTGGCTATCTCTAGAGCATTGGCGAAAGAACCCGAACTCATTCTTTTGGACGAACCCTTCAGTCAGATTGATAACTTTAAAAAGAATTCGCTTCGTCGGAAGTTATTTTCTTATTTAAAAGAGAAAAATATCACCTGTATTGTGGCAACTCACGATGGAAGTGATGCTCTTTCTTTTGCTGATAAAATGATAGTGATCAAGGACAATCAAATTCTAGCGAATGATCAGCCACAAAGACTTTATCAAGAAAAATCAAGCTTGTACATCGCTAGTTTGTTTGATGATGTGAACCAAATAACAGTTGATAAAAAAGAGCGATTGTTCTATCCTTCAGACATCAAAATTGTTTCAAAATCCAATCATGAAGCTGTCGTAAAGCACTGCTATTTTAAAGGGATGTATTGGTTGATTGAAGCTAATTACAAAGACAGTACCCTTTTTGTAAAAAATGAAGATCCTATTCCACTAGGTAATCGAATTTATCTCGATTTTCCTTCCATTAAAAACTAGTTCATCACCTGTTTTCTTGCCAAGCAGCATACTTCCAATTGGAGATTTTGGTGAAATAGCAAAACATGATCCATTCTCAGTTTTTAAAGCTCCCAAACTGGCACTGATAAAATAAGTGGCCATGCTCGTTGACACCAAGCTTCCTAATTTCACGATTTCATTGGAGGTATTTGTATCGATTCGGATCAAGGTGTTTTTCATCTCCTGAAGGTCGTTCAACTTTTGTGATTCTTTTTCCATTTCTAGTTGAATCATGGCCCTCCCAGTCTCATGTTTATCTCCGGCAGAACTTTTCGTTTCTGAATTCAAATCGTTCTGAAGGGACTGAATTCTAGACAAGGTATTCTGTAACTTAACTTCTACGATATGCAAACATTGCTTGCAAAATGCTTCTTTAAGCTCCTGCATTCTTTCCAAAGATTTGTTTGTAAACAAAGTTCACTAAGGCGTTTCCCGCTGGAAAATACAGGGCAAAAAACAAAGCCATTCCAAGACTAAAATTCCGGATGTTTAAATATTGATCCATCAGGTTGTTTGGATAGGCATAGGGGGTTTCCATCAGATAGCCTCCGAATTCCAACAGTCCCATCGCCACTAGTCCGTAGGCATACTGGGCATGAAAAGGAAGTCCTCTTAATAGCAATGAAATCGGAATCATGTACACCAAGTATACCGTGATTACCTGCCACCAATACGTAAAACGAGCAATCTCCATGTAGGAGCCAAATTCGTTCATTCCCAATCCCCATAAAAAGTAAATCACCACGTACAAAAAGATCAATTTCTTGCTTACAGAAAATTGTTGCTTGGCATATCTTAGAAATTCCTTCATTGCTTATAAGATTTCGAATTGTAATGCTTCAAATCGCCCGTGATTGGTGATCGACATGGATTTAGTAATTCGTTGGCCCGAGTGGTAAACATTCGGTATTCCAAGTGAATCTTTTCTCACCGAGATTTCTGACTTCTGAAGACCTAGCCTTTTTGACATGGTATTGATTCGGTTTTCCATTGAACCCAATTGATAAAAACACGTTTGGTTCGCTTTGGAAGTGGTACTATAGATGTAATCCTCGTTTTGCTCGGTAAATGTTTTATAGATTTCCCCGTTAAAAACTACATGTCCAAAGGAATCTGATTCAATATGACATTCGAATTTCTGCGGATTAAAAAAGCGTTCTTTTTCTTGCTGAACAACAACTTTATAGACACTTTCTTTCATGGTCCATAGTCGCCAAACAAGCTGATGACTTTGATTGGAGGTATGAATCAGTCGCTGTTCATTTTTGGTAAAGATTTTTTCTAGAAAACCTTTCCGTTCCCAATTGCTCTGCGATTGAGCCAAATGCAAGTCGACCACATCATTTCCAATCATGAACTCAATTTGCTTTCAATAATGTCTAAGGCGGCCTTCACCGATAACATTTTCTCCATAGCATCGTTGTCGATCTCGATATCAAATTCGTCTTCTACATCAAGAATCACATCCACTAAATTTGCCGAATTGATTTTCAGATCATTGATGAAGTCGGTTTCTTCCGACAAGTTTTGAAAGGCTTCTTGATCTTGAACGTAGGGTTCTACAATTTTTTTGAGTGATTGAATTAGTTCTTCTCTTGTCATGCTATGAATTATATGACTTAAAAATAATACATCCGTTTACATCTCCAAAGCCAAAACTCGCTTTTGCAATATGACTTAACGATAGCGATTTACTTTCGGTAACAATTTGATTCGGATTGATTTGTTTTGATATCTCAGGATGTACATCTTCACAGTTTCTATTCGGAAATAAAAACTGATGTTTCAATTGTAAAACAGTTGCGACACACTCAATGGATCCTGCCGCTGCCAAACAATGGCCCACATGGGATTTCAAGGAGTTTATATAAGGGAAATCGTCACCTTTGCGTTGCAAAGCTTTGGTCCAATTTTCAATTTCTACGGGATCTTTGGTTGTTGCTGTCAAATGTCCATTTATCGCATCGATTTGTTTGGGAGTAACCCCTGCCTCCTTCAGGGCATCCGAAATGCAACGTTGAACAGCTTCTGAGTTCGGTGCGGTCATGGTTCCGCCCTTTCGTTGACCTCCTGAGTTGACATTGCCTCCTAAAACTTCGGCATAAATGGTTGCTCCACGATTCAAGGCGCTCTCCAAAGTCTCTAAAACCAGAGCGCCAGCTCCTGAACCTGGTACAAATCCGGATGCCGTCTCACTCATTGGGCGCGAAGCTGCCTCTGGAGAATCATTATGCTTGTAAGTCATTACTCGCATGGCGTCAAAACCACCCCAAATGTAGGGACCATGATCGCTACAACTTCCTACGAGCATTCGTGTTGCTTTTCCTGATTTGATACGATCAAACCCCATTAATAGGGCTTCTGTACCCGTAGTACATGCCGATGAATTCGTGGTGACTTGGTTTCCTAAGCCCAATTTTCCTCCAAGATAAGCGGTGACCCCACTTGCCATGGTTTGAATAACTGCCGTACTTCCCAAACGCTTTACTTTTCCCTCATCAAGTTTGTAAACCGCATCTCTAAATTTATCAACTCCCGATGTTCCCGTACCAAAAACCATCCCAGTATCATAGTCAACTTCATCGTTTGCACTTGATAACCCCGCATCATTCCAAGCATCCATTCCCGCAATCACTCCGTATAAAATCCCGGAGCTATCAAAGCCTCGAAGTTCTAGGTCAGAGAAATATCTTCGCTTGTGTTCTTCGCTAATGTCAGGTATGCCACCAATACAGCACGAAAAGTTTAAGTCTTTTAAGTTTTGATGAAATTCTATGCCAGATTCTCCATTTCGAATGGCTTTCAAAAAGGAAGTCAAATCCGTTGCATTGGGAGCAACCACACCCATTCCTGTAATGACTACTCTAGGCTCCATCGGAAAGATTTTTTAGCATGCCCGAAATAAACCCTCGGCAAACCAACTCGTTGTTATCATTGTACATCGCCACCTTGCACTTTAGTTTGTGAAATCGGAAATACTCTTTTTCTGAAACTACTTTTACGGTTTCCCCTGGAAATACTGGCTTGTAAAAATCAATTTCGTGAGAGGCAAGCGCTACCTGAACATTGTCGAGGTTGGTGTTTTCTTGCGCTATGAGATAAATTCCAAGACAAACCACACCAATCTGTGCCATCACCTCTGTTAGAATCACTCCAGGTGTAACTGGATGATCTTTAAAGTGCCCTTTATAGAAAAATTCATCCGTCGAAAATGTATAAGATCCCTCGGAAAATTCATCATTGACCGAGAACAACTTGTCCACAAATAAAAATGGCTTTTCGTAAGGTAATAATGCTATGATTTCCGATGGTTTCATATCAATTGATGCTTTCTCCTCCGTCAACTTTTAGAATGGTTCCATTGATCCATTGGGCTTCTTTTTTACATAGTAAATACACCGCATTGGCTACATCTTCTGGCGTTGTGAGTCGACCAAAAGGGTTGCGTTTTATGGCAAATTCTTTTAAAGAATCACTTCCAGGAATTCTTCGTAACGATTCGGTATCGGTAACACCTGCCTGAATACAATTCGCAGTAATTCCGAAAGGGGCGAATTCCAAGGCAATATTTCTCATGATGGCTTCTAAGGCCGACTTCGCCGCTGAAACCGCTGCATAGTGGCGCCACGCCTTTACGCTTCCTTCGCTCGTAAATGCCAGAACTTTTGCATTTTCTGCAAATAGCTTTCTATCATGAATCCCCTTGGTCCAAGTATAAAAACTCACGGCCATGGCATTTGTCGTCAACAAAAAATCATCGGATTGTAGCGTGGATTCTTCAGCTGCAATCATGGGTTTTAAATTTCCTTTGGCAATACTATGCACTAGCACTTTCACCAAGCCTTTTTCTGCTAATTGATCCAAAGTATTTTCTATGGTTTCAGGTCTTAGCGCATCTTTATTCAAAGAAAGCAACTGAACTCCAAATTGTTTTATTTCCTCAAAAGCACTTTCATTAAGGGTCATTTGGGATCTTGGATCTCTATGCACAATGAAAATATTCAATCCTTCTTGAGCCAACTTTTTGGCCGTTGCTAATCCTAGTCCGCTTGATCCGCCAAGTATCAGGGCCCACTCGTTATGTTGAAATTCATTTACCATTCTAATAAAATTCGTTGTGCTGAAAATCCAGGTCCGAAGCTCAACATCAGCCCTTTTTCCCCTTGTTCTCGTTCGCCATCCATAAATCGTTCTAGCACATACAAAACAGTAGCACTTGACATATTTCCATACAAGCGAAGCACCTCTTTGGTATCATTGATGTTTTTTCCCAAAGAACCGAAAAGATCTTCTACTGTTTGCACAATTTTCTTCCCTCCCGGATGAAAAATCAAATGATCGATGTCTTCAATGGAATATCCATTTCTTTCCAAAAAAGGATGGATAATTTGAGGAAAATGACTTGCAATGGTGTCAGGAACGGATTTATCCAAAATCATTTGCAAACCTGTATTCACTAGTTTAAAGCCCATCATATGGGTGGCATCATAAAAATGATACATCGCTTCATCTAAAATTTGAGGCCCCTTCTCATCCGGATAAGAGGATAAAATAACACTTGCCGCGCCGTCTCCAAAAATAGCTGCACTCACCACATTCACCATGGAATAATCATTGTGTTGAAAGGTAGCTGTTGGGGATTCCACTGCAATTACTGCAGCTCGTTTATTGGGGTTGGCTTCCAAAAACTTCTTAGCGTATATAATTCCAGATATGCCAGCTGCACAGCCCATTTCCGTCACAGGAAGTCGCACCACATCGTCTCTCATTTCCAAATCGTTGATTAGGTAGGCATCCATAGAAGGAATCATAATTCCCGTGCAACTCACCGTAATGATATAATCGATATCCCTTGGTTTAATGGCGGCTTTGGCTAAGGCTTTCTCCAAAGAACTTTTGGCTAGTTTGGTGGCCTCTCTTGCATAAATATTGTTTTTATCTTCAAAGGAGGTCGCTGTAAACACTGATTCGGCATCCATGATGGAATAGCGATGATCAACCCCTGCTCCGGCAAAAATCTTCAAGACCTTGCGACGAAATCGATCGTCTTGACCTTCCAGCCACTTTTCAACATAGGGCAGAATCTCAACAATAGGTCTGGTATATTTAGGTAGCTGCTTGGCAACTGAAATTATGCGTACACTCATGCTTTTGTCAATATCCATTGATAGCGAAAAGCCCATTTCCATTTGATAGAGGCTTTTGCTTTTAATGTAAGGGTTAATTCTTCTAAATCTTTTCGTTTGAAAGCCTTTAAAATGGAGGTTAAGCCATCTTCTCGAACCATCTTATTGGTCGTAAACAAGGAAATCAAATTGAAAAGGTAATAGGCTAATCTCGATCTTTGCAGGTCGTTTACCACCATCCCAATCTTTGCTTTTTTAAAGTTTGATTTTAATAAACTTTCTAATTCATCAGGTTTAAAATGATGAAGAAAAAGGGTGCATAAAACAATGTCGAATTCGATTTTTTGAAACTCCTCTGAAAAAATATCAATATTCAAAAAACTAAGGTTTGAATACGATTCCGACAGTTCATTGGCGTAGGCAATGGCGTCAGCATTGGCGTCAACACCAATTAATTGAAAGTTGTAACCTCGACTCAAACCCCATTTGGCTACATCTCGCAAAATGTCTCCATGACCACAGCCCAAATCAATAATGGTGATGGGTTTGTCCTTTGGGCAGGGTTTTAAAATCTGAGCAATTCCGTTTAAAGTAACCCGATTTCCACCCAGCAGTCGATTGATCAACTCGAGTTTATCAAAGGTGTCTCGAAGCTCGGTTCCTTCCAAGGAGAAATCATCCATGATCTCCGGAGCTTCAGAACGATATTTGGTATTTACTAATAAACTCATGCAGTAGGGAGTTCTTTTCCGTGTGTATTTTTAATAATCATTGGAATTATAAAAGGAAAGGCTCGCACGAAATTCCACATCAAATTTGTCAAGAAATCACTGTTAAAAATTGAAGCAATTTTATGTCCAAAAAACAACCTTTTTTGAAACCTCTTATTCCAATTAGAAAGATACATTTTTTCCAATTGGTTTCGATTTTTTATTTTTCCGTTGAAGAAATCTTGCAACAAGGTGCTTACCAATTGGGCACTGCTGATCGCCATTCCCATTCCGTTTCCACACAATGGATGAATCATTCCCGCAGCATCACCCACCATTAACATATGATTTTCAATTCGCGGTTTGGAGTCGAAAGAAATCTGGCTGATGGTGATAGGAGCTTCAAAAACAGGAGATGTGTTGGAAAAAATAGCTCTCAAAGATTCGTTTTGAAATACGACTTTCTCCTGAAAATCTTTAATGGATTTGTATTTCTTAAAGGATTTATAATCTGAAATATAACACAGATTGATATGGTCATTTTCCACCTTGGAAACCCCACAATATCCTCCTTTGAAATTATGAAGCGCGACTTTTGTTTCATCAAAATCTCCAGATGCATGGATCTTAACTCCTAAATAGGGCGATTTCTTTTTGATAAAATCACGATCCAATTTTTTATCCAAGTTGGAGCGCTTTCCAAAAGATCCTAAAACAAACTGAGCCTTGTATGCATTTCCTTTCTTTGTTTTCACGGTGAAGGTGTCGTCGGCAAAATCAACATCGGTAACAAGTTCTGTCTTGGTAATACAACCTTCTTCCTTCGCTTTTTTATACAATTCATAATCCAATCGATAACGACTTATTCCGAATCCGCCAAGCGGTAAATTGCTATAGACCTTCTTATTTCTTGGTGTTGAAATTTCTAAACGGGATATTTGTTTGGCGCCAAAAGCAAAGGGGTTAACTCCAAGTGATTGAAGGTATGGAAGCACCTCATTGGAAATGTACTCTCCGCAGACTTTGTGTCTTGGAAATTCATCTTTTTCTAGCAGTAAAATTGATCGTCCTTGTTGTGCTAGATGAATGGCCGAAGTCAAGCCAGCTAGTCCGCCTCCAACGATTATTACCTCAAATTTCTGGGTAGACTCCACTTATCGATTACCGATATAGGTTACACTTACTTTCACGTTCTTAGACATGATCAAACTTCCACCTCCAACGCCAAAATCCTTTCGATTTACTACGAATTGAGAAGAGAGTTGCAATTCGTTGTCTTCCTCCCGAAGCTGAATGGGTATTTCCATTTGTTGCTCTTTTCCTTTGATGGTTAGTGTGGCTTTGAGTAGGTAGTTATCGTCCTTGACCCTCCGAATCGACTTGGATTCTAAAGTCATCACTGGGTGCGTTTTAGCATCAAAATAATTCTTCTTCATAATGTGCTCATCTCTACCTGTAATACCTGTATCCATGGAACCAACTTTAATGGTTGCTTTCAGTTGAAATTGAGGTAAATCGTCAGTATTGAAGTTCGTGGAAATCGAAACATCATTGAATTGACCCTCTACATTTACACCAAAATTTCGGATGGTAAAGCTAACTGCCGTCTTTGAGTTGTCTTGTATCCATTCTTGAGACACAACGGAAAAACTTAATAGCAAGAAAAAAAGAAGTGGGATTCGCTTCATCCCCATAAAGTTAGCAAAAGATTGCGGTACCTAGTCCAAAAGTTCTGCCAATTCTTTACCAATGGTAGACCCAATGGCCACGCCCATTCCACCCAAACGAACTCCGCAATAGACCCTGTTGGAGATTTTTTTTACAATGGCTTTTTTCTGATTGCCAATTCCCATGATGCCAGACCATCTACTTTCAATTTCTACGGATGCATTAGGCAAGATCACCGTTTTTAAAAGTTCTTCAAGTTTGTGTTGAACCAATTCTGTTTGTCCAAATTCCGTAGTTTCTTCGGTTGAAAAATCCAGATTTCGACCACCTCCGAATAAAATTCGGTTATCTATATTTCTAAAGTAGTAATATCCCTCATCCAAATGAAAAGTTCCTTCTATGGCTAAATTCGGAATCGGCTTGGTGATCAATACTTGAGCTCTGGCTGGCTTGATATCTGCATTAAAAAGATTCTTGCTAAAACCATTGGTGGCAATGAAGAAATTCTTGGTGGAAAAATCTCCTTTCGAAGTTTGGATGAAAACCGAGTCGTTGGATTCTTGAAAATTCAAAACTTCAATTCCGTTAACGATCTTAATTCCCTTTTTGTAGGCCAAATTCAGTAATGCGTTCATCATTTTTCCCGTATCAATCTGACCTTCAAAATTGTTGGTCAAATAGGTCGGAATGATGTTCTCAAAACCAAAAATATTTTCTGTTTCCTCATAAACAGCCTTAGGGAATAAGGGACCTAACAATTGATTCAATAGGCCTAATTGTGATTGGCAGCTTTCAAAAAGTTCTTGGTCCATGAATAACTCAGAACCCTTCTTGTTTTGATAATCAATGGCTGAATCTCCTAGTGTTTGCCTAAGTAATTGGAGTCCTTCCCATCGTTTTTTGACCAACTCAAAGACCTCATCTTGAGAATGGTTTTTTAGGTCACTCAATAGTTCAGACGGACTGCCAAAGCAGGCAAATCCTGCGTTTTTGGTACTTGCCCCTTGAGGAAGCATTCCTTTTTCAAGCACTAAAATCGATGCGCTTGGGAATCTTTCTTTTAGTTGAATGGCACAATTGAGTCCGACAATACCGCTTCCAACAATAACATAATCATTGTTGGCAAACCACTCTTTATATTCCCAATAGCTCCAATTCATTGCAATACTTTTTCAAAACAGTTTGAATTTTCCATGCCTTTGTATTGGCCGTAATTTGGAATGATTTGATAGCCCATTTTATGGTAAAATTTAACCGCTTCCACTTGTCGATCACCCGTTTCGAGCACACATTTGCTAAAACCCAAATCCACGGTCCAGACTTCCAATTCGCGAATGATTTGATCGGCGATGCTTTTTCCTCGATGCTCAGGCTGTAGATACATCCGTTTGATCTCCATGGTTGTTGCATCAAACTTTTTGATAGCGCCACAACCCACAGCTTGACCATCTACATAAGCCACGACACAATGCTTGATAGCGTCCAAACCATTAAACTGATTGTAAAACGAATGATCTTCACCATCGGTAACTTTAAGATAGGCGTCTAATTCCTGAACGAGTTGAATCAGATCTGTGTTTTTAGCATCCGTTCTTTTGATCTCAAGCATTAGAATTCCAGTTTTAATTGCACCCAAAAGGGTTCTTTTTTCACTGTGTCTAAATTAGCAAAAGATATTCCTAGTAGGCGTACTGAATTTTTTAATTTCTCTTGATAGAGCAATTCCTTTACCAAAGGAAAAAAGTCAGCTTTCTTTTGAATGAAGGTGTCAATGGTCTTGCTTCGGGTTTGTTGGGTAAAATCAGAATACTTGATTTTTAGAGTTACGGTTTTGCCTTTGGTTTTCGAATTCATCATTCGTTTTTCGAGCTCGTCAGCAATATCATTGAGTTTGTCGAGCATGTAAATTTCTGAAGAGATGTTCTCACGAAAGGTTCGTTCTGCGCCCAGTGATTTCCGCTCTCGATTCGGCTTTACCTCACTGTTGTGAATTCCACGAACAATCTTGAAATAATGAGCACCTGATTTGCCAAATAGCTCTATCATTTCTTCCAAGGATTTTTGCTTCAAGTCTTTCCCAGTGAATATCCCTAAGTTGTACATTTTTGATGCGGTTACCTTTCCGATTCCGTAGAATTTATGAATGGGCAATTCCTCAAGAAATTCCAAAACCTCCTCGGGATTGATGGTTTTCTGTCCGTTGGGTTTGTTGATATCCGAAGCAACCTTGGCAATGAATTTATTGATGGAAATTCCGGCGGATGCGGTCAATCCGATTTCGTCAAATATGCGTTGTCGAATCTCCTTTGCGATCAATCCTGCAGAAGGATTTCCAACCTTATTTTGGGTAACATCCAAATAGGCTTCGTCCAAAGAAAGTGGCTCTACCAAATCGGTGTAATGGTAAAAAATATCTCGAATTTGATAGGAAATCTCCTTGTAGCGCGCATAATTTCCTTTGACGAAAATAATGTGCGGACACTTTTGTTTGGCGAGTACATTGCTCATAGCCGATCGGACTCCGAATTTGCGCGCCTCGTAACTTGCTGCCGAAACAACACCGCGATCGCCACCCCCTCCAACAGCTACCGGCTTCCCTCTCAAATCAGGATTGTCGAGCTGCTCAACAGAAGCAAAAAAGGCATCCATGTCTACATGGATAATTTTACGAAAAGGAAGTTCCAATTCCATTGATGGCAATTAAAAAAAGTGTACTTTTATCATCTCTAAATGGGGCATTAGCTCAGTTGGCTAGAGCGCTACGCTGGCAGCGTAGAGGCCATCGGTTCGAATCCGATATGCTCCACTAGTTTTTTATAAATTTTACCGATTTATCTACAACCTTAACCATGTTTTCCGACATGGTTTTTTCGTTCCAAGGGTGTTTTACATTAAACACGTGATCGGCTCCTGGAATAATTTCATACGCAGCACGCGGGTTCCATTCTTTCAATGCTTCCGCCTCATTTATCTTTACCGAAGTATCTGCATCTCCGTGAATAATCAAATGCGGGATGTCAAGATCCCTAGTGGCCTTTTGAACATTCAATCGATCTTGGTTTTCCATAAAGTTCTCATAGAACTGATAATAATGAGGCATGTTCTGTTTGGTTCGACCGTTAACCACATATTTTACACCCTCTTTTCGCCACTCTTCCAAATCTCCAATGGTAGCTGTTCTTTTGGCAAAATCGCAGACAGAAGCTAAGGTAATAACTTTGGTAACTCGCTTGTCTTCATTTGATTTCAGGAGCACAATACCACCACCACGACTATGACCAATTAAGGTCAAAGAATTCAAATCGACCTCAGCTTGAAATTCTTCGGATTCATGAATCCAATTAATAACCGTTTTCAAATCGTCCAATTCCTTGATATAATTATTATTCCCAAAGGCTTCCAAATCTGGAAAATCAATGGGTTGTTCGGCGGTACCTCCATTGTGAGAAAAATTAAACTTGATCAAAAACAAGCCTTGGTTTGCAAAAGCCTCTGCCATAAGATTCCATGCTCCCCAATCTTTAAAACCTTTGTATCCGTGGCAAAAAATCACCACCGGTTTGGGAGTTTGATCTTCATTAAAAAATACATCCGTCAAAATGGTTTTGCCGTGAATGCCTTCTAATAATTTGTTCTTGATTGTTTTCATATCTATAAAAATAAAAAAAGCGTATCAAAAAAATGATACGCTTCGTCTATGTTTGATTTAAAAAAGTCTAGATTACACCTTGTGCTAACATTGCATCTGCAACTTTCACAAAACCTGCAATATTGGCTCCTTTCACATAATCTACAAATCCGTCTTCGTCTTTTCCATATTGCGTACACGAGTCATGAATGTTGCTCATGATTTCCTTCAAACGAGCATCCACCTCTTTTCTGGTCCAGCTCATACGCAATGAGTTCTGACTCATTTCCAATCCAGAGGTAGCAACACCTCCTGCATTGGAAGCTTTACCTGGCGCGAATAAAATTTTCGCATTGATGAACTCGTGGATGGCTTCTGGAGTAGAAGGCATGTTGGCTCCTTCACTCACGCAAATACAACCATTGGCAATCAACGTTTTTGCCTCTTCACCATTTAACTCGTTTTGAGTAGCACATGGAAGGGCGATATCACACTTAACTCCCCAAGGTCTTTCGCCCTTGAAGAATTTAGCGTTCGGATACTGTTTTACATATTCATGAATTCTACCTCGCTTCACGTTTTTAAGTTCCATGACGAAAGCAAGCTTTTCGTTATCGATTCCTTCTTCGTCATAAATATATCCTGATGAGTCTGAGAAAGTAACCACTTTCGCTCCTAGCTGGATGGATTTTTCAGCAGCGTATTGAGCCACGTTACCTGATCCAGAAACAACTACGGTTTTTCCTTCAAAAGAATCACCTCGAGTTTTTAACATATTCTCAGCAAAGTATACGTTACCGTAACCCGTTGCTTCAGGTCTGATCAAAGACCCACCCCAAGACTGACCTTTACCTGTTAAAACACCAGTAAAAGTGTTGTTTAATTTTTTATACATCCCAAACATGAATCCAATCTCTCTGGCTCCAACTCCGATATCTCCGGCAGGAACGTCTGTATTGTGTCCAATGTGTCTGTATAATTCAGTCATAAAAGCATGGCAAAAACGCATGATTTCATTGTCTGATTTTCCTTTCGGATCAAAATCAGAACCACCTTTACCACCTCCCATTGGAAGTGTAGTTAATGAGTTTTTAAATACTTGCTCGAAGGCTAAGAACTTTAAAATGCTCGCATTTACCGAAGGGTGAAAACGCAAACCACCTTTGTAAGGTCCGATTGCCGAATTCATTTGAACTCTATACCCTCTGTTTACCTGGATTTCTCCATTATCATCAACCCATGAAACACGAAACGAAATCAATCGCTCTGGCTCTACCATTCGCAATAAAATATTCTTCCCATGATAGATATCATGTTGAACGATGTAAGGGATTACAGTTTCTGCTACTTCTTGAACAGCCTGTAAGAATTCTGGCTCGTGACCGTTGCGTTCTCTAACGAGGTCCATGAAGCCTTCAATTTTCATTTCAATATTTTTATCCATGTTTTTTTATGAATTATATAATTTTTTGGTCATGCAAAGATAATTATTTTTCAATATGACAAATTCAAAATAAAAAAATAATTTGCTCAAAACCCTTGTTTTCAATCGATTTCGTTAGACTTGACGTATTCAGACAAGAAACACCGTAAAAAAAGGGTCAAATAGTTTAAATTTGTAGCTCAATTTTTACAGAAATGTTAGACAAAGTAGAAGAGCTTTTACAGAATGTTGACACTTTTACGGCAAGCACCAAAGAGGAAGTAGAATCCTTCCGTATTGAGTACTTAGGAAGCAAAGGAATTTTGAAATCCTTGTTTTCTGAATTCAAGAATGTTGATCCTTCACAACGCAAGGAATTTGGGCAAGCCTTGAATCAATTGAAGAAAAATGCTGAGGAAAAAGTAAAATCGTTACAAAGTAATTTAGAAGATCAATCCTTATCGGAACAAAAATATGGGGACTTAACCAGGCCAGGAGAGCCTATCGCTCTTGGGGCACGTCACCCAATTTCAATTGTTAAGAATAAAATTATCGATGTATTCAATCGTATTGGGTTCACCATTTCAGAAGGGCCAGAAATTGAAGACGATTGGCACAATTTTACTGCGTTGAACTTGCCAGAATACCATCCGGCGAGAGATATGCAGGATACTTTCTTCATCGAAAAATCTGATGAAGCTAAGGACAATGTTTTGTTACGCACACACACCTCATCGGTTCAAGTGCGCTACATGGAAAACAACGAACCACCCATTCGTACCATTTCTCCAGGTCGTGTTTTTAGGAATGAAGATATTTCAGCACGTTCACATTGTATTTTCCACCAAATTGAAGGTTTGTATGTAGATACGGATGTTTCTTTTGCTGATTTAAAGCAGACCTTATTGTTCTTTACCAAAGAGATGTTTGGTAAGTCGAAGATTCGCTTGAGACCTTCTTACTTCCCTTTTACGGAGCCAAGTGCCGAGGTAGATATTTATTGGGGACTAGAAACAGAAACAGATTATCGTATCACCAAGGGAACCGGTTGGTTGGAAATTATGGGTTGCGGAATGGTTGATCCTAATGTTTTAAAGAACTGTAATATTGATCCAACCAAATATTCTGGATATGCCTTCGGAATGGGTATCGAACGAATTGCCATGTTGTTATATCAAATTCCGGATATCAGAAAGTTCTATGAAAACGATGTGCGTTTCTTAGAGCAGTTTAAATCGGCCCTTTAGTTCTGAAAAAAGACATTCACATACCCGAGGTTAGTGGTATTGAACTTGCCATCGTTTTAGAATACAACGAGATTTACAAAATGGACGATTGGAATGTGTACCTCATCAACAAAAAAGAGGTAGACCTAGAAATGCTCGTCATTGTTTCTCAAGGGTTCTCGGACACCAAGAAAACTTCCTTACTCCGCAAACGACTCGATGTGTTACCCGCTAATTCTTTTGCGAAGGTCGAATTCATTCAGCCTGATTTGTTTGCCTTAGACAATCGTTTTCAAGTTACTTTCTTTGAGGGAAACCAACTGCATGAAAAAACCTTCACCTTCAAAGCGAACAGCATTAAGGAAAGGGCATTGCGAATGATTAAATCATTGGGTAAAAAAGGAATGCTTGCCAAATAGGCTACCCTAAGAATCCGATAATCAAATAAAGAACTGTTGTGATAATTCCTCCAAAAAGAGCATAGGGCAACTGCGTTTTCACATGATCAATATGATCACTTGCAGAGGCCATAGATGAAATGATGGAAGTATCTGAAATCGGCGAACAGTGATCTCCAAAGATTCCGCCGCCTAGAGTAGCTGCCACTACAATTGTCAAGTTAGCCTCATTAATGGTTGCCATTGGAATGGATATGGCCAACATAATGGCAAATGTTCCCCAAGAGGTTCCTGTGGAAAAAGCAATAAATGAACTTATGACAAATACAACTGCCGGAAGCAATTCTGGGGTCAACCAATCCTTGGTAACGTTGGCCACATACTGACCGGTTTCTAATGCTTTACAGGCATCCCCAATGGCGAATGCCAACAACATCAATAACGCCAATGGCATCAATTCACTAATTCCTTTTAAAGTCAAATCAATCGCTTCTTTGGGTTTTAAAATCCCTTGAATCAAATACATGACAAAAGCCACCAAAATTGCCGTAATCACCGCATACAAAACAGAGGAAGAGCCCGATCCCTCACCAATCGCTAATGAAACATGGTTGAGAAAAGAGGTAGATTCTTTCACGTTGTCCCAACCGGTATAAATCAAGTTGATTGGCATCATCAAAACCATGGTTAAAAGCGGAACAATCATATTGTATGCCCTTGCTGGAATTCCCTCTTTTGGCGGATAAGATGTCACCTCATCAGAAACCATGGGTTTGGCATTCGGATTCATTAAGGCTCCTGTTTCCCGAGTTCTTTTTTCAGCCATTTCCATGGCTCCAAAGTCTTTCTTCGATAACACCACAAAAAACACCAAAGCGATGGCTAGCAGTGGATAAAAATTATAAGCGATGGAAGAAATCATCACCGAAAACGGTTTGTCAATTCCGTGCGTTAACAGAAGGCCCATGATAAAAGCTCCCCAGGCATTGAACGGGATTAAAATGGAAGACGGAGCGGAGCTAGAATCGGCAATATAAGCGAGTTTCTCCCTCGGAATCTTTAATTTATCAAAAACCGGTCTGTACAGAGTACCAACGGTTAGTGAACTGATGCTCGTTTCAACGAATAATAATATGCCTGTTAGCGTTGCCAATACCTGAACCATCACTCGACTATATCCAGATTTTTTGGACTCCAATTTTTCTAGTCTTCTATTCAATAACAAGATAAACCCTTCGACTCCTCTGGAGTACTGAATGAACAACAATAGGGCGCCCACAAGTGCACTAAACATGATCGTTCGGGTGTTTCCTTTGGATTCAAAAACATTGACCAAAGCTTCGATCATTGCCAAGGTTCCTTGAAGGGGATTCCAGCTATTCATTATCAACCAGGCAAACCAAATTCCGAATAACAAAGCGATGTAAACCTGCTTGGTTCTTAAAGCGAGGATGATAGCCACAACAGGTGGTAAAATGGATAGAAAACCGTATTCCATAAAATGAATTTGAAAAACTAATGTACTAATTCCCATTTGTTCTATGGTCAAATTATTCTAAAATTGGTGTTTGTCGAGAAAAAGGCCGTGTTCGTCTAAAATCTTAGGATATGGTGGTCAACCGTTCTTCATTTGTGGCTAATAATTTTAAATTTGATACTTATGAAAATTAGAAAATTTAGTTTTGTTGCGATTTGCATTTTAATTCTTAGCTCTTGTGTTGTTAAATCATTGAATCCCTTTTACACCGCTAAATCAATATCCTTTGATAAACGATTGATTGGGAATTGGACCGATAAAAGCAAAGGGCGATGGCAAATTGTTTCCGTCGAATCTATGATGGAAAAAGACTCCACAACCAATAAGATTGAAGAGTCCGAGAAAAAAATGTACAAGGCCTACAAAGAAAGTTACTACATCACCAGAGAATACAAGGGGAAGGAAACAAATTATATCGTGACGCCTTTTAAAATTAAGGGTGAAAGCTTCCTGAATTTTTTCCCATTTGAAAACCAAGATGATGTTGATGTCCTACTGGAAAAGCATACTATTTACACCCACAGTCTGGTTAAATACGAAATAGATAAGGAAGGAAGACTGAGTATTCGTTGGCTTGATGAAGATAAAATTGAAGCGCTGTTTGAGCAAAAAAAGATTAAAATCCAACATCATAAAATCGGGCTTCTTAAGGACAAATATCTATTGTCGGCATCATCTGAAGATTTAGAGAAATTTATCGAAAAATACATTGGTTCTAACGATGAGGAAAAATGGAAAACGGACACAAAATACACCTTAACAAGAGCAACTGATGTTGAATAAAGAAACCTATTTGAAAGCCAATAATCGAAATAGATTTGTATTCAATACTTTTTTGAAAGCGGTTACAATTTTGGCTTTGATTTTCCTTTTTTCGGGAAGGAAAACACCAGAAATAATTGATTATTACTATACCATTTGTTTTGTAATAACGCTGATCATTCCTATTTCCATAAACTTGTATGTGCTTTTTCCTAGGTTTTTAAAAAGAGAGCGATATCTATTATTCGCTTTCTGCTTTTTACTAAACCTGGTCGTTTTTGCTTCAGTAAACCCTTTGTTTTTCGAGTTTGTCGCAAACACCTTTTTACCCGATTACTACTTTATCTCATATCACAACACCGTAGAGATATTCTTTATTTTTTTCATTGTTTTTGTGCTTTCGTCCTTGATTAAGCTAGGTGAAGATTGGGTGTACTTGAATCAAATGGAAAATCAAATATTACAAAAGGAAAAAGAACAAATAGAGCAACAATTATATTACTTAAAAGGTCAAATCAACCCTCATTTTTTGTTCAACTCCCTCAATGTGATTTACTCTCTTGCAGTCAATAAAAAAGAGGATGTAGAAAAAGCTATTTTGCAGCTTTCGGATATTTTAAGGTATGTAATTTATGATACTGAGGTAGACAAAATCCCCCTGGAAAAAGAAGTTGATTTGATCAAAAACTATATTGCCTTTGAAAAAAACAGACAGGTAAAGGATTCAAAAGTTAGTTTTCAACATGATGTGTCAGTGGCAGCAAAAATATACCCGATGTTGCTGTTGCCTTTGATCGAAAATAGTTTCAAACACGGACTCAAAAGCGGAATTTCAAATCCGTTTGTGGATATCCGTCTAAAAGAATCGAATGGCGTTTTAAATTTTGAAGTTTCCAATAACTTTAAGACTGTTCCAACAACCGATAAAAATAAAAGCGGAATTGGTTTGGATAACATTCAAAAGAATTTGAATTTGATTTATCAAAACAACCATGAATTAAAAAGCTCCATTGATGGTGATGTGTACAAAGTCTCCTTGCAAATAAATCTATTGTAAATGATCCGATGCTTAATCATTGACGACGAACCTTCTTCCCAAGATCTACTAAAAACATTTGTAGGCAGGATACCACATTTAGAGTTATGCGGGATCTGCAACAACGCCATTGAGGCTATGGAGTTTTTGGCTGCAAATTCAATTGATCTTATGTTCTTGGATATCAATATGCCGCACCTCACGGGAATCTCCTTTTATAAATCGCTGCAACGTGCTCCAAAAGTCATTTTCACCACGGCTTATTCCGAACATGCTGTTGAAGGATTCGAATTAAACGCCGTAGATTATTTATTAAAACCTTTCTCCTTTGAACGGTTTGTTCAAGCTATATCTAAGGTGAAATTACAAAGTGACAGGCCAATTGACAGTATTGTTATAAAAGCTGATAAAAAGCTTCATCAAATCAAAACTTCCGAAATTCATTATCTGGAAGGTTTGGGAGATTATGTTAAGGTACATCTTGTCGATAAAACTCTTGTCACCTATAAGACCTTAAAGAAGATTGTAGAAGAGTTGCCTGCATCTAACTTCGTTCAAACTCATAAATCCTATGTGGTGAACACGCAGCAAATTCAGTTTGTAGAGGGAAATACTGTGGTAATTGGAACAAAGAGATTACCTTTGGGACAAAAGTTTAAAAAAGATTTTCTTCAACGGTTTAATTCTTAAAGCATGGCTAAATTCTACAACAAACTCACACCAAGACTTCAAAAGTTTATTGAAAATCAAAAAATCTTCTTTGTAGCTACAGCCGCTGAAGATGGTCGAATCAACCTTTCTCCAAAAGGGATGGATTCTTTTAAAGTAGTTGGTGAAAATCGCCTTTTATGGTTAAATGTGACAGGGAGTGGAAATGAAACTGCGGCACATTTATTGGCGAAAAATAGAATCACCATTATGTTTTGTTCATTTGAGGGAGCTCCAAACATTTTGCGTTTGTACGGAAAAGGGAAAGAGATCAAACCTAGCGATTCCAACTGGGAAGAAGTCGCTCAATATTTCACCATACTTCCTGGAACCCGTCAAATTTTTGACATTGAACTAGAAACAGCTCAAACTTCTTGTGGTATGTCAATTCCGTTTTTCGAATACAAGGGAGAGCGCGAAGAATTGAATGAGTGGGCTGCTGGAAAAGGTGAAGAAGGAATCAGAGAATATTGGACTGAAAAAAATCAGACCAGTATTGATGGATTACCCACCAATATTCTAGACTAATTTATTCCTCTCCTTCGTGTTCTTCGATATCTTTAGTTAGATCCAAATCACGAAGGGTCGGATTCAAATAACCTGTGGCAAATACGGTTAATAAAGTCATTGTTCCACCAAAAACAACTGCTGTTACTGGGCCTAGCAATTTAGCTGCCAAGCCGCTTTCAAAAGCACCCAACTCGTTAGAAGATCCAACGAACATGGAATTCACAGAGGATACTCTTCCTCGCATTTCATCCGGAGTTTTTAGCTGTAAAATTGTTTGTCGAATGATCATGGATATCCCGTCTGCGGCTCCACTTACGAAGAGCATAAAGACACTTAACCAGAAAATATTTGAAAGACCAAAACCAATAATGCTTATTCCGAAAATGAATACGGAAACCAACAACTTTTTTCCTGTGCTTTTGTTTATTGGAATGTAAGTGGTGGCAAACATGGTAACAATGCTACCTAAAGAAATGGAAGCATTTAACAATCCGAATCCTTCACTTCCTACTTCCAAAACGTCTTGAGCAAATACCGAGAGGATGGCCACAGTTCCTCCAAACAAAACCGCAATCATGTCCAACGTTAAGGCTCCTAAAATTGCCTTGTTCTTAAAAACAAAAGTGACCCCTGCCTTTAAGCTGTCCTTTATTGGTTCTCCTTTTTTCGTGTTTAGGATTGGTTTCTTTTTTATGAAAAATACGCCGACCAAGGAAATCATCACCAATATAAAAACCATAGATAAGGTCCCATCAACTTCAATCCAACTAATTAGAAATCCACCAGAAAGAGCCCCAGCAACAGCTGCCGTTTTCCAGGTACTGGTACTCCAAGTAGCCGCGTTTGGGTAAATCTTTTTAGGTACAATCAATGCAACCAAAGAAAAAATCGTTGGTCCGAAAAAAGAACGAAGAAACCCACCAAAAAAGACCAAGGCATAAATTCCGTATAAAATATGGTTCAACTTCCAGTTGTTGGTAACCTCGTCGGTCGTTAAGTAATACAATCCCAGGCTAATAAAGGAAAAGGCCGCAATACAGATGGCTAAAAGGTTTCGTTTTTCTTTATTATCGACAATATGACCTGCAAACAAAGCCATGGAAAAAGCAGGAATAATTTCCATCAATCCAATAATTCCGAGTGATAAAGGATCTTTGGTTAATGAATACACCTGCCACTCTATTACAATGAACTGCATGGACCATCCAAAGACTAATAAAAATCGGACAAGTAAAAAGATGTTAAACTCTCTGATGCGGAGGGCGGCGTACGGATCAATTTTTGCCATAAACTAGGTAAGCTTCATATCCATTAATATAGCAAAGGTCTGATTGATGTCTTCCTCTTTTACCACAATGGTCATTTCATTGGTTGTAGAAATCACCTCTTGTAAGGAAATATCTGCCCAAGCTAATTGCTTCAAAATGAAATAATAAATTCCAGATTGCTCCTGATTCTCTTTTGGAAGCTTGATCGTAATCGAAGCAAGCTCAAGAACGCTATTGATTAAAATCTCGTTTTCAAAAATATCTTCTACAAAAGGTCTTAAGTTTTTACTGGTGACAATATTGGTTTCAAAAATTCCTTGTGACACGGTTAAAAAGTAATCAGAATTTTCGGCGGATTTGGTCAGAATTTTAGCAATTTCTCGAAACAAAGAGCGAGTGTTTTTAAAGGTAAAATCACACAAATCAGACCTTACAATCACATCACCCAAATCCAATGCTAACCTTTTGATATTCTTCCGGATGCGTAATTCACTTGCTGGAGAAATTCGGTTGATGGCCATCATTACAGCACCTACCTTTACTTCCTTTTTTAGGGTTCGTGAAACATCTGGCAATATCAAACGGGCTAAAGACGAAACATTGATGAGTTTCTCGTTCAGTGCTTCCTCAATAAAAGGTGTTTTTCGAATGGTTTTTTCAACAACTTCCTGTATTGTTTTCACAATAAAAGTTTAAAAATTAGTTAGCGTGTTCAAAATTAAACAATTAGTCTAACTTATTAGCCAATTTTTTAAACTCTTTTTTAGGGCTTTTGTGGTCGTATAGGATGGCATACACCGCATTGATAATGGGTGTTTTGGTATCAAACTCCTTTTTAAGTTTGTAAGCGCTTTCTGTTGCATAGTAGCCCTCTGCAATCATTCGCATTTCGTATTGAGCCGATCGAACCGTGTAACCTTTACCAATCATGTTTCCGAACATTCGGTTGCGACTAAAGGTTGAATACCCGGTTACCAAGAGGTCTCCTAAATAGGCTGAATTGTTGATATTTCGCTTCATTTTATAAACGTTTTTAATGAAACGTTTCATCTCACGAATCGCATTGCTTATCAAAACCGCTTGAAAATTGTCTCCATATCCGAGTCCGTTGGCGATTCCCGCGGCTACGGCATAGATGTTCTTCAAAACGGCTGCGTACTCGGTGCCAATGATATCATCTGAAGTTTTGGTCTTGATATAATCGCTTTCAATAGCTTTACTAATTCTTTTTGCTTTGGATTCATCTTTACAAGCAATGGTCAAATAGGACAATCGCTCTAAGGCTACCTCTTCCGCATGACAAGGTCCGGTAATGACTCCAATGTTTTCAAAAGGAATGTCGTATTTCTTGTAGAAGTGTTCTCCAACAATCAACCCTGTTTCAGGTACAATCCCTTTGATGGCAGAAAAAATAATTTTATCAGAAATATCTTCTTTTAGTTTATCCAATTCAGATACTAAAAAGGCAGATGGAATCGCGAAGATGAGAACATCATACTTGCCAACAATTCGATTGATATTATCCGATAGGTCTAATTGTTTTGGGTCAAATTCGGCTCCCTGAATATACCTGGGATTGTGATGGTGTTCTTTGATATACTCGATGGACTGGGAATTTCGCATGTACCAACCAACTTTTGATTCGTTTTCGCAAAGCATTTTAACAATCGCTGTTGCCCAGCTTCCTCCTCCAATAACTGCAATAGTTGAATTTGATCCCAAGGTTGATAAATTTTACCCAAAAGTAAGAAAAGTATCAAGTTACTTTCATCGCTTTGTCTAATTATTATATTTGTTAGGTGTTATTTCCATGTCAATGAAACAATCAATTTACCTTATTGTTTTTAGTCTCTTTTTCCTTGCTTCATGTAAGAAGGAAAACGCTGCTAAAGACAGCTCAAAATCGCAGGAAAAACCATCAACCAAAGCAGAAAATGTAAGTATGCTTGATCAAAAATTTAATGTGGTTAATTTAAAGGGTGAAGCCGTTGCGAGAGCTATTTGGTTGTATCTTCCGCCCAACTATGATAGTTCTGAAGAGCGATATCCGGTAATTTACATGCATGATGGTCAAAATCTTTTTGATGCAAAAACTTCCTATGCTGGTGAATGGGGGGTGGATGAAATTTTGAATGATTTGTACACCAAGACAAAAAAAGGGTTCATCGTTGTCGGAATCAACAATGTAGGTGCAGAACGAATGAACGAATATTCACCGTGGAAACACGATAAATACGGAGGTGGTTCGGGAGATCGTTATGTCAAAATGATTGTTGAAGAATTAAAACCATATATTGACAAAAATTACAGAACCAAACCGGAAGCTGAGTTTACGGGAATTATTGGAAGTTCTATGGGTGGTTTGATTTCTTATTATGCCGGACTTGCATATCCTGATGTGTTTGGAAGGTTAGGTGTGGTTTCTCCTTCCTTTTGGTTTTCAAAAGAAATTCTTGATTTCACTAAAAATAACCCTGCCTTGTCAAATACTAAAATGTACCTATTGCTAGGCGATAAGGAAGGCATGACCAAAGAATTTAATGAAGTTTCAAAACTGCTGGTTGATAGTGGTTTTCCAAAAGATCACATGCAGCAAAAATTGATTCCAGGAGGAGAGCACAACGAAGCTTTTTGGAACAGCCAATTTTTAAATGTTATTCGTTTTTTATATGATATTGAATTATGAAAGTTGAACTAATAAATCGATCAAAACACCAAACACCAGCTTATGAAACCAATCAATCAGCTGGAATGGATCTTCGGGCGAACCTTGATAGTCCCATAGTTTTAAAACCTTTGGAAAGGGCCATTATTAAGACAGGATTGTTTATGGCTTTGCCAGCTGGATACGAAGCCCAAGTGAGACCAAGAAGTGGTCTGGCAGCAAAAAAAGGAATTACCGTTTTGAATTCACCCGGAACCATAGATGCCGACTACCGAGGAGAAATTGGGGTGATTTTGGTGAATCTATCTAACGAAGATTTTGTGGTAAATGATGGAGAGCGTGTTGCTCAAATGGTGATTGCAAAGTATGAACAGATTAATTGGGTGGAGGTTGAAGAACTCAACGAAACCGAACGAGGTGCTGGTGGTTTTGGAAGTACCGGAGTTTAATATTTAAATAATACGTTATGATTTTAGGTGTATGTGAATGGCTGAGTACCAAAACTCAGTTTACAGCGAAAAATTTTAGAATCTTCTTTGTGTTAGCCGTTTTACTAGCAGGTTTCGGAATTGGAGCCTATTTGGTTTTATGGTTGGTTAAGGTGTTATCTGACGAATAAAAAAACTGCTTATAAATTATAAGCAGTTTTCCATCGGTTAGTTGATAAATGGCTTATTCGCTTTTATCAATTTCTTCCTTAATTTTTGTTTCTAATTCATCCATTAAGTCAGGGTTTTCTTTGATGATTCCTTTTACGGCATCTCTTCCTTGACCTAATTTGGTTTCTCCGTAGCTAAACCAAGAACCGCTTTTCTTAACAATTCCAAGTTCAACACCTAAATCCAAAATTTCTCCTACTTTAGAAATTCCTTCCCCATACATAATATCAAATTCAGCCGTTTGGAACGGTGGGGCTACTTTGTTTTTCACAACTTTTACCTTAGTAGCATTTCCAATGACTTTATCTCCGTTTTTAATCTGAGTTCTTCTACGAATATCCAATCTAACGGAGGCATAAAATTTCAAGGCATTACCACCCGTAGTTGTTTCTGGATTTCCAAACATGACACCAATCTTCTCACGCAACTGGTTGATAAAAATCACTGTACAATGCGTCTTAGAAATGGTTGCTGTTAATTTTCGAAGTGCTTGTGACATAAGTCTCGCATGCAATCCCATTTTGGAGTCTCCCATTTCCCCCTCAATCTCTGATTTCGGAGTCAAAGCAGCAACAGAATCAATCACCACAATATCAATGGCTCCTGAACGGATTAGGTTATCGGCAATTTCCAAAGCCTGTTCACCATGATCAGGTTGTGAAATGATCAAATTGTCAATATCTACTCCTAAATTCTCTGCATAAAATCGGTCAAAAGCATGCTCTGCATCAATAAAAGCAGCAATACCACCAGCCTTTTGAGCTTCAGCAATTGCATGGATGGTTAAGGTTGTTTTACCAGAAGATTCTGGACCATATATTTCAATGATTCTTCCTCTTGGATATCCACCTACTCCTAAGGCTAAATCCAAACCTAAAGATCCCGAAGGAATAGCATCTATATCCTCAGTAACCGCATCTCCTAATTTCATTACAGACCCTTTCCCGTAAGTCTTATCTAATTTATCTAAGGTAAGTTGCAATGCTTTTAATTTCGCTTGCTTTTCTTTATCTGTCGCCATAAAAAAGTTTGAAAATATTAATGTAATTCAGCGATACAAGGTACAAAAAAACTAAGATTCAAATTGCGGTAATTACGATTGATTTTTACGTTATTTTTGAATAAAAATGATTTATGTCTACCATCACCTCACTCACTGCGGAAACCTGTTCGGTTCAAATTGAAAATGGAGAACTCATTAGTTTTTTGTCCGATGGAAAAGAATACGTTCATCAAAAAGGAAATCCTGGATGGCGAAAGTCAGATGATGAAATGTTTCCAGTAATTGGACCCACCGAAAAAAACAATTTTATAGTGCATACGAAAAGAGGTGACGGGGTGCAAGATCAACATGGGTTGTTACGTGAACTGAATTATGAACAGGTTCAGGTTTCAAATAAAAAATCGATCTACAAAAAAACCTATCAAGCTGAATCCTTGATAAAAAATTCCAAATTTCCAGATAAGTCTTCTCAAGAATTTCTGCACTGGCCTTTCGATTTTGAATTCTACAAGTCGTTTACCCTTTCGGAAAACGAACTTCAAATTAGATTCACCATTTTTTCAGATCAAGGAATGCCTTTCATGCTTGGGTATCATCCAGCTTTTCTATTATCAGGTGATGAACATGAAATCATCCAAAGCGGATCTAATTCTATCAACTTGCAACAAGTTTATGAGGTAGGATCTAATGCTTTTCCTGTTTTAGATATCAATACAATCCGACTAAAACATAACGATAAAAAGGATGTTGTTTTGGAAACAAAAGGATTCGATAATTTCATGCTGTGGACAGAGGTACCGAACATGATTTGTATCGAACCAATTTCACAATACACCTCATACACCGATCAAATATTCTCTGAGAAAAACATGCAAATTTCAAGTGGAAAAGAAGTTTTCACTTGTACAATAAAATTAGCAGATGAATAGTAATTCAAATACATTCATGTATGTCATAGCAATCGTTCTTATCTTAAAATTCTTGGTGGGAATGGGGTACTTATTATACAAACTTACCAACAAGAAAAAGGATTAGGATTTATCCATTCGAATATGCGGAATTCCATCTTCCAAATATCCTTCGCCAACTTGTTGAAATCCGAGATTATTATAGAATTTCTTAAGATACGTTTGAGCAGAAATAGTAATTTCAGTCACTTTAAAATGATAATCAACAGCATTAATAGATGCTTTCATTAATTCGTATCCGTATCCATATTTTCTGTCAGATTCCTTCACAACCACTCTTCCTATACTAGCATTTTCAAAATAATATCCAGGACCGAATACGCGCGTGTAAGCAACCAATTGATCATCTTTATAACCTAATACATGTAAGGCTTTTTGATCTTTTCCATCGATATCCTGATACACACAATCTTGTTCTACTACAAAAACCTCTGAACGCAATTGTAGCAAATCATATAATTCGCTGGTGGTAAGTTGATCAAATGTTTTTACTAGAAAGTTCATTAGGCCGAACAGGCAATCTTTTCAACACGTCGTCCGTGTCTTCCGCCTTCAAATGGAGTATTTAAAAATAACTCTACAAAACCAAGGGCTTGCTGCAAAGAAACAAAACGAGCAGGAATGGTTAATACGTTAGCATTGTTATGTTGTTTGGCTAATGCTACCAATTCCTTATTCCAACACAAAGCCGCACGAATTCCTTGATGTTTATTAGCAGTCATTTGAGCACCATTTCCACTACCACATAAAATAACTCCTAACTCAGCTTTTCCACTTTCCACAGCATCTGCTGTTGGATGAATGGCATCAGGATAATCCATAGAATCGTTGGTATCCGTTCCAAAGTTCAGTACTGTATACCCTTTTTCCTCAAGGTATTTAACAATTTCAAATTTGTATTCTGTTCCTGCGTGGTCGTTACCAATAGCGATAGTCATAAAGTGAAGTTTTAGATTACAAAATTACATATTTCTTCCCCTTATTCACAGTTTTTCAGTTATCAACATGCTGTTTTTCTAGATTTTTAATAACTGAATGAATTCTAAGGAATTACAAATATTACCTAAATGTTAAGAACTTTTTTTAATTTAATCATATCAAAATTTGGATGTCAACGATTTCTTTATATACAAGCCTTTACAGCTAAAAGTCAAGAAAAGTTAATGTTTTTTAATCGTTGTTTATGAACATTAATTTTACAATTTGTTTACATCAAAACTGAGAGAAGAAATTAAAAAAAAGTAGTGAACAGTGTTCATAACTGTTGTTAGTAAACTAGCTATGTTATTGATTTTAAATAAGCTTTCCTATGAACGGAGTGTCAACATCTTTTTATAAATCAAAAAGCAAAGTTTTCTGCTGAAAAAATATACCCGTTATTCACAAACTATTATAATCATCATTATTTCAATTTTTTAAAAAAGAAGAATATTAGTAATAATGAAAGATGTTAATAAGTGTTAAAGAAAATTAAGCCTTTTCTTTTTCTGAGGTAAGAAGGTATGTGGTGTCTTTTTTGATTTCGACGATCTCTTGCTTTGGACTATCTTTCTTCAATGTAGATTTTACGGTGCCTATGGTTAATAAGACACCGGCTAAAAAGATAACCGTGAATAAGCCAATAATTTTTTTAAAGTTTTTCATGAAAACCAATCGTCTATATAGTAAAGACGAAGAAATTCTGAAAACGTTACAATTTTATTAAGATATTCTTAACTTTTAACGGAGTTCCTAAGATTTGTCATACCTTAGAGAAAGAGAATATAGATATGCCAAGAAAGAAAAAAGTCCGCTTTAAAAAGAAAGGAAAAGTCATCAAGCACCTAACCAGATTGGTGCTTTCTATTTTTAAAGAAAACTCTGATAAATCATTTAATTACAAACAAATAGCTGCTAAAATTGGAGTTACTGATACCAGCGGACGAAATCAAATTATTGTAAAACTTCACGAATTGAAGTCTACCAACCAGATTGTTGAAGTAGATCGTGGGAAGTTTCAACTAAACTCAGAAAGAACTTATTTTAAAGGAACGGTGGACATCACCTCAAATGGTAATGGTTACTTTATTTCTGAAGATTTTGAAGATGATATTTTCATTCCCTCTGTGAATCTTGGAAAAGCATTGCAGGACGATATTGTAAAAGCATATGTATATAAGAAACGGAGAAAAAATAAACTAGAAGCTGATATTGTTGAAGTCATTGAACGTGCAAAGCTGGAGTTTGTTGGGGTATTACAAATGAGTAAGAATTACGGATTTGTAGTTCCGGATGCGAAATCCATGTATCGCGATATCTTCATTTCTAAAAATCGATTGGGTGATGCTCAGGATGGGGATAAGGTCATTGCAAAAATTACCGATTGGCCCGAAAATTCGAAAAATCCCTTCGGAAAAATCAAACAAGTGTTAGGTAAACCTGGAGATCAAGACACAGAAATTCACTCGATTTTATTGGAATACGGACTTCCTTATGAATTCCCAGAAGAGGTAGAGAAAGATGCTTCAAAAATTGATTTAAAGATTTCGAAAGAAGAAATTTCCAAACGCAGAGATATGCGATCTGATCTAACTTTTACTATTGATCCGATTACTGCAAAAGATTTTGACGATGCATTGTCTTTTTCAAAGCTTGAAAATGGAAATTACGAAATCGGAATTCATATTGCCGATGTTTCCCATTATGTGCAACCAAAGACCATTCTAGATATTGAAGCTTATAATAGAGCGACTTCTGTTTATTTGGTAGACCGAGTGGTACCGATGCTGCCAGAAATTCTATCCAATGGTGTTTGTTCTTTAAGACCTAATGAAGAAAAACTTACTTTCTCTGCAGTCTTCGAAATTTCTGAAAAAGCAAAGATTGTCAATCAATGGTTTGGAAGAACAGTAACTTATTCTGACAAACGATTTTCCTACGAAGAAGCTCAGGAGATTATCGAAACCAAATCGAATAACATTCCAAAGGAAGTATCGCTTTCCAATGAAGCTTATGAAGTCTCTGATGACATTGTAGAAGCTGTTTTAAAATTAGATGAACTTGCTAAGATTCTTCGTAAAAAACGAATGAATGATGGTGCAATTAGTTTTGATAAAAAAGAAGTTCGATTTCGATTGGATGAAAATGCAAATCCGACTGGAGTCTTCTTTAAAACATCAAAAGATGCCAATAAATTAATTGAAGAGTTTATGCTCCTTGCCAACCGGAAGGTGGCCGAGTTTGTTGGATTAAAAAATGGTAAGCAGGCTTCTAACAAGACCTTTATTTACAGAGTTCATGACGAACCGGACATCGAAAAGTTATCGGCTTTACAAAACATTGTGAATAAATTCGGATACAAAATACAGATTGATACGCGCGATCAAATCACCAAAAGTTTGAACCAGTTGTTAAAGGATGTCCATGGAAAAGGAGAAGCCAATATGGTAGAAACCTTAACTATCCGATCCATGAGTAAGGCTGTGTATACGACCGAAAATATTGGTCATTACGGATTGGCTTTTGATTATTATTCACACTTTACATCGCCAATTCGAAGGTATCCTGATGTGATGACGCATCGTTTGTTACAACATTACTTAGATGGAGGACACTCACCTAAACAGGATTTGTATGAGGAAAAATGCAAACATTCTTCTAAACAAGAAGAATTAGCTTCGAAAGCCGAGCGTGAATCCATCAAATACATGCAGGTAAAATACATGCAAGATCATCAAGATGAAGAATTTGAGGGTGTGATCTCTGGAGTTACCGAATGGGGTATTTATGTTGAAATCACTTCCAATAAATGCGAGGGAATGGTGCGAATCAGAGATATTAAAAGTGATTATTTTATTTTCGATGAAAAGGAATTTGCGATTGTAGGTCAATCTACCAAACAAATGTATCAATTGGGAGATGAGGTAGTTGTAAAGGTTAAACACACAGATTTAGAACGAAAACATCTCGATTTTGAATTGATTGAGGATTAATTTTTATTTCTAGGGAATTTTCGAAGTAAGAGAAAATTTGTATCGAGAAATCTTTAAGTTCATATCAAACTTCATGAGTAAGTTAAAAGAATTCACAGAAGCATACGATAGCTTATTCAAGCTGGTTGCTTCTCATGATACTTCACCAGATGATGAGCCTTGGTTTTTCGAAGAGGTGAATAAATTAATTATTAAGCATGGTAATGAAGTGGCTATTAAGTTCGCTCAAAATGAAAAATGGCCAGAATACACCTTTGAGTTATTGGTTAAATCAGGACTAAGAGAAATACCCAAAGAAACCTTACTTTCCTATTTGCAGACCGATAATGAAGACAATATGTATTGTACGGCATTTGCTTTAGCTGCCTGTGGTTATCAAGAAGGTTTCGATATTTTAAAAGCATTTGCTAACCAATCTCATCCTTTAAGTAAGAATACTCACCCTATTGCAGATATTTTACCCGATTTAGAATATATTCAAGACGATAGAACCAAAGAAATTAAAGACCTATGCGAAGAGTATTTGTAGATAATGTTGAGGTTCCTTTGGAAATGATTACCTATAACAATGGTTTAAATTTCAGTCGATTTTTAGAAGATACGGTTGTAAAGCCATATAGATTTTATCTCTCTAAAGAAGATTTTATTGAAGTCATAGAACCTCCTTATATAGTTGCTAGAGATGAAATTAAACTAGATGATGAAACCTATAATGAAACTTCCGATTTTAAAGAATCTGGCTATTGTACTTTTTTAGAACTACTAGAAAAACCAAAGTACCTGTATGAAATATTTGATTGGTATTTAAGACACTATCTTTTCTTTACATACGTGAAAAACGACAGCGCCAAATATGTAATCAATAGTATTGACACGGTAACGGTTGGTGATCAAGTTGAAATTACTGGTAGAGCTTTTGTTAAAAAACAATTTATTTCATCACAATAAATACCAAACTTTTCCTTTATTAGTAGTGTATTTTAAATCATACAACCTATGAAAAAAATAATGCTGTTTGTTGGTTTACTCTCACTACTATCGATTCAAGCACAAACAAAAGTTACTAAAGAGCTAGGTGAATTTTCAACATTGAAAGTTTTCAACGGAATTGAAGTAGAATTAATTCCCTCTCAAGATCATAAATTAGAAATTACAGGAAAGAAATCGGAAATGATGAAAATAAAGCAGGTAAACAATACTCTGAAATTTACCTTACCATTTTCGTTAAAACCTGATGAAAATGCCGCCAATGGTGAAGTACGGGTAAAACTGTATTATAACAAACCGATTCAGACCATTGATGCTAATGAGGGAGCTGTTATTACCGGTTCAGATATCAAACAGAAAGATTTAACCGTAAAGACCCAAGAAAGAGCATTGATAAATTTGGTAGTAGATACAGACCACACCTTTGTAAAAGCAAGTTCGGGAGGTGTTGTAAAACTTACAGGATCTTCTAAAACGCAAGAGATAGATGCGGATCTGTATGGAGAATATTTCGGATTTGGATTACAAACTTCTCAAAGCATAAACGCTAGAGCCGGTTCAGGCGCTAAAGTTGAAATCCATATTTCAGGCAAACTCAATGCGAAAGTTACCTTTGGAGGTTCTATTTTTTACAAAGGAAATCCAGAAGTGGTGAAAGACAAGAAAGTAGTGGGTGGAATAATCCAGAAAAAGGACTAAAGCAACGCTTTTTTACTATCTTTGTTTCATAAAATTATTAGTGATGCATAGTTTATTAGTATACATACTCAGTGGTCCGCAGGTTATCATTATTGTGGTTGCTATTTTATTATTATTTGGAGGAAAGAAGATTCCAGAATTAATGCGAGGACTTGGAAGCGGTATTAAAGAATTCAAAAATGCTTCCAAAGATGATGACGAAAAGTTAGAAGAAAAGAAATAAAAATTTACCCATAAAAAATAAAAAAGCTCTGTTCGAAAACAGAGCTTTTCTTTTGTTATTTAAAAATACCCCCCAATATTTTTAAAACTTATTAGCTACAAATATAGATAATTTCACAGGTATTCCAAGTGAAATGTTAAAAATATCTAAAAATTATAGTAGCTGTACCGCTGTTCCAGAGGCAGTTACCATTAACATTCCTCCATTAGGACCAACAGTTTCATAGTCTAAATCGATACCAACAATGGCATCAGCACCCATTTCTCTGGCTCGCGCCACCATTTCTGCCATCGATGAATCTTTGGCTTCACGAAGTACTTTTTCATAAGAACCTGAGCGCCCTCCGACGATATCTCGTATTCCTGCAAAGAAATCTTTGATGAAATTCGCACCAATAATGGTTTCACCAGTAACAATACCAACATACTTGGTAATCTTTCTGTTTTCTAAATTATGTGTTGTAGATAAAATCATTGTTTATTCGTCTTTGTTCTTTTTGTTATTTTGATTTTTCATAGCCTCACCAATTTGGTTACTTGCGGTAAAACTAGCTACCATATTGTTTAACATATCACTACCTGCTTGCGGTGAATTTGGTAATAATATCAAGTTTGTATTGGTTTCTTCACCAATCGCTTGTAATGTATCGTAGTGCTGGGTAACTACAATCAAGGCAGATGCTTCTTGCGAATTGATACCAACTTTATTCAATACTTCTACAGACTCTTCCAAACCTCTGGCAATTTCACGACGCTGATCAGCAATACCCTGTCCTTGTAATCGCTTGCTTTCTGCTTCGGCTTTTGCTTTTTCAACAATTAGAATTCGTTGAGCATCACCCTCAAACTGAGCTGCTGTTTTTTCACGATCTGCCGCATTGATTCGGTTCATGGCGGCTTTTACCTGCGCATCAGGATCGATATCTGTCACTAGGGTTTTGATAATGTCATACCCATATTCAGACATGTATTCTTGCAATTCCCGTTTTACCGCAATAGCAATATCATCCTTTTTCACGAATACATCATCCAACCTCATTTTTGGAACTTCTGCACGCACTACATCAAATACGAAGGATGTAATTTGATCATGTGGATATTCTAATTTGTAAAAAGCATCATATACCTTTTCTTTTATCACTACGTATTGTACAGATACCTTCAACTTTACGAATACATCATCCAAAGTCTTGGTCTCAATAATCACATCCAACTGTTGGATTTTTAAGCTCAATTTACCAGCAATACGATCTACTAAGGGAATTTTGAGTTGTAACCCAGAATTTCGAATGCTCTGATACCTACCAAATCTTTCAATGATGGCAGCGGTTTGTTGTTTTACTATAAAGAATGACGCAAATAAAAGGACTACTGATACAAATACGATCAGATATAAAGACATTGACATAGTTCGAAAATTTTAATAATTAATACATACTAAAGATACACAATTGTACCCGTATTATATTAGTAGTAATTTTATTAAAATGTTACAGATTTGAATCTATCCTAGGGTTTGGATGGCGTTTTTCAATCTTGAAATAACCTCTGGTTTACCAATGTAATGCATGATATCAAACAGATGTGGACCCTTTAATGCACCCACCAAACTCAGACGTAAAGGTTGCATTACTTTTCCAAATCCGATTTCTTTGGAAGTGATCCAGGTCTTGATTTGAGTCTCTACATTTTCAGAAGAAAAGTCTGCAATTGCCTCTACTTGTTCAATCAATTCTTGCATTAAATCAGCGGTAGTTTCTTTCCATTGCTTTTTAGAAGTTTTCGGATCGTAAGCAGATGGAGCTTCGAAGAAATATGAAGATAAATCCCACAAGTCTTCCACGAATACCGCACGTTCTTTGACCAAACCAACAACGGTTGTTACAAAATTGATTTCAGTTTCAATTCCTTTTCCAACAAGGATTTCTTGAAATTGTTGAGCGATAACAACATCCGATTTTGATTGCATGTATTGCTGTTGAAACCATTTGGTTTTATCCGGACTAAATTTTGCACCAGATTTATTCACGCGACTCAAATCGAAGTCTTTGATCAATTCATCCAACTTATAGATCTCTTGTTCCGTTCCTGGATTCCATCCTAAGAAGGCCAACATGTTGATGAAGGCATCTGAGAAATAACCATCTTCTCGATAACCTCTCGACACTTCTTGGCTCTCTTCATTGACATATTCCAAAGGAAATACAGGAAAGCCTAATTTATCTCCATCTCGTTTACTTAATTTTCCTTTCCCAACAGGTTTTAAAATCAAAGGAAGGTGTGCAAATTCAGGTTTTTCCCAACCAAAAGCTTCATACAAAAGATTGTGTAAGGCTAGGGAAGGCAACCACTCCTCACCACGAATTACATGTGAGATTTGCATTAGATGATCATCCACCACATTTGCCAAATGGTAAGTAGGCATCCCATCACTTTTGAATAGGATTTTATCATCTAGAATATTGCTATCAACTTCAATAGTTCCTCGGACAATATCTTGAAAAATTACTTTCTTGTCCTGTGGGGTTTTAAAGCGAACCACATATTTTTCGCCATTATCAATGCGTTTTTGAGTTTCTTCCTCACTAAGAACCAACGAATTGACAAGCCTGCCTTTTTCACGATTGTGCCAATTGTAAATAAAGGTCTTTCCTTTTGCCTCATGATCCTTGCGATGTGCATCCAATTCTTCGGAAGTATCGAAAGCATAATAGGCCTTTCCGTTGGCAATCAATTCATCAGCGTACTGCTTGTACAATGACTTTCGTTCCGATTGTCGGTAAGGTCCAAACTTTTCATTTTTACCCGGACCTTCATCAAAAGGAATTCTACACCAATTCAAAGAATCAATGATGTATTGTTCTGCGTTCGCAACATACCTTGTTTGATCGGTATCTTCGATTCGTAACACAAATCTTCCGTTATGTTGTTTTGCAAAAAGATAATTGTACAAAGCTGTTCTAACACCACCAATATGCAATGGACCTGTAGGGCTTGGTGCAAATCGAACACGAACTTCAGAACTCATAAGTATAAATTTTTGGCAAAGATACCTCTATGTAAGCACAAAAAAAAGCCTCAACAAGAGGCTTACTAATTGAGATTATTTCACTTTATAATTTTTGATAGACCCCAAAGGTAAGTGCAGCTTGTTTGGCCACATTGTTTCCGAAGAAAGCTCCACCAAAACCAGCGTTCACACCAAATGAATTAGTGATTTCGCCAATCGCTTTGATACCAAAAGCCCCAAATTCTTGATCATTCACGTACAACCCTGTAACCAAATTCTGAGGTTCCAAAACCACATCACCATTTTTAAAGGATTTGCTAATGTCTAAAAAGCCAATTAACCAAATGGACTTACCAATCTTTCTTCCGTATTCCCCACCAACCTTAAAGTTTGAACTGTATCCATTGGTCCGAATATCTGCGCCAATGAATCCTTGTAGGTAACTTCTTCCATACCCTTTTCCAGCAAGCAAAAGTGGTGTAAAGGACCATGCATCGTAACCCGTTCGAATTCCAGTAGTTTGGTCAAAACTTCCTGTATTAACCTCTACTGTTAATTGTCCGGATAGAATCCAATCGCGGTTGGAGAAATTATGTTTGATTCCGACTTGTAGATTTCCAAGCGCAGTTTCATTGCCGCTCATGGTTACAGGAATGATATTTCCAATTGCGGTTAAGTTTTCTGTTTTGATGGATTTGATTGGTAGGTTTACGATCAATGTTGTTGCATCAGAAATCCCATATTCCGCAAATAACTGAAAGGTTTGGTCGGTCATTTCACGTTCGGTACTGTAATCAGGATCGCCAAAAAGCTCGTTATATCCAGAGATTGTAGTATAGGAGAATTGTGTATAAAAACGCCCCTTTTTTTGTGTCCAAGGACTTTGGGCGGTGAGTGAGATTGAGAATAAAATCACAATCAAGGGTATTAATTTTCTCATGAGGTTTGGTTTCTTATTCGGGTTAGTAGTGTTTTTCAAAGATTCCTTACATGCCCTTTTAACAATTATTTGATCGATTTTTACCATGATTTGGACTACTTTTAGTTCTCAGTTATGGAGTACTACCAAAGGATAGAAGAAAAACTTAGGCAATTTACCATAAAGTACTATAAAAACGAACTCATTAAGGGCGCGATTTTATTTGTGGTTTTTGGTGTGCTATACCTGCTAGCAACCTTGTTTGTGGAGTATGTGTTTTGGTTGTCACCTACCTTAAGAACCATTCTGTTTTGGTTGTTTGTTGGGGTAGAAACCTTTCTTCTTTATCAATTTGTATTGGTCTCATTGTCCAAGTTGGCCGGTTTGAAAAAAGGAATTTCTTTCAAGGAAGCTTCCAGAATGATTGGAAACCATTTTCCTGAAGTATCCGACAAACTACTAAATATTTTAGAGTTGAAGGATGAGGAAAACTCTGAGTTGGTGTTGGCAAGTATTGAACAGAAATCTGGGCAACTAGCTCCAGTACCCTTTTCTAGAGCGATTGATTTTTCCCAGAACAAAAAGTATTTACCACTTCTTGTATTACCAGTCTTAATCGGGATTTTTAGCTGGGTATTCGGAATTCAAAACTCCTTACAAGATAGTCTCAAAAGGGTGGTAGATTATAAAACGGCTTATGTTCCTCCGGCACCTTATGCTTTCCGAATTCAAAACCAACAACTGCAAACCATTGAAGGAAAGGATTATACGCTTAAGATAGCCGTTGAAGGAGATGTACAACCTGATATTGTGAAGATTTTTTACAACAATCAGCAGTATTATTTGCAGCGTGACCAACAGGGGTTTTTGAGTCATACGATTACCAACCCCATTGATGATATCAATTTCTATGTGGCTTCAAATGAGGTGGTTTCTCAAAATTATGAGCTAGCCGTGATTAAATCACCTAGTATTAACAATATTGAAATGGAGTTGGTGTATCCGAAGTATTTGAAAAGGAAAGCCAATCAGGTTAAAAGCGCCACAAACTTATCCGTGCCAGAAGGAACTGAGATTACTTGGAAGGTTCAAACCAGAAATACCGACCAGTTGGAATTTATTCAGGGCGAATTAAGAAATTCGTTTCAGTTGACCAAAAGCGATGTTTTTACCCTTTTGAAAAAAATTAGAAGACCCTTTGAATATCAAATTACTTCTTCCAATAAGCAGCTTAAGAACTACGAAAACCTTTCTTTTTCTGTGGATGTGATTAAGGACGAGTTCCCGAAAATTTCGGTGGAATCTGACATTGACAGCATTACTAGAGAAACAGCGAGCTTTTTGGGTCAGATTTCTGATGATTATGGCCTAAGAAAACTCCAGTTGGTTTATTACGATCTAAACGCTCCTGAGGAAAAGAAATCATTGAACTTAAAAATAGATCCAGAAAACATCCAATACTTTTCTTATGCCTTTCCAGGCAATTTAAAACTTACAGAGGGAGCTACCTATGAACTTTTTTTTAAGGTCTTTGATAACGACGGTGTGAATGGATCAAAAAGTAGCAAGTCCAAAGTCTTTAGTTACCGCGCCAAAACAAAAGAGGAAATTGAAAAAGAAATTTTGCTGGAACAGAAAGACGCCATTAATGATTTGGAGAAATCCATCCTTAATCAGCAAAAACAAGGAAAGGAGCTGAATGAAATTCAGCAGGAGCTGCAGAACAAGAAAAACTTGGAGTGGAAGGACAAGAAAAGGGTTGATAATTTATTGAAACGCCAGGAACAGTATCAGCAGATGATGCAGAGGCAGACAGATAAATTGAAGCAGAACTTAGAAGAGAAAGAGGAGAAAGACGAGGTTCTCAGTGAAAAGAAAGAGGAGTTGAAAAAACGAGTGGAGGAACTCAAAAAACTAGCCAAGCAAAATCGCCTTTTGGAGGAAATCAAAAAGATGGCAGACAAGCTGAACAAAGAAGACTTGATTAAGAAAACAAAAGAATTGGCTCAACAGAACCGTCAGCGGGAGCGAAGTTTGGAGCGCATTTTAGAAATGACCAAGCGGTTTTACGTAGAACAAAAAACCATGCAAATCGCCAATAAGGTGGAAAAGTTGGCCGAAAAACAACAAGAACTTGAAAAGAAAGCAGCATTAGATAGTATTGGCCAAAAGAAGGTGAATAAAAAGTTTGAGGAGATTCAAAAAGATTTGGATGATCTGAAGAAAGACAATGAAAAGTTAAAAGAGCCGATGGATCTTCCTGATGTGGAGGATGAGAAGGAAGAGGTTGAAAAATCGTTGGAAGAGACCATGGAAGAAATGAAAAAACAAGATTCGAAATCCACCAAAAAGTCTCAAAAGAAGGCTGCTGCTCAAATGAAGAAAATGAGTCAAAAAATGCAACAAGCCATGCTCGACGCCCAGGGAGAATCCATGGAAGAAAATGCAGATGACTTGCGTCGTATTCTTGAGAATTTGGTGCTGTTCTCTTTTGAACAAGAAGATTTGTATGAGGAATTTGCCGATATATCAAGCGCCCATCCGAATTTTGGGAAGAATTTGAAAAAGCAAAATGTGCTGAAAACCCATTTTGAACATATTGATGACAGTTTGTATGTATTGTCCATGCGTCTTCCGAGACTATCCACTCGAATTCAAAATGATTTAGCTTCTGCGCATTATAATATTGATCAATCTTTGGAGAACTTTTCTCAAAACAGAATGTATCAAGGTCAGTCGAACCAACGTTATGTGATGACTGCCACGAATAACTTGGCGGACTATTTGAGCAACATGTTAGACAACATGAAGAACGCCATGTCTATGAAAAAAGGGAAGGGTAAAAAGAAATCTAATGAATTCAGTTTACCCGATTTGATTGAAAAACAGAAAGGTCTTTCCAAACAGATGCAAGAGGGCATGAAGAATTCCCAACAGAAGAAGTCGGGCCAAAAACAAGGTCAAAAGCAAGGAGATCAAAAAGGGGAAAACAATCAAGGAAAAGACGGTATGAACGGTAAGCTCTATGAAATATACAAGCAACAAAATGAGCTTCGTAGAATGTTGGAGAATGCCTTAGAGGATCAAAAGGGTTCCGGAGGTGCTGCAGGAACGAAAGCAAAAAAAGTGCTCAAAAGTATGGAACAATTAGAGAATGAGCTCTTGGAAAAAGGATTTAACCCTTCAACAATCCAAAAAATGCAATTGTTGGAATATCAGTTATTGAAACTTGACGAGGCTTCTCTGAAACAAAACAAAGGAAGGAAAAGAAAGTCGAAAACCAATAACCAGACCTTCGGACCAAATCAATTGAAGGTCCTTTTAAAGAAAAAACTGTATTTCAATCAAATTGAAATTTTAAATAAACAATCCTTACCTTTGCAGCCGAATTATAAGAAAAAAGTGAGAGCTTATTTCTCTGATAATTAGTGGTATAGATGATTTACTTTCATTTCGAGACAGAACCGTTTGAGTTTTCAGAAGAGAGCGTGAGAGAGTGGTTGAACAACCTTTCCATGACTCATGAGAAGGAAAATGGTGAAATCAATTACATTTTTTGTGATGATGCTTATTTATTAGAAATGAATATTAAGTATTTGAACCACAACACTTTAACCGATATTATTAGCTTCGACAATTCGATGGGCAACCTACTGGAAGGTGATATTTTTATTTCAGTGGAACGAGTTGAGGAGAATGCTAAGGAATTTGGTGTTGATTTCCGAAACGAACTGCATAGAGTAATGGCGCATGGCTTGTTGCATTTTGCGGGATTTAAGGATAAGACGGAATCGGAAAAGGAAGCCATGCGAAAAGCGGAAGATGAAGCCTTGGCTTTAAGGATATAAAATAATGTTTCACGTGGAACAATAGAAGATGAGTTTATTCAATACGACATATGATGTAATAGTTGTTGGCGGAGGTCACGCTGGAAGTGAAGCAGCTGCAGCCGCGGCAAACATGGGGTCTCAAACTTTGTTGATCACAATGAATCTTCAGAACATAGCACAAATGAGTTGTAATCCAGCTATGGGAGGTATTGCAAAAGGACAAATTGTAAGGGAGATTGATGCTTTAGGTGGATACAGTGCTATCGTAACTGACAAGACAGCCATTCAATTTAAAATGCTGAATAAGTCTAAAGGTCCTGCTATGTGGAGTCCCAGAGCTCAATCCGATCGAATGCAGTTTGCAGAATGTTGGAGAACCATGTTAGAGCAGACAGACAATCTTGATTTTTACCAAGATTCAGTTAATGGACTCTTGTTTGAAGGAAATACAATTGTCGGTGTAAAGACGGCTTTAGGACTTGAGATCAAAGCTAAAACAGTGATTATAACTGCGGGTACGTTTTTAAATGGGCTTATCCATATTGGTGAAAAAACATTTGGTGGAGGAAGAGCTGGTGAAAAGTCGTCGACAGGGATTACAGAAGATTTAGTAAAATTTGGTTTTGAGGCCGGAAGGATGAAAACGGGAACACCTCCAAGGGTGGATGGTAGATCTTTGGATTATTCCAAAATGGTAGAACAACCAGGTGATGAAAATCCCGAAAAGTTCTCCTATTTACCAACAACCAACACTTTGAAGAAACAAAGGTCTTGTTATTTGACGTATACGAGTCCAGAAGTTCATGATTTGCTTCGAAAAGGGTTTGATCGATCACCGATGTTTAATGGGAGAATTCAATCTACTGGACCAAGATATTGTCCGTCGATAGAAGACAAGATTGATCGGTTTGCAACTAAAGACAGGCATCAGATTTTTGTTGAACCAGAAGGTTGGAACACCGTAGAGATTTATGTGAATGGTTTTTCAACTTCCTTGCCAGAGGATGTTCAAGATGAAGCAATACGTTCTATTCCAGGATTTGAGAACGTGAAATTTTTCAGATACGGATATGCTATTGAATACGACTATTTCCCACCTACGCAGTTGAAACATTCTTTAGAAACCAAATTGGTTGATAACTTATTCTTTGCAGGTCAGATTAACGGAACAACAGGTTATGAAGAGGCGGCCGCTCAAGGATTGATGGCTGGAATCAACGCTTCTTTAAAAGTGAGGGGTGAAGATCCATTTGTGCTAAAAAGAAGTGAAGCTTACATTGGTGTGTTGATTGATGATTTGATCACTAAAGGCACAGAAGAGCCATACCGAATGTTTACATCGAGGGCAGAATATAGAACCTTATTGCGTCAAGACAACGCCGATATTCGTTTGACCAAAAAAGGGTTTGAATTGGGAATTGCATCCCAGGAACGTATGGATCGTGTAAATGAAAAGATTCGAAAAACGGATTTGTTTATTGAGTTTTTGAAAAACACGAGCATCAAACCTGAAGTGATCAATCCGATTTTAGAGAAGAAAAATCTCGCCTTGATCAACCAATCAATTAAGATTTACAAGGTAGCGGCAAGACCTCAATTGGATTTAGAGGATTTCTTTTCGGTGGATTATATCAAAGCATTTGTTGAAGAGAATGACATCGATCATGAAGTGCTAGAACAAGTAGAAATCCACCTCAAATATTCAGGTTATATCGAAAAGGAAAAGCAAAATGCCGACAAGTTAAATCGATTGGAGCATGTGGTGATTCCTGTATCTTTTGACTATAAGAAAGTAAAATCACTATCGTACGAAGCCAGGGAAAAACTCACAAAAATTCAACCAACATCCATTTCTCAAGCCAGCCGAATAAGCGGTGTGTCGCCAAGTGATATATCCGTTTTGTTGGTTTATATGGGTCGGTAAAATTGAAATGTTCCACGAGGAACATTGAACAGTTTTCAACAAAACATGAAGGATCTGAAAAGACAAAAACCGTTTGTTAGTTGCAAAGATTACTTGGTTTCCTCCGAGCAATTTGAGTTGTTTAAAGACGAAGATTTCGACTTATTGTATACCTACCCTGTACCAAAAAATTTAGCTTCTTATTACGAAAGCGAAAACTATATTTCCCATACCGATCAAAAAAAATCACTATTTGACAGAGTTTACCAAGCGGCAAAAAAGACCGCTCTCCAAAGAAAATTAAGGTTGCTTAATTCTTTGAATTTAGAAGAAAAGAAGGTTTTGGACATAGGGGCTGGCACCGGTGATTTCTTAAAAGTATGTCAGGAAGATGGTTGGCAAGTAAGCGGAACAGAACCCAATTCAAAAGCAAGATCTTTAGCAGCATCTAAAGGATTAGAATTACTAGAGGAGACCTCAGCGCTTTCGGGTTTGCAATTTGATGTCATTACCATGTGGCATGTTTTGGAGCATATTGAGCACTTGCAAACCTTTATTGAAGAATTGAAAGGAATGCTCAAACCAAATGGTTATTTGATTGTTGCAGTTCCAAATTTCAAATCCTACGACGCAAACTTTTACAAAGAGTATTGGGCGGCTTATGACGTTCCGAGACACCTTTGGCACTTTTCGCAGAAGTCCATCAAGCAATTGTTTTTGAAAAAAAACATTGGGCTTAAAAAAGTACTACCGATGAAATTTGATGCTTACTATGTTTCTTTATTGAGTGAAAAATATCGGTCGGGAAAAATGCGTCCATTACAAGCTTTTTATAGAGGATGGTTGTCAAACTGGAAGGCAAAACAATCTGGAGAGTATTCTTCACTCATTTATGTCCTAAAAAACGGAGTAGAGCCGATTTAAGGCGCTTTAAGTATTTTTCTTCTGAATTACACACAGAAATCTCCCAAAGCTTTTAAACGGCCTTATTTTAACCCTGTTTTAATCAGAGATTCTTATTTGTTTTAAAAAAGCGATAAGTTTTAGCTATTGAGTAAAAACACACCCCAAAGTGTAATGATGAAATACACGGCCAAGGTCATAGCACCTGCATAATCTTTTGCGAGCCGTTGACCGATAAGAAGACAAATCAAACTAATCGCACTTAATTCGGTTCCAAGTAATGCGAGTTCCTTGGCTCCGGATGTGTAAAGTTGGTAAACACCGATAATCATCAAAACGCCAGCTGCTATTTCAAGAATCAGAATAACTCCTAATAACAAAGGAACGCTATTCTTCAAGGGCGAGTTAGCAAAGTGTCCTTTGATGAAATCGAGGTTTCCTTTCCAATCGGTTAGCTTGTCAATTCCAGATTGAAGAAAGGTCACAATTAAAAAAAGTAGGATTAAAACTTCTGTCGGGTATTCAGATAAAAATTTCATGAGTAAGCAGTTTGAATAATGATTGCAAAATTATTTAAAAACTTGGTCTTTGGGCTCCCAGAGCTCAATTTTATTGCCTTCATTATCTAAGATCCAAGCAAATTTTCCGTAGTCATATTCTTCCATCTTCCCAACAATTTCTACTCCTTCCAAACGTAGCATGTTTAGTAATAGTTCAAGGTTCTCGACACGGTAGTTGAACATAAAGTCTTTCTTTGAAGGTTCAAAATAGGAGGTGTCATCTTTAAAAGGACTCCATTGGGTTGAACAATCAGCCCCCTCTTTGTTCTTCCACCAAAAGGTGGCGCCCCACTCGTCTGTATTAAATCCCAAATGTTTTTGATACCATTCTTTCGATTTTTGAGGGTCTTTCGACTTGAAAAACACTCCTCCAATTCCGGTTACTCGTTTCATCGCTTTATATTGGTTTCGTAAATGTTAATCCATTCATTTACAGTTAGTTTTGTTACAAGTTCACCAATTAAATCATAAGGAATTTGATCCAACTTTTTAAAACGAACACAACTTTTACCCATATCCAATTTGGTGGTGCAATGCTTCGGATATTCTTTGACAAACCAATCGTGAATTTCTGGAACAGCGTATATACCACTATGGTATAGATTGATGGAGTTTTTTTGAGAAGCAATGTTCATAAAAGGCAAAGGATCTGAGGGTTTGCAATGATATCCGTCTGGATAGGTTGCATGTGGAACGTAGTATCCAATCATTTTATAGTTGATCCCCTCTTCGAATCCCTCTGGAATGTTCTTTCTAATGACCGCAAGAAGTTTTTTTATAGGTGCTTTACGGTCTTCTGGAAGTAGCGAAATGTATTCGTCTACCGAATTGGCGTCGTATTGCATTTTATTGTTTTTGATGGATTGAGACCTTTTAAAGGTACTAAAATTCGATGGAAGTCGGGAAACTACGTTAGGGCGTCAGAGAGTATCTACAAGAAATTGTCCTTGATTTTATCTACGATGGTTTGGGCCAATTTTTCTTTACTTTCAATGGTCCACCCAGCGACGTGTGGAGTAAGAATCACGTTGGAAGCATTGATCAAATACTCAAATTCTGGGGCAACCTTGTTTTCTGTAAAGAGGTTTTCAAAAGAAGATTTTTCGTATTCGAGAACATCTAACCCCGCCCCTAGTACTTTTTTCGTTTCCAAAGCTTGTACAAGATCTTTAGTTACTACGGCAGATCCGCGTGCGGTATTTATGAGCCAAAAGGGTTTTTGGAATTTTTCAATGAAATGCTCATTTACCATTTGTTTGGTAAGCGCTGTTTGTGGTGTGTGTAAACTGAGTACATCGGCTTTGGCTTGAAGTTCTTCAAGGGAGACTTGACGGCAGTTTTCGTCGCCAACATTATTTTTAATGTCGTGGCAAATCACCTCAACGTCGAATCCTCGTAGTTTTTTCGCGAACGACTTGCCCATGTTTCCGTACCCAATGAGACCAACCGTCTTTCCATCCAGTTCAATTCCTCGGTTTTCTTCTCGTAGCCAAAGACCGTTTTTTACTTCGGCATCAGAGCTATTTATTTTGTTAAAAAGGTTCAGCAAAAGAGCCAAAGAATGCTCACCAACAGCGTTGCGATTTCCTTCTGGTGCAGCGATGAGAAAAACTCCTTTGGATGCGGCATAATCAACATCAATATTTTCAAGTCCGGCTCCTACCCTACCAATGAATTTCAGATTCGTTGCTTTATCTAGAAACTGTTTGTCTATTTTGAAACGACTGCGAATAATCAGTCCGTCGTATAAATGAATTTTAGCTGTAACTTCTTCTTTGGAAGAATGGTAATCTTCATCATTTTGGAAACCAATTTCTTTCAATTGGTTGATCAATAAAGGATGGTTGGTATCTAAATGTAGAACGCGCATTTGTCAGAATCAACAAGGCTAATATTGTTCGCTTTCATTTGGGAAGTCCGAACTTTTTACGTCCTTAATGTAAGAGGTAAAAGCACCTGTCATTTCGTTGTATAAATCCAAATAACGTCTTAAAAACCGCGGATTGAATTCGTGGGTCATTCCCAACATGTCGTGGGTGACCAAGACTTGTCCATCAACCCCGTTTCCAGCGCCAATTCCGATGACTGGAATGGAAATGGCTTCAGCTACTTTCTTTGCTAATTTAGCGGGAACTTTCTCCAATACCACGGCAAAACACCCAAGTCTTTCCAGCATCATGGCATCTTCCATTAATTTTTCAGCTTCCTCCTCTTCTTTGGCTCTTACCGTATAGGTTCCGAATTTATATATGGATTGAGGAGTTAATCCGAGGTGTCCCATTACAGGAATTCCGGCATTCAATATTCGTTTGATAGATTCTTTGATCTCCTTTCCTCCTTCAAGTTTGATGGAGTGTGCCCCACTCTCTTTCATAATTCGAATTGCAGAGCGCAAAGCTTCTTTCGGATCAGATTGATAGCTACCAAAAGGCAGGTCTACCACCACCAAACAACGGTCAATACCTCGAACCACAGAACTCGCGTGATAAATCATTTGATCCAAAGTAATTGGCAGGGTTGTTTCGTGACCAGCCATTACATTTGAGGCCGAATCACCAACCAAAAGCACATCGATTCCGGCGTTGTCTAAAATTCTTGCCATGGTAAAATCATAAGCAGTGAGCATTGATATCTTCTCACCATTGGCTTTCATGTCTACAAGCGACTTTACCGTAATTCTTTTGTATTCTTTCTTGGCAGTTGACATATCTGAATAATTAAGGAAGACAAATGTACTAAAAGTCTGATGATATTTATTTTTTGAATTCCTCTCAAATAGACGGGTAGTACAATTTATTTTTTATCTTTTCCTTCGAATTCTAAAGACAGCACCAATGAGGAATACCCTATTCACCTTGTTATTTTTAATGGCAAGTATTTCAATTTTCAGTCAAGACATGGATGAACAAACAGAAATAAAAAAGGTCATTGAAACTTTTTTTGAAGGATTGCACAATGGCGACAGCACCAAAATTAGCGGAACGCTACACAAAGACTTAAAAATACAAACCACAACAACTACTAAAGATGGAAAGAAAGTGTTGAGAACAGATGAAGCATCCTCTTTTTTGAAATCCATCGCGAACAAGAATCCTGACCATGTTTATTTTGAAAAGTTGCTGTCCTATGATATTAAGATTGATGGAAATTTAGCTTCCGTTTGGACGCCCTATGAGTTCTATTTTAATGGAAATTTCAGTCACTGTGGCGCCAATTCTTTTCAGTTGTTTAACAACAATGGCAAATGGGAAATTATTTATTTGGTCGATATGCGTCGAAGAGACGATTGCAAGGCGCTCAATATCAAAAAATAAATTATCTTTAGCCCTAAGAGGTTATGGCACAGAACACTCCGCTTTTACAAACTGATAAATGGGTAGATAACTATGCAGATTATCTATACAACTACGCCATTACCCGTGTCAACAACAACGAAGTTGCCAAAGATCTTGTTCAAGAAACTTTCTTTGCTGGGATAAAATCAGCCGATAATTTTAAGGGAAAATCTTCAGAAAGAACTTGGTTGATTTCTATTTTGAAGCGAAAAATCATTGATTATTATCGCAAGATAAATTCAAAAAAAGGGCAGGCAGAGGTTCGTATGAATTTTTACAATGATGGCGATCAAGAAGGCACATGGATAGAAGAACGAATTCCGCAACCATGGTCCGAAAGCGCGAACCACAATATTGAGAATGACGAATTAAGAGCTCAATTGGAAGAATGTATCGATGGCCTACCCGAGAAATATGGTATCGTTTTTCGAATGAAAACCATTCAAGAATTTGAAACGGAAGAAATTTGTAATGAATTAGATATTACCTCGTCTAACTTGTGGGTAATGATTCATAGAGCGCGCACTCAATTGAGAAAATGTATGGAAGATAACTGGTTTAATAGTTAACAATGTTCGGAAAATTTAAACTTAACTGCGACGAAGCCACCACCATTTGTAATAAGAATCAATATGGTGAGGCAACTATTTGGGAAAAGATGAGGCTAATGGTTCATTTTATTCACTGTAAGGTATGCTCATTATATACTCGTCAAAATAATTTTCTTACCACGCTCTACAAAGGCTATTCGCATCAGTGTAAGAATATCAAACACACCTTAGATCAAACACAGAAAGAAGATCTTAAATCGAAACTTCGAAACTACAAGGCTTAAACCTTACTTTCTTGCCCCTAGAAAACCATTCTAGATTTTTTACTTTTGCATTATGCATTTTTTACCCGATGAAATTGATGATTATGTGGTGAAACACAGTCAGCAAGAACCCACCCTTTTAAAGGAATTACAAAGAGAAACTTGGCAGAAAGTATTGAGTCCAAGGATGCTAAGCGGTGCTTTTCAAGGAAGAGTGCTCTCGTTGCTTTCAAAAATAATAATCCCTAAAACCATATTGGAAATAGGGACTTACACAGGTTATTCAACCTTATGCTTGGCAGAAGGCTTGCCGCAGGATGGAAAAATCATAACCATCGATAAGAACGAAGAACTTCAGTATATCCAACAAAAATATTTTGAAAAATCTGGATTACAGGCAAAGATCGAGCCTTTAATAGGCAATGCCTTGAATATTATTCCTGGTTTATCAGATACCTTTGATTTGGTTTTTATTGATGCAGACAAGGCGAATTACATCAACTACTACAATTTGGTGGTGCCTCAGATGAAATCAGGAGGCATTATTTTATCGGATAATGTTTTATGGAGCGGAAAAGTGGTTGAAAAATTAGATAAAAATGATCTTGATACGAAGGTGCTGCTCGAATTCAATAAAATGATAAATGAAGATGATCGGGTTGAAACGGTTCTTTTACCGATTCGAGATGGTCTCACAGTGACTCGGGTAAAATAATTAACGACGTCGCTTGATCGGGCCAGTGAAGTCGTCAAGACTATCGCTCACTTCGTCAATATCCTTTTTAATATCACTAACAAAGTTCGTGTCAATGTCCTGCTTTAGGGCACTATCGTTAATTTCTTGTTTGATTTCATTGGTCGCATCTTTGATTTGACGCATTCCTTTACCTAGCCCTCTGGCTATTTCAGGAATCTTATCAGCACCAAAAAGCATTACCACAATCAATAGAATGACAAATACCTCGGGAGCACCAATAAATAAGGGTAGAAAAATCATGCTGCAAAGATAGCCAAAACTAAAAAGACGAAGAGCTTTTATATACGCAAAAAAAGTTGCTTAAACAAAAAAAACTAAGATTTTTTTGGCGGGAATAAATATTTTCGTATCTTTATCGTCCCTAATCGTAAATTTATTATCATGAAGTCCCCTAAAACCCTCGCAGTACTTTCTGTTGTACTTGTTATTCTCTTATCTTTCAACAGAATAGAAAAAAAGGCAAATTTAGATTTAAACCAGGTTAAAGTAATGGAATTGCTCGCTGAGCAAGAGTTTGGTACTAGACCAACCCATGACTACATGTTTTATGTGAAAACAGACATTAAAAAATTGGCAGACGCTAAAATAGTGGATGCTAAAGTGTATGTTTTAAACAGAAAAACAAACCAAGAAAGTCTGATTGCTCAAGAAAACTTGAAGTTGACTGATTTCAGATCAATTGATGGTATGACTACTGAAAGTATTCAAAAATTAGCAAAGACCAACACGTTGTATGAAACACCATACAACTTTTATGAATTGCTTCAATTTGAGCCTATCTACAGAAACTTTGTAGATTCTACAAAAAGGCTTCTATAGAAGTATACAGTATTTAAAATAAGTTTTATTATTTAAGTGTTTGTTTGCGGTGAATTCCGCGAACGGAAGGGAGTTTTATGTAATAGCTTACTAGTTTTTATTAAACAATCCGGAGAGCCATTTTGAGAGTGTGGCTCTCCTTTTTTTGTGTCAACTATTTGGTAAGCATACGTTTGATTTCATTCAATTTCATCAGTGCCTCAATGGGAGTAAGGGTATCAATATTGGTAGAAAGTATTTCCTCCCGAATGTCTTCTAACAAGGGATCATCCAATTGAAAAAAGCTCAGTTGTAGGTCTTCCATTTGTGCTGCTTTCAGGTTTTGGTCAAGATCTTGTTTGCTGTTATTTTGCTCTAGTTTTTTAAGAATTTTTCCTGCTTTGTGAATCACTACTCCAGGCATTCCGGCTAACTTAGCTACGTGAATTCCGAAGCTATGGTTGCTTCCACCAGGAATCAGTTTTCTCAAGAAAATAATGGTGTCATCAAGCTCTTTCACCGACACATTAAAGTTCTTAATTCTCTCAAATGTGGTGGTCATTTCATTCAATTCGTGGTAGTGGGTTGCAAAAAGTGTTTTTGCCTTTGAGGGGTGCTCGTGGAGGTATTCTGTGATGGCCCAAGCAATGGAAATACCGTCATAGGTCGCTGTTCCACGACCAATTTCGTCCAGTAAGACCAAACTTCTTTCAGAAATATTGTTTAGGATGGCTGAAGTTTCATTCATTTCCACCATAAAAGTAGATTCGCCCATTGAAATATTGTCACTAGCACCCACCCTTGTGAAGATCTTATCTACAATACCAAGTCGGGCGTTTTGAGCGGGAACATAACTTCCCATTTGTGCCATCAATACGATGAGTGCTGTTTGCCTTAGAATGGCCGATTTACCAGACATATTTGGCCCTGTAATCATTATAATTTGCTGACTATTCTGATTTAGAATGATGTCATTGGCAATGTATTCTTTGTCTACAGGCAACTGTTTTTCGATAACGGGGTGCCTTCCGTTTTTGATTACTAGCTCGGTAGAATCATCAATAATCGGTTTCACATAATTATTGTCAATGGCTAAGGCACTGAACGACAATAAACAGTCGGTTTTAGCTACTGTTTGTGCATTTTTCTGAATCTTATGAATAAACTGAAGTATATATTCGAGAAGTTTGGTAAAAATGTGTTGTTCTAGCTCTTGAATTTTTTCTTCAGCAGAAAGAATTTTGGCCTCATATTCCTTTAATTCCTGGGTAATATAACGTTCTGCATTGACCAAAGTTTGCTTACGAACCCATTCTTCAGGAACCTTATCCTTATGGGTGTTCCGCACTTCAATGTAATAACCAAAAACATTATTAAAAGCGATTTTTAAGCTTGTTATTCCAGTTCTTTCCGTTTCTCTTGCCAACATTTCATCAAGATAGGCCTTGCCAGAATTGGCCAAGTTTCGCAAGTCGTCAAGTTCTTCGGAAACGCCATTGGCAATGAAATTTCCTTTGGTAATACTAACCGGTGCTTCATCAAAAAGTGTTTCGGAAATCTTCGTTATGAGATCTGTACAATCGGTAAACTCTTTTCCGACGGCTTGGATATTTTCATCTTTCGCTTTTAGAAAAGCTTCAACAATAGGCTCTATGGCTTCAAGAGAATTTTTTAATAAAACAACTTCTCGCGGTGACGCTTTTTTGGTCGCAATCTTTGACGTTAGTCGCTCTAAATCTGAAATTTTCTTCAACTGAGTCAATACCAAATCAAATAGTGAATCATTGGCGATAAAACCTTTTACTAGATCTTGACGCTCATTGATTTCTTCGATTTCTTTTAATGGAAATGCCAACCATCTCTTTAATAATCGGCCACCCATGGGAGTAGTGGTTTGATCGATAATGTCTAGTAAGGTAACCGCGTTTTCAGAATTGGGTCGAAATAACTCGAGATTCCTCGTTGTAAATCGGTCCATCCATACATAACGATCTTCAAGAACCCTTGCGATGGTTTGAATATGATCCAATTGCTTGTGTTGGGTTTCGGCGATGTAATGAATAATTGCACCAGAAGCAATAATCCCCCTAGACAAATCGTCAACCCCAAAACCCTTTAAATTTGAAACGGAAAATAGATTGTGCAATGTCTCTTTGGCAAAGGTTTCTTGAAAAACCCAATCGTCTAGATAAAAACAATAGTAATTGGTTTCAAAGCTTGTTTTGAAGAGTTCTTTGTGCTTTTTTTCAATGAGCACTTCGCTCGGACTGAAGTTTTGCAGCAGTTTGTCGATGTACTCTTTATCACCCTCGGCCACTAAAAACTCACCAGTGGATATATCAAGAAAAGAAACTCCAATCTTTCGCTTGTCGAAATGCAAGGCAGCCAAGAAATTATTACTTTTTGATTGCAACACTTCATCGTGCAAAGAAACTCCCGGAGTAACAAGTTCAGTCACACCACGTTTTACAATCTTCTTGGTCTTTTTTGGATCTTCCAATTGATCACAAATGGCCACACGCAACCCTGCTTTTACTAATTTTGGCAAGTAGGTGTTTAGGGAATGATGCGGAAATCCGGCTAAGGCAGTTTCTGATTCACTACCATTTCCTCTTTTGGTCAAAACAATTCCTAAAATTTCGGCTGCTTTTTTGGCATCCTCACCAAAAGTTTCGTAGAAATCGCCCACTCGAAACAATAACATTGCCTGCGGATACTTCGCTTTGATGGCATTGTATTGCTTCATCAAAGGGGTTACCTTTTTCGTGGTTGATTTTGCCAAATTATTAGGAAAATTTGCGTTAGTTTTGCTAAGATATAAAAGTTTGAAGGACCACAGAATTCAAGTTATTCACAACTTCAAATGAAATCAAATTCTCAATGCGAAAACTAAAAAATGAAGAACTAAATAGACTCTCCATTGAGGAGTTCAAAGCATCAGAAAAGACTCCAATTATTGTTGTTCTAGACAATATTCGAAGCCTGAATAACATTGGGTCTGTTTTTCGTACTTCAGACGCCTTTCGAATAGAGAAGATCTTCCTATGCGGAATTACCGCCATACCACCAAACAAAGAAATACACAAAACAGCACTCGGTGCCACCCATTCTGTTGACTGGGAATATGCAGAAAATACTATGGATGTTATGAACCGCCTGAAGGAGGAGGGAGTGACTACTTTAGCTATAGAACAGGCCGAAAACAGCCTTAAGTTGAACGAGTTTTTACCCCAGCAGGACACCAAATATGCGGTTGTCTTGGGGAATGAGGTGAAGGGCGTTCAACAAGAAGTTGTAAATGCCGCAGATCTTGTGGTTGAAATTCCTCAAGTTGGCACCAAACACTCTTTAAATATTAGCGTAACCTGCGGTGTAGTGCTTTGGGACATCTTTCAAAAAATGAAATCTTGAGGTTGGATTTTTAGCATCCAATTATTACCTTCGATTTAAATTAGTTGCTATGGAATGGAGATTCTCCACGAAAAAGTATTGCTTTTAATTTATTTAATTAGAAATTTTGGTTTGGAATCAAATGTCGATTCTTTCAACCAAAGTAAAATTGTTTACAAACTATCGGTTAAGAAGATTATTATTTAAGAATTTTTTGCTTTAATATGAGAAAGCCCCCCTCAATATTAATTGTATTATTCTATTTCACAAACACCTTTGGTCACAACAGCAGATTATGTGAGTTGCATATCGCTGACCACCCTTTACTCAACGAAGATTACTCAAAGGTAACATCCTTAACAAACCTTCAATTTGATTTTTCTTCCATGCATTTCGAAGACGGATTCCTTTGGCTTCTACTCTTGTCGTTTTTCTTGTTTTCGTTAATCAATATTTGGTATCTCGCTCAATACAAAAGAAAATTGAAACGTTACCACCGATTAAAGTTTGTAGAGATTAGAGAGAAAGAACGCAAACAAATAGCAAGAACCTTACACGATGAGGTGGTGGGCGATCTTGTCGGATTGCAACAGAAATTAACACAAAATCAGTCTTATAAAACAACTGAGGAGCTAAACAAGCTTCGTGAGAATCTAAGATCCTTATCTCATAACCTATCCAGCGTTTCCTTTCGGGATCTTTCCTTTGCAAAACAGGTCTTGAATTTGATTTCAGATTATACTGAAAACCATCGAGCCATTGAATTGATGGGGCTAACCGAAATTGATTGGCCTACCGTAAATGAAGCCATCAAAAGAACCTTGTACCTCTGTTTGCGAGAAAGTCTTCAAAACGCCCAAAAACACTCGGAAGCTAGCATTATGACAATTCGTTTTCAAGAGCAAAAGAACACGCTTATCCTAATGGTTTCAGACAACGGAGTTGGTTTTGCAAACAACAATGAAATCAGAGGGATTGGGCTACAAAACATGAAAGAACGCTTGGAAGAAATACACGGAAAACTAACCATAGATAGTTGCTCCAACAAAGGCACAAATATAATTTTTGAAATACCCCGCTATGAAAACTAACCTACGCATTTTAGTGGTAGACAACCACTACTTATTTTTACAAGGAGTGATGACTTCTTTGAACACCTTAGGATTTAAAGATGTTGTGATCTCTGAATCTTGTGATGAGGCTTATCGTCTCATCATTAATGCCAAAAACAAGAACCCTTTTGATGTCATGATTACCGACTTGGGATTTGGCGCTAACCATCAACGGAACTTATTGGACAGTGGTGAATCGCTGATTAAAACCATTCGAAAAGCGGGAATAAAGCTTAAGATTTTGGTGTTGTCAGCACATTCAGAAACCAATCGGGTGTTTAATGTCATTGAAAATTTGAATCCCGATGGATACCTTTTAAAAGACCACTGTGAGACTCAAGAAATTGGCTTTGCCATACAGAAGATCATGAGAAATGAACGGCATTACAGCCATCAGATTCATCAAAAAATTCTGAGAAGAAATATCCTCGGAATTCGTTTGGATGAGGTAGCTCTGCAGATTTTAAAAGAGTTGCCAAAGCATCCTAAAATTTCCAACCTCGAAGGGATTATTAAAAAATCCAATGGTGGGGATTTAAAGCTCCGGTCCATTGAAACAAAACTCAGCAATTTAAGAATTGATTTGGACGCCAATAACAATGCAGACTTGGTGTTAAAAGCAAAAGAATTGGGTTTGATTGATTGATTCAGATTTTGGTGCGGAAATCCACTATTTCTTTTTCAGAATGCATCGCCTTTCAAGAAACTTCAGTTCCTACATTTGAAACAGATGTTAAATACACGGTGAAAATGTGGGTTTAATTGCTAGGAAAAAGAAAGAGCCTTGTCGAGAAATTGACGAGGCTTTTTAAATACCCAAAATCATTTTGGCAATCAGAAAGTAAATCAAAATTCCGAAGATATCATTGCTCGTTGTGATGAATGGTCCTGTAGCAATGGCAGGGTCGATTCCTCTTTTGTTAAGAAACAAAGGAACAAAGGTTCCGATGAGTCCCGCTACAACGATCACGACAACCAAAGAAACAGATATGGCAAGCGCCGTGTTGATTTTTCCTTGATAGACCCAAACAAATAAAAACAAAACAATTGCCAGAAGCACACCGTTTAACAATGCCAAAAGCATTTCTTTTATCAGCCGACTGTTGATACTTCCTTTTACATCGTCATTTGCCAAGCCTTGAACAATAATTGCGGAAGACTGTACTCCGACATTTCCAGCCATGGCGGCAATTAAAGGCGTAAAAAAGAATAAGGCCGCATACTTGCTAAACACATCATCAAACCCTTCCATAATTAAGAAGGCTCCAATTCCGCCCAAGAGTCCTAAAAATAGCCAAGGCAAGCGTGCTTTTGTTAGATCCAGGATGCTGTCATCTGAGTCTACATCTTGTGTTAGACCTGCTGCTAATTGGTAGTCTTTATCGGCTTCTTCTTTTAAAACATCTACGATATCATCAATGGTAATTCTACCCAAAAGTACTTTGTTTTCATCGACAACCGGAATGGCTTCCAAATCGTATTTCGCCATAATTTTGGCAACCTGTTCGTCATTTTCATCTACCAGAACATAATCTACCTTTGGTTTTGAAATCTCGGCGATTTTCTGATCGGATTTTGCAATGATCAAATCTTTCAGAGACAAACGACCCACCAATTTGTCTTCCTTATCCACCACATAAATGGAGTGAACACGTGTTACGTCTTTGGCCTGACCTCTAATTCGGCGCATACATCCAGCGACAGTCCAGGTTTCGTAAACTTTTACCAACTCTTTGGCCATCAAGGCACCCGCAGTATCTTCCTCATAAGACAGCAGCTCCTTTAAGTCGGCCGCCAACTCATCATCCTGAATTTCCTTGATTACATTTTTCTGACGTTCGTCAGATAATTCCCCGATAATATCTGCAGCGTCATCGGTATCTAATTCGACCAGCTCTTCGGCAATTTCTTTGGCTGATAAATTCTCAAGTATTTTCTCTCGAATGTCTTCATCAAGTTCTGTTAAGATATCCGAAGTTTTATCGCTATCGAGAAGTTTAATAATGTAAATCGCCTCATCAAAGGTTACCTCTTCAAGAACTTCAGCCACATCGGCATAGTGAACTTCTTTGAAAAGCTTTGTAATGGCAGCATCGTTTTGACTTTCAATGTAGCCTTGTAGTTTTTCAATGAAAACATCGGTAAACTCAAACGTCATTACTTGCGATTTTTTGGGTTAAGGAGACAAACTCTTCTACAGAGAGTTGTTCGGGCCTTTTCGCAAATATAGGGTCTTCTTTTAAAGATTGCGACAGATTGAAAGATTTTAAGCTACTGCGCAACATTTTTCTTCGTTGATTGAACGCTGTTTTGACTACTCGAAAAAATAGTTTTTCATCTACTGGAAGTGTATGGTTCTTCTTCCGGATACATTGGATTACTCCAGAATCGACCTTTGGTGGCGGATTAAATACGCCAGGAGGTACGGTAAAAAGATATTCAACCTCATAAAATGCTTGGGTCAATACCGATAAGATTCCGTAAGTTTTTGAGCCTTTCTTTTCGGCAATTCGCTGGGCTACTTCTTTTTGAAACATCCCTGAAAACTCTTTGACCATATGTCGGTTTTCGAGTACTTTAAAAACAATCTGACTCGAAATATTGTAGGGATAGTTTCCAATAATTCCTACTTGTTTTCCTGAAAACAACCTGTCTAACTGAGCTTTTAGAAAGTCGGCTTCGAAAATTTGAAAGTTATCACTAGAGGTATTTAAAGAAAGGTTTTCTTTGGAGAAATCATCTTTTAAATAGGCGACAGATTCAGAATCTACCTCAAACACACTTAGCTTGTGATTTTTCTGTAAAACAAACTTCGTCAGTACTCCGGTTCCAGGTCCAATTTCTATCACCTCATCCAAATCTTGATAGGTCAATGAATCGGCAATTTTCTGAGCAATGTTTAAATCCTTTAAAAAGTGCTGACCAAGATGTTTTTTCGGAGTAACGCTCATAAAAAATGGCTCTTAGTTGTTGGCGTTTGTAGGATAAAACTCGTTGATCAGGCGCAATTCGGTTCGAAAAGCAACCATTTTATCGCCAAACTTTTTCATTCCGTCATTGCGAAGTCTTGCAGCATCTTCTTGGTAGTATTTTTGAATGTCTTCCTTTGTTTTTGCGGTATATTGAACCGAATAGGTAGTTCCGCCCATTTCTTCTTCAACCAACACTTCTGTGAGTTTGGCCGAAATGAATTTTCCAGTATTCAATACATCAAGAATATGACCTTCCAACCAGGTTAACCACTCTTGTTTTACTTCATCCTCAATATTGATGGTTACGTTATAAATGTACATAAGGTCTTTTTTTGCTTATAGATTATCTCCTCGAAGTTTACGAAACTTTTTCCTAGCCTCTACCAAATAGATACTAGAAGGATAATTAAAAATGATTTTTTGATAATATTCTTTGGCCTTTTCCTTGTCTTGAAGTTGCTCATTGTAGGTTTCTGCTAAGAGAAAAAAGACATCGTCAGCCAAAAAGCTCTGAGGATCGGTCGTTGTGATTTTTTCCAAATTAGCAACTGCTTCCAAATACCTTTTCTCCTTGAGGAATAACTTTGCTTGGAAGAACAAAACATCGTCAAAAATTACTTCACTCGCGGTAAAACCGTTGGGGAAAATCACTTCATCTTTGGTTAACTTCTCAAGGGCTTCAAGCGCTTTTTGATTCTTGTTTTGAAACGCATAGAGCTCGGCTTTGGCAAATTGTTTTAATCCAGACGGAATGGAATCAACAGGTTCGTTATCCGTGATCTTTAAGAACAAATCCACCGCATCATTTGCAATTCGTTGGGTTGTAGAACTTTTTAAAACCTTTAATTGAGCTTTGGCCCATGGAAAATCTCCTTTGAAATAGGAGGTTTGAGCAATTTTAAAACGCGCCTCCTGAGCAATTTCACTATTCTTTAATTGACCTTGAATTTTAGAAAACTGGATGAGGGCACTGTTGTACAATCCTCGGAAGACTAAAATATCTCCCAGCTTTAATTGAATCTTCGCTTTGGTATATCTTGACGAGGTAAGAGTCAGTGCTTTTTCAAGGATTTTCTGGCCTTCTTCAGGGGTTCCTTTTCCGAATGTGAGGTAATCGGCCAATTCAATTTGAATGGGAATTGTTTGTTGATTGACTCCAAACTTAGACAGTACGTCATTGAATTGATCTTCGATGGTTTCCGCCTTGGTTTTAACCCCAATTTTCAACTGATAAAGGTTGGCCTCAATGAGCTCTCCAGAATTTTGCGTATTAGCGATGATGAATTGAAAACATTTTAGAGCATCAGGAAAACTTTCCGCATAGAAAGCGGTACGCCCTAATCTAAAAATCTCTGCCAAATCTCCTGGCTTCCGCTGATAAATGGCTTTTTCTTGCTGAAGCGCTTTTCCATACTGAGCTTGTAATGAGAAGAACCAACTTAAAAGAATGTTCCATTCGTTTTTTGGTTTGGTGATGGCTTTTTTGAGCAGCGTTTTTCGAAATAGATTGTTGATCTCATCATCAGGGTCATCAGACAAGTACCTGCTGGTGAACCGCTGGGTGAGGTCTAAATAACTATCGTTTTTGTCTACCAAATCGACATAGGATTGGAACATTTTTTCGAACTCTCCTTTTTCCCCGTAAATTTGGGCAATTTGAAAATTATAGTTGGCGTTTTTGTTCTTCTCCATGGCTATTGTATAGGTTTCAATAGCATAGTCCAATAGGTTAAAATCTTTAAAGAGCCTGCCTACAATACCCGCATAATTGGGTTTAATTTTAATTTTCTCAATAGCTCTTTGGTATTCAATTTCTCCTAGTTCTTTTTGTTGTTGTTTCTCATAGTTGTATCCCAGAAAAACATATAAGTAGGGAAGGTCTGCATTGCGTTCCAAACGCTTGCGAATGGTTTCCTCTGCTTTTTCGAATTTATTGGTTTGCTGATAGCAAGAAATCAAGCGTTGCAAGTAAGTTGTGTTGAAAGGACTCTTCCGATACAGTCGCTCATAGATCTGAATCGCCTTCTCGTATTCTGATTGACGTAAATAATTTTCTGCCAAAGCATAATCGCTTTGGATGGTGGTTTGACCAAACCCAATTTGCGAAAACACCAATAAAATCAATAAGATCAGACGCTTCATACAATCAAAGATAGCTAGTTGGAATGTTAAATTTATATTAAACAACCTAAAAATTGGCACGCCCTTTGTAACTATTTTCGAAAAATCGGGTCTATAGAGTATAAACCAAAAATTAACAGTCATGAAAGATCTAACCAAAAAATACGAAGCAGCAAAGGCTCAATCAAAAGAATTCATGAGAAACGGAAATATTAGCGCTTATTTTGACAAATTAATCGAAATGAATAGATACAAGAGTTTGATCGTATCTATGGTCGCTAATTAATCCCTACTCAATCAAGTCAAAACCGCAATACGGAACAAGTACTTCAGGTATTTTTATTCCGTCTGCTGTTTGACAATTTTCTAACAACCCAGCAAGCACTCTCGGCAACGCTAACGAACTACCGTTCAAGGTATGCGCCAAAGTGCTTTTTCCTTCTTTATTCTTAAACCTTAATTTTAATCGATTGGCTTGAAACGTTTCGAAATTCGAAACTGAGCTAATTTCCAACCATCGTTTTTGAGCGGTTGAATACACCTCAAAGTCGTAGGTAAGGGCTGAGGTAAACCCGATATCACCTCCGCACAAACGCAAAATTCGGTAGGGCATTTTCAATTCTTGAAGAATGCCTTTTATGTGTTCTACCATTTCGGTAAGGGCATCATAAGAATTATCAGGATGCTCCAATCGCACGATTTCTACTTTATCAAATTGATGCAAACGATTCAATCCACGAACATGAGCTCCATAACTTCCAGCTTCACGTCGAAAACAAGGTGTATACCCGGTTAGTTTGATTGGAAAGTCTTTTTCTTGAAGCAAGCTATTCCGGTACATGTTAGTAACGGGTACTTCTGCCGTCGGAATCAAGTACAAATCGTCATTGGTTACATGATACATTTGCCCTTCTTTGTCTGGTAATTGCCCAGTGGCAAAACCAGAAGCTTCATTCACCAAGTGAGGCACTTGCACCTCTTGGTATCCCGCTGCGGTATTTTTATCGAGAAAATAGTTGATCAATGCACGTTGCAAGCGAGCGCCTTTTCCTTTGTAAACAGGAAAACCAGCACCGGTAACTTTAGCACCTAGATCAAAGTCAATGATATCATATTCTTTGGCCAGCTCCCAATGAGGTTTGGCATCTTCAGCTAACTCTGGAATGCTTCCATGTTCAAATACTACTTCGTTGTCTTCTTCAGAGCTTCCCTTTTTGACAAGTTCGTTAGGCACATTCGGAATTTGATACAAAAGTTCTTTTAGTCCTTCCTCAAGATTGCTCAAGCTTTCACCCAACTCTTTAGACTTGGCTTTTAAATCGCCCGTCCGTTTCTTTACTTCATTTGCCTTCTGTACTTCGCCAGACTTGTAAAGTGCACCAATTTCTTTTGACAGTTTGTTTCCTTCAGCTAGAGTGCTGTCAAGTTGTTTTTGCGTGTTTCGGCGATTTTCATCCATTTCAATTACTTGATTTAGGATGTTTTCGGCATCTGCAAAGTTCCTTTTATCCAATCCTTTTAAGACGGCGTCCTTATGTTCTCTAATGTATTGAACCTGTAACATGGTAAGGGTTATTTATAGCCCACAAAGATACATTTTCTTAAAAATGTGGCAATTAAAGGAGATTGGAATTCGCAATGAAATCGCGGGCTGTGATTTCGTCCTTTTTCAATTGTGAAATCAAAGCATCTACCGAATCAAACTTGTGTTCGTCACGAAGGAAATAGAGTAATTCTACCCGAATGTTTTGGTTGTATAAATCCTGATTGAAATCAAAAAAATGGACTTCAATGGTTTGATGTTTTCCATCTACAGTAGGCCTTTTGCCAATGTTCATCATGCCGTAAACCGTCTTACTACCAAGCATTGATTTCACAACATAAACTCCTGTTTTCGGAATCAGCTTGTAGGTTTCTTCAACATCAATATTTGCTGTAGGGAATCCAATTTTTCCACCCAGCTGTTTTCCGTTAACCACTTTTCCGTTGATCATAAAGTGATAACCCAAATATTTGTTGGCCGTAGCAATATTACCTTCAGCGAGGGCTCTTCTGATTTTGGTAGAACTCACTGACACATCGTCGATATCTTGGGCTGCGATTTCCTCAATTTCAAAATCGTACAAGCCTTGGTATTCTCTTAGCTGATCGATGTTGCCTTCACGATTCTTTCCGAAGTGATGATCGTAACCGATGCAAAGTTTCGAAACGTGGAATTGATTCACCAAAATATCACGAACAAAAGCCAAAGCTGTTAATCTTGAAAATTCCCGGCTGAATGGATGAATGATTAGATAATCCAACCCCGTTTTTTCAAGTAACGTTTTGCGTTCTTCAATGGTATTGATCAGCTCTAAGGAGTTGTCTTTTTGCAGTACCATTCTCGGATGCGGAAAAAAGGTGAGTAATAACGTTTTTTTGCCAGCTTCTTTGGCATCTGAAACCAGTTTTTCAAGAATGCGCTGATGACCAAAATGTACGCCATCAAAAGTTCCAATGGTGACAAAAGTACCTTCGTCTTCCTTAAATTCTGAGATGTTATTGAGTGTAATCAATTTCAAAAATTGAGTAGGCAAAGTTACAACATTCAGCAAGCATTCATCGTCTTTCCTAGCGAATTTAAAAATAGAATTAATTGTATTTTTATGCCATGGATACAAAAACTGGTTTTTTCGAAAGAGTATATGAAGTGGTTCGCCTTATCCCTGAAGGACGCGTGACTTCTTACGGAGCCATCGCTAAATACCTTGGTACGGCTGGCTCTGCTCGAATGGTAGGCTGGGCGATGAACAGCTCACACACCAAGGACGTACCGGCTCATCGGGTGGTCAATCGAAAAGGCATACTTACTGGAAAACATCACTTCGATGGTACCAATTTGATGCAGCAATTATTGGAAAATGAGGGCATTGTTGTAATCGACAATCAAATCCAAGAATTTGATCGGTTTTTTTGGGACCCAAACCACGAGTTATCTACATAACTTTCACCTATCGATAGATAAATTTTCACCATTTTTAATTGTTCATAATCTGTTAATTAAGGCGTATCTTTGCAGCGCAAATGAAAACCCATTTCAAACCAATAAAACGAGAAAATGGCCTTTAAAAAGCAAGACATTTACAACGCGTTAGAAAAGATTACTGAACCAGGAGGAGGAAAAAATCTTGTGGAAAACGGAAATGTGACCAATGTGGTAACATTCGGAGATGAAGTTATCGTTGATGTAACAATCAGCAATCCATCTTTGCAAGCGAAGAAGAAGATAGAGGTTGAAATCATGCGCGCTATTCACAGAGAAGTGGATCAAAAGATTGACGTAAAAGTGAATGTAAAAGTTGAGGTGAAAGAAAAAGAAAACCCCAACTTAATTCGAGGTAAGGAGATTCCGAATATTCAAAATATCATTGCCGTTGCTTCTGGTAAAGGTGGTGTCGGAAAGTCTACGGTAACTTCCAATTTGGCCATTAGCTTATCGAAAATGGGCTTTAAGGTGGGTGTTTTAGACGCTGACGTTTACGGTCCGTCGCAACACTTGATGTTTGATGTAGAGCAAGCAAGACCACTCTCTGTGAACGTTAACGGTAGGTCTAAAATGAAGCCGATTGAAAATTATGGGGTGAAGCTTTTGTCCTTAGGATTTTTCACCAATCCGAATCAAGCGGTTATTTGGAGAGGACCAATGGCATCCAAAGCATTGAACCAGTTAATTTTTGATGCGGATTGGGGAGAGTTAGACTTTTTATTGATTGACTTACCTCCAGGAACAGGAGACGTACACTTGTCAATTGTTCAAGCTTTACCAATTACAGGTGCTGTGGTTGTGAGTACGCCGCAAAATATTGCCTTGGCAGATGCTAAAAAAGGGGTAGCGATGTTCCAACAAGAATCGATTCAGGTTCCTGTTTTGGGAATCATTGAAAATATGGCCTATTTTACGCCAGAAGAGCTACCAAACAATAAATATTATATATTTGGGAAAGATGGAGCCAAAAACTTGTCTGAAGATTTGAAAGTGAAGTTTTTAGGTGAAATTCCATTGGTACAAAGCATTAGAGAAGCAGGGGATGTTGGACATCCTGTTGCCTTGCAAGAGAACTCTAAGCTAGAAGATATTTTTAAAGAAACCACCAAAGAAATGGTTTCCGAGTTACTGCATAGAAATGCAAATTTACCCCCAACAGAAATTGTAAGAATTACAACCATGAGTGGTTGTAGTGCGGTTAAAAAATAATGTGATGACTATAGAAGATTTAACAATAAACGTAGAAAAAGCTCTAGAGGAGATTCGTCCTTTTTTAATGAGTGATGGCGGAAATATTAAATTGGTTGGAATCGAAGATTCCATCGTTAAAGTTCAATTGGAAGGAACATGTACGGGTTGTTCCGTAAATCAAATGACCTTGAAAAATGGTGTGGAAGCGACTATCAAAAAATATGCTCCGCAGATTACCGAGGTTATTAATATTTCTTAACTGACAATTGTCAGTTTTTTAAACTATCGCAACACTTATTTTTACCCCATTATTCAGGCAAATAAATAATGATTAAAACAGATATCTTGATTATCGGTGCCGGTCCAACAGGACTTTTTACCGTATTTGAAGCTGGTTTATTAAAATTAAAATGTCATTTAATTGACGCCCTGCCGCAACCAGGCGGACAGTGTTCTGAGATTTATCCGAAGAAACCCATTTACGACATCCCTGCTTACCCAGAAATTTTGGCGGGTGATTTGACGGATAAACTCATGGAACAAATCAAGTCTTTTGAACCCGGATTTACGCTTGGTGAAAGAGCAGATACCATAGAAAAATTAGAAGACGATACCTTTATTGTCACTACAAATAAAGGCACAAAACACCATGCGCCAGTGGTTGCTATCGCTGGTGGTTTGGGAAGTTTTGAGCCTCGAAAGCCACCTATTCCAAATATTGCAGATTTTGAAGATAAAGGAGTTGAGTATATCATTCGCGATCCTGAAATCTACAGAGATAAAAAAGTAGTCATTGCGGGTGGTGGAGATTCTGCTTTGGACTGGTCGATTTTCCTAACGGATGTTGCTTCTGAAGTTACCTTGGTACACCGAAGAAATGAGTTCAGAGGAGCCTTAGATTCGGTAGAAAAAGTACAGGAATTAAAAGATGCGGGTAAGATCAATTTGATTACTCCAGCTGAGGTCAAAGAAATTCACGGTGAATCCCATGTAACTGGAGTTACTGTTGTTCGAAACAAGGATGAGAAGTTTGTTCTTGAGACAGATCATTTCATTCCGCTTTTCGGATTGTCTCCAAAATTAGGTCCTATTGCCAATTGGGGACTCGAAATTGAAAAGAACGCCATTAAGGTGAACAATGCGTTGGATTACCAAACCAACATTCCAGGTATTTATGCGATTGGTGATGTGAATACTTACCCTGGAAAACTAAAGTTGATTCTATGCGGTTTCCACGAGGCAACGCTCATGTGTCAAAGTGCTTACCAAAGAATTCATCCGGATAAGAAACACGTGATGAAATACACCACAGTTGGAGGGGTAGAAGGATTTGACGGCACCAAAAAGGAAGCTCCCAAGGCGGTAGTTAAGAAGATTGAATAATGTCTGACATTACCATAAAAATAACGGATCGAGAGGGTGTAGAACACAAGATTCTAGCACCAACCGACATGGCGATGAACCTCATGGAGGTGGTTCGTTCTTATGAATTGGCTCCCGAAGGCACCATCGGTGTGTGCGGCGGAATGGCCATGTGCGCTTCTTGTCAATGTTATGTGAAATCAGATCACGAACTTCCTGAAATGACACCCGATGAGGATTTAATGCTTGCAGAAGCCTTTTACGTTGAAGACAATAGCAGACTTGGTTGCCAGATTCAAATGACTCCAGAATTAGACGGATTAGAAGTAGAACTTGCTCCGGAAAGTTAATTTTTATTTATTCTTAATAAGCTGTATGTTTGCATCATGAACAAAGTGCAAGAGGTACAAGAGATACGGTTGGAGGCGATTACATTTTGTAAGTATCGATTACAAATAGCCAACAAATCTATTTTATTGAGTTTCCCGCAATTGTTAGCACTTCGCAATCAAGTGAACAAACACACTTCCCACGAGGTTTTGGAACAAACCATCAATGGGTCTAACATGATCTTGTTGTTCATGGCAGACAGAGAGCATTTGGTACTTCTAGATGTACCTCAATTAATTGGTTTGCAAGAAGAAATTGAAACCATTTTTTACCTAGCCCACCCAACCTTTGTGTAAGCTAGAATTTTATTTAGACTTTCTCTAAATTTTGATTGACAGCCACTTAGGTGCTGTGAAAGTCTTATTTTTGCATAAAATACGATACCCTATGTTAACAGCAGTAAGAAAACAAATGTCTATTCATCCAGAAGTGATGGATTTACTAAACGAACAAATAGCTATTGAAATGAAAGCTTCGGCCTCTTATTTGGCAATGGCATCTTGGTGTGACCAGAGATCATTGACAAACAGCGCTCAGTTTTTTTACAGACAAGCTGAAGAAGAACGTGAGCATGGGATGAAGATTTTCAAATTTGTAAACGAAGCAGGTGGTGCGGCAATTTCTCCATCAGTTGCAGACGTGAACAATGATTTTGAAAGCTTGAGAAGCATTTTCGAATCTTCTCTAGAACAGGAAATTGGAGTAACACAATCTATTTATAAAGCATTCAAGAAATCAAGACAAGTTGATGATTTCGCATCAGAAACCTTCTTACAATGGTTCGTAACAGAGCAGGTAGAGGAAGAGGATGTAGTAAGAGGCATCATCGATATCTTTGATTTGATGGAAGGAATGCCATTGAAAATGATTGATGAAAAAATTCCTACCGAATAAGGATTCAACACTAACAAACTTTAAAAAAACCGGTTCTAATTTTAGAATCGGTTTTTTGTTTTGATACATTTTGGTTTGAAAGAAGACAGCCGATGAAGCCCCTTTCATCTAGGCTAATTTTATATCTTTGTATAACAAGCTAAATCGATTGAGATGTTCGAGAACTTACTGTTCTATCTTAAAAATCTAATCAAAAGGAATCCTGAATAATAATCGGGTATCATTTGAAGGAATCTTTTCCTTCAGATGCATTGAGCCTTGCATTATTAAATCATTTACTCATTTAAATTATTGAAACATGCCTTTTTATCATAAACTAGGAAAAATTCCACCAAAAAGACATACCCAATTTAGAAAAGAAGACGGAAGCCTTTATTACGAGCAATTGTTCGGTACCATTGGTTTTGACGGAATGTCTTCCAATCTATATCACGAGCAACGCCCAACCATGGTGAAGGAGATCAGAAATCAATATTCGGTTGCTCCAAAAGTTGCCAAAGCCAACAATATAAAATCCTATCGATTTAGAGGATTTCAGATACCTCAAGAGGACGACTTTTTAGATAGTAGAAAAGTGGTGTTAACCAATTCTGATTGCAACATCATCTTGGCAGCACCTAGAAAATCATTTAGAGATTATTTCTACAAAAACACCGATGCTGACGAATTGATTTTCGTTCACAGAGGAACAGGAAAGTTAAGAACCCATATGGGGAATCTGGATTTTAAATACGGAGATTACTTGTTAATTCCACGTGGAATCATTTATCAAATCGATTTCGACACGGAAGACAACCGTTTGTTCATTGTAGAATCCTATAGACCCATCTACACACCAAAAAGATATCGAAACTGGTTCGGTCAATTGTTAGAGCATTCTCCTTTTTGCGAGAGAGACCTTAGACAACCGCACGAAATTGAAACCTATAACGAAATAGGAGACTTTTTGATGAAGGTGAAAAAACAAGACGAAATCATCGAAATGGTATATGCATCGCATCCGTTTGATGTGATTGGGTACGACGGATACAACTATCCGTACGCTTTTTCCATCCACGATTTTGAGCCCATCACAGGTAGAATTCACCAACCACCACCAGTACACCAAACTTTTGAAACGGACGCTTTTGTAGTATGTAGTTTCGTGCCGCGTTTGTACGATTATCATCCAGATTCAATTCCGGCCCCATACAACCATAGCAACATTGATTCTGATGAGGTATTGTATTATGTAGATGGCGACTTTATGAGTCGAAATGATATTGATGCTGGACATATTTCCCTGCATCCTGCTGGGATTCCGCATGGACCACATCCAGGAGCGACTGAGCGAAGTATTGGTCAGACTGAAACAGAAGAGTTAGCGGTGATGGTAGATACCTTTAAGCCACTTCAGGTTACCGAGGAAGCGATGAAAATCGCCGACGATGATTATCACAAATCTTGGTTAGAATAACAAAACAATCAATCAAATTGACAATTTGATAGGTCATTGTCAGGATTTTCAAATTGGTCAATTTTCAAAATATAAAAACATGTCTAAAGAAATAAAATCAGTAAACTACGGTTTAGAAAAAATATTTGAAGGAGCGGAAGACTTCTTACCGCTTTTAGGAACAGATTACGTAGAGTTCTACGTTGGGAACGCCAAACAATCGGCGCACTTTTACAAAACAGCTTTTGGTTTTCAATCGCATGCTTACCGCGGCTTGGAAACAGGATCAACGGATTCTGTGAGTTACGTATTAAAGCAGGATAAAATCCGATTGGTGTTGACCACGCCATTGAATAGTAAATCGCCCATCAACGATCATATCGTTAAGCATGGTGACGGAGTGAAGGTCATTGCCTTATGGGTTGAAGATGCTCGAAGTGCTTATGAAGAAACTACCAAAAGAGGTGCCAAATCATTTATGGAACCTGTGGTTGAGAAAGATGAGTTTGGAGAAGTGGTGAGAGCCGGAATCTACACCTATGGAGAAACGGTTCATATGTTTGTAGAACGCAAGAATTACAAAGGTGCCTTTATGCCTGGATTCCAAGAGTGGAAATCAGATTACAACCCAACGCCTGTGGGATTGAAATACATCGACCACATGGTAGGAAATGTAGGTTGGGGTCAAATGAACAAATGGGTAAAATGGTACGAAGACGTGATGGGATTCGTGAACTTTTTGTCTTTTGATGACAAACAAATCCACACCGAATATTCAGCATTGATGAGTAAGGTGATGAGTAATGGAAACGGACGAATCAAGTTCCCAATCAACGAGCCAGCTGAGGCCGCGAAAAGATCGCAAATTGAAGAATATTTAGACTTTTACGAAGGAGAAGGGGTACAGCATATTGCCGTTGCAACCGATGATATCATTGAGACTGTATCGCAATTGCGCGCAAGAGGAATCGAATTTTTACCACCGCCACCGCAGGCATATTACGATATGATTCCGGAGCGTTTGGGTGAGCATATGGAAATCATGAAGGAAGATATTTCCAAATTGCAGGAATTGTCCATTTTGGTAGATGCCGACGAGGAAGGTTATCTATTGCAAATTTTCACCAAACCCGTGGAAGACAGACCTACTTTGTTCTTTGAAATTATTCAAAGAATGGGAGCTAGAGGATTTGGAGCAGGAAATTTCAAAGCTTTGTTTGAATCGATTGAGAGAGAGCAAGCCAAGAGAGGAACGCTGTAAAAAATGAATAAAATCAACTAAAAATACAGAAGCAAGATGTAATTATCTTGCTTCTTCGTTATCATACCTCAATGGAAAAAGACGACATACTTAAATCAATCGCCGACAAATACGAGGAGTTAGGGGTGCCTCTAAATTCGATGTTGGAAGGACTGCTTTGGAGTAGACCAATTACTTACTGGGACTATATCCAAACCGATGCATTATTAGGATTACAAACTCCCAGAACTACCCAACCTGATGAAATGGTGTTCATCATGTACCATCAGGTAAACGAACTTTTGTTTAAAATGATCCTTTGGGAAATAGATCAAGTGGCAAAACCAGTAGAGGTTTCCGCAGAGAAATTTACCAAGCACTTAAGCCGAATTAGTCGGTATTTTGACATGCTGTGCAGCTCATTTTCTGTGATGGCAGACGGAATGGATCGAGAGCAATACCTAAAATTTAGAAATACGTTGACTCCAGCAAGTGGGTTCCAGTCGGCACAGTATCGAAAAATAGAATTCGCTTCAACCGAATTGATCAACTTAATTGATGCCCGTTATCGCGATTCCATAGATCGAAATTCATCCTTTAAAAACGCCTATGATCACTTGTATTGGCAGGCTGCTGGGAAAAATCATAAGACTGGGGAGAAATCCATATTGATCAAGCTTTTTGATAAAAAGTACATTGGAGATTTCATCGACTTTATGGAAGATTACAACGATTGCAACCTATCCAAAAAGTTTCAACAGCTACCCAAAGAGGTGCAAGAAAATGAAGACTTGGTCAAAGCAATGCGACATTATGATTACACAGTTAATGTGAAGTGGGTGATGGCTCATTACAATGCAGCTGGTAAATACTTGGGTGGCGACGAAAAAGAGTTGGAAGCAACAGGAGGTAGTAGCTGGCGTAAATACCTTCATCCAAAGTACCAACGAAGAATTTTCTATCCGTTTTTATGGTCTGAAGAAGAGTTGAAAAATTGGGGGACTTTTTAATTGTGGAACAATAATTGTCATCCCTTTTTTATATGTTTGAAGATAATATGAAAAAAGCCATCTTCTTTTTATTTCTATCGCTCAGTGCTTTAGCGCAAACAAAATCGGAAAAGCAAGCCTTTACCTCTGGTGAATGGTTACGCTATAAAATGAGTTATAGCGGATTTTTACGTGCCGGTACTGCGGAGTTGTCAGTTGAAGAAACTGAAATTGACGGGAAGAAGGTTTTTCATACGACTGGAAAAGGATGGACCACCGGGATGATCAAATGGTTCTTCAAAGTAGAAGATGATTATCAAAGTTATTTTGATAAAGACTCTGTGTTTCCTTATTTGTTTAAAAGAAAAATAAACGAAGGAGGTTATAAAAAACATGTGCACACCACCTTCAATCACGATACCAATAAGGCACTAGTTCAAGATTTTTTAAAGCAGAAAGACACCTTGATTGATTTCAAAGCGGTGCAAGATATGTTGTCATCCTTTTACTTTTTAAGGAATCTGGACGTTAGCTCGATGAAACCCGGAGATGAAATCAAGCTCGATATGTTCTTAGACGCAAAAACCTACAACTTTAAGTTGCGCTACATTGGCAACGAAGATTTAAAAATTCGGAAGGGAAGGGTAAAAACCATGAAGTTTGTTCCGTTGGTTCAAGCAGGTCGTATTTTTAAGGAAAAAGAAAGTGTTACTATTTGGATTACTGCCGATGATAACAAAATACCCATCAAGTTAAAGGCAAATTTGGCTGTTGGCTCTCTTAGAGCGGAATTGGAAGCTTATAAAGGCTTGGCACATTCCTTTAAAAAAATCTATAATTAAGTCCGCATCATTTTTTGCCATCCATTCACTTTAATTTGTATTTTTGAGACCTAATCAAAGGGCATAAATCATACGTTTTTCTTGAAAAGAGCAATCGTAATTTTTATAACGACTATTTTATTTTGGAGCTGTGGCGACTCTAAGAAGGAAGAAACTCCAATAATCAAAGAAGAGCCCAAGCCCAATATTCAATTCGGATACAATTTTGATGAGTACAAGGTTATTCAAGACACCATCAAAAGTGGTGAGAGTTTTGGTGAAATCTTAGATCGTCATCATGTGTTTTATCCGGTTATCAATAAAATTGCCGCTACAGTAAAAGAAGAATTTGATGTTCGTAGGGTTCGTGCCGGAAAACCGTACACCATTTTAGCGAGCAATGATTCATTGGAAAAGGCGCAGGTATTTATATACAAGCACGACAAGATCAACGCAACCATTGTTGATTTTAAAGATTCCATCATCACAGCTGAGCGGTTTGCCAAACCAATCAAAACGGTAGAGAAAGAAGTTACTGGAGTGATTTACAATAATTTTTCTGTAACCATGGACAGTTTGGGCATTCGACCAGGATTGACCTACACCGTGGCAGATATCTATGCATGGACCTTGGATTTCTATCGACTCCAGAAAGGAGATTCCTTCAAGATCATTTATGAAGAAAAATTCATTGACGACACCACTTTTGCAGGATATGGCAATGTGAAACGAATGGTTTTCAACCACAAGAAAAGAAACTTGTATGCCTTTCGATACATCGCGGATTCCATCAAACAGATTCCCGATTACTACGATGCCGAAGGGGATTTGTTGCGAAGACAATTTCTAAAGTCACCCATCAAATTTCAATACCGAATCTCTTCAAGATACAACCTTAGAAGAAGAATTGCCTACTACGGAAATAGAATTCGACCACATCGAGGAACCGATTTTGCCGCCAAAGTAGGAACGCCAATAATTGCCACTGCAAGTGGAACGGTGAGCGAATCGGCCAGAAGAGGCGGAAATGGAAATTATGTAAAGATCAAACATAACAACACCTATTCTACCCAGTACCTTCATATGAAACGAAGAAAGGTTTCTCGAGGCGATTACGTCAAGCAAGGCGATGTGATTGGTTGGGTAGGAATGACCGGAAATACCAGTGGCCCTCATGTTTGTTACCGATTCTGGAAAAACGGCCGACAGGTTGATCCGTTGAGAGAAAAACTACCTCCTGCCAAACCCTTGCCAAAAGCAATCAAAGAAAAATACTTAAAGCACATAGCTCCATTGAAATATCAACTTGATTATGGCAAACTGGAGGTCTATGAACCCGATGTTGTGAAAGAAAAACTAGCACTTTAAAAATTATGGCTTTACAAAATATCAACCCAACCAAAACTGAAAGCTGGAAAAAATTAAATCAACATTTTTCAGAAGTTCAAAATCTTGAATTGAAAGAACTTTTTAAAGATTCGTCTCGAAAGGATGATTTTACGCTGAGCACAGACGGACTTTCGGTTGATTTGTCTAAAAATAGAATCACCAAAGAAACCATGGATTTGCTCATCTCTTTAGCAGAAGAGGTAGATTTGAAAGGAGCCATTGAAAGTCAGTTTACAGGAGAAAAAATTAATGAAACGGAAGGGCGCGCAGTATTGCATACGGCTTTACGAAGCACTTCAGAAGAACCTGTGTTGGTAGATGGAAAGAATATCAAGCCAAGGATTCAGTCCACTTTAAGAAAAATCAAGAGTTTTTCTAAAAAAGTTATTTCTGGCAAATGGAAAGGATACACAGGAAAATCCATAACCGATGTGGTGAACATTGGAATTGGAGGTTCGGATTTAGGTCCAGATATGGTGGTAGAATCTTTAAAGTTCTATCAGAATCATTTGAACGTTCATTTTGTTTCTAATGTTGATGGTGATCACGTATCGGAGGTAATCAAGCATTTGGATCCAGAAACCACCTTATTCATCATTGTTTCCAAAACGTTTACGACGCAAGAAACCATTAGTAATGCAGAAACCATTAAAAATTGGTTCTTGAAATCGGCAACGATTTTTGACATTCCGAAGCATTTTGTGGCGGTTTCAACCAATTTGGATGCTGTTCGCCGATTTGGAATTGACAAAGACAATGTTTTTCCAATGTGGAATTGGGTGGGCGGAAGATTTTCGCTTTGGTCTGCCGTAGGGTTGTCCATTAGCTTGGCAGTCGGATTTGACAATTACCGAAAACTGTTAGACGGTGCAGAGGCGATGGATTTACATTTTAGAAATACATCTTTCGAGAATAACATTCCCGTTCAACTGGCATTGATTAGTGTTTGGTATAACAACTTTTTTATGGCTGAAAGTGAAGCCATTTTACCATATTCACAATATTTGTCCAAATTACCTGCCTATCTACAACAGGCCATTATGGAAAGTAACGGTAAGGGTGTAGATCGTAATGGAGAGGTTGTAGACTATCAAACAGGAACCATTATTTGGGGAAGTACGGGAACCAACATGCAGCATGCATTTATGCAATTGGTGCACCAGGGAACCAAGTTGATTCCCACAGAATTTATTGGATTCAAAGAATCCTTACATGGATTGGAAAGCCATCACAAAAAATTAATGGCCAATTACTTCGGACAAATGAATGCGCTTGCCTTCGGAAAAACCAAGCAAGAAGTGCATTTGGAATTAAAAACGTCTAATGACGAAGATTTGATTCAGAAATTATTGCCGTTTAAAGTTTTTGAAGGAAATAGACCTAGTACTGCCATCTTATTTGACAAACTTACTCCAGAAGCATTGGGTAAATTGATTGCTATTTATGAACATAAAATTTTCACTCAGGGGATATTATGGAATATTTATAGTTTCGATCAATTTGGTGTGGAATTAGGAAAAGAAATGGCCAAAAAATTGCTAAATAAAGAGCAATAATCCGCCTAATTATTTACTTCATAATTTCTTTAAGTCTTATTAACAAGACTGTTGATAAGTAATTGACTAAAAATCAGCATATTGCTTTATTTTGATTACTTTTAAATTATTAATTATTTGTTAAAACTTAACATTGGCTTAACATTACAATTAGGCAAATGGATGAATTTTGCATAGCACTTTAATCAAATTTTAAAAAAATGAAAAACGTGAAGAACTTGTTATTCGTAGCCCTATTTTTTGTAGCTGCTACAGTACTTGCTCAAACCAAAGTAACAGGTACAGTTGTTGATGAAAACAATCAACCATTACCTGGCGCAAGTGTTCAAGAGAAAGGAACACAAAACGGAACAGAAACAGATTTTGACGGTAAGTTTACTTTAAACGCATCTTCAAATTCTGGTGTAATTGTTATTTCTTATTTAGGTTACAACAACCAAGAGGTAGCATTCTCTTCTTCTAAAAGCAACATCGGAACTGTGAAGATGGTTGTTGGAGGAAATTTATTAGACGAGATTGTAGTAGTAGGTAAAGGGGTTATTGATTTAGTTCAAGAAAGAAAAACTCCAATTGCTGCTTCTACCATTAGAGCGTCGGAAATCCAAACTAAGTTAGGTAACTTAGAATTTCCAGAGATCTTAAACACAACTCCTTCTGTATATGCTACAAGACAGGGTGGTGGTTATGGTGACTCTAGAATTAACGTAAGAGGATTTAACCAAAGAAACACTTCTTTCATCATCAACGGTCAGCCGGTGAATGATATGGAAAACGGATGGGTTTACTGGTCTAACTGGCAAGGTTTATCTGACGTTGCTTCAGGAATCCAGATCCAAAGAGGTTTAGGTGCTTCTAAATTAGCTGTACCTTCTGTAGGTGGTACTGTTACTATCGTAACAAAATCTACTGAAAAAGAAGAAGGTGGTAGAATCTTATCTATGATTGGTAACGATGGTTACATGAAAAACGTTATATCTTATAACAGTGGTTTAAACGAAAACGGATGGTCTGCTAGTATGTTATTAGGTAGATGGTCTGGAGACGGTTATGTTGACGGAACTTCTGGTGAGGGTACTACTTACTTCGTATCTTTAGGTTACAAGCCTTCTGACGAGCACGCTTTCAACTTCACATTTACTGGAGCTGGACAGTGGCACCACCAAAGAACTACTAGATTGTCTATTAGAGATTATCAAAATTTCGGTGGTTCTGAAGAAATCAACAGAAGATTCAACGCTGACTGGGGTATGTTAAGAGGTGAGGAGTATAACATTAGAAGAAACTTCTACAACAAACCAATCGGTACCTTTAACTGGGACTGGAACATTAACGACAACTTGTCTTTATCATCTTCTTTCTATGGCTCTTGGGGTCGTGGAGGTGGAACAGGTGCTCGTGGAAATAGCTTCCGTAACGCAGACATTGATAACTTCCCATTCAGAAGAGATTTAACCGCACACGTAGCTGCAGGTAGAGGAACAAGAGTTGGTCCACAAGACTATATTGATTATGATAGAGTTGTTGCTGTAAACCGTTCAACTACTTCTGGTTATACAGGTGGAGCTGGTAGAGGAGCTTATGCTGGACTACTTATTGGTTCTAACGGATTCAGAAATGATGGTGTAAACAGAGCAGTATTGGTACGTAGAGCTTCTGTAAACTCTCACGACTGGTATGGTGCCATCTCTAACTTAAAGTATGAGACTGAGAAATTTACTTACAGCGTAGGTGTTGATTTAAGAGCTTATAGAGCTTACCACTACAGAGTATTAAATGACTTATTAGGTTTAGATGCTTACTATAGTACAGGTAACAGAAGCTTAGATTCTGGTATTATTTTAACTGAGACTTACAAAGCTTCTCCATTCAACAACATTGGACAAAACGGAAACAAGATCAACTATAACAACGATGGTATTGTAAACTGGCAAGGTGTTAACGGAATGGTAGAGTATGATGATGGTGATAAATTAACTGCTGTTGTACAAGCTGGTGTTTCTAACCAAGACTACCAAAGACTTGACTTCTTTGCTTCGCCTACAAACGTAACAAGTGATGTTGCAAGCTTTACAGGTGGATATATCAAAGGTGGTGCGAATTACAACTTTGATGAAATCAACAATGTATTTTTCAATGCAGGCTTCATCAAAAGACAGCCATTATTTGACGGAGTATTCCCAAATTTTGCGAATGATATCAATCCTGACATCCAAAACGAAACTGTTTCTTCTTTAGAGTTAGGTTATGGTTTCAAGAAAGATGGTGTACGTATCAACGTAAACTTATATAGTACTTTATGGTCTGATAGAGTTGAGACTCAAGGATTCGCTGATTTCTTTGGTGCAGGTCAAGACGGTGTTGCTATTTGGGATAACGTAAGCCAAAGACACCAAGGTATTGAAATTGAAGGTTTCTTCGACATTACCGACAACTTGAGATTAACAGCGATGGCGTCTATTAACGACTGGAAATATGCCGAGGATGCAGAAGGTGTGATCACTGAAGTTGGTGTACCTACCAATACTCAGCAGAAAAACCTTTATCTTGGTGACGTAAAAGTTGGTGATGCGGCACAAACTACAGCTAACTTGAACTTGAGATATTCTCCATTCAACAACTTTAGTGTTGATGTAAACTGGAGATATGCTGGAGACTTATATGCTGACTTTAGTGTGTTAGATACTGAGTTTGATACACCAAACAACAGAGGTGCATTGAAATTACCAAACTACTCGTTAACTGACTTAGGTGCGAGCTACAGATGGGATTTCTCTAACGATAGCAACTTGAACTTCAGAGCTAACGTAAACAACATCTTTGATACTGTTTACATCGCTGAAGCGAGTACTTCTATTCGTCCAGGTGATTCAGTTTCAAGATTGGATACTGTTGCTTCTGGAACTTGGAATGGTATTGATACTAGAAACAATGTATGGTTCGGTTTCGGAACTACTTGGAACTTCGCAGTTTCTTACAACTTCTAACCAGAATCATTTAAGATATAAAACCACCTCAATTGAGGTGGTTTTTTTATACTCCAAAATTAAATACATTTGTCAAAAATTAAGAAACCATGCTTCAGATTCATTCGTATTGGGCCTATTTGGTCCTCCTAGTTCTCATTTTAGCCGTAGGGAATTCCCTATTGGGTTTGGTAAAGAAAAAGTCCTTCACCGATAAAGACCTACGTTTGGCCTTATTTACCCTTATTTTAAGCCATTTCCAGCTTTTAATTGGCTTTGTGGTATACTTCAACCAGGGATGGCACAAAAACATTGGAGCAATGATGTCTGATAGTGCAGGAAGGTTGCTTGCTTTAGAACATCCTTTGACCATGATCATTGCCATTGCCCTAATCACTATTGGCTGGTCCAAACACAAAAAGAAAACGGAAGATGCAGCAAAGTTCAAGACCATCTTTACCTTTTACGCAATTGCTTTGTTTTTAATTTTACTTAGAATTCCTTGGTCCAATTGGTTTGATTTCTAATGAAATTAATTAGTTACATACTTACGCCAATTTTCGGGCTTGTATTTTACCTGATTCTATTGGTATTTCATCCTCTACAGTGGATTGGGTACAATATATTCGGACAAAATGCTCATCAGAAAGTAGTGGATGTATTGAACTGGTTTTTGGTGAAATCTTTGTTGTTCCTAGGGGTTGTGGTCCGGTTTAAAAATCCGTATAAGATTCCTGAAAACACTACCATTGTATTCGTGTCCAACCACCAGAGCATGTTTGACATTCCTCCGATTATTTGGTACTTAAGAAAGCATGTACCCAAATTCGTTTCCAAAATCGAATTGGGTAAGGGAATACCCAGCATTTCATTCAACTTGAAGTATGGTGGTGCGGCTTTGATTGATCGAAAAGATCGAAATCAAGCTATTCGGGAACTGGAAAAGTTTGCCAAGCGAATTAATGAAAATAAGTGGTCTGCCGCTATTTTTCCGGAAGGCACCCGAAGTAGGGATGGCAAACCCAAAAACTTTGCTTATGGCGGGTTAAAAACGATTTTTAATCACAATCCAGAGGCATATGTGGTCCCATTAACCGTGAATAATTCTTGGAAGATTTTCAAGTATGGGAAATTCCCACTAGGTGTATTTTCGCCCTTAACTCTCGAAGTTCACGAACCCATTTCTTTGAAAGAAACAAAACTCGAGGAGGTTTTAAAAATTACGGAAGAGCGAATAAAAAGCAAGATCATTCAATCGTAAATTGATCTCTATCATTCAAGAAACCTAGCTTCTCACGAACATTTAGCAAATCCTTTTTTTCCAATCTAGCCTTTACAATTCCCACCTGATTCGGAGCAAGGTTCGACATAGATTCACCCAAATAATCGATGATTGCCGAATGACCTGAATACTCATAATTGTTGGCATCTTTACCAATTCGATTCACCCCAACCACAAAACTCATGTTCTCAATGGCTCTTGCTTGTAACAAGGTGTCCCAGGCATTAACTCTTTTAACGGGCCAACTTGCAATGTAGATTAATAGGTCGTAATCAGTGGTGTTTCTTGACCACACAGGAAAGCGCAAATCATAGCAGATCAATGGACAAATCTGCCAACCTTTGTAGGAAACTTGTAAGAGTTCTGATCCACTTTGATAGACCTCATGTTCACCGGCAAGAGTGAAGGTATGACGTTTGTCGTAAGTGTGAGTTTGCCCATTTGGTTCCACAAAGAACAATCGGTTAAAGAAGTGTTGATTTTCTGTATAAATGATACTTCCAATTAGGGCAACATCGCAATCAGCAGCCATTTGTTGCAACCAAATCAATGTTTCGCCTTCCTTGTCTTCTGCCAATGTTGAAGCGTTCATTGAGAAACCTGTGGTGAACATTTCTGGTAAAACAATTAAATCGGTCTCTTTGGAGTGCTCTCGTATTTCTTTTTCAAAATAATTTCGATTGGCTTTCGGGTCTTCCCAAACCAAATCGGCCTGAATCCCAACAACGTTTAACTGATCTTTCACAAGGGTCATTTTAGTAAGACATAAAGGTAATTATTTTGTAATTTAGAATTGCCATAGATCACTCATGCAAACCTTTATTTCTGAATCTCTTGACGACATTATCCAACAGCATCAATCACTGCGGGATGTGTGCATTGTATTGCCTTCGCAACGAGCCAAGATATTTCTGAAGAACGCTTTAAAATCCAAAGTAGAAATTGGCTTTCTGCCCGAAGTATTCACTATTGAAGATTGGATTGGGAACATCACCAAACTTCGAAAGGTCGAAACCACCGAATTGTTATTTCGATTCTATGGAATTTATTTAGAAACCGAAAAGAGTCCTGAATCCTTTCAAAAATTTATTGATTGGGCCCCTACAGTATTGAATGATTTCAACGAGATCGATCAATATTTAGTGGACATCAAAAGCATTTTTGACTATTTAAGAGACATTCAAAGGCTTCGCAAATGGTCGGTCACAGGAACCTTTCAGGAGACGGATTTGATCAAGAGCCATCAATACTTCTTGGAAAAATTACACCCTCTTTACGCAAAGCTCTATGAGCAATTATTGCAGACCAAACAAGGTTACCAGGGCTTGATTTACCGAGAAGCAGTCAAGGGTATTGCCGAGTATTTAGACCAGAAGAGCAGTCATAGCTTCTATTTTTTGGGATTCAATGCACTCAACAAGGCCGAGGAACAATTGATCACTACAACCTTACGTCATAACGAATCCGAAATCTATTGGGATATTGATCGCGTTTTTCTAGAAAAGGGACATCAATGTGCCAGGTTCATTAACAAATACCTAAAGAGCTGGGAACACTACCAAGGCAAAGAAGTAAAAATCGGTGCAGACAACTTCGAAAAACTGAATGATATTCAGGTGGTAGGAACTACCAAAGAAGTATCTCAAATAAAGGCGGTAAGTCAAATCCTAGAGAACTCGGAATCTGCTACAAATACAGCTTTGGTTCTTGGAGACGAATCGGTATTACCCATTGTACTGAATTCCATTCCCAAGAACATTGCAGGTGTTAACATTACTATGGGATACCAGTTGAAAGACCTGCCCATCGCTAGTTTCTTTTCAAAGATTTTACAAATGCACAAAGACAGAGACGCTGTTTTTTATTTCAAAGATGTGCTTTTGCTCTTGAATCATCCTGCCTTGGGTACTGTGATGGATGATAACACCAAACAAATTCTTAGCAGTTTTGTAGAAAAGATTCACAAAACGAATCGTACATTTTTGTCTGATGCTTATATCAAGGACAATTTTGCGAACTGTAGTGATACCTTCAAATCAATTTTAGAACTTCTCTTTTCTGCCTTTCTATCCGTTCCAAAATTCATAGATCGATTCATCAATCTTATCGATATTTTAAAGGTGACGGCAGCACCTGTTCAGAAAGAGTCTTTGTTTCGATTTTATACGATTTTCAAACAGATCAAATCCTTAGATCACCAATTGAATTACTTGGGAGATGTAAAAACGCTGCAATATTTCTTTGATCGATATCTGGGAAAAGAAAGTTTGTTCTTTCAGGGCGAACCTTTGATGGGACTTCAAATCATGGGAATGCTAGAAACACGAGTTTTGGATTTTGAGAATTTAATTATCACAGGAGTGAATGAAGGAATCTTGCCAAAAAATTCCAACGCCAATTCATTTGTCCCTTTCGATGTCAAACTAGCTTATGGTTTGCCAACCTATAAAGAAAAAGACGCAATTTTTTCCTATCACTTTTTCCGCCTGATTTCCCGTGCAAAAAAGGTTTACCTCCTTTTCAATTCGGTAAGCGATGACTTCGGACAAGGTGAAAAAAGTAGGTTCTTAATGCAATTGGAGTTGTTAAAACCCTCAATTAAAAACATTTCTATTGCACCCAAAGTAACCACGGAAAAAGTAGTTGCCAAGACGATTGATCGCAATCCAGAAATATATCAAAAGTTACAAAAACACCTTGCACGTGGTTTATCATCCACTGCCATTACCACCTTTTTGAACAACCCTCTTACTTTTTACAAGAAGTATGTATTGGGAATCCATGAAGCGGATGAAGTGGAGGAGACCATTGCGGCCAATACACTCGGAACGGTAATTCATGAAACCCTTAGAAAATTATACACCCCATTTGTAAACAAATATTTAGAGGCCGATGACATTGAAAACATGCAAAATCAAAGTCAGGCTATTATTTCTGAAATGTTTGGGAGAGAAATTCGGGAAGGAAACATTCGAGAGGGTAAGAACCGATTGATTTTTGAAGTGGCCAAGAGCTATATAAAGAACTTTTTGAACGCGGAGAAAAAACTACTATCAGATGAGAACAATGCTTTGAAGATTCTCAGTTTGGAGGCAGATTATAAGACGGAAATTACAATAGAAGGACTTGATTTTCCAGTTGTTTTAAAGGGTCAAATTGATAGAATTGATGAATTGAACGGAACACTTCGGGTAATCGATTATAAAACGGGAAAAGTGGAATCGGGAAACTTAAAAGTGCTCAATTTTGAGGATTTGAAAGAGGAAAAATTTCACAAAGCAATTCAATTATTCGTTTATGCTTTAATGGTGGCAAACTCAAACAAATTTGACACTGCAAAACCCATGGTTGCGGGAAATATTTCCTTTAAAAAACTGAAATCGGGTCTCCAGCTCATTAATTTTTCATCTTCTAGAACAGTTGCAGATAATACAATCACCAAGGAACGCCTGAATGCCTTTGAAACAGCGTTGAAAAGCTATATCACCGAAATGATATCACTCGAATCTTTCGTTGAGAATTTGGAGGCTAGGTACTAAGCTCCTTTCAAGATCAAAAGCGGAATATTCACAAAGAATTCCTCTTTTTTGATGGTGTTTTTTTCCAATAGTTTTTGAAAAAATCCTCTTTTGCGTGTAAAGACACATAGCAAATCAGGAGTGGCACTATTCAAATGCTCTAACACACCTTGGTAGGTAGTCGCATTTTCTGAATTTGTTAGAGTGTCTTTTAAACCATCCAAACTTTCGTCAATAACCCCATCGGCCTCTGTAAAGCTTGGTGTTTTTACAAATAAGAGGTTCAAAGAAGCCTGGAACTTATCTTTTAAGAAAGACAATGGCGCAATGGCTGATTTGTTTTCAATAATTCCCGATTTAAAGGCTAGTTGAACGTTTTTAATCGGCGTAAACTTGAAGTGCTCAGGAACGGTGAGTAGCGGAATTTTTGTCTGCTTGACCAGGCTTCCGGCTGTTTTTCCCAAAAACAATTCCTCTTTAAAACTATTGCTCTTGGCTCCAACAATAATCAAATCGATACCCAATTCGTTGTTAATGGAGGCCACACTATCGACAACATTTCCTCTGGCGGCAACCATCACTACCTCCACGTCCCTTCGATCTACTGCATCGACCATGGTTTTAATGTAGAGGTTTGTTTCACGCTCTAAAATTGCGTTGACATCAATCATAGCCCCGGCCTTGTTCAATCCACTATATGCTCTAAATACAAAAACCTTTGCTTGGATAACGGAGGCAAAATCTATGGCATACTGCAAACTGTTTTTTGCACTTTCAGTGGAACCAATGGGAACTAGAATATGTTTCATATCGATTGAATTTGACCACAAAATTAGTCTTTTTTAAAGAAAACTAATTTTTTCACTCCTCTCTTTACTCGTATTTTTGCAAAAAATTTACTTCTTGGTCCAAGACATTTCACTTAAAAACATTAACCGACTAGCCATTCCGGCCCTAATTGCTGGCGTCGCCGAGCCTATTTTATCGATTACCGATACGGCCATCATTGGGAACATGGACTTCAATGCGACTGAAAGCCTTGCGGCCGTGGGTATTGTAGGTGCTTTTATTTCCATGCTTGTTTGGGTGTTTGGACAAATTCGAAGTGCGATTTCTTCGATTCTATCACAATATTTGGGAGCCAATAAGATTGATGAAGTCAAAGAGCTTCCCGCACAAGCTATTGCCATTGTAGTTTTAGGGAGTCTTTTGGTGATTGCCTTGACTTACCCATTTTCGGAATATATTTTTCAACTGTATAATGCCAAAGATCTGGTCTTGGAATACTGCGTTGATTATTTCAACATTCGAATATTCGGATTTCCTTTTGCCTTGTTGGTGTTTGCGATCTTCGGAGTGTTTCGAGGACTGCAGAATACTTTCATTCCGATGATTATTGCCATCATTGGAACTGTGGTGAACATCGTTTTAGATGTCATTTTTATTTATGGAATTGATGGTTGGATTCCGGCGATGCACATCAAAGGAGCGGCTTATGCAAGTGTCTGCGCTCAGGTTACTATGGCAATCATTTCGGTGGTTTTACTGCTGCGGAAAACCAACATTAAACTTAAAATTAGACTTCCGTTCCACCCAGAGATTAGGCGTTTGCTGAATATGGTGGGTAACTTGTTCGTGAGAACCATTGCACTGAATATTGCCTTGTATTTCGCAACGGCCTATGCTACTTCATACGGTAAAGAATACATTGCGGCCTATACCATTACCATTAATTTGTGGTTATTGGCTGCCTTTATGATTGATGGTTTTGCGAGTGCTGGGAATATTTTAAGTGGAAAACTACTAGGAGCAAAACAATACGGACTGTTGTTAGATTTGAGTCGGAAACTATTGTTGTATGGACTCGTGACCGGACTTATCATGGCCTTGACCGGACTTCTTTTGTATTCGTTTATTGGGAAAATATTTACCCAAGAGGTCCTTGTATTAGAGGAGTTTTACAATGTTTTTTGGTTGGTTTTGTTGTCCTTGCCTGTTAGTGCGGTCACCTTTATTTTTGACGGAATGTTCAAAGGGATGGGCGAGATGAAATACCTCAGAAATGTGCTGATTTTCTCGACGGCCTTGGTGTTTTTACCGAGTTTATTGGTATCGGATTACTTTGATTTAAAGTTGTTCGCAATCTGGATTGCCTTTACACTATGGATCATCGCGAGAGGAGCACCATTGATTATTAAATTCAGAAAAACCTTTGTTCCGCTTTCTAAAAAAGCAGTGGAAGGATAATTTTAACAAGGGAAAGACTTTCATTTCCGTATCTTTAAGTCAAAATTTTTGGTTTGAAGAAATCATTATTCATATTAGCATTCATTGGACTTGTTTTCTTAGGCTGCTCTAAGAAAAAAAGCACCAAGTTTTCGATGGTCAACAAATGGGAAACTACTTATCTCAAGATTGAAATGCCTACCACCATGAAATCGGATTCAACAGCAGTTTTTGAAGATACCTTTGAAAACAATCCGGCCCGCATTGCGAGATCGGAATACTTCTCCGATGGCACCTTTTCGGCATGGTTTGTGGACCAAGAAGGAAAAGAGTTTGATAAAACCAAAGGTACATGGCAGTTTAAGAATGACTCACTCTATGTTGATTTTTTCTATGGTGGAAGATCCATTCAAGTGGGCTATGAAATAATTCCTACGAACAGCGGTTTTAAAGGTATTAGTAAATTTGATTGGGACGAAGATGGCGAATACGATGATTTACTTACCATGAAAACAAAAATTATAAAATAATTAGCTCGTTGAAACCAAAACATATCTCCCTAAGAAACCGGATTTTCCTATCCATGATTCTGCTGGTATTACTGGCATCGGTTCTTATTTTGGTGGTTACTATTTTTCAATATGACGAGCAGACCAGAGATTACAACATTCAGCGTTTTGAACGAAAAGAAACGATTTCAAAAGAAACCATTGAACTCGAATTAAAGAACAAGACTTCCTATCCGGTAAATACCGAAAACCTTCCTAAAATATTTCAAGATCGGATTTATGAGATTTCGTCCATCAATAAATTGAACATCACCATTTATGACCTAAAGGGAAAACTCTTAAAAACGTCTATCGGAAATGTGTTTGAAGAAGTGGAAATTCAACCGCTTCCTGAAGAAATTGTCAATGAGCTAGCCTTAAATTCCAACCACCGAGTGCTGAAGAATAATGAGAAAAATGGCATTAGCTATCAAACCTCTTATACCTATATCAACGACCCGAAATTTAAGCGAATCGGAATCTTAGAAATCCAGTTTACCCAAGATAACTCAGAAATTGAATATGAATTAAAAGAGTTCATTACCCGTCTTGGCTTGGTGTACTTACTGATGTTTTTCATTGCCATTGCACTGGCCTATTTCCTTTCAAGCTACATCACAAGATCCATTCAGACGATATCGGATAAAATGAAGGAAACTCGCTTGAATAAAATCAATCAGAAAATTATTTTAGACAATGCAAGTACCGAGATTGAAGTGTTGGTAGAGGCCTATAACGATATGATTGACCAGCTTGAAGAAAGTGCTGTAAAACTTGCGCGAATTGAACGGGAAAATGCCTGGCGAGAAATGGCAAAACAAGTGGCCCATGAAATTAAAAATCCGTTGACTCCAATGAGATTGACCGTGCAAAATTTCCAACGAAAGTTCAATCCTGAAGATCCTAAAGCCGGAGAAAAAATAGCGGATTATAGCAATACCTTAATCCAACAAATTGATGTGATGAGCTCTATTGCATCGGCATTCTCTGATTTTGCCAAAATGCCAAAAGTAAAGAAGGAGCGAATTGAAGTGGTAGATGTTGTAAAGTTGGCCCTGGAAATTTTTAGTGAGAAGTATATTAAATACTCGTTTTCAGAAAATGAGATCTTTGCCAATCTCGATAAAACCCAATTGATTCGAATTGTCACCAATTTGGTGAAAAACGCTATTCAGGCATGTAAAAACGAAGAAAACCCGATCATTGATGTCGAATTAACTACTGAGAAAGACAATTTTAAAATAGTAGTTTCAGACAATGGAATTGGCATTGATGATAGCGTAAAAGAGCTTGTTTTTGAGCCTAAATTTACCACGAAATCAAGCGGAATGGGACTTGGGCTGCCCATGATAAAGAACATTATTGAAGCCTATCAAGGCACCATTACTTTTAGTTCTAAAAAAGGAATTGGTACAATTTTTACCGTAATTTTACCAAAGGAATAAACTCAAAAAATTTATAAATGAAATTCGATAATATACTGCTCGAAAAGAGAGCCGGATTTGCTCAAATAACCATCAACCGACCTAAGAAATTAAACGCTTTAAACAAGGAAACCATCCTTGAGCTTCATGAAGCATTCAAAAGCTTAAATGACGATCAAGAAGTTAGAGCCATCATTTTAACGGGTTCTGGAGATAAGGCCTTCGTTGCGGGAGCAGATATATCTGAATTTGCCGATTTTTCCTCAGAGCAAGGTGGTGAGTTGGCCCGAAAAGGTCAGGAAATCTTATTCAATTTTGTTGAGAACATGTCAAAGCCTGTGATTGCAGCCATCAATGGATATGCGCTAGGCGGCGGATTGGAGCTTGCCATGGCTTGTCATTTTAGATTGGCCTCGACCAATGCAAAAATGGGATTGCCTGAAGTATCATTGGGTGTGATTCCTGGATATGGTGGGACACAAAGATTGCCCTTATTGGTTGGAAAAGGTAGAGCAATGGAATTGATTGCAACGGCCTCTATGATTGGAGCAGATGATGCCAAAGCTTACGGTTTGGTAAATCACGTTACAGCCCCAGAAGAATTAATTGCCGCTACTGAGAAAATCATTTCTCGAATCATGAGAAATTCACCAATGGCGATTTCGGCAGCCATTCGCGCTGTGAATGATGTGTATAGAGAAGATAAGAATGGTTTCGAAACCGAAATTACCGAGTTCGGAAACTGCTTTGGAACCGAAGAGTTTATAGAAGGTACTACTGCTTTTTTAGAAAAACGAAAAGCAAACTTCTAACATAAAAAAAGGGAGCCGATAAGGCTCCCAAATTTTAAACTCAATTATAAATTAAAACTCTAAATACTTTTCTTTTTTCTGTTATCAGGCTTAAACATAAAGTAGCCTAATATTGCTAATTGTGATAAGAACAGGATTCCGAATCCTATCATCACTGCATTAAATAAAAATCCTTCTTTAATCATTATTAAAAATTTTCTACAAAATTACGGTCGATCATTGTCTTTTTATATAGGTAATTATCGAGTTTATTTACTATATTATCTCTTTTATTTATCATTTTTTACCATAAGGTTAATTTAGCATATAAAAGGGTTAACTTTGCAACGATTCCAGTAAGGAAGTGTCGTAACTTTGATTTGACGTTAAAAAAATGCTGAAAAAACCTACTTTAGAGAAAATCAATCCCGATTTTGGAAGTTCGCTTCTGGTGAAGCGTCATACCACCTTTGAGCCCAACTCTGAACCTATTTGGCACCATCATCCAGAAATTGAGTTGGTCTATGTGCATAGAGGTCGTGGGAAAAGACAAATTGGAAATCATGTCAGCTATTTTAACAATAGCCAGTTAGTACTTATCGGTTCCAATTTGCCTCATGTGGGTTATGTAGACCGATTGACAAGCTCGGGATCGGAAACCTTGATCCAGTTTTTGCCTGATTTTCTTGGAGACAAGTTTTTTTCCATTCCAGAGACTCAAAAAATTGAAGCCCTTTTCAAGCGGGCTAAAAACGGTATTCGCTTTAACATCGGAATCAAAAAGAAGTTGGGTCCCAAAATTCAGGGTTTGGTAGAATTGGATGGTTTTTACAAGGTCATTTCATTACTTGAAATTCTGCATGAACTGGCACTGACCAATGATTATACACTGTTGAATGGAGACGGACTTGCCATTGAGACCGAATCCAAGAGTAGGGATCGGATTGAAAAGATTTACCGATACATCAACACGAATTTTAGCGAACCGATTAGCTTGGAGGAAATTTCTAATCACGTAAGTATGACGGTTCCCGCTTTTTGCCGATTTTTTAAAAAAGCAACGGGAAAAACCTTTACCAAGGTGGTGAACGAGTATCGAATTGTTCACGCCACAAAACTATTAACCGAGAGTTCTAAAAGTATTTCTGAAATAAGTTTTGAATGCGGCTTCAACAACTTTTCGCATTTCAACAAATCCTTTCAACAGGTTGTTGGGAAAAGTGCTTCCCAATACAAAAATGAACTTAGAGAAATCATTCAATCCAATGGATAAAAAAATCGACAAAGCGCTAGAGTACTACAAATTTCAAAGCCATAAAATTGCAGCTATTGTAAATAAAAGTACTGAGCTTTCCATTGAGGAAATCATTGAGTATGGTGATGAATTGGCCGTTTTGGAAAGTAAAATCACGGCCCTAGAAGTTGCCAAGGAAAACTAATCCAAGGATTTTTCAAACACTATTTTGGTTTGATTGGAATCATTGGTGTACACCTGTACAATATCAAATCCGTTTTTCAGATTCAATTGCATCATGGGTTTGAACCGATTCATCGATTTAGTTCTCATCTTAGAATAACCTTGTTTTTTAGCCTCAAGATGTTGTCTTTGAAGCAGCTCGCTGGCAATTCCCTTTCCTCTAAAATCTTCATGAACACCTCCAACCCAACTATAAAAGGTAGATTCGTTGTACTGGTATCCGATTTTAAAGCCGATTAAGTTGCCATTACCATAGCATAAATTGGCCATGATGCTTTTTTTACTTTGAATTCGTTCCAAAAAGAAGGTCTCATCTGCATCTTCAAATATGATTTTGTACAAGGCAAGCACCTCCTTTAAAAAGTTCTTCTCAAAAGGAGCGTGGATGGTTCGGTATGTAAAGTCAGGTACCAAATTTTCGAATTATTTTTCGCCATTCCACTCAGCATAAAACTGATTTAAAAATCCTTCCATGTAACCGTGGCGCTCTTGCGCGATTTTCCGACCTGTCTGGGTGTTCATTTGATCTTTTAACAGCAGCAGTTTTTCATAGAAATGATTGATGGTGGGTGCAGTTGACTTTTTATAGCTCTCTTTATCCATATTCAAGTTGGGTTTGATGTCAGGATCGTACAGAGGCCGATTTTTAAATCCGCCGTAATTGAAACAACGAGCAATTCCGATTGCTCCAATAGCGTCTAATCGATCTGCATCTTGTACAATTTGGAATTCGATGGATTTATTCAAAGCAGTTTTGGATTCCAAGGAGTTTTTGAAGGACATATTTTGAATAATGTACACAACCTGATCAATGATCTCTTGTGAAACCGATTCTGACTGAAGGAATTGAGAAGCTTTTCGAGGGCCAATGCTTTCATCGCCATTATGAAATTTTGAATCGGCAATGTCGTGTAACAAAGCAGCAAGTTCAATAATGAATGCATCTGCTTTTTCGCCTTGGGCAATCAACAAAGCATTTTTATGAACCCGTTCAATGTGAAACCAATCGTGACCACCTTCAGCGCTTTGCAGTTCCACCTTTACAAAATCGATTGTTTTTCGAATTATTTGATTTTTATCCATCCCTTAAAAATAAAAAAACCACACGAGCTCGTGTGGTTTTGAGTTTCATTTGTTTCAACCCTTAGCAGTATTCAGCATAAGCTTCCGCCAAATTTTCTGCGATCATTTCAGCCGAACGACCCTCAATGTGGTGTCTTTCCAACATGTGTACGAGGTTGCCGTCTTTAAATAAGGCAATTGCTGGAGAAGAAGGAGGAAATGGAATCATGTATTCTCTTGCTTTTGCAGTCGACTCTTTCTCAACACCTGCAAATACAGTGGTTAAGTTATCTGGTTTCTTATCTGCTTGCAAAGAGGCAATGGCTCCTGGTCTTGCAGTTCCTGCTGCACAACCACAAACAGAGTTTACCATTACTAAGGTTGTTCCCTCCTTGGCCAAAGCCGCATCAACTTCTTCAGCTGTATATAGAGCATCAAATCCAGCACTAATAAGCTGGTCTCTCATGGGTTTTACTAATTCTTCTGGATACATAATTGTAAATTTTCCACAAAGATACGGCATAGTTGTATTTCTTGCTTCTCCGATTTGTATTAAAATCTTATCTCATTATTGGAAAAAATAATAATTCGGAAAAAGGAACAGAAAACCTCGATTTTTTATCTTTGAAGAAACAAGATTTATGGGAAGTTTTACCAAATGGTTGGGTGCTGGATTGGGATTTACATTGGGGGGTCCTATTGGTGCGGCTATTGGATTTGCTATAGGAAGCGTGGTTGACAATTTTTCTGAAAAAGACATCATCCTAGAGCGGAAAGAATACCAAAGACGGATGAAGTCCAACAGAAGAGTGAATACCAGTTCTGGAGACTTCGAAATTAGTTTGCTAGTACTTTCATCCATAGTCATCAAAGCCGATGGTAGAATTGATCAGCGGGAGCTCGATTATGTGCGAAATCAGTTTGTTTCTTTATACGGAAGGGAAAGGGCAAATAGCGCTTTTAAACTCTTCAAAGGAATTGTAAAAAAGGACGTCTCTACCAGACAAGTTTGTATTCAGATTCGAGAGCACATGTCTCACGCATCGCGACTCCAATTGATACATTTCCTATTCGGAATTGCAAAAGCAGATGGGCATGTAACCTCGAAAGAAATTGAGACCATCAAACGAATTTCTGGATATCTATACATCAATCAGCGCGATTTTGAATCGATAAAAGCCATGTTCTATGATATCAAGGAAAATGCCTATAAAATCCTTGAAATTGAAAAATCGGCTACCGATAGTGAGGTAAAAAAGGCCTTCCGAAGAATGGCAAAAAAATACCATCCGGATAAGATTCAAGATTTGGGCGAAGAACATAAAAAAGGGGCCAAAGAGAAGTTTTTGAATATTCAAAAGGCATACGAGACGATTAAGAGTGAACGCGGAATGAGTTAAATTCATTGGACTATGGAGATGAAAAAGAGCTATGATGTAATTGTAATTGGAGGTGGGCCAGCTGGCGGACAAACCGCAAGAAATTTAGCAAAAAGAGGCCACCAAGTTTTGCTTGTGGAAAAATACGCTTCCTTCGCAGATAATAATTTTTCGAGTGCGGGCATGACTTTAGAACCCATGGAAGAGTTTGATCTTCCTAAGGAAATTGTTGGGGCTTATTGGAACGATTTGGAAATTCAGTGCACCAAGAACAGTTATGTTTGGAGAAGCACAGAGCCCAAAGGGGTGGTATTGAATTTTCAGAAATTACGGGAGTTCCTTGCCCAAGAAACCCAAAAATTTGGAGGTGATGTTTTGATGGGATATCGCTATGTTAAAAAAGAAGTTACTTCAGAAGGAATTGAAGTTCAATTAGCCCATTCCAGAACCAAAGAAACCCTATCATTCGATGCCAAATTGGTCGTAGATGCTACAGGACCACTTCGTAAGGTGATGTTTGACGAGAAAGAAGAACAGCCCGAAATGACATTGGGAAGTGGTACTGAATACGAAATTCAAGTAGAGCAAGAGATTTATGACGAATACAAAGACAAGCTGTTGTTCTTTTTGGGGCACAAATGGGCCATCAAAGGGTATTCCTGGATCTTTCCTATGGAAAACCGAATCTTAAAAGTAGGCGCCGGAAAAACCCACATCAAGTCAAAAGATCAAGAGAACACTGACAAAACCACTCGTAAAATAACCGAGAAGATCATTGAAGAATACCTAGGAACCAAAGATTACAAAATCATCGACATGCACGGAGGTATCATTCGATATAGTCCAGGATTAAACGATGTTTTTTATAAAAATCGAGTATTGGGTGTAGGTGATGCCATTTCAGCCATCAATCCAAGAGGAGGTGAAGGCATTCGCTATGCCATGCAAAGTGCTGATTTGGCTTGTGAATACATTGATGAATTCATTACCAAAGGAGGAGCCGATTTTTCAGACTATCAAAAAGTTTGGAAGAAACGCAAAGGCTTCAAATGGCGATTGAGTGAATTATCCGCCAGACGGATGTATTCAAGGTATTCCGATGAACAGGTGGAAAATAGAATCCAGTTTTTTCACAATCGTTTTTCTACGGATGACATCATTGCCAGCTTGTTTAATTTCAAATACAACAAAGTGTTCTTCCGGTTTTTTCAAATGCTTGCGCTAAAAACGGCATTTGCCCTTCGCGGAAAAAAATTCTAGAGCCTTTATTCAACTAGCTTTGCTGGGATACTATGTACTTTATTTTTAGACAAATACCCTGATCATTTTCATGAAAATATGTATTTTCGCAATCTTATAAGAAAATTGGAGTATAGAGCATGAAATTCCCTGAATATAAAGGACTTAATCTACCAAATGTTGCTTCCGAAATTTTAAAATACTGGGAGGAACACAACATATTTGAAAAAAGTGTTTCAAGTCGTGAAAACGGAGAACCGTATGTGTTTTTTGAAGGACCTCCTTCTGCAAACGGTTTGCCTGGTGTTCACCATGTTTTAGCAAGAGCCATCAAAGACATTTTTCCGAGGTATAAAACCATGAAAGGCTTTCAAGTGAAAAGGAAAGCTGGATGGGATACTCACGGTCTTCCAATTGAGTTGGGGGTAGAGAAAGAATTGGGGATAACTAAGGAGGATATCGGTAAGAAAATCTCTGTTGAAGAGTACAACGAGGCATGTCGGAAAGCGGTAATGCGTTACACCGACATCTGGAATGATTTGACCCAAAAAATGGGGTATTGGGTAGATATGGATGATCCATACATCACCTATGAACCGAAATACATGGAAACGGTTTGGTGGTTGTTGAAGCAGATTTATGACAAGGGATTGCTCTACAAAGGATACACCATTCAGCCGTATTCGCCCAAAGCAGGAACGGGATTAAGTTCCCACGAATTGAATCAGCCAGGGACGTATCAAGATGTTACAGATACCACCGTAACGGCTCAGTTTAAAGCGGTTGCTGAAACCCTGCCAGATTTCTTACAAAATGAAGGTGACGTTCACTTCTTAGCATGGACCACCACCCCTTGGACCTTACCGAGTAATACTGCCTTGACGGTAGGACCAAAAATTGAATATGTACTTGTGGAATCTTTCAATCAATATACTTTTGAAAGATCCAAAGTAATCTTAGCAAAAAATCTAGTTGCCAAGCAATTCTCTGGAAAATTCAAGCAAGTAGAAGACCAAACTGAATTGGAAAACTACAAAGCTGGTGATAAAAAGATTCCGTTTTATGTAATCAAAGAGTTTTTAGGAAAAGACTTAGTTGAAATTCGCTACGAGCAATTGATGCCATTTGTGTTGCCAAATGACAATCCGCAAGATGCTTTTCGAGTAATTCCAGGTGATTTTGTAACGACAGAAGATGGAACCGGAATTGTCCATACAGCGCCGACGTTTGGTGCAGACGATGCCTTTGTTGCCAAGCAGGTAACTCCTGAAATTCCGCCATTATTGGTGAAAGACGAGAACGGAAACTTAGTTCCATTGGTCGATTTACAAGGAAAATTTAGACCGGAAGTTTCCGATCCGATTTACGGATTCGGAGAAGAGTATGTGAAGTCTGAATACCTGTCTGAAGAAGATTTTGAGGTTGAGTTGAAAAACCAACAAAGCCGAATGACATCGGTGCTTAAAAATCAACAGCAGTACCTATCGGTTGATGAGCGTTTGGGACTGAAATTAAAGAACGAAAACAAAGCCTTTAAGGTCGAAAAATACAAGCACAGCTATCCGAATTGCTGGAGAACTGACAAACCAATTTTATACTATCCGTTGGATTCATGGTTTATCAAAGTGACCGATGTAAAAGATCGCATGCACGAATTGAATACAACCATCAATTGGAAGCCGAAATCAACGGGTGAAGGACGATTCGGAAATTGGTTGGCCAATGCCAACGATTGGAATTTATCACGTTCTCGTTATTGGGGTATTCCACTTCCGATTTGGAGAACTGAAGACAAACAAGAAGAACTTTGCATTGGTTCGGTGGAAGAACTCAAGTCAGAAATGAAGAAAGCAGTTGCAGCCGGATTCATGACGGCGGATATTTTTGCTGATTTTGAGGTTGGAAACATGTCTGATACCAATTATGAGACCATCGATTTACACAAAAACATTGTAGATCAAATCGTATTGGTATCGCCATCAGGAAAACCAATGAAGCGTGAAAGCGATTTGATTGACGTTTGGTTTGATTCGGGGTCGATGCCTTATGCACAGTGGCACTATCCATTTGAGAACAAAGATTTGATCGATAAGAACGAATCCTTCCCAGCAGATTTTATTGCCGAAGGAGTGGATCAAACCAGAGGATGGTTCTATACCTTACATGCCATCGCAACCACTGTTTTTGATTCGGTTGCCTACAAGAACGTAGTGTCAAACGGACTCGTTTTGGATAAAAACGGACAGAAAATGTCTAAGCGATTGGGCAATGCCGTAGATCCTTTTGAAACATTGGCCAAATATGGAGCAGATGCTACCCGCTGGTACATGATCTCCAATGCCAATCCTTGGGATAACTTGAAGTTTGATGTAGACGGAATCGAAGAGGTAAGAAGAAAGTTCTTCGGGACGCTTTACAATACCTATTCGTTTTTTGCACTATATACCAATATCGATGGATTCACCTATTCGGAAGATGATATTCCATTAGCAGAACGCTCCGAATTGGATCGATGGATTTTATCTGAATTACACACCTTGATTGAAAAGGTAGAGAAGTTTTACGAAGCTTATGAGCCGACCCGAGCGGCAAGAGCGATTTCTGACTTTACCCAGGACTATTTGAGTAACTGGTATGTGCGATTGAGTAGAAGGCGTTTCTGGAAAGGAGATTACCAAAAAGATAAAATTTCTGCTTATCAAACCCTGTATACTTGTATGGTGACCATTGCAAAATTAGGTGCCCCGATTGCTCCGTTTTACATGGACCGACTGTATCAGGATTTGAATGCCATTACTGGAAAAGAGAACTCTGAAAGTGTGCACTTGTCAACCTTCCCAGTATTTGATATTGCTTCTGTAGACAAGGTGCTTGAGCGTAAAATGGAAAATGCGCAAACCATCGCTTCTTTGGTGTTATCATTAAGAGCTAAAGAAAAAATAAAGGTGCGTCAACCTTTGCAGAAAATCATGATCCCGGTGGATTCAGAAGAAGAACGCAATGAAATTCTTGCCGTTTCTGAGTTGATCAAAAGGGAGGTAAATGTTAAGGAAATTGAGCTCTTAACCGACGCTTCAGACATCCTTGTAAAACAGATAAAACCAAATTTTAAAGTCTTAGGACCAAAATTTGGAAAAGAAATGCGAAGCATAGCTGCTGCGGTTCAACAATTTACAGATAAGGAGATCAATACTGTTGAAAAAGAGGGTCAAATATCATTAGAAATTAATGGAAATTTGATTACCTTAGAACGGTCCGATGTCGAAATTACCTCCAAAGATATCGAAGGTTGGTTAGTAGCTAACGAAGGCACCATCACTGTCGCTCTAGACGTCACGATCACTGAAGAATTGAAAGAAGAAGGAATTGCCAGAGAACTGGTAAACCGAATTCAAAATGCTCGTAAAGACAGTGGCCTAGAAGTTACCGATAAAATAAAACTAACCATTGGTAAGTTTGGAATATTGGAGGATGCGATTGAGGCCAATAAAGAATATGTAATGAATGAAACATTAACCGAAGAATTGGTTTTTGTGGATGCATTAAATACAGGAACTGAAATAGAGTTCGAATCAATCAAAAGCAAGTTATTAATAGAAAAAATGTAAGATTATGGCAGATGTAAAAACAAAGTACTCAGAAGAAGACTTACAGGAATTTAGAGAAATCATCAACAAAAAAATCGCCAAAGCCGAAGAAGATCTAGCCATTTTAAGAAGCTCTTATAAGAATGATGCAGACAATGGAACAGATGATACTTCACCTTCGTTCAAATCTTTTGATGAAGGTTCAGATGTAATGAACAAAGAAGCAAATGTTCAGTTGGCCATTCGTCAAGAAAAGTTTATCAGAGATTTGAAGAACGCCTTGTTGCGTATTGAAAATGGAACTTACGGAGTATGCAGAGTAACTGGAAAGTTAATTCAAAAGGAACGTCTTAAACTTGTCCCCCATGCCACATTAAGTATCGAAGCCAAGAGGCGTCAATAATTAAATAGAATCATAAGAAAGGCTTCAAAAATTGAAGCCTTTTTTCTTTTTCACTCATGCGAAATCTTTTTCTACTCTTATTAGTTGTTTCTAGCAACCTTTCATTGATGGCTCAAAAACGAGTGGTAAGGTCAGTGACTTACAAGGCAAATCTCCTTGAAGTTTCTACATTGGGTTTGGATGAAATCAAGGTTGAGACTATTGATGGCGACAAAGTAGAGGTCCTGCTCCTTGCCGAAAACACCACCAAGCAATTTGTCATTTTTGAGGAAGGAGAAGAAAAGCTAATCCTCAGATTTCAATTTCAGTCGTTGAAAAGGGAATCGACTGTCTTTAGAAAATACATCACTGAACGTTTGGAAAGAGGCACTGCCATTATAAGGGTGCCCAAGAATACCTCAATAAATATCACTGGAGAAAATTGCAATGTGATTGTGGATGCCGATCTTAATGATTTCTCTTTGGATTTATTGAATAGCATCATCCGTTTCAACAAGATTCCCAAACAGTCTTCGGTTCAATTCCATGCAGGGAATTTTTATACCAAGATGCGAGATCAGTCCATAGACCTGAAAACAAATACAGGAACTCTTTCGATTGATGGTGAGCAACAACCAAAAAAGACCTTAAAAATGGTGAAAGAGAACTCCCAGAAACTCAGGATCAGAACCATAAAAGGGAATATTTTCTTAACTAGTCAATAAAGGACATAATTATTATTATTTTTGCTCGACTAAAAACCAATTATGTCAAAGAAAACCCTCGCAATTCTCACCATAGTTTTGGCCATCCTTGTAGATCAAGTGATTAAAATTTACGTGAAAACACATTTTGTGTTGGGCGAGGAATACAAAATCTTTGATTGGTTCATCATTCATTTTACGGAGAATAACGGAATGGCCATGGGTCTTGAATTCGGAGGGGATACGGGTAAGCTCTTTTTGACCTTGTTTCGATTGGTAGCCGTTTCTTTCATCCTGTATTGGCTCATTGGGAACATTAAAAAAGCCGTTCATAACGGAGTGATTATTGCCATTGCTCTCGTGTTTTCAGGTGCGATTGGGAACATCATCGATTCGGTATTTTACGGGGTTATTTTCGATTCGTCACAGTACCAAGTGGCCACCTTGTTTGCAGACAAACCCTATGGGGAATTATTTTATGGTAAGGTGGTAGATATGTTTTACTTCCCGCTTTGGGAAGGAATACTCCCTGAATGGATCCCTTTTGTCGGAGGAGAGTTTTTTATTTTCTTCCAATACATATTCAATCCGGCTGATGCCTTTATCTCCATTGGTGTAGCCTTACTTTTTATCTTCAACAAGTACGCCTTTCCAAAGGAAGAAGAGAAGAAATCAGAAAACTAAATTTTGCTAACTTGTACGTTGTTACAAGTAGCGGTACATCATGAAAGTTTCAAGGTATATTCTTGTTTTTCTTATCGGTTTTTTAATTGCGAAGTTTTGGTATCAGAAAGATGATAAAGATCAAAAAAAAGAGCAGTTAAAAGTCGTTGTTAATTCACTTAAAAATCTCAAGAAGTTGGTCGTTTCTTCGGCAAGCTTTTCAGAGGTTTACGATTATTCCGATTCCAAGAAATACTTTTATGACGTGCTTTCTTTTGACAAAAAAGCCATTGTTACGGTGGATGCCAAAGTTGAAGTTGGCTATGACTTAAACAAAATGAAGATTGAAATTGACTCCATCAACAAGCGAATTTATATCAATCAAATTCCGACAGAGGAGGTGACCATTTCTCCTAATGTAAAATACTTCGATTTGCAACAGAGTTCGTTCAACGCTTTTAGCAAAGAGGAATTGAATCAAATCAATCAGAAGAGTATTGAAAAGATTAAGGAAACTTTCGAGCTCACAACATTAAAAGAAGAGGCCAAAGAACGATTGTTCGAAGAGATTTCGCAAATCTATCAATTATCTAAAATCTATAATTGGGAAGTGGTGGACAATACCAATTCGATCAAGGTTAATCAATTGAAATATTAGCATTCATGAACGAGTCTTTACAACTTCAATTAAAAACCTTACCTGAATCTTTTGGGGTCTATCAATACTTTGATAAAGACGATAAAATCATCTATGTAGGCAAGGCAAAAAATCTAAAAAAAAGGGTCAATTCCTATTTCACCAAAACCCACACCAATGGCAAAACCCGTGTCTTGGTGAAAAAAATTGAGCGCATCAAACACATTGTGGTGAATTCGGAGACCGATGCTTTACTACTCGAAAATAACCTGATAAAAAAGTACCAACCCAAGTACAACGTTCAACTGAAGGACGATAAGAGTTACCCTTGGATATGCATCAAAAAAGAACGGTTTCCCAGGGTTTTTATGACCCGTCGACTAATTAAGGACGGATCGGAATACTTTGGTCCTTATACTTCGGTGAAAACCGTAAAAATACTACTCGATTTATTCAAAGAATTGTACCATTTACGCACTTGCAAATACGATTTATCCGAATCCAACATCGCCCAAGGCAAGTTCAAGGTTTGTTTGGAATACCATTTAAAAAATTGTCTAGGGCCCTGTGAGGGATTTCAGACTGAGGAGTCATATAATAATGACATCAAAGCGATTCGAAATATCATCAAAGGAAACTTTAAGGAAAGCATCCAGGCATTTGAGAAATTAATGTATGAGTTTGCTGAAAACATGCAGTTTGAAGAAGCACAGCGCATCAAAGAAAAACTAGATCGCTTGAGCAACTACCAGGTGAAAAGCACGGTGGTGAATCCGTCCATTAACAATGTGGATGTCTTTTCCATCATTGATGATGAATCGGCGGCTTATGCCAACTTTTTGAAGATTGCCAATGGTTCCATTATTCAATCGCATACCACAGAAATAAAGAAGAAGCTGGATGAGGATAAAAAGGAATTGCTAGAACTATTCATCATTGATATCCGACAAAGATTTCAATCGACTTCCAAAGAGATTTATGTGCCTTTCAAAGTTGATGTTGGTGACGATATCAAGGTCACTATTCCGAAGTTGGGAGATAAAAAACGCATTGTAGAATTATCTGAACGAAATGCGAAATACTATCGTCAAGAGCAATTCAAACAGATAAAAATTGTAGACCCAGACCGACATGTGAAGCGTATTATGGCGCAAATGAAAAAAGACTTGCGTTTGCAAGAAGATCCGACCCACATTGAGTGTTTTGACAACTCGAATATTCAGGGGAGTAACCCGGTAGCCGCTTGTGTGGTTTTTAAAAACGGAAAGCCTAGCAAGAAGGAGTACCGCCACTACAACATCAAAACGGTAGAAGGTCCCAATGATTTTGCTTCCATGGAAGAGGTGGTTTTTAGGCGTTATAAAAGACTTTTATCTGAGAATGAACAGTTGCCTCAATTGATTGTTATTGATGGAGGTAAAGGGCAGTTATCTTCGGCAGTGAAGAGTCTCGATTTACTTGGTCTCCGAGGAAAGATCGCCATCATCGGAATCGCTAAACGATTGGAAGAGATTTATTATCCCGGAGATTCCATTCCATTATATCTTGATAAAAAATCCGAATCCTTAAAGATCATTCAGCATCTACGTAACGAAGCACATCGATTCGGAATTACATTTCATAGAAATAAGCGGAGCAAAAGTGCGATTCAATCAGAATTAGAGCAAATTCCTGACATTGGAAAACAGACAATTACGTCATTATTACGTACATTTAAATCGGCTAAAAGAGTCAAAGAAGCAGAGCTGGTACAGTTGGAGAAGGCAATTGGCAAATCTAGAGCCAAAAAAGTATTCGACTATTACCATAAAAAATAAATGAAAAAGCTTATCACTTATTGCTTGCTCTGCTTTGCAATAAATGTAACTGCCCAACAAAAAGACTTTAAAGTCGGCCTCGTATTAAGCGGTGGTGGAGCCAAGGGCTACGCGCATGTTGGGATTCTCAAAGAAATTGACAAAGCAGGCATTCGTCTAGACTATATTGGCGGAACCAGTATGGGCGCCATTGTAGGAGGCCTTTACGCAGCAGGTTACTCGGCCGAGCAGATAGAAGACTTAATCAAGAAAACGGATTTCAACACGCTTATTCGTGACATTCTTCCTAGAAGAACAGCTCCCTTTTTTGTCAAAGAATTTGGAGAAAAAACCGCGGTCACCTTTCCCGTAACAGAGGGTAATATCGAATTTCCAAAGGCGGTTTCCAAGGGTCAGAGTATCTTGAATCTGTTGTATGAATTGTTTGATCACGTAGATCATATCCAAGACTTTAAGGATTTGTCAGTCCCCTTTTTCTGTATTGCAACGGATGTAGAAAATGGAGGTCAAGTAATTTTAGATGAGGGGAGCATGCCTTTGGCTTTGAGATCAAGCGGATCTTTTCCGACCATTGTCAATCCCATTGCATTGAATGATAAACTATTGATTGATGGGGGTGTTGCGAATAACTTTCCGGTGACCATCATGAAGGAAAAGGGGATGGATTTGATCATTGGTGTGGATGTAGAAGGCAAATTGGGTAAAAAGGAAGAGCTCAATTCGGGTCTTGAAATCTTGAATCAAATTGTCAACTATCAGATGTACGAGAAGAGCGCCGAAGAGCGCAAGAAGTTAGATATTTACATTAAACCGGACATTTTCAACTACTCGGTGGTCGACTTTCAAAAGAAGGATTCTATTCTCAAAGAAGGATACAAAGCCGCGGAGAAATTTAGGGATGTGTTCAAGTCCATCGCAGCCAAACAAGGAAATCCTGTTCGGAGAAAACCACTTTTCAAAAAATCATCCAAAAAGAAAATTACCAACATCACCTTCGCCGGCAATAAGAATTACACCCAAGCTTATGTTTTGGGAAAGATGCGTATCAAAAAAGGAGATAGTCTTTCGACCTCAGAAATAACCGATAAAATTGAATTGCTGTCCGCTACGAATAATTTTGAAAGCATCCGCTTTAAGATGATTCCGAATGAAGATCAAACCCATACGCTGCATTTAGAATTGCATGAAACTAAGAACCTCTCAAGCCTAAGCCTCGGACTTCATTACGATTTGCTGTACAAATCTGGAATCCTAGCCAATTACACCCAAAAGCACATGTTCATCAGAAACGATGTTTTTTCTTTGGATGCAGTTTTTGGCGATAATTTACGGTATGAGTTGAACTATTTTATCGACAACGGATTCAACGTCAGCTTCGGATTTAAATCGCGCTACAACAATTTTAGAGCCAACTCGAAGTTTCCACCCGTTGTTTCTCAATCGCCCAACTTGCAGAGCATTAACCTAAAATACACCGATGTTACCAACCAGTTGATTTTACAAACAGTGTTCAATAGAAAGTTCGCCTTGGGTATCGGAATTGAACAGAAATATATCTTTGCACGTACCGAAACCGTACTTACCAATAACAATCAAACGGTAATAGACGACAACAATTACTGGGGAACTTTTGGCTATTTGAAACTGGACACCTACGACAAGGGCTACCTTCCTACCAATGGCTATTTTGCTGATCTGAATTTTAAGTGGTACAAGCTGTCTTCCAATCAAAATAACTTTAACGGCTTTGCGCAGGCAAAAGGAACCTTAGGGTTTGCCAAAACCTTTTGGGATCGTTTTACCTTTCAACTGACCAATGAAGCTGGTTTTACGATTAATAGTCCGGCTACCGATATTTTTGACTTCTATTTAGGAGGATACAACCAGAACTTCATCAACACGTTTGTTTCCTTTTATGGATATGATTTTGCAGAATTGGCCAACAATTCTTTTGTGAAATCTGAGTTCAATTTCAGGTATCGAATAGGAAATAGACATTATGCAAACTTCATTGCCAATTATGCTCGAGTAGAAGACAATGTTTTTGGAGACATTCGTCTATTTGACGATGTGTTAAAAGGCTATGCCGTAGGCTACAGCTATGATTCTTTCCTTGGACCGGTAGAAATAAAATACAGTTGGAGTCCGCAGAATCGAGAAGGCTTCTGGTTATTTAATCTAGGCTTTTGGTTCTAATTCAATTCCTTAGCACTTAAATGAAACTCCTCGTAAGTTTCTAACAAACTGGTTAGTGCTTTTAAAAGGTCTTTTGTTTCTAGAAGAATGCTAAAGTACAAGGTGGTGTTTTTTGGACTTGATTCGTTGGTTCGAATTCTTTCTACTTGTTTCTCAATCGAAGCCGAAAGATTGTCCAATAGATTTCGCTTGCTTTCTAAGATGGAATTTAGGTTGTCAAACTCACGGTTTTTAAACACATGACTAATGTTACCCAATATGGCCTTAAGTTCCTTTTCAATGGCAATCAAATCTTTAATTTGACCTTTTTTAAGATTCTTATGATTGTTGTTGACGTGTTTGTAACTAGCCCTTGAAATAAAGCTGATAGATTGCGCAGCATCTTGTAAGTAACCTAATACAATGATGTAAAACTTACTTGCCTGAACGGAAGCTTCGTCCAGTGACTTGATAAAGTAGAATACATTCTCCTTCAGATCATCAATTTCATTGTTGAGTTTGTTTACCAATTTGTTGGTCTTCTTAAGCTTGTTCAAATCGCCATTGGCCAAATCTTTCACGACGTTAGAATACAAGGCATCTATTTTATTGGCAACTTCAGAAATGTGATCGGCACTTTCTTGAATTACTCCGTTGATGGTGATTAGTTCGGAACGCTCGATATAGGTTCTGCGCTTGATTTCCTTGTTCTTTTTATTGTGTCGAACCGTATTTCGAATGATTAAAAAGGCTACGGTAAATAGCAATACTGGAATCATCGCAATATGCCAGTGGATCATAAAAGCCACCAAACCAGCTACAACAAAAGCGATAATGGCCGTTAAAAACCATCCACCAATAACATTGAATACCCCTGCCACTCTATACACCGCACTTTCCCTACCCCAAGCTCTATCAGCCAACGAAGTACCCATGGCTACCATAAAGGTAACATAGGTGGTAGATAATGGCAATTTCATAGAGGTTGCAATGGAAATCAAAATACTGGCAACAATTAGGTTTACCGAAGCTCTCACTAAATCAAAGGCGGGTTGCTCTTTGACATCTTTGGCAGGGATGCTAATCGTTGGTTTGCTGAATTTATTGTTGATGTAATTTTGCGTTCGTTTAGGCAAGGCTGAGGAGAACCCGTAGTTCACAAACATGGCGAATCGAACCACAATTCTAGATAAGTTGTTCGGCTGAAACTTTTCATGTCCTTCTCCTTGACGGGATAAGTTAATTCCTGTTTCTACAACCGTTCTTGCCTTGGAGGATGTCCATAAAGTGATGACCATAATGGCACCAGCAATCAGCAATAAAATGATGTTGGAAGGTACTTTGGCAGCCAAACTATCCATGGAATAGAGTTCAGGTGCAATTCCGGAAATGCTCCAAGCTTCGTAAGAATTTAGTGCCGCAATCGGTACCCCGATAAAGTTGACCAAATCGTTTCCAGCAAAGGCCATGGCAAGAGAAAAGGTTCCCACACCAATGATAAATACCAATAAATTTACTTTGAAAAATTTGATAAGTGAGTAAGAAACAACCGTCCAAATCACAAAACTAACAGCTACAATTCCGTAAGTGTTTTGATCAAGCAATCCTTTTAAATCGCCGTAAAACTGTGTTCCCTTCAATCCTTTGATGATGATGAAATAGGTAATGGCTGTGATGGCAAATCCGCCGAATAAGGCACTCACGTACAACGGTCTTTTCTCGAAATCAAAAGAATAAATCAATCGAGATATGTATTGCACAATAGCCCCAATGGTAAAAGCAATTACTACCGAAAGGAGAATTCCGACAATAATGTTGGTTGCTGTTTCGTAGTTAATATAATTCCAAAGGGCATTGAAGCTTTCACTCTCGTTTGCTGAAATTTTCAATAAAGCAATAACCACAGCAGAACCAAGCAATTCAAATACAATAGAAACGGTGGTTGAGGTTGGCATTCCTAAGGAGTTGAAAACATCCAACAAAAGAATATCCGTAATCATTACGGCCATGAAGATGAACATTACATCTTCAAACATGTACATACTCGGATTAAAAATCCCTTTTCGGGCCACTTCCATCATTCCGCTGGAAGACACTGCCCCGAAGAATACACCGATACTAGCAATGATCATGATTTTACGCAATGAAATTGCTTTCGATCCAATGGCAGAGTTTAAAAAGTTAACGGCATCGTTACTTACACCTACTACCAAATCAACAATTGCTAAAATGGCCAAGGCGATTAGCATGTAAACGTAAACATCTCCCATAATTTATCTGAAAATTAGCTTGGTATATTGATTTTCAACGCGGCTAATTTACGATAAAAATTGGCTTAAAAAATTCCGAATGAAGGAAAGCACCTTGGTAACATATTCTTAACACGCGGGTAACTCAATCATAATTTGAGCCTAACAAAAACTTTACAAATTAGATGGAATTTTGCCTCGAAATTAATTTAGACAATGAAAAAACTATTATTGTTAGTCGCTATACTTTGCAGCATTTCCTTAACAGCTCAGAATATTGGAATTGTAAAAGGAACTTTAACAGACAAAGAAGCAAACAATGAACCACTTCCATTTGCCAACGTTTTAATTAAAGGAACACAAAATGGAACTACCACTGACTTTGACGGAAACTACACAGTAAAAGTAAAACCTGGAACTTATACAATTGTATTTAGCTTCTTGGGATACAAATCTGTAGAGAAGACCTTTACCATTACGGCTGGTCAAACAATCACTATCAATCAAGCGATGTCGGCTGAAGAAGGCGTTTCGTTAGATGAGGTAAAGATTACAACGACTACGACCAAAGAAAAGTCAAGTGCGTTGCTTTTAGAGCAAAAGAAAGCTACCATCATTAAAGAAAGTATTGGTGCTGAAGACTTATCTAAGAAAGGTGTTGGGAATGCCGCTGTTGCCATTACCAAAATCTCAGGAGTTTCAAAGCAAGAAGGATCAAGTAACGTATATGTACGTGGATTGGGAGATAGATACCAAAACACTACTATGAACGGATTGTCGCTTCCTTCTAACAATGCCAATAAGAAGAACTTGGATTTATCACTTTTTAAATCGGATGTAATCCAGAACATTTCTATTTCAAAGGCATATTCTGCAGAATTTTACAGTGACTTTGCGGCGGGTAATGTTGATATTACTTCTAAAGAATTTAGAGGTAATTCTTTGTTCAATGTAAACGTAAGTACTGGATTCAACACTAGAGCTATTGGAAAAAGCTTCCTTAAAAGTGAAGGTACGGGTCATGTAGGTTTTTACAGAAGGTATCAAAGAAATCCTTTTAGTAAAAGCAGAAATCCTTTTGCGGTTGTGTTATCACACGGTATCAATCCAGAGGCTGGTTCTGAGCCTATCGATTTATCCATCGGAATTAGTGGGGGTAAGTCTTTCGACTTTGAGAATGATATGAGATTAAGTCTTTATGGGACACTTTCTTTTAACAATGGATATGAATACAGAGAAGGTCCAGTTGTTGATTACACCACTGTTTTCAAAACGAACTTTCCAAACTCTCAGGAGTTTGAATATTCTACATCAACTACAGCTTTAGCACATGCTTTGTTAAAGATTGATAGCGATAACGAATTAAAATACACCACCATGTTCTTAAACAATTCGAGCGATGTAGCCGGATTTTACGGAACGCAAGGTGGAGGTCAACAACGTGATGCCATCTTAGATACTGATAGAGGTTTTTATCAAACCAACATCCAGTTCAACCAAGATATGGTATTTGTAAACCAACTTACAGGTAAGCACAAGTTTTATGCTGCTGGAGAAGATGATCCAGAATTTGAGTTGGATTGGGGAGTTGGTTATAACACCGTGTTTGCTCACGAACCAGACCGAAGAAGATTTAGCTTAGAGAATTATCAATATTCATTGGATAACGATCCAAATACCAATGCGTCTTTCTTTAGTAACACGGTTTTTGATAACCAACGTTACTTCCAAAATATTTATGACGAGGAATTGAATAGCCGATTGAATTTGAAATACAATGTTTCTGAAAATTTATTCTTCAATTTCGGATATAACGGACGTTACAAAACGAGAGATTTTGACAACATTCGATATGGTTATGACTTTTTAGGATTGACTGAGGTTCCAGATCCGAACAACTTAGACGCGATTTTAACGCTACAAAACTTAGGTTCTGTTTACAATATTGAAGTATTTAACGCCCTACCTGGCTTGCCTTCAACGAATGTACCTGGACGAAATGAGAATGAGTACTCGGGTAAAATGCAAATCCACGCAGGATATGTGTCAGCAGTATACAATGCAAGCGAGAAGTTTTCAATAGTACCCGGAATTAGATTCGAATCGTTCCAACAAGAGATTAGTTATGATGTAATCAACATCAATCCGAACGATCCAAAATTCAGAAGCGCTACAGAGACTTTCGTATTGCCAAGTTTGAACTTGAAATATGCATTAAACGATCAGCAGAACTTACGTTTCACATTTAGTAAAACGGTTTCTGTACCAGAATTCAAGGAGGTTGCACCGTTCGTTTATGAAGGTGTAAACCAAAGATTGGGTGGTAACCCAGATTTGATTGGAGATGTATCTTTCTCTGAAATCTTCAACTTCGATTTGAAGTATGAGTGGTTCATCAATAGAGGCGAGGTATTTTCTGTAAGTACTTTTGCAAAGCAAATCAACAACCCAGTGAACTTGGTAATCGCCAATGACGCGACGGGTACCCAACGTTATTTCAGAACAGGTGATAGAGCAAGAGTTTTAGGTTTCGAACTAGAAGCTAGAAAAAACATCATCAACACCTCTGATGACGAAACTATTTTAAGTGCCGGATTCAACTTTAGTTACATGCATACCGAACAAGATTTGAAAGGATCTACTGGTTTGTTTACAACTACTTTCGATAGAACAGAAGAGCAATTACAAGGTGCATCTCCGTACTTAATCAATGCGAATCTTACTTATACACCAGTTAATTTCGAAAAATTCAAACCAACAATGACTTTGGTATTTGCCTACTTCGCGGATCGTATTGACGCCTTAGGATCTGGTCAGTTGGGGAACATTGTTGAAAAATCTGTTCCGACTTTAGATTTTATCTGGAGAAATGACATCGGAGAGAATATGGAATTGAATTTCAGTGCCATGAACATCTTAGACCCAAGAATTAGAAGAGTTCGAGAAACAGCTCAATTTGGCGAGATTGACATTACCAATTTTAGAAGAGGAAGTAATGTTAGCCTAGGCTTTACTTATAAATTTTAACAACTAACAATAAAAGAGAGAATTACCTAAACTAAAAAAAAAATGAAAAATAAATTTAACATCGCTATTGCTCTTGTTGCTTCATTATTATTAGCATCATGTGCAGAAGACAATACTTCAGACATCATCATCAATGTGAACAATGGTGGAGGAGTTGTAGGAACTACTACTGAAACTTTAAACGGAAGCATTACTTCAGATTTGACTTTAGATGCTTCTAAAGAATATACTATTACTGGACCAACTGTTGTTGAGAGTGGAGCTACGTTGACTATTCCAGCAGGAATGACAATTAAAGCTGCTGCTACGGGTGCTGACGTTTATTTAGCTGTTGCTCAAGGTGGAAAAATCATGGCAGAAGGAACGTCAACACAACCAATCGTGATGACTTCTGCAGCACAAACACCAAATGCTGGTGACTGGGGTGGATTAATCATCTTAGGAAAAGCACCAATCAACTCAGTTGCTTCTGGTACCGCTACTTCTGAAATTGGAAACTTACCTTACGGTGGTTCCGATGCCAACGATAACTCAGGTACTTTACGTTATGTAAGAGTTGAGTACTCAGGAGGTAAAGCAAGCGGACAATCAGAGAACAACGGTATCTCTTTTTACGGAGTTGGAAACGGAACAAACGTAAGCTACATTCAAGTTTTCGAAGGAAAAGACGATGGTGTTGAATTCTTTGGAGGAACTGTTAATGTGAGCTACATGTCTGTAGTAAATGCAGAAGATGATTCAATCGACTGGACTGAAGGTTATACAGGAACAATCACTGATGCTTATGTTAAGCATGGAACTACTCATGATAAAGGAATCGAAGCTGACGGTTTCAATACGGATTTAGGAAACAATTCAAACCCAGTTTTTTGGTCTAACCCACAAATCATGAATCTTACAATTGTAGGTTTAGGATCAGGTGTTTCAAGTGAAGCAGTTCGTTTAAGAGCAGGTACAAGAACTTTTATGGAGAATGTACATATCTCTGGATACAACGAAGGATTTGATTTAGATGACGCTGAAACTGGAGTAGGTGTGACTTCTATGATCACTTTCGTAGACAAAGTAAAGTTTGATGACGTAAACGTTCAAATGAAGAACGATACTGGAGCGAACTTCACGATTGCAGATTTCCTATTAGAAGATACAACTGCTACTGGAACTGACTACGCTACTTGGGGAGCTGGTTGGACTAGACAATAATCTGAGCAAAAATTAAGCATAAAAAAAGCAGGTCTGAGACCTGCTTTTTTTATTGTGATATATTTTTAAGCCTTTTTACAACAAGGCATTTTGCAATCTTCTTTGCATTCTTTTTTCTCAGCAAGCATGCACTCTTTTTTACATTCCTCTGTACAAGCATGGGCTTTTTTATCGCTTTCTTTTGCTTTATAAAGATCACCACCGGCAATACCATCCACAAAAGCGATTAAGTCTTTCTTAGAAGTCTTATTGGCATCAAATTCGATGTTGGCAATACTGTCTTTGAAAATTACTTTGGCATCAAGCACCCCTTCTTTTTTGGATAATTTGGATTCGATGGTCTTGGCACAACCGATTTCACAGGTCATTCCTGAAATCGCCAAAGAAACTTGCGCTTTCTTTTCTTCTTTAGGAGCGTTTTGGTTACAGCTGATAAAAAGAAAACTAAATATGGCTAGGGTTATGGTTAAGTTCTTCATACTCATTAGATTTTACTATTAATTGATTGTGCAAATTTATTAATAAATCCAGATTTCTCTTAGAATTAGTATCAATTTTGCATTGTTAAAGCGCTTAGATGGACAACAACATTAAAAAATGGATATACCTGAGCCTCCTTGCCATCGTTTGGGGAAGTTCCTTTATTCTGATGAAAAAGGCGCTTTTAGGAGTAACACCCATTCAACTGGGAGCGCTAAGAATGGTGTTTACGGCCGTTTTTTTATTGATGGTGGCACCACGATCCATCCGCAGAATTCAATCCAGACATTGGAAATTCATTCTCTTTACGGCCCTAGCAGGAACCTTTTTTCCAGTGTTCTTGTTTGCCTATGCCATGTTAAATATTGATAGTTCTATCGTATCCATATTAAACTCCTTTACCCCTTTTAACACCCTCATTATTGGTGCAATTTTCTTCGGATTTGCCTTTCGAAGAATTCAATTATTGGGAATTCTCATCGGGTTGATTGGTACTTTAATACTGATTGTAAAAGGGGCAGAAATGAATCCGAATCAGAACTACTTATTCGCCATTTTGGTGGTAGTTGCTTCGGTAGGGTATGCATTAAACGGAAATATTGTAAAAAAACACCTATCAGATCTTGACGCATTGGCCATTACCACAGGAAACTTTTTATTGCTTCTTGGTCCGGCTTTATTAGTTTTGGCTGCTACTGGCTTTTTCAACACTTTCACTGCTAGTTCTCTGGAGTTAAGAGCATTGGCTTATATCGGAATTTTATCCGTCTTTGGGACCGGTATTGCTAAGACCATTTACAACGAATTGGTACATATTTCTTCACCGGTTTTTTCTTCCTCAGTAACCTATTTAATTCCGATTGTTGCGGTTTTTTGGGGTGTGATTGATGGAGAAAAATTGAGCTTTCTTCAGGTTTTAGCAGGGGTCATCATCCTACTAGGGGTGTATTTGGTAAACATGAAAAAGCCTAAAATCTTAAAAAAGATCCAAAAAAAAAAGAGCCTAATCATAGACTCTTTTTTATAATTGAATTCACTTCTTTATTTGAAATCTTCGTCGGAAACTCCTTCGTTAATTTTGATTTCTGTAATCGTGAAGTTTAAGCTCATTGGGCCCATTTTTTGACCAATAGCATATGGGAACTTGATTCCGTTTACTTCTTTATAATCACCATAGGTCGTTGGTGTTTGTACCGTTTTTCCATTTGGAAGTTTGGTGGTCTTCACCTCTTTTACTTTTAGCATGGTTTTGGTATCATAGAAGATCTCAGTATCGTTGAATTTGATGACATAAGCTGTATTCCCATCGATGGGTTCGATACGATCTAATTTACCAGCTTTGTAAGCTTCATCAGTAAATGGTAAGGACATGGCTTTCATTTCAGCAATTTGATTTGGTTGAAAATCGATTTTTCGACCTTGGGCTTCCTGGTATCCGCCTTCACCGTCAAAAACGATTTTGCTGAATACGCGTCCCATTCCCGAAATTACTTTAGACATCTTATTTGGTGCCATCATTTTATCGGTTGAAGTAATATCGATTCCTTGAACTTTTCCTTTAGAAACCATCATCACAGATTTTACTGTGGCGATTTTATCCTTTCCACCAATGGCATCATAGTACATGTCTACCACATCACTCGCGTTCATCCCATCTGGAATTGGCAAGGTCATTTCTGGTTTCTCAGTTGGGTTACCATATTTGTCGAAATAACGAATTGGGTAATCGGTCTTTTCTAGATTTTTAAGAACATCAATTCCTTTACCGGTGATAAAAATTCGAGCCTTATCTCCACGGAAATACTTAATGGCAGCATTCTGAACATCATCAATAGTAACCGCATTAATTTTTGCTAGATAAGTTTCATAAAAATCATCAGGCAAGTCATAAATTTCTCTATTCAAAGCATAATTAGCAGCTGTTCTTGCGTTTTGAGAACTAATAACAAAGTTTCCAATATAAGCTTGTTTGGCGTTTTCTAATTCTTCTGCAGAAACCTTCTTGAATCGAATTTTGTTCACCTCTTTCATGATTTCAACAACAGAACTATCGGTAACCATATTTCTTACAGAAGCAGAAGCTCTAAATCTACTAGCTAATCTGCTTTGTGAAATACTAGAGTAAGAACCGTAAGTGTATCCTTTGTCTTCTCTAAGATTCATAAAAAGCCTTGCAGTTCCGCCACCACCTAAAATTTCATTTGCTAGAAGGGCAGGGAAATAGTCATCATCTCCTAAGGTTAATTTTACAGGATTGATCACAGAAACTTCCGACTGAACAGCATTTGGCATATTTACAAAATTGATTTCTGTATTCTCAACTTCTTTTACCTCAGGAATTTCCTGCGTTGGAATCGTTCCTTTTTCCCAATCCTTGAACAAACTTTTAACCAGCTTCTTGGTTTTCTTATAATTGAAATCACCAGTAATAATCAAATAGGCGTTGTTGGGTCTGTAGAATGTTTGGTATTCATTTTTTACGTCCGCCAAGGTGATGTTTTCAACACTTTCTTTGGATGTGAATTCTCCAAAAGGATGATCTTTACCGTAGGTTAATACACGCTCCACTCTTCTAGCAGCAGCAGTGACGCTTTTTTCATTGCTTTTCAGATTATCTAAGGTTACTTTTTTCTCCTTGTCAAACTCCTCTTGCGTAAATTGAGAATTTTTTATTCCATCTGCCATCAATCCTAAAATCTCAGGGAAGTATTTCGTTAAGGATGACGCAAAGGCGAAAGAACTTCCAAATGAAACATTGGCACCCAAGAAATCAACTCTTTCATTAAAAGCATCTTTTGTAATGTTCGGTGTTCCTCTTCCAATAAGGCTTCCCATCATTGATGCAAGTCCTGCTTTATCACCTTCTGTTTTTGGAGGATTGTCAATGGTTAAAGAGGCACTAACTCTAGGTAGTTTGTGATTTTCTACCATAATCACAGTTAAGCCATTCTTTAGTTTGAACTTCTTGGCCTCTCCTAATTTTACTTGTGGAGCAGGTCCAGGTTCCGGCATTTTACTTCGATCAATCTGAGCAGAAACTGACAGTGATACCAAGAAAAATGCGATGATTGAATATATTTTGATTTTCATTAGTCTTCTACTTTATATTTATTTTTTTCAGATTCAGGAAGGTATTCCAGTTCCAATCGTTGATTGGTATTCAAATATTTTTTTGCTACTTCTCTAATTTCTTCTCTCGTGATTGATCTGAAAATGTCAATCTCAGTGTTGATTAAATTAGTATCCCCATGCAATACATGAAATGTTGCCAATCGGCTAGCAATTCCTTGAACATTAGAAATTGAGCTTACAAACCTATTTTCAAATTGATTTTGAAGTTTTTGAAAGTCTTTTTCCGAAATTAGGTCGGTTTTGATTTTTTCAATTTCAACATCCATACCCTCTAATAAGGCGCTTAAGGTAGTTTTCCCTTGAGGGATACCTAACAAAATGTAGGACCCATAATCTTCCTGACTAAAATTGATTGCCCCAACTTGCAGCGCCATCTTTTCTTGGTCTACCATCTTCTTGTACAGAACTGAGCTTCTTCCCTGACTTAAATAGGTAGAAATCATATCCAATACTCTTGAGTCTCTTGAAGTTACTCCAGGAGTTCTGTAAGCTGCTAATACCATTGGTAACTGGATGTTAGGATCAAAGGCCTTCGCTTTGATAGTCTCTGTGATAGGGTCTTCTTTTGGGAAATTTCTAACGATGTCTTTTCCTCTAGGAATAGGACCAAAATAGTCTTTGATTAGCTTTTTAACCTCATCTTTATTGATGTCTCCAGCCACCACTAGGGTCGCGTTATTAGGAACATAATATTTTTTATTGAAGGCCAAAAACTCGTCAAGAGTTGCAGCATCAAGGTGCTCCATTTTACCGATAGTGGTTCCTTTATAAGGATGCTTTTTAAACAAATGAAGTTTTACATTTTCAAGAAGTCTTCCGTAAGGTTGATTGTCAACTCTTAATCGCTTTTCTTCCTTTACAACTTCATTTTGAGTGTCAACGCCATCTTGTTTGATAATCGGGTGAAGTAATCTTTCAGATTCCATCCACAATCCTAATGCCACTTTGTTTGAAGGGAAAACCTCGTAATAATAAGTTCGATCATCGTCTGTGGTTGCATTGTTATTACCACCATTGGATGATACAATTTTGAACCATTCTCCCTTCCCAATGTTTTTGGTTCCTTCGAAAAGCAAGTGCTCAAAGAAATGAGCCATACCAGTTCTATCTGGTTGTTCGTCTTTCGCACCTACGTGGTAATAAACCGAGGTAATTACAACAGGTGCAGATTTGTCTTGATGAAGAATCACATGCATACCATTGTCCAAATCGTACTCTTCAAACTCTACTTTCTGTGCAGAAATTTGAGTGGAAAAACCGATGAATAGGGCAATGGAAAAAATAATTTTTTTCATTTAGATTTCCGTTTTTTAAATAGTTTTCAATGTGACGCAATAATGAGCGTTCTGTTACACAATTTTTTTAGAAGAAATTGTTCTTCCAAAAATACGAAACTAAAAATTTAATTATTCGTTAAAACCCTATAGAAATCAGGGGTTTTATATGTGAAATAAATCCCTATTGGGCTTGTGACCTAATAAAAAAGGATTATATTTGCATCCGCATTTGAAAAAATGCCTAATTAATTATAATAGAGTAAAGTAGCAAAATTTATTTCGTATGTACGCAATCGTAGAGATAGCAGGGCAGCAATTTAAAGTAGCGAAAGACCAAAAAGTTTATGTAAACCGTTTGGCTTCAGAAGAAGGCAAGAAAGTAACTTTTGATAACGTATTGTTATTAGAAAACGAAGGGAACATAACTGTTGGCGCCCCAGCTATAGAAGGAGCCTCAGTGACGGCTAAAGTTCTTGGTCACCTTAAAGGTGATAAGGTAATCGTCTTCAAAAAGAAAAGAAGAAAAGGTTACAGAAAGAAAAATGGACACAGACAGTATTTAAGTGAGATTCAAATCGAATCTATTTCTGCTTCTGGCGCTAAAAAAGCAAAGAAAGCAGCTGCACCTAAAGCTGAAGTAAAAGTAGAAGAAACTCCTGCTGCTGAAGCATCAGTTGATTTAAAATCAATGACTGTAGCACAGTTAAAGGCCTTAGCGAAAGAAAGAGGTTTGACTGGATATACTTCTATGAAGAAAGCAGAATTAATTGAAGCTTTACAATAGTATTTTAATTTAAAAATTTAGAAATTATGGCTCATAAGAAAGGTGTCGGTAGTTCGAAGAACGGTAGAGAATCAGAATCGAAACGACTTGGAATTAAAATCTATGGCGGTCAAGCAGCAATTGCTGGAAACATTATTGTTCGTCAAAGAGGTACAAAACATTATCCTGGTGAGAATGTTTACATGGGTAAAGACCATACATTACATGCAAAAGTAGACGGAGTAGTAGAATTTACTAAGAAGAAAGACAACAGATCTTTCGTATCTGTAACTCCATTTGAAGCATAGGTAATTAAAAATATCTTGAAAAGCCCAAACCGAAAAGTTTGGGCTTTTTTTATGCACTTCACCTAACCTCGAATTCGTATTTTTACAGGAATGATTTTTACCTACAGAATTTTTATTGCATTCGTTAGGCTGGTTTTACCCGTTGTAGGCCTGTTCAATAAGAAAATTAAGCTTTTTGTAAAGGGGAGAAAGGGGACCTTATCAAAAATTCAACAGCTAAAGGGTGAGGATACCATTTGGTTTCATGTCGCATCCTTAGGAGAGTTTGAACAAGCAAGACCTATTATTGAAGAGGTCAAAAGAGATCATCCCAAGCATAAAATCCTCATCACTTTTTTCTCACCTTCGGGTTATGAGATACGGAAGGATTATGCTTTAGCAGATGTGGTTTGTTACCTTCCTCTAGATTCCAAATCCAACGCCGAACAATTTGTAAGAATCGTAAATCCGAAGCTTGCCATCTTTGTAAAGTATGAATTCTGGCCGAATTTTTTGTTTGCCCTTCAAAAGCAACATTGTAAAACCATTTTGGTTTCAGGAATCTTTAGAGAGAATCAGGTCTTTTTCGAATGGTATGGTAAATTGATGCGAAAAGCCTTACAGGCCTTTGATCATTTTTTTGTGCAAAATTCGGAATCCAAAGAATTACTGAAGTCCTTGGCTTTTGGGAATGTTACCATTTCTGGAGATACTCGTTTTGATCGTGTTGCCAAGATTTTAGATCAAAATAAGAGCTTGGATTTTCTGGATCAATTTAAAGGAGATCAGTTGACAGTGGTGGCAGGAAGCACCTGGAAGGAAGATGAAAATCTCTTGGTTCCTTTCATAAACAAATCGTCGGACACCAAGTTCATCATAGCGCCGCACAACATCCATAAAAAGGCTGTAGATGCCTTAAAAGAACGGATTTCGAAACCTGTAGTGCTCTTTTCTGAATTAGAAGGAAAGCAAGTAAATCAATTTGATGTATTGCTATTGGATACCATTGGTTTGCTCACCAAAGTCTATGGATATGGTGATCTGGCCTATGTGGGTGGCGGATTAAAAACAGGGCTACACAACATCTTGGAGCCAGCAACTTTCGGAATTCCGATTGTCATCGGTGATAAATTTGATAAATTTCAAGAAGCCGTTGATTTAGTGAAATTGGGAGGCTGTTTTTCCATTTCAAATCAGAAAGGATTGGATGGTATTTTCGACAAATTATTGAATAATGGGACGTTCCGTCAGTCGTCAGGTAAAATTGCTGCCGATTTCATTCAGGAGAATCGCGGAGCGACACAAAAAATTATAGAATATATAAACACAACAGTAGCATGATGGACTTTATTTTTGAACCATGGCCGTGGTACGTGGGTGGACCGCTCATTGCTTTAACGCTTTTCTTGTATTTCTATTCAGGAAAGAATTTTGGGATATCTACGAATTTTGAAACCATCTGTACCATCTCTGGGGCAGGAAAGGTTTCTGAGTATTTTCGAAAGGATTGGAAAGAGCGCGATTTTGCCTTACTCTTTGTAGTCGGATTGGTCATTGGCGGATTCATTTCCTCCAATTTTCTAATTCCAGATGCCGCTGTGGAATTGAATCCGAAGACGGTTCAAGAATTGCAAGAAATTGGATTCTCGAATGTAGCTGAATCCTATTTCCCAGCGGAGATTTTCAGCGCTGAATCGGCATTTTCTTTAAAAGGATTCATCATTCTGGTGTTATCCGGATTTTGTGTAGGATTCGGAACCCGTTATGCGGGAGGATGTACTTCTGGTCATGCCATTACAGGACTGAGTAGTTTACAGTTGCCATCACTATTGGCAGTAATCGGATTTTTTATAGGCGGAATCATCGCTGCCTGGTTTATCATCCCAAATCTATTGTAGCATGAAGAATTTGAGATTTTTATTTCTAGGTATATTTTTCGCGATTGTTTTGAGCAAGACAGAAGCGATTTCTTGGTTTCGTTACTATGAAATGTTCCGATTCCAATCCATTCATATGTTCGGAATTATTGGAGGTGCTGTGGTGATATCTATGGTATTGATGCAGCTTTTTAAAAGCGGAAAAATTAAGGACAGATTTGGAAACCCAATCAAGCCAAAAATTAAAAAGAAAGGCTTTGTTCGTACATTGTTGGGCGGCACCCTATTCGGATTGGGATGGGGAGTTTCTGGAGCCTGTGCCGGACCAATTTTTGTGATGCTGGGATTTGAATTAGCACCTGCAATCATCCTACTGATTTCGGCTTTGATTGGTGCCTTTGTATACGGATTGTTAAGTAATAAACTACCGAATTAATGCAGCATTTGGTTGATAGTTTTGGACGACAAATTGAATATGTTCGATTAGCAGTTACCGATCGATGCAATTTGCGTTGTCAGTATTGCATGCCAGCTCATGGAATCGATATTGTTCCAAGAAAAGAACTGTTGACCTTTAAAGAAATGTATCGTCTGATTCGTGTTCTGACTGAATTAGGTGTTAAAAAAGTCCGACTCACCGGAGGAGAGCCCTTTGTTCGGAAGGATTTCGTTAAGTTTTTAGAGATGCTGTCTTACAACGATTTGTTAGATGCCATCAATATTACTACCAACGGTGCCTTAATCAGGCACCATATAGACACCATTGAGGCTCTTGAAAAGGTGAATAACATCAATTTGAGTATTGATAGTTTGGACCGAAAGAAATTTGCAGAAATAACTCGTAGAGATGTTTTTCCGGATGTTTATAAAACTTTGGAATTGCTTGAAGAAAGTCGGCTGAATTTGAAATTGAATGTGGTGGTGCAATCGGGATTTAACACAAATGAGATTGTGGATTTTGCTCGATTAACCAAAGAAAAGAACATTGCGGTTCGGTTTATTGAGGAAATGCCTTTCAACGGAATCGGGCAGCGAGAAATGAAAGAAAACTGGACGTTCCGACGCATTTTGAATGAAATTAAAACCGAGTTCGAGGTACAAGAAATTCAATCTGAAAAATCGTCTACTTCCAGAAACTATAAAATTGAGGGTCACTTGGGAACGGTAGGCATCATTCCAGCTTTCACCAGAACCATTTGCAATGATTGCAACCGAATTCGAATCACGAGCACTGGGACCTTTAAAAATTGTTTGTTTGACGACGGAGTGTTCAACCTACGTGATTTCTTACGTGCAGGTGCCAGTAATGAGGATTTGAAAGAACTCTTTTTGAGTTTGGTAAAAGAAAAGCCCAAAGACGGCTTTGTAGCCGAGGCCAACCGAAAGAAGGGTGACGTGACCGAAAGTATGAGTACAATAGGAGGATAAAATGGAAAATGTTTCGAATTTGCTAGATAATTACCCGATTGAAACAGGTGTTTTTTTCATTGTTGTTAGTGTGCTATTATTTGCGTTGGATGTATATCTTATTGAAACACCTAGAATGAAGAATTTACGTCAAATTCCATTGCTAAAGGCATTTGGGAAATGGGCTGGATTGATTTTGTTTTTTATTTATGGAGTTGGTCTCATTTTAAGGAATAGCTAATGATTACCGCAGAAAAAGCATTGGAATTGGTACTAAGTTCAACCCAAGATTTTGGGATTGAAGAAGTGCCTTTTATTGAATCACAAGGCAGAATATTAAAAGAAAATATTGTTGCTGACCGTGATTTTCCGCCGTTCAATCGCGTTTCGATGGACGGAATTGCCATCGATTTTGAAGCATTTCAAAAAGGAGAACGATCTTTTACTATTGAAGGAATTCAAGCAGCAGGGACTGAGCAAATGGAGTTGAAAAACCCAGAGAATTGCTTGGAGGTGATGACGGGTGCTGTTCTTCCTAAAAACACCAACGTGGTCATTCGTTATGAGGATGTAGAAATTCGAGATGGAGTCGCTGCAGTGTTAATTGATGATGTGAAAGACTTTCAAAACATTCACGAAAAGGGAAAAGACCGAAAGCAGGGAGATGTTTTAATTGAAAAGAATAAAGTAATTTCCGCGGCGGAAATTGGCGTCCTAGCCACTGTGGGGAAATCCATGGTAAAAGTTGCCAAGCAACCCAAAGTGATGATTATCTCTACAGGAGATGAATTGGTTGGGGTCGAGGAAACACCCTTAGATCACCAAATTCGAAGATCCAATGTTTTTACCCTTGTTTCCCTTTTGAAACGACTAAAGATTGACGCCAATACCGATCATATTACGGATGATAAAGAAGCCTTGAAAACTAAAATTTCAGACTATTTGTCGGCGTATGATGTATTGCTGTTTAGCGGAGCCGTAAGCAAAGGAAAATTTGACTTCCTACCTGAAGTTTTGGATGAATTGGGTGTTGAAAAATTGTTCCATAGGGTTTCACAACGACCAGGAAAACCCTTTTGGATGGGAACAACGGACAACTGCAAGGTATTTGCTTTTCCGGGAAATCCCATTTCTACCTATGTCAATTGTTTGGTGTATTTTTATTCATGGTATTTTAAGTCCAACGAAGTAGCGATGTTTGAAGAAACGGCAATCCTCACAGAGGATGTGAATTTCAAACCGAATTTGACTTACTTTTTACAAGTAAAACTGAGTGATAAATACGGTCATTTGTTGGCAACGCCCATAAAAGGAAATGGTTCTGGAGATTTGGCCAGTTTGGTAGATGCCGATGCATTTATTCAGTTGCCAAAAACAGAAGGAACTACATTTAAACAAGGAGAAAATTATCCTGTAATACGGTATAGAAGTTTTTAGTTTTTAATTCTTAGTTTTGAGTTAAAAACTGCTATGAAAGAAAGTATTGTTCAAACAAAAAGCTTCAAGTTTTCATTGAAGATTATTGATCTTTATAAAGAACTAGAAGGAGAAAATGAATACATAATATCAAAACAAATCCTGAGAAGCGGAACGTCAATCGGAGCGAACATTGAGGAGGCTCTTGCCGGACAAAGTCGAAGAGATTTTATTTCAAAAATGGCTATCTCCTCAAAAGAAGCTAGGGAAACAAAATATTGGCTAAGGTTACTCAAGGAGAGTAACATTACGTCTATTAATGTAGATGGTTTGATTGAAGATATATTTGAATTAATTAGGATGTTGACTTCTATCGTAAAGACTTCTCAACAAAACCTAACTAAACACTGAACACTAAAAACTAAAAACTATTTAAATGAGCTTTAGTCATTTAAACCCGGATGGAAATCCAAAAATGGTGAATGTTTCTGAAAAGAAAATCACCAAACGAACGGCAATCGCAAAAGGATTGATGTTTTTGGGTGCAAAAGTGATTTCCAATTTCACCAACGACGAATTGATGACCAAAAAAGGTCCAGTTTTTCAGACCGCCATTATCGCTGGGATTCAAGGAGTGAAAAAGACTTCAGAGCTAATACCGATGTGTCATCCACTAATGATCAATGGGGTGGATATTGATATTAAAATTATTGACGCTGAACATGTCGAAGTAACTTGCAAGGTGACCATTGAAGGAAAAACCGGTGTTGAAATGGAAGCGTTGACCGGAGTTTCAGCAACCTGTTTGACCATTTATGATATGTGTAAAAGTATCAGCCAGAAAATGGTAATTAAGGAGGTGAAATTGATCGAAAAAACAGGAGGTAAATCAGATATTCATAACTAACCTGAGCCATGAGGAAATTCATTATAATGCTATCAGTTCTTTGGGGAATCCTTTACGGATTGAAAGTATCCTATTTCCTAGAAGATTATGATGGCTTTTTGATTGTGCTGATTATTGTACTCGGTCCAATAATCTTTAGCACCATCCTCGCAGATATCATCAATAAATTAAAAACCCAGAACTTCGGATCCATATTGAAGCGGTTTTTGATAAATGCCTGCTTGTCGGCACTTTTTATTTTCATTTTTGGATTCGGAACAAATTATGTGTCCGAAAGGATTTATAGTTCAAAAATGATTCAAAAGGCCGCCGTGATTATTGATACGCTCGAGACATTCAAGAAAGACAATCAAAACTACCCTGAAACCTTGAGTCCGCTTAAGAACGAGCACTCCTCGCAATTTGCATACATACCCAATCTTGAAGGACAATCCTATACCCTTGGATTCGCCTCAGGCAGAGATTTGTTCAAAATGACAAGGACAGTGTTTCGGATTTACCAACCTGAACAAAGGCAATGGATAAAATCGGATCGGATGTCAAAATTTGCTGAATAAATGAAAAAACATCAAAAACATACCAGCTTAGTTCGGAGAAATAATGGAATATATGCTCCTAATGAAATAGCTATTTTGGGATCTAATTGTGGCAATATTTCCAAATTGGTATCGGAAGCTTCTAGACGACTTTCGTCCTTTAATTTGGGATATTTTGACGCGTCTCACGCTAAAGAAGTTGATCCGAATACCCTTTCTGAATTTACCTTTCATCACGAAGGAAATCTGTCTATCAGCACAAAAGGCAGCATCAATAAATACCAGCAACGATTGGATTTTGCTCAGTTTGATCTGGTTTTTATCAATGGGAATCATTACCAAGGAGAACGGCAAGTGCTCATTTTAGATTCGGCTAAAGAAGCCTCGGTTTTAAAAAGAATTGAACAGCTTGATAACATCCAGTTTGTCATCAAATTAAATGAAGAAAGTCGCTATTTTGATTTCTTGGAAGAGAAGTATCCCAAGATCAAAGAACTTCCTTGTTATTCCTTTGAAGACATCGATGCTATTGCTCAACATTTTCAGTCCATAATTGATGAAAAGAAACCAGCCTTAAAAGGATTGGTATTAACTGGAGGGAAAAGCACCCGAATGGGACAAGACAAATCTCAATTGTATTATTACAACAAACCTCAAAAGGATGTTGCCAAACAACTGTTGGAAAATGAAGGTATCGAGACCTATTTTTCTGTTCAGCAATCATCGGGACATGAAAACGAGATACACGACACCTTTTTGAATTTGGGTCCGTTTGGCGGAGTTTGTTCTGCCTTTCAAAAAGATCCAAATTCGGCTTGGATCGTCTTGGCAACTGACTTGCCATTTGTAGATAATAAATTGATTAGACGATTATTAGAAAATCGTAATGTCACAAAAGTAGCAACTGCAATTAAAGGGAAGAACAAGCAGTTTGTGGAGCCTTTGGTGACCATTTTCGAACCCAAAGCATATCCCATTTTGCTTCAATATTTGGCGCAAGGATATTCTTGTCCAAGAAAAATGCTTATCAACTCTGATGTTGAGGTCGTTGAGGTTGATGATGATTTGATACGCAATGTAAATACACCTGAAGAATATCAAGCTGCTTTGAATGAAATCAAAGAAAACACAAAAATTGTATAACCAGTTTTTCAAAAGGCAAATTACCCTCGCTGAAATTGGTGAGGAAGGTCAAAAAAGACTTCAAGATACATCCGTCATAATCATTGGGTGCGGAGGTCTGGGTGGGACCATTGCCATTCATTTGGCAACAAGTGGCATCGGGAAAATTCATTTGGTCGATTTCGATAAAGTCGATTTGACCAATTTGCATCGACAAGTGTTTTTCACTTTGGAAGATGTGGGACGACCAAAGTCTGAAGTACTGGCAGAAGCCATCCAAAAAAGAACTTCCTATACCGAAGTTACTTTCTCTAGCGATCCTTTGTTGAAAAACAATGCCATACAGCGGGTATCGCCATATGATATTGTTGTAGACGCTACCGATTCGTTACCCACCAAGTACCTGTTGAATGACGTATGTGTGTTGCAAAACAAGCCCTTGGTGTACGGATCACTCTATAAATTTGATGGTTATGTATCGACCTTTAATTTATCGTTAAATGAAGGTGAGTATTCAGCTAATCTGCGAGATGCTTTCCCCGAAATGAACACCGATATTCCCAATTGTGAGGAAGCGGGTACCTTGAATGCCATCGTCGGAATGATTGCCACCGCTCAAGTGAATGAGGTTTTGAAGATAAGTACAGGCGTAGGAAAACCTTTATACAATCAATTGATGATTCACAACGCACTTCAGAATTCAGTGTTGAAAATGAAGCTTCAAAATAAATTTGGGAAGGAAGAAATTCAGGCTATTTACGACAAAGAAAACTACTTGGATGTTTCTTGTCTGGGGCAAAAAGAGGAATGGCAAATTTCACCCAAAGCACTAAGATCGCAATTGACTTCTGACCAAAGAAATAGCCTTGAATTGATTGCTGTATTGCCCAATCTAAAACTTCCTTTTGAAGTGCATCAGACCATACCTATTCAAAATTTCAAGCCAGATCAAATTGCTGTAGATCCGAATAAAACCTATGTGATGGTTTGTCAAAAAGGGTTCAATAGCTACAAGGCTACTCAAATGATGCGAGAGGAATTTCCTGAGGCAAATGTGTTGAACCTAACAGGCGGAATCGAAAATTATTAGTTTTTCCATTCCAAGGTTTCCATCAATCGCAATACATCTTCCTTGATGTAGGCCACTGCTGGTAAAATGGAATCGTAATTAGGCCTCGCATAGAAATACAAGGATCCTTTGATAAAGTGTTTGCTGCTATCCGTGGCATGAAATTGCAGATTTGAGGCAGCATTACCATTGATGGAGTACAGACTTCCGTAAACGTCATTCTTCGGATTTTCGTAATCCTTGGTTAAGATTTCATCAGCTTTGACGGTGTGTTTGAACACCAATTTTTCGGCTTCTATTAAGATCTCGTTTAGGTTGTTGTTTACAGGTCGGTAGGTAATATCTACCGATGCCTTTAATTTGGGATAGGTGATTTTTAACCAACCGTTGGGTTGGTTCACAAGGGTAGCTTGATCCGAAATTTCAAAAGTGTACGGCTTTTTGAGATCTATCTGTTTGAAATTCTTAGATGGATAATTCAGGTACAAATAAGCGCCAGGTTTTGGTAAAGTATCCTCTCCACAACTCCATAAAATCAACATCAAAATAAGAATCAATTTACGCATGTCTTGTTGCTTTTATTTGTCGGATCCGTCGTACGTCAACGGCTTCTATGGTAAACGTATAATTCTTGAAATTTATTTTCTCTCCCTTCTTGGGAAACTTTCCCGAGACTTCTAAAAGGAATCCTGCCAAGGTTTCACTTTCCCCTTTGGCTTCTTCAAAGATTTCTTCGTCTTCATCATCTAAGACCCGACAGAAATCCTTGATGGTAGTTTTTCCCTCAAAAATGTAATTGTTAGCGTCAATCTTAGAATAAGATAAGTCATCATCATCAAATTCGTCGTTGATATCACCCACAATCTCTTCTATGACATCTTCCAGCGTTACCAAACCGCTAGTTCCTCCGTATTCATCAACTACAATGGCCAGGTGATTCTTTCGTTCTCTAAAATCGCCCAACAAATCGTCTAGTTTTCTGTTTTCAGGCACAAAAAAGGGTTCGCGAATCAAATCCTGCCACTTGAAATTCTTTTTATTGAGATGGCCCAACAAATCTTTGGCGTATAAAACACCAATAATGGTATCTATGTTTTCTTTATAAACTGGATTACGCGAATACCCATGTTTCAAAATTTTCTCCAAAACTTCCTCATACGGTTCTTCATCCGAAAGTGCGAAGATGTCGATACGAGGCTTCATGATTTGGATGGTTTCTGTATTTCCGAAGTTTACAATTCCCTCTAAAATTTTTTGTTCATCCTTGGTAGTTGCACCTTCTGAAGTAAGCTCTAGGGCTTGCGATAGGGTTTCTACGGAAAGGTTGTTGTTTTTGCTCCCTAGTTTTGTTTCTACCCATTTGGTAAGGGAAATCAATGGAAGGCTAAATGGCGTAAGAATCACGTTGACCGTACTGATGAATTTGGACATGAATTTCGAAAACCGAAGGGCATTTCGCGAGGCGTATACTTTTGGCAATACCTCGCCGAAAAGAAGAATCAAAAAGGTCACCAAAATCACTTCAATCAAAAACCGAAGCGGCAGCATGAAGAAGTACAAATCAATTTGAAAATTAAAATCACCAAAAAGGGTCTCTCCCAGCGTGGCAAATAATAAAACAATGAGGATATTGATAAAGTTGTTGGTGATTAATATGGTGGCCAGCAGCTTTCGTGGCCTTTCGAGGAGCTTGGCAATTAAGTTGTCCTTTTCGCCTTCAGATTCCAAAGAAGCCAAATCGCTCTGGGATAAGGAAAAGAAAGCTACCTCTGTTCCTGAGATCAAGGCAGAACAAATCAGTAAAAAAAAGAGCACCACTCCATAAACTAGGGTAGTCACATCTAAGGCGGCAAAAAATAAAACGAGTAAAGGCTCAGGATCTGGATCCAAGGGCTATAATTTGGTTAACTAAAAGGGTAGATCGTCATCTACAGACGCTACCGGATTCGGATTTGAAGACGAACCAGCTTGATTTTGGGCAGGTCCTTGATTCACTTCCGCACTTTTTTTGGTACTTAAAAAGGTCATGTCATTGGCAATGATTTCAGTAGCATATCTTTTGATGCCATCTTGCTCCCATTGACGGTTTTTCAATCGACCTTCTACATATACTTTGTCTCCTTTAGACAGGTATTTCTCACAGATTTCTGCCAGTTTGTTGCGAACAACAATATTGTGCCAATCTGTGTTGGTTACTTTTTCACCAGTTTGTTTGTTGGTATAGCTTTCACTGGTTGCCAAAGGAAATCTTCCTACACTATTACGATCATCGAAATAGTGCATCTTAACATCATCTCCTAAATTACCAATCAGAATTACCTTATTTATTGTACCAGCCATAACTTTTGAATTAAATCAAATTTATAAAAAAGATTTGATGTTGCTTGAAAACTGCTTTAAAAAGTTAGCCATCAAAACAGGCACCGGATAGTCTTGAACATCTCTCCAAGAAATGTTAGCACCATCGAAATTGCTAGTCTCAACAATCCAGAACTGGGTGTGCAAATGTTGATGCGACAATTTGTGCACCACTGGTTTTTCATTGAACAAAGAGATTTCAAAATTTTTGAAAGGCAAAGCCTTGAAATCGGATGAATTGATCAATTCGGATTCTGGTATGAGATTACTCGATTCAATCAGTGGGAATTCATACAGATTTTGCCAAATACCTTTGGAGGTTCGTTGGTTCAATTGGGTCTTTCCATCTTCGGTTAAAATGACCAGGTAATTGAAAAAGCGCTTTCGAACCTTTGTCTTTTTAAGCTTTACCGGAAGTACGTCTTGCTTGTCCTCTTTTTTGGCATAGCAGGAATTTTGAAAGGGACAATTGCCACAATCAGGATTTGCGGGTTTGCATTGCATGGCCCCAAAATCCATGATCGCCTGATTGAAAGTTCCCGGTTGCTTCTGATCAATTAAGGATTGGGCTAGGGCTTTGAATTCCTTAATCCCTTCGGTACTATTTATAGGTGTATCAATTCCGAAGATTCGAGACAGTACTCGGTAGACATTTCCATCTACCACTGCATTGGGTTGGTTAAAGGCAATGGAAGCAATGGCGGAAGCAGTGTAATCACCCACACCTTTTAACGCTTTCAACGATTTGAAATCCGAAGGAAATTCACCCTCGAGATTTTCTGCAATATGTTTGGCGGTAAAGTGCAAGTTTCTAGCCCTCGAGTAATATCCGAGTCCTTGCCATAGTTTAAGCACCAACTGCTCATCGGCTGCGGCCAGATCAAACACAGTGGGGAAGGTTTCCGTAAAGGTTGCATAATAACTCAAACCCTGTGCTACTCGGGTCTGTTGGAGCATGATTTCAGATAGCCAAATATGGTAGGGATTCTTTGTGGAACGCCAGGGTAATTCCCTTTTATTTTCATGGTACCAGCTTATCAATTGAGAACTAAAGGACATAAAAACACTAAAAGCGCAAAAATACGTTATAATAATTAGATAAATTATGGGTTTATTTTTTTGGAAAGGATTAATTATCATATATTTGCATCCGCATTTTCAAAACTTAATTATAAAATAAACAAGAGATGACTAAAGCAGATATCGTATCAAAAATTGCAGAAAAATCAGGGATAGAAAAAACAGATGTATTAGCAACCGTTGAGGCGTTTATGGGTGAAGTAAAGGATGCTTTAGAAAATGGTGAAAATGTTTATTTAAGAGGTTTTGGTAGCTTTATTATCAAGACCAGAGCTGAAAAAACAGGAAGAAATATCTCTAAGAATACAACATTAAAGATTCCTGCTCACAATATTCCAGCATTCAAACCTGCGAAAGTTTTTACTGAAGGAGTAAAGAACAAAGTAGCAGTTAAGTAAATAAGATTTTTAAAATTTTTTAAACAGAGCGATTATGCCAAGTGGTAAGAAAAGAAAGAGAGCGAAAATTTCGACTCACAAAAGAAAAAAAAGAGCTAGAGCAAATAGACACAAGAAGAAGTAAGCAGCAGCTTACTTTTCTTTTATAAGACAAAAAAAGTTCATTGACATATGAGGTTTTGATAAAGCCTCAGCTGGTATGTAAATACCTGTTACTATTAATCCCTCTGTACATTTGTGCAGATACAAACCATTTTCAGTATGAAAACAGAATTAATAATTCGTTCCAATTCATCTGATATTGATTTTGCCTTACTAAGGGATGGAAAACTTATTGAATTAAACAATGAAACCACAGACAATAAATTTTCGGTTGGCGATATATTTTTAGCCAAAACTGGAAAAGTGTTGACCGGTTTAAATGCGGCTTTCGTAAATGTAGGATACCCTAAAGACGGTTTTCTTCATTACCACGATTTAGGCGCTCAAGTAAATTCATTAAATAAGTTTTTAAAGAAAGTAAGTACAGGTAGGTATAAAGAGTTCACTTTTAAAAACTTTCGTTTTGAAAAAGACATTAACAAAGATGGTAGTATTGATAGTGTCTTAAAAAAAGGACAAAATTTATTGGTTCAAATTGTAAAAGAACCAATTTCATCAAAAGGTCCACGATTGAGTTCAGAACTTTCAATTGCAGGAAGATATATTGTTTTGGTTCCTTTTTCCAATCGCATTTCCGTTTCTTCGAGAATCGCAGACGTGAAAGAAAAAGACAGACTAAAAAAATTGGCGAAGAGTATCCGTCCGAAAGGATTCGGAATCATACTCAGAACAGTCGCCGAAGGCAAGAAAGTAGCAGAATTAGATCGCGACCTCGAAAATCTTCTGGATCGCTGGAAGAACATGTGTAAACGAATTCCGAATACGAATACTCCAACCAAAATTTTAAGCGAGTTGAATAGGGCTTCGTCCATCCTTAGAGATGTGATGAACGATACATTCACGAGTATCGTCACTAACGACGAAACCTTAAAACTAGAAATCAAAGAGTATTTGCAGGAGATTTATCCTGAAAAGGAAAAGATTGTAAGACTTCATCGATCTAAAATTCCAATTTTTGAAAAATATGGAATTGAAAGGCAGATTAAGACCTCGTTTGGAAAAACAGTTTCCATGAGCAAAGGTGCTTATTTGGTCATCGAACATACAGAAGCTATGCACGTTATTGATGTGAATAGTGGAAACCGATCCAACAAAGCAAATTCGCAAGAAGAAACCGCCTTAGAAGTAAATTTAATTGCGGCTACAGAGATAGCCCGTCAATTACAGCTTAGAGATATGGGAGGTATTATTGTTGTTGATTTTATCGATATGCATAAATCAGAAAACAGGAATAAGCTTTACCAACATCTAAAAGATGTAATGGCATTAGACAGAACAAAACACAAAATACTACCGCCAAGTAAATTCGGTCTGGTTCAGATTACAAGACAAAGGGTAAGACCTGAGCTTGAAATCAAAACAAAAGAACCCAATCCGAGTGGTAATGGAGAAGTAGAAGCTCCAATCGTCCTAATTGAAAAGCTAGAATTAGAGTTAGAAAGAATGATTTCAAAATTGAAATCGAGTAAATCTACCAATAGAAAGATACATTTGCATGTACATCCTTTTATTGCTGCTTATTTAACACAAGGACTACAATCAATCCGTTTTAAGTGGTACTTAAAACACTCAAAGTGGGTTTCGATTATACCTAGAGATGCTTACAGATACCTGCAATACCGATTCAAATTTGAATAGTATTGTATAAGGCAAAAATTTATCATTTATGAAAAGCCCTGCAGCAATGCAGGGCTTTTTTTATGGAATGGATTTAATCAGATAAACATATACTGGAAAGTGATCAGAAAATCCATTCGTAAACACCCCATTGGAAAAACTTCGAAAAGGATAGCCCTTAAACCTTCCATTTCGAGTAATCAGAAAATGTTTGTTGAAGATTTTTGCCTGATAAAATTTGTAAGAGGAGTAGTCTTTTTTCCTTTTACTTAGAAGGGGAGTTGAAACCAAAATCATGTCAAACAAATTCAAATGATCTCTGTGACCAAGAGTGTTCAGCCCTTTTTTAAACAGTTTTTCATAAGGATTATAAAGATCATTTTCTTTCAATTTGGACTTAATGCCTTTGGTTTTCAAAACTGCTTTTAAACTACTATTGATAGGGTCATCATTAAAATCTCCCATGATCAAAATCTTTGCTTTCTCATCTCGCATGCGTATTCTTTGAATAATCTTTTTGTTTTGATAAGCGGCTTTTTCTCTAAGAGGACGAGATTTTTCTTCACCACCACTTCTTGAAGGCCAATGATTCACTATAATATGAACCAGTTCATCGTCTAAATATCCTGACACTAATAACTGATCTCGGGTATATACTCTTCGATTTTCTCTGTAAATATTAGGGTTGAAAACCTCATGATGGATGGGTTTGAAATATTTGGTTTGGTACAGAAGCGCAACATCAATTCCTCTTTTGTCTGGAGACTCATAATGAATAATTTCATAGTTCTTTGCTTTGAGCTGTTTTGAGTGGACTAAGTCTTCTAAAACGCTTCTGTTTTCTACTTCACAAACCCCAATTATAGCGGGTGAGGTATTGGCTTTTTCGCTACCAATTTGAGAAATGACATAAGCCATATTCTCTATTTTTTTTCGATACAATAGACTACGATTTTGAATGGATTCCATAATAGGACTTGTTTCATCATATGTGGATGGGTCGTCAATGGTATCAAATAGATTTTCAAGGTTGTAAAACGCAATGGTCCGAATGGAATATTGCTTTCCTTGCCTTGAATTTTGCCCATAAACACAGGAGCCAAAACTTATTGTGACGATTAGAATGATTGTTTTCATAGCTTTTTGAACTCACGAAATCTAGAGGTTTTAATTAGATAAATTAGGCTTTTTTCGTTGCGGTTTTCCGATGCTGTAGAATGGTCTGACCGATTACTTTTAGATCGATTTTCTTTGGAAAATCATTGCTGCTATGAAAAAATATATTGTGCTTGGGCTACTAATGGCAAACGCCATCTTGCACTCCCACTCTCAGAATATTGTGGTGGGGAGGGTTGTTGATGGCGATACTCAAAAGCCAATACTGGGTGCTCAAATAGACATCTTAAATTCAGAGATAAATTCCAAAACAAATGCAAAGGGAGAATTCAAACTTTCTGGTTTGACCGATGGGGATTATCAGTTAAAAGTGAGATTTTTAGATTACAAATCATCTCAATTTCCGATAGTCTTACATGGGACGACCATTGATTTGGGCACGCTTTTTCTATTTCCTGACCTTGCTGAAGAAACCGATTTGAGTTTGATAACGTTAACGGATGACGAACTTAATGAAGATACCAATGCCTCAGACAATATTGCAGGACTCCTGCAGGCTACGCGTGATGTATTTTTACGAACTGCTGCCTTTGAATTTGGTTCTTCATTTTTTAGAATAAGAGGTCTTGATTCTAGAAATGCAAAGATTCTTATAAATGGAATTGAAATGAACAAATTCGCGGACGGACGTCCACAATGGAGCAATTGGGGTGGTTTGAATGATGTACTCCGTAATCAAGAGTTCAGCAATGGACTAACCCCTTCAAGTTATGCCTTCGGCGGTGTTTTGGGATCCACCAATATCGATACAAGAGCTTCTTTGCAAAGAAAAGGAATTCGGTTCTCTTATGCTTCTTCTAATAGAAGTTACCAGCACAGAGTAATGGGAACCTATGCTTCTGGATTGAGGGCCGACGGTTGGGCATTTGTATTTTCAGGAAGCAGACGAGCAGGTGTTGAGGGCTTTCAGGAAGGGACATCTTATAACGCCTATTCGGCATTTGCTTCGATAGAAAAAAAGCTGAGCAAGAATCATTGGCTAAATCTTACAGCCATATTTACCCCAAATAGGAGGGGGAAGTCCGCACCCATGACCCAGGAGGTATTTGATCTCAAGGGTTTTCGATACAATGAATATTGGGGATTTATCAATGGAGAGAAAATAAACTCCAGAATCAAGGAAGTAATAGAGCCCATCGTAATGCTTCATCACACTTGGGACATTTCTAAAAACACCTCACTTCAAACAAATTTCGCCTATCAATTTGGTCATATATCTAACAGTAGAATCGACTTTAATGGAGGGTCTAATCCAAGTCCGATCTATTATCAGTACTTACCGAGTTATTCCCTCCGAAACCAAAATCGTGAAATGGCGTATACGAGTCTGACCGATTTCAATCAAAACGGACAGTTAAACTGGAACAATCTTTTTGAAGCTAATATAACGAATGCGGAGGTCGGAAAAGAATCTTCCTATGTTCTGTATGAAGACAAAAATGAAGATAGGCAAACTAGTTTCAATGTCATTCTGAATAGTTTTATAAACGATCAGTTCACCCTAACGGCAAAATTGGGATACCGCACGTTAAGTGCCCATCATTATGCAGAGGCTATCGATCTCTTAGGAGGCCTAGGTTATTTGGACGTGAATAATTTTGCCGAAACCGCTACTCAAAGACAAAATAATCTCTTAGAACCTAATCGAATTGTGGGTGTAGGAGATAAGTTGAAATACAACTATCGGCTTCGTTCCAACTTAATGGATGGATTTGTTCAAGCCCATTTCAAAGAAAAAAGAATCGAATATTTTACCGCATTATCCTTTGCGTCCACTTCTCATCAGCGTGTGGGATTATTTCAAAATGGCAGGTTTGAGAATAATTCTCTTGGACCCTCTGAAACATTAAAATTCTTCGACCTAGGGATGAAAGCTGGAGCAACTTACAAGTTGTCCGGTCGTCATTTGTTTAATATGAACATCGGATGGCTAAGTGCAGCACCAACTCAAAGAAATTCCTTTTCAAATGTTAGAGAGAACAATGCAATAGTTAATCATTTGAAAAGTGAAAAGATATTCAGTTCCGATCTAAGTTATATTCTTAGGACCCCTTCTATTACTTCCAAACTAACGTTTTATTTCAATGACATTAAAAATGCTACAGACATATCCTTTTATTTCGCGGATGGGGTAGGAGGCGATAATACAGCTTTTGTGCAAGAAGTACTTCACGGAATTAACAAAAGGCATTTAGGAATCGAATTCGGATTGGAGGCTCAATTGACGTCCTCATTAAAAATGAAAGGAGTTGCGGCTGCTGGCCAACATTTTTATGCAAACAATCCAAGTTTATATCTCACTTCTGATATATCAAATACAGGAGTTTTTGATTCAAATTTTCGATCAAAAGAGTATGTAACATTGATAAAAGGATATCGAATTGCTTCGGGTCCTCAAACAGCACTTTCCTTGGGTTTTGAGTATAGAGATCCAGATTATTGGTGGTTTGGAAGCACGGCAAATTTATTTGCCAATACCTTTATAGATATCGCTCCATTGAATAGGACATCTAATTTTTATGAGGATTCAGACGGTCTGCCATTTGTGGATTATGATCCAATATTAGCTCAAGAGTTACTGAAGCAAGAAAGATTTGATAATTATATCGTTGTCAACCTGGTGGGAGGAAAATCTTGGCGAATTAACAACAAGTTTATTAGTGTGTTTGGAACTGTCAATAACTTGTTCAATCAAAACTTTCGATCAGGAGGATTTGAACAAGGCCGCAATTCAAATTTTCGCCAACTACGAGATGACAAGGCCTTGACTACTCCTGTATTTGGAAATAAATACTGGTTTGGCCGAGGGACGACCTACTTTTTAAATATGAGTGTTCGATTTTAAAATATTGCTATGAAAATTAAGAACAAAACTTGCGTTTTACTTTTACTATCATTTTTTGTCACTTTCCAATCCTGTATTGATCACAAGACCCTGGCTTTCCCCCAATCTTTAGGTCTTGAAGAGAATATAGAGCTTCAAAAATTATTGGATAAAGTAAGGTCCGGGGAGTATTCTGAGATACCTTTAAAGAGCTTAAAAGACTTATTTGTTCAGGACCAGGCTACTGAAATCACTTCCAATTTAGTGGTTAAAGGATTTGTAACTTCTTCTGATGCTGAAGGAAATTATTATAAAGAATTTTACATTCAAGACAATGAGGAAAATCCAAAAGCAGCTATTAAGATTGCAACTGAACTAACGGATATCCATAACAAATACAATGTAGGCAGAGAGGTTTACATAAACCTTAAAGGATTGTATCTGGGTGAAGTAAGGTCTGGTGATGGTGTCATAGCAATTGGAGGAACCAAAAATGAAGACAACGAAATTGAAAATTTATCGATATTTCAAACGAACAATCAAGTGCTCCGAACCGATAGATCAGAGGATTTGGTACCCCTTGATTTGGGACTGGCAGAAATAAATGAAGGTCATATTGGTATGTACACGAGACTTATGGATGTACAATTTCCCCAAGTCTTATCGGGTAAAACTTATGTGGACGCTAGTGATCAATTCGACACACATCGAACCATAGAAACTTGTTTCGGATTTGGTTTCACCAATTTTATGCTGGAGACTAGCACGTTTGCTGCGTTTAGGTTTGAGCTTTTACCTACAGGATTGGGTTCGATCTCGGGGGTAATTTCAAAAACCTATAATGGAAGTAATTTGGTGTTGACGCTCAATAATACTGATGGAGTTCAGATGGATCAATCAAGATGTTTTCCAATGGAAATCAGTGACTTTGAAATTCTTTTTGAAGAGAACTTTGATGAAGGAAAAGACAATACGGATTTTGATTTCCCAGATTGGATCAATTATGCAGAAAAAGGTCGACAGCTATGGACCGAACAGGTTTTTCGTAGAAATGGGTATGCGGAATTCAGTGGTTATGGAACCAATGACTCTGAGAATGAGGCTTGGTTAATCACTCCTCAAATTGAGACAGAAAATTATCGAGAGGTGTACCTAAATTTCCGTAATGCTCAACACCATCTCGAATCGGAACGGAACAAACTGGAGGTGCTTGTCTCAAAAAATTTTGACGGAATTAATGTTTTGAATGCTGATTGGATGCCTTTACATGGAAATCTCCCCAACCCAAATGATACTTGGTATCAATTCAAAGATGTGGGTCTTATTGACCTATCTCAATACCTAGGAAAAATCCATATTGGTTTCAAATACACAGGTTCAGGTAAAAACCCGCTTCTAGATGGTGCGGTGATGATTGATGAGCTACGTATTGTTGCACGGTAGGTCATTGCTAGAGTTAATTAAATCAAAAAGAAATATTTACTCGTCTAAATTTTTATCCAGAATAAATTTTATTTTCTATTTTTGTATCCAAGTGGATACACTTTTAAATGATCATTATTGAAAAAACATCTGAATTTGATAAGTGGTTTAGTAAGCTTAAAGACATTAGAGCAAAAGCCAAAATAATTTTTAGAATTCAAAAACTTGAATCAGATGGTCATTACGGAGATTGCAAGCCAGTAGGTTATGGCATCAGTGAAATGAGAATCAATTACGCCAAAGGTTATAGAGTTTACTTCAAAGAAGAGGATAACAAAATTGTGATTCTTTTAATTGGGGGAGATAAATCAACTCAAAAGAGAGATATCCTAAAAGCAAAAGATATCTGGGACAAAATAAAAAGTGAATAATATGACAACTTCTAAATTTGATATTGCAGACTACTTAGATAGTGAAGAAATGGTAGCTGAGTATCTAAATACTGTTCTTGAAGAAGGTGATAGTTCTGATTTAGTAATTGCAATTGGACATATTGCGAAAGCTATAGGTATGACTAAAATTGCCGAAAGAACTGGAATGAGCAGACCAAGTCTTTATAAGGCATTTTCAGAGGGAGCTAAACCACAATTTGAGACAATTATGAAAGTTCTAAAAGCTATTGGAGGTCAAATAAATGTAAAACCTGTGTTACCTTAAAGAGGAAATAACATCACCAAAACAATAGCTAAGAATCAGCATAACTTGAAAATTTAAAACAAGATAACTAACATTGTACTAGCTTATTTTCATTATAACAAATCCACTTTTCGATGCAGTAGTAGTGATTAACGTGCTTCGAATCATAGCCCAATAACCCGAAAATATTCACCAAAAAAAAGTGGCTAATTTTAGGGGTTTTGTAACTTTATAATATGAAAAAAATAGAACACCTAGGGATTGCCGTTAAAGACATTGAAAAGTCAAATGCAGTATTTGCAAGTTTATTTGGAAAAGAACATTACAAGATCGAAGAGGTGGCCTCTGAAGGGGTAAAAACCTCTTTTTTTATGTGCGGGCCAAACAAAATTGAATTATTAGAAGCCACCAAACCCGATAGTCCTATCGCCAAGTTTATCGAAAAAAAAGGGGAAGGAATTCATCACATCGCTTTTGCGGTAGATGACATTCATGCCGAAATTGAACGCTTAAAAGGTGAGGGGTTCACCGTATTGAACGAAATTCCGAAGAAAGGAGCCGATAATAAAATCATTGCATTCTTGCATCCAAAAACGACCAATGGAGTTCTGATTGAGCTTTGTCAGGACGCCGAATAACTTTAACATAGATATAGTAAAGCTTCTATCTGCGAGTTAGCACAATTTGATATCTTGCTAGCCGTTAAGAAACTATGAGTAACAAACTAGACAAATACCAACGACGCAGACTCTTGTCATCTTACTTTTCGGTAGTGATCAGCATCGCACTCGTGCTTTTTATGGTGGGTATTCTTGGTTTGGTTTTGCTCAAATCGACCACCGTTGCCAATCGCGTAAAAGAAAAGGTAGCCTTTACATTGTTTTTAAAAGATGAGGTGACCAACGCGCAAATCAATACCTTCAAAACTTCTTTGGAGGAAGAAGATTTTACCCGACGGTTGATCTATACCAGCAAGTCTCAAGCAGCCAAAAAATACAGCAAAGAACTAGGAGAAGATTTCTTGACCTTCTTAGGGAAGAATCCTTTGAAAAACGGAATAGACATTTACCTGAAAGCAGAATATGTAACTCCTGAAAGCATGCAAGATTTGGAAGATCGTTTTCTAAAAAATGCCTTTGTAGCCGATGTTTCTTACGACAAACCCTTGATCAATCTACTTACAAAAAACATACAGCGAATGAGCTTTTGGTTGTTGGTAGTGAGCTCCTTTTTTGGGTTCATCGCCATCCTATTAATCAACAGTTCCATTCGACTATCTATTTACGCAAAGCGATTCAATATAAAAACCATGCAAATGGTAGGAGCTACCAAAAGTTTTATTCGAAGACCCTTTATTTGGAGGAGCATTCGTTTGGGCTTTATTGGAGCCCTTTTGGCATTGATTGGGGTAGCTGTAGTGGTGTATTACATCGATCAATACGCACCTAGCTTGTACATTTTAAAAGATTATCAAACGCTGGGATATCTGGTAGGCGGAATTCTACTCGTTTCCTTGCTCATTACTTGGTTAAGTACTTATTTTGCCACGCAACGCTTCTTAAATTTGCAAACCGACGAACTTTATTACTAGATTATGGAAAAAGACAGCCAAAACAAGCCACAGTTTCTCTTTGGAAAAAACAATTACATCATTATGCTAATCGGATTGGCAACCATCGCTCTTGGCTTTATCTTAATGGCAGGAGGCGGAAGTGACAATCCAGAAGTTTTTAACGAAGAAATTTATAGCTGGCGACGCATTCGTTTGGCGCCAACCCTTGTAATTATTGGTTTTGCTATTGAAATTTATGCTATTTTAGTCAAACCAAAAACCTAGTTATGAATAGTATTGAGGCGGTTGTTCTGGGGATTATCCAAGGACTTACCGAGTTTCTTCCAGTTTCTTCAAGCGGACATTTAGAATTAGCAAAAGCCATATTGGGCGATACTTCCTTGCCTGAAGAAAGCTTGACCTTTACTGTGGTTTTACACTTTGCGACGGCACTCAGTACCATTGTAATATTTAGAGCTGAAGTACTTCAGATTTTAAAAGGACTCTTCCAGTTCAAATGGAATGACGAGTTTATTTTTTCTGCCAAAATTGTGCTTTCCATGATTCCCGCAGTGGTGATCGGATTGCTTTTTGAAGAACAATTGGAATCTTTATTTGGAGGAAATATTGCCTTAGTTGGAGCTATGTTATTGGTTACAGCGCTTTTGTTAGTCCTAGCAGATCGGGCCAAGAATACCGACAAAGAAGTGTCTTATCTCAATGCAATCATCATTGGTATTTCACAGGCGATTGCCATGTTACCTGGTATATCCAGATCGGGTGCTACCATATCAACCACCGTGTTATTAGGTGTTGATAGAACCAAAGCAGCGAGATTCTCATTCTTAATGGTAGTTCCGTTAATATTCGGAGCCATAGCTAAGGATTTGTTGAGCGGAGACATCAACTTCCAATCGTCGGAAATCGTTCCGATCAGCCTTGGGTTCGTAGCTGCCTTTGTATCTGGAATGTTGGCCTGTAAGTGGATGATTGCCTTGGTACAAAAAAGCAAGTTGACCTACTTCTCTATCTATTGCGCCATTGTTGGGGTAATTGCCATTGTTGTTTCCTTTATCTAAACATGACAAAAGAAGAATTTCTTGAGGGCAAAGTATTGCTCATCGATAAGCCATTGGAATGGACCTCCTTTCAAGCGGTGAATAAAATTCGGTGGCACATCAAAAAGCAATTCGGATTAAAGAAAATCAAAGTAGGTCATGCAGGTACCTTAGATCCGCTAGCTACAGGATTGTTGATCATTTGCACTGGAAAGAAAACCAAAAGTATCAACGAATATCAAGCACAGGAAAAGGAGTATACAGGAAGCATTTATCTTGGAGCGACCACTCCGAGTTACGATTTAGAAACAGAAGTCAACCAGATCTTTGAAACCTCTCATATTACTTCAGAATTGATTTACGAAACGACCATAAAGTTTGTTGGAGAAATCGATCAAAAACCACCGATTTATTCGGCCATTAAAAAAGATGGCAAACGCTTGTACGACATTGCACGAAAAGGCGAAACAACAGAGATAAAGAGCCGAAAAGTTAACATCACAAGTTTTGAAATTACCAAGATTGAAATGCCTTTGGTAGAATTTCGCGTGTCTTGCAGCAAGGGAACCTACATTCGGTCGCTCGCCAATGATTTTGGCGAAGCATTGAATTCAGGAGCCTATTTGGCATCCCTAAGACGCACCAAGATTGGCGATTTTTCGGTAACGGACGGATTGTCTATCGACGATTTTATTGATCAATTAAAGGCTTAGTTTTTTCCTCTACCTGGCGCTCGGTCACCATCACTTCGACGACCATTTTCTCCATTTTTTCTGGATTGAGTTTCTAGACGGAAATCTTCAACCACCATTCGGTTAATGGTAGATCCCTGACCTAAAAACAAACCAACTTGTTTTGGATAGCTGTTGTAAGAAATATAAGCGTTATGAACCTCTTCTCCATTTATATAGAAATAGGTGCGACTTCCTCTTTTTTGGACGCTTAGCTCATTCCAACTGAATTTTTTATGAATGGCTGGTGCACCGCCCCATTTCTTGATGGCAGTAGCCTTGCCGTTACTCACGCGGTAAATGGCATACTGACCATCTCTATCGGTGATGAGAAATTTGTAATGGTTTCGAGCGTCTTCAATATTCCATGCCAATCCGTTCCCAGTAGCGCCATTGGTCAATCGCATGTTGCTGGTGATTTTGAAGTCATTGGAATGATCGATAGCCTTTCGATGTACGGTAACACCGGCAGAATAGCCTAATTTTTCTCTTGCTTGAAAAACGATCATTTGATCGCCAGAAATTTTATAATCCTGAGTGGTAGAAATGGTCCGCCAATTGAAATTATTGTAAGAGAATTCGTCATCAATTCCTTGAGAACTCAGATTTTGAGCTCCTATAAAGACTAAAAGAAGTAGTAGTTTTTTCATAGTTACCTTCCTTATTGGTTTATTTTTTTACAAATATAAATCTTCCGCCTTCATCACCTACCATTCGGATGGTTCCGAATTGAGGAATATTATTGCTGTTATTAATCACGGCATCCTCGATACTATTGAATAATGATCTTGCTGTTAATGTTGATTTGGTATTGTCTTTTAACCTTTTGAATAGGTAGCTAAAAAATACACTTTTATCCAAAGAAGACTTCAGCATTCCGTTGGTCATGGCCTCCCTACTGATATAATTAGATTGACTATCGATGTTGTTGTTTGAATAACTTCGAGTGGTTAGATTATTTCCTGCAAAAACACCATCTGAAATTAAGAGAATGTGTTTTGCTTTAAGATTTTTTAGATGGTTTACTATTTCACTATTCAAAAGAATATTTACCTCAAATTCCATTTCTACGTCGGATGGCATCCAATAACCATATTCACCAGACATATTATATCCACTATGTCCTGCAAAAAAGATGAGTAAATTGTCCTTTTCTTTCAGCTTTTTTCGCAATTCAAAAAAGGTTTTGGAAATGTTGTTTTTGGTGGCGTTTAAAAGCAAGGTGACATTTTCTGGTTTGAATGTGTACTTTGCAGAAAGTAAATTACCTAGCATGGCAGCACTAACCGCCGGTTCTACTAAATCTTGTACGTTGCTATCACTATATTCATTGATACCTATTAAAACAGCATGGTATTCACCTTCAACGGGAGCGGAATCTTGACCAAAAGCAAAAGGACTAAAGAAAAATACAACTAAGAATAAGAAAATTAATTTCTTCATAGTGAGTGGTTTAGATTGATGCTTCTAAAGATAAAAATTATTTGATACCAAAAAAATAACCTCCCGATTTCTCGAGAGGTTTTTCAATTGTAGGTTTATCAATAAAAACTTATCCTAAAGCGATACGTTTAAATCCAGTGATTTCAACATCACCGTAAGATTCAACGTATTCTGCAACGTTTTTCTTTTCATCCTTAATAAAAGTCTGATCTAATAAACACTGCTCTTTATCCAAAGTTGTATTGTCTAAAATGAATCGGTTCATTTTACCAGGTAAGATTCTATCCCAAATCTTTTCTGGCTTGCCTTCAGCTGCTAATTGTGCTTTCGCATCTTCTTCAGCTTTTGCTAAAACCTCATCAGTTAATTGTGCCATAGAAATGTATTGTGGTACATTTTTTAAGGTCTTACCCAAACGAGCTAACTCTTCGTTTTCTTTTTCAATCGCTGCAATTCTAGCTTCCGTTTCAGAAGCAACATAGGCAGGATCAAAATCTTTGTAAGACAAAGTAGTGGCTCCCATAGAAGCAACTTGCATTGCTACATCTTTCGCCAATACCTCAGCATTGTCTACTTTAGAAGAAAGTCCAACCAAAGCAGCAATCTTACCGATGTGTGTGTAAGAACCTACATAAGCAGCTTCTAATTTTTCGAAAGAAGCGATATCCAAACGCTCTCCGATTACACCAGTTTGCTCAACCAATTTCTCGGCAACGGTAATTCCGCCGAAATCAGCAGCTAAGAATTCTTCTTTTGTGTTATAGTTTAAGGCAATATCAGCAAACTCACCACCCAATGCAACAAACTTCTCGTTCTTCCCAACGAAGTCAGTTTCACATGCTAAAACGATCGCAACACCTACAGTGTTATCAGCGTTAACACGAGTTACCGCAACTCCTTCGGTAGATTCTCTGTCTGCTCTTTTAGCAGCAATTTTCTGACCTTTTTTACGTAAAATATCTATTGCTTTGTCAAAATCACCTTCAGCTTCAACCAATGCTTTCTTACAGTCCATCATACCGGCACCAGTTGTGTCTCTTAGCTTCTTAACGTCAGCAGCACTTATTTTAACCATTTCTAGATTTATTTTTTAATTAATTTTCTTCTTTTACAGCTTCAGCTTCCTTTGCTTCTTTTGCTTTTTCCTTCTCTGCTTTTCTTTCAGACAATCCTTCTGCAACAGCGTTGGTTACATAAGTCAATACCTTGTCGATAGACTTAGAAGCATCATCATTTGCAGGAATTACAAAATCAACTTTTCTTGGATCTGAATTTGTATCTACCATTGCGAAGATTGGAATGTTTAATTTCTGAGCTTCTGCAATAGCGATGTGTTCTTTTTTGATGTCAATTACAAACAATGCACCTGGCAAACGAGTCATGTCAGAAATTGAACCTAAGTTCTTTTCTAACTTCTCTCTTTGACGGTTGATTTGTAATTTTTCTCTCTTAGACAAAGCGTCAAAAGAACCATCAGTCTTCATACGATCAATAGCAGCCATTTTCTTAACCGCTTTTCTGATAGTTACGAAGTTGGTTAACATACCACCTGGCCATCTTTCAGTGATGTAAGGCATGTTTACTGATTTTGCTTTTTCAGCAACGATATCTTTTGCTTGCTTCTTTGTAGCTACAAATAAGATTTTTCTACCAGAGCTTGCAATCTTGTGAAGTGCCTTAGAAGCCTCCTCAATTTTAGCAGCAGTTTTGTACAAATCGATGATGTGTACGCCATTGCGCTCTGTGTAGATGTAAGGAGCCATATTTGGATCCCATTTTCTTGTTAAGTGACCAAAGTGTACGCCACTGTCTAATAATTCTTGAATGTTTGCGTTTTCCATGTTGTTTACTTTCTTAATTGATCAATGTATAAGTAGCTTTTTTGGTCTTATACATTTAGATACTAAACTGTTATTAAATTGTGATAACAGCTCTCTGAAAATAAAACTGATTTGGTTCCAACATTTGCTGAAACCAATACAGCATATTAACGTTTTGAGAACTGGAATTTCTTACGTGCTTTCTTCTGACCGAATTTCTTACGTTCAACCATTCTAGGATCACGAGTTAATAATCCTTCTGGCTTAAGCACTGCTTTGTTTTCTTCGTTGATAGCTACTAAAGCTCTGGTAATTGCCAAACGAATTGCTTCTGCCTGACCTGTTACACCACCACCGTAAACATTCACTTTGATGTCATAAGACGTTAAGTTGTCTGTTAACATTAATGGTTGTTGAACTTTATATTGTAACGTTCCTGTAGTAAAGTAGTTCTTTAACTCTCTGTTGTTGATGGTTACATTTCCTTTTCCTTCAGAAACATAAACACGCGCAACTGCTGTTTTTCTTCTACCGATTTTGTGTACTGTCTCCATTATTTGTAATCGTTAAGGTTAATAGCTCTTGGTGATTGTCCTTGATGCTTGTGCTCGCTACCTGCATATACATACAAGTTTCTGAACAAAGCACTACCTAATTTGTTTTTAGGTAACATACCCTTTACTGCTTTTTCTACTAATCTTGTTGGATTTTTCTCGAACATCTCAGTAGCAGTTAACGATCTCTGTCCTCCAGGATAGCCAGTGTGTCTGATGTAGGTTTTGTCATCCCACTTCTTTCCTGTTAGGTTAATTTTCTCTGCATTGATAATAACCACGTTATCTCCACAATCTACGTGAGGAGTAAAATTTGGTTTGTATTTGCCTCTAATTAGCTTGGCTACTTTAGAAGCAAGACGACCCAATGTTTGCCCGTCCGCATCAACCAAAACCCACTCTTTATTTACGGTAGCTTTGTTGGCCGATACTGTTTTGTAACTTAATGTGTCCATTGACATTTAGTTTTTGTTCTGTTAATAATTCATTTTTACCTTAAAAAAGGCCTGCAAATTTACAACTAATTATTTGATTGACAAATAGCTATTCCTTTATATTTAATGCACTTGGCTTCCAAGGACAATTAACAAATAGTTAAGAGAAAAGAAAGTTACTTTTGCACCGTCATAAAACAGACGCCAAACTGAATCAACTTTCATGAGATTATCGACCCTTATCGTCTTTCTAGCGATTCTAATTTCACTGCCAAGTAAGGCCCAGACCCAAGAAACCAAGTCTTTGCCAAAGCGTATTTACAATACCAATCGCTTGGTTAAAGTCCCAGTAATTGATGGCTATGTGAACGAAGATGCCTGGAATGTGGTCGAGTGGTCTTCTGGGTTTACCGAAAAAGACCCTGATGAGGGTACTCCGCCTACCTATGATACGGCCTTTAAAATCATGTACGATAAAAAGTATTTGTATGTGGCCATACGTGCTTTTGATGACGAACCAGACAAGATTGAAAGCCGATTGAGTCGTCGTGATGGTTTTGCGGGTGATCGTGTCAATGTGATTATTGATAGCTACCATGACAAACGAACGGCTTTTGTATTTACCACCACTGCGGCAGGGGTAAAAGGTGAGGAGTTGGCGTCCCAAAATGGCCAAAATTGGGATGATAGTTGGAACCCTGTGTGGTGGACAGATGCCAAGATTGATGACAAAGGTTGGACCGCCGAAATGAAAATTCCATTGAGTCAATTGCGCTTCGGAAAAGCCAAAGAACAAATCTGGGGATTGAACGTCAACAGAACCATTTTTAGATTGCAAGAGCGCTCGCTTTGGCAACGAATTCCGAATGATCAAGCCGGATTTATTTCGGAGGCCGGAGAGTTACACGGACTCAAAGATTTGGTGTCAAACAAACAGTTAGAGATTCAACCTTTTGTGGTGGGGCAATATGATAACTATCCAGCGGAAGTAGGGAACCCATTTAGAGACGGAAGCGACTTTATTACGAATGCCGGATTGGATGCAAAAATCGGTATTACCAATGACCTTACCTTAGACCTTACCGTGAATCCAGATTTCGGTCAAGTTGAAGCTGACCCAGGGGCCATTGCACTAGACGGATTCCAAATTTTCTTTAGAGAACAACGACCTTTCTTTGTAGAGAATAGCAACATTTTTGACTTTCAGTTTGCCAACGGACGAGACAACTTATTTTACAGTAGAAGAATTGGTAGAAATCCGCACGATTCACCAAGTTTGAATCCGGGTGAATTTGCCGATGTGCCTCAAAACACTACCATCTTAAGTGCCGCTAAATTCTCTGGAAAAACGAGAGACGGACTCTCAGTCGGTGTCTTAGAAAGTTTAACGGCCAACGAATATGCAACGGTACGTGAGGTGAATGGCGAAGAACGAAGAGAGATTGTAGAGCCGATGACCAACTTCTTTGTGGCGCGTGTTCAGCAAGACTTTAACGAACGAAATTCCTTCTTGGGCGGAATCTTTACCGCTACCAATCGATTCCTTGATGGTAATTTTAACGACCTTCACAAGGCGGCCTATACTGCTGGAATTGATTTCAATCACAACTGGAAGAATAGAGAATACTACCTTGATGGAAACGTAATTTTCAGTCATGTAATGGGTAGCGAAGAGGCCATTGAAAAAACACAACGAGCGATCACCCGATTGTTTCAACGACCAGGTGCAAACCACGTAGCTGTAGACCCCACAAGAACCTCATTAACGGGAACCGGTGGTCGTTTCGAAATGGGACGAGCTGGTGGTGATAAGTTACGATACAATGGGGGAATCATTTGGAGATCTCCTGAGCTAGAATTGAACGATGTTGGATTCTTAAGAAACACCGATCAAATCATTCAATTTGCCAATGTAGATTACTTGTGGTTGTATCCGAATAAGACCTACAGAAACATGTCTATCAATTTTGAGCAGTCTACTGAATATGACTTTGATGGTAACCTAAATAGAGTGCGAATCGAGTTGGCAAATAATGTCAACTGGATTCAAAATGAACGAACAAGAATCGGAATCGGAGCCAACTTTAGCCGATTTAACAACTTCTTTTTAAGAGGCGGACCAAGATGGCGCTCTGCCAATAGCCGATACATGTTTGTGTCTTTTAACTCGGATAGCGGGAAAGATTTCCAATACAATCTGAGATATACCAACGTGCATTCCGATGAGGATGTATTTGCTCGAAACCGATTCAATGCTGGGTTCAACTATCAGGTGACTGATGCTTTCAACTTCTCTCTACAAATGGAGTTGGAAAAGACCAAAGATAGATCGCAATACGTTTCCACAAGAACCTATGGCAATGACAATCGTTACATTCTAGGTACCATCAAGAATGATCAATTAACGACCACCATGCGTTTTACCTACAGTATAGATCCAGATATTTCCATTCAATTCTATGGTCAGCCCTTTATTTCAAGAGGACGATACTCAGACTTGAAATATGTGAACATTGCTGCTGCAGAGCGCTTTTCAGACCGGGTGAATCTATACAATCAGAATCAGCTATCATTTCAAAATGGAGAATTCCTAGTGGATGAAAATGTTGATGGTACCACAGATTACACCTTTGGAAATCCAGATTTCTCCTTTGTACAATTGCAGACCAACTTGGTAGCACGTTGGGAATACATTCCAGGTTCAGAGTTGTTCTTGGTATGGGCAAGAGGATCTGTTCAGAGAGGAGACCCTTCTGACGGATTGTTGGACAAGGTAAATGACGTGATATTCAATGCGCCGGCGAACGACACCTTCTTAATCAAGTTAACCTACCGATTCGTACGATAGAATTACTTTTTCCCGCCGCCCCAAGAATCGCGCAACCCAACCGTTTTGTTGAATACTAGTTTCTCTGGAGTTGAATCGTCATCAACGTTGAAATATCCCTTTCTTTGGAATTGGAAACGATCTCCAATCTTAGCTTCTTGCAAACTTGGCTCTACAAAAGCATTGATGGTGTGCAAGGAATCTGGATTCAAAAATTCCATGAAGTCCTTGTCTTTGTGACCATCGGGAGCTTCGTCTAAAAACAATCGATCGTAGACGCGAACTTCAGCTTCTATAGCATGTTTGATAGACACCCAATGCAAGGTTCCTTTCACGCGACGCATACTTTCTGGAGTCCCACTTCCTGATTTACTCAAAGGATCGTAAGTGCACTGAATTTCGGTAATATTTCCGTTTTCATCTTTGGTGCAGCTTTCTGCTTTGATGATATAGGCATTCTTTAAACGAACTTCTTTACCCAATTTCAATCGGAAGAATTTCTTGTTGGCCTCTTCTCTAAAGTCTTCTTTTTCGATGTACAATTCTCTCGAAAAAGGTACTTCTCGGAATCCAGCATTTTCATCTTCTTGATTGTTCTCGGCTTGAAGCATTTCTTCTTGTCCTTCAGGGTAATTGGTGATTACGACTTTCACAGGATCTAAAACACCCATCACTCGGTTGGCCGTTTTGTTCAAGTCCTCACGAATCTTGAATTCCAACAAGGCCACATCAATCACATTTTCACGTTTAGAAACTCCAACCGTTTCAATGAAACTGCGAATGGCTTCAGGAGTATATCCTCTTCTTCTCAATCCAGAAATGGTAGGCATTCTTGGATCGTCCCAACCGGCCACCACACCCTCTTCAATCAAACGCATCAATTTACGCTTGCTCATGATGGTATAACTCAAGTTGAGTCTTGAAAATTCGCGTTGTTTCGGAACTAAGGGTAGCTCACTTTTGCTGTAATCAAACACATGATCGCGGAACCAATTGTACAATTCGCGATGCGGTTTGAACTCTAAAGAACAAAGTGAATGCGAAATTTGTTCGATGTAATCGCTTTCACCATGCGTCCAATCATACATCGGATAAATGCACCAATCGTCTCCAGTTCTGTGATGGGTTTTGTATATGATACGGTACATAATGGGGTCACGCATTAACATATTGGGACTCGCCATATCGATTTTGGCACGAAGTACATGATCGCCTTCTTGGAACTTTCCTTCTTTCATTCCGATGAAAAGTTCTAAGTTTTCTTCTACCGACCGATCTCTGTATGGACTGTTGGTTCCGGGTTCGGTAGGCGTTCCTTTTTGAATGCGCATTTCTTCAGAAGTTTGGCTATCTACATAAGCTTTTCCTTCCTTTACCATTAAAATGGCCCAGTCATACAATTGCTGAAAATAGTCTGAGGAGTAGCGTTCTTCCGCCCATTGATATCCCAACCATTTGATATCTCTTTTGATAGCATCAACATATTCTTGCTCTTCTTTCTCTGGGTTGGTATCATCGAATCTTAGGTTGACAGGAGCATTGTATTTTAAGCCCAATCCGAAACTAATTCCGATGGCCTTGGTGTGCCCAATATGAAGATATCCGTTTGGCTCAGGTGGAAATCTAAATTTCAAATCCTCCTTCGGCATTCCGTTTGCCAAATCCTCTTCAACAATTTGTTCGATAAAGTTCAACGATCTTTTTTCTTCAGACATTGTATTTCTTGTAAATAGGAGGCAAAATTACAGAAAATATTGCACTGCCCTCGGGAGATTGTAACAAAATTCATTTTTCTACTTCTAATAGATAAATCCATTTACTTATGAGTTCACAAATTAGAAATTACACCTGTCCCAAGTGTGGGAATCATCATTACAATCTTGGCCAGATGCGAGCAACAGGAGGCGTGCTTTCCAAAATATTTGACGTACAAACCGAGAAATATACAAGTGTTACTTGTGACCGTTGTACGTATACGGAGTTTTACAAAACAAAAACGAGGGCGATAAGCAATGTTTTTGACTTTTTCACAAATTAATCCTAAAAAGTAAAGCGCGATATCGCTTAATCATCCTGGTTTAATACCTTTTGTTGTATTTTTGCAACTCGTATGAAGAAAGATAAAAAGCCAGATTTGGTTGTATTTAATGAGGAAACGAATTCCTATGATGCTGCATTGAAGCCCTATGGAACATCGGCCAGTTCGCCGGTGATTCAACCGCTCAATACGGCTACTTGGAAGAATGATGGAATTCAGCGAGTAAATAAAAAATTGGCCTCTGAATTTGAAGAGATCAAACAGCAGTACAGTGCCTTGTTGGAAAAGTTTAAAAACAACGAGATTCTGTACAACGCCAAATACAATTTTGAACCCATTTTGGGAGAAACCTATTTTCTCTACAAAGATCGAAAGGGAGAGGCTTTCCTTTCCATCATTGCACCAAATCAATGCAATTTTGACTACCAAGGAGCCTTCCGATTAAATTCAGACAAAATGTGGGAAGAAGTAGAAACAGATACCGACGCACATGGGGATTATTAGAGTGAACAATATCAAACTGTACGCTTTTCACGGTTGTTTGGATGAAGAAGCGAAGATTGGATCAGACTATCGGGTGGATGTTTGTGTTTGGGCCGATTTGGATAAGTCCGCCAAAACCGACGACTTGAATGATACCGTAGACTATGTTCATTTGAATCATGTGGTGAAGGAAGAAATGGCTGTCCGATCCAAGCTTTTAGAAGAAGTTGCCCAGCGAATTTTGAATCGTTTCTTTGTTGAAATTCCGATGATTCAGAAGGCAGAAGTTTCGGTTGCGAAGATAAATCCACCAATTGGAGGCAATGTTGAGGAGGTCGTTATCGTCTTAACAAAAGAACGATAAACTATTGTTTAGATTAATAAAAACCTTAAATTTGCACACCTTATAAGGTGCCGTGGCCGAGTGGCTAGGCAGTGGTCTGCAACACCATCTACAGCGGTTCGAATCCGCTCGGCACCTCAGGAAATCTCTAGTCAAATGGCTGGAGATTTTTGTTTTATAAATACTCAAAGTATATCAAACACCCCTATTCATAAAAAACGTTATACTTTCCATGATCGAAAGGCCTAAATATTTTATTTAACAGGGAACCTTCGAAATCCTTAGACTCATTCTTTTCTAATTCCTCCCAAGAAATAAAATAGGATTTCTTTTTTGTTAGTTTATTAACTATTTCATCAGGATTGTCTATCTCAAAAACAAGGTCCTTAGAGAATTCATATTCTTTTTGTACGATAATTTTATTTGAGTCTTCTTTATATGTTGTTCGATCTTCAATCTGACTTTTAAAATCTGATTTTGAAAAATCAGAAAGTAAATCTAAATGATCATGTTTAGAGGTTACCCAAAAATAATTGTCCTCATCAAAGTGATAAGCTTTAAATGAAAAACTTACTTTATTAGTTTTGGCTCGACCATTTATGATTTCGGTTGGCTCTTCAATGTAGTAACCATCATATCTAATCATTCATTTTTTATTTTAGGATTATTAATTTGGGATTCCCAATTTACCATGAATTAAATGTCAATAATGTTCCATCCTGCTTTGATCGAATCTGAGTTTCATTTATTATTTCAAAATAAATCATCCCTTCAATGGGTGAACCTAAGTTTTTTGTGACTTGTATTTCATTTCCATCAATCTGATAATTACTTTTTCTTTCTGAATTAAAAAAATCTTCTTTTTGGAATTTTATTTTTTTATCATTTTTTGACCAAACGTAATTCTCCCAATATTTTCCTTCATTATCAAAAAATAAACCTATAGCTAGATACCTAGGTAAAACCCCTTTCCGAACCTCATAAAAAAGAGGAGCTGTTGTGAAATATCCTTCTGTTTTGATCAATCCTTAGTCTTTAATTTAGTTTCAGATATTAAATATAATGTCCATAAATTAAATTCTAGTGCCCAAATCAAGTTTTCATTTGCGGAAAACCACAAAACGATTTTTATTGACATAAAGTGGAAAATTTTTAACTTGTGGGTTATGAGAAAACATACGGTCAACCCACTAGCTATGAAAACTACAAAATTCCTCCACTATGCTTTGTTATTCCTATTCTTTTTGGCTTGTTCAAAGTCAAAAAAGGACGCAAACAACATCTATCAATTCAAAGATTACATCAACTACACAACTTCGGGTGTGGTTTCGGTAAGAGAAAAAGTTTCCGTAAATCTTTCCAAAGACATTGAGGGACTCATGGAAAATGAGTCTGTTCCTTCTGGAGCCATTTCCATCAAACCAGCCGTTGATGGAGAGTTTGAGTTTGTAAACAATCATTCGTTCAACTTCATTCCGAATGAAAGATTACAGCCAGATACGGAGTATACCGTTTCGATTCGCTTGGATAAATTTTACAAAGATATCCCAGACGCTCTCGGTGAATATACTTTTCAGTTCAAGACCATCAAGCCCAATTTCTCGATTCAGACCAAGGTGTTGCAATCCTATTCGAAAGATTGGCAGTTCATTGAAGGGGTTGTAAAATCGGCCGATATCATCAGTCTGGAGGAAGCCCAGAAATTGGTGACTGCTACTCAAAATGAATCGGCAAAAAATATTGTTTGGGATGATTCGAATGCTCAAGGAAAGTACTTCGATTTTAAAATTGATAGCATTCAACGATTTGTAGAAGACTCCAAATTAGTGGTTTCTTGGAATGGCAATGCCATCGATTCTAATAACAAAGGTGAGAACGAAATTGCCATTCCAGGGAAAGACAATTTCAAAATTGTAGACATCAAAGCGATTAAGGGAACTTCCAAGTATATTTCTATTAATTTTTCTGACGCCCTAAAACCACAACAAAACTTTGACGGTTTGGTGGGCGTGAAAGGATTCAAAGACCTCAATTTTGTAGTCAATGGAAACGAATTGAAAGTCTATTCAAATGGGAATTTTTCAGGAACCAGAGATGTGACCGTTTTTCAAGGGATTCGAAATACGGATGATTTTAAACTTAAAAGAGATAATACTTTTTCACTCACCTTTGAACCGCTCAAACCTGAAATCCGAGCTATAAGTAGCGGAACGATTTTACCGAATTCTTCTGGATTGAAATACAACTTCGAGGCCATTAACGTGAAGGAAGTAAACATTCGAGTGATCAAGATTTTTGAAGACAATGTCTTGCAATTTTTGCAAGATAACAACTTGAATAGCGATTACGACAACGCCATCAAACAGGTTGGTAGAACCATTGCTAAAGAAAAAATGACCCTGGTCAAAGATCCAGAAAACTACCAAGAAAACTGGAAGGCCTATGCTATTGATTTGGCCAATATGATTGATATTGATCCAGGTTCTATTTATCGGGTAGAATTGAGTTTTACAAAAGATCAAGTATTGTACAAATGCGCTGGATCTGCAAAATCAGCCAATGGCAATGATCCATTTTTGGACAATGAGAATGAAGAATTGTACTGGGACAATAAGTTGTACTACTATAAAAATTACACCTACAATTGGAGAGAACGCAACAATCCTTGTCACGATGCCTACTACAATTCAGATAGAGAAATCACGCAAAACATCTTGGCCTCTAATTTGGGGGTAATTGCCAAACAAGGAACCAATAACAACTACTTCTTTGCGGTAACCGACATTATCAATACCAATCCAATTTCGGGAGCTGAGGTTACCATTTACAATTACCAGCAACAGGAAATTTTATCAGAGAAAACGGATTCAAACGGAATGCTAAAAATTGAGAGTCCGAAAAATGCGGCTTTTGCGATTGTTTCTAAAGGAGAGAACAAGGCCTATTTGCGATTGGTTGATGGAAATGCACTTTCGCTCAGCAAGTTCGATGTTTCTGGGAAACGACTACAGAAAGGACTCAAGGGGTATTTGTATGGAGAACGCGGCGTTTGGCGTCCTGGGGATGACATTCATTTGACCTTTTTATTGAATGATGCTGAAAATAAATTGCCAGAGGACCATCCAGTGAAATTAGAAGTGACCGACCCAAGAGGAAAGCTTGTATTTCGAGAAGTTACTTCAGAAAATGTGAATCGCTTTTACAAATTTACCATTGGCACCAATGACGATTATGCAACGGGCAATTATTCGGCAAAGGTATCTGTGGGTGGTGCCAAGTTTTACAAGAACTTGAAAGTTGAAACGGTTAAACCAAATCGTTTAAAAATGAAAATTGATTTTGGTGAGGCCTTGCTTTCCAAAAACGAACCGATTAAGGGAGACTTGCAGGTCAATTGGCTACACGGAACACCAGCTAAGAATTTAAAAGCCGAAATTAAAGCGAAGATTTCTGCCACATCCACTAGTTTTAAAAACTTCAAAGATTACAAGTTTACCGATCCATCAAGAGATTTTTACGCCCAAGAGTTGAATGTATTTGAGGGTAAACTAGATCAAAATGGTAAAGCAAAAATTTCCAAATCATTGAAGGTTGGAAAGAACGCACCTGGAATGCTCAACATCCAATTTTTGGTTCGGGCCTTTGAAACAGGAGGTGATTTTTCCATCGATGCCTTCTCTAAAAAATATGCTCCCTACGATGTATTTGTGGGATTAAAATCTCCAGAGGGAAATCGCTATGGTTCTTTCTACACGGATGAAAATCAATCTTTTTCAGTGGTGAGTATCGATAAAGACGGAAAACCAGTTGGAAACCAGGAGTTGGAAGTACAAATCTACCAAATCCACTGGCGATGGTGGTGGAGTTCAGGTTCAGATAACTTATCGAGATATACCTCGAGTCGCTATAAGAAGAGATACAAAACCCTAAAAATAAACACTAATGAAAATGGTCGCGCTAGTTTCGATTTAAACATCCCAGATGAAGATCGAGGTAGATTTTTGATTCGAGTCTTGGACAAAAAAGGGGGTCATGCAACGGGTAGAACGGCTTACTTCTACAAAAACTGGTGGCAAAATGAGGGGTCCGCTGATAAAGAGGCAGCTAAAATGTTGGTTTTCTCAGCAGATAAGGAAAAGTACAATGTTGGTGAAACCGCCAAAATTACCTTCCCTTCAGGTTCTCAAGGAAGGGCCTTGATAAGTATTGAGAACGGTACAGACGTGATCGAATCGGTTTGGGTAACTACTCAAAAAGGATTCACCACAGCTGAAATTCCCATTACCAAGGCAATGACTCCGAATGTCTATGCTACCATATCCTTGCTGCAACCCCATCAGGTTTCAGAAAACGATCTCCCACTGCGATTGTATGGAACCATTCCGATTTTAGTGGAGGACAAGAACACCATTTTGGAACCGGTAATCAATATGCCTGCGGAATTAAAACCAGAGAAATCATTTACCGTAAAAGTTTCAGAGAAAAACAACAAGGCAATGACTTATACCTTGGCCGTTGTTGAAGAAGGATTATTGGATCTCACAAGATTTAAAACGCCCAACGCTTACAAATCTTTTTATGCCCGTGAAGCTTTGGGTGTGAAGACTTGGGATGTGTTTGATGATGTCATTGGGGCTTACGCAGGAAGCATTGATCAAGTGTATGCTATTGGTGGTGATGGAAGTGTGGAAAAAGGAAAGAATAAGAAAGCAAATCGTTTCAAACCGGTAGTAAAGTTTTTAGGTCCATTTACTTTGGAAAAAGGAACCACCAAAGAACATAAGATTACCTTGCCCAATTATATTGGTGCTGTGAGAACCATGGTGGTTGCAGGAGATGTGAATAAGGAAGCCTATGGAAGTCAAGAGAAATCAACGCCAGTGAAAAAGCCATTGATGGTGCTGGCTACTTTACCAAGAAAATTATCACCTACCGAAAAAGTAACGCTTCCTATTTCAGTTTTTGCAATGGACAAAAAGGTAAAGGATGTTTCTGTACAGGTGAAAACTACAGACGGATTGAAAGTGCTCAATCAGAGCAAGAAATCCATCAGTTTTACCAAACCTGACGAAAAGATGATTTACTTCGATTTGGAAGTGACAGAAGCAAAAGGAATTCATAAGGTGGAAGTGATTGCTTCTGGAAACGGGGAACAATCGAGTTATGAGGTGGAATTGGATGTGGTCAATCCGAATAATGTGACTACTCGTGTGATGGATGTTGAAATTCAGAAAAACGCAAGTCAAAATGCCAATTTTGAAACCTTTGGTGTGCAAGGAAGTAATAAGGTGATGGTAGAGTTTTCTACCATTCCGTCGATCAATTTCACGGAAAGGTTGGCTTATTTGATTCAATACCCACATGGTTGTGTGGAGCAAACAACTTCTTCTGTTTTCCCACAATTATTTATGGCAGATATCTTTGATTTGGATGCTTCTAAAAAGATGGAAATCCAAAAGAACATTGAAAAGGGAATTGCTCGTTTGGGCAATTTTCAACTCCCAAGCGGAGGTTTGAGTTATTGGATGGGTGAGAGTTATGTAAGTGATTGGGGAACCAGTTATGCAGGTCATTTTATGCTAGAGGCTGAGAAAAAAGGATTCGTACTTCCTCTTACGTTTAAGACGAATTTCATTAATTATCAAAAAGACAAGGCTAGAAATTGGCGACAGAATTACAATGGATATACCAGTGATTTAGAACAGGCGTATCGACTGTATACCTTAGCCTTAGCAGGTAGTCCGGATTTATCTTCCATGAACAGATTGCGAGAGTTCAAAAAACTTTCCAACGATGCCAAATGGCGATTGGCGGCTGCCTATGCTTTAGCTGGGCAAAACGAGGTAACACAAGAACTGGTTCGCAAAGCCGATTTGAATTTCAACAACTCCAATTGGAGGGATTCTTATGGTTCTGAAACGCGAAACCGAGCCATGGCCTTAGAAACCATGTTGTTAACCAATGATGAGAAAATTAGAGAGGTCTCTAAGCAAATAGCGAAGACCCTGTCAAGTAAAAAATGGATGAGTACCCAGACCACAGCTTATGCTTTGATGGCCATCGGGAAGATGGTTGTGAAAAATGGTGGGAAATCCATGGATTTAAGCTATGCCGTGAACAACAAAACCATGAAGGTTAAAACCGAAAGTTCTATGGTTCAACGAGAACTGGATATCCTTCAAGGAAGCAACGCTTTGACCATTACCAATAACGGAAATAACTTGGTGTTTGCCCGAATTATAAATTCAGGAAAACTACCAGTGGGACAAGAAGCGGTTGAAAGAAGAGGTTTAAGTGTAAAGGTTCGATATGTTGATTTGCAAGGGAAACCTGTGGATGTTAGACGACTCAAACAAGGTCAAGATTTTAAGGCGGAAGTTTTTGTGAGCAATCCGAAAAATACCACGATCAATGACATTGCCTTGACCCAGATTTTCCCATCAGGTTGGGAAATTGTCAACACCCGATTTACAGATTTCGGTTCCACAGCCACAAGCACTGCTAGATATACGGATATCAAAGATGATCGAGTGAATTATTATTTTGATCTCAAACGATCCAATAGAGCGAAAACAAAGAAGTTTACGGTATTGCTAAACGCGGCTTATTTAGGTAAATATTACCTGCCAGGAGCGCAAGTGGAAGCCATGTATGACAACGACTATTTTGTGAGAACTTCTGGCAATTGGGTTGAAATCATTAAATAACCGTTGTTATTGATGATGAGATTCAAACATTTCATCCAAAGGCACAGAAAGAAGCTAGCAGTCCTGGCTTTTTTCTGTGTTCTTTATATTTTTTGCCTGCCTAGTGAGTTATTTACCAAACCAACATCAACCGTCATTACGAGTAATGATGGACGATTGCTAGGAGCTCTTATTGCCAAGGATGGGCAATGGCGATTTCCACAAAATGATTCGGTTCCTGAAAAATTTAAAACCTGTGTGATTTATTTTGAGGACGAGTATTTTCGATACCATCCTGGATTTAATCCGGTGAGTATTTCAAAAGCGCTGTGGGGTAATATTCAGGCTTCCGAGGTAAAAAGAGGGGGTAGTACCATCACCCAACAGGTAATTCGACTCTCTCGAAATGGACAACCCAGAACCTATCTTGAAAAGCTCAAGGAATTAGTCTTAGCCACACGGTTAGAACTTACCAATTCCAAAGAAAAGATTCTGTCTCTGTGGTCAAGCAATGCTCCTTTCGGAGGTAATGTAGTAGGATTGGATGCCGCGTCTTGGCGTTATTTTAACCGACAAGCCAATCAGTTGTCTTGGGCCGAATCAGCCACGCTGGCAGTACTTCCTAATTCTCCGAAACTTATTTATCCTGGGAAAAATCAGGAGAAGTTGCTTCAAAAACGAAATCGTCTGTTACGAAAACTTCTGCATAAACAGGTCATAGACAGCCTAACCTACGAGCTTGCTCTGCTTGAAGAACTTCCCTCAAAAGCCTTCCGAATTCCGCAAATAGCACCCCATTTATTGCAGAAAATCAATAAAGAGCGGCAAGGACAATACATCCAAACGACCTTAGATTATGAACTGCAATTGGCGTCGAATCAAATAGTTGCCAATGCTCATAAATCCTTAAGTCAAAATCAAATTCATAACATGGCGGTTTTGGCGTTGGATGTGAAGTCAAAAAAAGTACTGAGTTACGTAGGCAATACCCCTACATCTTTGGAGCATCAAAAAGATGTAGATATCATAGACAAACCGCGAAGTACGGGTAGTATTTTAAAACCTTTTCTCTATGCTGCCATGTTGGATAGTGGTGAGTTGCTCCCGGAGATGTTGATTGCCGATGTTCCTACCAACTATGGAAGTTACCAGCCCGAGAACTTCAACAAAACTTATGCGGGAGCCATATCGGCAAAATCGGCATTGGCCCGTTCCTTGAATGTTCCGACGGTTCGTTTGTTGCAACAGTTTGGTCTAGAAAAATTTCATAGTTACTTGACCAAAATGGGTTTGAAAGACTTGAAACAAGATCCGAATCATTATGGGCTTACATTGGCTCTTGGAGGGGCGGAAAGTAACTTGTGGGATTTGTGTAAAAGCTATGCAGCCATGGCATCCACAGTGAATCATTATACGCAGAATTCCAGCAAGTATTTCAAAAAGGAATTTTCAGATCCAACCTTTTACGACCATTCCGAGATTGATTTGGGTGAAAAAACCTTCGAAAAACAGGTCTTCGATGCGGCGTCCATTCATTTGACTTTTGAAAGTATGAAAGAGGTTGTTCGACCAGACAATCAAGGGAATTGGGAGTTCTTTGAAAGTTCAAAAAAAATCGCCTGGAAAACTGGTACCAGTTTCGGATTTAGAGATGCATGGGCTATCGGAGTGAACAAAGATTATGTGGTTGGGGTTTGGGTTGGAAATGCCGATGGCGAAGGACGTCCTGGGTTGGTAGGAGTCCAAGCTGCTGCGCCCATTCTTTTCGATCTTTTTGATCGACTTCCGAACTCCGAATGGTTGGAGACGCCCTTTGACGAAATGGTGGAAATTGAGCTGTGCCAAAAGAGTGGATTTCGAGCCTCTGTGGTCTGTCCAGATAAAAAATTTGCTTACGTTCAAAAAGCGGGATTGAAAACTCCGCCATGTCCGTATCATAAATTGATTAATGTTAATCATTCCGAGAATTACCAAGTGAATACGAGTTGTGAGAAACTAGAAAACATCAAACAAAAACCCTGGTTTGTGCTACCGCCCTTGATGGAATTTTATTACAAACGACAAAACCCATTTTACAAATCCCTGCCCAAATTTAAATCGTCTTGCCAGGAAGAAACATTCAATGAAATGCGTTTCATCTACCCAACCCAGGCCAGTACGGTATTTTTACCCAAGGATTTTGACGGTAAAAAGAATGATCTGGTTTTAAAAATAGCCCACTCCAATAAAGAGGCCACTTTGTATTGGTATGTCAACCAACAATTCAAGGCAACGACCAAAGAATCCCATGAGATTGCTTTGCAAATTAAACCAGGAAAGTACATGATTACTGTAGTGGACGATTTGGGCAATGAAATTCGACGAAAAATTGAGGTAAAAGACTAATTCTTACGGTTTTATTAACAACCATTTACACTAATTTTATTCATTTTTGCATACCGCAGAATTTAGAGGTATTTTTAGCCTTCTAAGTAAGCCTTATCATTCATGAAAATTTACCCCATTGAGACCGGAAATTTTAAGTTAGATGGCGGAGCCATGTTTGGAGTGGTTCCGAAGTCATTATGGCAACGAACCAATCCGGCAGATGCCAATAACATGATTGAAATGAGTATGCGTTGCATGCTGATCGAAGATGGAGATCGGTTGGTACTGATTGATACAGGTTTAGGAACCAAACAGTCTGAAAAATTCTTTAGTTATTATTTCCTTTTTGGTGATTTTTCTTTGGACGCATCCTTAGCGAAATACGGGTTTCATCGAGATGATATTACCGATGTGTTTTTGACCCATTTGCATTTTGACCATTGTGGTGGCGCTATTGAAAGGCAAGGAGAATTGCTCCAACCCGCCTTTAAAAATGCCAGGTTTTGGTCCAATGCAGACCATTGGAAATGGGCAACAGAACCCAATGCTAGGGAAAAAGCATCTTTTTTAAAAGAAAATATTTTACCTATTGAGGAAAGCGGTCAATTGAATTTCATCAATGAGAATCCGATAGATCAAATTGGATTTGATGTGGTATTTGCCGATGGCCACACCGAGAAGCAAATGTTGCCTAAAATTCAATATCAGGATAAGACCCTTGTGTTTATGGCTGATTTGTTGCCTACTGTTGGACACATCCCACTGCCTTATGTCATGGGTTATGATACAAGGCCGTTGCTTACTTTGGAAGAAAAAGCCGCATTTTTAAACGAGGCCGCAGACCAGAATTATTATTTATTTCTTGAGCACGATGCCTACAATGAACTATGTACAGTTCAACATACTGAAAAAGGAGTTAGATTAAACCAAACCTATAAATTTACAGACATATTTAATTAAAGATGATAAACATGAAAGTTATGAAACACGTTTTGTACACAATGCTAATTGCATTTGTATTTGCTAGTTGTAAATCAATTACATCGATTCCTGTTCCGAATGGATCGGATGTGACGATTGATATTCCTGCTAAAAAAGGTCCTTTATCGGATGAAGCAAAGAATGCATGGAAGGATGCTGACATTGCTACGGATTCAATCGCTGGAATGAGTGTGGACAAGGCCTATGAATTTTTGAAAGGCAAAGAAGGAGTGGAAGTAATCGTAGGGATTGCTGATTCAGGAGTAGATGTAGAACACGAAGATTTAAAGGACGTGGCTTGGGTGAACGCCAAAGAGATTGCGAACAATGGAAAAGACGACGATAAGAACGGATATGTAGATGATATTCATGGTTGGAATTTCCTTGGAAATAAAGAAGGAAAAATTGTGAATGCCGATCAATTGGAGATTACCAGAATCGTAAAGATGGGCATGGATAAATTCGGTAATAAGAAAGCTTCAGAAATTGCCGATGAAGACAAAGCTGCTTTTGAAGAATACTTGAAAATCAAAGAAAAGTATGACAAAGTAGCAAAAGCTAAAGAACAAGAAATTGCGAACTTGAAAGGCACGCAAACCCGAATCAATCAATTGGAAGCTAGCTTCAAAGCCGTAGGGAAAGCTTTAGGCAAAGAAGACTTTACGTTGGAGGAAGTAAAAAACATGCAGACAGAAGATTTAGGATTGGTTCAGAAAAAGAATGAGGTAGCCATGATTATGGGTAGAGGCATGAAAATGGCCGATCTTATGAGCTACAGGAAAGACCTGAATGAATACCTAACCAGTCAAATCAACGGAAAAAGTTATGATTTAGAATTTAATGCACGTCAGACCTTGGGAGATGACTTGTACGATATCAATGATAAAAACTACGGTAACAATAATGTTATTGGGTCTAAAGAATTGGAAAGTCACGGTACGCACGTAGCAGGAATTGTTGCTGCTTCTAGAAATAATGGAAAGGGAATGAACGGTGTTGCGAACAACGTTAAAATCTTAACCGTACGAGTGGTTCCAGATGGTGATGAGCATGATAAAGATGTTGCTTTAGGAATTCGTTATGCGGTAGATAATGGAGCAAAAATCATCAATACAAGTTTCGGTAAAGCCTACTCGCCAAACAAGCAATGGGTATTTGATGCTATTAAGTATGCGGCTAAGAACGACGTACTGATTGTAAATGCTGCAGGGAACGATTCAAAAAATATTGATGTTGAAAAAACCTATCCTAATGATTCAGAAGATTTGGTTACTGAAATCGCGGATAACGTGTTAACGGTTGGTGCGAACAGCTTGTATTACGACAAAAGATTACCTGCGAGTTTCACCAATTATGGTAAGAAAAATGTAGATGTATTTGCTCCTGGTGTGCAAATTTATTCAACCATTCCAAGTGATGGATACGCTCAAAAAGGAGGTACATCAATGGCGGCTCCAGCTGCTGCAGGTGTTGCTGCTTTGGTAAGATCTTACTATCCTCAATTATCAGCTTCTCAGGTGAAGCATATTTTAATGAATTCGGGTACCAAAGTGAATTTCAATGTGACCAAACCTGGTACGGCAACAAGAACGAAGCCAGAAGGTGAATTGGTTCCTTTTGCTGACCTTTCGGTTTCTGGAAGAATTGTGAATGCCTACAATGCTTTAAAAATGGCAGATCAAATAGTAAACGGTAAATAATCGAAAATCGATAGAATGAAGAAAATACTAATTGCATTTTTTGGGCTGATTGTAATGTCTTGCGCCCAAACCAAACAATCTACTTCGTACTCCTATAAGAAGGTAATCACCAAAGAAACCACCTATTGGCAGCAAGAGGTTGATTACACCATGGATATTGATGTGGATGTAGAGAATTATCAGTACAAAGGGAAACAAAAGTTGGTATACACCAATAATTCCCCTGATGAATTAAAGAAGGTATTCTACCATTTGTATTTTAATGCCTTTCAACCAGGGTCTCAAATGGATGTGAGATCTTTAAATATCGCCGATCCTGATCGTCGCGTTAGAGATCGAATCAGCAAGTTAAAACCGAATGAAATCGGTTACATCAAGGTAAATACTTTAACACAAGATGGTGCCGAGGTGTCTCATGAAACGGTAGGTACAATTTTGGAAGTAACCTTAAACAAACCAATCAAACCGGGAGATAAAGTAACTTTTGAAATGGAGTTTGATGCGCAGGTACCCCTTCAGATTCGTAGATCGGGTAGAACCAGTAAAGAAGGAATTGCCTTGTCTATGGCGCAATGGTATCCGAAATTGGCCGAATACGACTTCGAAGGATGGCACACGCCTCCATACATTGCGAGAGAATTTCATGGTGTTTGGGGCGATTTTGATGTGACCATTCACATCGATAGAGATTACACCATTGGTGGAACCGGATATTTACAAAATCCGCAAGAGGTAGGTCATGGTTATGAAGACAAAACCAAACCATTGAACTTGCCAAAAGGAAAGAAGCTTACTTGGCACTTTAAAGCTCCAGAAGTTCACGACTTCATGTGGGCAGCCGACAACGAGTACAATCATGATATCCTTACGATGGATAATGGGATCGACTTGCATTTCTTTTACAAGAAAACTCTGGAAGAAAAGTATTTGAAGAATTGGAAAGAGGTTCAGCCTAAAACGGCAGAATTGATGAAATTTTTCAGTGAAAATGTTGGGCAATACCCATACAAACAATACTCGGTAGTGCAAGGTGGTGACGGAGGTATGGAGTACGCCATGTCTACCCTGGTAACTGGTAAACGAAGCTTTAGAAGCTTGTTTGGCGTTACCGCACATGAAATGGCTCATACTTGGTTCCAGTTCTTGTTAGCTACCAATGAAAGTTTGCACCCTTGGATGGACGAAGGATTTACCAGCTACATCTCCAACCGAGCGGAAGATCAAATCTTAAATGAAAATAGCGCAAATCCACATGCAGGTTCTTACCGAGGTTATCGAACCATTGTAGCTAGAGGTTATGAAGAGTCTTTATCTACACACGCGGATCGATACAATACCAACTGGGCCTATGGAACTGCTAGCTATTCAAAAGGAGCTATTTTCTTGGCACAATTAGAATATGTCATTGGTTCTGAAAACGTGAACAAAGGCTTAAAAAAGTATTTCAACGACTTCAGTTTCAAGCACCCAACGCCAAACGATATTAAGCGCAGTATGGAAAAAGTTTCGGGAATTCACCTTGATTGGTATTTGAATGAATGGACCCAAACCACCCATACCATCGATTATGGAGTGAAGTCCGTAGACGGAAAAACCATTACGTTGGTGCGTAAAGGACAGATGCCAATGCCTGTAGATCTTTCAGTGACTTATACAGATGGCTCTACAGAAGAGTTCAATATTGCCCTAGAAATGATGAGAGGCAACAAACCTACATCTGCAACCATTTTAAAAGATTGGGGATGGGCTTATCCTACTTACAGCTTTGACGCCAGTAAAGAAGTGAAATCGGTACAAATCGACAAAAGCGGATTTATGGCTGATATCGATTTGACAAATAATAAGTTTGAGGTGAAATAAGAATTTCAATCAAACAAAAACTAAAAAACCACAAGTTCGCTTGTGGTTTTTTTATTGATGAGTTCGTCGATTTTTTCGTTAGGAATAAAACCTTTGAGCATCAGGAAGATTCCGAAGACGATCAAAATTACTCCCATGATTCGCTTGATGCGAAATACCACTTCATTGGTCAGCTTTTTCTTGAGTTGTTTGGCTAAAAAGATCTTTCCTAAATCGGTGATAAAATAACCTGCAATAATCACAGAGAAGTATAAGAATATGGCGCTTTCATTCATGTTCAAGGTAGGTCCTATGACTAAGACCGTACCCAACCAAAACGCAAGCACACCAATATTGATAAAATTTAGGAAGAAGCCTTTCAACAACAAGCCTAGATAGTTGTTTTTCATCGGAACTTCGAGAATCTCGGAGGTATCCATAGATCCTTTTTTGTTCTCCTTGTCGATATAAGTAATGAGGCCGTAAATAATCATGGCCAATCCTCCAATAAAAAATAGTCGAGGATCATCCTTTATTTTTTCTAGCAAAGACCTACTTCCGTAATAAGAGATCAAGATGAAGGTAATATCACCGAGAATTACACCAATATCGAAGGCGATTGCTGCCTTGGCTCCTTTCAGGATGCTGGTTTTGAGAAGCATAAAAAAAACAGGACCAATCATGAAAGCCATGAAAAATCCTATTAAAAATGCGTTCTTATAATGATATAACTCCATATTCTTTTAACAAAAATACGGATTTATACATCATCAAAATCTACTTTTAAAGTTGTTGTCGTTGGATGCGCTTGACAGGTTAAAATATAACCTTCTTCCACTTCGGCATCGGTTAGAATACTATTCTTTACCATCACGGCTTTTCCTTCCGTTACTTTTGCTAGGCATGAGCTACAAACGCCACCTTGACAAGAATAAGGCGCATCAACATCATTGCGTAAACTCGCAGCAAGCACGTTATCGGTTTTGTCCATGTCAAATGAAAACACCTCATCGTCCAGAAGAATTTCCACTTTGCAAGAACCGTCATCGATTTGCTCGGTAGCTTCTTCATCCACAGAAACGGAGAATAGTTCAAAATGAACCTGTTCTTTGTCAAATCCGTTTTCTTGAAGGGTGTCTGATACCGTATTGATCATTTCTTCTGGTCCGCATAAAAAAGCAGCGTCAAAAGAAATGTCTTTGTATTTGTTCTTCACAAAAAGATTGGTCAATCCCTTATCGATTCTACCAAATTTGCAATCAGGATTGCGCTCTCTCGAATACACATATTCCAAATTGAAGTTAGCGTTTGCTTCGTCCAATTCATTCAACTCGTTGAAGAACATGGTGTCGGCAATCGATCTATTTCCGTAAATCAAGGTAAATGTGGCGGATGGTTGTTTTTCCAACGTATCTTTTACCATGGATAAAATTGGTGTGATACCACTTCCCGCTGCTACGGCAAGGTAGTTTTTGTTGGCTTCCGGATTTAGTAGAAATCTTCCTTCTGGCGGAGCCACTTGTAATGAATCTCCCGCTTTGAAATTATCTACCGCATCTACTGAAAACGTTCCGTCGGGTACTTTTTTGATCGCTACCCGCAACTCACCGGAGTTCGGAGCAGAGCAAATGGAGTAGGCTCTTCGGACCGTTTCCCCGTTAATTTCTTTTTGTAGGGTGATGTATTCTCCAGCAGTAAAGGAAAAAGTTTCTTTTAGGTTTGCAGGGATATCAAACAACACAGAAACCGCCTGAGCGGTCTCTTGTTTTATTTCTTTGATCGAAATATCATAAAAATCTGGCATCGTCTTTCTTTCGTATTACAATAAATTGTGACTAATTAAGTATTCAGCAATCTGAACGGTATTCGTTGCGGCACCCTTTCTTAGGTTGTCGGAAACGATCCACAAATTTAACGTATTTTCCTGAGACTCATCCCGTCGGATTCTACCTACAAATACCTCGTCTTTATCATTTGCATAAAGAGGCATTGGATACAAATTATTTGCCACATCATCTTGAACCACAACACCGGGAGTCTCTGAAAGCAATTGACGAACTTCTGCCAAGTCGAAGTCATTTTCAAATTGAACATTTACGGCTTCAGAATGTCCGCCATCAGTCGGAATGCGAACTGCGGTAGCAGTGAGGGTGAAAGAATCGTCACGGAGAATCTTTTTCGGCTCTTTTACCAATTTCATTTCCTCCTTGGTATATCCGTTTTCCATAAAAATGTCACAGTGCGGTAAGGCATTTCGTCCAATTTTATGCGGATAAGCCATGTCTCCTTCTATTCCAGCTTCCTCGTTTGCTAATTGCTGAACCGCTTTTACACCAGTACCAGATACCGACTGATACGTCGAAACTACCACTCGTTTCATTTGGTATTTTTTGTGCAAAGGAGCTAGGGCCATAACCAATTGAATGGTCGAGCAATTCGGATTGGCAATGATTTTGTCTTCTTTGGTCAATACATCACCATTAATTTCAGGAACCACTAATTTTTTATCAGGTTCCATTCTCCATGCCGATGAATTGTCAATCACAGTGGTTCCAACCGTTGCAAATTTTGGAGCCCACTCCAAAGAGGTACCGCCACCAGCAGAGAATAGGGCCAAATCTGGCTTCATATCAACGGCTTTTTCCAAAGTGGTTACGTAATACCTATTTCCTTCAAAAGAGATCTCTTTTCCTTCAGATCTTGCGGAAGCAACGGGAATTAGTTCTGTGATGGGAAGCTGTCTTTCTGCTAGTACTTTTAGCATAACATTTCCTACCATTCCTGTTGCACCAACTACTGCTACTTTCATGTTTTCAAATTTAGACTGCAAAGATGGCAAATTCGGTGATAAAAAAATTTCTAAATCCCATAAATCTAAGGCCTTAGAAAAAAATTCACCAAATAAAAAAATCATGTTTAAAATTAAACTTCTCAAAAAAAGTCTAATTTTGTAGCCTGATTTATCAATCAACAAAATAGAACGCAAAATTAAATTGGTATAGCATGCAACTGTACAATAAATTAAGCGCTAAAGAAAGAGCTGCACTTATAGATGAAGCTGGGAAAGACCGATTAACCATTTCCTTTTATCAGTATCATCACATTCAAAATCCACAATTATTCAGAGACAAGTTGTTTATCGAGTGGGATAAACTGGAAGTTTTAGGTAGAACTTATGTGTCGTACGAAGGCATCAATGCCCAAATTTCAGTTCCGGCTGATAATTTCAATGCCTTGAAAGAACAACTAGACAGTATTTCTTTTTTGAAAGATATCCGACTGAATGTGGCCGTTGAACAAGACAACAAGTCCTTTTTAAAATTGAAAGTTAAGGTCCGTAACAAAATTGTTGCAGATGGCCTCAATGACCAAACATTTGATGTGACCAATAAGGGAGTGCATGTAAATGCCAAAGAATTTAATGAATTGTTGAGCGATCCGAATACCATCTGTGTCGATATGCGAAATCATTATGAAAGTGAAATCGGTCATTTTGTTGGAGCGGTAACGCCAGATGTTGACACTTTTCGCGATTCTTTAGACATTATAGAAGAAGATTTAAAAGATCATAAGGAAGATAAAAACCTATTGATGTATTGCACCGGAGGTATCCGTTGTGAAAAGGCATCGGCCTACTACAAACACAAAGGGTTCAAGAATGTATTTCAATTGGAAGGCGGAATCATCGAATATACCCGACAAGTAAAATCTGAAGGTATCGAGAACAAGTTTATCGGAAAGAATTTTGTTTTTGACCACCGTCGTTCTGAACGTATTTCGGAACATGTAATTTCCAATTGCCATCAATGCGGCAAACCTTGTGATACGCATACCAATTGTGCGAATGAAGCTTGCCATTTGTTATTCATTCAATGTGACGAATGTGCTGAAAAGATGGAGAACACCTGTTCTACAGAATGTCAAGACATCATTCACTTGTCTTTTGAAGAGCAAAAGCGATTGCGCAAAGGCACCCACAATAGCAATAAGATTTTTAAGAAAGGTCGGTCTCCCAAGCTGAAATATAAAAATTAGAGCCATGCAAAGAATTGAATTAATGGCTCCTGCAGGCAATTTTGAAAGCCTGCAAGCGGCGTTGGACAATGGTTGCGATTCTATATACTTTGGGGTAGAACAACTCAACATGAGGGCTAGAGCTTCAATGAATTTTACCTTGGATGATTTGGAGGAGATTTCAGCCAGGTGCAAGGCCAAAAATGTTCGCACCTACCTGACCTTAAATACCATTATTTACGATCACGATTTATCGATTGTAAAAACCTTATTGAAACGAGCGAAAGACGCTAATATTTCTGCCATTATTGCGATGGATCAAGCTGTAATCGGAATGGCTCGTGAGCTGGATTTAGAAGTCCACATTTCCACCCAAATCAACATTACCAATATCGAAACCGTAAAGTTTTATTCGCTTTTTGCTGATACCATTGTGTTAAGTCGCGAATTGAGTTTGCGGCAGGTGAAAAAGATCACAGATCAAATTGAAAAAGATCAAATCAAAGGTCCGTCTGGCCGTTTGGTTGAAATTGAGATTTTTGGACATGGTGCCTTATGCATGGCGGTTTCTGGGAAATGCTACTTGAGCTTGCACTCGCATAACTCATCGGCCAATCGGGGAGCTTGTAAACAAAATTGCCGAAAAAAATACACGGTTATCGACCAAGAATCAGGCTTTGAAATGGAAATCGATAATGAGTATATCATGTCGCCAAAAGACTTGTGCACCATTGATATTTTAGATCAAGTGGCAGATGCCGGAATTAAGGTTTTGAAGATTGAAGGCAGAGGTCGCGCTCCAGAATATGTGGCTCGGGTGATTCAATGTTATCGAGATGCCATTGATAGTCTGTATGACGGAAGTTATGATAAGAACAAGGTCATTTCTTGGATGCAAGAACTTGAAAAAGTGTACAACCGCGGATTTTGGAATGGCTATTATCTAGGCCAAAAATTAGGTGAGTGGAGTTCAGAATCTGGATCCAATGCCACACAAAAAAAAGTGTATTTGGGCAAAGGAGAGCACTATTACGAAAAAGCAAAGGTGGGCCAGTTCAAAATGGATGCTTATGATGTAAATATTGGAGATACCATATTGATTACAGGACCAACTACTGGTGCAAAAGAAATGGTGCTTGAACAAATGTATGTCAATGACGCTCCGGCCGAAAAAGCCTCCAAAGGAGATGAGGTGACCATCAAACTCGATTTTAAAGTTCGCCGTTCCGATAAGCTCTACAAGATTGTAAAAACCGAATTTGCAAAGGCCTAATGGTTGTCATCACACTTCAACGAAAAAAATGCATTGGTTGCAACTATTGTGTAGAATTGGCTCCAGAACAATTTCAGATGTCTAAAAAGGACGGAAAATCAGTGCTTTTGCATTCCCAAGAAAAGAAAGGATTCTTCACCTTGAAGTCGGCCGATGAGAACATATTGGAAGCCTCTTTGGAGGCCAAAAAAGCTTGTCCGGTTAAGATTATTAATGTAAAGCAAGTTTAAGATTTTGACACCAATCGAGCTGTGATTGGCTTAAAATTACACCTTTCACTTCTCAATCGATTTTCCTATATTTACTGATTAGACGTTATCAATACTAAGTATTTGATAATCAATTCATGAACATAGACAAGCGTAAGCTTTCTTAAAATATATTTACTTACATGGCATGTGGAAGTTGTGGTACATCAGAAAATGGTGTGCCTAGAGGTTGTAAAAGTAATGGTAATTGCGGTACTGGAACATGCGGAAGCGGAAGTGAAAAACTGGCAGTTTTTGATTGGCTTTCTAACATGACCTTACCTTCTGGTCAAGAGCGTTTTCACATTTTTGAAATTCGATTTAAAAATGGTCGAAAGCACTTCTATAAAAACGTGAATAATCTTTCTTTACGAATTGGTGATATTGTGGCTGTTGAAGGTTCTCCGGGTCACGATGTGGGAGTTGTTTCTTTAGCAGGCGAGCTGGTAAAGGTTCAGATGAAGAAGAGAAAGGTTGATTCTGAATCTCCAGATTTAAAAAAGATTTATCGAAAAGCCTCTCAGAAGGACATTGATATTTGGCAAAAGGCTCGCGATAGAGAATTAGAAACACAGCGAATAGGTCGAGAAATTATAGGTCGGCTTGGTCTGGAAATGAAGCTATCTGATGTGGAGTTTCAAGGCGATAACAACAAGGCCACGTTTTACTACACGGCCGATGGTCGGGTGGATTTCAGGCAGTTGATCAAAGATTTGGCCAGTGAGTTTTCCATTCGTGTTGAAATGAAACAAGTAGGTGCTCGTCAAGAGGCGGCTCGACTTGGTGGAGTGGGTTCTTGCGGACGAGAATTGTGCTGTTCTACTTGGTTGACCGACTTTAGAAAAGTAACCACTTCTGCAGCACGTTACCAACAGTTGTCGCTGAACCCTTCTAAGTTGGCAGGCCAGTGTGGAAAGTTAAAATGTTGTTTGAATTTTGAGCTCGACACCTATTTGGATGCCTTGAAGTCGTATCCGAAACAAGACACCGTGCTTCAAACAGTTAATGGAAATGCCGTTTTTGTGAAAATGGACATCTTTAAAAAGCTGTTGTGGTACACCTACAAAGACGAATCCTTCAAATGGTATAAGTTGACCTTGGATCAAGTTCATGAAATCATTGAGCTGAACAAAAAGAATAAAAAAGCGGCGCCTTTAGAAGAGTATGAAGGAGATGCTGTGGTTTCTGAAAAGAAATTGACTTTCGAAGATTCAGCTGGAGAAGATAGCTTAACGCGTTTTGACACTCCGAAACGTAGAAGGAACAAACGTCGAAAAAAGAAAAAGCCACAAACTGAAAAAGTTGCTGCGCAACATAATAATCAAAAGAATCAACAAAAAAATCAGCAAAATCAGCCAAAGGCGAAATCAAATAATAGAAACAGAAACAAAAAAAGAAGACCAAAACGAAGACCAAACAATGACAAAAAGTAGCAAACTCTTCCTGTTATCGGTTTTTTTATTGGTCCTTTTTGAATCATGTGATTCATCCATTGAGTTTATAGATTTTAAATCTGTAAGCAACACAACATGGACAACGGAAGATACCATTTCCTTTACTTTTCCCATAAAGGATACCATCACACCAAAAAATCTGTTTCTACACATACGAAACAACAATGATTACGAGTTCAATAATTTATTCGTTGTCACAAAATTGAAGTTTCCAAACAATCAAGTGATCATTGACACTTTGCAATATGAAATGGCAGATAAGAATGGCAAGCTTCTTGGTGATGGCTTATCGTCTATCAAGGAAAGCAAATTGTTTTACAAAGAGAATAAAGTATTTCCGGTTTCTGGAGATTACACAGTGAGTGTGTATCAAGCCATGCGCAAGCAAGGAGAAATAGCATCTACCAACTTGAATGGCGTAAGTGAAATCGGTTTTAGCATAGAAAAAAGAAACTAAAAACTAACATGAAAAAAGACAGCAAACCAAATTTTAAAAAATTCATTTTCTGGTTTTGGGGACTTTTATTGGCAGGCCTAGGATCTGTTTTATTGCTTTTTTTCTTGGCATCCACAGGAAGTTTTGGGGAATTACCAACTTTCGAAGAACTTGAAAATCCACAAACCAATCTTGCAACGGAAGTGATTTCCTCGGATGGGGTAACGATTGGAAAATACGCCACGGAAAACAGGACTCCCATTCAGTTTAAAGAATTACCAGAAGGATTGGTAAATGCTTTGGTGGCTACAGAGGACGAGCGTTTCTACGAACATTCTGGAATCGATTTTCGAGGTACTGCTAGAGCGGTGATCAAACTTGGACGTGATGGGGGTGCAAGTACCATTACCCAACAGTTGGCCAAAAACCTATTTACCAAAAGAGCTTCTAGAAATATATTTAAAAGAATTACCCAGAAAGCGAAAGAATGGGTAGTGGCCATAAAACTTGAACGTCAGTACACCAAAAATGAAATCATTGCCATGTATTTAAACACGCAAGATTTTATTTTCAATGCAGTCGGAATTCGATCTGCAGCCCGAATTTACTTCGGAAAGGAAGCAAAGGATTTGGATCTCCAAGAGTCGGCAATTTTGGTGGCAATGTTGAAGAACCCGCGACAATACAATCCTAACAGAGAGCGCTCTAAAGCAAAGTCTTTGAGACGCCGAAATGTGGTTTTTGCCCAAATGGCGAGAAACGGATTCATTTCTGAGGTGAAAATGAAAGAGCTTCAAAGTCTGCCTTTAAAAATTAACTTCACTCCAGAGAGTCATAGTGACGGATATGCCACCTACTTCCGAGCTCATTTACAAAAAGTACTACGCACCTGGGTGAATAACAATCCGAAACCTAATGGCGAAAAGTTTAATATTTTCAAGGATGGATTGAAAGTATATGTGACCATAGACTCGCGCATGCAAAAATATGCAGAGGAGGCGGTAAGCGAGCACATGGCCAATTTACAGCAGTATTTCTTCCGAGAGCAGCGAGGCAATCGAACGGCTCCCTTTTATGATATTGAACGTGATCAAATTCGAGGTATTTACGAACGAGCTAAAAAGAATTCCGATCGTTATAGGCGTTTAAAACAAGCAGGAAAGTCTAAAAAGGAAATTGATAAGATATTCAAAACCAAAGTTGAGATGAAGGTCTTTACTTGGAAAGGATATCGGGATACCATCATGACTCCAATGGATTCCATCCGGTATTACAAACATTTTCTGCGCTCTGGATTGTTAGCAATGGAACCACAAACAGGTCATATCAAAGCCTGGGTTGGTGGAATCGATAACAAGCACTTTAAATATGATGCGGTGGCACAGCAAAAAAGACAAGTTGGCTCAACCTTTAAGCCTTTTGTTTATGCCACAGCCATCAACCAGCTGCGCAAATCACCTTGCGACGAATTACCTAATACAAAATATACCATCCCGATGGGGAAATACGGCATCCCGGAGGAGTGGACACCTAAGAATTCCAACGATAAATATGGCGGAATGATGACCTTGAGAAATGCTCTAGCTACCTCAACAAATGTGGTTACGGCGAATCTTATTGATCAGGTAGCACCTCGAAATGTAGTCCGATTGGCAGAAGCCTCAGGTATTACTACGAAGATTCAAGCAAATCCATCTATTGCACTTGGGGCATTAGATTTATCCTTGTACGAAATGGTCAGTGCCTACAGTACTTTTGCCAACAAAGGATTGCACATCAGTCCAATGATTTTGACGCGAATTGAAGATAAAAACGGAACCGTTTTACAGGAGTTTGTTCCTGAAACTCGAGAGGTATTAAGTGAAGAATCGGCCTATGTAATCATCGATTTATTGAAGGGTGTGACCATGGGAGGATCTGGAATTCGATTGAGAACAGACATTACTGGATTGCCAAAAGCAAATACAGGATTCCCCTACAAGTTCGAAAATGAAATTGCAGGAAAAACAGGAACCACTCAAAATCAATCAGATGGTTGGTTTATGGGAATCGTTCCGAATCTGGCCACTGGAGTTTGGACCGGAGGAGAGGATAGGGCCACTCATTTTGAAGGAATTGCTTTGGGTCAGGGAGCCACCATGTCGCTACCAACCTGGGCACTGTTTATGAAGAAGTGTTATGCCGATAAAACCCTTAAGGTGAGTAAAGAAGATTTTGAAAAGCCGGAGTTTTTATCCATCAATTTGGACTGTGATAAAAAGGACGAAAAAGATAAAAAGATTGAAGATCCCGATGATTTTGAATTTTAAATGATATCAGCATTATGATAAATAAAGTAGTTAAAAACGTTTCCGAAGCGCTCCAAGGGGTGGAAAGTGGAATGACCTTAATGTTGGGCGGATTTGGATTGTGCGGAATTCCAGAGAACGCTATTGCAGAATTGGTACGATTGAAAGTGAATAATCTTACCTGTATTTCCAACAATGCTGGAGTTGATGATTTTGGTTTGGGACTCTTGTTACAAGAAAAACAAATCAAGAAAATGATATCGTCTTACGTGGGCGAGAATGATGAATTTGAACGCCAAATGTTGTCCGGTGAATTGGAAGTTGAACTAACTCCCCAAGGCACTCTGGCTGAAAAGTGTCGGGCAGCCCAAGCTGGATTTCCTGCTTTTTATACGCCAGCGGGATACGGAACAGAAGTGGCTAAGGGCAAAGAGACCAGAGATTTTAATGGCAAAATGCACGTGTTGGAAAAAGCCTTTGAGGCCGATTTTTCATTTGTAAAAGCTTGGAAAGGTGATGCTGCTGGAAATTTGATTTTCAAAGGTACATCCAGAAATTTCAACCCGAATATGTGTGGGGCAGCAACTATTACCGTTGCTGAGGTAGAAGAGTTGGTGCCTGTTGGAGAATTAGACCCCAATGAAATTCATATTCCTGGAATCTTCGTGCAACGAATTTTTCAAGGAGAGCATTATGAAAAACGAATTGAACAACGAACTGTTCGGTCACGTGAGGCTTGATTTGAAGAGGTTTCGATTTGAAAATTTATAAATGCTATGAGAAATGATAAGGAAAATCTAATTGTAGATTTAACCTTCAGTTATGCATTAGAAATAATTGCATTTTCTGAGAAATTAAGAAGTCTTCATAAATATGAAATGGCTTCGCAAATATTTAGAAGTGGAACCTCTGTAGGAGCAAATATAAGAGAAGCTCAAAATGCAGAAAGTAAAAGAGATTTTATTCATAAGTTCAAGATTGCCGCAAAGGAAGCAGATGAATTAGAATATTGGTTATTATTATGTGATCAATCAGAGTTTTATCCTAAACCAGAAGGGAAATTGTTGACTGAATTAAAATCGATAATTAGAATAACAAGTAAGATTATTTCAACCTCAAAATTGAATAAATCATCAAATTATCAAATCAACTAATTTAAAATTATGTTGGACAAAAATGGAATTGCGAAACGCATCGCAAAAGAAGTGAAAGACGGTTATTATGTGAACCTCGGAATCGGAATCCCCACCTTAGTTGCCAACTTTGTTAGAGAAGATATCGAAGTGGAATTTCAGAGTGAAAATGGCGTTTTGGGGATGGGGCCTTTTCCATTTGAAGGGGAAGAAGATGCGGATATTATCAATGCAGGAAAACAAACCATTACCACATTACCTGGAGCAAGTTTTTTTGATTCTGCCACAAGCTTCTCAATGATTCGTGGCAAACATGTTCACTTGACCATTTTAGGAGCCATGGAGGTGGCTCAAAATGGAGACATTGCCAACTGGAAAATTCCTGGGAAAATGGTAAAAGGAATGGGCGGTGCGATGGATTTGGTTGCTTCCGCAGAAAACATAATCGTTGCCATGATGCATACCAACAAACGCGGTGAATCGAAGTTGTTGAAAGAATGCTCTCTTCCATTAACTGGGGTTGGATGTGTTAAGAAAATCGTGACCAACCTCGCAGTATTGGATGTTAAAGACGGAGCCTTCCATTTGTTGGAAAGAGCGCCAGGAGTAACAGTAGAACAAATTAAAGAAGCTACTGAGGGAGAATTAATTGTAAACGGAGAAATTCCAGAAATGCAGTTGTCATGATTGAAAAGATTGCACAGAGACCTTATGTGGTCATGGCTGTTTTGGTATTTATCTTAATGTTTGTTTTAGATACTGTTTTTGGGATGACTGAACCACTTCTTAGAGGTGCCATTGCTGGCGGAATAGGTTTTATTCTGAGCCCAAGAGTAAAAGCATTCCAAACACAAACAGGTCCGAAAAAACAGATTACTTGGTTTTTACTCAAAGAACCCATCATAAAAGAATAAATGAAGATCATCTCGTACAACGTCAATGGAATTCGAGCCGCCTTAAAAAAAGGTTTCATTGATTGGTTAAAAGCGGCAAATCCGGATGTGATTTGCATACAAGAAACCAAGGCACAGAAAGAACAATTGGATGCCACGGAATTTGAAAAGGCGGGCTATCCTTATCAGTACTGGTTTTCCGCACAAAAAAAAGGGTACTCTGGGGTTGCTATTTTTTGCAAAACTGAGCCGAATCATGTTGAATATGGCACGGGTATCGAAACCATGGATTTCGAGGGAAGAAATCTTAGAGTTGATTTTGATGAATGCTCGGTGATGAGCATGTATTTGCCCTCTGGAACCAACTTAGACCGTCTCGATTTCAAGCTCAATTATATGGATGAAATCCAAGCCTATATGAACGAGCTCAGAAAAACCATTCCCAATATTATCGTTTGTGGAGATTACAATATCTGTCACGAAGAAATTGATATTCACAATCCTAAGATGAAGGGAGTTTCTGGATTCTTACCCGAAGAGCGAAAATGGATTGGTGAGTTTATTCAAAGTGGTTTTATTGATAGCTTTCGATTTAAAAATCCAGAGAAACAAGAGTTTTCTTGGTGGAGTTACCGGGCTAATGCAAGAGCCAATAACAAAGGGTGGCGATTGGATTATGCCATGGTCTCTGAACCTTTAAAAAACAATATTGATAGGGCCTATATTTTAACCCAAGCCAAACATTCAGATCACTGTCCGATTGCTTTAGAACTTGAATTTTAATCAATGAGAACATTTCTTATATTTTTGTTTTCTTCCCTTACCACTTTTGCACAACAGCAAAAAGATTCGATCCTCATAAGAGGAAAAGATACCATCTACATTGCTAAAGATTCAATTGATACTCCAGATCCCAATGAATTTTTCACTGATGATGATTTAAAGCGAATTGACAGCCTATTGGTTGATGAAAAGTTTAGTTCACCATTAATCGATACGCTCGAATACATTATTGACGACAAAGATCTTATCGGAAATGAGCAGTTGACCTTAACAACCGATTTACTAAAATCGAGATTGAGCAAATTGAATGCTGAAACGCCTTTCAATTTGGAGTTCAATCCGGCCCTAGAAAAAGTGATCAATAGCTATCTGCGTTATCGGAAGAAATATTATCCCGCTTTGATGGCCAAGGCGCGCTATTACTTTCCCATGTTTGAACGCTATTTAGACCAGTATGACATTCCCTTGGAAATGAAATACCTTGCCATTGTAGAATCAGCCTTAAGACCTAGAGCTCGATCAAGGGTTGGGGCATCTGGAATGTGGCAGTTTATGTATGGCACCGGTAGACAGTTTGATTTGAGCGTGAGCTCTTATGTTGATGAACGGTACAATCCGGAGAAAGCGACCATCGCAGCTTGCAAGTATTTGAGTCAGTTGTATAAAATATTTGGCGATTGGGATTTGGCTTTAGCGGCCTACAATTCAGGACCAGGAAATGTAAGTAAAGCCATCAAACGATCAGGTGGGTACAAGAATTACTGGAATATCAGACCCTTTTTACCCATTGAAACGGCAGGATATGTACCAGCATTTTACTCCACCCTGTACATTTTTGAATATGCCGAGGAACACAAAATCTATCCTGAAGTTCCCGAATTTTTCAATTTCCAGACCGATACGGTTCGAATTAAACGAACCGTTTCCTTTGATCAAATTGCACAAGTAATCAATTTGGAAGAGGAAAAGATTGAGGCCTTGAATCCGTCATACAAACTCAATATCATTCCGTATGTAGAAGATAAAAACTATGCTCTCAGATTGCCAAGAACAAAAATCATTGAGTTTTTGGATAAAGAAAAAGAGTTGTACGCATTAGCTGACGAAGAAGATAAGAATCGCGAAAAACCATTGCCCAAATATTTCGAAATGGATAAGCGTATCTCCTATCGTGTTCGAAGCGGAGATTACTTAGGGAAAATTGCGGGTAAATTTGGTGTGCGAGTGAGTCAAATCAAGCGTTGGAATCGAATGAAAAGTAGTAGACTTCGAGTAGGACAACGTCTGTATATTTTTCCTCGTAAAATTCCGGCTTCGCGCTATGTGAAACCAAAAAAGAAAATATCAAAAAGCACTAAGGCTAGTGTTAAGAATAAAAAATACGATATTTATGTAGTTAAAGATGGCGATTCGCTCTGGTTGATTGCCAAAAAATTTAAAAACGTTTCTGTTGATCAAATTAAAAAGTGGAACAATATTTGGAGTGCTAAGAGCTTGAAACCAGGAACCAAACTGAAAATCTATAAAAGTTAATTCGATGAGAATAATTTACGCACTACTTTTTCTAGCACTCTTTTCATGCAAAGGAGATGATAAATACATTTTGAATCCGTCTGTCGGAAAACTGAACAAGATTTTAATTGTAACCAAAGGGAACGACTGGGACGGAAATATCGGGAAAGCCTTACGCAATACATTTGGAGAACGTCAAGTAGGGTTGCCACAACCTGAGCCGATTTTGTCTGTTTCTCAGCTTGATCCTAAGGGATTTGGTTCCATGATGAAGTACCATCGAAATGTATTTTTTGTGACCAGATCAGAACAAGAAGCTTTCGTAATAAAACACGATATATATGCGAGACCTCAAACTTTGATTTACTTGCAGGCAAAAGATGAAGCTTCCATTTTAAAACTTTTTGAAAAGCATAAATCCACCATCGTAAAAACCTTTTTAGCTTCGGATGTGAAATACGTCCAGGGTCTTTTTCGAAAAGAACGATTGGATGATTCGCAATACAAAACACTTCAGAACCTAGGAATTTCCTTAACCATCAATAAGAACTTTAAGACGGTGGATGATACGGGCGAGTTCTTGTGGTTGCGTCAGCATTTATTGAGCGGTATTGCAAAAACGGGAAGTAATAATATCTTAGTTTATTCGCTTCCTTTGACCAATGAAGATAAGATTGCAGACAACATCAGCAGGGTTCGAGATAGTATTGGGAAGATTTACATTCCCGGTTCTAGAGAGGGCATGTATATGATAACCGAAGAGGCTTACACTCCTTATACTTTCGATACAGAGATTGCCGGAAGAAAGGCCTACGAAACCCGCGGAAAGTGGGAAGTAAAAAATGATTTTATGGCGGGTCCTTTTTTAAATTATACCATTGTTGATAAACCAAATAATCGTATCATTGTTTTTGAAGGGTTTACCTATGCACCCTCGATTAACAAACGCGCATTCATCTTTGAATTAGAGGCCATCGGACGGTCTATGAAAATACAATAGCTTACTTACATTTATAAGAGTAGCTTCTTCAAGAAATTGAGGAAGCTATTTTTTTATATATTTGATTATCAATCAAAAACAATTAATCATGGAATTTAATTTCTTAATTTTTTTAGGTGCAGCATTTGTGCCAATGATCATCGGATTCGTTTGGTACGGTCCACTTTTTGGAAAAGCTTGGATGAACTTGATAGGCTTTACAGAAGAATCTCTGAAAGAAGGAAACATGCTTGTCATTATGGGACTAAGTCTAGTTTTCAGTTTCATTTTAGCAATGATGGTTCAGTTTTTAGTAGTACATCAAATGGGCGTATACGGAACGTTAATGCCTGCAGGAGCTACTGAGTTAACAGGAGAATCTCTTGAACTTTTCAATCAAATTATGGATAAATATGGTGATGCTCATAGAAGCTTTAAACACGGTGCCTTGCATGGGGCTATGGCCGGATTGTTTTTTGCAATGCCTGTTTTGAGTATTCAAGCCATGTTTGAAAGAAAGAAAGCAAAATATATTTTTATCAATGTTGGATATTGGGTAATCACCTTGGCTTTAATGGGTGGAATCGTTTGCCAATGGGGATAGTCAAACAATAATGAATGATAAAAAAGCCTTACGAATCTGTAAGGCTTTTTTGTTGTTAGTATCCGATTTTGGATCGTGTTCTTTGTAAAACTTCTTGAGCAACAGCTCTTGCCTTTACCGCTCCTTTTTCAAGGATTTCATCGATTTCTGAGGTATTGTTCATATAATAGTCATAGCGTTTTCTGACTTCCTCAAATTGGTCTAGAATTAATTCATACAATGCCTGCTTGGCATGCCCGTATCCGTAATTTCCTCCTAAATATTTCGCTCTCATATCAGCTACTTGTTCTTCTGATGCCATCAACTTGTAAAGTGCAAAAACATTATCGGTATCAGGGTCTTTCGGATCCTCTAGCGGAGTGCTATCAGTCTTAATTCCCATAATTTGCTTGCGAAGCTTCTTATCAGTCAAAAAGATATTGATGATGTTGTCTCTCGATTTACTCATTTTCTCACCGTCGGTTCCTGGAACCAATTTGGTTTCCTCCTGAATCTTTGCCTGCGGTGGTACCAGCGTATCACCAACAATATTATTCAATCGGTTGGCCACATCTCGGGTCATTTCCAAATGTTGCAATTGATCCTTTCCAACGGGAACAATTTCAGCATCGTACAACAAAATATCTGCGGCCATCAACATGGGATAGGTAAACAATCCCGAATTTACATCTTGCAATCGGTCAGCTTTGTCCTTAAAACTATGTGCCAAGGTGAGCCTTTGATAAGGAAAGAAACAGCTCAAATACCAAGAAAGCTCTGTTACTTCCGGGATGTCACTCTGACGATAGAAAACTGTTTTCTCAAAATCCAATCCGCAGGCCAACCAAGTAGCAGCCGTACTGTAGGTATTTGCTCGCAATAAGTCGCCATCTTTGATTTGCGTTAAAGAGTGCATATCTGCAATGAATAAGAACGATTCGTTGTTAGGGTCGTTCGCCATTTCAATAGCAGGAAGGATAGCTCCCAAAAGATTTCCTAAATGTGGTGTTCCGGTACTTTGAACTCCTGTAAGAATCCTAGACATAGACTAGAAATTTTGTAGATTTTACAATAAGACAACAAAAATAAGGTTTTAGAATTCATGAACAATCAAACTAAAGATAATTAGTATTTTTGGGCTTTTATGAGGTATTTGAAAATCCCAATCCTTTTGGTATGGAGAGCATGGTTTTATGTGCTCATGTTTACAACCATCATTATCATGGTTCCTTTTCTTTTGGTACTTACCGCCAAAGAGGAGTACTACCATACCTTCTGGAAAATGATTCGCATTTGGGCAAAGATTATTGTATACGGAATGGGGTTCCGCTTGGATGTCGAATACGAACAGAAGATCGAAGCCGATAAAAGCTATATGTTTTCGGCAAATCACGCATCATTCATTGATCCTTTTGTGATGATTGTTTTGAGCAAAAACCCAATCGTATTTGTAGGAAAAAAGGAATTGGTCAAAATTCCAATCTTCGGATTTTTCTACAGGAGGGTTGTGATTATGGTCGACAGAAGCAATGGGCAAAGTCGCAAGAATGTGTATGCTAGGGCCAAGAAAAGATTGAAAAACGGAGTTTGTATGGGGATTTTCCCAGAAGGTTTAGTACCTGACGAAGACGTAATTTTAGCACCCTTTAAAAACGGAGCTTTTAGTCTCGCTATTGAATTTGAAATTCCTATTGTGGTGCAAACTTACTACGATCCAAAGCGTTTTTTTTCATGGAACTTTTTTAAGGGTAGACCTGGTTTGCTCCGCATCAAACAGCATGAATTCTTAGAAACTAAAAACCTAACGCAGGATAATTTAGAAGAACTCAAGCAAAAAACTTTTGACATCATATACAACGAATTGATTCACGATGAAAAGTATATGGAAGATACCAACAGAGCGCGGAAACAATGAAAAAAAAGATGTTTGACGGATACTCTCAAAAAGAAGAGTTTTTAAATATCGTAACCCACGGCTTCGGATTTTTGCTCAGCCTGATTGCTTTTCCGTATATCGTGCAGAAAGCACTTTCTTACGATCAGTTGTGGATGACCACGAGCTTGTGTATTTACGGACTCAGTTTGATGGTTCTTTTTTTGGCGTCTACCTTGTATCATGCCTCCAAAAATCCTCGCAATAGAAGAAAGCTAAAGATCTTTGATCACGCTGCTATTTATGTTTTGATAGCAGGTAGTTACTCGCCATTTTGTTTGGTGGCCTTGAATTCTTCACTCGGATGGTACATGTTTATAGCCGTTTGGATCTTTGCTTTAGTTGGAGTAGTCCTGAAGTTGTTTTTTACTGGTAGGTTCGATAAAATATCCACCTTAATGTATGTGTTGATGGGCTGGCAAGTGGTGCTTTTTATCAATCCATTGATGGAAGTTTTATCGGAAAACGGATTGAACTTCTTGATCGCTGGAGGAATTTTTTATACCATCGGCGCGATTCTTTATCTCATTCAGAAAATTCCTTACAATCACGCTATTTTTCACGTTTTTGTTCTATTGGGCGGACTCAGTCATTTCATCGCCATTTACACCCTTTGACCATTTTATAAAGGGATTTTGTAACAGAGATACGTTGTAGTAACGCTGGTCTCTAGTTACCTCTTTTCCTAGCCAGTTGGGTTTGGTAAAGTTTTCGTTTTCCGAATTCAATTCGACCTCGGCAATTTGTAATCCTTCATTATCGCCAAAAAATTCATCGACCTCAAAAACATGATTGTCCTGTTTTACGTAATACCTAGTTTTCTCAAGGATAGGTAATTCGCAAAGCTTTAAAAGATCTTCGGCTTCAGAAAGATCAATTTCTTTTTCCCATTCAAATCGAGATAAGCCAGAGTCGTTGGAATCTCCCTTCACAGTTAAAAAAGCCCTATGATTAGAAATCCGTACCCGAACCGCTCTTTTTCTGTCGGAATTTAGATATCCCTGCTTCATTGATTTTTTATCAAAAGCCTCTTTTTTATAGTTGCTATTTAATACTAAAAATTTACGTTCAATCTCAATTGCCATAGGTACATTTCATTTCAGGAATCTCAAGGAATTGTGGTTCATTTTTGCAATAAATAAATATCTTTGAGGTTATTACAAAGATGAAAAAATATTTACTGTTTTTCTTATTGCTGTGCAATATTCCTCTGTTTTCTCAAGTTGATTACAGCCAGTCTTGGGAAGACTTCTACTCGTACAACAATGTTAAGGATTTTGTTCAAGTAGATGGGGTGATTTATGCCCTTACAGACAATGCGATTTTCACCTACACGATTTCAAGTGCAGTCATAGAGAAATTTAGTTCGGTGCAAGGTTTGTCGGGAGAAACCACCAGTGCCATTTTTTTTCATCAGCCCTCCCAACGACTAATCATCGGTTATGAAAACGGACTCATTGAAGTGGTCGATGAAAACGATTCGATTACCATATCCTCAGACATTGTCAATTTTTCTCAAAGCGGTGCCAAACGGATCAATGATATTTATGGGGTAGATGACGTCCTATATGTTTCAACGCCCTTTGCCATTATTGAGTATGATATTGAGGAATTGGAATTTGGTGATACTTTTTTTATTGGTAGCGGTTCAAGTGCTGTAAATGTTTTTCAGACGACCATTTTGAACAATACCATTTACGCAGTTACTGAAGACGGAATTTTCACGGCCGATCGAACGAATCCCAATTTGATTGATTTCAATAATTGGACACAACAATTTACAGGCAGGAGTTTCAGTCACAGCATGAACTTCAACAATACGATTTATGTTTCTGAAGGAGCCATCTTATACGAATTGGACGCTGGAGTTTTAAATGTGGTTCGAAATTTTTCGAGCCAAATCTTAGACATGAAAGCCGATCAAAATCGCGTAGGAGTGAGTTTTGCGAACAATGCCTTGGCTCTTGACGCCAATTTGAACGACATTCAAAACTTTTTTCCAAATGCTGAGTTTGCCTTTAATGTGACTTCTTGTTTGCCAATTGGTAATGATTTTTTCTTGGGGACGCGGAATTACGGAGTTTTAAAATCCACTTTTAGTTCACCCGGGCAATATGAAGAGATTCATCCAGAAGGGCCCTTATCTAATGATGCCTTCTTCATTGCTGCCAACAATCAAGATTTATGGGTGGTTTATGGAGGCTACAACAACGTTTATACCCCAAGCAATATCCAACGAGGCTATAGTCATTTTAATGGCACTACCTGGGTAAACAAACGATTTGATCCGAATACACCTTATCCAGATTTGAATTATGTGACCATAGATCCTAATGCAGATAACAAGGTCTACATCAGTTCTATGGGGGATACTGGAAGTATCAATACTGTTTTAACAGGTGGTTTATTGGTGGTTGAAAATGATGAAGTCACTCAGTTTTATAACCACTTGAATTCGCCATTAGAAGATATTGTTCCAAATGAAGCCAATAGAGTATCGGTTCGAATCAGTGGTACCATGCTCGATCGTCAAGGGAATTTATGGGTTACTAATATTGGTGGAACCAGCGAACTAAAAAAATTATCTTCAAGTGGACAGTGGTCGAGTTTTGATATCTCTTCCGCCAAAACAGCGGATTTCAACGGATTGAGTGAGGTTGACATCGATCGGAATAATAATATTTGGTTTGGCTCAAGAAACAATGGGGCCTATGCCTTCAACGAAAATACAAATACCGCAAAAGCCTTAATAGCCACTCCGAATCTCGGAAATCTTCCTGATGCCACTGTTCTTTCATTGGCAATCGACGCCAATAATTCTGTTTGGCTGGGGACACGCAGCGGATTGGTGGTTTTCAGAAACCCCAATTCGATATTTACCGAATCTGTTTATAATGCCAATCCAATTGTGATTGAAGACAACGGAATAGGCGAGCGCTTGTTAGGTGATCAGCGAATTAATAGTATCGTTGTCGACGGAGCTGATAACAAATGGTTTGGAACCGATCGGGGAGGTGTGTTGTATACCAATCCTTCTGGTAGAAGAACCTTGGCCAATTTTAGTACAGAGAACTCGCCCTTGCCCTCGAATCGGATTATTAAAATTGCCGTGGATGAAAATTCTGGAAAGGTCTTTTTTGCAACGGACAAGGGGATTGTAGCTTACAATTCGAACGTGGCACCATTTGGCGAAGAACTTCCTGATGTATATGCCTATCCGAATCCGGTCCTCAAGAATCACAACACTGTTACGATCAATGGTCGAAATGGACAAAATCTACCCAAAGGAACCAATGTAAAAATTTTAGATGTAGCCGGGAATTTGGTGTTTGAATCCAATGTCATTGAAGGGCAGGAATTGCAAGGCGGAAAAGTAGTTTGGGATAAGCGCAACTTGGCGGGAACTAAGGTAGCATCTGGTATATACATTGTATTACTGTCTACTGAAGATGGTTCAGAATCTGGATCTACCAAAATTGCAATCGTAAATTAATGGCACTTACTTCTACGAAAGCCATCGTCATCAACGCTATAAAGTTTAGTGATACAAGCCTCATTGTAAAGTGTTATACCAAGGAGTTTGGTTTGGTCTCTTTTATGTTACGAGGTATCCTAAAACCAAAAAAAAAGGGAATCAAAGCAGGCTATTTTCAGCCCATGAATCAATTGGATTTAACCTTCAATTATCAAAAAAATAAACAGCTTCAAAGTCTTAAAGAAGCACACGTAAACTTTCCATATCAAAGCATTTTTATGGATGTCAAAAAACAATCCATTCTAATGTTTTTGGCCGAAGTATTGGGTTCTGTAATTCAGGAGGAAGAAAAGAATATTCCACTTTTTGAATTTATAGAAGCCTCTTTCCTTTGGCTAGACGTACATGATAAAACTTCCAATTTTCACCTTTTCTTTTTGTTGAATCTCACCAAATTCTTAGGTTTTTATCCAGATCGAAGGAATTCCGATGCTTTGGGCTTTAATCTCGAGGAGGGAAATTTTACCAATTCTGTTATTGGGAATCACATCCTTCGAGAGAAAGAACTTTTCCTTTTTAAAAAGCTCTTAGGCATAAATTTTGATAGCATATCCGAGATTTCTTATAGTAATAAAGAAAGAAGGGAGAGTCTCGAATTAATCCTAAGGTATTTTAAACTACATTTGAACAATTTTAGAACTCCCAAATCATTACAGGTTTTAGAAACTATTTTTAGTTGATAATGAAGAATTTAGTGTGGCTACTCTTACTTTTGGTAAGTGTTGATTTGATATCCCAAGAGGTTAGAATTTTAGATAAAGAATCTGGTTTGAAGGTTCGAAACGTGGCGGTTTTTAACGAGTCAATGACCATCAACCAGACGTCCAACAAGGAAGGAATAGTTGATATTTCTGCTTTTGGTGAAAAGGATATCCTCGTCTTTTCTCATTTATCTTACGCTACTTTCAAGATTCGAAAGTCCAAATTAGTAGCCCGAGATTTTACTGTTTACTTGACCAAAACTTCTGAGCAATTGGATGAAGTAATCATTTCTTCATTTAAGAATGATGAAAAAACCAAACGGATTGCGGAACGTATAGAATTGGTGAACATTGAGAGAATCCAAAAAGTTTCTCCACAAACCTCAGCCGATTTATTGGCAACGGTGGCTGGAGTAAAAGTGCAAAGGTCGCAATTTGGTGGGGGTAGTCCTGTTATTCGTGGAATGGAATCGAATCGAGTATTGCTTGTGGTAGACGGAGTTCGAATGAACAATGCCATTTACAGGAAAGGACATTTGCAGAATTCAATTACCATTTCTCCCTATCTCCTCGACAAAGTGGAGGTTGTTTTTGGGCCTTCTTCTGTAATGTATGGATCGGATGCTTTGGGTGGAATTGTTCATTATTACACCAAATCACCAAAATTGACGGAGACTCAGGAAGTCAAAAGCAACTTCTTTAGCAGGTATTCTACCGCAAATCAGGAAATTTCTACGAACTATTCGGCAGAGATAAGCAATCCAACCTGGGCTTCTTTTACCAGTATCACTTATTCTGAGTTTGGTGATTTACGGGCCGGGACAAGACGCTCCCACGGATTCTCAGATTGGGGAAAGGTATTCTATTTTTCTGAAAATACCGGGAATAGTTACAAGGAGACTCCTACGGTAAATACGAAAACCAATTTGTTAAGAAACACCGGTTATAATCAGACTGATATTCTTCAAAAGTTCTTTGTGCCTCTGACCAAAAATACCGACCTCAAGCTCAATCTTCAGTATTCTACTTCAACCAATATTCCGAGGTTTGATAGACTCACTGAATTAACAGATTTGACAGATCCTTCCTCATTGAAGTTTGCTGAATGGGAATATGGTCCGCAAGATCGTTTGTTGATATCATCTCAATTCAACTTACACCCTGGAAAAAACTGGTTGGACAAGGGCTCCATCACCGCGGCCTATCAGAACATTCAAGAAAGCCGAATTCAACGAAGATTTGGTAGTTTGAATCGCTCTACAAGAACCGAAACCGTGAATATTTTTAGTTTAAACGGAGATTTCTCGGTGCCGTTAACCAATGATCGAAAACGACTACTATCGTATGGGTTTGAATTCGCGTACAACGATATTCAATCGGTAGCTTTGGGTCAAACACTGGATGTAATCAATGGCCTCTTTAATGGGTTTTCGAACAACTTCAATGTATCGACACGTTATCCAGATGGGGGAAGTGATTTCCTATCTTCTTCAATATATGTTGGATACCGTCAAGATGTGAGTCCGAAATCGACCTTGAATACAGGTATTCGATTTACCAATATCAACTTATCAGCTAATTGGATTGATCAAACCTTTTTTCAGACCAATACGTCTATGATGAGTGCGAATAATTCGGCCATCACAGCTACTTTGGGATATGTTTACAAACCAACGCCGAATTGGCAATTGAATGCTGTGCTATCATCCGGATTTAGATCACCCAATATTGACGATGTGGGTAGAGTTCGAGAAAAAGCTGGAAACATTACCATCCCAAATATTCACATCAAACCCGAATATGCCTACAACTCAGAAATTAATATCCTGAAATACTTCAACGATCGCAAATTTAAAGTCGGATTCAATATGTATTACACGCTTTTGGACAATTATATCCAAAGAGATTTCGTGCGAGAACCCGACGGAAGTATCAAGCAGGTGACCTTTGACGGAGAATTAGGGAATGCGGTAACCAATCAGAATCAAGGAACAGCTTATATTTTTGGATATACCGCCAATTATTTCGGAAAGATTTCAGACAATTGGAATACTTCTGGATTTGTAACCTATACCAAGGGGAGGACTTACGATACCAAGGAACCATTGTCATCTATTCCGCCTTTATTTGGTCAGTTTGAGGTAAATTACCAAAAGAAGAAGTTGCAATTGGGAGCGGAACTGCGTTTTAATAGTAAAAAGGATATTGAAGACTTCAATATCACAGAAGGAATCGACAATGTTGATTTGACGCCAGTGATTAATCCGAATGCCAGTAATCTTGAAGACATATACTACGGATCACCAGCCTGGATGACCGTTGGGGTGAACGGCAGCTATGAAATTAATGAAAAGTTTACCGTTCAGGCCCGTCTTGATAACCTTATGGACGAACATTACATTGAGTTTGCCTCAGGAGTTTCAGCACCAGGTCGAAACTTATCGGTATCGATACTCGCGAATTTCTAGATTACTTTTTTCGCTTTCCTTCGTCTGTGAAATTCTCTTTCAAAAGATTTTCAGTTTTGATAATGCAGGCTACAATGCTCAAGAATACCAAAACCATGGGTTGCCATGTGAGAGTTTCGCCAGAGAGATAGGCAATCACCATGCCTCCTAAAAGTGAAAGACCGCTATAGATTACAAAAGAGGTATTGAAGGTTTTGTTGGCAAAATCCCAGATATCTTGATTTTGCATGGTTTTATAAGTCCGATAGCCATACCAATTGTTAATTTTCTTGGGAGGGAAAAATTTGAAAATTAGGCTTAACAAAAATAAAATTCCGTTGGTCGATAAAACATACATCAGGTTGCTCATAATCAAATACGTATTGCTATTTTTTTCTTGGTCTCATTAATCCTTCTTGTGCAAAAGAAGCAATTAATACTCCTTTTCTTGTAAAGATATTTCCTCTTACAAATCCCCTCGCTCCAAATGTGCTTGGTGACTCTGCCGAAAATAGCATCCAGTCATCAAAATCAAAATCTCTGTAAAACCACATGGAATGATCCAAGCTTGCGGTTCGGGTATTTCCAAAACTGTAATCTTTGGCATTCGGATTAAATGCTGCATTCAACACATTGTAATCGGAAATATAGGTCAAGATTTGTTGCTTCAATTGATTGGTCATCGATGGAATCTCTCCCTTTAGTTTGAACCAAACAAACTCAGTTGGCGGTAAGTTCTTGGGTTGAAGCGGATTCTTTGGATATACAGGTTTGAAAGATATTGGTCTGTCTAATGTTAAGAAATACTTCATTGAATCCGGAATAAATTCACCGAATTTCTCGGCCATTTCCTCCCAAGAGTTTAAATCCTCAGGCTGACTCAAGTTGGCCGGCATTTCTATCTGATGTTCGAACCCTTCTTCACTTCTATGAAAAGAGGCTGCCATGATGAAAATGACTTTGTCGTCTTGTTTAGCGGTTACCCTTCGTGTAGAAAAACTACCTCCATTTCTGAGGTTTGCTACATGATAAATGATGGGTTTTTCCAAATTTCCTGCTTCCAGAAAGTAAGAATGCAGCGAATGAACCTCTCGTTCTTCGGGTACCGTATTGGTAGCCGCATGCAGTGCCTGTGCAAGCACCTGTCCCCCAAATACATTCGGACTCCCAATAGTTACGCTGTAACCTTTAAAAGTGGATTCATCGATGACATCGAGTTTTAATAAATCAATTAATTGTTGGCTATTGATCATGTATTGGCGGTTTTAAATGGAAATTTTTGATGAAAAGGTGTTGGTTGTACATGGTACAAGAACAGTTTCAACAGTCTGTTGGTAAATCGCTTTCTGTGTTTGAGATAAATGGTCAGATTTTCTGGTTCAGCTCCAACCGAACTTTTAATTTCACTGGCCGTTCTTCCAAAATTGATGGACTCCAATTGATGTTCTATGCCATATTTGATGTAATCATACAACATGCGCTGGTAAATGGCATAGCTTCTATTGTACTTGTAATCGATACCTACAAAATGAGCATCCAATGTTTTCTGATTGATGATTCCCGAAAGAAATCCAACCATTTGATCGTCCAACCAATAAGTGGCAATGATATAATTGGGACCAAAACGTTCCAAAAGGTTTTTGTAGCTGTTTAAATTGAAATCGCTCAAGTTAAAGGTAGCACTATTGGCTACCCTTTTATATAGTGAAAACATTTGGGGCAGGTAGTGATCAATTTCCTCTTTAGAGACCCTTTTGATCACCAAATCTTTGCTTTGAGACAGGGCTTTTTTTGCCTTAACTCTGAATTTTGTTTTCATGGCAGCTAGGTAGTCATCAAAGGAAGACCAATCGCTTTGAATGTCAAACTTCATATTAGGTTCCACCGAAAATGGGTGAAAGTTAAAGCGCTTCAATTCGTTGGTGATGAATAAGGATTCATCCCAAAAATCTTTCAACATAAAGGCATCAATGCTATTGGCTAGTTCGGTGTTGTTTTGGGTAAAATGAAGAATCACTTTCGCCAATTGTTTAAAGACCTTTTTTTTGTCTTGGTTTGCCTTGATGAAAACTCCGTGCTCGCCGCTCACAAAAATATTTCCGGAAACCAAAAGTCTTACTGGTTTTTTATTAGGAAAAATACCCACTTTACGCAAGACTTTCTTAATTCCCAATAAGAAATCTTCAACACTATCGTTCACTTCATCCAAATAAAATTTCACCATTTGCAAGACGGCAAAAGCAATGGGTCGTTGTTGTTCATCCGTCAGTACTACATAGTTGAAAACAATGTCTGGGTGGTTCTCTTCGATGGATTGCAAATAACCTTTACTCAAATAAATATTCTCATCACATTGCAACTCTTCCAAAGCTTCTAAGGGAACCTTTGAGATACTATCGAAGAATTTCGCATTTTTTGCCGTGGTGCAAAAGATCATAGTATTTGAGATAAAGTAATTTGTTTTATACTACAAATGTCAAAGTTCTGAATTTCTATAGGATTAACCCAAAATTCCTTTGAATAAGAACGAAAGGGGTTACAAATCAGGGAATTATAACTTTTCTTTAACAAAAAACAATCCGTCAAATGAAATAGTAGGGTAAAAAATACGGCTATATTTGCAGATTACGAGGCGTAAGCAAACTCAACAACAGATAACTAACCACATGAGAAAAGTAATTTTAGCCATTCTTGGTATTTTATTCATTGTAGGAGCCATTGCTCTTGGAAACTACTTCATTGCCAAAAATCAGAAACCCAAACCTAAGTTCAAAAAAAGAGTAAATACTGTTTTTGTGAAAGAGGTTCAAAATCGCACAGTACCTATTGTGATTAATGCCAACGGTACGCTGGTAGCCAAAAATAAAATCGATATTTTTTCTGAAGTGCAAGGAGTATTGAACGTTTCAGGAAAAGAGTTCAAGCCAGGAGTGAAATACTATAAAAATGAAACATTGCTTAGTGTAAATAGCGATGAATTCAAGGCGAGTTTGCAATCTCAAAAAAGCAATTTATTCAATCTGATTACTTCTATTTTGCCAGACATTCGATTGGATTATTCTTCTGAATTTGACAAATGGGAGCAATATTTAAAGAATTTTGACCTTTCAAAAAGAGTTCCTGAATTGCCAGCCTTCTCTTCAGACAAAGAAAAATATTTCATTAGTGGAAGAGGTATTCTAACGGCTTATTATAACGTAAAAAACTTGGAAGTGCGTTTGTCCAAGCACACCATTCGAGCTCCTTTTACTGGAATTTTGACGGAAACACTTGTGACGTCAGGTACGCTAGTCCGTGCGGGACAGCGACTTGGAGAATTTATTGAAACAGGTGCTTACGAACTACAAGTTTCTGTGAACGCCGAATTTGCAGATTTGTTAAAGGTGGGTAACCAAGTGACCCTGAACAACATGAACAAATCCAAAACTTATGAGGGTAAGGTGGTTCGTGTCAACGGAAAAATAGATCAGGTTTCTCAAACCATCAATGCGTTCATTGAAGTTCGTCATCCAGATTTAAAAGAAGGGATGTTTTTAGAGGCAGCCTTGGTGGCCAAATCAGAACCCAACGCCATTGAAATTTCAAGAAAACTTCTTGTGGAAAACAAGGCGGTTTTTGTTGTTAAAAACGATAGCGTTTTAACACTTCAAGAGATTACTCCTGTGTATTTCGGAGCTGAAAGTGCGGTGATTAAAGGACTTCAAGACAATGATAAGTTGTTGTCTCAAACCCTGCCAGGTGCTTTTGATGGGATGATTGTAAAAATCAACAAATAAGATTCCGATGAAGAAGATTATTAGTTATTTCATCAAGTTTCCCGTTGCGGTAAATATTCTTATCGGATTCTTTGTGGTATTCGGTATTGTGGGGGTCTTAAATATGAAGTCATCCTTCTTTCCTTTGGTTGATTCACAGTTGATTCAAATCAACCTCACCTATCCTGGAGCTTCTCCCGCCGAAATGGAAGAAGGGGTTGTCTTAAAAATTGAAGACAATCTCAAAGGTATTGTTGGTGTGGAGCGAGTTACTTCTGTTTCTCGAGAAAATTCGGCAACCGTTAGTGTGGAGGTCGAAAAAGGCAAGAATGTAGATATTGTTTTAACCGACGTTAAAAACGCGGTAGATCGTGTTCCCTCTTTTCCAACTGGAATGGAGCCCCCGGTGATTGCGAAGGTAGAGAGTATTCGACCAACCATTAGCTTTTCAATTAGCGGACAGAATGTTTCTTTGAAAGCCTTGAAACAGTATGCCCGAAATATCGAAAATGACATTCGAGGTATTGAGGGTATTTCCCAGATTGTTATTTCAGGATTCCCAGAAGAAGAAATTGAAATTGCCGTTCGCGAGAATGATCTAAGGGCTTTCAATTTGTCCTTCACCGAAGTGGCTAATGCGGTTCGAAATTCCAATCTGTTAATTACAGGTGGAAATATAAAAACAACGGCAGAAGATTACCTAATCCGTGCTCGAAATCGGTCTTACTACGGAGTCGAGCTGCAGAACATCATCGTACGGACGCAACCCAATGGAACGATTATTCGATTGAAAGACATTGCTGAGGTGAGAGATACTTGGTCTGAGAATCCAGATCGACTGTTCTTTAACGGAAACCTCGCCATTGACATTACGGTGAGCAATACCAATAGTGAGGATTTAATTTCTTCCGCTGATAAAATCAAAGATTATATCTACGAGTACAACCAAAAGCAACAAAACATTCAACTGGCAGTTACCAGTGACCGAAGTACGGTATTGAATGGAAGAACCAAATTGTTAATTGAAAACGGTATTGTCGGAATTCTTTTAGTGCTCTTTTTCTTGGCCTTATTTTTAAATCTGCGATTGGCCATTTGGGTAGCTTTCGGATTACCGATTGCCTTTTTCGGAATGTTCATTTTTGCCGCACAGTTTAACGTTACCATCAACGTACTTTCCTTATTCGGAATGATCATTGTCATTGGTATCTTGGTAGATGACGGAATTGTAATTGGGGAAAATATTTACCATCACTATTACGATTTGGGCAAATCAAAAATTCGTGCTGCCATCGACGGAACCATTGAGGTGATTCCGCCTATTGTATCTGCCATCCTAACCACCATCATTGCCTTTGCAACCTTCTTTTTTGTGGATGGAAGAATCGGTAGTTTTTTTGGGGAAGTATCGACCGTTGTGCTCTTAACCTTGACTGTTTCTTTGGTTGAAGCTTTGATTATTTTGCCAGCCCATATTGCTCATTCCAAAGCATTGGATCGCGAACGAAAGGAGAACGGAGTTATCAATTCAAGAAATAGTATTGATGCTTTTTTCAAGAAAATCAATAAAAAGGCTGATGAAGGATTGTCGAAAGTACGTGACAATTATTACGTTCCATTTTTAAAATTCTCTTTAAAAAACAAGGTATTTTCATTTAGTCTACCCATAGCCACATTGATTTTTAGTTTTATGGCTATTGGAGGCGGAATTGTAAGAACATCCTTCTTTCCAAGGATTGCGAGTGACCGAGTTCAAATCACCTTGACCATGCCTCAAGGGACGAATGAAAAAATCACCGATTCCATCATTTCAGCCATTGAACAAAAGGTTTGGTTGGTGAATGATGAATATACCAAAAAGCAAACAGGGAATCTACAAGTAGTAGAAAACATCATCCGCAGGGTAGGCCCTGGAAGTGCCAATGCGAGTCTTACCGTAAACTTATTGCCAGGAGAAGCAAGAGATTTCTCTTCGCCGGAAATAACCAATACCATTCGCGAACGTGTGGGAAGAGTCTATGGAGTAGAAAGCTTGGTTTTTGGTTCAGGAGGAAACTTTGGAGGAAGTCCGGTTGCCATTTCACTACTCGGGAATAATATTGAGGAATTAAAAGCGGTTAAGAACGAATTAAAATCGGTAATGGAAGACAATCCATTGCTGAAGGATGTTACCGATAACGATCCGGCCGGAATCAAAGAAATTCAGATTCAACTGAAGGATAAAGCTTATGTACTGGGACTGAATTTGCAAACTGTGATGCAACAAGTGCGATCGGGTTTCTTCGGATTTCAAGCGCAACGCTTTCAGAGAGGTCAGGATGAAATCAAAGTTTGGGTTCGTTACGATCGAAAGGACAGATCTACCATCAAAGACCTGGATGATATGCGCATTATTGCGCCCAATGGAACGCGTGTTCCTTTTTCGGAAATTGCGACCTATACCATTGAAAGAGGAGATATAGCCATCAATCACCTAGAAGGCAAACGAGAAATTCAAATTACGGCCGATTTAAAAGAATTGAAAGGAAGTGCTACTGAGATTTTGTTTGACATACAAAACAACATCATGCCAGAGATTCTTTCCAAATATCCGACTGTAACACCCATTTATGAGGGTCAGAATAGAGAGCGAAAGAAGACCACAGATTCGGTTGGTTTGGTAGCTCCTCTCATTTTAGGTTTCATTTACATTGTGATTGCCTTTACATTCCGTTCCTATTCACAACCTATTTTGTTGATCATTATGATTCCGTTTAGTATGATCGGAGTTGTTTGGGGACATTTCATTCATGACTTCGCTATCGGAATCTTATCCTTTTTAGGAATTATTGCCTTGATCGGTATCATGGTGAATGACGGATTGGTCCTAATTGGAAAGTTCAATAGTTATTTGAAGCGAGGAATGCTGTTTGACGAGGCTTTGGTGGCTGCTGGAAGATCTCGATTTAGGGCCATCTTTTTAACCTCGTTAACAACCATTGCAGGATTGGCTCCGTTGATTTTTGAAAAGAGTAGGCAAGCGCAGTTTTTAATTCCGATGGCGATTTCCATTGCTTACGGAATTGCCATTGCTACGCTATTGACGCTGGTAGTATTGCCTTTGTTGTTGTCTACTTCGAATTGGATGAAGGTAAATATCAAATGGCTCAAAACAGGAAATGAAATTACCAAAGAGGAGGTAGAAAGAGCTTATATGGACACAAAATATGATGAAAATGCATTATAAGAGATTCGTTACATTTTTGCTTCTAGCATCCTCATTTTTTGGGTTTTCTCAAGAGATTTTGACCAAGCAGGAAGCATTAGAAATTACTTTAAAAAATAACTTCGGAATTAAAATAGCGAAGAACAATTTGAAGATTGCGAAGAATAATTCAAGCATTTTGAATAGTGGTTTTTTGCCATCAGCTGCCATCACTTCTGGTGCTGATTATCGAAGAAACAATCAGAAGATTGTATTCACAGATCCGTCTACAGGTAATGATGCTGAAAGAGTGGGTAATGGGGTTGTCACCAAAACCTTAAACAGCAATTTAGGATTCAATTATACCCTATTTGACGGATTGGGTAGAAAGTATAATTACAAGCAATTGAAAGAAACTTACAATCTTTCAGAATTGCAGGTTCGAGAAACCATAGAGAATACCTACGTGCAGTTGTTTACCATTTATTTTCAGATTGCGAGACTTTCTGAAAACAAGGACAACTTAAAAGAGGCGCTTTCGATTTCTCAGAAGCGATTGAAAAGAGCAAAGTATCAATACGAATTCGGTCAAGCGACCAAATTGGAATTCTTAAATGCTCAAGTAGATGTGAACAATGATAGCATCAACTACATCAATGCCAAACAACAATTGAGCAATGCCAAACGAGGGTTGAATGTGATTTTGGGCGTTGATAGAGAAACTACTTATTCGGTAGAGACCAAGGTTGATTACAACAAGTTGATGAATTATGAAGAGTTGGAAAGCAAGACCTTGAAGAATAATTCCCTTTTAAAACAAAATGAAAAGAATATTGCGATTCGTGAATTCAATATAAAAGTGAGTAAGGCAAATTATTTTCCGACTTTGAATTTTAATGCTTCCTACGGATTGAATCGTACCGAGAATGAAAATCTGGTGAATCCATTTGGGGCGCGATTGATTACCTCAAACGGATTGAATGCCGGATTGAATCTTCAGTGGAACATCTTTGATGGAGGAGCTCGAAAGACTAGAGTAAAGAACGCTGTAATTGCCCTCGACAATGAGAAAATAGCATTGGAACAACAAAAGGTTACCATCAAGAATAACTTGAAAAATACCTGGGAAAATTATAACAACCAGTTGTTCATTTTGAAGGCACAAGAGCAAAATGTGTTGACTACTGAGAACAATTTTAATCGTACCGAAGAACGATTCAAATTAGGTCAGATTACTTCTGTGGAATTTAGGCAGGCGCAAATCAATTTACTCAATGCACGTACTTCTTTGAACAACGCCAAGTTTGATGCAAAATTGATTGAATTACAATTGTTGCAATTGAGCGGTGATATCTTAAATGTTTCTTTTTAAGGATGGCAGAACTTGACTTATCGGGTAACGCATGGGATAGTCGTTATAAATCCAATGATATTGGTTGGGATTTGGGAGTAGTGTCTCCGCCATTGAAGGAATACATAGATCAGTTAAAGGATCAAGACAAGGATAAATCCATTTTGATTCCCGGAGGCGGAAATTCATACGAAGCTGAGTATTTGTTTCAAAAAGGATTTCAAAATGTCTTTGTGGTGGATGTATCACAAACCGCTTTGGAAAACCTACAACAAAGAGTCCCTGTATTTCCAAAGGATCACCTAATCCTGGGTAACTTTTTTGATGTAAATCGCCAATTTGATTTGGTCTTAGAGCAAACCTTTTTTTGTGCCATTCATCCATCCCTTCGAGAAAAGTATGCAAAAAAAATGCATCAATTATTGAATCCTCATGGCAAACTTGTTGGGGTGCTTTTTAAAGTTCCATTGTTTTCGAACAGACCTCCTTTTGGAGGGTCAAAGAAGGAATATGTAAACTATTTTGAGTCCAAATTTCACTTTGAGACCTTCGAATCTTGCTACAATTCACACCCAAGCCGACAAGGAAAAGAGCTCTTCATAAATTTTACGAAAAAGTAAAAAACTATTTTTATTTATTCTAAATAAGTAATATTTTTGCCGTGTAATTCAGGCATGATTATATTCTACACCCATACGGCAAAGTCCAAAGTAATACAAGTATCACAAGGATGTGAGGCTTCTTGTGCTACCAATTGTATCAAGCCAAAAAGTAAGTGTTGTTTCAAGTACAAAAAAAAGGGAATCAACTGCAAAAGATGTCCGAAGTTATTTGAAGCACAAATGCTGAAACAAGTTTCCTAATCCTGATAATTATCATTTTTTAAATGTGTCGTGACGCATACTTTAGCCATCTAAATTAGATGATCATGACAAATTTACCACTAGTTTCATGGGGTAATGGTACCCTGATGATAGGCGTTTTTGCCGTTGTAGCTATAGGATTGGTTGTAGCTTTATTTCTTTTGATGAATAGTGATAAAAAACAATCACCCAAAAGCTAGCTATTTAAAAGCATTAAGTCCTGTAATATCTAGGCCTGTGATTAGGAGGTGTATGTCATGTGTACCTTCGTAGGTTACTACGCTCTCTAAATTCATCATGTGGCGCATGATAGAATATTCTCCTGTAATTCCCATTCCGCCTAAAATTTGTCTAGATTCACGAGCAATTTTTAAAGCCATTTCAACATTATTTCGTTTGGCCATAGAAATTTGAGCCGAAGTTGCTTTGCCTTCATTTTTCAAGGTTCCCAATCGCCAAGCCAATAATTGCGCCTTGGTAATTTCAGTCACCATTTCTGCAAGTTTCTTTTGTTGCAATTGAAATTGCGCAATCGGTTTGCCGAATTGAATTCTTTCTTTAGCGTATCTGAGGGCAGTGTCGTAACAATCCATAGCGGCACCAATAGCACCCCAAGAAATTCCGTATCTAGCAGAATCCAAGCATCCTAAAGGAGCTCCTAAACCTGATTTATTCGGTAATAAATTTTCTTTCGGAACTTTGACGTTATCAAAAATTAATTCACCGGTAGCTGAAGCACGTAGCGACCATTTGTTATGGGTTTCTGGAGTAGAAAAACCTTCCATGCCTCGTTCTACGATCAATCCGTGAATTCTTCCTTCCTCATTTTTAGCCCATACCACAGCAATTTGTGCGAAAGGGGCATTGGAAATCCACAATTTTGCTCCATTTAAAAGGTAATGATCTCCCATGTCCTTGAAATTGGTAGTCATTCCCCCCGGATTCGATCCATGATCAGGTTCGGTCAATCCGAAACAACCCATCCACTCGCCTGAAGCCAGTTTTGGCAAATACTTTTGTCTTTGTTCTTCATTTCCATATTTCCAGATTGGGTACATCACTAAGGACGACTGAACCGAAGCTGTAGAACGAACGCCTGAATCGCCGCGCTCAATTTCTTGCATGATGAGTCCGTATGAAATTTGATCCAATCCAGCACCACCATACTCCTCAGGAATATAAGGTCCGAAGGCACCAATTTCAGACAACCCATTGATGATTTGGGTGGGGAATTCGGCCTTTTGAGCGTAGTCTTCAATAATGGGACTCACATCACGTTTTACCCACTCCCTGGCAGCATCTCGCACAAGTTTGTGCTCATCGGTTAAAAGGTCATCTAATTGATAGTAATCTGGGGCTTGAAATAAATCTGGTTTCATACGTTTTTATTGATCGATGAATAAAAAATCAATGATTTCGCATTAGAAATTAATGATACGTCAAATTTAGGTATTGTTTTTTAAATTAACTTCAAAAAACGGACTTTAAAAACCGATTTTTCATGGTTGATTGTTCATGAATATTCACGATTTACACTAAGTTTGCGCTATGAGGTTTACTTTCTCAAAAAATGAACGATTAAAAAGCAAAAAACAGATTGAAAACCTTTTTTCGAAAGGAAAACTGTTGCATCAATTTCCCTTGCAAATTAGATATCAATCAGTTCGTTCAGAAGATACTTACCCTCTTAAAGTTGCTTTTTCGGTTCCCAAACGGAATTTTAAAAAAGCGGTAGATAGAAATCGAATCAAACGATTGTTGCGGGAATGTTACAGACATCAAAAACACAAACTCTACGAAAGTAATATTGAACCATATAACTTAATGATTTTGTATATTGGTAAGGAGGAACCAGAGTATCAAAAATTGTTCAATGACCTTGATACTTTATTGTCAAAATTTATTGCAAAAACTTCAAAAATAAACACCAGTGAAAGCGAATAAGAAAATAGTGATATTAGGGTTGGCAGTTACCCTTTTGGTTGGATTTTCATTTCAATCGAAGTTCTTTGAAGTTGCCAAGCAAATTGAGATTTATAATACGCTGTTTAAAGAGCTCAACATGTATTATGTTGATGAAATAAATCCGGGGGAATTAACAACAAAAGCCATCAACAATACTTTAAAAGATTTAGATCCTTACACCAATTTTTACAACGAACAAGATGTGGAAGACGCCAAAATCCGAAGAGCGGGAGAGTATGGCGGAATTGGTGTCGGAGTTTATTATACCAAGGAAGGAATTTTATTGAAAGAGATATACAAAGATTATCCTGCAGACAAGGCCAAGTTAAAAGCAGGAGATTTAATCATAAGTGTTGATGGTCAATCCATAAAAAATATGGAAAGAGATCAGCTGTCCATGTTTTTGAAGGGGATTCCGAACAGTACGCTGGAAGTAGAAGTCGATCGCCAAGGTGAAGTGTTTACAACACAACTGACAAGAGAAAAGGTCATTGTGAATCCCGTTCCGTATTTTGATATGATTGATGAAGAAACGGGTTACATTCCGTTAACAACCTTCAATAGTAAAGCATCGTCAGAAATAAGGAAAGCTTTTAGGGAATTGAAGAAAAAGGGAATGAAGAAGTTGGTGTTAGATCTTCGTTACAACCTTGGCGGTTCATTACTTGAAGCCATCAATATTTCGAATTTTTTCTTACCAAAAGGAAAGACCATTGTTAGTACAAAGGCGAAAATCAAAAAGTGGAGCAATACCTACCGAGGAACTAGAGATCCGTTGGACTTAGACATCCCGATTGTTGTTTTGGTGAATGATCGTTCGGCCTCAGCATCAGAAATTGTTAGTGGGGCCTTGCAAGATTATGATAGGGCCGTTATTTTGGGAGATCGCACCTTTGGTAAAGGATTGGTGCAACGATATCGCGACTTGACCTATGGCACCCAATTAAAACTAACCATTTCAAAGTATTATACCCCCAGTGGAAGATGTATTCAAGAACTGGACTATGCCAATCGAGATGATAAAACAGGAGTTGTGCCGAAATTTTCTGATGGTGGTGTCAATGAATTCAAAACCCAGAATGGTAGAAAAGTATATGATGGAGGTGGAGTGATGCCCGATGTGCCATTAGACCTGTCTGAAAAGAATGAAACCACAAAAAGTCTCATTGGATCGAGGGCCATATTTAATTTTACCACCAAGTATGTGAATGATAATTCTTCAAAACCTGCTTTGGATGATATCAAAGTAGATGATGGAATTTTTAAAGATTTTGTGAATTTCATTGTTACAGATACCACCTTCGTTACCAAGGAGCAACGCCTATTTAAAGATGCTTTTAAAGAGGCCAAACTGAATTCCATCGAAAAGGAATACCGCCAAATTCAGAAGAAAATAAACGATATGAAAGTTGATGAGGTAAGTCGAAATAAAGACCGACTAATTCCTATTTTACAGGATGAAATCATTAAGAGATATTACTACAAAGAAGGAGTATATCGGTACAATTTAAAGTACAATGATGCTATTTTAAAAGCCAACGAACTCCTCAATGATCCTGCGAAGTATCAACAAATATTATCTGGCAATTAGTTCTATATTTGTAATTACACATGGCCAAAGAACAAAAAACATACACTAGAGCGCAAGAATCAACCAATGCCATTGAAAAGCTTTACATTTCAATGCGCCACCTTTTTAGTCGAGGGTTTTACAAACCAATGGGTGTTTCAGGAGCTTCGTTACGTAAATCATTATTGGTCTTGAGACCTGAGATTTATGGTTCCATTGCAGAAGATAAAATCGAATTAGACGGATTGATTTATGTCATTGAGCGATTGCCCAAGGGCATTGAGGAATGTCAGTTCATTAACTTGATGGCGGATGAAGGATTCAAAGATTCGAACTTTGTGCCCATCATTCCAGAAAAAAGAAGACGCAATTGTTACCGAATTGACAAGGATCAAATGATCATTGAAATCACACGAGGGCGATCTGAAATTTATGACATCCTTACCCACCTTACTTTTTTATTTATTGAATCACATAAAATCCAAAAACGAGTTACGCTTGACGAAGGTGAAGATTTTATTCGAGAGTGGAAGAATCTAGAAGATGTGGTGATTCACAAACGTGAATTATCGGAAAAAGATCGTGAAGTTCTATTGGTGCATTTGGGCAATATACTCGGTCGAAAGTTAGAAGAGGTGGTGCGCACTTACAAGGCCTTTTCTACGGATGAAAATCCAGATCGATTCTTAGAAGTAATTTACTGGTTAGGTCAATTAGGAATCAACGAAGTGCTGGATAACAAAAAACGTACGGTTACTTTTAGTGATGCCCTTATTGAAGAAATTGGTCATCACATTTATGGAGAAGTTTGGGCTAATGATATCAAATCGGTCTTACACAAGAATAATTTATTGGAAAGACCCATCCACATCATTAGTGCCAATATGCACAGTGTGTTGAATTCCATTTATGCTCATGAAGCCCTTGGTGTGGTTAAGAATAATTCCAGGAAATTTGAATTGTATCAAAAATTGAGTGATGCTTCCAATAAGAAAGAACAGAAAAAGGTGAAGTCTTTTGCCTTGGCAAACGGAATGATCTTTTTAGACGATACCTCAGGAACCAATATTGATGTGCAAATCATTGATACAAAGAAAATAAAACACCTGAGTTCTCATTTTAAAAGTGATATAAAGGAAGAAGATTATCCGGTGATTATTGTTATGGATTATGCTTTTGGAGAGCAAGCCTATGAAACCATGGATGAACTCTTAAAACCATTTTCTCAAGGAGGTTCTAAAACTTATTTAGACATCCAATCCGTATCCATTATGGGTAAGGCTGGTATCTTGCAAGGTGGAAAAGGAGATATTATGATTCCGAGTGCTCATATTTTTGAAGGTACTGCAGACAATTATCCCTTTAAAAATGAGTTAACAAAAGAGGATTTGGAAGGATATGGTGTAAATGTGTATGATGGTTCTATGATTACTGTGTTGGGGACCTCATTGCAGAACAAAGATTTATTGAAGTTCTTCTTTGAATCTACATGGAATGTTGTGGGATTAGAAATGGAAGGAGCTCATTATCAAAAAGCCATTCAATCGGCTTCCAGAATTCGAGGGAATATTTCAGAGAATGTGAAAGTAAGGTATGCCTACTATGCTTCGGATAACCCGTTAGAAACTGGTGCTACTTTGGCTTCAGGAGGTTTGGGACTTACAGGTGTGGTTCCGACCTACGCGATCACAAAGAGAATATTAGAACAAATTTTAGAATCAACTAACTAATTATCATATGTCCAATCAGAAAAAGAATAACGAGGAAGAGGTAGATTTAGGAGCCGTATTTATAATCATTGGGAAGGGCTTTGCGAATCTTTTCAACTTCATTGGAAACGTGTTCAAAGGATTATTCCATTTTCTAATTCAAATTCTTTTATTTCTAAAAACCAATGCAGTCAAGCTTGTTGTGGCCACAATAATTGGTGGGGTTGTAGGAGGAATTATTCAATATTATTCTCCAAAGAAATACACATCCCAGATGTTGATTGAACCAAACTTTAAAAGTACCAGACAACTTTATACCAATATTCAATTTTATGACGATTTGGTAAAGCAAAAGGACACTGTAGGGCTTCAAAAAGTATTTAATCTTTCTAAAGAAGAGGCAGCCTCATTGAAAACTTTTGAAATTGAACCCATTCGTTTGGAAAATGATATTATAGCGGCCTTTGACGAGCTAATTCTTTCTGTTGACACACTTACCATTCGAAGTTATTCTTTTGAAGAATTTAAAAAATCATTTACAGATTATGACTACAAAGTTCACAAGATTAACGTAGTAGCCGAGAAGAATGATGTATTTCAAAAACTAGACGAAGTAATCATTGGATCTATCATTGATAATAAATATTTCAACCGATTCAAGAAGATCACCAATGATAACTTGAATCGTACTGATTCAATTTTCAAAGCGAATTTGAGTCAGCTAGATTCCTTACGATTGGTCTACATGAAGGTAATGGTGGAAGAGGCCAAGAAACAAAACTCTGGTACTTCCATTGATATGGGGGGTGAAAATACCAAAACCAAAGAGTTAGAACTTTTTCAGACAAACCGACAGATTAATGGAGAACTCAGATTGTTAGCAATTGAAAAGGCGAAGAAATATGAAATAGTTAATGTTATTTCGAATTTTCAACCCATAGGAAATGAGATTAAAGAAATTTCTAAGAATCTTACCTTCCAACTGGCAGTATTAGCCTTTGCTGGAATGGCATTATTACTCCTTTTAGGTAAACTGAACAACTTCTTAAATAATTACTCAAAATAATGAAAACAATTCTAGTTACAGGAGGGGCCGGTTTTATCGGTTCTAATTTTGTCTGCCACTTTTTGGAAGGCAATCCTGATACTAGAATAATTAATCTCGACAAGCTAACCTATGCGGGTTCACTTGATAATTTAAGGGAATTAGAAGGCGACGAAAGACATATTTTTGTTGAAGGAGATATTTGTGATAAAGCCTTATTGACTTCTATTTTTAAAGAGTATGAAATTGAGGGAGTTATCCATTTTGCGGCCGAATCTCATGTCGATAATTCTATCGATAATCCGGATGCATTTATCAAAACCAATATAAACGGGACCTATACCTTGTTGGAAGTAGCAAAAAAATTTTGGATGAGTACTCCTTTCCAGTATATCTCTGGTAAGGAAGATTCGAGGTTCCATCATATATCTACGGATGAGGTCTATGGAAGTCTAGGAGCAAAGGGATATTTTAGTGAAGCAACCTCGTATGCACCAAATAGTCCATACAGTGCCTCAAAGGCATCTTCGGATTTTTTAGTTCGAAGCTATTTTCACACTTACGGATTAAATGTGGTCACCACCAATTGTACTAATAATTATGGCCCAAAACAACATGATGAAAAGCTAATACCAACTGTTATTCGAAAGGCCTTGGCTGGAGAAAATATTCCGATTTATGGGGATGGGAAAAACGTGCGAGACTGGTTGTTTGTAAAGGATCATTGCAAAGCTTTGGAAACGGTTTACAAAAAAGGAAAGCTTGGTGAAACCTACATTATTGGTGGAAACAATGAGTTAAATAATATTGATCTCGCAATACAAATCTGTAATGTATTAGATGAGGTGAATCCGACCGAGAAATCATATAGAAGTCAAATTAGTTTTGTGAAAGATAGACCTGGTCATGACTTTCGTTATGCTGTTTCAATTAATAAAATTAGCAATGAATTGGGCTGGACACCATCTGAAGATTTTTCTAGGTGTTTAAAAGAAACTGTTCAATGGTATTTAAAAAAGTATAGCGTATGAAAGGTATTGTATTAGCAGGAGGAAAAGGCACGAGACTGCATCCAATTACTTTGGTGGTCAGCAAACAATTGATGCCAATTTATGACAAGCCAATGATATATTATCCTCTGGCTACGCTGATATCCGCAGGAATTCGTGAGATATTAATTATTTCAACTCAGCAAGATTTACCCTTATTCAAAAAACTTTTAGGTGACGGATCACAATTGGGATGCACCTTTGAATATTCCGTTCAAGAAAAACCAAATGGTTTGGCGGAGTCTTTTCTAATTGGTGAGGAATTTATCGGCGATGATTCTGTTGCACTCATTTTAGGAGATAATATTTTTTATGGATCGGGATTATCGAATCTTTTAAAACAAAATACCAAACCACAAGGTGGTATTGTATACGCATATCATGTGAATGACCCGGAACGGTATGGAGTTGTTGAATTTGATGAGCAAATGAATGCCATATCCATTGAAGAGAAACCGCTAAATCCAAAGTCAAACTTTGCCATTCCTGGGATTTATTTTTATGACAATAACGTTATTGAAATAGCGAAATCTTTAAAACCTAGTGCGCGAGGTGAATTGGAAATTACTGATGTGAATAAGGCATATTTAGCTAAAGGAGAACTATCCGTTAGAATTCTAGATAGAGGAACTGCATGGTTGGACACTGGAACATTTAATTCTTTGATGAAGGCCTCACAATTTGTTCAGGTTATTGAAGAAAGACAGGGTTTAAAAGTAGGTTCTATTGAAGAGTCTGCGTACAGAAGTGGTTTTATAACCAAAGAACAGCTTGAAAAACTAGCATAGGAAACCGAGTTGGAACAATGATAATTGGAAATAAATAGTGAAGGTAAAAGAAACAAATTTGAGCGGCTGTTTTGTGATAGACCCAACCGTTTTTGAAGATGATAGAGGTTGTTTTTTTGAAAGTTTCAATAAAAAAGTCTTTCTACAAGAGACAGGACTAAACCTAGACTTTGTTCAGAACAATATTAGTGTTTCCAAGAAAGGAGTGGTTAGAGGTCTACATATGCAAAAAGGAGCGCATGCTCAGGCAAAGCTGGTAGAAGTTATAAAGGGTGTTGCTCTGGATGTTGTGGTTGATGTTCGAACGGATTCTGAAACTTTTGGTGAGTCTTTCGCCTGTATTATTTCCGAAGAGAATAAAAGACAAATATTTATTCCAAAAGGTTTTTTGCATGGTTTTACCTCGCTAGAAGAGGATACTATTCTTTCCTATAAGTGCGACGCTTATTACAATAAAAATGCTGAAATAGGAGTTCGATATGATGATGAAGATCTCGGAATAGATTGGAAAATGAATCCAGAAGAGATCGAATTATCCGAAAAAGACAAAGGGCTGGGTTCATTCTCAGATTTGAAAAAAATCTTATTCCATAAATAATTATGGAGCTTCCTAAAAATATGGATTTCATCAAATCATATTTGAAAAACATAAACAAAACTGTCCTTCAGAATTACATATACTTGTTATTAATTCAGATTGCGAATTTTGTCTTGCCCTTAATTGCGCTACCTTATTTGGTGATCACTCTGAATACTGAGGGTTACGGACTCGTAATGATCGCACAATCTTTAGCCGTATTTTTGGGAATTCTAGTTGATTTTGGATTCAATATCAGTGCTACGAGAGAAGTATCTATACTTAGAGATAATAAAGAAGCATTGTCAAGGTATTTTTCAAATGTGTATGCAATCAAAATTGGTTTGATTGTTCTTGCCTTTCTGTTTCTTGCCATTTTGATTGCTTTTGTTCCGAAATTTCAATCAGATCCAGAAGTTTATTTTCTAAGCTTTGGAATTGTAATTGGTCAAGCAATTTTTCCTACATGGTTTTTTCAAGGGATTGAAAAGATGAGAATTATTACCATCATTAACGTGGTGGCCAAAGCTTTTTTTACAATTTCCATATTCTTCTTTATTCTTTCACCAGAAGACTACCTAATGGCCCCAATACTTAACAGCCTTGGAATGATAATTTCAGGTGCTTTAGGTTTGTTTTATTGTTTTCGATTTGTGCGATTCACAAAACCTAATTTTGGAGAAATGAAAGCCATGGTTGTCGAGAGCTCGAGTCTAATGGTATCAAATTTTGCTGTGAATCTGTATACCTATGCCAATACCTTGATCCTTGGATTAATGTGGGGAGATTCTCTTGCAGGAATTTATGCCAGTATGGAGAAGTTGGTCCTTGCTATTAAAAGTGTATATGCGCCCTTATATCAGGCTATTTTCCCATTTCTAGCGGCCAAGAAAAAGCCGCAAATTGTCGGCATTATCAAGCAACTTTCCATCCCTATATCCATTTTTGGAGTTTTTGCTACAGCTGTTCTTTTAGGAAGTGCATCCGTTTTTCTTGATTTTATTTATGGTAACCAGGAAATTTCGAGTTACAGTTCTATTTTTCGAATCCTCTCCTTCATTGCTATTTTTTCAGCTTTAAACATGCTTTTGGTAACGCTGTATTTACCGTCAATAAAAGAATACAAACTCCGCATGAAAATTCTCTCTTTTGCAGGGTTATTGCATTTGATGTTGGTAGTATCGATGTCTCATTTTTATGATATTTATGGGGTCGCCATCACCGCTTCATTTACAGAATTATTAATCCTTTTAATTGCTTACTTTTATTTTAAGAAGACTATTGAATGAAGAAGTTGATTATAATTCAAACGGTTACACCCGATTATAGAGCTCAGTTTTTTAGAACATTGGAAGAGGGTTTGAAAGACCGTTATAAATTATATGGAGGTGATGTGTACTTTCAAAAATCAATCAAAAGCTCAGAATTGATCAAAAAGATTTCGATTAAAAATCACTTTTTTTTGGGAAGAAAATTTCTTTTTCAGACCGGAATTTGGCATTTGTTGTTTTTAAATCATGTCCTGGTAATGAGTCTAAATCCCAGAGTAATTTCCAATTGGCTGTTTCTCTTGGTTCGAAGACTATTGGGAAAAGAAATAGTATTATGGGGACACGCATGGCCCCGACATGGCAAGGAGAGTAAGTCGGATAAGGTTCGATCACTTATGCGAAAACTAGCTACCTCGATTATAGTGTATACCAATCAACAAAAAAAAGAGTTGGAGGCGAAAATGCCTAATAAAAAGATCTACAGTGCGCCCAATGCCCTTGTTTCTAAATCGGAAATGACTACAAATCAAGCCAGTTCTGAAATAACCAATATTCTTTTTGTAGGAAGACTTACAAAGGAGAAAAAGCCTTACTTTCTTTTACAATCATTCGCAGAACATATCAATCAGTTTCCAAAGGAGACGAAACTTCTTTTTGTTGGAGAAGGAGAGGAGAAGAAGGAAATGGAGAAATTTATTATCCAAAACAAAGTTGAAGAAAGGGTGAAATTACATGGTCATATTTCTGATTATCAAGAATTGAAAGCTTTATATTCATCTTCCTTATTCAGTGTTTCTCCGGGATATGTTGGGCTTTCTTTAACCCAAAGTTTAGGATTTGGAGTTCCCATGTTGGTTTCAAGAAATGAAAATCACTCACCAGAAGTAGAAGCTCTGAATGAATTTAATTCGTTGTTTTTTGAAACCGATGATATTCATTCTTGCGGCAGAACAATGCTGAAGGTTTTTTCTGAAAAGAAGGACTGGGTTCAAAGGCGTTCAAAGATTATGACGGCATGCAAAGCCAATTATTCCGTAGAGAATATGACTCAAACATTTATTGACTTATTGAAATGATAAATCGAGGTATATTGCTAATTGGTCCCCTCCCAGAACCCACTTCTGGTGTATCCGTGGCAAATGCCAAGGTATTAGAAATACTGCAAAATAATAGTTCTTCCCCCGTTCGTTTTATCGACATGTCATATCCCGATTTTAACGATGAAATAGGATCTTTCAGTTTTAAAAAATTACTTTTTTTTATTAGTACTTATCTTGAACTTTGGAAGGTGTTTCGGGTCTCAATGATTTACATCACACCGGGACAATCATTCTTTGGAATTGTAAAGTATGCTCCCTTTATCTTGGTTGCTAGATTCGTTAGAAAGAAAATAATCATTCATATTCATGGTAATCACTTGCATACTGAATATCAAACCTTAAAAGGAATAAAGAAAAAGATTTTTCATTTCCTGATTACTAGAGCAGATAAAGGTATTGTATTATCGGAATCGTTAAAAGTAAATTTATTGCCCTTCTTAAAGCAGAATCAAATACAAGTTGTTCCGAATTTTGCCGATAATAACCTGGTTTCAGAAGCAACTTATAAAAATAATGATTCCCTGAAGATTCTTTTTTTAAGTAACCTGATGGAAGAAAAAGGTATCTTTTACTTTTTAGAATCGCTTAAAATACTACAAGAGAAAAAAATTGCATTCACGGCAAAAATTGCGGGTAACATTGATGTAAAAATAAAGAAGCTTGTTGAAGATAAAATGAATGAAATCAACTGCCTTGATTATCTTGGCGTAGTAAGAGGGGAAGCGAAAAGCAAGTTATTGGATTGGGCTAATATTTTTGTTTTACCTACTTTTTATAAAATGGAAGGTCAACCCATTTCCATTCTTGAGGCCATGGCAGCTAGAAATGTAATTATTACTACTAAGCACGCGGGAATACCAGATATTTTTAAAGATCAGATACACGGGTTTTATGTAGAAAAAAGGAATTCTGAATCCATAGTAGAAAAGATCGTTACTTTAGACGGCGATAGGTCGTTAATTTCAGAGTTTCAAGAAAACAATTTGAAATATTTCAAAGACAACTTTTCAGAGCAGGCATTTAAGAAACGAATAGTTGAATGCTTTGAAAACCATAAGGAATAATCATGGAATACGTAGTTTCTATATTATTTACCGTCGAGTTTTTTTTGATCCTACTTGTAATGCTATTTCTTCTGTTTAAAGAAGGTTTAAGTTTCAAGGTTGGGATTGCTTTTGCGACTTTATATTTCATTTTCATTCCCGTGATGATTATGGTTTTTACGGGTACGTTGGAGCTCTCTAAGGCCGATTTCGGAATGACAAAATTAGGAGACGTAGTTCTTATTGACAATTTGTATGAGTCATACCTTCTATTGATTTTCGTTTTCACCATAATTCTTTATCTCTATTTTCCAATGATTAAAGGTAAATCAGAGATCATCACAAGTTTTCAACCAAAAACAAAGTATTACCTCACTATTTATTTAGTTGGTATGACCTTTATTTTTTTGGGTTCTGGATTATTAAAAGGCGGAAACTGGTATGACAATAGGCATGACTTTTTCGCATCAATTGGGCCATTAGCTTTACTGATCGCTTTTGTATTGAATTCGTCAAAGATTCTCATTATTGGTTCGATGGTATTCAATTGGTTGCAAAAGAAAGTGGAGTTTGTACCATTTATAATACTTCTGCTAACCTTTACAGTGATAGATATGATTTTTTCTGGTAATAGGATTTACCTTTTTTGTGCTTTTGCTCTGATTGCTTTGATTCTACTAAGAAAGTATCCGGTGAAAACATTTCTCCTTACTCCTGTCATCCTGCCCTTAGTAGCAGTTCTAGGGTATTTGGCTTCGATTTTTAAACATATGAGAGGCCCTCTTTTCTATAAAGGAATACCAACGGTTGATATCTTTATCAGTTCATTTATTCGAGCGGTCGGATTAGAACCTCCAAGTATTTCAGCTTTCTTTTTGGGGATATCCGAATCGGTGAATGTTAACGTCATTTATAAGGTCTTCGAGAATTACAATGATTTCTTATATGGTCTCACTTTTTTAAAACCATTTTTCTTTTATTTACCACGATCAATATGGTCTTCTAAACCAGAGAGCATTACAATAATCGCTGCAAATACTTACGGAGGAGCCTCAATGGTGACTACTATTATTGGGGAGATGTATATGAATTTCTACTTGTTTGGAATCTTGATTTTGCCGGTATTTCTTTGGTTATTGGACAATAGCCTGTCGCTCTTTTTGAGAAAATATGGGGATTTTGCCAAAGTTATTTTGTTCATTTTTGGTTTGCTTATCTTTAGAATGCCATTTTCGGATGAATTATTGGTCTTTGTATTTTTAATTCTTATTCTTGCCATGTTTAGTCGGTTTAAGGCAATCAAGTTCAAATTTTAACAATGAATATTTCAAAGGAGCGCTTACTGGAATATGCCATTTTACTCTTTGGATTGTTTCCGTTGTTGCCTAATCGTTTGAAGGGCTTACCTGTAATTTTTCTTTTTTTGGTCGGTTTACTTTTCCTACATAAAGGTTCGTTGAATTGGAAGTGGTTTTTTATCAATTCATCTCTTTTTCTAACCTACATAATTTCGGTAATGCTAATTAATGGCGAAGGTTCCTATGGTCAAATTATAGAGACTACACTTTCAGGAATTGCGTTGCCAATTACTTTTCATTTATGCTTAAAGCGAGATGCGATTAATGATAATGTTGTAAAGAATTTCTATAAAGTTTTTATAATCTCATCTGTTCTATTTGGGTTCATAGTATCGATAACCACCTTTTTTGATACCACTACCGTTTACTACAGCGACTGGTATACCAACAAGGCTAGAACCGTTATGGAAAACCTTCCAGTTATTGGGCAACATCCAATTTACGGTTCGCTATTTTTCGCATTATCACTTATTTTCTCTTGGGATTTGCTTAGAAAGGGAATAAATAAAACAAAGAACATCATTTTATCCCTTCTTAATCTGTCCTTCTTGTTATTTTTTCTTAGCAAAGGTGTGGTAATATCTCTATTTATTGCTTTGGCAATTTCATTCTTTTATGCTGCCAGATTCACAAAAAAAAATATTGCCATTTTCTTATCAGGTGCCATACTTTTTTCATCCTTATTTTTCTTTAATCGTAGAATGAGAGAAATGCTTTCCTTTAAAACTTATGAGAAGGTAGATGTTAATTATTCCAATAGTTTGAGAATTGGTATTTATACTTGTGTTTTTGAAATATTACAAGACAAATACTTGTTAGGAGTAGGTCTGGGAGAAACCCAAGCAGTTTTGAACAATTGCTATGCAAGTAAAAGCGATGTCCTTCTTCAAAAGACATATAATAGTCACAATCAGTTTTTTGATATTTGGTTAAAGACGGGTCTTTTCGGAATGTTTATTTTTATATTCTTTCTACTAGCTAATATTATAAAATCATTTCGATCAAGAAATCGACTGAGCTTTTCGATTTTACTTTTTTTTACCGTTCTACTTTTTGTTGAAAATATAATCTCCCGACAAACCGGAGCAATTTTATTTTATTTTTTGATAACCTTTATTAATGTCAAAAACTCTAAATTTGACAACTAACTAACTGATTATATGCATCGATTGGACAAGTTCAAACTCCCTAAAAACTTTAGAGGCCGTAATGCTTTTATTGTACAATTGTGGTGGTTGGTTCAATCAATTTTCTTTCGAAATTCTCCTCAGTTTATGTACGGTTTTCGAAGATTTTTGCTTCGTTTGTTTGGCGCCAAAATAGGAAAGAAGGTAATTATTCGACCCACTGTTCGAACCACCTATCCATGGAAAGTATCTATTGGTGATTATTCTTGGATTGGTGATAATGTGCAACTGTATTCATTAGGAGAGATTGAAATAGGAAGCCATACCGTCATTTCTCAAAAATCGTATCTATGCACTGGCTCTCATGATTATATGAAAGAGACCTTTCCAATTTTCGCAAAAAAAATTTCCATTGAAGATCAGTGTTGGTTAGCTGCAGATGTTTTTGTTGCTCCAGGAATTAAAATTGAAAAGGGAACTGTTGTTGGGTCCCGCAGTAGTGTTTATCAAGACTTACCATCCAACAAAATTTGCATGGGGAATCCTGCCAAAGTAATTCGAGATCGGTATTGAAAAAGAAGATTTTAATACTGTCGCCACACTTTTTTCCTGAGCCAATTTCAACCGGAAAATTTAATACTGAGATGGTCTTAAAGCTCAGAGATCAGGGTCATCATGTAAAGGTTCTATGTTATCACCCCATTTATCCAGGTTGGAAAGTAAATCCCTCCGAGGAGCAAATAGACGGTATCGAGATTGTAAGAATGGGAAAATATGTACGATTTACCAAAAAACAGTTTTTAATTAGAGCAATTCTTGAAATCACATATGCACTGAATTGTCTATTCAGGATAAAAAAAATAGCTAAGGATATTGATATCATCATTCCTGTGTTTCCACCAAGTTTGGCATTTTACCTACTCCTAAAAAGAATTCCAAAAAGTGTTCAAAAAGTAGGAATGGTTCATGACCTGCAGGAAATCTATTCCAAGGAAAGCAAAGGCTTTATTTACAAACTCATTTCGAATTTGATCAATAGGGTTGAGCGTAAATGTTATCAGTCTTGCGATAAAATCATTTTTCTTTCCTCCGAAATGAAAGATAAGGCTCAGAGTCTTTATCACCTTCATTCACAAAAATTATTGGTTCAGTTTCCATTCATCACAATCAAAGAAAATGACACTAATGATCTCAATTACATTTTTACTCCGAACAAAATTCATGTGACCTATTCTGGAGCCTTGGGAGAGAAACAAAATCCTTGGAAGTTGTACGACTTTTTTGAGGCTGCCTCAAACCAAATTGAGAATTTAGAACTTCATATTTTTTCGCAGGGAGATATTTTTGAACAATTAAAAAAGGCAAATTCTAATAAACAGATTCATTTTCATCCCCTTGTTTCAAAAGAAAATATCTGGGAACTCTATCAGAAAAGTCATGTTCAAATAGTACCACAAAAAGAGGGAACGTCAATAGGTTCCCTACCCTCCAAACTACCGAATTTATTGGTGTCCAATGTCAAGATATTCTTGATTACGGATCCTGGAAGTGAGTTAGAACGTTTCTTTTCTAATCATCAATTAAGTCGTGTTGAAACCAAGTGGGATACTGAGAAACTTGTTTCGTCTTTAAAAGATTTTTTAGCAACCCAGGTAGATTATTCGCATCAAAGTGACATCGCCAACGAATTCTTCACAATTGACCAGATGGTCCATAAAATACTGGAATAATTAGAATATCTTTGTTTTAAAGGAATAAAGAAATTTGAAGCATCGGTACTCCCACTTTATAAGACCCTTACAGGTAATTTTTGATGTATTTCTTATCAATCTAATTGCATTTATAGTTTTTGATAGCAATTACTTAAATGCCTTGTTCCTGTCCTACATCAGCATTTTTTGGTTGATAAGTAGTTACTTCCTAAAGTTTTATAAAGTACACCGTTATACGCAGTTATTGCGTGTATTTACCCTATTATTTCGGCAGTTTATCATTTTCATACTAGGTTATTTTGCCTTTTTCGGAATCTTCCGAGAGGGAGTAATGGTTGGGAATCAGTTTGTTGTTTTGGCATCTATCATAGGAGCTATTTCTCTATCCAAAATTACCTGGTTCTTGTTGTTACAAAAATACCGTGCCCTAGGTAAAAACTATCGAACGACTATTGTGATAGGTTATGACGACTCCTCTAAGAACATCATCAAACTCTTTAAGAGTAAATCTAATTTAGGGTATCGGTATCAAGGTTTTTTCTCAAATCGAGTCTATAAAAACAATGAATTCCTTGGAAAAATTGACAGCCTTCAAGAATATCTGAAAGAAAATGTAGTGGATGAAATGTATTGTTCCATTTCTTCCCTTTCGGAGGATAAAATCACAGAACTGAAGAAGATCGCCAATGAAAAGGATATGGTAATTAAGTTAATTCCGAATGCTTCCGAATTATATAGCAAAGATCAAAAAGTGGAATTCTATGATGACTCCTTGTTGGTCGTTAACGTTAAAAAACTTCCCTTTGAATTTGAAGAGAACTACTATATCAAACGATTTTTTGATATCGGGTTTTCACTGTTCGTCATCATCTTTCTCCTTTCTTGGCTGTATCCATTGCTATGGATTTTAATTAAACTAGAATCGCGAGGTCCGGTTTTATTCAAACAACCTAGAGAAGGACTAAATACAGATCAGTTTATTTGTTATAAATTCCGATCCATGCGGATGAACGAGTATTCCGATAAGGTCCACGCAACCAAAGGAGATTCGCGAGTGACTCGAATTGGTGCTTTTATGCGTCGGACTAGTATTGATGAGTTACCGCAGTTTTTTAATGTTCTAATGGGAGACATGAGTGTTGTTGGACCGAGACCTCACTTGGAGAGTCTGTCATTGGAATATCAAAAAGAAGTAGATGATTATCTCAAAAGACATCTCATGAAACCTGGGATTACTGGACTAGCACAAGTAAGTGGCTATCGCGGAGAAATCAAGAAAAAATCGGATATTAAAAATCGAGTTCGTCTTGATATTTTTTATATTGAAAACTGGTCATTTCTTTTGGATTTAAAGATTATCATTCAAACGACCATGAATGTCTTCAAAGGAGATGAAAATGCCTATTAATGTCAACAAGCGGAAAAATATCGGTATCAATTGTCATCTATGAAGAGGATAAAAACCGATTGTTGCCTAGGTTAAATTCACTTCTAAAATCTACCCTAAATCTTCAGATCTTTCTAATTGATAATTCACCCTACCCAACTAAGGAATTTACTGATTTGCATCCTGATTTGACCTATATTTTCAATGATAAGAACCTAGGTTTTGGAAGAGCACATAACCTTATTATTCCACGACTAATATCAGACTTTCATCTCATTTTAAATCCAGATGTTGATTTCGATCCTAAATTTCTAACAACACTGATCAATAAATTATCTACCGATGAAAAGTTAGCTTTTATAACTCCCAAAGTTCTCAATACCGATCAAAGTGTTCAGTTTTTGTGCAGAAAACATCCAAAGATATCAACCTTGTTAAATCGTCGTTTGAAATTTTCAAATCGCGTGGCCATTCAAGACGAGTATCGCGAAGAAGTGGCCAGTAATAGATCCTTTCACCCAGAGTTTATTCATGGTTGCTTCATGCTTTTTAAAACGGATGTTTTCAAATCTTTAGGCGGATTTGATGAACGTTATTTTCTATATATGGAAGATGCCGACTTGTGTAGAACCATAGAAAAGCAAGGTCTTACATCTCTTTATTATCCTGAAGTTTCCATAGTACATGAACATCGGAGAGCCTCTACCCAAAGTTTTAAATTGTTGCTAATTCACCTCTATTCTTCTTTTTTATATTTTTTAAAATGGGGGGTTCGATAGCCTCAAATTTTAAATCTATATTTGCAATTCAATTCAATTTAGCTTATGAATATCCTTGTTATAGGTTCAGGAGGAAGAGAACACACTTTTGCATATAAAATCTCGCAAAGCTCAAAAGTCAATCAACTATTTATCGCACCTGGAAATGCCGGAACGGCTTCATTAGGGCAAAACCTAGCGATTGATATTTCAGATTTTGAAGCAGTAAAGAATGTTGTTTTAAAAAACAATATTGAGATGGTTGTAGTAGGTCCTGAGGCACCTTTGGTGCAAGGGATTTATGATTACTTTAAAAACGATCCAGAGCTTCAAAAGGTGAACGTGGTTGGTCCGTCCAAAGATGCAGCTCAATTGGAAGGAAGTAAAGAGTTCTCTAAAATATTTATGGAGAAATACAACATTCCTACTGCGAGGTATCAATCCTTCACCAAGGATACCCTTCACCAAGGATTTGAGTTCTTAGAAACGTTAGATTCGCCTTATGTATTAAAAGCAGATGGCTTGGCTGCTGGAAAAGGAGTCCTCATTTTAGATTCTCTACAAGAGGCCAAAGATGAGCTGCAAGAGATGCTCGAAAATGCGAAATTTGGCAATGCTTCTGCCACGGTTGTTATTGAGGAGTTTTTAAAAGGAATTGAACTTTCTGTATTTGTTTTAACGGACGGGAAAAATTATAAAATTTTACCTTCTGCCAAAGATTATAAACGAATTGGAGAAGGTGACGTTGGTCTGAATACAGGAGGAATGGGCGCTATTTCGCCGGTACCTTTTGCTGATCAAGATTTTATTGATAAGGTAGAATCAAGAATTATAATTCCGACGGTTAGGGGATTGCAGAATGATGGTTTGGATTACAAAGGTTTTATATTCATTGGATTGATGAATGTAGGAGGCTACCCTTATGTGATTGAATACAACGTCCGGATGGGTGATCCAGAGACCGAGGTTGTTTTACCGCGCATAGAAAGTGATTTGGTTGAAATATTTGATGCGGTAGGAACGCAATCCTTAGATCAAAAAGATTTTATCGTAAGTGACAAAACGGCCACCACGGTAATGTTGGTTTCTGGTGGATATCCTGAATCCTATGAAAAAGGAAAGTTGATTTCTGGATTAGAGGTGGTGAAAGATTCACTGGTTTTTCATGCAGGAACTAAGCTTGATGGGGAAGATGTTGTAACAAGTGGAGGTCGTGTGATGGCCATCACTTCTTTTGGAGAAACCATTGAGGAGGCATTGGCAAAAAGTTATGACAATATCGCTAACATTCGCTTCGATAAAATGAATTACCGAAGGGATATTGGTTTTGATCTAAAATAAACTACTGCGCTTTCTGAATGGTAAAGGAAAATTCAGATCCTTGACCATAGCTACTTTTGATAAGAATGTTTTCATCGTGGGCTTCTACGATGTGTTTTACAATTGACAAACCCAAACCAGATCCACCCTGATCTCTTGATCTACTGGTATCTACCCGATAAAATCTTTCAAACAATCGGCTCAGGTGTTCTTGTTTGATTCCCTCGCCATTATCAACCACTTTTACTATGAATTTTTGAGAGTTGTAGTCTTCTATTCCGACGACTGTTGTTCCACCAGGAACACCATATTTGATGGAATTTACAATTAGGTTGATCAATACTTGCTCAATTTTTTCCAAATCACCTACCACAAAAACTGGGAATTCATAAACTTTATCGAACTGCAGGGTTATGTTCCGTTTTTTGGCTTTCATTTCAAAAAGATCAAAAACCGATTGAATAAGCTCTAGAATATTGAAGACCTCAATATTTAGTTTTATTCCGTCTCGTTCTAGTTTGGAGATCATGTCCAAATCCTTGATCAAAGACACCAAGCGTTCTACGCCCTTATTGGCACGATCCAGATATTTGGTACGAAGTTGCTTGTCATTCACAGCACCTTCCATCAGGGTAAGAATATACCCCTGCACCGTAAACAAAGGGGTTTTTAATTCGTGCGCAACATTCCCAAGGAAATCTCTTCGAAACGAATCTCTTTCAGTCAAACTCTTGATTTCAAGTCGTTTGTCTTCAGCAAATTCTCGAACACTTTTTGAAATTTCTTCAATGTCTGTGGTTTTTGATTCTCGATTCAAGTCCTCTACATCCAAGAAGGATATTTCTTCATAAATCCTTCGTAGTCTTTTGTAGATAAAATTCTCGGCCCGATACTGAATGATAAAAAATGAAATGATAAAAAGAATGAAAAAGGCAATTAAAAGTCCAATAGGACCCAGATGCTTTTCCAATAATACATGTGTTAAGAAAAGAACACCACTTAACAAAGTCAGGTAAACGGCAGACCAAAAGGCATAGTGGTAAGTTTTCTTTTTAAATTTCATGGTCGGATTATTTGTCTACTCCTTCCAGAACAAATTTATAACCTACACCTTTGACCGTTTTAAAATGTTTGTCTCCGATTTTTTCCCGAAGTTTTCGAATATGTACATCAATAGTTCTTCCTCCAACTACGACTTCATTTCCCCAAACTTTATCCAGTATCACTTCTCGTTTGAAAACTTTGCCAGGCTTGGAAGTTAGTAGGCTCAATAATTCAAATTCTTTTCTAGGAAGATTGATTCGTTTGCCTGATTTATGTACTACATACTCATCTCTATCAATAATTATGTCCCCAATAGAAGTTTTCTCTGAAGTTTCTTCTTTGGATTTGAGACGTCTTAAAAGCGATTTGATTTTGCTAACCAATACTTTTGGTTTGATGGGTTTGGTAATGTAGTCATCAGCTCCCGCTTCAAAACCAGCAACTTGGGAATAGTCTTCTCCCCTTGCAGTTAAAAAAGCGATAATGACACTTTCAAGAGCAGGAATTTTTCGAATCTTCTCACAAGCTTCAATTCCGTCCATTTCGGGCATCATGATGTCCAAAAGAATGAGATGCGGATTAATTTTACTGGCTGTTTTGATAGCTTCAGCACCATTGTTAGCGGTAAAAATTTGGTAACCTTCGGTTTTTAAGTTGTAACCGACAATTTCAAGAATATCGGGTTCGTCATCGACGAGAAGAATCTTAATGTCCTTTTTTTTCATCTTTATTATGAGTATGTAACCAAAAATAATCATAATTATTAAATAGCTGCTTTTGTTTACAATGATTTAATAATGAGATAATTTTGAGATAAGAAAAAGACCAAATTTCAACTTCATGAGTCGTGTTTTTAAAAAATGACAGCCCAACAATAAGTTTCATTTTTTATATTTCGAAAAAAATAATGCTATGAACTTTTCAACAAACTTAAATGACGTCCTATTTTTGGACATTGAAACTGTACCCAAATATTCAACTTGGGATGAGCTATCTGTTAAGGAGAAAGAACTTTACGAGATCAAAACTGCCTACCAGCGTAAAGATGAGATTTCGGCTAAAGATTTTTACCAACGTGCTGGGATTTGGGCCGAATTTGGAAAAATCATCTGCATATCAGTAGCCTTCTTTAATCGAACTAGCTCAGAAAAACAACTTCGAGTTACTTCTTTCTATGGTGATGAAGAAGCTAATATTTTGAAGGATTTCAAAGAGTTATTGGATCAACATTTTTCTAAAAACGAACATCTTTTATGCGCTCATAATGGGAAGGAGTTTGATTTCCCTTTCATTGCTAGACGTATGTTGGTGAATAAGATTGATTTACCAAAGAAGTTGAATTTATTCGGAAAGAAACCATGGGAAGTGGCGCACTTGGATACCATGGAGCTGTGGAAGTTTGGCGATTATAAGAACTATATTTCCCTAAATCTGCTATCTCATACTTTGGGGATTCCTTCTCCCAAGGATGACATTGATGGGAGTCAAGTTGCGAATGTCTATTACAAGGAAAAGAATTTGAAGCGAATTGTGGAATACTGCGAAAAAGATACCATTACCGTGGCACAAATAATGCTTCGAATGAATAATGAAGAAATTTTGGAAGAATCCAATATCGTAAGGGTTTAACCCTCTTCCATTTTCATGGATAACTCAAGCCAACGCTCCTCCTTTTCTTCTAAGGAAGCAATGATTTTTTGCAATTCCTCAGATTTCTGCTGAATTTCATCTTGAGGAATTTCAACATTTAAAAATTGATTTTCAATGCGTTGCTTTTGATTTTGCAATCGTTCAATGTCAGCTTCAAGCGCACCAAATTCGCGTTTTTCATTGTAGCTTAAACTGACCTTTTTGGTTTGTTTTTTTGGTATTGAGGGCTCTTTTTTTGCAATTGTTTCTTTAGGTTTTGAGTCTTCGTAGGCTCTAAAATCAGAATAATTGCCAGGGAAGTTCTCAATGATTCCATTTCCACGAAAAACGAAAAGCGCATCGACGATTTTATCCATAAAATAACGATCATGCGAAACTACCAGTAAATTTCCAGGGTAGTCTAACAAAAAGTTTTCCAACACGTTTAAAGTGACAACGTCCAAATCGTTGGTGGGCTCATCCAAGATCAGAAAATTCGGATTTTGAATCAGAACAGCACACAAGTACAATCGCTTTTGCTCACCTCCAGACAGCTTTTCTACAAAGTCATATTGCTTTTTCTTGTCAAACAAGAAACGTTCTAAAAGTTGGGCTGCTGATATTTTTCGACCTTTGGTCAAGGGAATGTATTCTCCAAATTCCTTCACCACTTCAATCACCTTTTGCCCTTCTTTGATTTGAATTCCCTTTTGAGTGTAATAGCCAAACTTTACCGTTTCACCAACCACAACTTTACCACCATCCACAGGGATCTGCTGGGTAATCATATTTAGGAATGATGATTTTCCAGTTCCATTTTTACCAATAATTCCAATCCGTTCTCCTCGTTTGAATACGTAATCGAATCCGTCTAAAATTTTCTTTTCATCAAAGGATTTTTGCAATTTATGGAGTTCAAGAACCTTGCTCCCCAAACGTTCCATATTGATTTCCAATTGAACCACATGATCCTTTCTTCGCTGATGAGCCAATTTTTTAATAGCGAAGAAATCATCAATCCTTGATTTTGACTTGGTAGTTCGTGCTTTGGGTTGCCTTCGCATCCACTCAAGCTCTTTTTTAAACAGACTTTTGGCCTTGCTTAGATTTGTGGCTTCTAAGGCCAATCGTTCTTCTTTGTTTTGAAGGTAATAGGAGTAATTTCCTTTGTATTTGTAGAGTCTTCCTTGGTCTAATTCGAGTATTTCATTACAAACCCGCTCTAAAAAATACCGATCGTGGGTAACCATAAAAAGCGTAATCTTTTCTTTAGAGAAATAATCTTCCAACCACTCAATCATTTCCAGATCCAAGTGATTGGTAGGTTCGTCTAAAATGAGTAAGTCGGGTTTGTTAATTAAGGAAATGGCCAATGATAAACGCTTCCTTTGTCCACCCGAAAGGGTCGACACTTTTTGATGAATATTATTAAGTTTTAACTTGGAAAGAATTTGTTTGTACTGGGTTTCAAAATCCCAAGCGTTGTGTCTTTCCATCAACTCAAAGGCCACTTGATAGGCTTTCTGGTCATCCGAATTTTCGAGTGCCTTCTCGTATTTATGAATTACAGAAAGAACTTTGTTTTCTGTCGCAAAAATACTTTCTTCAATGCTTAGAGATGGATCGAGATTGTCTTTTTGTGACAAGTATGAAATAGTGATGGATTTTCTTTTGACAATTGCGCCTGTATCAGGATTGTCAAGACCTGCGATGATATTCAAAATGGAGGTTTTACCACTTCCATTTTTTGCAACAAAGGCAATTTTTTGATCCTTGTTAATTCCGAAGGATAGGTTCTCAAATAACATTCGTTCACCATATGATTTCGAAATATTTTCGACCGTAAGATAATTTTGTACTTCCGCCATGAGCTCACAAAAATAAGCTATCTAAAGTATTTTTATTGCTCTAAATTAATGGTATCTTGCGAAACAAAATCAAGATAAAAAGGCATGAAAATTATTGTCCCTATGGCAGGTATTGGCTCGCGTCTTAGACCACATACCTTAACTACTCCGAAACCACTTACTGTAATTGCTGGCAAACCGATTGTTCAAAGATTGGTAGAAGATATTGCCTCAGTAATTGACGAAGAAATTGATGAAATCGCATTTGTGATTGGTCCGATTGCAAAAGGTTTTCCCAAAGATACCAGCGAACGACTGTTGAAAATTGCCGCCGAACTAGGAGCAAAAGGTAGTGTTTACACCCAAGAAGAGGCCATGGGTACTGCACATGCGATTTATTGTGCAAAAGATTCCTTAGACGGGCCATGTGTTGTGGCATATGCAGACACCTTATTCAAGGCAGATTTTACTTTAGATACAGAAGCCGATGGAGCCATTTGGGTAAGTCAAGTTGATGATCCAAGTGCTTTTGGAGTGATTAAATTGGAAAACGGATTCATTACGGATTTTGTTGAAAAACCAAAAGAGTTCGTATCTGATTTAGCAATCATTGGAATTTATTATTTCAAGGATGGAAACAAACTAAAAGAAGAGATTCAATATCTGATTGATAATGATTTGAAAGAAAACGATGAATATCAATTGACGAATGTATTGGAGTCCTTAAAACAACAAGGTGCCAAATTTGTACCTGGACAGGTGGATGCATGGATGGATTGTGGTAAAAAAGATCCGACAGTCGCTACCAACAAAGAAGTGCTAGGATATGAACAAGACGCTGGAAATAATTTGGTTTCTAGTGATGTTGTTCTTGAAAATTCTCAGGTAATTGAACCTTGCTACATTGGTAAGAATGTTGTTTTGAAAAATAGTACGGTTGGACCTTTTGTTTCTATCGGAGAGAATAGCGTGGTAGAAAATTCGACCATTACCGATTCTTTAATTCAGACCAATGTTCAGATCACGGATGCCAACCTACACAATGCAATGATTGGTAACCATGCAAAGTTCAATGGGAATTTTACCTCTGTTAGCATCGGAGATTATACAGAACTAACTTAATTGCATGAAATGTCGAGACACAAAGAATGAAATCTTCAAAAAAGTAATTTTACCTTCGAAATTACTTTTTGTTGCATTTTTTGTGTTTTCAAATATACTGGTTGCCCAAGATAGTATTCCTATTGCCAAGGATTTGACTGAAGAGAAAGAACTGGAATTCCAACAATTCTTCTTCAAGGCACTTTCGGAAAAATCCATCGGAAATTATCAGAATGCCATTCAAAATTTGGAGAATTGCAATCAGATACTTCAAAATGATGTATCGGTATATTTTGAGTTTTCAAAAAACTATTTATTGCTGAAAGAATACCTTCAGGCCCAAGAATACATCCAAAGAGCCATTGAAAAGCAACCAAAAAATATTTGGTTGTTGAAGCATCAGGTGCGAATTCTCGATAACCAGCGAAATTATTCAGAAGCCATTCGAATTCAAGAGAAGGTCGTTGCCTTGGACCGAAAAGAAAAAGAAGGACTAGCTACTTTATATGTCAAATCTCGCAACTACAAAAAAGCATTGGAGATTATTGATGAGATTGAAAAGAACAGGCCTTTGTCGTCTCGATTACGGTATTTTAAGAAATTTTATGGAGGGAGAGGAGTCAAAAAGCAGAAAGATGTTCCTTCCAATAGTCTTGACGCGTTGAAGCGTCGTTTTGAAAACAACAAATCATTCGAAGCCCTCAATGCTTTATTAAAGGCAATAAAATCGGGCGAAGAACGATTGACTTATCTAAACAAAGGCTTGGAACTCTTTCCGGCCCAAGCAGGACTTTACTATCAGAAAGGACAATATCTATTCGGAAAAGAGCAATATCAAGAAACAATTTCAGTTTTAGAGAATGGTATTGATTTTGTGATAGAGGATAGCATGCTCAAAGAGTTCTATCAACTTTTGATGAAATCCCACCAAAAAATGGGAGATAAAAACAAAGAGCAGCAATACAAATTGAAACTAGATAAATTGAATCGCTAATGTTCAAGAGGAGTTTTTTTATTTTAATTTTAGCTACACTAACAGTTGGTTGTAAAGTCAAGAAAAACATGATTGATGATTCGGCAATAGCGAAAGAAATGAGTGCAAAGAAAATTGCCAGAAAACATTTGGCGGCCGATCTTGACAAAAAAACCATTCAAAGTAAGTATAAAGTCAACTTCAGAAATCCAAAAACCAAACAAAGCTTGTCGGTTACCATGCGTATGAAAAAAGACGAGTTCATTTGGTTAAAAGGATCCAAACTCATTACAGTATTTAAAGCGAAGATTACACCAAATTCAGTGGAGTATTACTCGCCTTTGGGAAAGAACTATTTTGTGGGCGATTTTTCAATGATTGAAGATTTATTAGGAGTATCTGTTAATTTTAAGCAATTACAAAATTTGTTTTTGGGACAAGCCATCCAAAATTTAAAGGAAGAAAAACAAGAGGTAGCGATTAAGAACAACAAGTATCATTTGTCACCCGTAAACCAATCGGATATTTTCAATTTGTTTTTTGTGGTGAATCCGTCTCATTTCAAACTGGACAATCAATACGTTATTGATACCCGAAATCAAACACGAATGGATGTGGAATATCCAGCCTATGAACTAGTAAAAGGAGAGGTGTATCCATCCAAAATTGTGGTTAGGTCCAAGTCGGTCAAATCATTTAGTGAAATTGATTTTTCACTGAGAAATGTTGAGTTCAATTCCGAATTGTTGACTCCATTCCGAATTCCATCTGGTTACAAACGATTAAATTTCTAAATGGCACGTTCGCTTGAACATATTGCCTTGCTTTTCTTTTTATTGGTAAGTTTTTCTCTTTTTAGTCAAACAAGGAAGGAGCTCGAAACCCAGCGCAAAAGAATTCAACTCGATATCAAACGGGTTAATAAACTATTGGCTACCCAAAAGCGTAAAGAAAAAAATGCCCTTGAAGATTTAAAGGACATCAATCTAAAAATTAATGTTCGAAACAAATTCATCAATACCATTAATCTTGAAGCCACTTTGCTTTCGAAGGAAATCTCAAAAAAGAATGCTGAAGTAGAAAGATTATCGAAGAATTTGACCGAATTGAAGAAGGATTATGCAGATATGATTTACAAGTCCTACAAGAGTAGAAGCTTGCAAAGTCGAACCATGTTTTTACTTTCTGCTCAGAACTTTTACCAAGCCTATAAGAGACTGCAGTACATGCAGCAATATGCTTCTTTTCGAAAGAAACAAGGGGAAGAAATTGTAGTTCAAACTGACCTTTTACAAAAGGTAAAAGATTCTTTGGTGGCTCAAAAATCGTTGAAAGATTCATTGATTCTTCAAGAGGAAGAGCAAAAACAGCTCATTGAAAATGATAAGAAAGAGCAGGAGCAGCTGATTACTTATATCAAGAAACGAGAACGCCGTTACAAACGAGATTTACAGAAAAAAATCAAAGAGGAAAAACGAATCGCCGCCAGGATTGATAAGTTGATTAAAGAGGCGATTGCAAGAGCCAATCGAAAGGCTTCGAAGAAATCGACCACCTCAAAGAAAAACGAATTCATATTAAGTCCGGAAGCGAAGGCTTTGGCTTCAAAGTTTGAAACGAACAAAGGGAAACTACCTTGGCCGGTGAAAGAGAGCATCATCACCCGAAGGTTCGGAGTTCAACCTCACCCGACCTTAAGCGGAATTACCATAAACAGTACGGGATTGCATTTCACAACCCGAAAAGGATCGATGGCAGAGAGTATTTTTGATGGTGAAGTTTTAGCTATCCAGAAAAGTACAGGGGGACGGAAAAATGTATTGGTACAACACGGAAATTATATCAGTACCTATAAAAACTTAGAATCTACCTTGGTAAAAACAGGGGATAAGGTAGTTACTGGTCAGAAAATTGGTAAGATTTTCACCAACAAGGTGACTCAAAAAACAACCTTGGTATTTGTACTCTTCAAAAACACAAAACGCCTGAATCCCTCTCAATGGATTTTGAAACGCTAGTTATCGTTTCATTATTTTTCCAATAATATTTTTGCCGGTGATTGCAGAAGCTGTAATCACTCCAGAAAAAAGTGCCGCAGCTACTCCAGCCGTAACAATGTCTTGACCTGTGAGGTACAAGTTTTTAATGGGAGTTCTAGGCTTTAAAAATCGTTGCCTAAATCGATCGGGACTGTGATCCAAACCATAAATTTCGCCTTCGTCATAGTTGACAAAATGTTTGGTAGTTAGAGGAGTTGAGAGTTCTTGATGAACAATTTTTCCTTTGGCATTCGGCACATGTTTGTAAAGAACCTCCAACAATCGATTGGTAATATTTTCTTTTATGGACTCATAGGCTTCTCCTCGTTTCATCCATTTGGTGTCCTCCCATTTATCAAAAATTTCATAGGGAAGAAGGGTAATGATATCGATGGTACTTTTGTTCGGATATCGATTTGCCCAATCTGGATCCTTGGCACTTGGAAAGGAAATGTAAACGACAGGGAATTCATTAGAAATATCCTGAAGGTAATTGTCAACTGCGGCATCATGGTCTAAATCTTCGGGATATATCCAATAGTTTGTTTTGGGAAGTCCCAAGTCTTTAGGAGAGCCTTCCAATCCGAGATACAGGCAGGCGTGTGCTACAGATCTCTTGATTTTGGTAAGGTTTTGTTGCAATTGAAATTTATGGAATACTTCAGCAGGAAGGAGCTTGGAATAGGTATTAATAATTCCGGCTCCTGATATTATCGTAGGTGCTAAAAGAGTTTTACCATCGGCCATTTTCACTCCAATGGCTTTGTTTTGTTTGACAATGATTTCGTCCACAACAGCACTGATCAGAATTGTGCCTCCAGCCCTTTCTATCACTTGATCTACCGTATTGGCAATCTGCGACGAACCTCCAACGGGGAAGTTTCCGCCCGAGAAATAATGTCGGGCAACAGTGGCATGCATGTAAAAGCTACTTTGTTTGGGAGGCAATCCATAGTCACCATATTGTCCAGTTAATACCTTGATTAATTCTTCATTATCAGTGATTGATTTAAGAACGTCATAGGTTGTTTGATCTGAAAATTTGTAAAAAGGGTTGCGCATTCGCCTTCCGAAGAGCTTGCTAACAAGAGGGGGTAATGCTTTATCCATGTAAAAGCCTTGTCCTTTGCTTACTGCCTCAAAAACAAGTCCGACATATGCATCAATTGCCTCTTTTTCCTCTGGGAAGTAGGCCTTCATTTTATTTTTAAAGTTCTCAACGCCCTTTACAAAGTCGTAGTTTTTTTCACCAACAATGATCTTATCATAAACCTCGCCCATATCGGCCCATTTGAGCTTGCTATCAGTGATGTAATCAAATACTTTGCGAATTACTGAGGTGGGTTTTTGAACTTCTCCGATGTAATGGATCCCCACGTCCCACTCAAAACCTTTGCGTTTGAAGATATGGGTAAATCCTCCGGCCGTATAATGGCGTTCCAGGACCAGTACTCTTTTCTTTGCTTTGGATAAGACCGCTGCTGTGGCCAGACTACCCATACCAGAACCGATGATTATGGCATCATACGAATCGGAAAGGGTGGGATTTTTTTTGTAAGATTGGATCATTGATTGATTGTTAAGCGATTAAGCTAATATACAATCAATTTTTTGGGAGTTATTCGCTGAACAAGGCTTTCAACTCTGTGGCTTCATTTGGTTGCATTTTTCCGGCCAAAATCAAGCTCAGTTGTTTTCTTCGAAGTGCTCCATCATAGCGTTCCTTTTCCAAGTCAGTCTCTGGAACAATTTGCGGAACTTTTACAGGCTTTCCTGTTTCATCAACCGCAACGAATGTGTAAATACCTTCATTTACTTTGGTGCGTTGTCCTGATTGTCTGTCTTCGATCCACACATCTGCAAAAATCTCCATAGATGACGAAAAGGCACGAGATACTTTGGCTTCAATGTTCACCACACTTCCCACAGGAACGGTTTTATTGAAAGCCACATGATTAACGGATGCAGTTACAACAATTCTTCTCGAGTGTCTTCTGGCTGTAATACTACAAGCTCGATCCATTCGTGCTAGCAATTCCCCTCCAAAAAGATTGTCGAGGTAATTGGTTTCTCCTGGTAAAACAAGGTCCGTTAAAATTGTTAAGGAGTCTTTGGGTGTCTTTGCATCCATCACATTAAAATTTCTGCAAAGATAGCCTAGAAAATGAAGAAAGTCTTACTTTTTTACCAATAACCAGGCGTCTTCAGAAACCGTATCTTGAATTCGGTATAAGGTATTTATGGCTTGGTTTCTATTTTCAAAACTTGCAAAGGCCACTTGAGTTAAGCCCCACTTGTTCTTCCCAATGATGCTAGCATTGTACCCTTTCGCTTTCAATTGTTTGAGCTTTTTGGTTGCGTTTTCTGGGAATTGGAAAGCTCCAGCAATGACATGATATGGTTTTAATTTGGCTTTCTTTACTTCGAATTCTAAAGTCGGAAGTGGATTTTCAATGACAAAAGTTGCGGTTTGAATCTTTTTTTCCAATGCCTTCTCTTGATCGGCAATGATTTGGTTGTGCTGATTGGTATTGTATTCTCTTAATCCGAAGAATCCGAGTGTTAAGACCACTGCCGCAGCTGCTGCATAGGAGGCAACAGAACCATAGGAACGTTTTTGTGGCGTTGTGATTGGAATCACTTTGGTCTCTTGCGGAACTGGTTGTTTTTGATAGCTGCTCAATCCAAAAGAGCTTGTTAGGTAATTGGTCTCGTAATTCGGATTGAAAACAAATTGCTTTTGGTCATTCAAAGACAATTTTCCAATTTTCTCCAATTCAACCGATCCGGATTGAAGTTTGTTTTGCCATTTAATGACCGCCAAAGAAATGGCTGAAGTGGCTTTTTGGTATGAAATATTCTCAGTTTTAGCGATGTGATTGGCCAAAAGACCATCGTTTTGTTTCAGATGTGCATTAAAGCTAATTTGCTTGTAAGGAGGATAAAAAGAATGACTTTCGGCATCAATTTTAGCACTCTTCGTATTGCTGATAAACCCACCAAAATCTGGAACAATTACACAATTGTGTCTGTATAATAAATCGCTAATGTACTTGTCTAAATTCATAGTAAACAAATTTAGAAAAATATGCATGCGAAGACATTCGAAGGCAAAAAAATTATCAACAAAAATTTCTATCTTGAGCTTGCTATTGAAAATCTATGGAAAAGAAAGAATTACTTGCAGTCCTACGCCTGCAAAAGAGTAAATTAATTGGAGATCGTATTGCTAAAAGATTAATTTCCATTATTGGCAGCGCATCCGGAATTTTTGAAGAAAAAACACATCTACTACAAAAGATTGATGGAATAGGAACCCTTACCCTTGATAGTTTGAAGGACACCTCTACACTAGAAGCTGCTGAGAACGAATTGGAGTTTATTCTAAGCCATCAAATTGAGTTTGAATACTTTTTGAATGACAGTTATCCTGAGTATTTGAAACACTGCATCGATGGACCCATTTTGTTTTTTAAGAGAGGCAATTTCAGTTTTGAGAACCGAAGAATGATCTCCATTGTAGGGACGAGAAACATGACTTCCTATGGGCGAGATTTTTGCAAGGAATTAATCCAATCCCTCAGAAAATATGACCCAACTATCGTAAGCGGCTTTGCTTATGGGGTCGATATTTGTGCTCATAAAGAGGCTTTGGACTGTAATTTGTCTACCATTGCCGTAATGGCCACCGGGCTGAGTCATACCTATCCTAAAATCCACAAAAGGTATGTTTCTGAAATCGAATCGAAAGGCGGATTCATTTCTGAATTTTGGCATAACGAACAACCCTTACGAGAGAATTTTTTGAAACGAAACCGAATTATTGCAGGATTATCCCAAGCGACAATTGTGATTGAATCAGCTGAAAAGGGAGGTTCTTTAGTTACTGCAGATATTGCAAACTCCTATAACAGAGATGTTTTTGCGGTACCAGGCCGAATAAAAGACACTTTCAGCAAAGGGTGTAACAACTTGATCAAAAACAATCAGGCCATCATGGTTACCCAACCAGAGGATGTTATTGGATATCTAAATTGGGATATTCCAGAAGAGAACTTAGAAAAGAGCATTCAAAAGCAACTTTTTGTAGAATTAGATGATGAAGAACAGCGAATTCATGATTACCTATTAGAAAACGGGAGACAGTTGCTAGACATTATTGCCTTACAAACCGAAATCCCCATTCATAAACTATCTTCCCTATTGCTGGGATTAGAACTGAAAGGAGTCCTTCGACCTTTGCCCGGAAAGCAGTTTGAAGTCATCTAGTCATTCCGACTTTTGATACTTTCAATCAAAACAGCAAAGAGTATGATAGCTCCTCCGATATAGGTGTTTTGAACTGGAATTTCATTGAGGAAAATAAAGGCCAATAAGATTCCGAATACAGGTTGAAGACTGCTAATGATGGAAGCCGTTGTGGCCGAAAAGAATTTCAATGCATGAAGCATCAAACTGTGACCCGTTGCGGTGGTTACTACGGCTAAAATAAGGATGTAGGGCAATTGACTCTGAAGGGCCGATAAATCCATGAAAAATAATGTCGGGAAAAGAAGCACACTAATCACAACTGTCTGGTAAAGCATTAAAACCGTTCCGTTGTAGGAACCTACATATTGCTTAAAATCAGAATTCGAATCGCATAACACAAGGCAGAAAACAGGCCAATCAAGATTCCTTGGACATAACTGTTTTTGAAATCTAAATCGGGAGTTAAGACATACAAACCAATGAGTACAATTATGCCTAGAATGATGTACCTAGGATTGAATTTTATCTTTAGGAAAACGGGTTCTAAAATGGCGGTAAAAATGGGGAATGTATATAGCGATAAAACACCCAAAGCAACATTAGACAGCTTCAGGGCATAGAAATAAGTAATCCAATGCACTGCCATAAAAATCCCCCCTAACAAAAAAGGAATTTTGTGTTTGGGAGACTTTATCCTCAAATCTTGCTTTTTGATTTTACAAAAGCCATACAACAGTATCATCGCAAAGAAAGCACGAAACCAAATAATGACTTCAACAGGCATATCGATGTACTTGCCAAGTACGCCAGAAGTGCTAATCAATAAGGAAGCGAGGAGGAGTAATAAAAGATTTTTTACAGTGGTCGATTGCATTACTTCAGAAACCTGTTATACCAACTATCTGTGATCGGAATTTCCCAAAATTCTCTGTAATCAGCAAGGTTGGAAATTAGGTTGTCGAAGATAATGGACTTTTTAGAAACCGATTTGTTTTTAATCAGTTTTTTAAATTCCTTGAGGTCTTTGTATTGCACAAATTCTCCTTGTTTGAAGCAAACATTTAAGCGATCCAACAAGATCACATCATATTTGCTTTGTAGGGAAATGATGAAGGCTACGGATTCATCAATTTCAGCACCGCTTAATGGCGCTTTTGAATCTTCGGCGGCTAGCACAATGAAGCGGTTGTATTTTATCTCAAAAGAAGCTTTAAAATTTTCATCCTTAGATTTCCAGGTTGTCACAAAATCTTTGACCTGGGCTTCTATCTCGCCAATTTCTTCTTTGTAAAATTTTCGACTAGAAGGGTAAATCCAGATTTTTGATTCGTCCGATAAAGATTGAAAATCAACCAGCATTCTTAAATTTTTTGAAGGGTTTGTAAGGCCTTTTGTACCGAATCAATTTTGATAAAGGTAATGAGTAATCGCAATCCGTTTTTGGTTTGTTTTTCTTTCATTACACAGCTTCTAGAGTTCTTTTGAACATATTGAAGCACCCTTGTAAAGGCTTCTGTTTGGTAAAACTCGCTTTGTTGATCGGATACAAAATAGCCAATCATTCGCTTTTGCTTCAAGATGATTTTTTCAATTCCTAAGGATTTTGCCAACCACTTAATGCGTACACTATCAAACAAATCGACCACTTGTGTTGGTAAACTACCGAATCGGTCAATGATTTCATTGGTATATTTCAATAGTTCTTCTTCGTCCGAAACAGCTGCCAAATCATTATACAAACTCAACCGTTCAGTTACGGAGTTGATGTAATCATCTGGATATAAGATTTCAAAATCAGTATCAATATTGACTTCTTTTACAAACTCCTTTTGCTCTGGTTGAGAGTCCTTGTAAAGTTCAGCGAATTCATTTTCTTTCAATTCTTCAATTGCTTCTGCCAAAATCTTTTGGTAGGTTTCAAATCCGATATCATTGATGAATCCACTTTGCTCAGCTCCCAACAAATCACCTGCTCCTCGAATCTCCAAATCTTTCATGGAAATATGGATACCACTTCCTAAGTCAGAGAATAGCTCAACGGCCTGGATCCTTTTTCTGGCATCGTCGGTCATCATGTGGTAAGGCGGAGTGATGAAATAGCAAAAGGCTTTTTTGTTGGATCTACCAACCCTTCCTCGCATCTGATGAAGGTCGGAAAGACCAAAATTATTGGCATTGTTGATAAAGATGGTATTGGCATTGGGTACGTCCAATCCGCTTTCAATAATGGTGGTTGATACCAACACATCAAAATGACCGTTCATGAACTGCATCATCAACTGTTCGAGTTTTTTGCCTTCCATCTGGCCATGGCCTATGCCTATTTTGGCGGAAGGAACTAGGCGTTGCAACATGCTGGCAACTTCCTTTATGTTTTCTATGCGATTGTGGATGAAGAAAATTTGTCCGCCTCTATTGATCTCGTAGGTTATTGCATCACGAATGGTGGTCTCTGAAAACCGTATGATATTCGTTTCGATGGGATGCCGGTTTGGAGGAGGAGTTTTGATCACCGACAAATCTCTTGCCGCCATCAAACTAAATTGAAGTGTCCTTGGAATTGGGGTAGCGGTGAGCGTTAAGGTGTCAACGTTTTCTTTGATGGTTTTCAGTTTGTCTTTCACAGCAACACCAAATTTTTGCTCCTCATCAATGACCAAGAGTCCTAAATCCTTAAATTTTATTTGTTGATTGGTCAATTGATGTGTTCCAATAACAATATCAATTTTCCCATTGTTGATGTTTTCTATAACTTCCCTTTTCTCCTTTGCAGTTCGGAAGCGATTCAGGTAATCGATTTGAACAGGGAAGTCTTTCAATCGTTCTGAAAAGGTCTTAAAATGTTGAAAAGCAAGAATGGTTGTAGGCACCAAAACAGCCACTTGTTTTCCGTTGTCTACGGCTTTAAATGCAGCTCTTACGGCGACCTCTGTTTTTCCAAAACCAACATCTCCACAGACCAATCGGTCCATAGGTTGCTCTTTCTCCATGTCTCTTTTGACATCTTGAGTGGAGGTCAATTGATCGGGAGTGTCTTCGTACAAAAAACTACTTTCCAATTCGTGTTGCATAAAGGTGTCTGGCCCAAAGGCATAACCCTTTTTCATCTTTCGTTTGGCGTACAGCTGAATCAAGTTGTAGGCGATATGCTTAACACGAGCCTTGGTTTTTTGTTTGACCTTTTTCCATGCCGCAGATCCAAGCTTGTAAATTTTAGGAGTTTTCCCATCCTTTCCATTGAACTTGGTAATCTTATGAAGCGAATGAATACTCACATAAAGAATATCGCGATCGCCATAAATCAGCTTGATGGCTTCCTGTTTTTTACCTTCTACCTCAATTTTTTGGAGTCCGCCAAATTTTCCGATACCATGATCGATATGGGTTACATAATCACCAATTTCAAGGGTATTGAGTTCTTTGAGTGTAATGGCCTGTTTTTTTGCATAGCCATTTTTAATCTTGAACTTGTGGTAGCGTTCAAAAATCTGATGATCGGTATAGCAAACCACTTTGGCGTCGTGATCAATAAAGCCATTGAAAAGCGGAAGCACAATGGATGTATAATGCAAATTGCTATTTAGATCCTCAAAAATGTCTTTAAAACGCTTTACTTGTTGTTCGTTTGAACAACACAAGAAAGTCTTGTAGCCAGCTTCGTCCTTGGATTTTAAATCGTCAATGAGAAGATCAAATTGTTTGTTAAATGCTGGCTGCGGTTTTACATCAAACACAATTGATTCGTCGGATCCTTGGATTAAAGTCTTGTCCAAATTCCCAAAAATCACATGGGTAAATTTTGGTAGTTCGGATGTGATCAATTCCTCGTTGCAAAACAGTTCTGAAGGCTTGGAATGATTTAATTCTTTGGATAATTGCTCAAAATTGACTTCTGCTTTTTTGAACAAGCTGTTCAGTTGATGTTTGGTAAGTGTTGGTGATTTGATGAAAATCCGAGTCTTATTTGATAAATAGTCAAAAAAACTTTCTCGCTTTTCTTGAATGGACTTGCTTTCAAAATTGGGAACAATCACCAACTTTTTAAGTATCTCGTTGGATAATTGAGTTTCAATATCAAAAGTTCGAATGCTTTCTACATCGTCTCCAAAAAATTCAATTCGATAGGGTTCTTCATGAGAAAAAGAAAAAACGTCAATGATTCCACCTCGAACTGAAAAATCTCCAGGTTCTGTCACAAAATCCACTCTTTTGAATTGATAATCAAAAAGGACTTCATTCACAAAATCAAGGGAAAGCGAATCCCCAACATTGATTCTTAATGTGTTCTTTTCAAAGACTTTCTTGGTAATGACTTTTTCAAAAAGTGCTTCGGGATAGGTCACAATAATCGAATCTTTTCTTCTCGAATTGATACGATTCAATGCTTCCGAACGAAGTAATACGTTGGCATTATCCGTTTCTTCAATTTGATAAGGTCGGCGATACGAAGAAGGGTAAAAAAGCACATCTTTATCCCCAAGTAAAAGCTCTAAATCATTTAAATAATAGGCTGCTTCCTCTTTGTCATCAAAGACACACAAGAATGGAAATTCTGATTTTTGAAAGGCTTCTGCCAAAACAAAAGACAATGAAGATCCTACCAAATTTGAAATTTGGAAATGGTTTTGATCAGGTTTTAGTTGTTGAACTACCTGATTTAGTTTGGAAGACCCTTTGTATTGGTCGACAATTTTCTGGAAGCTCAAAAAATTAGAATTTTTGCAAATGTACTACCTATTGAATGAAACCATTGCATCATTTTTACAATATATTTGCTTGTATAAAGTTAAAGAAAGTATAATTTGATCTTATGATGAAGAGAATTTCCCTCACGATTTGCAGCATTTTTTTCGCATGTTCCTTGTATTCTCAGAATGAGACCAACAAATGGGTGGCTGGTATTAGCACGGCTTTCGCAGGTTATACCAAACCTGATGCTTCCATTGTTGGCGGACAAATAGCGTATCAAACACCTAGATTTACCGTTGCCAGATATTTCAAATCCAATTTTTCGATGGTAGCATCATTTGCTACTGCAATTGGCGACAATCAAGAATATACCACTTTTGATGGTGCCTTGCGCTATGATTTTGGGAATGGATATGACACTAGCGTACCTTATGTGCTCATCGGAGGTAGTTTTATTCAAGCCAAACGATTCACGCCAACCCTTAATTTTGGTGTTGGTAATACGTTCTGGATTTCTTCCCATTACGGAATCAATGCTCAAATAATGTACAAGTATTCCTACAGTAATTATGAGAGTCAACGGTCTCACGTGTACCCTTCGCTAGGAGTGGTGTACAGTTTTGGAGCACGTGATGGTAGTGGTCGAATTTGGAACAGCACCCATTAAGCACTATTTACATTATTCTTCTCTCAAGATTTCTTGAAGCTTTTGAGGCGATAAGTACTCAAAGTATCGGCTGGTGACGTTAAAGTTTTCATCCAAAATGATGGTTGCAGGTAGGGTAAAGGGAACATTTTTCCGACTCGCTAAAAGTAGGGCCAATTGGTGATTGGGTCTTCTTTTTTTGCCAACTTCGAGATTCTTAAAAATTTTTCCTTCGAAAGCAATTTCCTCGGTCGATTCGGCATCCATTTTTACAGCATAATAAGACTCGTTTATTAGTGAAATAACTTCTGAATCCTGAAAACCGGTTCGATCCATTTTTTTGCAGTAAACACACCAATCCGCATAAAAGGTGATGAACACTTTTTTTGGTTTGATACTCAACGAATCATCCAATTGCTCAAAGGATATCCAGTTAATTTTCTGGGATTGACCTTGAGTTACATTTGAAAAACACAAAAAGACAATCGCCATGATGCTAAGCAATCGTTTTTTGAAATAAGTCTTTGATTTTATGTTAATGATGTTTGCCAAATTTTAATCCGATAAAAAAAGTTCGTGGGGCAATTGGCCCATAAATATAGTCAGAATCTCTTCCCGGTCCTGAGTCAAAATCATCTTGAAAGCTATCAAACATATTCTTTACCCCTAATGAAAGCGTAGTCATAAAGTTCTCGCTAAAGTCGAAATGATGTTCCAGCTTTAAGTTTAGGTCTAAAAACGGATTTACTTCATTCAGTTGAAGAAAACCGGTATCACTGATCACTCGTGGTACAATCATGGATCCCGTATAGGTTCCGGTTAGATCCACCGTAAATTCTTTGCTTGGAATCCACGTGGCGTTCAAGTATCCATAAAAATTCGGATTGCGAACAAACTCGTCGATGACAATATCGGTTTCTCCCGGAGCTCCTGTTGATTCAAATAAGATTTGCGGATCATTATATTGGGCAGCCTGAAGGGTTCCTCCCAATTGAAATTGCCATTTCTGATTTGGAGACACACCAAATTCAAAATTAGAACCAAAAACTCTTGCTCCCGAACCATTTCTAACTTCTTCAATAATAGAACCATTCGGCAATGCTGCTCCGGTACTTACCAGTGTAAAAGGATTTTCCAAAGTTGTGTAGAACCCTTCTACTAGGAAGTCCAATTGCAACAGATTGATGTTTTTTGAGTAATTGAAAGATCCGGTGTAGGCGTTGGAGAATTCGGTTTGTAAATTATCCGAAAGAATTACAAACTGAGGCTCTCCACCAACGCTAGAAATATGCAAGTCCTCATCAAAGGCCTGAGCCGCTCGGAATCCACGAGCATATCCACCTCTAAATTTCAACGAATTATTGAGTTTGTATGAAACCGTTAGACGAGGAGAGAAAGCTGTTTTGTTGATGTCAACATTTCGATTGATACTACCAACGGTATAGTTCCCTTTTACAGAAACATTGTCCAAACGACCTCCAATCAATGCCGTAAATCGGTTCGATGGCTTCCATTCGTATTGGGCGTAGGTTCCAAAAGAATTCACGGTTTGATCAATCAATCGATTGTAACCTGCAATGCGGTCTTCGGTATTGGAATGGTTGTACTCCGATCCGAGGGTAAGAACATCGTTGTTGTTTAGTTTTTTGGTGTATTGGATTCCATTTACCCAAGCAAGATCCTTGGTTTTACCAAAAGCGTTATTTGCTAAAATACTATCCTGTCTGGTTCGCTCTCCTCCAAGTCCGCCATAGTAGCTGTCTCTATTGGTTCTTGAAACTGAGGTATACACTTGAAACTTTTCTGAATTGTCTTTGCTGGAAATCTCATAATCTGCTCCACCAATAAAGGTATCGTGTCTTAATTCTTCGGCGATATCGGTGAATTGAGGAGCCAAATCCAAACGGTCTCCACCACGACGGTATTCTTGAATTACGTTGAGATTTACTGATAATCGACTTAAATCAGTAGGTTTTAAAAAGGCTTTTCCGCCTAAGGTGGTATTCCGAATTTTTACCAATTCCGTAAATCCATCACCGTTGGCATCATAGCTATCGCGATTACGATTGGTTCCGAATAAAGAGATGCCACTGGTCAAATCATCAGAAACTACGGAAGTGTTAAAATTAAGGTTTTGATCAATGGCTTCACCACGAATTAAAGCAAAGTTACTACCAACTTCCCAAGTATTGAGAACCGGGTCTTTGGTGATCACATTTACTGTACCAGCAATAGCATTAGATCCGTACAAGGCTGAACCTCCACTCCTTACGACTTCCACTTTTTCGATGATATTTGTCGAAATTTGTTCCAATCCGTACACTCCAATCAAGGAGGTAAAAACAGGTCTACTGTTTAATAAAACTTGGGTATAACCGCCATCCAATCCATTAAGTCGTACTTGGGTGAATCCACAATTTTGACAGTTTGCCTCTACGCGAACTCCTGGCGCATAGTTCAATCCGTCTGCTATAGAAAGCGATTGGGTCGCCGTTAGCAATCGCGGACTTAAGGTTGAGACAATCACTGGGGCTTTCTTTCGCTCAACGCGATTTCTTGTAGCACTCACAACGACCTCATCGAGGTTTAAAAGATCTTCAAACAATTCGAAATTAATGGTAAGCGTGGAATTATTTAATTGGATTTTTTTGCTCAGTGTTCGAAATCCTTGGCTTCTAGCATATAATGTGTAAGTTCCTTCAGGAAGTTCTAATTCATAGTACCCATCAATATTGGTAGCTGTTCCAATTTTTTCATTTTCAATATAGACCGATGCAAAAGGGATGGGTTCTCCCGATTTCGACACTACTTTTCCCGATACTTTTTGTCCGAAAACAACACTCGTAAGCATTGAAAAACAAAAGGCAATAATCAATCTCATTCGTCAAAAATTTTTGCAAATATAATTTAAAAATTAGACAAGTCTAAAAATTTATTTTAATTCATCAAATTTTGTAGCTTTGCACTTTACAATTCTATGTTTAGTCAGTCAGAAGAAAATTATTTAAAGGCAATATATCAGCTTAGCTCCATAACAAAAGATGGAGTGAGCACCAATGATATTGCCAAGAAACTAGAAACGAAGGCTTCGTCGGTTTCCGACATGATCAAGCGATTGTCGGAAAAAAAATTGATAGAGTACAAGAAGTATTACGGTGTTCGTTTGACCAAGGAAGGTGAGCATATTGCTTGTTCTGTTGTAAGAAAGCATCGTTTATGGGAAGTTTTCTTGGTTGATAAACTAAATTTTTCTTGGGATGAGGTGCACGATGTGGCGGAGCAATTGGAACATATCAAATCACCCAAATTAATTGAAGAGTTGGATGCTTTTTTAGGCTTTCCAAAGAAAGATCCTCACGGAGATCCGATACCTGACAAGCATGGAAATTATCATGTAGTTGAGAAAACCTTGCTGTCGAATTTACATCCTGGTGAAAAAGGAATTTGTATTGGAGTGAAAGATTCTTCTTCAGATTTTCTTAAATATTTAGATCGTCAGGCTGTGAAACTGGGAGATGAGATTGCTGTAATGGCTAAGGAAGACTACGATGATTCCATCCACATAAAGATTGATAAAAGAGAATTGAACATTTCAAAGAAAATCGCCTCAAACTTATACATTCAAACACCATGACATACTTCGATCAACTTGTAGCATTTGGAAAAGAGCATCCCATTTTAGCGGCCTTGTATGCCTCCCTTTTTACATGGGGACTTACAGCTTTGGGAGCTAGTTTGGTTTTTTTCTTTAAAAAGATGAATCGCGCCGTCTTGGATGGCATGCTTGGTTTTACGGGCGGAGTAATGGTTGCGGCCAGTTTTTGGAGTTTGCTTTCTCCAGCTATTGATAATAGTCCGGGAGAAGGATTTATAAAAGTGATTCCCGCGGCACTGGGATTTGGTCTAGGAGCTTTCGCTTTGTTTGGGATGGACAAATGGTTGCCGCACCTGCACATCAATTTTAAGGAGAATGAAGCCGAAGGAGTCAAAACCAATTGGCATAAAACGACTTTGTTGGTGCTAGCCATAACCCTACATAACATTCCCGAGGGATTGGCAGTTGGCGTTTTATTTGGTGCAGCCTCGACCTTGGTAGGAGCAGAACAGACAGAATTGATTGTTGCTGCCATAAGTTTGGCCATTGGGATTGGTATCCAGAATTTTCCGGAGGGATTTGCCGTTGCCATGCCATTGCGTAGGCAAGGAGTATCACGACGAAAAAGTTTTTGGTACGGACAACTATCTGCCATTGTTGAACCTGTAGCTGCTGTTTTTGGCGCATTGGCGGTTTCTTTCTTTCAACCCATATTGCCTTATGCCTTGGCCTTTGCAGCTGGAGCGATGATCTTTGTGGTGGTGGAAGAGGTGATCCCTGAGACCCAACGTGATAAATACACGGATATCGCCACGCTCGGATTTATTGGCGGATTCATCGTAATGATGAGTCTTGATGTTGGCTTAGGATAAGTCGCCAAACAAGTGATCTTTTCGTTATCTTCGTTTTTGTACTTATCCAATTGAATTGTGCAAAAGCAACCGACATTTCATGTTTACAATGCATCTGCGGGTAGTGGAAAAACCTATACCATTGCCAGAGAGTACATGCAAATCATTCTAGGTAGCAAAGATCCTTTTACCTTTCAGAAGATTTTAGCAATTACCTTCACAAATAAGGCGGCCCAAGAAATGAAGGAACGGGTTGTTGAGAATCTCAAAACTTTATCAAAAGGGGAATCGAACGATCTAATTGAAGATGTTCGAAGAAACTTGAATGTGGAATTTAAAGAGTTGGTAAAGCGCAGTTCACTAGTGTTGGAGGCCATTCTACAGAACTATACGGCATTTTCCATCCAAACCATAGATAGTTTTACGCATAAGTTAATTCGAAGTTTCGCCTTCGACCTCAAACTACCCATGAATTTTGATGTTGAGCTGGAAGTGAATGTCTTGTTGAATGAAGCCGTGGAGCAATTGATTGCTAAAATTGGTAAAGACCAACAAATCACTGATTTTTTAATCGATTTTTCCATTTCAAAAGCCGATGAAGATAAATCATGGGACATTTCCAGAGAATTAAACGAGGTGGCAAAAATTCTATTGAAAGAAGATGATATAGAACACATCAAGGCAATCTCAGAAAAATCCCTCGATTCCTTTCAAGAGTTAAAGACCAATCTTAAAAAGAAATCGGTTTTGATGGAGAACGAATTGAAATCCATCGGAATTGAATTTGGAGAACTCATCGATCAAAAAGGGTTACAACCTAGTGATTTTAATCGCAGTATCATTCCGAATTTTTTCAGAGATGTTTCCCAAATGTCCCCAAAGTTTAAATTCTGGGCGCGAAGTGCTACCATTCAAAAGGCACTTGAAAATCAAAACTTCTATAAAAAATCCACTGCACCTGACATAGCATCTGTAATTAACGCACTTTCCTCGACCATTGAAGAGTTTTTTAATAAGTGTTATCAGTTGTATGGTCAAATAAGTTTGACCGAAATATTTTTGAAAAATTTGAATCCGGTGGCGGTCATTACCAACATTTATCAAGAACTAGAGACCATCAAGGAGGAAAAGAATATTCAATTGAACTCTGAATTTAATCGATATATTTCTGAAAGTATCAAAGGTCAGCCTGTACCTTACATTTATGAAAAGTTGGGCATGCGTTTTCAATATTTCTTCATTGATGAAATGCAGGATACCTCAAAAATGCAATGGCAAAATTTAATTCCCCTGCTGAGAAATGCTTTGGCTCAAGAGGACGCCGCATTGTTTCTGGTGGGTGATGCCAAACAATCAATTTATCGATGGAGAGGGAGTCAGGCTGAGCAATTTATTGAACTTGGCTCCGAAAAACACAACTTGTTTCAAGTGGATAAAGAAATCCATCGATTACCAAAAAATTACAGGAGTTATTCTGAAATTATTGAGTTCAATAACGACTTCTTTCGAAGTATTTCAGAGGTTTTTAGCAATGAGGGATATGCCGAATTGTATCGTAATGAGAACAATCAACAAACCAATCACCAGAGTGGAGGTTACGTGTCGCTTCAATTCATAGATAAAAAACTAGACGAAGACGATAAAGCCACAAATTTTGCCAAGAGCGTACATGCCATAATTCAAAACATAGAGTCCGATTATCGTTTGGATGAGCTTTGTGTTTTGGTTCGAAAAAAGGCCGAAGGTGTGGTGATTGCGAATTACCTTTCTGAAAAGGGAATCGATATTGTATCCTCAGAAACCCTATTGTTGGAGAATAGTCCGAAAGTTAAGTTTATTATCAATTTATTTCGCTTCTTCAGCAATTCGAAAGATCAACTTACCTTGTTCGAAATCTTATATTTTCTGCACAATCATCTTCAGATTGAAATTCCGCGACATCAATTTTTTGCTGAAATGATTGATCTAGATGTCCATCAATTATTTCAAAAGTTAGAAACCTATGATATTGACTTTCGTGTAGCCGATTTTCCATTCCTGTCGCTTTATGATCAAGTGGAAGAAGTTGTGCGAAGTTTTAGATTCACAAAATCCTCGGATGCTCACCTTCAATTTTTTCTAGATGTAATATTGGGTCGCCAAAAGAAGGGTGATGACATTCAAAAATTCCTCGAATTCTGGGATGTTAGAAAAGATAAACTGAGTATTTCTGCGGTTCAAAAGAGTAATGCGGTCAGTATCATGACCGTTCACAAATCCAAAGGATTGGAATTCCCTGTGGTTATTTTCCCGAGTGACGAGGATATCTATCGAAATAACGGTGATAAAAGTTGGATGAATCCGAAGGAAATTCATATCGATTTTCCCGAGTTAATGGTGGATATCAATCAGAACCTATCAAAAACAGGTGCTGCCGGATTAGAGATTTATGAGGAAAGTCGGAGTCATGGTGAACTGGACAATATCAATTTAATGTATGTGGCGTTTACCAGGGCTATTGAAAAGTTGTTTGTGATTACCACGAGAGACGGATTAAGTTCGAAGGGTCAAGTAAACTTGAGGTTTTTTTCGGGCCTGTATATCAAGTTTCTCCAGGAGAAAGGCTTATGGAAAGATGTAGATCAAGAGTACCATTTTGGAACCATTGAGAGAAGAAGCAATCTGTTAATTGATGAAGATCCACATGAGAATTTGACTGCTTTGCCTTCTATCAAATGGCAGGAGCATCAACTTGCCTTGCTCAATAATTCTTCCAAATTATGGGATACCAAACAAGGACAAGCCATTGATTATGGAAACTTAATTCATGAGATGTTAGCGGAGATTTTTAGTGAGGATGATATTCAACTAGTTTGTCAAAGTTATGTCTCCCAGGGATTGATCACGAGCGTTGAACAGGACCCTTTAGAACAGTTATTAAGATCTGTTGTGAAGCATCCCATATTGACGAATTACTTTGGAGAAAATATACAGTCACAAAACGAACGCGAATTTAGCGACGGCTTTTATCAAATTGTGAAACCTGATAAAGTGGTTTTTGAAGGCCAGAATGTGGTCATTATTGACTACAAAACAGGAAGTCGAGAAAGTAAACACGAGCAACAAATAAGAAATTATGTTCGCGTTTTACAACAAATGGACTATGTGGTTGAAAAGAAGTTATTGGTTTATATCAACGATGAAGTTTTGGTTCATGAGGTTGAATAATTATACCGTAAATTTGTAAAAAATTAAACAAGAATGTACAGTACGATCAAGGATCAATTAACGAAGGAATTACAAGAAATAGAGGAAGCAGGATTGTTCAAAAAAGAACGAATCATCACTTCTTCCCAAGATGCAGTTATTAAAATAAGTACCGGAGAAGAGGTGATTAATTTCTGCGCCAATAATTATTTAGGACTTTCCAATCACCCCGATGTAATCCAAGCGGCAAAGGATGCCATGGATGAATATGGCTTCGGGATGTCATCCGTACGATTTATTTGTGGCACGCAGGAAATTCATAAGCAATTGGAACAAAAGATTGCCAATTTCTATCAAACAGAAGACACCATTTTGTACGCTGCCTGTTTTGATGCAAACGGTGGTGTTTTCGAACCCTTGTTGACCAAGGAAGATGCGATCATTTCCGATAGTTTAAATCATGCCTCGATTATTGACGGTGTGCGTCTTTGTAAGGCAGCTAGGTATCGCTATCAAAACAATGATATGGCTTCTTTGGAAGAACAGCTGATTGAGGCAAATAAAAACAATCATCGATTCAAAATCATTGTGACCGATGGTGTTTTTTCCATGGACGGAATTGTAGCGAAGTTGGATGAAATCTGTGACTTGGCCGATAAATACGATGCTTTGGTAATGGTGGACGAATGTCATGCTACTGGATTTATTGGTAAAACCGGAAGAGGTACTGTGGAATTGAAGAATGTTATGGATCGAGTAGATATTGTAACAGGAACTCTAGGAAAAGCAATCGGAGGTGCCATGGGAGGTTATACAACTGGAAAAAAAGAGATTATTGAAATTTTACGTCAAAGATCAAGACCCTATCTATTTTCAAATTCATTAGCTCCCGCTATTGTTGGAGGTGCTTTGAAAGTTTTTGATATGATTGAGAATGATACCAGTTTGAGGGATAAATTGGAGGAAAACACCAATTACTTTCGATCCAAGATGGAAGCCGCCGGTTTCGATTTGGTTGGCGCTGATGCTGCGATTGTACCGGTTATGTTGTACGATGCTAAATTGAGTCAGGTGATGGCCGATAAATTATTGGAGCAAGGGATTTATGTCATTGGATTCTTTTATCCCGTAGTACCGAAGGAAAAAGCCCGAATTAGAGTGCAATTGTCTGCTGCTCACCAAAAGGAACATTTGGACAAGGCAATTGCTGCTTTTACGAGTGTTGGTAAATCGCTGGGAGTTATCTAGATTGCTGAAAAAAACTTGCATTCTTTGTAAGATTTTGTAGATTTGTCTTTGCAGATAAAGTTGAAGAACTTACATTTGTGATGTATAAATAAGAACTTTTAATTTAAATATTTGATAATGAAACAATTAAAATTAGCTGTGTTAGCTGTTTTTACATTAGCATTAGTTTCTAATGTAAATGCGCAAGACAAAAACAATCCTTGGGCTGTGACTTTTGGAGCGAACGCTATTGATTTCTTAAGTGGAAGCGGTTCGATCGGTGATCAGGTTAAAGATTATCTTGGAGCTGGTGACTGGAACATCATGCCATCCATTACAAGAATCTCAGGTGAAAAGTACTTAGACAAAGGATTTTCGTTACAATTAGCAGGTTCTATCAACCAGATTGACAAGATTTATGGAGGAACTGGTACTACGGTTAATGTTCCTGAATTCTTCTTTTGGAGTGTTGACGTGAACGTAAAGTACGACTTAAACATGTTGGTCGGAGATACTGGTTGGTTCGATCCTTTCGTCTTAGTTGGTGGTGGATATACTGAAGCTAACAAATTGGGAGAAGGAATGTTCAATATTGGTTTGGGTTATAACATTTGGTTAAACGAGAACTTAGGTATCAACTACCAAACAATGTCAAGAATTGGTTTTGCTGATAAAATCGCTTACCACGCGCAACATGCTTTAGGTTTGGCAATTAGATTTGGTGGTAAAGACACTGACGGCGATGGCGTATATGACAAAGACGATGCTTGTCCAGAAGAAGCTGGTTTGAAAGAATTCAACGGTTGTCCAGATGCTGATGGCGACGGAATTAAAGATTCAGACGATGCTTGTCCTAACGTAGCTGGTTTGGCTTCTTTAAACGGATGTCCAGATGCTGACGGAGACGGTATCGCTGACAAAGATGACATGTGTCCAAACGCTAAAGGAACAAAAGCGAACAACGGTTGTCCTGATACTGACGGAGACGGTGTAGTTGACAAAGATGATAAATGTGCTAACGTTGCTGGTCCTGCTGCTAATGGTGGATGCCCTTGGCCAGACACTGACGGTGACGGTGTATTAGACAAGGATGACAAGTGTCCTAACGAAGTTGGTCCTGCTTCTAACAATGGATGTCCAGAGCCAGTAATCGCTAAGAAAGATATCGAAGTAATTGAGTTTACAGCAAAATCAATCTTATTCAATACAGGCCGTTCTTCTTTCAAAGCTGGAGTAGCTAAGCAATTAGATGCAATCGCTGAAATCATGAAGAACAATCCTAAGGCAATGTTCGCAATTGGAGGACACACTGATAGCACTGGTAGCAAAGCAATCAATCAGAAGTTATCTGAGAAGAGAGCGAAAGCCGTTATGGACTACTTAGTTAAAGCTGGTGTTGACGCTTCTAGATTAACGTTTAAAGGCTATGGAGAAGATAACCCAGTAGACGATAACAAAACAAGAAAAGGTAGAGCAAACAACAGAAGAGTTGAGATCAAATTGACCAACTAAGAATTGCTTTCAATCATATCAAAAGCTCCAACATTTGTTGGAGCTTTTTTTTATTGATAATTTATTTGAGAATACTTTTTATACTTGGCAAAAAAAACTAATTTTGCACCTTGAAAATAAGTGCTTTAATAGGCCGAATTAAATAAACAAACAATAATAGAAAATATGTCTACATTAGGTAAAATTTCACAAATCATTGGTCCAGTAATTGACGTTGAATTCAATACTGAGAATAGCGACTTACCAAAGATTTTTGATTCTTTAGAAATTGATAGAGAAGATGGATCCAAATTAGTTCTTGAAGTACAGCAACATATTGGTGAGGATACGGTAAGAACCATTTCTATGGATGCGACTGATGGTTTGAAAAGAGGAACTGAAGTGAGAGCTACAGGTAACCCAATCAAAATGCCAGTGGGTGCAGATATTTACGGTAGACTATTTAATGTAACTGGAGAGGCGATCGACGGATTAGGAAATTTGGAGAAAGATGGTGACAGCGGGTTACCAATCCACAGAGCAGCTCCTAAATTCGAAGATCTTTCCGTTTCAACAGAAGTTTTATTTACAGGTATCAAAGTAATCGATTTGATTGAGCCATATGCAAAAGGTGGTAAGATTGGATTATTCGGTGGAGCCGGTGTAGGTAAAACAGTATTGATTCAGGAATTGATTAACAACATTGCAAAAGGACACGGTGGTCTTTCTGTATTCGCGGGAGTAGGAGAAAGAACTAGAGAAGGAAACGACTTGTTACGTGAAATGTTGGAATCAGGAATTATCAAATACGGAGATGATTTCATGCACTCTATGGAAGAAGGTGGATGGGACTTGTCTAAAGTAGATAAAGACGGAATTCGTGATTCAAAAGCGACATTCGTATTCGGACAGATGAACGAACCTCCAGGAGCAAGAGCTCGTGTGGCTTTATCTGGATTAACAATCGCTGAGTACTTTAGAGATGGTGCTGGTGATTCACAAGGAAAAGACGTATTATTCTTTGTAGACAATATCTTTAGATTTACGCAAGCAGGTTCTGAGGTATCTGCCTTATTAGGTCGTATGCCATCTGCTGTAGGATATCAGCCTACATTAGCAACAGAAATGGGTGCAATGCAAGAGCGTATTACTTCAACCAAAAAAGGTTCTATTACTTCTGTACAAGCAGTATATGTACCTGCGGATGACTTAACCGATCCAGCTCCTGCAACTACCTTTGCTCACTTAGATGCCACAACAGTATTGTCAAGAAAGATTGCTGAGTTGGGTATCTATCCTGCGGTTGATCCATTAGATTCAACTTCAAGAATCTTAACTCCAGAAATCTTAGGTGATGATCATTACAACTGTGCACAAAGAGTAAAAGAGATCTTACAGAGATATAAAGAATTACAAGATATAATTGCCATCTTAGGTATGGAAGAATTATCTGAAGAGGATAAGCAAGTAGTACACAGAGCGCGTCGTGTACAGCGTTTCTTATCTCAGCCTTTCCATGTAGCTGAGCAGTTTACAGGTATCCCTGGAGTATTGGTTGATATCAAAGACACAATCAAAGGATTCAATATGATTATGGACGGTGAGTTGGATAAATATCCAGAAGCAGCGTTCAACTTGAAAGGATCTATTCAGGATGCGATTGACGCAGGTGAAAAGATGTTAGCGGAAGCTTAAAAACTAGTTTATGTATTTAGAAATTGTAACACCTGAAGCGATTTTGTTTTCTTCTGAAATTGTATCTGTTTCAGTTCCTGGAATGGACGGTCAGTTTCAATTGTTAGACAATCACGCGGCCATTGTATCTACATTGAAAGATGGTGAAATTAAAATTGAGAGTCCACAGGCTAAGCTTGATGAGCTTTATGCTGACAAGTTTACCAAAACTAAGGATGGTCAATTTTTATATGCAATCAATTCAGGAACACTTGAATTGAACAACAATAAGGTAATTATTCTAGCAGACTAAGAAACTCTAGAGTTAACAAAAATAAAAAAACCTCAATGTGCAAGCATTGAGGTTTTTTGTCATGCAATCTTTCCCTAAGAAGAATTATTTAACCAAAATTTCTTACACAAATATCCTTTCATTTCATCAATAAACTGCAAGTGTAAAACTCCTTTTTAAAAGGGGAAAAACCCCTATTTCTAATTTTACTCAAATTTTTCCTTCAATAAAATCGTATATTGTTGATTGTCAACTTAAAATAAATCAACGATGAAATCTTTTACACTAAAAGCATTAGCATTGGTAACAGTTCTTTTTGCACTGTATAGCTATAAATCAGAGTGTAACCATACTCATGATTTTCCAAAACAAAAAACAGAATTAGCCGTCAATGATAGCCTTTCTTGTTATCCAAATAGTGATCGGCCCACCCAAGCTTTAACCTATCCAGAAATGGCCGCTATGTTTGACGAATACAATACTGGTGCTAGGCGAGTTTTAGACGCTTATATGAAGAAAACAACCAATGGCAAGGAGACGAGGTCAACTGTGTATAATTGGTATCGTATCGAAGACCTTAAGCAATACATTGCCTACATTGAAAAAATTTCAAAAGAAAAGCAGATTCCTGTAACCGGATTCCGAATTTATCCGACTTCTTATCCAAAAAATTACAAGGATGAAGTTTTACGAAGCAGACAAACCATCATTTTAACACCAACCACTACAATTGCTGGTCGTGACGATGCTGCCTTTGAGCCACTGTATTCAGGAATTGGAAAACCAGTCGGAATACAAAAGTTTTTGAATGATGCTCGAAAAAAACGAGTTAAGAAGGCTTCATTCTTCCCATTCCAGCAACAAAATGAGCAAGATAAGTTTTTGTTGAGTTCATCGGCTAACCGAGCGAATACGACACCTCCATACTAATCTTTTCATGGACTTTTTCCCCAGTATAATATCTTGCGTAGAAGCCTCAAGTATTGTATGTTCCATCATATTTTTTAAAAAGTTTAAAGGCTTCTACTTTTATTTTTTTTTCGCCTATTTAATATTCGCCTATTTGGCGGATATTCTGGGCGAACTATTTCGACCAACTGGGAATCACTGGTTGTATAACATTTACACCTTTTTTGAATTTTCAACCTTGTTGATGATTTATTACACACTCCTTGAAGAGCGGTTTTCAAAAAAGTTAGTGATGGTATTATCGGTTCTCTTTTACATTTGGTATGCGGTAAGTTTTCAATTTGAAAGCCTTCAGACCTACTCATTAATCATCTTAGGTTTCGTGATAACCACTTTCATTTTTCTATATCTAAAAGAGCTATTGAATTCCAATAAAATAACCAGCTTTCAAGTGAGCCTTCCCTTTTGGATATCGGTAGGATTTCTGATCTATTATCTCGGAACACTTCCCTTCTTTTCACTTTTGTATCTTGGAGGTATGAAAGATCGACTACTATTCACTGTGTTAGAGACCTTGATTGTAGTCATGCATTTAATATTTATCATCGGATTAGTATGGAGCAAGAAACCACTCAAGCAGTCATTATAATTTCAACGGTGGTGATCATCTTAATCACCTTTATGCTTTTGTTGTTATTTGCTTTTTTTCAGAAAAGGAAAAACGAACTGCTCATTGCTCAAGAAAAAGCCCGAGAGGAATTTGAAAAGGAGATTGCTGAAGCTCAGGTTGAAATAAGAGAAGAAACTTTGCGGAACATTAGTTGGGAACTTCACGATAATATCGGGCAGTTGCTCACCTTGGCCAAAATTCAATTACAAAGTCAACCAAACGAACAGACAAAAGAGGTTTCTGAAACCATATCAAAAGGATTGAATGAAGTTAGAGCCCTTTCAAAAATGATCAATCCTGAAGCCATCAAGCAATTGAACTTAAAAGAATCTATTCGATTAGAAATAGATAGATTAAACAGACTTAGTTTCATCAATGCTCAGTTTTCGACCTCTGATGAGGAAGTAAGTATAGATCAAAAATCAAGCATCATTATTTTTAGAATTTTACAGGAATTTTTTTCAAATACCATCAAGCATTCCAAGGCAAATAATTTGATTGTAGAACTTACTGCAAAACCTGAAGGTTTGGAAGTTGTAGCCAAAGACGATGGTATCGGATTTGATATGGAAAAGATCAAACAAAAAGGAATCGGATTACTTAACATTGCCAATAGAGCCAAGCTCATCGGAGCGAAAGTGGAATTAAATTCCGAACTTAGCAAAGGAACAACATTGAAAATTGAATATGCAAATGCATAAGCACCCGGTTTTTGTAGTAGACGACCATACGTTGCTATCCCAAGCAATTGCTCAGATGGTAAATACCTTTGAGAATTTTAATGTGGTGACTACCTGCAAAAATGGCAATGACCTAATGCAAAAAATAACTTCTAAAGAGATACCCAATCCGGAGGTGATTTTGATGGATGTTAACATGCCTATCATGAATGGCATTGAGGCTACCGAATGGCTGTCAAAGCATCATCCAGAAATAAAAGTACTAGCCCTATCTGTAGAGGATGACGATTCGTCGATCTTAAGGATGATCAAAGCTGGGGCGGTGGGTTATTTGTTAAAAGATTCGGAAAAATCCGTACTTGAAAAGGCTTTGAATGAAACCATTAAAAACGGATACTATCATACCAAGGAGGTTGCGAATTTATTAGTTCGGAGTTTGACTAAGGAAGAAAGTTCCATCCAACTCAAAGAAAAAGAAATTACGTTTTTGAAATTAGCATGTACCGAGCTAACCTATAAGGAAATTGCAGATCGCATGTGTTTGAGTCCGAAAACCATTGACGGCTATCGCGATAATCTTTTTACAAAGTTGGATGTTAAGAATAGAGTGGGATTGGTTATTTATGCCATCAAAAACAAAATTTATACTCCTTAATTATTGTAAATTTGCGGCATGGAAGAATCAAATAGACAGCGAAAAATAGCCGGAATTCTTCAACAAGACATTGTTGATGTATTACAAAAATCTGCTCAAGATGGGATGCGCGGAGTGATTATTACCGTTACAAAGGTGAATGTCACTGTCGATTTAGGTTTGGCAAAGGTTTATTTGAGTGTTTTTCCTTCTGAAAAGCGAGATGAGATTGTGGAGGGAATTATTTCCAATACTCCTTTAATTCGTCATGAACTGGCGAAACGAACAAGGAACCAATTGCGTCGAATGCCAGAACTCGCCTTTTTCTCAGATGATTCATTGGATTACATCGAAGGGATTGACAATGCCCTCCAAGGGAAGACTGATAATCCGATCAAAAATCCTGATATTCTTCCGAAACGTCAAAAACGATAGGTTCTTTTGCGTTTTTCCTTTTACATAGCAAGACGTTATTTATTTTCTAAGACGAGCAATAACGCCATCAATATCATCACTATTATTGCCTCTTTTGGTGTCATTGTGAGCTCGGTTGCTTTATTTATTATTCTTTCGGGATTCTCTGGATTGCGGACTTTTAGTTACGGTCTATTGGATGCCTCTGAGCCCGATTTAAAAATCACAGCTTCTGAGGGGAAGTCCTTTCTTTTTGACGACAAGGTTCAGCAAGTGCTTGAAAATAATACCGCTGTTTTGAAAGTTTCAAAAGTGATTGAAGAGCGTGTTTTTTTGGAGTACAATGGGAAGAATGAAATTGCTTTTGTCAAGGGAGTCGATGCAAATTATAATAAGGTCACCAAAATAGATTCGGCCATTGTGGTGGGAAATTGGTTGGACTATGACTATGTAAACACGGCTGTTTTGGGAAGAGTCATTTCAAACAAGCTCAGTGTTGGAGTTTATAATTTTGGAGAAGCCTTACAAATTATGCTTCCCAAACCAGGAACTGGCTTCATCAATCCCCAAAACGCTTTTTACAAAACGAATGTTCAGATAGTTGGCCTATATACCGGTACAGAGGAATTTGAAAGTAAATATGTTTTTGTCACCTTTGATCAAGCAAAAAGATTGCTTCGCTTTCAGGACAGACAGCTGACAAGTCTGGAATTAAAGATTGACGCCAATTCAGATCCGGATGATTTGGCAGAAGCACTACAGAATGAGCTAGGAACTGCATTCCAAGTTCAAACGAGAGCCCAACTAAATGCCGTCTTTTACAAGGTAATCAATACCGAGAATTTTGTTTCCTATTTAATTTTTACGCTCATCATCATCATTGCTTTGTTCAATGTGATCGGCGCCATCATCATGATGATTATTGACAAGCGGTCAAACTTGAAAACCCTATACAATTTAGGAGCAACTGTTCAAGAAGTAAAAAAGATTTTTGTCTATCAAGGCTTTTTATTGACCTTTCTGGGAATGATCGTAGGGGTTATTCTTGGTGTTATTCTCGTTATCTTACAGCAAAAATTCAGCTTGTTCATGATTACAGCAACAATCCCTTATCCTGTAGAGTTGGAGTTTACCAATGTATTGATTGTTTTTTCCACCTTGACCGTACTTGGTTATTTGGCTGCGAAAATTGCAAGTAGTAGAATCTCAAAAGTATTTATTGAAAAATAAAACAAGAATTACGTGAGTAATTCTTGTTAAATCATAAACCTAGCTAGGTGTTTATCGAAATGTATTTTAGGTAAATGTTTCTTTTTAGGGATCTCCTTAATCGATTTCGAGATTTACTTTATGTTTCATTTACCTTAAACCGTTCTTTTGTTTATTCCTTTTGGGGGTAAAAATTGAATGCTGTAAAAATACGATTTAAAAAAGCCTTACTTTCTTAAAAAAAGATTAAAACAGGGAAGATTTCGGTAAAAAGGAAAAAGGTATAGTCCAACCGTAATTCAATACTAGTTCTACTATACCTTTCTATTCTAACACGTTAGAAGAAAAATTCAATCAAATAATTATAAATAAGGTTTTAAGGTTCCTTTTCTTTTTTTCAGTTGTTTCTCCAAATCACTAATGGTATTTTTTACGGCCATTTCGTAATTCTTTTCATTGGATGAGGCGTGAATTCTTGGTCCTGCAATACTCACTTCCATTTCAACAATTCTTCCCAGTTCTTTTGGAGAGTTTTCGCGTTTAAAAAACACATCAACCCGAATAATGGATTCATATTTGTTAAACAAACTTTCAAGCTTTTTTAATGTATAAGCTTCCATAGCTTCGCTCGTTGGCATACTGATAAATTGAATGTTTGTTGTCATAAGCTGAAGATTTAATGTTCATTATAAAAATAATAGTAATAAAGGGTTTTGGATATGACATTTATCATACCTGAGGTAAAAAATACGTGGAAAATGAAACTTAGGAAAGTTCTGGAATCATGGCATCACCAAAAGTTTCTTCCACTTCTTTAAATGTGTCAAAAACATCTTTTGGATCATCTGAAGTTACCATTTTTAAACGGTATTCTTTGAAATGTGGAATACCCTTAAAGTAATTGGTATAATGCCTTCTGGTCTCCACAACACCCAAATGCTCGCCTTTCCAATCGATGGCCATTTCTAAATGACGTCGTGCCATTTCAACACGCTGAGAAATATTGGGTTTTTGAAGGTGTTCCCCTGTTTTAAAATAGTGTTTTACTTCATTAAAGAACCAGGGATATCCAATTGAAGCTCTACCAATCATGGCACCATCTAATCCGTATTTATCACGCATCTCCATGGCACGTTCTGGAGAGTTTACATCTCCGTTTCCAAAAACAGGGATATGCATTCGCGGATTGTTTTTTACTTCAGCTATGGGTTTCCAATCGGCATCACCCTTATACATCTGTGCTCTGGTTCTTCCGTGAATAGAAATGGCTTTACAACCCACATCTTGCAATCGTTCGGCTACTTCAACAATTCGAATCGAATCGTGATCCCAACCCAATCTTGTTTTTACGGTGATCGGAAGTTTGGTATGCTTTACCATGGCCTCGGTGAGTTTCACCATTAAATCAATATCCTTAAGGATTCCAGCACCTGCTCCTTTAGAAACTACCTTTTTTACTGGGCAACCAAAGTTAATATCGATGATATCCGGATTGGTTTTTTCAACAATCTCTACCGATTTGAGCATGGAATCTAAATTGGCTCCGAAAATTTGAATTCCGACTGGTCTTTCTTTTTCATAAATATCTAGTTTCATGACACTTTTGGCCGCGTCACGAATGAGTCCTTCTGAAGAAATGAATTCTGTGTAAACAACATCCGCACCGTTTTCTTTACAAAGCGCTCGAAAGGGAGGATCGGATACATCTTCCATAGGTGCTAAAAGAAGCGGAAAATCAGGTAATTCGATGTTGTCTATTTTCACCATACTTGGACTATTTAGAATTTAATTGTTTTTTGAACATCCTTATCTCCTCGCTTTACCACCACTTTAGTTTGGTCTCCTTTTTTAAAGGTAGATAAGGCTCTCATATAGCTCATCATATCGGTCACCAAACTGTCGCCCAATTGAATTACTACATCACCTTTTAGCAACCCTGCTTTTTGTGCTGGCTTGTCTTCAGACACACCATCAATTCGCATGCCTTTACCATCAAACAAATAATCAGGTACAACTCCCAAACCAACTCTAAATCGAGGTGTTTTATCACTTTCATTTTTGGTTTTTCGAAAGGCTAGTTTGCCATTGTCATCCAAATCAGAAATAATGTCAAATAAATAAGTGGAGATCAAATTCATTCCCTCGTAATTCAATTTGTCAGAATCGTCACTCGGTCTGTGGTAGTCTGAATGCTGACCTGTAAAGAAATGTAGCACTGGAATGTCTGCCAAGTAAAAGCTGGTATGGTCGCTTGGCCCAACACCCGATTCATTCTGAATTAGTTTGAATCCTTTGTTGTGTGATTTTAAAACTTGTTTAAATATTGGAGAAGTACCCGTTCCATATACGGCTAATGAAGAATCTTTTTTCATCCGTCCAACCATGTCCATATTGATCATGTAGGACACTTTTTTGGTATCAATCGTGGGATTCTTTACAAAGTAATTTGATCCTAACAAGCCCATTTCTTCTCCAGAAAAAGCAAGGAACAAATAGTTGTTGTTGGTATTCTTTCCTTTGAGTTTTCGAGCCAAATCGAGCATTAAGGCAACCCCAGAAGCATTATCGTCCGCTCCGTTATGGATGGCTTTGATGGTATCTCTATACAAAGATCCTTCGCCACCGTATCCCAAATGATCGTAGTGAGCACCAATGATAACGGTATTTTCAGCATTGTTATTTAGGTAACCAACCACATTGTTTCCTGTAATGGTTCCATCGCCATTAACATCATACTTTACTTCTTCATGCGGATTGGTTTTTGGCTTAAAAGAAAATGGCTGTGCATAGTCCTTAGTTCCTTTGGTTTCTAATCCGAGTTCTTTAAAACGCTTGGCAATATATTCGAGTGCTTTTCTTTCTCCTTCTGTACCCGTCTGTCTTCCCTCCAAAGCATCGGAAGCCAAATAGGCAACATCCTCTTTAATCTTGTTTTTTGTGGTTGAAGTTTCACATCCGTAGAATGCTAATAAAAAGCTGATTAATAAAAGGTATCTCATTTTTTTAATACTATTTTTGCAAAATTAAATAATAAAAATAGGATATGAGAATTCTTTATTTATTTCTTATTGGGCTAATGGTTTTGTCCTGTAAAACCAACAAAAAAGACAACCAACAAACTTTAGAAAACAGAGATAGCATTGCGAATGTCTATCCAGAAGAAAGACACTTTAAAAGTTTAAAGCAAATCACCTTCGGTGGCGATAATGCCGAGGCTTATTGGAGCTTTGATGACAAGCAATTGGTTTTTCAATCAAACTACAAGAATTGGAATGTAGGCTGTGATCAAATGTTCTTGATGAATGCTGATGAGACCTTTAAAGACAAAATGCCACCCATGATTTCAACAGGTAAAGGTAGAACTACCTGTGCCTATTTTATGCCAGATAACAAGCATATCTTGTATGCTTCTACCCATTTGGAACAAGACGAATGTCCGGATGCTCCGCTTCGTAAGAATGGAAAATACGTTTGGCCTATTTATGACAGCTACGACATTTTTGTGGCCGATTTAGAAGGGAATATTGTAAAGCAATTGACGACTGAGAAAGGATATGATGCAGAGGCGACGGTTTCTCCCAAAGGAGATAAAATTGTATTCACTTCAACAAGAAGCGGCGATATTGAATTATATACCATGAACCTTGATGGTTCGGACGTGAAGCAAATTACCGATCAATTAGGTTACGACGGTGGTGCATTTTTCTCCCCAGATGGTACAAAAATAATCTTTCGTTCCTCGAGACCTAAAACAGAAGAAGAAATCAAAAATTATAAAGATTTGTTAGCTCAAGGATTGGTAGAACCCACAGAAATGGAGTTGTACATCTGTAATGCTGATGGGTCTGATTTAAGACAGTTGACAGATTTAGGAAATGCCAATTGGAGTCCGTTCTTTCACCCTTCTGGTAAGAAGATTTTATTCTCTTCCAACTTCGAGGCGGAAAGAGGGTTTCCATTCAATTTGTATATGATTGATATTGACGGTAAAAACTTGGAAAGAGTTACGCATGGTGAAACCTTTGATGCTTTCCCAGTATTTTCGAATGATGGTAAGAAATTGATTTTCTCTTCCAACCGAAATAACGGTGGGGGTCGAGATACCAATTTGTTTATTGCTGAGTGGCAAGACTAAATTATGGCTTGGAGTCGAAAAAAAATCGTTGAGAATATTGAGGATTTGATGCGCAGTAAGTTTACGCATCCGAAAGACGCTTTTGATTATTACGATCAAAACAAGGATGGTGAGCTAGATAAAGACGATTTCAAACGACTGCTAAAAGAAGCCAAAGTGAGTCCGATTATTCGCGGATTGGTCGCTGAATTTATGATTCAGACCTTTGATGCGAATGAAGACGGAACGGTAAATTGGGATGAGTTTCAAACCGCTATTGGTGAGACTGATTTAAAATAAGAACAATTTCAATGCGAAGGCCGAAAAGCCTTAATTTGTAACTAATCAATTGATTATCTTTGCACACGCTTTATAGAAGATAGATAGAGGAATGAAGAACATTAGGAACTTTTGTATTATAGCTCATATTGATCACGGTAAAAGCACACTTGCCGACCGTCTATTAGATTATACGGGGTCAGTTACTGATCGTGAAAAGCAAGATCAGTTACTTGACAATATGGATTTAGAGCGAGAGCGTGGTATTACCATCAAGTCGCATGCGATTCAAATGGATTATACCCAAGATGGTAAGCAATACACTTTGAATCTAATTGACACTCCAGGTCACGTTGACTTTTCCTATGAAGTTTCTCGATCCATTGCTGCCTGTGAAGGGGCCCTGTTAATCGTTGATGCAGCTCAAAGTATTCAGGCACAAACCATTTCGAATCTTTATTTAGCCTTAGAGAATGATTTGGAGATTATTCCAGTTTTGAACAAGGTCGATTTGCCAAGTGCAAATCCCGAGGAAGTAACCGACGATATCGTAGACCTTTTAGGTTGTGATCCAGAGGAGGTGATTCCTGCCAGTGGAAAAACTGGGTTTGGGGTTGATAAAATCTTGGAGGCCATTATTGAAAGGATTCCAGCCCCAAAAGGTAATCCGAATGCACCTTTAAAAGCCTTGATTTTTGATTCGGTTTACAATTCGTACCGCGGAATTGAAACCTATTTTAGAGTGATTGATGGTTCCATTAAAAAGAACCAACAAATCAAATTCATGGCAACCAACAAGATGTATGGTGCTGATGAGGTAGGAACTTTGAAATTGAATCAGGTAGTTAAAAAGGAAATTCAGACGGGTGATGTAGGATATTTGATTACGGGAATTAAGACAGCGAAAGAAGTGAAGGTGGGTGATACCATCACTGATGCGAAAGAACCGACCGAAAACAGAATTGAAGGATTTGAGGATGTGAAGCCAATGGTTTTTGCGGGAATCTATCCAGTAGATACCGAAGATTATGAGGAGCTAAGAGCATCGATGGAGAAACTCCAATTGAACGATGCCTCCTTGGTATTCCAACCAGAAAGTTCTGCTGCATTAGGATTCGGATTCCGTTGTGGATTCTTAGGAATGCTGCACATGGAAATCATCCAAGAGCGTTTGGAACGTGAATTTAATATGACCGTAATTACAACGGTTCCGAACGTATCATATCAAGCCTTTACCAAGAAAGAACCAGATACTGCAATCATAGTTAATAACCCTTCCGATTTACCCGATCCTTCGAAGTTGGATCACGTGGAAGAACCATACATCAAAGCTTCGATTATTACCAAGGCCGATTATGTAGGGCAGGTGATGAGTCTCTGTATTGAGAAACGAGGGCAGATTGTCAATCAGACTTATTTGACAACTCAGCGCGTCGAATTGATTTTTGACATGCCATTGGCAGAAATCGTCTTTGATTTTTACGACCGATTGAAAACCGTATCGAGAGGATATGCCTCTTTCGATTACAATCCGATCGGAATGCGTAAATCGAAATTGGTGCGGGTAGACATGCTGTTGAACGGTCAATCAGTGGATGCACTTTCAGCTTTATTGCATGCCGACAATGCCTACACCATCGGAAAACGAATCTGTGAGAAGTTGAAGGAATTGATTCCGAGGCAACAATTTGACATCCCGATTCAAGCTGCCATTGGAGCCAAGATTATTGCAAGAGAAACGGTGAAAGCCTTACGAAAAGATGTAACCGCCAAGTGTTACGGTGGGGATATTTCTCGAAAACGTAAGTTATTGGAGAAACAAAAGAAAGGAAAGAAAAGAATGCGACAAGTTGGAAATGTAGAAATTCCGCAACAGGCGTTCATGGCCGTTCTAAAATTGAACGATTAAATAATTAAGACTAATAAAAAAGCCGAAAGAAACTCTTTCGGCTTTTTTTTGGCTAAAACTCGTTCAACCATTAAATTATTAAGTTATTAATTCATTAAGTCATTAATACAATAGACCTAGTCTCTTCCGCCTAAAACTTGTAGACCCCAATACAATAACATTGCCAACGATCCCAAAGCTGCCACTAGATAAGTTCTAGCAGCCCACTTTAATGCATCTTTTGACCCTGCAAATTCTTCCTGAGATACCATATTTTTATTGCGCAACCATGCCAAAGCTCTATTACTAGCATCATATTCAACTGGTAAGGTTACAAAGCTAAATAAGGTGGCTAAGGCCATAAAGAAGAGCCCAGCTAAGGCAATGAAAAATCCGATTCCGGCATCCCCTGAAGCGGCTCCTAGAATTAACCCTCCAATAACCAACCATTGGGAGAATCTAGAAGAGATGCTCACTACAGGTACCAGCCTAGATCTCATGGTCAACCATTCGTATGCTTGTGCATGTTGAACAGCATGACCAACTTCATGAGCTGCCACAGCCGCCGCCGCGGCGTTGCGTTGGTTGTATACGGCTTCACTTAGGTTTACGGTTTTATCTTTCGGATTGTAGTGATCGGTAAGTCTTCCTGGCGTTGAAATTACTTGTACATCGGTAATACCATGATCCATCAACATTTTTTCCGCAATTTCGGCACCACTCATTCCATTTCTTAAGGAAATCTTTGAATACTTTTTAAATTTTCTTTGGAGCGTGTTGCTAACCAACCAGCTCGCAAGAGCAATAACTCCTATTATGATATAAAACATAGCTATAATTTATAATTCTTGTTTTCTAATTTGTCTCTAAATTTACAACATAAAGTATTCCATTTTATTTTGTGGGATGAAAAATGACAAAATGACAATAAAGCCTAAAATATTCATACTCTACACAGGCGGTACCATTGGGATGGTAAAAGATTACAATTCAGAAGTGTTGATTCCTTTTGATTTTGATCAGATTCAGGAACGGATACCCGAATTGCGGCAATTGAATTGTGAGATTAATACCGTTTCTTTTGAAAAACCAATTGATTCGTCCGATATGAATGTAGAGCGCTTTCAAGATATCGTAGGAATTATTGAATCAAATTATGAAGTTTTTGACGGATTTGTGATTCTTACCGGTTCAGACACTATGTCCTACACGTCTTCTGTCATAAGTTTTATGATTGAAAATCTTCAAAAACCTGTCATTTTCACAGGATCGCAACTGCCTATTGGGGATTTGAGAACCGATGCAAAAGAAAACCTGATTACTGCCATCCAAATTGCATCGTCTCATAAAAACGGAGTACCAACCATTAGAGAGGTGGGATTGTACTTTGAATACAAACTTTATAGAGCCAACCGAACAACAAAGTTAAATGCCAATAATTTTGAGGCATTTGAATCTATGAATTATCCCATTCTTGCCGAAAGTGGTGTTCAATTGAATTTCAATAGAAAGTTCCTCAATATTCATCCGTACAATAAGAAGCCAGCTATTTTCCGGAAAGATTTGGATACTAGAATTGCTGTTTTAAAGTTATTTCCAGGCATTACCCAAAATGTCATTGAATCCGTTGTGTTGAATCCCGAGGTGAAAGCTGTTGTTTTAGAAACCTTTGGTTCGGGGAATGCGCCTACCTGTGATTGGTTTGTCAAGGTTTTAAAGAAAGCAATTGATAATGGGGTTATCATTGTAAATGTCACGCAATGCGTTGGAGGATCCGTAATTCAAGGGCGTTATCACACCAGTGTTCACCTTAAAAAAATCGGTGTTTGGAGTTCTAAGGATATGACTACAGAAGCAGCCATTGCCAAATTGATGTATTTACTCACCAAAAACCTTACAAAACGAGACTTTAAGAAGTATTTTAAGAAATCGCTAAGAGGCGAAATTTCTTAGTCAAAAATTTTGTTTAACCCTCTATTTTTCGTTTCTTGAGCGCCCATTTTATGGAATTTATCAAGGTGTTGAATATTAACAACGTAGAATTCAATAATTGATATTAAAATTTATATCTTTAACCCGTAACTATTAAAATTAATTTATAACAAAGATGAAAAAAGTAGTAAAAGCCATTTCTTTGGCAGGATTTGTTTTTTTTGGAGCTGTTCAATCCACTTTTGCTCAGGAAGCAACAGTAGAAGAAGCTAAAACTTTTCACCAAATTTTAAAACAACGTTTTATTGAGGGAGATCCTCAGTTCATGGGAATCGTATTAGTTGCATTAATCTTAGGATTAGCAATAGCTATAGAAAGAATTATTTATCTAAACATGGCAACAACGAACACTAAGAAATTAGTTTCTAATGTAGAGGAAGCGTTGAGTTCTGGTGGTGTTGAGGCTGCTAAAGAAGTTTGTAGAAATACAAAAGGGCCAGTTGCATCAATTTTTTATCAAGGATTGGATAGAGTTGATGAAGGAATTGATGAAGCTGAAAAAGCTGTTGTTTCTTATGGAGGTGTACAAATGGGATTATTAGAAAAGAATGTTTCTTGGTTGTCTCTATTTATCGCCTTAGCACCGATGTTAGGTTTCATGGGAACAGTAATTGGTATGATTGATGCATTCGATAGAATTGCTGTAGCAAATGATATCTCTCCTGGTGTAGTAGCAGGTGGTATTAAAATCGCACTTTTAACAACAGTATTTGGTCTTATTACGGCAATTATTTTACAGATTTTTTACAACTACATCGTATCTAAAGTAGATAGTATTGTAAATAACATGGAAGATGCTTCTATTCAATTAGTTGATCTTTTAGTGAGATATAAAAAATAACAAATTATGAAGAGTAATAAGTTATTAAACATTGCGATAGCAATAATATCTGTGATTGGCATCATCTTATTCGTAAGGGTGGCAGTTGAAGATAAAGAAGCGCTTGAGTCAAGTGTAGATTTACAAAACGGATTGGTAAGTCCGTTGGTATACTATTCTACTTACTTACTATATGCTTCTGTGATTATTGCTTTGGTTCTATCCATGATTAGCTTGGTTAGAAACCCAGATAATTTAAAGAAAACCCTAATGGGATTGGCTGTTCTAGGTGTAATCTTCTTAATTTCATACTTCACTGCTGATTCTGCAGCAGTATTAGACACACAAGGTGTTGTATTAGAAGGTGGAGAGGAAGGATCTACGACAAACCAAATGGTAGGAACAGGAATCTGGTATAGCGTCTTTTTAGGAGCGATTGCTAGTGTGTTCTTTGTATGGGATTTAGTAAAAGGATTAGTTAAATCATAATTTATGGCAAGAAGAGAAAATCCAGAAATTAATGCGGGCTCAATGGCTGACATTGCGTTCCTTCTGCTAATTTTCTTCTTAGTAACAACTACTATGAATGTGGATTCTGGTGTATCTAAGAAGTTATCAGAAAAACCGCCACCAAATTATGAGCCACCTATCATTAAAAAGAAGAATATCTTCGAAGTTAACATCAATAGAAAGAATGAATTGATGGTAGAAGATGAGCGCATGCAGTTGAAAGATTTGAAAGAAGCTGCTATGAAGTTCATCGATAACGGCGGAGGTGTAGGAAAACCAGGCGAGGATGGAACTCCAGGACAACCATGTGATTATTGTCAAGGAGAAAAGTCAGAATCTTCTTCTGACCACCCAAACAAAGCGGTTATTTCCGTTCAAAGTGATAGAGGTACTGAATATGGCACATATATTGCAGTTCAAAACGAGTTATTAAAAGCGTATAGAGAGCTGAGAGATAGATTGTGCAGACAACGTTATAATATGTCATTTACGGAGCTAGAAGAAGCTTATAAGGATGACAAGAATAACGAGGATTTAAAGAAAAAAGTTGAGGATATCAAAAAAGCATACCCTCAAATTATATCGGACGCAGAACCAACTTCTGCTCAATAATTTTAAATTTTTCACGTATGTCAAAGTTTAAAAAGAAGAAAAAAGGAATGCCTGCGGTGAATACGGCATCATTACCTGATATTGTTTTTATGTTGTTGTTCTTCTTTATGGTGACAACTACTATGAGAGAAACAGAATTGGTTATTGATTCTCCTAGATTACCATCGGCAACTGAAGTTAAAAAGTTAGAGCACAAAAGTTTGGTGTCTACCATTTATGTGGGTAAACCTAAGGATGAAAAATATGGAACAAGTTACAATCGCATTCAATTGAATGATAAGATTGCAACTCCAGAAGATATTCCTGCGTTTATTTATAACGAACGTTCGAAAAGAGCGGAAGAAGAGGTGCCTTATATGACTACTTCTATTAAGGCGGATAGAGAATCTAATGTTGGTGTAATTACCGATATTCGATTGAAATTAAGAGATGTGAATGCTCTTAAAATTAGTTATTCAGCTTCAAAATCTTCAGAATAGAAATCTTTGTATTTTAATATATGTAAAGGGCAGTCTTACTCAGATTGCCCTTTTTTATGCGTTGAATTTATTATTTTAGAGGTATCTATTCGAATATGAGAAACACCATCATCTTATTGATTTTATTGTTCACTTCGGCATTAGGTTTCGCCCAAAAGGATTCGCTTGCCATAGGCGATCGTTATGCCGATGATCAACTTTATTTCTCAGTGTCATACGTCCAACTAATTAGTCAGCCAACAACCATTACAAGAAGCGGATTTTCCTATGAGTTTACTACGGGTTTTATCAAAGACATCATTTTGAATCGTGGTGGAACATTCTCTTTAGGTCTTGGAGTTGGTTATGGTTATCAAAACATTACCCATCAATTAAAGGTTGAGGAAGTAAACAATACCACACTCTTCGGAAATGCCACTGGTATTTCAGATAATGCACTTAGTTCTCATAATTTGGAATTTCCTTTAGAACTGCGTTGGCGAGCTTCTACGGCTAATAAATATGCTTTTTGGCGTATTTATACAGGGGTGAAATTTTCTTACAATCTGCGTAATAGTTTTGATTTTATTGAGAATGGGAATCCCGTAAATTATTCGGATGTAAGTGCCTTTAACAAATTACAATCTGGATTATCCTTGTCAATTGGCTATGACGCTATCAATGCTTATTTGTATTATCCTTTAACGCCAATGTTTGAGAATGCAACTTTCAATGGTGCACCTATCGATACCAGAGCCTTAAAGTTTGGTGTGATTTTTTACTTACTGTAAGAAACTTGAAAAAAGTAAAGGAGCCAATAGCCCAATAAAAAAGCCTACATAAATTTCTTTCGGATGCTGACTTCGAAGGTATAATAAGGAACTTGCTAAAAATCCGGATAAAAGGATAAAGACAATTATCAATCCTAAAAAAGACTTCGAATAGTAGCTGTTCAAGTGAAGGAAAAATCCCGTTGCAATTCCCATAGCTACCAAGTGCAAACTGGCCTTGACGTTTAAAAACGAAACTATGTAGATGAAGCAAAGAGCAGAAGCACTCGAATAAAACAAGGTGCCTAAATCTCTTAAATTAGGGACTGTATAAAAGGCTTTTCCCATTAAGTAGAAAACAAACAACATGGTTAGTACCGGAAGTTTGCGTTCATTCAATGAGATCTTATCATAACTCGTTAGAACTCCCAATCTTCTAAATAAGAAAACAAAAAGTATCGGAATCAAATAGGTAGTAATAAATACCAGGGCCAGGATGGTCAATCGTTGTGACTTGGGATAAATAATAGGCACCGAAAAAAAGAAACATAGCACCACTACGGTTGGCAACACAATGGGATGCAAAACAACGGATATGAAATTCAACAGCCTCATCAAATCTCTTTTCGTAATCTAGCAACTGGGATGTCAAGCTGTTCTCTATATTTCGCTACTGTTCTTCGAGCGATTGGATATCCTTTTTCCTTTAGGATTTTAGAAAGCTTTTCATCGGTTAGAGGTTTGCGTTTGTTTTCCTCAGCAATAACCGTTTCTAAAATCTTTTTAATTTCCCTCGTAGACACTTCCTCACCTTGGTCATTGGTCATCGATTCAGAGAAGAACTCCTTGATGAGTTTGGTTCCGTAAGGAGTAGATACATATTTGCTATTGGCAACCCTTGATACAGTAGATACATCCATTTTAATTTGGTCGGCAATATCTTTTAAAATCATGGGTTTCAGTTTCCTTTCGTCGCCAGTTAAGAAATAATCATACTGAAAATGCATGATTGCATTCATGGTTACCAATAAGGTTTGCTGCCGCTGTTTGATAGAATCAATAAACCATTTGGCTGCATCCAATTTTTGTTTGATGAAGAATACAGCGTCTTTTTGTGATTTGTTTTTTGTTTCAGCTTCCTGATACCCTTTCAGCATGTTCCTGTATTCTTTGGACACGTGCAGTTCAGGCGCATTTCTTGAATTTAGCGTGAGATCCAAATTCCCATCCATAATTTTGATGGTAAAATCGGGAACAATTTGTTCTACAATTTTGGAACTTCCACTGTAAGAGTTGCCTGGTTTTGGGTTGAGTTTGGCGATTTCTTCAATAGCTGTTTTCAGTTCAGTTTCAGAAATGTGAAACTTTTCCAATAGCTTTTTGTAATGCTTTTTTACAAAGTGATCAAATGCGGTTTCAAGGATTTCAATGGCAGTTTCTCGAACCGGATTGAGCTCTTTTGATTTCAATTGAATGATCAAACATTCTTGAAGGTTTCTAGCTCCAACGCCAACAGGATCTAATCTTTGCACCTTTTGAGTAAGTACCTCAATGACTTTTTCTTCGGTCGTAAAAATATTACCCGTAAATGCCAAATCATCTACCAAATCGAGAATATTGCGTCGTAAATAACCACTTTCATCCAAACTACCTACTAAGAATTCAGCAATAGCTTTTTCATCTTCGGTAAGACGAAAGGTATTAAGCTGATCTTTTAAGGATTGCTGAAATGTGGTCCCAGCTGCATAGGGAATTGATTTCTCCTCATCATCTGCCGAGTAGTTGTTGGATTGTGTTTTGTAACTCGGAATTTCATCATCACTCAAGTATTCATCAATATTGATGTCCTCAGCATCAATTTTTTCAGTCCCAGTATCGTCGTATTCGTTATCGAATTCTGAGTCGAGATTGTCTTTCTCTTCCTTTCCAGTATCGAGCGCTGGGTTTTCCTCAATTTCCTGTTTTAAGCGTTCTTCAAAAGCCTGGGTAGGTAGCTGAATCAACTTCATCAACTGAATCTGTTGAGGCGATAATTTTTGTAGCAGTTTTTGTTGTAAGCTTTGTTTCAGCATATAAACAAAGATAGTAAAACAAAAATCGCCATTAATTTCTTAATGGCGATTTTTACTATTTCTGTTTCCTTTTAGAATTCCGCGTTTTGAGGCGTTCTTGGATAAGGAATTACATCTCTAATATTTCCCATTCCAGTTACAAATTGTACCAGCCTTTCAAAGCCCAAACCAAACCCAGAGTGTACAGCGGTTCCGAATTTTCTTAAATCCAAATACCACCACAATTCCTCTTCTTCAATTCCTAAGGCCTTCATCTTTTCTACCAGTACTTCATATCGCTCTTCTCTTTGAGAACCACCGACAATTTCTCCAATGCCAGGAAACAAAACGTCCATGGCTCGAACTGTTTTTCCATCTTCATTCAATCGCATGTAAAATGCTTTGATATTCGCTGGATAGTCAAACAATATTACGGGACACTTAAAGTGTTTCTCAACCAAGTATCTTTCGTGTTCGGATTGCAAATCGGCTCCCCATTCATTGATTGGAAATTGGAACTTCTTCTTTTTATTCGGCTTTGAGTTTCTCAATATTTCAATGGCTTCTGTGTAGGAAACTCTTTTGAAATTGTTGTCGGCCACAAAGCGCAACTTTTCGATCAATCCAAGTTCACTGCGTTGTTGCTGAGGTTTGGATTTCTCTTCCTGGGCAAAACGCTGGTCTAAAAACTCCAAATCGTCTTGACAATTCTCAAGTACATAAGACAGTACCGACTTGATGAAGTCTTCTGCCAAATCCATGTTACCATCTAAATCAATAAAAGCTACCTCTGGTTCTATCATCCAGAATTCGGCCAAGTGTCTCGTGGTATTAGAATTTTCAGCTCTAAAGGTTGGTCCGAAGGTATAAACCTTACTCAATCCCATGGCGTAGGTTTCAGCTTCTAATTGTCCTGATACAGTAAGGTTGGTTTCCTTACCAAAAAAGTCCTTGCTAAAATCTACTTCACCTTCTTCTGTTTTTGGTGCTTTGTTCGGTTCAAAAGTGCTCACACGGAACATTTCACCAGCTCCTTCCGCATCAGATCCCGTAATAATAGGAGCGTTCATGTAATAGAATCCATTTTCTTGGAAATACTTATGAACGGCAAACGATAACTTAGAACGCAAGCGCATTACAGCACTAAAAGTGTTGGTTCGAACTCTTAAATGTGCATTTTCACGAAGGAATTCAAAGCTGTGCTTTTTGGGCTGTATTGGATATTCATCCGGATTTGAATCGCCGAGAATCTCTATTTCCTTTACTTGAATTTCCACGCTCTGACCACGTCCTTGGCTTTCTACCAATGTACCTTTAACTGATACGGCAGCGCCAGTTGTGATGCGCTTTAATGTTTCTTCAGATGTATTTTCGAAGTCAATAACACACTGGATGTTTTTAATGGTTGAACCATCATTCAAGGCAATAAAACGATTGCTTCGAAAGGTTCTTACCCATCCTTGTAAATGTACTTCTTGAAGTAGTATTTCTGCTTTTAATAATTCTGCAACATCTTTAGTCATCATTTCTGAAAATTTAATGTTTTTGAACAAGCCCCAAAGATACTTTATTCAGAAGAATTGAATTTGATTTTTACTCGCTTTTCTTTGCCTCCTCCTCTGAATTTTCTTCAGTAACAGATACAATTTTGATTTTTGGTTCTTTGAATACCTTTTTGTTGGCAATTTTTCGTTCAAAGGTTAGGAGTAAGGAAGGTAGTAAAATCAAGTTGGAGATCATTGCCAGCAAGAGCGTGGCAGAGACCAATCCACCTAGCGAAATGGTTCCTCCAAAACTTGATAAAGTGAACACAAGGAAACCAAAGAATAATACAATAGAAGTATAGAACATACTGACCCCAGTTTCTCGAAGTGCCGCATAAACTGATGGTTTGATTTTCCATCGATTCACAATGAGTTCCTGACGGTATTTTGCCAAGAAGTGAATGGTGTCATCTACCGATATCCCGAAGGCAATACTAAATACCAAAATGGTGGATGGTTTGATCGGAATATCAAAGAATCCCATCATACCTGCCGTAATGAGTAGCGGAAGGATATTCGGAATTAAAGAAATCAAAATCATCTGTGGCGATCGGAACATCCATGCCATAAAAATGGCAATAAGAAGGATGGCCAACGACAAGGAAATCACTAAGTTCTTAATCAGATAATTGGTTCCTTTGATAAATACAAATGCCTTTCCTGTAAGCGAAACAGAATAGTTTTCAGCCGGAAATTCTTTATCAATCAATTGCTGCAAGCGTTCCTGAATGATATCCATTTTATCGGTACCGATATCTTTCATATAGGTTGTCATACGAGCATATCTGCCTGTAGAATCTACAAAGCTGTTGAGCATACCCACATCACTTTCTGAATTCTTGGTGTAGGCAAAAATATAACTGCGTTCTTGAGCCGTTGGTAGTTGATAATACTTCGGAATTCCTCGGTAATATGCCTGTTTCGAATATTTCACCAAATTCACAACCGAAATGGAAGGAGACAACTCTGGAAAAGATTCAATAATGTCGTTGATTTTTTCCATTCGCTTTAGGGTTGATAACTTCATCACACCTTTCTCTTTCTTCGTATCGATTAAGATTTCTAAAGGCATGACCCCGCCAAATTCCTTTTCGAAGAATTTGATGTCTTTGAAGAAAGGCATGCTTTTGGGCATGTCTTCAATCAAACTTCCTGAAACTCGAATTTGATATATTCCTATGATTCCAATAATGATGAAAAAGACGGTAGTAAAATATACCGTAATGCGCTGCTCACGCACCATTTTTTCCATCCAGTCCACAATGTTCTCAATCCATTTTCGCTCAAGGTGGTTGAGGTGTTTTTCTTTCGGAATTGGCATGAAACTATAAATCACCGGAATGATGAATAGTGCCAATAAGAAAATACTTACAATGTTTACGGATGCAAGAATACCGAACTCTTTCAGTAAGTTACTTTTAACGAAGACAAAAGTGGCAAAACCAGAAGCAGTGGTTAGGTTAGTCATCAAAGTAGCATTGCCCACCTTGGAAATTACTCGTTGAAGTGATTTTGCTTGATTCCCGTGTTTCTTTATTTCTTGCTGATACTTATTGATTAAGAATACCGCATTTGGTACCCCAATGACAATGATTAAAGGCGGAATCAATGCTGATAATACGGTGATTTCATATCGGAACCATCCAATGTACCCAAAGGCCCAAACCACACCGACCAATACCACCAATAGCGTGATAAAGGTTGCTCGGAAAGACCGGAAGAAAAAGAAGAAAATAACTGCTGTAATTAACAAAGCTCCAAATACGAAAAGCCCTATTTCATCTTGAATGTTTTGTGAGTTCAGGGTTCGAATGTAGGGCATTCCAGAAATGCGAACATCCACCTCATTCTCTAACTCAAAATTCTCAATAACCGGAATGAGTTTGTTGTAGATGAAGTCCCTTCGGATTGGGGTGTTGATGATGTCCTTTTTAAGGTAAATCACCGTTTGTAAGGTCCCCGTGTTTTTATTGTAAAGGAGGTTGTTGTAAAAAGGTAGTTTTTCAAACAGCTGATCTTTGATGACTTCAACTTCCTTTTTGGTTTTAGGATCACTTTTGTAGATATCCTCTAAGACAAATTTTCGCTTGCGACGATCTGCCTTCAGTTTTTTAATATCTGAAATAGAGAGTGTTAAATCAATCTCTTCAAGATTCTTGAACTCATCTACAAGATTGTTCCATGCATTGAATTTCTCAGGTTCAAAAATGGTAGAGTCTTTGACACCTAAAATGATGATGTTTCCTTCTTCGCCAAAAATTTCAAGGAATTTGTTGTACTCGATGTTCACCTCATGGTTCTCTGGAAGCAGGTTTGCTTCCGTATAGGAGAAGCGCATGTATTTGATTTGAGAGGCCAGGAATGCGGTCGCCAATACTATGCCTAGTATAACCAGAAATCTATTTCGTAAAATAAGTCTCGCAACACGAGTCCAAAAGCTCATCAAAAAAATTTTTGCAAAGGTAGGTAAAATAGAGGGGTAAAAATAAAAAGAGTGCTACAAGAGCACTCTTTTAAGTGAATATTGATAATGAGCCTTAGATAGTCATGATTTCTTTTTCTTTGACAGCCAATCTGTCGTCGGCTATTTTTACGAAAGAATTGGTCAATTCTTGAATATCATCTTCCGTATTGGAAATCATATCTTCCGAGAGGTCAAGTTTCTTCAAATCGCTATTCGCCTCTTTTCTGGCGCTTCTGATTCCGACTTTGGCATCTTCAGTCAATGCTTTTGATTGCTTCACCAATTCGATTCGTCGTTCCTCAGTTAATGGAGGAACATTGATGATGATAAAATCGCCATTATTCATCGGGTTGAAACCAAGATTGGCAACCATAATGGCTTTTTCAATCTCTTGAAGCATGCTCTTTTCCCAAGGCTGAATACTCAATGTGCGCGCATCAGGCGTATTGATGTTGGCCACCTGACTTAAAGGAGTCTGTGACCCGTAATATTCTACCATGACTGTACTCAACATTGCAGGAGTGGCTTTTCCAGCCCGAATACTTCTTAGTTCTTTGTCTAAATGCTCAATAGCCCTGTTCATTGCCTCTTTTGCCGCATCCAGTAAAAATTCAACTTCTTCTTCCATTCGTAAAAACTTTATAGAATTGTTAGATTTTAATTATCAACTACAGTACCAATCTTTTCACCAGAAACCAATTTTAATAGGTTTCCTTTGGTGTTCATGTCAAATATAATGATTGGCAATTGATTTTCTTCGCTCAAGGTAAAGGCCGTCATGTCCATAACTTTCAAGCCTTTGTCGATGACATCCTTAAAACTGATGTTGTCAAACTTCACAGCATTCTCATCTTTCTCTGGATCCGCAGTGTAAACTCCATCAACTCTTGTACCTTTCAAAATAGCATCTGCATGTATCTCAATCGCTCTTAAAACAGCCGCCGTATCCGTTGTGAAATAAGGATTCCCGGTACCACCGCCAAAAATTACGACTCTGCCTTTTTCAAGATGACGAATGGCTTTCCTTTTGATGTAAGGCTCAGCCATTTCTTTCATTTCGATTGAAGTTTGTAATCGGGTATGCAATCCTTCGTCTTCCAAAGCACTTTGCAAGGCTAATCCATTAATGATGGTTGCTAACATTCCCATATGGTCACCTTGTACACGGTCCATACCGTTGCTAGCCCCAGCAATGCCTCTAAAAATATTTCCGCCTCCAATAACAATTGCTACTTCAATTCCTTGCTCAACCACCTCTTTGATCTCTTTGGCATATTCTGCTAATCGTTTGGGGTCGATACCGTATTGACGTTCTCCCATTAAAGCTTCACCACTGAGTTTTAATAGAATTCTTTTGTATTGCATTGTCGCTAGAAAATTTAATTTGCCTTACAAAACTACGGTTTTTTTGGGAAGTGTACCGGCCTGAATTTGGATTAAAATATACCCAATGGGAGAATCATTCCATTTGGCAATTTTAAATATTGTATTACAGTAAATTAGCTTTTGTAGATGAATAAAATTGATTAATTTTGCAGCCAATTTCAAAGAATCTAAAATGAATATTACTAAAGAAAATGTAGATGCTTTAAACGCCGTGGTAAAAGTAGATATCGCAGCAGAAGATTACCAAGATAAGGTTACCGAAGTATTGAATGATTACCGTAAAAAAGCAAACATTCCAGGTTTTCGAAAAGGACATGTGCCTTTAGGAATGGTTAAAAAGCAATACGGAAAATCTGTAATGATTGATGAGGTTAACAAATTACTTCAAGAATCATTAAATAAATTTTTAGTAGAGGAGAAGTTGGATATTTTAGGAAATCCATTACCGGTTGTGAAGGAAGATTTTGATTGGGATGCAGATGCCTTCTCTTTCGAATTTGAATTAGGATTGGCTCCAGAATTTGAGATTAACTTAAAACCGAAAAAGAAAATTACTCAGTATAAGGTAGTTTCTACAGATGAATTGATTGAAGAAGAAGTGACCAACTTGCGTTCTCGATACGGTAAGATGAAAACTCTTGAAGTTGTTGAAGAAGGCGCAAACATCACAGCGACTTTTGTCAATGAGGAGAAAGAAATTGAGAAAAAATCAACTTTTGCTTTAAAGGACGTTAAAGGAAAAACCAACACAAAGAAGTTGATGGGTAAAAAAGTTGGTGATGTAGTTGAGTTAAAAACCAAAGGATTGTTCAATGATGATTTCAAACTTCAAAGCGTATTAGGAGTATCTAAGGAAGATGCAGACGGATTGAATGTGAAAATCACCGCTACAATCGATGAGGTATCGACCATCGAGTTGGCCGATTTGGATAAAGAATTATTCGACAAATTGATTCCAGACGGATCTGTGAATACAGTGACCGAGTTGAAAGAAAAAATCAAAGAAGATTCTGAGAAACAGTTTCAGCAGCAAGCCGATCAGCAGTTATTGAACGCCGTGACTGAATATTTGATTGAGAACACCAAATTTGATTTACCAGCAGACTTCCTTAAAAAATGGTTGCAATCTGCAGGTGAAAAAGAATTGACTTTAGAGCAGGCAGGTGAGGAATACGAAAAATCTGAAAAAGGATTGCGTTACCAATTGATTGAAGGTAAGTTGATGAAGGATAACGACATTAGGGTTGATTATGCCGAGTTGATGGAGTACACCAAAGGATTTATCAAAGCTCAAATGGCTCAATTTGGAAACTTAAATCCAGAAGAGAAAGAATTGAATGATATTGCGGGTCGTGTTCTTACAAATCAAGATGAGGCTCAAAAACTTCAATCTCAATTAATTTCACAAAAATTATTGACCTTCTTTAAAGAGAATATGGACTTCAAAACCAAAGAAGTTACCTACGAAGATTTCATCAAAGAGGTCTACAAATAAGAAGTACAAATCATAACAAAAACCTGAATCGAATTCAGGTTTTTTTATCGGTTTACTGCAATCATTCATTAAAAGAATAGTTAGTATCTTTACATAATAAATGACGAAATAAAGATGGATTACAAAAACGAGTTTGAAAAATACGCTACCAAACATCACGGAATTAGTAGCCTTTATTACAATAAAATCACCAGTAGTTTAACGCCATACATTATGGAGGAACGCCAAATGAATATTACTCAGATGGACGTTTTTTCACGTTTGATGATGGACCGAATCATCTTTTTAGGAACTGCTATTAACGACCAAGTTGCCAACATCATTCAAGCACAATTGTTATTCTTGGAAAGTGTAGATGCTAACAAAGACATTTCAATCTATATCAATTCTCCAGGAGGAAGTGTGTATGCCGGATTGGGTATTTATGATACCATGCAATTTATCAAACCTGATGTTGCTACCATCTGTACAGGAATGGCAGCTTCGATGGGAGCTGTTTTAATGTGTGCTGGAGAAAAAGGGAAGCGTAGTGCTTTGCCTCATTCACGAGTGATGATTCACCAACCATTAGGTGGTGCACAAGGTCAAGCCTCTGATATCGAAATTACCGCGAGAGAAATTTTGAAATTAAAGGATGAGTTGTATGCAATCATTGCGAAGCATTCTGGTCAAACTGTAGAAAAAGTTCACAATGATTCTGATCGTGATTACTGGATGAAAGCGGAAGAAGCGAAAGCGTACGGAATGGTGGACGAAGTTTTAAGTAGACACTAATTTATGAGTAAGGATAAAGATTTAGAATGTTCATTTTGCGGCCGTAAAAAGGTTGAAACAGACCTTTTGATTGCCGGTATGGAAGCTCACATTTGCGATAAATGTATTGAGCAGGCCCATGGTATTGTACAAGAAGAAATTTCTGAATCTCAGTCCAACGCTTTATCGAGCGAACTTGTTTTAAAGAAGCCAAAGGAAATAAAGGCCTTTTTGGATCAATACATCATTGGGCAAGATCAGACCAAAAAAGCCATGTCGGTTGCGGTTTATAATCACTATAAGCGATTGTTGCAAACCCAAGATGACAATGAGGTTGAAATTGAAAAGAGTAACATCATTCTTGTGGGTGAAACGGGTACTGGTAAAACCTTAGTTGCCAAAACCATTGCCAAAATGCTCAATGTGCCGTTCGCCATTGTGGATGCCACGGTGTTAACACAAGCTGGTTACGTGGGTGAGGATGTAGAGAGTATTTTGAGCCGATTGTTACAAGCTTCAGATTATGATGTTGCCAAAGCGGAACGCGGAATCGTTTTTATTGACGAGATTGATAAAATAGCTCGTAAAGGTGATAATCCATCTATCACTCGAGATGTTTCCGGAGAAGGTGTTCAGCAAGCTTTGTTGAAACTTTTGGAAGGTGCTCAGGTAAACGTAGCTCCAAAGGGAGGAAGAAAGCACCCTGAACAGAAATTTATTGAAGTAGATACCAAGAACATTCTCTTTATCGCAGGTGGGGCATTTTCAGGAATTCAGCGCACCATTAGCAAACGCTTAAATATGCAAGCAGTCGGATTCAGTGCTTCCATTGAAGAAGATAAGATTGATGAGGACAACTTGTTGCAATACATCATTCCGGCCGATTTAAAAGAATTCGGATTGATTCCGGAAATAATCGGAAGGTTGCCTGTTCTTAGTTTTATGAACCCATTGGATGCCAAGACCCTTCGTTCTATTTTGACAGAACCGAAAAACTCCATCATCAAGCAATACACCAAGCTTTTCGGTATGGATGATGTTGAATTCATCATCGAGGAAGAGGCTTTGGAATACATTGTTGAAAAGGCTATTGAGTACAAACTCGGAGCAAGAGGATTGCGTTCTCTGTGTGAAGCGATCTTAACGGACGCCATGTTTGAATTACCTAGTTCTGATGAAAAGGAATTGAAGGTGACCAAAGAATATGCGGCGGCTAAATTGACAAATTCGACCTTGAAGAAGTTAAGAGCTGCCTCTTAAGAATTTCAAATTTTAATTTTCTGGAACATTGGTTTTTCAACAGAAGGAATCTGTTGAATTCCTATATTTGTGTTCCTACATTTTACTATGATAACCAAACAAACCATAGATCGTGTTTTCGAAACTGCTCGTCTTGAGGAGGTGATCGGTGAGTTTGTTCAATTGAAAAAATCGGGAAGTAATTTTAAAGGTCTGAGTCCTTTTACCAAAGAGAGAACACCTTCGTTCATGGTATCCCCGGTAAAACAGATTTGGAAGGATTTTTCCTCTGGAAAAGGAGGGAATGTGATCTCCTTTCTGATGGAGCACGAGCATTATTCTTATCCAGAAGCCATTAAATGGTTGGCGAAAAAGTACAATATAGAAATTGAGGAAACGGAGCAATCCGATGAGCAAAAGCAGCTACAAAACGAGCGTGAAAGCATGTTTTTGGTTTCCAATTTTGCAAAGGAATATTTTCAAGATGTACTTTTCAATACCGAGAAAGGAAAGGCCATTGGACTGTCCTATTTTAAGGAACGTGGATTTAGTGATGAAACCATCCGAAAATTCGAATTGGGTTATTGTTTGGATGAATGGGATGCCTTTACCAAAACAGCTCTTGACAAAGGATATCAATTAAAATATTTGGAAGCCACGGGCTTGACCATCGCTAGAGAGAATTCCAACTTTGATCGTTTCAAGGGTAGGGTCATGTTTCCCATACAATCCATGTCTGGACGTGTTTTGGGATTTGGGGGTCGCATTCTTACAAGCTCCAAAAAGATGGCCAAGTATGTCAATTCTCCGGAAAGTGACATTTACAATAAGAGTAAAGTTTTATACGGAATTTACCACGCAAAAAAGGAGATCGCTAAAAAAGACAATTGTTACTTGGTAGAGGGATATACGGATGTGATTTCATTCCATCAATCTGGGATTGAGAATGTAGTGGCTTCTTCTGGTACTGCTTTGACTCCAGATCAAATTCGAATCGTAAACCGCCTTACCAAAAATATTACGGTTTTGTTTGATGGAGACGACGCCGGAATAAGAGCTTCTTTGCGCGGAATTGATTTGATTCTTGAGCAGGGGATGAATGTAAAAGTTGTTCAGTTCCCAGATGGAGAGGACCCCGATAGTTTTGCTAAGAAACATTCGACTTCAGAGTTGGAGACTTTCCTTTCTGAAGAAGCTAAGGATTTTATCAACTTTAAGGTTTCTTTATTGCTAAAGGATGCTGCCAATGATCCGATAAAAAGAGCGGCAGTAATCCGTGAGATTGTTGTGAGTATCTCCAAGATTCCCGATGGAATTCAAAGAGAAGTCTATGTAAAAGATTGTTCTCGAATTTTGGATATTTCAGAGCAGGTTTTGTATAGCGAATTGGCACAGATATCATCTAAAAAACAGCGAGAGGCTTCTCAAAGTAGACCACAAAATATTCCGCCTTTTGAAGTTCTAAAAAAACCGCAGTTTCAGCCCGAAAAAATTGATGAATTATCAATTTTAGAAAAGGAGATTCTCCGAATTTTATTGATTTATGGTAATGAGGAGGTTGATTTCACTGAGGATGTAGTCGAAGTCGATGAAGCTGGAAAAGAAAACCTGTCGAAACGAAGCTATAAAAATCCGGTTTCTGAAGAAATTTATTTGCATTTGCATGAGGATGAAATCGAGTTTTCGAATCCGGTGTTCCAGGAGATATATGCTGAGCTCATTCATCAATTGAATCAGTCCAAACAAATCGACTTTAAAAAGTTGATGAATCATTCCAATCCCGATGTAGTGAATAATGTTACCTCTATCGTTATGGACGAAGAACGATATCAGTTGAGCAATTGGGAGAGTAAAAACATTTATGTAACGGAAGCCAAAGAGATTCTTCCAAAATTAGTGGTTGATGCCGTGTACAATTTACGTCGCGTATTGATTTCGAAGAAAGTCGACGAGCTAATGGAAGACAAAAGTGAAACCATTGATCTTGAAATCGTAAAGAGTTATATCGACCTCAAAAAGAAACTGTACCTGAAATTGAATCGGGTGGTTTAGACTTTTAAATCAATAAATTTTCCCACAAATCATGTCGAATAAATGCTTATTTTAGGATAAGCAAAATTTGAAAATGAAAAAGATATTTGGACTCTTTAAAATAATTCCCATTTTTCTTTTAATCCCCTTTGAAATAACAAAGGCTTCAAGACGGAGATCTATGCTTAGAATTAAAAGAATAATTGCATCGTCTAACCTATTTTAGGTTTTCCGGAATTTCACAAACTGGAATTGGTAACATTTTGTGCTGATTGGCACGATTGAATCTGAGGTAAATTTCGAATACCTGCTTTTCACGTCCTGTAAAATCAGCCGGATCTTTTCCTTCATCTTGCATTTTCATGGCCCATTCGAGTTCGTCATAGGAGGCTCCAATTTGATCCTCATCTGTTCGATCATCTCCCCAGAGTCCGTCTGTTGGAGCGGCAACCAAAATTTCTTTGTTGACACCTAAGAATCGTGCGCATTCGTATACTTCCGACTTCATCAAGTCTGCAATCGGACTAATGTCAACACCACCATCTCCATACTTTGTGTAAAAACCAACACCAAAGTCCTCCACCTTATTTCCGGTACCCGCAACAATATATCCGTGTAAGGCAGCAAAATAATATAAAGTAGTCATTCGTAATCTTGCTCTGGTATTGGCCAAAGACATGAATCTTTCTTCCTCGTTTTTCACCGGCGGTAATGAAGCAACGAGACTATCAAAAACAGGAGTTAAGTTCACTTTAGTCATATGAACATTCGTGAAATTTTCTTGCAACCAATCGATGTGATTCAATGCGCGAGTTACTTGACTTTCTGCCTGATGTATGGGCATTTCAAGACACATGGTTGGCAAACCCGTCTTTGCACATAGTGTAGAGGTTAAGGCTGAATCAATTCCACCAGAAACCCCAACAACAAATCCGTTGATATTACTTTTCTCAGCATAGTCTTTCATCCAACTTACGATGTGGTCAATTACCTTTTCTGTCTTCATAGATAAACGAATTTAGTATTTTTACACGTTTCAATTGAGATACTAAGATACAAAGTTAATGAGAGTATTATTTATTGTTTTCGCTTCAATTGTACTATTGATTTCCTGCACCAAAGAAAACCCAAAAAAGGTTGATGTTGCTGGAATTGATATTACCCTGCAAGTCGATAGGTTTGAGAAGGAATTCTATGGTAATGGAGGATCCAATTTAAAAGAATTGCGTTCCAAATACCCCTTCCTTTTTCCAGAGGGATTTTCCGACAGCATCGCTATGTCCAAAATTTCCAACAAGGATGAAATGGAGTTATTTGCTGAAAGTCAGAAGTTATTTGCCGATTTTACCGAACAAGAAAAAGAGCTGGAGCAGCTTCTTAAACATATCAAATATTACAGCCCTGACTTTAAGGCACCAAAAGTAGTAACATTGCTTACCAATATCGATTATGACAATCGGGTCATCCTATCCAAGGAATTGTTATTGATTTCACTTGATGCCTATTTGGGAAGCAACCACCCCTTTTATCAGAATTTTCCGAGCTATATTAGACAGAACAATACAAAAGAGCGATTGGTGGTAGACGTTGCCAATGCTTTTGTCCGGCAACAAGTTTCTCCAGTAAAGCAGCGATCTTTCGTGACTAAAATGATTGTAGAAGGGAAGAAATTGTTTCTTTTGGACAGCTACTTACCCGAAGTAACCGATGCTGTTAAAATTGGATATAGTCCTGAAAAATTCAAATGGGCGGTAGATAATGAGCAGGAAATCTGGGCCTACTTTATTGAAAATGAATTGCTCTTTTCTACCAAAAGTGATTTAAACAAACGCTTTTTGGAAACGGCCCCGTTCTCCAAGTTTTATACCCAGACGGATAATCGCTCTCCTGGAAGGATAGGCGCATGGATTGGTTGGCAAATTGTAAGGTCTTACGACAGAAATAATGACGTATCTTTGCAGGAAATTTTAAAGAAAGACCCGATTCAACTCTTCGAAGAGTCTAATTATAAACCAAGAAAATAATGGCAGTAAAACATACTTCAGATATTACAATTACAGTAGGCCTTGATGAGAACCGAGTGCCTGAGGAGTTATCTTGGACGGCAAAAGACGGCGGTATAGAAAATGAATCTTCCAAAGCCATTATGGTTTCCGTTTGGGATCATAAACAAAAGGATACGCTTCGTATGGATTTATGGACCAAAGACATGCCTGTTGATGAGATGAAGCAGTTTTACCATCAGACATTAGTGGCTATGGCAAATACTTTTGAAAGAGCTACCAATGACGATAAGATGAGTGCTACAATGAGAGATTTCTGCGACTACTTCGCTGAGAAATTAGATCTGAAAAAAAAGGATTAGTTAATTTTTTGAAGGACTTCTTCAAAATCTTCCTTGCTAGAGACAAAATCCAAATCTGAGACATCCAATACGAGAATATTCATTTGATCGCGTTGTGAGTCGATGAAGTTCTTATAGCCGTCATGTATTTTTTGAAGATAGTCAGCTTCGATATTTTGTTCGTAAGAACGCCCTCGCTTCTTAATGTTTTCTAGCAGTCGTTTTGTGTTTTGGTATAAGTAAACATACAAATCGGGTTTTGTAATTTCTTTATACATGATGTCAAACATCTTTCGATACAGAAATAATTCATCCTCATGAAGCGTAATTTGTGCAAAGATCAAAGATTTAAAAATGTAGTAATCAGAAACGACAAAGTTTCGAAACAAATCCAACTGCGCTAAATCTTCACTCAATTGTTGGTACCGATCTGCCAAAAAACTCATTTCTAAAGGAAAGGCATAGCGTTCCTTGTCCAAGTAAAACTTTGGCAAAAAAGGATTGTCCGCAAATCGTTCTAGCACTGTTTTCGCATTGTACTTCTCTGACAACATTTTGGTTAACGAGGTCTTCCCTGAACCGATGTTTCCCTCGATAGCAATGTAATTGTACTTTTCAGACAAAGGAAGGGGTCTTTGTAAACCTAGGTCCAAACGCTCAATATCCGATTCGTCCTTGCAGTTGCTCAAACAAGTTGCAATGGTTTCATGATGGACAGGATGCATATAAAACTGTGCAATTTCTGCTAGAGGAGCTAAAACAAATTTCCGTTCCAGAATTCGAGGATGCGGAATTTGAAGACCGTCAGAAAGAATAATTTCATTCTCATAAAATAGAATGTCCAAATCGATTGTTCTGCTCTCGTAAGAATCACTTTGCTTGCGTTTTCGACCTAAATTCCGCTCAATTTCAAGCATTGCCTCTAAGAGAGCTTCCGGCTCCAACAAGGTAGAAACTTGTATACAGATATTGAAAAAGTCTTCCGATTCAAAACCCCACGAGGCTGTTCGATAAACCGAAGAGATTTTTTCAACGGTGCCTATACGCAGCGCAATTTTATCAATGGCCAATTGGAGGTTATCGAGTTTATCTCCCAAATTGGAACCTAATGACAAATATGTATATCGCTTTGAATTCATGTAACTTTAAGAGGAGCATAAAAATAAAAAAAGCGTCATGATTAATGACGCTTTTTAGTATCTAAAAGTTGAAGAAAATTATTCTTCTTTCTTTTCTCTTTTAGGACCTCTGTTGTCTCTATTTCTATTGTCTCGACCTCTGTTATCTCGACCTCGGTTGTTATCCCTTGGTGGTCTAGCAACATAACCTTCTGGTTTAGGAAGAATGGCTTTTCTAGAAACCTTCTCTTTTTTGGTTCGAGGATCAATTCCGAAATATTTTACTTCAAGAACGTCTCCCATATTTACTACGTCGGTTACGTTATTGGTTCTTTCCCAAGCTAATTCACTAACGTGTAACAATACTTCATTGCCTGGAGCTTCCGTATACTCTACAACAGCACCAAAATCTAAAATTTTGATCACTTTCACTTCGTATACAGAACCTTTTTCAGGTTTGAACATCATGGATTCAATTGTTTTTAAAACTTTGTCAATACCATCTTGATTGGTTCCTAAAATTTCAACAATTCCTTCCTCTGTTACAGGATCTTCATTGATAACAATGGTAGTTTCAGTTTCCTTCTGTAATTCTTGAATATGTTTTCCACCTGGACCAATGAATGCACCAATTAGTTCATTCGGAATTCTTTCCATAATGATCTTTGGAGAATGCGCTTTTACAGTTTCATTCGGTTGTGCAATGGTGTCTGTCAATTTCTCTAAGATGTGAAGTCTACCATCTTTCGCCTGCATTAAAGCTTTCACTAAGATTTCGTAAGAAAGACCTTTGATTTTGATATCCATTTGACAGGCCGTAATACCGTCTGCAGTACCAGTCACTTTAAAGTCCATGTCTCCTAAGTGATCTTCATCACCAAGGATGTCTGATAAAACTGCGTAACGATCTCCATCAGAAATAAGACCCATCGCAATACCAGATACAGGTTTTTTCAATTGAACACCAGCATCCATTAATGCCATGGTACCAGAACATACAGTTGCCATTGAAGACGAACCGTTAGATTCCAATACTTCAGAAACAACTCTCACAGTATAAGGGCAGTCCTCTGGAATCATTCCTTTTAACGCTCTTTGCGCTAAATTTCCATGACCAATTTCTCTTCTTGAAGTTCCTCTTAAAGGTCTCGCTTCACCGGTTGAGAATGGAGGGAAGTTATAGTGTAAATAGAAACGCTCTTCTCCTTGTAAGGTTGCAGAATCAATCATATTGGCATCTCTAGAAGTACCTAAAGTAACGGTAGCCAATGCTTGTGTTTCTCCTCTTGTAAAGATGGATGAACCGTGAGCACGTGGTAAATAGTCAACCTCACACCAGATTGGTCGAATGTCAGTAGTTTTTCTACCATCCAAACGCAATCCTTCATTCAAGGTTAAATCTCTTACGGCAGCCTTTTGAGCTTTACCGAAATATTTACCTACTAAATCTCCGTATTCTTCCAATTCTTCTTCTGTGAACATCGCAAAAACTTCATCCTTCACTTCTGAAAAAGCTTGACCTCTTTCTTGCTTTGAAGTTCCTTGCTTTGCAATGTCATAGCATTTTTGGTATGCAGCCTCGTGAATTTTTGCTTTTAAATCTTCGTCTTCAGCCTCACCATCGTATTCACGAGTTTCTTTTTTACCAACAGCTTCAGCTAATGCAATTTGCGCATCACACTGATCTTTGATAGCCTCATGAGCAACTTTAATTGCCTCGGCCATTTCTTCTTCAGAAACTTCATCCATTTCACCTTCTACCATGGCTACGAAATCTTTAGAAGCACCAACCATTAAGTCGATGTCCGCTTCGGCCAATTGTGTAGCACTTGGATTGATGATGAATTCACCGTCAACTCTTGCCACTCTTACTTCTGAAATGGGGCTTTCAAATGGAATGTCAGACAATTGAATTGCTGCAGAAGCGGCTAATCCAGCCAATGCATCTGGCATTACATTTTCATCGTGAGACATTAATTGAATCATCACCTGAGTCTCAGCATGATAGTCTTTTGGGAATAACGGACGCAAAACGCGGTCTACCAATCTCATGGTTAAGATCTCCTCGTTAGAAGGTCTACCTTCACGCTTCATAAATCCGCCTGGGTAACGACCTGCTGCTGCAAATTTTTCTCTGTAATCTACAGTCAATGGTAAAAAGTCAATACCAGGGTTTGCAGATCTTGCAGAAACAACCGTTGCCAATAACATGGTATCACCCATTCTTACAACAACAGAACCGTCTGCTTGTTTGGCCAATTTACCAGTTTCTAAACTAATGGTACGACCATCACCAAGTTCAATCACTTGGTTAAATACTTGTGGAATCATAAAATTCTAATTCTTTAATTAATAACTAATTGTTGTTGTTGTGTAGTTGTAGTTATTATCCAATAGAATTTTTAGAAATCATCGAATGATGAAAAATAAAAAAGAGGCAATGAAAGCCTCTTTTGATGGAATTACTTTCTAATTCCTAATTCTTTAATGATTGCACGATATCGCTCGATATCTTTTCTTTTAAGGTAATCTAAAAGGCTTCTACGCTTCCCTACCATTTTAACTAACGAACGCTCTGTATTATAATCTTTACGATTGTTTTTCAAGTGACTTGTTAAATGGTTAATTCTGTGCGTAAATAACGCGATTTGTCCCTCAGCAGATCCAGTATCGGTCTTACCTTTACCGTGCTTTTCAAAAATGTTTTCTTTAATTTCTTTTGTTAAGTACATGCCAATATTATTAAAATGATTTTTATGTATTTCAATGATTTTCTCATTGAGCATGCAAATATATAACTATTTTCTAGATATCTGATTGATTATGAGGAATATTAATTGAAGATGGCTGGGTTCTCATAAAAGGCTCCAATATTGAACCAATAGCTCATCACCGATTTCACCTGAGTCAATTGAAAACCTTTGTTTGGACCCTCAATGACCTTACCCAATAAGTTCCATTTGTTTCCTTTAGAATCTGTAAAATGCGTGTAAAGATTTGGGTCAAAATCAAAGGTAAATGTGGTGTCGGTCATGGTTGCTGGTAACGCAAAAGCTGTCATCATCGCTGGGTTGCCAAAAATGATGAGATTTTGTCCGTTAAACTGATCTTTGAGAACCTTTCCTTGACCGAAGCTTTCGAATCGATATGCCTTAGCATGAGTATCTCCCAAAATGGCGAGAACTCGTTCTTTCAAAGGTAATGCATTGTTGATACGGCTTACCGGAAATAAAAAGAAATCGTCAATATCTCTGTAAATTCCATAAGGATATTCATCATAATTTCGCTGGATGCTTTGTGTATTGGAGAGTATTTTTGATTGCGGATATAGCTTTTTCCAAGTTGCCCAAGTAGTTTCAAAAATAGTAACCGTTTCTACTGGAACCCCCAATTTTTCTCCATTCACACATTCCAGCTTCATCTGTGCCCAATGACTTTGGGTTTGACGATCATACATGATGAGGTTGGTATTGTAAAGCAACCCCGATACTCCAAAAGTGGTATCCATTCCTTGAAAAGCTCCTTTCCATCCAAAGGCCGTTCCTGTAAGCGGACAATAATTAATGGTAACGGTAAGGCTTTGACCGTTGTTATCAAAACGATCATTTACAATTTCGTGCCAATCAAGAATTCGATGTGGGTAGGCTCTTGCATCATCACCTACAACCATACCCACCACCAAATCATCATCAAACATGTAGGTGTCTATTCGGTTGTCATCATGGTCATAAAATAAGGGATCTTCGATGGCCGGAATGCCATCTCGGCCAACGCCGCCATCATATACTTCACTTTTTGGGATGGACCAAAAGTTGTAATTAACAGGATTTGAATTTCCGTTATTTCCTGAATTTGAGCTGTTGTTATTCGCACTTGAATTTGATGCAATTTCTTGTTCCGGTGAAGAACATCCCATCAGGCATAGTAACGATACGATGATTGCTATTTTTATTTTCATTGGATGATCTTGTTTAAATTATTCTTTGTGTTTAGTGTAATGGAAAAACCTGTATTTACCCGAAAGGTCGGTGTAAGTTGGGTTCCCTTGACATTGGCATAAATAGGGACTTCAATATTCGTTGAAAAAGTAACGGAGGGACTTAAGTTGATGCCAAAATTCGGTATTAAAAATAACCAATTACCACCTGTATTCTCCAGTTCAACCTGATTGATTCGATCTTTTACCACGTTACGGTACTTTAAAGATAGTGAAGGAGAAACAATGGATCTTCCCACCAAAAATTGATCGGAAAGGGTTAAGAAAAACTGTAGTTCGTCGCCAAATTCGTAAATACTTGACCCTAAATAACCATCGTTTTCACCTGTCATTCTGTAGATCAATCGAGAAGAAGCTGTCAAAGATCTTCGAAACCGAAAAGTTGTGGAATAGGAGGACATCAGAATATAGTCGAAGGCACCACTTCCAGGTTGGAGATCTGCAACAATTAAAAATCCTTGACTATTGACTTTGGTGGTAGAACCTAAGGGAGCTTTAAATCCGAATCCGAGGGACCATTCGCTCAATCCTGTATTTAGTAATCTATATTTTCCAATCAGTATGGCATCTCCTGCACCATAGGTTTGCTCAAAGTTTGAGTTTCCGAATTGATTGATTCTCCTTCGTTGATTGACCCAAGTAAAGAGGCCTTCTACTGAAAAGTTGTCGGTAATACTATAGCCTAAGTTAAGCAAGGTAGAATGTGTAATTCGGATACGCGAAGCGTCGTCCAATTTGTCGATGCCTCTTTGAAGGGTATTCAGATGATTGTAATCATAGAATATTCCGAGTTGAATACTTCCTTTTTCGAGAATAGGAAGTCCGATGTTGTTGGATAGCGGAACACCTCCAGAGCAACAGGTCTGGGAATAAGAGCTTTGCAATACAATGATCGCAATAACAAATGAATAAAGTAATTTCATTGTGACAACTTCAATAAGTTGGTCGTCACATTAAGAAAACCTTACAGAAAATGAATTTTTCTTGAAAAATTAGTTACGAACAGGTCTGTTAAGAATCAAATCGATATACAGATTTACTTTCTGTTTCAATTCTCTTCTTTCGAAAATTGCATCTAAGAATCCGTGTTCTAAAATAAATTCAGAACGTTGGAATCCTGGAGGTAAATCTTTCCCGGTTGTGTCTTTTACAACTCTTGGTCCCGCAAAACCGATTAAGGCCCCTGGCTCGGCAACATTGATATCTCCTAACATAGAGAAAGAAGCTGTTGCACCACCAAAAGTTGGGTCGGTACAAATCGACACATAAGGTAATTTAGCTTCCGCTAATTGCGCCAATTTTGATGAAGTTTTTACCAATTGCATCAATGACAATGAAGCTTCCATCATTCTTGCTCCCCCTGATTTGGAGATCAATACAAAAGGTAGTTTGTTTTGGATGGCATGTTCAATGGCTCTGGCAATTTTCTCACCAACCACAGATCCCATCGATCCACCAATAAAAGAGAAATCCATTGCAGCAATAACAACATCCCTACCCATACTCTTACCAACAGCAGTACGGATGGCATCTTTTAAATTGGTTTTCTTTTGAACTTGCTTCACACGATCTGGATATTTTTTGGTATCCTCAAACTTTAATGGATCTTTCGAAACCATTTTAGCATCCAATTCTTCAAACTTGTTATCGTCAAAAAAGATTTCGAAGTATTCCTTACTTCCAATTTTCACGTGGTAACCGTCTTCCGGACTAACATAAAGATTTGCTTTTAACTCATCCGTATCTATGATTTTGCCACTTGGCGTCTTATACCATAGCCCTTTGGGAGTGTCTTTCTTATCTTCTGTAGCCGTTTGAATTCCTTTATCCTTGCGTTTGAACCAAGCTGTCATGAAAGTAAATTTTAGTTGTTTGTTTGCTTACAATAAAGCAATACAAATGTATAAGTTTTTTAGAAATACTGAGACAAAAAAACCACTCTGATTGCTCAAAGTGGTTTCGCTTCTCGTTCTTTTTATAAGGTGTTTACGTTGTTGAGGTCTTCAAAGGCTTGGATCAACCTTGTTTTTAATGTTGCCTCACCCAAACGCAACCATTTACGTGGATCGTAGTATTTTTTATTTGGTACATCAGCACCATCTGGATTACCAATTTGACTAGCCAAATAATCAGCTTTTTCTTGCATGTAATCTCTAATTCCTTCCGTAAAAGCGAACTGCAAGTCCGTATCGATATTCATCTTAATCACACCATATCCGATGGCTTCCCTGATTTCTTCTAGTGTAGATCCAGAACCTCCGTGGAATACGAAATCAATCGTGTTGTGTGGTACTCCAAATTTTTCAGAGACAAATTCCTGAGAATTCTTTAAGATTTTTGGAGTCAACTTCACATTTCCTGGTTTATATACTCCGTGAACATTACCAAAAGCCGCAGCAACGGTAAACTTTGGAGATACTTCCATGAGTTCTTCAAAGGCATAAGCAACTTCTTCTGGTTGTGTATATAACTTGGAAGCATCAACGTCTGTATTGTCTACTCCGTCTTCTTCACCACCGGTAACCCCTAATTCAATTTCTAAGGTCATGCCCATCTTACTCATTCTTTCCAAGTAAGACTTACAGATTTCAATATTCTCTTCAATTGGCTCTTCTGAAAGATCTATCATGTGAGAGCTAAAAAGTGGTTTTCCTGTTTCAGCAAAATGCTTCTCGGATGCATCTAGCATTCCGTCAATCCAAGGAAGTAATTTCTTCGCACAGTGGTCTGTGTGAAGGATTACTGGAACACCATAGGCTTTAGCCAGTTCATGAATATGTCTTGCTCCAGCCACTGCACCAGCAATTGCCGCTTTTTGATTTTCATTAGACAACCCTTTTCCAGCATTGAATTGTGCTCCTCCGTTCGAAAACTGAATGATTACTGGAGAATTTAATTCTTTGGCAGTTTCTAAAACTGTATTGATTGAGTTTGATCCTACTACGTTAACCGCAGGAAGTGCAAAGCTCTTTTCTTTCGCTAATTTGAAGATTTGTTGCACTTCATCACCTGTTGCAACACCTGGTTTAATCGAATGGCTCATTGATTATTTTTTTAAATTTAATTCTATTCAAATGTAATCAAATATAAGATTTTACATCATTTTTTACTAAGAAATTAGCGAAAACGATGTACTGAAATTGCTCTAGAAAGGGTAGTTGATACCGATGTTGTAAACGGCATTTGAAAAATTAAAATTCGAGAACCAACGATTGCTAGGAAGGTAGGGTTCGTAAGTCTTAAATCCGACATCTAGACGCACAACCAAAAAGCTAAAATCGACCCTGGCCCCAAAACCGGATCCTACAGCAACTTCACTCAACGAATCCAACCCTTTGAACCTTGAAGCTTCATCCACTAAACTAGACCCAGTGATGTCCCAAATATTACCGGCGTCCACAAAAAGTGCTCCTTTCAGTTTGCCTAACACATCAAATCGATATTCAGCACTTGTTAGGAATTTGAAACTACCAATGTTAAACTCGAGGCCACTGTTTCGACTTCCAGGTCCAAGCTCATAGGTTTGCCATGCTCGAATATCGTTTGAACCTCCGGCAAAGTAACTTTTGATAAACGGAATATCTGAATTATCGTAAGTAAAAATGGCTCCGACAAAACTTCGAAAACCTAATACAGAAGATTCACCCAAACTCCAGAACTTTTTGTATTCGATATCAGTTTTGAAGTACTGTGCTAAAGGAATATTGAACACCGTTTTTTTATTGTTGGCACTGGTACTGTTGGAAAGCAGCCCAAGAACATTCCCTGAATTGGCTAGTCTAACTTTGAAAAAAGAGAAATCGGTATCTCGAAAATCCGTTTTGCTATTGTAAGTAAAAGAATAGGCAATAATCGGAATTAAGAAATCCGACGTAATAATGTTGAATCGATTTAAGATATTGGCGTTTGTATTGTATTCAGTGGGATTGCTTTGCGCAAAGTTGGTGTCTGCTAGAACGGTATTCATCAAGTTGACAGTGGTATCGAACTTGGTATCGTCATTTGGCAGGGCAAAATTTGGATCGTTATTAAAAGCTCTTCCTACGGCATTTAACGAATTGAATTCTGATCGATAAATATCAAAGTATCTACCGACGTTGATGTTCCGTACATACTGGGTGTTGAAAATTTCCAACTGAATGGTCTTCTTCTCATTATAATTCCATTTGTAATCAGACAAAAAAGTAAAGGTCTGTCGGTCTAATCCAATATTCTTTTGAAGACTGGTACCCACAGAAAACAACGTTCGCGGAGACATTCGTTTCGGCACCAATTTATTTAGACCAAAGGGTGCCACGAATCTTGGGATTTCTATGGATGCGTCCGTACCCAATTCCCAACCAGGGCCGACGTTCGAATTGAACCAAGAACCTAGAAAAGACAATTTGAACAATTCGCTCCCCTTGAATGCGTTTCTGTTGGTGATCGAAAATTTTCCTGAGGCACCAATGTTTCGAATGTTTGAATGGGTCAATTCGGTCTCAAATCCGAGGGTGTATTTTTCAGTGGGAGTGAGGAATACATCCATAATCAATTCATCGTCTTTGTTTTGATAAGGCGAAAATTTGATGTTGGTACTTTTAAAATTCTTTAAGGACTTGATATGCCTTCTGGTAAGGATTCTGAGTGTATCCTTATAAGTGCTGTTGGGTTTTAAAAAGATGGCTTCGGATAAAAACTTCGGATTGTATTTTAATTTCCCGAAGGAATAAAAGTTGATGTTGTTGTATGTCGCCGAATCTTGAACCTGACTATTTCGTTGGTTAAAAGTATAGTCGGTGTAAACATTCACTTTTTTGACCGTGTGAATATTGAACGGCTTTTCGATGTACTCACCATCCTTTTCAAACAAACGATTTGAGGAAATGATAAAGTCCACATTGGTTTTATAATCTTCTCGAGTTGAGTCCACATAAAAACCTAAAGCCGATTCGGTAAAATGATAGATACCATTGTTACGAAATAACTTTACAACATTTTTAGCCTCTTTTCGGAAGGTTTCATCTTTGTATTGATCTCCCGATTTTAACAGACTAGTAACTCCTGAATTCTTGTAGATCGAATCAAGAACTTCTGATTTGATATCTATGGAAATCGTATCCAAGAAGGTAGGTTTGCCTCGCGTCACCGAATACGTAACCCTTGCCTTTTTTGTTGTTGAATCTCTATTAATCTTGGTATTTACTTTGGATTTGAAGTATCCCTGAGTTTTGAAATAGGCAGAAAGATTTTCTGCACCTCTTTTTACCTTGGAATTGTCAACCAGTCTTGGCTCGTCAAAACTCAAGTACCAGTTGTTTAGATTTATAAATGATCTGGCAAAGGCAATACTCTGTTTCTCTGAAAACAAGCCTTTTATAAAATTGTAAGTCTTCGGATTTTTTTTACCCCATTCACTGGGTGTTTTCGGTTTATCTGGATTACCCAAATTCCGCATATACAGTCCGAATGGGATACCAAGAAATCGCGAATTAGGCTTTTGAAGAATATATCGGTCAAGGTCGTATTCGGTGTTCTTTGTGGAGTCAACAAGAATGATATTTTCACGAAGCAAAAACTCGTTATCAGCCACATGCTTCACCGAATTACAAGCAGATAGAAATGATATAAGTAGTAGGTAAAAAAATGTTTTTTTCATCAAATCCATGTGGCTAACACTTCAAAAATAGTATTTTTAAATGGTAAAAAAATTAATACAGTCAGATTAATGAGCTTATCTAAAAACCAACTAAAACTAATAACGAGTCTTGGTCAAAAAAAATATAGAACAAAGCATCAATTATTCATTGCTGAAGGTATTAAAGTAGTCAACGAACTGTTGAACTCCACACTATGCTTGCATCGTCTGTTTTGTACAGAAGATTTGAACTTTGATGTTCCGAGAGACCAAGTTCAGATTATTTCTGAAGCTGAATTAAAACGAATAAGCTCCTTAAAAACACCCAATAAAATTCTTGGTGTTTTTGAAATTCCCGAACCAAGTCTTATTGATACATCGCAATTGATTTTAGCACTTGACGCCATAAATGATCCAGGGAATCTAGGTACTATAATTCGGTTGTGTGATTGGTTCGGAATCGAACATTTGTTGTGTTCAAAAGATACGGTAGATGCTTACAATCAGAAAGTAGTTCAGGCTTCCATGGGGTCATTAACTCGAGTGAATTTACATTATGTCGATTTGAATGAATCTCTAAAAAATCTCAATGTCCCAATCTATTGCACACAGATGAATGGTGAAAATATCTACAGTTCCGAGCTTTCTGAAAAAGGTGTTTTGGTCATGGGAAATGAGGCAAACGGTATCAGCGATGCAATTCTACAGTTGGCTGATCGGAAAATCGCCATTCCACAGTTTGGTGATGTGCAAAAAACTGAAAGTTTAAACGTTGCTACTGCCACAGCAGTTTGTTTGAGCGAGTTTAAACGAAAATCCTAAGTTACTCAAATGCAAAATTGAGGAAGATTCCTCGTGTCCCCATAAAGTTTACGGGTGAGGTCCATTGACTATTCGCATCGTTGTCGTACACAATTTCATTATTGATGGCAAAGACCCCTCGGATGGATGGTGAAAATTTAAAGAAGGATAGATATATATCGCAACCGACACCAACCTCATAGGTGAAGTTTGAAGATCGCATTCGAAACTGTCCAGCAGAGTTGTCATCTTGATTTGCCTCGTTGCTTGAAAAGTTATGATCGTACGCAATTCCGCCTAAAATGTAAGGTCTGATATTTCGATACTTGTCAGTGCTAAACTTTAAAACCAAAGGTACGTGTAAATAGGTAGAACCAATTTCACGAACACTGTCTCTAGGGGTGCTTAAATGAGTAAAATAAATGCGTTTGGAATTACTGATCAATCCAGGTTCAAAACGTAAATTCAAGTTCTTGTGCAATCTGAGGTCGGCAATCAATCCTACGTTAAAGCCCGCAGTTGCATCTACTGAAATGGCGGCATCAGGATAGTTGCTATTCCGCAAATCAACCTTAAAATCATTTTGATTCAACCCCAAATAGAAACCATAGTGAATTTTACGGTCGTCAAAAGTGGGTAAGTTTTCCACACGTCGACGTTGAGATGTTGCATTGAAAACAAAACAAAAAACAAAAAATAGAACGAATAACCTTTTGAACATTGCTTACTTCTTGGCTGTATAAATTGTTGCCGAACCAAATGTTACTGGTTCGTGTTTGGTATTGTTAAACCCGTTTTTCCTCAAAATATTGTTGAAGGCTTCTCCAAATGGGAAGGCATTTGCCGACTCAGAGAGATAGTTGTAGGCTACTTTGTCTTTGGAGAACAATTTTCCAATGGTTGGTAATACATAATTCGTGTAAAACTTATAACCCTGTTTCACCGGGAATTTGGTCGGATTGGAGGTTTCTAGAATGACTAGCACACCATCATCCTTTAGCACTCTACAAATTTCTTTCAGTCCTTGATCCAGATTTCCGAAATTCCGAACTCCAAAGGATACAGTAATAGCGTCAAAGGTTTTGTCTTCAAAAGGCAAGGCTTCAGAGTCGCCAACAACCATTTCAGCAATTTCATCAAGATTGGCCTTTTTAACTTTTTCTTTTCCGACTTCCAACATGCCTGGAGAAATATCCAATCCTACAATGCGATCTGGATTCAACTTGGCCATCATAAGCACCAAATCGCCCGTTCCAGTTGCGATGTCAAGAATCTGTTTCGGATTGTTTTCTCCAACAATCGAAACTACTTTTTTTCGCCATTTCATGTCTATTCCTAAAGATATGACACGATTCAATCCGTCATAGTTCTTAGAAATGGAGTTGAACATTTCTGTAACTTGCTCCTTTTTACTTAACGAAGAATCCTTGTAAGGTTTAACCTCTTTCTGCATAATTATCCGTTAATGGCAACTACCTCATTGATTTGATTGGGTAGCATTTCTTTTAAGAGATTTTCAATTCCGTTTTTAAGCGTAGCCGTAGAAGATGGGCAACCACTGCAAGCTCCTTGAAGGATTACACTTACCACCTTGTTTTCCTGATCATAAGATTGAAAAGCAATATTTCCACCGTCACTCGCAACCGCCGGTTTGATGTATTCATCTAGTATTTCAACAATCTTCGAAGAAGTGCCTTCTAAAACCACATTTTGGCCAACTTTAGGAAGTTCTTTTTCCTTTTTTGGAGCTACCTTTTTGGTAATCACAGGTTTGTTGTCTTGCAAATACTTTCGAATGAAAGAGCGTACTTCAGAGAAAATATCATTCCATTCCACCATATCAAATTTTGTGATGGATATATAGTTGTCTGAGATAAAGACTTCCTTGATAAACGGGAAATTGAATAGGGCTGTCGCCAAAGGAGAAGCTTTACTTGCTTCATCGATGTTTTTGAACTCAATCAAATCTTCTGTCAATACTTTGTTCACTCCGAATTTCATTACGGCCGGATTCGGTGTCGACTCCGCATAAACTTCAATGGGCTCTTTTTTAGATGAAGCAACACTTTCATTAATCACTACATTCCCTTCTTTAAGATAGTTTTCTATCTGCGTTCTAACTTCTTCTTGAACGTCTATCCATTGTACAATGTCATAGCGCTGGATGGCAATAAAATTTGCAGTTACATACACCTTTTTAACAAAAGGAAGGTAAAACAACTGTTGGGCTAATGGCGAATTCTTGGCCTCGTCAATATTGGCAAATTCATAGCTTCCTCCTTTGATTAATAATTGGTTGCAATTGAATTTTAGGATACTATCGTTGGTAGTTTCTTGAATACTTACGTGAATCTCTTGCATGATTTCAATTTAGGTTGCAAAATTACGGTAAAATTTGCAAAAATCCCCCTTGATTTTGAAGCATAAAAAAACCTTTGAATTTGATTTTCAAAGGTTTCCTGTAACTATAAATTAATGGTGACACTACCTGTAAAAAATTGATTGTTGGTAGTGAGGTTTGCCGAATTGACATTGAATCCGGGATAGAAATTATACACGGAGGTTTGATTGCTATCGCTGTATGAGAAATCTAGTCTAAAGTTTCCAAAATTGTAACCGATTCCTGCTGAATATGATTTCAAATCATCTGAATCAATAGCCAAACGATCTGGACTTTGCGCATACATGTATCCACCTCGAATGCTAAATCGATCAAATCTCCATTCTGTTCCAATATTTAGGTTGTTGGTATTTCGTAATTCGTTTTGAAAGAATTGATTCTCTGCAGTAAAATCATCAAGCGATAACCTCATGCCGTTAAAAAATCGATTGGAGTAGTCAACACTGATTAAGCCGAATTTCCCAACAATCAAGGCAGCACTTGCTGTCAACTTCCCTGGTGTTCGCAATCGATAAAAAAGACTTTGCACCGGTAAGGCAATGCCAACCAAGTTGTCGTAAATGTTGTTATCGTTGCTTACTGTTATTTGAGTGTCTCCAAAATATCCATCATTATTTACAATGTTGGATTCCTCGAACATTTCAGAGAACCAAGTAGGCGTCTGGTAAGACAATCCAAATCTGAAGTTTTTGTGGGCCTTGTAAATAAATCCGAAGTTGGCTGAAAAACCTACCCCAGTTGTAAAATTCTCCTGGTATAGACGGGCTTCTAAACTATTACCATTGGCATCTCGATTTCGCTCATTCAAAGTAGCCTGCTGGCTAAAGTTCAAGTCTGCGAAGTTCAAACCAACTCCTACAAACAATTTGTTTTGATGAACAGCAGAAAAGCCAACGCTCAACTCGCTGAGCTCACCGTTGTATCGGTTGTTAAAAAATTGATTTTCTGCGTTTGTATACTGAATTGGAGTGGCATTTTGGTCCAAAGGAAATTCGGTGAAAGTAGCAACACCACTATTTCCTGATGCTGAAAAGTTACCGTTAAAATCGTTGGTGACTCTATAATTAAATCCCAAGGCGAATTTATTCCAATCTGAAGTGTAAGAGCTATCAAATACCAATACAGCACCCAATTGCGATAGATTGATGAATTCATTTTGTGTAGTCAATCCAGATCCGTAATACAAAGAAGCTGTTTCGGTGCTTCTTGAATTAAAGGTTCCCGTTAGCACACTCTGATTGAATACAGACAATCCAGCCGGATTGATATTTAGTGCAGAAACATCTCCACCCAATGCTCCGAACGCACCTCCCATGGCGGTAAAACGAGCTGTCCCTTGTTGCTGATTTTGTGAAAACAATAGCGCTAAATCTTGATATCCTAAAGATTGGGAATGGGATACAATTCCCATGGCGATAAACATCGCAGTTAGTAAAATTTTCTTCATAAGATAATTGTTTAATTGAGTGAAGCCATTCTATCTTCTTCCTCTTCTCGATGATGTTCCACGACTACTGCGTGACGAACTTCGAGTTCCACGAGAACGATTAATGCTTCTTCCACTTGATCTGGACCTTACATTTCGACTAGAACCACTTCTTCGAATGGTTGATCCTCTTCGAACATTTGAATTTCCACGATTGTTACCTCGTCTAATGTTGGAATTGTTTCTTCGAATTGTGTTTCCATTTCTACGTATCGTAGAATTTCCTCTTCGATTGGAGTTAATGGTTCTGCCATTTCTACGAATGGTATTCGAGTTTCCACGAATTCTCGTATTTCCTCTTCGATTTGAATTGAAGTTTCTATTTCGAGTGGTTATAGAATTATACCTTCTATTGGTGGTATTATTCGCCAAACGTCTACCATAGTAACGATTTCTGTTAAAGCCGTTGTTCCATCCCCAGTTGTTATTCCAGGCCCAGTTGTTCCAACCCCAACGGTTCCAACCCCATCGATTCCATCTCCAATTGTTCCATCCCCAACCCCAATAAGGATTGCCAACGCCCCAACGGTTCCATCGCCAAGGAGACCAAGCCCAATTATTCCAACCCCAATTGTTCCATCCCCAACCCCAGTCATAAAAGCCCCAGTTCCAAGGACCAAAGGCATTTCCGTACCAAAATGGATCAGGATTCAAGTTGATGTTTACAATGGTTTGCTCACCACCATATCCCCAAGGCTGATTGCTATTGGAGTCAAGCTGGTTTTGATTGATGGTATCATGAGAGCGATAGTCATTGACATCCGTAAAAATTTCGTCTGTTTCAATAGCTTCCAATTCAGAAAGCCTTCTAGAGAAGTAATTATCTTCGTACTCTTTGTAATCGTCATCATTATCAACTACAACGACTTTCTTGGTTCTTTCTTTCTTTACCCAAACTTCATCGCTGTAAATACCGTCATCATTCATGACGTTTTGGTATGATCCGCATGAAATCAATACCAAACTCATAAGGCTCAAAAAGCCTAATCTTCCCTTCAATCTGCGTGTAATTTTGTTTGATTTCATACCTAATTGTTTTAATTGTTCGACAACTTTTTTATTTAGACCCGCATACTTGGTCAATCGTTATTTTGTAGTAGTTTTGTCAACTCTATTGGTAACGTAAAAGTTCCTTGCTATAAAAATAACAATATTTATGCCAAACTCTTAGTGTATGAGTAAGAAGTTAACTAGTAGATCGCAAGATTATTCGAAATGGTACAATGAATTGGTGATTAAGGCAGATCTTGCCGAAACATCAGCAGTTAGAGGCTGTATGGTAATTAAACCCTATGGATATGCTATCTGGGAAAAAATGCAACAGCAGTTGGATACCATGTTTAAAGATACAGGTCATCAAAATGCATATTTTCCCTTGTTTGTGCCGAAAAGTTTGTTTGAAGCTGAGGAGAAAAATGCAGAAGGATTCGCTAAGGAATGTGCTGTGGTTACGCATTACAGACTTCAAAATGATCCTGAAAAAGAAGGAAAGCTTCGTGTGGATCCTGAAGCACGACTAGAGGAGGAGCTTGTTGTTCGTCCGACTTCAGAGGCGATTATTTGGAACACCTTTAGAGGTTGGATTCAATCCTACAGAGATTTACCACTATTAATTAACCAATGGGCCAATGTGGTGCGTTGGGAAATGAGAACTCGTTTGTTCTTGCGTACCGCAGAGTTTTTATGGCAAGAAGGTCATACGGCGCATACAACAGAGGCGGAAGCTATTGCTGAAGCCAAGCAAATGCAAGAAGTCTATGCGACTTTTGCGGAGCAATATATGGCGATGCCCGTGGTACGCGGAGCAAAAACCGAAAGCGAACGATTCGCTGGTGCCTTAGAAACCTATACCATCGAAGCTTTGATGCAAGATGGGAAAGCCCTTCAAGCAGGAACAAGTCATTTCTTAGGTCAGAATTTTGCCAATGCCTTTGATGTGAAGTTTACTTCTAAGGAAGGGAAACAAGAATACGTTTGGGCAACCTCATGGGGCGTTTCGACCCGATTGATTGGTGGATTGATCATGACGCATTCAGATGATAGCGGATTGGTATTGCCTCCAAAACTTGCTCCAATTCAAGTGGTAATTGTTCCTATTTATAAAGGTGAGGAGCAATTGCGTTTGATTTCTGAAAAATTAGATCCAATTATAACTGCTTTAAAAGGAAATGGTATTTCTGTGAAGTTTGACGATCGAGATACCCTTCGTCCTGGGGCAAAATTTGCGGAGTACGAATTGAAAGGTGTGCCGGTTCGAATTGCCATGGGTAAAAGAGATTTGGAAAACGGAACTCTTGAAGTGGCACGAAGAGATACTTTTGAAAAGCAGATCGTGAAGCGAGAAGAGGTTGTTGATGTTGTAAAGGATTTGCTGATTCAAATTCAAGAAAATTTATACAATCGAGCCATTGATTATAGAACCAATCATACAACGGTTGTAGATAACTTTGAAGATTTCAAAAAAGCAATCAAAGAAAAAGGCGGATTTGTATCAGCACATTGGGATGGTACGGCTGAAACCGAAGATAGAATTAAGGAATTAACCAAGGCAACTATTCGTTGTATTCCTAATGATAGCAAGCTAGAAGATGGGGTTTGTGTATTGACTGGCAAGCCTTCCAAGCAGCGAGTTTTATTCGCTAAAGCTTATTAGAAAAAAATATTGAATAATGTTGTAGATATATAAAAACGTTGTATATTTGCATCCGCATAAAAACGCATGGTCCGTTCGTCTAGGGGTTAGGACGCCAGGTTTTCATCCTGGTAACACGGGTTCGATTCCCGTACGGACTACTAGAAAAAATTAAGTTTACATGGCAAATCATAAGTCAGCATTAAAGAGAGTTAGAAGTAACGAAGCGAAGAGATTACGTAACAAATATCAGCATAAGACAACTAGAAATGCTGTAAGAAATTTACGCGCTTTAGAAGACAAAAAGGAAGCTGAAGAAAAGTTACCTGGAGTAATTGGAATGCTTGATAAATTAGCGAAGCGTAACATTATTCACAAAAACAAAGCAGCAAACTTAAAGTCTCAATTGACTAAGAAAGTTGCGGCAATGTAAGCCTAACAATATTATTCAAAGAGCTCTAAACGAAAGTTTGGAGCTTTTTTTTTTGGTCTTACTTTACCTTACCAGTCATAAGATTTGTGGGCGTCCAATCGGATAAAAATGAACAGGAGTATGGTGAAGCCCCATAAAGAAGAACCTCCGTAGCTTATAAAGGGTAAAGGAATTCCGACGGTTGGAAGCAAGCCGATTACCATCCCAACATTGACAAACAAATGGAAAAATAAAATGGATGCAACTCCATATCCATAGATGCGACCAAACTTATTCGGATTGGTCTCGGCAAGAGCAATGATTCTATAAATAAGGGCGATGAATAAAACGATAACCAAGGTGCTCCCCAAAAAGCCCCATTCTTCTCCGACTGTACTAAAAATATAGTCAGTATGTTGTTCAGGAACAAAGTTCCCCTGAGTAATGTCTCCTTTTAAAAAGCCCTTGCCCCAAGCTCCTCCAGAACTAATGGTCAATTCTGATTGATAGGTGTTGTAACCAATGTTTTTGGTGTCAACTTTCAAACCTAAAAGGACTTCAAATCGATCCCTATGATGTTGTTTGAAAACTGAATTATAGGTAAAATTTACCACGAAAATGTAACCAGCCACTAGGATGTAAGACAAGATTACTTTGTACCATTGGAATCGCAAAAATCGACTTCCTTGCTGGTAAACCATCAAACCGATGAACAAGGTAAGCACTACTAAAAGTGAAATAATGGTAATGGTTTTGCCATAAAGAATGGTGAGCAGAAACCCTAGAATTAGGCCAATTCCCAGCAGAATATAACGAATGGTCAATCCTTCACGATTTAAGACAAAAAAGAAGGAAAAGTAAATCAATGCCGAGCCTGCATCAGGCTGTAAGAGAATCAAAAAAGCTGGTAAAAAAATGATGATAAAAGCCTTAATCTGATTCTTGATTAGATCCAGATTGTAGAGTCGATCACTCATCAGTTTTGCGACGGCCAAAGCCGTACAGGATTTCGCAAATTCAGAGGGCTGAAGTCCCATAACACCAAAGTTGAACCAAGATTTGGCACCGTTAATTTCCTTTCCAAAGACAAACAATAACAACAAGGATAAAACAGCGATGAAGTAGAGAATACTCGCAAATTGTTCGTAGAATTTGGAGTTAAAGAAAAGGACCGTCACAATTACGGGAATGCACAAAGCAATCCAAATCATTTGTTTCCCGTATTTGGTGGTGAAGTTGAAAACATCATTTACTTCGGCTGTTTTTGAGGCAGCATAAATATTCATCCAACCAAAACCGATTAGGATGATATAGATGAAGATAAGTAGCCAATCGACGTCAGCAAAAATATTATTCTTCTCTTGTCTCAAGGTCTTCGATTTTTGGGAGAAGCTTTTGGTAAACCTCTTCTAAGCTCAAATTGAGCATTTGTTCTTCTCGATACTTGTTTCGGGCAGATATTTCTCCGTTCAAGTATTTTTCAATCACCAAACTTGTAATAGGAGCTGCAATTGTCGAACCGTAACCTCCATTTTCAACGAAAACAGCTAAGGCAATTTTAGGATTCTCCTTAGGAGCAAAGGCCACTAAAATGGAATGGTCATCGAGCTGTTCTTTAAATCCGTTTACCAGGGTAAAGTTCTCGGCAGTACCAGTTTTACCGCAAATTTCAATTCCCTTGATGCGACTCCATTTTCCTGTTCCCGTTTTAAACACTTCGTGCATGGCTTCAATGACAGGCTCAAAATGTTTTGAGTCGATGGTTGTTCTTTTCGGAACTGTATATTTCGGATTGTCGATTTTCTTATTGTCAATTTCCTTTACAATATGCGGTGTGTAAAAATACCCTCTATTGGCAATGGCCGCCGTGAAGTTGGCCAACTGAATTGGTGTCGTTAAGACTTCCCCTTGACCAATCGCATTGGATATGTTTGTTGAAGCATTCCAAGCATAACGATATCTTCTATCGTAGTAATTTCCATCGGGAATGAGCCCTTTCTGTCCCGAAGGCAGGTCATATCCCAAGTAATTTCCAAGACCAAAACTTGTTACATGTTTGTTCCAATTGTTTAAGCCTTCTTTGGGGTCGTTATCCTTTTCTACAATTCGTTTGTAGGTATTTGAGAAATAGCTATTACAAGATCTTGAAATCGCTGTTTTTAGTGAAATAGGTCTTCCATAGATATCGCAATGACATCTCATAAATTCATGTTCTCTATTCCCATAGCGATATCCACCATAGCAAGTAAATCTCGAATATTCAGTGATGGCATTCTCTTGGAGACCAATCAAAGCATTCATCATTTTGAAGGGCGAACCGGGAGGGTAAACGGCCGATAACCCTCTGTCATAGGTAGGCTTGTTAATTGAGTCCTTGAATAAGATGACCGAGTTCCGTGATCGTTGTCTTCCAACCAACATGTTCGGATCGTACGACGGAGCAGTAACCAGAGCCAAAATTTCACCAGAAGAAGGTTCGAGTGCTACAATTCCGCCTCTTTTGCCTTTCATCAACTTTTGGGCATATTGCTGTAATTCGATATCTAGGGTCAATTTCAGGTCTTTTCCGTTTACAGGAAGCGTATCGTACATGCCGTTTTTATAGCTTCCAGTAACTCGATTTAAGTTATTGCGACGTAGATAGCGTTTGCCCTTTTTCCCACGAAGAAATTGCTCGTATTGTCTTTCAACCCCGTCTTTCCCTTCGAGTTCTCCTTGCTGGTAGTATTTGCTCTTTCGGGCTTTTTCTTCATTTACTTCACCAATGTAACCAAGAACGTTAGCGGCAGCTTTTATGGGATAATTACGAATGATTCGTTTTTGGATAAAGAATCCCTGATACTTGTGAAGTTTTTCCTGTAGATAGGCAAAATCTTCCTTCGCTAACTGTTTTAGAAATACCGAGGGTAGGTAAGTGGCATATCGTTCTGCTTTTCTGAATCGCTTCAAAAATTCTTCTTTATCAATCTTTAAAAGCTTGCAAAATTCAAGGGTATCTATAGTCTTTACCCGATTGGGTTGAACCATCACATCATAAGATACTTGATTCGCAACCAATAACTTGCCGTTTCTATCGTAGATATACCCTCGTTCTGGATAAACGAATTCCGTTTTTACAGTAGCGTTGTTCATCTCATCGTACTGAGCACCTCGAATGATCTGTAACTGGAACAATCTTCCAATGAAGATGACTCCTGTCAAACCAACAAAAAAATAAAGCAAAAGACTCCGTTGCATTTAGTAATCTTTAGTAAAAATGTATGATCCCGAAAAGAATAAAACTAAGGTAAAAATAGCTGAATACAATGTATTCAGAAAAACCCCTGATAAATTTCCGAAGCTAAAATTAGCAAAAGCAAATAACAAAAAATGATGAAGTATTGTTAAAGTGATTACGAAATTGAAAACTTTTCCGAAGGGTTCTGATTTTAACTTGAAAAATGGGTAATCGGCCTCGAGCTTATTAAAAAATAGTTTGATAAAGAACAAGCGGAAATAAGCAATAAAAACCGAGGCAAAAGCATGGATTCCGCCAGTATTCGAAAATAAATCGACTCCGAGCCCTAGTAAAAAACTAATGAAAATCAGGTTGAATCTGTTTTTCCGCAAGGGATAAAAAAATATGAATGCGATGTACAAATACGGATTGACGTATCCAAACAAGAGAATATTATTGAGCACAAAGACTTGCAATGCCCACAGGAAAAAGAATAAAAATGTGAAGTACAAGGTTTTATTCATTTTCTAAGTTTTCGAGTTTTAGGATTTCTTCTTTATCTCTGTTTTTAATCACATAGATGTACTTGAGATTGCTCATGTCGTTAAAGAGCTTCACATCAATTTTATTGTCTACACTCAAGGTTTCATTCACTTTGGCAACTGTTCCGATCGGAATGGCTTCAGGAAAGATGGTCGATTTTCCTCCAGTCTCAATGGTGTCTCCAACTTTGATGGGTGCTTGTCTTGGAATATCCACCAATTGAACAGTATTGTAGTCTTTGCCATCCCAAGAGAGTGTTCCAAAATAATTGGTGTTTTTCAATCGGGCATTGATGCGCGTATTTTTGTTTAAAATCGACTGAACCCGAGTGTAACCATTGGAACTATGATCGGTAATTCCAATCACCCCTTTGCCATTGATTACGGCCATTTCTGAATCGATTCCCATTTGTTTACCAATGTCAATCGTCAAAAAATTAAATTGCGTGTGAAAGGTATTATTGATGATTTTGGCGCTGGTGTAAGTGAATTTTTGATTGGTATTTAGGGAGTCTTGTGTCAATGTTACTCCTGTTCCTTCTAATTGATTTTTAAGTCTATTGTTCTCTTCGACCAAGGCTTGGTTGATTTCGTCTAGACGGAAGTAATCTTTTGTATTGGTGATCTTCTCATAGATGCCACCAACAAAGAAATTGGACGAAGCTAAAAACTTACTTTTCTGAAAATTTAAGTTGGTAAAAATGAGCGATAAGGAAATGAACTCTAGAAATAAAAACAACAAAAAGTATTTATATCGCTGAAAAAAATAGACAATTTGCTGCATAAAAACAGATTAGAGTACTTATTTCATCAGTACGTTCTTATACTTATTCAATTCTTTTAAGGCGATACCTGTACCTCTTACCACAGCTCTTAGTGGATCTTCGGTGACATATACTGGCAAGTCTGTTTTTCGAGATAATCGCTTGTCAAGTCCTCTTAACATCGAACCACCTCCAGCTAAATAAATTCCTGTATTGTAAATATCGGCAGCTAATTCTGGTGGTGTTTTTGACAAGGTTTCCATAACGGCATCCTCAATGCGAAGGATGGATTTATCCAATGCTTTGGCAATTTCACGGTAAGAAACTTGAACCTGCTTTGGTTTACCGCTCAAAAGATCTCGACCTTGTACCAACATTTCTTCTGGTGGATCATCTAAATCTTCTGTGGCAGCTCCGATTTGGATTTTTACTTTTTCTGCAGTGCGTTCTCCGACATGCAAATTGTGTTGCGTACGCATGTAATACATGATATCACTCGTAAATAAATCACCCGCAACTTTTACCGATTGATCACATACAATACCGCCTAAGGCAATCACCGCAATTTCTGTTGTTCCTCCACCAATATCAATGATCATGTTCCCTTTTGGCTCCATGATGTCGATGCCAACACCAATCGCCGCAGCCATAGGTTCGTAGATCAAATAGATTTCTTTGGCGTTCATGTGTTTTGCAGAATCACGAACCGCCCGTTTCTCTACTTCAGTAATTCCAGAAGGAATACAAATTACCATTCGCAATGCTGGTGGGAAGATTTTCTTTTTGATCGAAGGAATTTGCTTTACAAATTCTTTGATCATCTCCTCCGAGGCTTGGAAATCAGCAATTACACCATCTTTTAATGGACGAATAGTTTTGATGTTTTCATGGGTTTTCCCCTGCATCAAATTGGCTTCTTTACCAATGGCAATGATTTTTCCAGAAGCGCGATTTCGAGCCACTATGGAAGGACTATCGATAACCACTTTCCCATTGTGGATGATCAGGGTATTTGCCGTTCCCAAATCGATAGCAATATCTTCTGTCATGAAATCAAAAAAGCCCATAAAATAAAGTGTAATTAGAGTAACTTATATCCTTACAAATCTAGTAAATTAAATCTTTTTAGGAACTTTTTAATGCTTAAAATGTCTAGTTCCTGTAGTCACCATTGACACGCCATTTTCGTTGCAATAATCGATGGTCAATTGGTCTTTTATTGAACCTCCAGGTTGGATGACACTTGTAATGCCAGCTTTGTCTGCAATTTCAACACAATCAGGGAATGGGAAGAAGGCATCACTGGCCATCACCGCACCGATTAAGTCGAATCCGAATTTGTTGGCTTTTTCAATCGCTTGATTCAAGGCATCCACACGACTTGTTTGTCCGGTTCCACTGGCTAAAAGCTGACCATCCTTGGCCAAAACAATGGTGTTGGATTTGGTGTTTTTACAGATTTTTGAAGCGAATAATAAATCTTTTAACTGAGCCTCGCTAGGCTTGGTATTGGTTACATAGTTTAAATCATCCAATTTGTCGGTGATAAAGTCTTTGTCTTGCACCAATAAACCATTCAAGCTGGTGCGCACCAAGGTTTTTGGCAATTCGACTTCTTTTTGAATAAGAATGATTCGATTCTTTTTTCCTTTCAAGACAGCAAGAGCATCATCATCATAGCTTGGTGCAATGACTACTTCGCAGAATAATTTGTGAATTTCTTCAGCAGTAGCCAAATCGATTTTTGTATTGGCGATTAAGATTCCGCCAAATGCAGAAACTGGATCTCCAGCCAAAGCATCCACATAGGCTTGAGAAATGGTTTCTCTTTGTGCCAATCCGCAGGCATTGTTATGCTTTAGAATGGCAAAGGTAGGCGCCTCTCCTTGAAATTCTTCCATTAGGTTCACAGCGGCATCCACATCCAAAAGATTGTTGTAACTCAACTCTTTTCCGTGAAGTTTGTCAAACATGGCCTCTAAATCGCCGAAGAAATATCCTTTTTGATGTGGGTTTTCACCATATCGTAAGGTTTTGGAAGTTTGTTCGCTGGCTTTGTAAACCACTTCTTCTTCGTTAAAATAGTTGAAGATGGCCGTATCATAGTGCGAAGAGATGTTGAAGGACTTCGCTGCAAATTTCTTGCGTTGTTCGATTGAAGTTTCGCCATTTCTTTCTTCTAAAATGGATAAAAACTCATCGTATTGATCCATGGAAGAAACGATGAAGGTGTCTTTAAAGTTTTTGGCAGCAGCTCGGATGAGTGAGATTCCGCCAATATCAATTTTTTCTACAATGTCTTGTTCCGAAGCACCGGAAGCAACTGTTTTTTCAAAAGGATACAAATCCACAATCACTAAATCAATCTGTGGAATTTCATATTCGCTCATTTCGGCAACATCACCTTCATGATCTTGACGGTTTAAAATCCCGCCAAATACTTTTGGGTGTAATGTTTTTACTCGTCCGCCTAGAATGGAAGGATAAGAAGTAACATCTTCAACAGCAATGACATCAATTCCTAAATCTTTGATGAATTTTTCTGTTCCACCTGTGGAATAAATGGTAACACCTAAGTCATTTAATTTTTGAACGATTGGCCCTAAACCATCTTTGTGAAATACAGAAACTAATGCGGATTTAATTGTTTTTATGTTGCTCATTTGTAGTAAATTAATAAGCAAGCAAAACTACTTAAACCTAGAAAGAATCACAATTAAAATTTCTAACAAAAAGTGGGTTTATTAACAATTCTATAGAATTGCACTTACTTTTTGGCAAACGTACTCTAGAAGGGTTTCGTCTTCAGGTGTAAAAGGATTCACGGAATGCGAATCAATGTCTATCTGACCAATGTTTTTGCCATTCACAAAAATGGGAATCACAATCTCTGATTTTACTTTCCAACCGCAAGAAATGTAGTTGTCTTGCTCCGAAACATCTTGTACTACAAAGTTTTCATTACTCACTGCCACTTGTCCGCAGATTCCTTTTCCAAAAGGAATGATGGTGTGCTCTGTAGGTTCACCAGTAAACTCTGCTAGTTTTAATTCCTCTTTATCGCCATTTCTGAAATAGAACCCAACCCAATCGTAATAGGAGATTTGATTCTCTAAATAATCGCAAATGGACTGTAATGTCTTGGAAGTATTTTGGTGGTCTGCAAAGATCTGATCAATGCCCGACTGTAACTGCTCGATATTCATACTGCAAAAATACGGCAAATCCGATTAATTTCTTTTAACAAAATGTTTGAGAAGTAAGTTGTAAATTTGTATCCAGAATGAAGCGATTCACTAAAATAGTATCCGTAGTATTAGCCTTCTTTGTTGTTTTCTCGACATTGAGCTTTACAATAGATAAGCACTATTGTGGTGACTTTTTAGTTGACATTGCTGTTTTTGGAGAAGCTGATGATTGTGGAATGCAAATGGCAAAGTCTTCAAAGAAAAAAAGTTGCTGCAAGGATGAAAAGATAACTTTTGAAGGTCAAGATCTTTTGCCGTTGCAAAAGGTAGATCAGCTTTCTTTCGATGAGCAATTATTCATCACCGCTATTTTTGCCGTTACAGAGTTTCAGTTTTTTTATTTGGAGAAAAACGAGATTCCGTTTAAAGCTTTTCCTCCACCCGACATTCCTCTAGATTTTCAATCTGAATTTCAAACCTACCTCATTTGATGTAACGATTTCAACGACATAAAGAGTTGCTGAGTAATTCTTTATGTTAATTTTTTATTGAATAATTATTCATTAAAACATTGAAATTGAATCAAATGAAAAAAACAATTGTATATATATTTTTAATATTTAGTTCGTCCTTGTTCGCTCAAGATGTCTTGAAGGGAATGATTATGGACAGAAACAATCCTAAAGACAATTTAGGTATGGAAGGGGTCACCGTTTTTTGGTTGAACACCAATATTTCGGCTGTAACCAATCAAAAAGGTTGGTTTGAAATCCCTTATAAAGAATCTTATAAAAAACTTGTGGTGAGTTATTTGGGTTATAAAACCGACACGCTCATCATTACAAGTAACAAAACCATCCATCATTTTTTGATGCCTCAGAATGAATTGGATGAAATAGAAATCAAATCAAAGAAGACCAGTACGTTGCGGAATTCTTTAACAACGGCGAATGTTTTTACAGTGAACAGCGAAGAATTATTGAAAGCTGCTTGCTGTAATCTGGCTGAAAGTTTTGAAACGAATCCGTCTATCGATGTCAATTTTTCGGATGCATTAACCGGAACAAGACAAATCCAAATGTTGGGATTGAAGAGTCCTTATTTGTTGATTACCCAAGAGAATATTCCGAATATCCGTGGTGCTTCTCAGGTTTTCGGACTCACATTTACACCTGGAACCTGGGTGGAGAGTATTCAAATCTCCAAGGGAGCGGGATCTGTGGTAAACGGATTCGAAAGTATCTCTGGACAAATCAATACCGAATTGGTAAAACCCTTTAGCGACGATCCATTCTTTTTAAATGCCTATGCGAATGTCAATGGGCGTTTGGAATTAAATACACATCTCAATCGTAAAGTGAGTGATAAATGGTCAACTGGATTGTATGTGCATGGGGATTATCGTGGTCAGAAGTTTGACAACAATGGAGATAACTTTCTTGATATGCCTCTGGCCAATCAAATCAATGTGATGAATCGCTGGCAATATACCAACCCTGAAAAAGGTTGGGTGAGTTTTATCAATTTTAGATTTCTAAATGATAACAAACAAACTGGTGAAATAAATTTTGATACCAATACCGATCGAGGAACCACCAACGCCTGGGGAAGTGAAATTGCGACCAATCGCTTTGATTTTTCAACCAAGGTCGGATATGTGTTCCCAGAATTGCCCTTTCAAAGTTTCGGATTTCAGTTTGCCTACAGCAACCATGAGCAAGAGTCTTATTTCGGATTAAGAAATTACAACATTCAGCACGAGAGTATTTACAGTAATTTTTTATTCAATTCGATTATTGGAGATACTCGAAACAAGTTCAAAACTGGAATTAGTTTCACTTATGATAGCTATAATGAGGATGTTTTGACGCAGAATTTCAATCGCATTGAGAATTCTGTTGGCGGGTTTTTCGAATATGCCTATGACAATCTTGATAATTTTAGTTTGACGGCCGGAATCCGATTGGATCATCATAATCTAATCGGAACCTTTGTAACTCCGCGATTGCATTTGCGATACGTTCCTTGGGAAGGAGCAACCTTTAGAACCTCTTTTGGCAGAGGTGTTCGAAGTGCCAATATATTTGCTGAAAATCAACAATTATTTGCGAGTTCAAGAGCCATTAATATTACCAATGCCAATGGTTCTATTTATGGACTAGATCCTGAAATCGCTTGGAATTACGGAGCCTCTTGGTTGCAGAAATTCAATTTGTTTGGCAACAAGGGTGATTTTACCATTGACTATTACAGAACCGATTTTGAAAATCAAGTGGTGGTTGATTGGGAGAATCCGCAGCAAATTGCTTTTTATAATTTAGATGGGAGGTCCGTTGCTGATAGTTTTCAAATCGAAGTGAATTACAATTTGGCCAAAGGATTGGACATGAGAACTGCTTATAAATATTTTAACGTGGTTACCGATTATAATTCGGGCCGTTTGCAGAAACCATTGCAGCCAAGAAATAGATGGTTTGCCAACCTATCATATGAAACAGAACTAAGAAACGAAAGTCAATGGCGATTTGATGTTACCTTTAATCATATTGGTTCGCAACGGTTACCGAATACCAATACGAATCCACAACAGTATCGATTACCAGCTGTTGTAAATGGATTTGAACTGTTGAATTCTCAGATTACCAAGGTATTTTCAAAACGATTTGAGTTATATGTTGGAGCTGAAAACATCACCAATACCAGGCAATTGAATCCGATTGTCGCGGCTGATGATCCTTTTGGATCTAATTTTGATACCACCATTGTATACGCTCCGATTTTTGGAAGAATGTTTTACAGTGGTCTAAGATTTAGAGTTGATTAACAATTAAAACACAAAAACAATGAAAAAAATAGGAATTATTATTTGTGCATTGATGATTGGATTCACAGTGCAATCACAAGAAAAGAAATTGAATAAAAATGCCAAGATTACTTTTGAGGTAGACGGAATTTGTGGGATGTGTAAAAAGCGAATTCAAAAAGCTGCGTTAAGCACAAAAGGTGTAAAGTTCGCATCTTGGAGTATTGAAACGCATAAATTGACGCTTGTAATGGATGAGCGAAAGACTACGCTAAGTCAAATTCAAAAGAATATTGTGAATGTTGGCCACGATGTAATTCTAAAAGATGGGAAAATGGTGGCACCCATTGAGGCTTATAACTCGGTTCATGCTTGTTGTAAATACCGAGAGGATGAAATTATTCAAGATCACAAAGGGAATTTAAAGAAGAAAAAGAAGAACAAAAATTAAGACATAAAAAACGGTTGGATTCCCAACCGTTTTTTATATGTCTTAATTTCTTTGACTTTGAAAGGAATTTACCATTCTTACTAATTCCTTCCAGATAAATCTTCATTCCATCTTGTAAGCGAAGCGGAATTTTGAATTCCAGGTCTTTTTTACCTTCAATTTCAATCGCTATAATACCTTCAAAAGACTTGCTGTAAAAGTTTTAAATAGGTTCTGAACTCAAAGGGAAAATGAACAAGCAAGAACAAAAAGAAGGGTTAATCGGAGGGATTTCTGTCTCATAAATCAATACAGCTATTTATTCCAAAAATACTATGGGTTTTTCTTCTTGTCAATTTTTATCGGTATTGAAAAATGCATTAATCCGCCGTTTTCTGTTATGCCTTCTAAAATCATCAACACTTCTTCTTGATAGCTATTAGGAATGGAAATATTCAATTTCGAATTGGCATTTACGGTTAAAGAATGCTTCCAAGAAACAGCTCCATAATTCCTAAAGTTTTTATCTAAGTACGATTGATAGTTTGGTTCATAGTATTCTTTGACTGATTCAAATCCAACAGGTATTTTCACCTTGGTTAAGGAAGTGATGCGGTTTAATTTGAGCATTTCCTGAGGAGTGTAGGTGTAAATGGCAAGAATACGACTCCTTTCATCGTTTCCGAAACGCATCTCACGGACATTATCAAGTGAAAGCATTTCAATATCATAAGGATCATTAAATATTGGATTGATTTCGTTGTTTACGATGATGCGTAGCCCTCTTCTTGAATTCCTGTATTGGCGAGCTAAATTTTCAATATAAACTCGCAAATCATTTCCTGGGATAATCAATTCATCCATGTTCAATACTCGAAATGCCATAAATTGATCACGAGCAATATTTTGAGGTTTGTCAATTTTAGTAGAAATTTCAAATCCTTCCAATTGTTCTGTATCCCTTGGCAACACCTTGTAGTCAGAAATTGACAGTTCATTAAATTCAGGGACTTCAAGCTGCAGATTAGGGATGGTTTCAAAAAGTTTTGTGTCTGAATAACTCAGCGAAGGTGCAATTTTTAAAACATTATCTCCATATTTTAATCCGAAATAAATGTCGGAACCTTTTTTGATAAAGGAATTGGTCAAGGTAAATGGATTCTCTTGTTGACTCAATTGCCGAATCAATCGATTCTCATCGGAATACACAAAAAGTGACTGTCTCTTTCGAATTTTTTTATCGGTAGAAATTGTGAAATCAATTCCGTTTTCAAAAGGATGTACTTTTTTTGTGGTTGCATTAAAAATATCTTTCCAACTGTACTTGCTCCAACCTTGGGTAAGCAGTAGCTGATCCAATTCATTTAGTTTTTTTCGATTGACATCAGAAAAATAATAGGCGGCATTTTCGATGTCCCCTTTTACAAATGGTTCCAATAAGAACTTTCCGTAAATGTCCACTTTTGAGTCTTTTGCTAAAGTTGAAACTGGTAAAAACGAGGCGCTCATAAATGCTTTTTCATCAGACACATTTTGGATGGCAACTAAGGTTGAGTCTTTGCTAGAAAATAATTTGGAAACAACTGGTCTTGCAAAAAGGACCTTTGAATGATTAAAGATCATCCGCTCCAGAATCGGAGTATTGTTTTCATTAAAAATCGTAATGATATTGGTCCCTTTAAACAATTTATCATTCTTGATAAATAAGGTGTTGTTTTTCTGAAGTTTTGAAAAAGTGATTTCTCTTTTGTAGAATTCTTTGGTATTGTGAATTAGAATGGAATAAGTTTTTCCGATCAATTCTGGAAGGGTGGCTTCATTGGTTGCTAAGGTAATTTCAACAAATCGTGTATTTGGATTTTTTACAATTAGATTCACGCCTTTGACTTTGGCGGATTTTAATTTCTTTGTAATTAAAGAACCGTTTTCGAGTTCGGCTTCCATGGTAAATTCAAGTCCCTTTTCATATAAGAAGGTGAATTTTCCTGCACCAAACCGATTGGTAGTGAAAGCCTGAATGGTATCTCCAGATATAGCGTTTTTTAAAAAACCTGATACGACTCGTTGACCTTTTCCGTTTTTATCTTTGATTAAGACACCAGCCGAATTAATAGTGTTTTCTACAAAATGTCCTCCCTCAGGAAATACTTGAAAATCGAAAAAGTCATCTTCATTAATTTCCTTGCTCACAATCTGTTTGCTATTGGAAACAATTTGAATTCGATTGACATAGGCATTGTCCTCCTTAAAATTTTTCATCCATCTAGTGGAGGCTTTCAAAAAGTAATAAGGCTCTGTATAGGTGCTATCAAGTAGGATACTTCCGGCTCCAAGTCCTTTTTTGATTTGAATAAGTTTTTGATCTTTTAGTTCTCCTTTGGAGGAAAAAATAGATACGTATAAATTAGAGGTGGTTGGATGTAGTTTCTTTGAGTTTTGCTCTAAAATGTAGGCTTGAAACCAAACTTCTTCTCCGTTGAAGAAGACTGATTTGTTCAAATGTAGGTATGGAATTTCCCGGGTGTCTTCAAAATAGGAACTGTAAGATTCTTTTAATTTTTGTTGGGCATTTCCCGTTGTGATGAGAAAGATTGAAAGGGTTAAGAACGGAAGTAGAATTTTGTTTTTCATAGTGTTGGTATTTTTGTTGTGGATAATTATGTCATGTTACTATCATCGGCTTTTGACAAATTTGATTTGACTATCTGCATCCATGGTTGTGACAAAAACGATGCGCTGACTACCTTCTTTTCGAACGGCTACGGTTTTTACCTTTTTTAATCGAACTTGATCAATTTCCCATAAACGATTTAATCCGTCTCCCAAAATTAGTTCGTCATTGAAATACAACCAATAATTGGAATTGCTATTGCTGATCTCATTTGGACCGTTCATGCTGGAATTGTAATTGATTTGTGTATTGGTGAGTTTTCGATTGATGCCGAAGCGGGCATCTTTTCTTAAGAAGTCAAGTAGTCGGAGGCTTTTTCTAAATTCTCCATTCATTTCAAGCTTATCAAAGACTTGAATTTCATTGTCTGTATTCACATAGTTCGATACCTGGGCATTGGTATTTGTTGTGAATAAAAAGCTAATAGTTAAAAATGTTAGTGTGAGGATGTTTTTCATGTCGGTAGGTTTTACTAATTATTATCAAATCTTATGCCGAAAAATTTTATCATAACAATTTCTTATGTATTGGATCGAAGAAGCATCGTCCTCATTTGACTTATAGAATGCGGTAAATTGGAAAGCGTCGTCTTTTTCAATAGCAATGATTTTACTAAAAATACGACAAAATCGGACATAAAAAAAGTGCGGAACTTTTTGGAACCGCACTTTTTACAAATATTTAAGAAGCAATGATTACATCATTCCTGGCATTCCGCCACCCATTGGAGGCATACCTGCTCCTGCAGGTGCATCTTCCTTGATGTCCACTAAGGCACATTCGGTAGTCAAGATCATTCCTGCAACAGAAGCCGCATTTTCTAAGGCAACTCTTGTTACTTTCTTCGGATCAATAATACCCGCATCCAACATGTTTACATATTGATCTGCCTTTGCATCGTATCCAAAGTCGCTTTCACCTTCCAATACTTTATTGATTACTACAGATCCTTCTCCACCAGCATTTTCAACGATGGTTCTTAGAGGTGCTTCAATCGCTTTGTTCACGATTTGAACTCCTGTAGTTTCGTCTAAGTTTTCAGTTTCTAAAGTTTCCAACACTTTTTTAGCTCTTACCAAAGCAACACCACCTCCAGCAACAATGCCTTCTTCAACGGCAGCTCTTGTAGCGTGCAGTGCGTCGTCAACTCGGTCTTTCTTTTCTTTCATTTCAACTTCAGAAGCAGCTCCTACATAAAGTACAGCAACACCACCAGCTAACTTGGCCAGACGCTCTTGCAACTTCTCTCTGTCGTAATCAGAAGTAGTCGTTTCAATTTGCGCTTTGATTTGGTTTACTCTTGCTTTGATGGCTTCTGCATCACCAGAACCATTTACAATGGTCGTGTTGTCTTTGTCAATAGTAATGGTCTCAGCAGTACCTAACAAATCTAAAGTTGCATTCTCTAAAGAGAATCCTCTTTCTTCAGAGATTACGGTTCCGCCAGTTAAGATAGCGATGTCTTCTAACATTGCTTTTCTTCTATCTCCAAATCCAGGAGCTTTTACGGCGGCAATTTTCAATCCACCTCTTAGTTTGTTTACTACTAAAGTTGCCAATGCTTGTCCGTCTACATCCTCAGCAATAATTACTAGTGGACGACCTGATTGTGCTACTGGTTCTAGGATTGGTAAAATCTCTTGTAAGTTTGAGATTTTCTTGTCGAATAATAAGATGTATGGATTTTCTAAATCAGCAATCATTTTGTCTGCATCCGTTACAAAGTATGGAGATAAATATCCTCTGTCGAATTGCATTCCTTCAACCACATCAACATAGGTGTCCGTACCTTTTGCTTCTTCTACAGTGATCACACCTTCATTTCCAACTTTTCCGAAAGCAGTTGCGATGAGGTCACCAATAACATTGTCGTTGTTTGCAGAAATAGAAGCTACTTGCTGAATCTTTTCAGAAGAGTTTCCTACTTTTTGAGATTGTTTTTCTAAATCGGCTACCAAAGCGTGAACCGCTTTGTCGATACCTCTTTTTAAATCCATTGGATTTGCTCCTGCAGCAACGTTTTTCAATCCTTCTTTCACGATAGACTGTGCTAGAACAGTAGCAGTTGTCGTTCCGTCACCAGCCAAATCGTTGGTCTTAGAAGCAACTTCTTTTACCATTTGAGCTCCCATATTTTCAAGCTCATTTTCTAACTCAACTTCTTTTGCAACAGAAACACCGTCTTTTGTTACGGTTGGTGCACCGAAAGATTTTGAAATGATTACGTTTCTTCCTTTTGGTCCTAACGTTACTTTTACTGCATTTGCCAATGCGTCAACGCCACGTTTCAATCCGTCGCGAGCGTCAATATCAAATTTAATGTCTTTTGCCATTTTTTTAATGCGTTTTGCCGTTAGCTTTTCGCTACTGGCCAGTTAATTTTAATTTTTACTTGTGTGCTACAAGCCAAAGGCTAGTAGCTAAATGCCTTGATTAAACAATTGCTAGAATATCAGATTCACGCATCATCAGGTAATCTTTGCCTTCTAGTTTCAATTCAGTTCCGCCGTATTTGCTGTACAAAACTGTATCACCCACTTTTACAGTAAGAGGCTCATCTTTTTTTCCGTTTCCTACCGCAACAACAGTACCCTTTTGAGGCTTCTCTTTTGCGTTATCTGGAATAATAATCCCAGCTGCAGTTTTAGTTTCTGCAGGAGCAGGTTCTACAAGAACTCTGTCTGCTAAAGGTTTAATAGTTAATCCCATTCTACTATATTTTTAAATTAAATTAGTTAACATTCGCCTTCAGAAAGTCAGAAACTATGCCAGCCAAAAAAAACTGACAAATTTTCGTTTTCATTCCAAAATTGAATTTTGTGGTAAAAAAAAATGCCAACATGAATGACACGTTGGCATAATATCTTATCTGATGTAAATATCTTATTTCAAACTGTCGTTTGAAGTTGGCTGGTTCTGAACCGGAGTAGTTGTCTCAACCCCTTCCAATTTGTTGTTCAATTGGAAATCGTTATCACCTCCTCTAGGAATTGCAAAGTTCGCTAGCAAAATCAAAGCAAACATGGCAATGGCTAAAGTCCAAGTAGTTCTGTCTAAAAAGGTGTTTGTGTTTTGCACACCACCTAAAGACTGGGCACCTCCACCACCAAAAGAAGAAGACAAACCTCCGCCTTTAGGGTTTTGAACCATAACGATTAGTATCAAAGCAACTGCTAATATTAAAATCAACACGACAAAAGCTGTATAACTCATGACTTATGTTTTTGTAAAATTTCTATTCTTTTAATTTGGTCTGCAAAGAAACCACTTTTTTCTGGATATTTCAAACTTAAAATCCTGTAGGCCTGAATGGCGTTTTCGTACTTTTTTTGTTCCAAATAAACCTTTGCCAAAGTCTCTGTCATCAGTTGATGATTTTCTTCATTTTTGGCTACTTCAACCGATACATTTGAATGCTTGGATAGCGGTTCAATTTTTGGATTGGTTGATATAAAGGTGTCAATCAATTGTTCCTTTTCAGATTTCGCATCTGTGGTTTTTTTCGCTATCGGTTTGGTAGAAAGTTGCAACCACTGATGAAAGGAATAACTATCGGTAGTCTTAAAATTGATGGGTTTGCCAATACTCAATTCCTTTTGAGGGGCTTCGTTCTCTGATGGAGTTTGCTCCTCACTTACTTTCTGGGAAATGACCTCTTGAATGTGTTGCTTTTGGTCAAAGTTTTCAGAAGTAATGTATTCAAACAGAATAGAACGATCAATGGTGTGGGCTGCCGTTTTCTTCAGCTCGTTATTGTATCGAAAATGATCTTGGTTTTTCAGTCCTTTAAGATACAAGGCTCTGGCGGCTTGAAAATAAGGATATTGATTGATGATGGATTTTAACTCTGCAGTCTCAACAGCCTTAATAGCTTCCTCTTTGTCTAATATTTTTAAAAACTTTTCTTTTACCATTTGGCAACAGATGCGTTAAAAATATCCTGGGTAATTCGCTCTATGATTTCATCCAAAGCGGCCTCTAAAACACCACCGGTCAATTGGGAATTGGCATCAAAATCTGAGTAAAAAGAAAAGACTTTTTCAAAATTGTCTTTCTCAACCAATTTGTTTTCAAATCGAACATTGACAGAAACGGTTAGTCTGTTTTGTGCGGCTGTTTGATTGGCAGTACCACTTAAAGGTGTAATTCGAAAGCCCGTAATTTCACCACTAAAATGCAAATCGCCGTTCGAGTTTGTGAGGGTAAGATTCGTTTGTCTGGTAAAAAGATCCTGCAAATCATTGGTAAATCGCTGCGTTAATGCCGGCTCTACCAAGGGAGCTTGATTCGGGAAGAAGTCGATTTGAATGGTTTCAGCGTCCCCCGTATTTCCTCCGGTAAAAGAATAAGCACCACATTGGGTCAAAACCAATGAACTACACAGCACAATAGCCAAGATTAGAATCTTTTTCATCAATTATAAATTGTATTGTTTGATTTTTCGATACAAGGTTCGTTCAGAAATACCCAAATCCTTAGCGGCTAATTTACGCTTGTTCTGATTTTTTTCAAGGGCTTTTTTAATCATTTCAACTTCCTTCTCCTGTAAAGATAAGGTTTCGTCTTCAACCACCGTTTCGGCATAATCATAATCGTCATTGATTTTGGTGGTTTGCGGAATGTTCAGTACTTCAATTTGTTGTTCACTTGGTGAGGAAGTTCCGTATATTTTTTCAATCAACTTGTGATTCTGCTCCGTAATTTCTTCGATGTTTCCTTTGTTGATCAGGTCGGAGGTAAGCTTCTTTAAATCGTTAATGTCGTTGCGCATATCGAACAAAATCTTGTACATGATATCTCGTTCGGTAGCGAAATCAGAGCTGGATTGCTGATTCACAACAGCCGGAAGATTTCCAGATTTATTGGGTAAATATTGTTGTAATTTCTCTCCGGTGATGTTTCTGTTTTCTTCAATCACAGAAATTTGCTCCGTTAGGTTTTTCAACTGACGGATGTTTCCTTTGAAATGGTAATTTTCGAGGATTCGAACTGCATTTTCATCCAATCGAACGGCAGGCATTCGGTACTTTTGAGCAAAGTCGGAAGCAAATTTTCTAAACAATAGATGAATGTCGTCCTTGCGCTCTCGTAGCGGAGGTAAATGAATTTCAATCGTGCTCAATCGGTAATACAAGTCTTCACGAAATTTGTTTTTAGAGATGGCCTCTTGCATATTGATATTGGTAGCGGCCACTATTCTCACATTGGTTTTCTGTACCTTGCTAGAACCCACTTTGATGAATTCTCCATTTTCCAAAACACGCAATAGACGCACTTGGGTTGTTAGTGGTAACTCACCAACTTCATCCAAAAAAATAGTCCCTCCATCAGCTACTTCAAAGTATCCCTTGCGATCTTGGGTTGCTCCAGTAAAGGCTCCTTTTTCATGACCAAACAGCTCACTGTCAATGGTTCCTTCAGGAATAGCACCACAGTTTACCGCAATATATTTTGCATGTTTCCGATGCGAAAGTGAATGGATGATTTTTGGGACATTTTCCTTACCCACACCACTTTCTCCACAAACCAAAACAGAGATATCGGTAGAAGCCACACGCACCGCTTTTTCTAGGGCACGGTTCAACTGAATATCGTTACCGATGATTCCGAATCGTTGTTTTATAGCTTGTAAATTTTCCATATTAATTGTTTTCTGAGTACCCCACGGCTACTCCTTTTAAAGTGGTTGAGGTACAATCCTTGATCTGTACGTTCACAAAATCACCCACTTTATAATGTTCTTTCGGAAAAACGACCACCGTGTTTTGGGTATTTCGTCCTTTCCATTCGTCTTTATTTTTCTTAGAGGTGCCTTCAATCAGTACCTCTTGTACTTTTCCAACGTGCTCTTTGGTACGTATTAAACTATGTGCTTGTTGCAAATCAATAATTTCTTGCAGACGTCTTTTCTTGGTGGCTAGTGGAACATCATCTTCCATTTTTCGAGCTGCCAAGGTTCCAGGTCGTTCTGAATAAGCGAACATGAATCCGAAGCTGTATTTCACTTGTTCCATAAGATCTAGGGTGTCCTTGTGATCTTCTTCGGTTTCCCCACAGAATCCTGCAATCATATCTTGACTCAAAGCCATTTCTGGAATGATTTGATAGATATTTTTTACCAATTCTAGATATTCTTCTCGGGTGTGCAATCGATTCATTGCCTTCAGCATGCGGTTACTTCCGCTTTGAACAGGAAGGTGAATGTATTTGCAAATATTTCTGTGCTTGGCCATCACGTGAATCACATCCAATGTCATGTCTTGTGGATTTGACGTAGAAAAACGGAAACGCATTTTTGGAAATTCCGTCGCACACATATCTAATAGTTGCGCAAAATTAACAGCAGTGGCTTTGGCCAATTCAGAGGCTTTTTTGAAATCTTTTTTCAATCCGCCACCATACCATAGATAACTATCTACATTCTGACCCAAAAGGGTAATCTCCTTGAAGTTGCGTTCTTGCATGGACCGAATTTCTTCGATAATACTTTGTGGATCACGACTTCGTTCTCTTCCTCTAGTGAAGGGTACCACGCAGAAAGTGCACATGTTGTCGCACCCACGTGTAATGGAAACAAAGGCTGAAACTCCGTTGGAATTCAATCGAACCGGAGAAACATCTCCGTAGGTTTCTTCCTTCGACAAGATGACATTCACAGCATCGCGTCCGGCATCCACTTCTTCAATCAAGTTTGGTAAATCTCTATAGGCATCTGGCCCCACTACCAAATCCACGATCTTCTCTTCTTCTAAAAATTTTTCTTTCAACCGTTCTGCCATGCATCCAAGCACTCCAACTTTCATTTTCGGATTGCGCTTTTTGGCGTGGTTGTATTTTTGCAAGCGATTGCGAACGGTTTGTTCTGCCTTTTCTCGAATAGAACAGGTATTTACCAAAACCAAGTCTGCATCATCCAAGCTTTGGGTGGTATTAAATCCTTCCTTGGCAAGAATTGAGGCTACAATTTCACTATCATTCATGTTCATTTGACATCCGTAACTTTCAATGAATAGCTTTTTAGAATTGCCTTCAACTGACTTTGTTACCAAAGCTTTGCCTTGCAGCTTTTCGTCAATGATTTTTTCAACTTGCTCCATATAATATAGTTTCGTGTAAAGGGTTCACAAAGATACGACCAAATTTAATTTTTTATGACAAAATGGCATAAAATTGAATTCGCCAAGTGTTAAAATAATCTTCAAACAGTTCCTTGAAAAAACGTATTTAAAAAAAACTGCATACTTTTGCAGACCTGAAATCGACTGATTTTAGTAGAAAAACGATATGTATGGCAAAGAATTTAGTGATTGTTGAGTCCCCTGCTAAGGCAAAAACTATTGAGAAATTTTTAGGTAAAGATTTTCAGGTAGAGTCCAGCTTTGGTCACATTGCAGACCTCCCTTCCAAGGAATTAGGAGTAGATGTTGAAGGTGATTTTAGACCAAAGTACATTGTTTCTAGCGACAAAAAATCTTTAGTTAAAAAATTAAAAGATCTGGCTAAAAAAGCAGAAACTGTTTGGTTAGCAAGTGATGAGGATCGTGAAGGAGAAGCCATTGCCTGGCACTTAGCAGAACAACTAAAACTTGAAAAAGAGAAGACCAAGCGTATTGTTTTTCATGAGATTACAAAGAATGCCATTTTAAAGGCTGTTGAAAATCCACGTGAGATCAATTACAATCTTGTAAATGCACAACAAGCACGTCGTGTATTGGATCGATTGGTGGGATATAAACTGTCTCCAGTCTTGTGGAGAAAGGTAAAAGGAGGACTGTCTGCAGGTAGAGTACAATCGGTAGCGGTGCGGTTAATCGTTGAACGCGAAAGAGAAATTGAAAGTTTTACAACGACAGCTTCCTATCGAATTGATGCTGAATTTACCACTCCAGAGGGTGCGAAATTCAAAGCCAAACTTACCAAGAATTTAGAATCAAAGGAAGAGGCAATTGCACTTTTAGAATCGTGCAAAGAAGCCTTATTTTCAGTTGCTGAATTGCAGAAAAAACCGGCAAGTAAAAAACCGGCGGCGCCATTTACCACATCAACACTACAACAAGAGGCTTCTCGAAAATTAGGTTTTCCAGTAGCCAAAACCATGATGGTCGCGCAGCGTTTATACGAAGCAGGTCTTATTACGTACATGAGAACCGATAGTGTAAATCTGTCTCAAGAAGCTCGAAATCAAGCAAAAGAAGCCATTGTAAAGAACTACGGTGAGTCTTACAGTAAAACTAGAAATTATTCAACGAAAGCCAAGGGGGCGCAAGAGGCACACGAGGCCATTCGTCCTACCAATATTGGCAATCAAGATATCTCAGTTGATTACGATCAAGATCGTTTGTACAGCTTGATTTGGAAACGTACCATCGCTTCACAAATGAGCGATGCCAAATTAGAACGTACCACAGTTAAAATTGGAAATGATAAAAATAGCACCATTTTCACCGCAAATGGAGAGGTGATTCGATTTGACGGATTCTTAAAGGTATATCTAGAAGGTACCGATTTTGACGAAGAAGAACAAGCGGGAATGTTGCCTGATCTAAAAGTGGAGGATCAGGTGATTTCAGAATTTATCTCTGCGACGCAAAGATTCACCAAACCGCCTTACCGATTTACGGAAGCTTCCTTAGTAAGACGATTGGAAGAACTTGGAATTGGTAGACCCTCTACTTACGCACCAACCATTTCAACCATTCAGCGAAGAGATTATGTTGTGAAAGGAACCGTAGAAGGGAAAGAAAGAAAATACAGTCAAATTGTGCTGCAATCAGGCGCGTTGACTGAAAAAGAATTAACCGAAAGAGTTGGTTCTGATAAAGGAAAATTGGTTCCGACCGATATTGGAAACATTGTAAACGATTTCTTGGTTGCCAATTTTGATAAAGTGTTGGACTTTGGATTCACGGCTCAAGTGGAATCGGAGTTTGATGAAATCGCAGACGGTAAGGAAGATTGGTTTTCAATGATCAAAGAATTCTATGCCGGATTCCATGATCGTGTTGAAGACGTGGCTGCGAATGCTGAAAGAGCTAAAGGTGAACGACTGCTAGGTGTAGATCCTGAATCAGGAAAGAACGTGTATGTGCGTTTGGGTCGCTACGGAGCCATGGTACAAATCGGTGAAGCGTCCGATGAAGAAAAACCAAAGTTTGCCAGCTTGCAGGGCGAACAAACCATGAATACCATTACTTATGAAGAGGCGATGGACTTGTTCAAGCTTCCGAAAACAGTGGGTACCTATGAAGACAATGAAGTCATTGTTGCCAATGGTAGATACGGACCATATGTGCGATTCGGAAAAATGTTTGTCTCATTAGATAAAGGGGAAAACCCTATGACGGTTGATTTGGAGCGAGCTGTTGAGCTTATCGAAAAGAAGCGTAAGGCAGATGCCCCTATTGGAACCTATCAAGACAAACCCATCCAAAAAGGAGTGGGTCGATTTGGACCGTTCATAAAATGGAATTCCATGTTCATCAATGTGAACAAGAAGTATGACTTTGACAATCTAACTCAGGCCGATTTGGAGGAGTTAATTGAAGACAAACTCAAGAAAGAAAGAGAGAAATTGATTTATAATTTTGAGGACGTGGGAATCCGTGTTGAGAAGGCAAGATGGGGTCGATTCTCAGTCATCAAGGGGAAAACAAAGGTCGAATTACCAAAAACAACCAACATAGAAAAGTTTTCTAAAGAAGATGCCGTATCTTTGATAGAATCGAAAACGAAAAAAAAGAAAAAATAATTCCAAATTAGACCTCTTCTCTTTAGAATATGGATTTAGAATTTCTATCCCCCGTAGATGATGCTGTTGTTGCGCAGATCATTTTAAAATCTCCGAATTCGCTGGGGACATATGTTGACATCCATACCAAAGACGAGGGATTTCCAGATTTAGAAGATGTAAATATTGCCATTGTTGGTGTTCAAGAAGATCGCAATGCCGATAATAATTATGGAACGGGAGACAATTTAAAATTCATCCGTAAGAAACTCTACGAACTATTTCCCGGGTCTTGGAATTTGAAAATCGCCGATTTAGGCAACATCACCAAAGGGCAAAAGCCAGAAGACACCTACTATGCCTTGTTGGATACCGTTTCAGATCTTTTATCGAAGAATATCATCCCAATTGTATTGGGTGGTGGTCAAGAATTGACTTATGTGAACTACAGGGCTTATGACGATTTAGAGCAATCGGTGAATATTACCGTGGTTGACAATCGTTTTGATTTGGGAACCTTAGAAGATGATTTAAGCTCTCAGTCTTACATGAGTAAGATCATTATGCAGGAGCCTAATAATCTCTTCAATTATTGCAACGTTGGGTACCAAACCTATTTCAATGATCCGCAAGAGATTCAATTGTTCGACAATATGTACTTCGACTGCTATCGATTGGGTGTCTCTAAAAATTTAGAATCCATCGAGCCAGCATTTCGAAACGCCGATATCATTTCCATTGATTTGGGTGCCATCCGAAGAAGTGATGCGCCAGGGAATAACAATGCCACACCTAATGGCTTTTCAGGTGATGAAATTTGTGCCATTTCTAGGTATGCAGGATTGAGCGATAAAGTGAGTTCATTTGGAATCTATGAATACAATTCCAAATACGACAATAACCATCAAACAGCTGCGTTAATTGCACAGATGTTGTGGTATTTTATTGAAGGAGTTAGCCTGAGAGTAAAGGACTATCCTTTTTCCACCAAAGAGAACTATCAAAAGTTTACGGTCATCTTAGAGGATGACGAACCGGTTGTCTTTTACAAGAGCAATAAATCGGGCCGTTGGTGGATGGAGATAAATGTTATCTCTAATAATAAATACAAAAGGCATGCGTTAATACCATGTACTTACAGGGATTATGAAGAAGCAATGAATCAAAATATTCCTGATCGATGGTATAAAGCCATGAGAAAAATGGTTTAAAAAGAAATTATAGTAATATAAACAATAAGAAGGTTGTATCTTAGCGAGCAAAATTATTGGAATACAAACTTTATAGTAAAGGCGCTTATCATATGAAAAAAGTAGCACTATTAGCACTAGTACTAACATTATTTTACAGCTGTGGCTCAAATGATAGAGGAGAATTAGTAGGAGTAAAGGCCAAGAAGAAGTGGTTTTCAGAAAAACCTTACGGAATGGTTCTAATTCCAGGCGGTTCTTTTACTATGGGTAAACAAGATGAAGACTTACTTGGAAATTTAAATACACCTCCCAAAACGGTAACCGTTAGACCATACTTTATGGACGAAACAGAGATTACCAACAACGAGTACAAAGAATTCGTGAATTGGGTGAGAGATTCCATCGTAAGGACTCGATTGGCTTACCAGCAAGAATTTGCAGCTTTGGGTGCAGATCCAAATCCGAATGGCGACGGTTTATCAGGTGGAATTCATGAATTTGCCTTCAAGGTTTCTGACACGGCAAACTTATCAGCTTATGATAAGTACATGTATGAAAACTATTACCAATTTGATACCATCAAACCATTAAACTGGCAACCAGAAATCATCTGGGACAAGCAAGAGTTTCCTGATGCAGATTACGTAGAGGTGATGGACTCTTTGTTTATTAGCAAAGAAGATGCCGTAGATGGAATCAGAACTTTCAAAACAAGCTTATTAAATTACCGTTACTCTTGGTTCGATAGAGATATGGCAGCCAGAAAAGGAGGAAAGCGTAAGAACTTTGTGCAAACAGAAATGTTGAACGTTTATCCTGATACCACGGTATGGGTAAAAGATTTCAATTATTCATACAACGATCCAATGCACCAAGATTATTTTTATCATCAATCTTATGGTGAATATCCTGTAGTGGGAGTGACTTGGGGTCAGGCGAATGCTTTCTGTAATTGGAGAACAAAAAAGAAGAACGATTACCTACGTAGTAAGCGAAATGCGGTTCAGGTTCCTAACTTTAGACTGCCAACGGAAGCAGAATGGGAATATGCAGCAAGAGGCGGATTGGAATTCACAACTTATCCTTGGGGTACCGGAAGTACCACTAGTGATCGAGGATGTTTCTTAGCCAACTTCAAACCGGTTAGAGGTAATTATGCTGTGGATGGCGCCCTGTATACCATGGAAGCAAAATCCTTCAATGCAAACGACTTCGGATTGTACAACATGGCAGGAAACGTATCGGAATGGACAAATTCTGCTTACAACTTATCCTCTTACTACATGGGATCAACTATGAATCCGAATGTAGAGGATAGAAGCAATCAACGCAAAATAATTAGAGGGGGTTCTTGGAAAGATGTAGCTTACTTCTTGGAAGTGAGTTCAAGAGACTACGAATATGCAGATTCAGCTAGAAGTTATATTGGCTTCAGAACTGTACAAGATTATATCGGAACGACAAACAAATAATTATTAATTCAAATTTAAAAAATGGCACAGTCGAAATCATCAAAGAAATTGTTTAATATGGCCTACGGGCTTGGAGCAGCAGTAGTAATTGTCGGGGCACTATTTAAAATTCAGCACTGGGACTATGGTTCTGAAATCCTTACGCTAGGGATGATTGTTGAAGCAGTAGTATTCGCAATTTCTGCCTTTGAACCTATCGAAGAAGAATTGGATTGGACAAAAGTATATCCTGAATTAGGAGAAGACGGCATCGGAACCGAAACCTCTCAAGGATTATTGTCTCAAAAATTAGATAACTTATTAGCTGAAGCAAATATTGATGCTGATTTAATGCAGAGTTTGGGATCAAGTATGAAGAATTTCCAAAGTGCTGCTGAAGGGTTAAGTGCTGCATCAGAATCAGTTGCTTCAACAAACAAATACAACGAACAAGTTTCTTTAGCGGCTGTAAACATGGAATCTTTGAATTCTCTTTATCAAACTCAGATGGAGAATGCTTCAAAGCAAGCCGAATTGAATGCTTCTGTAGTTGAAAATACTGAGCGATTAAAAGAACAAATGGATTCATTAGCGAAAAACTTATCTTCATTAAATGGAGTGTATGGTGGAATGCTTTCTGCAATGACCAACAGATAATAGAAGTAAGTTTAATAGTTAAAAGAATAGATTAAATGGCATCGTCAGGAAAAATATCTCCAAGGCAGAAAATGATCAACCTTATGTATCTGGTTTTCATTGCTATGTTGGCAAAGAACATGGATAAAGAGGTGTTGTCTGCATTTGGATTATTGACAGAAGAATTGAAGGTCAGTAATACGTCTACCAGTGTCAAGAACACTGCGGCTTACGAAGGCCTTGATACTCAAGCACTAGAACAGCCTGCCAAATATGCTCCCTTAAAGCAAAAGGCAGATAAGATAAAAGCCCTATCCTCAGATTTTTACTCCTACTTAGAAGATTTAAAGTCCAAAATGACGGCAGAAGTAGAAGATCCTACGGAATATACTACCATGGACAAACCAGATTTCTTGGATGAATACTTCTTTAGAGGAGATGGATTAAAACCAGAGGGACAGGAATTTGTTGACAAAATGAATAATTACCGAACTGAAGTAATTGCAGCTTTGGGCGGTGATTTTAAAGATTTAGAAAATATTGTAGTCGATCGATTTAATACTGATCCTCATGAGAACAAGGATGGGAAAATGATTGACTGGTTGGATTACCGTTACAAAGGATTTCCATTGGTAGCTTCCTTAACCAACTTGACACAAATTCAAGCCAATATCCTTAATACAGAAAGTGATGTATTGGCGACCTTATTACAAGGTGAGTTAAAAAGCCAGGTTTCATTAACAAATTATAAAGGAATTGCCTCCTTAAAGAAGACAGCTTACTTTGCTGGGGAACGTGTGGAAGGAAAAATTGTATTGGGTAGATACGATGCGACCATGGTGCCTGATAAAGTTACTTTGAATGGAAGACCTTATACTAATATCAAGGACGGTCAGGTAGTCATTGATATGCCTGCTGGTAATGTTGGATCTCATGATATTAAAGGTGTCATAGAATTCACCGAAAATGGAGAAACCATTCCAGTTCCATTTTCTACTACTTATTCTGTTATCCCAGAACCAAATAGTGCCGTTGTTTCTGCTGATAAGATGAACGTAGTATACCGTGGATTGGATAACCCAATTTCAGTTTCCTTACCTGGTGTAGGAGCGAACAATTTAAAAGTATCTGCTACCGGAGGTACATTAACCGGATCAGGAGGAAAGTTTATTGCTCGTCCAGGTAGTGCCAACAACTTAACGGTGAATGTAAGCGCGCGATTGAGCAGCGGTAAAACGGTAACGTCTACAAAGACATTTAGAATTAAAGACATTCCACCGGCTATGGGTACGGTTCGTAACCAATTTGGTACGGTTAGAATGCCAAAATCAGGATTGTCAAATACGCCAATTGGGGCAGCATTGCCAGATTTTGCATTTGATTTGAAGTTGCGAGTAACTAGTTTTAAAGTGAAAGTTCCAGGGCAGTTGACAATAATTGTAAACGGAACGAGTTTAAATGCTAAAGCCAAAAGAGCTTTGCAAAAAGCTAGAAGAGGCGATATAATTAATATTTACGATATTAAAGCGGTTGTTTCCAACAACACGTCGTATAAATTGAAAAAGGTATTACCCGTTAACATTGAGTTGACGAACTAAAAGAGATATTATGGTTAAAAATGGTTTATTGTTTTTATTTGCGCTGTTCATAACAGGTTTTGTAAATGGACAAGCCAATATTTTAAATGCTAAGTCTGCACAGGAAATCAATAAGAAGTCTGCAGAAGAATTGGCAGTTGATAAAAATGGACCGCTTCCTTACGGATATGTGAGTGAAAGAGATGTAATGTGGTCGAAAGTGGTTTGGGAATTTATTGACTTAAACCAAAAGATAAACCTGCCCTACTATTTCCCAATTGATACCACAAACATTGCCACTGGAAGAAGGTCGTTGTTTGATACTTTAATCAAAGGAATTAAGAAAGGAAAAATCGAAGAGGTATATTCCGATTCGTATTTTTCTTCAAAGATTACACAAGCTGATATCGATTCTCGTTTGGTAAACATCCGCGAAGAGAGTGGATATAGAGATACCTTCAGAATTCAAACTCAGGATGTAGAAGGATATATGATCAAAGGAATGTGGTATTTCGACAAGCGCCAAGGTGAATTGAAATACAGAATGCTTGGACTAGCACCTATGGGTAAAGATGTACAGACTTTGGGTGTGCAAGACATTGAAGACGAGGAATTGTATGAGCTTTTCTGGGTATTCTTCCCGGGAGCAAGAGAAGTGTTGCACGAAGCAAAAGTTTTCAATCCGCAGAATGCCACGCAACCTATTTCGTTTGATCACTTGTTGAACGCACGACGTTTTAGCGCTACTATAGTTCGTGAAGAGAATATTTATGGAAACCGTGCCATTTCTGATTATGTTCGCGGGAATTCATTATTCCAGTTATTAGAGGCTAACAAGATTAAGGAGAGCATTCGAAACAAAGAAATGGATATGTGGAATTACTAAATCCATCAAAAAATATTTTAAGCGTTCTAGTTCTAGAACGCTTTTTTTTGCTTTAGATTTACCTCGTGAAAGTGGATTACATCATTGTTGGTTTGGGCTTGGCAGGTATTGCATTGGCCGAGCGTCTGGAGGCACGGAACAAATCATTTGTGGTGTTTGATGATGAATCGCAACACTCTTCTCGTACGGCAGCTGGTGCCTATAATCCGGTAATTTTAAAACGATTTACTCCGGTTTGGAATGGCCCTGAACAAATTGAAGTTGCCCTTCCTTTTTATCAACAACTTGCAGAAAAATTGAAGGTCAAACTGGATTTTCCAGTGCTTACCAAAAAGGTATTTAAATCTATTGAAGACCAGAACAATTGGTTCGCCGCTAGTGATAAACCGAGACTTCAAGACTATCTCGATCCCAAACTAGATCAAGCATCTTATGAGGGGGTAATTGCTGAATTCGGCTTTGGCAATGTTCGAAACACGGGTTGGATTGATACCAATGTACTTCTTGATCATTACCGACTGCATCTTCAGAATAGCGATCAGGTTCGTTTTGAAACTTTTGAATATGAACAGTTGGACGTAAAAGACGGTATCCTTTACAAAGACATAAAGGCTGAAAAAATAGTTTTTTGTGAAGGCTATGGCATAACTAAAAATCCATATTTCAGACATTTACCTTTAAACGGGACCAAAGGGGAAGTACTAATTATTGAGGCTCCAGAACTCGATATTGACTTTCAGGTGAAATCGACCATTTTTGTATTGCCTTTAGGAAACCATCGCTACAAAGTTGGTGCTACTTTCAACTGGGCAGACAAAACTTCGGATCCCACAGAGGCGGGAAAATCCGAACTTCTTGAAAAATTGAAGAAGGTAATTACAGTTCCCTTCAACATTGTAAATCACAGAGCTGGTATTCGACCGACAGTGAAAGACAGAAGGCCTTTGGTGGGCATTCACCCAGATTTTAAAAATGTGGCTATTATGAACGGCTTAGGAACCAGAGGAGTTATGATCGCCCCAACGGTATCGGAACAATTACTCGATCATATTGATTTGGGAACCCCGCTTGACCCTGAGATTGATATCAATCGTTTTTAGCCTCTTTTAATTCTTCCGGTTTTTTGTAGTTGATGAACATGTTGATCCAGATGGTTCTAGACAAACGTAGGCCAAATGGCGCAAAAGCCAATAGCGCAATAAAAACCACCAAAAAACTGGGTAATAACTCCACACCAACAAAAACGCGTGCGATGATAAAACTGGTAACGGCAATGGCTACAGTAAGCCCGTAATTTACATACATGGCACCGTAAAAGAAGGAAGGTTCAATCATGTATTTCAAATTGCATTTGTCGCATCGCTCATGCAATTCGGTCACACGGGTGGGATGTAAAGTGAATTTATTTTTAAAGAAAGCACCTTCATGACATCTCGGACATTTTCCTTTAAAAATACTGTAGAGTTTGGTTCCTTTTTTTAGCATTTTTTAGAATTAAAATTGGCTACTTTTGCAAAGTTAGTTGAATTCCGCATTCAGCAAAGTAACAATTATCACATTCATGTTAAACGTACACAATTTAACGGTTTCCTTTATGGGAACGGACCTGTTTTCGGGGATCACTTTTAAATTAAACAAAGGGGATCGAGTGGGACTCATTGGTAAAAATGGGGCGGGGAAATCGACCTTATTAAAGTTGCTATCCAAAGACATTGAACCCAGTGCTGGAGATCTCGCTTTTGATAAGGATGTAAAAATTGGATTCTTAAGGCAAGATATTGATTTTGTTCACGGACGAACCATATTGGAAGAGGCTTATCAAGCTTTTGAAGAAATCAAAAGATTAGAAAAAGAACTCGAAGAGATTAATGCTGAATTGTTAGAAAGAACCGACTACGAAAGTGAAAGTTACAGCCAGCTGATTATTGATTTAACTGAAAAGACCGAACGGTACGAGCTTTTAGGAGGATACAACTACAAGGGAGATACAGAAAAGATTCTTCAAGGTCTTGGGTTTCAACGAGAGGATTTCGACAAATTAACCGATACTTTTTCTGGAGGATGGCGAATGCGGATCGAGTTGGCCAAATTGCTGCTACAAAACAATGATATTTTACTACTCGATGAGCCTACCAACCACTTAGATATTGAGTCCATTATCTGGTTGGAGAACTTCTTAAAGAATTATGCAGGGGCCATTGTATTGGTATCGCACGATAAGATGTTCTTGGACAATGTGACCAATAGAACTATTGAAATTTCATTGGGTAGAATCTATGATTATAAAAAGCCTTACAGTCAGTTCTTGGCTTTGAGAGCGGAAATCAAAGAGAAACAATTACAAACTCAAAAGAATCAGCAAAAGCAAATTGAGCATACCGAGAAATTAATTGAAAAATTTCGTGCAAAAGCCAGCAAGGCTTCCATGGCCCAATCGCTGATTAAGAAATTAGAGAAGGTAGAGCGTATTGAAGTTGATGAGGAAGATAATGCGGTCATGAATATTCGTTTTACCAAGTCTAAGGAACCTGGTAAAATTGTATTTGAGGCTGAGAATGTAGCCAAAAATTACGGCGAAAAAAAGGTACTAGAAAATGTAGATTTGCTGATTGAAAGAAATTCGAAGATCGCTTTTGTTGGTCAAAATGGTCAGGGAAAATCGACTTTAGCGAAGATCATGGTGGGTGAAATACCCTTTGAAGGACATTTGAAGCCAGGCCACAATGTAGAGTTGGGTTATTTCGCCCAGAATCAGTCAGAATACTTGCCACCAGACAAGACCGTCTTGGAAATCATGGAAGACGCGGCCCTCGATACCAACCGGATGAAAGTCCGCGACATGCTGGGTGCGTTTTTGTTTGGAGGAGAAGCCGTAGACAAAAAGGCCAAAGTACTTTCGGGAGGAGAACGAAATCGATTGGCCTTATGTAAGTTGTTATTACAGCCCTTCAATGTGCTTATTCTTGATGAGCCGACCAACCATTTAGACATCGCGTCGAAAAATGTCTTGAAGAAAGCCTTGCAAAGTTTTGATGGAACGCTAATCATTGTGTCACATGACCGAGAATTTTTACAAGGATTGGCAACTACGGTGTACGGATTTAAAGACCGTGTTATCAAAGAATATTTAGGTGATATTGATTATTTCTTGGAGGAACACAAAATGGAGAGCCTTCGTGAGGCTGAAAAACGAACGGTTGTTGCTTCCCAAAAAGAAGCCAAAGGAAAGTCTTCTCATCAGCTGTCTAAAGAGCAAGAGAAAGCCCTTCGTAAATTAAAAAACCGCCTTTCAAAAATTGAAACACAAATCAGTGATTTGGAGGAAGAAATTGAAACCATCGATTTGGCATTGGCTCAAAATTATGATGAGTTGTCTTCACAACCCAATTTCTTTGAAGATTATAAGGCTAAAAAAAGAAAAATGGACGAATTGATGGAGGAGTGGGAATTGGTAGAGGAAGAGATTACCAATTTTTAACTAGCTATTAATCACTTGTTCCAAAATATCACCAACGTAATAGGCAACAAAGGCTGCAATGGTTCCCAAAATTAGGGTCTGAAGAACTCCTTTAATGACGCTGGATTTGGTAACATAGGATTTCAAGGCGCCAATAATCACAAAAACAAGTCCGGTTAATATAGAAGAGATCAAAAACAAATCGATCTCAATGCGTTGCCATAAATCAACCACATAAATGAGAATGGGAATAAAGCCCATGATTAAGAAGGAGATGTAAGTCGACAATCCTATGAAAAGAGGAGATTTGGCATTGGTTTCCTTAACTTGGAATTTGGCTTGTTCTGAATTGGCCGAAAGATAAGCGCCAATTGACATGGCAAATCCGTCTGCAAGTAGGTTGGCGATTCCTAATATCACAATGACATTACTTTCCAATCCGGCTCCAACAGATCCTGCAACCACGGCAAAGGTGGTAATAGTCCCATCAATACCTCCGTATACAAATTCTCCGAGGTATTTGTAGAGTTTGGAAAGAATCCCATTTGGATATAATGAATTGATTCCCGACATAATCGGTGTTAAAGTTATTCATTTCAAGAATGGTAAAATGTGACTTAAATCACACTTTGTCAATATTTGACAACTTTTTTGGTCCTTCTTGCACCATTGGAAAATATGGCTGACACAAAGTACATTCCCGCAGGGAAACTAGAGATATCGAATTGTTTTTGATAACCCTTCACAGAAGTCAGTCGCTTGCCTAGAACATTGGAGATTTCCATGCTTTCAATTTGGTAGAAGTCTTTGCATTTTACCTGAATAAAATTGGAGGCTGGATTAGGAAAAACTTGTAAATCACTGAAGTCATCAACCTTGTTGGATTCAGCGGAAAGCGAACTTAACAATTGCACTTTGAAATAATCAATAACCAAATTGTGGGTGCCAGTCCAGTTAAAATCGCCTGCCCAAACCAAATTTCGATAACCAATAATCACTTCAGACATGCCTTTGGCCACATTGGTGGTAAAAGATTCCTGTAAAACATCGTCTATGTAAAAATCCACCTGATCTGCTGCCCAATCGATGGTATAGGTATGAAATTCATCATCTAAAAGTGAGACCTTTTTATTATTAGAATCTACAATGGGATGAAAAGTACTTGATATGGGTAAAAAGGTGGTGGTACTGGCATCTCGCCAGGTGTTGAATCGAGCGTCGGTCCATCCATTTGGAGGGTAGATGTCATGACCAGGATCGGTGCCATTGGCGTCATTAGCTACAAGTTCAATGTCGACTTCATTGAATTGATCTCCAATTTCTGAGTAGGTAAATAGAAAGCAAACCAATCCGCCATCAACCACAGCGCCTTTCATTCGAACTTCGATTCGATTTCCTTCTCCAACTTTTCCAAAAACCAACGTTTGGTAAGGATTGGTTGCATCGGTATCATTTGTAATGTCTGGATCAACAGTGAGGTAAGCATAGCCATCCCCAGGTACCATTTTTGTCCAAGTATCTTGATCTGGATAAATATCATTGAAGTAATTCCAATAATGACCAGCGGAAGGACCTTGGGGTTCGCCAGGGTTGTCAAATTCTTCGATATATTCAGTAAAAGATTGGTAAGACGAACTAACGGTGATGGTCACATCGGCGCGATCAGCATCTCCATCCGCATCCGTGATAACATAAGTAAAAGAGTCCTCACCAATAAATGACTTGGAAGGCGTATACAGAATGAAATCATCATCATAAATAGTTGGCGTTCCATTGTTGTCTACCTTAATGGATGCCCCTTTGGCACTAGCACTTTCTTTGCTTCCATTTGTAAAGGTAAGGGCATGGTCATCATTTGGTCCGTCTGGCCCGAAGCTATCATTGTTCAAAACTCGAATCTCTATGGATGGGCCATTTTGGGCCGCATTTACTCGGTCGTTACTGGCTGTGGGTGTTTGAGCCCAATTTGGAAGACTAAAACCCAGACAAGTCAAAAATATACTAACTATGAATTTGAAAGAAGTACCCGACATGAAAAACAAATTTCAATGATTTTTCCATACGAGTCAATAACCTGTGATAACAATTATTTATGGTTATTTTTGTCTTGTGTCGGATGTACCAGAACATTTTTTCAATCAAAATCTTCATTCGGAGAACCAATGGGTTCAAAATGATTTGCTTCAGAAAAAAGAGATTTCCCTCTGCATTAAAAGAGAAGATCAGATTCACCCTGAGGTTTCAGGGAATAAATTCCGAAAGTTGAAATACAATCTTTTAGAAGCAAAAAAGAAAGGTTTTGATGTTATTTTGACTTTTGGAGGTGCTTATTCCAACCATATCTTGGCAACAGCCGTGGCTGCTAGGATGATGGGTTTGGAATCTGTTGGTGTCATACGCGGGGAAGAGTTAAAAGAGCACCTTAAAGCAACACTCGAAGCTAATAAGACGCTAGGCAAAGCCGTTGAAAATGGCATGAAACTAGACTTCATTTCCAGGAGTGCTTACAGGGAAAAAGACGATGCAGAATTTTTAAAAACCTTACAGAAGAAATTTGGCAATTTTTATTTGATTCCCGAAGGAGGTACCAATGATTTGGCGGTTTCAGGTTGTGAAGAGATCTTAACCGAGGAGGATGCTCAATTTGATTATATCTGTACTTGTGTAGGTACTGGCGGAACAATCGCTGGATTGATTAATGCTTCAGGAAATCATCAAAAGGTATTGGGGTTTCCAGCATTGAAGGGAGAATTTTTAGTTGAGGAGGTGAGCAGATATGTAGGTAGAAAATCGAATTGGCAATTGGTTACCGATTATCATTTTGGCGGGTATGCAAAATATAATCTCGATTTGATACGTTTTATCAATGACTTTAATAAGAATTTTAAAATTCCTTTGGATCCCATATACACAGGTAAAATGCTTTATGGTATTTTTGATATGATAAACAAGGATGTTTTCGCAAAGGGATCTCAAATTTTGGTCATCCACTCTGGCGGATTGCAAGGTATTGACGGATTTAATCAGAGATTGGAAAGGAAACAAGAAGAAATACGAATTGAATAATGAAGGTAAGATTACTACTTTATTTTTTATCGATTTTGTTTTTAGCCAGTTGTGGCTCGGCAAGAAAGGTTAAAAAGCGAAAAAGCAAACCAGTGAAGAAAGTACAGGTAGAACCTAGACCTGTAAAATTGCCTTCGGTAAACCAACAAAAGCACGTTAAAAAGCTTGAGAAAACCGGACGAAAATTCAATACGCATACCTTAAGTTACATTAAAAAGTATGCGCCCTTAGCGGTGCGAGAAATGCATAAGTATAAGATTCCTGCTAGTATTACCTTAGCACAAGGAATCCTTGAATCGGGTAGTGGCCGCAGTCAACTCGCTTCCAAATCAAAGAATCATTTCGGAATCAAATGTCACACGACTTGGCGAGGGGCTCGGGTCTATCATGATGATGACGAGAAGGGCGAATGCTTTCGAAAGTACCAATACGTTGAGTCTTCTTATAAAGATCATTCTCTTTTCCTAACCCAAAGAAGACGATATGCCTTCTTGTTCTCTTATGGAATGAAGAACTATAAAAAATGGGCCAAGGGATTGAAAAAAGCAGGTTATGCCACCGATCCTCGATATCCCAAAAAACTCATCAACCTCATTGAAAATTATGAGCTCCATAAATTTGATGATGTTAAAAAGAAAAACTTCAAATATGTAGTATCCAAAGAACCGGTAGTTGTAGAAAAACGAAAAAGAAAATCCAGAACCAAAACCTATAAGGTTCGCAAAGGAGATACGCTCTATTCTATTTCAAGGAGGTATGGTTTAAGCGTGAAAGAACTAAAACGACTAAACCGTTTGAAAAACAATACTATTTCGATAGGCCAGGTATTGAAACTAAAATAAAAAAGAGACCAGATGGTCTCTTTTTTTGTGGAAACTACCAAGAGTAGTTTTTAGCTTTTGCTTGGCGTTTGATGGCCTGTATCATCACACTATTTAGTTCATCCTTTTTGGTCGAATTCTTTTGTTTTTCTCTAACGAAAGCCCTACGCTTTTTGTCCAGTTCTTTGATCTGTTTTTGAATAACTTCCCGCTCTTTGGTTTTCTTTTCTACAAGTTTTTTTAGTTCTGAAGTCGATAAATTTCTCAGCGATTTTGGCAATTTAGATTTATCTAGTTTTTTAAAATCAACTCTTCCCTTTTTTACCGCATCGACCAAATCCCAACTAGAGTTATCATACAAACGAGATCCTTTGGTAATGGTTCTTTTTACAGCCACTGGCGCTTCCAAACTTTCGGCATTTGAGTCTTGTCGTTTCTGTGATTCATATTTTTCATAACCTCTAGATCCAAAGAAGATGTAGGTAGCGTTTAGCTTTTTATTCAAAATAAGAATATCGGAATCATAAGGAGTTACAATATGAATTACTTTCTTGTTCTGATTGATGGTCATATAGTCGCCACCACCTAAATCGGCCCCTTGTTTCCACTTGCCAGAAATTCCGTTTTGATAGGCCCCACAAAAAATGGTGTTCACAATTACATCCTTTTCTTTGGCATTGGCGATGGCTTCTTGAAAGTTTATTTTCCCTTGAGTAAAAGGCTCATTCCCTGCTATGAATAAAAGACGTAGGTCGTTCTTATTCTTTCCCCAACTAAGTTCGTTGAGAGAAGTCTGAATTACTTGTCCGCAGTATTCTTGACCTCCATTGGTCTTTAATGAAAAGAGTTTCTCGGAGATTTCATCCAGATCATTGCTGAATTGAAGTACCTGTCTGATGTACCCCTCTTCCATGGGTAGTCGAGAATTTCCATATTCATACAAGGCGATTTCCAAATTTGGTTTTTGGATTCCATATTTGGCGTAGGAAAGTTCATTAACGATTTCCCAAAGCTGTGCTTTTGCTTGATTGATGAGTCCGTCCATGCTATTGCTGGTATCTAATAATAGGGCCACTTTGATGGTTTGACCTTTCTTTTTTTCTGGTTGATTTGGATTCGCAAGTAGTGTTGATGCACTGAAAATTAAAGCGATGATGAGTAGTTTTTTCATGATGATAATTTTAAGATGCTAGGTGTAAAACAATTATTAAGCCAAAATTGGAAACCCCAAGAAAACCGATTACTTTTAGTACAAAATTTAGACCATGCCAATCATACTTCCTGTTCAAGACAAACACCCACAAATTCCCAAAGATTGCTTTGTTGCCGATAACGCCACCATTGTCGGAGAAGTAAGTATGGGAAAAGAATGCAGCGTTTGGTTTAATGCGGTCATTAGAGGTGATGTACACTTCATCAAGATGGGTGACAAAGTAAATGTTCAGGATGGGGCTGTAATTCATGCTACCTATCAAAAATCACCAACCACCATAGGAAATAATGTTTCTATTGGACACAATGCCATCGTGCACGGATGTACCATTCAAGATAATGTATTGATCGGTATGGGTGCCATTGTGATGGATGATTGTGTGGTGGAAAGCAATTCGATTATCGCAGCAGGAGCGGTGGTTACGAAGAACACCAGAGTGGAGGCCGGAAGTATTTATGCAGGAGTTCCAGCCAAAAAAGTAAAGGATATATCACAAGAATTAATCTCTGGTGAGATAGACCGTATTGCTAACAACTATGTGAAATACTCGAGTTGGTTCAAATAAGAAAAGCCCGATTTTGAGAATTCAAAATCAGGCCTTACAATCAATCCAAATAATTTTTTTTGTTTGTTATCGCTTGTCGTCGTTGTCGTTCATCCAACGTTTCATCATGCGTCTTTTTTGTCCTTTTTCCATGCGCTCTTTCATTTTTCCGCGCATTTCCTTTTTTCGTGCATGGGTCATTTTTTCAAATCGTTGAAATTGGTCCTTATCTAAGATTTCTTTCATTTGCTTTTTAAAAGCGATTTGCTTGTCCAATCGTTCGCTTTGCATAGCAAATAGCTCTTGTGAAGAAGGTCTTTTTCCAGATTTTCTTTGCTCCATTCGTTGCTTACGATGCGCTTCTCTTTCTTTCACTTGCGCCGTAATCAAGGGAGTAATTTCTTTTTGTTGGCGAGCGGACAAATCGAGCTCTAAAGTCATTTTTTTCACAGCTAATTCAACCTTTTGCTCAGGAGTGAAGTTGGGCTTTCTTTTCATTCGACGTTGTTGTGCTTCTGTGGTGAATACCATTCCCAAAGCAAGCATTACAATTACACCTAGTTTTTTCATGATTTATTGTTTTTATTTTGTTTTATGGGTTTGACCATCAAAATGAGAAAAGGTTTAAATTTGTACTCCTCATTAACAACCATTTAACAAAATTGACCATGAAAAAAATCTTGTTACTCTTTGTTATTTTTCCGTTGACCCTGATTGCTCAGGATTCAACCAAAGTAGATTTAAGTAACCCACAGGCTACCATACATACCCACATTTATTTTTTACAAAAAGAAAATTTTGAACCGGCAAAAGCGGCGAAAACCATTTATGGATTGCCGGAGAAGACTGCCATAGATAAAGCCATAAAAATTAAACGGGTGCTTGATGGTAAGGGTCTGTTTATCGATTTTAAAAAGATTCCGAATCAGCCAGATTATAATGATACCATTGGATATACCAAATCCTTTAAATACATCCTCTTTCCCGAACGTATGCCACAGATTTCGGTGGAGCGAATCGAAGACAGTTGGTATTATTCTTCAGAAACCATTGGTGCCATAGATCAGATTTACAGTAGCGTTTTTCCGTGGTACATCAACACACTCCAGAAAAGCATTCCTAATTCGGGTCATCAATCGATATTGGGAATGGAATTATGGCAATGGATAGGGATTGTGCTACTGCTCATCACCGCTTACATTCTTTTTGTGATTGTGAAACGAATTGCCTTCCGCATTCTTCAAGTCCTTCAAAAAAGAATTACCCATTCTATAGATATTGAATTTGATAAAGTGTTGAAAAAACTGGCACATCCGTTGGGGTTGATTGCTGCTATTTTGATTATTGATAAGGTGTTTCCATCGCTTCAATTTTCTTTAGAAGTCAATAAATGGGTGTTCTTAGTCCTCAATATTTTTGAAACGGTATTTTGGATTTATGTATTCTTGAAATTGGTGAAAGTGGTGATGGCCATATATGCCTCCATTACCGAGAAAACGCATGCCAAATTGGATGACCAATTGGTGCCCATTCTGAATAATATTTTATCCGGATTGGTGATTGTATTTGGAGCATTTAAAGTACTGCACTTTTTTGGAGTTGATACCACCACTTTGCTTGCCGGTGCCACGATTGGTGGTTTGGCATTTGCCTTGGCTTCCCAAGACACCGTGAAAAACTTGATCGGAACCATCACGATTTTCTTAGACAAACCTTTTCGTATTGGCGATTGGATTTCTGCAGGAGAAGTAACCGGAGCCGTGGAAGAAGTTGGATTTAGATCTACCAGGGTGCGAGCCGCTGACACTACTGTTTTTCAAATTCCGAATAGCAAACTGTCTGAAATGGTCATCAACAACAGTGGACTACGTACCTTTAGAAGGTATACCACTGAGTTGGGCTTACGTTATGATACGCCACCAGAATTGATTCAAACTTTTGTAGAGGGTGTTCGAAAAATTATTTTGGCGCATCCAGAGACACGAAAGGACGCTTTTCATGTGGAGTTTGTAGGGTTTGGAGCGTCGTCTTTAAACATCATGGTGAATGTCTTTTTCCCAAGTTTGGACTGGTCCGTGGAACAAGCTTCCAAACACAAATTGCATATGGCCATATTAAAATTAGCTGCAGCGCTTGGTGTGGAATTCGCCTTCCCGTCAACTACTGTTACCATTGAGCAATTTCCTGATAAGAAGGATTTATTGCCGAAGTACAATACGGAGGATGAAATCATGCAAAAAACAGTTCAAGATATTTTGGATGCTTTTGAAGCCGAAAATAAGGACAACGAATGAAACGACTCATAAAAAACATAGGGTTACTATTACTTTCTCTGGTATTCCTCTTTGTGATCTTTTTCTTTTGGGCTTCAGCACCTAGCTTATCAAAAGAAGCGTATGCGATCTTAGGGGGTCCAAAGGACAAGATGATTTCGTCAAAGGATTCTGTTTTTAGCATTGTTACCTACAACATTGGTTATTTGAGTGGCATGACCAACAATACGGCCGAAGATAAACCGAAATCACTGTTTGATCAGAATTTAGAATGGGTGAAGCAAAAAGTGAGGGATGTCAATCCAGATATCATCGCGCTACAGGAAATTGATTACAAGGCCAACCGTTCCCATTTGGTGAATCAGCAAGAGGAACTGGTAAATCTTGGCTATCCTTATTTCGCAAAAGCCATCAACTGGGATGAAACCTATCTACCCTTTCCTTATTGGCCACCAAGCAAGCATTTTGGAAAAGTCATTTCAGGTCAATCCATTGTAAGTAAATATCCTTTGAAAGAGCAAGAACGGATTGTTTTGCAGCGAGTAGCTGATGCGCCTTTTTACCGAGATCCTTTTTATTTAGAGCGATTGGCACAAGTGGTTAAGGTCGAGTTGAACGGGCAGGATGTAGTTTTGATTAACGTACATTTAGAGGCCTTTGATAAGTTGACGCGATTGAACCAAATGCGAGAAGTGATGTTGCTTTTAAACCGATTCAAAGATCGCTATCCGACTATCCTTCTGGGTGATTTTAATTCGAAGTATCAAGATGTCGATGCCGGAATTCAAGAATTTTTAGATCACCCTGAATTGAGTTCCGCAGCACTAAACAATGATACCATTGGAAACACCTTTAACTCGAGAAATCCCTACAAGCGTATTGACTATGTTTTCTTCACGAAAAATACCATTGAAGAAGTTTCAGGACGAGTTTTAAATGAATTCGGTGAAGCTTCGGATCACTTGCCGGTACTCATGAAGTTCCGATTGAAGTAATTTGTTCAATTCAATTTATCGAGTCCAAGTTTCGGGAACTGGATCCCAAGAGATAGCTCCTGTGGTATTAACTTCGCGTGATCCGTTGTATATTTTCACTGAACCTAAGGTTAGGTCTGAATATCGGATATAACTGTTATAGGTTGTACCAGCTAACTGAAAATCGCCGAATAGAATGCTGTTGTTCGCTTGATCTTCCCAGCTCCAAGTGCCAGTTAATGGATTATCAGGATCAAAAGACAAGATGGTGACGTTTGTTCCATCGGAATTAAACATGATAGAACTACCGGATGAATTGGTCCAAGTAACGTTTAAAAATAGGGCTTCTTCCTCATTACTACTGCATGAAGAAAGGACTAAAATACCGAAGAGAAGGGTAATGATTTTTCTTTTCAAAATGAGCTAAATTTTAACCCTTAAGATACAAAAAAAGCCTCGCATAAGCGAGGCTTTTTATTTCAATTTCTTTGAAATTATTTAGGGTCTAAGGCCATATCAATTCTCGCGATAGCATCTTGTAAATGGTATCTTGAGGTTTGATTTTTAGCTTTCCCCATGTTGTTTCGAATATCTCTTTTCAAACGATTCAACTCACCTCTTGCCATGGCTCTAATGTCAGACTGCTCAATTTGAACAGTACTTCTTTTTAGGTATCCATTGTTAAATCCTCTTTGACTTTTTGCATCGTTTAACAAATAGGCCAATCTATTGATGTGTGCTCTTTGTAAGCTTCTTCTGTAGGTATCAATAGTTCTACCGGTGTACAATTCAGACCACACTCCTTGACGAATGTCGTAGAATAATGTTGTAACGGTATAGGCTTTGCTTCCGTGTAACGTTTCGTTTTCAATCATACGCGCTAGTCTACCAGCATCTAGAACACGGTTCAACCCTCTTGATTGAATCGAACTGATTCTTTCAATATTTCCTGAGAAGTTTGCCAATTCGAATACACGCTTGTCAATCATCCATTTTGGAGTAGCAAACAATTGCTTGTTCATCCAACGCATGGCTTTTCTCTGGTGATCTTTTGGAACGTGTGTATAAACAGCACCGTCTTGACCAGCAGCTTTGTAGTATTCGTAAACACCACCAATATTGGAAGATACATGACCTACGTAACGGTTAAACTGGCTCAAGATTTGACCATACATGGTAGCCATTTCTTCATAGGTTTCTCCTTCTTTGGTTGTCCATTTTTCTAGGTTCTTCATGATGCGCTTTAAGTTGGCAATACCATAGTTACTAGCTTTCATTGCATCATCACCAATATCTTCTGTTTGAGAACTTGGATCCACAACACCACCAGCTTGTTGGTGACCAAATCTGTACATTGGATCTCCGGCTTTTTCTTCAATCCACTTGTTTAAGATTGGTTTTTCTTCTTTTGCCGTCTTGTCTAAAATTGGACGGTACCCCCAGTTGATGGAATACTTGTCATAAGGACCAATGTTTGGCATCAAAGCAACACCTTCATCACCAGGCTGCGCTACGTAGTTGAAACGAGCATAGTCCATAATAGAAGGAGCTGTTCCGTATTTCTTTGTAAAGCTTGCAGAACGTAAAGAATCTACTGGGTAAGCGACACTAGATCCCATGTTGTGAGGCAATCCTAAGGTGTGTCCTACCTCATGAGAAGATACGAAACGAATCAAACGTCCCATTACTTCTTCTTTGAATTCAGTTGATTGTGCATCTGGATTGATTGCTGCAGTCTGCACAAAGAACCAATTGCGTAACAAGGTCATCACATTGTGATACCAGTTGATGTCTGATTCTAAAATTTCACCAGTTCTTGGGTCACTTACGTGAGGTCCATTTGCATTCGGAATTGGAGACGCTAAGTAACGTACTACTGAATAACGAACATCCTCTGGAGACCAATCTGGGTCTTCTTCTTTTGATGGTGGATCTTTGGCAATGATGGCTTCTTTAAAACCAGCAGCTTCAAAGGCAACTTGCCAATCTTCAATACCTTGCTTGATGTATTTTCTCCATTGTGGTGGCGTAGCTCTGTCGATATAGTAAACGATTTGTTTCTTTGGAACTACCAATTCACCTCTTTTGAATTTCTCAATATCTTCATCTTTTACTTCCAATCTCCAACGATCTAGGTATCGAACCGTTTTCGATTTTTGAGCGTCTAAACCATAATCTACTTGCCCTCTTGCAAACCATCCAACACGCTCGTCGAAGTAACGACGCTTCATTGGGTTTTCTGGTAATAAGATCATTGAGTTGCTCATTTCTACAGAAATAGACCCAACACTGCTGTTTGATGGAGGTCTAGAAGCGAAATAGGTTTTTACATGACGCAATTCGATATTCTGTGGATAACTGCTCACTCTTTCTACATAAGAACGAGTCTTGTCCATTCTAGTTGCTCTGTAGCGAGTTCTAAATCTTTGCGGGAATCCCATTGGTTTTACATCACCAGTCAACAAAGGTGTCGCATCAATTACAACTGCAGTCGTGTCTTTGTTAAATGCTTTGATTGGGAAAGAGAATAATACAGGCTCGAAGTTTGAATTCACAACGGCTTCATTTACCGCTTTGGAAGTATCCGCAACCACTCGGTGCGAGACCACACGTAACAAAATCTTCTTGTCTTTTCTTTGCCAACGTAATACTTGCTCATTGGTTTTTCCACCTCCAAAACCGATTCCGCTTGCGGTTTTTGCGATTCTGGTTACCATTAGCATTTCTTTCTCCAGCATGTTATTTGGAATCTCAAATAGGTATTTACCATCTTTTGAGTGAACATCGAACAACCCTTTGTCGGTTTTCATGTCCTTTGTAACTACCTTACCATAAGGTTGAATAGCACCTTTCTTTGGTCTTGGTTTTGGTTTCGGTTTTACTACCGTTGGTGTTTTACCTTTCTTGCTTTTTCGCTTTTTGCGTTGTGCATCAACATCTAAAGTCAATCCAAACACAAATACAACCGCAAGAATTTGAGGAAGTAATCTTTGAATTTTCATGTGTAAATTGTTTGATTAAAAAATAAGTTTTCGAATATACGCTTTCCCCAATCAGGCCAATCTTAAAGAACTGTTAAAGGGATGCTTTTCGACTATATATTGATCCAATAGGTCAACTTCAGGTTGATGGATCTGAAACGAGGCGTAAAAAGGGCCGTATTGTAGTTGTCATTGTACACCACAAATAAATCTGAAAGTGGTGCGAATCGCCATTGCAATCGGGTATTAACGCTAAAGTTTTGTCGCTGATTGCTGTATTGAATAAAGGTTGCCCAGAATATACTTTTCGAAAAGGTTACATCAAATCGAGGTCCAACAAGAAGGATGGAAGCACTCGGATAAGGATCTGGAAGTTCAATGCGATCGTATTGCATTTGGATGCTTCCCGATAAATACGGCTGTGTCCTCCAATTCATACTGACTCTCATTGAATAGCGGTTACCATTGTAAAATTGTCCGATGGATGGTGTCAATTGATACGAGATCACCTTTCTTCGATCCGATCTAAAATCTACTTCGAGGTTGGTATAATAGTAATCGGCATTTCCAGGAAGTTCTAAGCCACCATCTGTTCGAGTTGGATCAAATGGGTCGTAGAGTTTTGTAAAGCGGTTGAACATAGAAACCCGCAATTCGGCAGTGTTCCTGAAGTTGGCACTCCAACGAGAGATGACGGTATAATCAGAAAGTTCAAAGTTCAGGTTGGGTCTCCAAAGATAAATTGGTGTCAATTGAAATGAGTGTCTTTGAATAGCACCTTTTTTAGGCCAAAATTTCAACTCGAATTGTGGATTGATTTTAAAGATATCGGTTCTACGAATGAATCCTAGGTCAGATCGATAATTGTCTCCCACAAAGACACCGCTCAATCGAACTCCAAAGGTTCGATCATTGTATTGGGTGTTGAAACCAGCACTGTAATCTTTTGATGAAACTCCGGGTGAAAAAGACTGATGAAAGAAATATCGCCCGCTCCAAGTATTGTCGGCACTAGCCAATCGATAATCGATGCCTACCACTCGGTTGTAACGATCTTCTGGGGCTAAAAATGAATAGTCTTTGGTTGCCTGCTTGTTAATGAACAAAAAATTGAGATTCGACCGACTAAACATTTTCTGCTGCAAGGAAATCACCGTGTTATTTACAGAGGGAATTTCATTGTCCAAATCTTCCTGAGTCTGCATATTCAAGAATCCAAGTCGAAGATTATTATTGATCTTGCCACTCAATCGAGCTCCTGCGATGATTTTATTTTCGATGGTTTCATCGTTTTTATTTCTTGCAATTCCGATTCGTCTGGAGAAAAACGGATTGGAATCTCGGCTATTCCCAAAATCACCGAAGAGGTCGCTATTTTCAATAAAAAACTGACGTCTTTCCGGAAGGCCAATTTCAAAACGAGTAAGGTTGGTTACCTGTTGGTCAACTTCCACCTGAGAAAAATCTGGGTTTATGGTCAGGTCCAAATTCATGCTATTGCCCACTGTCAATCTCGCGTCACCACCAAAAGTAAAGGTGTTGGTGCCTTCGTTTGTTTCAAAATCTTTCCCACTAAAGCCATTCACAAATGGCGCTACCCAAATTGGAGATTTTGACTTTCCGAGAGGTTTCTCAAATACCATGTCACCCATGTAAGCCAAACTAAAAATAGTTTGGTTCTGCGGAATTCGAATCCATGTGTTTCGTTCGTTGGTTTGCGTATCGAAATGATAACTATTGAACCGCCATTTGGTTTCTCCTTCTCGGTACTTAAAGGAATATAAGGGAATGGCCCATTCCAAAATATAATGATCATCGTGTAAGGTAGATTCCGAGAACCACTTGGCATCCCATGCCGTATTGAACCCGCTTACGTCATTCCCACCTCCTGAAATGAGTACTTCACGTTGTACGCCCATCGGATTGGATCCAAAAACAAAGGCATTGGTACCATCATTAAAAGTATCAAACAATAAGGTGATGTTGTCATTTCCACCAGCCCTAAAATCGCGACGTAAAGAGGGTACCACATAATCCCTTCCAGCCCCGTTTACTTTGATGCCCACATACAGATTCTTATCGTCAAATAAAAAACGAATTTCTGCCTGTTGTTTGGCTTGAGCCGTATCCGTCGGAAAATATTCGTAAAAATTGGTCGCTGGTTTCGCTTTGCTCCATACATCTTCGTCAAGTTTACCATCAATGGTGATCTCTTGCTGAATGTACTTTACATAAACGGTCTTTTTTTCAACTTGTGCGTTTGCGATTGAGCTGATCAAAAGGATGAGAAAAAAGATTTTTTTCATCAAGTTGGGTTAGTGGTGGCACAAATGTACGACAATAAAAAAACAATGATCATTAATCAATAATCAGTGAACAATAAACAGTGGTCAGTGAACAATTATCAATTATCAATAAACTAAATTCAATCTAAACAGTTTGGCTTGGACAAGATATTGAGGTCTGCTTTATTACGAACAATAGATAGGTAGATTATATCGATCTTTTCGCATAGTTTTTTATATACCTTTTTATTCGGTAATTTTTAATAAAGTCCAATCCAAAATTCATGGGTATCCGACCTCTGAAAGAACCTACTGTTCTTAGGTTATAGAAAACTTCTTTCTTGGAACAAATGAATATTAGTTTGTGACTGTAAAAATCAAAAAATGTTGTGAGATATGTTTGATAATAAGATTTCTCATTTTGTATGATTATCCATCTATTATCAGAACATAATTTTTCAATCAATTCCTTATTCTGCTTCAAGGTGAGTCCAGTATGAACCCCCTTTAAGTTTTTTTCTGTTTTCTTAGCCCAGATAAGAAGGGTCAAAAGGGCTAGTGATGAAAAAAACAAAACATAATGAAGGGTGGTAATATTATCAGAGATTATTCCTTTGTAAAAAGCATAAACCGAAAAACCGAGAAAAATTATAATTATAAAAAACGCACCAAAATTTTGCCAGAAATCATCAAGTTCATCTGTTGGTATTTTGCCTTGTTCTTTAATAATTTTAATTTTCCGATTAGTCATTTTTTAATTATGTTCAACCAACAACCAACAACCAACAACCAATAACTCCTAAAGGTCGAAGGCTTTCTTCACATCAGCCACTCGATCTAATTTCTCCCAAGTGAACAACTCTACATCAAAGGTTTTGGTTTTACCGTTGGGTAAAGAGAAGGTTTTGGATACCGTTCTATTGGTTCTTCCCATATGACCATAAGCCGCAGTTTCGCTATACATTGGCGTTCGAAGTTTCAAGTTTTCCTCGATGGCATGAGGCCTTAAATCAAACAATTCAGAAACTTTATCAGCAATTTGTCCATCATTCAAATCGACCTTGGCCGTTCCGTAAGTATTGATAAAGAATCCAACCGGCTCAACCACTCCAATAGCGTAGGAAACCTGCACTAAAATTTCATCAGCAACACCAGCGGCAGCCAAATTCTTCGCAATATGTCTTGTGGCATAAGCAGCAGATCGATCAACCTTACTTGGATCTTTTCCAGAGAAAGCCCCACCTCCGTGAGCACCTTTTCCGCCGTAAGTGTCCACAATAATTTTTCTACCTGTCAAACCGGTATCTCCATGCGGACCACCAATTACAAATTTTCCAGTCGGATTGATATGATAAATGATGTCATCGTTAAACAAAGCTTGAATGGCAGATGGTAATTTGGCTTTGACACGCGGAATTAAAATTTCTTTTAAATCCGTTCGGATTTTCGCTAACATTTCTTCATCCTCGCCAAACTCATCGTGTTGTGTAGAAACCACAATAGCATCGATGCGTTGTGGTACGTTATCGTCTGAATATTCGATAGTTACCTGACTTTTTGCATCAGGTCTTAAGTAAGTAATGTCTTTGTTTTCACGACGTAGTGCGGCCAATTCGATCAAAATACGATGCGATAAATCCAAGGCCAATGGCATGTAGTTTTCGGTCTCATTGGTCGCATAACCAAACATCATTCCTTGGTCTCCTGCACCTTGTTCTTCCTTTGTGGCTCTGTCAACACCACGATTGATATCTTCAGACTGCTCGTGAATGGCTGAAAAAACACCACAGGAATTTCCGTCAAACATATATTCTCCCTTGGTGTAACCAATTCTATTGATCACATCTCGGGCAATCTTTTGAACATCGAGGTACGTTTTTGACTTTACTTCTCCCGCTAATACCACCTGTCCTGTGGTAACCAAAGTTTCACAAGCTACTTTCGAATCGGCATCAAAGGCTAAAAAATTATCGATGATGGCATCAGAAATTTGATCGGCTACTTTATCTGGGTGCCCTTCAGAAACACTTTCAGATGTAAAAAAATAAGACATATCTTCAGTTTAAAATAATCCGGATGAATTTGAAAGATGTGCGTGCGTCAGAAGTAGTATTACTGCTTTAGCATTTTTGTCTCTTTTTTCGAGAGACCTTGAGGTTGCAATCAGTCAAATTTATCCTCTTAAAATTGGACTGCAAAAATACAGATTAATTCAATTATCAAAAAAATAAAAACTCATAAAAATTTGCATTTGTCACTTTTCTAATTGAATATTTGCTTTGTAAAAGTTCATATACTTTACGGTTAGTTATCAAGAAAGGTGGAGGGAATAGACCCTTTGAAGCCTTAGCAACCCTTTGTAATTCTTACAATCAATCAACAAAGAAGGTGCTACATTCTATCCAAGGCTATTTTGGAGAGATAACCCACGAAGCTTTCACTGCTTTTCCTGATAACAAATTGATTGAAAAATTATCAGGATGAATCCGATTTACAAAGAAATACAGAAAAGAATACTCGTGCTCGATGGGGCCATGGGTACCATGCTGCAACAATATGATTTCACTGAGGAAGATTTCCGTGGAGAGCGGTTTAAAGATTTTCCCATTTCAGTGAAGGGGAATAATGATTTGTTGTCGTTGACTCAGCCTGAGGCAATCAAAGCGGTACATAAAAAATATTTGGAGGCGGGTGCCGATATTATCGAGACCAATACGTTCTCAGGAACGACCATTGCGATGGCTGATTACCAAATGGAAGATTTGGTGTATGAATTGAACTATGAATCGGCCAAATTGGCCAAGGAAGTTGTTGAAGAATTCAATTTAAAAACACCCAATAAAAAACGATTTGTGGCGGGGTCTATTGGACCTACCAATAGAACGGCAAGTTTGTCTCCAGATGTGAATCGTCCAGAATTTCGAGCGGTTACCTTTAACGAATTAAAGACAGCTTACAAACAACAAGTGGAGGCCTTAATTGACGGTGGTGCCGACATTTTATTGGTAGAAACCATCTTCGATACCTTGAATGCCAAAGCGGCCCTTTTTGCGATTGAAGAGGTGAAAGAAGAAAGAAAGATAGATATTCCGATCATGGTATCAGGAACCATTACGGATGCTTCAGGAAGGACCTTATCCGGTCAGACGGTAGAAGCGTTTTTGATTTCAGTTTCTCACATTCCCTTGTTGAGTGTGGGATTTAATTGTGCTTTGGGTGCAGAGCAATTACATCCCTATTTGAAGCGCTTGTCTAGAGAAACACCTTTTTACACCTCCGCGCATCCCAATGCGGGATTGCCAAATGCCTTTGGGGAATATGATCAAACGCCACAAGAAATGCAGGCGTTGATTGAAGCGTATTTGCAAGATGGATTGATTAATATTATTGGTGGTTGTTGTGGTACCAATCCTGAACATATTAAAGCAATTGCTGAAGTAGCGGAGAAATATGAACCGAGAATATTGGTTGATGGTTAATGGTTAATGGTTTTTGGAGAAAAAAGAAAAAAATGCTAGAAAATGGAATATACAAAGTTAGAAGTTTGGACAAATTCGAGGAAATTGGTCAAAGAAATTTATGAAATAACAAAGGAGTTTCCGAAGGAAGAAATGTATGGAATTGTGCCTCAAATGAGAAGGTCAGCGATTTCAATTCCTTCTAATATCGCAGAAGGTTCAGGGCGGCGTTCTTACAAAGAGAAATGCCAGTATTTATACATCGCTAAGGGATCTTTATTTGAATTAGAAACACAATTGTACCTATCAAAAGATTTAGGTTTTGTTAATGATTTACCATTTAATAAAATTATGAAAACGATTCTTTCTTCTAAGAAATTAATTAATGGTACAATTAACTTCTTAAAAAGCAAACAAGGTTGAATACTGAAAAAATCCAACATACCAAAAACCAAAAACCAAAAACTAAGTTCTTGACCTTATCTGGATTAGAACCACTCGTAGTCACTCCAGACTCCAACTTTATCAATGTTGGAGAACGGACCAATGTCACAGGTTCTCGAAAATTCTTACGTCTCATCAAAGAGGAAAAGTTTGATGAAGCTTTGGAAGTGGCACGTCATCAAGTAGAAGGAGGTGCTCAAATAATTGATGTGAACATGGACGAAGGTATGTTGGATGGTGTTGAAGCCATGACTACCTTCCTCAATCTCATTGCCTCCGAGCCAGATATTGCACGAGTACCCATTATGATCGACTCCTCCAAATGGGAAATCATTGAAGCGGGTCTTCAAGTGGTGCAGGGGAAATGTGTGGTGAATTCCATTAGCTTAAAAGAAGGTGAAGAAGAATTTATTCGTCAAGCCAAATTGATCAAGCGTTATGGTGCTGCTGTGATTGTGATGGCTTTTGATGAAGACGGGCAAGCAGACAACTACGAACGGAGAATCGAAATCTGCGAACGATCCTATAATATTTTGGTGAATCAGGTTGGATTCCCAGCTCAGGACATCATTTTTGATCCAAATATATTTCCAGTGGCAACAGGAATGGAAGAACATCGAAAGAATGCGGTCGATTTCTTCAAAGCAACCCAATGGATTCGTGAAAATTTACCCCATGCCAATGTCTCTGGTGGAGTAAGCAACGTTTCTTTCTCATTCCGTGGAAACAATACGGTTCGTGAGGCCATGCACTCCTCGTTCTTGTATCATGCTATCAACCATGGGATGAATATGGGGATTGTGAATCCGGCCATGCTGGAGGTGTATGACGATATTCCTAAGGATTTATTAGAACATGTAGAAGACGTTTTGTTAGACCGCCGAGATGATGCGACAGAACGCCTATTAGATTTTGCCGAAAAGGTAAAAGGCAACAAAAAAGGCGGTGATGAAAAGGTCTTGGAATGGCGAAATGGTGAATTACAAGATCGAATTACGCATTCTTTGGTCAAAGGAATCGATGCCTTCATTGTTGAAGATGTTGAAACTGCTCGACAAGAAGTAGACAAACCAATTCAGGTAATTGAAGGTCACTTGATGAAGGGAATGAATGTGGTTGGCGATTTGTTTGGAAGCGGAAAAATGTTCTTGCCACAAGTGGTAAAATCGGCCCGAGTAATGAAAAAAGCGGTGGCTTATTTGCAGCCTTTTATAGAAGAAGAAAAAGACTCGGATGCTCAATCCGCAGGAAAAATTTTAATGGCTACCGTAAAGGGCGATGTGCATGATATTGGAAAGAATATCGTGAGTGTGGTCTTGGGATGTAACAACTATGAAATCGTTGATTTGGGAGTGATGGTTCCGCCTGAAAAAATCATCGAAGTAGCCAAAAAAGAAAACGTAGACGTTATTGGATTGAGTGGATTGATAACGCCTTCTTTGGATGAAATGGTCTATCTCTCTAAAGAAATGGAACGAAATAATTTTGAAGTTCCCTTATTGATCGGTGGAGCAACCACTTCAAGAGCACATACCGCTGTGAAAATTGCTCCGAATTACAGTCATAGTGTGGTGCATGTGAATGATGCATCACGGGCAGTAACCGTTGTGGGAGATTTATTGCAAGAAAACAATACAACCTACAAACAACAGATTAGAGAAGAGTATGATGTTTTCCGTGAAAAATTCTTAAACCGAACTAAGAAGAAAGAATACATTTCTATCGAAGCCGCACGAGCGAATAAATTTCAAATCGAATGGTCATCCGCATCAATTAAGAAACCAAATGAATTGGGAATTCAAGTCTTGGAAGACTTTGACTTGTCTATTCTTAAAGACTACATCGATTGGACACCTTTCTTCAGAAGTTGGGATTTACACGGAAAGTATCCGGCTATTTTACAGGATGAAGTAGTGGGAGAACAAGCAAGAGATTTGTTCCAAGATGCACAAGTGATGTTGAAAGATGTATTGACCAATCAAAAGTTAAAAGGAAAAGCTGTTTTTGGACTGTTCGAAGCCAACTCAGTAAATGATGATGACATTGAAGTACAATTGTCATCTCGAGCGCAGTCGAGAGATCTCAGATTCCTAACCCTGCGGCAACAGCTCAAAAAACGATCGGGAGTTCCCAATTATGCCTTGGCCGATTTTGTTGCTCCTAAAGAAGACGGATTACAAGATTACATGGGTTGTTTCTGTGTTACTGCCGGATTCGGAACACAGGCATTGGCGGAAGCTTTTGAAAAAGAAAATGATGATTACAGTTCCATTATGATCAAGGCCATTGCCGATCGATTGGCCGAGGCTTTTGCCGAATATCTTCATGAACAAGTTAGAACAAAACATTGGGGATATGCTACTTCCGAAGCACTTACCAATGAAGAGTTAATCAGTGAGGTTTACAAAGGGATTCGTCCGGCACCTGGCTATCCAGCTTGTCCGGATCATTTGGAAAAAGATACCATTTGGGAACTATTAAAGGTAGAAGAAAACATCGGAGTAAAACTTACCGAGTCTAAAGCGATGTGGCCAGCGGCCGGTGTGAGCGGCTATTATTTTGGAAATGAAAAAGCAACATACTTTGGCTTAGGCAAAATCAAACAAGACCAGTTAGAGGATTACGCAGTGAGAAGAAATATATCGGTGGAAGAAGCCACCAAATGGTTGAATCCGAATTTAGCTGATGGATAAGTTGAATATTTATTCATCTGTAAAATAAAAAACGAAGAGATCTCTCGACTGAGCTCGAGATAACAGGATAAAAGATGGTGTCAGTTCGAGTGATTCTGATTAAAAATCAGAATTGTATCGAGAACAATTTTAGCGTCATTTTGATCAAAAGAATAACGAATGAAAGTAACCGAACATATTGCACAATCAGAAGGGAAAACCTTATTCTCCTTTGAAATCATTCCTCCTCGAAAAGGAAAAAACATTCAGGAATTGTACAACAACATCGATCCGTTGATGGAGTTCAATCCGCCATTCATTGATGTAACTACCTCAAGAGAGGAGTATGTGTACATTGAAAGAGATGGACTTTTCGATCGTAAGATTACTCGTATGCGTCCAGGAACCTTGGGGATCTGTGCGGCCATCAAACACAAATACAATGTAGATACGGTTCCCCATGTATTATGCGGAGGATTTACCAAAGAAGAAACCGAGTATTTGTTGGTAGATTGTCATTATTTGGGAATCAACAATGTAATGGCCTTGCGAGGAGATGCAATGAAACATCAGTCGTATTTTGAAGCCACCAAAGGCGGTCATACCTATGCAAAAGGATTGGTGGAACAGATGGTAAATTTGAATCAAGGGAAATACTTGCACGATGTCATGGAAATTGATGATTACTGCGATTTCTGTATCGGTGTCGCAGGTTATCCAGAAAAGCATATTGAGAGTCCGTCCTTGCAAACCGACCTAAAACGACTGAAAGAAAAGGTAGATGCTGGTGCTGATTATGTGGTGACGCAGATGTTTTTTGACAATCAAAAATATTTTAATTTTGTAAAGGCAGCACGGGAAATTGGTATCACAGTGCCCATCATTCCGGGAATCAAACCCTTAGCAATCGGAAAGCACCTACAGTTGCTTCCTCAAGTGTTCAAGATAGATTTACCCGAAGATTTGATCAAAGCGGTTGAATCGTGCAAAAATAACAAAGAAGTGCGCCAAGTCGGTATTGATTGGTGCATTCAACAAAGCAAAGAATTGATTGATTTCGGAGTGCCAGTAGTACATTACTATTCGATGGGGAAATCCTCGAATGTCAAGGCCATAGCGAAATCGGTTTTTTAAAATAATCGACTTTTATTTGGATTTTAAGCAATTAAGCCGAATATTTGTCTTTCAAAGTTCAATAACTTATTGATGATGTTATCAAGAAAGGTGGAGGGAATAGACCCTGTGAAACCTTAGCAACCCTTTGCTGTTTTCAAATCTAATTGAAGACACGAAGAAGGTGCTAAATTCTACCCGTCGAATTACGAATGGATAGATAACAAAAAGAAATGTGCTGTTCAGTGCATTTCATATTTCTTAATAACATTTTTCGAGTACAGTTAAGCGAACATTTAGCATGCTTTCGCAGGAAAGCTTTTAACTAATTGTATTAACAAAAACACTAGAAAAATGAGTACACAAAAATTCTCAACCAATGCATTACATGCAGGACACAATGTGTCAGAAAACGGAAGCGCAAGAGCCATTCCAATTTATCAAACCACATCGTATGTATTTAACGATGCGGATCATGCAGCCAATTTATTTTCCTTAAAAGAATTAGGCTTTATTTACACCAGACTGAACAACCCAACCAATCAGATTTTACAAGAACGATTGGCAGCCCTTGAAGGCGGAGTAGGAGCGGTAGTTTTCGCTTCGGGAACTTCGGCCATTTCAACGGGATTACTAACCTTGTTAAGAGCTGGTGATCATATTGTGGCTTCGAGCAGTTTGTATGGAGGAACCTATAATTTACTCAATGTTACCCTTCCAAGATTGGGTATTACCACCACATTTGTGGATGCTTCTGACCCTTCTTCCTTTGGAGAAGCCGTTCAAGAAAATACCAGAGCTTTTTTCGTAGAATCGTTAGGAAACCCAAAATTAGACGTATTGGATTTAGAGGCAATTTCTGCTCAAGCAAAAAAAGCGAGAGTGCCTTTTATTGTGGATAACACCGTTGCCACACCAGCCTTATTGAATCCGATCAAACACGGAGCGAACATTGTTATTCATTCGTTGACCAAGTACATTGGGGGACAAGGGAATTCCTTAGGCGGAGCCATCATTGACGCAGGTACTTTCGATTGGTCCAACGGGAAGTTTCCAGAATTCACAGAACCATCACCAGGTTATCATGGTTTGCAATATTGGGATACACTTGGAGCCGCATCCTATACCTTCAAATTGATTTTAGAAGGATTGCGTGACTTCGGTGGTGCATTGAGTCCGACCAATGCCTTCAATATTTTACAAGGATTGGAAACCTTGCCTGTTCGAATTCAGAAGCATTCAGAAAATGCTTTGGCCTTAGCGAAATGGTTGGAAAAACAAGAAGAAGTGGCTTGGGTAAATTATCCTGGTTTGGAAAGCAGTGCTTACAAATCATTATCAGATAAGTATCTGCCCAAAGGCCAAAGCGGAATCGTTACGTTCGGAGTCAAAGGCGGGTTTGATGCAGCCAAAACGGTAGCCAATGAGACGCAATTGTTCTCCTTATTGGCGAATATCGGTGATACCAAATCATTAATCATTCATCCTTCAAGTACAACTCACCAGCAATTGTCAAGAGAAGCCCAAGAAAGTGCTGGAGTTACAGAAGATTTAATCCGATTGTCTGTAGGTATTGAAGATATTGAAGATTTGAAGGCTGATTTACGAACTGCTTTTGCAAAGATTCCAGCAAATATTTTAGTGTAAGATGACTACCTCCCTTCAATTTATAAAGGTTGAATCCTTTACTACACATAGTGGTACCCAATTTGCCGACCTGAGTTTGAGTTATCAAACGTTTGGAAAGCCATTGGGTACTGCCCCGGTAGTATTGGTCAATCATGCTTTGACTGGAAACAGCAATGTGACCGGAGAAGGTGGTTGGTGGAGTGATCTCATTGGTCCTAACAAACCTATCGATACCCATCGATTTACGGTGCTTGCCTTTAACATACCTGGGAACTGTTTTGATGGATTATCCATTGATAAGTATCAGGAGTTTATTGCAAAGGACATTGCGGTATTATTCCTTAATGGTCTGAATCAATTAAAAATTGAGCAATTGTACGCTATTATTGGAGGTTCTCTAGGAGGCGGAATTGCCTGGGAAATGGTGTTGATTGATCCTTCCATTACGGAGAATCTAATTCCGATTGCTACGGATTGGAAATCGACTGATTGGTTAATCGCCAATTGCCGCATTCAAGAACAATTTTTGGAAAATTCTTCCCAACCCATTCATGATGCGCGCATGCATGCAATGTTGTGTTATCGAACACCTGAATCTTTTAAACAACGGTTCGATAGAACCGAAAATGAGCAATTGGGAATCTTTAACATCGAGAGTTGGTTGCTACACCATGGGAAAAAGTTGCAAGAACGATTTCAATTGAGTGCCTATAAAATGATGAATCAACTGCTCAAAACGATTGGTTTTGATGCGTCCTATCGTGATGTAGGTGAATTGACCAAGATTGAGGCAAACATTCACATCATTGGGGTAGATTCTGATTTGTTTTTTTTAGCCAATGAAAATCGTGAAACCTACAAGTCATTGGTCAAACAGAAATCCAATGTTCACTACCATGAAATTAAATCCATTCATGGTCATGATGCATTTTTGATTGAATACGATCAATTGGAAGCCATCGTGAGTCCGATTTTTAAACGAGCGAAAATTGCAGCTTAATTGAGGAAACCCATATTTGATGTTAAATGAGAAATGTACTATTTTAACGGCAACTATGCCCAATAAAAGAAGAAACTATACACTTGTTTGGACAGAAGAATTTGGTGAATCAGATACATTGAATGCTGATATCTGGTCTTTTGAGGAAGGGGATGTCCGAAACAATGAAAAACAATATTACACTAAAAATAGAAGAGAGAATTGTCGAATTGAGAATGGTAAATTAATTCTAGAAGCAAGAAAAGAAGCTTTTGAAGGGTATGATTATACCTCTGCTAGTATTACAACAAAAAATAGCAAATCTTTTCTTTACGGAAGAATAGAGGTTAAGGCAAAACTACCCCAAGGAAGAGGAATCTGGCCTGCCATTTGGAAAAAGGTTCATGGTAATATCCATACCCAAGCCTACAATCATAACCTTGAGACGAATAAGGGGGCTTATATAGTATGTGACTCGCTTCATACCGATTTTCATGTTTTTGCGATAGATTGGACGCCAGAGAAGATTGATTTCTTTTTGGATGAACAAATCTATTTTTCCTTTCGGAATGATAATGAATTGAATTCTGACACTTGGCCTTTTGACCAACCTCAATATCTTTTGATTAACCTAGCAGTAGGCGGATTTTGGGGAGGGAAACAAGGAATCGATTCCACAATTTTTCCACAAAAATTTGAAATTGACTATGTACGTTATTACAAAATTGACTCCTAGCAAAAACTAAAGACGAACAACTAATAACTAAAAACTGATATATAAGTCCTGACAATCAAAGAATAAGTAAAAATAATTTCCTTTAGGGTTTGCAGGTAGTTTTAATGCGTAATTTTGTAATTCAATAATGATAAAACAAGGGAAATTATGGCATTAGAAATAACAGATGCTACATTCGATGAAGTAGTATTGCAATCAGACAAACCAGTATTAGTAGATTTTTGGGCAGCTTGGTGTGGTCCATGTCGTATGGTGGGTCCAATCGTTGACGAATTATCTAACGAATTCGATGGTAAAGCGGTTGTAGGTAAAGTAGATGTAGATGCAAATCAAGAATTTGCTGCAAAATATGGTGTACGTAACATTCCAACAGTTTTGATTTTCAAGGATGGTCAAGTTGTGGATAAGCAAGTTGGTGTAGCTCCAAAAAATGTGTACACAAGCAAAATTGAAGCAGCTTTATAAGTTACTTCTTTTAAGAGTTTACAGAAAAGGTTTGGCAGATGTCAAACCTTTTTTGTTTTATCTTTAACCCAACAATTACTCCGATATTTTATGAGAAAATTCCTCTTTGTTTTGGCTCTTTTGATTTTTGTTTCTTGTGCTAATGAACCCAGTCGAATTCTAGACAAGGGGGTTTCTTTAGAGTTGGCCCAATTGCGGAAAAAACAAGTGTCCAATGTGTTGTACGAACTGCATTTCCGTATTCCTGAAAACATAGAAGAAGCGATTCTGTCAGACCTAACCTTGAACTTTGATGTAAGTACTACCGAACATGATGTCTTACTTGATTTCAATGTGGATTCAAAGAATTTAAAGTCGGTAAGCATTAACGGTCAAGCGACCGAAATCAATCATCAAAACGAGCATGTTGTTTTAGATAAATCAAAGCTAACAATCGGAAGAAATAAAATTGAAATTCCCTTCGATGCTGGAGAAACTTCGCTTAATCGAAACGAAGAGTTTTTGTATACTTTATTGGTTCCAGATCGAGCAAGCACCTTGTTTCCTTGTTTTGATCAACCCGACATCAAGGCCAAATACAATTTGACCGTCACAACCCCGAGAGATTGGCAAGTTTTGGCAGGAGGAAAATTGAAGAAATGGGTTTCCAAGGACGATACTGTAACGCGTTCTTACGCTACTTCCGATTTGATGAGTACTTATTTGTTCTCTTTTGTAGCTGGAAAATTCAGTGAGGCGAAACAGAACCCTGGCGCCTTTCAAATGCGCTTTTTGTATCGCGAAAACAATCAAGAAAAGATTGATGAAAGCGTGGATGAAGTATTCAAGATCCATCAAAATGCCATTGATTATTTGGAGGATTACACCGCCTATAAATTTCCGTTTCAAAAGATGGATTTCGCCGCAATACCACCCTTTCAATATGGGGGAATGGAACATGTGGGAGCCATTCAATACCGCCAATCGTCGCTGTTTTTAGATAAAAATGCCACTCAAAATAGAAAATTAGGTCGTGCGAAATTGATTGCTCACGAAACTTCTCATATGTGGTTTGGAGATTTGGTGACCATGCGATGGTTTAACGACGTATGGATGAAAGAAGTCTTCGCTAATTTTATGGCCGATAAGATTGTGAATCCGGTGTATCCTGATATCAATCACGGATTGAGTTTTATGATGTCCCATTATCCTCGGGCCTACAATGAAGATCGCACCAAAGGGACCAATCCGATTCGTCAGGAATTAGGAAATTTAAAGAATGCTGGATCGCTTTACGGAAGAATCATCTATAACAAGGCACCTATTATGGTGCGTCAATTAGAGTATTTCTTGGGCGAGGAATTGTTTCAAATCGGAATACAAGAATACATCAAAACCTATGCGAATGACAATGCAGATTGGAGTGAATTGGTAGATATATTAGACTCAAAATCAACCAAAAACGTAAAGGCCTGGTCTGACGTTTGGGTGAATTCGTCAGGTCGACCCATTTTTTACGAAGAGGTAGAAACCAATGAAAAGGGGAGCATTACCAAGTTTGTGTTGCATCAAAAAGCAGAAGACGGATCTGAAAAAGTATGGCCACAATCCTTTAAGATTCATTTGATGGACCAACGAGGTTATGAGAAGATTATTGGCATCAAGAACATAGGTAAATCTTTTGATTTGACGGAAGCGATGAAAGGATTCCGACCGGGTCAGATTTTGTATAACACCAACGGATTTGGTTATGGGGTGTTTCCGATTTACAAAGATCAACTGGATACCTATAAGACGATTAAAGACGAAGTTTCGAGGGGTTATCAATACATCAATCTCTATGAAAATATGCTAAATGGAGCTGTTTCTGCAAAACGTACTTTTGGTGTTTTCTTAGACGGATTAGAAGCTGAAAAGAATGAACTTATAGCCAATTATCTTTCTGGGCGATTGAATCGAATCTATTGGGTTTATTTGAGTAAACAAGAACGCGATGCGGTGCAATTGGAATTGGAGAACAGGATCTTTGCCTTGTTGAATTCCAACATTTCGGCAAACCTCAAGCGAACGGTATTTGGTTTGTACCAGAATGTGGCAATATCTGAAAAAGGCCAGACCAATTTATTCGGAATCTGGAACAAAGACATTCAGATCAAAGACTTGTTCTTAAATACAAATAATTATTCAAGTCTAGCCTTGCGATTGGCCTTGTATGAGCATCCAAAAGCAGATGAGGTATTGTTGGCTCAGAAAGAACGCATTCAAAATTCAGACCGATTGGCGCGATTTAACTGGTTGTTGCCATCCGTTTCTAAGGATGAGAAAACTCGCGATGAATTTATGATCTCACTTTTTGAACCTAAGAATCGTGAAAAGGAATCTTGGGTGCAGTCGGCGTTGAGTAATTTACATCATCCATTGCGACAAAAATCGGGAGTTAGGCATTTAAAGAAGGTGTTGGAAGAACTCGAGGAGGTCCAGTTAACAGGTGATATTTTCTTTCCAAAAGGATGGTTGGCTAGTTCGATTGGCAACTATTCGAGCAAAGAAGCCTATGATATTTTGCAACAATTTTTAGCTGAAAATCCGGATTTAAAACCTAGTTTGCGATTAAAGTTACTGCAAACCACCGATGATTTGGAAAGGGCACAGACGATTAAAGGGAATTAGGAGTTACGATTTACGATTTTTGATTTGGGAATTGCGGTAATCCCATCCATGAACTTCAGGTTTTCCAAGGATTGGAAATAATGAAAAAACTAATTTTCTCGCATATTTTAGGATTTGCTATCATGAAAAAAGTACTTACTTTGTAATTACATTTTCAGATTATGGAAGCATCAATTATAAAGATTGGAAACTCAAAAGGATTGCGATTGAGTAAGACCATTTTAGAGAAGTACAATATTAAAGACAAAGTTGAAATCATTTTGGAAAAAGGTCAAATAGTAATCAAACCAATATCCACACCGAGAAAGAATTGGGATCATCAGTTTCAGAAAATGGCGGAAAATAGAGATGATCAATTGTTGATGAACGATGTTTTTGAAGACGATAATCTAGAGGAATGGAAATAAAGCAATACAACATCGTTTTGGTAAATCTCGATCCGACAATTGGAAGTGAAATAAAAAAGACCAGACCTTGTGTTGTAATTTCACCTGATGAAATGAATCGCTATCTCCGGACTTTGGTCATCGCTCCCATGACCACCAACACTAAAAAGTATCCGACTAGAGTAGCTGTAAGTCATGACAATAAAAATGGAATGATTGTTCTAGATCAAATCCGAACTATTGATAAGCAAAGAGTTATCCGTGTTTTGGGTGAACTGTCTGGAAGGGAAATCAAAAAATGCAAAGCAGTCATTCAAGAAACTTATGTGGATTAATCCGGAAGGATCTAAAATCTAACATCTCAATTCGTAACTTTATACTTTGAAGCTTTCAAACATTTGAACATTAAAACTTTTTAACTGAATTCCGTGAACATCTCCGACGTACAAAAAATAGACGCTTTAAACCTTGAACTGCTTGCCAAAAGCATTGTAGAAGGATTTATTTCAGGGATGCATAAGAGTCCGTTTCATGGGTTTTCGGTCGAATTTTCGGAGCATAAATTGTACAATACTGGGGAAAGTACGCGTCATGTCGATTGGAAGTTGTATGCCAAAACCGACAAGTTATATACCAAGAAATACGAGGAAGAAACCAACTTACGCTGTCACATCATTGTCGACAATTCTGCTTCCATGTATTATCCGGATACCAGCAACAAAGATTTTGACAACCTCAATAAAATTGGATTTTCAGCCTTTGCCGCTGCGGCGTTGATAGAGATTTTCAAACGACAACGCGATGCTGTAGGCCTATCGGTCTACTCCAATGAATATGACTTCTACGCTCCCGAAAAGGGAAATGAGCGTCATCGAAAGTTGTTGTACAACGAATTGGCCAAGGTGTTGCGAAGTACTTCCTCTGCGGCAACCAATACCTACAGTTACTTGCACAATATTGCCAACAAGATTCATAGAAGATCGTTGATTTTTTTGTTTACCGATATGTTTCAGACCGATGTGGATCAACAGCAATTGTTTGATGCACTTCGCCATTTAAAATTCAACAAGCATGAGTTGGTGGTTTTTCACACTTATGATGGCAAAAAGGAGTTTAACTTCGACTTTGATAACGCGCCTAAAAAGTTTGTAGATGTAGAAACCGGAGAAAGCATCAATTTGTTTGCAGATAATTTTGCGGACAAGTACAAAGAATTGGTTCAACAATATTTTAAAGACATTGAAGAAGTATGCATTCAGTATCAAATTGATTATGTACCTGTAGATATTCATGAAGGCTTCGGAAAGGTATTGACCAATTACCTCGTTAGCAGACGAAAATTTTCATAAAAGTCTTTGTGGTAATTAAAAACAAAGTTATATTTGCATCCGCAAAAAGGTCTGGTAGTTCAGTCTGGTTAGAATATCTGCCTGTCACGCAGGGGGTCGCGGGTTCGAGTCCCGTCCAGACCGCAAAAACCTCTCAAAAAATTGAGAGGTTTTTTCTTTTTATATACTGATAAATAAGCTATTACCTTTCTAATTTCTTTTCTCATATTTTTTTGATTGTGCAACATTTGTGCAACAATTTTGATAGAATTTTATAAGAGTAACTCATTTCTTCCCTTCTCTACTACTGTCATCTCTGAGCTCAAAGGAAATCCGTAATAGTACTGTCAATATTATTTGTACCTTTAAAAAGCTAAACAGTCCCTTTTTTATTGAATTTTAAAGACCGATACTTAATGTATTGGTTAGATGTATTGTATTAATAGCAAAATATGAAAACAACAAGTATTAAGGGAGAACTTACAAAATTTATTAAAAAATCTATGGGTTCGGAAAATCCCAGGTTTAGTGGCTGGTATTGTGGCATCACTAATAATGAAGAAAGAAGAAAAGCTCAGCACAATTATAATAGAGGTAAAATAAAGTATTGGAAATGTATCAATGCTGGTACTATGAAAAATGCCAATCAGGTTGAAAGATATTTTAGCGAAAAAGGAACTGCTAATCTACCTAGTCCGAATGGAGCTAAAATTAGTTCTAGATGGGTTTATATTTTTAAGTTACCTGCAACTAAGCAAATGGGTTTAGGAGGTGTCTTGGAATCACAATCATTATATGAACAAGTTTTCGGTAACTAATCACAGATGTCTATGTATCTCTCCAGATTACTAATAAAAAACTTTAGGGGAATCCAAGAAATGGAACTGAATTTCAACCGTAGTATTAATATACTGATTGGTGAAAACGGAAGTAATAAATCGGCTGTCATAGATGCTATTAGGTTGCTGTATAATATGGGAGAACCCATACGGGATATTTCGGTAGGCTTTGCTGATTTTTTCGAAAGTGTGGAACACAATGACGATGGCACATTAAAAATATCAAGAGCTGATAAAATAACCATAGTTTATCAGTTTAAAGGCTTATCTGCTTGGCAAAAAGGTGCATTGTATGAATATATGGTCATTAATCCAGATAATGATGGAAGTGACTTCGCTCAGATAACATTTACGTATGAAGACAAAGGAGGAAAATACCCGTTTTCATCGTATTACACGGGAAATATAGAAGGTCAAAGAGCAGACTACAATACATTCGCAATTTTTCAGCATTATTATCTAAGTGGTCTTAGAGACAGTACTCGAGATTTATTGACTACCAGAGGTAATCTATTGGGACGGGTAATTAAAAGAAGGGTTCAAAGAAATGAGACTGAAGATATAATAGAAGGTATTATGCGGAATGCCAATGATGAGCTTTTAGCTCAGTCAGAAGTATCCGATACTCGCGATGGAGTTAATGATAATCTTTCAGGAATATATCAACGATTTAAAGATAATCAGATAGGTCTTCAAATAGAACAATCCAAGATTGAATATATAGTTAACTCAATAAAACCATTTTTACCTCACGATAGAATGAGTTTAACAGGAGATGGATTCTCTCTTTGGCAAAATAGTTTAGGGCAAAATAATTTAATATATATCGCAACTGTCCTAGGAGATATCAAGGATCAAATCAAGGAGAATAAGATTCCTCACTTCGCACTGCTGATAGAAGAACCCGAAGCACACCTACATCCACAACTCCAACTTAGTTTATATAGTTTTTTAAGAGATTCCAGCACGTCAAAAAATAGTCAGTTATTCATAACAACTCATTCCCCCACATTAACTTCAAAAGTGCCGCTTAAAAATCTGATTTTATTAGATGGTCAAGCATTTCGATTAATTGAACAATTTAGAGATAGAGTTTCTGAAAATATCGTTGAAGATACTGTAAAAGATAAAAAACTCACCAGAACTAATTTTATACTCAGAAGAAAACAGCTTGAAAGATATATTGATGTAACAAAATCTCAACTGTTATTTGCAAAAGCAGTTCTCTTTGTTGAAGGTGTCTCTGAGGAGCTTTTGATTACTGCCTTTACGGCTATTAAAAAATATCGTTTGGAAGACTACAGGATTGAATTGGTAAATGTTAGTGGAACAAGTTTTTATCCATTCATTCATTTGTTTAATTCAAATCAGCCTTATAAGTCCATAAATAAACCTGTTTCGATTTTAACCGATAATGATAAGTTCACAAACTCAAAGAAAAAAGAATTCTCATTTGATAAATTAATTTCTAATAACTACACTAAGCTTGATGAACTTGATGCTTCAATTCAAGCAGCCGCTGTCTCCTCTAGAATACCTAATATAACTTCTGCCATTAATGGTAAGGATACAATTAAATTATTTCCGGCAGAAAAGACTCTTGAATACGAATTAGCACTTGCCAATGTATCTAAAACAAAACAAGAAATCGAGAACAATTTTCTTTTTAAGTATATCAATAAAATTAGGGCGGCAAAAGCAAATGCGATACTCAATTACGTAGACAACGTAATTAATGAGGAACTAACAGAAGAACAGCAAAGAAAGGTCGCACTGTTGGTTTGGAAATCATTCCCTTCAAAAGGAACCTTTTCACAAAACTTTTCTCTTTACATACTTAAAAACTTAAAACGAGCAAGGAAGGAATTTGTAATCCCAAAATATATCCAAAAAAGTTTAAAACATTTAAAGGGATAATTATGGAATTAGATATTACAGACGAGTTACAAGCTTATTTCGATGCACGAGGAAAGGTAGTTTTAAATGCTTGTCCTGGTGGTGGAAAAACTACAGCAATAGCACAAAAGATTATTAATCTTGAAGCAGAATATAAAATTACTTATGGTAATCATTCTGGTATTGCTTGTATATCATTTACTAATGCGGCTAAAGATGAACTCAATATCACATACAACTTACTTTCTGGTAGAACTTTACAATATCCTCATTTGATAAGCACTATAGATAGCTTTATAAATACTTTCATTACGTTACCGTTTTATTATCTTCTAGAAAGAAACTTTGCACGACCGCAGATTTTAGAGAATAACTCCCGTTTAGATCAGATTTGGAGAACAAGATATAAAAATAAAACAGGAAAATTGGTAGACGGTCTTAAGAGTCCTATGAACTCATTCAAAGCAAAGACTGGTAAAAGTATATATTATCAATACTTGCCATCTGATATAAGATTAGAGCCCGATGGAAGCTATTCTGTTAAAGGTAATAACCCGTCTGAGGATAAGGTGGATTTAAACGTTTTTGAAAAATATTGCAAATATATTAAAGGATGGCAATTCGAAAAAGGACTGATTACGACCAATGATTCAGCTTACATAGCACTTAGGCTACTCAGAAAAAATCCTAAAATCAGCAAGTGGCTTTCTAAAAGATTTCCACACATAATTGTAGATGAAGCTCAAGATAATTCTCTCATGCAACATAGGATTTTCGAAGAACTAAACAATCAGGGATTAACTAATATCGAATTTATTGGCGATCCCTATCAGAGCCTTTATGAATTTAGAGATGCCAACCCACAGCTATTTATGGAAAAGTATGAAGGGGAAGATTATACAAGTCTCGATTTATCTAACAACAGAAGATCTCCACAGCATATTATAGATTGTTTTTCGCTACTAAGACCACTCGATAAACGTACAATCCAAACAGCTAGTGAAAAAAAAATAAATGAGCCTATACTAATCTACAGATATAAACCTGATAATAGAGGTGACATTATAGCTCATTTTGAAGAGCATTGCTCTGGTAAAGGCTTTAAAGACTTAAAAGTTGTTGTTCGTGGCAACAGCGTAAGAAATAAAATGCTAGGAAGGGATGCTCAACAAAAACCTTGGCATAATCAGTTAGCTTATGATCTCATTACAGCAAAGGTTGAGTATAATGATGAAAATTTAAAGGAGGCAATAAATATTACGCGCAATATCATTATTCGATTAGAGAATAAAGAAGCCTCTTTTGTTGAACTTAATAATTTAAAAGCTGAGCTAAAAACTGATTATCTATTTAATGCTAGAGTTATAAAATTTATTGAGGGGTTACCAGAACTTTCCTACACTGTTGAAGAATGGACAAAACTATGTCCGAATTATATAAAACAGACTTTAAACATCGATTTTGATGTGGATTTTGGGATTAAGAAGACCTCAAAGTATTTTGCTAAAACTACGCGTAATGAACCTGTTTCTGAACACTTTAATAGAGTTGATATAGATAAAACCAGCTCGCTTACAACAATCCATAAAGTAAAAGGGAAAACATTGGATGCTATTCTTGTGTTTTTTGATGAAAAGAACCATCCAAGTAATATCAACTTTAGAGATTTAGAGCCTGATGACGATGGGTTTATTAAAGAAAAGAAACGCATAATATATGTTGCAATGTCTAGGCCCAAACATTTATTAGCTTTGGCTTTTCCGGAAAAGATAACAGAAGATGAAATAAAAGAAAAACTAGGTGATAATATTACGATTATCCCAAATATTTAAAACTTTTGAAAAAAGACAAAATCACTTTTAATTTTAAAGAAGAAGTTCTTAAATCTAATACGTATCGAGAGTTATTCCCAGAAGAGCGAGAGGGGCTAGTCATTATCCACTTATATGAAGGCATTACGAATGGACTTTATGAAGATGGAAGATTTTCTGGAGAGGAAATTCATAGACTCTTTGAGTCCACCATGACAGCAAATGAGAAGAATACTCATTATATTAGATCATATAATAAAGAAAGGATTTTAAGACTGCAAAAGTATTTTCTTAATTATGATGAGGAGACTAGAACCTATTCATTCCAAGAGTATGGTTTGAATTTTTGTAAGAGTGCCAAAGCTACGCTAGAAGGTAGTTTTAAACCTACAAAAATCAATATTATTTGTACTGAGTTAAAGCTACAATTAAATAAAGCACTTCAATCTGAAGAACATATTCGTGAGTGGTTAGAAGTCCATTTTGAGCATTATTATCCTACTCTTAAACAACATATTGATTTCCTCGACAGACAAATTGATGAAGCTGTAGGTAAATTGCGTAAAGATACTTTGGCTCAAAATTTAAAGCCTTTAGAGCTACTTCGTCAGGTTAGCGATGATTTAATTCAAATACAACATAAAAATAAAGAGTTGAGAAGTGCTTTCACCGAAACAAACTCCATTAGCATTATTTTAACTCAAATTGATTCAGATAATCAAGAAGTATTAAAGCTTCTTGAATCTAAAATTCACTTTTTTGACAATATTCAAAGTAGATTAAGAGGGACGGACAGAAGACTAAATAGAATTCAACCAAAGATCAAACAATTATTTTCCGCATTTCGAAACTCTAAATATAGTGCTCAAACAGATAGATTTATTAGATTTTTATTAACGTATTCTGAATTAAAGCAAGAAGGAACAGAAAAAAGGATTGCCTTTCCTGAACAGGTGAATGAGTTAGTAACTCGATATAAAAGACCAAAGTATATTCATTTCGATAGAGACAGGGAATTATTTCCCACGCGATCAAAAAAAAGAAAGCAGTATACTAGAGACCGTACTGCAGAAAGCAATAGTATCGCAGTTTTGAATAAAGCTTTCAATGATTATCAAACTATTAAGAATTGGATCAATTTAGCCTTTGCTGAATTGAAAAAAAATAAAAATATTAATATGTCAGAGATTTTTTTTACAGTGCTAGAAGAAACATCTGATTTCACCATTGCCACTAAAGTTTTTTTCGAAGTAATTGAAATAGGACACTTAAAAGACAATTACAAAGTAACTATTGATAAAAATGTATTAGTGAAAAAAGAAGGAACGATATTATGGAATACAACACTAACGACAGATTAGAGTTCTTAAAGTTTCAGCTAGACGAAGATGCTCAAACATACTTTGGGGAGCTAGACTATTACCTTAAAGATGGCATTCACATTCAGGAGTTTGGAGATCAAATCCCTTTTTATAGATTTTTAAAGAAGCATAAGAATGATTTAAATAGTTATTATAATTACTTCTATGGAATCGAATTGAAAGAAGATAATCTGAATTCAGACTCTTATTTCTTTTTAGATTTTAATACTTCGAACAGAGGAAGTGTTCCCACCCCATATAGAGATATTTTGAAAAATGAATACGTAATAATAGGTCTTATTATGTATAAGATAATTTTCTATGAGGGGAATATCGAGCTTGACTCAGTCTCCACTCTACAAGAAATGATACGGAATGATTATGAACAATATAAAGAGGGACTCGTAAAATTAATTGCTCAATCTTCAGGTGATATCAAAATTGATGATGATGATTTGAAAATTGACAACGCAGTTTATAATGCTCTAAGAAACTTTAGGCGATTGGGTTGGATAGAACTGAAACAGGACTATTTTCAGCCAAAAGCTTCATTTCAAAGAATAAATTCAATATATGAAGATATAGTTCCTCGAATAGATGAAATAATTGCAAATTATACATGAAAAATTATCCACGCATACATAGTTTAGGCGCTGTAAACATTATTCATCATCAAAGTTTTGATTACGATTTTCATCCTTTTAGAACTGATTTTACAGGAGATAGTGGAGTTGGAAAAAGTATTATAACAGATCTAATTCAATTAATTATTATTGGCTCTACAGAATACGAGTCTTCAACCAAAGGTCAAGATGACAGACCTTTTAATACACTGGTTATAGAGTCAAAGGAAAAAGGAGATTTCGGTTATGCTTACCTTAATGTTGAAGTTGAATATAAAAAATATTTACTTATTGGATGTTATATTGAAAGGAATTCAAAGAAAAGTCAATCATTTATTATTCAGAGTAGTTTAGACTTCGAGAAGGATCAGTTTGAACCTTTTGATAAGGTTATAAGGGTTGATGATTTCGAGGAGAATAATAAATGGCTTTCTTTAAATGATTTTGACTCGAAAATGAATCAATCTGAAAACTATGGCTGTAAAATATATAATGTTTTCAGAGATTTTCATCAGGCACTTTCTAACAACAATTTATTGCCAATAGATATCGCCAATAGTAAAAGTAATTTGAAGGATTATGCTAAAATTCTACAAGCTTTCGCAAGAAAAGGAATATCAATTAAGGGTGATGTTCAATTACAAGAATTCTTGTTTGGAAAAGATGAGCAATACTTTTATTACAATGAGTATCAGGATACAGTAAAACAGCTGGAAGACACTGTGGCTTTGCATAGAAAAAATAAAAAGGAAATTGAAACAATGAAAAGTAAGGCTGCAAGTCTGCAAACACTTTATGATTTAAAGAAGTTAAAGGATGCCGCAGAAAAAGAGTTCATAGTAATAGATTGGAGTTATCAAAAGCAGCTTCTTAAAACTTTAAATGTCACCATAAAAAATACACTCAAAAATTACTTTAAAGCTAGGAGTGTTATTCTAAATCTTAATAAATTAAAGACTCAAAAATTAAAAGAGTGTGAAATAGAAATTTCCGAAATCCAGCCACAGTTTGATGAACTGCAACTAAAATTTACGGATATTAAATCGAGATTGGAGTTTGTTGAAAATTGTAATAAAATTATTAGTCAACTAAATCTAGCTAGCATAGTAGAACTTGAGCATGTCCTCAGAAACGTGGCAAAGGAAAAAAGATTTAAAGAATCTTTGGTAATACTTAAAAGAGTTCTAGATCAATTAAATATTCTTGATTTATTTGCTAGTTTCGATTATTCAGAAGGATTACAACCTGTTCTCAAGAAAGTTGAACATAGAGTGGATACCATAAGTAAAAAACTTTTGCTATCAAGAGAGCTACTAAAATTTAATGATTTTGAAAATCCTGAATCTCTTTCCTATTGGATATTAGAGAGAAACAAACCTTGTACACTCAAAGAAGAAAGCGTTCTTAGGCATTTTCAAACTTTAAAAACTATAGAACCAATTTTTCCTAAAAAAGGAGACAAGTTTATTTCTAATCCAGAGGAAATAATTAATCAGCTTTCTAAAGAAGATACAAATAAAGATAGTGAAGGTCTTTGGCTGAATCTATCTGGATTAAAAGTTTACATTAAGCTTATTGAAAAAGAAAAGCAAATATTTAATGTAAATGATAATACTAAAATTAAAGAACATCTTTTACAATCCAGATCGAGATTACGAATAGAAGTGGAGAATTACGAGACTAAGCTTAATAAACTTGAAGTTTTACAATCTTTCCTCATTGACGACATCCTAAATATTCCCGATGCAATACCGGCTTGGATATCCCAAGACCAACTGACAATACCAGATGAAATTTATAATGTTGCACTCAAAGTTATTGAGGTCGATTACAAAGAAAAAATGGTAGATATTTCTCTACATGAAAAGATAAGATCAGATCATAAATCACTTGGTAAAAAGATAAGTTCTTTAAAAACTAAACTTAGTAATTTACGTGTTATTCAACAGCAATTACCTACAATAGAAACTGTTGAGTTGGATTTGGTGGATCAGCATATTTTGCATTGTGCCGAAACTTTTAAAGTTTCAGAAAAGCCAGAGGAGATACGACTAGTATTTGACGAGAAGCTTTTTGCTTTAGAGTTTCAAAAGGAATATAACTTTCATAAAAAAGTTCTGGAGGATATTATATCTTTAAGCTCATGGCTAGATGACAAACGTTCTATTGAGGATAGAATTCTAGAGATAGAAACTAATTACGGAGAATATATACCAAGAGATGCTAATCCAAGTGTAAAAGAAATTGATTTTAATGATTCTGAAAAAAAACATGAAAACGCGAAAAAAAAATATTCTGAGCAGTTTAAGGGGATTCTAATAGGAAATCAAATTGATGAGGAAATAAATCAATTTGGAAAGGACCAAAACTTTCTTGACTTGGTAAGAGTGTTATTGCCGCAAGAATTATTCAGAGATATTTCATTTGACGAATCTGCTGTGGTTCCTAAAATCATGGAGTATTTAGAAAAGATTAATGATGCAAATGCAAGAATTAATCAAAACAAGCTTATCAAAATTCGTGATCTTTTGCAAAAATTGCAATCCAAAGTGAACTCTCAGGTTTCACATTGTAAGAGGATAAATGCTTTTTTGAAGGAAGACTATGCACAAATTACATCAAGCAATAAGGCCTCTTTGAAATCAAAATTGAGAGATGATATTTCTCTTGAATGGATTAGTGATTTCTTAACCAGTTTAAGTCAACTAGAATATGGTCTGTTTGAACGAGATAATAGCCTTACCTCAAAACTAGAGGAGTTACCAACTTTGGAAGAGAAGATTTTACTTGCATACAAAGAACATAGTAAAGCACCAATGACTAATCCAAAAGTCAAAGAGCTTCTAAATCCATATTCATATTATACCTTGGATTATAAATTAGTAACTCAAAATGGGAAGAAAAACTCAGGAAGCACTGGACAAACATACACATCTCTGGCCCTTCTCTGTATAGCAAAACTTTCACTCATAAAAGAAAAAAATAATCTTGACAATAGGGCTCTAAGGTTTTTAAGTATTGATGAAGCAGAAGGAATTGGCTCTAATTTCGATACACTTAAAGATATTGCTCTGGAATATGATTATCAGATTATTTCTCTAGGGATTAATCCAAATAAATTGTCAGAGAGTAATCAATATATCTATAGGCTCTCTAAAAGAGAAGATGAAGAAAGAATAAATCATCATCCATCCGTAATATTATGTGAATGGTAGTTATGAGAAATGAATTAACATGGCGAGAGTTAAAGGGTCTTCATAAATTGTATTTAGGGAATAGCACTCGTGCTAAACTGCTGAAGAATGTATTTGTGAAGAACACGCTTCATAAACGGTTAAACCTTCTTCAATATAAAGACGGTAATCCCAATATTATCATAAAGAACAAGGGATTTGATGACTATTTTAGAAAAAATCTTTTAGATCAATATTTATATTATGCGGATTTTTTTGAAAGTGTAGGTATAGAAATTTCTGCCAAGCGAAACTATTCTCAATATATTCTAGACTCATTAGTTCTCATATTCAAGAACAAAGAAGAGCTTCGTAACAATTTGTCAACGCCAAGAATTTTTTCAAGTAATTTTTTTAAAGAGAAAGATTCTAAATTTCTTGACGAACAGCATCGTTTAAAAAATGATATTCTTACAATACTCGGTGTAGAGAAATTTCCAAGTGAATCATCCAAAGAGGAGCAATGGTTACTCGTAGTTCATTGTATCAATCCTAAATATATACTGATTTGTGAAAATATTGATTTTCTCAAATACCCTTTTGAGTTTAGAAAGAATCATATAGAGTTGTGGTATCTGGGTGGAAATAACACAAGGAAGCTCAATGAAACACCTAAAAGTAAAATGTCATCTCCGCTATTTTATGTTTGTGATTGGGATTTTCATGGCTTAGGCATTTTTACAAGAGTCAAACAAATAATTGAATCTAAAGGAGAGAAAATTACATTACTCCTTCCTGAAAAACCTATTCTGAAACCTATTAATTCAGGAAATCATGATAGTAAATGGAATCAAAAACCATTATCCGGGTTAGATGAAACTGCTTTTGATCTTAAAGCAAAAGTGTTAATAGAAAAATTAATATCAGAAAATAAGTGGATTGAAGAGCAAACTATAGATCCAATTCCGCTCATTAAGACAGTATAGGAGCAATTTTATAATGATGAGAAAAAATATTCATCGCATAGAAAGTTAGTATTATATAAATAGTGTGGTGTGACAAAATTAGAAAAGTATATTAAAAGAAAAGGAGGTGTTTTATCAGGTGATTTAGCACGCTACATAGAGAAAAAAGATGGCATATCAAACGATGCAGCCCGGAAACGTATTCAAAGATTAGGTAGTCCTATTCATAAAATTACAGGTCTGTTTTGGGATAAAAAATCCTTTGTTTATCACGCAGATAATTATCAAAATTCAAAATACTTTGATGATTTGATTGATGCCTTTAAATCTGATGGTAAAAGATGTTATGCCATAATTAATGCCATAAAATACCATCACGGATTAATTCCAGTCTAGGAATTACCAAACTATTCAATGAGTCCAGTTAAATTATTATCTGGACATATGAAATTCTCTTCACTAATAGAAAAACTAAAAAAGCATAATGTAATAAGAGAAACTAGGGAAGGAGAATATGGCTTAAATATTTTTATTTCTGAACAAGCTGCGCCAAATTTTCGTCACATAAAAGGTGTTGATATATCAAAAAAAATAGTACTTCAGCATTTTGAAATTTGGAGTAAGAATATAGGACTCACTTCATTTAAAAAAGGAAAAAACAACTATGTCGTAGGAGGTTTTCAATTTGCATTTACTGCACCTACCTATATTGATGGTATGATAGGCTACGCTAATAAACAGAAGAAACCTGGATTTTTAGTTGCCGATATTTTAATAGGCAACGATACTAACGAAGATGCCATTAGTTTTTTTATTAAAAAGTTAGCGGCAATTAAGGCATCCAATCCAACACTAAAGTTGTTACCTGTTCTTTTAGTTGATGGGATAGACACAAAAGCTTTAAATAAGTTAAAAAGTAACGGTGTCTTGATAGCATCCATTAAGGAGTTGTTTGGTAAAGATTATAGTGATTTAATAAAAAATCTAATAAATACGGTAACAAATGCAGGTGCAATATTAAAAGCCGAACCTGAAAAATACCTCTCACTAATGAGTAAACTCACAAAACTCATAGATGGGAAAACAAATAATTTGAGAGGTGATTTATTTGAACTTGCTGTTGGTTTTTATTTCAGTAAATATTCTCAATCTATCAACATTGGAAAGAGAGTGCCAGTTATAGACAGTATTAGAAGTAGAGAACTAGATGTTCTAGCAATTACTGAGAATGAAGTGTGTGTAGTAGAATGTAAAGGTTATAATTATCCCGTAGACATTGACTATATTGAAGAGTATTTATCTGAGAAAGTTAAAGAAATTAGAGGTTGGGTATCCACTAGATACCCAGAGAGGAAACAACGTTTTGAAATTTGGAGTACTGGAGGTTATACAAGTGAAGCACTGAAACTGCTTAAAGAAACAAAATCTAAAGTTAGAAAGTTTGACTTTGATTATCTTGATAAGAAAGATATCATAGAAAGGGCTAATCGATTAAACTCTAGTAAGTTTAAAGAGATTCTGAGAGATTATTATATAAAGGAAGTTGTATAGCGGACCAAAAGAAAGTTTAAGTATCTGATGATGGAAGTTGATATTGAAAAGAAATCAAAAGAAATACAAAGAATTATTTCTAGATATACAAAAACAAGTTTTGTATGTTTCTTTGCAGATTTTATAAGACATCATCCAGAACGAAGTAACACGGGGTTTTCCAATGAGTTTAAATCTAAGTTGAAGGATTCTCTATATCTTATAATGCTCAGACTTTCCTCCAAGGAGGAGGGAATAGAAGAACTCTTTTATTCTCATGAAAATGATCAGGTACTACGACAAGTAGCTAAAATTTTATTAGAAATAACAAACTTTTATTTAAGTAACAAAAACTTGGAAAGTCTTGTAGAGATTGAAGATGAGAGACGAAAAAGATTAGTTCACGAGTTGGTTTTTAAAGACTATTTTCAAAATGGTGTTATTAATTATATTGAGCAAGAATACAATAAGGTTATAAGGTTATTTAAACCATATCAGAATATTATAAAAGAAAGACTTGGTATTCAATTAGATACTTTATTGGATATGTGCTATTACTCTGAAAAACTGTATAGAGAAAAATCTGCTAAGTCTAAATCTTTCATTTTAGACAATGATCTGAAAAGTTTAATGACAAGATTGGCTCAAGGACAAATAGAGAACGAAAGTTTTCAAGAAGAATTAAGTAAGCTTCCGAAGAAAACTTATGAGGCATTTTCAAACTTTTTTGATAAACCTCATGATTGTTTACTCTTTTTTAAAGAAGACTATTACTCTGTATTTAATAAAAGTGATGTTGATATTTTTTGTGAACTGTTTTCAATTAATATTAATGATTCATTTGATATCACTTTCTACTCACAAAGCAACCCCTTGGAAGATAGCCCCATCATTAAAATCAATGAAAACGAATACCTAAATGTCTATCAAAAGCAATTACCCACAGCTCTGTATAGATTACTTTATAAAACACTGACTCAAACAAGTAAAGAGAGAGAACAGTTAAACAGAAGAAAAGGTAAGGTAGTTCTAGAAAATCAGACATTAGAGGTTTTCGAGACCTTTTTTAAAAAAGTAAAAAATTTAATTTTTTTTACTAATTATTATGTTGACGATTTTATTGAAGAAAAAGATATTTTGATTATTGCAAATAAAAAAGCGTATATCATAGAATGTAAGTCGTCAAGAAATAGAGAACCAAAAAGAGATATTAAAATGGCTTATCAAAGAATTAAGTCAGATTTTCGTGAATGTATTCAAAAAGGATATGATCAATGTTATCATGTGGAGCAAAAAATGCTAAATGATGAAAAAATTATTGTAAGAACTAAGAATGGAATACATGAGATTATCACATCGAGTATTGATGATATTTTTACCATAGTCATAACTTCAGAGAGATTTGCTTCCATCCAATCGGATTTGGGTTTATTGTTGAAAAGACATGATATAGAGGATTTATACCCTTGGTCGGTATGTATTGACGACCTAGAAATTTTTTTAAAGACTCTTAATATTAAGTTTAATAATCCAGTAAGAAGGTTTTCAGAATTTTTAGAATACAGGGAATTGTTAAATGAAAGGCTAATTACACGTGATGAATTGGATGTATGCGCTATGTACCTTAAAAATGATAGAAACTTTAAAGAAAATTGTGAAGCCGAATTCGTAATTCTCACAGATCCAACATTACAAAGTTATTTTGACCAGTTATATTTTGAAAAGAAATTGAGATTTAAATTACTCGATTTATAAATTTAAAGTCATTTATATTAAGAGAGATAACTCGATATATATCCATAATCTCTATTCATCGAATAGAAGAGGTTCAATTTTCAATAGAAAATAGTAGAAACTTGTCTCTTTCCTAACTGAAGTCGTGTAGAAACCCTATCAACTATAGTTCAAATCACAAATTTCAGAGAGAGAAACTTCTAAAGCCGTACTGATTTTACACAAAGTATTGGTGGTAGCGTTTGTTCAATCAAAACCCTCGCTAAAGAATTCTTCGAGACTCATGTCAAAAGCTTTTGCAACTTTCAATAGGCTTGTATACTGCATATCAGTTCCAATTTCATATCTGCCATATTGAGCTCTGTGAATTCCGTTTTCAAAGGCAAAGGTTTCATAACTACTATAACCTTTTTGAATTCTTAACGATTTTATTCTATTTGCTAACTTGTTTATTTCTGTTGATTTATCCATACAGTAAAGAAATCAAGTCAGCTATTAATTTATAACTACTAATTAGTAGTTATTTGAAAATATTTTACTAGATTTGAACGGATCGTTTATGAGAAGAAAGTTTTTGATGGAATCAATTAAAGTTAGTCCAGCTCAAAAAGAGTTATTGGAATTATTAGCACACAAGGAAGTTCATGGTTATCTCGAATCTTTGAAAATGGTTCACTATTTAGGAACCTATCATGTTAAATCAGATGCGGCAGAACTTTGGGCTTCTGGTTCTGTACAAAACTTGATTGAGTGTATCCAGAAAATTGCTAATGAAGATTTTATAGCTCAGTATAACTAACCCTTTTATAAAATGACAATCAGTACACTCAAAGGAAAATGGATAAATATTAGAAATCTTGAAAGATATAATAACCTAGAGATCGTGGTCTTTGAAAGTGAAGGGTTAGGTTACTATGAATTAGAAGAGAGTAAAGAAAGTTTCATTCTGAAACAAAAAAATATAAAGTTTCATTTTGAGGAATACTCTAAAATTCATTTTGATTGCGTTGATACTAATCTTATTCGAATATTTCGAATGGGAAAGCAAATCAAAAATGTCAGGAATGATTTCATGTTGGGAGATAACAACTTTTACGAAATAGATTATGCACATCTTATTCCAACTAAAATAAAAGTATCAAATAAAATCCTTCAATATCTGAAATACAAATTTGAATGGAATGAGAATCAGAATGTTTTAGTGTTTAATAAAGAAATAGATACAAAAACCATTCAAAGAATAGATAAACAACTGACTGCTTCAGGTAAAAAAGTGATCCTTGAGAGAATTGATGATACATTATTGGTTTCTCTTTTTGTAGGTAAAAAAAGAAAATGGATACTGCTAATTAAAGAACTTTATGATGATAACGTGATTCTTTATGGACTTTCCGAAAGGCCTCTTCAAATCGATATTCAAAGCATCCCTAAAAGAAATTAAACCACATGAAAATAAAATAACTACTCCTATCTTAGAGTAGAAAAAATTACTATCAAAAATAAGGAATCTTTCGATTTCTTATCTAGTGGAAGCTTAACTGCGAAATATATAAAACAGTCTCAAATTCATCTAGTTTAAATCATATTTAGTTTCTACTTAGCTCTTTTTTAACAACCTTTGCACCTACGTCTACGATCAGCACTGTGTTGATACTTTCTTCGATCTTCAAGAAGGCTATTATATCAACAAAGAGTATGGATATCTCAGAAATAAATATCACAATCATATGTAAGCCTTAAAAATATAATTAAATACGTACTCATTAATTCAAAAGAGTAAAATTCTTTAATAATAGAGGTATATTAAGCAACTATTCACTTAGTTAGTATAGTTAAGTTCAGCTCTAAAATATACGGGGTTTGACTCTATAATTTTGAAAAGTTTACTCTCCCCGATCATCACAAATTCATCATTATCTGATTTACATTAAGTCATTGTAACTGAATCTGACAGTACTAAATTATTTTAAACGCTACCTTCTGATTAACACAAAACTTAAACTTTTGTTAATTAATAAAGCTAGAATTAATTTTTATTAATACATTTGTGGTTGAAATGAAATTAACGTTTCTAAAAATATCAGCCTCTCTAATGACATTGGTAATTCTCTTATCAACTATGTCATTTACCGTAAGCATGCATTATTGTGAAGGCGAATTAATTGACACAGCTATTTTCCAAAAGGCGCATAGTTGCGGTATGGATATGGGAGATGAAAGTACTATGAAAAAGAACGGATGCTGTGATGATAAAGAAATTCATATTGAAGGTCAAGATGAACTAACATTACCTATTGCTGATTTAAATACAGATCAGGAATATTTGGTTATTTCTTTTGTACAATCTTATATCCATTTATTTCAAGCTGTAGAATATAGAAATAATACTTTTTCTGATTACCCTCCTCCTACTTTTATCGTAAGGCAGATATTCAAGCTAGACGAGACTTACTTAATTTGATTTTTAAATAGTTAAATCGCCTAAAGACTTACTTTAGGTAATTTGTTGTATCTGGTATTCATCTAAATACCAAATGTTTAACTATTTAATTATCAATACTATGCTAAATAAAAGCATCAAATTTTTAATAGAAAATAAATTAGTTGCGGTTCTGTTACTAGCCTTATTCGTGGCTTGGGGTGTTGTAAATGCACCTTTCGAATGGAATACCGGTTCCTTACCACGTAATCCTGTAGCCGTGGATGCCATCCCTGATATTGGAGAAAACCAACAAATCGTATTTACAAAATGGGATGGGCGATCGCCACAAGATATTGAAGACCAAATAACCTATCCTCTTACTACTTCACTCCTCGGTATTCCTGGAGTGAAAACCATACGTAGTTCGTCAATGTTCGGTTTTTCCAGCATTTATATCATTTTTGAAGAAGACATAGAATTCTATTGGAGTCGAAGCCGTATTCTGGAAAAATTAAATTCGTTACCCGCAGGATTATTGCCCGATGGAGTAAATCCTGCACTAGGTCCGGATGCTACAGGTCTTGGGCAGATTTACTGGTACACATTAGAAGGTCGTGATGAAAATGGAAATGTAACAGGCGGTTGGGACCTGCAAGAATTAAGAAGTATTCAGGATTTTTATGTGAAATATGCACTTTCCTCGGCAAGCGGTGTTTCAGAAGTAGCCTCTATAGGTGGTTACGTTTTGGAGTACCAAGTGGATGTTAACCCTGAATTGATGAAACAGTATAAAATTGGCTTAAATCAAGTTGTTAAAGCTGTAAAGCAAAGCAACCAAGACGTCGGTGCGCAAACATTAGAAATAAACCAAGCTGAATATCTAATCCGTGGTTTAGGATATGTTAAGTCTATTTCAGACCTAGAAAATGCAGTAGTCACATCAGAAGATTTTACCTCTATACGCTTAAAGGATATTGCCAATGTCTCTCACGGCCCTGCAACAAGAAGAGGGCTTTTAGATAAAGAAGGTGCTGAGGTTGTAGGTGGTGTTGTAGTAGCCCGTTACGGCGCTAACCCTATGGCGGTTATTAATAATGTTAAGGAGAAAATAAATGAACTAAGTTCAGGCTTACCTTCTAAAACTCTGAGCGATGGAAGGACATCGCAATTGACCATTGTTCCCTTTTATGATAGAACCGAACTCATTCAAGAGACTCTGGGTACACTTGACGAAGCACTTACATTGGAGATTTTGATTACCATTTTTGTTATCATAATAATGGTATTCAACCTCAGGGCTTCTGTATTGATTTCAGGACTATTACCTGTGGCGGTATTGATGGTTTTCATATCAATGAAGTTGTTTAATGTAGATGCCAATATTGTCGCCTTATCTGGTATTGCCATCGCCATTGGTACAATGGTAGATGTGGGAGTTATTCTTTCTGAGAATGTACTGCGTCATATAGACGAAAATGACCAGAATCTACCAATGAATACAGTGGTATATAACGCCACGGCCGAGGTTTCTGGTGCTATTCTAACTGCAGTTATGACCACAATAATAAGTTTTATTCCCGTATTCACTATGATAGGAGCTGAAGGTAAGTTATTTAGACCTTTGGCCTTCACAAAAACAGCGGCACTCACGGCATCACTTATAGTGGCACTATTTCTTATACCACCTTTTGCAGCCTATTTTTTCAGAAAGCGTAATGTGAAAATTTCTTTTAGATACATTCTCAATATTGCTTTAGTAATAATTGGTCTGTTAGCAGTAATTTTTGG
>DKQS01000008.1 GCA_002471825.1 Flavobacteriaceae bacterium UBA7302 | reverse complement strand
TTCGGTGAGATGGAGGTATGGGCATTAGAAGCTTATGGTGCATCTAGTATTTTACGTGAGATTTTAACTGTAAAATCTGATGATGTTATGGGTAGAGCCAAGACCTACGAAAGTATCGTTAAAGGTGAGACCATGCCAGAACCTGGCTTACCAGAGTCATTCAATGTATTAATGCATGAATTGAAAGGTTTAGGTTTAGACGTAAGATTAGAAGAATAATTTTTTATTAGTTCTTAGTTATTAGTCGTGAGTGGAGAAAGAAAGTTGAAGTTAGAACTGACTACTAAAAACTAAAAGCTAAAGACTTTAAAAAGACATGGCAAGAAAACAAGAGAAATACACAGTAAAAAAGTTTAATAAAATTTCAATTGGTTTATCATCACCAGAGGCCATCTTAGGGGCATCTAGGGGTGAGGTTTTAAAACCAGAAACCATTAACTATCGTACGCACAAACCTGAACGTGATGGTTTATTCTGTGAGCGAATTTTTGGTCCTGTAAAAGACTACGAATGTGCTTGTGGAAAATACAAGAGAATCCGATACAAAGGAATCGTTTGTGACCGTTGTGGTGTAGAAGTAACAGAGAAGAAAGTACGTAGAGATAGAGTTGGTCATATCAACTTGGTAGTACCAGTAGCTCATATTTGGTACTTCAGATCATTGCCTAACAAAATGGGATACCTTTTAGGTCTTCCTTCTAAGAAGTTAGACATGATTATCTATTACGAGCGTTATGTAGTAATTCAACCAGGTATTGCTAAGAATGCCGAGGGAGAGCCATTGCAAAAAATGGATTTCTTGACGGAAGAAGAATACTTAGACATCGTTGAAGAGTTGCCACAAGACAATCAATATCTTGAAGATTCAGATCCTAACAAGTTTATCGCTAAGATGGGTGCTGAATGTTTGATTGATTTGTTAGCGCGTATCGATTTGGATGAATTATCTTTCCAATTAAGACACAAAGCAAATACTGAGACATCTAAACAACGTAAGACAGAAGCCTTAAAGCGTTTGAATGTTGTAGAGGCGTTTAGAGATGCTCAGAAAAATAGAGAGAACAGACCAGAGTGGATGATCATGAAGGCTGTTCCAGTAATCCCACCAGAATTGAGACCATTGGTTCCATTAGATGGTGGTCGATTTGCAACTTCAGATTTGAACGATTTGTACCGAAGAGTGATCATTAGAAACAATCGTTTGAAGCGTTTGGTTGAGATCAAAGCTCCTGAAGTAATTTTAAGAAACGAAAAACGTATGTTGCAAGAATCAGTTGATTCATTATTTGACAACACACGTAAATCATCTGCAGTAAAAACTGAATCGAACAGACCTTTAAAATCACTTTCTGATTCATTAAAAGGTAAGCAAGGTCGTTTCCGTCAGAACTTATTAGGAAAGCGTGTTGACTATTCTGCGCGTTCTGTAATTGTTGTTGGACCAGAAATGAAATTGCACGAGTGTGGATTGCCAAAAGATATGGCAGCGGAACTTTACAAGCCTTTTGTGATCCGTAAGTTGATTGAAAGAGGAATTGTAAAGACTGTAAAGTCTGCAAAGAAAATTATTGATAGAAAAGAGCCTGTAGTTTGGGATATTTTAGAAAACGTAATTAAAGGACATCCTGTATTATTGAACAGGGCCCCAACATTACACCGTTTAGGTATCCAAGCTTTCCAACCAAAATTAATTGAAGGAAAAGCAATTCAATTACACCCATTGGTATGTACGGCGTTTAATGCCGACTTTGATGGTGACCAGATGGCGGTTCACCTACCATTAGGGCCTGAGGCGATTTTAGAAGCGAAACTTTTAATGTTGGCTTCTCACAATATTTTAAATCCGGCAAACGGAGCTCCTGTAACCGTACCTTCTCAGGATATGGTTCTTGGTTTGTACTACATGACCAAAGAGCGTAAGTCTACGAAAGAAGTGCCTGTGAAAGGTGAAGGATTAACGTTCTATTCTCCAGAAGAGGTAACTATTGCCTTCAATGAGGAAAGAGTTGATTTGAATGCTGGAATTACGGTAAGAACCAAAGATCTAGACGAAAACGGAAACATTGTTACCAAGATGATCAAAACTACCACTGGTAGAGTATTGTTCAATGAGGTGGTTCCGGAGCAAGCTGGATTTATCAATGAAGTTCTTACCAAAAAGAATTTAAGAGGAATTATCGGTAACATTTTAAAAGTAACTGACATTCCTACCACTGGAGAGTTCTTAGATGAAATCAAGAACATGGGATACAAATTCGCTTTCCAAGGTGGATTGTCATTCTCATTAGGTGATATCATTATCCCAGAAGAAAAGCACACCATGATTGCTGACGCCAACCAAGAGGTGGATGGAATTGTAATGAACTATAACATGGGTATGTTAACCCAAAAAGAGCGTTACAACCAGGTAATTGATGTGTGGAGTTCTACCAACAACAGATTGACGGAATTATCTATGAAGCGTCTTCGTGAAGACCAACAAGGTTTTAACTCTGTATACATGATGTTGGATTCTGGAGCAAGGGGATCGAAAGAGCAGATTCGTCAGTTGACAGGTATGCGTGGATTGATGGCGAAACCTAAAAAATCGACCGCTGGTGGTGGAGAGATTATCGAAAACCCAATCTTATCGAACTTTAAGGAAGGATTGTCCATCTTAGAATACTTTATCTCAACACACGGTGCTCGTAAGGGACTTGCAGATACGGCCTTGAAAACGGCAGATGCTGGTTACTTAACCCGTCGTTTGGTAGATGTTTCTCAAGACGTAATTATCAACGAAGAAGATTGTGGTACGTTACGAGGATTGGAAATCACTCCGTTGAAGAAAAATGATGAGATTATTGAGCCATTGTCTGATAGAATCGAAGGTCGTGTTTCTTTACATGATGTTTACGATCCAATTACAGATGAAGTATTGGTGAATGCAAATGATGTGATTTCTTCAGCTTTAGCTGCTAAAATTGAAGCATCTGGTATCGATAGAGTAGAGGTGCGTTCTCCATTGACTTGTGAGTCTACTAGAGGTATTTGTGCCGCTTGTTACGGACAAAGCTTGTCAACGAGAAAGAACGTTCAAATTGGTGAGGCTGTTGGTGTAATTGCTGCCCAGTCAATCGGTGAGCCTGGTACACAGTTAACCTTAAGAACATTCCACGTAGGTGGTGTTGCAGGTAACATCTCTGAAGAAAACAAATTGATTTCTAAGTTTGACGGTAAAGTTCAAATCGACGACTTGAGAACTGTTCAAGGAAAAGACAACGAAGGAAACGAAGTAGATATCGTTATTTCAAGAACTGCTGAAATCAAGATTAAAGATAAGAAGACAGATATTACACAAAGTACAAACATCATTCCTTACGGATCTATCATCTTCAAGAAAGATAGAAGAACCATTAAGAAAGGTGATGTAATTTGTCAGTGGGATCCATTTAACGGTGTGATCGTTTCTGAATTCGACGGAACGGTACAGTTCGATAACTTAGAGCAAGGAATCAACTATTCTGTAGAAATTGATGAACAAACAGGATTCAAAGAAAAGGTAATTACTGATTCTAAGAACAAGAAAATTTTACCATCATTAATGATTGTTGATAAGGATGGAAATGCATTGCGTTCGTATAGTTTGCCTGTAGGTGCTCACTTGATTGTAGATGATGGTGAAAAAGTAGAATCAGGTAAAACATTAGTGAAGATTCCAAGAAAATCTGGAAAAGCGGGGGATATTACAGGTGGTCTTCCAAGAGTAACCGAGTTATTCGAGGCAAGAAACCCATCGAATCCTTCTGTAGTGACAGAAATTGATGGTGTAGTATCTTTTGGAAAAATCAAAAGAGGTAACCGTGAGATCATCGTAGAGTCGAAGACAGGTGAAATTAAGAAGTACTTGGTGAAGTTATCAAACCAAATCTTAGTACAAGAAAACGACTTTATCAAGTCCGGTATGCCATTGTCTGATGGTGCTACCACTCCGTCTGATATTTTACGTATCAAAGGCCCATCTGCAGTACAAGAGTACTTAGTGAATGAAATTCAAGAAGTATACCGTCTACAAGGTGTGAAAATTAACGACAAACACTTCGAAGTAGTTGTTCGTCAGATGATGCGTAAAGTAAGAATCATCGATTCAGGAGATACTTTATTCTTAGAGAATCAATTGATTCACAAGAATGACTTCATCGAAGAAAACGATGCTATCTACGGAATGAAAGTAGTAGAAGATGCTGGAGATTCTGAAAACTTAAAAGCTGGTCAAATCATTTCTGCACGTCAGTTGAGAGATGAAAACTCTTTATTGAGAAGAAATGATAAGAACTTGGTGGTTGCAAGAGATGCAAAACCAGCAACAGCTGAACAAGTATTACAAGGAATCACTAGAGCTTCGTTACAGACCAAATCATTCATCTCTGCGGCTTCCTTCCAGGAAACTACAAAAGTATTGAATGAGGCTGCGGTAAGCGGTAAAGTAGATACCTTAGAAGGTCTTAAGGAAAATGTAATCGTAGGTAAGAAGATTCCTGCAGGTACAGGAATGCGATTCTATGACAACATCATCGTAGGACCTAAAGACGAAATAGAACAAAGTTTTTAATAACCTATAAAGCCTCTAAATTTTAGAGGCTTTATTTTTTTATACATGTTATGGACCAAAATCAAAATCAAAACCAAGACGGTCAAATCAATATAGAATTAGATCAAGAAGTAGCAGAAGGAACCTATTCAAACTTAGCTATTATCAATCACTCTATGTCAGAGTTTATTGTTGATTTCATCAATATTATGCCCGGAGTTCCTAAGGCGAAAGTGAAGTCTAGAATCATTTTAACTCCTCAACATGCAAAGCGTTTGGTGAAGGCCTTATCTGACAATGTTCGAAAATTTGAACAAGCTCACGGCGAAATCAAGGACTACGAACAAACCCCGATTCCATTAAATTTCGGTCCGACAGGCCAAGCCTAAGAGATAGTCTCCTAGTTTTCAATATGTTTTTCAATTAATACATAAACTATTTTTTATGTAAATCATAATAAACATAAATAAAAAATTATGCATTTAAATTCAGAAATTTGCACTATTCAAAAAACTGAAATATGCACAATACTTTATTTAATGAGAAGCAAGAGCTTTCAAAAGGACAAAAAGTTTTAAAAATTGCAGTGGCCCATGGCGACGGGATTGGCCCAGAAATCATGGATGCTACCTTAAGAATCCTTAAGGCGAGCGGCGCAAATATTGAAACTGAAAAAATTGAATTAGGAGAAAAAGTATACCTGTCAGGAAATTCTGCGGGAATCGATAAAAATGCTTGGGATGTCATCAATCAAAACAAGATCATCCTTAAAGCACCCATTACTACACCACAAGGAAAAGGGTACAAGAGCTTAAATGTTACCTTGAGAAAATCGCTAGGTCTATTCGCTAATGTGCGACCTGTTCAATCCTTAGCACCTTACGTAAAAACGCATTTTACGGATATGGATGTTGTCATCATTCGTGAAAATGAGGAGGACTTGTACGCAGGTATTGAGCATCAACAAACACAAGACGTGGTGCAGTGTTTGAAATTAATCACCAGACCAGGTTGTGAAAAGATTGTACGTTACGCCTTTGAATATGCGAGAGCTTATGGAAGGAAGAAGGTGACTTGTATGATCAAGGACAACATCATGAAGTTAACTGATGGATTGTTCCACAATGTATTTAAAGAGATTGCTGCTGAGTATACGGATATTGAAAGTAACTCCGAAATCATAGATATAGGATCTGCTAAGTTAGCGGCGCATCCAGAGCGATACGATGTGATTGTTACTTCAAACTTATATGGAGATATCATTTCCGATATCGCTGCAGAAATTGCTGGATCAGTTGGTTTAGCAGGGTCAGCAAACATTGGGACCAATGTAGCGATGTTTGAAGCCATTCACGGATCGGCCCCTGATATTGCTGGACAAGGAATTGCGAATCCATCTGGATTGATCAATGCTTCTGTATTAATGTTAGCGCATTTGGGGCAGACCAAAACTGCTGATAACATTAAGAACGCATTGTTAACTACTATTGAGCAAGGATATCACACTGCCGATATCTATCAAGAAGGAACTAGTGTAGCAAGAGTAAATACCCAGGAATTTGCTGATAAAGTAATTGAGAATTTGGGTCAGAAGCCTGCCCAATTACAAGCGAGTAAAATTAGTGAAGGAAACGGCGTAATTTCCATTTCGGAATACAATAGAAAGAAACAAAAACAAAGTTTGGTAGGGGTTGATGTGTTCATCAACTGGCAAGGAAATAATCCAAAAGAAATTGGTGAGGCGTTGGATGCCATTGATTCGTTTAAAATGAAATTGAAAATGATAACGAATAGAGGAGTTAAGGTGTATCCAAACGGCTTACCTGAGACCTATTGCACGGATCACTGGCGTTGTCGTTTTGTAGACTCTGAATCAACTACCGATGGTCAATTGGTATACAACGAGTTGGAATACGAAAATGTCATTGCTTTGTTATCACGTCTGCATAACGAAGGTTTCCAAGTGATTAAAACGGAAAACTTGTACGAATTTGACGGACAAAGAGCCTTCTCTTTGGGACAAGGAGAATAGTTCTTAAAGAATAATGAAAGAGAAATAGAAAGTTGGGTACCGAATGGTATCCAACTTTTTTTATGCTTTCCGAGTTCGATTTAATAAAACAAAATCTGCCAGAACTAAAGCTGTCAATGCTTCGATAACGGGCACAGCTCTGGGAACTACACACGGATCATGACGACCTTTTCCTTGAATCTCGGTTTCTTCACCTTTGGAATTGATGGTATCTTGATTCTGCATGATGGTGGCGACCGGTTTGAAAGCTACTTTAAAGTAGATGTCCATTCCATTGCTGATACCACCTTGAATTCCCCCAGACAAGTTTGTCTTGGTTGATCCGTCAGCATTAAAGATGTCATTGTGCTCACTACCACGCATTTTGGTTCCTTCAAATCCGCTTCCGAATTCAAAACCTTTAACGGCATTCAAAGAAAGCATGGCATGACCTAAAACTGCATGTAGTTTGTTAAAAATCGGTTCACCGAGACCAACAGGTACGTTTTGAGCTACGCAAGAAATGGTTCCCCCAATGGTATCTCCTTGTTTCCGAATTTGTTTGATCTTTTCAATCATTTGCTCTGCCGTTGCTTCATCCGGACAACGAACTGCATTGGATTCGGTCAATGAAAAATCCAGCTTTGAATAATCTCCTTTCAACTCAATATCTCCCACGGAGGATGTAAAGGCATTGATGGAAATCTGAGAAATAAATTGTTTGGCCAAGGCACCAGCCACCACCCAATTGGCCGTTTCTCGAGCGGAAGATCGTCCACCACCGCGATAGTCTCTGATACCATATTTTTTATCGTAGGTAAAATCGGCATGAGACGGACGGTAAACATCGGTATTGTGATTGTAATCTTTGGATTTCTGATTGGTGTTTTTGATTCGGAATCCAATAGGCATCCCAGTAGAAACACCTTCAAAGATTCCGGAATAAAATTCTACTGTATCTGGCTCTTTACGCTGGGTCACAATTTTAGATTGACCCGGTTTGCGACGATCCAATTCTTTTTGAACAGCTTCTAAATCTAATTTTACGCCAGCAGGGAAACCGTCAATAACGCCTCCGATGGCTTCACCATGAGATTCTCCGAAAGTGGTTAGTTTAAGAATATTTCCAATTGAATTAAACATCGCTTTTTGTAAAATAATTGAAGAACGAATATAAGTCAAAATGACAAAAAAATGTTGTTTTGCTTCTGTAAAATAAAAAAGCAGTTTATATTTGCATCCGCTAACGAAAACAAAGCGTTTCAAAAGGAGAAATGGCAGAGTGGTCGAATGCGGCAGTCTTGAAAACTGTTGACTGTAACAGGTCCGGGGGTTCGAATCCCTCTTTCTCCGCAAAAGAAACCCGAAACGAAAGTTTCGGGTTTTTTATTTCCAGAAACGTTGGAAACTCGTTTCCAAAAGTGGATGGAAATAAAAAACCAGTCAAACGTAGTTTGATGAGGGTTTTATGCTTGCCCAGGATATTTTTCTGGGATCAACGCAGTTAATCCATTTCATCTTATTAGAAGAAAATTGTTGGTTAAAAATAGCCAAATGCCTCGAGGAGGGATTGAGGATTGCAGGCTTGCCCAGGATATCTTGTTGGGATCAACGCAGTTAATCCTCAACATTCAATAATACAATCACACAAAACTCTTAAACTCAAGTTTCGTCTGTAAATAACGAATCAAGTGCTTGTAGTATTTGATGGTACTCGCACAAATGAAGGTGAAGGCGATAATGGGCATTACTGTAAAAATGATGCCGACTTTGAATAATAGCAAGGCTAGCCAAATTAAGAGCAGGGAAACTACCAAAATGGTAATCTTTCGCTTGGTTCGAGAAGAGATTTTGTACTTCTTATCGATATACATAAAATACATAATCAGGAAGTAGTTCAACACTAGTGCAATTATGCCCTCCCAGACTTTGGAAACCCGAAACATGAAATCTTTTTTGAGCAACATGCTAATGATATTGGCGTGAATGACGACTCCAAACATATCAGGGGCACTTTTACCAGCAACCACTTTGTTCAATGGAGTAAAATGCTTGTCTTCAATATCGTAAGGATTGCCCGTTGGATCGCCCAAATACCCTAACAAAAAAATGCGATTTTTGATAAAGCTTAAATCCTCAGTATTTAGAAATTCCTCATACCCGAAGGATAAAAAAGAATCCATATCACCTTGATAAGAAAGCGGTGTTTCACCCTTTAAAGCTTCATCATATTCCAATGAATTCCATTCGGTTTCACCCATGGCCAACATGCTGATTTGTGTAGCAAAGGAGGTATATTGAATACCATCTACTTCATAATAACCATTGAAATTGCGAATCACCCTTTCATTGGGATTAAAGTTGAACATCACAAATCCTTGATTCGAATTTCGAAATTTCGAATGATTCTGGATGATGCTGTCCTCTCTTAAAATGAAGCCTTGAACCACATTGTTCGCTTTTAGTTCTTTTGATAACTGGGCGTCAATGGTTGAATCTTTTTCTGAGGTAAAGAGAATGTCGATTCCGATTACTTTTGGCGATCCTGATTGAACTTTTTCAAGCAATTGAGCGATCTCCTTCCGATCTCGATGTTCAATGTTAACGATAATTACTTCAGGATTGAACTGATTTTCACTCATTCGTTCGGAATGATACACATCCAAATAACTGAAGTCTTGTACAATTTTCACAAAAGGATTGAAAAACTCGGTATTGATCACCGCAAAAGATAGCAGATAGGTGATGAAAGAACTCAATACCAAGCATTGGGCTGCGTCTCGAATCAATAATATTTTTTTCTTTCGTTTGAGTTTCAACTAGTCGTTTTTGGCTTTATAAAATTGCCACAATTAGTTGATTAGACAAAATCTAGGTCTATTTTTTTGATTCGTAGGTTATTAGTTGGACATCAATCAGATCCTGATTTTAAGGAACCAGCGCGTCCAAATCATTCGAAGTAAGTTGGGTTACATTACGGGTAATCTTTTCGATGGACCAATGCCACCATTGGATTTCCAATAATTTCTCTATGGTCTCTTCAGAGAATCGTTTCCGAATCAATTTAGCTGGGTTTCCACCTACAATCGAATAAGGCGGCACATCTTTAACCACCGTTGCATTGGTGGCAATAATGGCTCCGTCGCCAATGCTAACTCCCGCCATGATGGTTGCATTGTAGCCGATCCAAACATCATTGCCAACGTGAATATCTCCTTTATTCGGATATGATTTTCCATCCATAGCCTTCTCCCAGCCATTGCCAAATACGGCAAAAGGATAGCTGGAAATCGCTTTTGATAAATGATTGGCGCCATTCATGATGAATTTCACATCCGAAGCAATCATGCAAAACTTTCCAATATGAAGTTTGTCGTTTACAAAGTCAAAATGGTATTTGACGTTCCTTTCAAAATTTTTCACATTTTCAAAATCATCGTAGTAGGTATAATCCCCAACAATGATGTTTGGATTTTTGACGATGTTTTTGAGAAAACACAGTCGATCGTACCCTGGTAAAGGGAACTTCTGATCTTTATCGGGTCCGAACATAGCTTAGTTTTTGATTTTATGACCCTTTACGGCGAAGAATAGGATGATTACATAACAAGGTAACAGAATCCAATAGCTTTCATTAGAAGCGATAGATAGTGCTTGGGAGGCCTCCATGCCAGTGGCTTCAAGCGCTTCTTTTCCGGTATCGACCAGTCTTCCATACAAAGGAGGAATAATTGCGCCACCTGCAATTGCCATGATCAATAGGGCAGAGGCTGTTTTGGTGAATTTCCCCAATCCGTCTAAGGTCAATGGCCAAACTGCTGGCCATACCAAGGCATTTGCGATTCCTAAAGCGGCAACGAATAACACTGATGTAAATCCGCTAGTCATCAAAATACAGATACTAAATACAATACCGAGGATGGCGCTATAGACCAAAGCCGTTTTTTGTTTTAAATATTTCGGAATCAAAACTACACCCAAGGCGTAAGTCACCACCATTGCCATTAAGGTGAAAGTGGTAAAGAATTTCGCTGTGGAAGCTGAGATGCCCAAAGAGATTCCGTAAGCAATAATGGTGTCACCTGCAATGACCTCAGCTCCTACATATACAAATAGGGTTAATACTCCCAACCATAGGTGTGGGAATTGGAAAATACTCGTTTTTTTTGTGGTGCCTTCTGAAACTACTTCGGCTGCAGCTTCAACATGTGGTAAGGGTGCTTTTCGAATTAAGAGGGCTAAAATTCCCAATACAATAGCCATGATCAAGTAAGGCATAAATACACTATCTGCCATGCTTTGCAGAAGGTTGTTTTTTTCTTCTACGGATACCGAGCCTAGTTTGTCCTTTACTTCATCAATTCCCTGCAACAGTAATGCTCCAAAAATTAATGATCCTAATGCCCCTGCCACTTTGTTAGCAATGCCCATGATGGCAATACGTTTGGCGCCACTTTCTATAGGGCCTAATATGGTGATATACGGATTGGCGGCCGTTTGTAAGACGGTCATCCCTGTTCCTTGGATAAAAATTCCAGTTAAGAATAACCAATAGGTTCTTGAGTTTGCAGCCGGAATAAATACCAAGGCTCCTAATGCCATAATGAACAATCCCAATGACATTCCTTTTCGGTATCCAATTTTTTCAAGTACATAAGACGCAGGCAATGCCATCACAACGAAGGAAATATAAGAGGCGCTCGCTACCAAATATGATTGAGATTCTGTAAGTTCATTGATGGTTTTCATAAACGGAATTAAGGCACCGTTGATCCAGGTAATAAATCCAAAAATGAAGAATAAACCAGCAATAATGGCAATGGCAGTCGTGTTGTTTTTTTGAGTTGTACTCATATTTTTTGGTTGGTAGTTTTATAGTTTTTCAGATTGATTTTCCAAACTTCGAATCAGGGTGAATTGATTGATGGCCCTGTCTAAATTATGATTTGGATAATCGGTTTTGTAATATAAATCATTATTTAGAAAATCAGTCAAAAATCGCAATCCCATTATAAAAATCATTGTTTTAACAGAAAGGGGGAGCAACTCAATTTCTAAGGCAGAAAGGGAGTCGGACACTTTTTCCAAAAATCCCTCTTTGTACGAATGGTAGAAATCGACGTTAAAAGTGATTTTATCCAAATCCGTTTCGTCCTCTTTTGCCGAATTGCAGGCACTTCTCAATGCATCTCCAAAATCGTAGTGAATGATTCCTTGCATTACGGTATCCGTATCAATCATGCAAATCCCTTTATCATTGGTGTCAAAGAGGCAGTTCGATACTTTGGTGTCGTTATGCGTTACACGGATTGATATCTTGCCTTCATCCTTAAGATGCTGCAATATCAACATCTCTTTTTCCAATCGATTGATTTGGCTAATCCACGGTTTGGCTAGTGCTAATCGTTTGGAATCTGCCTGCGCAAATGCATCCTTGAATTGTTGAAACCGAAAGTTCATGTTGTGAAAATTCGGAATCACATCATGGAGTAGGGATGCATCCAGATCGGCCGTTTGATTCAAAAAGTTTCCTAATAATTTGCCTGCTTCAAAGGCTATTTCTCTGTTGGGTACAACAGTATAGGTAACACTATCTTGAATGTAAATCATCAAATTCCAAAAAGAGCCATCTTGTTGTAAGCAGAAATTTGAGTCCTTTCTTAAAGGAACAAACTCCAAAACTTTCCCCTTGGTTTTTTTCTTTAAATGTTGACTAACCAATACTTTGTTGTTCACCAACTTCGGAACGTTTTTGAACACCTGGTGATTGATTCGTTGCAGTACATAATTGGTAGGTCCGTCGGTTTGGATCAAAAAAGTGTCATTGATATGACCAGAAATCAATTCGCGATACCCAGAGAGGTTTCCCGAGTGATCAAAGGAATCAAAAAGATGTTGAATACTTTCTTTATTCATCATGGTGCCAAAGGTGTTTGGGATAGATTTTAGCCTCCTTTAATTCTTTGATTTGCGCCATAACTCCTGCTTTGTCCTGCGGATAGGTGACGCCCATCCATTGACCTTCAGACCTCAAAACCTTTACCGTAATTTCTCCTTTTGTCAGAAGTGTGTTTACTGCAGCAGGTATGTAAAATTCGGCCTTCGGTCGTTGGTGATTCTCCTCTAGGAAATCCTCGAATAAGGTATCCAAATAATCAAAAATTCTAGGAGTAAAGCCCCAGTAATTCATCGAAACAATGGTGTCTTTATTGATAGATTTTCTCCCGTTCTCTGAGTTCATATATAATAAATCTCCTTCTTGATAGATTTCGGTTCGTTCAATCACATCGATAAGGTCCTGATTTTTATCTAGAAAACATTCGCCTCGAGAAACTGATCCGAATTCGGATATCGTGTTGATCAATGGATAGCCCATCATGCAAAATTGAGTGCTAGCGGGATCAATATTGGTCAAGTATTTTACCATGTTCAAGTAAGCATCTCGGCCATAGAAATCATCAGCGTTTATCACGACAAAGTTTTCATCCTTTTCAATCACTTCCTTCGTACATAAAAGGGCATGCGCTGTTCCCCAAGGTTTGGTTCTTTTCGAATCTTTATAAGCTGTAGGAATGTTGTCCAGCTCCTGATACACAAACTCGATATCAATCGCTTGATCCAGTTTTGTTCTGAAAAGTGGTTCGAACTCGGATTTGAAACTATTTCGAATTACAAAAACCACCTTTCCGAATCCGGCTTGAACAGCATCATACAGAGAGAAATCGATAAGCGTGTCATTTTCGGAGGAAAAAGTATCCAATTGTTTCAAGCCTCCGTATCTAGATCCCATTCCAGCGGCAAGCACAACGAGTACCGGTTTTTTGGTTGTCATGTAATGAATGAATTGCGTATCTAAAGGTACACTTTTTAACAGAATTTCTAGGAAATTTGGTTGGCATTGTACTACTTTCGAATGTGGATTTATTTGACAATCAGACCGTAAAAAATATTTTGCCTTACGATGGCATCACCAATTATCATGGCGTTATTCTAAATGCCAAAGAATCAGATTTTTACTATCAAAAATTACTGGAAACCATCAATTGGGAAAATGATGAAGCTATTATTTTTGGGAAGCGAATTATTACCAAACGGAAAGTTGCTTGGTACGGGGAAAGGGAGTTTTCTTATACCTATTCGAAAGTTACCAAAAGAGCTACTTTGTGGACTTCCGAGCTTCTCACGTTGAAGGAAAAAGTAGAAAAAGAAAGCGGTGAGACCTATAATTCTTGTTTGCTCAATTTGTATCACTCTGGGGATGAAGGAATGGCTTATCATTCCGACGGAGAGAAAATGCTGAAAAAAAACGGAGCCATTGCTTCTGTATCCTTAGGAGCTGAGCGAAAGTTTTCTTTCAAACACAAGAAGACAAAGGAGCGAATTGATGTGTTTTTGGAAAGAGGAAGTTTACTGGTAATGAAAGATGTTACACAAACACATTGGTTGCATCGATTGCCTCCTACAAAAAAGGTCTCAAGTCCGAGAATAAATCTTACTTTTAGAACAATCGAAATATAAGTTTTACCGATTTTGGAAAGCAATAATCAATCAACGAATATTAACAAGTTCATCAGTTCTACGGGAGTTTGTTCGCGTAGAAAGGCCGAGGAGTTTATCACTGCTGGTAGGGTAACCATCAACGGAGAAGTAGCTGTTTTAGGAAATCGTGTTTTTGAGAATGATGTGGTGCTGCTAGACGGTAAACCCTTAAAAGCCAAACCCAAAGAACTATACATTGCCTTAAACAAACCTATTGGTGTTGTTTGTAGTACCAATCCTAGAGAACGAAATAATATCATTGATTTCATCAATCATCCAGAGCGATTGTTTCCGATTGGCCGATTGGACAAGCCTTCCGAAGGATTGATTTTCTTGACAAATAATGGAGATATCGTTAATAAGATCTTGCGTGCCGGTAACAACCATGAAAAGGTATATGTCGTTTCCGTAGACAAACCGATTACCGAAGATTTTGTTCGAAGAATGAGCAATGGCATCCCCATTTTAGGCACCGTCACAAAAAAGTGTAAAGTTGAAAAGCTATCTGATAAGACTTTCAAAATTGTTTTGGTGCAAGGATTGAATCGGCAAATTCGAAGAATGTGTTCGTATTTGGGGTATGAAGTAACCAAATTGAAGCGTACTCGAATTATGAATGTAACCTTAGGGAAACTCAAGGTAGGGCAGTGGCGCGATTTGACTTCTGAAGAGTTGAAAGGAATCAATGCTTTAATCAAAGACTCGTCCAAAACAGAGGAGGCTTCAATCAAACCAAGCTTTCAAAAAAAAGGTTCCAAAAAGAAGCCTTCCAAAAAGCGAAGAAAACCTCGAAGAGGATAAGCTCTTCCGTAGGCTAATAATGAATTAATGGTATCTTTGTCGCCAATGAAATTTGACCTTCTTCATAAAGACCCAAAAAGTAGCGCGAGAGCGGGTACGATAACTACAGATCACGGTACAATTGAAACACCCATTTTTATGCCTGTCGGCACGGCTGGTACAGTAAAAGGAGTGCATCAAACCGAATTAAAAAATGAAATAAATCCCGATATCATCCTTGGGAATACCTACCATCTGTACCTGCGTCCCAAACTAGACATTTTAGAGGGAGCAGGAGGATTGCATAAGTTCATGAATTGGGATCGAAATATCCTGACCGATTCTGGAGGATACCAGGTGTATTCTTTGTCAGGACGAAGAAAAATTACCGAGGAAGGGGTGAATTTCAAAAGTCACATCGATGGTTCGAGTCATTTCTTTTCACCGGAACGCGTGATGGAAATTCAAAGAAAAATTGGAGCTGACATCATTATGGCTTTTGATGAATGTACGCCTTACCCTTGTGAGTATTCCTATGCGAAAGATTCCATGCACATGACCCATCGTTGGTTGAAGCGATGTATCAATCATCTTGAAAAAACACCCTTGTCTTATGATTACAATCAAACCTTGTTTCCGATTGTTCAAGGGAGTGTTTACAAGGATTTGAGAAAGGAGTCGGCAAAGTTCATTGCTTCGGTGGAAGCGGAAGGAAATGCTATTGGGGGATTGTCAGTCGGAGAACCAGCAGAGGAGATGTATGAAATGACAGAGATTGTTACGGATATTTTGCCAGAAGACAAGCCTCGTTATTTGATGGGAGTTGGTACTCCGATAAACATTCTTGAAAACATTGCATTGGGAGTAGATATGTTCGATTGTGTGATGCCTACTAGAAACGCTCGAAACGGAATGCTATTTACAGCTCACGGAACCATCAATATCAAGAATAAGAAATGGGAGAATGATTATTCGGCAATTGACGATATGGGAATTACTTTTGTGGATACCCAATATTCAAAAGCCTATTTAAAGCATTTATTCTCAGCCAACGAAATGTTGGGAAAACAAATTGCTAGCATTCACAACTTAGGATTCTATCTTTGGTTGGTGGGAGAGGCAAGAGAACGCATCATTAAGGGCGATTTTAGAGCTTGGAAAGATCAAATGGTAAAACAAATGGACAAACGTTTGTAGGATGAGAATTATCGATAAATACATACTCAAACGGTTCTTAACCACCTTTGTATTTACATTACTCATATTGATACCTATTGCCATTGCAATTGATGTGTCAGAGAAGATTGATAATTTCTTAGAAAATCCTGATTTGACCTTTTCAGAGGTGGTGTATGACTACTACGTCAATTTCATTATTTACTACACCAATACCTTTATGCCCTTGGGCTTGTTTATTGCTGTGATTCTCTTTACCTCAAAGTTGGCAAATAATACGGAAATCATCGCAATCTCCAATGCGAGAATCTCCTTTGATCGGTTTCTGTATCCTTATGCCATTGGGGCAACCATCATCATGTTTTTATCTCTCGGGATGAATCATTTTGTGGTGCCAAACAGTAGTAAAACTCGAAAAACCTTTGAGAAAAAATACATCAATAGTGCTCGTCAAAAACGGGAGATGAAATTTGTTCAGGAGTTTAGTCTTCAATTGACAGATAGCACCTACATTTTTATTAGAAACTACAATACCGAGAACAATACGGGTTATGATTTTTCTTCAGAAATCTATAAGGGATTCGAATTGCAATCGAAACTTGTAGCCGACCGCATTCAATACAATGCTCGAGATTCTGTTTTTTCGCTCATCAACTGGAAATACCGAAAGATTTTAGGTAAGCGAGACAGCATTGCATCCGGAGTGAAACTGGATTCTGTCTTCAATTTCACACCCAAAGATTTGATTTACCAATCGTCCTTATCACAAGAAATGGCCTCGGATGAGTTGTTGGACTTCATTCAAATCTCTAAGAAAAGAGGAGTGAAAAATTTGAATGCTTATCTGGTGGAGTTTCACAAAAGAACTAGCTTGCCAATCGCGTCTTATTTTCTAACCTTGATTGCCGTTTGTTTGGCCTTTCGGAAGCGAAGAGGTGGCACAGGTATCAATTTGGCCATTGGATTCGGAATCATGTTTCTCTATGTATTTTTGATGAAGGTGTTTGAGGTGTTAGGTGCTGTAGCTGGAGTGAATTCATTTATTTACGTTTGGATCCCGAACCTATTCTTCGGAGTTTTATCTGTTTATCTTTTTGTAAATGCCAGAAAGTAAGCTCAAAAACTACGCATTGCTTCATATGATTGTGTTCATATGGGGTTTTACGGCTATTTTAGGAGCACTAATTTCCATTGATGCCATTCCTCTTGTTTTTTATAGAATGGGGCTAGCATCCATCTTTATTGCACTTTATTTTTTGATTCGGAAAAAGGGAATGCAGACCAATAAAAAGGCTATTCTAAAGTTTTTAGGAACGGGAATTGTAATTGCCGCACATTGGGTGTTTTTCTTTAAGGCAATCAAAGTATCCAACGTTTCTGTTGCCTTGGTGACCATGAGTACGGGTGCTTTTTTCACATCCTTGATTGAACCCTTTTTCTTCAAAAGAAAAATCAGACCCATTGAGCTTTTTTTGGGCTCCATTGTCATTCTTGGGTTGTATATCATTTTCAATTTTGAAGCCCAATACAAACTGGGTATTTTCTATGCCTTAATTTCATCATTTCTTGGGGCTCTTTTCGCAGTGTTAAACGGACTCTTTGTGCAGTCTCACGATGCCGATAAGATTTCGTTTTACCAATTGTTTTTTGGCTCGGTAGCGGTCTTCGTGTTTTTACTTTTTGAAAATGCCATCACTGTGGAGTTTTTTCAACTATCTACTTCAGATTGGATGTATTTGTTACTGCTAAGTAGCGTTTGTACGGCATTTGCCTTTATAGTTTCGGTGCGAATCATGAAATACCTTTCGCCATATACCGTAATGCTCACCATCAATTTGGAACCCATCTACGCCATCATTTTAGCCTTACTCATATTCGGAGAAAAGGAAAAAATGAACTTCGAATTTTATATTGGAGCCATGATTGTTTTGGCTGTTGTTTTGGTGAACGGAATCATCAAAAATAGGCATCAATTAAAAAGTAAGATTGCCTTGAAAACCAAGAGTAAAAAATAATTTTTATTAGTATGTTTGTAGTAACAAACGACTAAAACAAGAACAACTGAATCATGGAATATTTAGATTTTGAAATGCCAATAAAAGAGCTGCAAGATCAGCTTGAGAAGTGTCAAATTATTGGTGAAGAAAGTGATGTTGATGTTTCTGCAACTTGCAAAAAGATTGAAAAGAAACTAGCAGCAGCTAAGAAAGATATTTACAAAAATCTAACGCCATGGCAACGTGTTCAGTTGTCAAGACATCCAAATAGACCTTATACGCTAGACTATATCAAAGCCATTTGTGGAGATACCTTCATGGAACTTCACGGTGATCGAAATGTAAAAGATGACAAGGCCATGATTGGCGGACTAGGTAAAATTGGAGATCAGTCTTACATGTTTATCGGTCAGCAAAAAGGATACAATACCAAAACCAGACAATACCGAAATTTCGGTATGGCCAATCCAGAAGGATATAGAAAGGCTTTGCGCTTGATGAAAATGGCTGAAAAGTTTGGAATTCCTGTTGTTACCCTATTAGACACTCCGGGCGCGTACCCAGGTTTAGAGGCCGAAGAAAGAGGTCAGGGAGAAGCTATTGCTAGAAATATTCTTGAAATGACGCGCCTAAAAGTTCCAATCATTACCATCGTTATTGGAGAAGGTGCTTCAGGTGGAGCTCTAGGTATTGGTGTCGGAAATCGTGTTTACATGATGGAAAATACTTGGTATACCGTTATCTCGCCAGAATCATGTTCTTCGATTCTATGGAGAAGCTGGGAGTTTAAAGAGCAAGCTGCTGCTGCTTTGAAGCTTACTGGTACCGATATGAAGAAATTGAAAATTATCGATGGTATCATCCAAGAGCCACTAGGTGGAGCGCACTCAAACAGAGAGGCTGCTTTTGAAGCAGTAAAGGATAAGATTGTTGCTACTTACGAAGAACTTAAAGATTTAAGTCCGACTGATTTGGTTGCTCAGCGTATGGATAAATACGCAAACATGGGTGTTTACAAAGAATAGTATTTTCTTACTTATCCTTTAATCCAACTGAATTTAATAGCACTTTCAATGCTGGGTCTGAAGGTCTTGGAGCATTGTAGGCCCTGATGTTTCCTTGGTCATCTACCAAGATGAATCTCGGTATTCCGTTAATTTGATAAGCCTGCTGAAAAGAGAAATCTTTACCGCTCCACAATTGAACTCCGCCTAAATTTTTGGCTTTAACAAAGTTGCGCCATTTTTTCTCTGCCGCTTCCCAAGATCCGCCACTTTTACGAGGTTCATCCGTTGAGATACTTACAAAGGCAATTTTCTTATTTCGGAATTCTTTTTCAATCTTTTTCAAATAGGGTATCTGTTGAATGCAAGGTCCGCACCAAGTGGCCCAAACATCGATGTATACAAAGCTACCTTTGAAGTCATCCAAAGAAGTTTTTCCACCTTTATAATTCACGTAGTTTTCAAACTTAGGAGATTTCCCTCCAATACCTACTTTTCTATTTCTTTCATACAATCCGTTTAAGAAATATACCAATTCTTTGGTTTGGTTTCTTGTGTTTGAAACCAAAGTCGTATCCAAGTCTTTGTAGCTGTCTAAAATGCTATCATATCCTTTTTTGATGCTTTCCAATTTTGCTTTGAAGGCATCTTCCTCCATATTGTTTAAAATTTGCGGATTCGGAATGGATCTACCGAACTTCACTTGAGAGACAAGGTAATTGCTGTTCTGAGAACCCTTTCCAGAATACTTGAAGCTGGTAATGAACTCTTCCGAATTTCCTTTCAATTTTAGGTTATAACCATTGTCAAGAAAAATAGGTGCACGGTTGTTCTTATTGGTTTGCATGCTGTAGATTCCAGGGAATTTCACCTTGATGGTATCGCTAAAGGAGCCATCTGCATTGATTGGAATTGATTTGCTAAAACCGCGATATCCCAATAGCGTCATTACACTATCCTTGTTGTTTTCCAATTTCCCAGAAAACTTTAAATATCCTTCAGGAGCACTATCGCATGAAACAAAAGCTACCAATAAAAAAATCAAAGTGAATCTTCTCAACATAATGTCAAATTTGCGACAAATATAAAGCTTTCATTGCTTACATTTTGTTAAATCATTTCCCTAAAAAAACACTAATTTGCAGTACTCAAAATCAATCAATCAAAAATGAATGCCGTTCATTTAATAACTAACAACACCCTTGATTTAAAGGATATTCAGCACATCATTCAAAATGATGAAAAGCTTGAGCTTTCGCAAAAATCTGTTGATCGGATTGTCAAGTGTAGGGCTTATCTGGATGAGAAAACCAACCAATTTTCCAAACCAATTTATGGAGTGAATACAGGATTTGGAGCACTTTGTAATGTCAAAATCAAAGATGAGAATCTTCAAAAATTGCAGGAGAATTTGGTGAAGTCTCATGCATGTGGACTCGGAGAAAGAGTACCGGATGAGATCGTGAAGTTGATGCTGCTTTTTAAAATCAAGAGTCTTAGTTTTGGTCATTCGGGGGTACAACTTTCCCTTGTGGAGCGATTGATCGATTTTTACAATCATGAGGTATATCCCATTGTGTATACCCAGGGTTCGCTCGGAGCATCGGGAGATTTAGCGCCCTTGGCGCATTTGGCCTTGCCGCTACTCGGACTTGGAGAGGTGTCCTACAAAGGTCAAGTATATCCGACTGGAGACATCTACAAAGAGTTTGAATGGGAACCGATTCAATTGCAATCCAAAGAAGGATTGGCACTATTGAACGGAACCCAATTTATGTCGGCCTACGGAGTACACTGTTTGTTAGAATGTCATAAGCTTTCCTATTTGGCGGATGTGATCAGCACCATTTCTTTGGAGAGTTTTGATGGCCGAATAGAGCCTTTTAATCCGTTGATACATTTTGCTCGTCCACATACGGGTCAAATTAAAACCAGTGATCGAGTACGAACTTTTTTGGAGGACAGTGAATTGATTCAAAAAGAAAAACATCACATTCAAGATCCCTACTCATTTCGATGTGTTCCACAAGTGCATGGAGCCACCAAGGATACCATACGATTTGTTACCAAAACTTTATTGACTGAAGTAAATGCAGTCACTGATAATCCAAATATTTTTGTCGAAGACGACGTGATAATTTCCGGTGGGAATTTCCATGGACAACCATTGGCATTAGGGATGGATTACCTGGCCATAGCTTTGGCAGAATTGGGAAATATCTCGGAAAGAAGAACTTATCAGCTAGTATCGGGTCACCGTCATTTACCGCCCTTTTTAGTCACCAATCCTGGTTTGAATTCCGGATTTATGATTCCGCAATACACGGCGGCGAGTATTGTCAATCAAAACAAACAATTGGCAACTCCATCGAGTATTGATTCTATTGAGTCGAGTGACGGTCAGGAGGATCATGTATCCATGGGGGCGAATTCGGCTACCAAATTAAAGCGGGTAGTGGACAACTTGAAATCGATTTTAGCTATCGAATTGTTTACAGCATCTCAAGCAATGCTATTTGCTGAGGCTAAAACTTCTCCTTTCTTAGAGAATTTATTGAGTATGTTTCGAGAAGAAGTGCCGTTGGTTTATGAAGATCGGGTGTTGCACCATGACATGGTCAAGGCCATTGAATTCTTAGACTCTATTGAAATCGACAGTGAAGTGTTATTTGAATAGCTAGATATTACCAACCCAAAAAGCGAAACCTGTTGTCTTCGGTGAATTCATAAAATTGACCATTAAATTTGAGAGTCACCATTTCTTGTTTTTCAGAACCGTGTCCTTTTTCAGGTTTTCCTTCCAATTTAGATTCGTACCGAAAGGTTTTTTGTATTTGTAAATCGAAGAATCCATTGGTTGTTGATTTCAATGTGGATATTTGTGTTTCAAGAGTCTCTTGTTCAAAAGTTTGATAATCAATACCTTGTTCACCACTAGATTTCGAGATGGGATAATTTTCAAGTATCATAGACAGGCCTTTTTCTGACACTTTAATAATTGAAAAAAGTTCCCTGGAAAATAGGGTAACCCTACTTTTGACGTACTCCTCGGCGATAACGCCAATTCCGATATCATTGGGTCCTATTTGAATTTTGTTCATTAAAATATTGCTGGAATATACCTGTACCGCATCATTTTCTCCATAATCATTTTTGTCATTAAAGTGTTGAATGATTTTTTCATCCTTCTTATTGACCAAAATATATTTGGATGTGAAGAACTTTCCTTCCACTGTTGTTTTATACATGTATTGAATGGTAAAGAAAACCAAGTCTGGTGATACTTCTATAGATTGGCTATTCTTTAAGTTGATATTGGAAAAAGGAATCTGTAATTTTCCACTGATAATTTTGAGCATTGGGAGATCTATGGTTTCTACGTAGGATCGTTCCCCATATTTTTCGAACAAAGTTTGTCCGTATGATTTTTGTGCAATTCCTAAAAGAAGGATGCAAAGAAAACTTGCAATTTTATTTTTTCGGATCATATATTCCTTTCCAATGGTTTTGACCGCCATTGCTGGCAATGGTTGTTATTCAAACAAAGAAAATATAAAAGACTGTTCTTAAAAAGCGGAAAACCGAATGACTTGCATTTTCTTTTCTTTAAAACGAGGTGTTTGCTCCGCTACTTTATGAAGATTTGAAATACCTATTCTTCAACCAGAAAGAAACTTTTACGAGTAGAATAAGCGCTGGTACTTCCACCAAGGGGCCAATGACTCCAGCAAAGGCTTGACCTGAGTTCAATCCGAAGATGGCAATGGCAACAGCAATGGCCAACTCAAAATTGTTTCCGGCTGCTGTAAAGGCTACAGAGGCGGTTTTATCATAAGTGGCACCCATAGCTCTGGTCACAAAAAACCCGATGATGAACATCAAGGTGAAATACAGCAATAATGGAATGGCAATAATTACCACGTCCATAGGTATGGTTACAATCAACTCTCCTTTTAAGGAAAACATCACCACAATGGTAAACAATAATGCTATCAAAGTCAATGGAGAAACCTTGGGTATGAATGTGCTTTGATACCAATCAATTCCTTTTAGTTTTACGAGTACGGTTCTGCTCAAAATCCCCATAAGAAAAGGAATGCCCAAGTAAATGGCAACGCTTTCTGCGATGGTTGCAATCGAAATATCTACGATGGCACCTTCAAATCCGAAATAGGGAGGAAGGACTGTGATGAAAATCCATGCATAAAAACTATAAGCAAAAACTTGAAAAATAGAGTTTAAGGCTACAAGTCCGGCACCATATTCGCTACTCCCATCGGCCAAGTCGTTCCAAACCAAAACCATTGCAATGCAACGCGCTAATCCAATCAGTATCAATCCCACCATATATTCAGGGTAATCTTGCAGGAAGAGTAGGGCGAGCACAAACATTAGTAAAGGTCCAATGATCCAGTTTAATAGTAAGGAAATGGACAAGATTTTTGTGTTGGCAAAAACTTTTGGGAGTAATTTGTAATTGACTTTTGCGAGTGGAGGATACATCATTACAATCAGACCTATGGCGATCGGAATGTTGGTTGTTCCGCTACTTAAAGAATTTACAAACTCGGGGAAACCAGGAGCAAAATATCCAATTCCAACTCCGAGAGCCATCGCTAAAAATATCCAAAGAGTTAGATTTTTATCTAGGAAGTTGAGTTTTTTCATGACAATTATTCAAGGGTTTAACAACATCCACTTCCGGGTGCACAACTATTGGATTGTAACGTAGATAGTCGTACACGAGGTTTTTCAGCAGGTACACCACATTCAGTGCGCGCCAAACAATCCGTGTGCTTGGTGGTCAATAAAAAATGTTGTCCGTTGAAATCCATTCCGAATTTCTGGATGGTGGTTCCTTGATATTCAACTTCGATTTCCAAATCGTCCAATTGAAGCACTTTTTCGGAAAGCTCGATAATGTTTATAAGTTTCTCTGGATGCAGACGATGGTCATAATCGTTGGCATTCCAAAGTTGAAAATTGACAACTTCTTCATTCCGAACAGTACCGCCGCAATCAATAAAGTGCTTGGTTATTTTCCCAACTTCTGTCACGTGAAAATGTGCTGGTACTAATTCTCCATTTGGCAATTGAAACCCTATGGTCTCTAGGTTGTTCAAGGCTTGTTTTACTTCTGATAGTTTCATGATGTACTTCTTTTATTGCAATATTGCGATTGAGTGGATTAAATTTTTTTAACAACAGTTGTTGGGTTCCATCAAGTCTTGATTTAGGAATTCTTGGACAATCTCTTTCATTTTAGACCATTTGTTGTAATCAATACAATAACAAACGCTGGTGCCTTCAATATTACCCTTAATCAACCCGATATTTTTTAATTCCTTTAAATGCTGTGAAATGGTGGGTTGGGCAAGACCGATTTCATCAACCAAATCTCCACAAACACACGAATTGATTTTGAACAGGTGTTGTAAGATGGCAACGCGTGCCGGATGACCAAACACTTTGGCAAAAAGCGCTATTTCATTTTGACGGTCTGAAAACTTTTCTGTCTTGGTTAACCCCATAGTTAATTGTTTCATTGCAATATTACGATTAATAGTTTACATGAAGCAAAGAAAACCGTGTTATTTTTTTAATGATGGTTGAAATACTGAAAAACCTGATAGGCAAACAAACCAATTCCAGCAAATACCAAATACCAATTTATTGCTTTGTAGAAAGCACTAAACTCCTTGTGTTTTCGAGATTGGGCAATGATAAAAACAATGGGGATTAGAGCGATGATTTGCCCAAACTCAACTCCCACATTGAAGCAAAGAATTTTTGATAGAAAGGCTCCATCACCCATGTCGAATGATTGAAGGCGGGTCGAAAGTCCCAATCCGTGAATTAACCCAAAAACCCCGACCATAGATAGGAGGTTCGGTGCTTTGACTTTTAGTTTTTCAAATCCGCCTAAGTTTTCAAATCCCTTATACAAGACACTTAGTGCAATTACGGCATCAATGAGGTGTTCGTCTGTTCTTACTTGCAAATAGGTAGCTCCAATAAGTGTCACACAATGACCTATTGTAAAAACTGTAATAAACTTGAGAATGTCTTTAAATCCGCTGAGGTAAAAAATAACCCCAGTTAAAAATAGAAGATGATCATATCCTGTGAGCATGTGGGTAGCTCCCACTTGGACATAGGCCCACAATCCGCCGTTGCGCAGTAATTCTTGATCTGCACTGGTAACATCATGCGCAAAGCCCGATAGGGGCAATAGAAAGACCACAACTGTAACAAGTTGTTGTAATTGGCGTTTGGTCATTATCCCTTTTTTCTAAAAAACAAGAATAAGAGTCCGATAACAGCAACACTGCCTAGTATAAAAACCCAAATTGGAATACCATCTTTATGATCGTGAGATTCATGGGTGTGGGTATCAGGACCATGCTTATGACTTATTTCAAAGGTTAAGGTTGCCCATTTTGATCGGTGTGTAAGATCACCTTCATTCGTCACGGGAACCATATGAATGGTGCGTAAGTAATAAATTCCGTCGTGTGGCAAATCTACCTTGATCACTCCGTTTGCATCAGTTCGAAGCTGTTGTCCATTGGTGTGCGTATGTTCCTCATTATCAGAGTGACTATGACTATGACCTGAGTCACCATGACTGTGCTCTTTATCGGTGCTTATATAATCGGCATACACCAATTGATTGGCTAAAGAATTTCCTTCTAATAAAAGCTGGACTTCGATGTGATCACCGCTGAATTTTTCATATGGATTTTCCTTCGGAACGAATTCGATCGGATACCCAAGTACAGTCTTCCAATCGTCTGTTTTCTCATTTCCTACCTGATAAATGGCTTTCACGTGTTTTTGATAGGCTTCTAAAGCGTCCTCTTCCAGTAATTTATTTTCCTTTCGATAAGCCAGCATATCGAGGACACCATCGTGTTTGAGGTAATCATTGAATTTTTCGGCGCTAAATTTGATATTTCGTTCCTTGGTAGAAACGCCTGCCACATAAGTGCCGGCTTCCCCAGTAGTAAACTCAAGATACGTGATGGTGCTATCCTGATCTTTCCAAAGACCCGGTTCAATAGCCTTTCGGACATTCTTATGAACGATGGAGGCATCTAGAATTCGATCTCGGGTAATGATGTTTTCGCTCTTTTCGAAGGTTCCATTAAACAGATTGAGTCTAGATCTTGATTTGGATTGAAAAAATAGGAATCCATTTTTAAATACAAATCGTGATTGCTGAAAACGAACAAAAGGAATAATAAAAAAACAGTTCGGTAAGACTTGTTAATACGAACTTTCGATAAAAATTGTAAAAGGATATTTCTCATCACTAAAAATTACGTAATTACGATTGGTTTTGATTGCATCTACACCACAAAAATATTTCAAAAAACATGACAGAAATGGATACAAAAGTTATTTTTTTCAAAAAACTAAAGCAGTCCAAATTTCACGATTCTTAATCGATGCAAAGCATTAATTAGGAGCTTGTTTTCTTCTTTTGATGATGAACACTGAAGCCAAAATAATTAGCAAATATCCGATACCAAGAATGCTTAAGAGGAAAGACTTGTTTCGTTGCATTACCACATAATCAGCGATTCCAGCCTTCCAAAAAAGCCATTCATCAGCAATGGAAGAAGCTAAGTTCCAATTTCCAGTCTCTAAAAATATGATTCCGGATTTTGACATAAGGTCGATCCGAGCTGCCGTGTTAATCGCATCATTACCGCTTCCATCGTGACCGATGATCAACGAGTTGGTCTTATTTTGACTGTAGAGGTGTGGTCCCAGACCATAAATTCCAATAGTGTTGATGAATGAATTTGCCTCGCTCATTTTGGCAATGGTCTGCTTTGAAAGCACTGGGTTTTCATTTACATGGGCTGCTAAAAATTTTGATAAATCACCCGTTGAAGTATATAGTCCGGCCGCAGCCAATGCAGTAAACCAATTCATGGATCTGGTGCTGCCATCCACTTGAAATACTTCTGCAACCCTAGGATTATTTGGATCTTGCCTTTCGAAAACGGAGTTGGTCATTCCGAGCGGCTTGAAAACCTCATTTTTCATGTATTCTTGAAAGGATTGACCAGATACTTCTTCAATCAATAATTGAAGTAGGGCATAGCTTGCTCCAGAATACATGTACTGGCTTCCAGGTTGGTATCCAACTCTAGCAACACCCTCTGAATATGGTCCGTCTTTGGCTTTTGTGAGGGATGCTTCCAAGGTCTGTACGGAATCTTTTGTTTCAAATCCAGCATATCCAAGGTCGTCCACCAAGCCGGCTGAATGCGATAACAATCTCCTTACCGTAACTCCTGAATTATCAAATTCGCTTTCTGGCAGATGCCATCGAGTAAGGTATTGTTCTACGGGCGCATCCAAATCAATTTTTTGATCTTGAACGAGTTTCATTACCCCAAAGGAAGCAACCCACTTACTGATGGAGGCCACAGGAAACATCGTGTTTTGATCCACAGCTCTGCCTTTGGAATCATAAAATTCCTCAGCTATCCGACCATTTTCAAGTAATACGAATCCTAAATTTCCAACCGATTTGTTTTGAATGATTTCTTTTGATGCTTCAAGAAAACTTTTTGGAGATTTATCATTAGTGATGGGGCGTAATAAAAAACCATCTATGAATCCATATCCGATAAATGCTGTCCACAGCAAAAGGAAAAAGAATACAAGGCCAATGCGTTTCAGTTTTTTCATGCGATTTCGTCGTTTTTATTGATTGATTGTATTTGTTGGAGACAAGATAAGTGGCCTGATCCAATTCCATGTTAACTAAACGTTGTTTTATGAATGATGGTGGGAATCGCAATTCGCCTACCGTTGAGAAGTATTTGTATTTAAGTTAGTCAAGTGAGGCTCTAATCATTCGGTCGTTGCCAAATAGGTCTTTTCGCAGTTCAATAGCTGAATACCCTTTTTGTTTTAATAGCGCTATCGTTTGTTCTCCTAGATACTGATTTATCTCAAAAAACAATCGCCCCTTAGGCTTCAGGTATTTTTTCGCCAAATCCGCGATAGCCTTATAGAAAATCAACGGATCCTCATCAGAAACAAAAAGGGCAAGGGCTGGTTCGAAGTCAAGCACGTTCTTTTTCATTTCCGCTTTTTCAAGTTGACGAACATAAGGCGGATTCGAAATGATGATGTCGTATTGCTTCGGAAGTTGTACTGAAGTTAAAATATTCATTTGATGGAAGGCAACCTGAACCTTGTTCCTTTGTGCATTTTTTTTAGCTATTTGCAAGGCTTCTTCCGAGATGTCTACGGCATCAACGGATATCTGTAATTCTTTCGCTAAGGAAACTGGAATGCATCCACTTCCTGTACCAATATCGATTATGGAAAAGTCTTTCCTCGAAATTGTTTTAAGATCATCCAAGACCCAGGCTACCAATTCTTCTGTCTCTGGTCTGGGAATAAGGGTGTTGTTGCTAACCTCGAAGGTAAGTCCGAAGAACTCAGCATAGCCCAAAATATGCTGGATGGGTTCTTGGTTCTCCAAGCGATCTAGTATTTTTTGAATTTCCTGTTGCTTTTCAATTGGAATGGTTTCTTCCTTTCGCATTAAATAATCAATGCGTTTGAAATCGAAGCAATCTTCCAAAACCCAAAAAAAGAAGGTTTCTATTTCCGTTTGAGGGTAGATCTCTTTCAGTCTAGTTTGAAATAATTGATGTGTTTCTAAGAAGGTCATAAAGATTTGGTCATCCAAACATCACAGGAGTAATGTCCGGTATTTCCTAAAGGGCCACTAATATTGGTAAATCCGTTTTTTGCATACAATTTACGAGCGGCCTTCATATAGGGCATGGTCTCCAAATAACAAGTTTTAAACCCGACCTCCTTTGCAAAGGCAAGACATCTAGTAATCATTTCAGAACCCAATCCTTTTCCTCTGGCAATGGGTTTGAAATACATTTTCTGCAACTCACAGATGGTTCCATCAGAATCCTGTAACGGAGCGATTCCGCCACCGCCAACCACTTTATCTTGGTGTATGAGTACAAAATATTTGGTTCTAGGTTCTTGATAGGCTTCAAACATATTGTCGGTAGCTTTGTCCTCATAGGCGGTTCCAGTTGTTGGGGCACCCATTTCAACAATGACTTCGCGAACAACAGTTGCCAATTGTGCGTTGTCTCGCGGTTCAATTTCTCTAATAATAAAGTCAGTAGATGTCATTGAATACACTATTTTTGTAGGGGCAAGTTACCAAAAAAATAGGCATACTTTATGAGAAAAATACTGCTTCCATTCCTTATTGCTTTTACGCTTTTAGGGTGTTCTGTTTCTAAAAAACCTATCTTCCTAAAGGTAGATGACGTGCAAGTGATTTCGGTTCAAATGGATACGATTCGGCTGGCAGCCAACGCCTATTTTAAAAATCCGAATGATGTTGGAGGTAAAATAGCGACGGATGAAATCAAGGTGATTGTGAACGGGGCCGAATTAGCTCAGGTATCTTCGGAGGAATTTAGGGTGCCTTCTCGACAAGAGTTTACCATACCACTAAAGGTGGTAATTCCTGCCAAGCGTGTGTTTGAGAATAATAGGAATGGAATCTTAGGCGGACTGATCAATACCATTTTGAACAAAACCATCAAGGTTCAATTTAAGGGTGACTTGAAATACAAAGTACTTGGATTCTCAAAGGTCTATCCAATTGATAAAACCCAGGAAATCAAATTGAGATAGGTGTTGGTGAGGGATGAAGTCTACATAAAACGATGCTTGCAAATTGCCAAGAACGGTAATGCGCTTACCAAACCGAATCCTTCTGTGGGTGCTGTAATTGTTGTCAATGACCGTATTGTTGGCGAGGGATTTACGAGTCCCTTTGGTGGGCCTCATGCCGAAATTAATGCCATCAATACTGTTCAAGATGCTTCCATTCTAAAAGAAGCTACCTTGTATGTAACCCTCGAACCTTGTTCTCATTTTGGGAAAACCCCTCCTTGCGCGAATGCCATTGTCAACCACAAATTCAAACGGGTGGTCATTGGATGTTTGGACGTGAATCCGAAGGTGAGTGGAAATGGGGTCCGAATTTTAGAAGAAGCAGGCATTGAAGTGGAAGTTGGTGTAATGGAAGCCGAATGCAGAGGCCATCACCAGGCATTTTTTACCCAACATCAGCGCAATAGACCACATATTATCCTGAAATGGGCTCAAACCAAAGAAGGGTTTATGGCTCCCCCTAAACAAGAAAAACGAGAACCTTTTTGGATCACCAACCGATATTCCAAACAATTGGTGCATAAATGGAGAGCAGAAGAACAAGCGATTTTGGTTGGTACAACAACAGTATCAAAAGACAATCCGAAATTAAATACCAGAACCTGGTTTGGAAAAAGTCCCTTACGCGTGGTTTTGGATGCCGAATTGAAACTTCCTGTAGATTCATTTGTGTTTGACCAATCGATTAGAACATTGGTTCTGATCGATGCATCCAATGCAGAGAAAATTACTACCTCCTCTGAGAATCTATTTTTCGAACCTATTGATTATGAATCAAACATGGCCCAACAAATTTGTAAGGTTCTTCAAAAACACCAAATTCAGAGCGTGATTATTGAAGGTGGGGCCCAAACGCTCCAGAGTTTCATTGCAGCCAATTTATGGGATGAGGCACGCGTTTTTGAAGGTGAAAATTCTATTGATAAAGGTCTGAAAGCTCCCAGAGTGACAGGGAATATAAAATCCGAAATTGCAATTTTGAACGACACACTTACCATATATACCAATGATTAAGAATATAATTTTTGATTTTGGAGATGTCTTTATCAATTTGGACAAGTTCGCTCCATTCAAAGAACTCAAAAAACATAACATCCACGCTTTAAGTGAGGAGGATAATGAGGTTCTTTTGAAATATGAAGTGGGCGGAATGACCACAAATGAGGTACTTACTTATTTTTCGGAAGCCTATCCACTGAATAAAAATCAATTCAAATCCATTTGGAATATGATGCTTTTGGATTTTCCTGATTATCGCATGAGTTGGTTGCAAGAACTGGCGGCATCCAAAGAATACCGATTGTTTTTGCTGAGCAATACCAATGATATGCATATCTCTTGGATCAAAGAAGATTGGGGCCACGAATTGTATACCTCTTTCAAAGCTTGCTTTGAGAAATTTTATTTATCTCATGAAATTCAATTGCGCAAACCCAATCACAATATTTATGAATATGTATTAAATGAAAATCAATTGAAAGCGGAAGAAACCTTCTTCATTGACGATACCCTGAACAATACACAGGCAGCAGAACAATTGGGTATTCGAACCTGGAACATCGATCCACAGTCAGAGGATATTATTCATTTGAAGTCCAAATTACCCGTATGATTTACCTAATTCTTAGTGTTTGCTTTTCGACTTCAATTTTTGTGATTTTCAAGCTTTTTGAACGATTTGAAATTGACAATCTAAAGGCCATTATGGTCAATTACCTCATTGCATTCGGATTGGGATTTTGGTTTTCAGAAACCAAGCTACCCGTGGTGGAGGCTATGCAAAAAGAATGGTTTTATGGGGCCTTGTTCCTCGGATTTTTATTTATTCTGGTCTTTGTGTTGATGGCGAAAACGGCGCAAATCAATGGTTTGTCTGTTGCGTCCGTGGCAGGAAAGATGTCTGTGGTAATTCCTGTTTTATTTGGAGTATTGGTATATCAAGAAAGTCTGTCTGCTCTTAAAATATTGGGAATTCTATTGGCCCTTGTTTCGGTGTATTTGGTGTCGGTAAAAAAAGAATCCATTTCTTTCAAAGATTCCTTATTGTTGCCAATTCTATTGTTTTTTGGATCAGGAGTCATTGATACTTCCATTAAGTTTATTGAAGTGAATTATGTTCCAGTGCAAGAGGTCTCTGTTTTTTCGGGTTCCATTTTTGGCTTCGCTGGGTTCTTTGCGGTCATTTACATGTTCACCGATGTGAAGAAATACTTTTTAAATTTTGGAGTTAAAAACCTTTTAGGCGGAATCCTACTCGGGGTGCCTAATTATTATTCAATAATTTTCTTGATCAAAGCGCTTCAAATTGAGGGATTTGAAAGTTCTTCTTTGTTTACGTTGAACAATGTGGGTATTGTGATGTTGTCGAGTCTGGTGGGTGTGGTGCTTTTCAAGGAATACTTTTCTGCTAAAAATAAAATTGGGGTTGCCATTGCGATTCTTTCCATCATTATTGTGGCCATGACTTAATGAAAGATACCTACAATACCATAGCGCGCCCAGGTGAAGAAACCTTATTTAAGGATCGAAATTCAAAGTTTTTCGGTTATGCTTTTCCCGTTCAAACAGAGGATGATGTGAAAGAAAGGTTGCAAGAATTGCAAGAATTGCATCCTTCAGCCGGTCATCATTGTTATGCTTATCAATTAGGGGTTGAAACTAAAAAATACCGGGTGAACGACGATGGCGAACCTAGCAATTCGGCAGGTATGCCCATTTACGGTCAGATTCAATCTTTCGGACTAACCAATGTCCTCATTGTGTCCGTTCGATATTTCGGTGGTGTGAAACTTGGCGTTGGTGGATTGATCAATGCTTATCGAAATTCGGCTAAATTGGCCTTGGAAGCTTCTGAAATTGTGGAAGAGATCATTCAGGTACAGTTTCAATTAAATTTCGCTTATGATTTGATGAATAAGGTAATGCGTGTGATTAAGGAGAAGAATTTGCAAGTCATCTATCAAAAAATGGAACTTGATTGCGAATTTGTAATCGCTGTCAGACAAAGAGAGGCAGATGCCCTTCAACAGGTATTAGAAGGTATTTATAAATTAGAGGTGGCGCGATTAGTACCCTAAACTTTTCAATAAATATTCAGGGCAGCGTGTGGGTCTGTTGTTGTTCATATTGATAAATACTAGCACCGTATTACCTGTACAAATCAATTCTTGCTGTTGATTTGTCACTTCATAATCGAATTCAATACGAACTCCAGGTTTTTTTTTCAAAATTGCCTTGATGGTCAGTTCATCATCGTAAAATGCCGATTTAAGGAAGTTGCAGCTTAATGAAATAACAGGTAGCATTATTCCATCTTTTTCCATATCTTTATACGTAATTCCTTTAGAGCGAAGCCATTCAGTTCTACCGAGTTCAAAATATTGGGCATAATTACCATAATAAACTACGCCCATTTGATCAGTTTCAGAGTATCGAACTCGTGTTTTTGTTGATGAAAAATCCAAAAATTTCGAACAATTAATTTGGCGAATGTTAGGCAAAAAAAACTTAAAAATCAATAGCATTTTGATTTTTTTTTACTGAATTTTATTCACACATTTGTATTGCTATTCAAGGGAAGAAAAGAAAAATTTAACCAGATTTTTTAACCAAATAATTCATCAGAATATATAATGACAGTTACTGCTGATTCAGTGTGGAGAGAATGCCTTTCGTTTATCAAAGACAACATAAAACCTCAGGCATACAAAACTTGGTTCGAGCCGATAAAAGCAGTAAAACTCTCAGGAGAAGTATTGACAATTCAAGTTCCTAGTAAATTTTTCTATGAATGGTTAGAAGAACACTACATCAAACTTTTACGTGTTGCTTTGGTAAGACAGTTAGGAAATGAGGCCAAACTCATTTATGATGTCAAAATGGAAAATAATTACAGTAGCACGAGACCACAGATTGTCAAATTTCCTAGCTCAAATAGAGATCCGTTAAAGCCTCAGAAAGTAGCAGTCTCTATGGAGTCTGATAAAAGAGAGCTTCGAAATCCTTTTATTATTCCCGGTCTTCAAAAAGTAAAGATCGAATCTCAGTTAAATCCGAATTACAACTTTGTAAATTTTGTTGAAGGAGATTCCAATCGTTTGGCGAGATCTGCGGGAATGGCAGTTGCTAAAAAACCAGGTGGAACTTCTTTTAATCCATTATTAATTTACGGTGGAGTAGGTTTGGGAAAAACACACCTTGCGCATGCCATAGGTGTTGATATCAAGGACAAATATCCAGACAAAACAGTTTTGTATATTTCTTCAGAGAAATTTACACAGCAATTCATCGATTCCGTAAAGTCCAATACCCGAAATGATTTTATTCATTTCTATCAAATGATTGACGTATTGATTATTGATGACGTTCAGTTTTTCTCGGGTAAAAAAGGCACACAAGATGTTTTCTTCCACATTTTTAACCATTTGCATCAAAATGGAAAACAGGTGATTCTAACGTCAGACAAGGCGCCTGTGGATATGCAAGAGATCGAACAAAGACTTCTATCTCGATTCAAATGGGGATTGTCAGCAGAACTTCAATCACCTGATTACGAAACAAGAATTTCAATCTTAGAAAACAAGTTGTTCCGAGACGGAGTAGAAATGCCGTCTGAGATCATCGAATACATCGCTAAGAATATCAAAACCAATGTGAGGGAATTGGAAGGTGTAATTATTTCCATGATTGCTCAAGCTTCATTCAATCGCAAAGAGTTCTCTATCGAATTGGCAAGACAGATTGTAGACAAGTTTGTGAAGAATACCAAGAAGGAGGTTTCCATTGATTACATTCAAAAGGAAGTTTCTAAGTATTTTGATATGGATGTGGCTACTTTGCAATCGAAAACTCGAAAAAGACATATTGTGCAGGCACGCCAATTGGCCATGTACTTTGCGAAACGATTAACCAAAACCTCGTTGGCAAGTATTGGAAATCAAATTGGGCAGCGTGATCATGCCACCGTACTTCATGCATGTAAAACTGTTGATAATTTGACAGAAACCGACAAGCAGTTTAGAAAGTACGTTGAAGACTTAACTAAAAAACTTACATTTTAATCGTGGCCTCACTTTGTGAGGCTTTTTTATTAACTCTATGAAAAGAGTATTGATGGTATGTTTGGGGAATATTTGTCGGTCTCCTTTGGCCCAAGGAATATTAGAAGCTAAAGTAGATCCAGATTTGGTTTATGTCGACTCGGCCGGAACGGCAGGATATCATGTTGGAAATCCGCCTGATCCTCGATCGGTGAAAGTAGCTCGTAAAAACGGATTGGATATTTCTCATCAAACATGTCGACGTTTTTCTGTGGAAGATTTCGATGCTTTCGATTTTATTTATGCCATGGATCAGAGCAATTATCAGAACATTCTAAACTTGGCGCGGAACGCAAATGATGCACAAAAAGTAAAGTTAATACTGAATGAAATTGACTCCAACAGCAATAGAAGTGTTCCTGATCCCTATTATGGCGGACCCAGTGGTTTTGACAATGTGTACCGAATGCTCGATGAAGCCTGTGAGGTCATTTCAAATAATTTAAGTCAAGCATAAGTAACATTTTCTCTACCTTCGTAACAAACTTTGAGTAATGAAAGGCAAGCTATATTTGATTCCAACGACGCTCGGCGAACGTGAACCGTTAGAGGTGATGCCTTTATCGGTAAAAAAAATAATTGAGCAAGTCGATTATTACATCGTGGAAAATCAAAAGTCGGCCCGAAGGTTCATCAAGAAGATTTCTCCAAAAAAATCACAGCCCGATTTACAACTAATGCCCTTAGACAAATATGCCGATGAGCAAGAAACGCTGCGTTATTTGGACGTTTGTGAACGAGGAAATAATGTCGGATTATTGTCAGAGGCGGGAGTGCCTGCCATTGCCGACCCAGGTGCTTCCATTGTTGCATTGGCCCATCAAAAAGGAATACAAGTAGTTCCGCTTGTTGGTCCGTCGTCAATTCTGTTAGCGATGATGAGTTCTGGAATGAACGGACAAAACTTTGCTTTTAATGGTTACCTGCCCATTGAGAAATCGGATCGAAAGAAAGCTGTGAAACAATTAGAGCGATTGTCTAAAGAACGGAATCAAGCGCAGATATTTATCGAAACTCCTTATCGCAATGATAAAATGTTAAGCGAATTACTTTCCTCCTTAACACCAACAACCCGTCTTTGTGTTGCTTGTGATATTACCTTACCTACTGAGTTTATTAAAACCATGGAGGTAAAGGATTGGAAATCCAATAGGCCTAATCTTCACAAAAGACCTACCATCTTTATCATTCAAAAATAAAATTTACCTAAAAATTCGTTGTTTATTTAACCAACGCTGATATTTAGCAGCATTCCGATTGTGTTGTGCAAGCGATTTAGAGAATTCGTGGTAACCAATATTCTCTGCACTAGCACACATGTACATGTACTGGTGCTTTTTCGGATTTAAAACCGCATCAATACTCGAAATATCTGGCATGCCAATCAAGCTAGGTGGTAATCCTCGATACTTGTAGGTGTTGTAAGGTGAGTCGATGTCTATATCGGTTCGTAAAACGCGATACACCATAAAATCTTGACCTTTTTGTTGTTTAATAGCATACACCACCGTCGGGTCTGCTTGCAAGGCCCAACCTCTTTTTAAACGGTTCAAATACAAACCGGCTACGATTGGTCTTTCTTCTCTTTTGGCCGTTTCCTTTTGAACGATAGAGGCCAACGTGATGACTTCTGATGGCGTCATTTTAAGTTGCTTGGCTTTTGCCAATCGGTTTGAATTCCAAAACTTTTTGTAATTGGCCAACATGCGGTCTCGGAATTTCTGGGCTGAAGTATTCCAATAATATTCGTAAGTATTAGGAATGAAAATTTGAAGAACAGAAGCGCTGGTAAAATTGTTTTCTTTCAGAAAAATTTCATCTGTGAAGGCATTTAACAAAGCGCTAGAATCAGCTTCAATCTGTACGGCGATCCTGCCGGCTAATTTTTCAAGTGTATCCTGATTGTTAAAAGATACTTTTACGGGAGTCTGATTTCCGATTCGCAACATGTTGATTACATCATTGTTCGACATGCCCTCCTTGATCAGGTAGCGTCCAGATTTGGGAGTTTTGTACTTCTTTAAACCTGCTACCCATTCGAAAGAGTTGGTATTTTCGAGAAGCGGACTAATTTTAGTCAATACGTTTGCCAAGGAATCTCCTGTCGATACAAATAATTCTCCCTCCTTCGAAACATTGCTTGAGTAGATTCTTTGATATATTGAAAATACCGCAATCAACAGCACTGCGACAACAACAATTCCTATATTTCTTACTTTCTTATTCATTGGGATGATTCAATGATCGTTGCAAAAATATTTCATTTTTAGACGAATCTGTACTACTGGTATCGTCTTTTTTGTAATCGGTTTTTACAAAGCCATGTTTTGTAAACAATTGCATGCTGTAACGGTTGCTCGAATGAATCGAGCAATGCAGTATTTTCAAAGACAACTCTTCTCGGCAGTAATGCATGAGAAGGTCCAATGCCGAAGTTCCAAAACCCTGATTCTGAAAGTTAGGATCAATAATGATTCCCACACCTGCACTCATTTCTTTTTGGTTGTAATTGAATAGGTCGATGAAACCGAGTTGCTCTGTTGTTGCTGTTTTTACGATTACAAATCGATATTGCTTGGCTTCTGCAAGACTTTGTTTGGAAACTTCAATGTATTTTTTTAGGAGCTCACGTGAATAAGGTTTGGTAGTCCCGCTCACATTCCAATATCGTTCGTCATTTTCAATAGAAAAAAGAAAATCGAGGTCACTTGGAACGAGTGGTCTCAATGTGATGTTTTCACCAATTACCTTTTTCATTACAACGCGATGTTTCCACCAAAAACAAATTCGGCAGGTCCACTCAAAAAGACATTGGAGTATGTACCTTGTTCATATTGAAAAGAAACTGACAATTTCCCTCCCTCTACGGGTAAGTGAATGGTCGTGGCTTTGGTTTTCTGAGAGGCATGCATGGCAATAGCCACTGCCGTCACCCCAGTGCCGCAGGCCAAGGTTTCATTCTCCACACCTTTTTCATAGGTTCTTACGCGAAATGTATTATCGCTCTTTTGTTCCACAAAATTGATGTTGCTTCCTTTTTCACCGTAAAGTTCATAGCGCAATTTTCTACCTTCTTCAAAAACTGGGAAATTACCAAGATCGGTTGTCATTTGAACGTGATGTGGAGTTCCGGTATATAAATAACTGTAACTATCATGGAGGTCAACAGTATCCACATCAATCATTTGAAGTGAAATAATGTCATTGTTCAGTTGTGCAAAATGTAACCCATCAAAGGCTAGAAATTTTGTTTCGTTTTCAATCATTCCCAAACGTTTCGCAAATGCTACAGCGCATCTTCCTCCATTTCCACAAAAGGTTTCTGTGGCGTCAGGATTGAAATATTCCATACGAAAGTCCTCCTCGTCTGCGTTTTCAATAAGAATAACACCATCTGCGCCAATGCCAAAGTTGCGGTCACACAATCGTGAAATAATGTCAGGATTTCCTTTTGGAAAGGTTTTTGTTCTGTTATCAATCATCACAAAATCGTTGCCGGTTCCTTGGTATTTACTGAAAGTTAATTTCATAAGTTAAAGATACTATTTTTGAGACTAGCTGCAGCTTGTTAAAGACCGGTTAAATCCAGTTAAAGCAAAGTTAAACGAATTTGGTGTAAATGTTAAAATTGTATATTTGGTTGGATCAAAAATGTAGATTATGAAAAAATTTTTTAGTCTTTTAGCTGTCGCCATGTTAGGCGGTGTATTAACCCTAGGAGGTTACAAACTCTTATTTAATGATACTGTTATTATCAAGGAACAGTCGCCTGAAAAACTCGAAAAAATTAATACAAACTTTAATCCTGCATTTAATTCGAAGCCGAAGGTTTCAGGTACTTATGATGCATCGATCGACTTTACCGATGCTGCCGAGAAAACCTTGAATGCTGTGGTTCACGTTAAGAATACCGCCATAAGAACGCAGGTAAATCCTCTTGACTTTTTCTTCGGAAATAGAGGAGGAGGAAGGCAATACGAGCAGGTAGGAACTGGTAGTGGTGTGATTATTTCTTCGGATGGTTACATCGTAACGAACAATCATGTAATTGCCAATGCCAATGAGATTCAAATTACACTCAACAACAGAAAAAAATACAAAGCAGAATTGGTAGGTACCGATAAGGATAATGACATTGCACTTCTAAAAATTGATGCGGATATGGATTTGCCTTATTTGGCTTTTGCCGATTCAGATACCGTTCAAATTGGTGAATGGGTACTCGCGGTTGGGAACCCGTACAACTTGACTTCTACAGTAACAGCGGGAATTGTAAGTGCTAAGGGAAGAGATTTGGAAGGAAATTCGTCCATCGACTCTTTTATCCAAACGGATGCTGCCGTGAATCCAGGAAATAGTGGAGGTGCTTTAGTGAATACCAGAGGTGAGTTAGTCGGAATCAATACGGCCATTACTTCAAGAACAGGGTCCTTTGTGGGTTACTCGTTTGCAGTACCTTCAAATATTGCAAAGAAAATTGTCGACGATTTGTTAGAATATGGTACGGTGCAAGAAGCGGTATTAGGTATTTCAATCGACAATTCAGAGAATAATATTTCTGGAGTAAAAATTGCGAAAGTATTTTATGATGGTGGAGCAAGAAAAGCAGGGTTGAAAGATGGAGACGTAATTGTTAAAGTCAACAACGTGAAAATCTCTAAGTTTTCTGATTTAAGAGGACAATTGACTGCGAAAAGACCCGGTGAATTTGTAAACATTACGGTAGATCGTGGTGGCGATTTGGTGACCAAGAGTGTGAAATTGAACAAAAGAGATACCTACACCTCAAGAGCATTAGGGGTTTCTTTGAAAGATTTGACCAAGGCAGAAAAGAAACGTTTTGATATCTCGGGTGGTGCTAAAATTCAAACCAATAACAATAAGAGTTTGGAGTACTACGGAGTAAGAGAAGGATACATCATTACAAAGATCAACAAGCAACCAATTAACAATGCGGCCGAAGCAGTTCGAGTGTTGGAAAGTAGTTTGCGAAGAAACAATCCGTTTTACATTGAAGTCATCAATTTAGATGGTCAAGTGGAGCGTTACGGTTTTAGATAATGGACCTTAAGAAGAGACTGGAAATCCTGATTTTTTAATCAGGATTTTTTTTGTTTGAAATTTTAACGAAATCGATTTCGAATTCTAAAAAAAGATATACTTTTGCAAAAATTATTTCAACGAATGAATGTACCCTTAAACTACGAAAATCAAGTTGCCGATCAGGCGAAAGTTAGCAGGCATACCATCGAATTCATCAACATTGTAAATGATTTATGGTATGATAGATCTATTGAGTTGATCATGTTCCGAAACCCTTTGTTCAACAAAAGAGCAGGCGAGGTGTTGACCTTAATTGATTATGCACGCGAATTTGTAAGCAAACCAATCACTATTGAAGATGCGTTGAGTATTGCCAAAGCGATTCAAGAATTGGATGTACCACCATCAAAAATTGATATTGGTAAATTGGCCTATGAGTGTCATTTGAATCCGAGTTTGTGCGCGAATAAAATCGAGTTCGTGAAATCAAAATTGGGCGATTTTTCGAACATTCAAGACATCGAACCTAGAGATGTTGTACTATACGGATTCGGAAGAATTGGTCGATTATTGGCCAGAGAACTCATGTCGAGAATTGGTAAGGGTTCGCAGTTGCGATTAAGAGCCATTGTGACACGCGGGAAGATTGATAAGAACGTTCTTGAAAAAAGAGCCTCCTTATTGCGTGTTGATTCAGTTCATGGTGATTTTCTAGGGACAGTATCGATTGATGTGGAAAACAATGCCTTGGTTATTAATGGAACTACGGTGTATGTGATTTCATCAAACAATCCAGAAGATATTGACTATACCCAATACGGTATCAATAATGCACTTGTCATTGATAATACCGGAGCTTTTAGAGATGATGTTGCCTTGGGTCGTCATATGCAAGCCAACGGTGTAAGTAAGGTATTATTGACCGCTCCAGGAAAAGGAGTGCCAAATATCGTACACGGGGTAAATCACTTGAATTACAATCCGGATGAAGTAGATATTTTCTCTGCTGCTTCTTGTACCACCAATGCAATCACACCAGTATTAAAGGTGTTAGAGGACAACTTCGGAATTAAGAAAGGACATATAGAAACCATTCATGCGTATACCAATGATCAGAATTTGGTAGACAACATGCATAAAAAATACCGAAGAGGTAGAGCAGCTGCTTTGAACATGGTGATTACCGAAACGGGAGCTGGAAAAGCGGTGTCAAAAGCCTTACCTGCTTTGGCTGGAAAATTGACCTCCAATGCCATCCGTGTGCCAGTGCCAAATGGTTCTCTCGCCATCTTAAGTTTGCAATTGGGTACCAAGGTGAATCAAGATTTGGTGAATGCCATCATGAAACAAAATGCGTTGGAAGGAGATTTGGTAGAACAAATCAAGTATTCTATGGACAACGAATTAGTTTCTTCAGATATTCTTGGGTCTACGGCACCATCAATTTTTGATAGCAAGGCCACGATCACAGATGATGAAACCATTGTTGTATATGTTTGGTACGATAACGAATATGGATATTCTCATCAAGTGATTCGCTTGGCGAAGTACATTGCCAAGGTAAGACGATTCACTTATTATTAGGAACAAATAGATATTATAAAAGACAAAACCCGAATTGAGAAATTCGGGTTTTTTTAAACAGTTCTGTTTTCGTGCCTTTCCTTTTATATGAATAACAGATGTGTGTTTTCTTGATTTGCTCTGCTGTAGAAATCTCCTACGGTAATGATTCCGTCAATCTCGTCAATCATGTCCTCTTTTTCAAGATGGAACATTTCTACGGCTAATTTACAAGCCCATAGCTTACAACCTGAATCAGAAAGGATTTCTAAAAATTCTCCGACAGGAGGCATGTCTAATTTTTCCATTTCCTTTTTCATCATGGATGTTGCAAAAGCTTCTACTCCTGGCAATCCTCCAAGCATGGTAGGAATGTGCATGGCTGGATTCCCAACGGTGGCTACTCGAAGATGTTCTAATTTTTTCTTTTGGATGGCTTCCAATCCGAAGAAAGTGAAAAAGATCTCTGCTTCAATACCTTCCATTCTAGCTCCGTTGGCCATAATGAATGCGGCATAAACGTTCTCAATAGTTGCTTTTGATAAAATAAAAAGCATTTTCTGTACGGTGGTTCCTTGCGCTGTATTTGTTTCAGGCATAGTTTGAGTTACTGACATAATTAAAATTTTTTAGATACAACTTTTTGGTTTTGGTACTCCGGCAATTTTGGTTGAAACCTTTAATGGTCCTCCAGGGAAGAGCGCATAAAAAGATTTGATATCAATCACACCACTTTTTTTAATTCCTCGGATGGAAAGTGGTTTGTTGCTTGCAACTTGTTGCTGGATATAATCAATTACTTCCCAGTGCTTGTCTGTTAAGGTAATTCCGTGTTCTCCTGCTATCTCTTCTCCAATCTCTTTTGTCCATTGTGAAAAGTCGGTTAAATATCCTTCGTCGTTTACGTTTATTTGAACGTTGGTAATTTCTTTGATCATTTTAAATAGTTTTTAGTTCTTAATATTTTTTCCTTTTAAACTTAAGTTTCTCGATACGAAAGGAATGGCAATTCCTTTCAACAGCATGTTCCAATAAATCCATCGGAAGGCCAATTTCCCCCAGTGATTGAAAATGCTTTCTTTCAACAACCGCAAAGGACCAATGCCTGCAATTGGGAATGTTCCTGTTACTGGTTCTTGCTCATAATTGAAGTCGATCAATAAAGCCTTGTTATTACCAGTTTCAATGAAACAATTGGCGTGTCCGTCAAACTCTTCTTTCAAAGGTTTGTTATTGATGTACAACAGGATGTTATCCGTTAACGTTTCCGCTTGGAAATGGGCTACAGAACCAGCCTTAGAAGCAGGTACGTTGGTAGCATCACCAATAACGAAAATGTTCTCATTTTCTGTGGATTGAAGTGTGTTCGGATGTGTAGGGACAAAATTTAAATCGTCACCCAATCCAGATCGTTCAATCACTTCATCACCCATGTTGGTGGGTACGGTAACTAACAAGTCATAATCAACTTCTTGATCAATATAATCGACGATCTTATTGTTCTCATAATCGACGCGTTCAATGGCGAAGTCAGGTACCAATTTGATGTTCTTTTCTTCCAACAAATACCCCAAAGTTTTAGAAGTGTATTCCTTGGTAAAAGCACCAGATAGTGGCGTTACATAGGTAATTTCTACATCCTTTCGTATTCCTTTCTTTTCGAAATAGGAATCAGCTAAGAAGGCAAATTCCAAAGGAGCTACCGGACATTTAATCGGCATTTCGGTTACATGGACAACCACTTTGCCTTTATTGAAATCTCTTAGTTTATCTCTTAAGGCAACGGCACCCTCATAGGTGTAAAAATCAAAAATAGATTTTTGCCATTCCGGACCGTTCATTCCTTCTACTTCATCCGGAGCTATTTTGGATCCAGTGGCAATGATTAAAATGTCATAGCTTAGTACACCATTTTCCAACTGAACCAAATTGTTTTCGCTATCAATTCGGTCAATTTTTTGTTGGATGTATTCCACACCATTCGGAATGAATTTCTTCCCAACTTTTTTTACCTGATCTTCCGTGTAAATATCAAAGGGTAAAAACAAAAATCCAGGCTGGTAGTAATGGGTTTTGTATTGGTCTACAATATGGATGTTCCATTCTTTTTTAGGCAGTTTTTTAACGAGGTGGTTTGCCATCATCGTTCCTGCAGTTCCAGCTCCAAGTATTACTAAATTTCTCATCTTCTTTATAATTTCTACTCAAAATTAGAAAAAGAGGTACCCTTAGATTATGACAATTGTCATAGTAAGGTCGCTGTGTAACAATTGTTACAGTGGGTGTTTTTATTCACAATCTCCCCGCAGATACTGGAAGAGCCAGAATATTGTTTTATTTTTGGTAATAGAATTTTTCAACTGTTTTAGATCGGATAAAGAATGACGCCAAAAGAGAGAATAGCAGCCCTTAGGAACGAGTTAAATGCACATAATTACAATTATTATGTATTAGACAATCCTTCAATTTCCGACTTTGAATTTGATATCAAACTCAAAGAACTAGAACAATTAGAAAAGCAATTTCCAGAGTTTTTTGATGCCAATTCACCAACCCAAAGAGTAGGTGGGCAAATCACCAAGAACTTTGAAACCATTACCCATAAAAATCGGATGTTTTCGCTGGATAATTCCTATTCCAAACAAGATGTTTTGGACTGGGAAAAGCGAATCCAAAAAATATTAGGGACTACTCAAATTGAATACACCTGCGAACTCAAATTTGACGGTGCTTCGATCAATCTTACTTATGAAAACGGAAAGTTTGTAAGAGCCGTCACTCGAGGTGATGGTTTCCAAGGGGATGACGTTTCAACCAACATCCGAACTATAAAATCCATTCCTTTGGAGTTGCAGGGAGAATTTCTTTCGGATTTTGAAATGCGAGGGGAAATTGTGTTACCTTTAGACGGATTCAACAAAATGAATGAAGAGCGGGTTCGATTGGGAGAAGAACCCTATCGTAATCCACGAAATACAGCAAGTGGAAGTTTAAAACTACAAGACAGTGCTGAGGTTGCGAAAAGACCTTTGGATTGTTTGCTTTATCAGGCGGTTACCAACGAAAGAACATTCGCGTCTCATTATGAAACCTTAGAAGCAGCTAGAAAGGTTGGCTTTAAGGTACCAAAAGCAATAACCTTAGCCAAATCAATTGATGAGGTTATTGAATTTGTCAATCATTGGGACGAAAAACGTCATGACCTTCCCTATGAAACGGATGGGATTGTTATTAAGGTCAATAATTTACAGCAGCAAGAGGAATTAGGGTATACGTCAAAATTTCCAAGATGGGCCATTGCCTACAAATTCCAAGCGGAACAGGTGTCTACGGTTTTGAATGAAATAACCTATCAAGTAGGAAGAACAGGAGCAATAACACCCGTGGCGAATCTAGAACCAGTTTTACTAGCGGGAACCATTGTCAAAAGAGCTTCCTTGCACAATGCTGATCAAATCGAAAAATTGGACATTCGAGAAGGGGATACCGTTTATGTAGAAAAGGGAGGCGAAATTATCCCAAAAGTATTAGGGGTCGATTTGAGTAAGCGTCCTGCAGATTCAAATCCTACTTTATATGCAACACATTGTCCGGAATGTGGAACCGAATTGGTAAGAACTGAGGGGGATGCAAAACACTATTGCCAGAACACCTATGGATGTGCCCCGCAAATTACAGGAAGAATTCAGCACTACATTAGTAGGAAGGCAATGGATATTGAAGGGCTAGGAGGAGAGACCGTCGATTTATTGCGAAAGGAAGGACTCATTCAAAATTATGCCGATTTATACGATTTGCGCGTCGAACAAATCATACCATTGGAAAGAATGGCGGAGAAATCGGCACAGAATATGATTGAAGGTATTGAGAAATCCAAACAGATACCTTTTGAAAAGGTTTTGTTTGCGCTGGGAATTCGATTTGTAGGAGAGACGGTGGCAAAGAAGTTGGCCAAACACTTTAAATCAATGGATCAATTAATGGCTGCAGATTTCGATACATTAATTGGTGTGGATGAAATTGGAGATAAAATAGCAGAAAGCGTCATTGAGTTTTCCAATGATTTGGGAAATATTCAATTAATAGATCGGTTAAAAGGATATGGTATTCAACTTGAGATTTCTGAGGAAGAACTCTCAAATCAGTCGAATAAATTAGAGGGACAAGTATTTGTGGTATCTGGAGTATTTCATCAAATGAGTCGAAATGAACTTAAAAAAGCCATTGAAGACAATGGCGGCAAAGTGAGTTCATCGATTTCTAAGAAAACCAATTACGTGGTGGCAGGCGATAATATGGGTCCGAGTAAAAAAGTAAAAGCAGAAAGTTTGGGTGTAGCCATCATATCAGAAGGTGATTTTATTCAAATGATAAGCTAAATTTTTAGTATTGAAAAGGATTGTTCTCATAATATATATTACCTGTATAGGATTCAGTGGCTTTTCACAACGAAAAGAGGTTGATTCCCTTCCTATCAATATAGATGAGTATGTTTTTGTAAAACCGGGTGATACGCTAGAAGTAAAGTTCGACGGATTTACCCTATTGCCCAAGCATAATTTTAAATCTCGAGATGACATTCGATATTATCTATGGTTTCGGCGAAAGGTTTTTAAGGCCTACCCATATGCCATGTTGGCCTCCAAACGTTTGGATACCTTAAATAGTCGCTTGAAAAATATCAAGCGAAAAAGCAAACGAAGAAAATACGTACGCTTGGTTCAAAAATACATTGAAGGAGAATTTACGGATCAAATAAAAAAAATGACAACCACAGAAGGCCGGGTACTCATCAAGTTGATTCATCGTCAAACAGGCAATACTGCATTTGAGAATATCAAAGAACTACGAAGTGGCTGGCGGGCCTTTTGGTATAACACCACTGCCAACCTGTTTAGCCTCTCTTTAAAGACACCTTATGATCCAGAAAATGTAAACGAAGATTATTTAATTGAAGATATTCTGCAACGCGCATTTATGGAAGGTCGATTAGAACCACAAAAAACGCGACTTAATTTCAACTTTATTAAAGTGGTTGAAAAGAAAAATTCGGTGGTTGATGTGGAAGAATACAAAAAAATGTTTGCCAAAATGAGAAAGAAAAGAAAGCGAAAAAAGAAATCCTAGACGGGGAGTTTTTTACTTAAATATTTGTTCTTAAATAGGTTATCCAATTCATTTTTTTTTCTTACTTTTATATCCTTGCTCTGAAATTTTGACGGTTTAAAATTTTTTCGATTTTTTTTCGATAAAAGTTATT
>DKQS01000003.1 GCA_002471825.1 Flavobacteriaceae bacterium UBA7302 | reverse complement strand
TGATGAACTCAACGGATATACAATAATAGAAATAAATTAATAACAATTTAAAATTTAATAGTATGCATTTTTACGACGGACATTTTGGAGGTATGCACCTTATATGGTGGATTATATGGTTCTTTTTTATTGTCTGGATATTTTTTATCCCTGTAGACATACCATATCAAAAAGCAAAAACAGATAGCCCACTGGATATTTTAAAAAAACGCTTTGCGAAAGGCGAAATATCTAAGGAAGAGTATGAAGAATCGAAAAAGATTATAAAATCAGACAACTAACTTAAAATTATGAAACTATGTATCGATTAAACGTAAAAAAACTAGGATTTGCTTTTGGTCTTACGGGAGCATTAATCTATTTGGGATGTATGGTCGTTGTGTCAACTGCAGGCCGTGAAGGCACAATCGATTTTTTCAACAGCCTTTTGCACGGATTGGACACTACAAGTATAATTAGAATGGAAGTTCCACTGTGGGAAGCTGGTTTAGGAATCATACAGACCTTCATATTAGGTTGGTTGGTTGGCGCCTGTATTGCCGCATTTTACAATGCCCAGCTTAAAAGAAAAAGTACATAATGAAGTTTACATCATTGGAATTCGCCTTTTGCTATGCCCAAAAAATGTTAAACCTAGAACATAGATTTATAAAGTAAGTTTTATGTATCAAATATTTAGTCATTCTAAAACAGTAGCAATACAAATTATTATTGGTGCAGGAATATTTTACTTTTTACTGCATCCTTTCACCATGGTTTTGTATTGGTTTGAATTTAGTGACATACCTTTTTCACTGTCTAAATTTCAAGAAATATTCATTGAACGTCTCAATGAATCTTTTAGTTTCAATATGAGAGTTATGAGTAGTTTACTTACACTTTTTGGTGCTGTCTTAGGATTAGTTAGTGGTTTATTTTGGATTAAAATCAAGAGCAAAAATATTCAAATAGATAAGCAACAAAAATTATTGCAAAGAGACATATCTGAAATTATTGCAGATGGCGAAAACGAGCGTGTCGAATTTAAATCTTCTATACGGTATGACTATTATCGAAAAACAACCAATCGCGATTTAGAAAAGGTTATTGCCAAGACCATCACTGGTTTTATGAATGCAAAGGGTGGAAAATTGATTATTGGTGTAGATGATGATGGTAATGTTATAGGTTTGGATAAAGATTTCAAAACCCTAAAGCACAAGAACAAAGATGGATATGAGCGTGAAATTTTCAGGATAATTTCAACACAGTTAGGCCGTGAGGCTTGTTTTAGCAATCACATTTCATTTTACAAATTAAATGGTGAAGATGTATGCGTAATAGATATCGAGCCTTCCGAAAAACCAATTTATGTTAGCGATACCGAAAATACAACCTTTTTTGTTAGGACTGGTAACGCTACTTATCCCTTGACGGTTAAAGAAGTGGTTAATTACTTGGAAAACAGAAAATTATAATCTTATGCAATACGTTTGGTTTATATGGTCACTTATAATTCTTACCCTATGGGCAGTAATTTATCTCTTTAAAAAGGATTCAAGAAAAGAAATGCTCAAAATGAGCCTGATTACAATGCCTTTTGGCTTAACAGAACCATTGTTTGTGCCAGAATACTGGATGCCACCTTCGCTTTTCAATTTGGCCGAAAAAACAAGGTTTGATGTAGAAAGCCTCATTTTTTCTTTTGCAATCGGTGGTATTGGTGTGGTACTTTATAATCTTATTTTTAAACAATCCTTGGTAGAAATAAAGCATACAGAGCGAAATCACAGAAGGCATCGCTTGCATAAATACATCTTATTTGTTCCAGTTATTGTGTTTTTAATATTAGCCCTATTTACAACATTAAACCACATTTACTGCGGTACAATAGCAATGTTTTTAGGAGCGTTGGCAACGCTTTATTGTCGCCCCGATTTAAAAGCCAAGATATGGGTTGGGGGCATCTTGTTTACGGTATTATACTTCATATACTTTGGAAGCATCCTTCCATTTTATCCTCAATATGTGGAACTGTACTGGAACCTTGACAACCTAACCCATATTCTCGTTTTGGGAATTCCCTTTGAGGAATTATTATTTGCTTTCACCTTCGGGATGTATTGGTCTGGCTTATACGAACACTTGTACTGGCATAAAACGATAAGCTTAAATAAAACTCATAATCACTAATATTTTAAAAATGAAACACAAACATTTTAAACAAAAGAACAAAGAAGCTATTCAATTAACGGTAGAAAATCCAAGCAGAAAAATCTTCAAGCTACTCATCAGCATGCTATTTTTGATTCTGACCTCAATAGTACTGCTTTCGTGTGCCAACGAGAAAAAAGAAAAAGCTGAAACAACAACTTTGACAGTTACAAAAGCACACACGCCTCAGACAAATCCCGTTGCCACGTCTCAAATAACTTATGAAATCGTACCAAACGATAAAGTGTGTATGGTTAATGACAGATTTATGGGGGTAGAACAGATACCCATAGATGTTGAGGGCACAACCTATTACGGCTGTTGTCAAGGTTGTGTTGATAAACTGCAGAAAAATATAGATAACGTTCGCTTTGGAAGCAATCCTATTAATGATGTAAAAGTAGATAAAGCCAACGCTGTTATCGTTCAGGATAAAAGTAAAGGGAGCGTCTATTATTTTGCTTCAAAACAAGATGCCCAAAGCTTTATAAATAACAATTAAGCCTAATATATTTCTATTAACAAACTAGAAAATTATGAAAATTGTATTGGCAATAGACGGTTCAGATTTCAGCAAAACAGCTGTAGCACAACTTAATAGAATGAACTTGCCACCAAATACTGAAATTCACGTCATAAACGTTTACGAATTTCCCACAGCCCTAGGACCAGATTTAATGGCGACCGGTGGTAGCTTGAATAATTACTATGAAGAATTCATAAGCGGTGCTCAAAAATTAGGTGACAAGATTGTTACAGAAGCTAGTGATAGCCTTAAGAGTATTAATAAAACACTTACCATAACCACCAGCGTTGTTAACGGACTACCTAAAAGTGTTATTCTAGAAAAGGTGGAAGAATGGGACGCTGATTTAATTTTAGTTGGTTCTCAAGGTCAAGGTGCATTATCTCGCTTATTGTTGGGATCTGTTTCTCAATATTTAGCCACACACGCTAAATGCTCAGTGATGATTGCAAGGGACAAAAATAATTGATGAAAGCCATTTGCATACTATCAAATCCAGAATAAATATGGAAGATAAACACATACATACTATTCCATCAAAATCAGCTTGTAAAGTAACAGACGATATCTGTCTACCGGATACCAATTGGCCACGTGTGGTTATTGTAGGAGGTGGTTTTGCGGGTTTGGCGTTGGTAGAAAAGCTAAAGAACAAAAAGGTACAAGTAGTTGTATTTGACAAAAACAATTTTCACCAATTTCAGCCTTTACTTTACCAAGTAGCAACGAGTGCCCTAGAGCCAGATAGTATTGTATTTCCCTTCAGAAAACAGTTTAACGGATATAAAAATGTAGTTTTCCGATTGGCAGAAGTAGAAGAAATTCAACCTTCTTCAAATGTTGTAAAAACTAACAAAGGAAATATTCATTACGATTACCTTGTATTAGCAACAGGCACGACTACCAATTTCTTCGGAATGAATACAGTTGAAGAAAATAGCTTGGGAATGAAGGATATTCGCGATTCCCTGAATATTCGTCATATGATGTTGCAGAATCTCGAACAAGCGGCCATTACTTGTGATGATGAAGAACGTGATGCGCTAACTAATTTTGTGATTGTGGGTGGCGGTCCCGCAGGCGTAGAAATGGCAGGCGCTTTGGCAGAATTCTGCAAATACATCCTTCCAAAGGATTATCCAGAATATTCATCTTCCATAATGAATATTTATTTGATAGAAGCTGGAAAAGAGCTTTTGAGCACAATGTCAAAGAAAGCATCCTCAAATACCTTAAGGTATTTAGAAGATTTAAATGTAAAGGTACTTCTTGATGAATCTGTTACTTATTATGATGGCAATAAAGTTTCTACAAAAAGTGGCAAGACCTTTTTAGCAAAGAACCTGATTTGGACCGCAGGTGTAAAAGGGCAATTCCCAGAAGGTATCGATGCAAAGCACGTGGTTAGAGGCAACCGTTTAAAAACGGACTCCTTTTTAATGTTAGAAGGATACGAAAACATTTTTGCCATAGGTGATATAGCGGCTGTAATTACCAAAAATACACCAAAAGGGCATCCACAGGTTGCACAAACAGCGATTCAGCAAGGGAAGTACTTAGGTAAAGTACTATTAAAAATAATGAAGAATGAGAGTGTAAAACCTTTTGAATATAAGGACAAAGGATCATTGGCAACGGTAGGCAAACGCAAAGCAGTAGCAGATTTAGGTAACTTCAAATTTGGAGGTTATTTCGCCTGGTTATTATGGTCTATCGTACACTTAATGTCCATAAGCGGTTTTAGAAATAGATTGTTGGTTGGTTTTAATTGGGCGGTAAGCTATTTCACTTATGAAAAAAGCAACCGCCTGATTATTAGAAATTTTAAATCTAAAAAAGTATTAGAAAATAATAAACAATTTTAAAATAGAATTTATGAAAAATATAGCAGTTATAGGATACGGAGTCATCGGAAAAAGAGTAGCCGATGCCATTAACGTACAAGATGACATGAACCTAGTTGGGGTTTGCGATGTTATTAGTGATTGGCGTATTCAAAACGCGGTAAGAAAAGGCTACGATATTTATGCAGCAACCCAAGAGGCTGCCGGTAAAATGAAATCTGAAAGCATCTCTGTAAAAGGAAATATGCAAGAGCTATTAGACACAGTCGACCTTGTTGTGGATTGTACACCAAAAAACATAGCAGCAAAGAATGTTGAAACCTATAAAAAAAGAGGTATAAAATTTATTGTTGAAGGCGGTGAAAAACACGAAACCACAGGGCATTCTTTTAATGCTGAAAGCAATTACAAAACTGCAATTGGCTTAAACCAAACAAGGGTTGTTTCGTGTAATACAACGTCTATCTTAAGAACTCTGGGTGCTTTAAAAAGAGCTGACCTATTAGATTATGCCAGGGGCACCCTTTTAAGAAGAGCAACAGATCCTTGGGAGAGTCATTTAGGCGGTATTATGAACACTATGGTACCCGAAAAAGATATACCGAGCCATCAAGGACCAGATGCTAAAACTGTAGATCCAGAACTGGATGTGATTACTTCGGCGGTTAAAGTTCCTGAGACACTAAGTCATATGCACTACTGGAATGTCAAGCTTAAAAAGCAAGTCTCGAAAGAAGAAGTATTGGCAGCTTTTAAAACATCCAGTCGAATAAAATTGATTCGCTATGACCAAGGATTGGTCTCAAACAATACCATTAAGGAAATGTTTCTAGATATGGGACGTCCTTGGGGCGATATGTACGAAGTAGCCCTTTGGGAAGATATGCTCAAAGTAAAGGGCGATGAGCTTTTTTATGCTTACATCGTCGATAACCAAGCTATTGTAATCCCTGAAACAATTGATGCCATTAGAGCCCTTACGGGAATTGAAACCGAGGGTACAAAATCCATTGCTAAAACCAATGAAAGTCTAGGCATACACTAAATTCTTATAAAAATGGAAACATACAAGAACATTGTAGATATATTGGGTGATAAAGCACCCTACTATTTAAATCACGTTTGTGAAAAAATAACAAAAGACGAACTACAAACACCAAGTGATAATAGTCTTGACAAGGTTTTTAATAATAGCAATAGAAGTCCGCAGGTGCTACGCAGTCTTTCACAGTTATACAGTCACGGAAATCTGTCGGGAACTGGTTATTTAAGTATTCTACCTGTAGACCAAGGTATTGAGCACAGCGCTGCTTTCTCATTTTATAAAAACCCAGATTATTTTGACCCAGAGAATATTATAAAACTGGCTATAGAAGCCGGCTGCAATGGTGTGGCATCAACGTTTGGGGTTTTGGGACTAAATGCCAGAAAGTACGCCCATAAAATCCCTTTCATTGTAAAGATTAACCACAATGAATTACTTACCTATCCCAACAAATATGATCAAACATTATTTGGAAAGGTAAAAGATGCTTGGAATATGGGAGCGGTTGCCATTGGTGCAACCATCTACTTTGGCTCAAAAGAAAGCAATAGGCAGATTAAAGAAATTTCAGAGGCTTTTGAAGAAGCCCATAGTCTGGGTATGGCAACCATCTTGTGGTGCTATACCCGAAACGACGCATTTAAAACAGAAAAAGAAGATTATCACGGTGCTGCCGACATAACTGGTCAGGCAAATCATTTAGGTGTCACCATTCAGGCCGATATCATCAAACAAAAATTGCCAACAAATGATTTTGGTTATAAACATATCGATTTTGGCAAATACAATGATGAAATGTATAAAACGCTCACTACTGAACACCCAATAGATTTATGCAGGTTACAAGTGGCAAATTGTTATATGGGCAAAATTGGATTGATTAATTCTGGAGGGGGTTCTAAAGGGGAAACCGATTTAGCCGAAGCCATAACAACAGCAGTAGTAAATAAACGTGCTGGAGGCTCAGGTTTAATATTAGGCAGAAAGGCTTTCCAAAAGCCTTTCGGTGAAGGTGTAGAATTATTAAAGCTGGTCCAAAGCGTTTATTTAGATTCAAAAATCAGCATAGCATAGCATAACAAAAAATGTTTGACACAGAGATAAAGTCACTTAAATCACTTAACGACTATCTGGTAAAACTGGTAGAAAACCGCCTATGGCTCAAAGTAATTATTGCTCTGTTTCTAGGTGTTGGGTTGGGTTTGCTCTTGAGTCCTCAAAATGGTTGGATATCTAAAGAAACTGCAGATGTCGTGGGTAATTGGCTAGCACTTCCTGGTGTGCTTTTTCTAAAGCTTGTGCAAATGATTATGATTCCATTAATTGTGGCATCTATCATTACTGGTATCGCAAGCAATGACAAGGATAGCCTAAAAAAACTAGGTGGTGGCGTATTGCTTTATTTTTTGGGTACAACAATCGTTTCAGTGAGTATAGGTACTCTTTTTTCTCAACTCTTTAAACCAGGTCGTTTTTTGCATCAACAAGCACTAACTGAGCACAACGATTTACCATCTGTTAACTCAGAAAATACTGGGTTGTCATTCGGCCTAGAAAATATACCTGATGCCATATCAAATTTACTGCCTGAAAATCCTTTGGCATCCATGGTAAGTGGTGAAATGTTAAGTATCGTGATTTTCACAATCATTATTGGTGTAGCTGTGCTATCGCTTGAGGACTCTTTACTGCGCCCAGTAAAGCTTCTTTTAAGTGCCATACAGGAAGTATGTATGACAGTAGTAAAATGGTCAATGCTTCTAGTACCTATTGCCGTTTTTGGTCTTATGGCGCAGCTCACCTCTAGTGTTGGACTAAGTTCTTTGTCCGGCTTAACATACTATGTAGGAGTAGTACTTCTTGGTCTTTTACTATTGGTGATTTTCTATGTATGCTTGGTTGCCTTGTTAGGAAAATCCAATCCATTTCATTTTCTAAAGAAAATTCGGGATGTCCAATTATTGGCCTTCTCAACAACGAGTTCTGCAGCTGTAATGCCCTTATCGCTGCAAACCGCAGAAGAAGAACTGAATGTAGATAAGACTATCAGTAATTTTATCATTCCTATTGGAGCTACGGTAAATATGGATGGAACTGCCCTCTACCAAACCATAACAACTCTGTTTATCGCTCAAGCCTATGGCTTGGAAATGAGTCTACTGAATATCATTGTGGTAATTGTAACCATTGTGGCGGCGTCCATTGGCACACCAGCCATACCTGGAGGTGGTGTAGTGATACTCGCCTCGCTTTTAGGAAGTGTTGGCATTCCATCTGAAGGTATCATCATCATCATTGGCGTAGAAAGGTTGTTGGGTATGTTCAGAACTGCAGTGAATGTCACAGGAGATTTAACAGCTTGTATGGTGTTCAATGCGTTATATGGGAAAACACCCCTATTAGTCGGCTTTAAAAGCAATAATAAATAAATAAATAAAGCTTGAAATAATGAACTTATGAAAATCACTAAAATAAAACACATAGGCGTATTCACTTCTGGGGGCGACAGTCCTGGGATGAACGCTGCATTGTATGCAATAGCTAAAGCCTCAGAGAAGAATGGTATAAAGGTAAGTGGATTTCGCAAAGGATACGAAGGGTTAATAGATGGTGATTTCCTTCCATTAAAATCGCACGATTTACAAAAGTTAGTACACCTAGGCGGCACTATCTTAAAAACAGCACGAAGCAAACGTTTTATGGAATTAGAGGGTCGCAAAAAAGCCTTACAAACCTTAAGAACAAATAAAATTGATGCTCTAATTGCCATAGGTGGCGACGGTACATTTAAGGGGCTATTGGCCTTTTCAGAAATATGCGACATCCCCTTTATTGGTATTCCAGGAACTATTGATAATGACCTCGCTGGAACTGATTACACCTTAGGCTTTGATTCTGCTGTAAATACGGCTATTGAAAATATTGATAAAATACGGGACACAGCCGAATCCCATAACCGTGTCTTTATTGTAGAAGTGATGGGCAGGGATTCAGGCTATATCGGTATCCATTCAGGATTAACAACCGGAGCAGACGCCATTTTAATTCCAGAAAGTGGTAAAGACCTGATTAATCTTTTAGAAAAAGTAAAAAACTATGATAGTGAAGACGCATTTCTAATCGTAGTATCCGAAGGTGATGAAATAGGTACAGACTTGGTCGCATCTAAAATTAAGGAAGTAAACCCAAATGTAGATTTACGAATTACGAGATTAGGATACGTTCAACGTGGTGGTAATCCTTCTGCATTAGATAGAATGTTGGGAATTAGGCTTGGAGTGGCAAGTTTAAAAGCACTTTCAGAAGGTAAAAAGAACGCAATGGTTGGATTATTAAACAATCAAGTGTATTTAACCCCTTTTAATCAAGTAGTCAAACAGCATCAAATAAAAGATGAGCTAAATAGATTGTTAGAACTTTTTAGCAAATAGGTACTTATGATAAAAACTTTAGAAAATATTAACCCTTTTATACTTGGAATTCTGATTAGTGTAGGAATCGGTCTCATTCTTGGATTAGAACGTGAATATGACAAACTAAAGGATGAGCATGGATTTGCAGGAATTCGAACATTTCCAATTATGGCTATCATTGGATTCATTTTAGGAAATCTTTCGACAACCTATACGCCTTGGTTAGTTATTATTACTGCAGCCGCATTCTTATTGTTTTTGGCTTTGAGTCATATCTCAATGGTACAAAAGCACGTAATGACGGGCATTACTACTAATTTGGCGTTGTTTGCCACGCTAATTCTTGGTATTATGGTAGCTAATCACTTGCACAAAGAGGCCGTTGCTACCGCAGTGGTGGTGGTTACATTATTATCATTAAAGACAACCTTTAAAACATTTATTAAGAATATTACTTCAGAAGAATTATTCGCTTTCATTAAGTTTTCAATAATTACGCTACTTATTTTGCCTTTCTTACCAAATCAAGACTACGGACCGGAAGGTTTGCTGAACCCTTTTGAGATTGGAGCCATTATAGTGATTGTCTCTTTTCTGAATTTCATCGGCTACTTTTTGGTGAAATACGTAGGCTCTAAGCGTGGTATTCTACTTACTGCAATTTTAGGAGGATTGATTTCAAGTACAGCAGTATCGTGGATATATGCTGCGCGAAGCAAGGAATCGCCTGAACTTTCTAAAGAATATGCTGCCGGTATCATTATAGCTTCCGCTATAATGTTTCCAAGGCTTGCAGTATTGGCTTATATTTTCAATAGTGCCATACTTTCTTATATAGCTATTCCATTTACCATCCTAACATTGATCTGTTTGATAAGTGCCATCTTATTTATCAGAAAGAATACTGAAGTATCAAAGACAGCTATCAACCTTGGTAATCCTCTCAATATCTGGAATGCCCTTGGGTTTGGTGCTATTTACTTGGCAATTTTATTTGCTGTTTTTTATGGAAATCAATTTTTCGGAGAAAGTGGTTTATATTTTTCAGCCCTAATTGCCGGATTAGCAGATACGGATGCAATCACTATAAGTATGGCAAAATTTGGGTCTTTGGAAGACAAACTCGCCCTTGCCACCAATGTCATTATAACAGCAACTATTAGTAATATGATTGTGAAACTGGGCATTACCTATTTTAAAGGTTCAAAAAAAACAGGGAAACTGGTGATGGGAGTTTTTGGAACGGTTGCCCTGGTAGGTATAGCATATATTTTAATACAGTCAGGAATTTAATTATTGTAAGATGAAAACAACCATATTCAGTACGCATAAATTTGACAAACCTTCACTTATAAAGGCAAACAACGGTAAGCACGAGTTATATTTTCTGGAGTACAGGCTTACCAAAGAAACAGCAAGATTAGCGAGAGGCTCTAAAGCCATTGCACTATTTTCAAACGATGATGCCTCTGCTGATGTCTTAGATGAGTTGTACCAACAGGGTATTGAATACATCGCATTACGTTCAGCAGGATTCAATCACGTTGATTTAAAAAAAGCTGATAAACTAGGGCTAAAAGTAGCTCGCGTACCAGCCTACTCACCATATGCTATTGCAGAATATACTTTGGCTCTCATTCTAGCACTAAATCGAAAAATAATTAGAGCACACAATAGGGTTCGGGAACAAAATTTTTCATTGAACGGGCTTACAGGGTTTGACCTAAACGGTAAAACGGTAGGTGTCATAGGGACAGGGAAAATTGGTGCAGTACTTGTAAAAATACTTCACGGTTTTGGCTGTAAAATACTTGCCCAAGATGTTATTGAGGATGAAAATCTAATTAATTCCTATAATGTAATTTATACAAACTGTACTACTATCTGCAAGCAAGCAGATATCATTAGCCTACACGTTCCATTGATGCCATCGACGCAGCACCTCATTGATACTGAACACATAGCCTTAATGAAAAAAGGTGTTATGCTCATTAACACAAGCCGAGGTGGTTTGGTTGATACCAAAGCCGCAATTGAAGGTTTGAAATCGGGTAAAATTGGATATTTCGGGATGGATGTTTACGAAGAGGAAGAAGGATTGTTTTTTGAAGACCACTCTGATACCATTTTACAAGATGATGTCATCGCCAGATTGATGACTTTTAATAATGTTCTTATTACTAGCCATCAAGCTTTTTTAACCGAGACCGCATTAAAAAACATTGCAGACACTACAATATACAATTTAAACTGTTTTGAAAACAAAGTAGCTTCTGGAAATGAAGTTAACTTAAACTAAAAAATATAGAAATTATAAACCATCAAAAAATGAAAAACATATTAGTACCAACCGATTTTTCAGAAAATTGCAATAAAGCAGCACGCCTTGGTATAGAAATGGCAAAGTTATACAATTCCGAAATTCACTTTCTACACCTTATGAAAACCCCAGTAGATTGGGTAAAACTGGACAAAGAAAAGGAAAAACGCTATCCTGAAACATTAAAACAAATAGGTAAAGCAAAATCGGCTTTAAGAGAACTTGAAAAAACAGCAGAACGTGAGGGATTAAAGTGTCGAAGGTTCTTACAATTTGATGCTGACCAAGGCGATATTTTAGACCATTCAACCCATTATCACCACGATTTTATTATTACGGGAAGTAGTGGAACCAAAGGCGTCATTAGAGAAATAAGAGGTAGCAATGTAGAGCAAATTGTACGAAAAGCCAATGCACCGGTCATTGTGGTAAAAGATGAAGAAGTCAATTTTCCGTTTAAGAATATTGTTTTTGTTTCAAATTTTGAAGAGGATATAACAGATGCTTTTAAACAAGTGATATCCATCGCTGATAAATGTAATGCGCGCATACACTTATTGAGCATCAATACCGAAACGGATTTCAATAGCATAGAGCTTGGCCTAGACCCTATTGAAAAAATGTTACAAAACTTTCCGGAATTGAAGAACTATTCAATGGCTGTCTATAATGAACCCTCAGTGGAAACTGGCATTAATACGTTTGTAGAGCAACAACCAACAGATTTAATAGCAATGGTCACACACGGTAAAACAGGGTTTTTAAGTCTATTTTCAAAAAGTATTGCCGAAGGTGTTACAAACCATTCCACTTTACCTGTAATGACAATACATATTTAGGCAATGAACGAGTCCATAAACATAATAAAATATTCGGGTGATGTAGTACCATTCAAAAGCGAAAAACTCATCAATTCGTTAAGGCGTGCAAAGGCAAGTGACGTAGTAATTGAAGAAATTGTTGAACATATTAAAGACACTATATACGATGGTATAACCACAAAAAAAATCTATCAGACAGCCTTTAATATGCTTAAACGAAAATCGAGGGTAAGTGCTTCAAAATACAAACTAAAAAAAGCCATAATGGAATTAGGGCCTTCCGGTTTTCCTTTTGAAAAGTTGGTAGGCAAATTAATGGAACAGGAAGGTTTTTCAACACAGGTTGGTGTTATTGTACAGGGTAACTGCGTACAGCACGAAATAGATGTAATAGCCCAAAAGGATAATTACCATTATATGATTGAGTGCAAATACCACAGCGACCAAGGACGGTTTTGCAATGTAAAAATCCCCTTATATATCAATTCCAGATTTCTAGATGTAGAAAAACAGTGGGAACGCCAAAAAGGCCACAACACAAAGTTTCATCAAGGTGGAGTGTACACCAACACCCGCTTTACAACTGATGCCATACAATATGGCCAATGTGTTGGATTACTAATGACCAGTTGGGATTACCCAAAGGGAAACGGTCTTAAGGATAGAATAGACCAATCTGGCTTACATCCCTTAACGGCATTGACAACAATTACTAAAGCCGAAAAAACAAAATTATTGGATAAAGGCATTGTGCTCTGCAAAGAGCTACACGAAACACCTACTTTATTAAATGAAATCGGAGTAGATAAAACAAGGCACAAAAAAATTTTGGAGGATTCCGAAGCCTTATGTAAAACCCATTAAAAAATAAAACTTATGAAAACTGAAGAATTAGAACAACAGAACAACTTGGATTTTGAACCGTTTTACGAAGCACTGGAAGATGACCCAAAGCTTCTCGAAGAAGCCTTGGAAATACTATTGGATATGGTTGATTTTGAACCTACATCCATTAAAAAAGTCGCCCTTTACATCAAAGAAGATTCGCGAAATTTATATAATGAAATAGTAGAATTATACAAATCAACCCAAGACAAAGGGAATACACCTTCCTGCTGTGGTGGACACTAAATAAAGACCATATCAATGAACAACACTAAAATAAATATTCACTTTTTGGGCGCAGCGGGAACGGTAACTGGTTCAAAATATTTAGTAGATACCGGAGAGAGAAAAATACTCATAGACTGCGGACTTTTTCAAGGGCTAAAGGAATTGCGTCTCAAAAACTGGGAATATCCGCCCGTCGATGTTTCGGAAATTGATGCAGTCTTGCTTACCCACGGTCATATGGACCATACGGGATATTTGCCAAGATTGGTCAAACAAGGTTTCAAGGGTGCCATCTTTGGTACCAATCCTACGCTGGATATTGCTAAAATCATACTGAACGATAGTGCAAAAATACAAGAACAGGAGGCTGAACGTGCCAATAAAGAGGGGTATTCCAAACACAGTCCTGCAGAACCTTTGTACACCTTAAACGATGTTGAAAAAACCGTACCTCGTTTTAAAGGGATACCACCTTCGCAATGGCTACCTATTCTCAAGGATGTAAAGGCACGATTTCAGTACAACGGACACATTCTTGGTGCTACTTATATTGAGTTGGATATACACGGAAAACACTTTGTTTTTTCAGGTGACATCGGTAGGACTAATGATTTGCTCTTATACCCACCTTTAAAACCAACAAAGGCTGATGTATTATTTATTGAATCCACCTATGGTGGAAGATTTCATCCTGAAGAAGAAGAGGCCATTCCGCAGATTGAAAAATTAGTAAATGACACCATAAATAAAGGTGGTAGCCTGTTTGTTCCAAGCTTTTCAGTGGAACGTGCCCAACTGATGATGCTTATTTTCTGGAGATTATTAAAGGAAGATAAAATCCCAAAAGTTCAAATGATAATGGATAGCCCAATGGGCGCTAACGTATTGGAACTCTTCCATCGCACAAGAGATTGGCACAGATTAGAGGACAATGAATGTGATGAAATGTGCTCGCATTTCAAGGTTGTAAGTAGTTATCGGGAAACTATGGAATTAAGAACCGACAACAAACCAAAAATTGTGATTGCAGGAAGCGGAATGCTTACAGGAGGTCGAATGCTCAACTATCTTGAAACCCAAGCCCAAAACCCCAATAACACCTTGCTATTTGTAGGTTATCAAGCTGAAGGAACACGTGGCAGGAAATTGTTGGAAGGCGACAAGGAATTAAAAGTGTACGGGAAATGGGTGCCTTTTAAAATGCAGGTAGCTGAAATTGAGGGACTATCTGCACACGCAGACCATAAAGAACTTATGAATTGGATGAGTGAGATACGAAACAAACCAAAGCGAATTTTTATCGTACACGGTGAAAAAGAAAGTGCGGAAGCATTGCAAAAAGGCATCAAGGAAACGTATGGTTGGAACTCGGAAATCCCACAATTATATAGCATTGAAGAAATAGAATAAACTATGGAACAACATTCAAACATATTAAAATACAAGCATCTAGGAATTTATACCCAAAACGAAAATGTAGTGTATATGCGTGAAGATTGCCACGTCTGTATTTCAGAGGGCTTTGAGGCATTGACCAGAATTAGGGTTTCTACCGCAACCCATTCCATTGTCGCGAGCCTTAACGTTATAAACTCAGATATCCTGCTAACCAATGAAATAGGTCTATCAGACGCTGCTGCAAAAAAGTTGAATCTTTTCGACAATGACACATTGTACGTTTCCCATTTGGAACCTATCGAATCGTTAAGTCACGTCAGGGCAAAAATCTATAACCAAAAACTAGATTACAGCGCCTACAATCAAATTATCACGGACATCGTTGAAGGTGATTATTCCAACATCCATCTTTCAGCATTTATAACAGCCTGTGCAGGTGACCGAATGGATATTGATGAAATATCCGACCTTACAAAATCTATGATTACCTCTGGAAAGCAATTGAATTGGAATAAAGAAATTGTCGTCGATAAACATTGTATTGGCGGATTACCAGGCAATAGAACCACACCCTTGGTAGTTGCTATAGTTGCTGCGTACGGACTTACAATGCCCAAAACATCGTCCCGAGCCATTACATCTCCAGCAGGTACGGCTGACACCATGGAAGTTCTCACCAACGTTACACTTTCTGCTGACGAGATAGAGACCGTAGTAAATCAAGAAGGTGGCTGTTTTGTTTGGGGTGGTACTGCCCAACTAAGTCCCGCAGATGATGTGCTCATTAAAATTGAAAAAGCATTGGATATTGATAGTGAAGGGCAACTCATAGCCTCGGTATTATCTAAAAAGGCAGCAGCAGGTTCTACTCACGTTGTTATTGACATACCTGTGGGTGAAACAGCCAAGGTACGAAGTGTGGAAATGGCGAAAAAACTACAAAACCATATGGAAACTGTGGGTGATGCCATAGGCCTCAACGTGAAAGTGGTAATAACGGATGGCACTCAACCCGTAGGCTATGGCATCGGCCCAACTTTAGAAGCTATCGATATATTAAATGTGCTAAAAAATGAAGAAAATGCACCAAAGGACTTAAAAGAACGTGTTGTGCTGTTGGCTGGCGAACTGTTAGAACTTTCAGGAAAGGTCGAAAAAGGAAAAGGAATGGAAACTGCCAAAGAGATACTTACATCTGGAAAGGCCTACGAAAAATTTCTTGCCATTTGTAAAGCTCAGGGACGCTTTACACAACCTGTTTTGGCACCTTATAAAACAGAAATCAGAGCGGAGACTTCCGGTATTTTAAAGCGTATTGACAATAGAAAGATAGCGAAGCTCGCAAAACTTTCAGGTGCACCCCAATCTAAATCTGCGGGAATTTTATTGAACGTCCATTTAAATAACAAAGTTGAAAAAGACGGCTTACTATACACGCTTTTTGCAGAATCGCAGGGTGAGCTAAACTATGCTTTAGAATACAAAAATCGCCATAACGATATCATAACCATTAAATAAAAACAAAATGAAAACTATATTATTCAGCCTTCCGGGAAACGAGGATCTAACAGAACTAATAGCAACAAAAATGGATGCAGAAGTAGGAAAGACCACTTTACGGAAGTTTCCAGACGGCGAATCTTACACACGCATACTGTCTAACGTAAAAGATAAATGTGTGGTCTTGGTCTGTACGCTACACGACCCTGATGAAAAATTATTACCGCTATACTTTTTGAGTCATACGGCAAAATCATTAGGTGCTATGTGCACCTGTTTGGTAGCACCCTACTTGGCGTATATGCGACAAGATAAAATATTTAATGAGGGCGAAGGTGTTACCTCTACGTTCTTCGGAAAGCTGATTTCCGGTTTTGCTGATAGTATTACTACCGTTGACCCTCATCTACATCGAATACACTCTTTGAGTGAAGTCTATGACATTCCAAACAAAGTAATTCACGCCGCAGATGCTATTTCAGAATGGATAAAAGAGCATATCAAAAATCCAGTATTGATAGGTCCTGATTCGGAAAGTGAGCAATGGGTATCTGAAGTAGCCAAAAATGCAGATGCACCCTTTACAGTATTGCAAAAAGTACGTCACGGCGACCGTCATGTAGAAGTTTCCGTTCCTGATATAGACAAATATAAAGATGCCACGCCTGTTTTGGTCGATGATATTATCTCAACCGCCCGTACAATGATTGAAACCGTAGGGCACTTAAAAAAAGCTGGAATGAAACCACCAATATGTGTGGGTATTCACGCTGTTTTTTCAGGCAATGCCTATCAAGACCTAATGGACTCAGGCGTTGAAAAAATAGTGACCTGCAATACCATCCCGCACCCATCAAATGCAATTGATTTGAGTAATGTAATGGCAAAAGAAGTAAAACAATTGATGCACCATATATGAAAAAACGAGTCTTCATAGTATTACTTACTTTATTCAGCATTACAATGACTGGACAAACTGAAATGCTTATTGGGCAGATTTCGGGTAGGGTTGTAGTTCGAGAAAATTTTGATGAAGATAGCGTATTGCTTAACAAGCAGACGTTTGAGGCTGGAGAAATAATGGAAAAAGATGGGTATTATCAAATTGAGGTGATTACTGAATTGTTTGATGATAAAGGGCAATCAGAAGAAAAGTACACCACGACCTATCGTTGCAAACCTACTGAAGCAAGTGTTATGGTAATGGCATTTCCGTTTGCAAAACCCAAAGCTAAAGAAACAGAAATCAATACTACCTCGACAGATTTTAAAGAGTTATACGATTTGGAAAACTTGGAAGATATAGAATTGAAAATGACATTCGATTCGGGCCTCTTGAATTTCTTCGGTTCAAAGAGCAACATAAAAATTTATGAACGGAAACTGGATGGAAATAAAAAATCCATTGCTTCCAAAATCAATATCAAAGCCTATGCGTTGGGTATTCGCATCAAACAACTTGATTATGATGTAGTAGAAAAGTTAAGCAATAACGGTTTGTTGACCTTTCAAAAAATTCACAGAGGCAGATGGCAGTTATTTTACAATGACTTATAACTAAAACAAAATGAAGAATTACGATACACTTTCAGAAGCAATTAGCGATTTAAAACAAAGAGGCTATAGTTACGATTTTAACCTAAAACCTATGTGTTTGGAATGTGCCTCACTTAAAATAGAAATTAAACCTGAAGAGTTTAAAGTCGATGAAATCTATCGTTTTGAAGGTATGAGCAGTACCGATGACAATAGTGTACTGTATGCTATTTCATCTAAAGATGGTATTAAGGGTACTTTGGTAGATGCCTATGGTGTCTATGCAGAAAACATTTCTGAAGCAATGAGAAAAAAATTACGATAACACTTAAATAATACGATAATGGAAAACCACCAACATCACAATCACGAAGAAATGGACCATTCTAAAATGGACCATTCAAAAATGAAACACAAAAAAGAAGACCACTCTAAAATGAACCACGGAAGCGGTGGTCATTCCGGTCATAATCCCGGTCACGGACAAATGGGCCACGACCACCATAAAATGATGGTCAAGGATTTTAGAAAACGGTTTTGGATATCTTTAATTATTACTATCCCAATATTGTTCCTATCTCCTATGATACAAGAATTTTTTGGGTATGACCTATTGCTTCCTGGAAATCCGTATATCCTATTTGCGTTATCCTCATTTGTTTATTTCTGGGGAGGCTGGCCATTCTTAAAAGGTTTTTATAATGAAATTAAATCCAAAGGTCCTGGAATGATGACCCTGATTTCCATGGCCATTAGCGTTGCTTATTTTTATAGTACAGCTACTGTTTTTGGTCTTAAAGGAGAAGATTTTTTCTGGGAACTAAGCACCCTTATTGTGATCATGCTTTTGGGTCACTGGCTAGAGATGAAATCAGTTTTAGGTGCCTCTAAAGCATTACAACTTTTAGTTAGTATGTTACCAGCAGAAGCCCATAAAATTGTAGGGAATGAAATTCAGGATGTAAAACTAGAGGACTTACTAAAAGACGACATCATATTGGTTAAACCTGGTGAAAAAGTTCCTGCAGATGGAATTATTGTAGAAGGGTCCAGCTACCTCAACGAGTCGATGCTGACAGGGGAGTCCAAACCAGTGAAAAAAGAAGAAACTGATAAAGTAATTGGAGGATCTATAAATGGGAATAGTACCTTAAAGGTAAAAGTAGAACATACCGGTAAGGACAGCTATTTAAACAAGGTTATCAAAATGGTAGACGAAGCACAGCGCACCAAATCTAAGATGCAAAATCTATCGGATAGAGCTGCCAAATGGTTGACCTATATTGCCTTGGCCATTGGGTTTGGCACCCTTGCAGTCTGGCTAATTTTAGGTTTTCCATTTGTTTTTGCATTAGAAAGAATGGTAACGGTTATGGTTATTGCTTGCCCACACGCATTAGGATTAGCCATTCCGTTAGTAGTAGCGATATCGACCGCAGTATCCGCACAAAATGGATTATTAATCAGAAATAGAACGGCTTTTGAAGAGTCAAGAAAAATCTCTGCTTTATTATTTGATAAAACAGGAACGTTGACCAAAGGTGATTTTGGTGTTACGCGAGTTAAATCGGTTAATCAAGAATATACCCCAGAAGAAATCTTAAGGCTTTCAAGCGCCTTGGAACAGAGTTCGGAACATCCCATTGCCGTTGGCATTATAAAAAAGGTGAAAGAAGATAATATTACCATCCCTAAGCCAGAAAACTTTAATGCCATTACCGGTAAAGGTGTAGAGGCCAATGTTGAAGGTAAACAGGTTAAAGTAGTTAGTCCAGGTTATTTAAGGGATGAAAAAATAGAAATCCCAAAAGATGCCTATAGCGATGCTGCTGAAACTGTTGTTTTTGTCTTGATAGATGGAAAATTGGTCGGGTATATTGCACTGGCCGATGAAATACGACCAGAATCTGCAGATGCGATTAAAGTGTTCAAAAAGAATAATATTAAAGTTTATATGGCGACTGGCGATAATGAAAAAACAGCTAAAGCCGTTAGTGAAAAATTAGGACTGGATGGTTACTACGCAGAAGTACTACCGCACCAAAAAGTAGAGATTGTTGATAAATTGGAAAGTGAGGGAGAGTTTGTGGCTATGACAGGTGATGGCGTCAATGATGCACCTGCATTGGCAAAAGCCGATGTAGGAATTGCTGTTGGTTCTGGTACTGATGTTGCAGCGGAAACTGCCGATATTATTTTGGTAAACAGTAACCCACAAGACATTGCTAACTTAATTTTGTTTGGAAAGGCTACCTATAATAAAATGATTCAGAACCTAGTCTGGGCGACAGGTTATAACGTAATAGCTATTCCGTTAGCCGCTGGAGTATTGTATTCTTCTGGATTTGTTTTGGGACCAGCCGTAGGAGCAGTATTTATGAGCCTTAGTACTATTATTGTCGCCATTAATGCTCAGTTACTGAAACGTAAAATCGGTAAAAAATAATGGAGAAAAAAGAGAAGCTCGGCAGGATATCCTTGATTCTGCTGAGTTTATTTGTGGTGATGTTGGGCTATGGCATTTTATTGCCAACCCTTCCCTACTATACCGAAAGATTAGCACTTAAAGACAACCATGACAGAGACTTAATCAACTTCCATATTGGATTGCTTACGAGTATTTATCCGCTTTTCCAATTACTGTTCGTGGTGGTTTGGGGAAAGCTATCAGATAAATACGGTCGTAAGCCCATTATCATTGTCGGTCTCATCGGGTTTGTGATAATGCAGTTGTTAACAGGACTTGCCACATCTTTGTCAATGCTCTATGTTGCTCGCATATTTGGGGGCATTTTTACATCATCAGTTATTCCAGTTAGTAATGCTTATTTAAGCGATATCACTTCTGAAAAACGTAGAACCAAAATAATGGCTTGGTCTGGTGTAGCCATCAGTTCTGGGGTAATTTTTGGTCCTGTCATTGGTGGATTTCTGTCCCAAACTAACATTCATATTAAATATTCTATAGGCCTGCTACATTTAGACCGATTTTCAGTACCATTCTTGTTTGCTGCTATATTAGGATTGATTGTTTTATTTATAGTAACAAAATGGTTAAAAAACACTGTTCGATTTCAAAAACAAACTTCAAAAAAAGTGAGTTTGCGCTTTACGTTTAGCAAATATTTTATCGTATTACTAGTGTTGTCTTTTGTGCTACAACTTGTTGTGACTTTATTTGAAACAGTATTTTCAATATACGGCAAAGATGAATTGGGGTTTAACAGCAATCAAGTTGGTATTGGTTTTATGCTATGTGGCTCTGTAATGGCTGTTTTGCAGCCTGTTTTTGCAAGTTATGGAGAGAAGGTCTTATCTACGAAAAAACAAATTGCTTTAGGGTTGTTAATAGGTGGAATATCTTTAATCGCTTTTCCTTTTTTTAAAAATGAATACTTTGTCTATGGCTTAATTGTTCTTTTTGCGGCAGGAGGCGCAATGGTAACTCCTAACCTATTATCAGCAGTTTCCTTAACATCAAAAGAGAATACAGGTAGAAATATATCTATACAAAGCTCAACCAATAGTATTGGTCAGATTCTAGGCCCTGTTTTAGGGACTTGGTTAATAGCAGGCGGCTTTTTTTATCCATTTGTTATTGCTGGTAGTATTGTCCTGTGTGCTATTGCGATTTTAGGCTTTCTCAAACTGCCAAATAGCAATCAAGAAAGCATTGTGATAACTTTGGATAAAAGTGAGCTGATTCAATAAGTTGTACACAGCTTATAAATTAAGCGTATATCAAAAGAACACGTTAGGGAGGTTAACTACAAAGTTGAAATGCACAATACTAAAAAGTATTAATGCTGAAGACTTACATTTCTCGTTTCTGTCATTTATTTTATGATACTCAAACAGTTTATTCTTAAATGATTTTGAGAACATGAGGTTACTAACATCTTTAGATTCTAATTGCTTACAGTGCTTTTTTTCTGGAATAAAATAAGACTAATACATAAAATTCCCATTATGTTCTGTAAAAGCTAATATGTCTTTACTCGATAGTTCGGTATTTGTATTTAGCATAAAAAAAATAGAGTCTATGCTTTGAAGAATAGTTTTATTACACTTAATTCTTTCTTCTAAAAGAGTAGTGTCGGCTATCAAATCTCTTTTAAAATCATTTAAATATACTTTTGAAGTTTCTTTGTTTTTTGGTTTTGGGAGGTGTTATTTATCCATAAAGAGATTAAAATTCCAATAACTACAAGAATAATTTCCCCGACAGCATAAATCAGATACTTACTGAATTTATTTTCAGGGAGTGGGTTTTGTCTAATTTTTCTAAAGAATTTTATCATTGGTTAGCTGTTTCTGATAATGAAGCACAACGTTCTCGGCTATGAGTAGTTGCGTGGTTTAGCACTTAACTTTGCAAGTACACACCAAACTGAAAATCCGCGAGACACGAGCACATAGTGCGAACTGTGCGAAAGCAAATTTTCAGAAGTAGGCGAGAACAAGTAATTACTTATAGCCATTATTGGGTGTCCGTTTTTATTTGTTTAATTTTTTATTTCAAAAAGTCATCCTCAAGAAATTCAGGATTTGGATACTTATAAAATCCTTGTCCAGAGGCAGTGCCAAGTTTACCTTCAGCAACCATTCCTTCCAATTTAGAAATTATAAGTTTTGTGGTCTCTATATCTGAATTTTCATTTAAATGTGCTTTAGTAATGTTTAATGATGTTTTTAATCCAACAGTATCTAATGTAGCAAATGGTCCATTTGGTGCACCTGTAGCTATCATCCAAGTCTTGTCTATTAAATGAGGTTCTGCCACATCATTTGCCCAAAGATTGAGTCCTGCCCTCAATAATGGCATTAACATTGAGTTAAGCACATAGCCTGGCTGTTCTTTTTTTACAGGAATAGCAACCATTCCAATCGCCTTAGCAAATAATATCATTTCATCAAATAGCTTTGGTGATGTTTTGGAATGTCCCATAATTTCAGCAGTATTCCTAATCCAAATACGATTTGCAAAATGCAGTGCTATAAATCGCTCTGGTCTTCCTGTGGCTTTTGCAAAATAACTTGGTAGTAGCGAAGAAGAATTTGTGGCAAAATCAGTATGGCTGGGTGCAAATTGATTCAGTTTTTGATAGAATTCGGACTTTATTTTTATATTCTCAGGAATTGCCTCAATAACTAGGTCTGCTTCACTTACGGCAGATTTTAAGTCTGTCTTAAATGTAATACTTTTAAAAGTCTTTTGAAGTTGGTCATTCGATATTCCCAAGTCTTTTAGATAGAATTTCTGCCATAGCGTCATTCTTTCTTTACAGTTTTTCAAAGCAGAATCAGAAATATCATAGACGGTTACTGAAAAGCCGTGAAAAGCAGTATGAAAAGCGATTTGACTTCCTAATATTCCTCCTCCTGCAACTGTTACATTTTTATATTTCATTCGTCTGTTTTTAAATGGCACCCAACTTGTTTATATAGGTAACTTTTGTCTTTTTATTAATACTATTTTGCAGGCTATGCAGAAGTTTTTATTCTTTTATTCTTCTTAGCAATTTTATCAAAAGACTAGCTACATTTATTTACTAAACTAATGGTATTTGATAAGTTATTAAAAGGATTTTTAATTTTTTTGATACTACTTTGGCTGACATGTGTATATATCATGGTAGTTTTAGGGCTACTATGCCCTAATAATTCCTGAATATACCTAATATCAGTACCATTTTCCAGTAAATGAGTTGCAAAACTATGTCTTAATGGATGAAGAGTTACCTTTTTGTTTATGTTGGCTTTGATAGTAGCTCTTTTCAGAATTTTTTTCGCACTCGTTCTTGAATATTGTTTATTGTTTTGATCTTCAAATAAGTAATCTTGGGGCTTGTACTGTTTATAGTAAATTCTTAGTAATTGCAAATACGATTCGGATAACAAAGTATATCAGTTTTTTTGCCTTTCACACCTTTTAAATGAATGAGCATTCTTTTACTATCAATATTCACTATTTTAAGATTCATTGCCTCTCCAATACGAAGCCCTTCAGAACATAATAAACTCAACAAGGTTTTGTGCTTGATATTTGAAATGGTATCAAGAATCTGTTTAACTTCTTCAGTGCTTAAAACAACAGGTAGTTTTTTCTCTTTTTTTAGGTCTTTCTAATTGTAATCTTTCAATATCAATTCCTTTGTAATCAAGGTGTTTTTTGATCCCGTTAATACATTGATTTTGATAAGAAATAGATTTGTTATTCTTAACAATGAAATCATAATTAAAAGCTTCGATCAGCTTTTTAGAGCCAAGGTCTTTAACATTTTTTAAAATAGTACACCTAATAAAGAAAGTTGTTACTTCTACATACGTTTTCACGGTATTCGCACTCAACCTTTTTTGTTCTAACCACTTTTTGAACCTTTCCATATCGGCCTTATAAAAGTTACTCAAACTTGGAAGATGGGTAAAAGAAGAGTTTTGCGAAGTAGGACTTGCTAGCACTAACTTACTATAATCTACATCACAGTTTATTTGTTTTAAATGATGAAGTAGCTTTTTCTTATTTTAAAGTGTAATATCAATATAGAATAGTTTCTTTGTATTACTCCAATAAACTCCGGACATCTTTTTCAAATGAAACCTAATCTCATTGTCATAATTAAATCTGATAGCAACACGAAGCTTTTCTCTGTAAAGCAGAGGAGAATTAGAGTAACTTTCTTTATAACCTTTTTTGAACCAACTTACAAGCCTCTATTAATAAAAAGCAAATTAAATTGAAATAACTTAAATTTTAAATCCTTGAAATTTTGTCCAAGACGAAGGTAAAAACTACCCCCTAAATTTTCTATCAACTCAAAAACCAAGAATTGTAGTTACCATTAAGGGTGTTTCCTACCTAATTAAATGAAAATAAGGTTGAATTAATCAGTTAAGTTCGATTCTGTCACATCTGAGCATGATAGTTTTTGATGTTAAAATATTATTTTTGTTAAAGATAACTTAACTTCATAGTCTCAGAACCGAAGAGAGTTGCTAACCACTAAAATTCAAGTTTTCACGTAAATTAAGCTACGGGCGCGTTTAATTGCGTCGTAGGGAAGATCTCAATGGGAGCGGACTTATACAGGACATCAGGAGACCGCCACAGGACGGCAGTTTATAGATTTTTGCCGAAGGTACGTAGTAGGAGTATACGAGAAGGTGTCTTCGAATATCATTAGATAGGAAGTAAGAGTGATCCAGTACTAAATCAAATAAATTACACAGGGCTACGGATTGGGTTTGGGCTTTTCCTCTTGTGGAGAATCTTTTTTTCTTTAAAAATTTCCAAACTCACATTATAATAGTCATATACTTGGCTATTTAATGGGTTTTGGAGTTCTCGTTAAAAAGAGAATTTAGCCAAACAAAGAAGTCGTAAAACGCTTAATAAAAGGTTATTCTCTTGGAGTAACGGCTCAACTTTGTAATGTTTATCTAGGCACTGTACAAAAGGTCAAAAAAACATCAAAAAACAAATAAAGGAAAGTGACAATAGTTTAAAACTATTCTTAAATTTCTTATCTACAAATATTTTTACTGCGGTTGAAAAGGTTGCAAAGTGGTCATCAATGACTGATCAGAAATATTCCTTTGATAAAAGGACAAGATCTTAATATCTCATCTGAATTTAAAAAACAAAATATAACCTAAAAAAGAAATCAATAAGGGAGTATAATATAAATTTATAAATTGATTTCTTTGAGCAGACTGGAAATCCTAATTTCTCTTGCCTCACAAATTTTATACAAAGTAGTTAGAGGTATTCTATAGCCATTTTTTTGAAGAATTTTACGAACAGTTTTTTCATCGATATTATGGTCTAATGCAAAGGTCCTATTGGATTTACTTTTCAATATCCATTCTTTAGCGATGTAGTTGCAGACTTTTTTATTGATACTGTCCATACAACAAAGAAAATTCTTGGATAATTATTAAATGCGGACGAAAGACCGCGTTTGGAAAAATTATTTTATATTTGAGTTATGAAGCATAGTGCCATAAAAAAGTTTTTTATTTTTATTTTAATCGTTTTCATTGCCTCTTGTTCAAAGAAACAAAAGGAAACTCAAGATGGTTCATTGGATATAAGGGAGATTTTAAAAAGTAAACTTGAGAAGTATCAGAACTCAAAATCTGTGGTTGATGTTTTACAAATTACTTATCGGACCATTGACTCAATTGAAGCTAGAATAGACACGATGAGTTATTTGTCTTTAAAGGATTAGGAGAACTATAATAAAGTAAAAGTTGTCACAATAAAAGATATAGAAGTAGCATGTAATAATGTTTTCCTTGATCTTTCAGACTATGAACAAATGAAAGTTTTAAAGACAACAGAGAAAAGTATTCTAGATCAAAAAGGAGTGCTAGAGTATCTTTATAGAAAATTGAAGCGTGAAAATTTAAAAAGATGGAACCAAAAGAAAGAAAAGTAATACCGTTAGAGTACGAAAATGAATTTGTACAAGAGTACCACGAAATCGTTGATTTTTTATCAGTTGCATTTCCTGAATGGACGACTCACAGTGGTGTTGGAAGTATGGCCTCTGAGTTGATATCAGCATGCCGTAAAGCAAATGATTTGATTTACGCAGACAAGGACTTGTCAAAAAAAGAACAGTTAGAACGAATATATACGAATGTAATTAAAATTTACGGATACTATAGAGAGCAATATAGACTCACTTTTGCTCAACATTGTGTAGATACTTTTTTTGATCAGCATGAAAACTTTTATAACGAGAAAATCAAAGGTGCACTAAAGAAAAAATACCAGAAGCATGTAGACTCTTTACGATACAAAGTAGTTCATAATTATTAGTCTTCCTTAAACTCATTCAAGAAGTTGATGAGCTTGTTTTTGTAATCTTCATTTGACTGTGCTTCTAAAAGAGCTTTCCATGCCAATTTGTAATCATTTTTATCAGAGTATTTATTGTATGTAATTGTTGAGGTGGTAATTACGATCCCCAAAACAACCACTAAAACATACAATTGCCATTTAATCTTTTCCCCTAGTACAAATTCATATTTGAGCTTGGAAGGAAACTTAGCAAAGAAAGTATCTAAATATTCTCTTGTTTGATTGATGGATTTATTTACCTCAATTGTATAATTGGCTATTTTTATACTTTTCTGTAGAATATCATTATGATCCTGAGTTCCTTCTTTGTTGATATTATTTGAGGAATTGTTTTGATTTTGCTTCACTAATTTGGACAAGGTGTTTTTTATCTCTCCTATTTCTTCTTGCTGCTCTTTTAAAACTTTTTGCTGTCCTTCTAAAAATTTAATGATTTGTTCTTCTGCTATGTTATCCATGATATAAAGTTTAAAGGGGGTTAACGACTGATAGATCGATCTCTATTTTTTGTGGGGCTGAGAATTTGTTGAATCTCTTTTGACTCCGATGTTTGAATGATTCTTTTTTTGATGTTGGCTAAACTGTAATTTCTACCAATAGCACTTCCTTTTATTTTGGTTCCATTTTTCTTATCTATAAATGAGATTCCTCTACCTTTTAGGACACGATATTTTCTTCGTTCAAGCCATTTTAAAAATTCCTCAAAAGAGGTCGAATTTTCAATTGCCAAATCGACTTGTTTTTGCAAATTTTGGATGGACGAATTTTCATTTTCAGTACCAATATTTGAGACTTTTTGAAGTCCATAATTCTGCTCTATTTTTCTGCAAATTTTCTTCGCTCTGATATGGCTGAAAGAATCAGATAAAACGGTTCCGTCATATTTTATTTTGTTAATTACAACATGTACATGAGGATGCGATCTATCGAAATGACGGTAGCTAATACTCATACAATCATCTGCTTTAAACGCCTCTAAAAACTCTTCCGTGATGTTCATCAGCTTTTCAGAATCGACTTTATCCTGATAAGGAAATGACAGAACAACGTGCATCAAATTTTTCTTGCAGCGAGAATTTAATTCCTGAACCATGCGCATTTCTTTTGCAATTTCTGGAGGACTAGAATCTGGAAATACATAATTTGAAGTGATGACCTCATGATGCTTTGATGTCAAATACTGTAAAAGTCCTCGAACGTTTGTTCCGGTGATTATCTTAGCGATCATAGTGCTTGTTTATAACTTTTATGATGTCCTGTAACTGTGCAGATTGTCGTCTAATATTAATCGTATCAGAAAGCTCTAATGTCTTATTGTACTTTATAAGTGTCCATAGGTTTTTTCCAATTGCATGCAGCTCCTTTTTTATTTCTATGGTTTCAGGGTCTGGCGTTGCCTGAACTTTCATTTTCTTATTCTCTACCAAAGTCAAGATATAATCAGAAATTGTGGTTTTATATTCTTTAGCTTGCTCAGCTATCTTATTTTTTGTCTCTACAGAAACACGGATAAAAATTCTTTGAGTTTTCATTTTATGAGCTTTTAAGCGAATAAACAAGTTTGGAAATGTGTGCGCACATTTACACAACTTGCTACTTCAATAAATTGAGTAGTTTGGGGTTTAAGGGGAATAAAAGAGTGAGACTCATTTAGACTCAGTTATTTTTCCAGATTCAGAGATTTTTCGCTCTAACATCTGTTCAATGTCCTTTTGATTGAAGTATACTCTTCCACCAATTTTGATGGGAATCAAATCGCCATTATCAATCCAGGAATAAATGGTAGGTCTTGTGGTTGTAAAAAGATCAACTAACTCGGAAATGGTATATAAGTTCAAACCATCTTTTTGAGTGTTTTCTGAGCCATTGGTCAAGCTCTCTTTTAAAAGTTCTAAGACAGATTTTGAATCCTCTTGGTTCTGTCCGTTTTGGTCTTTGGGAGAAAATTCTCGGATGCCGTTTTCATCAATAATAAGTAATCTCATGTCAAACAATATTTTATGTTATTTGACAACAAAGCTATCTGATAGGTAGGCGGAAAACGGTTAAGAGCGTACACGAAAATAGTGTACGCTCTTAACTTTTAAATTAGCAAGTTTTTACTATTGAGAGAATATCAGATATATTAGTTTCGGTCTGGTTTAGAATCTCAAGCCACTCCTTTCCGTGCAGAATTTTCTCCAGTGCACTTTTATAACCTCCCTTTTTTCTGAGATTAGATTTGTTGAGAATTTGATCATCTGTAGTAGTATCATAAAATTGACAAGGATGCTTTGGATGTATACTCTCAATAGTAGCAAAACCTTTAGTACTACGATTCGTAATTTGGGTTTTATATCGAACTTTTGCTTGATTAAAAATAGAAAGTAATTCTAAAAAATCTCTACTACAATTCTTTCGAATCATGGTTTCTTCGATTACGATAATTGCCGCTATTCTCAGTGAAATTTTATGAACATAATTCCTCAGATCGAGGTTTCTTTGTTTTTGAATTAGGCCTTCCAGTTTATTTAAAATTTCCGTATCAAAAGTTCCCGTTTCTTTATTAAAAGAATTACTGTACCTATCAGTCAGTTTTCTAATCTCAAGTATATTCTCGAACGCCTGTTTTGTTGTTTTTTCCATAATTCAAATACTTAATCCTTTATCTTTACCTCTTCCCATTTCTTTATGTAAGTCACGAATAATTTCTTTGTGATGGCTCTTCATAATTTCAAATTTTTCTTCATAGAAGAAAAGATTTGGCTTTACATCGAATGCAAAATTTAACATAAGACTCTCAGGAAACTTTATCGGATTGTAACTGTAAAGCAAACATTGAAACAAAAATGTTTTCATCAAAATATTTGATTTAGAATCTCCTGGGATTTTCTTTTCAAGAGCATCCATCATTTTGTGTTCAAAAACATTTTTAGGAACTTTTCTTAGAATTTGACTTGAAGATTCCATGCCTACGCGCGAGCCCAAACCTAAAAATATTGAAGCATCCTTTATTAAGAGTTTTCCCAACTCAAAGTTTCTATAGAAACTTATTTCATCAATGATATTTTGATCTATCCACGAATGGAGACTGTTATTTAAAAGCAGGTATTCACCGAATTTGACTGTTGTTAGAAAGGTGACCAACTCATCTTTCGTTTGTTTGGTCGGCGGATGATTTAATAGAGACATCATATAGTTTCGGAAAGAGGAAACTAAAGAGAACCTATTTTCCAATACCAAACCAAACCTTTTTTCTAACCAAGCGGGTTCTTTTTCGGAGGTATAATTAAGAAGTAAAGTGGACAGGATGCCTAGAAAATTTTCTGCACCATTTTTTGTGAGACGTTTTTCTTCATCTAAAAGATCTTCTCGCTTAAAGAGTAATTTATCTTCCGATGAAATTTGGACGAATTTTTTGATCATAGAATAGTCTTATGTTCCAATATTATTTAGAAAGTAACCGCTGTTTCTAAATCATATCAGAAATTAAACACTTAAAAATCGTCCCGTTTACCTCTTTAAAAGAGATCATCGAAATTTACATTGTTATTGAAAATTATCAAAATAAAACAACAACTTTATTGAAGGTTTAATTATCTAAAAATCATTTAGTTATAAAATTTTTTCGTGATATAATAAATATGCATATATGCACATTTATGATTCGGAAGTCAAAGTTGGGTAACTTTGTTGATTAACTAGTCAAAGTTTTATTCTAAACTGAAGGAATGAATGGTTTACCTATCTGAGAGATATAGAATAACTAATAAAGAATCTAATAAATAATTAAATGAAAACGAAAGAAGATTTGTTCAATCCAGATACCTTGTGGAGCGTCTATGGTATAAAAGATAGGGAAGATTTTGATCAAAAGATACATTTGACACCTAAATTTCATGGAAATGTTACAGAAGATATTATTAAAGAGTTCGAAACAATAAAATATCTTTTGTCTTTCTCTTATTATTATTCTCCCTTCTTGGATGAAGCCGTAACAAAGTCTTTAATAATCATTGAGACAGCCATTAAAATAAGGGCAAAACAGCTAAATATACCTCTTAAAATAATAGGTAGGCAAAATAGAGAAAGAGATAAGAGGCTTTCTGTTTTAATAGACGAAGTACTACAACAAACAAGCTTGGAATATCTAAAGTCAGATTTTGATAGAGCAAGAAAAATCAGGAATGGTAGAGTTCATAAAGACTCCCATACATTTATGGGTATGTTTGGTTATCCTATAAACAATATCCGACTTTTTATAAATTTAATTAATCAAGTATTTCTGTCCGATTCTGAAATAGAAAGAATCTCTGAAAATCGAAATAGGATAGACGAAGTGCTGAAGTCTTATAAAAATGGATTATTCATATTAGAGTATAATTCAAAAAAAATATTGATTGAAGGTGTCTTAATTCACAAGTACATAGAATATCGTGAAACTAAGTTATTAATAATACTTGCAGACCCTGTTCTAACAAATGCTTTTGAAGCTTATACTAAACATCTAACTAGAGAGCCACTTTTAATAACACTAAAAAACTTTGATTTTGCTACACAAAAAATAATTGGCAAAGGTCTAGATGATTCATTGATTACTATTGAGCCCACCAATAAAAAAGAAAATTTGACTAAGTATAAGAGCTTCTGTGAAGAGAGGAATAAAGTTTCAGAAACCAATATGCAAATATACAAGTCTAGTATATATGGAAAAGGACCATGGGAAATGGAGAGAATCATGTTTGAGCATTGCTGGAGTTAACATTTTTCAAATCTTGTCATATTCTTAGTTGAAGCTAAAATATACTAAGAAACTATCTTCAACACTTCAAAAGGTTGGATTATTTTCCTCTATCTTTATGAAGATGAAAAAAGAAAAGTCTGGTCCAGGTCCTAGAGACTATAAACCTTCTGAGATTAAGAGATTATTTGCTCTTTCCAAGAATCAGTGCACGAAACCAAATTGTAAAAACAAACTAGTTGCTGAAGATGGAAAAACACTTATTTCATATATCTGTCACATAGAGGCAGCAAAAAAGGGTGGTCCAAGGTTTAATAGAGAAATGGATGACGATCAAAGAAGATCTTATGATAACTTAATACTTCTTTGCGATGAGCATCATCGGATTGTAGATAATAAAGAGAATGAAAAGGAATTTACAAAAGTATTGCTACAGCAATGGAAATCAGATCACCACGCTCAACAGGAGGAATCATTTGACTTGATAACTGATGATTCGATTCATCAATTTATTATTAAAGTTCGAGAAATATACGATAAGTTAGATTCTCTTGATGGCCCTTTCGTACCTGTTGTTTCTAATAATTATGTAGATAGAAACATAGAACTTGAATTAATCGAAAGACTAAAAGAAGATAAAATTTTACTCTTAACAGGAGTCTCTTTTTGCGGTAAATCTGAATTGGCCAAAAAAGTTGCAAGATATTTTTTCTTGGAAGAATCGTATCAATTTAAAAGAGTGTCAGAGGTCAGAGCGGCGTCACTGTTTTTAGAATCTACCGGTAATAAAAGACTGTGTATTTTAGAAGATCCTTTTGGGCATACTATAGCCAACCAAGAGAGTAGCTCATTGAAGTTAATAAGAGATTTGCTAGGTAATATTTCTGAGAATAATTTAGTTATTATTACCTCTAGAGTTGAAATTGTCTATTCTATTTTTAACGAGAGTGATCTAAGTAAGTGTACTATTGGTGGTGTAGATTGGTATAATTTATATATTCATGATACTGAATTCTTAGAAAAGTTTTGGAGGAAAATTCAACAAGAAGAGCAATTACTCGAACAAAATTTCCTTAATGTTTTAAATCTCATCAAGAATGATAAACCTATTCAGATAGGTCAGCTGAATCACCTATCAAACGAGAAAGAATTAAAGTTCAAGAATTTTTCAGAGCTAGAGCTTTTTAATATGGCTCAAATAGATATTGATGAAATAAGTAATGAATTCATCAAAAGAGGTGGGTATACTTGGAAAATATTAGTAATCTTAAGCCTGGGTTGTAATACAATCGATGGATTATCAACGAAAGATCTGGATTATATTTTTCAGGAGAAACAAGATTTTTTGTCAATTGAACAAAAGGATGAGGATCTTGTACAAAGTTTTTTAGACAAGGATAAAAAACCTTTTATATTTCCATCATATTCTGATAAGTATGGTAACACGAACACGATTGAAAAAGAATTAGATCTTTTATGGGGCTATGGATATCTAAAGTGTATTGATAACAAATATTTCTTCTCCCATCCGCATTATAGAGAGATAGGTATAACCATACTTAGAAAGATTAGTACTATTAAACAAAATGGAATTCTCATTCATATTTTTAATGTACTCACCAGTCTAAATATTGACAGTGCTTTTCGTTGTGCAAAGAATCTTGACCTTATATATAATTTCATGGATGATGTGCATAAGGTTAAAGTACTTGATTTTGCACACAAACTTGCTAGCGAGTGTATCTTTCCTAAAGTTATTGATCAGTGTTTCTTATTTCTCATGAAAAATTACAATAACTCTTTGTTGGGCAAGGATGTTAGAGAGAATATCATTTTTAATTTGCAATCTAAGGCTGAATATTATGGGGTTATATTTTCAAATGGAATTCCAGTAAAATGGAGTAAAGCTACCTTCTATGATAGAGAGTCGGCCTATCCCGATGAAGAAAGTTTTAGTTACGTTATAGAGAGATTAAGAAATAATATGACCTTAGGAACAGATATTCTTTGGAAAGGTTTAATGTCGATGAACGGGTCTATAATTGAAGTAAATATTGAATTCCTTGAATATGCTTTTAAGAGGGACGAAGTCTTTATAAGAAATCTTTGCGCTTATATTTATTTTTGTAATCTCAACACTTTTCAGAATTCTTTTCTAAAAGATAAAATTTTAGACGACGAACATCCCAGTGTGATTTTTTATGCCTTAAAAGGATTCTTCCAAGGGTTAACAAATAACGGAAAGTCCTTGAACAAGGAAATTGCCGACAGATTTCTATACTTTTTTAAGACAAACGAAATATTCTGCATAAGGTCTAGTAACCTTATGTCAAATTTTTCAACTGACTATGCTGAAGATAGTATTCGGTGGAAAGAAATCGAAAAAAACAAACGCCCTTGGTTATGGAAACTGTGGGGGGATTATTTCCCTCATTTCTTGAATGTATTTCCTTCGTCTATCAAATTTTCCCATACACCAAGATTTTCTGGGATGATGCATGAAGCTCAAAGGCATATTTATCCCGAACAAGCTGTTAGAATTTCCAAGAAAATGCTTCAAAGAATCATCGAAAGAAGTAAAGGTAAAATTCTCGACAATTGGGAGATGAGTTTAATAGACTTTCTTATTGTTTCTACATCAAAACATTCTCATTATCGGAAAAATATTTTCAAGAGATTCTTTGATTTAAAGCTTCCAACCTATTTTATCGGATACAATATTTGTTGGGCATTGAGTAGATGGAATAGTCTGACAGAGTCGGAGAAAACAGTAATACTAGATACCTTGGTAATAGATAATGAGAGTAGATGGCTCAAAGCTATAGTTTTAAACTCTGATGATAAATTAGCTCCAGAAATTCAGCAAGCTATTCTAGGTAAGGGCTTATCAATGGATACCGATTTGGAAGAGTTAATTAAAGCTCTTTCCGATAATTTTTTGAAAGATATTATTCATGTTTTTGAAGGTGGTAATTGGGCTATGGACGAAATTAGCATTTCAGGAAGGAGTCAATGGGTTAAAAATATTGTTTACTATATAGCAGAAAATAATATTGATCTAGATTATGACCGTTGCGTAATTATCTTTTTATGGCGTTCAATAAATGGCTTAAATGAAGAAGAGTTTCAAGAATTTAAGAGAACTTGGGTCAATATGTACCAAAATGCTTTAGATAAAGATAGACTCTTAAATATAGTGATTAGAACAGTTGGAAATTCGTCTTTTTCTTTTAGAGCTACGGAATTTCTTTTCAAAACCATCATAGAATTTCATGCAAAAGAGAGTAGTACTATTTTTTTAGCTAAAAAGTTATCTGATAATTACGAGGCATTAACGTTTTATTCTTCTGATGGAGACATCTTCAGAGTATTAGGTTTTAATGGTTTTTTTGAAAATGAATTTTTTCAGGCTATGTATGATCAATTTCTAATATTAAGCTATTTATCAACCATTAAAAAGAATTTAATTACACAAGAGGAGAAAGAGGAGCTAATAATTGCTGTCAAAGAAGAGTCTGAAAAACAGGATATTAAGTTTAAGAGAGCCTTTATTTTGATAAAAGATATTAGTGACAATAATTTGCTAAGGGACGATCTTTCTGAGATTTTAAATAGTATTCCAAATAATATATCTAAAAAGCAAAAACAATACTTTCAAGAGGAAGATAATAATAAGTTTTTAGATGATTTTAAGTATTATTACGAATCATAACCTTAGTGTAGGTATTGAAAAATAATGATGGATAGTTATTTAAAAGGAAATATTGGTGAGCAGTTTGTCAATGAGATTGCGTACAAGTCATTTTTTAAGTATTGGTGTTACCCTAGCCCCAAATATGAAAATGGAAGTAAAAAGGAAATCTGCGATTTACTAGTAATATTTAAAAATATTACGATCATATTCTCGGTCAAAAACTATGAATTTAAAGGAAATCATACGAGATACTTTAAAAAGACAATTGAAAAGGCTGTCAGGCAATTAAATGGCGGATATCGGACTCTATTTGATAACGATTTGGTGGAAATAAAGCATCCAGATAAAAAGGTTGAAAGGTTTCCAAAAGATAATATAACTAAGGTTTTTAAGATTATCGAAAATTTAGGGCAAGGAGTCAATTTTTATGACATAGCTAGAACTACAGAAAAAGATGACTTCATTACAATTTTTGATAAAGATACTTTCAAAGTAATAACCGAAGAACTCGATACAGTACCTGATTTTATTGACTATCTAGAGAAAAGAGAATTGCTATTTAAATCAAAAAATGTCAAAGCCCTCAATCCAAACCCCAAACAAAATCTTATTGAAGATGATGAGTTATATTTAAATAAGAATCTCAACAACTCAATTAGTATAATAGGTACAGAAAAAGATTTATTGTCTTACTTTTTTAAAAACACTAGGAGCTTTCCAGACTCGTTTGTAGCCTCTGATGCTGACGGTATGATTTTGGATCTTTCAGGAGCATGGACTGAGTATAAGCTGTCTCCGAAATCATTCAAGAAAGATTTCGCCGATAGTGTAAGTTATTTCTTGGATGGATTTGTTCTCAATGAGGTTTTAAAATACGATTATATTGAGAAAGAACTTGTAGCTAAAGAATTACTCTCATTAAACAGATTGCAACGGCGAGCTGTTGTAAGCGACTTCTATGATTTTTGCAATAAAATAAAAGACTATCCCGAAAATTTAGTGCACAGGAGGTTTGTAGAGTTTGGAGATTTAGCGATAGTATTTTTTAATTTTAACAGTGGATGGGAGAAGGAAATAATATATCGATTATTTGAACTCATCTTCGAAACATTCGCGTATTATTACAAGTATAAGCATAAGACTTTTGTTTTAATTGGAATGACTAAGAATCCACATTTTGCTTTTAAAATTTATAAGAACTATGAAAGGTTTACTTCAGAAGATGAGAAGATTATAGAAGCAAATATTAAGGAATTAGCTTGGTTTACTGATTACAAACAACAAGGTAGAACCGTAAATGAATTTCCTGATTAACCATAAACTAGATGTCAATTTGATTGCCTTAGTTTTAGATAATTTGGCACTTCGAGTCATACTAGAGGACTATATTCCCCAAGCCTCTTTCATCTTCAGAGCTGCTTCGTAATTAGATAGCTTCAAGTATCGTTTGAATGCTTTTTCGGTCTTATGGCCAGATATCTTCATGATCAATTGAGTATCAATTCCCTCTAAATAAGCATTTGTACAAAAGGACCGTCTACATGTATGAGAACCGATCAGTTCAAACTTTTTATATTTGGTAATGACTTTTCTATTTCCTTTTTTATGTTCTAACTCAACAGTTTCATCAATATTAGCCTTTTGACCTAAAAGCTTGATGACTCTATTGAAGTCATAGTTTTTTATTTGAGGCGCATGATTATCGTATTTTACCAGAATCTTCGCTGCTCTCTTACGAAGTGGTACTATGACTTTTTTTGAAGTCTTTTTCTGACGGATTTCGAGCAATCCATTTTTAATATAATCAGGTTTAATTCTAATAAGGTCAGAGAATCGTAATCCAGTCATACAGCCAATTACAAATAAGTCTCTCGCTCTTTCTTCCACTGAGTTCTTTTTGCACTTAACTTTGCTTATCGCAGTAATTTCATTATCGTCCAGATAAATATGATCTATTTCTTCTTGAACAACTTTGAAATCTTTTAAGTCAATCGGAGGAATTCTTCTTGAACTCATTCGATCATTCAAAAACACTTTCAAGTTCTTTACTTGCTTTCCAATGGTGTTATTCCGCAGCCCAACCTCTCCATTTCTTTTTGTTGCATGGTTAGCGAGGTATGTTGTCCAGTCTTTGTAAAACTCATAATGGATCGATTCGAAAGTCATAACACTTTTATTGAATTCATCAAACGCCAATAAATGTTTCCGTAGACTTTTGTAATCTTTTATAACATCAGCAACAACTTGGTCAGTTCTTTCTAATATGAACTCATCAAGCTCATTGTAAAACTCAACTTCCTGAGTTGAAAACTCTGACAAATCGTTTTTCAAAAAATGTTGCTTAAATTTCTCTTTGGTTAATTCCTTATGATTCGATTTGTAATGATTAACTATCGTTTCAGCTAAAATTCGGATTCGTTCAAACTCTTTTACTTCTTCAGGAATTTCTGAAGAGTTCTTCAAGCTGTTTTTAGCTTTACTCCAATATCTTGAAGATATATTTATCTTTGTATTGATTTGAATTCTGTTTTTTCGATCCTGATAATATCTCAAAAGGATTGGAGATTTTCCATTTGAATTTACATAGTTTTCTCTCAAATAAAAATTGTAGTGACTCATATTTTGTGCAACATTTGTGCAACAAACTTAAATAAAATAACGATAATTGGAATAATATTAGAGTGTTAAATTTTAAATTTATATTGATAATCAACATATTATATAAAATCAAGTAAAATGATGTAATCTATTTAAGGTCCCGTCCAGACCGCAAAAGCCTCTCAATTTTTTGAGAGGTTTTTTTATTTCTAAAATTTACGGAGCCCGCTTCGGTAAATTTTAGAAATAAAACAAGCCAAACCTTTCAGGTTTGAGGCTTTTGTAAGGCCTACCTTCCTGGCCCATTGCTCGAAGAGCAATGAATCCCTTTACTTAATAGTGCTGAAGCTTTTGCGCAAGTCAAAACCTAGGGCCCATTTCCCGCCAGTGAAATGAATCCCGCAGATTTAAATTGATTCCGTTATTTTTGTTCTTGGTGTTGAAGGGAATAAATATCTATCTATTCGAAAATGGAAAACACTTGGAGATAATTACGAAATTAGTAAACTCATAGATCATCCTTCTGGAGCAAACGCGGGTGCGATGATTTCAGGTTTTAATACAGTTTTATTAAATTTTAAAAATGGAATTATCAATTAAACAATTGAAAAATTTATTATTTGTGATTTTAGGTATAGTTTTCATATACCTTGTATACAATGATTTTTTTGTTAATACTAAAGAAGAGAATTATAAAATAGCTTATGAAATAGATATAAATATGAGTTTTAATGGTGTTGTTGTAAAAAAGTATAGGGAAAAAAGTAATCATAACAATCCTGTATTATTATTAAATAATGAAGAGAAAGTCTATTTATATGAACAATTTTTTTCAAAAATAAAATTACAAGATTCAATTGTTAAAAAGAAGGGAAATTTACTTGTTTATGTTTATTCAAATAATAGTAAAATAGTAATGAATTTAGAAGATGAACTAAACTTAATGAAATGAACTAATGAAGGATTTAAATAAATAAAAATATTTACTACCACCATTCCCGCCTAAATTCCTCACACTCTGCATTAATCCAAAAACCACTACCTTCCCATTCAAATTCTTCTCCGAATGAGGTTATTGGTATTGTTAATCCTTTTCTTAAATCTTTTAGTTCAGAATCAAAGTTCTGATTCAATTTTAGATGGTCAGATGACGAATCGACAACAAATAGATTCCATCCCAACCATATCAAAGAACTTTTTGCTGGGGAAGTTTGATTATCGAAAAGATGATCGATTCATAAAGGTGGATGCGAAATTTTGTTCCAAGGAAATTTGGCTACAAAAGAAAGTATACGAGGCCTATGTAAAAATGTATGTGGCTGCCATAAAAGAGGGAATCGAACTCAAAATCTTGTCAGGGACTCGTAATTTTTACGAACAAAAGTGGATTTGGGAACGAAAATGGAAAAGCTATTCTAACTTAAAGCCTAAGGATCGGGCAATCAAAATTTTGGAGTATAGTTCGATGCCATCCACTTCACGACATCATTGGGGGACTGACTTAGATTTGGTCAGTTTGAGTCCGAAGTTTTTTAAATCGACAAAGGGGCAAAAAGTTCACAACTGGATTCAAAACAATGCGAATCGCTACGGATTCTACCAGGTATATACTTCAGATCCCAATCGGAAAGGATATCAAGAAGAGCCATGGCATTGGACCTATTTGCCGCTCTCCCAGGCTTATTTACAAGCTTATAATAAAGAAGTTGACTATGGGGATTTTAAGGGTTTCCAAGGCTCGCGATTAGCAAAAGAACTGAAAGTGATCGATCATTTTGTCAATGGGGTCAATAAACGTATACAGTAAGGTTTGTCTTTAAAACTTTCCTACCTTAGAACCCAACAATTCAATTTTTATCATGAAAACCATCAAATTTACCTGCATCTTATTGTTGACTCTTTGTACGATTTCCGCCTGCAATTCCATCCAATCAGGAGAAGATGTCATCAAAGCAATGCACGATAAGTACGAGGGGCAATGGTATCCGCATTTAACCTTCGCGCAAAATGTGTATTTCTACAAGGGGGATACCATCCAAAGAGAGCAAATTTGGTGGGAGGCTATTACTTTAGGAGAAGGATTGATCATTAAGTTTGATTCAATTTCCTCTGATGCAGGATATTTGTTTCGAAACGATTCGCTCTATGTCTACAATCAAGGAGCAATCGTAAATCGTGGACCAAGAGTCCACGATGCTTTGGAGTTGGGATTCAATGTATATGGCCAACCTGCGGATACTACTATTTCAAAATTAAAAAGCGCTGGATTTGATTTTTCAAAGTTGGATGAAGATGAGAGGTATTACATCATTGGTGACCCAACGAAGAAACAAGTATGGATTGAGAAAGAACGATTATTGTTTTATAAGATTAAAACAACCGCTCCAAACGGAATGACTTCTGGTGTGGAGTTCCATAAGTACGAGAAACTGGGAAAGACATGGATTTCTCCTGAGGTATTATTTTTCAATAATGGAAAAATGACCATGAAAGAAACCTATTTCGATATGAAGATTCCAGATTCTTTGCCTTCGGATTTGTTTTCGAAAGAAGGGTTTCAAGCGAAGACTTGGTAATTTTGTTGGTTGATGGTTGTAGGTGTAATGGTAATTTAAATCGCAATGTCACACTGAGCTTGTCGAAGTGTCTTGATAACTATCACTTTATAGTTTGATTAAACAGATTGCCACGACCTTTAGTGTCTCGCAATTACAGTCAATTTCTGAATGTCAATTCGAGTGATTTTTTGAGGAACGAGAAAAATTGTATCGAGAACCATTTACATCTCGATACAATTCTGATTTCATCAGAATCACTCAATGTGACGGCGATTAGTTGTTGAAGATTAAAGCAGAAGGCGAAAAGTCAGCATTTCAAACTCACAAAACACATTGATAAATAATAACTGCTAATTGATGAATGATAATTGTTCATTGTTCATTTTTCCATCAACCATGAACCACCAACCAATAACTTTTAATACTCTTTCCAAACTATTTCGAATTCTCTAGGTCTAAAGGTAAAACCAAAACACTTTTACCCATGAGAAAAGTCATCACTACCGTTTTAAGCTTGTTTGTATTCACCCTATTTGTTTCCTGCAGTGGCAGTGAAGAGTCTGAATATGAGGTTATAGAAAACAATGCGATTTCGAGCGTATTGAATCTTCCAACAACAGCTTTCGATTATGAAAATACAAATCTCCCCAATCATTTTTTGGTGAATGCAGGTGGTCCGTTACCAACTTCAGTCAACGGCATCGACAACACGCCCATTACAAATCCAATTACCAACGATGGGGCAACACTCGGTCGTGTGTTGTTCTATGATAAAAAGTTAAGTGCAAACGGAACAGTATCCTGCGCCTCTTGCCACCAACAAGACAAAGGATTTTCCGATGATGAAGTGTTGAGCCTTGGCTTTGATGGTGGCAGAACGGGCCGTCATTCTATGACACTAATCAATGCTAGGTATTACCAAAGAGGCCGATTTTTCTGGGATGAAAGAGCAAGTACTTTGGAAGAACAAGTACTAATGCCTTTCCAGGATCCCGTAGAAATGGGTATGACCATAGACGAAATTGTAAGTACTGTTCAAGAGCAAGATTATTATCCGCAGTTATTTCAAAATGCGTTTGGATCTGAAGAAGTGACCTCAGAAAAAATTTCAAGGGCCTTATCTCAATTCGTAAGAAGTATTGTTAGCTATTCGAGTCGATATGACGATGGAAGAGCCATGGTTGGGAATCCTGGAGATAATTTCCCAAATTTTTCAGCTGAAGAAAACTTAGGGAAGGATTTGTTTTTTAGACCTGTAAATCAGGGAGGTGGAGCATGTTTTGGATGTCATACCACCGAGGCATTCGTAAGTGCCAATCCAGGTCCAATGAACAACGGATTGGATGCTTTTACAACTGACGTTGGAGCCGGATCGGTATTTACGGACCCCATTTTTGATAGTCGATTCAAAACTACCACGCTGAGAAATATTGAACTTACGGGCCCTTATATGCATGATGGCCGGTTTGCAACGCTTGAGGAAGTAGTAGAACATTATAACAGCGGGATTCAAGATCATCCTACCCTGGCACCAGCCTTACAGGATCCTAACGGCAATCCTGTTCGATTGAATCTTACCCAAGCAGAAAAAGATGCCTTGGTTGCTTTTTTGAAAACACTAACAGACAATTCGGTAAGTACCGATGTGAAGTGGAGTGATCCTTTTCGATAACAGATTTCAGTGATCAATGATCAATTAACAATTTTCATTTCTAGGCTGTCGAGAAATCTTTGTAATGAGATCCTTCGACAAGCTCAGGATGACAATTGAGACCTAAGTGTCATTTCGACTGTAATAAAATGAAATGGAGAAATCTCAAGCTCTCTCCACGCTGGTCGAGATAACAGCGTTGAATTCTGAATTTCTTTTCGAGCCAATTGATAATTCTTCATAGTGAGATCCTTCGATAAGCCTCTCTTGATTGTGGGCCTGTACTGAACGAAGTCGAAGTATCGAAAGGCTCTGGATGATATTGGCAATTCATCTTTTTTCTTGACTCCTGATTCAAGAACCAAGTACAATAACATTGTTAACTTAGAATATTGAAATGGGAAGAATGGCTAAGAAACGCATTCCATTTCGGCTTGAACAATTTCAATTCTAGGAATATGTTTCCAGTTTAGTTTGTTGAACACATCCTCTATTTTGTCATAGATGTAATTGTCCTGGTAGTAATCACCATAAGTGGTGTAGAAGTAATCAGGATCGAGAATAACGGTTATCGCGTCCGGTTGAATGTTATATTCGGCCAGAATTCCGTCTTTCGACTGGTATTCATGCAACAGTTCATCACAGATTCGACAATGGCAATTTTCAAAATCAAATTTTGATTTGATAACGCCGCTATTTTGAGAGTTAAATTCGAAGTATGCCTTTCCCCAAATGAGGTTTAATAAATCTGTTGCTGTCATGATTTCAATCTTTTTAGTTACTGTCACATAAAATTATCGGGTTTATTCATTTCTAAATTCATAAGTTCGACCAAATGATTTTCGGTATAGATGAATAGAATTGTTTGTATATCCAAAACTAAAAGTCATAAAGGAGAATAAAAATGACATTTGTCAGGTTACGGGGAACAATTATCAATTAACAATGATCACCTTTTATTTGAAGATTTAAGTTTAATAGGGAATGAGGCAGTTCGGGAATTAAAAGGATTTAGTAAGAGGTATTTTATTTTTTCCGAAAGGAGTACAGGCGGAATGAAGTAATCTTATTGGACAGATTGCCACAGCTTTTCAAGCTTCGCAATGACAATACTAATAAATTAACAAATTCCCGAAAAACAAGCATTTCGACAGGCTCAGTGTGACAGCTAGGTCTAAATTCACATTCCAATCCTTATCTTTGATTGGCATGAATACCCAATTAAAATCCTTTATTCTTTCAACAACCGGAGCCACCGATATGCAGGTGGTAGAAAGTATTCAAACATTATGGAGTGGGTATGGCGAAATGTTGCGGATCGAACTACAAAATTCTACTGAAAAAACCGTGGTAGTGAAGCACATTCAATTGGATAACCAAACATCCCATCCTCGTGGTTGGAATACGGACATCGGTCACCAACGGAAACTCAAATCCTATCAGGTTGAGAGTTACTGGTATCAGAATTACAGTAGTACATCGAAAAGCAGACTTCCGAAATGTTTTGGAGTTGAACAATCGGATAAAGATATTTTTATTGTGCTTGAGGATTTGGATGCTGCCGGATATCCATTGCGAAAACACCAACTGAATTGGCATGAATTCAATGCCTGTATCGAGTGGTTGGCTAATTTTCATGCAAGTTTTTTGGGAGCACATCCAGAGGGAATTTGGTCCATTGGTACCTATTGGCATTTGGATACACGTCCGTCAGAACTTCATGCACTACAAGATGAAAATTTGAAAAAAGTTGCGGCAGCTATTGATGCCAGGTTAAACAATTGTCGATTCAAAACCCTTGTTCACGGCGACGCCAAATTAGCCAATTTCTGTTTCTCTGAGGATGGAAGGGTCGCGGGTGTCGATTTTCAATATGTCGGTGGTGGATGTGGTATGAAGGACTTGGCCTACTTTGTTGGAAGCTGTTTGTCGGAATCGGATTGCGAACGACTCGAAGATCAAATTCTAGATAGCTATTTTAAATACTTGCAAAGGGCTTTGCCGGAGCCCAATTTAGAATTAGAAACGGAATGGCGTTTGTTGTATCGAGTGGCTTGGGCTGATTTTCATCGATTTTTAAAAGGATGGAGTCCAGATCACTGGAAAATTAATTCGTATAGCGAACGAATAACTCGAGAAGTTATTGAAAGGATAAAATGATGGATTTTAAGGAACTTGCAAATAGCGCCATTAAAGCAGCCAAAGCCGCTGGTGCAGTCATTCGAAATGCTGCAAAGGATAACGTTGCTGTTGATCACAAAGATGGTGGTACTAATTATGCTTCGCAAGTGGTTACTGAAATTGATCGTGAGTGCGACGGAATCATTCGGGAAATTCTAAAACCAATTTCTGAGAAGTACGATATCGCATTCCTAACAGAGGAATTGCCTGATGATGGGAGTCGATTGAAGAAGGATTGCTTTTGGTGTGTAGATCCTTTGGATGGAACTTTAGCATTCATTAGAAAAGAACCTGGATATGCGGTCTCGATTGCCTTGGTTTCAAAAGAGGGAATACCATTAATTGGGGTCGTTTACAATCCCACTTCAGATCTATTGTATCATGCGATTAAGGGAAGTGGCGTATTTCGAAATAATCAATCTTGGCAACCGAGATCTACTGATAATAAAGTTCTAAGTTTCATTTCTGACAAATTGCTTCATGAGATTCCAAATGCGGAGCAAATTCGTGCCAAAATAGATATTCAAGTTAATGATTATCAATTACTTGTTAAAAAAGAGTGTTTTGGAGGTGGAGCAGTATGGAATGCCATTCGAGTCATCGAGGAAGCACCTGCTTGCATGATTAAAACCCCCAAGGAAGAAAAAGGTGGTGGTAGCCTCTGGGACTATGCGGCAACGACTTGTATTTTCAATGAATTGGAACTTCAAGCAACCAATTTTCATGGCGGACCTCTTGATTTGAATAAGGCCTCTGATACTTACATGAACCATGAAGGCGTTTTCTTTTCTTCGGTGGAATTGAGTCGATGATTACCCTATTATAAGTTACAATCAATGTGCAATGAATATTCACCCTTCATGAGATATTCAAAATCAACTGTCAGTTCGAGCCATTTTTAGAGGAATGATAAAAATTGTATCGAGAACGGGGAGTATCTCCATACAATTTTGATTTCATCAGAATCGCATTATGCCATAGTTCGTTACGAAAAACCAAAAAGTAACCTAGGTTAATTGCATGCCTCAAAAAAAAGGCTACATTTGTCTCACGCGAACAAATTATCATACGTAAGTTGCAGCTCACCCATGGCATTATGCATCTTACCGACACTTTCCCAACTATAATCTTTGAATAACAGGGCATTGCCCTACCCAAAAATTAACTATTAGCGTCATGCGAAACAATTACCTGTTCTCCATTGGCAAGTCTGTGCTATTGATTTGCTTTTTGATGTTTGCATTGCTCAATGCAAATGCCCAAAACCGAAATTTTATAATCGATGAAAATGCTCCTGAGCGCATTGATGAGTATTTCCTCGGATTTAAACCCTCTGGAGGTGATACCTTATTCGTGGCTTCTACGCGAACCCGACCTTTACAGTTTGATCAACTGGAAGGAGATCCTAACAATCCAATTGTGATTATTAATCATGCCGGACAAGTACATATTCAAGCGACCAATACTGGCGATTGGGGCGCATTGGTTTTTTTCAATGCCAAACACATCAAAGTTAGTGGAAACGGACATCCAGGATATAAATACGGATTCTTATTGGAGGCTAACGAAGCAGGAATTTCTTTTGCCGAATTGAGTTCTGACTGTGAAGCGGAGTTTGTAAAAATTAGTCATGACGGATTTTTCGGCATCGTGGCCAAAGAGGATTACAATGGAAATCCGCCAGTTCCTTATCCCGTGTTTGACGGTCTCTCCATTCACGATTGTTTTATTGAAGGAGTATCCGAAGGATTGTACTTGGGCGAGACCAAATCGCCGGGAATGGAATTCAAGCACGTGAAAATCTATAACAATATCATTCGCAATACCCTTCGTGAATCCATCCAAATTGCGAACATGGTAGAGGATGTTGAGATTCGGAACAATACATTGCTTAACGCCGGATTGGAAGGGTTGAACTTCCATCGAAACAACCTACAAATCGGTGATAATTCGGTAGCCAAGGTGCATCATAATATTATGATGGGAGCTCCAGATTATGGCATTATCAACTTCGGGAAGGGCGATTTGCATTTTACCGACAACTATATCGCCAACAACAAAGGGATCTTCTCCGACAATCGCATTTTTTCCGATTCCATCGCACCTATTTCCATGAGTGATAATTACTTCAAATCCTTAACTGGAAACGAAGTCATCAAGAATTATAATGAAATCAATTTTTTAACGGTCAATGACAATACCTATGACGTGGCCATGAATTTCTACAACGATGGAACTGCCAATAATAACGAATCATTGAGTAACAATACACTAGCGAATATTCCCGAAATTCAGTTTGAAGATATAACTGCAAATAATTACGCATTGGTCGCTAGTAGCGCTCCTGAGTTTATTGGTATGGGTGCGCCAGGCGGACCAGAATTCTTTGATTATGACGATCCGGCCACCACACCTCGATTGTTGGTTGTATCGCCAGAAATGGTGATGGATTCTGTGTATGGAGGATCGGTATTTTCCCCACTTTATTTGTTCGATGAACAAATGGTAAATCCAGAAAACAATGAACATCCCATTAGCAAGTCTTGGAAGCCCGATTATACCATGAACGAAGCTTCTTACCATGCTGTTGTAGATTTGGGTGACGAACATTTTATTTCTGAAATTAGTCTTCACGACATGCATTCAACACATGAGTTTGTGGTGGAATACTATACGGGTGTTGATTGGAACACCTTAGTGGTTGAGCCTGGTGAGGGATTCAATGTTTGGAAAACTCATGAAACGGCTGTAGAGACTCGATTTTTGCGGTTTTCCATGTATGAGAGTCCCTATGCTGCCATCAATGAGGTATTGATTTATGGGTATCCTGTTGTAAAGGAGGCTCAGCAAATCGTTGTTGATGCTTCCATGATTTCAGATCAAGTGATTGGTGGTTCTGTGAATTCACCGAATTATTTATTTGACGAACAGAACATTGATTTCGAAAACAAAGAGAATCCCATTAGTGAATCTTGGAAACCTTTTTATAACGACACCAAGGCTCCGTATTATGTGGAAATTGATTTGGGTAGCGATCATCATATTTCTGAGATCTGGTTGCACGATATGCACAGTACCAATGATTTTGTTGTGCAAGTTGGTGATGGAGAAAACTGGTCGGATTTGATTTATGAAAACTTGGATAAGTTTCGCACTTGGAAAACGCATAAAACCAATACAGTGGCTCGTTATTTACGGTTGGTGATGCCAGGTAGTCCCTATGCAGCAGTGAATGAAATGGTATTGAGAGGATATCCGGTGATGTCATTTCCAACCAAAGCAATCGAAGAACAAATTGTAGTTGATGCTTCTATGGTTCGTGATTTGGTACAGGGAGGAAGTGTAGATGCTCCAGCGTATTTGTTCGATGAACAACAGGTAGATCCCTTTGCAGGTGAACACCCAATCAGTAAAAGTTGGAAACCCTATTACAACGACATCCGAGCTCCGTATTACGTAGAGGTCGATTTGGGTAGCAATTACCAATTGACAAAGGTTTTGCTACACGATATGCATAATCGTAATGATTTTATCATCGAGTACCAAGCCAATAATACTTGGCTGCCCTTGATCGTAGAATCTGGTGATGCCTACAATACATGGAAAACCCACGAGGTTTCGGTAATTACAAGCAAACTTAGGTTGGCCATGATGGCGAGTCCTTATGCTTCCATGAATGAGATTTTGTTGTATGGTTATCCGTCAAGTTACGAGGTCAATAAATCGCATAATACCTTGTCGGTAAGCTCCATCGATAAACATTTGACGCCAGTGACCTTATACCCTAATCCGGTTCAAGACCGAATGTTTATGAAAGGGATAGATTCAAATTCACAAACCAATACCATTCAGATTTTAGACATTTTAGGGAAAACCATTTATCAAGGAGAATTAGATTATCAAGGAGGCGGATTTCAAGTACCAATTGATGAACTCCAAATGGCACCAGGCACCTATTTGTTATTGTATTCCAATGATCGCGGTCAACGGGAATCCTTGAAGTTTGTGAAGAATTAGATTTTGGTTTTTCCTTGTCAGTTCGAGTGATTTTTCGATGCAGGAGAAAAATAGTATCGAGAACAGTTTTCCTTCGACAAGCTCAGGATGACATTTTCATCTCGATACAATTCTGATTTTATCAGAATCACTCGATGTGACAATTAGGGAATACTGTCATGCCCAACTTGATTGGAAATCTATTAGAAGATAATCACTGGATTACGGTTTTTATGAGAATGACACCATTAACCAATAACCATAAACTAAACCTTAAAAATAAGGCACACACTTATAGCGATTCAAAGCGCGAATGTTGATGTTGAAATCGTAAGAAATCGAGAATTCGTGAATCCCACCGGTATTGAATAAATCTGTAGTGTTGATGTCATAAGAATACCCAAAACGCCAACCTTCCCATTTCCATCCGGCAAAGGTGTTGATCGAGTTTACAAAATTCGGATTGTCATTGTTTTTCAATGGGGAAGTAGCTACCGTTAATCCCAAGGAAAATTGATCGTCAAAAGTGTATTGAATACCAGTATCGAATCGATTGACATTGCCTTGCATCATAAAATTTGCCAAGAGGTAAAACTTCGATTTGCTGGCAATCCAAGAGTAGATGTTTTCTGTAAAAGGCAAGTAGATTTTTCCATGGGCCGACATAAAAATATCCAAAGGAACGTTGCCATTCGGAGTTAGGGAAATATTAGGTCTGTTCAAATGACGCATGGTAATTCCGAACCAAGATTCGTCATTGTTAAACAACAAGGAAGAGCTAAAGTCAAAGAAGTTTCGTTTTTGACCCAATACCGCTGGATCAATGGATGAGGTATTTACCAAGTTGTTGGTGATGTTGATTTGATCTTCAAGCACCAAGGTTTGAAATCCGAAGCTTTTCATCCCGAATCCGGTAGAGATACTTGGTCTAAAGAACCAATCTTCATTCAATTGAAAACGCATGGAGATGTTCAAGTTCACTTGATTGAAGGTGTAAGACGAAGCTGTTTCATTCTGGTTTAAAAAGGAAACTCCAACGCCCGTGCGATAACCTTCAAACCAGGTATCCATAAAAACAAAACTTGAGTTCGTTTTAAAGTTGCTATTTCGCCATTGCGATTTGTGAACGGTTCCGAATTTAGTAGAACGAATGGCACCCGCAAAAGAACTATTCAAGGTTTCTGGAACTAGGAAATTCTGTGAGAAAATCACATCCTGTGCTGCTGTCGATAGCGATAACATAGTCAATATGGAAAGAAACATCTTTTTCATGCTATCGAATCAGGGTTACGGGTGTTGTTTTTGAAATTTCTTGATTGTTGAAGGTCGTTCCTTTCACTACCATGACATAATTACCTGGCATGGCGGGTTGTCCATTGATTTTTCCATCCCAACCCGTTAAACTGGTCGACCCTTCTTCAAAATACAAGGTGGTTCCCCAGTTGTCGTAAATGGTCATTGACATGGCTGTAAATCCAGCAAAAGAAGGACGAATCACTTCGTTGAAACCATCACCATTGGGTGTAAATCCATTAGGCAAAATTAATTTGTACCCAATCGTTATTTCAATGTCACGTTCAACGGTTTCCAAACAACCTGAATCAAAAGTTACAGTCAAACGCACGGTATATCTTCCTACTGTCTCATAGGTATGAATCGGATTTTCTTCAGAAGAATTGACGCTTCCATCCCCAAAATCCCAGCGAACTGAACTGTAATCACCATCGGTGAGGTTGGTAAATTGAATCGGATCATCAATGGATAAAAAGTTATAACTGGTTAAAGCCGCTGAAGAATAGGAAAAATCAGGTGTTCCAGTTTCGGGCAAACTTACCGTAAAAGAACTTGTGGCCGAACAACCATTGTTGTCAGTAACGGTTAATACATAAGATCCATTTTGACCAGCATTCATAATGGCAGGATTGTTTGCATTTACGGTTCCTGCCGACCAACTGTAAGTATAGGGTGGAAAACCTCCACTAGTAGTTGCGGTAATTTGCTCTGAAACTGAGAAGTTTGGACAATCAGGTACCATTTGACGGTCTAGGGTAATGGTGATGTCTTCCTGACGGAAAATAGTAAACTGTGAGGTGGTGTTACAACCTTGCGAGTCGGTCACCGTTACAGAGTAATCACCCGCTGGCAAGTTGGAAATATCTTCTGTAGTTTCTGTATTGGACCATACAAAACTATAGGGTGGTGTTCCTCCAACCACCGTTAGATCAATCGCTCCCCTATCGGCAACAGCACAATCCACAGCATCGGTTATAGTGCTTGTAACCGTCATTCCAGGAGGATCAATAATTACGAAGGTTTCTTCAATCGGACATGCACTTGGAGAACTATCGGTGATGCGCACAGAATAAGTTCCTGGGCCTAGTCCATTTCGAGTCAATCCGGCAGTAGAATCATCGGCCCATTCCACATTAATCGGTGCGACTCCTCCAGTCACATTTAGCGTGATGGAACCGTCAGTTTCTCCATTACAAGTAATCGGTGTTACTCGGGTTGTCATGGTGAAATCAGGTTCTGAAATGGTTATGGCTTCCACTTTTACACAATTGTTGGCATCGGTAATCGTGGCTGTGTAAGTCCCTGCGCTCAAATCAGTCAGTGAAAAACCATTGGCAAGATTGTCCCAACTAATTGAATAGGGACCAACTCCGCCAGAAACAGAAATATCTATGTTTCCATCGGTTCGACCGTAGCAACTAATGTCGTTTTTATTTACTTGGATATCGATATCATCAGGTTGGGTGATTTCCACAGTTAAAGGAATGGTACAGCCCAAATTATCTGTCACGGTTACGGTATAGGATCCAGCTTGAATATTAGATAAATCTTCATTGCTACTCGAAAATCCGTTTGGTCCAGACCATTGGTAGGTATATTCAAACACACCCGGACTCGTTTCTGTTGGTGTACCTCCAGTCACATTGATGTCGATACTTCCAGTAGTGGCTCCAAAACAAAGCACATTGGTTTGAGATTGTAATTGTATTCCTAAGGCGTCTGGTTCAGTAAGTACATAGGTTTCCGAAGTGGTACAACCATTGGCATCGGTTACATCTAAGGTATAAGTTCCGACGGTTAAAGCTGTTTGTTGTGTTGAATTGGGTACAATTCCAGATCCGTTAGCCGTACTCCAATTTAAGGTAAACGGGGCAGTTCCTCCTAAAATCGTAACAGAAATATTTCCATCGGAGCCTTGATTACAACTAATATTCCTTTCAGTATCTGTTTGAATTTGCAACTCATTCGGTTGAGTAACGACATAGGTTTCTGATAAAGTCGCCCCAGCACTATCTTCGATATTAACGGTATACGAACCTGGTGCCAGATTGGTTAAATCTGCGTCGCTGGATGTGAATCCGTTCGGACCTGTCCAAGATGTGAGATATGGGGCACCAGTTCCAAATGGAACTCCGCCAGAAATACTTGTATCAATAGACCCATCGTTCGCATTGAAACAACTGATGTTGGTAATAGCTGCAGTGACATTTAAAGCAGAACTTACTGTTACTTCGAGGGTGAATGGTGTCCCCGAACAAGTACCATTGGTGGGTGTAATTTCATAGGTCACCAACACTTCTTGAGTACTGGTATTCTGTAAAGTTTGGCGGATGGAAGATTGATTTACTCCTGCTGTAGCTCCATTGATGAGACCAGGTGGGTTAATGGTAGGTGTGGCCCAAGTATAAGTGGTTCTCGTTGGTACAATATTGGTTCCAATGGCAGAAGGATCGTAATTGAATTCAGCCCCACTATTTAGTTGGATAGCATCGTTAGCAATGGTCGGAATTTCATACACAATCACTGAAGCGATATCCGAAGTTAATGTTGAACATCCACCAGGACTGAAGGAAATGGTAGCATAATAATAGGTTGTTCCTACAGTATTTGAAAGGGGATCGTAGTTGGCACTGGTAGCTCCAGGAATGGGTGTTCCTCCAACTGTGCTATTGGAAGTGTTGCTAAACCATTGATAGCTCGGAGTACCTGTTCCGCCAGTGTAAGCTACGGATAGGGTAGTTGGTGCGGCATTTTGACAAACTTCAGAAGAGGTTGGTTGGGTTGTTAGTGTGGGTAATTCCGTCACACTCACCGTAGAGACATTGGAAACCGAACGACAACCTGATTCAGGTTGAGTGATTTCTACATAGTAATATCGGGTTCCTACAAAGTTGGTAGCAGGTGTGTAGCTCGGATTGGTAGCTCCTGCAATGATTCCACCTCCAGTATTGTTATTGGTATTGTTACTATACCATTGATAGGTATAGCCTGATGCTGTGCCACCAGAGACCACCACTTCTAAGTTGGTTGGAGTGGTATTTAGACATACTTCTTGAGTAGCTAGTGGTTGGGTATCAATCGCAGGATCTTCGACAACAGTTACCTGGTAGAGATCTGAGCTAACCTGATTACAGCCATTACCATCAAAACTGATGACCAGATAGTAATAAAAGTCACCCGCAGTTGTAAAGGTGTTGGGAGTGTAGGTTAATCCGTTGGCTCCACCAATCGCGATTCCGGTTGTATTATTATTCACAGTGTTGAAATACCATTGGTAGGTTGGATTTCCTGCTCCTCCCGTAAAGGTAACTTCAAAAGGTCCGACATTTCCACCTTCACAAATTGTTTCGGTCGTTGCCGTTGAGGTGATATTTACTTGTTCAGTGACCTCAATTGTAGCCGTGTTGGACCTAATTAAAGAACAGGCTGCTCCTGCAAAAGAAATCTCTGCGTAATAATAAATTGTTCCCACCGAATTTGTTGGCGGATTGTAAGTTGAACTTGTTGCGCCTGCAATCAAGGTCCCTCCTGAATTGCTATTAGTGGTATTTGAGTACCATTGGTAAGTTGCGGCAGTCGGTCCGTTGGAATAAGCAACTTCTAATGGGGTAGGTGAACCATTCACACAAACTACAGATGAAGTTGGTTGTGTCGTAAACACAGGCTCTTCGTCAATGATGACTGATGATACATTACTGACCACCGAACAACCCGATTCCACTTGTGAAACAACCACATAGTAATATTGGGTGCCAATGGCATTTGTTGGAGGTGTATAACTATTAGATACCGCTCCACCTATGGGTGTTCCTCCAGCGTTGGAATTGTTTGTATTGCGAAACCATTGGTAGTTAAATGCAGAGCCAGAACCTCCTGATGCGGTAACCGTTAAATCTGTCGGTGTGCTATTGGCACATAATTCTTGACTGGCAATAGGTTGCGTATCAATAATAGGATCGTTGTTTACATTAATTTGATAAACATCCGAAGTGGTTTGGTTACATCCGTTTCCGTCGTAATTGATCGTAACATAATAGTAATAAGCTCCAGCGGTATTGAATGTTGGAGGCGTATAACTTGTACTGGTTGCACCAACAATAGGGGTGCCCGTAGTATTATTGTTCACGGTATTGCTATACCATTGATAGGATGCATTTCCAACTCCGCCCGTATAGGTCACTTCCAAAGAATTGGCCGTTCCTCCTTCACAAATGGTTTGATTGGTGGCGGTGGAGGTGATGGTTGGTTGTTGGGTGATAATTACTTCAGCCGTATTGGAAGTAATTAAAGAACAGCCTCCGGTACTAAAAGAAATTTCAGCGTAATAGTAAGTAGTTCCGACGACATTGGAAGGTGGGTTGTAAGTTGCGCTAGTCGCTCCTGTAATGGCCGTTCCGCCTGAATTGCTATTGGTCGTATTGGAAAACCATTGGTAGGAAGGTGTTCCTGTTCCTTGTGAATAGGCTACTTCAAGAGTGGTGGGTGTTCCATTCTGACAAACCTCAGAACCCACTGGTTGGGTAGACACAAAGGGTGCTGGGTTTACGGTAATAACAAAATCCACAGGATCTCCATCACAGCCATCCTTACTTGGAGTTACGGTGTAGGTCACCGTGCCCGCCGTGCTATTGGTATTTGATATGGTTTGAGACGGTATGGTAGCTCCAGTTCCACTGCTTTGAAAATTTGAAATACCTGCCGCTCCTGTTGCGGTCCAGCTAAAACTTGAGTTGGGAAGACTTGAGGTTAGGTTGATCGGTGTTGTTGGTAAAAAAGCACATACCTCTTGTGTTAAAACAGTATTGGTCACCACAGGTTTTTCAAAAACTGTAAAAGTTTCAACGGCTACATCCGAAGTTCCGCAAAGCGTGGTTACTTGCAATCGCACTTCATAAGTTCCAGGGGTACTGTAGGAGATTGTTCCCGGATTTTCTTGATTAGAACTTGAGGGTGTTCCTCCAGGGAAGGTCCAGTTATAGGTCACTGCATCGGTATCAAAAGAACAACGTTCAACAGTGGCTGTTGGAGTTATGCTTCCAATATCACAAAGGTCATCAATATTGGCAATAACAGCTTCGGCTCGTTTTTTTACGTTGACTTGTTGAGTACTTGTTGCGGTTCCGCAATCCGTAGTAACTGCTTGTTGAATCGTGTAAATCCCAGGATTGGTAAACAAAAACTCTGGATTTTCAGAAGTCGAATTGGTTCCATTGGTAAAGTTCCAATTAGCCACAGTGCCACAATTATCAGGTGCATAGGTAACCGTCCATTGATAAGTTGCATTGTCTCCGGGACATAATTGCGAATTGTCCACCGTATTGGTAGCTGCTATGGCAACTGGTCCACAACCTTCTGTTTGGTCTAATGTAAAAGAGGAGGTTGTTTCAGGTTGTACACAGATTTGCTTGGTAATTTCTTCGGTGCTACAGCGGGTTTGTACCGTAAGTTTTACTGTGTAATTTCCAGGAGTGGTATAGGTATGACTGATGTCGTTTTCTTCCGTTTCTGAGAACAAGGTGCGAACCGTTCCATCTCCAAAATCCCAAGTAACATCGGAATTGACTGTACAATTCGATTCCTCACCATATTCGGAAAGGTTTTCAAAAGTTACAGGCTGGTTGACACAGGCTCCAGCTGGACTGTTAAAATCCAGTACCGATGGATCAAGGACACGAATGTTTGAAATTGAGAAGGATGTTGAACCACAGGAATTAGAAACCGTCAATCGCGCAATGTACTGCTGATTGATCAAATCACAACTACCTTCGGTATAAACGTGAGGAACAGGGAAGCCTGCAGAACTAGCTGGATCTCCTGCGTTGTATTGTGGTGAGGCTTCTAAATCAGCCTGGGTATAAACGACTTCATTGTTATCTCCAAAGTTTACCGTATATCTTGTTTCTGGGGTATTCAATCCCCAGTTTGTGATGTTAAAAGTAATGGCTCCAGTAGGTGTACAAAGATTAGCTGTATTTCCTGGACTCTCGAACCCGCCTGCAGGATTACTCGAATTTTCAATGGCGTATTCTACTTCGTTTTCACAGCCATTGTCACCAACTGCACGAATGCGAAGTCTGTAATTCCCTGCGCTCAAATAGTTGTGAGCAAGCGGGAAAGTAGCATTTGCCGTGGTGTTTCCGTCTCCCCAATCTACAAAATAGGAATCCACACAAGAATCCGAAGCAGAGGTGTTGCCTACATTGATGGTGTAATTTCCTCCAGACCCCGAGGTACCGCAATTATTGAATGAATTTCGATCAAGATCGCGGAAAGAAATGTCTGGTTTTTCCTTTACGGTAACTGTTTTTTGAACTTCAAAAGAGCAATTATTTTCGTCTTTCACCAGCAATCGAACGGTGTAAACACGTGTATCACAACCTAAGGCATTGTCAAAAACGTGGGTTGGTGTTAAGACATCTTCAGCGATGCTTCCATCACCAAAATCCCAACCCAAGGTATAGTTGGTGCTTCCAGTAACGGTAGCTTCAAAATCAATGGGTTCACCTGAACATCCGCCGTCATTGGTAAAGGTAAAATCGACATTCAGTGTTTCGTTTACTTTAAGGTTGGCTTGTTGTCCACTAATATTCTCTGTGGTACCAGCGTTGTCAACAACAGTCTGTAAAATGTACTCAAAGTCACCAGAGGTGGCTCCATTATTGACTACTGTAGCAACTCCAGCTCCGTTACTGACCACGGAACGACTTGTTCCATTTTCTGTATAGTTAAATGTGTAGGGAGCAACCCCTCCATTTGCCGTGAAAGTAATGGTGGCATTTTCACCCGGACAAGCAACGGCTCTATCGACTGAAATGGTACCTGTAATGGCTCTAAAAAAAGGAAATTTGGAAAGACCTGCGTTGGAGTAAATACTTACGCATAGGCCAAGACTCGCTGCAACTAAGAATAGCTGTAGTGGATGAAGTTTTAGAATGTTTTGCACTTTTCTCATTACACTTCTCATCCAATTGGGGGAGAACCAATTCTTTAGTTAGTTCTTTGTCACAGCAAGTAACTAATGTACGGAAATCTGGTTTAGTAGGAAAGGAAATCCTTTAATTTAACGCTGATGAAGTTGCATTATTGGATTGTATTTGTTGTCATTTCGAGCTTGTCGAGAAATCTATGTTATAAAATTCTATTCCTCCACAAACCCAGGCCAGCGTCGCATGTATTTGATGAATTTGGGGCTCAGTCCTTCAGATTGCAGATAGCTTTCTGATACTGGGATGGATCTCGCGGTAAAGGTTGAATCTGCCATAACTCTCTTTGGAAAATCATGATGAAGAATTCCTGCTTTTCCAATCCCTACAAAATCGACTCCAGCATTGAGTAGTTTTTCAACATCATTGGCGGACTCAATTTTACCGGCTACCGTCAACGGAATCCCTTTGTAATTAAGATCTGTGAAATGCTTCAATAAGGATTTGTCTTGATATGTTGGGTCTTCGGGCATTTTAAAAACATCCCACAATGAGATGTCGAGAAAATCAATTTGTTGCTCAGCGATGAATCGTTCGCAAATCATCTTCGTTTCTTGTAGATCCATTCCGAATCTTTCTGGAGAAAGTCGCACGGATATCAAAAAGTCTGGACCGCAAACGGATCGAATTTCATCAACAATCTCAAATAAAATTCGCATTCTATTTTCAAAGGAACCACCGTAAGCATCCTTTCGATGATTGATTTCCTTACTTAGAAATTGGGTAAGGATGTATCCATGAGCTCCATGTACTTGAACCCCGTCATAACCGGCTTTTTTAGAACGTTTGGCTCCTTCCACAAAATCCTGTTTCAATTGCAAAACTTCCTCAAAAGACAATCCTCGAGCATCGTGTTTTTCGTTGTCAGATGCGCAAACTGGTTTTCCTTGAATGAGTTCTTTTGGAGATCGCATCCCTGCATGATGCAATTGCAATATAGCAAGGTTGCCAAACCTTTTTATTTCAGTGGCCAATCGTTGGTGTCCTTCTATGTGTTTGTCATCGAAAATACCAAGTTGTCCTTCGAATCCTTTTCCATTTTCACTTACATGAGAAGCACAGGTCATCACCATTCCGAATCCGCCTCTAGAGCGCATGGTCAACCAGGTAAACTCTTCATCCGACAAAGTGCCATCTTTATGACTTTGACGGTTGGTCATAGGTGCTAATAAAAAGCGGTTGGGCATGGTTAAGCCACAGGGAAATTGTAATGGGGTATTTGCAAAAGACATGTTTGAGTGTTTTTGCAAAAATACGAATTGAATCAATTGGGTTTGAAGAAGTCTTCCTTTTTGATTTTCTCGATGAAGGTAGGAATGGAAAAATAAAAAGTGCTGCCTTTACCTAGTTCTGATTCCACCCAAATAGAACCACTATGCATATCAACAATCTTTTTGCAATGTGCCAATCCGATACCAGAACCATCGTATAAGCTTCTTTTTTGTAATCGTTGAAAAATTTGAAATACTTTTTCTAGGTTGCGTTCTTCGATTCCGATGCCATTATCTTGCACACGGAATTCCCATCGCTGATTTTTCTTTTTTCCCTCAATTTTAATGTGTGGAATATTGCCTTTTTCTTGGAATTTTAAGGCGTTTGAAATAAGATTCATAAACAACATTCGGATTGGTGTTTCATAACCACTAATGGTCGGTAATCCTTCAAAAGTTACCACAGCCTTCGATTCTGATATTTGGTTGCTCATATCATTCAACACATCTTGAACCACTTGTTCGCAATTAATCTTTGTAATGGACAAATTTTCGAACTGCAGATTGTAATCCAAAATCCCACGAATTTGATTGCTCATTCTCTGTGAAGTCTGTTGGATAAATTTCAAGGTCGTTTTTCCTTCTTCATCCAATCGGTCTGCTTGATTTTCCGAGAGATCTGCTGTTAAACTGAGCAAGGTTATCAGAGGTTCTTGGAGATCATGGCTTGCAATGTAGGTCAACTCTTGTAATTCTTTGTTTTTGAATTCTAGACTTCGAACGTATTCTGATTTTAATATCTGCTCCATCCTTTTCCTTTCCGTAATGTCATTTTGAAGAGACATGTATTCGAAGATATCGCCTTGCGAATTTTTAAAAGGAATGATCAGGACCTCTAGCCAAATATATTCGCCGTTTTTCCGCTGATTTTTGAAATGTCCATACCATACCTCTCCTGTACTGATAACATCCCACATTTCCTTGTAAAACGATTTTTTATGATAACCAGAACTAAAAATTCGATGGGTTTTTCCAACAATTTCTTCTCTTGAATATCCGCTCAGAAGACAAAATCGATCATTAACATAGGTGATAACACCCTTGGAGTCGGTTCGGGAGATACTGGCTACACGCTCTAATCCAACCCTAAAGGTTTGCAATACTTTATTTCTTTCTAGAAGATTTTTTCGGAGACGTAGTCTTTTTGCATCAATCCGATTAATTCCTACCGCAACACTTGCCACATACAAAATGATCATAGGAACAGACAGGGTGGCAAAGGCTGAGATTCCGAAGTAAATATCGATAAGTCCATGCTCCAATGCCGCTACCAAGGAAACTGTTAATACGGTTGGGATTAACAAAACAGCTGGAATCAATCGCCTGGCGGATCGACTTCCAGCATAAGGCCCAAATAATAAGACTCGAAGAAGTGAATGTCGGTTATTAAATACTAGAATAAATGCGATCCCCATCAACAGGGTGGAAGTATGTACAGGTATGCTATTGAAAAAGTTCGTTTTATTTCCTGTGGGCAACAACAAAATAAAAGCGATAATTGAAATTAAGGTTGTTAGTAAAATAATTTTTAGGGAATACAAGCAAATCTGAACCTCAATTTTTTTTCGAGAGTTGAAAAAGAAGAAACTTATACCCATAAAAACACTGCAAACTGCAGTTGCAATGGACATGCGCCCAGGTAGCTTTGAAGAAAAAGTGTCCTTTACAAATAGTTGGTCAATATCAATAAGGGGAGTTTCAGCATAGGTCAAGAGGGTCAGTGCTCCTATGCAAAAAATTATTAACGAAATTAATTTTAATATGGTCCGATAGTGTAATGCTTCCTTCTTATAAATTAATAATCCAACACCACTTAAAAGGAGTACAACCGCTGTGTTAAACTTCATTGGATCCGTTAAAGGAATCAAAGTTAGTATTGATTCTATTTTCAAAAACCAAGAAGCCATGACAACCAGGCACAGGAAGATGGAACCTATGGCTATAAGTTTTTCCCACTTGGGAAGCGATTTGGGAGGTTTAACAGTAGTCATGAAAAGCTAATTAAGCTTAGGATACACGATTTGTGTCTGGAGAGAGGACTATAAAGATAAATTATTTTTTGTAATCCGGAATTGGGATGTAAGTAAAGTCGTTCGGAACTTGTGGAAACCGTTTTTGTTGCCAATCGATTTTTGCTTGTTGCAACCGTTCTTTCGAATGGGATACAAAGTTCCACATTAGGAATCGTTCCTCGGGTAATGGCTCTCCTCCAAATAAAAGAATTTGAGTGTTTTTGTCCATGCATATTTCACATTCTGCATCGGTTTTACTAATGAGCATTTGTCCGGCTTCTACCTTTTTTCCATCACTCATAATAGATCCGTTGACAATCACAAAAGCAACTTCTCCCTCGATTTGATTTCTGAGATTTAAGGTAGTTTCGCTTTTGCTTTTTATGTCTACCATAAACAAAGGAGAATATCCTTGCAAAGGAGAGCTGAGTCCAAAGGCGTTCCCTGCAACAGTCTTTACGTCAACCTCTCCCAGGGTTTTAGTTGGAATGTCATCCTTGGGGAAAAAATCAAATCGAGGTTCCATTTCTTCCAAATCTTTGGGCAGCGCTACCCAAATTTGATATCCATGCATGGTGAATACACTTTGACCTCTTTGATGAGTTGGAGTTCTTTCGGTATGGGTGACTCCTTTTCCTGAGGTCATAAATCCAACATCTCCCGGATTGATGATGGCATGAGCTCCAGTGCTGTCTTTGTGTTCGACAGCTCCTTCAAACAAATACGTCAATGTGCTCAGGCCAATATGCGGATGCTGGTCTACGTCCATGTAGTTCCCATGGCCCATTTGAGCTGGTCCCATATGATCGATAAAAGTAAAGGGACCCACCTGTCTCTTTTTACGAAATGGGAGAAGACGACCCACCATAAAATTACCTAAATCGGCCTGCTTTTCGTCGACGATAAGTTTGTTGTTTGCCATGGATTAAAGATACGACGAATCCATTTGACAAGAAATAGCAATGTCAGTTCGAGTAATTTTTTTTGGAAATAAAAATTGTATCGAGAACCAAATCCTTCTCGTTCAAGCGTTCTTTTGATTTAATCTTTAAAAATCAACAAAGGAATGGTCGCGTGCATGGCCATTTCTTTGGTCCAACTCTTGTGGAATAAGGATTCAAAGAAGCCGCGCTTTGGTTTGAACATCACAAAGAAATTAACGTGCTCTTCTTTGATGAAGTTTTCCATGTCGTTGAGCTTATCCTTAGACGCTAAGTTGTATAATTCAACGTCTGTTCCTGGTAAGGCTTCATTGAAATATTCCTTTAATTCGTCCATCTTTTCTTGATCCTCCACAGGCTTGTCGGCGAAATGGACACACTTCACCATTGGGTGGAATCCTTTGAAAAGTTTTAGAGCCTTCCAGATTTCAAAAACATCAGCTGCAGAGAAATTGGTCGCGTATCCTAGTATGATATTGCGAGGCAAACTGGCGTTTTCTGGAATGGCAAGCACTGGACAAGGCGCATTGGAAATCACATTGGAAGCTACGCTACCCATATAACGGTCGAGCATACTGACCTCTCCTTGGGTTCCCATGACGATATAGTCTACATTGTTTTTTTCTGCGGTCTCACAAATGGTAACCTCAATGTTTCCGACTTCTATGGTTGTGTCTATTTTGGGCTCTTTGTCCAACATTCTGCGTACCATTTTCAGCACACTATCAATGGATTCTTCAAGTCCTTTTTCTGCCAATTCAGTTTTTAGTTTGTAGTCGTCTGCTACAAAGGCAAAATTGTCCATGGCACCACCATCGTTTATTTTCAACACGGTCATGACTAACAATTCGCCATTGATCTTATCAGCAAGTTGCAAAGCGATTCCGAATGCATTCTCTGAACATTTCGAAAAGTCGAGAGGGACTAAGATTTTGGGTGTACTTTTCATATGATTTCTTTTTGTGGGTTGATATCAATGCTAACAGATCGATGAAACATGAGCCACGACCTATTGGATAAAGGTACACCCGATTGTGAGTCTTATTTTATGATATTTGTCAGTCTACCGTGATCAATTCTAGATTCATAAACAATCCATGCTTCGACAAGCTCAGCATGACATCCGTAGGCTACTCTGTAAAATTGATTTAGATCAGAACCTCATAATAGTTTAATAGACTCAACCCAAAAAGTAAACTCCAGGCAATGGTGCGAATCCAGTTGAATTTGACCAATTTCTTGGGGATACTAGAGTCAAAGTCCTCATTCGAAAGTTGGTTGTGCATGGGCACGAATAGCATCATTGTAATGATCCATAAGAAAGCAACAAAAACGCCATAAAGAATGTGAAAGGTTGAAAAGTCAGCCGCTAATTGAACAATCGATATTGCCAATTGACCTGCCATCAATGGGAAAACAACGATGGTGATTCGACCGGTGTAGATGTGATGCCATTTGGTCAAATTGGTTTTGGAGTAATACAGAAAACTGGGATAAATAATTAGTTGCACCATCCAGATTAGGATTAGCAACCCAAAATCAACCAATATCCGTAAAACCTCCATTTCAATCATGCATTATCTGTTCAATGACTCATTCAAAAGTAGTAATTTTGCAACTAAGCCATTCATGTAACATGACAACAGAAGATATCAGGATACACATCATTGGAGGAGGGATAAGCGGAATCATCGCAGCAAAGACTCTTGAAGAGTTTGGTTTTGCACCAACTATTTTGGAGGGTTCTGATCGACTGGGCGGACGTGTAAAGACCGATGTTGTGGACGGATACCAACTCGATCGTGGTTTTCAAGTGTTGTTGTCCAATTATCCGGCTGCCAAGAAGTTTCTAGATTACAAGGCATTATCAGTTCAGGAGTTTATTAGTGGCGCGGCGATTTTCAAAAAAGGTAAGAAATCATATATCGGTGATCCTTTAAGGGATCGATCCTTATGGATGAAGACCCTGTTTTCGAATGTAGCAACCTTAGGCGATAAATTGAAAATATTTCAGTTGCAAAATCAATTGAAAAAGAAATCCATCGATAAGATTTTTGAGTCGGCTGAGGTATCTACCATGGAATACCTTCGAGGTTACGGATTTTCAGAAAAGATCATCCATAACTTTTTCCAACCCTTTTTTACGGGAATTTTCCTGGAAGAGAAATTGGAAACTTCGAGCCGAATGTTCGAATTTGTTTTTAAAATGTTTGCTGAGGGTTTGGCCTTAATTCCGAAGGGAGGAATCGAGGAAATTAGCAAACAGCTATCCAGTCATTTACAAAAAACCACCATTCAACTCAATACAAAGGTAAAAGCGATTCAAGACACGAAAATCGTTTTGGAAGATGGAAATGAGATTAAAACCGATTACACCATAATTGCTACCGAAGCAAGCAGTCTGATTTCTAATTTGAAAAACCAACAATTGGATTGGAAGTCTTGCGACACCTTGTACTTTACCACCGATGCTCGAGTGATTCAAAAACCATTTATTGGGTTGGTAGCTAGTAGAAAGTCCCTCATCAATAATATCTTTTACCATAGCAGTGTCGAAATGACCCAAAGAGGAGATCAAGAATTACTCTCTGTGACGGTGGTGAAAGATCATAGTTTGTCCGAAAAGGAATTGATTGCAGCGGTAACCAAAGAGCTTCAAGAAGAATGTGGAATAAAGAACCTTCAGTTTTTGAAGCGTTATCAAATCGACAAGGCCTTGCCGCAGCTACACAACTTCCAATATGAGGTCTCTCCATCTGAAACTCAATTGAAAGAACGTATTTTTTTAGCGGGTGATGTGCAGTTGAATGCCTCTCTGAATGCAGCCATGCTAGCGGGAGAAGCCGCTGCCCTTGGCGTCTTGCAAGTGATGGGTAAAACAGGAGTTATTCAGTAAAGGCGTATTCTTGCAGTTTTTCGAGACTTGTATACTGCAGGCTTTTTTCGTGAGTAGCTTCCAAAACGATAAAGGGAGCTTTTCCGGCTCTTTCTGCCTCCAACCATCTGGAGATACACAAACACCATTTATCACCAGGTTTTAACCCAGGAAAATTCCAATAAGGCATTGGAGTCATTAAATCGTTGCCTTTGGAGGCCGAATACAAAAGGAACTCCTTAGTTACAATGGCGCATACGGTATGTGTTCCTGTATCCATTTCGTCAGTTCTGCAAAAACCATCTCTGTAAAAACCAGTCATCGGGCTGGTACAACAACATTGCAAATCGGTACCTAAAACATTCTTATCCATCTATTTAAAAGGAATTAACATAATTATAAGGAATTCACACAAGAAGAACCTGTATTTTTGTTTAACAAAAGTAATAATTTATTAAACAAATCAATTATGAAGGTTCCAGCAATGGTATACGTGGCAATCACGACGCTTCTTTTAGTAACCGTAACCATTATGAGTGCTATGAATTTTCCGTTTAACTGGGTTTTTTATACCACAGTCATCGGACAGGTTTTTGTGGTGATCATGGTTTACAAAGTCTTAACGGATAACTATCAAACTGAGAAAACCTTTGATCACATGTATGAGGATAGGCCCGTAAACCCTAAAGATTTAGGGTCTTTACCTGAAAAAAGAGATCAATTTTAAAATCTTTTTCATTTCTTCTTGCAATTTTCATATTAATCTTTAGATTTGTCTCTCAATCAAGAAATTATGAATACGAATACTTGGTCTCAGTTCTATTTTTACTTTTATTTTTTCAATAAGAGGTGAGGCTTTGTATGGAATAAAATATATCATAAAGTCTCGATTTTCGAGGCTTTTTTATTTGTATGAAAAATAAGGTTGCCATCCAGGGAGCAAAAGGATCGAACCACCACATGGTTGTGAACGCACTATTCGGCGAAAGTAAAGCACTATTGGAATGCATGTCTTTTACTGAACTAGCGGATGCCATCCTTGAAGACAAGGTAGATATGGGGGTTATGGCAATAGAAAATACCATTGCGGGTTCTATCATTCCCAATTACGCACTTCTTGACGAGTACAACCTGCACATCACTGGAGAATATTATTTAAATATTCATCATCATTTGATGGCTTTGGACAATCAAGGTATTGAGGATATTGAAGAGGTTTGGTCGCATCCCATGGCGCTTTTGCAATGCAAAAAGTTCTTTAAGAATCACAAGCATATAAAATTGGTTGAGGATGTTGATACGGCTTTGGTAGCACAACGAATTTCCAACCAGCGCCTGCCGAAAATTGCGGCAATAGCTCCAAAAATGGCAGCAGATTTATTCAATTTAACGGTGCTTGCAGACGATATTCAGACCATTAAAGACAATGCCACGCGTTTTGTGATTTTGTCCAAAGACAAACCGGCATTGAATGAAAAGGAAGTGAACAAAGCATCTTTTAAATTTCAATTGAACCACAAACGAGGAAGTTTGGCCACCTTGTTAAATGTGTTAAGTGATTGTAAAATGAATTTGACCAAAATTCAGTCCTTGCCGGTTATTGAAACACCATGGAAATATTCCTTTTTTGTAGATGTAACTTTTTCTGAGTTTGCAGATTATCAAAAAGCGGTGTCTTTGATAGAAATTATGGCTGAGGATTTTAAAATATTAGGCGCTTATAAAAACGGAAGAGGATGATAGCGAGTGCAAAACGATTGGAAACGGTTCAAGAATACTACTTCTCTAAGAAATTAAGAGAGGTGCGTCAATTGATTGCCGATGGTAAACCCATCATCAATATGGGAATTGGGAGTCCAGATTTGAATCCGCCACAAAAAGTAATTGATGCGATTCAAGAAAGCATGACCGATTTAGGAGCGCACAAATACCAATCTTATCAAGGTTTACCAGGTTTACGTCAGGCTATTGCTCATTTTTACAATCAGAAATACAGCGTGGAAGCCAACCCTGTAGACGAGATTTTGCCTTTGATGGGTAGTAAGGAGGGCATCATGCACATTTCGATGGCATTCCTAAATGAGGGTGATGCGGTGTTGGTTCCGAATCCAGGATATCCAACCTACACCTCTGTGACCAAATTGGTAGGAGCAGCGCCAATATTTTATGACTTAACCGCCGCTACACAGTGGCAACCTGATTTTGATTCCTTAGAGAACATGGATTTGTCTAAGGTAAAGATCATGTGGGTCAACTACCCACACATGCCAACAGGAGCTAAGGCTTTGGAAGATACTTTTGACAAACTCATCGCATTCGGAAAGAGGCACAACATTTTAATCATTAACGACAATCCCTATAGTTTCATTTTGAATGACAATCCGGCTAGTATTCTGAGTGCTGAAGGAGCCAAAGAAACTGCCTTGGAACTCAACTCTTTGAGTAAAACCTTCAATATGGCAGGCTGGAGAGTCGGCATGGTCTTGGGAGATGCTCGATATATCAATGAAATCCTGAAGGTAAAAAGTAACATGGATTCTGGAATGTTTTACGGAATTCAAAAAGGAGCTATGGAAGCCCTTCGGATTCAAAACGATTGGTTTGAGAGTCAGAATGAGGTGTATCAACAACGCAAAAAGCAGATTTTAGAACTCGCTTCTTTGTTGGATTGTGAGCCGATAGATGATGCAGTGGGAATGTTCATCTGGGCAAAAGTTCCCGAAGGAAAAACCTGTACCGAATTGACGGATCAAATTTTGTACGAAAAAGATATTTTCATCACTCCTGGTACTGTTTTTGGTTCGCAGGGAGAGGGTTACATTCGGTTTTCATTGTGTGTTCCAGAAGAAAAAATTGTAGAAGCTATAAATAGATTTTAGATGAAGGTTTATGTAATCGGATTGGGGTTGATCGGTGGAAGTTTGAGTAAGGACATCAAAGATGCTTTCAAAGATGCTGTTGTTTATGGTTTCGATAAAAATCCAGAGAATGTCAAGAAGGCGCTTGAGATAGGCTTTATCGATCATGCTTTTGAAATGCAAGATTTGTCCCAAGCCGAGGTGGTTATTGTTGCTATTCCCGTAGATGCCCAGCAGAAAGTTTTGCCACAGGTGCTCGATCGTATTGGAGATGACACCTTGGTTTTCGACGCCGGGTCTACCAAAGAAAAGTTGTGCAAATTGGTTGCCAACCATCCGAAGCGTCGAAACTTTTTGGCCACACACCCGATTGCAGGTACCGAATTTTCGGGTCCGGAAGCAGCCATTAACGGACTCTTTCAAAACAAGACCAACATCATTTGCGAGGTTGAAAAAACGGCTTTCAAATTGCAAGAAAAAGGATTGGAAATTTTTAGAAGAATTGGGATGCGTATCCGGTATATGGATCCTGTGGCTCACGACAAACATATTGCCTATGTGTCACATTTATCCCACATCAGTTCATTTATGTTGGGCAAAACGGTAATTGATAAAGAGCAAAACGAACGTGATATTTTTGATATGGCGGGCAGTGGTTTTGAATCGACCGTGCGATTGGCAAAAAGTTCGCCTGCGATGTGGACGCCAATTTTTAAAGAGAACAAAGAAAACATATTGGAAACCCTCCAAGAATACATTCAGAATTTGGAGCATTTCAAAAATCTAATGGAAGAAGATCAATTTGAAGAGGTCTTCAAAACCATGGAAAATACAAATCATATAAAAACGATACTAAAAGGAATTCAATAATAGAAAAAATGGAAAACTCAAAAGCATTAAGAAGTTGGTTGGATGAGATGAATTTACCCCATCCGTTAGTAATTGCAGGTCCGTGTAGTGCAGAAACCGAAGGACAGGTTCTAGAAATTGCACATCAATTGAAAGATACAGACGTTAATTATTATCGCGCCGGAATATGGAAACCTCGAACAAGACCTGGAAATTTTGAAGGCGTTGGTGCTTTGGGATTGGGTTGGTTGAAAAAGGTAAAAGAAGAAACCGGATTAAAAACGTGCACGGAAGTTGCCAATGCTACCCACGTAAAATTGGCCATTGAAAATGATGTGGATTTGCTTTGGATTGGCGCAAGAAGTTCAGTTTCGCCATTCATCATGCAAGAATTGGCCGATGCCCTAGAAGGAACCGATAAAATTGTTTTAGTAAAGAATCCTGTGAATCCGGATTTGGCCTTGTGGTTAGGAGGAATCGAAAGATTGTATTCCAAAGGAATAAAGAAATTAGGTGCAATTCACCGTGGATTTTCTACCTATGAAAAGAGTAAGTATAGAAACGTACCTGAATGGCAGTTGGCTGTTGAATTTCAAGATCGTTTTCCAGATTTGCCATTGATCTGTGATCCATCACACATTACAGGAAAGCGAGACATGATTTTTGATGTTTCTCAAACAGCATTGGATTTAAATTTTGACGGTTTAATGATTGAAACGCATACCGATCCAGATAATGCATGGTCCGATGCTGCTCAGCAGGTAACGCCTAAACGATTGGTTCAAATTATGGAAGATTTACGCATTAGAAAACGAACTGAAACGGATAAGAGTTATCGAGCGTCTCTAGAGAATTGCAGAGCGCAAATTAATATGATTGATGATCAATTGATCAATTTATTAGGGAAACGAATGAAAGTTTCAGATCAAATTGGTGAATTGAAAAAAGAGAATAACGTTGCCGTCTTACAATCGAGACGTTGGAATGAGATTCTGGGCAATATGATTTTAGAAGGTGAAGAGCGAGGATTGAGTGAAGAGTTTGTGCTACGAATGTTCAAAGCCATTCACCAAGAGTCGATCAATCACCAAGAGCGAATCATCAATGGGTAGGTTACTTTTGAAATTTACCGGTAATTACTTTCGTATTTTTGTATTATGATCGGAATCGTTTATAAATCTACAGGAAGCTGGTATTGGGTAAAGACCCAAGAAGGCGTGGTTTATAAATGTAAAATCAAAGGAAAATTCCGAATTAAAGGTATCAAAAGTACCAATCCGATTGCCGTTGGAGACAAGGTTCAAATTCATCTAGAAACTTTAGGAGATGAGGAGATTGGTGTGATTGAAAAGATTTTGGACCGTGAAAATTACATTGTTCGGAAGTCGGTAAACCTGTCTAAGCAAACACATATTATCGCGGCAAACGTTGATTTGGTTTTTTTATTGGTCACCGTCAATAATCCGACCACTTTTCCAGTATTTATTGATCGATTTTTAGTGTCAACCAGAGCATATCGTATCGATACCGTTTTGTTATTTAACAAGATTGATGCCTACGAGTTGGAAGACCGAGCTGAGGTTCTGTATTTAAAGGATATCTACGAAGCCATTGGTTATACTTGTCTGGAAATTTCAGCCACCAAGAATATCAATATTGATAAGGTAAAGGAATTGATGACAGGAAAAACTAGCATGTTTGTGGGACATTCTGGTGTGGGGAAGTCGACCTTAATCAATAGCATTGAACCTGGGTTGGATTTAAAAACTAAGGAAACTTCCGATCAACACAAACAAGGGCAACACACCACCACTTTTGCGGAGATGTTCGATTTGCAATTTGATGCCAAAATTATTGACACACCGGGTATCAAGGGATTTGGTGTTGTGGATATGGATAAGGAGGAATTGGGAGATTATTTCCCCGAGTTTTTTGCCTTAAAAGAGCATTGTAAGTTTAACAATTGCATTCATGTAAAAGAACCTCAATGTGCTGTAAAAGATGCTCTCGAGAACGAAGAGATTTCATGGTCACGCTACAAAAGCTACCTACAAATCCTAGAAGGAGAAGAAGAAAATTATAGAACGGATATCTGGGAATGAGAATTGTAATTCAACGTGTTTCTGAAGCAAGTGTCACCATTGACCAACAAATTGCAGGTCAGATTGGAAACGGTTTGTTGGTACTACTAGGAATAGAAGAGGCTGATGATCAAAATGACATCGATTGGTTGGTGAAGAAAATCATCAACTTGCGAATTTTCCCAGATGGCAATGGTGTGATGAATACTTCGCTCACCGATGTTGATGGAGAGGTACTATTAATTAGTCAGTTTACGCTTCATGCATCTACAAAAAAAGGGAATCGACCTAGTTATATTAGGGCTGCAAAACCACCCGTTGCCATACCACTTTACGAGTCCTTTATTAAGACTCTAGAAAGCAATCTAGGTAAAAAGATTGCTACAGGATCTTTTGGCGCAGATATGAAAGTTGCCCTGATAAACGACGGACCCGTAACCATCTGTATCGACTCTAAAAACAAGGAGTGATAAAATTTTGTTAAAGTATTTTCCATGGAAAATATATCAGTTATCTTTGTGTGCATTATTAAAACTAAAACCAAAGAAAATGAAGAAAATATTCATGGCAGTTGTTGTGTTAGCAGTAGTAGCAACAGCGTGTAAAGGAGAAAAAAAGGAAGCAGTAGAAACCAAAGAAGCCAAAGAAGTAGCAGTAAATGTTTCTGAATTAAACAATGTAGATACAGCTGCGTCTGTATTAACATGGAAAGGAACAAAGCCAACTGGAGCTCACGACGGAGTTGTAAGCTTAAAGAGTGGAGGTTTAGTTGTTGAGAATGGTACAGTAACTCAAGGAGAGTTCGTAATCGACATGAACACCATCGTTAACAAAGATATGGCTGGTTCTGACGGCGCTGGAAAATTAGAAGGTCACTTAAAAGGTGATGACTTTTTTGATGTAGCAAAGTTTCCAACTTCTAAGTTTGTGATTACTTCTGTTACTGAAGCTGAAGGAAAATTAAACGTAACAGGAAACTTAACCATCAAAGACGTAACGAAAAGCATTACCATTCCTGCAATGATCATGACTGAAGGTGGTGTAACTACTTTTAAGAGTGAAAAGTTTATGGTAAACAGAGCAGACTTTAACGTAAAGTACGGATCCAAGTCGTTCTTCGATGACTTAAAAGATAAGTTCATAGACGACTTAATGGAAATGTCTTTTGAAGTAAAGACCAAAGCTTAATCAACACTTTTAAATCATAAATAATGAAAAATCCAGAAAGACCAAAATGCGGATGTGGTAACACCGCCGACAAAGACGGATATTGCGATGGTTCACATGCAAAGTAAGTAGAACCACAATGACATAATCGAAACCCGAAGCGATAGCTTCGGGTTTTTTTATACTTGAATATGAGTAGAGTTTTTCACTTCCTCAATGGCAAAACTGCTGTGGGTACTCCCAATATTCGGAATTGCCGTGAGCTTGGTCACCATAAAGTCGCGATAAGCTTCCATGTCTTTTAAATAGACTTTTATGATGTAATCGTAATCACCACTTACGTGGAAGCACTCACTTACTTCTTCTAGTTTTAAAATTTCTTTTTCAAAGGACCGGATATTGTTCTTACTGTGTTGTGTGAGCTTTACATGGGTAAATACCAAAAAAGACTTGTCAATCTTTTGTTTGTTGATGAGTGCTACATACTTGCGAATGACCTGTTCTTTTTCGAGTTTTTTGATGCGTTCGTAGACCGCAGTTACCGAAAGATTCAGTTGCAAAGCCAACTGTTTGGTGCTTTGTTTGCTGTTTTCCTGAATGAGGTTGACTAGTTTTTTATCTGTTTGGTCGAGCATGAGAATTGCGCTTTTTTCTAAAAATAGATCGAATTTCAATTACTTTTAGAATAATATTCTGTATTAATTAAATTATATAGATAAAATTACTATAAAAAATAATAAATATTGATTATAATATAGTAATAATATAATTTAGATGAATAAAAAACTATAACTATGTCATTTCAACCTGCAGACAACATTCAAGATTTACAATACTTCGGAGAATTTGGAGGCGTGAATCCTTCAATTTCTGATTCATCAACCTATACATTTTTATCGGCAAAAACCATGTTCGATACCTTTGAAGGGAATGCCGACGGCTGTTATTTGTATTCGCGACATTCCTCGCCTTCCAACCTGTATTTGGGGGAGGCTTTGGCTGCTATGGAAGGAACCGAAACGGCCAATGTTACGGCATCTGGAATGGGTGCTATCACTCCTGTGCTAATGCAGTTGTGCGATGCTGGGGATCATATTGTTTCAAGCAGAACCATTTACGGCGGAACTTATGCATTTTTGAAAAACTTCGCACCTAAGTTTCAGATCTCTACATCCTTTGTTGACATCACCAACCTTGAAAAGGTGGAAGACGCCATTACTTCGAAAACAAGGGTGTTGTACTGTGAGTCCGTTAGCAATCCGCTTTTGGAGGTTGCTGATATTGAAGCGCTTGCTGATTTGGCAAAGAAATACGAGTTAAAACTGGTAGTAGACAATACCTTTTCGCCATTGTCCATCGCCCCGGCTAAATTGGGTGCGGATATCGTAATTCACAGTTTAACAAAATTCATCAACGGTGCCTCAGATACTGTTGGGGGAGTAGTTTGTGGTACTCAAGAAATGATCAATGATTTACGAAATGTAAATGATGGAGCTTGTATGCTATTCGGCTCTACGATGGATAGCCTTAGAGCGGCATCTGTATTAAAGAACCTAAGAACCCTTCACATTCGAATGAAACAACATTCGAAAAACGCGATGTTTTTGGCAGAACAGTTTGAAAAAGACGGACTGAAGACGGTATATCCTGGATTGGAATCACACCCTTCTCATAAGCTATTTAAAAGAATGATGCACCCTGAATTCGGATTTGGAGGTATGTTGACGATTGATGTGGGTTGTTTGGAAAAAGCCAATCAATTAATGGAACTCATGCAACACAGAAATCTTGGTTATTTGGCGGTGAGTTTAGGATTTTACAAAACCTTGTTCTCGGCTCCGGGCACATCTACTTCTTCTGAAATTCCTGAAGAAGAACAAGCTGAAATGGGATTGACCGACGGATTGATTCGCTTCTCTATTGGCTTGGACAATGATATCGAGCGTACTTATCAAATGATGAAGCAATGCATGATTGAAGTTGGAGTGATGAACGAAGTTGGCAAGTTAGAAAGTTTGAAAGTATAAGGTTTTTGTTTTTTTTGGGCTGTTAGCTTCTCGCCCTTGGCTCTTTGTTGTCATTCCCAACTTGATTGGGAATCCAGAATAAATACTGACCTAGATTTCCGTTTTCACGGGAATGATAAGGTAACATTTGTGACTGAGAGGAGTGGAACGACGTGGCAATCTTTCATTATTAGGTTCTTGATTTCATCTTCTGTCACATCGAGTGAATTTCTATTTCCGAAGGAAATGAAATTTGTATCGAGATGCGGATTGTTCTCGATACGTTTTTCTCGTTCCTCAAAAAACACTCGAACTGACACTATGACCTCATTAAAGAAAAAAGTGCATTAAATCCTTCGACAGAGCCTGTCTTGAGCGATAGACGAAAGGTTCAGGATGACATTCCTATCCAAAATCTAAAATCTAAATTCTAAAATCCCAAATCATAATTATTAACCGATCATTGTTTACTGATAAATGATCATTGCTGTTAGATTCCCTTCACTCGATCTAAAAACAATTGAAAATCATCTGCACTTGGAGGGTTTCCTCGAAAAGGAATGATGTCCCATTCCTCCTTGTTCTTGTAAATGGTAAAATTGAAAATCGCCGAGTTGGGATCATCGGGATTGAGCAAAGGATAGCGCAAATCTGTATAAATGTACCGACCTGTGGTGTCGTCTTTTTTCAGGCTGTAGTAGTCCTTACTAAACCAAGTTAAGAGGCGTAAGTTCGGATCCGTCATGTCAAGAAGCTCATGATTTTTGGAAGTAGATAACATTTGAACTGCGTACGATTCCGTGTCGAACAACGAATAATAACTCAAGACATATCGATCTTCAGTTTCTGCAACGGCATACCACAAAACATTGTTTAAAATGGTCGGTTGTGCCGAAAACCTTGAGTAATTGATTCCCTTTTTTTCGAATGATTTTTCAAAGACACTGTCAATATGAAATTTATTAATAACCGTAAGACTCAAGTAGCAACTGCTCAAGATGACTCCGGCTTTGAACCACCATCGTCTGCGAGGACTGTTTCGTTTTTGAAACATTAAAATCACCAAACACAGCAAAAAGGGAATTGTATATAAAGGATCTGCTACTGAAATGGTATTGAAGGCAACACGATAATCGGAAAATGGCGCAAAAAGTTGAGTGCCATAAGGTGTAAAACTATCCAAAATCGGATGGGTAAAAATGGACCAAAAGTACAACCAGATCCAATCACTCAAGGAAGATGTTCCGAGTCGGTCCCCACGATTGTATAGAAAATAGGTCAACCAACCAAAGACGAAACAGCCAATGATGGCAAAAAGGAAGGAATGCATGAATCCTCTGTGAAAAGCCATCACATGTATTTCATTAGAATACAACAAACGACCAATAATCACATCCAAATCAGGGATGGTTCCTCCAATCGCTCCAAAAAGCAAAGCTCTGTTTCCAATTTTTTTTCCCAATACGGCCTCGCCGCAGGCTGCTCCTAATACAATCTGTGTTAAAGAATCCACGCCGCAAAAATAAGCCAACTCTTTCGATTTGCACAGGATTTGTTAAAATCGTAACATTACAGAACAAATCGAAATCAATGGCAGAAGGAAAGGACTTATCAGAAATAGAAATTGAGAATCAAAAAATCATCGACAACGCTCAATTGAGTATTTGGGAGGCAGTATTGCCTGTTCTCATTTTGGTCGGAATGCTTGCTTACAATGTATTTGTTTTTGGAGATGATGCCTTGAGTGGGAGTAATCAATTCATCCTATTAATGGGGGGCGCGGTTGCTGCCTTTGTCGGATTTCGAAATAAGGTGTCCTATAAAACCATGATTGAGGAAGTTGCCGAGAATGTAAAATCTACTTCTGGGGCCATTCTTATTTTATTGATGGTTGGCGCATTAGCCGGAACATGGTTGATTAGTGGTATTATTCCAGCCATGATTTATTACGGATTACAAGTATTGAATCCGACCATATTTCTTGCCGCTACCTTGATAATATGTGCGGTGATTTCTATCGCAACAGGTAGTTCTTGGACCACTGCGGCTACAGTCGGAATTGCACTCATCGGAATCGGTGAAGCTTTGGGTATTTCGTTGGGAATGACAGCAGGTGCTGTTCTTTCAGGTGCCTATTTTGGCGATAAGATGTCGCCCATGTCCGATACTACCAATTTGGCTCCAGCAATGGCGGGTACCGATTTGTTTACCCATATCAAATACATGGCCTATACCACGGTTCCAACGATTACGGTAACCTTGGTTATTTTTATCATCCTTGGGTTTTTTCAAAATACCTCTGGTCAGGCAGATGTAAACACCCTGCTTACCGATATCGATAAGGCTTTCAATATTTCACCATGGTTATTTCTAGTGCCGATCGCGGTCATTGTTTTGATCATTAAAAAGACTCCACCCTTGGTGGCCTTATTGGCGGGAACTCTTTTGGGCGGAATTTTTGCCTTGATTTTTCAACCGGAAGTAGTTGCCCAAGTGGCCAATGTAGAAAAATTAGATTTCAACTCGGCCTACAAAGGTGTATTGCAAGCTATAACAGTAGAGACTTCGGTGGCTACTGAAAATGAAGCCCTGGCCGACCTGTTTACGGCAGGAGGGATGGCCAAAATGTTGGGTACCATTTGGTTAATTCTATGCGCGATGGTGTTTGGTGGCGTGATGGATGCAATTGGAGCTTTAGCACGCATCAGTTCGTTCATGCTTAATTTATTTGATTCCATCTTCGGATTGTTTGCCAGTACGGTTTTTACCTGTGTTGGACTAAACTTTACGGCTTCCGACCAATATTTAGCCATTGTTGTTCCGGGGAAAATGTATGCCAAGGCCTATACAGACAAGGGGCTTGCTCCTGAAAATTTAAGTAGAACCCTTGAAGATTCTGGAACGGTAACTTCTGTGTTAATTCCGTGGAATACCTGTGGAGCGTATCATTCTGGGGTGCTAGGAGTTCCAGTTTTTGATTACGCGTTTTATGCCTTTTTCAATTGGTTGTCTCCTTTTATGACCTTACTTTTTGCGGCTTTTCAAATCAAGATTCGCAAATTAGTAAAAGCTTAGGCCCTCTTGCTTTTATTGATAGCTAGTGTGATTAGAGATAATAGCAACAATACCCAAGGACTTCCGTGAAGTAGCACATCAAAATAATCCATCGCCTTCATAGCATCGGGACCCGAAAAGGCATTTCCGCCTAGAATCCATTTGATTTTACCCACAATGTGAGGCGGATTAAAAGGAGCAAGTCCAAGTGTTAAACTTGCTAGAAGAAATAGTTTCCAGTTTTTTTCTAATGTTTTCATAAGCTATATAAACCAATTCCACACCACTCCAAATCGGAAGGTGAAATCTCTGAATGGATAATTTGGCGCCGAAAAATAATCGCGGTTGCCTAAGCTCGAAAGTACATTGTCAGCAATAAAGAAAATACGTGTTCGTCTCACTTGCGCATTCAAAAACAGGTTTAGCGTTGGAAAGCCAATTTCGTCGGTGTTTTGCAAGGTGAATTCGGCCAGCAAAGGATTATAGGCATTCATCCGATATTTGGTAAAATACTTGAAAGTCACCCCAACCTGAGCCAACATAGGGTTGTTTTTAAACCAGTAATCGGTAAAATATAAGGTATTGCGAGTCACAAATTCGGGAACCCGAAATACATCAGCACCACCTGTCACATTTTGATACAGCACCGTATTGTCTAGTGCGAATTTGCCGTAGCGAAATTCTTTGTTTGCCTTGACTTTTAAATAGGTAATTTGGTTCCCAAATTGTTGCGGTGTGTTGTTTTCATCGAAATAGGTATAGTTGTCGATGTTGGTGAAATTTACATCTGCATTGATCCATTTGGATTGAATGGAAAAGCCCAAATCCCGGGTGTTGACCCGACTAAAGTTTTTTCGCCAGTTGTAATCATCATATCGACTTTGATGAAGGATTGTATTGAAATTTGGAGATTTCGAACTCAGTAACAAACTCGCTTTAATGGTAATCAAACTATCCTTATCGAACATGGCTTCCCCTTTCAAAAAGCTTCCAGCTAGCAAGCTATTTCCTGGAGTGATTCTACCGTCTGCATAGATTTTAAAGTTCTTAAATCGCGCTTTCCAATCGGCGCCAAAGGAAAAAGCATTGTCTTCCAGTTTGAATTCGTTCAAGTTGCTTGCCGAGTTTAGAATGGTATCATATCCATACCGAACCGAAGTTAGGTTGGCTTTCACCTTGAATCGACCTAAAACATATTTCGAATTGAACTCAAGATTCAATTGATTATCCATTACCCGTTGTGTCGCGGTATTGTCATCAGGATTCGTCGAGTTTACATTTCCGAAGATAGCTGTGGTCGTGGAAGACTGATTAAACGCGTAATCTTTTGTTTCAGATTTGAATACATGTCCGAGTTTCAAATTGCTGAAGTCCTTATTGGTCGCACTGTCCTTACTGGCCAAAAGTTTGTAGCTCTGTTCTACATAAAGTCTTTTGGAATTAAAGGTGTTTTCAGCGTCCAATAAATTCACATCCAATCGAGATCGAGTGCTAAAATTCTCATCGTTATTCAAATAATTCACAAGAGCTGCAGCCGTGAGTCCTCCACTTTCTTCGTGGAAGAAATCTTGACTCGCATAGTGCCCACGAATTTCGTACTGGTTTTGCTGAGTCCGGTATGAAAAGGTGGTTCTAAAATTACCAGCACTTACCAACGATCTTCGATAGGCTCCCAAAGAACGAAGACCTTTGTACGACATCGAAACGTTGAAGCGTCTTGAGTAGTTGGTAGTGAAAATAAGGTCTACAAATTGGCCCTGTTGCAAACCTGTTTTATAGGTTATTTCTGTGGTTGGAGTAGGAACTTCGTAATGGGGAATATCTTCCACATCCATATACGCAAACTGCTTTGCCGAAAACCCAATGTCTGGCAATATGTCAAGGTCATTGAATTGATAGGACAAAGTGTTGTAAGTCTGTCCCTGGTTGTGAAACTGTAACAAATCGAAGTTGTCCTTTCGCAAGTAATTGAACTTGTAGTACTTTTTAATGTTCAGCGTGGTGTCAACGATAGAAGTATCGCCTCGAAAATTAAAAATCTTGTAATCAGTATATTTTGTTTTACCGGATAGGATGACCTTGGTACGTCTTGTCATGGTAGAATCGAGACCAAAATATTTTCGATCTTCCTCACTGATTCGCTCTGTACCTGTTAATTTACGTTGTGAAAACGTAGAAAGTGAGAGCAAAACGATAAGGCTTAAAAAGACGGATTTTTTTGTCATGATTCGCATACAACAAGGGCAAAAGTAAACTTTTTAAACGATACAATTTGTTAATAATTATTTCGAAATCTCTTAAATTGCAACATGCTTAAGAACAATTACAGCGGGTTTGCAAAAGAGGCTGGAACAGATGAAGCAGGTAGAGGTTGCCTGAGTGGGCCTGTGGTTGCTGCAGCTGTGATTTTAGATCCAGAATTTCATCATCCTTTATTAAATGATTCTAAAAAGCTATCCGAGAAAGATCGGCAACTACTGAAACCAATTATTGAAGCTGAAGCCATTGCTTACTCCGTCTCGTTCATTTGGCAGCAAGAAGTGGATGAAATCAATGTATTGCAGGCTTCTTTGTTGGGGATGCACCGAGCCTTAGACGGATTAAAAGTCGCTCCTGAATTCATCATTGTAGACGGCAATAAGTTCAAGCCTTATAAAGAGGTCCCGTACGAAACCATCGTCAAAGGTGATGGAAAGTTTACCAGTATTGCGGCGGCTTCTATTTTGGCAAAGACCTACAGAGATGCTTATATGGAGAAAATTCATTTAGATTTCCCACAGTACGATTGGCATAAAAACAAGGGATATCCTACCAAGAAACACCGAGAAGCAATTAAAGAATTTGGGGTAACACCACATCACCGAAAAACCTTTCGATTACTACCAGAACAGTTGTCCTTAAATTTTGACTGATTTTCGTTTGGAAATAAATTGATCTACCTCGAACAGGCTTTTAAAGTGAACCAAGATTTTTTCTTTCACTTCTTCCATGTCTAGTTTTCTACCTAATTCGGCTTCCATGGATGTAACCGCCTTTCCTTTAATTCCGCATGGAATAATATGATCAAAAAATCCAAGATTGGTATTCACATTTAGAGCAAATCCGTGCATGGTTACCCATCGAGAAGAACGAATTCCCATGGCGCAAATCTTTCTCGCGAATGGCGTGTCTACATCCAACCAAACGCCAGTTTCGCCCTTGCTTCTGGTGCCTTTAATTCCGTATTCGGCAATGGTCAGAATTATGGTTTCCTCTAGCAATCGTAGGTATTTATGAATATCAGTAAAGAAATTTTCCAAATCTAAAATGGGATAACCTACAACCTGACCAGGACCGTGATAGGTAATATCACCACCGCGATTGATTTTGTAGAAAGAAGCTCCTTTTTCGCTTAATTTTTCTTCGGATAATAGCAAGTTACTCATATCACCACTTTTTCCTAAAGTGTAAACATGCGGATGTTCTACAAACAAAAAGTGATTTTTTGTCGGAACCGTTGTGTCATTTTTTCGATTGCTGATTTTAGTATCAACGATCTGTTGAAGTAAGTGCGATTGGTAATCCCATGTAACCTTGTAATCTTTGCGATTCAGGTCTTCGAGTTGAATTATTCTGCTCATAAATAGAAGTGCAAAGATAAAGAAATCCGTATATTTGGTTATCCTCAAAGCCACTATCATGATAAAGAAAAAGCTCATCCTTCTCTTCTGTCTAGGAACTTTTGGTCTCACACAATCTATTTTGTCACAAGGAACCTGGCAAGAACTACAATACGAAGAATATCAAGGAGCCAATCCGAAGTTATATCAAATCAAAAATGTACCCGCAACCTACAAGCTGGTTTCCATTGGTTTGGATCAATTGACCAATCAATTGAAAAGCTCAGAAAAGGGAGTAATGCTTGAATTGCCGAATGAATTGGGAGAGAATTCGCGTTTCATGATTCGCGAAACTTCAAATTTAGAGCCGGCCTTGCAACAAAAATTTCCGAATATTACCTCGTATACCGGTACTGGAATTGACGATCCGACCGCCGTAGCTAAAATTAGCTTGGGTACAGATGGATTTCATGCTACGATATTCTCTGGAAATAGACCAACGGTGTACATAGATCCCTATTCAAAGGATCATAAAAAATACATTGTTTATGGACGGAATAGTTTATCCAACACAGATCGTGAATTTGCCTGTAAGGTGGAGGAAAACACTAAGGCTGCCGAAACGCGCTTTGTACAGCGAAGCAATGCCAATGACGGAAAGTTACGAACCTATCGGATTGCCATTGTGGCTAGTGGTGAGTATTCACAATTTCATCTGACCAGACAAGGGGTTGGATCTGGAGAATCGGATGCTACTAAAAAAGCAGCCGTGTTATCAGCCATGAATACTACCATGACTAGAGTGAATGGAGTTTTTGAAATGGATCTTGGTGTTCGGATGGTGATTGTTGGAAACAATGAAAACATTATTTATTTGGACGGGGCCACCGATGGTGACGTTGATAACGACCCTTCCAATGGAATTTCTCCGGGAATTAATGATGGTAATGCTGGCTCTATGATTGGTCAAACACAAACCATTTGTGATGGAGTTATTGGTGATGCCAATTACGATATCGGACACATTTTTAGTATTGGTGGTGATGGATTGGCAGGACTGGGGGTCGTTTGTAGGTCTGGTCAGAAAGGAAATGGGGTTACTGGGATTGGCCAACCGATTGGCGATCCATACGATATTGATTATGTTGCCCACGAGTTAGGACATCAGTTTGGAGCCAACCACACGCAGAACAATAACTGTCAAAGAAACAACGCCACTGCTGTTGAACCAGGAAGTGCTTCTACCATCATGGGATACGCAGGTATTTGTAATCCAAATGTCATTGGTACAGGTTCGGCAACGGGTAATAGTGACGATCATTTTCATGCCGTAAGTATTGGTGAAATGTGGGATTATGTTTCAACCACAGCAACTTGTGCTGCGGAAACAAATACCGGGAATGCGGCACCTACAGCCGATGCTGGTGCTAATTACACCATACCCGCATCCACTCCTTTTAAATTAACAGGGGTTGCTACGGACGCTAACGGATTGCAAAGTTTGACCTATAATTGGGAACAGATTGATAATGAAATTGGAGCAGTAATGCCTCCTGCAGGAACAAACGCTGAAGGTCCGATGTTCCGTTCTTTGCCTTCGAAATCATCTCCAACAAGACATTTCCCAGATTTAGCAACCTATGCAAGCGGCCTACCAACAACTTGGGAGGTGTTGCCCACTGTGGCCAGAGAAATGAATTTTGCTTTTACGGTTCGCGATAACTTCTCTGGAGGTGGAAATACCGCTAGAGACGATATGAAAGTAACGGTGATTAGTGCTGCCGCTTTTACCGTAACCGCACCTTCAAGTCCAGTAACCTGGGATACAGGAAGTACACAAACGATTACGTGGAATGTGGGCGTAACCACTTCTAATCCGATTAATTGTGCCAATGTGAATATTAAACTTTCTACAGATGGCGGAGCTACCTTCCCGATTACTTTGAAAGCCAACACGCCGAATGACGGCACCGAAAACATAGTAATTCCAGATAATGCGACCTCTCAGGCTCGTATTATGGTGGAAGCTGCAGACAACATTTTCTACAACATCAATCCGACTAATTTTACTATTAATTCAACGACTCCGACTTTCTTAATCAACAATACAAGTGGCGATAAAGGAGTGTGTAACTCGGGAAATCAATCTGTTGATTATACCCTAAACCTTGATTTTGTAAACGGTTTTAGCGAGACCGTTACCTTATCTGCTTCAGGTCAGCCTTTGGTGTCAACGGTGAACTTTTCTCCATCAACCATTAATTCCGATGGAAATGTGACCATGACAGTTTCCAATTTAGATAATGCTACCGCGGGTTCCTATGCCATTAAAGTCACTGGCACTTCCTCTAGTCTGACACAAGAAATTGATGTGAATTTACAAGTTTTTGAAGGCAATTTTGGTGCTTTGACCTTGACTTCACCAGTCAATGGAGCTACTGATGTTTCTTTAACGCCAGAGCTTCAATGGGATGCTGATACCAATGCGTCGGCTTATGTGGTAGAAGTAGCTACAGACTCTGGATTCACCAATGTAGTTAGTAGCCAAGAAGTAAGTACCAACTCATTTACCACAGCAACATTGAATGAATTGGCAACCTACTACTGGCGCGTAAAACCTAAGAATGATTGTGGTGAAGGATCTTTTTCATCTCTATTTTCATTCACAACTCAGAGTTGTACCATTTGTAATTCGACAGGTACGATGGAATACAATACAAGTACCACTTTGGTACAGTTTAATACCATTCTCAATGCGACCGGCAAAACAGCCGGGTATAATGACTATACTTCAATAAAGACGAATGTGAAGCGAGGTGATTCCTACAATTTAACTGTAAATGCGAATACTGACGGTAATTTCAGAACACAGACCAAGGTTTGGATCGACTGGAACGGTGATTGCTTGTTTGACACCAATACGGAAGAGTATGATCTTGATTTTGCAGCGAATGTAGCGAATGGTCCAACAGCAAACTCACCATTATCGATTACCATTCCTCAAACTGCAATGCTTGGTGAAATTGTGATGCGTGTTTCAACGAAATATACAAATCCCTCGAGCATTACTTACCCAACTGCTTGTGAGATTGATTTTGATGGTGAGGTTGAAGATTACACCTTGGTGATTGAGGACGAATCGGCTTCTATTGACGACAATGCCTTTGAAGGATTCAATTTGTATCCGAATCCGAATTCAGGGTCATTTACCTTAAAATTTGAAACCATTGATACGCGTAAAACTCAGTTAGAATTATTTGATGTTCGTGGTCGATTGGTGCAATTCAGAACCTTTACCAATACCAACCAATATTTTAAAGAAGAGATTCGGTTTCAAAGTTTGTCCAAAGGATTATATCTCTTGAAGATAACCAATGGGAACAGGCAAACTTCCAGAAAGCTAATTATCGAATAATAAAAAAAACCTCATCAAATTGATGAGGTTTTTTTATTGAATTTTAGTTGAATTATCCTAAGAATGGATATTTGTAATCCTGCGGAGTTACAAAGGTTTCTTTTATCAATCGAACGGAAGTCCAACGCAATAGGTTTTGTGCAGAACCTGCTTTGTCATTCGTTCCTGAAGCACGTGCCCCACCAAATGGTTGCTGTCCAACAACCGCTCCAGTCGGTTTGTCATTGATGTAGAAATTACCAGCCGCATTTTCTAAGGCTTTTGATGCTTTTTCCACAATGAAACGATCGGTTGAGAAGATCGCACCGGTTAATGCATACTCCGTAGATTCATCTACCAATTTCAAAGACTCTTCCCATTTGGCATCATCGTAAATGTATACGGTAATAACAGGACCGAAAAGCTCAGTGGTCATGGTTGGATAATGAGCATCCACAGTTACCACAACAGTTGGTTCAATAAAATAGCCCTTCGATTTATCATAGTTTCCACCAAAGATTACTTTGGCACGGCTATCTTTTTTCGCTTGTGCAATGTACTTGGTAATCTTATCAAAGGATCCTTCGTGAATTACAGCATTGATAAAATTGGAAGGATCTTCAGGAGAACCCATTTTCAATTCGCTCAATTGTACTTCAAGGTGCTTGCGTACGTCATTCCAAATTGATTTCGGAATATACGCTCTTGAAGCGGCCGAACATTTCTGACCTTGGTATTCAAAGGCTCCACGTGTAATGGCTGTTGCCACTTGTAATGGGTTTGCAGAGTTATGTGCCCAGATAAAATCTTTTCCACCGGTTTCACCTACAATTCTTGGATAGGTTTTATAGGTCTCAATATTGTTTCCGATTTGTTTCCAAAGATGCTTGAATACATGGGTAGAACCTGTAAAGTGCAATCCTGAAAAATCAGGAGAATCCAAAACGGTGTCCGTAATCATTACAGGATCTCCGTAAACTACATTGATTACTCCATCAGGCAAACCTGCCTCTTTGAACAAGTCAACGATTATTTTTGCAGAATACACTTGGTGATCCGAAGGTTTCCAAACCACTACGTTCCCCATTAGGGCAGCTGCAGCAGGTAAGTTGGCTGCAATTGATGTAAAGTTAAAAGGCGTAATTGCATATACAAATCCTTCTAAAGGTCGGTATTCCACTCTGTTCCAAATACCAGGTGCAGAATCAGGCTGATCTTTAAAAATGTCAGTCATGTACTGCACGTTAAAACGGAAAAAGTCGATCATCTCACACGCTGCATCAATCTCTGCTTGATGCACATTTTTAGATTGACTAATCATGGTCGCAGCATTCATTTTTGCGCGGTAAGGACCGGCTAACAATTCAGCAGCTTTTAAGAACACAGAAGCACGCTCCATCCAAGATAGGCTACTCCAACCTTCTCTTGCTTCCAAAGCGGTTGCAATGGCAGTTTCAACGTGATTTTTTTCAGCCAAATGATATTGACCAACACTGTGTTTGTGGTCATGGGGAGGATGAATGTTTCTAGTATTGCCAGTTCTTACTTCTTTACCATTGATATACATGGGAATATCTTCCGAACTAGCATACATGCTTTTATAAGTTGCCAATAATTCTTCTCGCTCTGGAGAACCTGGAGCATATCCTTTTACTGGTTCGTTTGCAGCTTTAGGTACATTAAAAAATCCTCTTGTCATTTCCGTTTTGATTTAATTAAATAGATTAATTTTAAGCACTGCAAAGTTACAATTTTTATCAATCGTTTTCGTGCTTAAACTAGTTCAATTTTAATGTGTACCGTAACTTACATTCCGTTGAGAAATAACAAGTTCATCCTAGCTTCCAATAGGGATGAAACTCCCTTGCGAAAAACACTGGCACCTAAAACCTACCTCGAGGAAGGCGTTTCATTGACCTATCCTAAGGATGCCCTAGCAGGAGGTACTTGGATCGGAATCAGTGGAAAGCATCGAATGGTATGTTTGCTGAATGGTGGGTTTGTGAATCACAAAAGAAAAATGAACTATCGAATGAGTCGTGGCGTCATTGTGAAAAACCTCCTAAAGTCTGAGGATGTAATGCAAGAGATTGAAACGTTCAATTTTTCAGATATTGAACCCTTCACTCTGGTTTGTGTTGATTGGAGTCAAGAACTCTTTGCTCTCGAATTTGTTTGGGATGGCAACCAAAAACATGTCCGGAAACTGGACGAGAATCCCCACATTTGGTCATCGTCACCCTTGTATGACGAGCCAATGAAGCAGGAAAGACATGCTTGGTTTCAAAATCTTTTCGAATCCGAGGAAGAAATTGATAAAGCAACCGTATTGGCTTTTCATCAATATGAAAAAGAGGGTGATTCCAAAAATTCCATAAAAATGAAACGACCCTTTGTGGAAACGGTCAGTACCACGGTCATTGAAAAGAACGAAAATGGTTTGGAACTACATTACTTGGATTATCTCAACGAGGCTAATACAATGCAAATGAAATTAGGAATACAGCCATAACTCCAAAGGAAGCAATAAAGAAATAGATTCCGTTTAGAATACAAAATTTAATAAAGGTCTTGAGATATCCTTGTCCGTAAAAGCGCTTCATGGCGATAAACAGGTAAATCAAGAAAAGAAGCAAGAAGATGCTTGCCTCGGGCTGTACACCAAACAACTCAATAATAAAGAAAATAGTGAGCAACATAAAGAACACCGTTTGTGTGTGAAAAACAAAGATCAAATGGTCGACGTATGTTTTTCGGCATCGCATGTGCACTAGTTTCAAAAATATGGTAAAAAGAGGCAAGAAAATGAAAAGTGCAATGGATCCAGCACTCAAAGCCTGACTCAAAAATTCTTGCCGAGTTTCTTCAGATTTCGTGAAGTTTTTCACCACTTTGGTTCTGTCGTACAAAAAACGATTCCAGAACGATTTTTCGAGTTTTAAACTGTCGAGGGCTACATCAGGTGGTACATCTGGATTCTTTTTTTGAAACCGATACATTTTGTCCAAACGCGTGTAGCCTCCAAAATCAACATGAATACCTTTTCCTTTGAGGGAGGTACTGGTTGTGTCTTTGGCTTCGCGCTCAACTTCTTTCAAAATGTTTTTACGAGCTACTTCTGGAATAAAAGCTCTTTGCAATCCTTTATCAACCTCATTTTTGATGGAATCTATTTGCTCTGGAGTGAGCGCTTTCTTTTTCTTATTGAGTTGATCTACTAGTAAAGAATCAGCATTAAATTTCGCCAAAGCGATAGAGTCTTTTTTCTTTTGACTGATTTGAGCTTCAGAATAGGATTTAAATTTATCCAAGCTTTTACCGATTCCTAAGACAAGGAAAAAAACGACCGAAACGGTCAAATAAAAACGAAAGGGATTGGAAAATCGCTGTCGCTTTCCTTCCACATATTCCTTGGAAACTTTTCCAGGACTGATGAGTAGCGGAATGATGGTGTTCCAGAACTTCGCGTCAAAATTGAAAAATCCGTTAAAGATTTCATGAACAAAACTGGCAAACGTAATGCGATCACCTTTGTTGGCCTGACCACATTCCGGGCAGTATTTTTCATGGCCAAAAAAAGGATGTCCACAGTTCAAACACTCTGGATCTTTGATCTTTGCGACCTTGTTCTTTTTTTTAAATAGCGTTAGTTTGATAAGGCAGGAGCGTTTAACTGAAAGGTTGGAATTATAACTTTAAACTCTAACTTTGAGTCTAAATTAATCATTACATAGTGGCCTTTCATGGCTCCTATGGTAGACTCTAAGAAGCAACCAGATTGGTAAGAATACACTTCACCAGGTTTTAAAATCGGAGTTTCTCCAACGACACCTTCTCCCTCAACATTTTCGGTTCTATTCTGCGAATCAAGAATGGTCCATCTTCTGCTTTTTAACTGTACTTTGTGATTTGAACCGTTGGTAATGGTTACAAAATAGGAGAAGATATGGTAAAGCCTGTAATTTCTGTACGAGGTACCATTGTATTGAGTTCGAACTTCAATTTTTATCCCTTGTGTAACCTGTTCTACCATTAGTGCTAAAAGTAAAAGAAATCAGATTGAAAAACAAATGGGGACTATCGATCGGGATTAAAAAATCCTTCGCCCATTCCAATAGCTCTGTAGAACAATCCGCCCATGGGTTTGTAATAAGCAATGACTTTGTAATTGTTTTCTGTTTGAAAGTGAGAACCGTGAATGGCATTTTCATCCACCTTATTGTAGTCTACCAAGACATATTTGTAATTGTAAAAGCCTTGCTTCATTAAGATTTCACCCACATAGGCTTTGTTGTCAAAACTGTAGGTTAATTTGTTTTCCTCAAGTGCTTCAAAGTTGCTAAAGGCACCGAAAACGTAGACATCTTTATCGATGTAAGGTTGGTCTACATTGAGAGTGAAGTGCATTGCCGCATAATCTGCTTCGGTGGCATTGTCTTTACCTTCAATGGTGCGAATTACAAACTGCCCGTTGATATCCGGATTATACCTATAGGGTGCATTCGGATCTATTTTTGAAGGGTAGAGGTAGTGATGAAAAATATCTTTCCGTTCTATCTTAACCACATTAAGACTCCGATTAAGGAGTTGTTTGGAATCAAAATTTAAGTACTCATTGCCACCCCAGAAATTGGTTTTGTTGGTATAGGTATACAACAACTGATTGGGCTTGAAAAAGGTGGGCTGCAAGTTGGTTATGGTTTGGCTCCAATTGTCATTCTGTATGATGCATACCTTCACTTCTTGATTCGGAATGTTGATTCGTAGGTTAGGGTGATTGATGGAAAATTCAACGGTTTGTTCAGAACCCAATGTTTTGGTGTTTCGACTTCGATTCACATTCACCCCAACAATTACGGAATTCTCATAAAGTACAAATCGTCGTGTAAAAACCACTTCGTCGTAATCGTCAAGCACAGACAATAGGTAATTTCCACTTTTGGTAATGACGGTATTCGGATTCGGAAAAGAAACCCGGTAATGAGAATAACTTTGAAAGGTGTTGAAAGAATTGGTGACGTCGATGATGGTGTTTTGTTGAAAACCGTCGATATACTGACTTGACAATAAGCGACTGGGTTTCCAGTCGGGTGTCATATGTTGAATGCGGTATTGATAATCCTTCCCATCAGCTTCAAGATCATCGAAGGACAAATGAAGCGGAGTGCCCAAAGGAACAATCGCCGAATAATTGTTGGGATTATTGGTTCTTAAAATGACACTTTTGATGTTTTGAGCGCTAAAATTTAAAGGAATTAGACCTGCAAAAAGGAGGAACAAAAACACTTTTTTCATAGGGTAAAGGTAAGATTAGTTATTGATATGTAACAATTTGCATACCAAAATTCAAAATGAAAACGATTTCGAAATTTCCTTATTTAGAATTGGTATAAATAAATATCTTTAAGAAAGATATAAGAGTGAATCCTTTAACTATACGTGTCAAAATAATTATTTTTGCGTGATTTTATAATGTAACAAAACTTACTAACAATATGTCAAAAGACATTCGTATCAAAAAGGGTTTAGATATTAAGCTCGTTGGCGATGCAAAGCAGGAAACTTCTTCTGCTGCTCCAAGTAAAATCTACGCTGTCCAGCCTCAAGATTTTCATGGAATTACTCCAAAAATTATTGCGAAAGAAGGCACGAAGGTGAAAGCTGGTGAAGCCTTGTTTTATTCCAAAGCCGATGAAAGAATTTTGTTTCCTTCTCCGGTAGCAGGAACCGTTGTTGAGATCGTAAGAGGAGCAAGAAGAAGGGTGTTATCAATGAAAATTGAAGCAGACGCCAAGCAAAGTTTTAAAGACTTTGGAAAGAAGAACGTAGGAGATTTAGATGAACAACAAGTGAAAGACGCTTTGTTCGAATCTGGCTGTTGGCCATTCATCAAACAACGTCCGTATGACATCGTTGCGAATCCGAATCAAGCTCCGAAGGCCATCTTCATATCAGCATATGCAAGTGCGCCACTGGCAGCTGACTACAGCTACACACTAGACGGAAAAACGGAAGAATTACAAGCTGCTATTACAGCCCTTGGGAAATTGACCAAAGGGAAAGTACATGTTTCAGTGGGAGCAAATCAAAACACTCCTTTCAACTCGATGGAAGGGATTGAATTGCACAGGGTAACGGGTCCACATCCTTCAGGAAATGTTGGAACACAAATCGGAATGATTGATCCGATCAACAAAGGAGAAGTTGTATGGGTGGTTACTCCGCAAGACTTGGTGGTGATCGGTGAATTGTTCTTAACAGGTAAATTAAACTTGACGAGAACCATCGCGTTGACTGGATCTAAAATTAACGAACCAAAATATGTAACCGCTGTTGCGGGAGCAACTATTGCTGATGTAGTCGCTGAAAATATTGATGCCGATAACGTTCGTGTTATTAGCGGAAATGTGCTTTCAGGAACTCAAACAGAAATGGATGGTTTCTTAGGATATTACGACAACCAAATTACGGCGATTCCAGAAGGAGACGATTACGATTTCTTCGGTTGGAACCGACCAATTTTTGATAAAATTTCGACTTCGAGAGCCTTGACCTTTTCTTGGTTGACTCCGAAAAAGAAATACGATTTGAACACCAACACCAACGGTGAGCATAGAGCTTTTGTAGTAACAGGTTCTTACGAAGAGGTATTCCCATTAGATATTTATCCATTACAGTTGTTGAAGGCATTCATGGTGAAAGATTTGGATGAAATGGAAGCATTAGGTGGTTATGAAGTTGCACCAGAGGATTTTGCACTAACAGAATTCATCTGTGTATCTAAGCAGCCACATCAGCAGATTATTAGAGAAGGTTTAGATTTAATGAAAGAAGAATTAGGATAATATTATGAGTTTAAAGAACAAATTACATGACTTAAAAGAAAAGTATAAAGGAACCAAGATGGCACCTGCTTTCAATGCGTTCCATACTTTCTTGTACACGCCAAATGAGGTAACTCATAACGGTACACATGTGAAGGCGGCCGACGATTTAAAACGTACTATGAATACGGTTATCATGGCATTGGTTCCATGTTTAATCTTCGGAATGTTTAATGCAGGTTATCAGCATTATGCAGCGATTGATAGCTCTTTACGATTAGATCCGTTAGCGAACTTCTTCACCATGGACAACTTATGGATTGGTATCATTAAGGTATTGCCATTAGTGGTAGTTTCTTATGGTGTGGGTCTATTAATCGAATTTATTTTTGCGGTAATCAAAGGCCACGAAGTTGAAGAAGGATACTTGGTAACAGGAATGTTAGTTCCGTTAATCGTTCCAGTGGATACGCCATTATGGATGTTGGCAGTAGCTGTAGCCTTTGGTGTAGTGATTGGAAAAGAAGTTTTCGGTGGAACGGGAATGAACATCTTGAATCCAGCGTTGACCATTAGAGCCTTCTTATTCTTTGCTTATCCGACTTGGATGAGTGGTGATAAGGTTTGGGTGTATGATGCGGTAAACAGAGCGGGTACTGCGGATGCGATTTCAGGAGAAACTATTTTGGGTAGCTATGCGCAAAATATGGAACCAGTGTATTCGAACTGGGACAAGTTCTTCGGGTTTATTCCAGGTTCAGTAGGAGAAACTTCTACATTCCTAATCTTATTAGGTGCGGCATTTTTGATCTTCACCAAAATTGGAAGCTGGAGAATCATCATTTCAACCTTCTTAGGAGCTGCAGCGATGGGAATCATATTCAATCAAGTAGTGGCGGCAGACATCATCACAGAATCAAGTAAGTTTTACGGATTGATGAATGCACCTTGGTGGGAGCACTTAATGATTGGTGGATTGGCATTTGGAGCTGTGTACATGGCGACAGATCCAGTGACTGCCTCACAGACAAACAAAGGAAAATGGATTTACGGATTCTTAATCGGATTTATTTCCATCATGATTCGTGTATTCAATCCAGCATATCCAGAAGGAGTATTCTTAGCCATCTTATTGATGAACGTATTCGCTCCTACAATTGATCACTATGTGGTTCAAGGAAATGTGAAAAAGAGAATGAAGAGATTAAAACTAAAAACTGCCTAAGGATGAGTAAGAAAACAGACGGGAATGTTTACACGGTGCTATTCGCAGTAGGAATGGTAGTTGTTGTAGGTTCCTTATTAGCATTCTTTGCTTCGTCATTAAAACCAAATATTGACGAAAACAAAAGAATCGAAAAGCAACAGAACATCTTGTATGCAATGGGGGTGAATGAAAATACTGAAACAACGGCCGAGTTTGTTTCAACGAGCATTGCAGAGCAAGAATTTACAAAATACATCACAAAACAGTTAGTAATTGAAGGAGACAATGTTTCAGAAGATGAAAACGCTTATTTGATTGATGTAAAGAAGGAAAAAGATAAAGCTAAGAAAGGTGGCATCAGAAGATTGCCTTTGTTTGTTGGTGAGAAAGACGGAAAGAAATTTTACGTGGCACCAATCAGAGGTAAGGGTCTTTGGGATGCAATCTGGGGATATGTAGCATTAGACGAAAACATGGTTATTCAAGGTGCTTATTTTGATCACAAGGGAGAGACACCTGGTCTAGGAGCAAATATCAAACAGCGTTATTTTATGGATGATTTCATTGGAGAACACTTATTAACTGAATCAGGAGAATTCAAAGGTGTACGCGTTGCCAAAGGAAATAATGATCCAAAGAACGAAGACAAAACAGACTATGAAGTTGACGCAATTGCCGGAGCAACCATTACTGGTGACGGAGTTTCTGCAATGATCAAATCAGATTTACAGTTGTATGTACCTTACTTTAAATCGTTAAAAAAATAATCTATGGGACTATTATCAAAAAAAGATACAGCCTTAATCTTAGATCCATTAGCAGATAACAACCCTATTACCATCCAGGTATTAGGTATTTGTTCTGCGTTGGCAATTACGGCTGAGTTAAAAGCATCGATTGTAATGTCGATTTCAGTATTGTTTGTATTGGGAGTAGGTAATGTGGTGATCTCATTAATGAGAAACATCATCCCTTCCAAAATCCGAATCATTGTGCAGTTGATCGTAGTTGCGACTTTGGTAATTATCGTGGACTTGGTACTGAAGGCATTCGCATACGAATTAAGTAAGACCCTTTCGGTATTCGTAGGGCTGATCATCACAAACTGTATTATTATGGGACGTTTTGAGGCATTTGCTTTAGGAAACGGACCGTGGAGATCTTTCTTAGACGGAATAGGAAACTCTTTAGGATATGCTGCAATTTTAATCATTGTAGGATTCTTTAGAGAATTATTAGGATCTGGAACTTTATTAGGAATTCCTGTGTTAGGAGATCCAATCGAGAAAACTGGATTATACGCAATTGGTTACGAGAACAACGGATTTATGTTGTTGTCTCCAATGGCCTTAATTGTAGTGGGAATCATTATTTGGGTTCAGAGATCTAGAAACAAAGCGTTAATTGAAGAAGCATAAATATCATGGAGCACGTAGAATTATTTTTTAAATCGGTTTTTATTGACAACATGGTATTCGCAACGTTCTTAGGAATGTGTTCATACTTAGCGGTGTCTAAAAAAGTATCAACAGCTGTAGGATTAGGAGCTGCCGTTATTTTTGTATTGGCAGTGACGGTGCCTTTAAACTGGTTGTTAGATCAGTATATCTTAAAAGAAGGAGCTTTGGTTTGGTTGGGAGAAGAATTTGCAAGTTATGACTTGAGTTTCTTATCGTTCATCATGTTTATTGCAACCATTGCGACAATGGTACAATTGGTTGAAATCATTGTAGAGAAGTTCTCTCCAGCACTATACAACTCATTGGGTATTTTCTTACCGTTGATTGCTGTAAACTGTGCAATCTTAGGAGGAAGTTTATTCATGCAGTCTAGAGAAATTCCAAGTTTAGGATTGTCTTTAACCTATGGAATAGGATCTGGAATCGGGTGGTTTTTAGCAATTCTAGCAATTGCTGCGATTCGTGAGAAAATCAGATATTCTGCCGTACCACCTGCCTTAAGAGGGTTGGGTATAACCTTTATCATTACCGGTTTGATGGCGATCGGATTTATGAGTTTCGGAGGAATGTTAACTGGAGGAGATGAGAAGAAAGAAGAAGCTCCAAAAGTAGAAGCTCAGTTAGAAAAAGAAAAAGCTACAGAAACTGAAAAAGAGATTGTAGCGGTTAATACTAATACAGATCAATAATATGATATTAGCAGCAGGAACAACAGGAACTATTATTGCGACGGTTGCGGCTTTTTTACTAATCACCTTAGTATTGGTTGCACTGTTATTATTTGTAAAACAAAAATTATCACCTTCAGGACCAGTTACCATTACAATTAATGGGGAAAAACAGATTGAGGTTGATTCAGGAAGTACTTTATTGACCACCTTAGGTAATGAGAAAATCTTCTTGCCTTCAGCATGTGGTGGTGGAGGTTCTTGTATTCAGTGCGAATGTCACGTTTTAGAAGGTGGAGGTGAAGCTTTGCCAACAGAAACACCGCACTTTACGAGAAAAGAATTGAAGTCGGGAGCACGTTTGGCTTGCCAGGTAAAGGTGAAGCAAGACATGAACATTACCATTCCTGAGGAGGTATTCGGAATCAAGAAATGGGAAGCTGAGGTTGTTCGTAACTATAATGTGGCTTCGTTCATCAAAGAATTTGTAGTACGTATTCCAGAGGATATGAATTACAAGGCTGGAGGATACATCCAGATTGAAATTCCACCTTGTGAGATCAAATACTCAGATATCGATATTACCGCGCATCCAGAAGAACATGATACTCCAGATAAGTTTAAAACTGAGTGGGATAAGTTCGGATTGTGGCCATTGGTAATGAAGAATGATGAGGTGGTGGAAAGAGCCTATTCGATGGCTTCTTATCCAGCAGAAGGTCGAGATATCATGTTGAACGTACGGATTGCCACTCCGCCATGGGATAGAGCTAAGAACCAATGGATGGATGTGAATCCAGGTGTGGCTTCTTCCTTCATTTTTGCACAAAAACCAGGAGACAAAGTAACCATTTCGGGGCCTTATGGTGAGTTTTTCATCAATGAGTCTGAAGCTGAAATGTTATACGTAGGAGGTGGAGCAGGTATGGCACCGATGCGTTCCCACTTGTATCACCTATTCAAGACCCTAGAAACGGGTAGAAAAGTGACGTATTGGTACGGAGGTCGTTCAAAGAGAGAATTGTTCTACTTAGAGCATTTCTATGAATTAGAGCGTAAGTTTGATAACTTCAAGTTCTACTTGGCCTTGTCTGAGCCTTTAGAAGAGGATAACTGGAAAGTTAAGAAGGATATCAATGATACTGAGGGAGACGGATTCGTAGGATTCATTCACAATTGTGTGATCGATAACTATTTGAATCACCATGAATCTCCAGAAGATATCGAATTGTATTTCTGTGGTCCGCCATTAATGAACCAAGCCGTTCAGAAAATGGGAGAAGATTTCGGAATTCCAGATGAAAACATTCGATTTGATGACTTTGGAGGATAAACGAAAGAATATGAAAGAAAAACCAGCAAGGAATTGCTGGTTTTTTTATGCTTGTTGATTTGGGAATCTTAACTTAAAATGGCTTCTAGTTTGTATACTGGATAACCGTCTTCCTGTTCAAAGATTTTTGAATAGTCCATTACATTCGGAATGTTGTCCAATTCACACAAATAGTTCACTACAGCATTGAGTCCGTTAAATAAGACATCCTTGTCGGTAGGATTATAAGGTTTCTTGTTGTAATGACAAAGAGGTGTTTGGAAACCGCAGGCCTCTAAAAAAACTTTCTCAATTTGTAAAATTTCAAGAGGAGTATATCCATTGAACTTTCGTCCCAAGTTTTGGTGAACTCTTCCAACGTAACTCAAATGGATAGATCCATGCTGGAGGGTCAAATGTTTCCAACTCTCATGATTGTCCAGAATATTCCCTACAGCACAAGCCGTGCAGTCTTCTGGATTCAATCGGTCGTTATGATATGCGTTGTATAATTTTATTAATGCCTGTTCTAATCGTTTCGTTGTCTTCATACTACATTCTTTAGCTGTTCCAAGATAAAGATTAATCTTGAAGCAGTCAATATCACCAATTAATTTTCACTTATTTTGAAATCAAATAAATAATGGATAATTGTATTTCGATTGCCTTTGAGAAATTGTATTTTTGGTTGAATTGCGAATCATGACGAATCTGAAGAAAACTTTATCCAAAAAGAATTACGTATCCATTAAGTTAAAAAAGACCAAGACCAATCACTTGGAATTGAAAGGTTATATCAATAAGGTGAAAGGTCGCTTCATATTGGATACAGGTGCCTCCAATTCTTGTGTGGGAATCGATTTGAAAGAAAACTTTAAATTGGTGGCAGAGGAAAGTGATACCAAAGCGGCTGGTGCTGGCGCTATTGGCATGGACACCCAAGAATCTAAGAACAATAGCTTGAAACTTGGAGATTGGAAAATGAAAAATTTCAATTTGGTGTTGTTTGATTTGTCTCATGTCAATTCGGCTTTGGAACAACATGACGTCAAGAAAGTAGACGGAATTATAGGAGCAGATATTTTGGAAAAGGGCAAAGCCATCATAGATTACAAGAAGAAAATACTATACCTTAAAAAATCAAAGAAATGAGTTTAGAGAAGGCCATAATGGAGCAAATGAAAACTGCCATGAAAGCAAAAGATACCGTTGCTCTACAAGCATTACGAGCTGTAAAATCGGCATTTTTATTAGCGAAGACGGAAGGTGCCAATCATGAGCTGACAGAGCAAGACGAAGTGAAAATCATTCAGAAGCAAGTAAAACAGCGGAAAGATAGTGCAGCGGTTTTTATTGAGCAGGGACGTGAAGATTTGGCCAAACCCGAATTGGCAGAGGCAGAGATACTCTCTCAATTTTTACCGGAAGCCATGAGTGAAGAACAGATTGAACAAGCTGTAATTGCTACCATTGCAAAAATTGGAGCAAGCGGAATGAAAGACATGGGTAAGGTTATGGGTATTTTGTCGAAAGAATTGGCAGGAAAAGCAGATGGTAAAATCATTTCTACATTTGTGAAGAAGAACTTAATGTAAAAATCAACATCATTGGGTAAAAACATAAAAACAAAAAAGATTTCAGTAAAACCGGAAAATAGTATTGCTAAAAAGGCCATTATTTTGGTCTATTTATTAGTATTGTTTGTTCCGCCTTTAGGAGCCCTAGATGTGATGAACACCCAATGGTTGTACGTGGCGCTGGTCAATTTTGGCGCTGTTGGGTATATTTTATTTAACCCTTCGCAATTTGACTTGAGTTTTCATAATAAACTAAGCAAATTCATATTCATTGGGGCAACTATTTTTGTTGGGATAGCTTTATTGTCTTTCACTAAGTCAATGATAATTTCAGAATCAGTTGTTCACCTTACCTTTTTACTAAATACACTCATTGCATTTTTTGTTTTCTATTCAATTGTCAAAGAGAATCCCAAAGAATACTTTGAATATGTTACCCTTTTATTTGTGATTTTCTTGGGAATTGAGGCTTATCAATTAGTTTCTTATTTCTATGAAAATAATAACGAACCACGGAGTAGAGAGTTAGTTGAAAGTATTCCTCATCAGATTTATGGGAATAGGAATATTTTGGCCACCAGTTTGGTTATAAAATCCTTTTTCGCAGTGTTCTATTTTGTAAAAGGGAAAAAACTGTTTCGGTTGATCTTCTTGTCCGTATTTGTTTTTGGTGTTTGTGCAATCATTTTGACGGGAGCTCGAACGGCCATTTACAGTCTTCCAATTTTGCTTTTAACCCTTATCGTGGGATACTTCGTATTCTTGGATTTGGAAAAGAAATTTGTATTCAAAATGACTCGGATTATCCTTCCTGTTACGCTAGCTTTTTTGGCGGCGGGATATATTGCTTTATCGCTTAATAAGATTTATCCCGATCAATTGAATTCAATTTCTGATATGGTTTTTGAAAAACCAAAAATAACCATTCTTAATTTGAGGAAAAACCAGATAAATCAATCCGAAAATCTCAATTATAATACTCAAAATATCGATTTAGCAGGAATTGGTTATTTTCCTTTTTTTGATAACAACAAAACTAACTTTAAGGCAAAAGGAATTTCAAATTTCAAATATTTCGAAAATAGTGGAAGAGAGAAGTTATGGATTTCTGGAATGGAAACGCTAAAAAAAAATAAAATTTTGGGATCAGGTCTGGGTCAGTGGAAATTAATTAATAAACCTGATTTAATTAAAAGCACAATAGCCTGGCAAGGTCATTTCTATCCGCGTCGCGTACATAATGATTTTCTGCAAGTAGGGTATGAAATGGGTTTACTTGGATTTATTCCCTTCCTTGGATTTTTCACCATCATTTTTTATCTCTTAGTTGTAGGAGTTTTTAATGGAAAAGTAGATGAAGTGCGTTTCAAAAACCTATTATTACTTTGTGCTTTTATCGCGTTTAGTATTGATTCTTTTATAAACTTTCCAGCGGAACGCCCTCCTATTCAAATCGAGGCATTTCTATTTTTGGCGTTAATTCTAAGTTTGACCACCAAAGCAAAATCTTTCAGAATTCCGAAGTTTATTCCGATAGTACTGATTTTGATTTCAGGTACACTCATTTATACCAATTACCAAATGTTTACTTCCAGTAAGATGGATTTAAAAATTCGTGATTGGGACAAAGGATTTAATATGTTTACCCAAAAATATCCAATTTCCTATAATGAGTTAGTGGCTGAGTATGCTGGATTCCCAGATTTACATGGATTGGGGAAATCTAAGGAGTTGGTAAAAGCAAAATTTGCCTATTCCGAAGGACGATACAAAACAGCCATGAATCATTTGAATAGAGCTATTAAAATGACTCCATATCAGCAAGAACATAAGGCTTTAAAAGCAGTAATCTTTGAATTGAATAAAGGAATGAAGAATCCAGATAGCTCTTATCATTATGCCAAAATGGTATATAAAGAAAGACCTACTTTGATTAATATGGAACGAATATTAAAACTCACTCACAAGCGAAAAAAGGATCCGAGAACTATCAAACAATTTTTAGAAGATCATAGGAAATAAGTGAGTGAATTTTAAGGTTCAATTCCTAACAATTTATACATTTGCAATCCATAAAAGGCCCCGTAGTTCAACTGAATAGAATATCAGATTTCGGCTCTGAGGGTTGCAGGTTTGAATCCTGCCGGGGTCACGAATAAATAGTTCAAAAAGAAAAACGCCAAGCTTGCTTGAGCGTTTTTTCGTTTGAACTATTTTCAAAGCGTAGCAGGAAGGATGCGATAGCAATCCTGCTTCGGTTTTTTCAAAGCGTAGCTTTGTGAGGATATTTAATCCTACCAGCCAAGCTTGCTTGAGCGTTTTTCTTTTTGAACTATTTTCAAAGCGGAGCAGAAGGGATGCGATAGCAATCCTGTATCGATTTCATTTCCACTCCTTAATTCAAGGGGTTACGAAAGCCAATTCACAACTCCAACGGGAGTGCCTTTAAATCTTACATTAGAAACAAAACTTATCCAAAGTCTATTGAAATAGATATTATCTATCAGCTATAAATAAATACTTTTTTACATTTCTAAACTCAATAAAATCAATACATTTAAGGCTTTAAAATGCATTATGAAAAGTAAATATAGTAAGTGGTATCACCCTTACAAACCAGCAAAAGCTTACGATAAAAAAGTTGCCTATTTCAGTATGGAATTTGGTATCAATCAATCCTTTAATATCTATTCTGGAGGTTTGGGGTTTTTAGCAGGATCACACATGCGATCAGGCTTCGAACTCAAACAAAACATGATCGGAGTCGGAATGCTGTGGAAATATGGCTACTATGATCAAAGTAGAAATGATGATCAAACCTTAAAGGTTGAATTCAACGAAAAACATTTCGACTTTTTAGAAGATACCGGAATTGAAGTAGAGGTGCAATTACATCAGAATCCGCATGTAAAGGTTCGGGCTTATGTCCTAAAACCTGAAATATTCGGAACAGTTCCCATGTATTTTTTAAGCACCGATGTAGATGGTAACGACCATCTTTCTCGCACCATCACCAATCACCTTTACGATGCCAACGAAGTAACAAGAGTTTCTCAGAGTATTGTGTTAGGTATCGGTGGAGCCAAGATTGTAGAGGAATTAGGTGGAGCGGATATTTATCATTTGAATGAAGGACACGGATTACCAGCCTTTTATTATTTAAGAGATCAAGGTGTAGGAAAGGAACAAATGGTATTTACGACGCATACACCTGAAAAAGCAGGTAACGAAGAACGCGATGCCATGCACTTGAATAGATGTGGGTTTTTCGGTAGAAATCTTTCTTATCAGGAATTGGAGCGGGAATCCGTGAACGATTTCAATATCAATTATACAGTCTCGGCCCTACGAATGGCCAAGAAAACCAATGCCGTTTCAAAATTACATGCCGAAGTGGCTAAAGAGATGTGGAAAGATTATGAGGGTATTTCTGAAATCATACCCATTACCAATTCACAGAATCAAAGCTATTGGCAAGATCAAAGCATTAAAAAAGCTTGGGAAAAGAAAAATGCAACCTCCTATAAACGACGCAAAAAAGCACTAAAGAAGCAACTATGTGAAACAGTCTATAATCAAACTGGAAAACACTTTGATCCAAATGCATTGACCATGGTTTGGGCAAGACGTTTTGCTGGCTATAAAAGGGCTGATATGCTGCTCTATGATTACGAGCGTTTTAAAAGGTTGATTCAGAATTCAGACTACCCAATACAAATCATTTGGGCAGGGAAACCTTATCCCTATGATTATTACGCCATTGATGTGTTCAATAATTTGGTTGACGTTTCCAAGCAATATGGAAATTTAGCTGTTTTGACCGGTTACGAATTAGAGCTTTCGAAGATTTTAAAATGTGGTTCGGATGTATGGTTAAATACACCTAGAATTACTAGAGAGGCATCAGGAACAAGTGGAATGACAGCTGCCATGAACGGCTGTGTAAATGTGACCATTAATGACGGATGGATTCCTGAGTTTGAGAAGAATGGTGAAAATAGTTTTGTGATGCCGGAATTGGATCACAATATGCCTGTTTGGGATCAGGACCGATTGGATGCCGAGAATCTCTATCATTTATTGGAAGAGACGGTCATTCCGACCTATTACAAAGAGCCGAAAAAATGGCAAGAAATTGTTTTTCAAGCGATGGACGATGTGATTCCAGAGTTTACCAGTGCGCGCATGGCCGATGACTATTATAAAAAGTTGTTCGTGTAGGTTTTGAGAAGTACCAATATTTATTTTAATTAGCCTGACAATTATCATATTTTGTCAGCCAAAAGATGTCGAATTTTATACTATAATTTAGAAGAAGAATGAGAACAGGAGTACCAGTTTCAGAAATCATGACGAGGGAATTAATCACTCTTAATGTGAAGGATAATTTAAACGAAGCCAAGACCATTTTTGAAGAAAACTCCTTACGACACATTCCGATTGTTAGTGATAAAACGATTGTGGGAATGTTGAGTTATTCTGATTTGTTAAAAGTTAGTTATGCCGACGTCTCTGAAGACGATCATAACATTGAAACATTCGTATACGATTGGTTTACCATTCAACAAGTGATGACCAAAAACTTATTTGTGGTATCTCCATCGACAACCGTAAAAGAGGTGGCTGAATTGCTCGCTAAAAAAGAGTTTCATGCATTGCCTGTTGTTGAAGATGGAGAGTTAGTGGGTATTGTAACAACCACAGATTTGATAAGTTATTTGGTAAGCCAAATGTAGTTTTTTAGTTAGTGTGGAAGAGGCCTCAATCGAGGCCTCTTTTTGTTGTTTGTTATTTTTTTAAAGAGATTTCTGCACCTTCTTTTTTTCTCAAATAGCTCCTCAATATCCGTTGCACATCCGAATTGTCTTGCTGAGGTTGAAGGTAAAATTGATAGTCCTCTGGAGAATCCAATTGCTCAGAAACTTCTTTGGGTAGGTATCCAAATCCTTTGTATCCTCCCTTAAGAATCAAAGCAAATCCAACTTCGTCTTGAGTTCGGCCTGTTTCTTTGATGATCAAATCGGCATTTTGTAGTTGCATTTCTTTTAAGGCTAGCGCTACACGTTTATTGTAACTCTCAATTGCCTCTTTGCCACAGCAGATGCCCCTACATTCTTTGATTTGATGATGAAAACATTGCTTCACATTTTCTTGCAAATGACAGTATTTGGGGCATAATTCATATGCACTACACAAGTTTTCTATAAAAACTCGGCAAGCCGTCATATTATCGAAAGTCACTAAGGGATTGAGCAATGCTTTGGCACTATTGTAAGCGATGTGTCTGATTCCCTTTTGATCCAGATAAGTAAAAATTCCAAAGGCGTTCACGCGTCGTTTTTGAGCGGCATTGTATTTCGGAAATATCTTTTTGATTTCTGCAGATTCTAATAATAGCGCCAGCAATTCACTTCCGGTTTCAGCATAATCGATGTGAGCAATTTCCAAACACATGGCGATCTCCTTTCGCTTCTTATCATAAAAATGACTGATTACTCGTTGTTTGATATTGTTAGCCTTCCCCACATAAATAATTTCCTTTTTCTCATTTCGGAAATAATAAACTCCGAAAGTTTCAGGAAGACTGTCCACCACTTCTTTTTTCAATAACGGAGGTAAAGTGGCTTGCTTGGATCTCGGATTTAAAAAGGAGTTAATCACAAATTGTTGGTCCTTTTCCTGCAATAATTGAAATAGCTTCACCGTGGCTTCAACATCTCCTTTAGCTCTGTGGCGATCGTATAACGGAATGTTCAATGCCGCACATAAATTCCCCAAACTATAGGAACGGTGTCCTGGGATGATTTTTCGAGACAATCGTACCGTACACAACTTCTTGCGATTGAATTCAAAACCCAAACTTTGAAATTCGCTTTTGATGATGTTGTAATCGAAATTGACATTATGTGCCACAAAAACCGCATTTTCTGTAATGGTGTGTACCTTCTTTGCAATCTCATAAAATTTTGGGGCATGACGCACCATGGCATCGGTAATTCCGGTTAAGTTGGTAATGAAAGGCGGAATGTGTTGTTCTGGATTAACTAATGAGGTAAACTCGTCTATAACTTTGTTACCATCGTACAAGAATATCGAAATCTCAGTGATTTTTTGGCCCTTGTAATTGTTGCCAGTGGTTTCTATGTCGACAATCGCATACAATTAGGAAACTTTGCTTTGCTTGGTTCCAATGTAAATGGCAAGTGCTCCCGAAAAGAACATTAAAACTCCGTACAACGCAGATATCACGGCAAAAGCAGAATTGTTCAACAGAACCACGGCTACCGTAATTCCTAAGGTTCCGTTTTGAATTCCAGATTCAATGGCTATAGACATGCTTCTCTTGGTGGAAATCTTGAAGATTTTTCCCGAATAAAAAGCAAAAAGCATCACCAATAAATTCAAAATCACAACTACAAGACCAGCTTGTTCGAAGGACGTAGCTAGTGTTTCTCGTTCTTTAATGATCAATCCAATGATTATAACAACAAGAAGAATTCCCGATGCGATCCGAACGGGTTTGGCCATTTTCAAGGCAAATTTCTCTTTGTAACTGCGAATAATCATTCCAATAGAAATCGGAATAATCACAATCAATAGAATTTGTAAAAAGGTTTGTACCACATCCAATTGAATCATGGTATCCTGATCCAAGAATTGCTGCAAGGCAAAATTCACGATAAACGGAATGGTAATGATGGTAATAAAGCTACTGAAGGCCGTGAGAGTTACCGATAAGGCTGTATCCGCCTTGGCCAAATGAGAAATTAAATTCGATGTTGGTCCGCCTGGACATGCAGCCAAGATCATCAATCCGACTGCAATTTCTGGTTGCAATGGAAATACAGAAGCCAAGATAAAAGCAAAAACGGGTAATATGAGGATCTGATTTGCCAGTCCTATAAAGATGGCCTTGGGTTGGATAAATATTCTTTTGAAATCTTCCACCACCAATGACAAGCCCATTCCCAACATGATAATCATCAAAGAAACGGCCAATATGATTGCAGAAGTTTGATCCATAATTTTAGCTAACGATTGATTTTAGATTCGCAATGGTTGCTGGTTGATCTGAACTTTTGAACACAAAGCTTCCGGCTACCAAAACATCAGCACCAGCATCAACTAAGGCTTTCGCATTTTTGTCAGTAACACCTCCGTCAATCTCAATCTTACAATTGGAGTTTGAATTATCTATCATCGCTCTCAATTGCTTTACTTTCTTGTAGGTATTTTCGATAAAACTCTGTCCGCCAAACCCTGGATTCACACTCATCAAACAAACCAAGTCGGTATCTTCAATAATGTCTTCTAAAACCGAAACAGGTGTGTGTGGATTCAACGCGATTCCGGCTTTCATTCCCGCTGCTTTAATCGCTTGAAGAGTACGATGCAAATGAGTACATGCTTCAAAATGAACAGTCAAAATATCCGACCCTAAATCAGCAAAGGTTTGTATGTATCGATCTGGATCCACAATCATCAAATGCACATCGATGGTTTTTTTTGCATGCTGAGCAATGGCCTTTAATACGGGCATTCCAAACGAAATATTTGGAACAAAAACACCATCCATAATATCAATATGAAACCAATCGGCCTGAGAATCATTGACCATTTCAACATCTCTTTGAAGGTTAGCAAAATCGGCCGCTAAAATAGAAGGAGCAATAAGCTTGGACATAAGTAATTTGATTATGCCCTAAAAATACAGAATCTAAAAAAGAAAACTCCCGATTTGCATCGAGAGTTTTACAGTGTTTTTCATTTTCGTGCTTTGAAAGCACTTAGCGATTATCCCAAGTAAGTCATCAAAATTTTACTTCTTGATGTATGCTTCAATCTTCGGATGGCTTTTTCTTTGATTTGACGAACACGCTCGCGAGTTAAGTCGAAAGTCTCACCAATTTCTTCTAGGGTCATTGGTTGGTGCTCACCCAATCCGAAGTATAATTTTACAACGTCTGCTTCTCTTGGTGTCAAGGTTTCCAAAGCTCTGTTGATTTCAATTCGCAATGATTCGTGTAATAAAGTTTTATCTGGATTTGGAGATTCACCTGAATTCAATACGTCATACAGGTTTGAATCTTCTCCTTCAATCAAAGGAGCATCCATAGATACGTGACGACCAGAGTTCTTCATAGACTCTTTTACGTCATTCACAGTCATGTCTAATTTCTTAGCAATCTCTTCTGCACTTGGAGGTCTCTCGTTTTCTTGCTCTAAGAAAGCGTACATTTTGTTGATCTTGTTGATCGATCCAATCTTGTTCAAAGGCAAACGTACAATTCTTGATTGCTCAGCCAAGGCTTGTAAGATCGACTGACGAATCCACCATACGGCGTAAGAGATAAATTTAAAACCACGAGTTTCATCAAAACGTTTTGCTGCTTTGATCAATCCTAGGTTTCCTTCATTAATCAAATCAGGTAAGGTTAACCCTTGGTTTTGGTATTGTTTTGCAACCGATACCACAAAACGTAAGTTTGCTTTAGTTAATTTCTCTAAGGCAATTTGGTCACCCGCTTTGATACGCTGCGCTAACTCAACTTCCTCATCAGCGGTAATTAAATCAACCTTTCCAATTTCTTGTAAATATTTATCTAATGATGCTGTTTCTCTGTTGGTAACCTGTTTTGTAATCTTAAGTTGTCTCATGAAATTTCCTTGTATTAATTTTTAGTCTACAGTTATTATACGTAGCATTTTAAATAAATGTTACAAAAAAGTAAAAAAAAGTTCAAAAAAATACTTTTTGGTCGAAGGACCAATAGCTTTCAGCGATGGATTTGCTTTACAGAACGACTAAAACAATCCGTTGATTTGGGCATCAATTCGATCGATGATATATCCTAAATCTTCTTGATTGTCTACAAAGTCTAAGTTGTCTACATCAATCACCAACAACTTTCCTTTCTTGTATTTGGTAATCCATGCTTCGTATCGTTCGTTCAAACGGCTTAGGTAATCGATGCTGATAGAACTTTCGTATTCTCTGCCTCGTTTGTGAATCTGACTTACCAAAGTAGAAATATCGGCACGAAGGTAAATTAATAGATCAGGAGGAGAGACCAAGTTTTCCATCAATTCAAAAAGAGATGAATAATTTTGAAAATCGCGATTGGTCATCAATCCCATGGCATGCAAGTTCGGTGCAAAGATGTGAGCATCTTCGTAGATGGTTCGATCTTGGATGATGTTTTTTCCAGTGCTCCTCAATTCAAGAATTTGTCGGAATCTGCTATTCAAGAAAAACACCTGCAGGTTAAAAGACCAACGCTCCATTTCTGAGTAGAAATCATCCAAATACGGATTTTCTTCTACCGACTCAAAATGAGGTTTCCACTTGTAATGTTTGGCTAAAAGTTTGGTAAGTGTGGTTTTTCCTGCCCCTATGTTTCCTGCAATAGCAACGTGCATCTGATTTGTACTTTATCTGTTAAAAAAAGAGGGATAAAAGTACTAAAATTTAGCATTATTAAGGCCTAGCAAATCAATTTATATCCGAATCCACGCACATTTATAATTTTGACAGATTCATCTCCCTTTAGTTTCTTGCGAAGTTTGGAGATGAACACATCCATGCTTCGTGCATTAAAGAAATCGTCGTTGCCCCACAATTTGTTCAATATAAAACTGCGGTCTAGAATGGCGTTTTTCTTTTCAATTAAAAAGAACAATAATTGGGCTTCACGATGAGTCAGTTGTTGTTGTTCACCATCTAGTTCGAGATATTGTTGGGTAAGATTGAAATTGTAAGCACCAACCTTCAAGTTCTCCTTATCAACTTTTAAACTCACTCGTTGTAACAAGGCCTTGATGCGAACAATCAATTCTTCCATGGAAAATGGTTTTTTAAGGTAATCATTACCGCCATGTTCAAATCCTTCTACCACATCTGAAGTTTGTGATTTTGCCGTTAAGAAAATGATGGGGATAGAGCTGTTTCCTTCCCGAATTTCTTTGGCAAGGGTGAATCCGTCTTTTTTTGGCATCATCACATCCAACACCAAAATGTCAGGTTGTTTTTCTTGATACATTTCAAGGGCTTCTTCACCATCAGCCGCATGAAAAACTTCGAAGTCTCGGCTTTCAAGCGTTTCACTGACAATCATACCTAAACTCGCTTCGTCTTCCGCTAAAAGTACTTTGATCTTATTCATTGGGGAGGGTTATGATGAATGTTGTGCTGTTGTTATCTGATGATAATTGGATGGTTCCGTTGTGTTTTTCTACAATCTTACGGCAATAGTACAATCCGATTCCGAAGCCTTTAACATCATGGGTATTTCCTTTGGGAACTCGATAGAATTTTTCAAAGATTTTTTCTTGCTGATTTTTATCGATGCCCTTTCCATTATCATTCACACGAATTGTTGTTTGACCTTTTTCCGCGTTCACCTCGATGCTAATTTCCTCTCCGCCGTATTTGATGGCATTATCGATCAAGTTTGAAATGACATTTTCAAAATGAAAATCGTCGATATGACGCACAACTTCCTTAGAATTTGTTGAAAAAGAAATTGACTTGTAATTGTGTAATTCTTGGTTCTTTTCCACAAGCTTTTGGCACATCTGAACAAGGTCTTGCTGAGATTTTTTTAGAAGCAAACTTTCACTGTCTAAGGTGGCTGTTTCCAATAGTTTTTCAACCATCAAGTGCAGCTTATTCAGTTGCTGGGAAGACATGTTTAAATACTTCTTGGTCTTCTCCTTATCATTGATCGCGTTAAAATTGTCAATAGCTTCCAATGCCGTTGAAATCGTGGTAATCGGAGTCTTGAACTCGTGAGTAATATTGCTAATCAAATCGTTTTTGATGGAAGCCAATTCCTTTTGATTGTTGATAATGCTCAACAAATAAAATAAGGTTGAAATGATGACCAAGGCCAACAGCAGTGAAATCAAAATACCGGTAAAACTCTTCTTCAAAACGTCAAATGTGGTATCGTCGTGAAAGACAAACAACGACTGATTAGATCGCAAGTAGGTCGATTTTGCTTGGAGTTTGTTTTGAAATGGTATCGAATCTTTGGCTGTGGTGGCGTTCAAACTATCGGCTACATAATAGTTGAAGTAATAATCGGTTTTGATGTTGTACTTTTCCAATTCTTTTGAAAAAATAGAATCAAATTTTTCGAATTTTATTTTATCATCTTTAAAAGCAATAAAGACACTTTGAATTCCCTTGATCAAATTCAAACTGTCCATTTTTTGTTTCCCGTTAAAGACTTTGTAATCAATTTTATCTCCTTTGATATCCAATAACTCTCGATTGCGATGCTTCAAAGTTTTTGATGTGATGGAATCGATGATAAGAATGGAATCCAAAAGCTCAGGAAGTTTTTCATATTCGCTAGGATCATCCGTGGTTATTTTTAAAGAAGTAATCTTAAGATCGGTCTTTCTCTTTTTGGAATCTTTTGGATTGAGATTTTTGAAAATTGACAATCCTTCTGGGTTTACATTTGAAACAATACTGAAGAAATTTTTCTTTGACAATCCGGAATAATAACTCTCTACCGTATTGTTTAAGCTCAGTAAAATCTCATTCGAAACACGTTGCTTGTTCTCTTCGTAATTCTGATAATTCCAATACAATTGAACTCCAATGGTTGCCGTAATGGTAACCACAATAATATAGAACAACAAGCGATACTGTTTCGTATTCATGGGTCAAATATAGGTAGTAAAAACCTAAAAAATAGACCGTTAACACTCGTTAACATTAGTTAACCGTACAGAAAGAAAGTATTTTTCACTTTTGTATCGTAATCCTAAAAAACCATACCAATGACTAATATTATTACAAACATCGTATTGACCATGATGTACTTCTGTTCATCATTATTCTTAGGCTCTAATTCCTTGGAAACAACACAAGAGTCAAAATCCAAAATTGAGATTTCATCAATCTCAGTTGTGACTTCTTCGGTAAAAGAATTAAAGACCATCGATTGGAACGATGTACAATCTGTTTTTATCGAGAATCCGAAGAATAAAAAAATTGCTCTTAACTTTGAATTGAAATCTGGAAAGTTGAATACATTTAAAAATTCTTTTTCTGTAAATGGCAAAACCGAGGATTTGCATAAATTGATTTTGAAAGCACAAAAAGGAGTTAACGGATTAATTAAAATTTCAAACAAAAACCAAAAAGCGTAACATGAAAACACGAGTAACATTAGCCGCAGTTTTAACATTTTTCACCCTATCTTTAGTCGGACAGCAATTTTCTGGAAAGGCCATATACAAAACCAGTAGAAAGACCAATTTTAGTGTAAAAACTGGAAATCCAGGTATGGATGATAAAATGGCTGAAGAGATTAAGAAGAAGATTCAAAAAATGAATCAGAAAACCTTCGTGCTAGAATTCAATAAAAATGCTTCCATCTACAAGGAAAAGGCCCAATTGTCTGCACCGAATCCTAAGGCGAGAGTAGGAGGGGCTATGGTAATGTCCTTCGGAACTGGCGCTGGAAGTGTGTTATACAAGAACTTATCTGAAAAGCGCTATGTGAACGAAACCGAATTGCTCAGTAAGCGTTTTTTAATCAAGGACACCTTAACAACCTACGATTGGAAACTTAGTTCCGAAACCAAGAACATTGGAGAGTATACTTGTTACAAAGCCACATTCACTCGAGAAGTTGAGAACATCAGTATGAGCATGATCGATGGTGAATCCAAGGAAGTTAAAAAAATGGAAACTATTACCACCACCGCTTGGTACACACCTGAGGTACCAGTAAGTAACGGACCAAGAAATTGGCAGGGATTACCTGGGTTGATTTTAGAAATTAATGATGGAAGATCTTTAATTGTTTGTACAGAAATCGTTTTGAGCAAAGACAACTCCGTTCAAATTGTGGAACCTGAAAAAGGAAAAGTGGTCAATCAGGAAACCTATGAAAAAATTTCAAGGGAAAAGACCAAAGAAATGATGGAGCGCTTTAAATCCAGAAGAGGTAATGGCATGCAAATCCGAATAGGAGGATAAATTTTGTTTAATGATTTCAGTGTGAGGATTAAACTTTTAAGGTTTTTTTAAGTCTAAGCAGGTAGTAATAAAAGTATTTTTACCCAAAATTTAATCAAACACAATGAAAAGACTAATACTCCTCACACTTCTATTGAGCACTTCAATAGGATTTTCACAAAAGAAATTCGAGGGAAAAGCCACCTACATGTCCAAAACAACAATGGATATGAGCCGATTTGGCAACAATGTTTCTGAGGCTCAGAAAAAACAATGGATGGCTCGAATGAAGAATTTCTTAGAAAAGACTTACACCCTTAGTTTTAATCAAAATGAGTCTTCTTGGAAAGAGGATGTGAAATTAGATGCGCCTGGAACTCGAGGAATGCGCTGGGGAGCAAGCAACGGTCAAGGGTCTATTTACAAGAATTTTGCAAATGCTGAAATGGTGGAGGATATTGAATCCTTTAGCAAGCGTTTCAGAATTCAGGAAGAAATGGCTCAGCCTCAGTGGCAAATGACAGCAGAAACTAAGAAAATCGGACAATATACTTGTTACAAAGCGACCTTAGTTAAGGCAGATGACAGAATTACTATGAGTAATATGTGGCGCCGAATGAGAAGAAGAGGAGATCAAAAGAAAGACTCAACAAAAACAAAAGAAGATATAAAAACATTAGCAGTTACAGCATGGTTTACACCTGAGATTCCTGTAAAAACTGGGCCGGCAGAATACTACGGGTTACCAGGGTTAATCTTGGAATTAAATGCAGGTAGAACCACCATGTTGTGCACCGAAGTTGTTTTAAACCCCGAAGAATCAATCACCATACAAGTACCATCCAAAGGGAAAGAAGTTTCTAGAGATGAGTACAACACAATTATTAAAGAAAAGACACGAGAAATGCGCGAGCGTTTCCGACGCGGAAGACGAGGTGGAAGACGATTCTAAGATTTCAACAAATTAATATCATGAAAAAAATTATTTTAATTGCCATTTTCTTGGCAACAGGGATTGTTAGTGCCCAAGTAAAACTAACGGGAGCTGTAAAAGACTCTATTGGCGAACCACTTGAAATGGCAAACGTAATTGCGATTGATACGGTTTCAAAAGCCATCAGCTCTTTTGGCTTTACCAACTCGAAAGGAGCTTATAAACTCGATTTAAAAAACAACAAAGTATACAATGTGAAAATTAGCTTTGTTGGATTCAAAACCATCAGTGAGGTGGTAAAAACGGGAACCACGAACATGACTAAAAACTTCACCATGTATGAAGACAACATGTTGGATGGTATCAGTATCGTTTCCAAAATGCCTGTTACCGTAAAAGGAGATACCATTGTATACAATGCCGATTCCTTTAAAAATGGAACTGAACGTAAACTTGAGGATGTCTTAAAGAAACTGCCGGGCGTCGAAATCAATGATGATGGTCAAATTGAAGTTGAAGGAAAAACAGTCGAGAAGGTAATGGTAGACGGAAAAGACTTCTTTGATGGCGATTCGAAATTAGCTACCAAGAACATTCCTTCTAATGCTGTTGACAAGATTCAAGTGTTGAGAAACTTTGCTGATGTAAGTCAGTTACGAGGTGTGCAAGACAACCAAGATCGTGTGGCTTTGAATATTAAGCTGAAGAAAGGAAAAGAAGCCTTTTGGTTTGGAGACATTACAGGTGGATTTGGACAGTCACCCAATGAAAACTTGTATTTATTCCAACCGAAATTATTCTACTATAGTCCGAAATACACCATTAACGTTATTGGTGATTTGAACAATATTGGAGAGGTGGTATTGAATCGTAGAGACGTTCGAAACTTTAGTGGCGGCTTCAGAAGTCAGAGTCCGAATAACGGAACCAATTTGAGTTTGGCTTCAGCCGGGATCGGATTTTTGAATGCGAATGCTAGAAACGCCAACCGAATTGAAACCAAGTTGACTGCCATTAACTTCAGCTATTCTCCAAATAAGAAATTAGACTTAAGCGGATTCTTAATCTGGTCAGGAAACGAAAATGGACAGCGAAATAGAAGAATCGTAGATTATGTAGATCCAACGATTCCAGATGATCAAACTGATAATACAACAGATCAGACAAGTAATACTGGATTATTGAAGCTAAGTGCAATTTACAAGAAAGACTTCAACAACCAATTGAATTATGACGTAATTGGACGTTTTTCTAATGAATTTAGAACGGACTTAGAATCTTCAAGAGTTTTAGGAAATAACATCCGTATTGGTGAAGATGCCACGCCATTCAGAATCAATCAGAACTTTAGTTATTTCTATACGGCGAACGAAAAGAACATCTTCGCTTTAGAAGTACAACATTTATTACAAGACGAAGATCCATTCTATGCTGCGTCATTGGATAATGATCCGAATAGTAATTTAGATGGATTTGATGGTCCTGCCAATGAATTAGGTTTAGATACCAATCAGCAGATCTATCAATTAGAACAAGACAGACGAGTGAAGTCGAATCAGGTTGATGCGAAGTTGGATTACTATTACATCATCAATCAAAGAAGTAACTTCAACTTTGTTGGAGGAACTATTTTGAGTAGACAGAATTTTGATTCAAGATTCTACCAAGTATTGGACAACGGGAACACCGTAAATCCATCTTTGAACAATGTACCAACAGCGAATGACACTGAGTACAATTTCTCTGATATTTATGCGGGTATGCGTTACCGTTTAAAAGCGGGTATTTTCACTTTCACACCAGGATTTACTGTACATGCGTATAACTTGAACAATACGCAATTCGGAACACAATATTTTGAAGATTCTTTCCAAAAGATCTTACCAGAATTCCAGATGATCATGCAGTTTAAGCGTAGCGAAAACTTGCGTTTGAACTACCGTCAAAGCGTAAACTTTACTGACGTGAATGCCATTGCCGAAGGATTGGTTGCTAATAGTTATAACTCGTTCTTCTTTGGTAATGAAGATATCTTGAACGCACAAGTAGAGAATATTTCTCTTAGCTATGGAAGCTTCAACTTATTCAATTACACGAATATTTTTGCAAGAGCGTCTTACAGCAGAACCACAGACCAAATTGCAAGTACGGTTAACTTCGTTCCTGGATCGGTTGTATCTACAAGAACCAATTTGAATATTCCTGAGGACGTGGAAAACTTCAACTTATTGGGAAGTATCAGCAAGACCTTTAACAGAGTAGAGACCAGAGTGTTTGGTAGCTATACTTACTTTAAAGGATTCCAGTTCTTTGGTGCCAACCAAAACCAAATCCAGAGTAATGTGTATAGTTTGAGACCTAGAATCCGTACTAACTTTACCAAAGCACCAAACTTTAGTGTGAGCTATAACGTCACTTGGAACAATCAGGACAACACCAACCTAACTTCCAATGCGGTGAATTCATTTGGAACAGTTACAACGGCCCCAAGAATTGATTTTGATGCCTATTTATGGGATGCCTTGACCATCCGAAGTGATTTCACTTACAATGAGGTGAGACAAGACGGTGCCTTGCAAAACATGTTTAAGATTTGGAATTTTACCATGGCTTACAGAAAGAATAGAGATGCCAAATGGGAATACGAATTGGTAGGAAGCAACTTATTGGGAACAGATTCTCGTGTGAACGTTGGTCTTAATAACATTGCCAACAGCATCAATGAGACCTTTATCTTACCGAGGTTTATTAGTTTCAGAATGCGTTACCAATTGTAATCATCAATAAAAAATGTAAAGAAAGGCTCAATTTAATTGGGTCTTTTTTTATGGAGATACCTATTTTAGCAACATGAGTTTATTGGCGAGTAAATCACCCTGGTACGCTACTGGAAAAAGTCTCGGACTTTTGTTCTTTTACTTACTTACCGGATTGTTTTTAGATAGCTATTTCTTTGTAGAAATTACAGAGCACGCTCAATGGTATGCGAATATTGTGATGTTCATTGTCACCGGAATTGTATTTTACACAGTTCCCAAACGAAACAAAGAACAAATGATTACGGCCATTTTGATTGCCATAATCGGAGAGTACTTGTTTTCCATTGTGATGGGCATGTATACCTACCGATTGGAAAATGTACCTCATTATGTGCCGCCGGGTCATGCATTGGTCTATATGGCTGTTTTGTATTTTTCAAAAGCATCTTCCATTATCAAGCATCGCAAGAACTTAGAGGTTGTATTTGCCATTTTCATTTTTATTTATGCCACGGTCTTTCTTGTGGTTAAAAATGATGTTTTTGGTTTTGTGATGACCATCGCCACCTTAACAATTTTAAAGTTCAAACCTAGAGAGCGATTGTTTTATTTGACCATGTATATTACCGTAGCCTACTTAGAAATTGTAGGTACCAATTACTTATGCTGGAAATGGCCTTCCACAGCTTGGGGAATCTTTGATTTTCTTCCAAGTTTCAATCCGCCTAGTGGAATTAGTTTCTTTTACTTCGGATTGGATTTAGGATGTTTATGGCTGTACAAGCAACGGCATAAGATAGCATGGAATCGAATGAAGTCCATACGAAAAATAAGAACAGAACGTTTGATGAATGCCTAGTTAAAGCAAGCAACATGTCTATAAAAGTTGAAAATATTCGGAAAGATTACGGCAAGCAGATTGCCTTAAATGGTGTTACTTTTTCTGCTGAAAAGGGTGAGGTGATAGCCTTGCTTGGGCCTAACGGAGCTGGGAAGTCTACTTTGATGAAAATATTGACCGGATACCTTCAATCGACAGCGGGAGAAGCCATCGTAAATGAATACAATGTGGCAACTCAAAAACTTCAAGCCCAAAAGGGAACAGGTTATTTGCCTGAGCAGAATCCATTGTACAAGGAAATGTTTGTGAAAGAATATTTGCAGTTTCATGCGGGTATCGCCGGATTGACAAAGGTTGATGTTTTGGAGACCATTGAAAGAGTAGGTTTGACTCCAGAGTCGCACAAGCGCATCAAACAATTATCTAAAGGATATCAGCAAAGAGTTGGTCTAGCGGCCGCCATCATTCACAATCCCGAGGTGCTTATTTTGGACGAACCCACCACTGGATTAGATCCAAATCAATTGACTGAAATACGTAAGTTAATTGTTGATCTAGGAAAAGAAAAGACCGTATTGCTGTCTTCACACATTATGCAAGAAGTGGAAGCAATGTGCGATCGGATATTGATTTTAAACAAGGGTAATTTGGTGCTTAATACAAAGTTGAAGGACTTAAAGGAGCCCCTTGAAACTGTTTTCAGAAAACTAACTACCGTCTCTTAAACAGCGCTTTTCCCAATTTGTATTGAGGGTCGTAGGTGTATACCAACGGCAAATACGAAATTTCAGAATTATCTGGCTTCACGATTTTGTACTCTCCCGAATCAAGGTTGTAATACAGTTTTTGTTCCTCTGCAATTAAAGAAACATAAGGTCCATCATGCATGTGATCTTTATACTTCAGAGATTGTACTTGATCTGGATGGTTCTCTTTGAAATAAGCTAATAAATCGTCCTGATCAATAGAAAACACCGCAATCTTGCCGGCCTTGTCTCGAAGGTGATACCGTTTGAAAGTACCATCTTGTTGGTAATGATCAATAATAATTTCTTCTAACGGAGTGGCTATCTTCTCGATCTTAAGCTTTCCATTTTTTACAATGACATTCTGATTGGAGATATGTCCCTTCTTTTGAAACATAGACACTACAAATCCAATTCCGATGAACAAGGCAATTAAAATCTGCCAAATATATTCCAATAGGTCATCGAGATCTTCCATCATGGAAAAGAGGAAGACAATGGCGCCAAAGCCAATAATTAGTAAACATCCGCTTACTGCATCAGGTTCATTTGAAGGTTTCTTTTTCCCTTTTTGATAAAATACCATGGATTTGTTTGGAATTGCGTCAATCCAAATGTAGGGAAATACAAAGAAAGAAGCAGCTTACATTTCAGGCATTTTTTGATTCACCCAATTTTTAAAAATTTCCAATTCTTGATCGGTAAGGGCAGGTCGCTTGCTTTTAAAAGGCATGTATTTGATATCGTCTTTGGGTAATTGAACACGCGCAATGATGTCGGTAATATTTTCCCTGGTTGCAACATAGGTATCGAGCATTTTCTTCCTTCCGAACTTCGGAAAATGACACGGAGTACACTTTTTGGCCATGATGGGTTTGATGTCATTGGTGTAGGTAACCCCTGTAATTTCCGATTTCGTTTTGTAGACGGTAACGTCTTTCGTCGTTTTACAATTCTGAAAAATGAGGGTAGCAAATAGGCAAGACAAAACCAATGTAATAGTAGTTTTTTTCATAATAGGTTGATTTGATGATGTTTAAAGTTAATCAACCTAGAATGCAATCGCCGTTAAAGAAATGTTATTTGTTAATTCAACTTGAAATTGATCTGTTCTCTCTCCAGTAATGATAACAGCTCTCCAGTTACATTTACCTTGGTATTTCTACTCGGTAAAAGTACCTCGGTTTTGCTTTCAGGATCCCTTACCAAAAACTTCACGGCTTGTTTTCCTTTGTGATTTTTTAGAATACTATCTAGATTCAAAATGGTTTGCTCATTCACCTTTTGTAGTGGTAATTTTAAGGTGAGTTTTTCGCAATGTTTTTCCAAAACATCCGATAGTAATTTCATGTCTACAAAAGAGATTTTTACATCATCGTTGTAGAAATTCTTTTTGAAATTGACCTTCACGAAAACGAAGTTTTGTAGGAAAAGGAAATGTTTGAACTTTAGGTATTCTTCTTTAAAAATTCGGAACTCGTAACTGCTATCATAGTCTTCAATGGTAAAAGAAGCCCATGGATTTCCACTTTTAGAAACCAAATGATTTACATTGCTGATGATGCCAGCAAAGCTCATATTCTTACCGACAAACTGTTTGAGGTCTTTGTTCAAAAATGATATATCCCCATTACAGAATTTTAGTTGATACTTGTAATCATCGAGAGGATGAGCAGAAATGTACATTCCAATGACTTCCTTCTCTTGGGATAACAATTCTAGGGTTCCCCAAGTTTCGCATTGTGGAATTTCAGGTTCTGGAAATTGAATGCTTGAAGCTTCGCCAAATAAGGAAACCTGAGCCGAATTCTCGTTTTCTTGGTGTCTACTTCCGTAACGCATCGCACGTTCTAAAAAGGTACTTCCTTTCTCATCCAAACTGAAGTATTGCGCCCTATGGGTGTCCTCGAAGGAATCAAAAGCACCCGCTTTTACTAAGTTTTCAAAAGCTTTTTTATTAGCGGCTCTTAGATCAACGCGTTTGGTGACATCAAAAATAGAATTGAAGTTGCCGTTCTCTTTTCGTTCTCTGATAATTGCTTTCACGGCATTACTTCCCACACCTTTAATGGCGGCCATTCCGAATCGGATCGCTCCTTCTTTGTTTACGGAGAATTTTAAGAACGATTCGTTGATATCTGGACCTAGTACGGTGAGTCCCATTCGCTTACATTCGTTCATAAAGAAGGTTACCTGCTTGATATCATTCATATTATTGGAAAGCACGGCTGCCATGTATTCAGCAGGGTAATGTGCTTTCAAATAAGCAGTCTGATAGGCAATCCAGGCATAACAGGTGGAGTGACTCTTATTGAAGGCATAACTCGCAAAAGCCTCCCAGTCTTTCCAAATCTTTTCTAATTTTTCTTCGGGATGTCCATTGGCTTTGGCCTGCTCTAAAAACTTGGGCTTCATTTTCGCAAGTACGGCCGCCTGCTTTTTACCCATAGCTTTTCGAAGAATGTCTGCCTCACCTTTGGTGAAATCGGCTAGCTTTTGAGACAAGAGCATCACTTGCTCCTGGTAAACCGTAATCCCGTAGGTCTCAGAAAGGTATTCCTCCATAACAGGAAGATCGTATTCAATTTCTTCCTCGCCATGCTTTCTTCGAACGAAAGACGGAATATATTCCATTGGACCCGGTCTGTAGAGTGCGTTCATGGCAATTAAATCTCCAAATACCGTTGGTTTTAATGAACGCATGTGCTTTTGCATTCCGGGAGATTCATACTGGAATATACCAATGGTTTCTCCTCGTTGGAAAAGCTCATAGGTCTTTTCATCTTCCAAAGGAAAACTCTCAGGATCTAAATCAACCCCATGCAATGCCTTCACGATTTTCACCGTGTCTTTGATCAGGGTTAAGGTTTTCAATCCTAAGAAATCCATTTTCAGTAGTCCCGCAGATTCTACAACGGAGTTGTCGAATTGGGTCACGTACATGTCCGAATCCTTGGCCAAAGCTACAGGCACGAAATTAGTAATGTCATCAGGAGTAATGATTACCCCACACGCATGAATCCCGGTGTTTCGCAGGGATCCTTCAAGAATGGTTGCTTTTTGAATGGTTTCCGATTCTACTCCCTCACCTTCAGCAATCTTGCGAAGCTCGGCCACATGTTGTTTGTCCTCTTCCCGTAATCCGTCAATTTTGGATTTGCTTTTAGGATCATCACCAAAGATATTTTTCAATTTGACACCTGGAATCAACTTGGCAATCCGATCTGCTTCAAACAATGGCAAATCCAGTACCCTTGCCGTATCACGAATAGAAGACTTGGCAGCCATGGTACCGTAGGTAATGATTTGCGCCACCTGATTGGCACCGTATTTATCGATTACATAGTCCATTACTTTGCTTCTTCCTTCGTCGTCAAAGTCGATATCAATATCTGGCATGGAGATACGTTCTGGATTTAAGAAACGCTCAAAAAGTAAATCGTATTTAATAGGGTCAATGTTGGTGATCCACAAGCAATAGGCCACTACGGAACCAGCTGCAGAACCACGACCAGGACCCACCGATACACCCATTTTTCGAGCTTCTCGGATAAAATCTTCAACAATTAAAAAATACCCTGGATACCCTGTTTTGGCAATAACGTCCAATTCAAAATTCAGACGTTCTTTTATATCATCGGTTAGTTCCCCATATCGTTTTTTGGCACCTTCAAAAGTCAGGTATCTCAGGTAGTTGTTCTCACCACTTTTTGGGTCGTCTGAATCGGGAACAATAAACTTTTCTGGAATATCAAAAGCAGGAAGCAATACATCTCTTGCCAAGGTGTAGGATTCCACTTTATCGACAATTTCTTGAATATTGATAATGGCCTCAGGAAGATCGGCAAAGAGTTCTTTCATTTCATCCGAAGACTTGAAATAATACTCTTCGTTGGGCAATCCGAAGCGATACCCCCGTCCTTTTCCCTTGGGAGTGGCCTGCTTTTCGCCATCTTTCACACATAATAGAATGTCATGCGCATTGGCATCTTCCTGATTGAGATAGAAGGTATTGTTGGTAGCAACAACTTTGATATTGTGTTTTTTGGAGAATTCAAGTAAGGTTTCGTTCACCACATTTTCTTCCTGCTGATTGTGGCGCATCAACTCGATGTACAGGTCGTCTTGGAATTCCTCTTTCCACCAGAGCAAGGCTTCTTCTGCCTGCTTTTCTCCGACATTTAGAATTTTACTGGGAACTTCTCCGTAAAGATTTCCTGTGAGAACAATAATGTCCTCTTTGTATTTCTTAATGATTTCTCGGTCAATTCTTGGCACGTAGTAGAAACCGTCTACAAAGGCGATGGAAGAGAGTTTGGCCAAATTGTGATAACCGTTCTTATTCTTTGCCAAAAGGACAACCTGATATCCATTGTCTTTTACACTTTTGTTTTTGTGATCTTCACACACATAAAATTCGCATCCCACAATGGGTTTTAGGTTGGCATCGTTGTTCTTGTTGTAATTCAATACCGAACTCACAAATTGAAATGCGGCCATCATATTTCCCGTATCGGTCATCGCAACGGCCGACATATTGTCTTTAGCCGCGGCATTTACAATATTCCCAATTTGAATGGTTGATTGCAATACGGAAAACTGCGTATGATTGTGGAGGTGTGCGAACTGAACACCTTCCAAAGCTGCCAATCCATCGGATGTCTCACTGGTGTGTTTTGACTTTTTTTCCTTTTCAAAGCGCTTTCGAATGCGTTCGCTTTCCTTTTTAAGATTGATGTGTTCCAATCCGATAAGTTGAATCGGCATCGGATTGGCTTCTGAATAGTTTTTAAAGTATTCCGGATCAACATCCAGCTCTTCCTTGGTGAATTGTCGCAAACGAACCAATTCAAGAAAACAGCGGGTGGTTGCTTCCACATCGGCAGTTGCGTTGTGAGCCTCTTCAAAAGCAGATCCGAACAAATGTTGATGCAATTCGGTAAGTGTAGGAAGTTTGAATTTTCCGCCACGGCCGCCTGGAATCTGACATAATAAGGCTGTTTTTTCGGTACAAGTATCAAGCACAGGCAGCTCTGTAAGGTTGTTCTCAATTCCGTATCGGTAAAACTCGGCACCCATAATATTGACGTCGAAGCCTACATTCTGACCAACAATGAACTTTGTTTTGTTCAGTACCTCAAGAAAACGATCCAATCCTTCATGGATGTCAATTCCCTGCTCTTCGGCCAGAGCTGTGGAGATTCCGTGGATTTGCTCAGAATCAAACGGAATGTTGAATCCGTCAGGTTGAATCAAGAAATGATCATTCTCCAAAAGATTTCCCATGTTGTCATGCAATTGCCAGGCAATCTGAACGCAACGTGGCCAGTTGTCTGTATCTGAAATGGGAGCATTCCAACGCTTGGGTAAACCTGTGGTTTCGGTATCGAAAATTAAGTACATAAATGTGCCTTTGAAGAATGGAAAATTGCAAAATTAAAAGTACGAAATCATCTTAGAAATTGATGAATACGCAACCTTACTTATCAACAAATAAAATAAGTTTTTCACCATTCGTTATTCTAAATTAATTCCTATCTTTGCCGCCGATTATCACGAGATGGTAACGTATTAATAACCAAGGTCGAGAACCTTAAAAATTAAAATTATGCCTGTAAAAATTAGATTACAAAGACACGGTAAAAAAGGAAAACCATTTTATTGGGTAGTAGCTGCGGATTCTCGCGCGAAAAGAGACGGACGTTTTTTAGAGAAATTAGGAACGTACAACCCAAATGTAAATCCAGCCATCATCAACTTGGATGTTGATAAAGCGGTAGAATGGTTGCAAAACGGAGCACAGCCTACAGACACAGCAAGAGCAATTTTGTCTTACAAAGGAGCTATGTTGAAAAAGCACTTATTAGGTGGTGTTGCTAAAGGAGCTTTAACTCAAGAGCAAGCAGATGCAAAATTCACTGCTTGGTTGGAAGAGAAAGAAGCTAAGATTCAAGGTAAAGCAGACGGATTGGCGAAAGCTAATGCTGAAGCAAAAGCCAAAGCTTTAGAAGCTGAAAAAGCGGTTAATGAGGCAAGAAAGGCAGTAGCAGTTGAAGAAGAGCCAGTAGCGGAAGCAGAAGCTGAAGTTGAGGCAGAAACTGCAGAAGAGCCAGCGGCTGAAACAACTGAAGAAACTGAAGCTACTGAGTAAAACAATCATCGATAAACAATGCGTTTAGAAGATTGTTTTTATTTAGGAAAGATTGTAAGAAAGTACAGTTACAAGGGTGAGTTGATTATCTATTTAGATACTGATGACCCTGAAAGCTATCAAAATTTGGAATCAGTATTTGTGCAATTGGGTACAAGCTTGGTTCCATTTTTTTTAGAGCGAAGTTCATTGCAGAAAAAAAGCCAACTACGCGTAAAGTTTGAGGGCGTAGAAACAGAATCGGATGCTGATTCACTTTTAGGATTGGAGATTTATTTGCCTCTGACCTTGTTGCCAAAACTATCAGGAAAATCATTTTATTTCCATGAAGTTGTTGGATTCCTTTTGAAGGATGTAAACAAAGGGGATATCGGAATTATTTCCAGTGTGAATGACAAATCCGCACAGCCCTTGTTCGAGATAGGTGAGGGTGAAATAATTAAATTTGTCCCTGCAATTGATGAATTTATCAAAGAGATAAATCGAAAAGAAAAAGTAATTTTGGTGGAAACGCCAGAAGGACTTTTAGATTTGTAAATACAAAGAGAGGTGGCCGAGTGGTCGAAGGCGCACGCCTGGAAAGTGTGTATACCTCAAAAGGGTATCGAGGGTTCGAATCCCTTCCTCTCTGCAAAAGGAATCCACGCCATTGGCGTGGATTTTTCATTTGAGAAACCATCAAAAGCGTGCTTTTGAAAGGTTTTGAAAATGAAAAATACTAACCTTCGTAAGAAGGTTTTGGATTCTATGCTTGCCCCAGAAATTCATATGGGATCTCCACTCCCTTTTTCACTTTCAAATTCTCGGAGAAATAAAAAAACAACAGAGCGAAGCGCTGTGTGGTTTTCATGCTTGCTCCAGAAATCTATATGGGATCTCCACTCCCTTCTCGTTTTACAAAAATCTAACTAAAAAAAAACCAACCCGAAGGTTGGTTTGTTGTGTAACTTAATTTTCAAATTTAGAAACTCATTGAAATTCCGAATCCGTTCGTGTTTCCCACAATTTTAAATTCGGGAGTAAAATTCTTCGTTGAGGCCATTCCATTTGAAGAATTGTACATGTCAATGGCTTTTCTTGCTTTCTTATGAGCACTATTTGAAATCGGAATAGCAACCGCTACTAGTCCGGCCCCGATTCCGGCCAAAGCCCAATTTGCATCACCACCACCAACGGCAGTTCCGATAGGCCATCCAATCAATCCGCCCCCAATAAAGCCCATCACATTGGCGATTGAATTATTGGATTGTGCTTTTTTCATAAGGTCAAAGGCCTGTGTATTTGCTTCCACAGCTTTTGAAATTTGCTTCATGGTTAAATAGCTACCGTCTTGGGTGTATTTATAACCACCAAATACTTTTTGGTATTCAATTTTTTGTGCAAAGGATAAGGTGATTGAACCAATTAATAAGGTTAACGTCAATAAGATTTTTTTCATGGTAATTGTTAATGTTTGTTTGATACGAATATCAATTTTATAATTTTAAAATGAAAGAATTACAGCGATAAATGCTTAGGTTTTATTAACATAGGTTAATTGTAACTTACGTTTATTGCTTATCTTGCAGAAGTCTAACCCATCAATAAATTTTTATGAAACCAAAATTGAACCTTAAAAACTTCGTTTTTTTATGCTTTATCTTTTTAGGAACGACATCAATTGCGCAAACCACGCATATTGTCACCTTAAAAGTAAACACAGAGCTTATCACACAAAGATTGACCAATAGACATGCTAATTTCGGTCAGCCTAGAGGTATTTCGAATAAAAACTTTACCATTTATGCCTATAAAGGAGACATTATTGAATGGGAAGCGGTAGATAGCTCGGGTAAAGGGAGAGCGGTTACTATCGAAGAGATAAATTACGAGTCAGGTACTGAGTTGTTCGGAAATAAGAAAATCAAAAGAAAGGGAAGAGAGAAAAAGATTAAGAGAAAAATCAAAAAGGGAAAAAGAGACCAATCTGAAAAATATTCCATTGTTTTCTCTTTTGTAAAAGATGGAGAAACCAAGACCATTAAGATCGATCCTAAAATCGTTATCAAAAAATAATTAGGTCACTCGTAATTATGTCCACCTTTTTATTGGATTTAAAATATAAAAAAGCCCTCATCTTCTTTATGGGCTTTTTTTCTTTTGGAATTCTTTTTTCACAGGAAATTCCAGAGGATTTGGATGAATTGAGGTTGTTATATAACAGCAAAAGTTATCCAGAAAGTCAGGAATTAGATATCCTAAAAGGATTGGCCATTGAAGAAAATGACCCAATAGAAAAACTAAAATATAGCGAGGAATTACTCAGGCTAGCGAAACTAAAAGATTCCGTCAGATACATTTACACGGGATACCTGCAAAAAGGCCAAGCCCTTCGAATCAAGGGCGACTTTACCGAAGCGCTGGAATGTTTTTTTAAGGGTATTGAACTCGAATACCAAGATCCAAGTGAACAGGAAGAGAACATTGCGATCATGAATACTGTGATTGCAGATGTGTATTCCCTCATGGGAAATCATGAAAATTCCATAGTGTATCATAAACAAGCCATTCAGAAGTTTCGGGATTTGAAAATCGATTCGTTGCGATTGGCTTCGGCGCTTTTAAATGCTGGTGACGCGCTTTTTTTGGCTAGTAGGTATGATGAGGCCATGACCTTTTTCTATGAATCAAACCTGATCAGCAATAAGAAAAACTATCCGACGGTAAGTGCTTATAATTTAGGGAACATCGGAATGGTCTATGCCAAACAAGGGAAACACTCGCTTGCCAAGGCCAATATTGATGAAGCTATTAATATATTAGAGGGTTTGGAGGTTTACTCACCGATCTCTATTTATCTCGAATACATTGCGGATATCTACATCGAACAAAATCAACCTGAACTCGCACGGGACTACGTATTGGAAAGTCTTGAAATTTCAAAAAAATATCAGTTAAAAGAACCCATTAGCTCGGCTACATATAAATTGTCGCAGATTTATGAGGCGTTGGATAATCCTAAAGAAGCCTTGAAATATCTGAACGAACATTTGGTCTACAAAGACAGTGTGACAAATATTGAATCAGTTCAAAAAATGGCGAATCTTCAAACCGAATTCGAGGTGGAGAAAAAGCAGGCTGAACTGGATTTGGTTGAAAAAGAGCAGAAACTCAATCGGATTTTAATCATTGCCGTGGCGATTGGACTTTTCTTAACTGGGCTGCTTGCCTTCGGATTGTACCGCCGAAATACTTTCATAAAAAAGACCTCGAAAATCATTGAAGAAGAGCGCCAAAAATCGGAAGATTTACTTCACAACATTCTGCCAGAAGAAGCAGCGGAAGAATTGAAACATAAAGGAAGCGTGACTTCGAAGAAGTTTGAGGCTGTAACCGTTTTGTTTACCGATTTCAAAGGATTTACAAGAATATCGGAAACCATGAGTCCGGAACGATTGGTGGAATCCATTGATTTCTATTTTTCAAAATTTGATGACATTCTCGAAAAGTACAATCTCGAAAAAATCAAAACTATTGGAGATGCCTACATGGTGGCAGGAGGTTTACCAACGCCCACAGAAGATCATCCAATGATGGTTGCGATGGCAGCATTGGAGATTCGTGATTTTGTAAAAGAAGCAAGAAAAAAGCATTCTGTAAATGAAGCACGATTTGATATCAGAATTGGGATTCACACCGGACCTGTGGTGGCGGGTGTGGTTGGAAAAAACAAATTCGCCTACGATATATGGGGCGATACGGTGAATATTGCATCACGAATGGAAACCGCTGGGGAACCTGGGAAAGTGAATGTTTCAGAAAGTACTTATCACTACATAAAGGAGCAATTTGAGTTTGAAAGCAGAGGTAGTATTGAGATTAAAAACCGTTCTGCAGTAAATATGTATTATCTTAAAGGCAAAATCGATTAAATCCATTCAAGTGAAACAGGATACTAACAATTATTGGGAACAATTAGAGCGCATGGAAAAGTTGATTCGAGCTTCGGAATTTAAAGCCGGAGTCGTTTTTTCTTTTCACAGTTTGATACTAGGTTTTTTTGCAGATCGATTGGACTCTTTTGCCAGTTTACTTCAAGAAAAACCAATATTTTTTATTCTATTAATCTTCTGGTTTTTAGCAGTTTTCGTTTCCATTTATTTTTGTTTTCGCTGTTTCAAACCGCATATGGAGTTGACTTACGACAAGAATGTTTTCTTTTTTAAGGATGCTGTGTATCGATTTGGCGGAGTGAAAGAATATGCAAAAGAGTTGGTGCGAGTTTGTGCAACCGAGGAAGAAATCGTTGAAAAGCTAAGTGAACAAATTCACGCCGAAAGTGTAATCATTGATAAGAAGTTTTACAATGTAAAACGAGCCACTCAGTTTTTTATACTGAGCTTTGTTTTCTTAATCATTTCTCTGGTATACTGGATTTTCATTACTGTTCTGTAGCCCCTTAGGCTCAGAAAGTTTTATAAAAATAAGTCGTTGCTTCTAGTACTTCTGGGCAATGCGTTCCAAGCCCTTAACATCTTGAATGATGATTCGTTTTCCTTTGAAGTTGATAAGGCCCTTTTTCTTGTAATCCGAAAGAATTCTAATGGCAGATTCCGTCGCAGTACCAATGATATTCGCAATGTCTTCTCTTGTTAGATATACATCAATGTAGCCCTCATCATCCTTCGGGAATTTATTGTCAAGGTGAATTAAGGTTTCGGCCAAGCGTTGTTTTACCGTTTTCTGAGCCATATCAACAATCACTTCATCCGCATCGCGAAGAGATGTTGCTAAATCTTTAAGCATGCTCATGGTAAAATTGTTGTTTTGCTTTAGATCTCGGACAATTTCATCCTTAGGGATGAAGCAAATTTCCATATCATTCAAAGCCCTTGCTGTAAGATTGGAGGAACCTCCAGTAATTAAACTTCGTTCTCCCAATAGATCTCCTTTGGTGATTAATTTAATAACCTGATCCCTACCATTTTCGCTCATTTTAGAGACTTTACAAACGCCATCCTTGATACAGAAAACGCCATTTACTTGATCTCCTTCGTTGAAGAGGACTTCGCCTCGTTTTACAATTTTGGAAGTTTTACAATGGGAAATTCGAATAAGTTCATCTCTTGTCAGTTCGCGGAGAGAGCTCAATTGTCTAACAATGCATTGTTCACATTTGTTCATAGGGTGCCTAACAAATTTTGATTAAATATATGAAAAAAACTGATATTTATCATAGAATCCCTAGGCTTTCAGGACAATATTTGTAGGTATAACTAGGAGTATATTATGTCTAAAAGTCAATGTTATCATTGCGGAACCAGTTGCGATACGAAATCCTTTGTAAAAGAGGATAAGTATTTCTGTTGTAATGGATGTAAAACAGTATACGAATTACTGTATGAGAATGATATGGCCTGTTATTATGATTTTCAATCCAATCCAGGAGCCATTCCAACGGAAATTGAGGATCGATATGAGTATTTAGAGAAGCAAGAAATACAAGAAAAATTATTGGAATTCTGTGATGAGAATTCCCACATTGTGAATTTATACATTCCGCATGTACACTGTAGTTCTTGTATTTGGGTACTTGAGAATTTGAGGAAATTGAACGAAAACATCATTTCCTCAACCGTTGACTTCGTGAAAAAGGAAGTGAGGATTCATTACAATCCAAAAAAGACCAATTTGAAAGAAGTGGTTTTGCTGCTTTGCGCGATTGGGTATGAGCCATACATCAGTCTCGATAACCTTGAAAAGAAAGACAAGATAGTTGACAGAAGCTTGCATTACAAATTGGGTATTGCCGGTTTTGCTTTTGGAAATGTGATGTTCTTGTCATTTCCAGAATATTTTGAGGTATCAGAGTTTTGGTTGGAGAAATACAAAGTTGTTTTCCGTTGGTTGATGCTTATTTTTTCCCTGCCGGTAGTCTTTTATGCTGCTCAAGGTTATTTTGTTAGTGCTTATAAAGGATTGTCTAATAAGATCTTGAACATAGATGTGCCCATTGCATTGGGTATTTTGGTGTTGTTCGTTAGGAGTTCCGTAGAAGTAATCTTCGATTTGGGTTCTGGCTTTTTTGATAGTTTAACGGGATTGGTTTTCTTCTTACTCGTAGGAAAATATTTCCAACAGAAAACCTACAGTTACTTGTCTTTTGAACGCGATTACAAATCGTACTTCCCAATTGCAGTCACCAAGATTACAAACAGTAAAGAAGAATCCGTTCAGATACAAGATGTGGAAGCAGGTGACCGATTATTGATTCGCAATCAAGAATTGATTCCTGTTGATGGAATCTTGATGAAGGGAAAAGCGCAGATCGATTATAGTTTTGTTACTGGGGAATCACAACCTGTTTTAAAAGAATCTGGAGATAAAATATTTGCAGGAGGAAAGCAGCTTGAAGGCATCATCGAAATGGAGGTCTTAAAATCGGTATCCCAAAGTTATTTGACACAGCTCTGGAGTAATGCTGCTTTCAACGAAAAGCCTATTTCTAACTTTAGAAATGTGACTGATGCCATTAGCAAGCACTTTACCCTTGCAGTCTTGACCATTGCAGTACTATCCACGACTTTTTGGTTGCTAAATGATCCTTCCAAAGCCTTGAATGTGTTCACGGCGGTTTTGATTATTGCTTGTCCATGTGCCATTGCCTTGGCAGCGCCATTTACCTTGGGGAACATGCTTCGCATATTTGGTCAGAATAAATTCTACTTGAAAAATTCTCAGGTGATTGAAAAACTTGCAAAGATCAATACGATATTATTTGATAAAACGGGTACCATCACCAAGAATCGAAAAAAAGGAATCCGATATTCAGGAGCTACTCTTTCATACAATGAAAAAATCCTTTTGAAAAGTTCGGTTCGAACTTCCAATCATCCATTAAGTCGTTTGTTGTATGAATCTATGGGTGAGGTAGAGGCTATTACTGTGGATGAGGTGAAAGAGTATGCAGGAAAGGGAATTCAAATTAAATTTAAGAAGCGCAGTATTAAAATAGGTTCGGAGAGTTTTGTCTTAAAGAAAAATCACTCTACCAATTTTGATACATCCATTCATGTAAGTATCGACAATCATTACAAAGGAAAATTTACCATTCGAAATTCCTATCGCGAAGGATTGAAAGAAGTAATGGATGGTTTAAAATCGATCTTTAAACTTGCCATCATTTCTGGAGACAATGACGGTGAGCGAAAAAAACTTGAAAAGATTTTACCAGAAAATACAAGGTTGTTGTTTAACAAGAACCCAGAAGATAAACTAAACTACGTGGCGCAACTTCAGAAAGACAATTCGGAAGTAGCCATGATTGGTGATGGTTTAAATGATGCAGGAGCATTGATGCAAAGTAACGTAGGTATTGTTGTATCTGAGAATACCAATGTTTTCTCTCCTGCCTGTGACGCCATTTTAGATGCCAAAGAATTCGCGAAAATTCCTGTCTTTTTTGAGCTATCCAAAAGAGCTATAAGAATAATTCATTATTGTTTTGTTCTGTCGTTTTTCTACAATATTATAGGATTATACTTTGCAGTTACGGGGCAATTAGAGCCCGTTATTGCCGCTATTTTAATGCCATTTAGCTCTATAAGTGTTGTAGTTTTTACCACTATTCTGACCAATATAACGTCTAAAAAACTTTTGTCATGAAACTTAACAAGTACATCGACCACACGCTACTAAAAGCTACAGCCACAAAAGACGAGATAAGAAAGCTTTGCAAGGAGGCTGTTAAAAATGACTTTTACGCGGTATGTGTCAATAGCTGTTTTGTGGAATACGCAAAACAGTATCTGGAAGATTCTGACGTAAAGTTGGCAGCCGTTATCGGTTTTCCGCTCGGTGCCATGGATATCGAATCTAAGGTGTATGAGGCCAAGAAAGCCATCGATCTTGGAGCTGATGAAATCGACATGGTAATCAACATCGGATTTTTAAAATCTTGTGATTACCTATTTGTTCGAAATGAAATTGAAGCCGTAAAGAATGTCATTGGTGACAAAGTATTAAAGGTAATCCTTGAGACTTGTTATTTAACGGATGAAGAGATCATTGTAGCGGCTCAGTTGGCCATTAATGCCAAGGCCGATTTCATCAAAACTTCAACGGGATTTGGGACCAGTGGAGCAGAAATAAAAGATGTGGCATTAATGAAAGAAGTTGTTTGCGATTTTGCAAAAATTAAGGCTTCAGGAGGAATTAAAAATAAAGAAACTGCCGAGCTGTTCATTGCGGCCGGAGCCGATAGAATTGGAACTTCATCGGGCATTGCAATCGTATCTGAATAACTTATTTATGAGTGTACACATAGGCGCGAAAAGAGGAGAAATTGCAGAAACTGTTTTACTACCTGGCGATCCGTTGCGAGCAAAATGGATTGCAGACACTTTTTTGGAAGATGTTTTTTGTTACAATGAAGTGCGGGGGATGTATGGTTACACGGGAACCTATAACGGAAAGAAAGTTTCTGTGCAAGGTACGGGCATGGGAGTGCCCTCTACCTTGATTTATGCCAACGAACTCATTCAAGACTATGATGTGAAGAATTTGATTCGCGTAGGTTCAGCCGGATCCTACCAAAAGGATGTCAAACTTAGAGACATTGTCATTGCCATGGCGGCCTCTTCCAATTCGGCCATCAACAGACACCGCTTTCGGGGAGCAGACTATGCACCCACCGCAAGTTTTGAACTTTTTACAAAGGCAGTGCAAGCCGCAAAACAAAAGAACATTCCGATAATCGCGGGCAATGTATTGACCTCCGATACCTTTTATGCCGATGATTTTTATGACTACAGATTATGGGCCGAATTCGGAGTGTTGTGCGTAGAGATGGAAACCGCAGGCTTGTATACGGTAGCAGCAAAATATAATGTAAACGCGCTGACCATTTTAACGATTTCCGACAGTTTGGTCACTGGAGATCGTACCAGTGCGGAAGATAGAGAAACCTCCTTTAATGACATGATTGAAATAGCATTAGAATTACTATGAACACACTAATTAAAAAGTACAACGTTCCAGTGCCAAGATACACTTCGTACCCAACCGTACCTCACTGGAACACAGAAGAATTTGGAAAAGAAAAATGGATTACAGCACTTCAGAAATCCTTTAAAGAAAGCAATCAAAAGGAAGGAATAAGCCTTTATATTCACCTTCCTTTTTGTGAAAGCATGTGCACCTTTTGCGCCTGCCACAAACATATCACCAAACGACATGATGTGGAGGAAGATTACATTTCTTCCGTAATTAAGGAGTGGGAATTGTATTGCGAACTTTTCGATGAAAAACCATTGATCAAAGAAATTCATTTAGGTGGAGGAACTCCAACATTTTTTGCTCCGAAACAATTGCAACGCTTGATTATTTGCTTGCTTTCCAAGGCAGGCCTTCATGAAGATTATGAGTTTAGTTTTGAAGGACACCCAAACAATACCACCGAAGAACATTTGAAGACCTTGAATAACCTCGGATTTACTCGTGTGAGTTTCGGTGTTCAAGATTATAGTTTAAAGGTTCAGAAAGCCATCAATCGAATCCAGCCTTTTGAAAAAGTAAAAGAGGTTACGGAGTTGGCTAGAGAAATTGGGTACACATCAATTTCACACGATTTGGTATTCGGATTACCCTTCCAAAATATTGATGATGTGGTGTATACTATCCGAAAGACCAAGGAATTGGCACCTGATCGAATTTCTTTCTACAGTTATGCGCATGTTCCATGGATTAAGGGAGTGGGACAACGTGGTTTTGAGGAGAAGGATTTGCCGAAAAATGGAACCAAAAGAGCCTTGTATGAAGAAGGTAAATGGCTCTTAGAGAAACAAGGATATAAGGAAGTAGGAATGGATCATTTCGCACTAGAAACGGACGAATTATACAAGTCTTTGGAAGATGGATCCTTACATCGAAACTTTATGGGTTATACGGCTCGCAAAACCCAAGTGATGATTGGTCTAGGGATGTCTGCCATTTCTGATTCTTTCAATGCTTTTGCACAGAATGTGAAAACCGTGAAAGAATATCAAACTTTGGTGAATAATGGGCAATTGCCGGTTTTTAGAGGTCATATTCATTCGGAAGAAGATCTCAAACGAAGACAGATTATCTTGGATCTGATGTGTCAATCAAGAACCAATTTGCAAAATCTTGGCAACCTAAATGATTTCAATTACATCATGCTCGAAGCACTCTTTGAGGATAACATTCTTAGCATCGATGGAGACGATTTAGTGCTCACACAAACAGGCAAACCTTTCATTAGAAATGTTTGTGTAGCCTTTGATGAATACCTAAAAACAGAACAACAAACGGAGCGAAAATTCTCGTATTCGATATAAAAAATTAAAGTATGACAAATGTCATATTCTTAAAAAATCAATCAATTTACATTTGACTATCATTATCAGGCAACAATGAGTGTAATTTATCTACTTCTTTCAGTAAGCGTACTAGTGGCGCTGGTATTTTTAGTGATATTCTTAGTATCCGTAAAATCAGGACAATTTGATGACGTCTATACGCCTTCAGTACGAATGCTATTTGATGATGAACTTGTAAAAGAAAAAATAAAAACCAAAAACTAATCTAATTATTATGGAAGTACAACAGTTTTATTACGACAATAAAATCGTTCAAAAGTTCCTCTATGCAACAATCCTTTGGGGTATTGTTGGTTTTATAGTAGGGCTGCTTTTAGCTTTTATGTTCATTTTTCCGAATCTTACCGATGGTATTTCATGGTTAAGCTTTGGAAGATTGAGACCGCTACATACCAATGCGGTAATTTTCGCTTTTGTCGGAAATGCACTCTTTGCAGGGGTGTATTATTCCTTGCAGCGTTTGCTAAAAACGAGAATGGCGAGCGACTTTTTAAGTAACTTCAATTTCTGGGGTTGGCAGCTGATTATTGTTGCCGCAGCGATTACGCTACCCTTAGGAATTACCACTTCAAAAGAATACGCAGAACTAGAATGGCCAATTGATATTGCCATTGCTTTGGTTTGGGTAGCATGGGGTGCCAATATGATTTGGACCATCCTAAAAAGAAGACAACGTCACCTTTATGTGGCAGTTTGGTTCTATTTAGCAACCTTCGTAACCGTTGCTGTACTTCATATTTTCAACAGTTTAGAATGGCCAGTTAGCTTTTTGAAAAGCTACTCAGTGTATGCGGGTGTACAAGATGCATTGGTACAATGGTGGTATGGACATAATGCGGTAGCATTTTTCTTAACAACACCTTTCTTAGGATTGATGTATTACTTCGTTCCTAAGGCAGCGAATAGACCTGTTTATTCATACAGATTGTCTATTGTTCACTTCTGGTCGTTAATTTTTATATATATCTGGGCAGGACCGCACCACTTGTTGTATTCGGCTTTGCCTGACTGGGCTCAAAATCTAGGTGTAACCTTTTCCGTAATGTTAATAGCACCGTCGTGGGGTGGTATGATCAATGGTCTATTAACATTACGAGGAGCTTGGGATACCGTAAGAGAAAGTCCGGTTCTAAAATTCATGGTGGTAGCCATTACTGGATACGGTATGGCCACTTTTGAAGGACCAATGTTGTCTTTAAAGAACGTAAATGCGATTGCACACTTTAGTGATTGGATTATTGCACACGTGCACGTTGGGGCCTTAGCATGGAACGGATTCTTAACCTTTGGTATGATCTACTGGTTGATTCCGCGACTTACCAAAACAGAATTGTTCTCTAAAGGATTGGCCAATTTCCATTTCTGGATTGGAACCTTAGGAATTATCATGTATGCTCTACCAATGTATGTAGCCGGATTTGTACAGGCTTCTATGTGGAAACAATTCAACCCAGATGGTACCTTAACTTACGGTAACTTCCTTGAAACCGTAAATGAGATTATTCCGATGTATTGGATGCGTGCCATTGGTGGTAGTTTATACATCCTTGGTGCTATTGTAATGGTTTACAATGTAATCAGAACTGTAAGATCTGGAAGCAGTGTAACTGATGAATTGGCGGAAGCTCCAGCATTGGCCAAGGTATCCAAATACAGACAAAAAAGCGAAGGGTATCACACTTGGTTGGAAAGAAGACCTGTGAAATTAACCTTGTATGCCACAGTAGCCATTTTAATTGGTGGTATGGTACAGATCATCCCGACCATATTGGTGAAATCAAATATTCCAACCATTACCAGTGTAAAACCATACACGGCTCTCGAATTAGAAGGACGTGACTTGTACATCCGAGAAGGTTGTGTGGGTTGTCACTCACAGATGATTCGTCCGTTTAGAAGTGAAGTTGAGCGCTACGGGGAATACTCAAAAGCTGGTGAATATGTATACGACCATCCATTCTTATGGGGATCAAAAAGAACGGGTCCAGATTTATTAAGAGTTGGTCAAAAGTATTCAGATACCTGGCACTTGAATCACATGTATGATCCGCAAAGTACCTCTCCAGGATCCATTATGCCATCCTACAAGTGGTTGATCCATAACAAACTGGACAAATCAGATACAGAGGCGAAAATGGAGGCTATGGTTAGCTTAGGTGTACCTTATTCAGAAGAGGAAATCAAGAATGCACAGGAAAGTATGACCGCTCAAGGATTGCAAATTGAAAAGAACTTGTATTCTGATCCAGATTTTGCCAAGAATTACGAGGCAGATAAGGAGTATGCGAAGAAAAACGGACAAGAGTTCGTAGAAATGAAAGACCGTGAGATTGTAGCAATCATTGCTTATCTCCAAAGGTTAGGTACTGATATTAAAGTTAAAGAGGCGCAAGCCATAAAATAGGGTGTTATGTTAAAGTTTGTAAAGAATCATTTAGAGACAATAGCAGGAGTGGAAATCTTCCCGATTATTTCGCTCACGATTTTCTTCACCTTTTTCGTAATCCTGTTTTTGTGGGTGTTCACAGCGAAAAAGAGTTACATAAAGAAGTTAAGTAATTTACCATTAGAACAATAAATCAAATAGTATGAACAAAAGTTTTCAATCAACCGTTTATGTAATATTTGTGATCGTCACATTTGTTGCACTCGCTAAATCATTCATGGTCTATGAGAATCCATTTGATTTATATGAGAATCCTCTAGTATGGATCGCGTTAATTGGCTTCTTCGCCGTAGTGATTTTGAAAGAGATCGTTAATGTAATGGCAATTAATAGAGCCAGAGAATTGCAGAATCAAGTAGATGGCGTAGTTCCTGAAGAACAAGAAGCTTGGTATGCTCCATTATTAAGATCTTGGACCAAAGCCAAAGCTATTGAAGAGGAAGAAGAAATCATCCTTGATCATAATTATGATGGAATCAAAGAATTAGACAATTCCTTACCACCATGGTGGCTGTACCTTTTCTATGCCACTATTTTCTTTGCTGCGGTTTATCTCGTTAGATACCATGTTGTAGGAGATGACAACCAGTTTATGGAATATGAAAAAGAGGTGGCCATGGCAAAAGCTGAGATCAATAAGTTTAAAGCCACCGCCAAGGATTTAATTACCGCAGAGAACGTAACATTACTTACCGATGAAAAGGATCTTAAAAGAGGTAAAGCCGTATTTAATTTGAACTGTGCATCGTGTCACGTACAAGACGGAGGAGGTTCTATCGGACCGAACCTAACCGATGAATATTGGATCCTAGGAGGTGGTATCAAGAATGTATTTACCACCATTTCTGAAGGAGGAAGAGTAGGAAAGGGAATGATTGCGTGGAACAAGACCTTAAAAGCCGATGACATTGCAAAAGTAGCAAGTTATGTGGTTGCGATGCAGGGAACAACACCTGCGAATCCAAAAGCTCCTGAAGGGGAAGTTTGGGAAGAAGAGTAGTATATCGTTAGTTTTTAATTTACGGGTATGGGCACACCTGAAAATGAAGTATTTCGAGATAGTATTGGTACTATCAATAGCGAAGGGAAACGCGCTTGGGTATTTCCCAAGAAACCGAGTGGAAGGTTTTATAAATACAGATCTTATGTAAGTTATTTCTTACTACTGTTCTTATTTTCCGCACCATTCATCAAAATAAATGGTAATCAATTTTTACTGTTTAATGTTCTAGAAAGAAAATTCAATATTTTTTCTTTTCCATTTTGGCCGCAAGATTTCCACCTGTTGGTGATTTCAATGATCATTGGAGTGGTATTTGTCATCTTGTTTACCGTGATATTTGGCCGAATATTCTGTGGATGGATTTGTCCACAAACCATTTTCATGGAAATGGTTTTTCGAAAAATTGAATATTGGATTGATGGTGATCGAGGAAAGCAAATTCGGTTGCAAAAGCAAAAATGGAATGCTGAAAAGATTCGGAAGCGCGTTACGAAGTGGACGATCTTTTACCTAATTTCTTTTGCCATTGCCAATGTATTCTTGGCTTATTTGATAGGTAGTGATCGTTTGATTCAATACATCACTTCACCGCCTTCTGAGAATATCGGAACCTTGGTAGCCTTACTCATTTTTACTTCGGTATTCTACTTTGTATTTACGTGGTTTAGAGAGCAGGTTTGCATCATTGCTTGTCCTTATGGTCGACTGCAAGGGGTTTTACTTGACAATAAAACCATCAATGTGGCTTATGATTATGTTCGTGGAGAAGGTGAAAAGGGTCGAGCTAAATTCAGAAAGAATGAAGACCGTCAAGCAGTAGGCAAGGGTGATTGTATCGATTGTAACCAATGTGTTGTTGTTTGTCCGACCGGAATCGATATTCGTAACGGAACTCAGTTGGAATGCGTGAATTGTACGGCTTGCATTGATGAGTGTGATACCATCATGGACAAGGTTGGATTGCCCAAAGGATTGATCCGCTATGCGAGTGAAGACAACATCGCAAATAAAACCAAGTTCCGCTTAACAGCGAGAATGAAAGGATATACGGCGGTACTCGGAATCTTAGTTTTCACCTTGATTGGAATGTTGTTCTTACGTAATGATCTGGAAGCAACAATTTTACGATTGCCCGGACAATTGTATCAAACGAAAGAAAACAATATGATTAGCAATGTATATACCTACAAGCTGGTCAATAAGACGTCCAACGATATTGAGAATGTTAATTACAAATTGCTGAGTCATAAAGGAGATATCTCCGTGGTTTCGAATCAGGATATAAAGATTCCGAAACAAGGATTGGCTGAGGGCACTTTGTTTATAGAATTGCACTCCTCTGCTGTAAAAGGAGATAAGGTTAAAGTAAAAATTGGCGTGTACAGCAATGGTGAATTGATTGAAACCGCGTCAACAAATTTTTTAGGTCCAAGAACGTATAGATAAGAAGTTATGAAGATAAATTGGGGAACAGGAATCGTATTGACCATCGTAGCATTTATTGCTTTCATCATGTTTTTTGTTGTTCGAATGATGACAGAGAACAAGTTTGACCATGATTTGGTTACCAACAAATACTACGAGAAAGAATTAAACTATCAGCAGGACATTGATGCTGCACAAAACAGTGTTGATGACAATAAATTATTGGTGATTAAGAAGGTTGAAGACGGAGTTCAAATTGAATTCCCGAAAGACCTCGATTATAAAAGTATTACAGGAAAAGTGTTCCTATACAGACCATCTAATGAGCATTTAGATTTTGAAATGCCAATTTCGATTTCTAAACCTTTTTTTTTCGTGCCTGATAACCGCTTGTTAGATGGTCGTTGGAACATTCAGGTTTCCTGGAACTACAATGACAAGGCCTATAAATATTCAAAAGAAATCACCTACTAATGTTGTTAACTGCCTTACTTTTTGGTCTGGTTGGAAGTCTGCACTGCGTGGGTATGTGTGGCCCCATCGCCTTGATGCTTCCGGTAGAGCGAAAAAATAAAACCAAACAGTTTTTTCAGGTTTCGAGCTACCATCTGGGAAGGATATTCACCTATGCCATTATTGGATTATTATTTGGAACATTAGGAAAAACCTTCAACTTACTTGGCTTCCAACAATACATATCCATCATTTCTGGAGTGTTGATGATTGCCATCATTTTATTTCCAAGAATTGTGCATCAATTTGGAGTATCACAGAAATTAACCAAACTCATTTTTACCATTAAAAACAAACTAGGTTCGGAACTGAAAAAGAAAGACAACAATACGTTCTTTACCCTTGGTTTCTTAAACGGATTTCTTCCTTGCGGACTTGTGTACATGGCCGTACTAGGTGCCTTGGCCAGTTCTCATTTTTTGGAAGGGAGTCTCTACATGGTCCTATTCGGGTTAGGAACAGTTCCCTTAATGACGGCCATTACCTATGCTCCAAACTTGAATCTTTTTGGTAAGACTTTAAACTTTAAGAAAGTTATTCCAGTGCTTGTTGTTTTTATGGGCGTGTTATTCGTGGTACGCGGACTCGGATTGGGAATTCCGTTTTTATCTCCAATTCCATCCTTAGAAATGGTATCTCACGGAGCCATGTGCAAATAATCAAATCTCAATGCAATAAATCGGAATTCGGGCGGTTATAAAACCGTGTTAAATCTTAACTCCAAAAAAGATATTCCTTAAAAAAAGCAATATATTTGGTTTTTCAAATTTTGAGCATTGATGAGAAGCTTTTGTGCGGTACTAACTTTATTACTTATTTTAACTTTTACTCCCTCTAGTCAAGCACAAGAGACCCTACCGATATATCAAGATTATCTGTCGGATAACGTGTATTTATTACATCCATCTGCGGCGGGTATTGGTAACTCAAGCAAACTGAGATTTACCGCAAGACAACAATGGGCAGGAGTGCCGAATGCACCTACCTTACAAACCGTAAGTTTTCACACTCGTTTGAATGAATACTCGAACGCGGGTTACGGATTGATTTTATTCAATGATGAAAACGGATTCCATTCTCAAAAAGGGGTTCAAGCATCCTATGCCTATCACTTACCAATGAGTAACGGACGTTTTTTCAATCAGTTGTCATTTGGTTTGGCCTTTACTTTTGTTCAAAATCAATCAGATCAAAGAACCTTTACAGGCGATAGAGCAGTGGCTGCAATTATTCAGAGTACAAGTTATTACAATGCAGATTTTAGTGTTGCCTATCACTACGGAGGACTTTCTTCATATTTCACGGTGAAGAATTTGTTGCTAACCGCTCGTAACAACTTGAATGTTTCTGAACCAGTTGATTTGCGCAACTATATTTTTTCTTTGGGTTACTATTTCGGAGAGGATAGTTTCATTCAACTAGAGCCTTCTATGATGTTGCAATTCAGAGAAACAACAGGTGAACGTATTGCCGATTTTAACTTAAAGGCATACAAAACATTTAACGATACGCAATTTTGGGGAGCTTTGTCTTATCGAAGAAATTTTGATGTGAATGCCATTCAGAATGCCTCCTTTATTTCACCAATTGTAGGGATCAATTATAAGAATTACATGTTCTCTTATACCTATACCCAACAGATGAATGACATTGTGCTAACCAACACTGGTTTTCACCAAATTTCATTGGGAATTAACCTATGGACCAGAGAGCCAAGAGCTGCAGCTTGTCCAAACATCAACTCACCATTCGGTAGGTTCTAAAAATCCAATTCTTTTACGGTCATAGATTCCGTTTCAGGAATAAAACGATTCAGGATTTCTTTTTTTGTATTGATGTAAAAGCGATGTACTCCTTTTTTAGTTGAAGTACTCAAAATAGAATGCTTGTCCAAAATGTTTTTTGTTTGTCGCGCTACCGCTTCTCCCGAATCAATGATTGGGAAATTATCACCAACAATGTTTCGAATTTGCGGAATCAGATACGGATAGTGTGTACATCCCAAGACCAAGCAATCTGCATTCTGAGCCAATAGAGGATGTATGTATGATTCTAAGAGCTTTGTCATTTCGGGAGACCTTATTTGTCCGTTTTCAATCAGTTCAACCAATCCGGTTCCTACCTGTTCTTTAATGATAATATCGTCATTAAGTGTACTTGATGTTTTGGCAAACAACTCGCTGTTCAAGGTTCCTTTTGTGGCCAAAATTCCAACTACTTTTGTTTTGGTTTTGATACTTGCAGGCTTTATGGCGGGCTCAATTCCTATAAAGGGAACATCATAGGTTTGACGTAAATAAGAAATTGCATTGGTAGTGGCCGTATTACAAGCAACCACGATGAGTTTGCAATTTTGATTGAGAAGGAATTCGGTATTTTTTATGGCCAACTCAATGATACGCTCTTTTCCTTTACTACCATACGGAGCATTTTTGCTGTCGGATAAATAAATAGAATCTTCATTCGGAAGTAACTTCTGAATCTCTTTCCAGATGGAAGTTCCGCCGATACCGGAATCGAAAACACCAATAGGTGATGAAGAATTAGCCATAGGGTAAAAATAAAAAAACCTACTGAAAAGTAGGTTTTTTAGAATTTATGTTGAAGTCTAATTAGAATCCTAATTTGGCTTTTACTGCTGCGTAAAGATCTTCTCCTTTTTTCACTAAAAGACCTTTTCCAACGGAAGCATCCAAGACGTAAACGATACCTTTGCTTGCTGCAACGTCCTCAATTGCTTTTCTAGCCTTTTCAATGATTGGCACCAATCCGTCATTCTGCTTTTTCTGCATTTCTTGGTAAGCAGTTTGTCTTAATTGCTCGTATCTAGCTCTGTCTTGCTGAACTTCAGTTGCTCTTGTATCGTTGATCTCTTTGGTTTGAGTATTTTGCTCAGCAGTATATTTTTTAATTTTTGCGTCTAATTTTTTACCCATTCCTTCAATCTCATCTTGATAGGTCTTTCCTAATTTCTCAATATCAGATTTCAATTTAATGGTCTCAGGCATTTCAGCTACTAATTTCTCAAAGTCAATATGCCCCATTTTTTGTGCATTAGCTACTCCAGTAAAACCCAATGTGAAAATGGCTATGAATAGTAACGTTTTAAAATTTCTCATTTTTAGTATCGATTTAAATGTTATTGTTTTCCTTCTGTTTTTGTCTTTTCTTTCGTTCTTCTTCTTTCTTTTTCTTTTCCTCTTCTTTCTTCTTTCGAAGTGCTTCTTTCTTTTCTCTAAGGAGCCTTCTTTTTTCTTCGCGCTTCTTTAACAATTCTTTGCGCTTGTCTTCAATAGCTTTCTTTTTTGCCTCTCGGTCAGCGATTTTCTTGGCTTCCGCTTCTTGGAGTTTCTTTTGAGCTTCTTTTTGCTTTTCGGTGAGCTCTCTATTTGGTGCCGATTTCTTCTTTCTAGCTTCGTTCTTTTGCTTTCTCGTTTCTTCCTTCTTCTTTTGCAATCTTGTACGATCTATAGAGCTCAAAACGAGGTCGCTAATATCGTACTTTTTATTGGAATAGAGCATAATTAAGTCGCTCGATTTTTCAAAAACGAAGTCGTATTTTTTTCTTTTAGCAATCGATTGAATCGCATTGTATACTTGGTCTTGAATAGGCTTTACCAATTGCTTTCGAATTAAGAACATATCACCCTTTGGACCGAAGTAGAGCGATTCTAATCTTCGCAGCTCTTCTTGCTTTAAAGTAATTTCTTCTTCCTTTTCCTCTATGATCTCTTTTGTTAAGATTGCCTTTTCATTGGCTAGATCGGTTTTCAAAACTTCAATGAAACGGGCTTGATCATCTAATTTTTTTCGCCATCTCGCAACTTTCGAATCTAACGTATTTTGCGCTTCGAGATATTCAGGAACATTTTCAAGAATGTATTCCATATCGATGTACGCAATGATCTGATTTCGTTGAGACCAAATATTAGAGACACTAAGTGAAAGAACGATAAGTAAAAAAAACTTTTTCATTTTTAAATGTATTTAGAAAAAACCATGCCAAAAAAACCTACGTCCACAAATTAAGAATTTATTTAGAATTGTCTTCCAATAATAAAATGCGTTTGCCATCCTGACTTTTCAATATCTCCTGGCAATGGATCGAAACCATGTGCAAAGTCGATACCTAGCAGTCCGAATGCTGGCATAAATATTCTAATACCTAATCCTGCAGAACGTTTAAGTTCAAACGGATTAAATGTCTCAAAATTGTTATATGAGTTACCAGCTTCTAAAAATCCGAGGGTATAAATTGAAGCTGAGGGAGAATCTGTAATTGAATAACGCAATTCCAACTGGAATTTGTTATAAATAGAACCACCTGCTAAAGGTGATAAAGCATTGTTTTGGTATCCTCTAAGACCGATAACCTCTCTACCATCTAATTGGAATACAGCAATACCATCACCACCTACGAAATATCTTTCAAACGGTGACAATCCAACCTCTGAGTTGTAGTAGCCTAAGAATCCGAATTCGGCATTAGACATCAATACCAATTTGTCTGTAAAAGAGGTATACCACTTTCCTTTTGCACTAAGTTTATAGTATTCCAACCACTTGTAGTTTTCAGCGATTTTATCATTCTGCTCCTGAGGTGTTGCGTTATCCGGAATTGAATAATCTTTGTTGTTCAATAAAGAATATGGAATGGTTGCTTTTAATCCTAATGAGAATTCTGAACCATACGTTGGAAATATTGGTCCCGGACCAGCAGAATTTCGACTTAAGTTAATGCTGTAGGATAGGTTGTTCAAATCACCATTGTTCAAAATATACGGACCTACTCTAAAGGCATAGTTTTGAAGGTCGAATAATTGGTAAGAGATGGTTTGAGATAATTGGAAGAAATCATCTGGCCAATTCAAACGTTTACCAATACCTACAGACGCTCCAACAATACCCAAACTTCTTGATCGATCTACATCAAAATTCAACGGATTGATTTGATATTGATTCGAAGAATATACCGAGAACGATAAACTCTGAGGTTTTCTTCCACCCAACCATGGCTCTGTGAAAGAGAAACTATACGTACTAAAGGTTCTACTGGATTGCAATCTCAAAGACAATCGCTGACCATCACCCATAGGTAAAGGCTTGTAGGCATCCTTGTTAAAAATATTTCGAATAGAGAAGTTGTTAAAGGACAATCCTAAAGTTCCAATAAAGGCACCACCACCATAACCACCTTGTAATTCAATCTGGCTACCACCACGTTCAACAACGTTAAAGTTAATGTCGGCCGTTTTATTTTGGTAATCCGGTTTAACATCCGGTGTTACATTTTGATCGAAGAAGCCCAACTGACCAATTTCACGAATAGATCGAATGATGTTTCTTCGACTAAACAAATCTCCAGGCTTCACACGAAGCTCACGGAAGATTACGTGATCGTTGGTTTTATCGTTTCCAGTAACGGTTACTTTCCTAATTTTCGCTTTTTCGTCTTCTCGGATTCGAATTTCTACGGTAATCGAGTCGTTGACAACTTTGGTCTCTACGGCATTTACTTGTGAGAATAAGAATCCGTTATCCTGATACATGGTTGTTAAATCTACCGAGGTAGGCGTTCCATCACCTTTTACACGTTCTTTCAGAACAGACCCATTATAGATGTCTCCCTTGTCAATTCTCAATACATTGCGCAATTGTTCGTCCGTGAATTCTTTGTTTCCAACGAATAGAATTTCAGCAAAACGGTATTGCTTCCCTTCCTCCAAATTGATGTTCACATCAATGGTATTATCGTCGTTCCAAGTAATGTTTTCACTTAAGATTCGAGCATCACGGAATCCCAATCGGCTATATTTGTCAAGGATACTTTCAAGGTCTTCTTGGTATTCATCTTCAATATATTTGGAAGCCTTCCAAAAACGTCCAGGAAACTTTCGTTTGGTATTGCTCATGGCTCCTCTTAATTGGCCACTCGAAACTGCCTCATTTCCTGTAAAGTTGATGTTTTTAATTTTGATACGCTTGCCCTTGTCGATGAATACTTTCATATTCACAGTGTTGATGTCTGCGGTATCTGGTGTGATGTCTAAGTTCACCTTGGTTTTTAAGAAACCTTTGTCGGTATATTTCTTTTTGAAGTAATTTTTAGTGGTCACCACAAAGTTATCGGTCACCATGGTTCCCGTGTTTAACTCCGCCTCTTTGATCAATTCTTTGGCTTTGTTTTTGCGAAGCCCTGTAATCTGAACTTGATTTAGTTTTGGTAATTCACGTACATCAAATTGAAGGTATACCGTATTACCATCAATTTTTGCCAAATACACATCTACACTACTAAACTGTTTACTTTCATAAAGTTTTTTAATGGCACTGGTAAGTTTGTCACCAGGTAATTTAATCACCTGCCCAACTCGAAGACCGGTAAAAACTCGTACGGTTTCTTCACTAAATTTTTGTAGTCCAGTAATGGTAATACCACCAAGAATATAATCGGTTCCAGGTTCGTATTTGATAGATTCCTGCTTTTTAATGGAATCATTCTTCACTTGACCCTGTATATTGAAAGTCAATAAAAGCGCAAGAAGCACAAGAAATGACGCTAAATTTTTACTATGAAATCTATTAGATAAGTTGTTCACTCGTTTTTCCAAATCTTCGTTCTCTATTCTGATAGTTTATAATGGCATCATAAAAATGTTCCTCCCTAAAATCTGGCCACAGAACATCTGTAAAATACAATTCTGCATAGGCCATCTGCCACATTAAAAAATTACTTATTCGTTGTTCGCCACTAGTTCGTATCATCAAATCAACTTCGGGCAAATTAAATGTATATAAATGATTATTTATAGTTTTTTCATTAATTTCTTCGAGGCTTAGTTCGTTATTAACAACTTTTTTTGATATGTTTTTAATAGCATTAACAATCTCTTGTCTTGATCCGTAGCTCAAAGCAAGGGTTAAGGTGATGTTGCTATTATTTTTTGTGATTTCAATGACTTCCGTCAATGCTTTTTGAGCGGATTTCGGTAGGTTTTCAACCGCTCCGATAGAATTTACCTTTACACCATTTTTCATAAACTCAGGAAGTTCCTTTTTTAAGGAGCTGATCAACAAGTTCATTAAGGCATCGATTTCCATTTTGGGTCGATTCCAATTTTCAGTTGAAAAAGCGTAAAGAGTAATGGCCTCGACTTTGATTTTAGTAGCCGCTTGGATGGATTCTCGTACTGCGGTTAAAGCGTTTCGGTGACCAAATATACGGTTCATCCCTTGGCGTTTGGCCCAACGACCATTACCATCCATAATGATGGCAACATGCTTGGGAACTCTATTTTGGTCAATGAGTAGTTTTTTATCCATACGCTTTAAAATCCATTCGTATAACAGGGAGGACGTCCAAATGTATAAATAAACGAAACTCCTGTAAACATATACCAATCTTTTCCGTTACCTCCAAAATTAAGGTTTGGGATGGTGGTTGTGGTGTAATCCAAATCGTCTTCAAATGTATATCGGAACTTGGCTTCGATTGCGAAAGCTAGGTTATCCACAAGTTTTGATTTGAATCCAACACCAATTGGGGCTGTAAATGAAGTTTTACTTTGAAATTCATATTGAAATGGAACAGGCTCAGCGACTGCATGTTTGTAAGAAAATGCAGCTAGTTCTAGGAGGATGTACGGTGTCCACGTTTTGCCTTCTTCGGCAATATTATATTCGTAAAAGTTATACTCTAACCCCAAAGCTAATTCGTTGATTGTATTCTTAAAATTTAAACCCCTGTTTATTTTTAAGTCAGTAGCTGCTTCAAGATCATTACCCTGTATGGGCAAGTAGCTGTAAGTAGCTCTGAATGCTATTTTCGGATTGTAATTGTATTTGAAAAATACGGCTCCTGCAAGGTTATTCGGATAAACGTAGTTGGTTCTTCCAATATCTCCAACATAGTTTGACCCCCCTAGAAAGACTCCAATTTCATAAACCTGAGCACTTAAATTGATACTAAAGGCTACGAAAAAAAATAAAAAAATACTCTTTTTCATCCTTAAAAATAGCGAGCAAATATAGGTAATTCAATTTGCTTTGTAAAGTTAATAATCTGTCTTTTTTGATTAACTGCTAATTTGCGAGTTTATTGTACCTCAGGGTTTAAAGATTATTCTCGTTGCGGGTATCCTCACCCCATAAAAGTTTGGATCGAAGGGTTTTTAAGAACGATTGATTTTGAGGAATAATGGTTTTGATAGAGAAGCTAGCTTTTCTGATGTTCACTTCGGTGTTTTCGGGTACAGATATGATGCGTGAATCCAATGAAATTAGATACTCTTTTTCTCGAGAACTTACTTCCAATTTGATCTCCGTATCATCGGCAATGACCATGGGTCTGGCATTCAAATTATGTGGTGCAATGGGCGTAATGACCAAGTTCTTGGAGTCGGGAGAAATAACCGGACCATTGCAGCTTAAGGAATATCCTGTAGATCCTGTAGGCGTGGCAATAATGAGTCCGTCTGACCAATAGTTGGTTAAGTACTCCCCGTTTAAAGAGGTCTTTACACCAATCATAGAGGTGGTATTTTTTCGTGCGATGGTAACTTCGTTCAAGGCAAAGTTCAATTCATTCAATCCAGAGAAACTAGGATTTAAATTAACTTCCAGCAAGGAGCGTTCTTGTACCTCGAACTTACTATCTGCAATCAATTGCACATTCTCTTGGATGCTATTTTTGTTGATGGTCGCCAAAAAACCCAATCTTCCAGTATTGATTCCGAGGATGGGAATGTCCAAATCTCGAATAAAGGTGACCGCTCGTAAAATTGTCCCATCACCACCAATGGTAAACATTAGATCGAAAGAGTTGTCTAAGTCCTCAAAACTACTGTAGGTCGGAAAGTCGGTGCTAATTACATTTTCGGCGCGAAGTTTTTCAAAAAAGCTGGCTTCAATTTGAACCTCAACATTTTTTTCTATCAAAGCATCGAGAAGATTGTTCACTTCCTTGACGGCAGAAACAGAATAGGATTGTCCGAAAACAGCAACTTTATTCATGGCTATAATTCTAGGTATTTCTTGAGATAATCCGATCTGCTTTTCAAGTCCTGCATGTATTCATCGTTATCAATGGCAGAAATAATGGTGTAATTATACCGTCTAAAGGTATGCATGACCTCATTAATATCCAGCGACTTGACGTTCAAGGATACTTCCACATATTCGTGATCACGACCCGATAAAAAACTACCTAATAATTGAGCACCATTGGATTCAATTATTTGAGCGATTTCACTCATGGAGAAATCTCGTTCAAGTTTTTTCACAATCAATGAAGTGCTTTCTTCTGAGAAAAATGGACTGGACGTAAAAACATCAAGAACGTCGCAGAGGTCATAATAGCCCAAGTAATTGTTCTCTTCGTCTACCACCGGCACAATGTTGGTGTTGTTGTTCGAAAAAATTAGCAATAACTCCAACAAGGTATCCTTTGGAGTAGCGTAATACAGATGTAAGAAATGGTAGTAGTTCAATAACTCTTCTTCGTTCTTTTCAGAGGGATGCACATCATCTTCAGCGAAAGAGCCTACTAATTTATCAGTATCTATTACAGGATAATGGGTAAACGGAAATTGGTCAAAAAGTTGCTTGGCCTCCTTGACGGTATTCCTGAGATGTAATGGCTTAATCTCATTTAATATGTAATTACTTACGTCCATGTGTCACGAAGATAGGATAAAATGTTTGAAAGATTTACCTTTGCAAACCAAATGATTTTAAATGACAAAGTTAAGCGTAAATATTAACAAAATCGCAACATTACGGAACTCTCGAGGAGGAAATACACCGAATGTTGTTCAGGCTGCAATTGATATCCAAAATTTTGGTGGAGAGGGAATTACGGTACATCCAAGACCGGATGAAAGACACATTCGATATCAAGATGTTTACGATTTAAAACCGGTAGTGACCACGGAATTCAATATTGAAGGAAAACCCATCCAAAAGTTCATGGATATGGTGTTGAAGGTGAAACCTACCCAGGTAACTTTAGTTCCCGATGGACCCGATGCTTTGACTTCCAACGCGGGGTGGAATACCATCGAACATCAAGATTATTTGCAAGAAGTGATTTCTGAATTTAAGAATGCGGGAATCCGAACTTCTATTTTTATTGATACTGATTTACAATTGATTGAAGCAGCCGCAAAAACAGGAACCGATCGTATCGAATTATATACCGAACGATTTGCCAGCCAGTTTGAGATTGGAAACAAAGAGGTTGTCAAAGAATACACAAAAGCAGCAGAGCTGGCTCACGAACTTGATTTGGGCATCAATGCAGGTCATGACCTGAACCTGGAAAACATCAAGTTTTTTAAAGACAATATTCCCAATCTTGCTGAAGTGTCTATCGGGCATGCTTTAATTTCTGAGAGCTTGTACTTGGGGCTACAGAATGTTGTGAATATGTATTTACACCGTTTGCAATAGATGGAAGTTTTGCATTCAAAAATTCTCGGTGAAGGTCAGCCCTTTCTAATTTTACATGGTTATTTCGGGATGAGCGACAATTGGAAGACCTTGGGGAATCAATTTGCCAAGGATTACCAAGTTCATTTACTTGATCAACGCAATCACGGCAGAAGTTTTCATGCAAGAGAATTCAATTATGAAGTGATGGCCGATGATTTGTTGACCTATATCGAACATCATGAACTTTCCAACTGTATTCTTTTGGGTCATTCCATGGGTGGAAAAACCGCCATGCTATTTGCGGTGGAGCATCCTGATTTGATAGACAAACTGATCATTGCCGATATTGCGCCAAGAGCCTACAGACCGCATCACAATGAAATTCTTGCGGCTTTGAATTCGGTCGACTTTACCAAGCACAATTCTAGAAAGCTCATCGATGAGCAACTGCAAAGCTTAATTCCCATTGCCGGAGTGCGTCAGTTTTTGATGAAAAATGTGTACTGGCGTGAAAAAGGCGTGCTAGACTTTCGCTTCAATTTGGCTTCTTTAACAGAGAACAATCCAGAGGTTGGTAAACCCTTGCCACCAAATACACATTTTGAAAAAGAAACCCTCTTCTTAGCCGGAGGAAGTTCAGGTTATATTACTTCAGAAGAGGTTCCCTTAATCAAACATCACTTTCCGCAAGCAATGATTCATACCATGAAAAATGCTGGGCATTGGTTGCATGCAGAACGGCCTCAGGAGTTTTACAATGAGGTGATGAAGTTTCTTGGGTAAATTGAACCGTTCAACGGAACTAATTTGTCGTTGAACGGGCAAAATCTACTTTATATCCCAGTTAAACCTGCTTTTTAATTCTTTTAACTTTCGATTTCATTAGTTCGTCTACACTTCTTCGATTGGTGGACTAATTTTCTTAGATAGCAGCAGTTATTGGAGTAATTTAACCCTTGAATACGAACGTTTTAGGGGAATCTTAACGGGTATTCAAACTGAAACCAATAATAACTTTTTAATCTCAAGAAATTATGAAAACTTTATTACGCCACTTAGTCGCTTTACTATTGGTCTTGGGATTGTATAACTGTTCTACACCATCTGTAGATGACATTCAATCCGAAGAAATAACTGACGTCAACAACTTGAAAGTTCCAGACGGCTTTGTTTATAAAACCAACAAAACGGTCAACTTAAATATCAAGATGCCAAGTGCCATCAATTTTGACAAATATAGAAGTCGTTTTGATGTGTACTCCGATTCTTTAGGAGAACATCTATTATCTGGTTCTTTTGATAGAAACGGTCGATTTAATGAGGAGATAGTTGTACCAATGACACTCGATAAACTTTATTTTAGAAGCAAAGTTACCGATTCATTAATTCCGCTTTCAACCTCTTATACAGAACGCGAGAACATCACATTAGATTTGGAAGATTTGTATTTAGATACTATTCCAGAGGGCTATTGGGATAAAAGATTTATCAAAAAGGAATTGCCAAGTGCAGCTTCCAACAATTCAGATAACGGTCTGACCAATGGAGATTTTACCAACAACGATTTTGGAACCTCAAGATATATTGTTACGTACAACCCGAATGATCCAAGATTTTACCATACAGTCGCTACTGGATCCAAGTATTATGCGTTGGATTGGTATGAAGAAGGTGGTAATGGATTCTTGGCCAATGATCCTAGCGAAAAGTCTTACTACGCTTTTTCACAAACCGTTGATGTTACCGGTGGTGATCAATTAACCTTAAGTGTTGATTACACCAAGGTAAGCAAAGGGGATAAATACGCACTTTGGATTTTCCCTAGAGATGCTAACGGATACCCAGTAAATCCATCGGTAATTCGCACGTTTAAAGGAAAGAAAAGTGAAACAGCTAGTTTGTTCCGTACCATTCCAGATGGCGCTTCGCAAGTAACCATCGCCATATTTGGTAGAGCCAATAAAAACAAAGCTTTTGAATTTGATAATGTTACCTTAACAGGTATCACCGATACAGATAACGATGGTGTAGAGGATGAATATGATGATTATCCAAATGATGCTGAAAAAACAGTTGATAGCTATTATCCAAGTGAGACTACCTATGCAACCTTAGCTTTTGAAGATAACTGGCCAGGACGAGGTGATTATGACTTTAATGATTTGGTAGTAGACTACCAGTTCAAACAAGAATTAAACGCCGACAACCAAATGCTTGCCTTAGAAGTCGATTTCAAATTCAAAGCCATAGGTGCTAGTAACAAGAATGGTTTTGGTTTCCAAATGGATGTGAGTCCAGATTTGATTGAATCTGTAACCGGATCTAAATTAACCGAGGGATACATATCCTTATCAGGTAATGGAACAGAATCAGGTCATAATAAGGCGACGATTATCGTAACGGATAATGCCTTTAATGTATTGAATCACCCAGGAGGAATAGGAATTAATACCTCACCAGGAAATACCTATGTAACTCCGAAATCGGTGACCATCCGAATTGAATTTACACAACCTGTAAGTCCGGATGATGCGGGATATGCACCTTACAATCCGTTTATCATTATCAATGGTGAACGTGGACGTGAAGTACACCTGCCAGGATATGTTCCAACGGATTTAGCAGATGCAACCTTATTTGGTACTCAGAATGACGATACCAACTTAGGTGCAGGTAAATATTATTTAACCGAAAACAACTTACCATGGGGAATCAACTTACCCACAAGTTTTGATTACCCAATTGAAGGCACAGAGATTTTAGAAGCCTACAACCATTTTGGTCAATGGGCACAAAGTAGAGGATACTCCTTTATGGATTGGTATGACAATCGATCAGGATATCGAAATACTTCTAAAATTTACTCGAAATAACACGATTTAGTGTAATTGGTTTTTAGTTAACACTTGCGAACTCGGCAATCCTTTCTTTCTCAACCTTATTGCCGGGTTCGCTTTTTTATCGAGTTAATCCGTATTGTTTTTTCGCATTTTCGATTTGATCCGATTCCTTGGTTTCGGGGTACAGCAAATAACTTGGGGCTAGAATCGGTTTTACCTGTTCCACCTGTATCCTAGTAATCGAAGCATATGGGAATTTATCACCTGCCATTTTGAACAAAACCTTGTTCAATTCTTCAAAGTCCCTGTTTTCTTTATCAATAATTTCAGCAGTCCCCTTTACCTGATACCCTTTCTGAATTAAAATATCAATAAAGCTAAGGCAGACCTTCGGATTTGTTGCAATGTTTTTTACAGTCTTAGGAGAAGCAATGTTTGCAATGATGATGTATTCGTTCCTAAAATCGGCAAAGATTTCTTTGGGAGAAACATTGGGTTGCCCTTGATTGTCTGTCGTGGCCAGCCAACACAAGACCGAATTTGAAATGGAACTTTTTACTGCTTCTGATAATTTCATAAGGATTACTTTGTAATTTTACTCTGTTAAATTATAAGAATTCATGGACATACAAAATGCACAGCTTCAAGTTGACAATTGGATTAAGAATCATGGGGTTCGTTATTTCAACGAATTGACAAATATGGCTCAATTGACCGAAGAAGTAGGAGAGGTAGCGAGAATCATTGCGAGGCGTTATGGAGAGCAGAGTGAAAAAGAATCGGATAAAAACAAAGACCTAGGTGAAGAACTGGCAGATGTTTTATTTGTGGTCCTTTGTTTGGCCAATCAAACTGGAGTTGATTTGCAAGAGTCCTTCAACAAAAAGTTAGATATCAAAACAAAACGAGATCACGATAGACATCACAACAACCAAAAATTAAAATCATGAGTTTCTTCCAAAAATTACAGAAAAAAGAATTCTGGGACGGATTCTTAAAAATCACCATTCCTTTTTTCATCTTATTGGTATTGATATCATTATTTATGAATAGCTGGCGCGATATTGTAGCAGGAGATTTTGCTGCAGTTAACGAATACAATTTTTCCGAAGGCAAATGGATGCGCTTTTGGGGAATTAAAATTGTCATTACCATTTTGTACGGACTATTTATGGCTAATAAGAATGTCAAATAATGAACAAAGAGGATCTCAATAGGAAGTTGAATGAAGATCTCAATCAAGAGACCTCTTATATGAATTCGTTAACTATTGGAAAGTATCTGTTAATTTACCTTCCAGTACTTTTTGCAATGTTTGCAGTGGCACAGTTCCTTGGAAATTTATTTTTTGACATTCCGTTTGAATGGCTATCCATATTGATTCAAGCTTTCTGCTTCGCCATATTTTTTCGGCTTTTTCATAAGATTCGGCATTATTGGAATTCAAATTGGAAACAATAAGACATAAAAAAAAGCGGCTCATGTAAAGCCGCTTTTTTGTTGATTCTCAATAAAATTTAGAAATCATATGAGAATCCAAACATTATCATATCAGTAGTCATATTGTAAGAAACCTGACTTCCAGGGATGGCTCCAAATGGATTTGTTGGACTAATCATCATCGGATTATTCACAGGCCCTGATGTGTCACCGGCACTTGTTCCGTGGTGGTACACAAAATCCAATTCTACTTTTTCACCAAACTTCCGGCTAAATCCGAATTGATAGGCATTTTTGATGATGGCTGTTGCTGGAATGTTAAAGAAAGCAACATCACTATTTATCGGATTTGAGCTATAGGTATAACCTACTCGTAATGGAAGATTTTCAAATCCTTTGTATTGAACACCTAAGGAAATCACATTTACATTCTCCCAACCGAAACCGGCTACAGAGGCGGTTTGCGTCCATCCTGAGCCGTTAAACCCATTGGTGTTTTCATAATCTATAGAACGATAATCCAAGGCGATATCAAATTTTTCTTTTGAATACCCAACACCAAGAGAAAAGATGGCTGGATAGTCCATGTCAAAGGAATTGGTTCCCGTAGAATTATCTAAATAGGTGTTGTTGAAATCAAATGGTTTGAAATTGGCTGTTGATTTGTAAGAAATACCAGAAGTGAATCCGCTTTGCGAGTCATAAAATAATGCAAACTGACCGCCAATACCAATGGTTGAGGCTTTGTCTGTGGAAGGATATCCGGCTTGTGTCGGATTAGCCGTAGGGTTTGGCATCAATTCAAGAGTCGCATAATTCAATGAAGGTGCCATACCAAATGACAATTTATCACTCAACTTATAACTCCATGTAAATGCCATTTGAAGCAGGGCATAGTCGGATTGAATTCGTCCAAATCCGCCCATATTCTGTGGCATGTTGATTGGGTTGGTAGTACTTTCTGGAAAAGTAACACCAAATCCACTGATCCCGAAAGCGGAAATAGCAAACCTACTTTTACTTCCGTCCTTTCCCCAAGTGTATGCAATGTTTGGCATTACAGAAACACCTCTATCATCTGCTGTGGTCCCAGAGAAAATTCCTTGTTGGGTAGGAACAGTAGAGCTTAATTCTGGTGCTGAGAAAAAGAATCCCACATCAATTTTTAATTGATTGGTTTCGAATGAACTTAATGCAGCTGGATTCCAATGAATTGCCCCTGAAATATCAATAGGATTACCAGTCGCGGCGCCACCCATTGATAAGTTTTTGGCACCTATACCTTGTAGAATATGACCGGTTTGGGCCATCAAGGTAGATGCAAAAAGCAATGCAAATAATCTTAAAAAATTTGATCTCATAATTAAAGTTTTTTGAGTACGAAATTCATATTCAGGTCGTACCCGGTTACAATTTTAAAGATACTTTGAAGGGAAAGGGTAGATCATGACAATTGTCATTATGTAACAAATGTTACACAAGGATTTTGCACAAAGAAAAAGCGGCCAATGGCCGCTTTTCTATAAAGATTTCTAAGATGTTACAATTAGTCCAATTTGATAAAATCAATGGAACTTTCTTTTACCTTTTGGTTTAAGGTTTTGACATCAGTATCAAAAATGGTGTACAATTTTTTCAGCTCCATGTCAATGGTAGCCGTAATTTCATTTTTGAAATCAATGGCTTGTTGCGTTGGACCGTAATTTCCAATGCGAGTAAGTGAATTCAAATGCGCTAACTTATTATTCAAACGAATGGGGAAGTTCAGCGGATCTTGATTCGATTTACTCTTGGTTTGGTATAAGGTCTCTTCAATTACCGTCATTTTCTTGACCAAATCATCGGCAAAATCAAGAATCGCTTTGTGCTTCTCTTTATCTGAAATTGATTTTTTCAAGGTATTCACTTGGGCTCTAACCTTTTTCACATTCTTCAGCGCTTTGTGGATTTCCGTCACTTTCGCATTGATGTCGTTGATGAAGTCAAATTGCGCTTTCATATCAGCCAATGAAGCGCCAGTATTTGGAGCCTTCACAATATTGAAAGGTTTTGAAATTACTTCTCCGTTTACATCCAATTCTACCGTGTATGATCCTGGTAAGGCCATTGGACCACTTAAGGATGCCCACCATAAAATCATGCCACGAACACGCTCTGCACCATCATACATCATGTTCCAGTAGAATACATTAGCACCTTCCTTCACGTTCAGTTTTCCTTGTTTCTTTTCCTTATTTGGTTTGGTAGCAAAGGTTTTGATTTCCTTTCCACTGGCATCCTTAAAGGTCAAACTTACCTTGTCTTTTTTCGTAAGCTTGTCTACATAAAAATGAACGGCTACTCCGCCTGGGTGATTGGTACCCATAGTTCTGGAAGTTCTGTTTCTTCCACCACCATAACGATAGGCATCTTTTGGTTTGAAAAGAATCAAATCTTTTTTCGCTGTAGGTTTTTCTAGTTGATGCAACGGTGTCAAATCGTCTATAATCCACAGGGATCTACCTTGTGTTGCAACAATCAAGTTGTCATCTTTCAAAGCCAAATCTGTGATGGGAACAATGGGTAAGTTCTGTTGGAAAGATTTCCAATTTCTTCCATCATCGAAGGAGATGTACATGCCTCTTTCAGTACCTGCATAAAGTAATCCCTTTCTTTTTGGATCGGCACGTAAAGCTCTTGTGAAATCTTCGGCACCAATTCCGTTGGTGATTAGCTTCCAAGATTTACCATAGTTTTCTGTTTTGTACAAATAAGGCGCATAATCTCCTGTTTTGTATTTGGTACCTACAATGTAAGCTCCGCCTTTGGTAAATGGATCTACCTCGATACAGTTGATCATCATCCATTCTGGCATGTTTTTAGGCGTTACATTTTTCCAGTCCTTGCCATCATTGGTACTTACATGAACCAATCCGTCATCAGATCCTGTCCAAATAAGACCAGGCTCATAAGCTGATTCTGTTGCAGCAAAAATGGTTGCATAATATTCAACTCCTGTATTATCTTTCGTGATAGGGCCTCCAGAAGGGCCTAAGGTTTTTGGATCGTTTCTGGTTAAATCTGGACTAATTATTTTCCAAGATTGTCCTTCATCTTCGGTTACATGCAGATGATTAGAAGCTGCATATAATCGCTTTTTATTATTCGGAGAGAAGAAGATCGGAAAGTTCCATTGGAAACGATATTTGAAATCTTCAGCTCCATGACCCATCGGATCGTCTGGCCAAACATTGATGGCTCTTCGCTCTCCAGTTTTATGGTCTACTCGCGTTAGCAATCCGCCATAACTACCACCATAAACAATATCACTATTCAATGGGTCTGCGGCCATATGGGCAGATTCACCACCTGCAGATGATTCCCAATCAGACTCTGTAATAAAACTACCATTGGTTCTATGAGAAATTCGAACCGTCGAGTTGTCTTGCTGTGCTGCTAAAATTCGATATGGGAAATGATTGTCTGTTGTTACGCGATAGAATTGAGCGGTTGGCTGGTTCATGTATGTGCTCCAATTTTCTCCGGCATCAAACGATACTTGAGCACCACCATCATCACCAATAATCATTCGTTGATTGTCTTCTGGAGCAATCCATAAATCGTGATGATCACCGTGAGGCGCATTGTAGGTTTTATAGGTTTTACCACCATCGGTAGATTTGTGGTAACGTACGTTCATTACATAAACAATATCTTGATCTTGAGTGTCCGCGTAGATTCTAGTGTAATACCAAGCACGTTGTCTCAATTTACGTTCGTTGTTAATTAATCTCCAAGTCTTGCCGGCATCATAGGATTTGTAAACTCCGCCCTTTTTGTTTTCAATTAAGGCATAAACGATATCAGAATTCACTGGGGAAACTGAAACGCCTACAATACCCCAGATTCCTTTTGGTAATCCTTTGTTTGCAGAAATATTTGTCCAAGTTTCACCTTCATCCGTACTTTTCCAAAGGGCTGATCCTTCACCACCTGATGACAGGCTGTAAGGTGTTCTTCTTACGTTCCAAGTAGAAGCATATAAGACTCTTGGATTGTTTGGATCGATCAATAGGTCAACAACCCCGGCATTTTCATTGGCAAACAACACTTTGCGCCAGGTTTTACCACCGTCAGTTGTTTTGTAAACACCGCGTTCTTGAGTTGGCTTGTATAAATCGCCCATTACTCCTGCAAAAACGATGTCTGAATTCTTAGGATGAATTCGAACGCGTGGAATATGTCTTGAATTTGGCAATCCAATGTGCTCCCAGGTTTTACCAGCATCTACACTTTTATACATACCGTCACCCGAAGAAACATTACCTCTTACGGTAACTTCTCCCATACCAACATAAATCACATTATTATCCGATTCAGAAACAGCCACAGCTCCTACAGATCCGCCAAAGAATCCATCAGAAATATTTTGCCAGGTATTTCCTGCATCGGTTGTTTTCCAAACACCACCTCCAGTGGCTCCCATGTAAAATAAATTGGCTTTGTTGGGAACGCCAGTAACTGCCGCACTTCGTCCGCCTCTAAATGGACCAATGTTACGGTATTTGATTTCTTTAAAATATGGGTTTGAAAATTTGGTAGATTGTTTTTGAGCATTACCTTTGGTAACCACAAGGCATAAGGCTCCTACGAATAAGATTAAAACTTTTTTCATTCAAAATTAAGTTTGATTAACGGACCTAAAAGTAAGCAATAAAAACGATAAATAATTGATATGAATATCCGGTTGGATGCCACACATGTAAAAAAGATTGCATCTGAAATCAGTATTTCAGGTTCAAAGAGCGAATCCAACCGTCTGCTCATCTTGCAACAATTATTTCAAGGTCTTCAAATTGACAACCTTTCCGACTCTGACGATTCAGAACACATGCAAGATGCATTGTCTTCCAAGGAGATGGTGGTCAATATCGGTCATGCAGGTACGGCCATGCGGTTTTTAACTTCTTACTTTGCAGCCACGCCTAATCGAAATGTGGTGCTAACAGGTTCAGAACGAATGCAAAATCGACCCATTCGAATTTTGGTGGAAGCCTTGAGAGATTTGGGTGCGAGAATTTCCTATATGGATAAAGAGGGATACCCGCCACTTGAAATTAAAGGAACTTTCATATCAGAAAATAAGGTTCACATTCAGGGTAATGTAAGTAGTCAATACATTTCATCACTCCTACTAATTGGAGGTAAACTACCCAATGGATTGAAGCTTGTTTTAGAAGGTGAAATAACCTCACTGCCTTACATTCAAATGACTCTTGATTTACTGAATCAAGTTGGAATTCAAACCGAATTCAAAGGCAAAGAAATTACCGTTTATCCAGTTGAAAAACTGACTGCAAAGCAGATAGTAGTTGAGTCAGATTGGTCTTCGGCAAGTTATTTTTATTCGATTGCTGCGAGTGCCGAAATTGGATCACAAATTACCTTAACGGCTTACAAGAAACAAAGTCTTCAGGGAGATTCTTGTTTGGCTGAAATTTACAGACATTTCGGAGTAGAAACCTCTTATGGTAACGAAAGCATTACGCTTAGCAAAACCAAAAAAACGAATCAACATTCGTTGGAATTGGATTTGCGAAATGCACCAGATATTGCCCAAACCATTGCGGTTAGCTGTTTTTCGGAAGGTATTCCTTGCAACCTCACAGGTCTACATACCTTGAAAATCAAGGAAACCGATCGCTTGGTAGCTTTGGAAAATGAATTGTCAAAATTTGGGGCTACCATAAGCGTTAGCAACGAAAGTCTTCACTTGAAATCTTCCACAAGCATCAATTCGGATGTGACGGTAGCAACATACAATGATCACCGGATGGCTATGGCATTTGCGCCACTGGCTTTAAAGGTTCCATTCACCATTGAGGATGCTATGGTGGTTACCAAATCGTACAAGAATTTTTGGGAAGACATGACTTCTTTGGGCTTTACAATCAGTTAGTTGTAAAAATTAATTGGCAATATCCTTGACAAGGCCTATTGTCAAATTGTATCTTTGCCACTTTTACAAAAATACCCATATGAAATTATCACATTTTGACTTCGATTTACCAGAAGAACTTTTAGCTGAATATCCTGCAGAACACAGAGACGAATCTCGTCTGATGGTGTTGAACAGGGAAACCCAAACTATTGAACACAAAATGTTCAAGGATGTGATTGATTATTTTGACGAAGGAGATGTATTAATGCTCAACAATACCAAGGTGTTTCCGGCAAGAATGTATGGGAATAAAGAAAAAACAGGAGCGAGAATTGAAGTGTTTTTGCTCCGCGAATTAAATGCTGAGAACAGACTTTGGGATGTGTTGGTTGATCCAGCAAGAAAAATCAGAATCGGTAATAAATTGTTCTTTGGAGAAGATGAGAGCTTGGTGGCGGAGGTGATAGACAATACCACTTCTCGTGGTAGAACCTTACGCTTTTTATTTGATGGAAGCTATGAGGAGTTCCGTGCCAAATTGATTGAATTAGGACAAACACCATTACCAAAATACATCAAAAGAGATGTAGAGCCAGAGGACGAAGAGCGTTACCAAACCATTTATGCGAAGCATGAAGGAGCGGTTGCGGCGCCAACTGCCGGATTGCATTTCTCCAAGCATTTGATGAAACGTTTGGAAATCAAAGGAGTTGATTTTGCAGAGTTAACTTTGCATGTCGGATTGGGAACCTTTAGTAATGTTGAAGTTGAGGATTTATCGAAGCATAAAATGGACTCAGAGCAGATTATCATTCCACAGTCAACTGCAGATCGTGTAAACGCTGCCAAAGCAAATAAGAAGCGAGTTTGTGCGGTGGGAACAACGGTGATGAGAACAGTTGAATCTTCTGTTTCGGCGAGTCAAACCTTGAATCCGTTTGAAGGATGGACCAACAAATTTATTTTCCCTCCTTACGAATTTAGCATTCCGAATGCCATGATTACTAACTTCCATACACCGAAATCGACCTTGATGATGATGGCGGCTGCTTTCGCTGGATACGATTTCTTAATGAGAGCTTATAAAGAGGCAGTAAAAGAGGGATATCGCTTTTACAGTTATGGTGATGCGATGCTAATTATTTAATCGACTAGAGTTTTAAAATACAGATCCAACTGGTGCGTTCTGTGCCAGTTTTTTTATATCTATTTTTGTAGCACTTTTTTGCATCATGAAATCATCAAAAAGAGACATTAGAGCACTAACCAAAGAGCAGTTGCGAGACTTCTTTGTAGCCAACGGAGACCGAGCTTTTCGTGGCAATCAGGTGTACGAATGGCTGTGGAGTAAATCCCTGCATTCTTTTGATGAAATGACCAATTTGTCAAAGGCGACTCGCGAGATGTTAGAAAACAACTTTGTGATCAATCATATCAAGGTTGATTCCATGCAGAAAAGCAATGATGGTACCATAAAAAACGGTATCAAACTACACGATGGTCTGGTGGTAGAATCGGTATTAATTCCGACTGATAAAAGAACCACAGCCTGTGTTTCGAGTCAGGTTGGTTGTAGCTTGAATTGCAAATTTTGTGCAACAGCTCGTTTGAAACGCATGCGAAATTTGAATCCGGATGAGATTTATGATCAGGTGGTAGCCATCGACAAACAAAGTCGTTTGTACCATCAGAAAAAGCTCACCAATATTGTCTTCATGGGGATGGGAGAACCCTTGATGAATTACAACAACGTACTCAAGGCAATTGATAAAATTACCTCAGATGAAGGACTGGGTATGTCTGCTAAGAGAATTACACTTTCTACTTCTGGAGTACCCAAGATGATCAAGAAAATGGCAGATGATGAGGTGAAGTTCAACCTAGCAGTTTCTTTGCATTCTGCTATTGACGAGGTACGAACTTCCATCATGCCTTTTAATTCAACCTTTCCACTTGAGGATTTGAGAGAATCTCTTGAATACTGGTACGCAAAAACCAAGCGGAAAGTAACTTATGAATACGTAGTTTGGGGCGGAATCAACGATACCAAAAAAGACATTGATGCATTAGTACAGTTTTGCAAGTATATTCCTTGTAAGGTCAATTTGATTGAATACAACTCTATTGATGACCCTCAATTTCAACAGGCTAGTGAATCGGCCATTAATAACTACATTTCCAATTTAGAGATGAATGATATTGTAGTGAACGTAAGGCGAAGTCGAGGAAAAGACATCGATGCGGCCTGTGGTCAATTGGCCAATAAATCTTAGTCGGTCTTCTTTAAAACCGCTTTTTGCACCGAAGAAATTGGGTACCCATAAACCTTAGGAATCTCTTTTGAAGTTCCACCAGTGGTCGTTTTATTTTTAAGAGCGCTAAAAATGATTTCAAAAAATAGTGTGTCTCCTTCAAACTGAAGGCGCGATGTCAATTTGTTTCCACCAACCTCAAACCAACTGTACAGTGTATTTTCGTAATACCGAGCTGGAAGAACAATACCATTATTTTCATCAACCTTACAAGTACCTCTTTTTTCATTTAGGATAATCAAACTGTATTCCCTTGGTTTCCCATCATAGACCAGCCAATAATCGTAGGTTTTGGTCGTGTCTGCTTTTTTTAAATGAAATTCCATCGGTATGGTAGCGATCCCGTTTGGGGTTTCATACTTCAATTCCCCTTTGTAAATGCCTACAAAATCATTTGGAAACTGTTTCTTCGTTTCTTGACTTTGAATTTGAAAGCAGAACAACAGCGCAAAAAGGAGGGTAAACTTGGAATTCATTTTTAACATATTTATGTCAAAAATATAAAATTGCAGGCGTCTTATATTTTGTAAATTTGCCCAGCACGAATGAAGCCAATTCAGCAAATAAAACAGCCGATTCTAAAGGAAATGGAACTTTTTGAAGAAAAGTTCAAGGAATCCATGGTTTCAAGTGCTCCCCTTCTAAATAGAATTACCTATTACATTGTTCGAAGAAAAGGGAAACAAATGCGTCCAATGTTTGTTTTTCTGATTGCCAAGTTGGTCTCTGAAGGTGGTTTTGATGAACGAACCTATCGAGGAGCTTCCATTGTGGAGTTGATTCATACGGCAACCTTGGTTCATGATGATGTGGTTGACGATAGCAACAGACGACGTGGATTTTTCTCTATCAATGCGCTTTGGAAGAATAAAATTGCCGTCTTGGTAGGAGACTATTTGCTTTCAAAGGGATTGTTACTTTCCATTGATCATGAGGATTTCGACTTGCTAAAATTGATTTCCATTGCTGTTCGAGAAATGAGTGAAGGAGAGTTACTTCAAATCGAGAAAGCCAGAAAACTAGACATCACGGAAGCGATTTACTTCGAAATTATTCGGAAGAAAACGGCCACCTTAATTGCAGCTTGTTGTAGTATCGGTGCGGCTTCGGTCGGTGCTGATGAAGAAACGGTTCAAGAAATGCGAGAATTTGGTGAATTGATCGGTACGGCCTTCCAAATTAAGGATGATTTGTTTGATTATTCTGATGATAAAATCGGCAAACCCACCGGAATTGATATCAAGGAGAAAAAGATGACACTGCCCTTGATTTACACTTTGAATCACTGTTCACGAAAAGAAAGAGCTTGGTTAATCAATTCCATTAAAAAGCATAATAAGGATAAGAAGCGGGTGAAAGAAATCATCGCTTTTGTCAAGGAAAATGGTGGTATCGAGTATACACAGCAGAAGATGCATGAGTATAAAGACAAAGCCGTCGCTATTCTGGAGAAGTACCCAGACTCGGAATACAAAAAGTCCTTATTTACAATGATTGACTACGTGGTAGAGAGAAAGATCTAATCAATATTTAGAATCCTATTTTTAGGAAATCGAACACTGTATTTAAGTTTAAAATTTTCAATTGCTTTAGGAACTATATTTAATTTCCAACGAATCTCACCTGTTAGTTTGTTGAATTGTCCTTTGGTAATGTCAGTATCTAAATTAACCCGAATTTCTTCGTTTGTTGATATTGGAATTTGATCACTTACTATGAGTTTTATACTTTGAGCTTTATTGTTCTTGATAGAAAAATTCCAAAGTTTACTTACTTCTTGTTTATTACCTATAAATTGTTTGGTAGTAAAATTCTCCACTTTCTTTCGTTCTATGATGACATTCTTATCAGTTCCAAGAGATATTTCAAGATTTTCATTGGCATTTCTAGTGGTAAGCAAATTAGTGCCTATAAAGGTATCTTCAAAGTAAATATTGGCCTCTCCCTCCAATAAATTCAAAGATTCCCAATCTTTAAGTTTTGCTATTAAATAGGCGTTCTTACTAACTTTAGGGAAAGAAAAATATTGGTATGATGCATTTACATCAACCGTTTTAATTGGAATACTTACATCCTTATTGCTAGATTTTATTGAATATGGTTTTACAACATCAAAACTCACGGTTGTTTGCTTTGAAACCTCTCTTGTTTGTAGATTATTTATGGATGCTTGTCCTCGTATTGTTACTCCTGAAACTTTTCCTTGGAGACTTTTTTCGAGATTCCTTCTTTGGTTTTTTCGAGAGCGATTTCTTTTGGCCTTTTTATTAGAATTTATTCCATAACCAGTAACAACAACTTCATCTAATGCTTCATCACTTTCTTCCATTATTACATTAATATTGGATCTATTCGCCGCTCTTTCTGTGGTAATATATCCTAAATAAGAAAATACTAAGGTTTGTCTACCTTCAGGAATTTCTATGGAGTAATTTCCATCGAAATCAGTTTCTGTTCCGATGGTTGTGCCTTTTATTTGAATTGAAACTCCCGGTAATCCGCCACTTTCATCGCTTACAGAGCCCGAAACACTCTCTACCGATGATTGATAAGAAGGAGGGTAAGTTCCATAATTTATAAAGTAGGGAATTACTTTTTTTAACTTACTTGAATTGTCTGGGTTTGCGCTAGAAAAAGAAAGTCTCACGTTCTTCCAATCAATTTTTGATTGTTGTTTTAAATTGGCTTTAAAAATCAATTGTAGTGGTGAATTAATATCTTTTACTCTTACATCATAACTTGGGTACCAACTGACATTATCAATATTATAGCTAACCTCAAACTTCACCTGTTTCGAAGTTTTTGAGTTTAGCTTGACAAATATTTCTCCGGAGCCATAGTTTTTATCTTGGGTTAAATCGTTGATACTCTTTCGGTATAAAACCAGTTTCCTGTTAATCTCATTTAATTCTCGTGTTAAAGTGAGTTTTTCTCTTTTCAACTGACTCATATTCTTGCCATAAAAACTAAAGGCATCTACAATGGACTTTACATTCACATTGTTAGCACCAGATGCTATTCTTCTGTTGGTAACTAAAAAGTCAATTTTTTCTTTGTTAATGTCTAATTTGACTTTTACGTCTTTTATTGCTTTCTCATATTGCTCAACATTAATTTTTATAACCTCGATATCTTTCTTTTTCTTTTCTGATTGTAAAAAGTTTTTTCTAAAATCAATCCCTTCAATTTCTATATCTGAGGCTTTAATTTGGATGCTTTTATTATCAATAAATGGAGATAAATTGGTGAAAGCTATCTCGTTTTTTCCTGCTTTAAGTTGAACATTTTTAACCCTTGAAATTCTTGCGCTATTCAAAAACACTGTTGCTTTTTCAACTGTAGTTTTAATCCTTTTTTCTTGGGAATAAATAGGTAAACTAAGTATAGTCAACAATAACAAAAAACTCTTTTTCATTGCGATTTTATAATTTTAATAGTTCTTCAATCATATCCCGAGAATTCGAAAGTCTTGGGATTTTATTTTGCCCGCCTAATTTTTTCTTTTTCCGTAACCAGTCATAAAACAAGTCTTTACGAGCACTGTGTACCACCGGCATTTTTAAGGTCATGTTAGAGTAACGCTTGGCCTCATAATCTGAGTTGATCGACTTTAAAGCATTATCAAGCATTTCCGTAAAATATTTAAGGTTGCTGGGTGGCGTAACAAATTCGATGATCCATTCGTGACCACCATTTTCGGTTCCATTCATAAAAATCGGCCCTACGGTGTAGTCTTTAATGGTCGCATTGGTTTTTTCGCAAGCCTGCTTCAATGCATCTTCTGTGTTTTCAATGATTAATTCTTCACCAAATACATTGATGTGATGCTTTGTTCTTCCCGTAATTTTAATGCGATACGGATTAATACTGGTGAATTTTACAGTATCTCCAATTAAGTAACGCCAAAGTCCGCCGTTGGTGGTAATTACAATGGCATAATTCACGCCCAGTTTTACTTCTCCCAAGGGTATGGCCATGGAGTCTTCACCCTTAAAGTGACTCATAGGTATGAATTCATAGAAGATTCCGTAGTCCAACATCAACAACAATTCATCGGAATAATTGCGATCCTGAATGGCAAAAAAACCTTCGGATGCGTTGTACGTTTCGTAGTATTTGAATCCGGATTTGGGAATCAAGCTTTTGTATTGTTCGCGATAGGGATTAAAGTTGACCCCTCCATGAAAATACACTTCCAAATTAGGCCAAACGTCTAGCAGATTTTTCTTGTTCGTTCGCTCCAACACACGATTCAATAAGACCAACATCCAACTGGGAACACCTGCCAAACTGGTAATGTTTTCATCCACCGTTTCGTCGAGTATGGCTTCCATTTTAGCTTCCCATTCGCTCATGAGTGCTGTTTCCATTTTGGGTGCCGAACTAAAATCGGCCCAAAAAGGCATGTTTTCTATAATGATGGCCGATAGATCACCAAAATAAGAGCCATTGTCGTGGTATACATCCGAGCTGCCTCCCAATCGAAGTCCTTTTCCAGTAAATAGATTGGCTTCTTCGTTGTTGTTGATATAAAGACAAAGCATGTCCTTACCAGCTTTGAAATGACAATATTCAAGGGATTCATCACTAACCGGAATAAACTTGCTCTTTGCATTGGTGGTTCCGCTTGATTTAGCAAACCATGTGATGTGCGTGGGCCAAAAGATGTTTTGTTCTCCCTTTCGACTACGTTCAATCAGTGGTTCAAAACTTTCATATTGCCGAATGGGAACATTGCGAGCAAAATCTTCATAAGACTCAATATCCCGAAATCCGAATTGCCTACCATACTCCGTTCGCTTTGCAGTTTGAAGTAATTTGGTCATTACTTCATGCTGCACATCAATTGGATATTTTAAAAATAATTCAATCTGATGAATTCGTTTTTTTAAAAACCAAGAGATAATTGAATTAACAAGTGGAAATGGCATTCAACAGTAGTTTTTCGTAAATTTGACTGGAGATAAAAATAGTAAAATTTATAGCATGCAATACAAGGGAGTTTTAAAAAAAATGCAGACAGAATTGGATGAAAAAGTCTTGTATTACATGTTGTTGAATGATAGTTTTATTGCTGTTAATCAATTGATTAATAAAGAAATAACTATTAACTTTGAAGGTTATGAGTGTTTGAAGTGCGGCAAGAACAAACGTATTTTTAGACAGGGCTTTTGCAATTCCTGTTTTTATGAAACACCATTGGCTGGAGACTGGATCATGCATCCCGAATTGTCCAAAGCACATTTGGGTGAAGAAGACAGAGATTTGGCCTATGAACAACAAGTTCAGTTGCAACCACACATCGTATACTTAGCCAATTCAAGCAATGTGAAGGTAGGAGTGACTCGAAAACAGCAGGTCCCGACGCGTTGGATTGATCAGGGAGCTCACGAAGCTATTGAAATTGTAGAAGTGCCCAATCGATATTTAGCGGGAATTACAGAAGTAGCATTAAAAGAACATGTGGCCGATAAAACCAATTGGCGAACCATGTTGAAGAATGAAATAAAGGATGAAAACCTTATTGAGTGGCGTGATAAACTCAAGAGCTTTATTCCTGAAGAAGTAATGGAGTATTATATTGAAAACAACTCCGAAACCAACATCGATTTTCCGGTGGAAAAATATCCAACCAAACCCAAAAGTTTGAATTTGGCAAAAACTCCGAGTTATACTGGAAAATTGGTCGGTATTAAAGGACAGTATTTGATTTTTGAAGATGATACCGTTTTCAATGTACGATCCAATGAAGGGATTGTAGTTTCTTTAGAAGTATAGGTTTTGAAAAAAATTCTCCTTTTACTATTCATTATTACTGCTTGTACTAAACGTGACATTTATTATCCATCTTATAATTTTTTTGAGCAGTACAGTCCAACAGAAATCGAATTAAAAAAACTAACTTTTAAACAGTTGAAAGATTCAATTCTTAATCAGCTTGAAAGAAATATACATTCGTTTATCACCATCCAAGAAGGAAGTAATATTTATAAAATCTCTCCGCATGTTTATGTTCGTGGATTTGTAAGAGAAATGAATGGCTTGGAAATTTCGAATGATAGTATTTTAATTTCTTCTGAAAGATATCCATTAACCCAACTTGAAAAATGGTTAAAAAGACATTATGAGAATAATGGTGATTCAGAGTTTCTTGCTTTTTCTTCGAAAAGAGCGTTTGTTAAATTAATTTTGGAAGATGATGCTTCAGCTGAATTGGTTAAGAAGTCCATTTTAAGAATTGTTAAAGGATTTGAGAAAACTCAGATTATTGGGAAGGACGACATTTCCTTAAGAATTAGGTTAGAATCTCCAATTGAGCTACAAGAAACTATTCCACCACCACCGATAAACTAAATAGAAATGAACAACAAACTCAAAGTTGCATTAGCACAAATAGCACCCGTTTGGTTGGATAAAGAGGCCACCATAAAAAAAATTGAAAAGCAAATCATTGATGCGGCCGAAGAAAGCTGCGAATTGATTGTATTTGGTGAGGGACTTTTACCAGGATATCCCTTTTGGATTGCCTTGACCAATGGTGCGGCTTGGAACTCTTCAGTTCAAAAGGAGCTTCATGCGCATTATGTGAAGAATTCCATTTGTATTGAAAAGGGAGAACTCGACTCTATCTGTCAATTGGCAAAAAAACACCAAATGGCTATTTATTTGGGCATCATCGAACGACCTGAAGACAGAGGTGGACACAGTATTTACGCAAGTTTGGTGTACATTGATCAAGAAGGAATCATCCAATCCGTACATCGCAAATTACAGCCTACTTACGACGAACGATTGACCTGGGCGCCTGGAGATGGAAACGGTCTACAAGTTCATCCTTTGAAAGACTTCACCGTAGGCGGATTGAATTGTTGGGAAAATTGGATGCCTTTACCAAGAGCCTCCTTGTATGGTCAAGGTGAGAATCTGCACATTGCGGTTTGGCCAGGGAGCGATCACAACACCAAAGACATTACAAGGTTTATCGCCAGAGAATCACGCTCTTATGTGATTTCTGTATCGAGCTTGATGCAAAAAACTGACTTTCCAGAAGGGACTCCACACCTAGATAAAATTATAGCAGAGGCTCCAGATCAATTGGCAAATGGTGGTTCTTGTATAGCTTCGCCAGACGGTGAATGGTTGGTAGAGCCTGTCTTGCACAAAGAAGGGTTGATTATTGAAACCTTAGATTTTAATCGCGTGTTAGAAGAGCGTCAAAACTTTGATGCTGTGGGGCATTATTCAAGACCCGATGTAACTCATTTACAAGTAAATCGAGAACGTCAAAGTACGGTTTCTTTTTTCGATAACGAATGATATTTGAACAGAAAGAAATACAATTGCCTGCCTACTCAAGGGGATTTCATCTGATTACGGATGTTATTTTGAGTCAGGTTCCAGAAATAAAGTTGGTTCAAAAAGGCTTTTTAAAAGTCTTCATCAAACATACTTCGGCCAGCTTAACCATTAATGAAAATGCAGATCCGACCGTGCGTTTGGACTTTGAAAGTCACTTTAATAAAATGGTGCCAGAGAACCAACCGTACTACATTCATACCTATGAGGGTTCGGATGACATGCCAGCACATATCAAAGCCTCTCTGTTAGGAAGTTCGGTAGAATTGCCCATTACTAATGGGAGATTGAATGTAGGGATTTGGCAAGGAATCTATTTATGTGAACATCGCAATCACGGCGGAAGGCGCAAACTGGTTATCACAGTGTATGGCGTGTAAATTAAGACGCTAGAATTTTTTGTAGTACTTTTTCGACACCTTGATTATTGTTGTCCGCGGTTACAAAGTTGGCAGCTTCTTTAATTTTTGGATGGGCATTTTCAACAGCAAATCCGAATTTGGTATTTTCAAACAATTCGAGGTCATTCAGATAGTCTCCGATTACTACTGTTTCTTCTTTTTTGATGTTGAGTTTCTCTTGAAGCAATTGCAAGGCTTTTCCTTTGTTTGACTCATAGCTTGAAATATCAAGCCAATGTTGCCCACTTATTTTTAGCAAAGCCTCTTCTTTCAAATCTTGTAGAAAAGGATAAATGAATTTTTCCGAAGATTGAAAATGATAGCTAGCGATTTTATAGACAACCACTTCATCGATGACTTCAAATAGATTATTTACAATGTGGTAATTGTTGTAGTATTCTTTGAATAAATGAACGAATTTCTGATTGGTCGTTTCGATGTAGGCGCCTTGATTCGTACATAACACAATGTAGGTATTCTCAAGTCGCCGAAGCTTTTCAATGGTAGTCCTGGCAACTTTATGCGAGAGTCCGATTTGCAGTAAATCTTCATTTTGAAACCGGACGTTCGCACCGTTTTCGGCAATGATGTATATGGCGTCTATTATGGAATTTAGTTTTCCAACAATGCTGTCGTATTGCCTGCCACTAGCCGCGCAAAAAGTGATGTTTCTATTTTTTAGTTTTTGGAATAGTTGAAAGAATAATGGATTTACCTCGCCTTGATCATTAAGCAAAGTTCCGTCCATATCGGACACAATGAGTTTCGTGTTGGAAAACATTCAATCTATCGAGTAGAGTCTCTTACCACCAAACTTGTTTTGATGACCTCAGTAATGGTTTCGGTTTCTTTATTTTGAAGTTTATCGATCAAAATCGAAGCCGCTTTTTCACCCATGATTTCACCGTGCTGGCTGATGGTAGTCATTTTCGGACTCGAATGACGAGCCAAAATTCCGTTTGAGAAGGCAATGACAGCAATGTCTTTCGGAATTTCCATACCGTTTTTAACAGCTGCTTTCATACTAGCTACCGCTGCAGATTCTCCTGTGGTGATGATGCTATCAATCTCATTTTCCTTCAAGAAAGGATAAATAAGTGATTCGTATTTTTTGTAATCTTTTTCTAAGATTTCAAGAACAAGCTCTGGTCTAAAAGGTAAGCCAACGTTTTCAAGTCCTTTTTTGTATCCTTCAAAACGTTCTTTTCCGATATGAAGTTTACTCACGGTACTGGCAAAGGCGATGTTTCGATGGCCTTTTTTGTACAAGAATTCCACAGTTTCTTTGGCACCATTAAAGTCGTCGGTAACTACTTTATCACAATTCAAGTCTTGAGCGACACGATCGAACATCACAATGGGAATTCCGTTTGCAATGGTTTCTTTTAAGTGTTGGTATTCGTCATTCAATTCGGTTTCTCTTGCCATCGAAAGAATGAATCCATCAATGGTACCGTTGGATAACATTTCCACAATCTCGGCCTCCTTGGTTAAGGATTCGTTTGAAATAGTTGTGATGACTTTATACCCTCTTTCAATCGCGGTTTTCTCGATGCCTTTAAACACTTGCGCAAAGAAATAATTCAACATGGTAGGTAAAATAACCCCGATGGTTTTCGTCGATCGGTTTTTTAAGCTAATAGCATTAAAATTCGGTTTGTAATTATTCTCCTTTGCGTAACGTTGGATCTTTTCTTTGGTTGCTTCACTAATCTCATAGCTATCGTTCAATGCTTTGGATACTGTTGAAATGGAAACATTAAATTCTTTAGCTATATCCTTTATGGTGAGCTTCTTCATTTTTTGAGTAATTTGCCACTAAGATAATGATTTCAAAATTGAGAATTTTACCTCAATATTAAGTTTTCGCACTACCAATTTTTCGAGTCTCATAGATCATAAAACCGAATAAGATAGCATACTCTAGAGCGATGAGTATCAAACTCTCTTGATAGGGTTCTGTGCTATAGGCATGGTAGCTAATAACCGCCACCAAACTCCAAACCAAGGGATATTTCAACTTGGTAAATGCCCCCAACAAAATCAGTGTGGTCAAGTACCACGGATGAATGGTGGTTGAAAACAAATAGTAAAAGCTAAATGCGAAAAGTAAAATGTGAAAAAACTGTTGCGTTGTTTTAACCTTTTTGATAAGGCTTAGGTAAAGCAAATACAAAATGGTTAATACTGGAAGAATTTTACCAATGATGGCAATTTCATTATAGCCCCTAAATAAATATCCAATTTCTCGAAATAGATAATAAAAACTGGCATTGAATTCAAAATTTCGGAACCACAATCCGACTGAATTTGAAAAGTTGGCGATAAAGTCATCAGATAAAAAAGGAAGGAACAAAAGTAGATTGGCCATGATGACGATAGCTCCAAATCCAATGAATTTTTCAATTCCGTTTTTTGAGAAGTTCCGAAACCACTGAAAGAATAGGGGGAGCAGGAGCAATGGGATAAGTTTTGTAGATACGGCACAAGCCAAAAGCAAAGCTGAAACCATCCATTTTTGCTGTAATAGTTTGTAAATGGATAGAACAATAAAGAATAACATTACCGATTCGAAATGTAGGTTCCCCGTTAGTTCAATGATTACCAAAGGATTTAGGGCATACCAAAAGATTTGATTCGGATTGAGACTCAGTTTTTTCAAGATTTTTCGTCCGAAGTAAATGATTCCAATATCGGCTAAGATGATTTGCAATCGTAAGAAAACAACCGTCCAAAAAATACTGTTACCACCAAAAATGGATGCCAAAGCAAAGTTTAACTGATTCAAAGGAGGATAATTGGTGTAATGACTACCATTTAAGGTACCCATTCCCTGATATAATTCTTCGGCGTTTTCAATAGGAGAAATTCCTTCGTTTATAAAACTTTCTGGAAGTGAGAGATAAGGATTAAATCCTTCTAACAACATGTTGCCATCCCATACAAAGCGGTAAAAATCTTGTGATAGTTTTGGAAGACTAAACAACAATGCCAACCGTCCAAGAATCGCAAGGGTCATTAGAGTATTGAAATCCTCCAAACGACTTTTCATTAGATAAAAATAACTACCGAATGCAATTACCCAGCAGAGCAGAAGTGCCGAATAATTGGTTCGATCTAGAAAGTATCCTACGTAAACAAAAATGAGTAGGCTTGATAGTATCAAACCGATCAAAGAGCTATTCTTTTGCAGCCAAGACATTATGCCTTAGAGAATATGGACTTAAAAAACACGTAAATAAATCCGATGAAAAGCATTAAGTGAAAAGGAAAGAGTCCAAAGTCACCACCCTGATCCCCAACGATAAAAGCACTGTACATACCAAATACAAAATACAAGGCCAGTAGTCCCTCAATGATTACATGAACCGATGGTCTTTTTTTGATGTACTTGTTGTTTTTCCAACTGTCCTTAATGGTCTTGATATTGAATTTAGGTGTTCTTACAAATTCGCTTTTTTTACCAAAATGACCTTCCAAGACCGCAATGGTATTGTGTAAGGAGAATCCCATGGCGATGGAGAAGAACGTGAAAAATGCTCCGATGTATTTGAAAAAATTGACGAATCCGCCTCCATAAATGTTCTTGTACATATGCCAATAGCAGATGAAAAAGATGAGCGTGCTCGCTACAAAAAAGCTCATCACATAGAAGTAATTTTTCAAATGCGCGTATTCGTTTTTGATGTACAGCATCGGAATGCTCAAAATAGCCACCAAAAAAATACAGGTAAACATAGAACTGTTTAACAAATGCAATACACTGTGAATTTTGGTTTTTAATCGAATATTGGAAGTGCTAAAAATGCGTGGCATCATCTTTTGGAAATTCTCGGCACCTCCTTTGTTCCAGCGAAACTGTTGCGATCGCGCAGCACTTATAATCACTGGGAGTTCAGCCGGAGTAACCACATCTTCCAAATATTTGAATTTCCATTTTTTTAGCTGGGCTCTGTAGCTGAGGTCCAAGTCTTCAGTTAAGGTGTCACCTTCCCAGTTTCCTGCATCGTAAATACACTCTTTTCGCCAAATTCCGGCTGTACCATTAAAGTTGATAAAATGTCCTTTGCTATTTCTACCCACTTGTTCCAATGTAAAATGCGCATCCAATGCGAAAGCTTGAATTTTGGTTAAGGTCGAATAATTCCGATTGATATGACCCCATCGAGTTTGAACCACTCCAATTTCTGGATCTTTGAAATAAGGAACGGTTTGTAGCAACCAATCGGATTCAGGTAAAAAATCGGCGTCAAAAATGGCAATGTACTCGCCTTTGGCAATTTCCAAACCTTCTTTGAGTGCACCAGCTTTGAAACCTTGTCGATTAGTTCTTCGGATGTGTTGAATATCAATTCCTTTTTCCTGAATTTTTTTGATGTGCTTGGCGGTAGTTTCTACCGATTCATCCGTTGAATCGTCCAATACTTGAATTTCCAATTTGTCTTTTGGGTAATCAATTTTGGCGATGTTTTTTAGCAATCGCTTCATCACATACAATTCGTTATAAACAGGTAATTGTATGGTTACATATGGAATTTCGTTTGGGTTCGATAAATCAAATTTTGGAGCTTGCTCTTTTTTCTTCTTCTGACGTAAGTAATTGGATAACAGGTTTAACTGTGCTAATGCATAGAAAAAGATCAATAGCAACGAAACCGAATAAATAATGATGATGATGTACTCAAGTATCATTTTGTAAAGCTGTATTTAACAATCCAACCAATTATTTTTATGCCAGCAAATATAGTTCCTTTTACGGTTCCTGAAACTTTTGAGACACCTATTCTGTTTCGATACTTCACAGGAATCTCACAATACTTGAATTTTTGGCGAAGCGCCTTTAATTGCATTTCTACGGTCCAACCATAGGTTTTGTCTTCCATTTCAAGCGCGAGTAGTTTGTCATATTTGATGGCTCTAAATGGTCCTAGGTCGGTGAATTGAGCTCTGAACAAGATTTTCATCAAGAAAGTCGCCAACCAATTTCCGAAGACCTGTTGCGGCGTCATGGACCCAGCTTCCCTCAGCTTTTTAGTGCGAGCACCGATAACAAAATCATAATCCTCCTTTACAATTGGGTCAATAATTTCTATAAGTTGTTCCGGGTAATCGGAATAATCTCCATCCAAAAAAACGATGATATCGGGTTTCGGATTTTGGTTGGAAATGTAATCCATGCCTTTCAGACAAGCATAACCGTATCCTTTTTGTTTTTCGAGAAGTACCGTTGCGCCAGCTTCTTTGGCATTTTGTTCCGTTTGATCGGTTGAATTGTTGCTTACCACAATCACCTCATCCACTAGTGTGGGGATATCCTTGATTACCTTACCAATCGATTCTTCTTCGTTATAGGCGGGTATGATTACTTTAACTGTTGGGTTCATTCATACAAATCAATAAGGTTATTGTCTTTTTTGAAGGACGAAAGATCTGTCCATTCCTTTATTTTTTTACCCTCTTTGTATTTGGAAGCTTTGATAAGTTGATTCATTTTATAAATCAGGCAATAGCCGTTTTTATCGTTGTTTTTCAGTTGGCATTTGTGGTTGATATTTCCTTCTTTATCGTAAAATAACCACCACTTATTTTTCTTTCCGTTTTTATAATGTCCCTCTTTGTCTTTGAGACCATCTTTGCGGTAAAAGTACCAATATTTTGAAGGCCTGCCCCTTTTATAATGACCTTCTTTTTTGACTTGTTGATTTTTGTAATAGAATTTCCAATATCCGGTTTTCCTTCCATTGGTAATCCATCCTTCAGACTTCATATTCCCATTGGAGAAATAGTTTTTTTGATAGGTGCTTTGAGAATAGACTGCCGTAGAGCATAGAAAAAGAATTGTGACAATCAGGCTTCTCATTTGGATGTTATTTCTTATTTAACAAATCCATCAAATCAACATCATTTCCTAATAGAATTTCTTTCGGATTGATGCGACCCTTTTCCGGACCATTTTCCAATTTTAAAACACCTCTCGGACAAACCGCAGAACAAATTCCGCATCCAACACAACTAGCTCGAACGATGTTTTCGCCTTTTTGTGCATAAGCTCTCACATCAATTCCTTGCTCGCAATAGGTACTGCAATTTCCACAGGAAATACACTGACCGCCGTTGGTAGTAATTCTAAATTTGGACTTAAATCGCTGAATTAATCCCATGTATCCAGCTAGAGGACAACCAAATCGGCACCAAACTCTACTTCCTAAAACTGGGTAGAAGCCAACTCCGATTACCCCGGAAAACATAGCGCCGATTAGAAAACCGTATGGCTTGCTAAAGGTGTTGTAGATACTGAGTCCGAATATTTCTCCGTTTCCAGTAAAATAACCATATAGAACTGCCGCAGTGGTGACGAAAATAAAAACCATCACTGCGTGAATGAGCCAACGCTCCAAACGCCAAGCGCTTAATTTTTTTGATGATAAATGACGAAACGAATCGCCTGCAGTTTCGGCCAAACCACCACAACCACAAACCCAGGAACAATACCATCTTTTTCCTGCGAAATAGGTAATAATGGGCGTGAAAACTAAAAACATAAAAATCCCAGCTACTAAGTAGAACATCCCTAGACTACCTCCATTACGCATGTTGTCTAAATGCCAAGGTTCAAAGAAATAATAATTCAAAGGCCACATATTTTTAATGTCCTTCGCGAAATAGGTTCTTTCTGTATTCAATCCCTCCAAAATCTCTGGAATGAAGTAGGCAAGAAATAATTGAGATAGAATCACCACCACAGTTCGAATCAATTGATAGCGATTGTGTCTGTATTTGTACATGAATTTGATTCCCAAGGATAGGATGGCAAGGGTATAGAGCGTTCCGTACACAAACCATTGGCTTGCGGCTTGACCCTTGAAAAACATGCTCAATGAATCGAACATTACCACCAGTCCAGTGTTCTCTTTTCCATCAACTCCGAGACCTAAATACGAAGGAAACCAGTACAGTAGCACATAAAATAGCGTCAGTACAATCCCTAGAGCCCAACCCCAAACTCCTCGATTTGAAATCGTTTTGAAGTAAACATGGTTGTTCTTAATTCCTGCTGGATGTTGCAGGTAGGTGCTTCTAGCATAAATAACTGCTCCCACAACAATCAGTGCAATTGATACTAGGGTAAATATTCCTTTCGGCTCTGCATGAATATTAAAGGTGGCCAATGTTAAAATAATAACCCCAATAATGCCAAGGCCAAAACCAAACTTTTGGGTATTGTTTAAAGGTACTTTATGCGGATTGGACAACGCAAAACTTGAATTCTTATCCATGTGTCTTAATAGTTAGTGCTAAAAATTCGTTTCCAGCTTTTCTTTTTTACTTTGATATTGGTTGCGTGTTCTTCATTGAACTTCAAAACAATTTCTTTTTCATAGGTTCTATAGAATTCCGGATCAAAATTGGCATCGGCCAAATGTTCCATAACAAAATCGACAGATACTTTTTCGGTTAACCATCGATCAAAAATTTCATGTCGCATTCGAATGCCGAAGGTGTTGATGCCCAGAAACAATCTGGAGTTTTTATCATAAGAAACCGTGATACAAAGCTTTTCTGAAGCATGATGCCATTGAAAATAGCTTTCGTTTTCTCTTTTATTTCTTTCGCTAAACACCCACCCATAGGTTTGGTATTCGATGTCCAAAAACTTTGCGGAGTTAAACCAATGACCTGGTTTGTAAGCTGTTTTATTACCACAAATGGTTTGAGCAACGGTTTCTCCCATCATTCTTCCTGTATACCAAACAGCTTCTATGGGTCTTCTTAATCCGATGGCTTTGTGTTGTTCAGCACAATCACCAATGGCGTAGACATCCTTGCAGTTGGTTTCTAGAAATTCGTTGACTAAAATTCCTCTTCCTGTTTTAATATTCGATGCTTTTAGAAAATCAATATTGGGCGAAACTCCGGCCGTAAGTCCGACTACATCACAAGGAATTTCTTCCCCAGTTTCTTGAATAACAATCGATTTTACTTTACCATGTTCATCCGATTTGATTTCTTTTAAATTGGAAGACAATCGCAAATCAATGTGATGCTCACGAATATGCTCGTTGATCATTTGAGATTCTTGTTCGGGCAAGACACCATTCCAAAAACTCGATTCCCTAACTAAGAAAGTTACGGGGATATTTCGGCTTAAAAGCATTTCGGCGAGTTCAATTCCGATCAATCCACCACCCACAATCACCGCTCGTTTACAAACCGAATTGTTCGGAGCGAGTTCTTCAAGTTTTTCAAGTTCTTGTTTATGGTACATTCCTAGAACCCCATCCAAATCTTGTCCGGGCCAACCAAACTTGTTCGGTTTTGAGCCAGTGGCTAAAATGAGTTTGTCATAGGAGAGGGAAGATCCGTCGGCACAAGAGATTGATTTTGCGTCGGTATCAATGGTGGTCACAAAACCCTCCTTCAGATCAATTCGATTTTTCTTCCAAAACCAATTCTCGTAAGGTTGGGTATGTTCAAACTTCATGTGTCCCATAAAAACATACATCAAGGCAGTTCTCGAGAAGAAGTATTTTGTTTCCGAAGAGATGATGGTAATTTTTTTATCAGAATTCTTTCGAATATGCCGAGCGGCAGTCACTCCAGAAATTCCGTTACCGATAATTACAATGTGTTCCATAGGTTGAAAGTCGATAGCTCTTAAGTCGAACTTAAAGGTAAAAACTTAATTGAACTTTTTAATTTATAATGGATTTAAATAAAATTTCAAAAATCCTGTAAGGAATTGCAATTGACTGAGACCAATCAACAAAATCAACAGTAAATGAAAAAAATCACACTAACGCTACTTTTAATATTGGTGGTTTCCTTTGCAAAAGCACAAGAGGATACCAATCAATTGAGCAATATTCAAGCCTTTACTCCTTCGGTACTATTAAAGAATGGTCAATGGGACGTGAAGTTCTTTAACAATTTATATACAGAAACCAAATCGAAGTTCAATGACGTAAAGAGCGACATTGCAAGACAAAACTTTTTAACCTCCACCCTTGAAATATTTACGGGAGTTTCAGAATCTCGAAGACTGAATTTAGGAGTGATTTTAGAATATAGATCCAATAATATTGGTGGAAATAGCGCGACTTCAGTGTTGGGATTTCGCAACAATTCTACCTCTAGAAATGGGTTGTCATCATTTGCACCCACCATTAAATGGCAGCCCATTAAACGTATAGGAAAGTTTTCAATAACGTCTTCTTTCCACATCCCGCTGATCGATGAAGAATCGGATGCCAACAATGTATTTTTAGACCAAACGGCCTACATGTTTCAAAATCGATTCTTTTACGATTACACCTTCCCAAGCGGAAAATGGCAACTGTTTTCAGAACTAAGTACCGAGTATAATTTTGGTGATGACAATAGTTTTGCAAACAACACCTATGTGTTAGCACCAGGTTTGTTTATGAGCTATTTCCCTTCTGGAAACTCAACGATTTTGGGGTATATCCAACACTATGAAAGATTCGGTGATTTTGCTCAGAATTTTACCACACTTGGTTTTGGTGGAAAGTACCAGTTGACGCAAGAACTAAATGTTGAAGTATTGTATGGAAAGTTTATCCGCGGAACAGATACTGGTTTGGGAGAGAGTTTTAACATAGGCTTAAGGGCCTTGTTCTAATAATTTGATTTAATTTTAAGGAGATTTACATTCTATGAATAAAAATCTCCTTTTTTCTTTTTTGGTACTGCTAGTAGTCTCATGTACCATCCCGCAACAAAAATTCAATGGTGTGAGTTTTGTGGCTTCTTCAAGGGAAATCAACCAAACAAATATTGAACCTGTTATTGCTGTAAACGCCAATGCCGTGACCCTAATGCCTTTCGGATTCATTCGAAATACTTCCTCTCCGAAGTTGATTTTTAATTCCGAAAGACAATGGTTTGGAGAAACCCAAAAAGGATTGCTGCAATATGCTAGGGAGTTTGAAAAGCAAAAGATTAGCATCATGGTGAAACCCCAGATTTGGATTTGGCGCGGGGAATTCACTGGTAATTTGACCATGAGTAGTGAAGAAGATTGGCAAACCTTAGAAGAAAGCTATTCGGATTTTATTTTAACCTATGCGAAAGCAGCTCAGGATATCAATGCAGAAGTTCTTTGTATTGGTACAGAGTTGGAGCAATTCGTGATGCAACGACATGGTTATTGGCATTCTTTGATTCAAAAAATTCGAAAAGTTTATAAGGGAAAACTTACCTATGCGGCCAATTGGGATGAGTTCAAAAGAGTTCCCTTTTGGAAAGAGCTCGATTATATTGGGATCGATGCCTATTTTCCATTGTCTGATAAGAAAACCCCGTCCGTGGCCGATTATGAAGAAGGTTGGATACCACATAAAAAACAGATTAAAAAAGTACAACAGGAGAATAACAAGCCCGTCATTTTCACCGAATTTGGCTATAGAAGCGTCGATTTTTCAGGAAGAAGGCCCTGGGAATCCAATCGAGTGGAAGGCCAGGTAAACTTCGATGCACAATCCAACGGACTCCAAGCCATCTACAATCAGTTTTGGAAGGAAGAATGGTTTGCTGGCGGATTTATTTGGAAGTGGTTTGTGGCTCATGATCGGGTAGGTGGTGAGAAAAACAACCGATTTACGCCTCAAAACAAACCAGCGGAAAAATTATTGAAAGAATTGTATGCAAATTAGAGTATTGATACTGGTCTTTTTCTTTATGAGTACGCTTGTTCGTGCCCAAGAGGGAAGCATAGCATCTATCGATATTTCAGGGGCGCAAAAGACAAAAAAGACGGTCTTGTTAAACCTCTTACTCTCAAAAGTAGGTCAGCCTTTAGACTCGGCTACCTTGAACAAAGATATGGTGCAATTGAAGCGATTGCCAGCTTTGAGTCATGCCTACTATCAAATTGAACAAGTAAACAATCAAAGTTTTAAGGTACTCATCACGGTTGAAGAGAACTTCACCATCATTCCGGAGATCAATTTATGGACTTTTACTAACAATCAGCTTTCTTATAAATTAGGTGTCTACGACTATAATTTCTTAGGGAGAAATATGGCCATTGGCGGATTTTATCAATTCAATGGATTTGATACCTATGCTTTGAATTTTAGAGCTCCACATTTGTTTTCAAGAAAATGGGGTTTGGCCGTCAATCATCAAAATTGGAAGAGCGAAGAGCCCTTGTATTTTAGGAACTCTTCAGCAAACTACTTGTATAACAATGTTTCCTTTGAAGTATTAGGGCTATATCAATCCAACGTTCGAAATCAGTTTACCTTCGGAGTGAATTTGTTTCGAGAAAAATACCAATACTTATCCGGTGCCACAGATCCTGGAGTTCCACAGAATTTGAGCCTTAATAAACTATTATTCAAAGGTGTGTATGCGTATGACGGACTCGATTATTTCTACCAATACCGAGACGGAATTAAGAATAACTTATACGTTCAATATGTGGTTACAGAAAATGATTTTCAGAATGAATTTGTGATTTTTTGGAACGATTTCTTTTACTTCAAACGATTAGGCGCCAAGGGAAATTGGGCCAATCGATTGCGATTCGGACTAGCCACCAATGAAAATACGCCTTTTGCACCCTTCGCTTTGGATAACAATGTAAACCTTCGTGGTGTCGGAATTCTGGTTGATAGAGGCACAGGAAGCATTGTATGGAATACCGAATACCGCCACACGATTTATGATAAAAAATGGTTGGCCGTCCAAACCAATATTTTTACTGATTTGGGATCTTGGAGGAATCCGGGTGGTAATCTTAACGACTTCTTTCAGCACGAGAACATTCGATTGTATTCGGGAATCGGACTACGTTTTATCAGCAAGAAGATTTACAATGCAACTTTCCGAATTGATTACGGATTTAGTTTAATCAATACCAAGAATAACTCAAAAGGAGGCTTGGTTTTTGGGATTGGTCAGTATTTTTAAAACTGAATAAAAAAAGTTATTTCTGTCATTTTGAGCACAGTCGAAAAATCTCAATTTTTTTTTCAAAAGATTAGATTTCTCCATTTCAGTTGAAATGACATTAACTCTCTTTTCGATAGATTTGCTTTTAAATTATAACAAACAATGAAAACATACGCAATAGGCGATATTCACGGCGGATTGAAAGCTTTGGTTCAGGTTCTAAATAAGTTGGAATTACAAGATGGTGATCGACTTATTTTTATGGGTGATTATGTAGATGGATGGAGTGAATCAGCCCAGGCAATTCAGTTTCTTATCGAATTATCCGAGACTTTTGATTGTATTTTTATCAAAGGAAATCACGATATCTGGTGTGAAAATTGGTTGCGAGATGATGAGGTCAACCCTACTTGGTACATGCACGGTGGAAAGGAAACCATGGATAGCTACGAAGGTTTCTCAGCATCACAAAAAAAGAAACATCTACAATTCTTTCAAAACATGCCTTTGTATCATATTGATGAGCAAAATCGTTTGTTTATTCATGCGGGTTTTACCTCCATGTATGGAGTAAAAAGAGAGTATTTTGAACATGTATTTACGGTAGATCGAACCCTGTGGGAAATGGCACTTGCCTTTGATTCAAGGTTAAAAAAGGGCGATTTTAACTTTCCAAAACGACTGGAACACTATCATGAAATCTATATTGGACACACCCCTACCACCAATTTCGGATTCACGGTTCCGATGAACGCAGCCAATGTATGGAATGTAGATACAGGAGCAGCTTTTAAAGGTCGTGTTTCGGGTATGAATATCGATACAAAGTCCTTCGTTCAAAGTGACAATTTGCCAAGTTTGTACCCTTACGAAAAGGGGAGAAATAAGTAGAGAAATTGAGAATTTCTATAAGTCAATTGATTTTTCTTATATTTTTTTAACAGTATAAAGTTCTAAAAAACAAGTAGTTATATAATTTTTATTGATAATTTTTTTAAGAGCTCTTGTTTTTGAAAAATTAATTTCTACTTTTGTGAAGTGAAATGTGGTAGAAATACCATCAGCATTTCCCCTAAATAATTTTCCCCCGCCCAATTAGTCGCCCCCGAGACTAGTACAAATTTTTCCCCCGAAAAATAAGTAACCCTAAACCCTAAAAAGGAAATTATTAATGCAAAGCACCCCTAAGATTCTCAGTTAACCCCTAAGGTTCACAGAATATCTTTTACGGTTTTTACGATTTATCGGATGACGATTCACGTCTTTTAACATGCAACCCAATTGCTGTTATTGTCTGAAGACTCCCTGTATATCAATGCATTAGAATAATAAGGTTTACCCTAATTAAGAACATTATTAATTCTAAGAGATATGGAAACAAAACTACGCCCTAATGTAATCAAGACGATTATCTTGGTTATTATTCTTAGCTTTTTTGGAACCTCATTACTAATGGCTCAAACCGGTGGAAATGACAATTACAATTCTAAAGAAGAGTATTACGTGGCTACCGCAAATAAGCCTGCGAAAAAAGAAAAATTACCAAATTTAATTCCGAACGCCAATAGAACAAACGTTTGTTCTCCGGTTACCTCGGTACTAATTACCGAAGGAACAAGCATGGGAATTTCCCGTTCTACTTTGAACAATAGCGGAATTCCATCTTTTTGTATGGACGCGGGAACACCTGCTCCAGATCCTGGAGATATTTTTTACACGACAAACGATCCGGACACTGATTTGGACTTTGATAGTAATAATTACACCAAAGCTCAGAGTAGAGATGCCATTCGTAGAATTATGTCTGTATTGACACATCCAGACTACGCACCGAATACGCTTCCTACTAGCTTAACATCAAACTTTTACAAGGCCATAGCTTATAACATTTGGAAGTATTCAGATGACAGAGCTGTAAGTAGCAGCTCTTCATGGACAGGTGCTGATGGAAATACATATACTGCTTATGATTTGGAGAATTGGGTTACCAACGGTACACTGCAACCTGCAAATGTATTATGGATGATTCCACAAGGGAATAACCTACAACCTGAGGTGATGTTGAATCCGAATACATCATCAGATTGTTGTCCAGTTGATCCAACCATTACAACGACAGTCACCCCAGCAACTTCTGGGAATAATGGACAAATTTCAATAGATTCCGCTTCAAATGCATTGTTTTACGGTGTAAGTTCTTTAAATGCAGGTTCTTATGATGGTCCAACAACAATAGTGACAGCTACTGTAATGCCAAATTCACTTCCTTCAAATATACTATCTAATTTAGCGGCAGGAACGTACATTGTTCGTGTATTTAACACTTATGACGAATGTTTTACTGATATCACTCTAAGCACTGCGCCAAATAATAACAATTGTGGAAACTCCAAAGTTCATGTTGGTTCTTGTTGGAGTACTGAAGTAGTTTCAGTAACCCCGAATAATGGTAAATTTGACATCCAAATTTTAGTGACTTACATTGGGTCAGGTGGAGGTCCAAATGGCTGTAAAGCCTTAAGTCATTATTCGATCGAGGCTGATAATAACTCATTTTCAAATGTGAGTTGGGCACCAGCTTCTGGAAATCCATCGGGTAACATTTCCCTTTCCTTAGGGAACAATGATCCTTTTGATGGATTTAAATTGGATAATGTCAGCGGAATTGGAGATTCAAACCAAGGTTCCTTTACCATGAATTATACCCTTGATTACCTTCAAGACCAGCAGTTTTTGGCAAAGGCAGGAAATGATTATACACAAATAGCGAGCTTTACGGTAGCTGATTTCCAGCAAGTACAGGCTTGTTCAGCACCGCAATGTGATACAGCAGATAATCAAACAGCAACTGCATCCATCACAGAAGGGCAAACAAAAACCTTAGTAGGTTCTCCATCAGGCGGAACTTGGTCTATTGTTTCTGGTGGCGGTTCTATCAATGGAACAACCTATACTCCAGACGATATCAATGCGGATACAAACATAACGATTCGTTATACCATTGCTGCAACAGGTTCTTGTTCAGCATCCACCGATGATGTAACTTTTACCGTAACTCCAGTATGTGTGACTGCCGTAAATAGTACGGCTACAGCATCCATTACAGAAGGTGATACAAAAACATTGGTTGGTTCTCCTTCTGGCGGAACATGGTCTATCGTTAGTGGAGGTGGCTCTATCAATGGAACAACCTACACACCAGCAGACATTAATACGAATACGGATGTTACCATCAGATATACCATTGCAGCTGACGGAAGTTGTGCTGAAAGTACAGCCGATGTAACTTTTACCGTAACACCAGTTTGTGTGACTGCAGTAAATAGTACGGCTACAGCATCCATTACAGAAGGCGATACAAAAACATTGGTTGGTTCTCCTTCAGGTGGAACGTGGTCTATTGTTGGTGGAGGTGGTTCTATCAACGGAACAACCTATACACCAGCGGATATAAGTTCAAATACTGATGTTACCATAAGATATACAATTGCAGCCGACGGAAGTTGTGCTGAAAGCACCGACGACGTAACCTTTACGGTAACACCCGATGCGAATTGTAGCATTGAAAAAACACATGTTGGAGGTTGTTGGACGACGGAAGTGGTTTCAGTAACACCTAACAATGGAGATTTCGATATCCAAGTTTTAGTGACTTTTACAGGACTTGGTGGATGTAAAGAATTAAGTCATTTTTCAGTAGAAGCAACACCTGGATCTTACAGCAATGTGAGTTGGGCACCTGTATCGGGTAACCCTCAAGGAAATATTGCCCTATCTCTTGGTAATAACGATCCGTTTGATGGATTCAAGGTGGATAATATGAGCGGAATCGGAGATGGAAATGCAGGTTCTTTTACAATCAATTATACACTAGATAACCTACAAAATCAACAGTTCTTGGCCAAAGCAGGAAATGATTATACACAGATCGCCAGCTTTACATTGACTGATTTTAATCAAGTATTGAACTGTGGAAATAATACCAATTGTGTGGTAGCAGACAACCAAACGGCTTCTGCATCTATTACAGAAGGCGATACCAAAACATTGGTAGGTTCTCCTTCAGGCGGAACTTGGTCTATCGTAAGCGGTGGTGGTTCTATCAATGGAACAACCTTTACTCCAGCTGATATCAATACCAATACTGATGTAACCATTAGATATACAATTGCTGCAACAGGAAGCTGTTCTGAGACTTATGATGATGTGACCTTCACAGTAACTCCAGATTGTGTTACTGCAGTAAATAGCACGGCGACGGCTTCTATTACAGAAGGTGATACTAAAACATTGGTAGGTTCTCCTTCAGGTGGAACATGGTCCATCGTTAGTGGAGGTGGTTCGATTAACGGAACTACCTATACTCCGGCTGATATAAGCGTGGATACTGACGTAACTATTCGTTATACAATTGCAGCCGATGGTTCTTGTGCTGAGACTTTCGCCGATGTGACTTTCACTGTGACACCAGTAACAATTTTAGGTTCCATCGGAGACCGTGTATGGTTTGATACCGATAAAGACACCAACCAAGATTCTGGCGAACCAGGATTGGAAGGTGCTACTGTAACCTTGGACCCAGGAACGCCTGGTGACCCATCCGATGACCAAACAATGGTAACGGATGCCAATGGTAACTATTTGTTTGACAACTTACCTGCAGGTGATTACATTATCACTGTGGATGTAAGTACCGTAACAGGAGGTATTCCTTCCGGAAAAACTCCAGCTGATTTAGTTCAGAACTTTGACTATGACGGACTGGGTACACCAAGCAAGAGTTTCTATTCTTTAGGTGCAGGTGAGCAAAATCTAGAACAAGACTTCGGATTTGTAGTGCCAACAGGTAACACCGGTTGTGGTGGTAACTGTGGTGGAATCGAGTCTGAGAGTTTGGGTGATGCGGTGACCAAAGTATACATCAATCGTAAGAAAAACTCAATTCCTACTGAGTTTGTGAAAAACGACGAAAACAAATACGATAAGAAGAAGTTGCAGAAGATGCAGCCGAAGAGCAAGGGTCAAACCATGTTGGATATGTTCCCAACCGAGCTTGTCTCTGGTGATGTGGCGCACGTGACTTCTCCAACAGATATCTTAGATTATACCATTGCTGATGAAGTACTCTCTGTAGACTTCTCACTCAACGGACAAACCAAAGGTGTTGTATTGGGTATCAAAACTTCAGATCGAGTGTACAACCACACCAAAGCATCTTGTGACAGATTGCGTGGTGCAGAGATCTTGAACGTACAAACGATACACCTAAACGGTTATGACTTCTTGATGCAAGCCTTGCTTCAAAGAAATGGTGAGGTAGAGTATGCCATCTCATTCGCCATCGGTAAGAACAATAACGACAGTAAATACGACTTACAGACCAACTGGTATGTAAACCATTACAACAAGTTCAACGATATGTACAACTTCCAAGTGTGGTCTACCCAACCAGCTTATACTGAAAAGTTATTGATTGATATCCTAGACAACTTACAGTCGTACATTCCTGTAGATCAGTTAGAGGATCCAGCGGCTCCAATGACCTATGCTTCGAAGATTTATAGAGATAAGTCTGAGATGGTAGTTCGATTAAGAAGTACGCAAACAGGAACCAATGCTGAACTAGAAATGACTGAGTTGTATTCAGAGACTGCTAACAACATCAAGCACAGATATACTTCTGTAAGCACTCAAAAAGAGCAAGAGGTACGTATTGATATTGCAGATGCTTATGAATTTGACGGACTCATCAAAGTGGATGAT
>DKQS01000001.1:297896-537199 GCA_002471825.1 Flavobacteriaceae bacterium UBA7302 | reverse complement strand
TACCAATACGGTGACCAACTGTAGCAGAACAGAACGAATTGTAGTGAACGAATCCAATGTGGCCACCTTGTTAGCAAGCTATGTGACCATTGTGGATGAATCCAACAATCTAGGAGCCTCAAACACATTGTCGGTATCGATTGATACCATCAACAACAATTTAGGCCCTGGAGACTATCAGTTTGCTTTACTCAACACAGAGACCAACAATAGAATTCCGTTTGCAGGCTATCAAGATGAGCCCTTGTTTGAAGGCATTGAAGGCGGTATCTACCAAATCATTGTCAATGACAAGAATGGTTGTGTGCCCGATGCCACACTATTGATATCGGTATTACAATTCCCGAAGTTCTTCACACCAAATGGAGACGGACAGAACGACTTTTGGGTAATCAAAGGAGCCAACAAGACCTTCTATCCGAACAGTAGTATTGACATCTTTAACCGATATGGAAAGCTAGTTGCTCAATTTGAAGTAGGAGACCAAGGTTGGGACGGAACCTTCAATGGAAGGGTCTTGCCACAGGATGATTATTGGTACAAAGTAACGCTGATCTCATCCGATCCAAATAGACCAGCCATCAACAGAACAGGGAACTTCTCACTGCTTAGAAGATAGTCTACAAATTCTCGTACTTTTACATTTCTCAAAAAATACAAATATGCCATTAGTAACGCCTTTATCACCAGAGCACGACTTAGAAACAAAAGAATTAGCTGAGTTTTTCAATGAAACCCTAGGTTTTTGTCCAAATTCAGTATTGACCATGCAGCGCAGACCTGCCATTTCAAAGGCATTTATCAATTTGAATAAGGCAGTGATGGCCAATGAAGGTCGAGTGACTTCTGCACTCAAAAGAATGATTGCATGGGTTTCAAGTAATGCCACTGGATGTCGTTATTGTCAGGCCCATGCCATTAGAGCGGCAGAACGTTATGGGGCCGAGCAAGAGCAGTTGGATAATATTTGGGAGTACAAGACCCATCCTGCATTTTCTCCTGCTGAAAGAGCAGCTTTGGATTTTTCCTTAGCAGCTTCAATGGTTCCAAATGCCGTTTCCAAAGAGATTAAAGACGAACTGTATAAGTATTGGGATGAAGGTGAAATCGTGGAGATGTTGGGTGTAATTTCATTATTTGGATACCTAAATCGCTGGAACGATTCAATGGGTACGACCATGGAAGAAGGTGCCATTGAAAGTGGAAACCAGTACCTAGGAAAGCATGGTTTTGAGGTTGGGAAACACGATGGATCTCGTTATTAATCCCTATACCTTCTTTCTTACAGCATAGCATTTTCCATACTATTCGTAATTAATAACAGCTGTAGATTGATCTGTTCATCAAAGATTTTTTAAATTCTTTGTTATGAATGCTACTTCCATTCCGTTATACCTATAAAATGACCAAACAAGAGTTTAGACATAGCGTATTTTCATTTTCCGAACGGATTTATCCAATGGTTGCGAGAATGTTAGGTCAATCGAATGCATCTGATGCTATTCAAGACATCATGCTGAAACTCTGGGAGAAGCGAGATAAAATCAAGGGTCACCCGAATGTAAAAGGTCTAATTTTTTTGACAGCTCGAAATTATTGCATCGATGAGTTACGTAAGAAAGCGAAAAATGCCTCCGATTCGCAAGAAAGACTGAAAGTGTTGAAGGCTAGCAAAGCATCAAAAGATATCGAATGGTCTGAGTTGAATTCCATTGTTAACGAGATCATTCAATCGCTACCGAAACCCCAACAAGATGTGTTTCAAATGCGGGATTTAGACGGATTCCAAACTGATGAGATTGCCGAACTTCTTGGTATTAAGAGAGAGCATGTTCGGGTATTGCTATCAAGGGCAAGAAAACATATTGGAGTAGAATTAGAAAAGACTTACAATTATGAAAGAGGAGTCTATTAAAAAACTAAAAGAAAAATATTACGCAGGATCAACTTCTTTACAAGAGGAAAAACAATTGATTCAAGAGAGTTCTCAAGAGGATTCCAGCACTGGTAGGATTGCTTCCTTTTTGAAAGATCAGCAACAGGAAGCACCAAAGGGATTTAACGATGAACTATGGGAATCCTTTGAAGAAAAAATTGTTGAGGAGAAGAAGCCAAGTTTTTGGATTTGGTCCGCGGCCGCCTCTATAGTAATCGTCTTATCGTTTTATTTTTTCAATCTATATCAGGGTAATGTCGATGAAATTCATAAACAAGCCCTTTTGGAAGAAGCGAAAAGCATGTTCATTGAGCAAGAAGAACCCATTAAAACTGACAAAATTTTGTTTGAGGATGAAACCCTCATTGTATATACAAGCACTGAAAATTAATCTGAAAAATATCTAAAAATGAAACAAATTTTACTGACAATACTCTGTATTACCCTTTCCATGAATACTATGGAAGCACAGAAAAAAGAAGAAAAGAAAGACTTAAAAGAATCCATTAAAGTCAAGTTTAAGGATGGGGCAAAACCAATGATTTTCGTCGACGGAAAACGATTCAATTTTCCAGTAGAACTCATTGATCCCAACAAGATTGCTTCTGTATCTGTATTGAAGGGCAAAGCAGCAATGGATAAATACAATGCGCCGAATGGAGCGATACTAGTGGTCACCAAGAAAGGTGCTGAGGCCGCCAAACTAAATGGTACTTATTTTAAAATACGCGACAAGGGTGTTTCAGAAGTTTTTTCTAATGATAAAAAACCAATCATAATTATCGACGGAAAAGTCTCAACCCGAGAAGTACTGTTAAAGTTAAATACCAAAGACATCGAGAAGATCGATGTGATCAAAGGGAAAAAATCTGAAAAAGAATACAAAAACAAAAACGGAGTAATTCTGATTACCACCAAGAAGAAAAAGAAAGAGAAAAAATAATATTTATCCTAACATAAAACCCGATGTATTCCGGGTTTTATTTTTTGCCCTCCACCACCATTACAATTTCTCCTTTGGGTGGTTTTTGAGTGTAATGATTCAGAACCTCTTGGGCTGTTCCACGAACGGTTTCTTCATAAAGCTTGGTGAGTTCTCTTGAAACACTCACTCGGCGGTCTTCACCAAAATACTCGATGAAATTAGTTAGTGTTTTAAGCAGTTTGTGCGGACTCTCATAAAAAACCATGGTCCGACTTTCTTCGGCTAAGATTTTTAATCGCGTTTGTCTTCCTTTTTTGACAGGTAAAAATCCCTCAAAAACAAACTTTTCATTGGGGAGTCCTGAGTTTACCAATGCAGGAACAAAAGCGGTAGCGCCCGGTAAACACTCAATAGCTATATTATTTTCAATACAAGTTCGAGATAACAGAAAACCCGGATCAGATATTGCTGGAGTGCCAGCATCTGAAATCAGAGCGAAAGATTCACCATTTTTCAATCGTTCAATTATGAGGTTTACTGTTTTATGCTCGTTATGCATATGATGCGATTGCATCGGGGTGTCAATTTCGAAGTGCTTGAGCAGTTTTCCACTGGTACGCGTGTCTTCGGCAAGAATATAATCCACTTCCTTTAACACACGAATGGCTCGAAAGGTCATGTCCTCTAAATTTCCTATTGGTGTTGGAACCAAATAAAGTTTACTCATACAATTATCAATTAACAATTACCAATAATCAGTTATTAATTCGAGTTATTTTCAAAATTGAAAATAAAATTTTTGAAATTTCGTCCGCTCTTTCGATCAATAGGTGAAAATCACTCTCAAGAATATAACCACTATCTTTTAATAAATGTAACCAATATTTAGTTTCTAGACTTTCTTTGTAGGAGATTGACATTTTTGATGAAAAATCGGCTTTGGAAATAGCACCGTTAGCTTCAATTATATTCGCTCCTATTGATGTTCCACTTTTCAGTAATTGTTTTGAAAGAACATATTCTTTTTGCTCGTTCATTATTTTTTTGCAGAGTTTAACTATTGATAGGGCCAGGTCATACGACTTGTTTTGTAGGGGATTGTTCTTTAGTTTCATAGCGATATTTCTTTTTCATAAATTCAAACTTTATGTTTAAAGATCAATGATAATTGATAAATGTTCACTGTTAAATTGATTCATAAGTTTCAACAGTGATATCCGCCACTACATCACCGGTATGCTTTGTAGACAATGGTTCGAAGAGCATGATGTGAACTTCTTCTTCTGCAATCGGTTTGTGTTCCACTCCTTTGGGAACCACATAAAATTCGCCTTCATTAATGGTTACAGTTTGGTCACGAAGTTCAATTTTTAATTGTCCCTTTAGTACCATGAATAACTCGTCCTCATGGTCGTGCTTGTGAAACACAAATTCTCCTTTGATTTTTGCTAAAAGGATTTGTTGATTGTTTAATTCGGCAATCTTTTTTGGAGACCATCGATCTGAAAATAAATTCAGTTTTTCTTGAAGATTTATGACACTCATAAATACAAACTTACGAAGTTTTTAATGGATAAAATGTGTAATTTTGCCACCTAAAATCAATAGCGATGTACAGAAGTCATTCTTGTGGTGAATTAAGAGAATCAGATATCAATAAAACAGTAACCCTCGCAGGTTGGGTTCAAAAATCGAGAGACAAAGGATTCATGGTATGGGTAGATCTTAGAGATCGATATGGAGTTACTCAATTGATATTTGATGAGGAGAGAACATCTACGGAAATTATTGAAAAAGCAAAATCTCTAGGGCGCGAATTCGTAATTCAAGTTACTGGTGAAGTAATTGAAAGAGTTTCTAAGAATGATAAAATTCCGACTGGTGGTATTGAAGTTTTGGTTTCTGAATTAACGATATTGAACGAATCAAAGTTACCGCCATTTACCATTGAAAATGACACCGACGGTGGTGAGGATATTCGAATGAAGTATCGCTATTTAGACATCCGTCGAAATCCAGTTAAGGATAGCTTAGTATTCAGACATAAAGTAACCATGGAGGTTCGAAAGTATCTTTCTGAAAAGAGCTTTATTGAAATTGAAACTCCGTATTTGATCAAATCAACTCCAGAAGGCGCTCGTGATTTCGTGGTTCCAAGCCGAATGAATGAAGGTCAGTTTTATGCCTTACCTCAGAGTCCGCAAACCTTCAAACAGTTATTGATGGTAGGCGGAATGGATAAATACTTCCAAATTGTGAAGTGTTTTAGAGACGAGGATTTACGTGCGGACAGACAACCTGAATTTACACAGATCGACTGTGAAATGACTTTTGTGGAGCAGGAAGACATCCTAAATACTTTTGAAGGATTGACCCGTCACTTATTGAAAGAAATCAATGGTGTTGAGGTGGATAAATTCCCGAGAATGTTGTACGATGATGCCATGCGATTATACGGAAATGACAAGCCAGACATTCGCTTCGGAATGCAGTTTGGTGAAATGAATGAAGTAGCTAAGCACAAAGATTTTAATGTATTTAATCAAGCTGAGTTGGTAGTTGGAATCGCTGTTCCTGGCGGAAATGCCTACACCAGAAAGCAGATTGACAATCTGATCAAATGGGTGAAGCGTCCTCAGATAGGAGCCCTAGGAATGGTGTATTGTCGAGTGAATGAGGACGGTTCGTTTAAATCATCCGTAGATAAGTTTTACGACCAAGATGATTTGACCAAGTGGGCAGAAGTTACCGGGGCGAAACCTGGTGATTTAATCTGTGTGCTATCCGGAGAAACTAATAAGGTAAGAGCTCAATTGTCTGCGCTTCGTATGCATTTGGCAGAAGAATTAGGCTTGCGTAAGCCCGATGAATTTGCCCCACTATGGGTAGTAGATTTCCCATTACTAGAGTTGGACGAAGAGACAGGACATTATCATGCCATGCACCATCCATTTACTTCACCAAAACCAGGTCAATTGGAATTGCTAGATTCGAAGCCAGGGGAAGTGAAAGCAAATGCCTATGATTTGGTGTTAAATGGAAACGAAATTGGAGGAGGTTCCATTCGTATTCACGATAAAGAAACTCAGCAAATTATGTTGAAGCATCTTGGATTCTCCGATGAAGAAGCAAAAGCACAGTTCGGATTCTTAATGGATGCCTTTGAATATGGTGCACCACCGCATGGAGGGATCGCATTTGGTTTAGACCGATTGGTAGCTATTTTAGCAGGACAAGAAACTATACGTGATTTTATTGCTTTCCCAAAAAACAATTCGGGTCGAGATGTCATGATCGATGCACCTGCTCCTTTGGATGAGGAACAACTGAAAGAACTAAATATCAAATTAGATATGTAATGCAAAAGAATCCTGCCTTGGCAGGATTTTTTATTACATTTAATTCATGAAACAATCAATCTTCCTGCTGGCCTTATGCGTCAGTCTGCATTCTTTTTCGCAAAAAATAACAGGCAAACAATTGTTGGAAAAGGCTATTACATTTCACGACCCTTCCAATCATTGGTCAACTTTCGATGGAACCCTTCTAGTAAATATGGAGACACCCAATCGGCCTACACGTGAGAGTGTCATAAAAATAAATTTACCAGCAGAGTATTTTTATGTGTCTGCAAAGCGAGATACCATTACAACCGAATATACTATCGATAAGGGGAATTGTGCATTTGCGGTTAATGGAAAATCAGACTTGTCAGAGGAAGAAAAGAAGTCTTTTAACGTCAACTGCGATCGTGCTAATTTGTATAAAAACTACTATACCTATCTGTACGGTTTGCCCATGAAGTTGAAAGATGAGGGAACCATCATTCATGAAAAGGTGGAAGTCAAAAAATTTAAAGGGAAAGAGTACTTGGTGCTCAAAGCAACTTATAAAGAATCGGTTGGAAAAGATACTTGGTACTTTTATTTCAATCCGAAAACCTATGCCATGGAAGTCTATCAGTTTTTTAAAGATGAATCAAAAAACGATGGAGAATACATCTTACTTTCTGGTTTGGAGGAAATCAACGGTATCAAAATGCCAAAACGAAGGGCTTGGTATTACAACAAGAATGACGGGTATTTAGGAACCGATATTTTGCTTGAAAAATAGTTAGAATAGATAGGCATGCCAACGAAAAACAAATTACTGAAACGTGTCTTGCTGTGGAGGTATAAATACATCTCTGAGCATCAGTTTTTGTATATTTTAAGTGTCATCGTTGGTTTTTTAGCAGGACTTGGAACCTTAGTTTTGAAAAACTTGACCTTCTTTTTTCATGATATTCTGGAGGGACGTTTTATCAAAGACATTCATTATCTGCTATACTTCATCTTTCCAATTATTGGGTTGGTCATTGTTTACTATCTAAAGAAAAAAGTGATCAAAAAAGAAATAGGCCATGGAATTTCGACCACACTTCATGCAGTCTCCAAACGAAAGGGAATCATTGAAAAATACCGAATCTACGCCTCTTTAATTACAGCGCCTATCACTGTCGGGTTTGGAGGTTCGGTGGGATTACAAGGTCCTGCGGTAAGTACTGGAGCGGCATTGGGTTCATGGGCATCTCAAATGTTCCGAATGAATACTCAGAATCGTATGTTGCTCATTGGATGTGCCACCGCGGGCGCCATGTCCTCCATGTTTAAGGCACCAGTAGCAGCCATTATCTTTGCCTTAGAAATCTTTAGCTTGGATTTGGCTTTTGTATCGCTAATCCCTTTGTTACTAGCATCAGTATCAGCGGTAGTAACTTCTTATTTTTTCTTTGAAAAAGACGCCTTGTTAGGATTTGAATTGGTAGATGATTTTCAGACCAATCATATCTTGTATTTCGTGTTGCTTGGTCTGGCTACGGGCTTGGCCTCTGTCTATTTTTCAAAAATTTATTTCCGAATCATCAATTTCTTCAAGCGATTTAAAAAGGCGGAGCACAAACTTATTTTCGGCGGATTGGCCATTGGTTTGATTTTGTATCTACTTCCTCCATTGTATGGTGAAGGTTATGAAATCATCAACAACCTTTTGAACGGAGATGCCAAAAAAGCTTTGGCAGATATCTCTTACAATGTGAATTTTGATAATGTTTGGATTGTCATTTCTTTTCTTTTGTTAATCACCATTTTTAAAGCCATAGCGATGACTATCACTTTTGCTGCAGGTGGTGTTGGTGGAATTTTCATTCCGACCCTAGTTATGGGGAGTGTGCTTGGAAATGTGGTGGCGAAAATCATCAACCAACTAGGCGGTAGCGTCTCGGAAAGTAACTTTACCCTCATCGGTATGACAGGTCTGATGGCAGGAGTACTGCATGCTCCATTGACTTCCATATTCTTGATTGCTGAGATTACGGGTGGGTATGAGTTATTTGTTCCCTTAATGCTTGTGGCGGCCATTTCTTTTGCCATTACCAAGTATTTTATTTCAAACTCCATTTACACCATTGAACTCGCCCAAAAAGGTGAATTGATTACCCACGACAAGGACAAAAATGTGTTGATGATGATGGATATTGAAAAGGAAATTGAAACCAATTTTAAAGTCTTACATCCAGAAATGACCCTAGGAGAAATGCTCAAAAAAGCTGTGGCAAGATCGAATCGGAATATTTTCCCAGTGGTGAACACTGAGGGTCAATTTTTAGGTATTGTCTTATTGGATGACGTTCGCTCCGTGATGTTTGACCAAGATTTGTATGATAGCATTACCGTAGAAACCTTTATGAAAACGACTCCAGAAATTATTTTTCACGATGATTCAGCCGCGCAGGTAATGAAGAAGTTCAAGTCGAGTGGGGCGTGGAATTTACCCGTAGTCAAAGGAGATCAATATTTAGGATTCATATCAAAGTCTAAACTCCTAACAGCTTATCGAAACAAACTGATTGAGTTTACTGTGCAGTAAGAAACTGTACTGCCAAATCTGGAAAATCAGTGAATACCCCGTCTACATTAGCCTGAAAAAGCAAGGCATCCAACATTTGTGTAAAAGAATCAAATTCTTTCAAATCGTCCGCTCTTAATGTATAAGTGTGCACCTGCAAACCTAAGGCATGAGCATCTTTGATGAAGCTGGTAAAAGTGAATTTATTATCAACCGTTTCTGATAAAAACAAGCGGTACCAAGGTCCAACTCCGTCTGCATATTGAGCAAACTCTTTAAGTTGTAGCGTCTCGTTGGGATTTTCCATCAACTGAACCAAGAATAATTCTGATTTCAGTTCCTTCCGAATTCGTCGCAATTCTTTGGCATCAAAACACTGAAGAATACAATCATCATTTTTAGTGCTATAACCGTAATCCTCGAGTATTTGAAGAACGATTTTTGCCATGTCTTTCCCTTCTTGATGATGAAAAGCAGGCGCCTTGATCTCTGGATAAATGCCGATTTTCTTTCCGGTTGAACGATTCAGATCTTGAATCACTTCAATTTCCTCCTGCAAGGAATGCAACTTGAAATTCTGTGTCTTTTTAGAAAATCGTTTTGGATAAATCTGTTTACCAGTTTTCGGGTTGAAACGCTCGTAAACATTCAACTGTTTCAATTCTTCAAAAGTAAAATCGATGACATAATACCGACCGTCCTCTCTTTTTTTCTCTGGATAAATTTGTGCCACATTGGTAACATCATCTAAGTAAATATCATGAATTACAATGGGCACATCGTCCTTACTCAGAACCAAATCTTGCTCAATGAAATCAACATTCATATTATGGGCCATCACTTTTGATTCCATGGTATGTTCAGGTAAATATCCCGAGGCTCCGCGATGGGCAATTACGATTTTATTTTTCATTTCATTGGTTTTGGGTTTTGTATTGCATTCCGTAAAAAGAATTGAAAGGAAAACAACACACACGAAAATTGATAGACGATTCATCACTCCATAAAAATAGAACTTTCGTAATTTAGCAGCATGAAATTAGCGTTAAAAATACTTTTCGTGGTTTTTGTTGCCTGGATGGTTACTGGCTTTTCATTAATTAAGATGGAACATCCAAAAGCACAAATTGTAATGGGCTTGGGGGTACTTTATTTGGCCTTTATTTTAATGCCGCTGTTTATTTACTATCGATATAAAGATGGCAAGTATCAAAAGTACATCATCAATGATGACAAACTCAACGAAGCTTTTCGGAAAATTAAAAACTCTTAATCTCTCTTCTTAAAAATGGTGTAGACAGGAAAATGATCCGATACACCGCCTTTGTACCAAGGACCAATAAACGTTCGAAACGGACTTCCCTTAAGCTTTCCTCGAAACACCTTTAAGGATTCTTTGCTGTAGATTTTTGCTTTTTTAAAGGACAACTTTTTGGTGTCTTTTTTGAATTCCTTGCTCAGAATGATTTGATCAAACAGATGCCATTCTTTTTTATGGGTGAGTGTGCCCAGGCCTTTGTCGAACAATGCGTCCATCGGATTATACAATCCTTCACTGACTACATTTGTGATGCTCTTGTTATTTGGGTTGTCATTAAAATCACCCATGATGACAAACTTGGCTTTTTTGTCTTTTTTCTTGATGGAGTTCATGATTTCCACTAGCAATTCAGATGCTTTCAATCGTTCTGGTTCTGACAGTTCTTGGCCTTTTCTACGAGATGGCCAGTGGTTGACAAGAAAGTATATTTTTTCGCCAAATAGCTTTCCGTGTACTTCAAGAATATCGCGGGTATAATCACGACTGCCATCGTCATCAAAAAGCATAAGCGGATGTGACTCAGAGCTTATGAGTTCAAAAAAATCAGGTTGATATAGCAGGGCTGTGTCGATTCCGCGTTCGTCGGAGGAATCATAATGTACATAATCGTAATAACCTTTTAAAAATTTCTGGGCTATGAGATCATCGAGTACTCGCTTATTTTCAACTTCCACCAACCCAACAATGGCAGGTAAGAAATAAGACTCATCCTTACCGATTTTGCTGATTGTTCTAGCTAGCTTTCCGAGTTTTTTGAAATACCGCTTTTTGTTCCATCGCCTTTTCCCTTCGGTGGTAAAATCATCGTCATGGGTAAAAGGATTGTCTATAGTATCAAACAAGTTCTCTACGTTATAAAAAGCGATGGTAATGTTGTGTTTTGCCAAATCCCTTAATCTTTAAAGTTTTATAACCTAAAGTTAATATTAAAATCCATTTCCATCTGGTATTCTAAATTACTTTTGCAGAAAATCTATTTGGCCATCCGCCTAAAGTATAATTGAATTTGAATTAGTAAGAAACCTCAATTTGATTTGAGGTTTTTTCTTTCCAGAAGGTTTAAGTTCGTAATTTTGCACTTGCATGATTGAACAAAAAGAGGCCATTTCAGAGAAAGTAGTTTTGATCGGGTTGATAACCCAATATCAAAATGAAATGCAATCCAAAGAGTTTTTAGATGAATTGGAGTTTTTAACACACACCGCTGGTGGAGTTGTGGAAAAGCGTTTTGTGCAAAAACTGGCGCAGCCAAATCCCAAAACTTTTTTAGGGTCTGGAAAGTTGGACGATGTCAAAGCCTACATAAAGACGCACAAAATTGGAACGGCCATCTTTGATGACGAATTATCGCCTGCACAATTGCGAAATGTTGAGAAAATTCTGAATTGTAAAATTTTAGATCGCACCAATCTGATTCTGGATATTTTCGCGCAAAGGGCGCAAACAAGCTCTGCAAAGACTCAGGTAGAATTGGCCCAGCATCAATATTTATTACCTAGACTAACCCGATTATGGACCCACCTTGACAAGCAAAAAGGGGGTATCGGAATGCGTGGTCCAGGGGAAACGGAGATTGAAACCGATAGACGTATCATTCGAGATAAGATTGCCTTATTGAAGAAGAAACTGAAGACCATCGACAAACAGATGGCCGTGCAGCGCAAAAACCGAGGTAAATTGGTTCGAGTAGCTTTGGTAGGATATACCAATGTGGGTAAATCTACCCTGATGAACGTGATCAGTAAGTCAGAGGTTTTTGCTGAGAATAAGTTGTTTGCAACGCTAGACACAACGGTTCGTAAGGTGGTTGTAAAGAACATTCCGTTTTTACTAACTGATACCGTAGGTTTTATTCGAAAGCTTCCTACCCAGCTTGTAGAGTCCTTTAAATCTACCTTGGATGAAGTACGTGAGGCCGATTTATTATTACATGTGGTTGACATTTCTCATCCGAATTTTGAAGAACACATTGCTTCTGTAAATTCCATCTTATCCGACATCAAATCCAAAGACAAACCAACCATCATGGTTTTCAATAAGATTGATGCTTATTCTCACGAAACGATTGACGAGGACGACTTGGTGACTCAAAAAACCAAAGCTCATTATACCCTTGAAGATTGGCGAAAAACGTGGATGAATGATTTGGAACAAGAAGCTTTGTTCATATCTGCATTAAATCGAGACAATTTGGAGGAATTTAAAAGTAAGGTGTATGATGAGGTGCGTAAAATTCACGTGCAGCGTTTCCCGTACAACGATTTTCTCTATCAGGAATACGATAGCTAGTTCGCTTCCTCTTCAGATTCGTTTTCATCTTCTATGATTCCCAAACGCTTGGCCCGTCTTTCCCAGCTTTTTCGTGCCAGTAATTGAAGATCTTCGATGTTGTCGCTTTCGTCCATGATTTCAAGACCTAATAGGGTTTCAATCATGTCTTCTTGGGTAACCAGACCACTTACAGAACCATATTCATCAACCACTAAAGCAATATGTTCACGTTGGTCAATGAGTTGTTCAAAAAGACTCGGAATAGGTAAATTTCTGCGAGTCACAAGAATGGTTCTTTTGATATTTTCCAAAGGCTTGTCGCCATCACCATTGATAATGGCTTCCAACAATTGATCCTTTAAGAAGTATCCGGTGATATTATCTGGATTTTCAAGATAAACCGGAATTCTTGAGAAACGTAAGTTCGGATTGTCATCAAAGAATTCTTGGATGCTCATTTTTTCATCGGCAGTCTTCAAAACCGTTCTTGGTGTCATGATATCCTTAACGTGAACCTCCTTAAAGTTCAAAAGATTCTTTATCACCTTGCTTTCTGACTCTTGGAACACCCCTTCCTGTTCAGCGATATCGGTCATGGCCGTAAAGTCTTCTCGGCTTAAAACAGATCCGTGTCCGCCTTTTCCGAAAATTCGAGTAAACAGTTGTAAAATCCATAGCACTCCTGTCCATTTAAACACAAAAATTAAGACGGATAACACTGTGGTGGTAAAGGCCGCAAGACTTTTCCAGTAAGTAGCGCCGATGGTTTTTGGAATGATCTCTGAAACCACAAGAATCAGAATCGTCATGATTGCCGAGATGATCCCTACCAATAAATCTGAAGTAAGCTCAAACCCGAAAACGGTAGTAGCTTGACTTCCATAGGTTTCTTGATAGAATATTTTTGCTTGCACCCCAACCAAAATCGCTCCAACAGTATGGGCAATGGTATTCAAGGTTAGAATGGCAATAAGCGGTTTGTCAACGTCTTTTTTTATTTCTTCTAGCGTCACAGCATAGGCATTACCTTCTGCAATCTTAACGGTAATAAAAGTTGGAGTAATACTAAGAAGAACAGCCTCTAGAATAGAACATAAGAATGAGAAGAGAATTGAAACAAGCGCGTAAATTACTAAAAGACCCATATAAGTGATTCCTCAGATAAAAATAAAAAAAACATAGTTACCGATGGTAATTCCTAAGTATGAATGTCAAAACCCGTCATTAAAACCCATAGTTCAGACCGAACAACCAATAGGATTGCAACTTGTTGTCAACTGTTGCAAAGGTTTCAGCCGGATTGGTAATTTGGGCATTTGCTAGAGCTTCTTGTCGATTTCTTCGCAAGCCAAACTCAAAACCTAATCCGATTCCCTTCCAAAGGGTATATCCCAAAGAATTGGTAAAGGTCCAATTTGAAAAGTTGTTCGAATCATAGCTTTGGAACATGGATAGGTTCGAACGTAGGCTTAACTTCCCAAATTTGGTATTGTAATCACCCACAATCTTGGCACCTGGCGAAGAGGTAAATGAATTTTGCCCTGATGCAAACACAAAGTTGTAGTTACCAGGATGAAGAACTACCACCAAATTACTGGTTGGTGTCCAAGTAAAACCGACACCTAAGTCTAAGAATCCAGGATTGTTGAAGTTTTCAATAAAAGTAGTCCGGTACTCTAACATTCCAGATAAGGCCCATTTTTCATTCAGTTTTCGTCCGTATAATGAAGTCACATTAAAAACATCAGTGGCTGTCTCAAAATCTTCGTCACCTACAACGGCTTTGTCATCCAGCTTTACCCATCCTAAGGTTAACATACCGGTATTTCTCCAGAAGTATTTTTCTTCCAATAAGTTGGCAAAGGCAGTTACCGAAACTCCAATATTTCCAGCGGAAGCATCGGGAGCATTTCGAACATACCAATTGTTGAAGCCTGATAGGCTAACACCAATAGTACCAAAGGCACCTTTTTTCCAACCTGGCATGGCGTCAATCTTTGCCTGAATGCTATTGGCTTTTGCTTGTAATTTGGAAATAGAATCTTTCTTGGAGGCTAATTCTTTTTTCAATTCATCCACAGACTGCGAATAGAGCGTTAACGAAAGGAAAACAATGCAAAGAGTAAGTGCTTTTTTCATGGTGTTATAATTTTCAGTAAATGTAGTTAATATCCAGTTCTTTACAACTAAATTTTATGAAAGGTATAGTTGAATCCAAATCCGAATAATTGACGAAACTGCTCGGTGCTGGCGGCTTTGTCGTCAATGATGGTATGAAGGGTCAGGTTTAAAGAGAATCCTTTGTTGAGGGTTACTAAAAAATTCGTTTGATAATTGATGTCAATATTTTGTGGTTTGTCGAGATAATCAGAATATATCTGTATGATATTCTCCATAGTCACATTGTTGAAAATATTGAATTTGATATACCCAGATAGGTTGAAACCCAGACCGTAGGCAACTGTTTCTCCAGGTGCGGTACCGTATTGACCTGCAAAGGTTTGGGAAACAAAGGTAAACCTCGAGGTAGCGGGTGCAATGTTGATTCTATAATTGTCGCTTTTACGCCAAAACATACCTGGTCCGAAACTCCAATAGGCAGGAGAGAGCGTGTTTGAAATTAGTCTTTCTGGATCTTGTGAATAATCATAACCACTGGAGAACTGCGAAATGAAGTTGCTTAAGAATGAAAAATACCATTGTTTGCTGGCGTTGTAAGCGAGTACCGAGTTGTATTCGAAACGGTCATCGGTCTTTCGAAAGCCTTGGTTATTGATGTAGCTCAATCCGTAAGAACTCAAGATCTTGTTATCCCACTTCCATTTGCCTTCTTTGTAATTGAAATCGTAGTTCACTAATATATTTCCAGCAACAGCATTTTCACCCCCAGAAACCCAGTTGGAATAGGAAGATTGGTTCAACAAAAAGGTAAATCTGCCTTCTACCGACCAGGCCTTAGCCTCTTCTTCTTTCCAAATTTTAATTTGTTTGTTGATGGAATCGATTTGTTTCTTGATCGAATCGAGTTGGACTTTTAGATCCTTTCGTTTTTTGATGTAGGTTTTTCGGATAGAATCGTACTCTCCTTGCGAAAAGGCAGAAAATGAAATAAAACAAAGTAAAAAAAGAAGTTTTTTCACTGCTGGGTTGTTTGAGTCAGCAAAAGTAATTTTAACTTCAGAAAATGAAAACTATTTCTTCATTTTATACAAGGGTACAGTAGAGCAGGCTTCTCCGTACATCATCGATTTAACGACGGGCTGTAGGCGCTGAATCAAAAATGAAAAGGCAGATTCCGGAATGGGTTTGTCTGCACAACCTTTAATGATTACCGGTTTGTTTTCATATTCTTGAATGTCAAGTTCGCCAATGATCTCTTGAAATATGGATGTTTCAAGAAGCGTTAAATCACCAACGACTACTTTCTTAACGAAAGGTGCCAATTCGGAGGCAATCAACATATAGGCCCAAGAAGGAATGATGGCATCCTCCGAACAAGTCAAGGCTACATAATTGTCTTGATACTGTCGCCAATCGTGTTCTTGAACAAATGCTCTGAATTCCTTTTCACGCAGAATAATGCCTTCATAAAGCCAGTCTTTGATGTCAAAAACCACTCGTTTCCCAGCAGGATAGAATTCCTCAAGGTCAATGGTTTTAAGTGGGCTTTTGGCAACTCTATTTACAATTTCTTCGGCCATGTTATAACATTCCTAGTTCTAACTTTGCTTCTTCACTCATCATGTCTTGTGTCCAAGTAGGATCAAAGGTGATTTCTACTTCACAAGAGTCGATTCCCTTAATGGTTTGTACTTTTTCTTCCACTTCTACGGGCAATGTTTCTGCTACCGGGCAATTGGGAGAAGTAAGCGTCATCAAGATTTTGGCTTCCTTTTGTTCGTTCACAAATACGTCATAAATTAAGCCCAATTCGTAAATATCTACAGGAATTTCAGGGTCAAAAATGGTCTTTAAAACCCGTACTATTTTATCTCCGTATTCTTCTAATTCCTTTTCAGTCATAATCTTAGCTTAAGAATTTAAGTTCGCTTGTTGTGCGATTGCATACAATTTGATTTGTTTTACCATGGACACCAATCCGTTTGCTCTTGTTGGTGAAAGGTGTTCTTTCAATCCAATTTCATCAATAAAGGTGGTGTCTGCTTCCACAATGTCCTTCGGATTTTGACCGGAAAAAACTCGTAACAATAGCGCCACAATTCCTTTGGTTAAGATGGCGTCACTATCGGCGGTATACTTGATGGTATCGTCATTAACTTCAGAATGCAACCAAACTTTAGATTGACATCCTTTGATCAAATTATCATCTACTTTATGCAACTCGTCAATTAATGGCAATGACTTCCCCAAATCAATGATGTACTCGTATCGTTCCATCCAATCGTCAAACATTGAGAACTCGTCAATAATTTCTTCTTGTATTTCTTTAATAGTCATTTTTTAGACTTATTTTTGTTGCTTAAAATTTTTTGCAAAATTAAGGATTAAAATTCGAATCCGAATGCTATAAGATTTTATAATACTCTTAAAATAAAGTCAATATGAGTAAACTTCTCGCTGTTGGAACCGTAGCTTTCGATGCAATAGAAACTCCCTTTGGTAAAACCGATAAAATCTTGGGAGGTTCAGGAACATTTGTTGGATTGGCAAGTTCATTATTTGATATTCCCGTGGGAATTGTTTCCGTAGTAGGAGGTGATTTTCCGAAGGCACATTTGGACATGATGAACTCCAAAGGAATCAATACAGAGGGTGTGGAAGTGATAGAAGAAGGAAAGACCTTTTTCTGGAGTGGTGTGTATCACAACGATATGAATTCACGCGACACCTTGGTTACCGAATTGAATGTTTTAGAGAATTTCGAACCAGTGGTGCCAGAGTCTTTTAAGGATGCCAGCATTGTGATGCTTGGAAATTTACATCCAGCAACACAGATGTCTGTTTTAGATCAGTTGAATGGCACACCAAAATTGGTGGTTTTGGATACGATGAATTTCTGGATGGACAGTGCCTTGGAAGATTTACACAAGGTGTTGAAGCGAGTAGATGTTATTACCATCAATGATGAAGAAGCAAGACAGTTGTCTGGAGAGTATTCATTACTGAATGCAGCGAAGAAGATTCATGAAATGGGACCCAAGTATGTAGTGATAAAAAAAGGAGAACACGGTGCTTTGTTGTTTAACGATCACAATATGTTCTTTGCGCCTGCATTGCCTTTGGCTTCCGTATTTGATCCCACAGGAGCAGGAGATACATTTGCAGGAGGATTCTGTGGATATTTGGCGAAGACGGAAGACATTTCTTTTGCCAATATGAAAAACGCAATTATTTACGGATCGAACTTGGCTTCTTTCTGTGTGGAGAAGTTTGGAACAGAGCGCATGGAGAGCTTAAACTTCCAAGAAGTTGAAAACAGATTGCAAGCTTTTAGAGATCTAACACAATTTGATATAAAATTATCCTAACAAAAAAATCCGTGCCTTACCCCACGGATTTTTTTTATATTTAAAATAATGAGTGACGCTATTAAACATGAATGTGGAATTGCACTTGTTCGATTAAAAAAACCACTACAGTTTTACAAAGAAAAATACGGATCAACATTTTACGGAATTGATAAAATGTACTTACTTCTAGAGAAGCAGCACAATCGCGGTCAGGATGGTGCTGGTTTTGCAAGTGTTAAGTTTAATGTGAGTCCGGGAACCCGTTACATCAGTAGGGTTCGCTCTAACAAAACACAACCTATTCAGGATATTTTTTCTCAAATCAATGAGCGAATTAATGGGGTTTTGGAACGAAATCCGGATAAGAAAGACGATGTGGCTTGGCAGGAACAAAACTTGCCATATGTGGGCAATTTGTTGTTAGGACATGTTCGTTATGGGACTTTCGGAAAGAACAGCCTTGAAAGTGTACATCCATTTCTGCGTCAGAGCAATTGGAGGCATAAAAACCTGATTGTTGCGGGGAACTTCAACATGACCAATTCCAATCAATTGTTGGAAGAATTGGTGGAATTGGGTCAGCATCCTAAAGAATTTACCGATACCGTTACCGTGATGGAAAAAATCGGTCATTTTTTAGAAGATGAAGTGGCCAAATTGTATCAAAAAGCAAAAAAAGAAGGACTTTCGAAAAGAGAAGCCTCTCCCTATATCGAAGAAAATTTAAGTATCAAGAAGGTGTTGAAAAGATCCTCCAAGAACTGGGACGGTGGTTATGCCATGGCCGGTTTGGTGGGACATGGAGATGCCTTTGTCTTACGAGATCCAAACGGAATCCGACCTACTTATTTCTATGAAGATGATGAGGTGGTTGTTGTGGCTTCTGAACGACCTGCGATTCAAACTGTGTTCAATGTAGAGCTTGAAGATGTGCAAGAGTTGGAAAGAGGTCATGCCTTAATTATTAAGAAAAACGGAAAGGTTAGCATCAAGCAGATCAAAGAGCCGGGAGAAGCAACTTCCTGTTCGTTTGAACGAATTTATTTCTCCAGAGGTAGTGATGCTTCCATTTATGAAGAACGTAAAAACCTCGGAAAATACGTATTCCCAAAAATATTAGAGTCCATCAACAATGATGTGACCAATTCGGTGTTTTCATTCATTCCGAATACAGCAGAAACCTCATTCTATGGAATGACCGAAGCGGCCGAAGATTTCTTGAACAAAGAGAAAACCAAGAAGATCCTTGAAGGCGGGTATAAATTATCCAAAGAAAGGGTTCGTGAAATTTTGAGTGAGCGTCCGCGTTTTGAGAAAATAGCTATCAAAGACGCCAAACTCAGAACCTTTATTGCAGATGACAATTCGCGAGACGACTTGGTGGAACATGTATATGATATCACTTACGGAGTTGTAAAACCGACCGATAATTTGGTAATTATTGACGATAGTATTGTACGAGGAACAACCTTGAAGAAGAGTATTATCAAAATTTTAGATCGCTTACAGCCTAAGAAAATTGTGGTGGTTTCTTCAGCGCCTCAAATTCGTTATCCAGATTGTTACGGAATTGATATGGCCAAGATTGGTAAGTTCATTGCTTTTAGAGCTGCCTTAGAATTATTGAAAGAAACAGGTCAATATCACATTGTAGATGAGACCTACAAAAAATGCAAGGATCAACAGACGCTTTCAGATAACGAGATTGTGAATTATGTTCGAGATATCTACAAGCCATTTACACCAGAAGAAATTTCTGCCAAGATTGCACAGATGCTAAAAACACCTGAAATCAATGCTGAGGTGGAAGTGATATATCAATCTATAGAAGGCTTGCACAAAGCTTGTCCGAATCATACTGGTGATTGGTATTTCACAGGGAATTACCCAACACCTGGAGGAAGTCGGGTGGTGAATCAGGCATTCATTAATTTCTACGAAGGGAACGACAATAAGAGAGCATACTAATAAAAAAAGCACCCATTTGGGTGCTTTTTTATTTCTAATTCGCTTCGCTTATTTCGCTTCAGCGTATCTTCTTTCAACCTCATTCCAGTTGATTACTTTAAAGAAAGCATCAATATAATCAGGTCTTCTGTTTTGATAGTTCAAGTAGTAAGCATGCTCCCAAACGTCTAATCCTAAGATTGGAGTTCCGCCACAGCTAACACCTGGCATTAATGGGTTGTCTTGGTTTGGAGTAGAACAAACTTCTACCTTACCTCCTGGGTGAACACATAACCAAGCCCATCCAGATCCGAATTGCGTAGCAGCCGCTTTGCTAAATGCTTCGATAAAAGCATCTTTAGAACCAAACTCAGCTTCAATCGCATCTTTCAATTCACCTGATAAGTATCCTCTGTCTTCAGGATTCATTACAGTCCAGAACAAAGAGTGGTTGTAGAATCCACCTCCATTGTTACGCACAGCGCTGTTGCTCATATCTAAGTTGGTAAGAATGTCTTCAATAGACTGTCCTTCCAAATCAGTTCCAGCAATCGCTCCGTTTAATTTTGTTGTATATCCGTTGTGATGTTTGCTATGGTGTATCTCCATAGTTCTTGCATCAATATGAGGCTCTAATGCATCATAAGCATAGCCTAATTCTGGTAATTCAAAAGCCATATGATAAGTTTTTTAAGTTAAATTTTTTGTAATGCAAAGGTAATTATAAGAACTCTAGGATTTTGAGTCTTATCAACTTGTTAACTTATAGTAATATAAATACAACTTATTCACCGTAAATTTTCATGAACTCTTCTACCTTGTCTACCATGTTCTTGCTTCCGCAGACAAATGGCACCCTTTGATGCAGTTCGGTAGGTTCTATATCCATGATTCGAGTGTAACCATCCGAAGCTTTTCCATTGGCCTGTTCTGCCAAAAATGCCATCGGGTTGCACTCATAAAGTAGGCGTAATTTTCCGTTTGGATTCCGTGACCCTTTTGGATATAAGTACACACCACCCTTAATCATATTTCGGTGAAAATCGGAAACCAATGATCCGATATAACGACTGGTATACGGTCTGTCTCCCTCTTCTTCTTGACAATACTTGATGTATTTCTTGATACCTGCAGGAAAGTCTAAATAATTTCCTTCATTCACTGAGTAAATTTTACCATCCTCTGGGAATTTCATGTCAGGATGTGATAGGTAATAACTTCCAATGGCCGGATTTAAGGTGAATCCGTTAACACCGTGTCCGGTAGTATACACCAACATGGTTGAAGTTCCGTAAACCACATATCCCGCGGCTACTTGCTGATTTCCCTTCTGAAGAAAATCTTCCATGGTAACTGGAGTTCCAACCGGTGTTACCCTTCTGTAAATTGAAAAAATCGTACCAACCGAGACATTAACATCAATATTGGAAGAGCCATCCAAAGGATCAATCAGCACAACGTATTTATTTTGGTGTTGCTCGTCCTGACTATTGATAATGATGAAATCATCTTCTTCTTCGCTTGCCACCCCGCAAACGATATTTCTATTAATCAAAGTTTGGATAAAGGTGTCATTGGCATACACGTCCAATTTTTGTTGGTCTTCCCCTTGAATATTTCGTCCTCCCACAGCACCAATAATATCCACCAATCCGGCTTTGTTTACCTCATGGTTTACCACTTTGGCAGCCAAACGAATCGAGTTGATCAATCGTGACAACTCACCAGTGGTATATTTGAATGCAGCTTGATTTTCAATGATAAATTCTCCTAGGGTTTGGTTTTTCTCAGACATAATTTTGAAGATTGGGTTGTTATACAAAGATGCGACTTTTTTCGAACTAAAACGATTTCGAAAATCAATAAATCGCAACATTTAAACATTTGAATCGGAATTGTTTAAAATATCTACAATTATGACCTAGAAAGGCAAATAGGCTATCTTTGTCAAAATTTTTTACAATGGATTTTACTGTAAGATTCGGAACAGAAAAGGATGTACCCGCGTTACTTCGTTTGATTAAGGAGTTGGCACTTTTTGAAAAGGAACCAGAAGCGGTAGAAATTGATGAAGAAACCTTATTGACGCATGGTTTTTCTGAAGACCCTAAGTTTAGGTTTTTTGTAGCAGAACAAGACGACGAAATTGTGGGCATTGCACTTTTTTACGAACGATTCTCTACCTGGAAAGGACCCGTAATTCATTTGGAAGATTTAATTGTTACTCAATCTAGACGCAAGTTAGGTATTGGCAAAGCTCTATACGGAAAGGTATTGCAATACGCCTATACCAATAATTACAAAAGAGTGGCTTGGGAAGTGCTCGATTGGAATCAAAATGCCATTGATTTTTACCAAAGTTCAGGGGCCAATTATTTACACGATTGGTCGGTTGTTCAGATGGATGAAGAAGGATTGTCAAATTTTGTGAATCAGAATATATGAAGATTTTTAAGTTTGGAGGAGCTTCAGTAAAAGATGCTGAAAGCGTAAAGAACGTAGCGAATATTATTGCGACCGAGGGAGCAAAAGATACCTTGGTAGTAGTCTCTGCATTGGGGAAAATGACCAATGCCTTTGAAGAAGTGGTTGATGCCTACTACAACAAATCTGATGAGTTGCCGCAAAAGCTCGATTTTATTGCCGATTATCATAAAAACATCATGGATAGCCTTTTTGAAAAGGGCGATGAAATCTATGAGGTAGTCGATATTTTATTTGGCGAATTGGGTTGGTTCTTGGCTAGAAATTCTTCCAAACGTTACAATTATGTGTATGATCAAATCATTTGTTTTGGAGAATTACTATCTACAAGAATCGTAAGTGCCTATCTACAAAAAATGGGAACTGCGAATACCTGGTTTGATGCGCGTAATTACATCAAAACCGATAGTTCGTATCGAGATGCAAAGGTAGATTGGACCTTGACTCAAGAAATCATTTCTACCAAGGTAGATACTTCCAAAATTAATATTACCCAAGGATTTATTGCTGCAAACGATACAGAGAATACCACAACCTTGGGGAGAGAAGGTTCCGATTATACAGCAGGGATTTTTGCCTATTGCTTGGATGCCGAAAGTGTCACCATTTGGAAAGATGTTCAAGGGGTTTTGAATGCAGACCCGCGAGTATTTGAAAGTACCACCTTATTGCAACAAATCTCCTATGAGGAAGCCATCGAAATGGCCTTTTATGGAGCTTCGGTAATTCACCCGAAGACCATTCAGCCTCTGCAGAGAAAAGAGATTCCACTTTACGTTCGTTCGTTCGTGGATCCGTCCAAACAAGGGACAAAGGTATCTCGGGGTTCTGTATTGGAACCGATGATTCCTTGTTTTATCGTCAAAAAGAATCAGGTAATTGTTTCGATTTCAGCCAAAGATTTCTCTTTTGTGGTTGAGAATAATATGAGTTATATATTTCAAAAACTACACGAATATCAGTTGAAAGTGAATCTAATTCAGAACTCAGCCATTAGTTTTTCGCTTTGTTTGGACAATAAATTTGGTAAGTTCAATCAATTCTATGAAGCGCTAAAAAATGAGTTTACCATTCGTTTTGATGAAGGAGTGGAATTATACACCATCAGACACTTCAATCAAGAGGCGATTAAGGATATTTCTAGCAAAGGCAAAGTACTACTCAAACAGACCAACAAAGACACCACACAGATCGTACTGAATCAAAATTAAAAAGAACACCATTTTAGTTTTTTTAGTATGTTTGTGTTTCGTCAAGTTTTTTGCCTATGTCTCTTGTAACGTCTAAAGAAATTGCTAATGTAATTGGTCTGAAAAGACTTGGCTTCATTGGTACTTTTATTGGATGGTTACTGATTCGAGTTCTTCGAATTTCGGCACTGAATAAAGTTTATAACAACAACAAAGACCGCGAGGGTGTGGACTTCTTAAATGGAGTTTTGGCCGACTGTGAAATTCGGTTTGAAATTCCGGAAGAAGACTTAAAACGGATTCCCAAAGATGGGCCGTTTATCACGGTTTCAAATCATCCTTTGGGTGGGATAGACGGAATTCTTCTCCTCAAATTATTACTCGAGAAAAGGGCAGATTATAAAATCATTGCAAACTTTTTATTGCACCGCATACTTCCATTGAAGCCTTATGTGATGCCCGTGAATCCTTTTGAAAATAGAAAGGATGCCAAGTCAAGCGTAGCCGGAATCAAAGGAGCGTTGCAGCATTTGAAAGAGGGCAAGCCATTAGGGATCTTTCCCGCGGGGGAGGTATCTACTTACAAAGACGGTAAATTAAAGGTTGACAAACCTTGGGAAGAAGGTGCCGTACGGTTGATTAAAAAGGCCAAAGTACCAGTAATACCTATATATTTTCACGCGAAAAATAGTCGCTTGTTTTACATGCTGTCGAGCATTAGCGATACCTTAAGAACGGCAAAACTGCCATCCGAAGTGATTTCACAAAACGGGAAGGTGATTAAAGTGCGTGTGGGACGACCTATTTCTGTGAAGGATCAAGATGCCTACGAGAACATTCCAGAATTCTATGAATTTATTCGGAAGAAAACCTACATGTTGGCCAATCCTTTTGAGAAAAATAAGAACATCTTATCGACTCAAAATCTGAAAATCCCGAAACCAGCAAAGAAAATTACTTCTCAGAAAAACACTGAGTTGTTTGTGAAGGAGGTAAACGCTTTGCGAGACAATGACAAGCGTTTACTGATCAGTAAGAATTACGAGATCTTTTTTGCCAACGCCAAGGAAATTCCGAATGTGCTGCATGAAATTGGGCGTTTGCGTGAGATTACCTTCCGAGATGTGGGAGAAGGCACGAATAATTCAATCGACCTCGATAAATACGACAAGTATTATCATCACATGTTCTTGTGGGATAGTCAGGCCAATCGCTTGGTTGGCGCCTACCGAATGGGATTGGGTGGTCCGATTTTTAAAAAATACGGAATCAATGGATTTTACCTGCACACCTTATTCCGAATCGAGCCAGAACTTTTTCAAATGATGGAAAATACCATCGAGTTGGGAAGGGCCTTTATTGTAAAAGACTATCAGCAAAAACCGATGCCACTCTTTTTATTGTGGAAAGGAATTGTGCACGTAACCTTGCGATTCCCAGAGTACAAGTACATGATGGGAGGAGTATCCATTAGTAATCAATTCTCAGATTTCTCAAAATCTTTGATGATTGAGTTCATGAAGTCGCATTATTACGATCCTTACATTGCCCAATACATTCATCCGAAGAAAGAGTATAAGGTAAAACTGAAAGACGCCGACAAAGACTTTGTATTTGACGCTACCGAGGGGGATATGCAAAAGTTCGATAAGGTGATCGATGAGGTGGAACCAGGAGCACTTCGAATCCCGGTATTGATTAAGAAATACGTGAAGCAGAATGCTCGATTGGTTGCTTTTAATGTAGATCCGAAGTTTAACAATGCGGTAGACGGCTTAATTTACATCAAGGTCTCCGATATTCCTGAAAGTACCGTGAAGCCTGTAATGGAAGAGTTTCAAGCCGAATTGGAACGCAAGGCTTCCGAAGAGCAACAGAACAAATAACTGACAGAAATTCAGTTGATTTTGTTTGGCATACATTTGGTACCACTTAGTTAAAATCAAATCATGAAAACCTTTTTAAAACTTGCTTTAACTGCTTTGGCGGTTGTTGTACTATCAAATATATTACCTGGAGTCACCGTGAATGGTTACGGGACTGCCTTCATTGTTGCCCTTGTAATTGCTATCTTAAACATGTTTGTTAGACCGCTTTTGATCTTTTTTACCCTACCGGCAACCATTGTAACCCTGGGTCTATTTTTGTTTGCCATTAATGCTTTTATCATACTTATGGCCGATAAATTGGTCAATGGATTTGCAGTAAGCGGATTCCTAACCGCCCTTTTCTTTAGCATTCTATTATCCATTTTTAGATCGGCATTGTTTCAGTTATTGAAAGACGACCGAAAATCATAAAGCTTCATTTGGTCATTTCGTCGCCAATAAGCCGAGCATTCGCCTATTTTCGAGGGGTAATACTCCTTTATTTTTCGTAAATTTAATAGTACCTAAAAGGAATCTACAGGGGTGATAGATGACGATGGTGAACGTAAAAATGACGACTTGAGGATTGCTTGTTAGGTCTTGTGAAACTAAGACCAAAGTCATGAAAGCGAAGAAGATCGGATTGCTCAATTTATTTCTAATCAGTTACATATTTGTATCTGGTTTTTTCACATTACTTTTTTGGTTTACAGGTGAAGAATCGCTCATATTTTATGCGAAAAATTTAGTAGAGGATGGTGGTTTGACCAAATTAAACACAGGTGTATTTTTATTGCTATCTGTAATAGCCATTCTCATCTATTACTACCGAGTAACGCATTGCAAATCCATTATTAGAGTTATTTCGGTATTCATTTTTACACTCTGTACACTAACCATTGGGCAATATGTTTTCGGAATTGATTTAAGGATCGACAGCCTTCTTATTGAAGATCAATTGTCCAAGACAAATCCAGGAAGAATGACCATATTAACAGCGGTTAGCTTTATCATTTTTACCATTGGTTTGTACTCCTTAGTAACCCGAAAGACGTTCATTCGAAATATTGCACAATCTGTCTTTTTTGTGCTTCCATTGTTTGCTTTATTGAACGTGATTACCATCATCCTAAAGTTAACGGTGGGATGGGATAAAATTCCATATTTAACCTCCATTTCATTGGAAGCTCCGTTTTCATTTTTGGTGCTTTCTTATCTCTTGGTGATGTTATTTCCTTTTGAAGGTTACAAGGGTGTGATTCTATCCAAGAACATTGGAAGTAATTTCCTGAGAAAATCCTTGCCATTCATTGTCTTATTGCCTTTGATTATGGCCTTCTTGGTGTTGCAGTATATCGATAAGAATTTTATTAGTCCAGAATTTGGAATCATTCTTTTCACCTTTACCTTGATTTCTGTTTTGATCATTACCCAATACGGAATCGCAGAAAATGTCAACAAATCCTACAAGGAAAAGCTCCAAATGCAGAATGATCTATTGGTAAAAAATAAAGAGTTGGCGCTTTTTAAATATGCCTTAGACCAAATTGCTGTGGTTGCTATTATGGACGATAAGTTCAAGTTCAAAATGGTCAATGATAACTTTTGTGAACTTACAAAATTCAAACGTGGTGAAATCTTGGGTAAAACAAATGCTGTGATTCAGTCTGAAGAACATCCGAAAGCATTTTTTGACGATATCTGGGCCACGGTATCTCGCGGTAAAACCTGGATTGGCGAAATTAAAAACAGAGCAGCAGATGACACCTTCTTTTGGACCGATACAGCCATTGTTCCGATCAAACGAGGAAAGCGTAAAAAGGAGTTCATTATCATCAAACAGGATATTACCAAAAAGAAAGATAGAGAAGCTTATTTAGCATCTTCACACTTCAAGGAAATTGAAGAGAAGAACAAAGAACTCGAGCAATACATCTATCTTGCTTCACACGATTTACAAGAACCACTTCGAACCATCGCTAGTTTCTCTGATATTCTATTGATGGAGTACGAGGACAAATTTGACGATAGCGCGAAACAAATCTTCAATTACATTCAAGATGCGATTTCACGAATGACGCAGTTGATCAAACACCTCTTGGATTACTCTAGAATTGGACAAAGTGAAGAGGTTCAAACGGTTGATTTGAACGAATTGGCTGGCGATTTACAATCCGATTTGGCCTCCTTAATTGAACGCAAAAATGCTTCCGTCGAAATTGGAAAAATGCCGACGCTGAAAGCTTACCCAGTGGCCATTCGATTGTTATTGCAAAACTTGATTAGCAACGGAATGAAGTTCTCTAGAGAAGGCGTTCCACCAGAAGTTAAAATAAGTTGCGAATCCATGGGAGATGAATGGAAGTTTGCGGTGGCAGACAACGGAATCGGAATCGCAAAAAAACACCAACAAAAGATATTTAGAATATTCCAACGATTGCATTTAAAAGAAGAATATGAAGGCACAGGTATCGGATTGGCCCATTGTAAAAAGATTGTGAGTTTGCACGACGGAGACATGTGGGTTGAATCTGAATTGGGCAAAGGCAGTACATTTTATTTCACCATTCCAAAACAACTATCATGAAACAGTTAGACACCATTTTACTGATTGACGATGATCCAGCGATTAACTTTTTACACAAATTAGTGATTAAAAAAGAAGGGGTAGCCAAAGAAATTGTTGCTCATCAAAGTGCCGAAGCTGCATTGGATTACTTGAAAGAAAATGCAAAATTAGGATACCACTATCCGGAACTCATATTCCTTGATTTGAACATGCCCGGAATGGATGGCTGGGAGTTTATTGAAGAGTATGAGAAGCTTGACAATACCTTCGAACAAAGTAAAATTGTGGTGATGCTTTCTACATCTACCGACCCGAAAGATCGAAAGAAGGCCGATTTTACCACCGTGGTCAATCAGTTTTTAAACAAACCCTTGCGTTCTGAGGACATTCAGTATATTTTGGAAAACAATACTTTCCCGACCTACTCAACCTAAGTCAAATTAGGAAGAGGCTCTTTTTAATCGATCATTAATGGTTTTTCCCAACCCTTCGTCAGGAAACTTTTCGGCAAGGATTAAGGTGAGATCTTGTTCGTCCAATCGGTGCAAAGCTTGGTACAAATTTGTGGCTGCTTCTTGCAGATTTCCTTGGGAAGAAAGTGTTTCTTGATGAGATATTGATGCATGCTTGTAGGTATTTTCAAATCCTAGAATCCCGATTTTTTCCGATGCATATTGTTGAAGATCTCTGTCAATATTATCGGAGAGTACAATTTTTGTTTTCGGAGCATAATGCTTTAGAAGCATGCCTGGGGCATCAGGTCTATTTTCCTTCGTGTTTCGAACAGCAACTTTTCCAATTACAGCTTCAATATCTTCGAGGGAAATAGCACCCAAGCGATAGACAATTGGTTCCTCATTTTCAAATCCGATGATGGTAGATTCCAATCCTTTTTCACAGGCCCCTCCGTCTAATACCATTTGAATTTTTCCTTCAAAATAATTAGCTACGTGTTCAGGTTTTGTGGGACTGATTCGATTAAAAGGATTCGCACTTGGAGCTGCCACTGGAAAAGGAAGTTGGTTAAGCAATTCTAGGGTTGTTGGATGATTTGGAACCCGCACGCCTACCGTATCTTTACCCGCGGTAATTAAATCTGGAATTTTTTCGCTTTTTGGCAAGATGAGTGTCAAGGAACCGGGCCAAAATGTGTCGGCCAATTGCTTTGCTTTCTCTGGAACATGAGAAACAATTTGATCCAGTTTTGAAACGGAAGGAATGTGAACAATCAACGGATTAAAATGTGGTCGATTCTTCGTTTTAAAAATTTTTCCAATCGCAACTTCACTGAATATATTTCCTGCAAGCCCATATACCGTCTCTGTTGGGATGGCCACCAGCTGATCCTCTTGGAGTAAGTTGATTGCTTTGCGTATATCTTTGGAAATAATACTCATGCCGAGTTTTTTGTTTTACTATAATTCAAAAACACCTTTTCCACATTGAGCAAAAGTACTTTCTTTCGTTAATGGAAGTTGGTAGGTTTTTGAAAATTCGAGCATCAAAGCTTTATAACTGGCTCTGGCTTCTTTGGTAACTTCTTTATCTTGAACCTTGAACAAATAGGCTTTCAATGCCCCATCTTTATGAAAGTAAAACTTGTGCCATACTTTGACATTGGGACCTGAGGTATTCCAACTGAATTCATTCTTGGATAAATAGGCACCTAAATTTTGATTGAGATCTAGCCAAGCTTCGTTGATGTTAGCAATATCATCTTTAGAGATTCTTGGGTCTAGCAGATTCGGACAAGTATCATCTAGATTCAACGTAGTGTAGGCCTTTCGATCTTCTTTAATGTCGCCATCAAAGACTAAAAAAGAACTTGCCTTTTCCACCTTTGCTTCAGATGCTTTTTCTGATTTACATCCAACAATTGAAAAGCTAACGAGTAATAAGACCCATACTAATTTCTGCATTTTAAAACGGTTTAAGATTTGTTTTGGCACCAACAAAAATAGATAGTTCCGATAAATAAGGAGAATTAATATTGGAATTTTTAAAAAGGCATGTTTTTTGAAAGTAACATTGAAAACCATTCACTTGAAGAGAATTATTGTCCTACTACTGTTTCTTTCTAGTTCGATGCTTGATGCTCAAGAAAAATTAGGAAGACCTTTTTTTACCGGAGAGCTCAACTTTTCACTAGCTATCAATGAATTTTATACCGTTGAACCCAATGATGGAGAACCTCTAATTGTTCCAAGCGGATTGTTTCTGCGTCTAGGATTTGGGTATGAGTTTTTTAAGAAAGTTGCTGTTAGTGTCAATGCCGGATTTGATGATCATTGGAATTATGACACCAATGCTTTTCCAGCTTATGTAGGGTTGCGATACAATATTTTTGAACGCGACGATGAAGCTTTTTTTGCTGATTTTCGATACGGAAAAATGTGGCGACCCTCTAGCAATTATCCCGATGGAAACTATTATGGTTTCGGACTAGGATTTCAGGGTGAAAGTGATAGTCGTTGGCATCCTGTATTCCGATTGGAGTTCCATCGAAAGGGCATTCTCGGTTTTGAGAATGATCGAATTGATAGTATCTCTCTAGGAATTGGATTTGTGTTTTTTTAGTGCGCCTGCAACCAGTTATCTCCCAAACCTATTTCGACATCCAAAGGAACCGACAAGGTAAAGGCGTTCTCCATTTCGGTTTTGATCATAGGTTTTAATTTGTCCAACTCATCTTTATGGGCATCAAAAACCAATTCGTCATGCACCTGAAGTAACATCTTACTTTTATACTGACCTTCTGCTAACTTTTTATGGATATTGATCATGGCTAATTTGATGATGTCGGCGGCAGATCCTTGAATTGGCGCGTTCACCGCATTTCGTTCGGCAGCGCCTCTAACTACTGCATTTCTAGAGTTGATATCTTTTAAGTAACGACGTCGTTTTAAAACAGTTTCCACATAGCCATTTTCTCTAGCAAAATTGATTTGATTGGCCATGTATGCCTTTAACTTCGGATAGGTTTCGTAGTAGGTGTCAATCAACTCTTTCGATTCGCTTCGTGTTAGATTTGTTTGATTACTCAATCCAAAGGCCGAAACTCCATAAATGATTCCGAAGTTGACAGTTTTTGCATTGCTACGTTGTTCACGAGTAACATCTTCTAGGGCTACATTAAATACTTTGGCTGCAGTGGAGGCATGAATATCTTCGCCGTTTTGAAAAGCAGACATCATATTTTCTTCCTCACTAAGAGCTGCAATAATTCGCAATTCTATCTGACTATAATCGGCTGCCAACAATACATATTCTTCACTCCTCGGTATGAAGGCTTTCCGAACTTCTCTACCTCTTTCGGTTCGAATAGGAATGTTTTGCAAATTCGGATTGTTAGAACTTAATCGCCCTGTAGCTGCCACCGCTTGAGCATATACGGTGTGGATTCTATTAGTCTTCGGATTGATCTCATTCGGAAGCGCATCCACATAAGTACTCTGTAGTTTTTTATACTGTCTGAATTGGAGTATATCCCGTACAATTTTATGGTCCTTGGCCAAGTAAGACAAGACATCTTCTGCCGTAGAATACTGACCAGTTTTTGTCTTTTTCGGTTTGTCTACCAATTTCAGTTTTTCAAATAAAATAGAACCTAATTGTTTTGGAGAGGCAATGTTAAAAGTTTCACCAGCCTGCTCATAAATGGCGGTTTCCAATCCTTGAATATCTTTGGTTAACTCGGTTGAAAGACCATTTAAGAACTCGGTATTGATTTTTATTCCTTCAATTTCCATGGCTGTTAGCACCGAAACAAGCGGAATTTCAACCTTGGAAAACAGTTCCGTTAGATGTCCACTTTCCAATTCTTTGGTAAAGTGTTCTTTTAACTGAAAAGTAATATCAGCATCTTCAACTGCATACTCGGTTTGATCTTTTACCGGAACTACACGCATCGAGAGCTGGTTTTTTCCTTTTTTACCAATTAATTCGGTAATGGAAACCGGCTTGTAATTCAAATAGGTTTCCGATAGCACATCCATGTTGTGACGCATGTCTGGATTAATCAAATAATGTGCGATCATGGTGTCAAAAAGTGGTCCTTTAACGGACACATTGTAATTGGACAATACTTTGATATCGTACTTCAAATTATGTCCGACTTTTTCGATGCTTTCCGAATTGAAAAAAGGAACAAATTCATCCAAAATAGCTTGAGTTTCGTCTTGATCTTCGGGGAAAGAAACATAATATCCCTTTCCTTTTTCCCATGAAAAAGCGATTCCGATCAATTCAACTTCCAAAGCTTTCAATCCTGTGGTTTCGGTATCGAAACATACGGATGATTGTTGCATTAATTGTTGCAACAGAATTTTTCGAGCTAAAGGCGTATTAACATGTTGGTAAAAATGGTCGGTATTTTTGATGTCTTTTAATCCGCCTTCCTCAGTACTTACATTCCCAGAACCTGGGGCTGCAAATAAGTCAAACTGTCCGCTTGAGCTGGAACTTGAAGCAGGAGTAGAAGCACTCGCACTTGTTGTCGAAGCTGTGTTTTCGCTTTGGGTTGTGGTTTCTGTACTAAAGGTTTTGAGGAAGTTGGTCAACAGCTGTCTGAATTCGAGTTCGTTGAACAACTCTTTCACTTTGTCAGTATCTGGCTGATCTAAGGTAAAATCATTCGCATCAAAGGTTACTGGAACATCCAACATAATGGTAGCCAATTTTTTTGAAAGAAGCCCTAGTTCACTATTCGCTTCAACCTTCTCCTTCATTTTTCCTTTTAATTGATCGGTATTTGCCAAAAGCTCTTCCATCGAGCCAAATTGAGCCAAGAACTTTTTGGCAGTCTTTTCTCCAACTCCTGGTAATCCAGGTATGTTATCTGAAGCATCGCCCATCATTCCTAAAAAGTCGATGACTTGCTCAGGACGTTCAACACCAAATTTCTCTTTCACCTCAGGAATCCCCCAAATATCATATCCGCCTCCAAAACGAGGTTTGTACATAAAGATCTTGTCGGTAACCAATTGAGCAAAATCCTTATCTGGGGTCACCATGTAGGTGGTAAATCCTTCATTTTCAGCTTGTCTGGAAAGTGTTCCGATAATGTCATCTGCCTCATACCCTTCTTTCACCATAATCGGAATGTGCATCGCCCTTAAGATTTCTTCAATATAAGGCACGGCAATTTTAATGGCCTCTGGAGTTTCTTGTCGATTGGCCTTGTAGGCTTCAAACATTTCTACCCGATCGGCGCTTCCTCCTTTGTCAAAACAAACCGCCAAATGATCTGGTCGTTCCCTTTTGATGACATCCAATAAGGAATTCATAAATCCCATAATGGCAGAGGTATCCAACCCTTTGCTATTGATTCTTGGATTCTTGATGAATGCATAATATCCTCTGAAAATGAGAGCGTATGCATCAACTAAAAAAAGGCGTTTTGAACCAGACATATGAAGTTTTTTAGAGCTTCTAAAGCTACGAAACTTTAACAGGAAGTTAAAATTGAATCTGTTAATTCGAGCTATCTTTACCAACTCAAATTTAGACCGTATGTCACGTTGGATTGTTCCTTTGATTATTCTATCAGTACTTATTGTGGCTGTAGAGTTTTATTCCTTTCAGGCTTTTAAGACAGTTTCAAAAAGCAAGATTGTACGTTATGGATTTTTGGCATTGAGTATTGGGGTGTATATCTACTTTTTCTACACCATGCTTAGTTACAATAGAAGTCAAGGTCAAACACCCCAAGGGCAACTCACCTTTGGACTGTTACTCACTGTTCTTTTACCCAAATTGGTAATCATTTTTGTATTGCTTGGTGAAGATATTTATCGATTGGCAGTAAAAGGATTCTCGGCATTGGCGCGAACAGAAACACTCCCAGTACCAGGTAGAAGAAAGTTTGTGTCCCAATTAGCCCTGATTTTGGCAGCCATACCTTTTTCGTCTTTTATCTACGGAATCATTCAAGGAAAGTACAATTTTAAAGTATTGAAATACCAGCTCAGTTTTAAGGATTTGCCGGATGCTTTTGACGGCTTTACCATCACCCAAATATCTGACATTCATTCAGGGAGTTTTACCAATAAGGAAAAGATTCAATACGGAGTAGATTTGATCAATCAACAGAAGTCAGATGTAATTCTTTTCACCGGAGATATTGTGAACAACAAGGCTGATGAAATGGATCAATGGATTGATGTCTTTTCACAATTGGAAGCCAAAGAAGGGAAGTATTCCATTTTGGGAAATCACGATTATGGTGATTATATGAATTGGGAAAGCAAAGAGGCTAAGGTTCAGAATTTTGAAGATGTCAAGGGAATTCATGAGAAGATAGGCTTCGATTTATTACTTGACGAACATCGTTATTTAACCAAAGGCAATGATAAAATTGCTTTACTCGGAGTTGAAAACTGGGGAAGAGGTTTTAATCAGAAAGGAGACTTACAAAAGGCCTCTGCCAATGTCGATAAAGACGATTTCAAAATTTTGATGACCCACGATCCTAGTCATTGGGAATACAAAGTAAAAAAGGATGATTTCAACTATCATTTAACCTTGAGTGGTCATACGCACGGACTTCAAATGGGTATAGAAATACCAGGAATCATCAAATGGAGTCCCTCTAAATATGTCTACAAGCAATGGGCCGGATTGTATGAAGAATTCGGAAGATACATCAACGTGAACCGAGGATTTGGCTATCACGCTTTTCCAGGTCGTGTTGGGATTTGGCCTGAGATTTCGGTCATAGAACTTAAAAAGGCCTGATAATCAGTCTATTTCGGTAAAATTTTTATATTTGTATAAGAGCACTCCAGTTTTTGGATTGCAATCACACGTCAAGTAAGAAATTTTATGGCCAAGTTTGGTGAAATAATTAATGTAAACAAACCTGTTTTAATCGACTTCTATTCCGATTGGGATGGAGCAGAGAACAGCGTGGATACTTTGCGAGACGTAGCTGCCGCCTTGGGAACAACAGCCAAGGTTATTAAAATTGATATCGATAAGAATGAGATTCTTGCTGATGCACTTCGAGTGAAGGGAAATCCGACATTTATGATTTATAAAAACGGAGAGATGAAATGGCGTCAAACCGGTTACCAAGATGCCAATACGCTCATAGGTCTCGTTCAACAATATGTATAAAAAAAGCTCCTTGAAAGGAGCTTTTTTTTTTATTCTTCTATCAGGTGACTGAAGAGTTTCATGATTTTGGTAAACTCTTCTTGTTTTGATTCATAATAAGCCTTGTCATCGTATTTCTTGATATCACTTAAGATCGAGTTGTAGATGTACAAGGTAGTGTCTATTTCATCAATAATGATCTCTGTGAAATCACGAGAGAAAGTACTTAACCAGAGTGCTTTTTCCCCAAATAATGTGAGTAGGGTTTCTGCAGTTTCTCTGGCTTCTTTTTTCGCCCCCAATTGATAATACATTTCTGGATAACCTACCGAAAGAGTATAATGGTCAAAGTCTTTAATTGGCATTTTCTCAATGGAGAAATCCAACATTTCTTTGGCTTTAATGGTATCACCTTCCACAGCGTAAGCTTCTGCTAAGCGTTGGAAACTATTTCTCAAGGAGATGGTATTTCGTTTGGTTTGTTCGTCCAGGTAGATTTTACCATCATTGATGTTACCCCAATCGAGATTGATTAGGTTTTTCTCCATTTTTTCTGGGTCAATTCTACCAATATCGAACAAGGTCAACTCACGAACTACTTTTCCTTCTTCATTATACATCTTGGTAGGAGTTCTAATCGGCACCAATTTAAAAGCCACTCCGTCTAATTGAAGCCAGTCTTTCATCCAAATGTACTCATCCTCTGCATTGGCGCCACCGGTGAAGTAAATCGGTTGCTTCCAATCAAAATTGGCTAGAATGTCTAGCATTAAAATTCGATTCTTGGTAATGCCTCGATCGTCAATTTCGATATCAATATAGTCCACGATTTTATCGGCATCTTTTTGAGCAACAATTCCGCTTTTAAGAGCATTCTCCTTATTAACCGGAATTCGAATTTTATTGGTCGGATAGAATTTTTCACGAACATCATTCTCTTCGTCGATGTAGTATGTAGCATCATTGTCAGACTGAATCCAACGCATGAAATCTTGAATGGAAATAGCGCTGTCTTTAAATCGAGGATGTTCAATGTAATAGGCAATATCCAAACTTCCGTATTTGTATTGATCATGGGTCAACTGCGACGGAATTGGAGGTGCATTGTAAGTTTTTCGCTTCATTTGATCCACATACCAATCGGTTGCGAAAAGACTCGTATTGATCAATTTGATATCGGTTCGAATGCCTTCCACTTCTTGCATGTACCACAATGGGAAAGTATCGTTATCCCCAATGGTAAACATGATGGCATTTGGATCACAACTTTCTAAATAGGCCTGTGCATTCAAGCGAGTGGTATACCGATTGGATCTGTCGTGGTCATCCCAATTTTCTGAGGCCATCAAACTCGGAACAAGAATCAACGACAAAACACTTACCGTAATGGCAATGGTCTTTTTGTTCGCTACATGTTTCAGGTACTCATATAAGGCATACACACCAAGTCCAACCCAAATAGCAAAGATGTAGAAACTTCCAACCACTGCATAGTCTCTTTCTCGAGGTTCAAAAGGTTTTGGATTGGTGTAAAAGATGATGGCAAAGCCTGTAAAAACAAAGAATACCAACAAGGCATAGAAATTCTCTTTATCATTTCGAATGTGGTATAAGAGTCCGATTAATCCGAGGATTAAGGGAAGGAAATAATAGGTGTTTCGACCTTTGTTTTCCAAGACTTGAGAAGGTAGATTGTCCTGTGATCCAAGGCGCATTTCATCAATAAATTTGATGCCACTCAACCAGTTTCCATTGAAAATATCCAGGTTTCCTTGAATGTCGTTTTGCCTTCCCACAAAATTCCACATAAAGTATCTTCCGTACATATAGCCAAACTGGAAACTGAACATGAACTTTAGGTTTTCTGCAAAGGTTGGTCGGCGTTTGCTGTTTGGTTTGATTCCAGCAATGGCTTTGTACATTTTCTCTTTGGAAGGATCTACCATTCGAGGAATAAAGCCTTTGTGTTTGTCTGACCAATTCGGAACCACATTTTTGTATTTGTTTACAATGACATACTTCCCGTCTTTCTTTTCATATTTGGGTTTATCGTCTTTGTAAGGCTGATCTGGATCTTGTTGTCTGTTATAGGAATTTGAATAATAGGTATCGTAAAACACATTGGCATCTCCATATTGCTCACGTTCATAGTAGGCCAATAGTTCTCGCGCACTAGACGGATTATTCTCATTGATGGTTGTGTTGGCATTCGCCCGAATGGGAAGCATCATCCACGAGGAGAATCCAATCATGATGAACATTACCGAAAGAATGAGTGTGTTGGCCTGAACTTTGTTTTTTTGACGTGTTTTTTTCAATCCGAAATAGAAGGCTGCAACAAGAATAATGGCCGCAATAATGGATCCTGAATTGTAGGGTAATCCGATTGAATTGATAAAGAACAACTCTGACGCACTAAAGAATTTGAGTGTGAACGGGAATAAGAATTTGAATACAAAGGCCAATATCAATACTGATATAACCGATGCGATTGCCGTCGTTTTTAAAGTGATGTTTTTGTAGGTTTTAAAGAAATACAGCATCACAATAGACGGAATCACAAGTAGGGAAAGGATGTGTACTCCGAAAGATAACCCAACAATGAAGCTGATGAGAATCAACCATTTGTTTCCTCTAGGTGTATGAATTTCACTCTCCCATTTCAAACCTAACCAAAACAAGATGGCCATTAAAAAGGAAGACATGGCATATACCTCGCCTTCTACAGCACTAAACCAAAAGCTATCGGAAAAGGTATAAGTTAAGGCACCTACCAAACTACTTCCTAAGATAGCGATGTATTTTCCTTCAGAAAGATCTTTCCCACCTTTGGTTGCCAGTTTTAAGGCCAAATTGGTAATGGTCCAAAACATAAAAAGAATGGTAAAGGCGCTGGCTAAGGCCGACATAAAGTTTACCATTTTGGCGATTTGAGAAACGTCGGTCGTAAACATGGCGAAAAAGGCACCCATCATTTGAAAGAGCGGTGCTCCTGGAGGATGGCCTACTTCTAATTTAACGGCTGTTGAAATATATTCTCCAACATCCCAAGCACTAACAGTTGGCTCGAGGGTAAGTGTGTAGGTAATCAGTGCAACTAGAAAAGAGAACCAACCTAAAATGAGGTTCCATTTTTTAAATTTTTCTGAAGTCATATGGTTTGAAATAACTGGACGAATTTAAGAATTTAAAGCTGTTAAGCTTCTAAGAAACGTTTAAAAGCTTTTAAAAGTTTGTTAAATTCAAAATTTGAATAAAATTGTTTGAAAAATTGAAAGATTGCTTTAAATTTGCATCCGCTTTTAGCATTGGCCCATGGTGTAATGGTAACACACCGGTTTTTGGTGCCGTTATTCTAGGTTCGAGTCCTAGTGGGCCAACGGAAATTCGAAATCTCAGTTCTAAGTCATTTGGAACTGGGATTTTTCTTTTTTAACGAGATTTAGGACGAGAAGTTAATCCTGAGCGCAGTCGAAGGGAGTCCTACTGGGCCAACAAAAAACCTCTTCATTTTCGAAGAGGTTTTTTGTATCCATTATTTAGAGGTCATTCAACATGTCCGTTTCAATTTCTGTAATAAGGTCAATCAATCGTTGTTGATCCTTTTTGGGTAATTGCTGCAAGAGCGCATCACCTTCATCCAGTAAGGCGAAACCCATTTCCAATCCTTTGATCTGATCTTTGGAATAACGACTCGAATTTTTCTTCATCACTGCGATGATGTATCGAATGATCTCCTTGATTTTCTTTACCTGAGGTCGATCGTATAAGGTTTCAAAAAGTGCATGTGAAGTCTCAATAAAGGCATCAATTTCATCTCTGGGAATTGATTTTAATAAAACTTTAATCTTTTCTTCATCATAAGGTCCCTCAAGCTTTTTTTGTAAAGCATCTTTTACCAAAGTGTTTTCAAAGTTGGATGCTGATTTGAAGGTTTTCAATGCTTTGAGTCCAGTTCCCAAAATTTTAGGTAGACTTCTGCCATACTTAAAGAGTAGCTTTGAGGCATCAAATAATATGGCAATCAACTTTTGGGGCTGCTGGATGTATTTATCCAGGCTATTGAATGCCTCGTTTAAAGCTTGTCGTTCTGAATACTCGGGATACACATGGGTAAGGTAGTAGGCTCGTAGTTCGGAAAGAACGCTTTCATCGATGGAAACCGGAATGTCATACTTTTCTTTGATGGCCTCAAATTGATACCGATCAAAAATGAAATCTCTGTAACCATTGATGATGCCTTCTTTTACGCGTTCTTTGTTCATTGTTACCTTGGTAATGCTAAAGCAAAATTAACCATTAAATTTTGTTGTTCTCCTTTATTTCTTATCTTGAAATTTCATGGATATTTTCAACAAATCAATTGGTTTTCTGCTAATTTCTGCCATTGGGATTAGTCTTTTTGTTTGTTTTCACCTTATCCGTCATGGAGGATTAAAACTCGTCAATCGGAGGATTGCCATTGCACTTCAATTGTTGTGGATTTTGAGATTTGGGTTATCCTTCATCAAGGGAGATAATGAGCTAATGGACAATCCGCATCTGGTTATCTATGATCAAGCCTTGTTTTTTTTAGACGGATTATTGGTTTGGCTGTATGTACGATCCTTGTTACAGCCAAAGAAGTCATTCCGAAAAGTTTGGTGGCATTTTATACCCTTTCTCTTTGTGTTTCTATATTCGGCTTACATGGCTTTTATCGAACCAGAGTTCGTATTGCAAACCTACAATGATTATGCAATGAAACTTAATCAAACAGAAACCATAGTATCCTTTGAAGATGTGATATTCATCACATTTTTACTTGGAATTACTTTAATTTACCTGTTTTTGAGTGTTCGAATCACCACTTCATACAATCAAGAATTGAAGTTGAATTTTTCAAATATTGATCATCTCACCATCAATTGGGTGCAGAAGTTCCAATGGTTGTGGATTGCCTTTTTCGTGATTCCGTTTGTGGTGTATTTCATCAATTACATGTTCCCCTTCACCAATCGGATTGTGTTTGGAAATATCTTAATCATACTATTCGTCTTGCTGAGCATGGTCTTTAATTTCTTTTTGCTTGAACAGGTTTACAAACCGGTAAGCATTATCAATCCCTCCGAATCTGTTGAAAAGGAAATTGTAAAAGCTGACAAGAATCAGAAGGAGGTAGCCAAGTTGAAAAACCTTTTAGCAACCGAAGAATATTATTTAGATGATGAGTTGAGTTTGGGGTCTCTTGCCGAATATATGCAAATGAAGCCCGCCGAATTAACCGCCCTTATTAAGAGTACTGAATATGAAAATTTTTACGATTTGATCAATTCGTACAGAGTAGAGGCGATTAAAAAACAACTAAAGGAAACCAATGAGCAAGTCATACAATTGGCTTATCAAAACGGATTTCGAAGTAAATCTACCTTCAATAAAATCTTTAAGGAGAAAACAGGAATGACTCCCAAAGAGTATCGATTAAGCTAAAAAGGTCCATTTAAACCTTAAAACGTCCGAATCATCTTAAACGGACTTCCATACCCAAGAGCTATTATTTCTTTGTTTCGAATTTAAAAATTAATAAAAATGAAAAACATTTGGAACAAAATACCTGCTTGGATTAAAGTAATTTTGATCAACTGTGTGGTCATGTACCCTGTTATCATACTTATACAGAGTACCGTAGTTTTTAACCTACAATCTGGTTCAGAAATTCCTTGGGCGCTGGCCTTTACAATGGTCGTGCTTTTTGGATTTTGGAAATTGGTTCAGCGATTTACCAACTTCAATCAACCAGAAGATGTAAAAATTAAAATGGACTTGAATTTGAGCGATTCGAATGTATGGTTTCGAATTGTTGGAATCATACTGATTACCATCTCCGCAATTTCTCTTTTTTCATTCCTTTTCAAAGATGTCCCAGAAGAACAACTTGCCTTTTTCAAGCTTTTTGAAAATTACAGTGCCACCTTGGCTTTACCTTTATTATTTTCGGTGGCTTTGACAGCTGGTGTGGTGGAAGAAACCGTGTATCGTGGAATCATTCAAAATACATTGGTAAGGACCTATCCCAAAATCGCCTCTTTTATCGGAATCGCAGTTTTATTTGCATTGATGCATTTTCTACCTGTTTCTCTAATTTTGGCCTATTTGTTTGTTTCTACTTCATTCAGTTTCATTGCAGACGAATTCAAATCCCTGGGAGCTGTCATCACCGCCCATGTTTTGGTGGATGTGATTGTTTTGTTTACGGGATACTATATGGGATATGAAACGACCAATGAACAGGTAATCCCTTTACTCATTGCTTTCGTGGTAGGCCTATTTTTCTTGCTTTATAAGAACCCACTATTGCAAGGAGTCAAGGCACGAAAACTTGAAGTCCAATCGTAAAAAACATCAAAATGTAAGGCAGTAGACAATGAATACTGTCCTACATTTTTATTAATTCCTGAACTAGTTTCACAATTAGTTCAGGTTTTTCTTCATGCAAGTTATGTCCTCCTTCAATTTTTAGGTGTTTTGATTTGGGATGTTGATTCATAATTTTTTCATGAAAATCGTAAAAATCCCATTGAGTCGCCGAGAGAATAATCATGGGGATAGCATCCGAAATAGGTTTTTTTTGAACGTATTTTCTATTGGGTAAATAGTTTTTCCATTCCAACCATTCTCCTTTGCTCGCATTTTTAAATGAATCGTCTCCAATGGCTTCAAATTCTTCGTATTCCCTTTTGGAATAGCCATCATACATAAGATCTGGAGATGGATCTACCAATAAAATTCCTTGGATCTCATCGGGGTATTCGCTTGCAAAAAATCGCGCAACATAGGACCCCATAGAATGTGCTACATAAATGTAAGGTGGTCTAATGTTTTCATTGTGTAATACTTCCCGTAATTCTTTAATCATATTGGGAATCGTCCGTTTTTGAGTTGAAGGGTATGATTTTCCAACCCCCGCTCGATCATACAAAAACACACTGGTCTCTTTCGATAGGATGTTCGGAATTCCTCCCCAAGTTTCCAATGAAGATCCCATGCCATTCTCAAAAAGAACTGTGGGTTTTCCCTTTCCAAATTCTTGAATATGAATTTGAACACCATCAATGGTGACAAACCGTACTTTGTTCTTTTGTTGGCAGCTTACCAATAGTATGAAAAGTAGAAATGCGTAAAGTTTTTTCATAAACACTAGTTTTTAGAGATGTTGAAGTTTCTAGAACTTCGAGCAAAGGAAATTTAACCACTCCGTCTCCCTTCATGATTATTTACTCTTTAGAAAGACTTGTGCGCTTTGGATTTGTTACAGCTACTTTCTCTAGATATTGAATAAAAAAATTAGTGTTTTGAAATATGCGTATGGAAGTCTTCGAGTAATTGATTTAAATGATTCATCAGGCCTTTGATGTATGACTTGTGTTTCCGAACTAGCTTTCCTCTTTTGAAATATTTCCCGCTATTCTTAAGATCCACATCTTTCCAACCCATATCGTATTTGCTATTTACTTTCCGTTGGATGCCAGTAGGGGCAAAGACAACTTTATTCTCGGTAAAACGAATCCTGATTGAATATTTCACATGATTGTATTGTTTGTCATAAACTACTGCATTGTTTTGGGTGCTTTCGAAAACAAGTTCTTCGTTTTCAATCTTTGTAATCACTTTTAATTGAAAGGATTTTGCATTGTCTTCAATCCACTGCAGTGTCTTTGAAAAAAGCGTCTCTTTTGACATGTTGGCAACTTCCAAACCAACAACAGTTGGGGAAAGACCGTTTGCTGTCATTTCAAACTTCGTCTGACTCATCAGATTCAGACTCATCAAGAAAATCGAAATGAAATAAATTCTTCTCATGGTTTTTCAAACAATACTCGAAAATAACAATTTTTAGAAACTCCCGATAAGGTTGTATTTTTACACTTTAATCCCGTTTACTTTGAGTTTCGTCACCTATACCAAAAAAGGCATTTATTGCAAGCCAGGAAAATTCTATTTAGATCCTTGGTATCCGGTAGACTATGCCATTATTTCACACGGTCATGCAGACCATGCGCGATGGGGAAACAAAAAGTATCTTTGTCACCATCATAGCAAACCCATTTTGCAACATCGAATCGGAAGTCATATCAATGTGCAAAGTTTGGGGTATAATGAGACGATTGTTATCAATGGAGTAAAGGTTACTTTCTTTCCTGCAGGTCATATCATCGGATCGGCACAAATCAAACTCGAATACAAGGGTTATGTGGTCGTTTTTACCGGGGATTACAAAACCCAGCCCGATTTTTTAACGGTTCCTTTCGAACCCGTAAAATGCCATGAGTTTATCACTGAAAGTACCTTTGGGTTACCCATTTACAAATGGAAGAGCGAAGAACGATTGCAACAAGAACTCATTCAATGGGTTTTAGAAAACCAAAAAAAGAATCGTACTTCTGTTTTCTTCGGATATAGCTTGGGTAAAGCACAACGTATTCTAAAATTGGTAGAGCATGTAGCTCCTATTTTCGTTCATAATGCCATTCATAAAACAAATCTGGCTATCAATTCAGCGGGAATCGAATTGCCGAAGTCTGAATTAATCATGGCCGATTTTGATAAAAAGAAAGTTCAGAACAAGATTGTTGTGTTACCACCTGCATTGTTGGGTAGTCGAATGTTGAAACGAATTCCCAATGCTGCTACTGCCATATGTAGTGGATGGATGCAAATTCGTGGCAATAGAAGATGGCGTGGGGTGGATGCAGGTTTTGTCATTAGCGATCATGCCGACTGGGACGGATTGTTACAAACCATTAAAGAAACGGAAGCAGAGAAAGTTTATGTAACACACGGTTACCAAGCAGTGTTATCGAAATATTTGAATGAAAAAGGCATTTATGCCAAAGAGTTGAACACGTTGTATGGAGAAGAAGAACTTTCCAAATCAGAAGAAGCTATTGAAGCCTGATGAAATTATTTGCTGAGAAATTACAATCCATAGAAATGACCAACAAGACCAATGCAAAAATTGAAGCATTGGTGTCGTTCTTTGAACAGGCTTCTGATCAAGACAAACTCTGGGCAATTGCCTTGTTCACGGGAAAAAGACCATCACGACCAGTAAAAACTACCTTGTTGCGAGAGTGGTGTATTGAAGTCGCCCAAATACCAGAATGGCTTTTTTTGGAAAGTTATGGGGCAACGGGCGATTTAGGCGAAACCTTAGCCTTGGTCTTGCCACCCAATGAATCTCAAAATGAGAAATCCTTGCATCAGTGGTTGAGTGAAATTATTGAGCTAAAGTCTAAACCTGAAGACGAGAAAAAAGATTACGTATTAGCATCATGGAATTCTTTGGATGACTATCAGCGATTGCTGTTCAATAAGTTTATTGGAGGTAGTTTTCGAATTGGTGTTTCAAAGAAAACCTTGGTCAATGCCTTGGCAAAATACGCCGATAAAGATCCCAATCAAATCATGCATAGTTTGGTTGGAAATTGGCATCCCAAAGAGACTTCTTTTGAGGACTTAATTTCTGGAGCTCATATCAATTACGACAACTCACAACCTTATCCTTTTTGTCTGGCCTATGCTTTGGATAAAGAATTGGACGAATTGGGAAATCCCAACGAGTGGCAAGTAGAATACAAATGGGACGGAATTCGCGGACTCGTAATCAAAAGGAATAATGAGGTTTTTATTTGGTCGCGCGGAGAGGAATTGGTGACCAATCAATTTCCAGAGTTGGTGGAATACTTTCTAACATTTCCGCATGATTTTGTGATTGATGGTGAAATTCTAGCCGTGAAGAAGGAAGGTGTTTTGCTCTTCAACGATTTGCAAAAACGACTCAATCGAAAGAATGTTTCTAAAAAAATGATGCAAGAGATTCCGGTCGGATTTTTTGCCTATGATTTGCTTGAATTTCAGGGTGAGAATGTCACCCAACAATCTATGGAAGAACGTCGTAAAAAATTGGAAGTAGTTCTTGAAAATCGAGAGACAGATACCGTAAGGCTGTCTGAAATCATCGAGTTTTCAGAGTGGAACGCCTTGTATGAAATTCGAGAAAACGCGCGGAATTTCAATAGTGAAGGTCTCATGTTAAAACGCAAATCATCCGTGTACCACGTTGGTCGAAAAAAAGGAGATTGGTTCAAGTGGAAAGTAGATCCCCTGACCATTGATGCGGTGATGATTTATGCCCAAAGAGGAAGCGGACGACGAAGTTCAAAATACACCGATTATACCTTCGCCGTGCAAGCAGAAGATAAATTGGTAACCATTGCAAAGGCATATTCAGGATTAACCGATAAGGAAATTACAGAGATTTCAAGATGGGTTACCAAAAATGAAATTGAAAAATTTGGTCCGGTTCGAACTGTAAAACCTGAACTGGTCTTTGAAATTGCGTTTGAGGGGATCGGATTTAGCAAACGTCATAAAAGTGGTGTGGCGCTGCGTTTTCCTCGTATAAAGCGATGGCGAAGAGATAAGACGGTAAAAGATATCGATACCATTGAAAGTGTTAAGGCTCTAATTCAAAACTAGGAACTAGTTGTCAGTTCGAGTGATTCTGAAGTCCTTCAGAATTGTATCGAGAACAATAAGAACTAAAGAACAAATTGAAAAATTTTAAACAAACCCAGGGATACCAAATCATCCAGAATTGGATGGCTGAAAAAGGGCAGCAGCCTTTTGATTTCCAGCAGCGTACTTGGCAAAAATATGCCAATGGGTATTCTGGTTTGGTGGTGGCACCAACGGGTTTTGGTAAAACTTTTTCGGTGTTTCTTGGGGTAGTCATTCAGCATTTGAATCATCCCGAAAAATCTAAAAAAGGGCTCAAACTCATATGGATAAGTCCGTTGAGATCCTTGGCTAAAGATTTGGCAAAAGCGATGAATGAGGCTCTCGAAGAAATTGGATTGGATTGGGTGGCCGAAGTTCGAAACGGTGATACGCCTCAAAAAGATCGGAGGCGGCAAGAACGACTCATGCCAGACATTCTGTTGACAACCCCCGAAACGATTCAGTTGCTATTTTCTCAGAAAAACAATTCAAAATGGTTTCGAAATGTGCAATGTATTGCGGTGGATGAGTGGCACGAATTGTTAGGTTCCAAGCGAGGTGTTTTAACTCAATTAGCGATTACCAGAATTCAAACCCTTGCAAAATCAGTCTCTGTTTGGGGGATTTCGGCTACTATTGGAAACTTGGATGAAGCCATGCAAGTTTTGATTCCGAATCCCGCGGTGAAAACCATCATGATCAAAGCCAAGGAACAAAAGAAATTGAAGATTGTTTCCATTCTCCCAGATGAGGTTGAAGAATTGTCTTGGGCAGGTCATCTCGGGAAATCGTTGAGTTCGAAAATCATCCCAATCATCTATGAAAATACCAGCACCCTGGTATTCACCAATACGCGGAATCAGAGCGAACTTTGGTATCAAATCATTTTGGATGAAGCCCCAGACCTAGCTGGGCAAATCGCCATTCACCATGGATCCATTGCCAAAGTGCAACGTAACTTTATTGAAGAAGCTTTATCGGATGGATTGCTAAAAGCAGTAATTTGTACGTCTTCATTAGATCTTGGGGTCGATTTTAAACCAGTAGATTGCGTGATTCAGATTGGATCTTCCAAAGGTATTGCACGATTTATGCAACGTGCAGGACGTAGTGGCCATTCTCCTTTTGAAACTTCTAAAATCTATTTTGTTCCCACGCATACCTTACAACTCATTGAAATATCTGCTGTGAAGGAGGCTATCAAACAAAAAGAAATGGAGGCAAGACTACCGATGATTTTACCCTTCGATGTCTTGGTGCAGTTTCTCGTTACATTGGCCGTAGGAGAAGGATTTAAAAAGGAAGAAACTTTTGAGATTGTGAAATCAGCATTTGCTTTTCAATATCTTACTCAAGAAGAATTCAATTGGTGTTTGCATTTCATCACCAAAGGTGGAAGCACCTTAAATGCCTATGAAGAATTTCATAAGGTGATGGTAGATGAAGATGAGGTTTATCGGGTGAAGAGTAGGCGGATTTCCATGTTGCATCGCATGAATATCGGAGTGATTGTTAGCGAGGTGATGTTAAAGGTGAAATACCAAAAAGGTGGATATGTAGGAATGGTTGAGGAGTACTTTATTTCTAAATTAAAGAAGGGCGATGCTTTTACCTTGAGTGGTCGTGTTTTAGAAATTCAGTACATCAAAGACATGACCATCATTGTGAAAAATAGCCGAAAGAAAAAAGCCATTACCCCAAGTTGGAATGGGGGTCGTTTGCCTTTGTCTTCTTATTTGAGTCATTTTTTACGAGTAAAATTGAGCGATGCTATTTCGGCAACAGGCCGTGAGCGCGAATTGAAGTTTTTGCATCCCTTATTAAAGAACCAACAGTCCAATTCTCACATACCAACGATTAACGAATTTTTGGTGGAACTCATCAAAACCAAGGAAGGATTTCATGTTTTTATGTATCCCTTTGAAGGTAGATTGGTGAATGAAATTATGGCCTCTTTGGTAGCCTATCGATTGGCTCAAATTACGCCATTAACCTTCACCATTGCTATGAACGATTACGGATTTGAATTGCTAAGTGATCAATACATTCCTTTGAATGAAGAAAATGTTCAAGACGTATTGTCCAAAGAGAATTTGATAGCCGATGTAACGGCCAGTATCAATGCCAGTGAAATGGCTTCGCGAAAGTTCAGAGACATTGCTCAAATTGCGGGCTTGGTAGTTCAAACCCAACCTGGAGCCAGAAAAACACACAAAAGCTTGCAATCTTCTTCAAGTTTGATCTTTCGAGTGTTGTCCGATTATGAACCTCAAAACTTACTGTTGAGACAAGCATATACCGAGGTTTTCGATTATCAATTGGAATCGGCACGTTTGCAAGAAGCCTTTGATCGGATAAGCAAGTCGACCATTGTAGTGAAAAAATCAAAAGGCTTCACGCCACTGAGTTTCCCATTAAAGGTGGATAGTTTGCGCGGATTATTAACCAACGAGGAATTAGGAAAAAGAATTGAGCGAATGCAAAAACAGTCGATGGAATGGGAGGCCTAGTCAAAAAGAATATCATCCTTAAAGACCAAGAGCTAGTATTAACCACAGCTCGTTGCCTGTTTATTCAAGAAATTGATTCGTTGGTTCTTAGCGATTTGCATGTGGGTAAATCAGCGCATTTTCAGAAATTCGGGATTCCAATTTCCAAGGACATACTGCTGAATGATTTGAGTCGCTTGTCGGACTTAATTCAATTCTTTCAACCTTCAAAAGTTATAGTGGTCGGTGATTTGTTTCATGCCGAATACAACAAAGATTTAGACACTTTTAAAACCTGGTTGCTTCAATTTTCTGAGATCGAATTTGTATTGATTAAAGGAAATCACGATCGCCTGAAGAATCAGATTTACGAAGATTTGAACATTGTCTACTACGAATTAAAAGCCACATTTGGACAGTTTGACTTTGTACACGATACCGAGAATTATTCTTTGAATGAAGATCAGATCACCATTTCGGGTCATTTGCACCCAGGAGTCTTGCTAAAAGGAAAGGGGAGACAACGCGTCAAACTTCCTTGTTACATTCAAACCAAGGATGAAATTATTTTACCAGCCTTTAGTGAGTTTACTGGATTGAATGCCAAAATCAACAAAGAAAAGGCTACCTACTTCGGATTTACAAAAGACAAAATTCTTGAGATTAAATAGTCGTTTAAGAATTCAAAAAACCTTTCAAATCCTCATAACTTTTTATCGGAATGCGCTCTTTCTCGCGATCCATGACTTTTTGAATTTGAGATGGAATTTCCACATCCACATTCAAAGTGTTCTTCACCACATCCAAAAATTTAACCGGATGAGCAGTTTCTAAAAAGACGCCAATCTGGTTTTCTTTTAACCCATAGGTTTTCAATCCCAAGTAACCAACGGCTCCATGAGGATCGGCTACGTAATTTGAATCGGAGTGGATTTCTTTCATTGCCATTCGAGTGTCTTCATCAGAAAACGAATAGGAAAATAAATGTTCTTTTAGTTTATCAAAGTGATTGTCAAATATTTGTTGGATGCGTACAAAATTACTCGGATTCCCAACATCCATCGCATTTGAAATAGTCGCTATTGAAGGTTTGGCATCGTATTGACCTGATTTTAGAAAGTTTGGAACCGTATCATTGACATTGGTGGCCGCCACCAAATGACGAACAGGCAATCCTAGCTTTTGGGCCATAAATCCGGCACAAATATTTCCGAAATTTCCGCTAGGAACCGAAAAGACAATTTCCTTATGCTGACTTTTTAGTTGCTTGTAAGCAAAGAAAAAATAGAACATTTGTGGTAACCAGCGAGCAATATTGATGGAATTGGCCGAAGTTAAATTCGGTTTAATCTCTTCGTCTAGAAAAGCAGTTTTGACCATTTCCTGGCAATCATCAAAAACACCATCGACTTCCAGCGCTGTTATATTTTGCCCTAAGGTGGTCAACTGTCGTTCTTGAATATCACTGACCTTACCAGAAGGATATAAAATCACAACATTCACTCCTTTGGTTCCTAGAAAACCATTGGCAACAGCACCTCCGGTATCTCCTGAGGTTGCTACCAATACAGTCACTTCTTCATTGGATTCCTCATTAAAATACTCCAAACATTTGGCCATGAATTTGGCACCCACGTCTTTGAAAGCCATGGTTGGTCCGTGGAACAACTCTAAGGTAGAAACATTTTCAGTTATTGGAATAACTGGGAAATCAAAGGGAATTGTTTCTTCGATGATTTGTTTCAAAACCTTCTCTGGAATCTCTTCGCCCACAAATTGTTTGATGATTTCAAAGGCAATATCCACATTGGAATAGGCTTCTATATTTTCAATAAAAGCTTTGGGTAGTGGAGTGATGCTTTCTGGAAAAAATAAGCCTCTATCGGGAGCCAGTCCTTTAATGACGGCTTCCTTAAAAGGAAAAACAATTTCGTTATTTGATAAACTAAAGTATTTCATAGTTAGGTTTTTTCCAGAATTTTAATTCCTGCTTTATTGATTGCTGATTTGTATATATGAAATGGGATTCCGACCGATTCGTAGGTTTTTTTCATAGCATTGAATACCAATTCTTGAGTTTCATTCCCCTTGCATAAAGCAAAAATGGTGGGACCAGAACCACTAATTCCCGCACCAAGTGCATCACTTTGCAATGCTGCTGTCTTGGTTTCATCAAATCCTGGAATCAAGTTTTTTCGATGAGGTTCTACGATGATATCTTGTAACGAATTCGCAATGAGTTGATAATCATTATCGTACAATCCAGCGATGAGTCCACCCACATTGGCCCACTGGCTAATGGCATCTTTTAAGGGAACTACATCTGGCAGTACTTCTCGGGCATCCTTGGTTTTAACCTCAATCTGCGGATGCAAGGCCACGACTCTCAAATCACTAGGTACCGGAATACCTTTAATTTCTAATGGATCATAACTTCGGATCAATACAAATCCTCCAAACAGTGCGGCGCTTACGTTGTCTGCAATTTGACTGCCACAAGCGACTTCTTCGCCATACATGGCATATTTCACCAGCTCTACCAATGAAAATCTTTCGTTCAAAAACTGATTGGCACCAAAGGCTGCACCAGCTCCACTTGCGGCACTGCTGCCTAGGCCACTTCCTGGAGAGAATCCTTTATGAATGGTAATTTCTAATCCGAAATCGGCATTCGCATCGTTCAGCATTTTATGAACTACCGCTCCAGCAACATTCTTATCGGTCTCATAAGGCAGATCGGCTCCAGTGATTTTGGTAATCACAACCTTAGGTTCTACAGTCTTAGTAAAGGTCATTTCATCCCCAAGAGCATCCAAAGCAAATCCGAGTGTGTCAAATCCGCAGGAGACATTGGCCACCGTGGCCGGCGAGAAGATTTTTAAGTACTTCATGTTATTGGTTGGCGATTCGAATTATATCTGCAAAGATACCAGAAGCCGTAACATCGGCACCAGCACCAGCTCCTTTTATTTGAAGTGGTTGGGTCGGATATCTATCGGTATAAAACAAGACAATATTATCACTTCCTTCTAAATTATAAAATGGATGATCAGACGGAATCTCTTTTAAACCAACACTTGCCTTTCCATCCTTGAATTCCGCCACATATTTCAAACGACAATTTTTATTGTGAGCAGAAAGCCATAGTTCTTTGAAATCATCTTCAAACTTTTCAAGAGAAGCAAAGAAATCTTCATTGTTCTTTGTATTCAAGCTCTCTTCGCTCAAAAATGCATTGTTTTTCACATCATCCAAATCCATTTCAAAACCACTTTCTCGGGCTAGAATCAATATTTTTCGCGCGACATCAATTCCGCTTAAATCAATTTTAGGATCGGGCTCAGTGTATCCCAATTCGTGCGCATTTTTCACCACTTCTTTGAAAGTATGTTGTCCGTCATAATTGTTGAAAACATAATTTAAAGTACCTGATAGCACCGCTTGAATGGTATGCACTCGATCTCCCGAAGCAATTAGATTTTTAAGGGTGTCAATAATTGGTAATCCTGCACCCACATTGGTTTCGAACAAGAACTGTGCTTTGTATTCAGCTGCAATGTTTTTGAGGGTTAGGTAATTTTGATACTCTGATGATGCGGCAATTTTATTACAAGTAACCACAGAGATGCTTTCTTTGAAATAAGAAACATACAAATTTGAAACTGCTTCACTGGCCGTATTGTCTACAAAAACGGAGTTTCTAAGATTTAGGGACTTGGTTTTTTCAAAAAAGGACTGAAGCGTACTTGCTTCGCCATTTGCAAGAAGTGATTCCCATCGGTCCAAATCAATTCCAGTGGTATCGAAAACCATCTTTTTGGAATTTGAAATACCGACCACTCGAACTTGAAGATTCAAATGTTTCTTGAGGTACTTCTTCTGCTGATTGATTTGTGCCAAGAATCGCTTCCCTACATTCCCAACACCAGTAACAAACAAGTTTAATTGCTTGGTTTGCGTTTCAAAGAACTGCTCGTGAAGTGTATTCAAGGCTTTTTTGGCATCACTGTTTTTGATGACTGCCGAAATGTTCTTTTCTGATGAACCTTGTGCAATGGCTCTTACATTTACATTGTTTCTACCCAAGGCGCTAAACATTTGACCACTCAAGCCTTGATGGTTTTTCATGTAATCACCTACAATGGCAATAATGGATAGTTCGTGCTCTACCCCAATAGGTTTGATTTTCTTCTTCTGAATTTCAACTTCGAATTCTTCATTCAAAACTGCTAAGGCTGCCTTGGCATCTTTTTGATAGATTCCCACACAAATGGAATGCTCTGAGGAGGCTTGTGTAATTAAAACCACATTGATGGAAAATCCAGATAAGGCAGAAAACAATCGTTTTGAAAACCCTAGGAAACCAACCAATCCAGAGCCTTCGATGGTGATTAAACTGATGTTTTCGATATAAGAGATTCCTTTGATGATTCGATTATTATTGGACTTCTGGCAAATCAATGTACCATCATGGGTTGGTTCAAATGTATTTTTGATTCGAATCGGAATTCCTTTATGCAATACCGGCTGTATGGTCGGCGGATACAAGACCTTTGCGCCAAAATGGGACAATTCCATGGCTTCTTCGTAGGAAATTTCTTTGATGGGGAAGGCCTGCTTTACCAACTTCGGATTGGCAGAAAACATTCCGCTTACATCTGTCCATATTTGTAATTCTTCAGCATTTAGAGCACTGGCAAAAATGGCCGCTGAGAAATCAGATCCACCACGACCCAAGGTTGTGGTTTCTCCATTTGAATTGGAGGCAATAAATCCACCAACTACTGTGATATGTTGCTCTGATTTAGCGAAGTATTCTGAGATTTTGGTATTAGTGGCCTTATAATCTACCTGGGCATCTAAATAACTATTGTTTGCGATAATTAGGGTACGGCTATCAGCAAAATCTCCCTTAAGTTCTTGCTTGATGGCCTTTCCGATAATAAAAGAGGAAAGACGTTCTCCAAAACTTGAAATTTTGGCAAGAGTTCTCTCCGAAAGCTCTTGAAGCAAATGAACTCCCTCTATGACGGATTGCAATTCTTGAAATAACTCATCGGTATAGGCTTCAACTTCTGTCTTTTCAGAAGACAATAAATCTCCGATTACTTGATGATGTAAGGCTTTTATTTCCCCTAATTTTTCCGTAGCACTAGTCAGGTTTTCCAATGCTGTATCTGCCAAATAAAGCAGGTTATCGGTTGTTTTACCGAATGCGGAAACAATAACTACAATTTTATGTTTAGCGGAATGTTCCGCGATGATATCAATGACTTTTCTGATGTTTTCGGAGTTGGCTACTGAGGAGCCTCCGAATTTTAATACCTTCATAACCTTTTGTTTTGTAAGGATTTATAGATTTAAAAAACTTATTTGGAGTAAACTGACGTGAAAAAAATGATATGTATAATGATAACCCCCTAAAGGGTAATCATAATTGAAGTCATAACGATTGTTCCGCCGTAAGATGCTTGCGGTGCATTGAAAATATAGTCGTTATGTGTCTTTTGAGTAATCACGATTCAAATGTAGTGTTCTAATTGATTAAAAAAAATCTCTTGGTCATTTTTTTTTCTAAAACTGAAATTATGGCTGATTGGGAATCTTATTCTTGATGATTTCAGCAATGGGCTTGTTCTCTATTTTACTTTCCAACCACGACAAAATATCCAAGTACAAAAAGGCTCGCTTTTCATAAGGATGGTTCTCATATTTCTTCAATCGCTTGTGAATTTTTCTGAATTCATTTTTGATTTCATGAGGATACACATCGCTTAAATCGCGAATAGAGGTAATAAACTCTTTCTGAACCTCCTGTAGGTTCTGCATCTTGAGCAAGAACTTATAGGTTTGAACGAATTGTCTTTCGAGATCATAGTCCAATCCACATTCGTAATGTGCAATCAAATTCAAGACCCTTGAGAAGCACTGCAAATCTTCGGCGCTACCTATGCCCTTTGAGTTGATGATCAATTGTAAAAAGGAAATGCACTTTTTGTTTTCACCCATTCCGAAGTACAGACAAGCAATTTTATAATACAAAAGCACTATATGATGCGAATCCAGACGGGGACCATACTGTTCAATTTTTTCCAAGATGATATCCACTAGGTATTCGCCCTCCGAGAAGTTGCCGTTTAAAAAGTGACTATGAAGTTTGTGTGAGTACAAATACTGAAAAATAAGAATTTCGGTATTTGTGTTTCTGGGAATAATATTCTCATTCACCTCTTGTTCCAATAAGTGTAACTCAGAGGCAAAGGTGTTTCTTTTTTTAACGAAGAATGAGGCTTCTAATAAATAGTTTTTTCCCTTTAAATAGAACACAGGATGCAGTCCAATCAATTTCGGATTGTTGCGAAATAAATCCAACCACTTGCTTGCATATTTATAGCTCTGCAAGAAATCTTGAGTTAAAAAACTGTACCATAAATGCGCTTTGTACAGCCATAGTTTCTCTCTAAATCCCAAAGTCTGATAATCATATTCAGGTAATTTGCTGTTGAAATAATCACGTATGAATTCCAGCTCGTCATTGTTCTTTACATAGCCGTTTTGCAGCAGGTGACTGTACAATTGAAGGGACAAATTCGATAATTTGCTTGCAATCACATTGTGCCGACTTAGTTCTTTCGCTTGAACAGATAGCTCGTCGGCACGGTTGTTCAAGCTACGCGTAATGTATTGGGTTTCGATCACCTTTTCCAACTCCACAATTTCATAAGCAATGTTCTTCTCTTCATTGTCCAAAGCCATGTTTTTGGCCTTGTCCAATAACTTCAAGCTTTGCTTGTAAAGGCCTTTCTGATATAAGACAGTGGCAAAATCGAGTTGTTCTCTGATTTGGATCCGTAAGTTTTTATGAGCCGGATTCAATCGTAGGCTCACTAAAATCTGTTTGTAAAGGTGTGCTTTTAGGTTTGATAACTGCTGTTTGGAGACAATTCCACTATCAAGTATTTGCTTTTCATTGTAGCTCTTTTGCTTGTCTAACAGTTTGAATAAAGAGAAGAATTTGGCACTCACATTTCCATCCAACCTTCCCACGTAAAGGTTGAATTGCCGCTTTTCACTTTTCGAAAGTGATTTTATCAACTCAAAAAGCGGGTCAATATTAGCGTTGGCGAGTGTAATCTTATTCTTCATAAACAATTGAAAAACAAACTTTTATAATTCAAAATTTCCATTTAGAAATCGGTTATAAAATCAGTTGGTTTGTCACTTTAAAAACGCCAATATATACATTTGATTTAGAAAATTCTTTAATACAGTTGAATTATGCAGGATAATAAAGTTCAAATTTTCGATACCACTTTGCGAGATGGTGAGCAGGTTCCGGGTTGTAAACTAGATACCAAACAAAAATTAATCATCGCGGAGCGATTGGATGAATTGGGAGTGGACGTTATTGAAGCTGGTTTCCCGATTTCTAGTCCGGGCGATTTTGCATCAGTATCAGAAATCACCAAAGTGGTAAAAAATGCAACCGTTTGCGGATTGACTCGTGCGGTTGCCAAAGATATTGAAGTGGCGGCCGAAGCTTTGAAATATGCTGTAAAACCAAGAATCCATACGGGTATTGGTACCAGCGATTCTCATATCAAATTCAAATTTAATGCAACCAGAGACCAAGTGCTTGAACGAGCCATTAAGTCTGTGAGTTATGCCAAGTCTTTTGTGGATGATGTTGAGTTTTATGCCGAAGACGCTGGTAGAACCGATAATGCTTTTCTTGCCAAAGTCTGTGAGGAAGTAATTAAGGCCGGAGCAACCGTTTTAAACATTCCAGATACCACAGGATATTGCCTTCCAGAAGAGTACGGGGCAAAGATGAAGTACTTGAGAGAAAATGTGAAAGGGATTGAAAATGTCATCTTATCTTGTCATTGTCACAACGATTTGGGCTTGGCCACAGCCAATTCTATTTCTGGGGTGATCAATGGAGCACGTCAAATCGAATGTACGATTAATGGAATTGGAGAACGAGCTGGAAATACGGCGTTGGAAGAGGTGGTGATGATTTTAAAACAACATCCATACTTGAATTTACATACAGATATCAATACCAAATTATTGTACGATACCAGTTTAATGGTGCGTGATAAAATGGGTATGCCCGTACAGCCAAACAAAGCGGTTGTGGGTGCCAATGCCTTTGCGCACAGCTCTGGAATTCATCAAGACGGGGTGATTAAGAATAGAGAAACCTATGAAATTATGGATCCTGAGGAGGTAGGTGTTACAGAAAGTGCCATCGTGCTCACAGCGAGAAGTGGTCGTGCGGCTTTGGCGTATAGAGCAAAGAAAATTGGTTATGAATTGACCAAAATCCAATTGGATGAAGCCTATAAGACCTTTTTGGAATTTGCAGATCGTCAAAAAGAAGTTATTGATGAAGATTTGCACAAAATCATGAGTATTGTAGATAAAGTTTCTAAAATTGCAATTGTATAAATGGGAAAAACACTATTTGATAAAGTTTGGGATGCACATGTGGTAGATACGTTAGAGGATGGTCTACAAGTGTTATACATTGATAAACACTTGATTCACGAAGTAACGAGTCCGCAAGCCTTTGAAGAGCTTCGAAAGCGAAATATACCGATTGCTAGACCTGATAAGATTGTTGCAACGGCTGATCACAATACGCCTACCATTGATCAGCATTTGCCGGTCAAAGACGAATTATCTCGTAACCAGTTGAACCAATTGGCAGAAAATTGCAAGTTGAACAACATTCCGCTTTATGGCTTAGGTCATGAAAACAACGGAATTGTACATGTCATTGCTCCGGAATTAGGTATTACCCAGCCCGGAATGACCATGGTTTGTGGCGATTCCCATACGTCTACCCATGGAGCTTTTGGGACCATCGCATTCGGAATTGGAACAAGTCAAGTTGCGCAGGTATTTGCGAGTCAGTGTTTGCTGTTGCAGAAACCTAAAAAATTAAGAGTAAACGTCAACGGTAGTCTCAAGAAAGGAGTGTTACCAAAAGATGTCATTCTCTACATCATTTCCAAATTAGGCACCAATTCTGGTACTGGCTATTTCTGTGAATACGCAGGGTCTGTCTTTGAAAACATGTCTATGGAAGGTCGAATGACTGTATGTAATATGAGTATTGAAATGGGGGCTCGAGGGGGAATGATAGCCCCGGATGAAACGACTTTTGAATACATTAAAGGAAGAGATTTTGCTCCGAAAGGGGATGAGTTTGAATCAAAGGTTGCTTATTGGAAAACATTAAAAACCGACGATGATGCGGTTTTTGATCAAGAATATTGGTTCGATGCAGAAGACATTCAGCCCATGATTACCTACGGAACCAATCCGGGAATGGGGATAAAGATCACGGAAAAAATACCTCAATTAGAGGATGCATCCTTCGAGAAATCATTGAAATATATGAATTTTCAAAAAGGATCTTCCTTACTGAATCAACAAATAAACTATGTCTTTATCGGAAGCTGCACTAACTCTAGAATAGAAGATTTTAGAGTCGCTGCTTCCTATGTAAAAGGGAAACAAAAAGCTCAAAATGTAACTGCTTGGTTGGTGCCGGGCTCACAGCGTGTGGCCAAACAAATTCAGGATGAAGGTTTGAAAACCATTTTCGAGGAAGCGGGATTTCAGATTAGACAACCGGGTTGTTCGGCTTGTTTGGCGATGAACGACGATAAAATTCCGGAAGGTGAATATTGTGTTTCAACTTCGAATCGAAATTTTGAAGGAAGACAAGGTCAAGGTTCTCGAACCTTATTGGCGAGTCCACTTGTGGCAGCTGCTACGGCCATAGAAGGTAAAATTGTTGACATAACACTGAATTAAGATGGAGAAGTTTACAACATTACAATCGACAGCTATTCCATTAGCCATTGAAAATATTGACACAGATCAAATCATTCCGGCTCGATTTTTAAAAGCGACGGACAAGGCAGGTTTTGGAGACAATGTCTTTAGAGATTGGCGTTATCACAAAGATGGGTCGGTAAACGAAGATTTCGTTTTGAATGATGCCACTTTTGAAGGTAGTATTCTGGTAGCGGGAGATAACTTCGGATGTGGTTCGAGTCGTGAACATGCGGCCTGGGCATTGGTTGGATATGGATTTAAGGTCGTAATCAGCAGTTTTTTTGCAGACATTTTCAAAGGAAATGCTTTGAACAACGGATTGCTACCCATTCAGGTTTCGGATGAATTTTTGAAGAACTTATTGAGTCATATCAAACAGAACCCTAAAGCAATTCTTGAGGTCGATTTGGAAGGTCAATTATTGAAAACTCCTGTTGGCAATTGGGAATTTGAAATCAATCCGTACAAAAAGACCTGTTTGATCAATGGATATGATGATATTGACTTTTTAGTTAGTAAATTAGATAAAATAAAAGCATTTGAAGCATCAATCAATTAAGTTATGAAATACAATATTGCAGTTATCCCTGGAGACGGAATTGGCCCTGAAGTTATTGCACAAGCTAAAAAAGCATTGAAGGCAGTAGCCGATGTTTATGACCATGTTTTTATTTATAAAGAAGCCCTGATGGGTGCTTGCGCTATCGACAAAACAGGTAATCCGTTGCCAGATGAAACTATTGAAATCTGTAAGCAATCTGATGCGATTTTATTTGGAGCCATTGGAGATCCGAAATATGATAATGATCCAACAGCCAAGGTTCGACCAGAACAAGGATTGCTAAAATTGCGAAAAGAATTGGGCTTGTATTGCAATGTAAGACCTGTAAAGGCTTATGACAAATTGATTTCCAATTCACCTTTGAAAAAGGAAAATATCAAAGGGACCGACATCTCTATTTTCAGGGAATTAACTGGAGGAATCTATTTCGGAGTGAAAGAATTGAGTGACGATGGGCAATCTGCTTTTGATGGATGTGCTTACACGGTTGAAGAGATATCTAGAATCAGCCATTTGGCATTCAAGGCAGCTCAAAACAGAAAGAAAAAAGTAACCTTGGTCGATAAGGCCAATGTTTTGGAAACCTCAAGATTGTGGCGAAAAACAGTTACCGAAATTGCCAAAGTCTATCCGGAGGTAACCTTGGAATATTTATTTGTAGACAACGCGGCGATGCAATTGATTTTGAATCCGAAACAGTTTGACGTGATTCTGACTGAAAATCTTTTTGGAGACATTATTTCCGATGAAGCTAGCGTTATTGGTGGCTCCATTGGCTTGTTAGCTTCCTCATCAATAGGCGATAAAAATGCACTTTTTGAACCCATCCACGGATCTTTTCCACAGGCAAAGGGCAAAGACATTGCCAATCCATTGGCATCCATTTTATCGGCGGCCATGTTATTACAACACTTGGGATTGTATGAAGAAGCAACCGCTATTGAAAATGCAGTGGAAAAATCCATTAATTTGGGAATTACCACAGTTGATCTCAAAGGAAAGGATGCTTACGCGGCTCCTTGTTCTAAGGTGGGTGATTTTGTTGCAGATTACATAGAGAACCAAAATGATAGCAATATCAATTTCAAAAACATCCATATGGGGAATAGTACCATAATCTAGAGATGCAAGAACTATACACAAATATTACAGTCATTCGAATTATTATTTTCAACTGAAAATGATAGGAAGAATTGTGCTATAAAACATTGAAAACCTTCCTTTTACGGAAGGTTTTTTTTATTAGAATACAAAAGTGAACATCATAACTTTAAACGAAGTAAACCGTTGATAAACAGTGATATAAATACTAAATACTACCATTAGGGATAACCCAATTAGAATTTCTCAAAAAAAATAAAAAAACAGAGCCAATACTTTAGTACAGAAGAAAAGAATATGAAACTGAACAAACACAGTAGCAGACTTACACAAGACGAATCGCAACCAGCATCGCAAGCGATGTTGTATGCCGTTGGTTTGACCGATGAAGATATGAACAAACCACAGGTTGGAATTGCAAGTACGGGGTATGATGGAAATCCTTGCAACATGCATTTGAACCAATTGGCAGGCGAGGTGAAAGTGGAATGCAAGATTGCCGATATGGTTGGTTTGGGATTCAATACCATTGGTGTTTCAGACGGAATTTCCATGGGAACATCAGGTATGAATTACTCCTTGGTTTCAAGAGATATTATTGCAGATTCCATTGAAACGGTTATGAACGCTCAAAGCTATGACGGATTGGTTGCCGTGGTTGGTTGTGATAAAAACATGCCAGGGGCGGTTATTGCCATGTTGCGATTGAACAGACCCTCCATCATGATGTATGGTGGAACCATCGCTTCCGGAAATTACAAGGGAAGAAAATTAAATATAGTTTCAGCCTTCGAAGCCCTAGGGCAAAAGGTTGCAGGTGAAATCGATGAACAAGAGTATCGAGAAATCATTAAAAATGCGATTCCTGGAGCTGGAGCCTGTGGTGGTATGTATACGGCAAACACTATGGCATCGGCGATTGAGGCCATGGGCTTTGCAATGCCTTACAATTCATCCATTCCGGCTGAAAATCCGAATAAGAAATCGGAGGCAGAGAGAACGGCTTTGGCTTTAAAAGGGTTGTTGGAAAAGGATCTGAAACCTTTGGATATTATTTCGAAAAAATCTATTGAAAACGCCATTACTATGGTGAATGCTTTGGGTGGTTCAACGAACGCAGTTTTACATTTCTTGGCCATTGCTTATGCAGCAGATATCGATTTTACTTTAGAGGACTTTCAACGAGTTTCCGATCGAACGCCATTGATTGCAGATTTGAAACCATCAGGAAAATATTTGATGGAAGATATTCATAGCATTGGGGGAACGCCAGCCGTGATGAAGTATCTATTGGATGAAGGCTTTCTGCATGGTGATTGTTTGACAGTTACCGGTAAGACTCTAGCCGAGAATTTAAAGGACGTGGTGGCACTTGAGTTTGAAAAGGATCAAGACGTGATTTATCCGACCAAAGACGCATTGAAATCCACAGGGAATATCCAGATTTTATATGGGAACCTCGCTTCAGAAGGAGCTGTTGCCAAAATCTCAGGAAAAGAAGGTGCTTTTTTCGAAGGGAAAGCGGTGGTCTACAATTCAGAACAGGAGGCCAACGAAGGAATTTCGAACGGAGATGTCTCCAAAGGCGATGTAGTGGTCATCCGTTATGTTGGACCCAAAGGCGGACCAGGGATGCCGGAAATGCTCAAACCAACTTCCATGATTATGGGCGCTGGATTGGGAAAATCAGTCGCTTTAATTACCGATGGTCGATTTTCTGGAGGAACTCACGGATTCGTAGTGGGACACATAACGCCAGAAGCACAATCTGGTGGAAACATAGCGCTTCTAGAAACAGGAGATACCATTCGAATCAATGCCGAGAAGAACACCATTGATGTTTTGTTATCGGAGGAGGAATTGCAAGAACGAAGAGCAAATTGGAAAGCCCCTGCACCAAAACACAAAAAAGGAATTTTACATAAATATTCGAAAATCGTTGCATCAGCCTCAAAAGGATGTGTGACTGACGGATAATAAATCAACAAATATGCGAACGCAAACCATTACAAAAGCTCCATCAGAAAGCAAGATCACTGAAAGAATTTCAGGAAGTGAAGCAGTGGTTCGATGCTTAATTGAAGAGGGAGTTTCAACCATATATGGCTATCCAGGCGGAGCTATTATGCCAGTTTATGACGAATTGTTCAAATACCAAGATCAGATTCACCATGTCTTAACACGACACGAACAAGGGGCTACTCATGCTGCTCAGGGGTATGCAAGAGTATCTGGAAAAGTGGGGGTAGCTATGGCGACTTCTGGTCCAGGAGCGACCAATTTGATTACGGGAATTGCCGATGCTCAAATTGATTCGACACCTATGGTTTGCATAACGGGACAAGTTCCTTCGCATTTGTTAGGTTCTGATGCCTTTCAAGAGACTGATATTGTTGGTATTTCCACACCCGTAACCAAATGGAATTGTCAAGTGACTCGAGCAGAAGATATACCAGAGGTAATGGCTAAGGCATTTTATATTGCTAAAAGTGGACGCCCTGGTCCAGTATTGGTGGATATCACTAAGGACGCTCAGTTTGAAGAGTTTGACTTTAGCTATGAAAAGTGCGAAAAAATTAGGAGTTACAATCCAATTCCAACTTCTTCAGAAGAGACCTTGAAAGCTGCAGCCGATCTTATTAATTCAGCCAAAAAACCATTTGTGGTATGGGGGCAAGGTGTGATTTTGGGTGAAGCAGAAGAAGAGTTTCAAACCTTTATAGAAAAAGCTGGAATTCCTTCTGCATGGACCATCTTGGGAGCTTCTGCGATTCCGACTTCCCATCCTTTGAATGTGGGTATGGTGGGAATGCATGGAAATTATGCTCCTAATATTTTGACCAATGAATGTGATGTGCTTATCGCTATCGGAATGCGATTTGACGATCGTGTGACAGGTCGATTGGATGCTTATGCAAAACAGGCCAAAGTAATTCACTTTGAAATTGATCCTGCAGAGGTAGATAAAAATGTAAAAACAGACATTGCTGTATTGGGTGATGCTAAGGCAAACCTTGCTAAGATTTTACCTTTTATCAATTCCAATTCCCACGAAGCTTGGCATCAACAATTCAAAGACCTATATAAGGTAGAATACGATAAAATCATCGATAAGGACTTGTTTCCGAATAAGGAAGGATTGACTATGGGAGAAGTTCTGAAGGAAATCAATAAAAACACCGATGGAAAGGCGGTAGTGGTTTCTGATGTTGGTCAACATCAAATGATTGCTTGTCGCTATGCGGATTTCAAAGAATCAAAGAGTAACATTACTTCAGGCGGATTGGGAACCATGGGATTCTGTTTACCAGCAGCCATCGGAGCCAAAATGGCCGTTCCTGAACGAGAGGTTGTAGCGATCTGTGGAGACGGTGGTTATCAAATGACCATTCAAGAATTGGGAACCATTTTTCAGCAACAATTAGCAGTGAAAATCGTGGTGTTGAACAACGATTTCTTGGGCATGGTTAGACAGTGGCAACAATTATTTTTTGATAAGCGATATGCTTCGACCGAAATGATCAATCCAGATTTTGTGGCCATTGCCAAAGGATATTATCTCAACGCAAGAAAGGTGACCAAACGAGAGGAATTAGCCGATGCTGTTGCCGAAATGATCGCTTCAAAGGAGCCCTATTTCTTAGAAGTTTGTGTTGAAAAAGAGGATAATGTATTTCCGATGATTCCGTCGGGAGCGAGTGTTTCAGAAGTAAGATTGGAATAATTATGAGTACAGAAAAAGAACTATTTACGGTATCTGTATATACAGAAAACAACATCGGATTGCTAAATCGTATTTCGGCAATCTTCCAGCGAAGACATATCAATATTGAGAGTTTGAATACTTCACCTTCTGAAATTAAAGGGGTGTCGAGATTTACCATCGTGGTTTATGTGTCTGAAGTGAATATGAAAAAAATCATCGGTCAGATAGAAAAGCAAGTAGAGGTCATCAAAGCTTATTATCACAAAGACGAGGATACCATTTACCAGGTATCAGGATTGTTTAAAATCAAATCCGATTTACTTTTTGAGGAAAGACAAATTCAGAATATCATCAAAGAGAGCGGAGCAAGAATTGTGACGGTGAACAAAGAGTTTTTTGTACTTGAAAAAACTGGAAAAAAAGAAGAAGTAGAACTTTTATACAGAGAATTAAGTGTTTTTGGAATCATGCAATTCACCCGATCAGGTCGAATTTCTGTAACCAAGGACGAAATGAAAATATCAACAATGCTAGCCGCATTTTCAAACTAAAAAGAAATGGCAAATTATTTTAACACATTATCACTAAGAGAAAAATTAGAACAACTCGGGAAATGTAGATTCATGGAAACCTCAGAATTTGAGGACGGTGTATCTGCCTTAGAAGGAAAGAAAATTGTCATCGTGGGATGCGGTGCTCAAGGATTGAATCAGGGCTTAAACATGCGCGATTCTGGACTAAACGTAGCTTATGCCTTGCGCCAGGGTGCTATTGATGAAAAGAGAGCGTCCTATGTGAATGCGACTTCCAATGATTTTGAAGTAGGCACCTACAACGACTTGATTCCGACTGCCGATTTGGTGATCAATTTAACACCGGACAAGCAACATACCAATGTGGTTTCTACAGTGATGCCTTTGATGAAAGAAGGAGCGACCTTAAGTTATTCTCATGGCTTTAATATCGTAGAAGAGGGAATGCAAATTCGTAAGGATTTAACCGTTATCATGGTGGCACCGAAATCACCAGGATCCGAAGTTCGTGAGGAATTTTTACGTGGATTTGGTGTTCCGACCTTGATTGCAGTGCACCCAGAAAATGATCCAGAAAACAAAGGTTGGGCCCAAGCCAAAGCCTACGCTGTTGCAACCGGAGGTCATAAAGCGGGAGTCTTGGAATCTTCTTTTGTGGCTGAGGTAAAATCCGATTTGATGGGCGAACAAACTATTTTATGTGGATTGTTACAAACAGGTGCGATTTTATCTTTTGATAAAATGGTAGCAGAAGGAATCGATGCAGGTTATGCAGCCAAATTGATTCAATATGGATGGGAAACCATCACCGAAGCCTTGAAACATGGTGGTATTACCAACATGATGGATCGACTGTCGAATCCAGCTAAAATCAAAGCCTTTGAATTGAGTGAAGAGTTAAAAGATATCATGCGTCCTTTGTTTCAAAAGCATATGGATGATATCATGACAGGTCATTTTTCCAAGACCATGATGGAGGATTGGAAGAACGACGATATCAATCTATTGACATGGAGAAAAGCTACAGGTGAAACCGCCTTTGAAAAACAAGAAATTACCGCTGAACACATTTCAGAACAAGAATATTTCGATCACGGAACCTTATTGGTTGCTTTTGTTCGTGCAGGTGTAGAATTGGCATTTGAGTCTATGACAGAATCCGGAATTATTGATGCTTCGGCTTACTACGAATCCCTTCATGAAACACCATTAATTGCCAATACCATTGCACGTAAGAAGTTGTATGAAATGAATCGTGTGATTTCAGATACTGCAGAATATGGATGTTACCTGTTCGATCATGCCTGTAAGCCTTTACTCGCAGACTTTATGAGTAAGGTTTCAACGGATGTTATTGGAACCGCTTTTTCTAGTTCTAATGCTGTAGACAACCAGCAATTAATTCATGTGAACCAGGTGATTCGAAATCATCCAGTTGAGCTTGTTGGAGCCAAATTAAGAGCTTCTATGACTGCGATGAAATCCATTAAAACAGAAGTTGAAGAAAACCAATTGGTTACCGCTTAATCTAAGATAGTTTGCAAACAAACACCACATATTATTATCCAACCTTGGACTGTGTTCGTGAAACGGCTGAGCGCTTAAAAGCGGTTTCTTCTAGAACGCCATTGATGTACAACAATCGGGCTTCTAAAGAATTTCAATGCAATGTTTTGTATAAGCGAGAGGATTTGCAAATCGTACGCTCTTACAAAATCAGAGGAGCTTTCAATAAGATTTCATCCTTGAGTGAAGCTGAAAAAGCAAACGGAATTGTATGTGCCAGTGCTGGAAATCATGCACAAGGTGTAGCACTCTCGTGTAACCGATTGAAAATTCAAGGTAAAATTTTCATGCCTGCACCCACACCAATGCAAAAGGTAGAACAGGTAAAGATGTTCGGCGAAAACTATGTAGAAATTGTTTTGGAAGGAGATACTTTTGACGATGCCTATCACGCTGCCATTGAAGAGACCATTTCTCAAAACAAGACCTTTATTCATCCATTTGATGATGAAAAAGTAATCGAAGGACAAGCCACCGTTGGTTTGGAAATTGTGGAGCAATCTCAAGAAAAAATAGACTACATTTTTGTTCCTGTTGGGGGTGGCGGACTCTCTTCAGGGTTGAGTGCTGTTTTTAAACAGATGTCTCCAGAAACTAAAATTATCGGGGTTGAGCCCAAAGGAGCACCCTCCATGCAAAAAGCTATAGAAGCCAATCAAGTAGTTCGTTTGAAACAGATTGAGAATTTTGTTGATGGTGCTGCCGTCAAAAGAGTGGGAGATAAAAATTTTGCTATTTGTAAAGAGCATCTTCACGATATGATTACGGTAGATGAAGGTAAGATTTGTCAGACCATTTTAGATTTGTACAACAAAGATGCGATTGTGGTAGAACCAGCCGGTGCATTGAGTATTGCCGCTTTGGATGCCTACAAAGAGCAAATCGTTGGAAAGAATGTGGTTTGTGTGGTGAGCGGGAGTAATAACGATATCACCAGAACGGCCGAAATCAAAGAACGCGCTTTGTTATATGCTAATTTGAAGCATTATTTCATCATCAAATTCCCTCAAAGAGCTGGGGCGTTAAAGGAATTTGTGGCTGAAATTTTAGGTCCGAATGACGACATCACTCACTTCGAATACACCAAGAAAACCAACCGTGAAAATGGGGCTGCCGTAGTAGGTTTGGAATTAAAATCTTCTACTGATTTAGAACCCTTGATTTCACGAATGAAGGAAAAGAAATTCTTCGGAGACTATCTGAACAACAAGCCAGACTTATTCCAATTTTTGGTGTAATTTTGTTAGACACATAAAAAACTACGACATGAGTATTCCAAGTCAATTTCAAATTGAAAAGCAAACTCATCAATCAACTTACTTAATTAACGGGGAATTAAAAGAATGGAAAGGGCAAACCGCTGAGGTTTATTCGACCATTTCTTCAACAGAAGAGTACAAACCAACTTTATTGGGTAGCATTCCTGTTCTAACAGAAACGGAAGCCTTAGATGCCTTAGAGGCAGCGGCAAGTGCTTACAATAGAGGGCAAGGGCTCTGGCCAACCATGAAGGTTGAAGAGCGAATTGCTTGCATGGAAAAGTTCGTTGAACAGATGAAGACCAAACGGTCCGAAATTGTAAAACTACTCATGTGGGAGATTGGAAAATCATTACCTGATTCCGAAAAAGAATTCGATAGAACTGTAGACTACATCTACGATACCATTGAAGATTACAAGCAAATGGATCGTGATTCTGCGAAGTTTCACAAAAACTCTGGAGTGTATGCACACATTCGAAGAGGACCTTTAGGAATCGTACTTTGTTTGGGTCCGTACAACTACCCATTGAATGAAACCTTTGCTTTGTTGATTCCTGCAATCATCATGGGAAATACAGCCATTTTCAAACCTGCTAAACATGGTGTGCTATTGATTACACCCTTATTAGAAGCTTTCCAAAATAGTTTCCCAAAGGGAGTTGTAAATGTGGTATTTGGTCGAGGCAGAACATTGGCAACACCCATTATGAAAACGGGTAGAGTTGATGTGCTGGCATTGATTGGTCATAGTAAGTCTGCCAATGCAATTCAGGCCAATCACCCAAACAAAAACAGATTGCGATTGGTATTCGGATTGGAAGCCAAGAACCCTGCCATTGTATTACCAGATGCCGATTTAGATTTGGCCATTGCAGAATGCATTAACGGGGCTACCTCATTCAACGGACAGCGTTGTACCGCCCTAAAAATTATCTATGTGCACGATTCGATTGTAGAAGAGTTCAATAGTAAGTTTTCGGCAGCCGTGGATGCCTTGAAGTTTGGAAACCCATGGGATGAAGGAGCTAAGTTGACACCATTACCAGAACCTGGTAAAACAGCATACATTCAAGAACTTATTGACGATGCGCATGAAAAAGGAGCGAAAACGTTGAACGCCAAAGGAGGTGAAACTACAGATAACTTTATATATCCTGCTGTTTTATATCCAGTAAACAAAGAAATGCGCGTGTACCATGAAGAACAATTCGGACCGGTAATTCCGGTTGTTTCCTTTAGTGATATTCAAAAGCCTTTGGATGACATGGCAGAATCCAATTATGGACAGCAGGTAAGTGTTTTTGGAAGAGATACCGAAAAGCTAGCCCCATTAATTGATTCCTTGGTAAATTTAGTTTGCCGGGTGAACTTGAATTCGTCTTGTCAGCGTGGTCCGGATGTTTATCCGTTTACGGGAAGAAAAGATTCGGCCGTTGCCACATTGAGTGTGCATGATGCTTTACGATCTTTTTCTATCAGAACCTTTGTAGCATCAAAAGATACGAGCTATAACAAGGAGATATTGAATGAATTGCTGGATAAAAAAGAATCCAATTTTATCAGTACAGATTACCTCCTGTAATCTTACGGATTACACCATTTCATAGCCTCTGGCAGGTTTGAGAAGATTTTAACTTGCCAGTCGGCTTCAGCCATTAGTCGCGCATATTCTTGAAAATGCTCCAAAATTGATTCCCGATCTGAAATCAGGGCAATTTTTAACTGGGTATTCCAATGATGGACGCTTTTGTCCAGTTCCGAAATAATTTCCAACTGTTCTGAATCGATATGAATCTTTTCAGTTTTTGAAAAGTCCCAAATTTGAAATTTCATATTATCAAAAGTTGAGAGACCATGGATAAAGTCATTGATCTTACTTATTTCGTCGAAACTGCTCGTTTGTCCAAAAGTGATAATGACATTTTCATCAATCCAAGTGAATAGGTTTTGACTTGTTTCAGGCTTATTTCGGGTACACCATTTTTCTGCGTCTTTGAATTCTTCGAACAAACGAATCTCCCAATTGGTATTCTTCAAGGCTTCCAAATAATCCGACATTAACATTTCTAATTCCTTTACATGACCTACATAGGCTACTTTTAAGTTTTGGTTTTCATAGGAAGCTCCTAGATCTACAGCAGTCGCTAATTCAACCATGGATTCATCGATTTCCATATCATCAATTAAGGAGAAATCCCAAATTTCAAATTCGGTAAATCGGTAGTTTGAAAAGGTCGTAAGGTAGGTGTTGGCATCAATAAGATCCTGAAACGTACTGTCTTTACTAAACCTGACACATGGATTTATACCGTAATATGAAATTTTGAACGCCATATTATTGTTTCATTGTGATGTATTTCTTCATAACCTCTAGAAGTATCGTGATATCCACAGGTTTTGCGATAAAATCATTGAATCCTGATTGTAGAACCTTTTTCATATCGGACTCCATGGCATAAGCAGTCAGCGCAATAATCGGAATCTTTTGATCTATTTTACGAATGGCGGAAGTCGATTCAAACCCGTCCATAATTGGCATTTTGATGTCCATTAAAATGAGATCAATGTCATCGTTTTTTGAGAATAAATCCACCGCTTCTTGTCCATTTTTTGCATGAATAATATTGACTTCATAATCCGAAAGAACGGTTTGCACAAATAAAAAGTTTGATTCTTGGTCTTCGGCAACTAAAATAGTGCTTCCCTTTGTCAACCTACTTTCTTCAGGGGTTGTGGTTTTTTTGATTTCTTCTATTTCGGTTTTTGTGATGGTCTCTATGGGTAGGGTAAAATAGAAGGTGCTACCGTGACCAATTTTTGAATCTACCCAAATTCTTCCACCTAAAAGGGCCACCAGGTTTTTTACAATGGGCAATCCGAGTCCAGTTCCAGAGGAGACCGATTTTGTGTAGTCCAAATTCAATTGGGTGAATCGCTCAAAGATTCTTTCAAAGTCAGCTTCATGGATGCCTTGCCCAGTATCTTTTACAAAAAATTCCAATTCTTTATCTCTAACTTCATATCCTAAGGTGACACTTCCGTTTTTGGTGTATTTTATTGCGTTCTCTAGCAGATTACTCAAAATTTGAGAAAGTCGATTTGGATCGGTTTTGAATTTGTAATTAGAATCAGGATGGCCAGCAATAACTTTGATGGAGCAGTTTTCATTGGATTCGTGTATTAAAAATTGGTCTTTTAGTCTGTTTAATAAATTCTTAAGGTTGAATTCTTTTTTTTCGATGCGTAATTCTTTGGCATCAATTCTTGAAATATCGAGAATATCACTGAGAATGGCCAACAAACGTTTACCACCCATTTCGATTTGTTCGATAAAGGTTTTCTTTTTCTGCGCACTAAATGCGTCTTTTTTAAGGAGTTGCGAAAAGCCCAAAATGGCATTCAATGGGGTTCGAATCTCATGACTCATATTGGCAATAAAAGCCGATTTTAATCGGTCGCTTTCCTCTGCTCGTGCCTTTGCTTTGATGAGTTCTAATTCAGCTTTCTTTTGCTCAGTAATGTCCTGGATTACCCCATAAATGGACTCAGGATTTCCCTTTGCGTCATTTTTTGCATAACCCAATACCCAGACATCCTTGCGATTTCCTTCCTTAGTAATGATTTGCAATTTTTCATCGAAAGTTTCACCACTTTCCATGGCATTTTGCAAGGCCTTGGTTAGTATAGGAATTGATTCAGGAGTATAAAATTCAACCCCAGAAGTCAAAGTTGGTGAATGCTCTTGTCGATTCGTTTCATGGATGGTGTAGACTTCATCTGTCCAAATTACCGATTGTGTCTTGAGGTTGACCTGCCAGCCACCTACTTTAGCCATTGTTCCAACTTTGGTAAGTAAGGATGAAATGAATTGGAGCTGATCATTTTGTTCTATTAAATCATGCTGCAGTTGTATGCGATCCGTAATATTTTGAACAATGGCCACAATATGTTTCACGCCCTCAATTTTGATAGCATTTAAGTTGACCTGTACTGGATATAATTCTCCGTTTTTATGTAAATGTCGTCTGTAATTTTCTCTATTATCTCCTTTTAATACTTTGTTATAAAGCTTTTTGAATATTTCAGGATTTCCACCCTCTGTATCAATTTCAGAGATGTTCATTTCTAATAATTCCTCTCGGCTAAATCCCGAATCTTTTATGGAATATTGATTTACCCTTTTGATTTTGCCATCGAGGTCGTGTACATAAATTCCGAAAGGTATGTTGTCTAGTATTAGGTTTAGGGTTTCTTGATTTTCTTTAATCTCTTTTTGGGCATCGATTCTGTCCGAGATATCCTCCAGAAATGCAACAAAATTTATAAGTTTTCCTTTCTTGTTAAAATTGGCCTGAGCGGTAATTTGAACCGGAATTTCAGAGCCATCCTTATGAACAATTTCTTTATTAGTTCGGATGATTCGATTATCGGGTGAAAGTTTTTTCAGCAATCTTTTTTCAACGGGTATCCATCGTTTTGGAGTGAGTATGTCCTGTCGGTTTTGGCTGGTCAATTCTTCCATGGAATACCCTGTGATGTTACAGAGTGCTTCGTTACATTTGACGATATTGGTTTCCTCGTCGAGAATGGCAATTCCTAATGGCGACCTTTCCATAATGTCAGCTAACTCCTGCTGATTTTTAAGGCTTTCTTCAAATTGCTTTTGGATTAATTTTTTTTCAGTAATATTCTCTACAACAACGAGAATACTACTAATTGTTTTATCATTGTTGTGTAGTGGTGTTGTGCGATACAAGAGGTATTTATCATTTCTGAAAAGCTCAAATTCTTGATCCTCTCCTTTGAAGGTCTTTGAGAAGTATTCTTTGACTGTTTTGGCATGGTTTCCCAGAATATCTTCCAACTTCAATCCGACAAAAGCATTGCTGTCGAGACCTGATTTTTGGAACTGCTGCCCAGAAGCATATCGAACCGTATAATCTGCATCAATAATTGCGACATAGGCACTTGGGAAACTTTCGGTAATGGCAGTTAATAACGATTGATGCTCACGATTGTCTTCCTCTTTCAATCGAGCATTCTCTTGTTCAAGAAATTCAATTCTTTCCAACAATTGCTCATAGTTCATTGTCTTATTCATAATTGGTTGATTTTATAGAATAAGGTCCCATATTGGAGGGTTTCAACGAATGTTTCGTTCGACCAATTCCAATTTCAATAGCAACGGTTAGTGTGAAGTTTTGAAACCTTTAAACCTTAATGGTCAACATGGGTTTCAGGGCGTTTTTGGTTAAATTTTTAGTAACACTACTGGTAAATAAATGCGCGATTCCACTTCTTCCGTGGGTACAGAGTGAAATTAAATCGGCATCAATTTCCTGGGCAAAGTGTAAAATACCTTTTTCGATACTTACATCATTGTAAACGTTTACAGAATATTTATCAAGTTCAATATCTTCAATGAATTCTTGAATGCTCTGTCTCGCCTCATAGGTGCTTTCAAACTTGGTGGGTGTATTCACCTTCAACAAATGAATTCTACTTCCAAAGCTAGCGGCAAAATTTTGCACTTTTCTCAAGACGTCCTTTTCATTCTCCTTCGCAAAATCTGAAGCAAACACAATATTTTTAATTCTGAATTTGGTTTCGTCTTTTTTAACAACCACAACCGGGGTTTCTGAAGTACGTACAACTTTTTCTGTATTGGAACCAATCACAATGCCTTCGAATTCAGAGAGTCCTCTAGATCCCATCACAATAATGTCTGGATTGATTTTCTTAGTGTACTTTACGATTCCTTCATACGGGTGTAAGAATAATATAGAATGGTGTACTTTTTTAGGATCGTCAAAAAACTTCTCTTTGTATTCGAGCATGCGTTCTTTCAATTTTCTCAAATACAGCATGCTTTCTGGAATGCTAAAGTTGGCACCTGCTCCCATATCAACAATACCAGTGGGTAATTCTATCATATGCAACAAATAAATTTCAGCTCCGGATTTCTTCGCGATTCGGGCTGCCATCTTTGTTGCGTATTCAGAGGTTCTAGAAAAATCAATTGGCACTAAAATTCGCTTCATAAGTCGGTCGTTAATCGTTTATCATTAATATAAATATAAGAAAAATAAATGACATTCTCTTCTTTGTGTAGTTTGATTCATTTTGTATATTTGCAACGATTTTAAAGGATATGAAGGGGACGAGAGTCCCCTCTTTTTATACATAAAATGAACCGAGAGAAAGTTGAAAAACTTGTAAATGAGGCGCTTGAAGAAAATCCATCTTTGTTTTTGATAGATCTATCAATAACAGCTGCAAATAAAATTAAGGTTATTATTGATGGAGACAAAGGAGTTCCTTTGAGTGAATGCATTCGCGTTAGTAGAAACGTAGAGCACAATTTAGACAGAGAGGAGGAAGACTTTTCGTTGGAAGTGTCTTCGCCAGATATTGCCGAACCACTTCGTTTTCATAGACAGTATAAGAAGAATATTGAAAAGATTTTAAAGGTTTCAACGGAGGAAGAAAATTATGAAGGTAGGTTGATAGCAGTTAGTGATACGACTATTCAACTCGAGTGGAAGAGCCGAGAGAAGAAGCCGATTGGGAAGGGTAAAATTACCGTAACCCACAACAAAGAGATTAATTTCGAAGATATAATACAAGCAAAAGTGAAGATCGTTTTTTAAAATAAACAATGGAAAATTTAGCATTAATAGAATCGTTTTCAGAATTCAAAGACAATAAGAGTATAGACAGAGTTACCCTAATGGCCATTTTAGAGGAAGTGTTAAGAGCTGCTTTAAAACGAAAATTTGGGTCGGATGCCAACTTTGATATCATTATCAACCCAGATAAAGGTGACTTGGAAATTTGGAGAAACCGAGTGGTTGTTGCCGATGGTGAGGTAGAAGATGACAACGAAGAAATTGAATTGAGCGAGGCTGTGAAAATTGAGCCTGATTTTGAAATTGGTGAGGATGTTTCTGAAGAAGTGAAGCTTGGCGATCTAGGAAGAAGATCTATCTTGGCCTTACGTCAAAACTTGATTTCTAAAATTCACGAACACGACAGTACGAATGTTTTCAAACAATTTAAGGAATTAGAGGGCGAGTTGTTTAGTGCTGAAGTACACCATGTAAGACACAATGCCATCATTCTTTTGGACGACGAAGGAAATGAGATTGTGTTGCCAAAAAGCGAACAAATTCGATCTGACTTTTTCCGTAAAGGTGATGCAGTAAGAGGTGTGATTAAATCTGTAGAGTTAAGAGGTAACAAACCTTCTATTATATTGTCAAGAACTTCACCAGAATTTTTGAACAAATTGTTTGAACAAGAAATTCCGGAAGTTTTTGACGGATTAATTACTGTTGAAGGTGTGGCAAGAGTGCCAGGCGAAAAAGCAAAAGTTGCGGTTGATTCTTACGATGACCGTATTGATCCAGTAGGAGCTTGTGTTGGTGTGAAAGGTTCTAGAATTCACGGAATTGTGAGAGAATTAGGGAACGAAAATATTGACGTAATTAATTTCACCAAAAACGAACAATTGTATATTGCAAGAGCATTGAGTCCTGCGAAGGTAACTTCTATGGATATTGAAATGTATGAAGAAGCTAAAAAAGGGAAGAAAGGACGTGTGAATGTACTGTTAAAACCGGAAGAAGTTTCTAAAGCAATTGGACGTGGCGGAGTAAATATTAGATTAGCGAGTGATTTAACAGGTTATGATATTGATGTTCAACGTGACGGACTTGAAGAAGAGGATGTTGAATTGACAGAATTTGTTGATGAAATCGAAAGCTGGATCATTCAGGAATTCAAGAACATTGGACTTGACACAGCAAGAAGCGTGTTGGAAACTAGTGTGGAAGAATTGGTAAAAAGAACCGATTTGGAAGAAGAAACCATTATTGATGTTCAGCGCATTTTGAAGGAAGAGTTTGAAGAATAATCTTCCTTTCTAAAAAAGATTATTAAAGGTAAAAAACATATATGGCTGTAGGCAAAACATTAAGGCTAAACAAAGTACTGCGAGAGTTAAACATTTCATTAGATAGAGCTGTTGAGCATTTGGCAAACAACGGTCATCAAATTGAAGCGAGACCTACTACAAAAATTACTCAGGAGGAGTATCAGGTCTTGTTAGACGGATTTGAGACAGATGCGAGCAAAAAAGCTGCGTCTAAAGAATTTAGTGAAGAGAAGCGAAAGGAGAAAGAAGCACTGCGTTTAGAATTAGAAGCTAAGCTCGAAAAACAAAAAGAAGAAGAGGCGAAGAAAGAGGAGATTCTAAAGGCCAAGGCAGAGAAAATCGAATTCAAACCTGTGGGTAAAATCGATTTGGATACTGCTGGAAAACCTAAAGAAGAGGAAACCAAAGAGGTCAAGGAAGAGACGCCTGCTCCTAAGGTTGAGAAAAAGAAAGTTAAGCCTGCTGCTGAAGAAAAGAAAGAAGAAAAGACAGCTTCTCCTGCTGAGGAAGCAAAACCGGAGAGTGATGTTATCCAGACCAAGTATAAAAAACTTGATGGTCCGAAAATTCTGAAGGATAAGAAGATTGATTTAAAACAATTCGAAAAACCTAAGAAGAAACCCAAGGACGACAAGAAAGACGACGATAAGAAAGAAAATCGTAAGAAAAGAAAACGTATTACGAAGCCTTACAATTCCGGACAAAGAAACGACAACCGAAATCAAGGAAACCGTGGAAGAGGAAGAGGGAACCAAAGACCTGCTTTCCAAAAAGAGGAGCCTACAGAGGCAGAAATCCAAAAACAGATCCGCGAAACTCTTGAAAAATTGCAAGGAAAGTCGAGCAAAGGAAAAGGTGCCAAATATAGAAGAGAGAAAAGAGATGCACACCGTCAACAGTCGGAGGCAGAATTGCAAGCAGCTCAAGAAGAAAGTAAAGTACTAAAGGTAACAGAATTTGTTACGGTTAGTGAGGTAGCAACCATGATGGAAGTGGCTGTTACGGACGTAATTTCTGCTTGTATGTCTTTAGGAATGATGGTGACCATGAACCAGCGATTGGATGCAGAAACCTTGGTGATTGTTGCCGAGGAGTTTAACTACGAAGTAGAATTCATTGGAGCAGAGGTTGAAGAATCTATTGAAGAGGTTGAAGACAAACCAGAAGATTTGGAAACGCGTGCACCGATTGTAACAGTTATGGGTCACGTAGATCACGGTAAGACATCTTTACTAGATTACATTCGAAACGCAAATATTGTCGAAGGCGAAAGTGGAGGAATCACCCAGCATATTGGTGCTTACTCTGTGAACGTTGGAGACCAAAAAATAACCTTCTTAGATACACCGGGTCACGAGGCTTTTACGGCAATGCGTGCTAGAGGTGCTCAAGTAACGGATTTGGTAATTATTGTTGTGGCTGCAGATGATGACGTGATGCCACAAACCAAGGAAGCGATTTCTCACGCACAAGCTGCGGGAGTACCTATCGTCTTTGCAATTAACAAAATTGATAAGCCAAATGCCAATCCAGATAACGTGAAAACACAGTTATCGAGCATGAACCTATTGGTGGAAGAATGGGGTGGTAACATCCAATCTCAAGATATATCGGCCAAAACAGGGCAAGGGATTGATGAGTTACTTGAAAAAGTATTGTTAGAGGCCGAAATTCTCGAATTAAAGGCCAATCCAGATAAAAATGCCTTGGGTACGGTTGTGGAAGCACAGTTGGACAAAGGACGTGGTTATGTCACCACCATTTTGGTGCAAGCAGGTACCCTAGCAATTGGTGATTACATTTTAGCCGGTAAGAATAGCGGTAAGGTAAAAGCCATGTTTGATGATAAGGGTAAAAAAGTGAAGCAAGCAGGTCCATCTGTACCAGTTTCAATTTTAGGTCTGGATGGCGCTCCTCAGGCAGGTGATAAATTCAATGTATTTGATGATGAGCGTGAAGCCAAGCAAATTGCTGCAAAACGTTCGCAATTGCAACGTGAGCAATCTGTTAGAACTCAGAAAACATTAACGCTTGATGAGATTGGTCGACGAATTGCATTGGGCGACTTTAAAGAGTTGAATATCATCTTGAAAGGGGATGTGGACGGATCCGTAGAAGCATTAACGGATTCATTCCAGAAACTTTCCACTGAAGAAATTCAAGTGAATATCTTACACAAAGGCGTTGGTGCCATTACAGAAAGTGATGTATTGTTAGCAACTGCTTCAGATGCCATCATTGTCGGATTTAATGTAAGACCTCAAGGAAACGCGAGAGCCGTTGCCGACAAAGAGGAAGTGGATATCAGAACATACTCCATTATCTATGATGCTATCAACGACTTGAAAGATGCAATGGAAGGAATGTTGTCGCCAGAAATGAAAGAGGAAGTAACTGGTAATGTGGAGATTAGAGAAGTTTATAAAATTTCTAAAATCGGAAATATTGCAGGTTGTATGGTGATGACTGGTAAGATTTACAGAGACTCGAAAGTACGAATCGTACGAGACGGAATTGTAGTGCACGATGGTGTATTGGCTTCCTTAAAACGATTCAAAGATGACGTTAAAGAGGTGGCAAAAGGATACGATTGTGGTCTTCAAATCAAAGGATATAACGATATTAAGATAGGCGATCAAATTGAAGCCTACCAAGAAGTAGCGGTAAAAAAGAAATTGAAATAATTTCTTTTTTACTTGCCTAACGGTACAATAATTAGTCCAGCAAATTTTTCTGAGATAGCCAAAGAAGCGCGATCCGCTTCCAATTTGGTTTTATAATCACCCACAAGCACTTTCCAATAGGGTTGCTCATAAGTTAAGTACGATTTGGTTTTTGGAAAGTTCGTGCGGAAACTTTTTCGCAATTTACGAGCCTCGTCTTCTTGCCCATAATAAATCTGAATGCGAAATCCATAACCGTATTTTTTGTTAAATGCTCTTTTTTTAGTGATCAGTTTTTGAATGGCATCACTGCTCGTTGTTTTTCCATTCTGAGCCTGAAGACCCGAACTGAATAGGACAAAAACGCATCCTAAGAAAAATAATTTAAAAACCTTCATATTCACTGAATTAAGCGTTTGTAAAAATAACGAGTTCAATTCATATTTATTCCAAATTAACTTTATTTAGAATAATTATAAATTAGTATTTAAGCCCCATTATACGGTCAAAAATTTCTTCATATATACTATTTTTGCTCAACTTGTTGCAAAAGAAATTTGCAGCAGTATCAAAGCAAACAAAAACTACATTGTAAATATGAAAAGTGTATTTCTGCACAGTAAAATTAAGACATACTTACTCCAAAGTTTTACATTCCTTTTACTTTTTAATTTAAGTGTTGCTTCGGCGCAAGATGTGGATGAAGCAAGACAAAAAGAAGGTCGCAAATTGTTCAAATCTCTTTGTGCATCTTGTCATAAGCTGAATGGAAAGTTAATCGGACCTGCGCTTGCTGGTGTTGAGACTAGAAGAGAAAATGATTGGTTGAAGTCTTGGATTCGCAACAATGCTGAATTCCAAAAAGTGAACGCTGAAGCGAGAGAGGCTGCTGAATATCATCCATCAGCGATGACAGCATTCCCTCAACTTACAGACCAGCAAATTGACGACATTTTGTATTACACCACCGTAGGTGAGATCAAAAAAGAGGTTGTGGCTGACACAACGGCTGTTGCTGGTGGAGGAAAGCAAGGGGCGCCAGAATGGTTGATTTACATTCTTTGTGCTGCTATCATTGTTGCCTTCTTGATGATCGCGAGCTTGTTGAAGCAAGTAAACGAATTGAAAGGCAATACCAAGCCAGAAGTACAATCCAATCTTAGAAGAGATTTGGAAGAACTTTGGATTGGTGTAAAACAAAACACCTTCTTGCACGTAACAGGAACGATCTTCTTGTTGTTGATTACGGCTTATGTAGGATTCGGATTGCTTTTCAAAGTAGGTGTCGATAAAGGTTACAGTCCTTTACAGCCTATCGCATTCTCTCACAAAATTCACGCTGGTGAAAACAAGATTGAATGTCAATACTGTCACTCTTCTGCAAAACATAGCAAGCACTCTGGTATTCCTTCTGTGAACGTTTGTATGAACTGTCACATGAATATCGCTGAGGTTGCTGAAGGAACGGAAATCGAGTGGGACGGTATCACATACGGGAAAGCTGAGTTGGATAGAGAGATTGCGAAAATCTACGACGCTGCCGGATGGGATAAGGAAAACTTAGAATACACAGGGAAAACGAAACCAATTAAATGGATTCGAATTCACAACCTACCTGACTTTGCGTATTTCAATCACTCACAGCACGTAACTGTGGCAGGATTGAAATGTCAGAAATGTCATGGTCCTGTAGAGGAAATGGATGAAATGTACCAACACTCTCCATTAACCATGGGATGGTGTATCGACTGTCACAGAGAAACAAAAGTGGATTTGAAGGGTAATGATTACTACAAAAAGATTCACGACGAGTTGGCTAAAAAATATAACGTAGAAGAAGTTACCATAGCTCAATTAGGAGGTAAGGAATGTGGTAAGTGTCATTATTAATGAACCGTTAATTGATATTTACTCATAACCAAAAACGAAAAGTATTACATGGCTTCAAATAAGAAATATTGGAAAAGTTATCAAGAACTAGAAAACGATACGGTAGTTCAAAATGTGGCGAACAATGAATTTGTTCAAGACATTCCGACAGATGAGTTCTTGGGTAATAAGGAAACCTTAGAAAGTTCTTCCACCACGCGAAGAGATTTCTTAAAGTATATTGGTTTTACAACGGCAGCTGCAACAGTAGCGGCTTGTGAAGGACCAGTAAACAAATCAATTCCTTACGTAGTAAAACCAAACGACATCATCGCTGGTGTTGCAGATTGGTATGCTACTTCTATGGCAGATGGATATGACTTTGCAAACATCTTGGTAAAAACAAGAGAGGGTAGACCTATCCAAATCATGCCAAACAAAGATGCGAAAGGTTCTACTACTGCTAGAGTGCAGGCTTCTGTATTATCATTGTATGATGAGAAGTTGCGTTTGAAAGAGCCTTCAAAAGCAAAAAAGAAGATTACTTGGGCAGATGCTCATAACGAAATAGGTACTGCTTTAACACAGTTGAAAGAAGCCAATAAAGAGGTAGTTCTTTTAACAGGTACCATGGCGAGTCCGTCTACCGATAAAATCATTTCTGAATTTATCGCAGCTTATCCGAATGTGAAGCATGTGGTATACGATGCGATTTCAGAGTACGGTGCAGTGGAAGCATTCAATGCCATGTATGGAGTACGTGCTTTGCCAAGCTACAAATTAGGAGATGCGAAAGCAATCGTTTCTTTTGGAGCTGATTTCTTAGGTGATTGGCACGGTGGTTTTGAAGTTGAATATGCTGAAGGAAGAAAACCAGAAAATGGTGAAATGTCTTACCATGTTCAGTTTGAAAGCAATATGTCATTAACTGGTGCAAATGCCGATAAGAGAGTGGTGGTAAAGCCATCTGATCAGGTATATGCCTTGTTGAACTTGTACAAAGCCTTAACCGGAACGAATGTTCCATCCAAAGCAACTCCTGTAGATGCAGAGATCAAGAAAGTTGCTCAAGTACTTAAGAAAGCTGGAAAAGATGCAGTTGTTGTAACAGGGATTAATGATAAGAATGCACAATTAATCACTTTAGCAATCAATAAAGTATTGCAAAGTGAAATTATTGATACCGTAAATACCATTCATACACGTCAAGGTGATGATATGGCTGTGCAACAATTGGTATCCAATATGAAGTCTGGTAACGTTGGTGGTTTGATCACCTTAAATGTTGACCCAGCGTTCACCCTTCCTAATGCAAGTGAGTTCACTGGAGCCTTGGATAAGGTTTCTTTGAAGGTAGCCATGTCTACAGAATTCAACAGCACGGTAGAAGCGATGGATTATGCATTGCCAATTTCTCATTACCTAGAGTCTTGGGGAGATACTCAGTTTAGAGCGGGTCAATACGGATTGATGCAGCCTACCATTCAGTTGTTGTTCAATACAGCACAAGCGCAAGACATTTTATTAAAATGGTCTGGTAGCGATTCAAATTATTACAATTACTTAAAGACCTATTGGTCTGATTCTGTAATTACAGATACTTCTTGGAACAAGGTACTTCACGATGGTTTCTATCACACGGGGGTTACCGATGCTCCAGAAGCTAAAGATATTGATGTAGCCTCAGTGGCTTCAGCACTTGCAGGAAGTGTAAAAGGTTCTAAGTATGAATTGAGCTTGTATACCACTGCTGGTTTAGGAGATGGGAAGCAAGCGAACAATCCTTGGTTACAAGAGTTCCCTGATCCAATTACAAGAGCTTCTTGGGATAATTACTTATCGATTTCAATGGCAGATGCCAACGAATTAGGATTTAAGAATCCGGTTAGAGATAATGGAGCTATTGATGGAAACTACGCTACTTTAAAGGTAAACGGAGTAACCTTAGAAAATGTTCCTGTAATGATTCAACCAGGGCAAGCAAAAGGATCTATTGGATTATCGCTTGGTTATGGTAGAACAGTAGGATTAAAAGAAGAAATGCAGGTAGGTGTAAACGCTTATCCATTCTATAAAGACTTTAACAACTTCCAGTTTGATGTGAGCATTGAGAAAACATCAGGATGGCATCAGTTTGCTTGTACTCAGGTACAAAAGACCATTGCTGGAAGACACGATATTCTTAAAGTAACTACTTTAAAAGAATACTTAACTGTTGATCCTAAAGATCACCACCACGGTTGGAACAAGCCTGCGTACGTATCTTACGATCACAACGAAGTTGAAGCCAATTCCATCGATTTATGGGATGAGCACAACAGAGAAATGGGTCACCACTTCAAATTGTCAATCGACTTAAATACTTGTACCGGTTGTGGTGCTTGTGTGGTTGCTTGTCATGCTGAAAACAACGTGCCAGTTGTAGGTAAAAAAGAAGTACGTATCGGTAGAGATATGCACTGGTTGCGTATCGATAGATATTACTCTTCTGAAGTTGAAACTAGAGAAGATGCGAAAGAGCAAGGCCTAAGTCGTGCCGAAATGTATCGTGCTTTAGAAACGGAAGCAGAGAATCCAGAAGTAACCTTCCAACCAATGATGTGTCAGCACTGTAACCACGCTCCATGTGAGACGGTTTGTCCGGTTGCTGCCACTACGCATGGTCGTCAAGGACAAAACCAGATGACTTACAACAGATGTGTTGGTACACGTTACTGTGCAAACAACTGTCCTTACCGTGTGCGTCGATTCAACTGGTTCAACTATTCGAATAATGATGAGTTTGACTATAACATGAATAGTGACTACGGTAAAATGGTATTGAATCCAGACGTAGTAGTTCGTTCAAGAGGGGTTATGGAAAAATGTTCATTCTGTATACAATCAACCCAAGCTACCATCCTTCAAGCGAAGAAAGAAGGAAGAGCTGTTAGAACTAATGAATTCTCAACTGCTTGTTCATCAGCCTGTTCAACAGGAGCATTGGTGTTTGGAGATGTAAATAACAAAGAAGATGCAGTTACACCATTGGTAACTGATAAAAGAGCCTATGGCGTATTGGATTATTTACAGACCAAGCCGAATGTGATTTATCAAGTGAAAGTTAGAAATACAAACGAAGCGTAATTAAAATTAAGATATAGAATATGTCTCATTACGAAGCACCCATTAGGGAACCTTTAGTATTAGGTGATAAAACTTACCATGATATTACCGAAGACATTGCCAAGCCGATTGAAGGAAAGGCCAATAAGAATTGGTACATAGCATTTTATATTTCTTTAGCAGCAATGTTATGGGGATTTGGCTGTATTTTTTACACCATTGGAACCGGAATTGGTGTTTGGGGTCTAAGTAAAAACATCGGTTGGGCATGGGATATCACCAACTTTGTATGGTGGGTAGGTATTGGTCACGCAGGAACACTGATTTCTGCAGTACTTCTTTTATTCCGTCAGAAATGGAGAATGGCGATTAACCGTTCTGCAGAGGCGATGACAATTTTTGCGGTATTCCAGGCAGGTTTATTCCCAATCATCCACATGGGTCGTCCATGGAACGGATACTGGGTATTACCAATTCCAAATACCTACGGATCGTTATGGGTAAACTTTAACTCTCCACTACTTTGGGACGTATTTGCGATCTCTACGTATTTATCGGTATCATTAGTTTTCTGGTGGACAGGTTTATTACCAGATTTCGCCATGATTCGTGATAGAGCGGTAAAGCCATTCCAGAAAAAGATTTATTCTTTGATTTCTTTCGGATGGTCGGGTAGAGCAAAAGACTGGCAGCGTTTTGAAGAAGTATCATTGGTATTAGCCGGTTTGGCAACGCCATTAGTACTTTCTGTACACACCATCGTATCCTTTGACTTTGCTACTTCGGTAAACCCAGGTTGGCACTCAACAATCTTCCCTCCATATTTCGTTGCAGGGGCGATTTTCTCTGGATTCGCAATGGTACAGACCTTATTAGGTATCATGCGTAAAGTGACCAATTTAGAGGCATACATTACAAGATTACATATTGAGTACATGAACATCGTAATCATCTTAACGGGTGGTATTGTGGCTGTGGCTTATGCAACTGAATTCTTCATTGCATGGTATACAGGTTCTCCTTATGAATATTATACGTACCTATCTGTAGGTGCAGCAACGGGTCCATATTGGTGGGCATTCTATTCGCTATTGTTATTCAACATCGCGATTCCGCAGTTGCTTTGGATCAAGAAGATTAGAAGAAGCTTTGTTTGGTCTTTCATAATTTCCATTGCGATTAACATCGGTATGTGGTTTGAGAGATTTGACATTATTGCCATTGTATTAAGTAAAGGTCACTTACCATCTACATGGTGGCGTTTTGAGCCAACTTTCGTAGACGTGGGTATCTTTATCGGAACCATCGGATTTTTCTTTGTGTTATTCTTGTTGTACGCAAGAACCTTCCCTGTAATTGCTCAGGCGGAAGTAAAAACCATTTTGAAATCTTCAGGTGAGTTCTATAAGATTAGAAGAGATGAAGAGGGTATACCTACCAAGCCAGAAATCAAAGTGAAGAAGGCAAAAGGTAAATCAACTAAAAAAGATAAAGAGTAATTATGGGAGCATCAAAAGTTATTCACGCGTTTTACAACGATGACGAGGTTTTATTAGATGCTGTAAAAGCTGTAAAATCAGAACACCATCATATCGAAGAAGTGTTTTGTCCTTTCCCAGTTCACGGATTGGATAAGGCCATGGGGCTTGCACCAACAAGATTGGCAATTGCCTCTTTCATGTTCGGAATTACAGGTCTTGCGGTTGCCATCTGGATGACCAATTATATGATGATTCAAGATTGGCCACAAGACATTGGTGGTAAACCAAGTTTTTCATGGATTGAGAACATGCCAGCATTTGTGCCAGTAATGTTCGAATTAACCGTATTCTTCGCAGCTCACTTGATGGTTATTACATTTTACATGAGAAGTAGAATCTGGCCATTTAAGAAAGCTGAGAATCCAGATCCAAGAACAACAGATGATCACTTCTTAATGGAGATTCCAGTAGAAGAAGGTAAAGAAGATAAACTTACTGCTTTATTAGAAAAAACAGGAGCGGTAGAAATTAACATAGTTGATAAGCATTAATAGAGGTATGATGAAAAGTATCAAAATAGTAGCACTATTATTCATTTTTGTGGCCATGGCGTCTTGTTCTGACAAGCAACGCAACCCACGAGTTCAATATATGCCAGACATGTATGTTTCTGTACCGTATAAAACCGATGGGTCTAACGGATTGAACGGAACTCCTGTGAATAGCAGACCTGTGGCGGGTACCATTCCACGAGGGGGGCATCCAGCTTATGACATTCCAAATACCATTGAAGGATACGACAAAGCGAAAGCCGAAGTAAAAAATCCTTTGGAAGCTAGCGAAGAGAATTTAGCCAATGGTAAGAAAACCTATGAAATTTACTGTGCAACTTGTCATGGTAAAAAAGGTGACGGAAACGGATATTTAGCACAGGCCGAAAAATTCAACGGAATCCCAAATTATAAGGATAGAGATATTAATGCTGGAAGTATTTACCACGTAATAATGCATGGTAAAAACTTAATGGGGTCACACTCTGGTCAACTTACCTACAAAGAACGCTGGCAAGTAGTTCACTATGTAGAAAAGTTAAGAGCAGATTTATTAAAATAAAGCAACAGATTGAAATTGGAAAATATGTATCAATTTTCAAAGAATTTAAAGTTAACAGCATTCGGACTTATCATTGTAGGTCTTTTAGGTATCGGGTATGGTTTTTATTCGGCTCCTTCAACAGTTGAAGAAGCGAAAGCAATGGTAGCTGACCATGGTTCTCATGATGACGGACATGGAACAGCAACTCATTCTGGAGATACCGATCATTCAACATCAGCTGTAGCACACAGTGAAAATAAAGAACACAAAAACGATCATGCATCAGGTCATCACGACGACGCAAAGCATGACCAACACTTATTAGACCAGTTGAAGAACAGACCTTGGTCTGCTTTTTATGTATCCTTGTTCTTCTTCTTAGGAATCTCACTATTAGTATTGGCATTCTACGCCGCTCAGAGAGTGGCAAAGGCAGGATGGTCAATCGTATTGTTTCGAGTGATGGAAGCCATTACGGCAAACATTGTTCCTACCTCTATTATCATGTTGTTGGTAATCATCCTATCTGTAATGCATTACAACCACTTGTTTGTATGGATGACAGAAGGGACTTTTACTCCAGGTCATGAAAATTACGATCCGATTGTAGATGGAAAGTCATGGTGGATTAATACTCCAGGTTGGGTAATTAGAGGTATCGTTTACTTGTTACTTTGGAATGCGTATCGTTGGTTTATTAGAAAAAGCTCTATTGCTGAAGATACCGCCAATGACGGATATAAAACACACAAGCTAAACTACAATGTATCTGTTGTATTCTTAGTAGTATTTATGCTAACTGAATCAATGGCTGTTTGGGATTGGATCATGGGTATCGACCCTCACTGGTTTTCAACCTTATTCGGATGGTATGTATTGGCTAGTTTATTAGTAAGTGCCTTAACAATCATTGCTTTTGTAACTATTTACTTAAGATCAAAAGGGTATTTACCAAATGTGAATGATAGTCACATTCATGATTTAGCGAAATTCATGTTTGGTTTCTCTGTATTCTGGACATACTTATGGTTCGCACAGTTCATGTTGATTTGGTATGCGAACATTCCAGAAGAAGGAACTTATTTCGTAGCGAGATTTACAGAATATAAACTACCATTCATTGCAATGGTAGTAATGAACTTTGCATTCCCTGTGTTATTGTTGATTAACAGTGATTTCAAGAGCAAGCCATGGTTTGTATTCATTGGAGGTATTGTAATCCTTGCAGGACATTATATTGATGTATTTATCATGGTAATGCCTGGAACGGTTGGTTCACATTGGGGATTCGGAATTCCTGAATTAGGAGCGGTATTGTTCTTTACTGGAATCTTTATCTATACAGTGTTCAGTTCATTTGCGAAAGCCAATCCAGTTCCAGAAGGAAACCCAATGTTAAAAGAGAGTCAGCATTTCCACTATTACAATATTGAGCATACTGGAGAAAGTGCAGCTGATCATCATTAAAAAGAAATTAACTAAAAGAAAGATATATAATATATGTTAGCGCTGTTTTACATTTTTATTTTTGTCGCGGTAGGTGTAAGTATTTGGCAAATAACTAGAATTTTAAATTTTAGAGGATCCATTGCGAATGATAAGGATAATGCTGCACAAGCTAAAAATGCCTTATACTTTATGGTGTTTTTATATGCCATAATGATTTACTCATTGTTAGCATTGAATGTGATCATGCTTCCAGAAGCTGCCTCAATGGAGGGTGAACACGATGATAACTTATTCAACATTACCTTCTGGGTAATTGGTATTGTACAGTTCATCATGCAATTCTTAATCTTCTGGTTTACTTACAAGTACAAAGGAGAGAAAGGCAAGAAAGCGAAGTTCTATGCAGATAGCCACAAATTAGAGTTAATCTGGACGGTTACTCCGGCCTTGGTGTTGGTTGTATTGATCGGATACGGTTTATGGCAATGGAATAATGTAATGGATATCTCTTCTGAAGAAGATCCATTAGTGATTGAAGTATACTCTCAACAGTTCCGTTGGGATGCGCGTTACGCTGGTAAAGACAATACCTTAGGTCTTGGAAATGTGAACTTCATCAAAGGAATCAATACGATGGGAGTGGACATGTCTGATAAAAACGCTCAAGACGATATACAAGTAACTGAATTGTATTTGCCAAAAGGTAGAAAAGTACACTTCAAGTTCAGATCACAAGACGTATTACACTCGGCATACATGCCTCACTTTAGAGCACAAATGAACTGTGTTCCAGGGATGGTAACTGAGTTTGGATTTACTCCAAAATACACAACTGAAGAAATGAGACAAAACCCTGAAGTAATCGCTAAGACTAGGGGTATTAACAAAATACGAAAAGAAAAGGGCGAAGATCCTTATGAGTTTGATTATTTATTACTTTGTAATAAAATATGTGGAGCTTCTCACTACAACATGCAGATGAAAATTGTGGTTGTAGAAGAAGATGAATTTAATGAGTGGATTGGTAAACAACCCACATTAGCTGAAGTTATCAAATAATAATAAAGAAACAACAAAAAGATCATGTCAGAACATCATCACAAAGAAACATTTGTAACTAAATACATCTTTTCACAAGATCACAAAATGATCTCCAAGCAGTTCCTAATTACAGGGATGATCATGGGTATCATTGGTGTATTTATGTCAATGTTATTTAGACTTCAATTAGCATGGCCAGAAAAGTCATTTACTATTATTGAAGCATTCCTAGGACCACACCAGTCAGACGGAATTATGAGTCCAGATATCTATTTGGCACTTGTAACCATTCACGGTACCATCATGGTATTCTTTGTATTGACAGCTGGATTAAGTGGTACCTTCTCTAACTTATTAATTCCATTGCAAATTGGTGCAAGAGATATGGCCTCAGGATTCTTAAACATGATTTCCTACTGGTTGTTTTTCTTATCGAGTGTTGTAATGGTAATTTCATTGTTCGTTACTGCCGGACCAGCTTCTGCAGGTTGGACAATTTATCCTCCATTAAGTGCCTTACCTCAAGCTATTCCTGGTTCAGGAACTGGTATGACATTATGGTTGGTATCTATGGCAATCTTTATTGCTTCTTCATTGATCGGTTCTTTGAACTACATCGTAACTGTTTTCAACTTGCGTGTGAAAGGAATGAAGATGACAAGATTACCATTAACCATTTGGGCCTTCTTTATCACAGCCATTATCGGTGTGGTATCGTTCCCTGTATTATTATCAGCTGCTTTATTATTGATTTTCGATAGAAGCTTCGGAACATCGTTCTATTTATCCGATATCTTCATTGCAGGTGAAGTATTGCATTATCAAGGTGGTTCTCCAGTATTATTCGAACACTTATTCTGGTTCTTAGGACACCCAGAAGTATATATCATCTTACTACCAGCCTTAGGTATTACCTCTGAGGTGATTTCAACCAACGCAAGAAAACCAATCTTTGGATATCGTGCGATGGTAGGATCGATCATGGCGATTGCATTCCTATCAACAATCGTATGGGGTCACCACATGTTCGTATCAGGGATGAACCCATTCTTAGGATCGGTATTTACCTTTACAACTTTATTGATTGCGATTCCGTCTGCGGTAAAAGCATTTAACTATGTAACAACGCTGTGGAAAGGGAATCTACAATTGAATCCTGCGATGCTGTTCTCCATCGGATTGGTATCAACGTTCGTAACGGGTGGTTTAACGGGTATTGTATTAGGTGATTCAGCTTTAGATATCAATATTCACGATACCTATTTCGTAGTAGCACACTTCCACTTAGTGATGGGTGTATCTGCCTTATTCGGAATGTTTGCTGGAATTTATCATTGGTTCCCTAAGATGTACGGAAGAATGATGAACAAGACCTTAGGTTACTGGCACTTCTGGATTACCATTGTAACGGCTTACGGAGTATTCTGGCCAATGCACTTTATCGGATTAGCTGGATTGCCAAGAAGATACTATACAAACACAGCATTCCCAATGTTTGATGACCTTGCAGACATCAACGTAGTGATCACAACGTTCGCACTTATCGGTGGAGCTGCACAGTTGATCTTCTTAGCAAACTTCTTCATCTCAATTTACAGAGGAGAAAAAGCGACGCAAAACCCATGGAGATCGAATACACTAGAATGGACTACTCCAGTAGAGCACATTCACGGAAACTGGCCTGGAAAAATTCCAGAAGTACACAGATGGGCTTATGACTACAGTAAGAAAGTAGATCCAAATGATGACGATAGTGATTACCTACACGGTGAAGATTTTGTACTCCAAACAACACCATTGTTAGAAGGCGAAGAACCTTCTTAGGGAGACTAAAAATAAATAGAATGCCTTTCCAGATTTGGAAAGGCATTTTGCTTTGAAATCTTTTTATCTTTGTTAAGATGAACGAAAATTTGAATCCGGATAAAAGTCATTTTTCAGGGGAAGATCTTGATGTAGAAAAGAAGTTAAGACCCTTGTCCTTTGACGACTTTACAGGGCAGGAGCAATCCATTGAAAATCTCAAAATTTTTGTTCAGGCCGCCAATCAAAGAGACGAAGCTCTAGATCATACATTATTTCATGGCCCTCCAGGACTCGGAAAAACAACGTTAGCACATATTCTTGCCAACGAATTGGAAGTAGGTATTAAGGTTACTTCCGGACCCGTTTTGGACAAACCTGGCGACTTAGCCGGACTTTTGACCAACCTAGATGAACGCGATGTGTTGTTTATTGATGAAATCCACCGATTGAGTCCGATTGTAGAAGAGTATCTCTATTCGGCCATGGAAGACTATAAGATTGATATCATGATTGAATCTGGTCCGAATGCAAGAACTGTACAGATCAATCTTGAACCTTTTACCTTGATCGGGGCAACGACGCGTTCCGGACTTTTAACGGCGCCAATGAGAGCGCGATTCGGAATTAGTAGTCGATTGCATTACTATTCCACAGAATTGCTATCAACCATTGTACAACGAAGTGCCAAAATTTTAAATGTACCCATCAGTTTTGAAGCGGCCATAGAAATTGCTGGAAGAAGCCGAGGAACGCCTCGTATTGCCAATGCTTTGCTGCGTAGAGTCCGTGATTTTGCACAAATCAAAGGAGATGGTAGTATTTCCATTGGAATTGCTAAATATGCCTTAGAAGCCTTGCATGTAGATGCACATGGATTGGATGAAATGGATAACAAGATACTTTCGACCATTATTGACAAGTTCAAAGGTGGACCAGTGGGAATTAATACCTTGGCCACTGCGATCAGTGAAAATGCAGAAACCATTGAAGAGGTTTACGAACCCTTCTTAATCCAACAAGGATTTATCATGAGAACACCTCGTGGAAGAGAGGTGACCGACTTGGCCTACAAACATCTAGGTAAAATAAAAGACACTCCGCAGGGAAAACTGTTTTAGGGAATGAACATAAAAAAGGTAATACCCATTTTAGATTGGCTCCCCAACTACGATAAGAGCTATTTGAAGGGAGATATCATTGCTGGAATAACCGTGAGTATCATCCTTATTCCACAAGGTATTGCTTATGCATTGATTGCTGGGTTACCACCCATTTATGGTTTGTATTGTGCCCTAGTTCCTCAAATTATTTATGCCATATTTGGTTCTTCAAGACAGGTTGCTATTGGACCTGTTGCTATGGATTCGCTTATTGTTGCCACCGGTGTCTCTACTCTAGCTTTGGTAGGTTCTGAAAGTTATATCGAAATTGCCATTTTACTGGCCTTAATGGTTGGAGCCATTCAATTTATGCTAGGCATTTTTAGTTTGGGATTCATTGTAAACTTTTTGTCAAGACCTGTTATTACCGGTTTTACTTCTGCTGTTGCGTTAACGATTGGGTTGAATCAATTTCGGAATTTATTGGGAGTCGATTTCGTTCAGTCTGATTTAATTCAGGAATTAATAGTTGACATTGCTACAAGATTCATGGAATTTGATGGACAAACCACCATCATTGGATTGGCCTCGGTGCTCATTATTATAGCCTTAAAACGCATCAATAAAAAAATACCCAATGCCTTAATTGTGGTAGTTTTCGGAGTTGTGGCACTCAAGTTCTTTGGGGCGCACTTTGAGAACGTAGCCATTGTAAAGGACATTCCGTCTGGACTGCCTTCCTTTGGTGTTCCTGATTACGATTGGGATCAGGTTCGAGAATTATTACCCATTGCATTGACTTTGGTGATGGTCGGTTATTTGGAGACCATATCCATCGGAAAATCCTTAGAGGCCCAACAAGACGAATACCGCGTGCGACCGAATCAAGAATTAATTGCGCTCGGATTAAGTAATATGGCGGGATCCTTATTTAAGGCTTATCCTATTGCCTCAAGTTTTTCACGATCAGCGATAAATCAAGAAAGCGGCGGTAAAACTGGGATTTCGGCTTTTGTTTCTGTCATTATGGTTGGCCTAACCTTGTTGTTTTTAACTCCCTTGTTTTATTATTTGCCAAAGACCGTGCTTGCGGCCATCATTATTGTGGCTGTATTTGGTTTGATCAATTTCAAGGAAGCAATCTATCTCTGGAAAGCGAATAACTTAGATTTTTGGTTACTCTTAGCAACCTTTATTTCCACTTTGGTATTGGGAATTGAATATGGAATATTTGTGGGTGTGGCCCTGTCCTTAATCATATTAATATTTAGAACTTCGAGACCTTATGTGACCGAATTAGGTAAAGTGCCGGATTCCAATTTCTACAGAAATAAGAATCGTTTTGAGGAAGTGATTATTGAAGAAGATATTTTGGTATTTCGTTTTGATGCGCAGCTTTTCTACGCCAACTCCAATTATTTCAGAGATAATTTGGACGAAATGGTAGAAAAAAGAGGCGACAAATTGAAGATTATTGTTTTTGATGCTGAGAGTATCAATCGAGTGGATAGCACAGGGATTGAAATGTTGAAGGAAAGAATACGTTATTATAAAAAGAAAGACATTACCTTTTACTTTGCCGCTGTAAAGGGGCCGGTAAGAGATTCATTATTTAGGAGTGGTATACTGGATATTATTAATCTCAATCACTTTTTTATGAGACCAAATGACGCTGTCATATTTTACAAAACCGGTAATCGTGACAGTCAAATTAAGTACTCACAGTACATACACCAGGCTTATAAATGATGGCATTTTATTTGATGACATAAGTCATGAGTCAAAGGGAAAGACTGATTTAAATTTGAAAATTATTAAAAGACAAACCTATGAAGATTGAACAAATTTATACTGGATGTTTAGCGCAGGGAGCTTACTATGTTGAGAGTAAGGGAGAAGTGGCTATCATCGACCCATTAAGAGAAGTTCAAGATTACATAAATAGAGCCAATAGAGATGAGGCCAAAATCAAATACATCTTCGAAACACATTTTCATGCCGATTTTGTAAGTGGTCATGTAACATTGGCAGAAAAAACTGGGGCTACCATCGTATTCGGACCCAACGCTACTACTAGTTTTGATTCTTACATTGCAAAAGATGGCGAAGTGTTTAAGGTAGGTGACATCGAAATCATTGCCTTACATACGCCAGGACATACCATGGAAAGTACTACCTATTTGGTGAAAGATCCGAATGGAAAGAACCATGCCATATTTAGTGGTGATACCTTATTCTTGGGTGATGTTGGTCGTCCAGATTTGGCCCAGAAAGCGGCAAGCATGACGCAAGAAGAATTAGCCGGAACACTATTTGACAGCCTACGTAGTAAAATCATGACTTTAGAAGACGATGTAATCGTGTATCCAGCTCATGGTGCAGGTTCTGCTTGTGGTAAAAACTTAAGCAAAGAAACCGTAGGTACCATTGGTGACCAAAAGAAAACCAATTATGCCTTGCGTGCCGACATGACTCGTGAAGAGTTTATCAAAGAAGTTACTGATGGTTTACTTCCGCCACCAGCTTATTTTCCATTGAACGTAAAATTAAATCGTGAAGGATACGACTCCATTGACAATGTGATTGAAAGAGGAGCAAAACCATTGACCCCTTCAGAGTTTGATGTGGTGGCCAATGAAACAGATGCTTTGATTTTAGATGTAAGACATCAATCTGAATTTATCAAAGGCTTTATTCCGCAATCTATTTTTATTGGATTAGGTGGTTCATTTGCCCCATGGGTAGGTGCCTTGGTAAAAGATATCAAACAATCTATTTTATTGGTAACTCCAGAAGGAAAAGAGGAGGAGACCATTACTCGTTTGTCTAGGGTTGGTTTTGATAATGTTCTTGGGTTCCTTTCAGGGGGAGTAGATGCTTGGAAAGCTGATGGAAGAGAATTGGATACTTTAGAATCGGTAAGCGCCGATGTATTGGAAACGAAAATCAACGAAGGAGCACTTGTTTTTGATGTACGTAAACCTGGGGAATATACCAATGAACATATCGAGAATGTTCCGAGTACACCTTTAGACTTCTTAAACGATCATATTGCCGAGTTCCCAACGGATAAAGATTTTTATGTACACTGTGCTGGTGGATACCGTTCCGTTATTGCAGCGTCCATTTTGAAAGCTCGAGGATTCCACAAAGTAATTGATGTAGCTGGAGGATATGGTGCCATCAAAAAAACAGGAATTAAAAGAACCGAAACCATCTCATGTTCAACATCCAAGTAATGAAAAGATTAGGCCTACTTCTTTTATTTTTCACCTTAGCTTCTTGTCAAGCTCAGAAAGAGGATTATGCGAGTATTTCCATGGCAGAATTTATCTCCATTTATAAGCAAATGGGAGATCTTCAAATTCTAGATGTTAGAACTCCTGAAGAATACAAAGAAGGCTTTATCAAAGGAGCCATGTTAAATAATGTCTTCGAGCCTAACTTTGTGGATGTTGCCAAAAGAAATTTAAATAAAGAAAAACCCATTTATGTGTATTGCCGAAGCGGCAGACGAAGTGTCAAGGCAACCAAGATGCTTCAAGAGCAAGGTTTTTCAAAGGTAATTAACGTTGAAGGCGGCTACAACGCCTGGATTAAACAAAAAGAATAATGAATACAACTGTAACTATAGAGAACTTAAAATGTGGTGGATGTGCCGCAACTATAAAGAAAGGATTGTTAGCTATTGACGAAGTAACAGAGATCGACGTCAACGTAGAAACTTCAGAAGTACAATTTACTTCCAATAAAGACGTGACTGAAACGGTACGTGAGAAATTGTCAAAAATGGGCTATCCTATAGCCGGAGAAAAGAATACCTTGGGTCACAAAGCCAAAAGTTTTGTGAGTTGTGCCATTGGCCGAATGGACTCCTAAAGCATTTCTAAAAGCCTTTCGGTTTTTAAAGGTTTCATCAATACCCCATTGACCATGGGGTGTTTTTTTACCCGTTCGATATCATCGATGATTGGAGAAGAGGTGAGTAAAAATATTTTCATACTGACCAGACGTTGGTCCTCGTTCTCCATGAGTGCATCAAGCACTTCCCAGCCATTCATTAAGGGCATATTTAAATCTAAAAGCAACACTTCTGGCACTGTATTCGTTTCTTGTTGCAAATATTCCATCGCCTCTTTTCCCGAAAATAAAGTAACAACCTGATCAGTTACTTTAGCTTCCTTTAAGACCAATTGATTGTACAAATTGGTAGGATAATCGTCGTCTACAGATAGAATTAAATTGATCATAGCTTTGATTTTAAGAGATTATTCCCTCTCAATTTTTTTAAAAAAAACAGAGAACAATGTGGTCAAGAAAACAACCCCATATATGAATGCCAAGGCTGGTTTTTCAAATTTTTTTGCTTCGAAATCAAAATCTCTTAAAAGTGCCGCCCCGAGAATAATTAAAACTACAATTTGGAAAAAATTAAGTTTGAATTGAAACTTCATTGTTTACAAGGATACTCTTTTTTATGTATTACAAATTACAAAATTTTTCAATGCTCCTAGCTCGACTTTCCCAGCTTGGAAAATATGGCAGGAAAGCCTCCAGTATGCCAAAATAATACTTTACTACCTTGTGGAATTTTCTCTTTTCCCAAGTAATCGAGCATTCCGTAAAAGGCTCGTGCCGTATACACAGGATCTAGCAAAATGCCCTCCTCTTTGGCTAAGGTATCTATGGCCATTAATTCATTATCCGATACCACTCCGTATCCTTGGCTATCGTAAGAGTGATCCAGAGCCACTGAGCTTATTGATAATTTTTTATCAATCTTCAGTTGGTCATACCCTTCATGAACAATAGACAAAACCTGATGCTCCAAGGCTTTCCCTCGAAAGTCTTCCTTGTCGATACGAATGGGTATCAATTTCGAGTTCAATTCATAAAGGTCATTGCCCAAAGTAAGTCCAGCTTGCATACCACCAGAACTTGATGCAAAAAACAGGTAATCGATTTGCAAATTCAATTCGATCAATTGTTTTTTTAATTCTTTTGCCGCATTCACGAAACCCAATGCTCCCGTGAGATTCGAACCTCCATAAGGCACTACGTAGCATCGTTTCCCTTTCTTTTCTAATTCGGCTTTTAATTGATTTTCACCTTCTCCTTTTCGTTGTTCGCCCGAAAAATGAATCTTAGCTCCAAGCAGTTTGGATAGTAATAAATTACCTTCATATTCCTTAGGTTCGTTTCCGCCCAATAAGAGATGGCATTCCAAACCTAATTGAGCACAGGCCGCCGCAGTTTGCCTGCAATGATTGGATTGTTGTGCACCCGAGGTAATAATGGTGTCACTGCCCTTCACAATCGCTTCAAATAACAAATATTCGAGCTTTCTTGTTTTGTTGCCACCAGAAGCCAATCCTGTTTGATCATCTCTTTTGATATAGATTTCATATCCCTCGTAGCGCTCGGATAAACGATCAAGTTTATGAAAGGGTGTCGGGAAAAAACCAAGATCAACTTTTGATTTGAGCATCATCCGGTACTTTTTAATCCCCCTGATAAAGCATTCACCAATAACAACAATCGTAGCAAATATTGATTTTTTTGCTCAGCGTCTTCCCCATTCAAATTGCGCCATTTGATGAGGTAATCCAATTGAATATCATGAAGCGTGTGTAAGGCTTTGTTTCTGAGTTTGATATTTTCAAGCTTGGATACCCTTCGTTCTTCTACCGAACCTTCAATCAATTCATCAATTTTACCAAGTCCGTTTTGATAATCATCTAGAATCAATTGCATCAACTCTTTCCTAGTAGTCTCATCCTCTAATTGAGCAGCAAAGGCTTCCATAATGGTGATATCAGAATTCAAGAGATTGGATTCTATCTGAATCATGGCATATTTAAAAAATGGCCAATCGATTGTCAAATCTTTCAACTTCTCGAAATCATTAGGGTGTTCTTTTTTAAAGTTTCCCAGGGCCCTACCAATTCCAAACCAACCACTAATGTTGAATCTAGCTTGACTCCAACTGAATACCCACGGAATCGATCGAAGATCGTTGATGGTTCTTTTCCCAGTTCTGCGGGCTGGACGAGAACCTATTTTACTTTGTTCAAGGACATCAATTGGAGTTGCCTTGGAATAGAATTCAATGAATTTTGGATGATCCAATAGTTCACGATAGGTACTTCTTGCACTACTTACCAAACGGTCCATGATATCATACACAGCTTCATTCTTTTCATCTTGCTTTTGAATCATGGTTTGGCGAGCTGTTCCTGCCACAAACATTTCGAGATTATAGGTAGCTGTGAGTCTGTTCGCAAATTGGTTGGCAATGGTTTCTCCCTGGATGGTCATTTTTATCAATCCGTTCATGGATCCGGCAGGCATACTATCTAAGAAACGGTGAATCTTACCTCCACCGCGACTAATGGTACCGCCTCGACCATGGAAGAAGAATATCTTTACTCCGAGTTTATCGCCTACCTCAGTAAGGTTTTCTTCCGCCTTATAAATGCTCCATCTACTCGTTAGAATTCCGCCATCTTTGTTACTATCACTATATCCCAACATGACTTCCTGTGCGAAATCACTAGATTTTTCACGTTGCTTTTTCACGATTGGATGCTCCAAAAAGGAGGTGAGAATTTCTGGTCCAGCAATGAGGTCATCAATGGTTTCTAGCAGTGGTACTACAGGAAGTTCTGCATCTTTCAATCCGACTTCTCGCAAAAATAAATACACCAAAAGCAAGTCGCTCAAACTTCTTGTCATGCTCACAATTACAGAGCCAATACCAGCGCTCCCGTAGGCATCGATATACTCTTTTACCACTTTAAAATAACCCAATACATTGTCGGCTTCCAATCCGCAAGAGGTTCCCTCTACCAAGAAAGGACGATTGGATGCTAATTCATCGTTGATGAATTTCAAACGCTTTTCTTCATCCCAGGAGGCATAATCTGTATCCGAATATCCTGATGCTGTTAGAATTTGCGAGATGGCTTTTTCATGATAAGCACTATTGTTTCTAATATCTAGTTTTGCCAAATGAAATCCGAAGCATTGAATCAATCGCTCAATAGGAAACAACCATTGCTTTGCGAGTCTTTCGGAGTCCATTTCAATCAATACTTCTCGTAAGTATTTCAACTCCGAGGCGAGCTCATTGGCATCGGCATAGAATCCAGCTTCACCGAAATCTTGATTTTCGGTAATTGTATTTTCCAATCGAAGCAGCAATAAATTCATGAACTGTCTCAAGGGCTCCGAAGGATTTCTATCCAAGGCTTTTTGTCCGGCTTTTCCAAAGAAGTTCGCCTGTTCTTGAATTCGATCCAAAAGATGTTGAGGCACGGTATTTTGGTAAATAGAAAAGCTCAATTTAGAAGCCAATTCAAACAACCGTTCTTTGATCATTTTTAAGGAGGCCTGACGATGTTTTTGCAGGGTGGATGCCGTGAATTCTGGAGTCACAAAAGGATGTCCGTCACGATCGCCACCAACCCAGCTTCCCAATTGAATTACAGGAAAGTCTTCGGGCCATTCCAAAGCTTCTGGATTAAACCCTTGTGAAATCCAGGCATCGGTCAATCGTTGATCGGTCAGTTTAACGGCTTCTGGAAAGACATTCACAAAGTAATGCATGAGATTGTTTCGCTCATCTTCCAATCGCGGTTTTTGTAGGTAAATTTCACCTGTTCGCCACCAGCGTTCCATGACTGAGATGATCTCGTTTTTGATCCCTAATTGTTCGGAGGTCGACCAATTCGGATTTCCTTTTTTTACGAGTAACAGGTACAGTTCGCGGTGAATATCGAGTACGGTTAATCGCTTTGCTTCCGTTGGGTGTGCTGTTAGAACTGGCATTACTTTTACAGCACGTAAGGTCTCAACAATCTTCTTCTCTTCAAGTCCTTCTTTTTTCCAACTAGATAAGGTTTCACCCCAAGAACCACGTGTGGATTCCAACCCAAATTGGGTCTCAGCTTTGCGTCGGTATTGGGTGGCTGCTTTCTCTTCGGCTAAATTTAGTAGCTCGAAACACATCCCAATGGCTTGGGTTAACTTGTCATTTGACAGCGATCTATTTCGTTCTTTTACTTCATTATTAAAAGGAAGGGCTTCAGCCAACGCAACTTCATCGATGGAGATAAGCATCTCCTTAAACAGTCCCACCAACTCGTGGAATTCTGATTGGATGTTTTGCAATCCTTCTTTCTCAATCAATTCTTTGGTAATCATTTCAGCTTTTATTTTTGGTTGTTTTTAGTTGTTTGATTTTGGGATGAGCAATGAACTGTCTCCGTAGCTCAAAAACTTATAATCATTGTCTAGGGCCTCTTGGTAAACCTTTCGCCAATCATCGCCGATGAAGGCAGCGATTAAAAGTATTAGGGTCGAATTCGGCATGTGGTAATTGGTAATCAATCCCTCACAGATTTTGAACTGATATCCTGGATACAAGAAAATTTCAGTTTGTCCACCCAGTTGATTGATGCCTTTATTATTCATAAAGTCCAGCACATTTTGAAGAGCCTTCCTTTTATCCACAGCACTGAAGGTATATGGATCGGTTTGTTTGATGTAAAATTCTTCAATTCCTTGTTCAAGGCGAACTCCGAACCAATACAAACTTTCTAACGTACGCATGGATGTGGTACCTACCGCAATGGTTTGTGTTGAAGCAATCAGTTTTTCAATCGTCTCTTTTTGAATCCATACCTGCTCGTTATGCATGGGATGTTCCGTAATATTATCTGTTTTGATGGGTTGAAAAGTCCCCGCCGAAACGTGTAGTGTCAGATATTCCGTATGAACCCCTTTTTCGCGTAAATCCGATATTATTTTTTCAGTAAAATGCAATCCTGCGGTCGGTGCAGCAACCGCTCCGTTCATTTTCGAGTAGACGGTTTGGTAACGATCTTTATCTTCTTCTTCTACATCCCGATGAATGTAGGGTGGAAGGGGAATTTTGCCAATTTCTTCCAAAAGTTCACTAAAACTAAATTCTTCCCAATGAAAGGTAACTTCGTCCTTACCAGTTCTAGTTGCTGTAAAATTTAGCGTTGGGTGAGATAAGGTGGTATTTTCCTTCCATTTTCGAGCATTCCCTATCATACACTTCCAGGTACATGTTTTTTCGCTAGTCATGATTACCTCATGAGAAGTGGACGGACGCAAGGGTTCCAATAGAAAAATTTCAATCCGTGCCCCGGTATCGCGATGCATGATGATACGAGCGGGAATTACTTTGGTATCGTTGAATACCAGGGTTGCATCTTTGGGTAATTCTTGTGAAATATCCCCAAAATTGTGATGCCCAATGTTTCCTTGATTGTAAATTAATAACTTGGAGGTTCCACGTTCTTCGGGTGGATGCTTGGCAATTCGAAATTCAGGTAAATCGTAAGAATAATCGGCTAACTTCATTCTTCTTTTTGGTTTTCTTATTGATTTTACCGCTGTTGACGACGGTACTGTTTTTTCGAGTTATGAATGTTTTGAAGCTCTATGCAAGATACAGGATAATGACGAAAAAATGAATGTATTTGATAGATAAATCTACGAAATCGGTGTAATGAGAAGAACGAAAATCTTAGGCTTTGAATACATCTGCTTGGCGAAGTTCTTGTAGGTTTTTTGCCCCAACTTGCACCATGTTGTTTTTAAGATCGTCTATGAAAATATGCGCAATGTAATCTCCTCCTAATTTATCAAGTGCTGATACACCCATTACAAAAGGTCGACCAGCTAGGACAAAATCTGCACCCAAATAAAGGGCTTTCATTGCATCCAATCCAGATCGGATTCCGCTGTCAAAGAGGACAGGGATTCTGCCTTTGATGACTTTTACAATTTCTGGCAATGCCTCAAAGGCGGTGATGGCACCATCGAATTGTCGTCCACCATGGTTGGAGACATAAACACCATCCAGCCCGATTTCAACGACTTTCTCTGCATCTTCGGGATGTAAGATTCCTTTCAGAACAACCGGTCCTTTCCAGCGTTCTTTCACCCGTTTACAGTAGTCCCAATCCAAAGTTCCGCCTAGTCGATTCCCTACAAATCCACTAGTGAATTTCATGTCTTTTGTATTGGTGTAATGTTCAACTGTACGCAGTCTTGGAAGTCCACGTTTGATCGTTTTCCAGGCCCAAGACGGATGTGTTATTCCGTCCCAAATCAGTTTCGGAGTGATTTTAGGCGGAACAGCCAGTCCTGCTTTTTTACTGCGTTCTCGGCGACTTGCCATGGGCACATCTGCCGTGATGACCAACGTTGAAAATCCGGCTTGTTGAGCTCTATCCAATAAAGAATTGCAAACGTCCATATCCTTTGGTGGATAGAGTTGAAACCAGCCATTTTCTCCCACCAAGAGCCCAATTGTTTCTGGAGTTTCGGTGGCTACCGTACTCAAACAAAAAGGGATGTTCATTCGATTACCCGTTGTAGCCAAATATTGCTCTACTTTGGGCCACATCAATCCAGTTAGTCCAACCGGAGCAATTCCAATGGGTGCAGCGTAGGTCTTACCAAATAAAGTGGTGCTGATATCAGCGTTAAATTCGCCTTTACAGAATTGAGGTACAAATCGTAAGTCTTGGAAACTCAATATGTTTCTTTGTAGTAAATCCTCCCTCCCAGTTCCAGAATCTAGATACTCCCAGGCAACTTTCGGAATTCGTTGTTGAGCCTTCTGAGCAACGTCAGAAACTCTTGGGTAACAATTGGCAAAACGTTGCATTTTTTGCTCGTAGTTCATTCGAGGAAGTATTGTGGATTACATCAACAAAGATTAATTATCAAGTAAACCTTCTAATTCATTCAGCCCAGTCATCTCCCAGTGTCCTAGGGAAATCGGAATGTTTCCAATGCTGTTCAAGGTGTCAAAGAAATTCTTAGGAACGAAGGTCTTTCCCTCCAATTCTAACAATCTTGTATATTCTGCCATGGTATTTTCCAGTAAATATTTTCCAGTTATATAGCTAGTACCATAACCAGGCTGACGTAAATACAAGTGTTGTTCAAAAATGAGCAGCTCTTTCTCGGTCTTCATCCAGCCTCTTGGAGTGTATTCGCTGTGGATACCACCGGCCTCTTCCATGGTCATTTCATTGGCATGTGCATATAATGATCCCAATCCTCTAGCGGCTCGTTGGGCAATCATGATGTATACAATTTCTTTGGTTCTGGGACTGTCATCAAACCATCCCGCTTGCATAAACATTTCTTCTACAGCTGTGGCAGTACCTTCATTTCTAGAGTCGAAAATGTTATACAACAATGGTCCTCTTCTGATTTCACTTTTATGAGGTTCATTTTCCATTCGGGCCAATTCGAACCAATGGTAAAAATGAGCAAACAAGGGTCGTGGATCGAAGTGCTGACCAATTCTAAAAAAGTTACGTTTTTCTTTCGGAATAAATTCACCCAACTGAGCTCGCAAGGCAGGCTCTAAATAAGGTTTCATGGTCAAAATATCTTGTTTTTCGAGAAATTCCATCATGCTTTTAGCGGCTTCATCAGCCATCTTGTCATAGGCCTCAGGAGAATCAGCGTCCTTTAATTGTGGGATACTTCGATTGCGATGCTCTTCGAGTTTTAGAGAAGACCAAGCTCTAGCCAATTCCCTTTTTAAAATCATAACTTCATCTTCCCAACTTAGCGGAACCAAATGTACATTTTGCAAATACCAAGTGTAGTTTTCTTTTCCGATTCCAGAAGGACCGGTTTTTGTTTTCGCTTCCTCTTTTAGCCATTCCGCCAAATCCTTGGTCGAGGCAATAGCCTCATCAATCAAAGCAAGTAATTCTGAATCGTTTGAAACTCCTTTTTTACTTTTTATACTCTCTAAAACCGTGGCTTGCGTCTCAATATCTCGAATACCAGCGATCCATAAATCTCTGGCATTTCCAGTCAAGTTTTTTTTGGCCTGATTGTTCAAAGGTTGAATTACTTTTAAGTCATTCATGAATCGATTTCTTTCTGAATCAGACAAAGGAAATTCATAGGTCCAAAGTTCTGTGGTTCCATGATGGGTTGGCCCCTCATGTGCGGGCACATCACTTTTGTAGGTCCAAACGGTCTTGTAAAAGGCAGGATCGCGAGTCCAAGGTTGAAGGATACGATGGTTAAAATCATAGCCATTCATCTCTGCCCAAACAATCATCCAATCAACTTTGTTCTCAACGGGCCAATTGGTCGTGTCAATACTTTGAAGTTTTTGTTGTAATTGCTTAAAAGTTGGTTGCCTCTTGGCAAAGGTGGCTTTGGTGTAATCGGGAGCTCCGTTTAGTTTAGGCGGATTTTCAAAACTGCGCCACTCTTTGAATAAGGCCACTAGGTCTTCATAATCGTTGGAAGTTTTGGTAACCGTTTTTTTAGCATTATTGGCGCAACTTAGTAATAGGGTAGCGACAAGGACGAAAAGGATGTTGGTAATTCTCATTTGGTTAAGTTGTATTGTTCTGGTGCGGATAAAAAGTTACTTGCTCTCGGGCTTGATAATTTTTTTGACATTTAATTGCCTGAACCGAACTTTTTCACCGAGTTCATTTTCGAGACTTAAATGTATGGGTTTTGAATTGGAACTATCGATGAGTTCTATGGTTTCTTCTCCATTTTTTACTTGATATTTATTTCCCCAATCAATTAATGAGGCCACAAAAGGTAATAATTCTTTTCCTTTTTTGGTAAGCAGGTATTCATTTCGTCCTCTTTGATTTTCGGCTTTATAAATACTTTTCTCAAGCAGGTTGTAGTCAACCATTTGCGAGAGCTTTTTTGTTAAAACAGAGCGAGAAATATTAAGGCTTGCTTGATAATCATCAAATTTTTTGACTCCAAAAAAGCTTTCTCTCAAAATAAGTAAGATCCATTTATCACCAATCTCCTGAAGGGACTTGATTACTGGACAAATGTCTCTTGAATGGGCCGAAGGCGAGTCTTTTTCCATAGGTTAAATATATAAAATTTTAATCAGAGTTCTTTTTTAGAACTTAATTTTATATATTTGAGTTCTAAAACAGAACTTAGATTAATAAAAAAACCTTTTCAATGAAATATTTTGAAAAACAATTTGAAGTGCGATGGGCAGATGTAGACCCTAATATGCACATGCGACAAACAGCTTATGTTGATTATACAGATCAAGTACGAATTGCCTATTTTGATAGTATGGGGTTTTCCTTTTTAAAATTTAGAAAGCTAAAAATCGGCCCGGTTGTATTTAAGGTCACCTCGAACTATCGCAAAGAAGTTCATTTAAGCGAAATCATTACCGTCAATTGTAAGATCGATTACGTTTCTGAAGACTTTCGAAAGTTTAAAATCTCGCATGAAATTTTCAATTCAATGGACGAACTATCTTGTGTGGTAGAACTCGAAGGTGCTTGGTTGGATTTGGTACAACGAAAAATTACTGTTCCACCTCAAGAAATGATCGAGATCATGAAACAAGAGCAATCCAAATCATACAATAAAGCTTCCTAGGGTAAGGACCGTAGTAAATTCTATTCCCTTTCAAATCCGATGTAATTGGCGTTGTCGAAGTCCGCAAAATCCTTGGTTTTGAATCCATTGCCTGTTGCATAAACACCAAGATAAGCTCCTGTATATTTTTTACTTAAAATATAGTTCGATTTTGTTTTTTGGAACTCCGTGAATTCTTTTCCATTCAAAGAATAGGAGAACAAATAGCTTTGATTTTTAGAACTTAGCTTGAATTGAATGTTGCCCTTATAATTCGGCAATTTCTCCTGTTTTACAATGACAGGTTTTTGATTGGGTTCCGCCAGTTTTAATTGTAAATAATTGGAATTTTTCTTTTGAATAATGGTGAAGGTAAAATAATTATCGTCTTTTTGAAACAAACTAATTCCCGCTTCTGAATTGTTTTTGTTGGGATTGAACTCCATCTCAATACTATATGCAAAATCGCTTTCCGTTTGTCGGAATCCCATCAGACTTGCTCGTCCGCGTTCGGTAATCGCCTCGGAATTGGAGTATAATCGAAGTTTTCCTTTGGACGCTGTCAAGGAATAGACTTTGTTCAATGGAACTCTTCTAAAATTCCACTGAAGTTTAAGTGTTTCATCTTCAAAGTCATCCAAAAAGGCCAAATTTCGCTTCTGAGAAGTGCCAAAAAAAGGCACAGGAGCCTGCCGTTCCACTTTTCCTGTCAAAGGAGCAACGACTGGCCATTCATATTTCTTTTCTTTCCACCAAAAGGGTTCACGTTCCCATTGCACCGGGATCAAATGTGTTTCACGGCCCATATTAGAACCTCGATCAATGTCACCACGGATCCCTAGGGCAACCATATACCAACGACCATCGTCCAATTCGATCAAGTCTCCGTGACCTGTGCTATGCACCCAATTGTCATATGAAAGGTGTCGGGTAGATAAAATGGGGTTGCGGTCATTGGATACATAAGGTCCAGTAATTTTATCACTCACGGCGATCATCACTGCATGGTTAAAAGATGTTCCGCCTTCTGCTACCATCAAATAGTATCGGTTATCCCTTTTATACATATGAGGTCCTTCCACCCAAACACCACCGCAGGCTCCGCGCCACAAGTAATGGCGTTTGCCTTTCAGTTTCCAGTTCATCAAGTCGATTTCCTGCAACCAAATTTCTCCTTCTCCTTCAAAATTTGGATTCTGGGGTGAATGCGTTCCGACGTACCAAACCCTTCCATCATCATCGAAAAAAATATCGGGGTCAATACCTGGAGCTCCATCCAACACATGCGGCTCTGACCAAGGTCCAGCAGGATTCTTTGCCGTTATTATGAAGTTGACAAAATCCGTCTTTTTCGAATTAGCATTATAGTAAACATTGGTAGTGATGATGTAAAATGTACCTTTGTGATAACGCATGGTTGGGGCATGAATCCCTCCATCGGATTGTACATCAACCAAATTCACTTCAGAACTAACCTGTTCCGGCCTATGAAGGCCATAGCCAATTAATTCCCAATTGATTAAATCTTTGCTTCTGTGAATAGGTAGTCCCGGGAAGTATTCAAAGGTTGAATTCACAATGTAGAACGTATCACCAACCTTGCAAATTGATGGATCTGGATGACCACCTGGAATGATGGGATTGGTAAAAGTGTTGTTTTGTTGACCGTGCGTCTGAACTACCAAGAACAAGACGAAAATGGCGTGAAGTATTTGTTTCACCTGATTCAAGTTTTCATTTTTTTATTAATAATCCTCCAACTTCTTTCCAAGTTCATAGCCTTTGATCAATAATGGAAGTGTGTCTTTGGCATATTCAAAAAACGGGAGTTCACCTGAATCAATTTTTTGATTGAGTGCACTTCTCTCTTCAAAGTGATTGGCGCGATCCATATAGGTTCCTTTCATGAGGTGCCTATATTCATGTTGAAAAATCACAGCGCCAAATCCTTCAAGTCGACCTTTTCGAAGGCTTCCATCCGGATTCATACATTCGTATTCGATCCATTCAAAAGTGGCGACATTTCCTCTTTTTTCGCCTTTGGCACTCAAACAACCATGCCAAAAGTTTTTCCGTTTTTCCGAAACCTTCGTGATGATAGGGTTGATGAAAATTTGTTTTTCAACTGGACCTAAAACTTGGTACCTCGGATTGTCTACTTTGGCTTCAATCATAAAGATCTGCAAACGTTTGCCCAATTGATTGGCAGCAATGCCCACCCCTGCAGTACGAAGCATCACGGCATACATACTATCAATAAACCGATTTAATTCGGGAGAATCAAATTCCTTAACCTTAATAGGTCGGGGTGTCAAGTACAATACATTGTTTTGACGTTCTTTGGATTCCTTGGGAAGGTGTTGAACCACTTGAAATCCTTCTTCTGGAATTTCAAAACTAAGGGAAGGATCGGATTGGCATGAGATGCCCAGTAAGAGAATCAACAGGCTGGTTATAGAGAAATATTGTTTTTCACTCATAAGATGATTTTATAATTTTTTCATCAATCCGATATTGTCAATGACCACAACGCCACTTTTGGACTTGTCAAAGACAAATTCGATTTTTTGTAGGGTGGTCATGTCAAAATTGGGATTTGCTTTGCTAAAACTTTCCATTGGGAAATAAAATGTTTGAAACACCTTTTCAGATTCTTTTTCATCCGTGATATAATCGGTTTTTAAGTAAGAAACCTCAATCGATCGTTGCAAGCCAGAGAAACTACTGATCGGAAGGGAAGCCTTTTGTCCTTTTGAATCGATCAATTGAATGCTAAAATCAATGGGTTCTTTGGCTTTCTTTTCCTTCTCGTCATCCTCTTCTTCATCTTCCACTTCTTCCTCTTTACTTAGTTTTGCTGTCTCCTTTTCATCCTCATTTTCATTTTTGGTTTCCTCTTCTTTTTCTCCTTCTTTACCCTCATCTTCATCCTCATCCTCATCATTATCGGATTTATTGATCCATTTTCCAGAAGATTTGGGATTGGAAGATTCCTTAGATTCTGCCATAGAAAAAACCAACACAGAGGAAGAATCAATTTCAATAGTTGGATTCTCAATTCGATACTTGGCGATGAGCGAATCTGGTACTGAAGAGATGGAATCGTTTTTCTTTAATTCGTAATTCCATCCGGCAAATAGTGCCCGACTGCCTTTGTTGCCCCATTTCAATCGAATTTCTGCTTCCCGCCAAACTTTGAGGTTCTCTGTGCTAATTTTGACATCTTTATTGTGGGTGGTAATCACATCAAAATCTTCATCGAAATGTGCAATGGGTTTGAAATTGGTGTCCTCAAACTGATTCAAATAAATGGTTTCTGGAAGCCAGTCTTTTCCTTTTCTGGCATCGATAAATAAGGGTAAGTATTCTTTTTTATCGTTTAGTGTTACATCTAAAAAGGACCCAATGTAGACTTTTGCGATTTGTTCTTGATCTTCCTTAGATAGCTGCTGTTTTAGATTCAATAGTCCAGTAAATGGATTGCTGGAGTCGTTGTTACCCCAACTTGTATTAAACTGGCCATGATTGGCGCCGTAAACATAAAGTCCCGACTTGAAATGATACAAGCTGTCTTTAAATTTGATGCGTTCGTACTGTTGTGAGCCTGCATAAGAACTCACATCCGCATCTTGAGCTCCGTGGATGACAAAGTAGTCAACATCCTTAAATGCCGTTCTACTGCCTCCAGGCTTGTACTGACCATCTACAGGTGCAATAGCGACAATCGATTTGATGTTGTAATTGTAATCAAATTTGATGGAGGCATCATCGGGATAATGGGGTAATTGGTTAAACATCGCTGCGTGTCCGACAGCTTCACCACCTCTTGAATGTCCAATTAAAGCTAGTTTGTTCGTGTCTAGTTTTTTAAAAAAAGGATTGCCTTCATTTTTATTCCATTCATGCCAGACTCTTAAATGTTCAAGAAGCAACCAGCCTCTGGCGTCATTTTCTTTTTCCAATCCACCAAAAAGATCTGTCCAAGATCCATTGATGAAATTTTCGTCTACGGAAACGGCTATCATTCCTTTGGAAGCCAATAATTCTCCCAAGTATCCATATCCCACATCGGAATAATCTTGCATGAGGTGATTCCCATGTACGATGAGCACTAGTGGGAAAGGTCCATCTCCTTCAGGATACCATACACGTCCATTGATTGGCAGAGCCTTGGAGTCAAATCCCCAGTATTTGGTGCGCCACCAGCCCGAAAATCCTTCCCAATTATCAATGAAAGCTACTCCATTTACTGAGTCAGTTTTAATGGTAACCTCTTCGGCAAATTCGGATCGATGCTTGTCTTTTCCACTTCCATAGGATAAAGTCTTTACTGTAAAAGGTCCCTTTTGAGCTGGCGAAATTGCCTTGATGTTTTCAATGGAGATGTCGGATGAAAGGGCAGCATTTTTGATGGGATCCATTTCAATGCCACTTCCGCCGTAAAAGACGCCAAGGGTAATAAATCCTCCTAGGCCAATTCCTATTCCAAGTAGGGTTATGACCTTCTTCACTTTGGTGAGTTTTTTGAATCCCGTTTTCTTTACCACTAAGTATCCAGCACCAATTAATGAGGCAAGAATGAGAATAACAACGGGTAAAATCCAGTTAAAACTCATGGTCATGAGTAGCGGAATTGAGATGAGGAGGGCCAATTTGTACAACTCTGGAATCGAACCGATTTGTCTCACTCCCCAACGTCCGAGGTACCCCAATAATACCGCTGCTGCCAGTAGGACCAAAGTGAATAAAACCACATAAGGATCTCCAATGTTTATTGAGATGCGAATGCCGTAAATGAACCAAAGGATGAGCGTTGCCGTTAACAAACCTAGCGCGGCTCCTTTCTCTGCGTTTTTTCCTGGTGTTATTTTCTGAATCTGAAACTTAAACCATTGTACTATTTGTTGATACTTTTTCTTCATAATGCAATTCGCTTATTGCTTGATGTCGCTTCGTTTCAAATCGATTTTCTTGTTTTGTTTTTCAAGAACTCGACTAAATTTTTTGATGTCTTTTCGAATCAATTCATCAAACTGCTTCACAGCTGCTTTCAATCTTCCGTCCAAAACATCGTATACTTCTTCTTGCTGATTGGTGGGTTTAAAATCGATTCCGCTCGAATTAATATCCGAAGCCAAAGCACTCAATCGACCATATAATTTAATGGGTGATCTGAAGGCGTCTTCTCTGGCGCCAGTCAAATGAATGTCGTACAATTTACCTGCGATCTTTTCAGCAATCGCCTTGAGTCTCATAGCCTCTTTTGTAGTTTGATTGTTTCCACCTTCCTTAATAATAGATTCCAATTCGGCACGCAATGTTTCAACGGTATTGATGTTGCTTACCGCCAAGTTCATGGCATTTCGAAGCTGCAGGGAAAATGCTACTTGCGCTTTTATATCTTCCAAGCTTCCTTGGGCATGTGGATCTTTTAAAACTCTAAATTTCGATGAGGTTCTATGAGTTTCTTTACCGGTTTTATCTTTTACAACTAGGGTAGCTTCATACATACCTGGAACAACTCTTGGGCCGTATTGCCCTGCCATTAAATCCAAATCCCATTGTACCAATGGTCGCCAGCCTTCTCCGTTGAGTTGTACCCAAGGTCTTCCTGGAGGTGCAACCCGAAGTTTTGGTTTGAAGGTAGGTTCGTACCTTAAATCCCATTGGGCTCGGTTCACTCCATCCTTCAATTTTACTGATAAAGTTCGAACTAAGTTGCCCTTATCATCTCGGATTTCGATCTTGGCTTTGCCCTTAGTTTCTTTGGGAACAAAGTAATTCATACTCGCTCCGTACTGCGGATTTCGTCCCGAACTGAAACTATATCCATCGGTTTTGATGTTCTCTTTGTTGTTAAAGCGCCAAGCATCTCGAATATCGTAGAAGGCCACTTCCTCCTTTTTGTCCAAGGAGCGAACTGCTGAAAGATCATCCAAAATGTAATATCCTCTTCCATAGGTTCCAACTACCAAATCGTCGAAGCGCTCTTGAATTTCTAACCAATAGACAGGGGCGGGAGGGAGATTCAATCGCAATTGATTCCATGTCCCACCGTCATCATGACTGATATAAATACCATTATCAACCCCAACATATAACATGCCTTTTCGTTTTGGGTCTTCTTTTACCACATGAACAAAAGAAGATTCGGATTTCGGGATGCCATTGGAGATTTTAGTCCATGTTTGTCCATAATCAGTTGTCTTAAAGACATAAGGATTGAAATCACCCATCTGATGCAAGTCCACCGTGATGTAAGCTGTTGCTTTATCATATCTCGATGGTTCGATGTTGGCGATGGTTCCCCACTTCGGAAGATCCGGAATATTGCTGGTCAAGTTCACCCAATTCTCACCACCATCTTTGGTCAGTTGGACTTGTCCGTCATTGGATCCCACCCAAATCACGCCAGCTTCGTATTTTGATTCTTCAATGGCAAATAAAGTCGCTCCGTCAAAGGTCATTAGGTTATCAATGGCAACACCTCCAGAACTTTTTTGATGATCTTTGAGGTTTAGGGTTAAATCCGGTGAAATCACCTTCCAACTTTGTCCGCCGTCATCGGTCATGTGCACAAATTGAGAACCTACATAAACACGTCCTTTGGTATGTGTAGAATGACTTAATGGAAAGTTCCAGTGCCAACGATATTTCATATCTTCTGGAGCCCACCCGTAGCCCGCTTCTGGCCAAACCCGGACGTCTCTTGAATGTCCGGTTCGCAAATCGTGACGATCCAATCCTCCATCGTAACAACCCGACCAGATGATGTTGTTATCCAAAGGATCTGGTTTTGCAAATCCCGATTCACAGCCACCAACACCTTTCCATAATCCAAGTGGAATATAGCCTGCCAATGAGTTGCTCGGTCCCATGTACGACCAACCATCTTGACGATTGCCAAAGACGTTGTATGGAATCTGGTCATCAACCGCAACATGATACATTTGTGCAATCGGCAGCACCACTCTTTGGAAGGATTTCCCATGATTATAGGTGATGCTTACACCACCATCATGTGCCACCATATAGTGATCTGGATTGATGGGATTGATCCAAATGTCATGATTGTCCCCACCACCTCTAGGCGGTTTGGGATTTCTAGTTTTTCCACCATCCAAAGAATGGGTAAAGCGAACAGTCATCGAATAGATTTCATTAGGGTCACCCGTATTCACTCGTAGTCTTGTGTAATAAGGAGCACGTTCGTTCCAGTCGTGATCTTGACTCATCAATGTCCAGCTCATTCCCTTATCTTCTGAACGCCATACTTCCGGACTTTCTGCTTCAAAAAGGGCATATACGATATTCGGATTGCTCCGCGAAACATCGACCGAGGTTTTTCCAACGGGACGTTTGACGCCAAAAGGCAATCCGTATTTATTCAAAGGTTCCCAACTGTCTCCACCATCTGTAGATTTGTAAATTCCACTTCCTTCGCCACCCGAATTCAAACCCCAGGTATTGATGCTGATAGACCACATAGCGGCGTAGATGATATCAGGATTTTCTGGGTCGATAGCCATGTCGGACACTCCCGTTTCTTCATCGACAAATAATACTTGTTTCCAGGTTTTTCCACCGTCTTTGGTACGATAAACACCTCGTTCCTTTTGCTTGCCATAAGTATGGCCTAAGGCACCTGCAAAGACAATCTTCGGATTTTTTGGATGCACAATGACACGACCAATACGTCCTGTTTTTTCCAATCCCTTGTGTTCCCAAGTTTTTCCTCCATCAGGCGAAAAGTAAATTCCATTTCCCATGGCATGTGCTGGGCGAATTACAAAGGTTTCTCCGGTTCCCACCCAAACTTGTTTGGGGTCAGAAGGAGCCAAATCTATGGATGCCACAGATGACACACTCTGATTATCAAAAATTGGGCGCCAACGTACACCATTGTCTTCTGTTTTCCATAAACCACCAGAGGCAGCCCCGATGTAGGCAATATGCGGGTTTTCAGGTTCGGCAATTACGGCGATGGCTCTATTTCCTTCTGGTCCGATGAATCGAAAATTATGACCATTTAATTGTTGGTCTAGTTTGCTTTGGGCCCGAAAACTGAAACTGGCAAGAAGAAAAAGGCTGAGAATGTAGTTTTTCATGGTTAGTTGAGTTGAAATTTCTTGTGTATGGGTTATTCGACTTTTTCTCGTCAAATAACCACGATGGTTGTGGGTATTAAATTACGATTTTTCGAGTAAAATTTTTTTGTAAATCGAATTGGATGATGGTTGGTCATTGAAATCCGTTACAACATTTTCCCAAGAATCTCTTTCATCATTTTGGCGGCTAGAAAAGCTGTCATGTTTTGAAAGTCTCGATCCGGATTGTATTCAACAATGTCTGCCCCAATAATCTCGGTATCAATATTTTGAATTACATCCAGAACTTGTCGAGATGATAGTCCGCCTGGCTCATGATGTGAAACTCCTGGAGCAAAGGCAGGATCAAATCCGTCCATATCCAAAGAAATGTAAACAGGATTTTCAAATTTTGGGATGGTAGAGAGATTCAAATCCTTCATTTGATGAATCTCGACATTGAATTTTTCGGCTTGTTCTTTTTGATGTGGATTTAAGGTTCGAATTCCGACTTGAACCAGACGATTTGCAAATTTGTTTTCCATGATTCGTGCAAAAGGACAGGCATGCGAATAAGGATCACCTTCAAACTCGTGGTATAAATCACAGTGGGCATCAAAATGTAAAATATCGAACTTCCGATGTTTTTTTTGAAGTGCTTTGATGATTGGAAAGGTGATGGAATGATCTCCTCCTAGGGTTAAAATTTTTGCATCGTTTTCTAGGTGAGCTTCTGTGACTTTTTCGATGTCAAAATAGGCATCGATTTCAAAATCTCCACGATCCACAATTCTCGAATTATCAATCGATATTAGGTTTTCTGTGTACGAATTACCCGATCCACAATGCAGTGCTTCTCTAATCAATGCAGGAGCCTTTCTTGGACCTCTTTGATAGGATGACTTGGCATCAAACTGAATGCCTTGAATGACGATGTTATTCATTGTTCAATCGTTGCTTCCATTTAGAAATGATTTCTTTCTCTCGTCGCATGAAAGAACGTTCACCCGTGAGAATGGTATCTCGTCTTTTTTGAGAAACTGCATCTGAATACCACCATTTTTTGGTTGCTTCAACGGTGTTTGAAAGCGATCTAAAAGTCAGTCCGGCTTCGATGGCCTTACTGTTGTCACTTTTAGACATGCCAGCGTATTCTGGTAATTGTATGACCCAGGGTTGAATTCCAATCACGCCATTGTCTATTAAAAACTGTTGATCGTCAATTTGGTAAAACTTGACGGGCGAGTTGAAGGAGGCGTGAATGCCATGAACAAAGGCTGTGGTGGTCATGTCAAAACCCGGTCCCGATCCATTGTAAATTCCGGCAGCTTTGTTTTCACACAAACGAATCATCCATTCTGCAATATCCCGAACATCGATGTATTGTACCACCTCTGTACTAGCACCCGGAATAATAACTTCTCCGCCTTTTTCGAGTCGTGCCGTCCAATAAGGAAAACGATTGGTGCGGTCACCAGGTCCGACCAATAGGGTTGGTCGTACAATGATAGATCTTTCAGCACCAAAGGCATTAATCGTAGCCATTTCTGAAGTTGCCTTCATGACCCCGTAATCGTAGTTTCCTTTTTCTTGTGGTGTAGCATTTTCAGGTACTTTTGTCACAAGTTTTCGTTTCTCAGAAAAGTCGTCTCCGGTGAAAGGAAAGTAGACACTTATAGACGAGGTGTACAGGTAACAGCCGACATTGTCTTTTAGCAGCTCGGCTGTGTCTTTTGTCCATTTGGTTTTGCGTCCCGAATTATCAATGACTACGTCCCATTTTCTATTCTTTAATGCTTCGAGATTGTTTTCACGATCGCCCACCAGCTTTTCAACTTTTGAAAAAACTTCAGGGTGAATTTTGGGTATTGTTTTTCCTCTGGTGAAAATGGAAACCTTATGTCCCCGTTCTAAGGCATAAGAAATTTGATGAGGACCTAAAAAACTAGTGCCTCCTAAAATTAATATGTTGAGCTTCTCGGAGCTTGTTGAAAAGAGTTGACTGGCTTGCATGGTATAGGGACTCACTAAAGTCGCTGCCCCAATTGCCATGCTATTTTTGATAAATTTTCGTCTGCTATTCTCCATGATTGATTAATTTGTAAAAGGATTCCGTGAATCACTAAAGTTACTAAAGTTTATTTCAGTAGGAAACCCGTCTTCAAATTGATTAACAATGAGAAGTAAGAGTTGTTAATTCTATATCAGTTGAATGATATTTCATCTCCTGTGACTTCAACCGTCGTTCCGTCATCCAAAGTAGCCTTTACGAGATAGTTCATTCGATTCGGAAGGGAGGTGGTGTTGGAAAAATCCAAAAGTAAATCGCGAAGACCAACCGGGTTTTCTGATATGTAATCTGCAAGTGATTGTTGAGACCCATAAATGATTATGTTGCTGGTAACATCAATGGCATTGTTATTATTGTCCAGATCAAATAGGGTAACCCTAACATTTTCAATTTGATGCGTGTAAATGAATTGTGGATCAGGACAAGGGACCACGGCTGCCAATTGGACCCTGGGTTTTCTTAATTTTTCTTGTCTCTCATTGAGGGTGAGTTCTTCAAGCTCATTGATGGTCACTTCTAAAAGGAGGTCTTCTTTATCAATGGGATTTTGTTTGTCAAAATCTACGAATCTATTACCATCAAGTAGCAAGGATCTTGTTTGAAGGCCCGTAATACTCACTCGATAAACCTCTTCTGAACAGCAGGCTGTTAGCAATGGAATGCAAATAAAAAATAAGAGGATTTTCTTTAATCGGTTGGTTGTTCTTGTTGTCTTCATTTCAAATAATTTTCTCTACACATGGGATATTCACAACGTGTTCCAAGTTATGGAATTAGCCTTTTGCTCTTGATAAAAAAAGGTTAAGGTTCCCTTAAGAAAACATTGAATTGAGCCGTTTCATTTCTTCAAAATGAAAAACACGACATCCCTTGAAGTTTTTCTTGGTGGCGGCCAACATGGCTTTGGCCACTTCGGATGCATAAATCGGTTTGATCTCCGACGGAAGCAGGAATGAGAAAGGTTTCATGAAGACAATTCCCAATAATTCTCCGAACCGAAACTCCTTGCGGTCGCCCATCAAAAATGAAGGCCGAAAGATCAAAATGGAATTCAAATTTAATTGCTGAATGTCGTCTTCAATTTGTCCTTTGAGTTTCAGGTAGAAGTTATTGCTAGAACTATTAGCACCCAAAGAGGACACAAAAACAAACTGATCGCAACCATGTGCTTCAGAGAATTTTGCCGCATTGACCGTGATGTCATAATCGACCTTCCGGTAAGCATCTTTGTTGCCTTTTACTTTTTTGTTGGTAGTGCCAATACTGCAAAAAACCACGTCCATGCCTTTTAATGCTGCACTAAATTGATCTTCCTTTGAAAAATCAATCATGGCGATTTCAATTTTAGGGTGTTCGAATGAGACTGGCCTTCGGACGATCAGTTTCACGGAAGTAATGCTGTCATCGGCTAGGAGGTACTCCAAAAGATGCCCTCCGATCAATCCTGTGGCGCCAATAAGAGCGACATGCTTTTCTTTCATGGTGTACAATTACCAACTAAAAATACTGAATTCTACTAGGATCAATGAAATTGGACAAAAAAATAGTCATTCCCGAAGAAACGACTATTCATTTGGCAAACAACAAACCTACAAATCAATTAACCCAAATAGGTTCTTAAAACCTGGCTTCTCGATTCGGTCTGTAAGCGTTGAAGTGCTTTCTTTTTTACTTGCCGAACGCGTTCTCTTGATAAGTTTATGGCTTCTCCAATTTCGGATAGGCTGGATGAGGCCTTTCTGTTAATTCCGTAATACATTTGAATAACCAAAGATTCTTTGTGACTTAGTGTATTCAATGCTCTATTGATTTCTTGTTTTAGCGACTGCTGCATCATCTCGGTATCTGGTTTGACCGTTTCTTTGGCCTGCATTACATTGTACAAAGAAAAATCGTCCTGGTCTTTCAATGGGGCATCCATTGAAACGCTTCTTCCAGAGGATTTCATGCATTGCTCGACATCCCGAATGCTCATGTCTAATTCATTGGCAATTTCTTCAAAATTAGGAGCTCGTTCTTGCTCTTGCTCCAATCGGGCATAAGCCTTGTTGATTTTATTGATGCTTCCAATTTTGTTAAGTGGCAAGCGGACTACCCTAGACTGTTCTGCTAAGGCTTGTAAAATGGATTGACGAATCCACCAAACTGCATAGGAAATAAACTTAAAACCCCGAGTTTCATCAAAACGTTTGGCAGCTTTTACTAGGCCTACATTTCCTTCATTGATTAAATCGGAAAGTTTTAGACCTTGATTTTGATATTGTTTTGCGACGGAAACCACAAATCTTAAGTTGGCGGTAACTAATTTTTCCAAGGCTCTTTCGTCTCCACTTTTGATGCGAAGCGCTAACTCTACCTCCTCATCCGCAGTGATGAGGTCAATTTTTCCAATTTCTTGAAAATACTTTTCTAAGGATTTGGTATCTCGATTGGTTACTTGTTTTGTGATTTTTAATTGTCTCATATGCCTTGGTTTTAATTAGATAAACTACATTCTTTGCAACTCTTCATTTCTCCATAATAGGTTTCCCGATACCTGTGTAAGGTTTGTAAAGGTATTCCGAGCAGGTATTTTTTAATGGTGGTAACTCGAGCATTGAGCATTCCCATTTTTTTGCTGTAGTATTTTTGTTGTTTGTGTTTTCTTTTTACGTAAATGAATTTCATCAGATTGAAATAAATAAATGAATCGAAATGCAATCAAAATCGCATTCGAATACTATTAAAATTGAGTTTGGAGTATGAAAAAGGAACTAGAAGGCTGGAGGAATAAATCTATTTAGTTGCTTGAAGAAGATCGCACTAAAGTTGTTTTGATTTTCGCTTTTGAAATGTTTCGTCGCCTGTCTATTTTTCATCGGGGCAAATTTACGAAAAATTCAAGTTTTGTGCAAAAAATGCTCGTTTTTTATCAATTTTGAATCAAAAATACCCAAAAACCAGTCAAAATTGATCCTTTTTTGGATTTTTTGAAAATTGGAATTCAACCACAAATCTTTGGATTGTTTTGTTGCTTTAGGGTATGTAGTAAGCAGGATTGAAAATAGAATTGTCCGCTCTTTTACGATGCGTTTGTCTGATAAAACTTTATAATTAGTTCGGCCAATTCCTTTCCTTTTTCTTCTTGAATGAAATGACCTGCATGTAAGATTTTATGGTTTTGGTTTTGGGCTCCTGGGATTAATTTCTGAAATACTTGCTCAGCCCCTTTCATGATGTAATCGGAGTCTCCAAAAATGGTTAGAAAGGGTTTTTTCCATTGTTGCAGCTGCTGCCAGGCCTTTCTATTGTTTATGGATTCCACCTCGTCGGCCTCTGATGGTACAAGTGTAGGGAATATCCGTGCTCCAGCTTTGTATTCTTCGGATGGAAAAGGAGCGTTATACCCTTTGTAGGCCTCTTGAGTAAGCGGCAAGACTGTGCCTCTGTCAATGACTTTTCCGATATCAAAGTCGGGCGATTTTTGAGAAAATTCGCGCCATTTCATAAAGATTTCAGGCATGGGCCTATTTCCTGTAGGTAGGGTTGTATTCGAGGCGATGATCATGCGAAAGCGATCTGCCGATTCGGCAACAAGCCGCAATCCTAGCAATCCGCCCCAATCCTGACAAAACAGAATCATGTTGTTGAGCTTCAATTGATCGATAAAGCTTTGAAGCCAGTTCAAGTGGCTTTGGTACGAATAATCCGACTGCTCGGTGAGCTTGTCCGATTTTCCAAATCCGATGAGGTCGGGAGCAATCACACGAAATTCCTTTGATAAAGTCGGTATCATTTTTCGATAGAGATAAGACCAACTGGGCTCTCCGTGAAGCAGAAGAATGGTAGGTTTGTTTGCATCTCCTTCGTCCAAATAATGCATGCGAAGTTGGTCTTCAACAAAGAGGTAATGGCTTTCAAAGGGATATCCCTCAAGATTTTCAAAGCGCTCTTCCGGTGTTCGAATTGTATTTCTCAACGTTAGTATCTGTATGCAATGGCATTCACATTCATTCCGGCACCTACAGAAGCCAAAAGAATCAAATCTCCTTTGTTGATTTCGTGTTTTTCTTCGCTGGTACCACGTCTAATTTGATCCAAAAGGGTCGGAACTGTAGCCACAGAACTGTTGCCCAACTTATGGATGCTCATTGGCATGATTCCTTCGGGAATTTCTCGTTCTCGATATAATCGAAACAGTCGTTTGATTATCTCGCTGTCCATTTTTTCATTAGCCTGGTGAATCAATACCTTGCTCACATCGTGAATGTTCGCACCGGCTTTGTCTAAGCACGATTTCATGGCTTGCGGAACTTTTGTTAAGGCAAATTCATAGATTTTACGTCCGTGCATTTTGATGTAGCGAACATTGGGATCGGCATCTGAGGTGTTGCTTTCCCCCATGAATAAAAAATAGGTCTCATCTTCGGCCCAAGTGCCCATTTCCATCCCAATGATTCCTTCGCGTTTGTCACCTTCTACGGCCTCCACAATGCAAGCTCCAGCACCGTCGGCAAAAATCATCGAATCTCTATCGTGCATGTCTAAAACACGAGAAAGTGTTTCGGTGGCAACCACCAAGCAGCGTTTTGCCATTCCTGATCGAATGAAGGCAGTAGCCTGAATAATCCCTTGAATCCATCCGGGGCAACCGAAGAGAATATCGTAAGCCACACAATTCGGATTCTTAATGTCCAATCCTTGTTTTATACGAGAAGCGAGACTGGGTAAAATATCTGTCTGAATGGTATTGGACTTTACGTCGCCAAAATTGTGAGCTACAATAATTTGATCGATGGTTTCTTTATCAATTTCAGCGTCTTCAATGGCGAGTCCGCTGGCGATAATACCTAAATCGGAAGCAACCATATCATCATTGGCATAGCGTCTTTCTTCAATTCCCGTAATGGCCTTGAACTTTTCTGCAATTTCATCGTGAGAAGCTTCAAAGGCAACGCCGCCTGCATCAAAAAATTTATTTTCTGCAAAGTCTTTGTTGGTTACTCGATTGGGTGGTACATAGCTTCCGGTACCAGTAATCATTATGTTGGTTATTTTCATGGAAAATGGATATCCTTTAAAGATAGAAAAACTCTTTTGAATAGCTGCGAAGGAGTTAAGGAAGTCCCAAAATTTCAGGTTTTGAGACTAGAAAGCCCTTGTTATTGATTCTTTTTGGATGGCTGGTTCTTAAATTTGCAAAACCAATAATTGGACTGATAAAATAGAAATCTTATGAATGATTATCCGAAGTGGATGGGTACTACATTAAAAGTTGCAGCGATTTATAACCTTTTATGGGGTGCTTGGGTAGTACTTTTTCCGAATCACTTTTTCGAGATTACCGGGATGGAGGCTTTGAATCACCCAATGATTTGGCAAGGAATGGGAATGGTGATTGGTGTCTACGGATTAGGTTATTGGTGGGCGAGTTACCAACCGATTCGGCATTGGCCAATAGTTGCCGTTGGATTCCTCGGAAAAATCTTTGGTCCACTTGGCTTTGTGTTCAATTATGCGAGTGGGGTAGTACCCGGTGAATTTGCCTACACCTTAATTACCAATGATTTGATCTGGTGGATTCCTTTTTTCTTGATTTTAAAAAGAGTACACACCACCACCAAATGGTCCTTAACTGCTTAACTAGAGGGATTTATGGAGCTCTTTAAAAAGCAACCTATCAAAACCTACCTTCGATTCTTGTTGGTGGGGTTTTATTTTGTGGCAGGAGTGAATCATTTTATCAATCCGCAGTTTTATTTGCCTTTAATTCCTGACTATTTACCCTATCCCGAATTCATTAATTGGATTAGCGGAGTTTTAGAAGTTGTATTGGCAATTAGCGTAATAGTGCCAAAATATCGAAGTAAAGCTGTTTGGGGAATCATCCTGCTATTAATTGCCTTCATTCCATCGCATCTGTGGTTTATTCAGACAGGAGCTTGCATGGGAGAGGAGAGTTTGTGCACCCCACTATGGGTTGCCTGGATTCGCTTGGTTCCCATTCACCCGCTCTTGATGTATTGGGCTTGGTATGTTCGGTAGATCGAGTATCCAGAAAAATATGTAGTTTATTTTATCGACGGAATAATCACTCTATTCATTATGGCAAAGGGTAGCTTGTCTTCCTGAGAATTGTAGGCACCTCCTGTAAAAACGGCAACCATTTCTAATTCAGGAAAAACCATGATGTACTGGCCGCCATTGCCCGTTGCTGTTTTGGCAATTGTTTTGTCTCCAAACTTAAATGGGATGTTCCACCAGAGGTATCCATAATCAATTCCCGTGATTTTTGTTTTGGGAGTTGTAGATTCTTCGATCCATTTTTCAGATACTATTTGCTGTCCGTTCCACTTTCCTTTGTTGAGTACTAATTGACCAATCTTTGCCATATCTCTAGGAATCATGTTCAATCTTTTTCCTGCACTAATGACTTCTTTGTTCGATGTATGTCCCCAAGACACCTTACTTATTCCTAAAGGCTTAAAAAGGAATTTGTTAGCGAATAGATCAATCGACATTCCCGATGCCTGTTCAATGATTTCAGTCATCAGGATCACACCCATCGAGCAATAATTAGAAACGGTACCTGGATCATTTACCATGGGCAAATCGAGGGTGTATTGCAACCAGTCTTTTTTCTTATACACCTTGTCTTCTTGACCTTTTGATTTCTTATCCCAATCATTGCAATCCAGTCCGGTAGACATGGTGATCAAATGTTTGATGGTAATGTCTTTTTTACGAGGATCCAATCGCTTTTGCGGAATAGGCTTCTTGAGGTACTTTGAAATTGGATCATCAATACTTGTAATAAACCCTTTATCTATCGCGATTCCCAATAGGATCGAACGAATACTTTTGGAGGTAGATCGCAAATCATGCAACTTGTTTTGGTGCTCTCCATTGAAGTATTCCTCAAGAATTAACTCCTTATTTTTTACAATCAATACACTATGCAATTTGTGTTTACCACCTTTTAGCTGACTGAATAACTTGTAGATCAAGGTCGAATCGATTCCGCTTGATGTTAAGTCATTGGTTTTCCAACCATCTGCTAATTGATTGGGTTGCTTATATTGATAGGAAGATTGACCATATCCAATATGGATGATTGAAAGGAAAAGTGTAAAGAGCAATAAATTCCTCATATTTTAATCCTTGACTGATTATTTTTTTTCCAAAATCAGAAAGTGATCGTCCATTACATTTCCCATAAAAATCAGGTTGTTCCATGGGGTGGCAACCGACGATCCAGACATATCACTTCCATCACTAACAAAAACTTTCTCAATGCTATATTCTCCTTTCGACCTGTAACTGATTTTGATAATTTCAGAAGGTGAACTTTCTTTTTTGCCCTTGGCGTAGGCGCTAAATCGTAAAAGATTTGGATGTGAACCAATCCATAGATTTCCTTCTTCATCAAGCTCAATATTGTCAACACCAGTTTCACATTCAATGTCCTCGATAAATGTCAAGGATCCATCGGATTCTCTGTTGTATACTTTTACTAAAAAACCTCTCGCCGAAGCTACATACAATCGGTTGTTGGTAGCGTCAAAATTGATTCCGTTGGCATAAGCAATTCCCTCTGCTGCAACCTTGTAGGTTCCGTTTTTATAATGAACAACATTGGAAAATGCCAATCCCGCGTATTCTTCCACAAACTTTCCAAATCCTTCGGTATAACCGTGATCGTTTGTAAAGTAAAACTCATCTGGACCTATGAATACCACATCATTCGGACGAATCATGCTTTCATCGGTCATCGTCTTGGTATGTTTGAGTTTCTGATGCACTAGTTCAAAGAACTCAATGGAGTGGCCTTTAGCCGTATGGTTCACCACCGCTACTTGATAGGTGCTATCTTTTTTAAGAAGAGAAATTCCGTGTGGTGCGAAACCACCGGTATATTCCGCAGTCAAAGCGATTGGATTAAAGTCTTTTGTTTTTAGATCGAGGAGATAGAGTCCGCCTTTTTCCTCTTCAAGAGGAGGGTAGGTCGCTCGATCCGTTGAAGAAACGATTAAGAAACTATCAACTCGACTGAGTGTCATGTCTTCCGCTCCAGGGAGATCGATTTTCTTCAATAGCGTTCCCTCAAATTTGGGTTCTATTGTTCTGAAAAACCCCGTAGAAATTAGGATATGGCCCACATAAAAAACAATGAGAGCAAGAATAAGGATGAATAGTTTACTGCGTTTTTTCATTTGATTGGATTGATTAAATGGTCTGTGTCTTTTGAGTTATTTCTTTTGGCTGGCTTTCTTCATGATTCTTTGAATGGTTTTCCAATTTCTCGTGGTCACATCTTTCTGGTAAAACTTTTCAATAATTTCCATGGCCTTGGTTGTTTTTGATTTTGAAAGATCCAAAACACTAAATAAACAATTTTCAATTTGTTGCAAGATTATAAACGAGCCATCTTCACTTTTCCAAGGTAATGAAAGACTTTCATTTTGTTTTTTGCGCAAAAAGCTAACGTACAATCGGGTGTCGTTTGAATTTGTTACTTGTTCAAATGGTTTGGACTTAGAATATGTTTCAAGAGCTTTTAAGGTTCTTACCCATACAGGAATTGAAAAACCGAATGCTGCGGATAACCGTTCGGATATTTTAGATTCATTTGGCATTTGATCTGCCTCAAATAAAATGTTTCCGGAGTTTAATATGGTTACTACGCTTTTGAAACCCGTATCTTCAAAAACCACCTTTAAGTCTTTCATGGGAACCTTATGATGGCCTCCGACATTAATTCCTCTTAAAAAAGCTACATATTTTTCCATTTGTAAAAACTTGTATGATCCAACATACTTTTTGTGTGGCATATCAAAGCATATAAACCACCAAAAATCCCAGGTAGGTACCAAGTGCAGTACCCAAGGTACCCACTAAAATTGCTGGCAATACCAATTCCTTACGATTGAATGTTTCTGCTAATGCAATGGCCGTCGCACCACCACCAACATTGGCCTGACTTACAATGGCAACCATTTCCCAGTCGCGATAAACCAATCCGCCTAACAGAACCACAATCAAACCATGAAATAAAACGGCCAACCCCGCAAAAAGTAGCAAGGTGATTCCTACATCCTTCAATTCGGTTACGGCACTGATTTCACAATAAGCTCCAATAACGGCCAAAAAGAGGAATACCAAATACAAACCTAAATTATGGCTCCCTTTTAGATTGGCAACAAACTTGGTTTGCGCTAATAGAATTCCGATGGTTGATAGGGTTAAAATGGATGGGATTTGAGGTATGACTGCCTTTAAACTATCCGATATGAAATAGGCCGCTAGGCCTAAAAACAACAACCACATCAAAGAATGTAAATTGAGATTTTCGTCTTCTGGTCTTTTTTCATCGGTCTCTTTTACAGTAGATTTTAAACTCGTTTTATCTTTCCAAAAAGTTCTGAGAAAGGCGGGTAGGGTCAAGGTTGCAATAATCCATAGTGTGGTGACTACATTATCCACTGCAATGGTTCCTGCGTACAATACTCCCTTTTTTTGAAAGTCATATTCAATGGCCACGGCATTAAAGTTGACACTACCGCCTGTGTAGGTGCCTGTTAGCATTCCGGCGATGACTTTTCCGTTTTCACCCAAAACAGCCTCGGGTTTCAGAAGCATCCAAGACAGTAGAATTCCCAGTGTTGTTGCCAAAGATCCAATCAAAAACAAACCAATCATGGGCAATCCGGCTCTCTTAATGGAAGTTAGGTTTACATTGAGTAGAAGGTAAAAAATAGAGATGGGTGCTACATAGGTGAAGATGCCGTCGTAAAGGGGAATGCTGTTTGAGGAAGAGGGGATGATGCCTAGATTTGCGATTACTGCCGTAAAAAGAATGACCAACAGGGCAGCACCGAACTTTTTTCCGAATTTGGTTTTCCCTGCATACACCGACAGAATAATCATCAGACATAAAACAGCTAAAATGTAAATTGGATTGTTGGTAAAGTTCATGGCTATCCGTTTCTTCTCTTGCGTCTTTTCATTCTTCTTTTTCTCCTTTTTTCCTCTTTAGAGTCATAGCTACTCGTTAATTTAAAAACAACAGGTAACATCATTCGAGCGTGCATAGGTTTTCCATCTCGCATAGCAGGAGTAAAACGCTCGGCGTTACTCACTACACGAAGTGCTTCAGCATCACATTCTTTATGAATGCCCCTGGCCACATTCACCGTGTTAATTTTCCCTTCTTTATCCACCATGAAAATCACATACACTTTCCCTTCAATTCCTGCTTTTCTGGCTCCTTCCGGGTAATTGACATTCTCCGCAATGTATTTGTAAAAAGCTCGAATTCCCCCTGGATACTCAGGTTTTTGATCATGTTCAAAATTATTTTGATTTCCTCCTTCTGGATCAATGACTAGATTTTCCCAACGATCAGATAGGAAGGGTTTTCCGTACCACTTTAAGGCTTGTTCATAAACTTGGTTGGCTTTGGCGGATAAGGAATCTGATTTTTCAGGTTTTCGTTTGATCAATCTTTGATAGCTTTCAAAGGCCATTTTATATTTCAAAACTTGGGTACGGCCGTAAATGCTCATGATAGAATCGTAATAGAATACTACCTTCTCATATCGTCCGTCCACAAAATCCTGTTTGGCTTGTTTGTATCTTCTTGCAGATTGCTTTTCTTTTTCTTCGGCGGATTTCGTTTGTCCAGAGACGGTCAAAAAGCTAAAGGTTAGGAATAAGGCAAGTAGTTTGTATTTCATAGTTTGTATCTGACAGCGTAAGTTTAATACTTTTTAAGTTGCTCTCCGTTGTAACGGTACAGTTTTTTGGTTAAGAGTTGATCCTTTTTGAGGTAGTAATTCATTCGAGCGTACATTTTCATTTCACGAATTCCTTGTTTGTTTTTTTTACCTGCTATAATGAGTTGATTCTCTTTGGGAATCCCTATCACCAGATCTTGATTCAGTCGATTTTTTTCGTTGGCTAGAAATTCGGGAAGCAATAGCAAGCTTGATAGATACTTACTTCCCTTCGATTTTCCGACTGCTCGGTACATGCGATACACCGGTCGGTCTAAGGTATATTCCGATAAATCCGGAAGCAACCCTTGTAAATTCTTCAAAGCCAATGCATGCATATTGTCTTCATTCAATCCAATTCGTTCCAATTCTTTGGTAGAGAAAAAGCGATAGCCATTGTAGCCTTTTTCTTGATTTTCAACATAAATAATGACGAGGTCCTTGTTGAATTCTTTTGATACGACTTTTTCCTCATCAAAGGTGAGTGTTTTGTTTAGGAATTCTTTGGGTTTGAGTAAGGGAACAATTTGAGTAGTATCTATTTTATAGGTCGGATTCAAAGCATAAATCGAACCAAAACGAGCAATGAATCTAGCGACTATGGATGGTAGCTGTTCCGGTTTTGATTTGTATGCTGGGTATTCATCTTTCAAACTGTGTAGGAAAGAAAGGTTGTTGAACTTACTGCCCAGAATCAACTTGTCAAATACCAAGAGTCGTACCTTTTGATTGGTTTTTGAGGTCTCTTTTAGAACGTATTTGGTGAACTCAGATTTGTTCATCAGATCCTGACCAGTCAAATGGTAGGTAATGAATAGTAGACCTATAATGAGGAGGATTCTTTTCATTTCATCTTATAAATTTCAGTACAAATATATTCGCCTGTTTTAGTTTTTGAATGTAATTCCAAATTCTTTTCCTTTTTGGCTTTGTAGAGCGAATCTCCCACCTTAATGTCTTCTCCTTTTCGAATGCCGAAGTAATAAAGGCTGTATATTTTATTGTTGATTTTTACGCTGGCTTCTTTTTTGTCCCCGTAGTAGATGGAGTCTATCACACCACTAATCTCCATCGCTTTATAGAACCTTTTGCTTTCATCTCCCTTTTCTCGGATATTATAAATGATTACCACCGGAAGAAGGAAAAGTAGAATGGTCCAGATATTTTTAAGTTTTTTAGCTAATGTCGAGTTCAATTCTGATGCCTTGATTGAGAAATGAAGTTTAATTGTCCTATTCTTTTTTCTCTAACTTTTTAGAGTATAGGTAATTGGAAAGGACAAAAATGGTGGCACCCAACCAAAACAGGCGGTAATACCAAATATTAATTTCCATGAATAAGAGCGACTCGGTTTCACCATCTTTGAAGAAACTAGAAATTAGATTGATTCCGAAGAATATGGTCATGATAAGGTAAAACTTTGTTCTCATTGAAATGGGTATTGAGAGTCCGCTAGCATAGCAAGTGTGCCAATTATTTTCACAAGTTACAGAAATAGAAGCAGTTTGACAAGGTTCATTTCACAACAGGTTTGAGTAGTCAATTCTAGGGGATGAAGATTAAGAATTATTGGTTAGGTCCAACCGATAATAAGAAAGCAGCTCATCCTCTTTTGTTGAATTTTTATCGAATTGAAAGCCTAATTTTAAAATCAGTTTGATCGATTTTGCGTTGCTGGGTTTTGTGATGGCCAAGAATTGTTGATGATTGGCGGATGCTTTTAGTTTGTTCAGGTAAGCACTGCTCGCTTCAAAGGCATAGCCATTGTTTTCATAATTAGGCAACATGGCAAACCCGAAATCAGGAAATTCTTCTTCCTCACGATGTAAAAATGTGACCAGTCCAATAGGTGTTTGGGAGTCCTTTAACTCGAAAGTGGAATAATAGAAATTCTCATTGTCCAATATCTTTTGAATGTATTTTTTGGCGTCGTTTTCATCCGAAATATTCCGATCTCCAATAAATTCCAGCCAGCCTTTTGTATTGACTAAAACAGCAATAAAGGCAGCATCCGTAAGTGCAATCGGTCTAATCTTTAAGCGATCGGTTTCAAAAGAGATGTACATAATTCTTTGTTGGCATTTATTTTCCTAGCGATGTCTTTTGCCCAAGTTTGGTAGGTGAGTGCTGAAGGATGCACTCCATCGCTAAAGAAAGCTTGGGGTTGTTCTTTTAAATCAAACTTATTGATCCAACCTTTCAGGGTGATTGTCTCTCCAAAATAGTACACCTGGTCAAATTCAGATACCACTTGATTCAACGAATCACCCAAGATTTCAACCAGATTCCCCAAAGTAAACTTGATGAGTTTGGTAAAGGCAGGGAACTCTTTGATGGGAGGCATGTTGCAAAATACAATAGAGGTATCTGGAAATTTCCTTTGCAGGGTTCTAATTAGTTTTCGCATGTCCGATTTCCACCTCCAAGGCGTATTTAAGGTGAAAGCATCGTTTCCTCCTAAACCGACTACAATTAGGTCGATTTCCTTTTCCGAAATTTGTGGAATCAAATCCGTCGTTACTTTCTTTGCGGTAAAACCACTCTTCGCATAAACCTTCCAGTGAATACTTCTTTTGAGTTCTTTTGCTAATTCCTTGGCCAAGGTTCCTGAAAAACCGACTTCATGCGTTGTTACCCCAACGCCAGCAATGGTGCTTTCCCCAAGGGTAATTAATTTTAATGTAGGTGATTTGGTATCGTCGATTGATACGCTTCCTTGATTCCCTTTGGCTTCGGGCAATTGAGGCACCTTGCTTCGAATTTGTTTGCCTTGGAAATACATCATAGGCAACAAAGGGATGGAAAGAAGGGCTCCAGCAAAGTATTTAAGACTCATGAAAGGTAAAAAGCATTTCGGCTTTTGATTCCTAAAGGTAACAAGAAAATGTGTCTATTTAAACTGACGATTCGTTATACACCAAAGTCCCTTTGACTTTTTTGTTGAAATGTATGTTTTTATGAATACTTTTTGGAATATAAAACGAAAACATACTACCCTTTCCTAATTGGGAGGTCGCCCAGATTTTTCCGTTATGCATGTCGATGATTCTGCGGCATTGGGCCAATCCGATACCTGTTCCTTCGTAGGTGTTTTTCTTGTGCAGCCTGTGGAATAAGCCAAAAATATTTTCCAAGTCTTTTTGCGGAATACCGATGCCGTTATCTTCAATGGTAAAAGTCCATCCATTGGTCTCTTTTACTCGGATTTTTATGACGGATTGTTTGCTTGGGTCTGCAAATTTGATGGCGTTGCTAATGAGATTTTGAAATAACAAACGAAGTTCGGTATCGTAACCAATGATTTTGGGGAGTTGGGTTTCAACCTGAACAATTGCTGCCGCTGATTCAATTTGGTTGGTGAGGTCCATAAGAACATCCTCTACAATTTCTTTGCAATCCACTTCAGTCGATTCTGAAGTTCTTCCTAATCTACTGAAATCCAATAAGGAGGTTACCAGTGTTTTCATTCGGGAGCTCGATTCTGAAATATAACCGAGGTATCGTTGGAATTCCTCGTCCAAACTACCTTCGTATTCTTCATGAATCAATCCGATGAAGGTTTGAATGGTGTTAATTGGCTCTTGTAAATCGTGGGAGGCGATGTAAGAGAAATGCTCTAAATGTTTGTTTTTCTCTTCGAGCGAAGCTGTTCGCCTTTGTACGCGATCTTCAAGCGTATTGTTAATTGCTTCCAACTGACGTTTTGAATCCTCTAACTCTGCGGTTCGTTCCTGTACCAAATGCTCTAAGTTCTTGTTGAGGTCTCGTAATTGCTTTTTTGAATTTTCTAGCTCAGTGACATTGCGTAAAAGTACATAGATGTAATTGTCTACAATGTGATGAATGGAACACTCATACAAACCAGCAACCAATTCGTTGGAATACTCAACCACTCCTAGATTGATACTTTCCTTATCTCTGGCTACTTTTACATAAGATTCGATCACCTGTAAACCTACCTCGTGTTCGTAGGCTTCTGGAGCAACCTCATGAATGTATTTGCCAAAAACTTCCTCTTTCGTTTTTCGCATTTCATGAAGTATAATACTATTCATAAAAACATAGCGAATATTCTTGATATTGGTTAAATCTTCGACGTGAAAAATACCAATACCACCAGGTAAATCCTGAATAACCTTAATAAAGACTTCTAATTGTTTATGCTGATCCATACCCCCGTGTGGATTGCCAAGGAAGGAGAGAGATGATCAAATATACAAATTTTCGGGAATAGTTAAATCTCGCTTGAAGGTCTGAAATAGAAGGATTCAGTATGAAATTTTAGGTATGGTTAATCCTAACGAAACTTCTTTACCAACATTCCGATCCAATAAGCTAGTAGTATCAAAATACTAGCAATGGGCAGTCCATAGGTCAGGTACCAATAAATGTTCATGGCTGTTGGGCCTCCTTGAAATGTTTCGGTATTACCAGTGAAGTTTGTGGCCATATTGCCCGATAATAAATAGGCAATAGGCAGCCATAATACGGTCAAACACAGGAGTACATTTAAAATTTTCGATAGCACTCGAGACCATTGATCTTCTGGATCTCGTAGCGAACGACTTCCCCAATAAATGGTTCTTGGCAAAGCCATAATTCCGAACCAGGTGAGAAAGGTGCCTAATGGAACTGTTTTGGCTTCGTTTAAGGAAAGCGTAAGTAATGAGGAACCTGTCGCAAATAGGAAAAGGATAATCAGGGTGATGGAAAGGTAAATAAAGAATAAAAATCCTCTTTTCATTTCAGTTAGGCTTGGCGTAAAATTTTCTCCATTTTTCGACCTTTCGCCAATTCATCTACTAACTTGTCCATATAACGGGCTTCACGAGTGAGCTTGGTTTCAATGTCTTCAATGCGATACCCACAGATGACGCCTTTGATCAAATGGGCATTAGGATTAATGGTTGCTTGTGCGAAGAATTCTTCCACGGTTACTCGGTCATCAATGAGTTGTTGCAATTTCTCTTCATTGAATCCAGTTAGCCATTCTAAGACTTGGTGGAGTTCTTCTTTGGTACGACCTTTTTTCTCGACTTTTGTTACATAATGCGGATAAAAACTTGCAAAAATAAGTTTGGCTACGCGAGCATCGTGGGCTGGTGTGGTGGTTGGCATGGTAATTAGTTAGAATGTTTAAATGGTTGAATGTTTAAAAGTTCAATAATATACTAATTAAATAATTTAATAATCTAATAATCTAATAATCTAATAATCTAATAATCTAATGATTTGATGATTTGAAAATTTGATAACGACCTACTTCTAATATCTAACTTCTAATATCTAACTTCTAATATCTAATATCTAATATCTAATATCTAATATCTAAAATCCAAAATCCAAAATCCGATATCCAACAGCTAATAGCTCAAACCTAAATAAAAAAGCAGTCCCTATTCGAAAATAAAGACCGCTTTGGTACTATGTTATTTACTCTTAAAATCGCAACGTCGCGCCCAATAAGAAATTACGAGTGGCTTGTGGATAGAATCCGGCGTAATCTCCTGTTACCGTAGCGTTATTATTTCCTGTAAAATCAAAGGTCCCGTAGTACCCTCTATCAACATACTCTTTGCTAAAGATATTATTAACCAAGGCCGTGAAGGTGATGGATTTGAAAATGGACTTTGGCTCAATTTGATAAACGATGTTTAGATCTGAAGTAAAGAATCCGTCTAGAACATCTGCCCTTGAAATGCGAGAATCGAAGTTACTCATCAATTGTTGTCCTACATATTTTGACAAGAAAGAGAATTGGAGATTTTGTTGTGGCGCATAGGTAATCATATTTCCAGCCACCACATCCGGTGAGAAAGAAATGGTCGTATTCCCTAAATTTTCCAATTGACCGTCAATCTCTGCTACAAAATTCCTGTTCTTGTTGCTGCTAAAGGCCACATTTGGTCTCCAAAACCAATGCTTGCTTAATTCTACATCCGCATCAATTTCGATACCCAATCGATACGAGCTACCGGAAGTGGTTCTTACTGGTTGTCCGTTTCGATCAATAGCTCCGGTTAACACCAATTGATTGCGATAGTTCATGTAATACACATTGGTATTGATTTTCGTTTTGGCCGTTCGGTAACGCCATCCGAATTCGTAATCATGTAAGGTTTCATGAGTGGAAACACCGGCTTCAAAATCGTTTCGATTTGGCTCTCTGTTGGCCACAGCGAAGGATGCGTACAAGTTGTTGTAGGTGTTCAAATTATAAGTAAAACCAAATTTCGGATTAAAGAAATTGAAGGTAGTGTCCACATTCAATGGCAGACGATCAGGATCTAATCCGGCTGTTTGGTAACCAATGAATCTTCCTTGAAGGTCAACATAACCAGATAATTTCTCGTTGATTTCAAAGGTAGTTTTGGCAAACATGGAGAAATCCGTTTTGCGAGCATCTGAAAAATAGTAACGATCTCTAATGTTTGTGCCAGGTGCTAAATCAGCGCCCCAGATGACTTCACCAAAATGATCTCCTGAATAATTTGAATAGGAAATTCCAGTGACTAAGTTGAACTTTTCACCTTTGTAATCCGTATTAAAATTCACTACATAGAAATCGTTGTCCAGCCATCTTCTTACAATGGCATCGGTTCCGTCTACAATTAAATTATTTAACGCTACGGCACTTTCCCCTGCTAAGTATTGTTCAAAGAATCCAGAACCTTTGGTGTAGTTTAGCCCTACATTGGTGCTCCATTGATCGTTTAATTTTTCATTCCAATGCAATTGAAAATGATCTTGTTGGTAATCGTCCACCTCGTTGTCATAGGTATACGGATTCTGTCTTCTGTTTTGCGCCAATTGCGTTGCGTCCAAACCGAACCAAGCTTGATAGGTACGTTCTTTTCCTCCAAAAGTAATGGCCTTGATCAAGGTGTTTTCATCTACGTAAGATCCTTGCAAAAAGTAGGATTTTAAATCGGCAAAAGCACGGTCTACATATCCATCAGAATAGATATTTGATAAACGTCCAGATAGCTCGAAATGCTCGTTGATTTTGCCTGTACTGAATTTTACCGTGTGCTTTCTGGCACCAAAAGATCCAAAAGAATTAGAGATTTCTCCGAAGGATTCCTCTGAGATGGCATCAGTCAAAATATTCAAACTGGCACCAAAGGCTCCTGAACCATTAGTGGAAGTTCCTACACCCCTCTGCAATTGAAGGTTTTGGGTAGAGGAAGCAAAATCGCCCAAGTTCACCCAAAAAGTTCCGTGGCTTTCGGCGTCGTTATACGGAATACCATTAATAGTTACGTTGATTCGTTCACTGTTTGAACCACGAACATTCATGTAGGTATAACCAATACCAGCACCTGCATCCGAAGATGAGAAAACAGAAGGCAAGTAGTTTAGTAAAATCGGGATGTCCTGACCCAAATTTCGTTTGGCAATTTCCTCTTTGGTCAAATTGGAAAAGGTAACCGGAATGGATACATCTGCACGAATGGCAGATACCAATACTTCATCCAGCACATTTTCTGATTCACTCAAAGCAATGGTTTGATTGATGTACCGATTAAGGTTCACAACAAAAGATTTGGTTTGATAACCGAGGTAAGAGACACTGATGTTGTAGTCTCCTTTTTGCAATTTGATGGCAAAATTCCCTTGGCTATCGGCGGTTGTTCCCTTTCGGATTTCCTTGACATAGATCGTTGCCCCAAACAAGGGCTCCTGTCCTTGGTCAACTACTTTTCCCGAAAAAGTGAAGGTTTGTGCGTGTGTAAATACGCTTGCACACAAGAATAAAAAAAATAGAGTTTTTCTCATTTTAAAGAAATTTAAAACGAATAAAAAGAGGCAATTATTCTTGTAATAATTAATGTTAGTTAGAGCGTTTTGGAGGAAATCAAAAAAGCTTTGCATTTTTGGCTACTCGCGGAAAACATCCACTGGATGTTCTCTTTACGCTCGTAATCCCTAAACAGCATTACCTGTTCTAGGTTCTATGGGTATGATCTCAGCCCTGTTAGTTTTTAGTCTTTAGTTTTTAGTCGTTAGTTGCGGTCTTCACTCAGAACTAATAACTCAAAATTCAACACTAGCAAAGCACCCCTTTTTGAGAACGGTGCAAAAATAAGGAGTTTCTCTCAATAAATTAATCCAATCTGGGCTTTTTGCGGAGTTGTTTTTTTACGGAATTCCGTTGCTTCGTATCCAATCGTTTGGTGACAGAGGCTCGGGTGGGTCTCGTGGCCTTTCGTTTCTTTTTGGTCTTAAGATTGTCCTTGATCAAGGACAAAAATCGCCCTATAACCAACTGCTTGTTGCGGTGCTGTGATCGGGTAGTTCCAGCTTGAAGAATGAGGATATGTTCATTGGTCAATCGAGATGCTAGCCGTTGTTTGAGTAAGACCTTTTCTCGTTCAGATAATCCAAGTGAATTCTCTAAATCAAAGGTCAATTCGACTTTAGACGACACCTTATTCACATGCTGTCCGCCAGAACCTGAACTTCGGATGGCCTTGAATTGCAATTCTTGAAGCAGGATGTCAATATTCATAGTTACTCTTCGAGATTATCAGAATACGAATAGAGGTTTTCTTTGGATGCAATGATGTTGTCAATGACCTCAATGGCTGTAGACAATCGTTTTTGCTTATTTCCCTTTAGCGTCAGGTAAGGCTTGTTAAAATCTTTCAAGGCCTTTTCAAAAGCATGGAACATTTCTAGGCGCTGCTCAGGGCGGTCTCGCAAATCATCGGCTTCCCAGGGCGTATCGATGTAAGTGAGAAGATATAAATCATAAGAATTATCCGCGGCAGCATCTCTTAGTTTCTGATCGGCAAATCCATTGTAAAATTGCTCTGAATATACCATGGTTTCCAGTAGGTCTGTATCACAAATCAATACCTTATCCGCCTTTTTAGACCATTTGTTCTCAAGTGCTATTTGACCCAATGCGATGGGCAAGATATCCTCTAACTCGCAAGTTTTACGCGCATTGTTCCATTTGTTTTGTAAGTATTCACGAGCATATTCACGTACCCAAACCGTTTCATAATGGTGGGCCAATTGTTTGGATAATGTGGTCTTTCCTGTTGATTCGGGTCCGAATAAGGCGATGCGAACGATATTTAGAGGTTCTTGTCTAAGCTTTTTTTCCATGCTAAATAGCCTTGAATGGCTAGAATTGTAAAGATAAGGTATTGTAAGGACAACATACCCAATCCGCGATAGGCATACAACGGAACGGTAATGATATCAGCAAAAATCCATAGCGTCCAATTTTCAATTTTCTTCGTTGCCATGTACCACATAGCGGTAAAGAAAATACCCGATGTAAAGATGTCTATGTAGTTAACGGTTTCAATTTCGTAATCAAAAAATTTATACACTGCATAGGTAATGCACATGGTCATGACAAAAAGACCAAAACCAATCAGTTTCTCTTTGGTATTTGTTCTTGAAATGGGAACCACATATTCGGCTCCTTTCTTTCGAGACCAGTTCCACCATCCGTAGATACTCATGATGGAATAGTAGAAGTTCATCATCATGTCGCCGAAATAATTCGCCTTGTACAGTAAATATACCGTGATGGTGGTGGCAATCAATCCGGTAGGATACACCAAAATATTCTCCTTCTTCGCATACCAAACGGAGGCAATTCCGAAGAAAAAAGCGATGGCTTCTAAAACAATAAAGAGTGTTGAAGTTTCGCGATAAGCATCAATAAAAAAATCTAGGATCTCAGTCATTCTGAGTGCAAGTATCATTATTGAAAGGCATATACGCAAGTATAATCATCAAATTCTAGAAAATGAATGTCGTAATTATCGAATTCTCCTTCAAATCGAATCTCTCCAGTAGTTTTTTCATCTGCAAATGCAAAGTCTTCGATGTAGATGTGATGTAAGAATAATAATTTTTTCTTTCCATAAATCTTGTAAAGACTTTCTTTTCCGCCCCATACGATGGTCAACTTACGAATGAGTGCATCGGTATTGGCAATGGTTCGGTATTCCTCCAAGGGTGTAAACTTATGTGCAATTCGCAATATCTTTTCACGCTGTTTTTCAATGTCAATTCCGACCGGAGCTTTTTGAGAAATAATAATGCCCGTGTAGTGGCCAGAATGGGTAATCGAAATGAAATTCCCATCTTTCAAATGTGGTTTCCCGAATTCGTCATAGTGCAAATCAGCATCGCTGTACCCTTCATGTGCTAACAAATGGCGGATGCTTAAGAACCCTTTCTGATGAATCTCCGATTTCATGGCCTCCAATCGATCGAGACTTCTTTGGTTTAGGCTGATATTCGTATGAAGTTCTTCAAGGGATTCCTCAATCTTCCAGATACAGACTTTTGTGAAATCATTAACTCGAATTGTTTTGAATAAAGGCATATCGAAATAAAAAGGAAGTTGTAAATTTGCAGACCGATTTAAACAATAAAGATAAGAAAATGAGCACAAAAACTGCATACGTTCCTTACAAAGTGAAAGACATTTCTTTGGCTGAATGGGGAAGAAAAGAAATCGAATTGGCCGAAGCTGAAATGCCAGGATTAATGGCATTAAGAGAAGAGTATAAGGATTCTCAGCCTTTGAAAGGGGCAAGAATTGCTGGATGTTTGCACATGACCATTCAAACTGCAGTTTTAATTGAAACTTTAATTGCATTGGGTGCTGAGGTAACCTGGAGTTCTTGTAATATTTTCTCTACCCAAGATCAGGCAGCAGCCGCAATTGCAGCAGCTGGTATCCCTGTGTATGCTTGGAAGGGGATGAACGAGCAAGAATTTGACTGGTGTATCGAGCAGACTTTATTCTTTGGTGAAGATCGCAAACCGTTGAACATGATTTTAGATGACGGTGGTGATTTAACCAATATGGTATTCGATAACTATCCTGAGTTGGTAGACGGAATCAACGGATTGTCTGAAGAGACGACAACCGGAGTTCACCGTTTGTACGAGCGCATGAAAAACGGAACTTTACCAATGCCTGCCATCAATGTAAATGACTCGGTTACCAAATCAAAATTTGATAACAAATACGGATGTAAAGAATCTGCAGTAGATGCTATTCGTAGAGCTACGGATGTGATGTTGGCTGGAAAGAGAGTTGTGGTTTGTGGATATGGTGACGTTGGTAAAGGAACTGCTGCTTCATTCAAGGGAGCTGGTTCTATTGTGACCGTAACAGAAATCGATCCAATTTGTGCCTTGCAAGCTGCTATGGACGGATTCGAAGTGAAGCGTTTGGAAACTGTTGTCGGAAATGCGGATGTGGTCATCACAACTACCGGAAACAAAGACATCGTGAGAGCTGAGCATTTTGAAGCAATGAAAGACAAGACCATTGTTTGTAATATTGGCCACTTTGATAATGAGATCGATGTTGCATGGTTGAATAACAATAGCGAAAAGGTTGAAATCAAGCCACAGGTTGATAAGTACAACATCAACGGAAACGACATCATTTTACTTGCTGAAGGTCGTTTGGTAAACTTAGGATGTGCTACAGGTCACCCAAGTTTTGTAATGTCAAATTCGTTCACCAACCAAACGTTGGCACAAATCGAATTGTGGAACAACGTTGATAGTTATGAAAATAAGGTGTATACCTTACCAAAGCATTTGGATGAAAAAGTAGCGAAGTTGCACTTGGCGAAAATTGGTGTTGAACTAACTGAATTACGTAAAGATCAGGCCGATTATATTGGCGTTACTGTGGAAGGACCATTCAAACCAGAACACTATAGATACTAATATTCTTGATTTGGATTTTAGAATTCCGTATTAAGATTTTTTAGATAAGATTAAAAGAGACCTCTCATGTTTGAGAGGTTTTTTTATTTTTAGGCTTTAAATCAACATATGCCTACTTCTAAAAAAGTCGGATTACTCTTAGGTCCGTTACTGTTTTTAATCGTTTTATTGTTGCCATTTCAATTGGTTTCTGAATTGGGTGATAAGGTTATCGGAGTGGCTATTTGGATGGTGGTTTGGTGGATTACCGAAGCCGTTCATATTGCAGTAACCGCCCTGTTACCCTTGATATTGTTTCCTTTGTTGGGAATCATGCAGCCCGGCGATGTAGGCGCCAATTATGGGAGTCCCATTATCTTCCTTTTCTTCGGAGGATTTGTGTTAGCCTTGGCTTTGGAAAAGGTGAATCTCCATCGAAGAATTGCCCTCACCATCATCAATTTTACGGGTACAACACCCAATCGTGTGGTACTCGGATTCATGATTGCCACGGCTTTTATGAGCATGTGGATTAGCAACACCGCCAGTACTGTGGTGATGTTGCCCATAGCCATTTCGGTGATTAAATTATTGATTGATGACGAGGACGGATTCACCAAGGGAGACCGTAATTTCGCTTTGAGTATTATGTTAGGAATTGCTTTTTCTGCAAATGCTGGAGGCATCGCAACAGTGATTGGAACCCCTCCAAATTCGGTGTTGATCGGTTTGTTAGAAAACGAATACAATACTGAAATTTCCTTTGTTAAATGGATGAGTATGGGCTTGCCCTTTAGCATCATGTTGGTGTCTTTCTGCTATTTTGTGTTGGTAAAATGGATGTTTCCATGCAACCATATTCAGTTTTCTTCATCCGCAAATCTGATTCAGACCGAGCTAAAAAAATTGGGGAAGCTATCGAAGGAAGAACGACGGGTTTTGACCATCTTCGGAATCACCGTTTCGCTGTGGATTACCCGTACGATTATTAATAATGTATTTCCTGGACTCAAATTGACGGATACTATTATTAGTGTTTTTGGTGCCGTATCATTATTCGCCATTCCCTTGAATGTAAAAAAGGGTTCCTTTATTCTCGAATGGTCAGATACCTCAAAATTAGCTTGGGGAATTCTTCTGCTTTTTGGTGGAGGTTTGGCCTTGGCCAAAGGAATGGCTTCCAGCGGTTTGGTGGATGCCATTACTCAAGTAATCAAAGACGGTAATTTTCCAGTTTTCCTTACTGTTTCCTTGCTGATTGTGTTGATGCTCTTTATGACCGAATTGATGAGTAATGTGGCCTTGGTGGCTGTATTGGCACCAGTGGTGGCAGGTATTGCTATCGGATTGGGCATACCCATGTTGTATTTATTGATTCCAGTAACCATGGCGAGTAGCTGTGCTTTTATGTTACCCATGGCAACGCCACCCAATGCCATTGTATTTGCCAGTGGATATGTCAAGGTGAATCAAATGGCAAGAGCCGGAATTGTGCTCAATTGCATTGCGGTAATCTTGTTGATTTTCTTCTATCAGTTTATTATTCCCTATTTCTTTTAAGGATTAAAAGGGAACAATTCCGTACGCTTCATTCAATAGAATCACACCAATTAAAAAAACAAAAATGTACATGGCTTGCACAAACTTGATGTTCAGTTTTGTAATCTTTTTAGTGGTCGTTTGAGGGAAGGTGAACAACATAATTCCCTTCAATAAGGCGATCCAACCAAATAAGGTTACCACCAAGCTAATGTTGGCTTCCCAGATGTTGTGGAAAAGAATATTAAGCAATCCGATGATAATCGCTAAGAAAGCGATTAAAATGGTGAACTTCTGATCCTGAAGATCGTCTACAATTTGCTTGATTCGTCTCGGATTAAAGCTCAAAATGAAAAAGAAAATCACACAATACCAACCCCAGAATTTGAGTAAAAAAACAGTTGCATCCATAACCGAAGATTTTATCTCTTCAAGTTAGTTTTACCATAAAAGATTTCAAATGATAATTGTCATAAGTCTTTTTTTTATATTTGAGAAAGCAATTATTTCCTTTCACTATGAGACTTTTTATTATCGCAGCCTTTCTTTTTTGTTTTTGTATGCCTAGTCAAACGCATGCTCAAAAAATTGTAAAGTTTGCCCAGTACAAATTGTACAAAAGCAATACAGGATCGACCAAGATTAAAATTGAACCTTTAGCGCGAATGAAAAACGTGGGCAAAGACGAGTCCAAATATGAGAAGTCTTTTGGTGTGTATGGAGTCTTGATCTGTTATTCTCTGAACGGAGAGCGAAAAGCCAAACGTCAGGATATGACTAGTAAATTAAAGCAAAAGGGCTACTTCGAATTAACCCTTGCCTTCGGTAACAAGGCCAAGGTGAGCGGGGTAAGCGTCTCTTATTTTAACATGATTGACGAACCTAAATCTAGTTGGCCTAAAAAAGGGGATTGCTTCTAACTACCCCAACCAGCCCTCTCTGTCCAAACTTCGGTACTGAATGGCTTCTGCTATGTGATTTGGTAAAATATCCTTTTCACTGTCTAGATCGGCAATGGTTCTGGAAACTTTTAAAATTCGATCATAAGCCCGAGCAGACAAATTGAGTTTGTCCATGGCATTTTTAAGCAAAGCCATACTTTCCTCCGACAACTTACAATACTCCCGAATCTGTTTGACCTGCATTTGAGCGTTGTAATGTAAATGTTCAAAGTCTTTAAATCGTTTGGATTGGATTTCTCTGGCTTTGGTGACCCGTTTCCGAATTTCAACACTCGATTCGCCTTTGCGCTCTTCCGAAAGTTTTTCAAAAGGGACAGGAGTAACCTCAATATGAATATCAATACGATCTAACAATGGACCAGAGATTTTACCCAAATACCGTTGCATTTCGGCCTGAGAACTTCCGAGGGCATTGTTACCGTCATTAAAAAATCCAGAGGGACTCGGATTCATACTGGCCACCAACATAAAAGAACTCGGGTAGGTAATGGTAAATCGCGCTCTTGAAATGGTGACCTCTCGGTCTTCGAGAGGTTGACGCATTACTTCCAATACGCTACGTTTGAATTCGGGCAATTCGTCCAAGAACAATACTCCGTTATGGGCTAGGGAGATTTCACCGGGTTGTGGGTATTGTCCGCCGCCAACCAACGCGACGTCCGATATCGTATGATGCGGACTCCGAAAAGGGCGTTGTACCATGAGTCCGGAACTCTTTATTTTCCCAACTACCGAATGAATCTTAGTAGTTTCCAAAGCCTCATGCAAGGTCATTGGAGGCAGGATGGACGGCAGACGTTTGGCCAACATGGTTTTTCCTGCTCCAGGAGGACCAATTAAGATGATATTATGTCCGCCAGCGGCAGCGATTTCCATACAGCGTTTGATGGATTCTTGTCCTTTTACGTCGGCGAAATCAAATTCGGGAAACTCGAGGTTCTTGTAAAACTCAGCCCTGGTATCAACGATGGTGGGTTCAATTGATTTGACTCCATTAAAATGATCAATGACCTCAGAAATACTATCTACACCAAGTACTTCTAATTTGTCAACAATAGCGGCCTCCAAGGCGTTTTCTTTTGGTATAATCAAATGCGTAAAGCCTTCTTCACGGGCTTTTATGGCGATGGGTAAAGCTCCTTTGATCGGTTGTAAGCTTCCGTCTAAGGATAGTTCGCCCATAATGATGTAGTTTTCAATATTGGGTGATTCTATTTGATTAGAAGCCGCCAATATACCAATGGCTATGGGAAGGTCATAAGACGCACCTTCTTTGCGAACATCGGCAGGTGCCATGTTGATAATAATTTTCTTTCCAGGTACCTTGTAGGAGTTGTTTTGAAGTGCGGCGGTAATGCGATACGAACTTTCCCGTACCGCATTGTCTGGCAATCCTACCAAATGGTAACCAATCCCTTTATCAATATTTACCTCAATAGTAATGGTAGTGGCTTCAATGCCGAAAACGGCTGAGCCATAAATTTTCACGAGCATTTTTTCCTTTTATGAGTAAGGAAAAAAACGAATTAGGCTGAATTTCTACTTGCGTTAATATTACCAAATAAAGAGCGGGTTACCATTTTTTCATAAACCGCAATTTTCTTCTTGTTCGGTTTTTCAGCTTTGTTCAAATCTTGAATTTTTTTCAAAGCATATTGCTGAATCGTAAGCAATGGTAATACAATGTCTTCTCTGGCTTTGATCGATGCTTTTCCACTTGGGTAATTTTCCATCAACGTCTCGTGACCTGTCAATTTTAGAAGTAGTCGCTTGGTGTTTTTGTATTCATCGTGAATGAGTTTCCAAAAAGCTCCAAATTCCTCGTCATGTTCCATATAGGCTGTAAGTTGGAAGAAGGATTTTGTCAAACTCATCACACTATTTTCAACCAAGGTTTTGAAAAACTCCGAAGTTCTGTAAAAGTCAATTACCTTGTCAAATTCGCCGGCATCTTCATAGGTCTGTAAGGCCGTTCCAACACCAAAGAATCCTGGAACATTTTGTTTCAGCTGACTCCAACTACCTACAAAGGGAATTGCTCTAAGATCAGAGAAGTTCAATTTGTCTGAGTTGGATCGCTTGCTGGGCCTACTTCCGATATTCGTTTTGGCGTAATATTTTAAAGTGCTCATTCGCTCTAAATAGGGAATGAATTTCTCATGACTCTTAAAGCCCTTGTAGGCTTGATAACTTTTTTGAGCCAAGTCTTCCATAAGTAAGGTGTGCGCTAAAGACATGGGTGCCGGTTCAAAAATCTCATTGGTTAGTCCTGAACTCAACAATTGTTCGAGATTGAACTTCGAAGAGTTTTTGGTTCCAAAGTTCGAACTAATGGTTTGCCCTTGAATGGTCAATTGCACTTCTTTGTCTTCAATGGTCGGACCTAATGAGGCATAAAACTTATGTGTTTTTCCTCCACCTCTGGCTGGTGGTCCTCCACGACCGTCAAAGAATACCACATCAATTCCGTTGGCTCTTGAGATTGCCGTTAAAGCTTCTTTTGCCTTAAATATCGACCAGTTGGCCATCAAGTAACCGCCATCTTTGGTTCCATCAGAGAAACCAAGCATAATGGTTTGTTTGTTACCTCTTTCTTTTAAGTGATTTCTATAGGCCTCGTTGCTGTATAGTGTTCCCATCACTTCCTGCGCATTCTCAAGATCATTCACAGTTTCAAACAACGGCACCACGTCTACAGGCAAGTCCTCATTGAATCCGCTTAATTTCAGCATGGCGTAGGTTTGCATAACATTCAGAGCCGTTTGGTTGTTGCTGATGATATATCTATTACAACCGCGCTCTCCATTCCGATACTGAATCTCTTTGATCGCTCTCATGCTCGCCAAAGTTTTCACCAGCATTTCATCTGAAAAATCATTTGGATCTACGCTTCCCGTGATGGTCGACAAAAACTCAATCTGTTCTCCTTGAGATAGCTCTAAATAGTTTTCAGGAAATATGGTGTCGTTTTTGGCCTGCAATTCTTCTACCATTTTGGTAAAGGCGGCATGATGCACTCGGCTGTCTTGACGCAAATCTAGCGAGGCAAAGTAAAAACCGAAAAGTTTTACTTTCTGAATAAAGAAATCGAGCTCTTCAAGATACAAGGAGTGGTGATCTGAAATGAGTAACTCTCTGATGGCATACAATTCTTCCAATAGAATCTTATCGGAAAAATTCACCACCTTATAGCTTCGTTTCACATGCTTGTACAATCGTTTTTCAAGACGAACCACAATATCCTCCACACCTTTAAAGGTCAACCTTCTTTTGAGTTTCTTGATATCTTGATGGTATTTGTTCAAGATGGTTTGTCGCAAAGTTTCGGCCACATCCAAGGTGATTTCTGGAGTTACAAAAGGATTTCCATCTCTATCTCCTCCTGGCCAGAATCCTAAATTGATGACCTCATTGTTCAATTCTTCGCCATCAAAAATATTTTCCTGTATGAAATTGAATATCTCTGGAATGGATTCGTAAAATACATTGTCTAGATACCAAATCAAGCTTACCGCTTCGTCATAAGGTGTAGGTTTTACCTTTTTAAAGAAAGGAGTTTTCCCCAATTGTGCCATTAACCTTCGAATGTCTTTCAGGTCATTTTGTTTGATGGCCTCACACAAATCGGTGATGATACCCAAAACCTTACCTGGATAAAATTGAGTTGGGTGAGCCGTAAGTACAGGTCTAATTTTGAATTCCTGTAAGTGTTTTTTTAAGGCTTCTTTTTTGTGTGAAGAAAAGGCAGTGGCTCTTAAGTTTCGCATGGTTCCGAGTCCGTCCATATTGTTGATGACATCAAAAGCAGCATCTTCCACCGCATCAAAAAGAACTACTTGACGCTCAATGTATTGAATGAAACGAAACATGGTATTGATGCGTTCCTTTTCCTTCGGTCTGTTCTTATATCTTTTGAAAAAGTATTCTGTAATTTCAGTTGGATTCTTTCCTTTTTCAAAGCCTTCCCGACACACTTCATGGAATAATGGTAAGTACACTCCCGTGTTGGCAGTGGTGTCATAAGGCAGATTCATGAAAATGCTATTGTAAATCTGATACTTTGATAGCACGTATTCATTGAATCGAGCAATTTTTGGCAAAATGGACATAAGGCAAAACTTTCTTTAAAATTAGGAAGAATTCAGGGTTTTCAACCAGTTTTCAGAAGGAAATTACGAAAACGTTTTTGTAGTCGATGTATCGAATTGAACTATTTTGAGTTAAAAAAGTGATTATTTCGACGAAATTTCATCTTCGGAGTCAGAATTGTCACCTTTAAATAAGTTCAAATTGTTGATCCATCCATAAAAGAAACTACTAATTCCTACCCACCAAATAAGTCCGAAAAGGGTGGTTTTTAAGGTTATTGGCTCACCATCAATTAAAGGCCAGATGATGGTCATTCCAAAGAACATAAAAATTCCGAATCCAAGTCCTGATTTGTAAACTTTCAATAATTTATTCATTCTTAAAGGTTGTTAATCCGGTCTTTAGCCATTCTTCATAAGTATTTACATCGGTGTATTGAACGGCCGAGTTTAGTATCTCCAACTTGGGACTCATCAAAACATAGTATGGTTGCGAGGAGGTTTGGAAATTAAGACTTTGGAAGGTGGCCCATTTGTCGCCAATGGTTTTGATATTCTTTACCGTACCATTCGCTCTCAGGAATTGAAATTGTTCTTCTTTAGGAAGCTCTTTTCGGTCATCCACATACAAAGAAATCAGAATAAATTCTTCATTGAGAAGCTTGTAAATACTCGGATCTACCCATACGTTTTCTTCCATTTTACGGCAATTAACGCAGGCCCATCCTGTAAAATCTAAGAGAATGGGTTTGTTCTGAAGTTTGGCCATGTTGAGCCCCAAATCAAAGTCTTTGTAACAATCTAATCCCAAAGGACAGTCAGACTCTTGTTCGTAAATGCTATAGAATTGAGGTGGAGGAAAACCACTAAGAAGATTGAGATTCCATGTGGGTGTTTTAAAGGTTCCTGGAATCAAATACACAACAAAACTGATGATCAGAACTGCAAAGGAAATTCTGGAAAAAGAGAGCTTTTTATTTGGTCCATCATGGGGAAATTTAATTCGCTTGAACAAATACAAAGCGAGTCCGAAAAAGATAAGAATCCACAGTCCAATAAAGATTTCTCTCTTGAGCAATCCCCAATGTTCTACCAAATCGGCATTGGATAAAAACTTAAATGCAAAGGCCAATTCTAAAAATCCTAAGACTACTTTGACGGTATTAAGCCATCCACCAGATTTTGGTAGGGAATTCAACCAGCTTGGGAACATGGCAAACAGAGCGAATGGCAATGCAAGTGCCAATCCGAATCCGCCCATCCCCGCGGTTAATTGCATCGCTCCGCCTTCAGAAGTTAGCGATCCTGCCAGCAAAGAACCTAGAATAGGACCTGTACAAGAAAAGGAAACGATGGCTAGTGTTAAGGCCATAAAGAAGATACCGATAATTCCTCCGACATCTGAAGCCGAATCCATTTTATCGCCCCATTTGCTTGGTAGCGTTATTTCGTAGTACCCAAAGAAGGAAAATGCGAAAAATACCAGGATGGCAAAGAAGAAAATATTCAACCAGACATTTGTTGAAATGGTATTCAAAATTTCTGGATCAATGGTATCTAGGGTATGAAAAGGAATGCTTAGTAATAAGTAAATTACCGTGATAAAAAGCCCATAAAGGACGGCATTGAAGATTCCTTTTTTCTTGTTTTTTGCTGATTTGGTGAAAAAGGAAACCGTTAAGGGAATCATGGGAAACACACAGGGCGTCAACAAGGCCAACAATCCGCCTACAAAACCAAGAATAAAGATATTGAGGTAACTACCTCCAGATTCATTCGAATCCGTTTCTGATTTGAGTAGTTCTTTATTCTTTAAATCGAGCAACAAAGCTTCCGATAATTGCTTGCTTTTTTCGTCGATGGTCACTTCTTCAACGATGCCATATTCGTCAGCAAGGGGAATGGTAAAATCTTCATTGATATTGATGCAGACTTCCTTGCAAACCTGACCATATAAGTTCAGTTTGATGCTTGTAATGTCTTTGTTGGTGAGTCTAATTCGCTGAACAATTCGTGCTGAATCTTTAAAGAAAATCTCTTCTTTTTCCCAGACATCGCTGTATCCTTTGAAAGTCTGACTTTCTTGTGCTTTTCCAACAATGACTACATTATCGGGATCGTTGGATGAGATGACCAAGGGCAGTGAAGCACCATCTGGATTGTATTGCGAATACAAATGCCATTCCTCTAATATTTTGGCTTTGAATACCACATCATATGCAGCTTCTGAGACTTTTTCTATGGAGGTATTCCAGATTACCGGATTGTCTTCAGTTTGACTGAAAACTGATAAAGAAGAAAAGAAAAATAATAGGATGTAAAAGTGTTTCAACATTCGAGTAAAAGTTGTTAAATACCCAATTCTTCAAAAGTATTAATTAATGAAATGTTAGAAGGTCTAGGAGCATTATGACTCACGATATTACCTTTTGGATCAATCAAAATGAATCGAGGAATCCCACTAATTCGATAATCTTGGATAAACTTTGATTGCCACTCTTTGTCAGCTAATAATTGGGTCCCGCCTAAAGATTTATCTACAATCATTTTTTTCCATTTGGGATGATCCTTCATTTTATCAATTGAAATACTCACGAATTCTATATTCTTATTGTGATATTGCTTTTCAATCTTTTTAAGAGAAGGAATTTCTTGTATACACGGTCCGCACCAAGTAGCCCAAACATCAATGTAAACATACTTACCTTGAAGATCGTCTAAAGAGGTTTTTCCACCAGCATTGTTTTCGTAATTCACGAACTTTGGAGAAGGCATGCCCTTCATCAAAGGTTTCAATTTTTCATATTCTTTTTTCAGAGCTTCAATATGGGTTTGATTGGTAGAGACTGATGAAAATGCATCGAAGAATTCTTTAAGATCCGAAGTACTTTGAATTACAAATCGAGAGGTGTCATAAGCCAACCAATTGCGAATCTCATCATTGTCAATTTCTTTTAAATACTCTAAAAATAAAACTTCTACCAACTTTTTATTTCCATTTTCTACAGCTTTTTCTGCCTTTAAGAAGGACTTGTTTTGAAGAAATCCACGGTAGTTCGAAGAATAGGAAAACAGATCCATATCATAATCTAAGTTTATATCTTCATAAATGGCTGCAAATTCTTTGGAGACTTTGAAATCAGGATTTTGTGTATAATATTTATAAGAACCTTCAAAGTTTAATAAGCCAATTAAATAAGTATATTGAATATGCTTTTGTTCTAGTTTTTTGAAGGAAGAGGGTATCGAGTTTGAGTTATTCAGCAATTCCATTTCTTTTGTTTTGATATTGGCGAGAATCTCACCAAATTCCTTTTCGGTTTTTAAATAGAGTTCCCTTCCTCTTGGGGTAGTGCTATTCAGTTTAATTTTTTTTCTCAAATACTCATTTGCGGCTGCATCCTTTCCTAAAAATTCAACCTCATAACCATCAGCCTTTTTGTTCTGGTTGATTACTAGTGAATTCCCTTTATCTATAAATAAGTTGAGTCTTTCATTTCCAATTTTGGTCATGAAAGTAGTGGGCTTATCCAGTTTCAAAGGATGGGAAAATTGTCCGTTTTTGATCATTATTATCTGCGGATTTCCTTCAAATTGTGGAAATAGACTAATGCTGGTTATCGATTTGTCGGCTAGCTTTCCTGAAATGGTTTGCTCTGTTGGTGTTTCGGTTTTTGAGCAAGAAAGCATCAATGCCGGAATAAATAGGAGGAAGATTTTTTTCATAATTTAATTTTTTGGTTGGATTTGAAAGTTAGCTAAAATCATTTGTATTCTAAAAACGAAATTCTGAGCGATTTGTTACCCTCAAATCTTCGATCCTGACGGTGATTGACAATCCAAATAATTTCATCGTCGCCATTTGCAAGAATCCAGGTATTGTCTTTTTCGATCAAAGAGAACTTTTCATCTTTGAAATATTTGCTCACTTTTTTCTTTCCCTGCATTCCTGTTGGATAAAAATAGTCTCCGTTTTTCCATTTTCTTACGGTTAGCGGATACTTTAACAAATCTTTATCAACCAAAATGCACGAAGAACCTAGTGGTTGGGAATCTGAATTCAACCCAAATTGAAGCTGAATGGGCTTGTGAATTTCTAACTGATGTTTATGAATTTGAAACGAATCAGCAGCATCTGAATTCTTATTAATCTTCGAAAGTAATAGCAACCCACGGTCTTTCAATAATCGATGCGATTCGGAAAATATTTGTTTGCCCGATTGGGAGTCCAAGAGATTGTAAATGTCTTCCCAAGCTGTAAAATGATAGGATTTTAGCATTTCAAAGAGAAACAACTGAGCGTGCTTTTCTTTTTGCAATTCAGCAATATCAATAGCCATAAGCTCCTCCTCTCCAATCTGTTTCTTGGAAATGACCTTATCAGCCATCTCTTCAACTTTTGAGTTCAAAACCTCTTTGGTTTGATTCAAGTATTTCAAAGTATTGGAGAAGGAATCCAAAAGTTGCGGATTGATTTCCTTTAACGTCGGAATAACCTTATGTCTCAATTTATTCCGAACATATTTGGTACTTGCATTTGAAGAATCTTCGCGCCATTGGATATTATTTGCGGCTGCAAAACTTGAAATATCTTTTCTAGAAAATCGAAGCAAAGGACGTATGATATTGGCATTAACTTCTGGAATTCCTGTAAAGCCATCCAAACCCGAACCACGCGTTAAATTGATTAGGAAGGTCTCTAAATTATCATCGGCATTATGAGCGGTAGCGATGTAGTCGAAACCGTGGCTATTTTGTAGCTCTTGAAACCACTTGTAACGCAATTCTCTTGCCGCAACCTGAATCGATAACTTATGCTCTTTTGCATAACTTTCGGTATCAAATACCTTTGTAAGTATCTGATTAGGCGATACATATTTTAATTCTTTTACGAATTCCTCATCATCATCACTCTCAGTGCCTCTTAATTTGAAATTGCAATGAGCAACTGTGATGTCGAAATTCAACTTCGACAATAAAAAACTCAATACTACAGAATCAATACCTCCTGAAACACCAACAAGAAGTCTCTTGTTTTTCAGAAAAGGAAAATGTTGTTCAATATGTAATTTGAACGCGTCTAACATCCTTCAAAATTACAGAAATTATAACTGGCTGTCTAACCAATTCAACACATCCTGGAGCATTTCATCACGACAGGTATCGTTATGCAATTCGTGGTAACCGCCTTCATATATTTTTAAGGTTCCTGATTTCGAATTCTTGACAAAATCCGCAGAACCTTCATGACTCGTAATCTTATCATGATCGCCATGCATCACTAGCATAGGAACCTTTGTTTTGGAGGCATTCGCAATGGCCCATTCGCCAGTATCAAAGAATACCAAAGAATAATTCGGACTAATTTTGTCGTGTACCAAAGGATCGTCAACATATTTCTGAACTTCCTCCGCATCGCGCGATAAATGACCAACCACCAATTCGTTCCCCATGGTAAGGGAGGGAGCAATCTTTTGAATAATTTTTCCTGCGAATAATTTTATTGCGGGCGGTGTGAAAGACAATCGTAAAAATGGACTCGTAGAAACGACACCTTGGAGATTGTTCTCCTTTCTGAGGACATAATTCAATACCACATTTCCACCCATGGATTGTCCATAAAGAAACATGGGTTTGTCTGGGAATTCTGCCGAAGCCTTCTCAATCACTAGGGAAACACTTTCAAGTACTGCGTCAAAACTCGGATTGTGACCTCTTTTTCCCGTAGTTTTTCCATGACCAAAGTGGTCAAAGGCAAATACGGAATAGTGGTTGTCGGTTAGGAATTTGGCAACTTCGTGGTACCTTGAAGAGTGTTCGCTCATTCCATGAACAATGACCACTACGGCTTTGGTTGATTTGGCAATCCACGATTGTCCGTAGAAGTCTGTGTTGTGATAGTTAAAATTAAATTCGTTGTGTTTCATGTTGATCTCTAAATGGATTTACAAGATACTTATTTTGAATTCAACAGTACGTATTTCATGGCCTTCGCCTTTAAAAGACATTCCTCGTATTCCTTTTCAGGAATCGATTTTGAGGTGATGGCACTTCCCACCGAAAGTGATACGTATTTTTCTTCCTCATTGTACAAGATGCTTCGGATCACCACATTGAAATCGAAATCGCCTTCAGGTGTAAAATAACCCACCGTACCTGAGTACAATCCGCGTTTGGTTTCTTCCAAGGCTTCCGCAATTTTCATGGCAGAGAGTTTGGGAGCGCCAGTCATACTGCCCATCGGAAAGGTATCTTTGATAATGTCTACAGGATGAACTCCTTCTTTTAGTTCAGATACTACGGTTGAAATCAATTGATGAACCTGCTTGAAGGTATACACTTTGCAAAGTTCTTCAACACGTACGCTTCCTTTTTTGGAATTTTTGGACAAATCGTTACGCACCAAATCCACAATCATCACGTTTTCGGAGCGCTCTTTCTCATCGCGCATCAAATCATGGGAGATTTTGTCATCATCAAATTTGCTTAACAATCGTTTTGCGGTGCCTTTAATGGGCTGTGAAATAATCTTCGAACCCTCTTTACGGATGTATCGTTCGGGAGAAGCAGACAAAAGATGTAAATATTCGTTTTTAAAGAATACCGCAAAAGGTGGTTCAGAAATGGCATTGAGGTGGGAGAACACTTCATAAGGATGAATGGTACAATCTTCTGCGTAAAACTCCTGACAAAAATTGGTTTCGTAAATATCCCCGCGATGGATGTGTTCCAAAATCCGATTTACCTTTTGATAATATTCATCTTTGTGAATACGAAGTTTGATTTTTACATCCTCCTGAGCATTGGCTGAATTCATCGCTTCTGAATAATTGATAATTTCTTGGTAATCATCATCAATTTCATCATCGACCATTCTTAAGTAATGAAATTCGATTTGATGCTCTTTTATGAAAATGATTTTCTTCGGTTGAAAGAAATACAAATCAGGAAAATGAAGTCCGTCAAAATTATTCGAGTTGATACGTTCTGTATCATTCTTTACATCGTAAGAAATGTATCCGAAGATAAAATCTTTGGTAGTTGATTGGAATTCTTTGAGCTTTTCAAAGGCATTGAAATAGTCGGTTCTGATAGATGTGAATTCCTCCACAGCAAGGGCAGCTTCGAAACTCGTGTAGGTTTGTTCATAGTTATTAGAATCCAACCAAATAACGGTTTCAAATTGTTTCGACCAGTTGAGTAAATTTTCCTTCAGATCCCTCCTTTTGGGTATGTCAAAGCTTTGTATCGTTCTCATTTCAATCGTCCTTAAAATGTCAAACTTTGTTTATTGGAATTCTAAGACTCACACCCGTTTGAATATCTGGCGAATTGTTCAAATATAAGTCTTGTTTTAGGTAAATCGTAAAACTGTAATCCTTTCTTCCGTAGGTATACAACCAACTCCATGCCGACTGATATTCGTATAATTTTTCAAATCCATTTTGCCAACCAGAGTGGATGGCATTCCACTGTCCGACAAATTGGTAGTAGTCGCGTTCTTCTCGCTGCATGAAACTCGATTGAATCTGATAATTGACGCCTACCGAATGGTAATTTCCCTTTCGTGTGTAATTGGTGTATTCGAACATGCCTTCAAAACTTCCTAAGTAATTGTTGTTGCCTAGTTGAACAACATCACCCAAGTTGATCAGATTTCTTCTCAACACGGCAGCGCCAAAAGCTGCTCGCAATTCGCTATTGTTTTTTGTTTTCCACTCTTTCACGATGTTGCCTGAGAAACCGAGATCTATGGACGGATTTGTACTTGTCGTATTGACGCCCAAATGTGAACCAAAATTCAGGAAGATATTTTTCTTGGTCAGTGAGGCAATCTGCGGATAATAAAAATGATTGAACTCGATACCACCAATTAAAAAATCACCGTCCTGCAAATCCATGACCTGTCCATTTCGATTGGTATATCGAACATTTACTTGATTTAGTCCGTAGTATTTTCGTCCGAAGGGATCTTCCCCTCCGGCTATATTGCTATGAAACCATTCGATGAACTCATCACTCGTAAAAACCGAAAAGGGATAATTTCCTCGAGTGACCAAATAGGACCGAAGAGTGATTCCGAGTTCATGATTTTGTCCAATTTTGGTATTAAAATCAACTCGAAAATTCTTGAAAACAGCATCGATCACAATGTTTTCATAATCAGCAGGTGTGGTTTGTTGATCTACCCAGAAGTGACGGTTGAACCAAATTAGTTGACTCATCTGTTGCCGTGTCGCCTCATCTTTTGGAAGATACATTTCCACAAAAGGATGAAAGGTATTGGCACTCGCATAGCTGATGTTGAGGGTGGATTTATCTGAAGGTCTTACCTTGAAGTTTTGATTGATTCTTGCAGAAAATAACCCGAAATGATGAATGGGCAGAAGACTCGGCTTATCAATTCCGTTTTTTAAAGAAATGCTGTCTTTCTTTTGAGAAAAACCAATACAACAGAGGGTGAAAAAAAAGAATGTTGCTAGAACATTTTTCATCTCCTAAATGTAAGGCAAATAAATGAAATCCTTTTGTGCTAAAAGTTGCTTAAGCATTCAATGGCTGTCCGTCCCAAGCCGCTTTCGCTGCCTCTTTCATGGCTTCAGAATAAGTAGGGTGACCGTGGCAAATTCGAGCCAAATCTTCCGCAGAAGCACGGTACTCCATGGCAACGGCTGCTTCCATGATTAGATCGGCAACTCTAGCGCCTACCATGTGCACACCTAAGACTTCATCGGTGTTCGCATCGGCAAGTACTTTTACAAAACCATCAATATCACCACTTGCTCGAGATCTACCCAAAGCTCTCATGGAGAATTTTCCAGCTTTGTACTTCACACCAGCATCTTTTAACTCTTGTTCTGTTTTTCCAACCGCGGCAACTTCAGGCCATGTATAAACAATTCCTGGGATTAAGTTGTAATCGATATGTGGTTTTTGCCCGGCAATGATCTCAGCCGCAACAACACCTTCTTCTTCGGCTTTGTGTGCCAACATAGCTCCTTTTACTACGTCACCAATGGCGTAGATGTTCGGAACGTTGGTTTGTAGGTGATCATTGATTTCAATCTGACCTCTTTCATTAACTTTCACACCAACGTTTTCCAATCCAAGTCCTTCCGTGTAAGGTCTTCTTCCTACAGACACCAAGCAGTAATCTCCTTTGAATTCTACTTCAGCGCCTTTTTTGTTGGTGGCTTTTACGATGATTTCATCACCAACTCTTTCAACAGAAGAAACTCCATGACTTACATTGAATTTCACACCTTGTTTCTTAAGTACTTTTTGAAGTTCTTTGGAAACGTCCGCATCCATACCTGGAACAATTTTGTCCATGTATTCAATCACGGTTACCTGAGAACCAAGTCTAGAATACACAGATCCCAATTCCAATCCGATTACACCACCGCCAATAACAAGCATGTGCTTCGGAATTTCAGGTAATTTTAAGGCTTCGGTAGAAGTAATGATACGTTCTTTATCGATATTGATGAAAGGCAAGCTTCCTGGTTTTGAACCTGTTGCAATAATGGTATTGTCAGCTTCTAAAACTTCTTCAGATCCATCTGCCTTGGCAACTTTTACATGTGTTGCGTCTACAAATGACCCCAAACCTTCATAGACATCAATCTTGTTTTTATCCATGAGGTATTTGATTCCACCTGTAGTAGTTTCAACAATCTTGGCTTTACGATCTATCATTTTTGGAAAGTCAATTTTTGGAGGATCGATTAAGATTCCATGCTCTTCAAAATGCTTTACAGCATCGTAATAATGATGTGAAGAATCTAACAATGCTTTTGATGGAATACATCCAACGTTCAAGCAAGTTCCACCAAGCGTTGCATATTTTTCAATAATGGCAACTTTTTTCCCTAATTGAGATGCTCTAATGGCAGCAATATAACCTCCAGGTCCTGATCCAATAACAACTAAATCGTATTTCATTCTTTTTTGAAAATTTTATGATGCAAAAGTAAGTAATCTAAGGGATTTTACATTCAAGAAAACCACTTAATTCCTATCTTTGGTCCAAACTTAACAACCATGAAACTACTTAAAAAAGCCTTGTTAGCCATTCTTCTTGTTGTTGCCGTTGCTCAAATATTTGGGCCTAGATTGAATCAGGGAGATCCTGCTAGTTTAGAACCGTTTATCGCAGAAACAAAACCATCCGAAGAGGTGCATAAAATCATGAAACAAGCTTGTTTTGATTGCCACTCGAACGTCACTAGATATCCTTGGTACAATAACATTACTCCAGTGAATTATTGGATTAATGATCATGTAAAACACGGTAAAAGTGAGGTGAACTTTTCGGAGTGGAGTAGTTACTCTTTAAAGAAAAAGGAACACAAGTTTGAAGAAATCTGGGAAGAGGTTGAAGAGAAACACATGCCTTTAAACTCGTACACTTGGGTGCACCGAGACGCAGATCTTTCCCAAGAGCAAATCGACAAGGTGGTTGCTTGGGCTAAGAAAGTTCAGGCCGATTACAAGTCGCAAATGGCTCAGGCTCAAAAATAATTGTACAAAACGGTTTTCATAATCGGAGCTGTTTGGGTAGAACCCAATTCTTCTGCTGCTGGAAGTAGGATGCTCCAACTTATCGAATATTTTCAATCGCAAGGTTGTAAAATAGTATTTGGAACCACTGCGCAGAAAAATGAGCAAAGCTTAGATCTTCAAATATTGGGTATTCAAGAGGAGGTATTGAAGCTCAATGATGCTAGTTTCGATGAACTCTTAAAACAAATTGATCCCGATATCGTACTCTTTGACCGATTTATCAGCGAGGAACAGTTTGGTTGGAGGGTCGCAGAATTGCAGCCCAAGGCCCTACGAATTTTGGATACTGAAGACCTGCACTGTCTTCGTAAGGTGAGGGAAAAACAATACAAAGCTGGTGAACCATTTCAGTTGACCGATTTATTGACTGAGGAAATTACCAAACGAGAAGTTGCATCTATTCTGCGAAGTGATATATCCTTAATGATCTCAAAAGTGGAGATTGAAATCCTGACCAATTTCTTCAAATTAGATTCCACTTTATTGTGCTATTTGCCTTTCTTACTGTCCAGCGTTGTTCCAAAGACCTTGCCCAATTTTGAAGAAAGGGAACACTTCATTTCCATAGGGAATTTTTTACATCCTCCCAATTTGGAGTCGGTAAAAACTTTGAAAACGAAGATTTGGCCGCAAATTCGAAAGCAACTTCCAGAAGCTGAACTACATGTTTATGGAGCCTATCCAACGCAACAGGCTAAAGAATTTAGCAATGTTAAGGAAGGATTTTTGGTAAAGGGTTTTGTGGAAAATCAACATGAAGTGCTCAAAAAAGCAAGGGTTTTACTCGCTCCTCTTTCATTTGGAGCCGGACTCAAAGGAAAGTTTTTGGATGGCATGCAGAATGGTTGTCCATCAGTAACAACAACTATTGGTATTGAGGGATATTCTGATGAAGAAAATTGGGGTGGATTGGTAGCTGATGACTGGCCGGAATTCATTCAGAACAGCATTCAATTGTACTCAGACAAAAGTATTTGGGAAGCATCTCAGACAAAAGGGTTTCATCTGTTGAAACAATTCGACAAGGAGGCCTATCTAGAACAGTTTACCAACTTCCTTGAGCAACTTTCTACCAATCTGGATTATCATAGAAATCATAATTTTATGGGAAGTTTATTGCAACACCACACCATGAAAAGTTCAAAGTATTTGAGCAAATGGATTGAGGAAAAGAATAAAGTTTAACTTTATCAGGTGAAGCGACTCGTTCTTTTAGCAATCCTTTTTTCTTATCAATTTGGTAGCGCCCAAAAGGTCGTTGAGGACATTGCTCAATCCTATTTTGACTTTTACAAATACCCAGTTGAAAATTTTGTTTGTCAGTTTAACAAGTCGAGTTATTTTTCTGGGGAAGAAGCTTACTTTCAGCTGTTTGTTGTAGACAATCGAGAGAAAAAATTATTTACAGAAACCAAAAAGGTTTGCTTCCGGTTGTACAATCAGAACGGAACTCTTTTAACCAAAAAATACCTCGAAGTAAGGAATGGAGTTGCCCATAATTCTATTACAATTCCCAAGGATTATCAATCTTCTGTATTGTATTACACGGTCCAAAGCGAGTGGAGCCTCAACTTTGATAAGCCAGTTCCGAAACCCATTTTTGTGAATGTCGAGAAAGACGATGGCCATTACTTACAGGGCGAACTAGATGCGGTTACTGTAGTTCCAGAAGGCAATGCCTTTGTGGTAGGACTTACCAATTTGTTCTTTGTGAAGGCGACCGATCGCTATGAGAATGGAAAGCGTATTGAAGGAGTGATCAAAGATAATTTGGGGAATGAATTAACCTATTTCAAAACAGATAGCTTGGGGTTTGGCCGCTTTTTTCTAAAACCAAAGAAAGATCGACGTTATGAGGCCGAAATAATTTCAGGCGCTTTTAAAAGTGAGATACCCTTGCCATTGGTTGAGGAGAACGGTATTGTCTTCAATGTATTCGACAAGGGCGAAGATTTTTACTTCGGTTTCCGAGCCAATTTGAAGTCGACCGATAGTTTGTCCTACCTCATTCATTCAGATGGAAAGATTGCTTTGGCTGGAATCCTCACATTGGATGAGGACCAGAAAAATGCTTTTTATTTTAAGAAAAATAAGTTGTTGCCTGGTGTGAATACGATTTCAGTTTTTCAAGGAAAGCAGCTGATTGGAGAGCGTTCTTTTTACAACAAATTTGATAGACGAAACACAAATGTTGTGATCACTAAAAAGCGAATCAATAAAGACAGTGTGCAATTTGAGATCCAAAAGCAGCTCACTGATTCCATCGCCTACCTGTCGGTTTCCGTCTTGCCTACCGCGAATACATCCACACCCAACGAGGCATTGTTTGAGGATAGCTATTTGCACAAGGTGAGTCCGTTGTTATCCAAAAGGCAGCGAGGAAATCTTTCTAATTTTACTCTAAGACGGTTGTTAGAAATGAATCCCTTGTCTCATAGGTGGAATAAAATTCTTAGACATGATACCGTTGCGATTCGTCATTACCTCGAACAAGGATTTGATATCAAAGGATTCTTGTTTGATAAAAAGAAAGGCGACACGCTGAAAAATACCTCAATAACCTTCTTTACGGCGAATCAAGCTGGAAGCATCATGACCGACGCAAAGGGCCAATTCGAGTTGAATCAATTGGTTTATGAAAAAGGAGAAGTTTTAAAAATGGATCCGCAAGTTCCAAGGAAAGTGAAACCGAAGTACCAATTGATTGTATCCAACGACCCATTTGATACCATCATTGAGGTCGACCTGAAGAAGACCATTGGAAGGCATCAAATAGTGGCCAATTCGTTAAAGCCATTTTTCGATGAGGACTATGAAGAACTCAGCGGAATAGAGTTGAAGGCGCTTAAAAGAACCAAGGTAGATCCCGATATCAATCCATTGGATAACACTTCTTTTACACAAAACTTTGAGGTCGATAGTGAAAATGTATACAATTACAGAACTGTTTTGCAGTACTTGGAAATGATGTCGAGCATCGTAGTGGATAATAGAGAGTCATTTGTAAGTATTTACAATACGCGAACCAATAGTCAAACCATCATTGGGAATAATGGCGGGGTGCAACCGATGAATATTTACATCGATCAGATTTTGATGCGACAACAAGATGCTGAGATGCTTAAGAATATATACATGCATGAAGTTAAAAGCATTCGGATTAACAAATCCGGAATTGGAGGAGGAGGTCTGAATCCCTATGGTTCTATTCATATTTACATGAATAAAAAGGGCATTTTCAAAGAGGTGAAAAAGCGTAAAAAGAAAGATTCTGGGGTGTTGTACATTGAATTACCTGATGGGTTTTCAAAGCCCGCCAAATATGAGACACCTGAGTATCTTTTTGAGCCTGGTACCAAGGAATTCAATCGCTACGCCACTCTTCATTGGGAGCCAAATATCACACTTGCGAAGGATAAGCAATCCTTTTATGCGGCAATTCCCGACAAAATAAAGTCTTATCAGGTGATCGTTCGTGGGATTACTTCCACGGGAAAACTAATCAATTTAAGTGTCGTTTTATCGGACTAATTTAAAAGTCCAGCTCTCTTCAACAAAGCCTCTGGATTTGGTTCTTTTCCTCGGAATCTCTTGTACAATTCCATAGGTTTTTCGGTTCCGCCTTTGCTCAAAACGTGTTCCATAAATTTATGGGCAACAGCTGTGTTAAAAATTCCTTCTTCCTTGAAAAATTCAAAGGCATCAGCATCCAAAACCTCGGCCCATTTGTACGAGTAATAACCGGCAGAATAGCCTCCCTGAAAGATATGGGAGAAGGAGGTGCTCATGCAGTTTTCAGCTACATCGGGATACAGAGCGGTGTTTTTAAAGGCTTCCAATTCGAAGGTTTTTACAGAAGTAATTTCATCCGGATTTTCATTGTAGTGCCAAGCCATATCTAGCAATCCAAAGCTCAATTGACGCAGGGTTTGCATGCCTTCGTTGAAGGTAGCTGAGTCCTTGATTTTTTGAACATACTCCATCGGGATTACTTCTCCTGTTTCGTAGTGTTTGGCGAATAATTCCAAGGCTTCTTTTTCGTAACACCAATTCTCCAATACCTGACTTGGTAATTCTACAAAATCCCAAGAAACCGAGGTTCCAGAAAGACTGTTGTAAGTGGTGTTGGCCAACATTCCGTGTAAGGCATGACCAAATTCATGGAACAAGGTAGTGACCTCGTTGAACGTAAGAAGCGATGGCTTGCTATCGGTTGGTTTGGTAAAATTACAAACGATGGAGACGTGGGGTCTTTCATTGATTCCTTCAAAAACTTGCTGCGATTTGTAAGAGGTCATCCATGCTCCGTTTCTTTTACCTGGCCGTGGATGAAAATCCGCATAGAATAACGCGACCTCATTACCCTGATTATCGGATACCTGATAGGTCTTTACTTCCTCATGATATTTTTCAATATCAAATACCTCATGAAAGTTCAGTCCGAATAATTTTTCGACAATGGTAAAGACTCCGTCAATCACATTTTCAAGTTTGAAATAAGGTTTTAAAAGCTCCTGATCTAAATTGAACTTTTCCTTCTTCAGTTTTTCGGAATAATATGCTGAATCCCATTTCTGTAGGATATCAATTCCGTCCAGCTTTTTTGCATAGTTTTCTAAAGCTTCAAACTCCTTGAGTGCCGCTGGTTTTGCTTTTTCCAATAGATCATTTAAGAAAGAAATTACCTTCTCAGGAGCTTCTGCCATACGATCTTCCAAAACAAAATGTGCATGCGTTGGATAACCTAATAATTGCGCTCTTTCTTTGCGGAGCTTGGCAATTTTTAAAACAATTTGCTCGTTGTTATTTGCATTGTCCTGAAATCCTTTTTTACCAAAAGCAATTGATAGTTCTTTTCGCAATTCGCGGTTGTCAGCATAGGTCATAAAAGGAATATAACTTGGATAATCGAGGGTGATTAACCAACCCTCTTTTCCTTTTTCTTTGGCCATCATGACGGCAGCTTCTTTGACTCCTTCAGGCAATCCTTTCAAGTCCTCCTCATTGGTCAAAAGCATTTCATAGGCATTGCCATCTGCCAATACATGTTCTCCAAATTCTAAAGATAGTTTTGCCAATTTAGAATCCAATTCTCTGAGTGTTTTCTGATCATCATCAGAGAGATTTGCTCCATTTCTGGCAAATCCTTTGTACTGCTTTTCCAACAACATATCTTGCTCAGGAGTGAGCGTTAAAGTCTCTTTTTGATCGTAAACCGATTTCACCCTCGCAAACAATTCGGCATTCAAAATCATATCGTTTTTAAATGCAGTCAACCATGGAGATACTTCTTTGGCGATTTCTTGAATTTCTTTGGATGTTTCCGCAGAATTTAGATTAAAAAAGATACTCGTAATTCTACCCAATTTTTGACCTGTATAGTCCAAGGCTTCTGTGGTATTCTCAAAAGTTGGTTCGGCCGAATTATTGATGATGGTATCGATTTCTTCCTTGGCAATTTCAATAGCTTTTTCAATCGCTGGTTTGTAATGATCGTATGTGATTTGCTCAAACGGAGCGGTGTCAAAATCTTGTAAAAGTGGATTCATGATTAGAATTTAATAATCTAATGACCTAATAATTTAATAATTTAATAATTCAATGATTCAATGGAGTGATTGAATGTAGGCAGTCGGTAAAACTATGTTCGAAAATTATTTACGAACTCGCTCGGATGCCTTTTCAACTTTGAGTTTTAGGCCTTCTTTGTAAGCAATAATTTTGTCCAAGACACATTTGTCTGAAGCACCAATAATTTGAGCTGCTAGAATTCCGGCGTTTTTAGCGCCGTCCAATGCAACGGTTGCTACAGGAACACCTCCAGGCATTTGAAGAATTGATAACACAGAATCCCAACCATCAATAGAATTACGACTTTTAACTGGAACCCCAATCACTGGTAACGGACTCATACTAGCTACCATTCCAGGTAAATGAGCAGCACCACCGGCACCTGCAATAATTACCTGAACACCTCTTGAATGGGCGTTTTTTGCATAATCAAATAATTTATCTGGTGTTCGATGCGCAGAAACGATATCAACTTCTACTTGAACATCAAAACTTTCTAAAACATCAATTGCATCTTGCATTACTGGAAGGTCTGAGTCGCTTCCCATGATTATTCCTACCATACTATTTGCTTATTACTTTAATGGTTTGTTTTACTTCTTGTGCTATTTTTCGTGCCTCATTTACGTCCTCATGAACAATGGTTACGTGACCCATTTTTCGGAAAGGGCGCGTTTGTTTTTTTCCGTAGATATGTGGAGTTACCCCGTCAATCTCTAAAACTTTGTCTATATTTTCATAAACTACATCTCCAGAATATCCTTCGGCACCAACAAGATTCACCATGATTCCGGCTACTTTGCTATCGGTATTTCCCAAAGGTAAATTCAATACCGTACGGATGTGTTGTTCAAACTGACTCGTGTAGCTTGCTTCAATGCTATAGTGCCCTGAATTGTGAGTTCTTGGGGCAATTTCATTGATTAAAATTTCATCCTCTTCGGTTTGGAACATTTCAACTGCTAGTAGTCCGATGAAATTCAAATCGTCCGCTACCTTCAAGGCTACTTTTCGAGCTTTTGTAGCAACTTCTTCATCAATTCTTGCCGGACAAATCACGTATTCTACCTGATTGGCTTCTGGATGGAACTCCATTTCAACCACTGGATAGGTCTTGGATTCACCTCTTTCGTTTCTGGCAACAATTACGGCCAATTCGTTTTTAAACGGTATCAACTTTTCGGTGATGCATTCTACATTGGGAAGCCCGTCTAAATCGGCATAACTTCTAACAATCTTTACGCCATTACCATCATATCCAAATCGTGCCGATTTCCAAACAAATGGAAAATCGATGATGGAATTTTCAAGCGAATGATGCAGTTCCTCTAAATAGGCATAATGGGAGAATGGAGCCGTTCCAATATTGTGATCGGTATAAAAATGTTTTTGTCTTGCCTTGCTTTGAATGATTCTGAGACTGCTCGGTTTCGGAATGACCTTCACACCTTCTTTTTCAAGATCTTCCAGCGCATCGATATTTACTTTTTCAATTTCAATGGTCAAGACATCTACCTTTTTTCCAAAATTATAAACAGCATCGTAATCGAGTAAATCGCCCACGTGGAACTCGTTACAGTGAGCCGCACATGGAGCTTGTGAACTTGCATCCAAAATGGCTGTGTAGATATCAAATTTCTGTGTTTCTCTGAGTAACATTCTACCCAATTGGCCTCCACCAAGAACACCTAGTTTAAAGTCGGATGAGAAGTAATTCAACACTGCATTAGGCTTTTCACAAAAATAATCAAGATTATTCGATTGAACGCTAAAAATTTGTAATTCTAAGTGAGCTGCCGTTTTTGATAACGCGGTACTCAATGGCCGGGCATAAGAACCCTTCGGTTTGAGGCGCTCCTCCAAAGTCTACCGAGTAGGCACTATCGTCGCAAGAGCACTTTAACAAACGACCTTCAAAAGTCATGGGTTGATCACAATCATTGGCAGGACAAAGTCGGTCAAAGGCAACAAAATCATTTCCGTTTTTGTTGAATAAAAGAATCCCTCGATTGCCCCCGGGAAAGAGGGCATGACCTCCAGGCGTTTGTGCATTGATCAAATCAGGATTGTTCAAATCCTTCCCCAAATTAAGAGGTAAAGTTCGAATACAATTCAATAAATCTGCATTGGTGTTACAGGTTGTTACCAGCGGAAAAACAAGACAAAAAAGAAGTAGATTTTTTAGTTTCATTATGAGGTAATGACCTTTAAACGAGACGAATTTACAAATATTTTGTACATTTGTAGTCCAATCTCATTCCTATCTCGGTATGGGATTTTTAAATTTAAAAAACTATGAGTAACATATCATATTATTCGGAAGAAGGATTAAAGAAATTGAAAGATGAATTGTTGCAATTGGAGCAAGTAGAGCGTCCTCGTGTAACCCAAGAAATTGCCGATGCAAGGGATAAGGGAGACTTGAGTGAGAATGCCGAATACCATGCTGCCAAAGAAGAACAGTCGCATTTGGAAACCAAAATTGCCAAATTAAAAAACGTTATTGCCAACGCTCGTATATTGGACGAAAGTCAGTTGGACACTTCCAAGATCTTAATCCACTCGAAAGTAAAGTTGAAGAATGTGGCCAATGGGATGCAGTTTCAATACCAATTGGTGGCCGATTCTGAAACAGATGTGCGCAATGGAAAACTTTCTGTGAATTCACCTATTGGAAAGGGATTGTTAGGCAAGCAGGTTGGAGACCTTGCTGAAATCCAAGTACCAAATGGTATTATGAAATTTGAAATATTGGAAATTAGTCGATAATTTCTTCAAATGATAATTCAAAACGCTTTTCATTCGAAAAGCGTTTTTTATTTTTATACAAATTCTAAGATATGGCAACGATATTTACCAAAATCATTAATGGAGATATACCATCCTATAAAATCGCAGAGGATGACGAATTTTACTCGTTTTTAGATATCAATCCGAATGCCAAGGGACATACCCTTGTAATTCCCAAAAAGGAGGTGAACAAGATTTTTGATTTGGATGAAGAAACCTATAACGGACTGATGGCCTTTTCCTATCGCGTTGCCAAAGCCCTTGAAAAATCTGTTCCTTGCAAACGTGTTGGAATGAGTGTTGTTGGTTTAGAAGTACCTCACGTTCATGTGCATTTGATTCCGATTAACATTATGGACGATATGCGTTTTACCAAGAAAGAGAAACTTTCTCATGAGGAGTTTGTTGCGCTTGCCGAGAAGATCGCAGGGAATTTTTAGTAAGGCTTATATGCGTTTAAGAGGATCTGAAAAGTAGTTCCCTTTCCTAATTCTGATTTTTGCACAAAGATTTTCCCGTTGTGATAATCTTCCACGATTCGTTTTGATAGCGAGAGACCAAGACCCCAACCGCGTTTTTTGGTGGTAAAACCGGGTTTAAAAATCTGCTTGAATAATTTTTTAGGCAAACCTTTTCCGGTATCGCTGATGCTAATCTGAATTTTCCCACTCGTTTCGGCCAATCTTACCGACAGACTTCCTTTGCCTTGCATGGCATCTACAGCATTCCGGATCAAATTTTCAATCACCCAACTGAACAACTCTTCATTCATGGGAATGTGCTTTGCTTCAATTTCAGAATTGAAAGAGAAACTAATTTGCTTTGAACTTCTTCGCTCTAAATAATCATAAGCTCGCTTGGTGATGGCAACCACATCCTCCTGTTTTAATTCAGGTAAGGATCCAATTTTTGAAAATCGATTGGCAATGGTATTCAATCGTTGGATGTCTTTTTCAATTTCATCCACATATTTTTGATTGGCATCTTCAGCTTTCAAAATGGAAACCCATCCCAATAAAGAGGATAATGGAGTCCCAATTTGGTGAGCTGTCTCTTTGGCCATCCCAGTCCAAAGTTTGTTCTGTTCAGCAATTTTATTGGAGCTGTAAAAAAGATAAACTACGGAGAGAAATAATATCAGAATTAACAAAAGGGCAAGCGGATAATAACTCAGTTTTGTCAATAAATCGGAATTACGGTAATAAATGAATTGTTTGTTTCGCCCCTTGTAACTTATTTCAACTGGATTGTTTTCGCCCTTCATTATCTCTAATTGTTTCTCAACATATTTTGGATCTAAGGACTTAATTGAATCTAAATTTTGCGAGTTGATGATTTTACCTTCAGCATCTACCAATATCATCGGAATGCTATTGCTATTCTCAATAATTTTTAAGGGTAAATCAACGCTTGCATCCAAGTTGGTATTGGTAGAAAGCTCTTTCTGAGCCGCTGCCAAAATCTCCATTTTAATGCGTTCTTCTTGTTTGAATTTCTGAAAGAAAACATAGGTGTTCCAAAGGATGAGAGAGACAATCAAGAGTGAAATGAAGATTCCGATTCTCTTGAAAATGATGACGTTGTTGGTTATCGACATGAAACAAATATAGTAAGTTACACATATAACTCATTTGAACATTTGATAGTATCTTTACAACACAAAAATTTAGATATGTATTCATTTGCACCGAAAGATCTTCCAACCGGTAAATTACACGGATATTTGTTAGGAGCCATTGCTCCAAGACCCATAGCTTTTGCCAGTACGATTGATAAGGACGGCAATCCGAATTTATCACCTTACAGCTTTTTCAATGTGTTTAGTTCCAATCCGCCAATCGTAATTTTCTCCCCGGCTAGAAGAGTTCGAGACAATACGATCAAACACACCTTAGAGAATGTGGAAGAGGTGAAGGAAGTGGTGATCAATGTGGTGAGTTATCCGATGGTTCAGCAAATGTCATTGAGTAGTACCGAATATCCAAAGGGAGTAAATGAGTTTGAAAAAGCAGGTTTTACCATGCTTCCTTCAGAGGAGGTAAAGCCTTTTCGAGTAGCCGAATCCCCAGTTCAATTTGAATGTGTTGTAAAAGACATCATCTACACCGGAACTGAAGGAGGTGCTGGAAATCTTATTGTTAGTGAAGTCGTAAAGGTTCATATCAACGAAGACGTGCTTGCTGAAGATGGTTCGATTGATCAACACAAGATCGATTTGGTGGCAAGAGCAGGAGGAAGTTACTACTCACGAGCAAGGGATGGTTTTTTCGAAATACCGAAGCCTTTGAGTTCCTTGGGTATAGGAGTTGATTCGATTCCTGAAGCCATTCGAAATAGTACAATTCTTACAGGAAATGATTTGGGAATGTTGGGCAATATTGATGCCCTGCCGACTCAAGATTCTGTTGATAACTTTATGAAAGAACACCCGCAATTTTCGGAAGTGAATGAAACAGAAAAACATACATTTGCAAAGGAATATTTAGCCAAAAACGATGTTGAAAGCGCTTGGAAAGTGCTGCTAATAGAATAAGAATATGGAAGTAATAGGAAAAATAAAAATGATCGGCGAAGTTCAGACTTTTGGTTCGAACGGATTTCGCAAAAGAGAAATGGTGTTAACTACGGATGAGCAATATCCTCAGATGTTAGCGATCGAATTCATCCAGGATAAAACTGATTTATTGAATAGCTATCAGGTTGGTCAGGATGTAAAAGTTTCGATCAATTTGAGAGGTAGAGAATGGATCAATCCACAAGGAGAAGCAAAGTATTTCAATTCAATTCAAGGATGGAGAATTGAGAACCTAGCTCAAGCAGCACCTTCACAAGAAAATTTACCACCTGTTGAACAATTTCAAACAACAGATGATTTTACCGAAGACGAACCAGACGATTTGCCCTTCTAAATGAAACTTATGGAAAAGCCCTTTTTAGGGCTTTTTTTAGTTTACAACCTTAAAGATTACAGCCGCATAGATGGCAAATCTTGCCAATCGAAACAAGCCAAAGAAGACCACATTTTTAAATGGATATTTGATCATTCCGGAGGTGATGCAAGCAATCGAAAATGGCAAGGGCAAAAGTGCTCCTACTAGAATTAAGAATCCGCCCCACTTTTTAGTGTTTTTGAGGTTCTTGGCCATTTTCACTTCCAAATACTCTTTAACTGCAGGGATTCTAAGAATCACATCCTTTCCAATAAAATAACCGAGTAAACCTCCAATGTAAGAGAGAACTGCGAGCAAAGAGAGATTTACAATGGGATTGCTGGTTTTTTTAGTCCAGGCAATGAATATTTCAGGAGGAATCAAACCCAATAAAGTTTCAGAAATGAAGAAGGTAATAAGTACCCCGAGCCTAGAGAAAGTCTCGGTCATGCTCTGAAGACCATCGTTGATGTTGTAGACATATTTGTTGGTGAAAAACAAGGTTAAAACAACAAGAACAATTGGCCAAAAAGCTTTTTTTAAACTTTCCCAAACAAACAGGTAAAACCCCGTTCTGTTGTAGTAATGGTGGGTTAGAATGAACTTTTCTTTCCTTGTTTTGATTCTTTTCTTGCTTATTTCCAATTCATGCCTTTTTAGGGAAATGCAAAAATACGCACTGATTATCAAGGATGAATAGGATACTCAAAACTTTATAGAATCTTTAAGATTTACTACATTAGCCTGTAAACCAAAGTTTCTATGAAGATTACCCAATTCATTGAGAACGCCTTTAAGAATTATTTACCCTCGCCCTTCACCTTGGCCATCTTATTGACGTTTGTATCCTTTGGGTTTACTTTAATTTTTACCCTTCCAGAGAATACTTCTATCGGGAATTACACACTGGATTTACTTAGCTTTTGGGAAGACGGAATTTGGTCTACCAAGTTGTTAGAATTTGCCTATCAAATGATGCTAATTTTGGTACTTGGCCATGTGTTGGTGTTATCACAACCCATGAGTAATTTGATTGGCAAATTAACCCGCTTTTGTTCCACTACGGCCAATAGTGCTGCTATTGTGGGTGCTTCCACCATGATTGTTGCATTCTTTAATTGGGGACTCGGACTCATTTTTGGAGCCTTGTTGGCAAGAAAAGTGGCCGAACAGGCTCAACAGAAAAACCTACCACTCAATTATCCACTAATCGGTGCAGCAGGATATGTTGGACTTATGGTTTGGCATGGGGGAATCTCCGGATCCGCACCTGTTAAAATCAATGAAAATGGTCATATCAAGGATTTGATGGCCAACACTTCATCCAAAGAAATCATCCAACAAATTCCCGATGTCATTACTTTTTCTGAAACGGTATTCAGTAGTTGGAACCTGATCACCTTTTTAGTAGTTCTCCTTGTAATTACCCTTTTACTCTATAACCTTGGGAAAAAGGCAAAGCCAACGCCTATTGCCTTGGATGTCTATAAGTTTGATTTTTCCGAAAGTTCCTCAACACGAGCAGAGAAGTTGGATTCCTCAAGATTTTTGGCCTATCTATTCGGAGGACTTATCGTTTTTGTTGCATTTTACAAATATGGTCAGGACATTCTACAATTGAAGGTAACCCCCAATTTTCTGAACTTTTTTATGTTGGGATTGGGAATTATACTTCACAAAAGTCTTCGAAATTTTGCCAATGCTGTGGGGGAATCAATATCTGATATCTCGGGAATATTGATACAATTTCCCTTGTATTTCGGAATCATGGGGATGATGACGCAATCAGGCATGGTGAACTTAATATCCGATGCATTCATTTCCATTTCCAATGAGGTCACGCTTCCTTTGTTTACATTTTTCAGTGCAGGATTGGTCAATATTTTTGTGCCCAGTGGAGGAGGACAATGGGTCGTTCAAGGTCCTATCATCATTGAATCTTCATTGCAATTGGGAGTGCCCCTTCCAAAGGCGATTATGGCCTTAGCTTATGGAGATCAAATTACCAACATGCTACAACCTTTTTGGGCATTGCCCTTGTTGGGAATTACAAAATTAAAAGCAAAAGAAATACTTCCATATACGCTAATTGCTATGATCGTTGGATCTATCATCTACCTACTAGCCCTAATTTTGATTTGATATGATTTGGTTGACCGAAGAAATAAAGTTCCCGCCCTATAACAAAACTACCAAACACGGAATCATTGCCCTTGGTGGCGATTTGTCGTCAGAGCGATTGATTCATGCGTATGAAAACGGAATCTTTCCATGGTTTTCTGAGTTTGATCCGATTATTTGGTATTGCCCACACTCTCGAATGGTACTCTTTCCAGAGGAGATTAAGATCTCGAAATCCATGAAAAAAGTGATGAAAAAGGGTGAATTTCGAATCACCCAAGATCTCGCATTTCCAGATGTTATTTATCAATGCAAATCCATTGAAAGAAAAGACGAGGGGGATACCTGGATTACTGACGACATGGAACGCGCCTATATTGAAATGCATCATCGCGGTTATGCTTCAAGTGTTGAGGTATGGCAAGGAGACGAACTGGTTGGCGGTCTTTATGGAGTAGTAGTGAACGGAGTGTTTTGCGGGGAAAGCATGTTTAGCAAAGTAGCCAATGCCTCCAAATTGGCCTTTATTCATCTAGCTCAGTGCGAAAAATATCGATTAATTGATTGTCAAATTTACACCAAGCATTTGGCGAGTCTCGGGGCCCGAGAGATTGAAAGAGACGAGTTTCTAACCATTCTGAAATCACAATCATAAACAAAAAAATCCCGGACTTTCATCCGGGATTAAAACACGTTTAACATTAGATTTATTTCTGTTTTGCTAATAAATCTCGAATTTCTGCCAATAGTTCCTCTTGACTTGGACCCTTTGGCGCTGGTGGTGGTGCAGGTTCTTCTTTCTTCTTCGTTGCATTTACACCTTTCACAATCATGAACATTACAAAAGCCACAATGATGAAGTCAATTACATTGGTAATGAAATCTCCGTACATAACAGCAACTTCACCTGTAATTTTACCAGTGCTATCTGCCACACCTTCTTTTACAACTAATTTTAAATCTTTAAAATCAGCTTTGAATATCAATCCTACTAAAGGAGAGACAATTCCGCCTGTAAAGGATGTAACTACTTGCTTGAAAGCAGCACCCATTACAAAACCGACTGCAATGTCAATAAGGTTTCCCTTCATTGCAAAATCTTTAAATTCTTTAAGCATTCCCATATCTGTTAGATTTTAGTTGATGGGATAAATGTACTAAAAATTTAAATTACTTTAACATTTTTTTAACACGTGAAGAAATAGCGGTTAAGGTCTCATAGGGGATCGTTTCTGAAGCATAGGCCATGTCTTCAATCATCTGTTGTGAGTTGAAAACAATCACTTGATCACCTTCCTTACAATCGATCTTGGTGACGTCAATCATCATCATGTCCATACACACATTTCCGATGATAGGTGCCTTTTGTCCCCCTACTAGAACATAGCCTTTTTTGTTGCCTAAAGATCTCGGTATACCATCGGCATGGCCAATAGGAACCGTTGCCGTTTTGGTTGGAGCTTTGGCAACAAAAGCTCGGTTGTATCCCACAGTCTCTCCTGGTTCAATCAAATGGATTTGTGAAATGACCGAATAGAGGTTATGTGTATTTTTAAGTTGGGCAGTTTCGGCGTCATCATTACCAAAACCATACAATCCGATGCCTACGCGTACCATGTCAAATTGAGCTTTGCTGTAGTTGATAACCCCCGAGGTATTCAACATGTGTAAAAAGGGCTCGTAACCCAGCGTCTCATAAATCTGCTTGACAATGTAGGCGAAGTTATTGATCTGGTTGATAGAAAATTCTTTCTCCTCCAAATCTTCACTGGCAGCCAAATGAGAGAATATGGATTCCACCTTTACATGTTTGCTTTCTTTTAATTTGGCAATGATGAGCTCTAAATCGCTATGCCAAAATCCAAGCCGATTCAATCCAGTATTGAAGTTTAGATGAACAGGATAGTTCATCAACAGGCGTTCATCTGCCAATTGTAAAAAAGCCTCAAGCGTTTTGAAATTGTATAAGGTAGGCTCAAGCTTGTAATCGATAATATCGTTGAAGTTTACGATTTGAGGATGCAATACTAAGATCGGGTTTTCGATACCCGCCTCACGCAATGCAATGCCCTCTTGCGCGTAGGCCACGCCGAAATAATCGACTTTATCTTTTAAAAAATCCCCAACTAAAACGCCATCACTACCATATCCGAAGGCCTTTACAACAGCCAATATTTTGGTGCTGGCATTCAGTTTTTTTTTAAAATAATTGAGATTGTGTTCTAGAGCTTTTGAATCGATTTCTAAAACAGTAACGTGGTTGTTGGTCATTGTTTTAGATCTTCTGTTGTATTTGAGGAAATATCTTTTGATTGTGCAGCAATTTCTTTTTCCCGTTCTTGATGCATCGCTCTATAAAATGCAGCCCGACTCAAAGGCTCGTATTCTTCATTTTCTCCCAATAGTACCAAATCGTCACTCAGATTTTTTCGGTAACTATAATTGGCAAGATTTCCGGTTCGGGTGCAAACCGCATGGACTTTGGTGACATATTCGGCCGTTGCCATTAATGCAGGCATGGGTCCGAACGGATTTCCTTTAAAGTCCATATCGAGTCCCGCAACAATCACTCGAATTCCACGATTGGCCAATTCATTGCAAACCGAAACAATTTCTTCATCGAAGAATTGCGCTTCGTCAATGCCCACTACATCCACATCGTTGGCCAATAATAAGATGTTGGAAGAAACGGGAACTGGAGTCGATCGAATTCGATTGTCATTGTGTGAAACCACCTCTTCGTCGTCATAACGAGTATCAATTTCTGGTTTGAATATTTCGACGCGTTGTTTGGCAAATTGCGCGCGTTTCAAACGTCTTATAAGTTCCTCTGTTTTGCCCGAAAACATAGAACCACAGATGACTTCAATCCAGCCAAATTGTTCTGAGTGATTTACGGTATTTTCAAGAAACATTTTGTAATTTTAAACGTTATTTGTTACGAGAGTAACATCTATATTCTCAAACAAATGTAATCAAAAATACAGCATTACTATCATTAAAAATCACTTTGAAATGCACAAAAGATTGGAATCCGAATTAATCAGTTTAGCCCACAGTATTTTACAAATGAAAAACAAAGATGATGTCTTTGCGCTTTTGAAAAAATCGGGGGAAATCCATGAAAAACTGTCTGTATTGGCATTTGTAGAGGAGTATCTTCAATCGACTCCAAATGCCAAGGAGTCCAAAGAAGAGATATTGGAAAAAGTGGTTGCTGGTTTTGAAGCAAAAGAGACCGTGGAAGAAGCTCCTAAACCCGTGGAGCAGGAAGTGGAAGCTGTTATTGAAGAAAAAGAGTTAGAGGTTGTTGAAATTCAAGAAGAAAAAGTAGTTTACAATCTTGAAGAGGAAGAGGAGAAAACTGAAGTAAAAGAGGAGGTGAAGGCGATTGAGGAAGAACCCAAGGAAATGGAAGTAGAAGAGGTGCTTGAGCAGCCTTTTGATGAGCTAGAACAAATCATCTTCGAAGAACCACAGCCAGAGATGTCTTTTAAAAATGACGTGAAAGATGTGGGTGAGCAAAAAACCTTGTCTTTGGATGAAGAATTGAAAGATACTGTATCCGTGGATATCACCGCCAATTTATTTGACACGCCTCAATCTTTAAACGATAAGTTGTCGAAGAATATCCAAATTGGACTGAATGATCGCATCGCTTTTGTGAAAAACTTATTTGAAAATAGTCAAGAAGATTACAATCGTGTGATTTCCCAATTGAATTCCTTCAATTCCCAAAAAGAGGCCAAAAAGTTTATTGCCAAGAATGTAAAACCCGATTACGATTGGTCTACCCAAGAAGAGTTGGAGACTCGATTCATGGATTTTATTGAGCGAAAATTTGCCTAGTCTTTTTTGAAACCAATCGTCATACATACGCATCTTCATAAGCGGAAGACAGGGGTCACTCGAAGTATAGAAAATGTATTTCCTTTTTTGAATGAACACTGTGAAACCTATTTGTATGGAGAGCATATCGATGGTCCTAAAATTTCAAAGAAAAAATTAAAGGAACTCTTATTTTCTGATCGCAAAGTGGTGGTTCACTGCCATCGCAACAACGAAATAATGGCACTTCTAAAGTATCGTTTATTGGGTGCAAAATTTCACTTGGTGGCTACGAGACATTCAGCGACCAAGCCATCAGGATTAACCCGATTGCTTCTCAAGAAGGCCGATCAAGTTGTTTCCCTCGTAAAGAGTGTTCATCAAAACTTGGGAATCGAAAATGTATGCATTCCGCATGGAGTCAATACGGATGAATTTAAGCCCAACGGCGCAACAATATTATCCGAAATTTCCCAACAGCATATCATTCTTAACACAGGTAGAATTCGCCAATCAAAGGGACAACAAACATTGATTGAAGCCTGTGCTTTGCTAAAAGATCACCCTGATTGGGCCTTAGTAATGGTAGGGAAGGTCGATAGCGACTCTTTTTTGGAGGGATTGAAAGGTCAAATCCAAGAATACGATATTTCAAACCAAGTTTACTTTATCCCTGAAACTACAGATATTGTTCCTTACTACAGAGCGGCTGAAATATTTGTAGCACCTAGTCATTCTGAAGGATTTGCCCTAGTGACCGCCGAAGCCATGGCTTGTGAATGTACTGTTATTGCCACGAAAGATGTTGGAGTGCATTCTGAAATGATTGAACATGGTAAAAGCGGATATCTATTTGAAGCGGGAAACTCAGAGGAATTGAAGTCGGTATTACATGAAATTATTTCGGGAGATCTTCCTCGGTTGGAAAAACCAGCTCGCAAAGAAATAGTGAATCATTGGAGTGCCCGATTAGAGGCAGAACGCCTTGCGGAATTGTACTTAAAATTGAGTCAAAAATAATAGTTGATGTAACAAATACTTGAGATGGTCGTCTCCATGGTAAATCAAGTATTATGAAACAAATCACATCCATCCTATTATTTATTTTTGCCTTAAACATTTCGGCTCAAGAAACAACCTTCAACAAATTTTACAAAAAACACAAAGACCAATCGGCCTTTTCTATGAATCTTTCTGGCTCTTTTGCAGGATCATTCTTAGACGATGATGACGACAAAGAATTGAAGGATTTTTTAAAGAAATCTGGAGATTTTAAACTAATGGTTTTCAATAACGAAGATTCAGAAGTTTCTAAAGATTTTAAGCGTTATGTTCGAAAGAACAACTTGAAGACTATGGCACGCGTAAAGGAAAAAGATGGCAGAGTAGCCTTTTATATTCTGAGAAAGAGAGACCGTGTGAAAGAGATTGTATTAAGAGCCAATAGTAAAGAAGATAAATTGGTGTTATTCGGAATTAAAACCGACATGACCATGGACGAATTGGCAGATATGATGTCTGACTCCAACCTAAAAATTACTGCAGATTAAATTTTTGCAACCAATCAACAATAAAACAAAAGAGAAGATTAACCAATCTTCTCTTTTACTTTTTCGATCACTTTTTTACTGTTTCCAATAAATATTTCATCGCCAACCATAAAAACTGGTCGTTTTAAGAAGGTGTATTGTTCTAAGAGATACTTACGGTATCCAGCTTCATCCAAATTCTGATTTTTCAAATCCATCGACTTGTACAAACGTGCTCTTTTATTGAACAGCGCCTCATAGCTAGGAGCAAGTGCTCTCATTTCTTCCAATTGATCTTCAGTAATCGGATTGCTCTTAATTTCCTGCTTTTCGAAGCCCTCTAAATTTAAATCTTTCATTATTCTTTTGCAGGTATCACATGTTTGCAAAAAATAAACTTTCTTCATTAGATATCATTTATATTTACGTCATAAAAATAAGGATAATCATGAAAAACGAGTTCGATATTTTAAGAAAAGCAAGGGAATTGGTCATCAAAGAATTAGAGGGATTATCCTTGGACGATATTCATAAAATTCCGGATGGATTTAAGAATAATATTGCTTGGAATGTGGCTCATTTGGTGGTGACCCAACAATTGATTCATTATGGCTTGTCTGGTCTACCAATGCTAGTTTCTGACGAGTTGATTGCAGAGAATCGTAAGGGAACTGCACCGACGAGAAATTTTACGGCAGAGGAATTTGAAGAGGTGAAGCGTTTGCTTGTTTCCCTTCCTGAAAAGCTGGTAGAAGATTACGAGGCAGGAATTTTCAAAGCATATAAAACCTATCCTACAAGCACCGGTTACGTACTTACCTCCATCGAAAATGCCATTCCTTTCAACAATATTCACGAAGGCATGCATTACGGAATTATTCGATCAATCAAAAAAATGCTGTAGATGAGTTATTTTGCCATTGCTTCCATTTTAGTGGTCCTTTCAGCTTTATTTGGGTACATCAATGTGCGTTTTATCAAACTTCCAAGTGCCATTGGACTCATGGTGGTTACCATTGTGTTTACATTGATTGTACTAGGAATCAGCTTCTTTGACGATACCTTTTTGCAAATTGAAAAGGAACTTATTACCAGTATCGATTTCAAAACGGTGGTCTTAGATATTATGCTGAGTTTCTTGCTTTTTGCTGGGGCCTTGCATACTGATTTTAAAGCCTTGAAGGCAAATGGAAAACCCATTATTGCCTTCGCTACTATTGGAACCATTACCTCAGTTTTTATTTCAGGAACGCTTACCTATTTCTTATTGCAAGCCTTTGGTTTTGATGTTGCCTTTATTTACTGCTTGCTTTTTGGAGCCTTAATTTCACCAACAGATCCTATTGCGGTGCTTGGAATCATGAAGAAAGTGGGTGCGCCAAAAAATCTTGAGATTAAGATTGTAGGAGAATCACTTTTTAATGACGGAGTAGGTGTTGTTTTATTTCTAACCATTTTTAAAATCGCTCAAAAAGGCGGCGAGATTTCTGCCTTAGGAATCGGTCAATTGTTTTTGGTGGAGGTAGTTGGCGGACTAGGACTAGGGCTTCTGCTTGGTTGGATAGCCTACAAACTCATAAAAACCATTGATGATCATGATACAGAAGTGATACTAACCTTAGCATTGGTCATGGGCGGAACGGTATTGTGCCAATACTTGCATGTGTCTGCTCCTTTGGCCATGGTTGCAGCCGGACTCTTAATCGGTACCGACAAGGTAAGGCATGCATCCATGAGTGAAACCACAGAAAATTACTTGGATAAATTTTGGGAAATCATTGACGTACTCTTAAACGCTGTCCTTTTTGTGTTGATTGGGATGGAAATTTTAGTGCTCACCTTTGATGTGGATTATATTTTGGCGGGAGTGATTGTCATTCCGTTATTGCTAATGGCAAGGTATTTATCGCTTTTGGCACCCATCAAGTTTTATGCAAAACGATTGGAGTTTGTACCCAAAACAAATTTGATCATGACATGGGGTGGATTACGAGGCGGAATCTCCATTGCCTTGGCCCTAAGTTTAACGGCTGCCATGCAAAGAGATTTGTTTTTGGTGATGACCTATTTGGTAGTGGTATTCTCCATTATCGTACAAGGATTGTCTGTTGGGAAACTTATTCAAAAATATACAGGAAAGAATCTGTAATTTTGCAGGTAATTTTTAGACAAACACAAAAAACTTAAAAACGGTGAAATTCAATACCAAAACCATTCACGGTGGTCAGAAACACGATGAAAGTACAGGTGCAGTTATGCCTCCTGTATATTTCACTTCCACATACGCACAAGAAAGTCCGGCAGTTCATAAAGGATATGAATATTCGAGAGCAGCAAATCCGACTAGGACGGCTTTAGAAAATAACTTTGCAGCCATTGAAGGTGGTACTCATGGTTTTGCCTTCTCTTCTGGTTTATCTGCCATTGATTGTGTCTTGCGATTGCTCTCTCCAGGGGATGAGGTGATTGCTGGTGATGATTTGTATGGTGGTACCTATCGAATGTTTACCCGTTTGTTTTCAAAATATGGGTTGGAGTTTCATTTTGTAGACATGACCGATCCTCAAAATGTTGCCGATCAATTGAATGACCGTACCAAATTGGTTTGGTTGGAAACACCGACCAATCCATTGATGAAAATTGCGGATATTGAAGCTATCGCAAGTCTTGTAAAAAATCATAACGAATCAACCTTGGTAACGGTTGATAATACTTTTGCTACACCGTATTTGCAGCAGCCTTTGGCATTAGGAGCTGATATTGTGATGCATTCGGCCACCAAATATTTAGGAGGCCATAGCGACTTAATTATGGGTGCTTTAATGGTGAAAGATACCGATCTTGCCGAACAAATTCATTTCATCCAGTTTGCAGGTGGTGCGGTAGCAGGTCCTATGGATTCATTCTTAGCTTTACGCGGAATCAAAACACTTCATGTTCGCATGCAACGTCATTGTGAAAATGGACGTGCCGTTGCCGATTATCTAACCAACCACGATAAAGTGGCGGAGGTCTACTACCCTGGTTTGGAAAGTCACCCAAGTCATGATATCGCAAAGAAACAGATGGCCGATTTTGGCGGAATGGTTTCCTTCCGATTAAAAGATGATACGAGAGAGGCTACCTTCCGATTCTTAGAAAATACCAAAGTTTTTACTTTGGCAGAATCTTTAGGAGGCGTAGAGAGTTTGGTGAATCATCCAGCGACTATGACTCATGCTTCTATTCCAGAAAAAGAGCGTTTGAAAATTGGAGTAACGGATTCTTTGATTCGATTGAGTGTAGGAATTGAGGCTATTGAAGATCTGTTGAATGATCTTGATAGTGCACTAAACGCTTAATTGATAATAAAAATTTCTTCTAAGAAATAATTGGCTCGTAGCTCAAAATCTCGCAGCTCGGGATGGTAAATAATCCGTTCAGGTTGTTTTTTCTGAAGAAGATTCCCAGTGTCCCATTTGTTGTTTTGATTATCGTCGATGATGGCTCTCACCGTGTATTTTTTAGGTTCGAGCAAATCAAACACAAGCTCACTAGATTTGTTGATTAGTCGGCGTTCAACCACTTGATTTTGTTGCCTTCCAGAAAGTAATTCGATGATTAAATTCTTATTCTCTACGTTGTTGACGCGCAGCGTAATTCGTCCGTAGTCTTCAATTTCTTTGGTGATCAATTTAAAGTAAATGGTGTCGTGAGAAACCTGGTAGATGTCCTCCAAAGCTTTCGGATCTGCTTTGATGCGATAGAGTTGCTCTGGTTTTTTTTCAAAGATGAGCGCGACCTTATTTTCTTTGGGTGAATTCTTAATTTTAAAAGGTACATCAAGGGTGTCGATATCTACAATGTTTATTTTGCTGCTATCAATTTTGACAATGGGATTATTGGTTAAGAAATAAAAGGTATCCCTGAGGTGGAACACACGACTCACGGATGACTTTACCGTTAGGGAATCGAATTTCTTTTTTCGCAAGCGAACGGTGACTGTATCGATAAAATCGTCTTTGGAAACAATGAAATTCAACGAATCTCTTTCAATTGGGGTGAACCAATAATTCAAGGTGTCTTTTCCTTGCTCGTATTTGGCAACACTTGCAAAAGAATCTGGGACTTTGCTTAAGAGATTTACGCTAAAACCTTTGCGATCGCCTCTAAATCCGAATTGAATTTTTCCTTTAGTCACCTCTTTTCCTCGGTTGAAATCGAAGGGTAACATCTCTTTAAAGTAGACCAATGGTTTGCTAATAATAGAGTCTTGCGGCAAGGTGATGGTATCGGTCAAAAATCCAACTGCATCCGTTTCTGGATTAAAAATGTAATCGCTGATCTCCTCACTAAGTGCGTACATTTTGTACTTACCTTTTCTAAGATTCGAGAAATTAAATCGTATCGAATCCTGAGTTTTGGTTACGTAATTCGGTTTTTGTTTATAGATGATCGAATCGTTGTAACTGCTATCCAAACGATAGAGCAAAAGACTCACATTTTTCTTGTTGATGATCTCTAGAACATCTTTTACTTCTCCTTTGGTGGTCAACGAGTCGATATAATCTCCGGTGGAAAATACATAGCTGAAATTTTCCAATACATTGGCTTCATTGTTATCCTCCACAGCATTTCCAAAATTGAAAATATAAGTAGTGTTCTCTTGAAGCGTATCAAGAATTTTAATTTTGATTTGCTTACTTGGCGCTCCTTGTGGTGTTATTAATGGCGGATTTTTTAAAGGTGGTGAAACGATCAGTTGTTTGTTGATGTCTTTCAAACGAACAAACTCGTCAAAGTCAATCCGAATTTCCTTTTCCTTAAAAAAAAGAGTTTTATAAGGAGGTTTCGCAGTGACAAATAAGGGCGGATTTTCATCCTTAGGACCACCTTCAGGCCTTCCTGTTCTGGCACAATTTGCCAAAATGAGAAGTACAAGCACAACGACGGTAATATGGATGTTTCGTTTCAAAAAGAGTCCGATTTGCTACAAAGAAACGATTAATTTTTCATAAAAAAATACAAAATTCTACTCGGTGTATGCCATGGTCAAAACGCTCACTTGGCAACCCTCTATTTTTAAAAATTCCTTAGCACAGGCTTCCAAAGTAGCTCCCGTTGTTAGAACATCATCCACTATTAAAACATGTTGGTTCCTAAATGGAGTACCATTCTTCAATGCAAACTTGGTATGCATGTTTGAAAACCGTTCGAATCGGGCTTTAAAGGTTTGGGTTTTGGTGGAAGAAATGCGAACCAGGGCATCTTCTGAAATTGGAGTTTGCAAGACAGTACTCAATGCCTTTGAAAATTTGGAAACCTGATTGTGACCTCTCTGTTTCATTTTCTTAGCATGCAATGGAACTGGCACAATACAATCGATTTGAGAGAATTGGTTATCGTCTTTTAGTAGATGACCGATCCAAGTACCAAACCAGGTACCAATGGATTCATTTCCTTTGTATTTGAGCTGATGAATGAGTTGTTTTACGACACCTTCCCGTCGAAAGTAAAGTAGACTAAAGCCAAGGGCCACTGGAATTCGACCGTAGAAAGTATTGGTGATTGGGTTGGACTTGAAATCCGTAAGGTGAATGATGGGCAAATCGTGTTGACAAGCGAGACACAAATGTTTTTCACCGTCCAAAAGTTGATGTTCACACCCAATGCATAGTTCGGGGTAGAAAAGATGTAAGATCTTTTCAATGGGATTATTTTTCATAGCAGTTTTAAAGGTAATTGGGACAAATTAATAATCCAAATTTTCTTTTTTCAAACCTCAAAATAGCTTGCCAGAATTGACTAATGGCGTATATTTGTGGGCATTATGGCAGTACAAGAAGATCAGTTTAAAAAAGTGCTTTCCCATGCCAAGGAGTATGGGTTTGTTTTTCAATCATCAGAAATTTATGATGGATTGAGTGCGGTTTATGATTATGCCCAACATGGGGTTGAACTGAAGAAAAACATCAGAGATTATTGGTGGAAGGCGATGGTTCAATTGCATGAAAATATTGTTGGGGTTGATGCTGCTATCTTAATGCATCCGACAACTTGGAAGGCTTCTGGTCACGTAGATGCCTTTAATGATCCGTTGATTGATAACAAGGATTCTAAGAAACGTTATCGTGCGGATGTTTTGGTAGAGGACTATTGTGCCAAAATTGAAGGAAAGATTAACAAAGAAGTGACCAAGGCTGCCAAACGATTTGGAGATTCCTTTGATAAGGATCAATTCATGGCAACGAATCCTAGAGTATTAGGATATCAAGATAAAATCAAAAGCATTCTTGGGAGATTGGCCAAATCTCTGGAGAATGAAGACTTAGCCGACGTAAAGGCTTTGATTGAAGAATTAGGGATTGCAGACCCAATGACGGGATCAAAAAACTGGACGGAGGTGAAGCAATTCAACCTTATGTTCGGTACTCAAATTGGTGCTTCTGCAGAGAATTCTACCCAAGTGTATTTAAGACCAGAAACGGCTCAAGGGATTTTTGTGAACTTTTTAAACGTTCAGAAAACAGGCCGAATGAAAATTCCATTCGGAATCGCACAAACGGGTAAGGCTTTCCGAAACGAGATTGTAGCACGCCAGTTTATTTTCAGAATGCGAGAGTTTGAGCAAATGGAAATGCAATTTTTCATCAAGCCTGGCACCCAAAAAGAATGGTATGAGCATTGGAAGAAAACCCGATTGGCTTGGCATTTAAGTTTGGGAATGGGAGAAGAGAACTACCGTTTTCACGACCATGAGAAGTTAGCACATTATGCCGATGCCGCTGCTGATATTGAGTTCCAGTTTCCATTCGGATTTAAGGAATTAGAGGGAATTCATTCTCGAACCGATTTCGATTTGTCTCAACACGAGCAATTTTCTGGAAAGAAACTTCAATATTTTGATCCGCAAGAAAACAAAAGCTATGTGCCGTATGTAGTTGAAACTTCGATTGGATTGGATCGCATGTTCTTGGCGGTATTTTCAAACTCTTTGATCGAAGAGCAATTAGAGAATGGATCCACTAGAACAGTACTCAAATTACCACCAGTATTAGCCCCATATAAAGTAGCAATTTTACCATTGGTGAAGAAAGATGGATTGCCTGAGATTGCCAAAGAAATTGTGGCTGATTTGAAATGGGACTTCAATACGTTTTACGATGAAAAAGATGCTGTTGGAAAGCGTTACAGAAGACAGGATGCCATTGGTACTCCTTTCTGCGTAACTGTTGATCACCAAACTTTGGAAGATCAAACTGTTACATTAAGACATCGAGATAGCATGGATCAAGAGCGAATTGCCATATCAGACTTACGCCAAATTATTGGTAATCTGGTTTCGATGCGAATGTGGTTGAAAAAATGCGAGAGCTAGCAAGCAGGCTATAGTCGCCAGCCTACATTCAAACCAACTCGAGGAACGATAATTGGAGAAATAGAGCCGAAAAGGTTTCTACCCAATCCGCCATATACGTCAATAACGAGGCCTCCGCTGGCAATGTACTTCATTCCAACAGCGATACCCAAGGCGCCATCCGTGTATTCAACACCATTGTCCTTTCCAGAATTGATTCCCAAAAATCCTTCTCCAAAGAAGTTCCAGGTTTCATTGCTGCTGAAATAATGACGGTAATAGGGTGCAATCATCCAGTTTTCATTGTATCGAAAAGACACATTCTCATCGGTAAGATTGATTAAGGCTGAAACTCCGAATGAAGATTCTTCATTGATGTAGTTTTCGTAGGATACTTCCAAACTACGAATCACCAATGCATCTGCTACATCTAGTTTAATTTCTCTTTGAGCGGATATCGATAGACTAAAAAGTAAGCCTAGGACAAAAACAATTTTTTTCATGCTATAGTGTTTGATTGCTTACAAACATATAAAATTAAGACCACTTAAAAACGATAGCCCATTGAAATCCCGATCCTTCCAATTCCATCAAGGGCATCATTGTCAATCAGATTACGTCCAACTCCTAAAACCAATTCGGCAGTAAATCCTTTTTTAGAAACCCACTTACCACCCACAGAAACTCCTAAGGCAAAACCAGTTTCAAATGGGGTGCTTGGAGAGAATAAGGTGAATTCTCTTGCCGAGTACAAAGCACCAAATCCTTCCACGAAGAAACCTCTAGCAAACTTTCCAGAGAAGTAACGTCTGTAATAAGGTGCTAGCATGTAGTTCAAATCGTTTTCAGAACGATTGGTGTTGTAAGTCGCTGCAACCCCGAAAGAAGATTCTTCGTCAATGAGATATTCGTAAGAAAAATCCAGCCAAGGTCCGGCTACTAGCGTTAGTGCGTTGAATTTTAACTCGTGTTTTTTATCGATGTCTTGTGGGAAAGTTTCTGATTTTTCTTGTGCTATGGAAGCGAATGATAGGCAGAAAATAGCAATGAGGGTAATGATTTTTTTCATGTAAATGGTCAATTTTAATTGTAGTCAAACAAATATAGAAAAGGACAGCAAACCAATGGTAAATTTCTACACAGATACTAAAGTTTTAAGAGTTTTTTATCTTTTAAAAAGTGAAACTCGAATTTGCCAGTACTTTTAGTTGAGAAGGATTTGTTAGACCCATTATTTCACACATGTTGTCTTTTTGTTGCCCGATACTTATTGGCTGTTTTACAAAATGATAAGCTTCGTTGTTTTCTTTACGCAATGCCAGAACATAGTGCTCTTCACCATCGGTTAGTATGGCAGATTTAGGCAAAACCAATGCATTATTTTGATCAGTAATGATTTGCGCATCCACAAACATTCCCGCCATGAATCGATGGTTGTCATCATCCAAATGTCCGTGAACCTTGATGGTGCGATCGGTACTTACCGCTGTGGCTACCAGACTCACTTTTGCCGAAAACGCGGTAGTTGAAGCTTCGGGAATTTTAAAAATAATCGGTTGGTCTTTTTTTACTTTTAGAGCATCTTTTTCGAAAATGGTTAGTTCCAGATGAATGTGATCGGTATTGATGATCTCCAATAGTGGAGAGGAAGGTTCAACATAGCTTCCCTTCTTTACAAATACTTCTGAGATGTTTCCGGAGATTGGTGCATAGAGATTCACAACAGATGTGAATTCTCCTTTTTCAACAGTTTCAGGTTTTATATTTAATATCGCTAATTGTTGTTTGAAACTGCCATAGTTTGCCAGCGCTTCTTTGTAACCTTTTTCTGACTCAGCAAACTCCTTTTTCGAAATTACTTTTTCCTGATAAAGTCTTGATTTACGTTCATGCTGATCTTCGGAGAAATTAAAATCTGCAAGTGATTGTAGGTATCCTTTTTGAATGTTGATAAATTCAGGATTCGAAATACTGGCTACAAATGCTCCCTTACTGATTTTGGATCCTTCGATAAAAGGAATTTGTTGGATAACACCACCATAAAAGGAACTCACATTGGCCTTGAAATTTGGTGGAACGTCAATCACACCATTGGCGCGAAGTCCCGAATGCATCATCTGTGTTTTTGGTGAAATTAGAAGCATCTGCTCGTTTTTGAACTTTTCTTTGGTGATGACGAGTTCATTGCTGGTATTTTTCTCTGAGGGCTGAACCACAGCCTCCTTTTTAGAGCAATAAGACAAACTTAATGCGGTAAGGAGGATTATTATTTTTTTCATATCAGAAGGATTTTAGAGTCAAATGATTGATTTTTATAATTGTTTGATTGTATGCATTTAGATCTGTCAGGTAATCCAATTGTATTTGGGAGGCAACTTTAAGATTCTCGATAAATTCTAGGTAATTGATTTCACCTTGTTCGTATTTTTTGCGAGCTGTTTTCCGAATTTCAGACTGGAGAGCATTTCCGTCTTCTTCATAATAATCCAAAGCGTTTGTTATTTGCTTTAGATTACTAAGTAATTCTTGATGTCTTTGATTTAAGTGAATCTTTAAATCCTCTTGTTTTGCTAGAAAACTGTTTTTAGCAATTTTGGACGCCTTAATTTTGGAGGATTTTCCGCCAAAGAAAAGAGGAATTTTCAAGCCAATTTGATATCCAATTAGATTGGAATTCAGTTGATTGTTGGTTCCTTGAAAATATTCGAGACTGATGTCTGGCAACAACTCATTGGCTTCCTTTTTCGTCATGTTATCGTACAAGGATTCCATCTTCTTGGCGTATTTGAGACTGATATTATTGCTCAATGATTTTTCCTTGAGAAATAACCTTTCCAAAGGCTCATCCACAGTGCTAAGATTTTTTATTTGAACAAGGTTTTCCAGTTTTTGAGTCGCCATTTGAACTTCTTGAACCGCTTGCTGGTACTGCATTATTACCTTTCTCCGTTCCGATTTGATTTTTAAATATTCCAAATAGTCGATTTCACCTAACTTGTAATTCGCTTCAAAAAAAGACGTTGAATTCTTATAGAGGCTATCTAAATGTTCAAGGATGGTTCGCCTATTTTTTTGAAAACTCAATTCGTAATAGGCAGCATAAACTTCTTCCTTTAATTGTTCTTTTAAAATGTCATAGTTCGTCTTTTCAATTTCAAGTTCAGCACTCTTTACTTTTTTTTCTGAACCATATACCGTCGGAAATTTAAAATCTTGAGCAATACCAAAAACTCGAATAGGAACATTGTTTATGGCTAAGTTATTCTGGTCATAACTGTAATAAACGGATGTCTTATCCATATCAAAAGCTCCCTTGATTAAGGCTTTTTTTTGATCCACAGCCAAGGCCGCGGCTTTTAATCCGAAGTTGTTTTGATAAGCCAAATCAAGCAACTCAGAAATACTTTGTTTGTTCTGACCCAAAACTTGGAATCCCCAAATTAGGAGTAATACGATGAATGTGTTTTTCTTCATTTTTTTAGTGTTTTTCTTTCAAACCAAGCATATAAGACTGGAAGTACCAAAAGGGTTAAAATGGTAGCGCTAATGAGTCCGCCAATAACTACTGTGGCCAATGGTCGTTGTACTTCGGCTCCAGCACTCGTAGAAACCGCCATTGGTAGGAATCCCAAGGAAGCTGCTAATGCAGTTAGTAGTACCGGTCTTAGTCGTTCTAGCGTCCCACGGATGATGAGTTCGTGAATGTCTAGATGTCCTTCCTTTTTTAAACTTTTAAAATGTTCAACCAATACAATACCATTTAGGACGGCAATTCCGAACAAGGCAATAAATCCGATTCCGGCCGAAATACTAAAGGGCAACCCTCTCATCCAGAGTAACAAAATTCCCCCTACAGCAGACAATGGAATGGCGGAGTACACTAATGCAGCTTCTTTGATAGAACCGAAAGCAAAGAATAGCAGCAGGAATATCAAAGCCAAGGCAATGGGAACAGCTACATACAAGCGTTCTTTGGCCTGATTCAGGTTTTCAAATTGACCGCCATATTGAACCGAATATCCAGGTGGAAACTGAATGTTGGTGTCAATTATTTCTCTTATATCCTTCACGACAGATTGCAAATCACGATTTCTCACATTTACGCCAACTACAACTCTGCGTTTGGTATCGTCCCTTGAAATTTTCGCTGGACCTTGAGAATAACTTACTTTGGCAATCTCACGAAGAGGAACTTTTTGTCCGTTTGGAGTTTCAACAAATAAATTCTGTAAACTTTCGATTGATTTTTTTCCAGTTCGGTCAAAGCGTAAGGTTAGATCAAATCGTTTTTCACCCTCATAGATATCTCCAACATTATCACCAGAGAATCCCATGGTAATAATACGGTTTACATCTGCGATGTTCATGCCATACCTGGCAATTTTATGACGGTCAAACTCCACAGACATTTGGGGCAATCCCTCCGTTTTTTCAACCGTTATGTCTGAAGCACCATCGACATCTTGAATATTGGCCTTGATTCGTTCTGCAAGAGATGCCAAGGTGTTTAAATCTTCTCCAAAAACTTTTATAGCGATGTCTGCTCGCACGCCGGTAATGAGTTCATTGAATCGCATTTCAATTGGTTGGGTAAACTCCAGTTCTATATCCGGAATCACAGCAAGGGCTTCTTCAAACTTGGCAGCTAGCTCATTTTTTGAACTCGCATTTACCCATTCATCTTTTGGTTTTAGTCGAATAATGACATCACTCTCTTCCATTGACATGGGATCAGTAGGAACTTCCGCAGCACCAATACGGCTCACCACTTGTTCTACTTCTTCAAATTCGTTCAAAAGAATCTTTTCAATAGCAGTGGTAATCTCAATGGTCTTTTTGAGTGACTTTCCTGTTTTCAAAACAGGTTGAATCACAAAGTCGCCTTCGTCTAATGTTGGTACGAATTCAGCTCCCATTCGGCTAAAAATAGTCAAACTAAGAATCAGTAAAATGACGGAAGAACTCACTACCGTTTTTTTGTTCCCAAGAGCCCAATGAAGAATAGGTTTGTAAAATGCTTTAAGACTTTCAATGAGTTTTACGGAGATGTTCCTGTTATTTTGAAATTTAGGTTTTAGTACCAATGAGGAGATCACTGGAATATAGGTCAAACAAAGAATCATGGCTCCAATAAGAGCAAAGCTAAAAGTGATGGCCATAGGTGTGAACATTTTTCCTTCGACTCCTTTTAAGGATAAAATTGGGATGAAAACAATTAAAATGATGAGTTGCCCGAAAATGGCAGAATTCATCATTTTTGAGGCACTTTTAAACGTAATGCTATCAATTCTTTCTTTTCGATCTTTCTTTCCAATGTCTTTTAGGCTTGAGCTTTTCTGAACAATGGTAAAAGCAATAAACTCCACCACGATGACGGCTCCGTCTATGATGATCCCAAAGTCTATGGCCCCAAGACTCATTAAATTGGCATCAATCTTAAAGAGTGCCATCAATGATATGGCAAAAAGCAGACTCAAAGGAATAACCGAGGCAACAACAAAACCGGAACGAAGATTGCCTAAAATGAGTACTACTACAAACACAACGATTAAGGATCCAATAATTAGATTTTCAGAAACCGTATAAGTAGTTCGATCGATGAGTTCACTTCGGTCTAAGAAGCCATTAATAAACACACCTTTGGGTAGGCTTTTTTGAATTTCTGAGACTCTTGCTTTCACAGCATCAATAACCTCTTTTGAGTTCTCGTCTTTGAGCATCATAATTTGTCCCAGAACTTTTTCTCCTTCCCCGTTTCCCGTTATGGCTCCAAACCGCGTTGCGTATCCATAATCTACCGTAGCAACATCTCTTAAAAAGATGGGATTTGGTTGGTTTTTAATAACAATGCTTTCAATGTCCTTTTTGTGTTTTAACAAGCCCTCACCTCTGATGAAGTATGAAGTGTTGTCTTTTTCGATATAACCACCTCCTGCGATACCGTTATTTTTCTCTAAGGCCGAATAGATCTCTGAGATACTGATGTTCATTGCGGTAAGTTTATCCGGATTGATGGCTACCTCATACTGTTTCAAATAACCACCCCAGGTATTGATTTCAACTACTCCCGGAATTCCCGATAATTGCCGCTTCACAATCCAATCTTGAATGGTGCGCAAATCCATCGGAGAATACCTGCCTTGATATTCAGGCTCCACATCAAGGATGTATTGAAAGATTTCTCCCAATCCCGTGGTTATAGGTCCCATTTGTGGGGTTCCAAAAGACTTTGGGATGCGTTCTGAGGCTACTGCAATTTTTTCTGCAATTAATTGTCTTGGTAAGTAGGTGCCCAGGTTGTCTTCGAATACAATGGTCACTACAGATAATCCGAACTTTGAAATTGAACGAATTTCCTTGACCCCTGGAAGATTGGCCATTTCTAATTCGATGGGGTAGGTAATGAACTTCTCGATATCTTCAGTTGATAAATTTCTTGAAGTGGTAATGACTTGCACTTGGTTGTTGGTCACGTCCGGCACGGCACCAATCGGGATTTTAAACAAAGAATAAATTCCGAAGGCCACTATAAAACCAACAAGGAGTAAAATGATTAGTTTGTTCTTTAAACTAAACTTAATAAGGTTGTCTAACATAATTCATAGATTGATAGAAGGAAGTAAATCTTCCTGTCGAAAACTAGTTTTCAAAAATTCAATTTTGAATTATGCTTTGGGTGGCTGTAAGATGATGGAGTGTGAAGATTCGGTAACCGGTTCTTTGTAAAAAAACGAACCTTTTTTTTGTTGATTTGACTGTTGCGCTAAATCATACTTCACTGCTTGAAAAGCGATCATTATCGGTGCTTGATTCAAATGATTGGCATCCTTTTTAAAAGGAAGATCTTTGTGTTCTTCATGTTCAACAATGGGATGATCGTCATCCGCGTAGTGCTCCATTAGAAATTCAAAGAAGGTATCCCCGTATTGTTCCTGGTGGTATTGCGCATGTTCGAGAAGATTTTCAATTTTGACAAAGTCATCAAATCCAATTTGTAAACTTTGGATAAGGATGAGTTGGGTCAAAAGAATGGATAAAATCTTCTTCATACCCTTAAAGTTAGTCAAAAAAAATGAATTCTCTTTCAGGGAGTAGGACTTAAAAGTCGGCCCTTAACTGAACACTGCCACTGTGTATGGCTCTTACATTTTCACTTTTTCTTCCGAAGTAATTGAGGTTGAGATTTAGGAAGGAGTTTAGTTTTTTATTAAAAACCAGGTTCCACGTCAGGTTTTTTCCAGCTTGAAGTCCTTCTAACATTTGGTATGCCACTGGAGAATTCGGATTGCCGCGAAAGTCGTTGAGGTAATAGTTTAGCATGGCCGAAACTTGCTGATTTTTTTTGCCTAGGAAGAAGTATTCTAGTCCGAATTTTTGTTGGTTTAGTTCCTCTTGATTTAAAATCGAATTCTCCTTTTTCTTAAAGTGATAATATCCTGAAAACCGATAATCCTTAGAATACAAGAAATTTAGTTTAGGCTGAATTTCATAATTGCAAAGCTCGTAGTTTCTATCTGCAAAATTCTCTGTATTCAACGAATTCGTTGAGAAAGACGTCATCAGTTCCACCAACCAATAAGTAGAGAATTTGTGAGCAAAATCGAGTTGATGCAATGCCACATCATTATCTTGATTACCTATGAGAAACTGTTGCTTCATTTTCGAATTTCCATAGGTATAACTAGTACTGTAGTTTTGCATGCCTCGGTTGTAATGAATGGTGTTTCGAAAATTCAATTGAAGGCTTACCAAACTGTTTTCTTCAAAATCAAAAGGGTTCAATTGAAAGGAGTTTCCCGTTCGTTCTTGTTCATTACTCGCCAACAAAAAGGTTTGATTGCTGAAGTGCGAAATGGTTTTTTTCAATCCTTTTTGATCTGCCCATTTTTTAAAATTTATAAAAATATTTTGTTGCCATTTTGCCTTTTGTGTCGGCACAAAGCGAAGGTTTGGTTTTGGTAATCTCAAGTATTCTGCTTGATCCTGAAACTGAGCTATTTCAAATTCATTAAAATCTTTGATCCCATCGCCATTATAATCGATCCAAGTATAAAAACCCAATCCGGGTTCGGTTCGAACATAAATGAAATCCTGTCGCGCCACATTTCCTGAAGAAGTCTCATAAGTGGTGTTCAAGCTTACAAAATCATTAAAGAGTTTTTGCTGATATATCAATCTTGAGTTCAAGGATTTTTCATTGGCTGAGAACTGATTTTCGGTCTCTCTAAAATTGGCAAATAGACTCAACTTGGTATCCTTATTTTGGATGAGTCGACTTTGAATGTAATAGGTTTTTCTATTGTTGATTTGTTCAAATCGATTGGATCGAATACTGTCATTATCACGATAGTTAAACCCGATTTTAGCGTATACTTTTGTAGAATCACCTATTCCCACATAGGCTTCATAATCTTTGTACTTATGACTGGTATTGATCAATTCTTGGGTAGTGATGTTCTCCCTCGTATTGTTCTCAACATTGGCCAAGAGGCCAACCCAACTTTTATTGAAAAAGTGTTCTACTCGACCAATGGTTCGGAAAAATGAATTGTTTTCGAGGGTAGAGGTATTGGTTAAAAAACTGGAATTGAGTGAGATTCTTGTGTTTTTCAATTGAAAATTCGATTGAAAATCATGTTTGTTCCCGTTAAAAAGATCGATGTAATTCAAATGATTGAAGCGGTAAAGCAAGTAATTATTTTGATCTTTGCGTAGCTCCAATTCGGATTTGAAATAGTTCTTGGTGCCGTTATTTGTGAGTAAGTTCCAATCGCGATTGAATTCGATGGATTCCCAACGCTGCAAGGTTCGAAAGTTTTTATGGGCATACTCATGACTCAATAAAGCGTTCAGTTTCCATTTTTTATTAATGATGTTTTGTCTTAGGGTGACTTTGGCTGCCAATCCGTCGTTCAAATCGTTATCGATATCAGAAAAGAGATTCGGGTCATTATTGCTCAATGCAATTTCTGTTTCAATCTTGGTTTTTTCAGTGGGTGCATAGGATGATTGTACCACTGCAAATTGTGACTTATTCGGAGCGGTAAGTCGAACAATGGGTTGAAAATCTCCCTGGTTGACTCCAACAAAGACAAAAATATTTCCGATTGCGGTTGATCGATCTAGCACATAATCGCCATTATTCTGACCTACATTGCTGAAGGTTACTGTGAAAAGTACATCATTCGGATTGGTCGAATATTCAAAGAAATCGGTCGTTCCGTTATTGGTTCGACGGTATAGGATTTTGTTCTCATCAAAAGGATCTCGAAATGCACTCTCGGCAATCATGGCCGCTGTATTATTTCCTGCATTGGCCAGAATCTGTTTTTGTGCATCGCTCAAACTCTGTTGTAAGGGTTGATTTTTAGCATCATTTTCGCTGTAAAAGAATGCAGATATTTCAAACTTTTCGCCTTTGTATTCAGCCTCATTATAGCTAATGAAACGTGTGAAATTACGGTCAGAATATTGAAATTCTACCGTAATTCGCATGTCATTATTGATGGGATAGGTCGTATTAAATACAATTTCACCGAGGTTGTAGTTGATTACATAATCTTTGTTCTCTCCTCGTTCAATTGGTACTCCGTTTACAAATACCCGATCACTGCCTTCAATGATCAAAATTGCAGCCTCGTTATTTTGACCAAAGAGTTTGTACGGACCTTGATTCCCTTCAACACCTACAAAGCGGAAATTATTGAACTTACCTCGAACCACAGCTCCGGATGCTGAAAACCCAAATTCATCATTCAATTTCGCATTGACACGCAGTCCCGCAATTTGTTTGGTAAAGGGAACAAAGAAGCTTGTTCGGTTTTCAATGGAGATATCCCCAGCTCGTACACCCCAATTATCGCTGAAAATTTCCATGTAGATCCGATCGAAATCTGTAAAATTTTGAGAATACCCGTTTTCTTGAATAGGAATATTGGTGTCAAAAATGCGTGCTCGTAAGGACACGTTTTTAGATAATTTTCCTGAGATTTCAAGGTCAAGTGCCGAATTGGTTACTGCATTTTGATTATTTCCAGACGTGAGGCCTCGAGAAATGAAGCCTCGAGTTTCTAGTCCCTCGAAGATCTTTACGTTCTTTTGCCTGTTGGGCTTTCGAAAGCGATAGACTTGGTCGTTGGTGTTTTGTTCAATGATCAGACTTTCACTATAAGGAGTGTAGGTTTTGGTTAGAAATTCTGGGTATACAAAGTACTCTACTAAAATTGATGAATACTTGTTAGAATCGATGATCAACAGAGCAGCAGCGAAATCTATGGAATAATTGGTTGGTGGAATGAGTTTTTTAGTTGCATCAAAGACTTTGAATCCGTTTGGGTTGATCGCCACAGAATCAAGTTGAATGCTGTCCTTTTTTACAAGGAGAACTTTACTTCTAAAATTCGAGTTTCCAGTCTGTGCCTGAATACCAAAACACATACAAAGGAAAAAGAGTAGAAGTAATTTTTTATTCATAAATACTACCTAGTAACGTAAAAATATGTTTTTTATGCTATTCTTTAACTTAGAATAATCGCTGTTGTTTCGAAGGATTTTCGTGTTCCAATAGCCATTTTTTACGCCACAAACCACCCGCGTAACCTGTTAAAGATCCATCAGTTCCAATCACCCGATGACATGGAATAAGGATGCTTATTGGATTTTTACCATTGGCACTCGCGATGGCACGAATCGCTTTTAAATCGCCATATGCTTTGGCTTGGTCTAGGTAACTTCGTGTTTTTCCGGCTGGTATCTCTTGTAAAATTTGCCAAACCTTTCGTTGAAACTCGGTTCCTTGCGGATTTAATAGAATAGAGAAATCACGACGACTGCCCGAAAAATATTCCTGTAGTTGGGTTACACAATTCTGCAGGTTTTTAGGAATGGTTGAAGAGATCGTCGCTGTTTCATCTCGAAAGGAAACGACTTGAATACCTTGTGCATCTCCTTTTATTTCAATTAGACCTAAAGGAGAGTCGATGATTGCGATTTCTAATGGATTAGATGGCAAAGACTTCTTTTGAATTATTGGTTGTAATTTCGGCTATTTCATCATAAGATAGACCATAAATATCAACTAATTTATCCAACACCTTTTCAATGTAAGCACTTTCATTTCTTTTTCCTCGGTAGGGCTTGGGTGCCAAATAAGGTGCGTCAGTTTCTAAAACGATGTGTTTCAAATCGATTTGATTCAAGAACTGATCAATCTTTCCATTCTTAAAGGTTACTACACCACCAATTCCGAGTTTCATGTTGTAGGAAATGGCCTGGTGAGCTTGCTCTAGATTCCCTGTGAAACAATGAAATATACCACGTAGTTTTTCATCTTTTTCGCCGTCCAATACTTCAAAAATTTCATCAAAGGACTCGCGACAGTGAATCACAATGGGTAAGTCTTTTTCCTTGGCCCATTGAATTTGCGTTTTAAAGGCTTCTTGCTGTTGTTTAAAAAAGCTCTTGTCCCAATACAAATCGATTCCAATTTCACCAATGGCAAAGAAATCGCGCTTGTCGACCCATTCTTTCACATGCGCTAATTCTTCTTGATAGTTTTCCTTCACTGATGTAGGATGCAATCCCATCATTAGAAATACATTGTCAGGATAATTGGCTTCAAGTTTCATCATCCTTTCTGTGTAGGAGGAGTCAATTGCCGGAATAAAAAATCGAGAGATGTTTTTATCTAAGGCACGCTGGATCATCTCATCTTGATCGCCATCAAACTGTTCTGAGTATAAATGGGTGTGGGTATCAGTTATCATTTATAGAAAATTGAAAATGCAAAATTACAATACTTTCTACCAAGGGTTCCTATTTTTCATTGCTTTATATGACGTACCTTTGAAAAAAAATAGGAATGACTTTTCAAGACTTAGATCTTTCCAATCAATTGCATTATGCGCTAGAAGATTTAGGGTTCGAGACTCCAACTCCGATTCAATCACAAGCTTTTTCAGTGGTGCGGTCGGGTAGGGATGTTGTTGGAATTGCACAAACGGGTACTGGTAAAACATTTGCCTACATGCTACCTATTTTAAGAGATTTAAAGTTTTCCAAACAAAAACATCCTAGAGTTCTTGTTTTGGTGCCAACCAGGGAGTTAGTCCTACAAGCGGTAGAAGAAATTGAGAAGTTAGCCAAATATATCAATGTGAGGGTGTTAGGGGTATATGGCGGAACAAATATCAATACACAAAAACAAGCCATTCTACAAGGACAGGATATTATTGTGGCAACACCTGGACGCTTGTATGATTTGGGGTTGAGCAATGCATTGAAATTAAAGACCATTCAAAAGTTGGTCATTGATGAAGTTGATGTAATGCTCGATTTAGGTTTCAGGCCACAATTGATGAATATTTTTGAAATTATCCCTGAAAGAAGACAGAACATTCTCTTTTCGGCGACAATGACCAATGAGGTGGATACTTTGATTTATGACTTCTTCAAAAATCCACAAAAGTTATCGATTGCTGTGAGCGGTACACCTTTAGAGAACATCACACAAGAAGCTTATCAAGTACCAAATTTTTTTACCAAAGTCAACTTGCTGAAACATCTCTTAGCTGATAAAGAATCATTCAATAAAGTACTGATTTTTGTAAGATTCAAGCGTACCGCAGATTTCTTGTTCAAGCAACTCGAAGAGTTTTTTGGAACTGAACTATGCGTCATTCACTCCAATAAAACCCAGAATTATAGGATACGTTCGATCCGCCAATTTGATGAGGGTACAAATCGAATTTTAATAGCCACGGATGTCATGGCAAGAGGATTGGATTTTGATAATGTGAGTCACGTTATCAATTTTGATACTCCTGATTTTCCTGAAAATTACATGCATAGAATTGGTAGAACGGGTCGAGCAGAGAGAAAAGGAAATTCGATTTTATTTTCGACAGCAAAGGAAGAAGCTGCCAAGGAAAAGATTGAAGCATTTATGAAATACGAAATTCCGACAACACCTTTTCCTGAAGGTGTGGAAATTTCAAGACAATTAATTGAAGAAGAACGTCCTAATGAAGATCAGTCACAGTCTAAAAATAGAACAAAACTTGAGTATGTTCCTGGACCTGCGTTTCACGAGAAAAGTGAGAAAAATAAAAAAGTGAATCTGGGAGGGAAATATAAAAGAGAGATCGCCAAGAAATACAAAAAGCCAAAAACAAGAGGAGACAAAAATTATAATCGAAAAAACAAAAGAAAGTAATGCAAGTATTAACTCCCCAAGAACTCCACAATCTAGCAATGAACTTTGTGGGTGAAAAATTAACCGGAATGGGTTATGAATTCCAAGCAATCAATAGCCACCTAAAAAAACATCCACAGTTTGTTTTATACAAAAAGGGTGAACCAACCATTTTTGTTTTGGTAAAGGCGACGACCAATTTGCAAAATCCGAATGATTATGATGTGTTGTGGATGGAGACCTTTAAGGAGCATGCCAAGAAGAACAACGCCAAGGTTTGGTTTGCTGGGGTGGGAATAGCAAATGCTGAATCAGTTGACAACCCGGTTTTTAAAAACCAGCCCTATTATCTAGCTTTTGAAGATTTTTTAGAAATATTATAGTAAAAAAAAAAGCACCTCAACGAGGTGCTTTTTTTATGTGTTGAATATGCTTAGTCAGCATCTTGCTCTAATAAATCAAAGAATTGATTCAACTTAGGCATGATGATGATTTTTGTTCTTCTGTTCTTTGCTTTGTTTTCTGGGGTGTCGTTTTCAGCAATTGGAATATACTGGCTTCTTCCTGCAGCGGTTAAACGCTCTGGCTTCACTCCGTATTTGTATTGCAATACTCTTACGATAGAAGTAGCTCTTAAGGCAGATAAATCCCAGTTATCTTGAATCAAGTCTCTCTTGATTGGTGTAGAATCGGTGTGACCTTCGATTAATACATCCATTCCTTCTTGACCTTTGATTACTGTAGCAATCTTTTCTAACACTTCGTATGCTTTTTCAGTGATGTTGTAGCTTCCACTTTTAAACAACAACTTGTCTGAGATGGAGATAAATACAACTGTCTTTTCAACATTCACTTCGATATCTTTATCTTGAATACCGTCAGTTAAGTTTTTCGTTAAGTGGTATTTGATTGCTAAGTTGATAGAATCCTTTTGAGTCATAGCCTTACGGATTCCATTGATGTACTTGTCTTTTTCGCTCAATTGAGAGATTACCTTCTTAATATTATCTGAAGATGATTGCGTAAGCACCGTCAAATTTTCAACTTGTTTTAAGGCAGTTTTCTTGTCCTCTTTTAGGGATTCAACCTGAGAGGTAAGTGCAACTGACTTGGCTTCTTTTTTCTCCATTTCAATCATACATTTCTGTAAGCTTGTTTTGGTGGCCAACAATTCTTGTTCTTTTTGATCATGCTTTGCCTGCAAGGCAGTAAATTCTTTCTTAGAAACACAAGAGCTTAATGCGATTGCAACTGTTAATAAAATTGATATTTTCTTCATTTGATAATAATATTAATTCCAAACAAAAGTATAAAAAAGGATAGAAAAATACCTTGGTTAACAAAGAATTGTGAAAAAATAAACAGTATTTTTAGGTACTCTATTAACATTTTCTAAAAATGAAAAAAACACTGCTCTTTATTGCAATAATTGCAATTTTCGTTGGTTGTTCTGAGGATACCTCAAGACGAGTAGATTTGGCTGGGTCGGTGTTCGGAACCACCTACAAGATCACCTATTTAGATACGGATATAAACTATCAAAAAGAGTTGGATAGCCTTTTTGAGATGACCAATAATTCGGTCTCCACCTACATTCCCAATTCTATAATTTCAAAAGTCAATCGAGGAGAAAATGTACCGATTGATACCATCTTTTCGGAGGTTTTGCAGAAATCAAAACGGATTTATAAAGAAACCAATGGCTTTTTTGATCCAACCGTTGGTAGCCTGGTGAACGCTTATGGTTTTGGTCCTGCCAATTCCAAAATCAATTTAACACAGAAACAAATTGATTCCATCATGCCTTTTGTCGGATTGGACAAGGTGCGTGCAGAGGGAGCTATCATTCAAAAGGAGCATCCAAATATTTATTTAGATTTTAATTCGATTGCCAAGGGATCTGGAATTGATATAGTTGCTCGGTTTTTTGATGCTAAGGGAATTAACAATTACCTCATAGAAATAGGTGGTGAAATTCGAACCAAAGGAGTGAAAGGGGAGGGAAAACCTTGGGTGATTCAAGTAGTCAATCCTGTAGATGCTGATAATTCGGGAGGATTCAAGAAAATTAATCTTTCGAACAAATCAATGGCCACCTCAGGAAACTACCGAAAATTCCGTGTGTCGGACAATGGAACCAAGTATGTCCATACCATCAATCCCAAAACAGGTAAGGCAGAGGAAAGTAATTTGCTAAGTGCATCCATAATTGGAACTTCAGATTGTGCCGATGTTGACGCCTATGCTACGGCAATCATGGCAATGGGACTAGAAAAAGCAAAAGAATTTTTGGATAAAAGATCCGATTTGGAAGTGATTCTCATTTATACGGATGAAAAAAATCAGCTTCAAGAATATACGAATCTTAAAAACTAGGGTCTAACGAATACGGAGGGTATTGTCTGCGGAGAATAGGCTAGTAGCCTTCCTTAATTCACTAAATAATTTTGTTACTTTGTATCCCACTATGTTGAAAAAAGTCAGTTCTATGAAGAAAATAATTGTGCTTCTTGCCTTTTTGTGCTCGTTTAGCGGGTATTCCCAAACCAATGATGAAATCGCAGGGGTTTACCTGAAAAGGGCACGACTCGCTATTGAGGAAAGTATCGATTTTAGAGAAGCCAAAGTTCTCTTTGAAAAAGCCTTGAAGTATATTGATTCAGTCAAAACACCGGATATGGCAAAGTTGGGTGCTCGTATATACTTTGAAATTGGTGAGTATAGAACCGCCAAAACATTATCCAAAAAGTATTTCCAACTTTATAAAAAACGAAAGAACGAACAATACCTCGAACAAGTTGAACTTGCTGTATTAATCAATGATGAATTGGACAAACTTGTTGCTGAAGAAAAGCGATTGGAACGAGAGCGAATTCTCAAAGAAAAGTATTCTAAATACATTGATTCTCTAGAAAATGTATGGGTAAAGCGCGCAGAAGAATTGTCATTCAAAGCCGATACCATCTATGAGTTTAATAAAAACGGAATTGCGTTGTACTCGAAAAATGGAAAGTTCGGAGCCCTTTCGGATGTGGGAGAGATCTTAGTTTCTGCCAATGATTACGAAGACGTTGTGAGTTTTTCCGGATATTTCATTTTTAAGGATAAAGTGAAAGATCCAACACAATTGTATTGCTATGACACCAATGTGAAGAAAGGTTTTGAAATTGTAGAATTGGTGGAGTTCAATACACTTTCTACTCATTATGGGGAAGTTCTCCTGCCAAGAGAGAATGGATACTTGGTGACCTATCCTAATAATGCATACGAGCCCCTGGTTATCAATTTAAATACTCAAGAAATCGTCTCATTTACGGCAGACAAAGAGTTATTCAAAAAATTCAGAAAGGCGGATGTAATTGATAATTACAACAGTGATGGCGAAATTAAAAAGGAGAAGACTTGGTATGCCTTCGGGGGTCACTTGGGAGGTGGCGTACATCCTTTGTATTTACCAGAATTTAAACTGAACGCTTTCTTATTCTCCATTGATGGATCAATGAAGAAATTTGGTGTTGATTATGACTACCTCGGGGCCTTCCATCAGAATACGCTTCAAGCAAAAAAAGGAGAGGCAACCGTTTGGCTTAATCAAAAAGGAATGGAGGTAGAACCATTGCAAGACAATGCAATGGGTTATGAAGGAATCTCCATCGTTAAGCGACGAAAAGATGGAAATTTCCAGATTTTTCAAAACGGAATCATGATTTTAGGAGAACAGCGTCTTGAGAAGATGCAAGACTTTATCCGAAAATTTACCGACAAATAACTATTTGAAACAAACGGGTAGTATTTCACCCTTCATTAAAGCATATCGCTCCAATTGTTCTGGGGCGATTTTTTTTGTATAGTCTATTTCTTGGACCTCAAAACCTACCGAGCGTAGCTTATCAAAGTAATCTCTTCCATAAACACGAACGTGGTCGTATTGACCAAAAATAAGTGTTCGCTGTGTTTTATCAGTAATGCTATCGTCTTCAAAAGTTTCTTCTAATTCCATGTTTTGAGGTACTTGAAAGATTCCCATACCTCCTTTTTTAAGAATTCGATACAATTCCTTCATGGCTTGGGTGTCATCAGGAATGTGCTCCAACACATGATTGCAAAAAATGATGTCGAAGGAGGCATCTTCAAAAGGTAGATTGCAAATATCCGCTTTTACATCGGCAAGGGGAGAGATTAAATCCGTCGTTACGTATTCGATGTTTTGCTGATTTCGAAATCTCTTGTAAAAACATTGCTCGGGAGCAAAATGTAAAACTTTTTTGTTTTCTGTATTGGTGAAAAAATCGGTCTCTTCTTGAAGATACAACCACATGAGTCGGTGTCGCTCTAAAGAAAGTGTACTTGGTGATAAGGCATTCTCACGTTGATTTTGATAACCATAGGGTAGTAACTTTCGAAAGCTTTTCCCATCGATCGGATCGGTGAATTTATTGCCTTTTAAATAGAATGCAAAAATAGGTCGAACCCAATAGCTCAAGGAGATTAACCACGGTCTCGGAATGGTGTTTAGTATGAGCTTGAAGAGTTTCATTTATACCACCAATGGCTCCTTTCTGAATGGTTCTTCTTCATCACTCTCAATACCCAATGCTTTATAAATGTATTTGAAAGTCGATAAAAGTTCTGGTTTCCCATCCACAATGGCCACATTGTGCTCAAAGTGCGCAGAAGGTTTTTTGTCTAAAGTTGTGATGGTCCAACCATCGCTGTGTTGTCTAATTTTATGAGTTCCCATGTTAATCATAGGTTCTATGGCAACCACCATACCTTCTATGAATTTTTTACCACGACCGCGTTTCCCGTAATTCGGCATTTCAGGGTCTTCGTGCATTTTTCTACCCAATCCATGACCTACCAATTCTCGAACCACACCATATCCATGATTCTCTGTGTATTTCTGAATGGCATAACCAACATCTCCAATTCGATTTCCAATTCGAAATTCTTTGATACCAACATACAAACTCTCTTTGGTCACCTGTAACAATTTTTCCGTCTCAGGATCAATTTCACCAACCGCAAAAGTGTAGGCATGATCTCCATAAAATTCATTTTTTATGGCACCACAATCAATAGAGATGATATCACCTTCTCTCAAAGGCTCAGTTGTTGGAAATCCGTGAACTACTTGTTCATTCGGACTCATACACAAGGTATTCGGAAAATCATACAATCCTAAAAAACCTGGAATGGCACCCTCCGAACGAATAAAGTCTTCCGCCAGTTTATCCAAATAGAGCGTAGTAACTCCCGGTTTCACTTCTTTGGCCAACATGCCCAAAGTTTTAGAGACAACAAGAGCACTTTCGCGCATTAATTCGATTTCTTCCTTAGATTTTGGTATGATCATTTTGAAAAATTAGGCTACAAAAATAGAAGATTTAGACGATATTTTAGTCCTTCTCGTAAGAATGCTTGTAAGGCTCTCCTGAAATGATCTTTAATATATCTTTCTCCATTGTTTCTCGAGGATATTCCACATAACGTCCAACCTCTTTCCCCTTACGGTAAAAGATGAAGGTGGGTACGCGAATGATATTGTATCCCTGCTCCAGACTATCGGGTGTAGCTTTGCTGCGATTTACGGTAATGAGTTCAAAGTTTTTAAGATTATAACCTGTTTCATCTAAGATTTTAAAGAATCTAGGAGTTTCACGTCGGCTATCACCACACCAGGTGCCCATAAACCCTTTGATCTTATACTTTTTGATCTTTTTCTTGATTTTATCGATCAACTCTTTGTCGGTTTTGTATTCTTGATAACGGTCGTCAAACCAATATTTAAAAGATTCGTCTTGGAAGGATTCTTTGTTGGCGATGCCAATTAAATGTCCTTGTTCATTTTTCTTAGCCGTTATTTTTTGCTGAGCTTCGCAACTCAAGAACGAGAGAAATAAAGAGAAAAGAAGAATTTTTTTCATAATTAAACTAGTGTTTTTTGTGTCATTTCAGCAGGTTGCTCAACACCCATCATGTGTAAAATTGTGGGGGCAACGTCTCCCAAAATACCATTTTTTATGGAAGTCAGGTCTTTATCAATTAAAATTAACGGAACTGGATTGGTAGTGTGAGCAGTATGTGGACTCCCATCAGGATTTTTCATGGTTTCACAATTACCATGATCGGCAATCAATAGGGTGGAATAATTGTGTTCTAATGCGGTCGTGATAATATCACTTACACAACTATCCACAGCCTCACATGCCTTGATAGCAGCTTCCATTACTCCGGTATGTCCAACCATATCTCCGTTGGCAAAATTGAGACACACAAAATCAACTTCTTCGCTTTCCAATTCAGGAAGGATGGCATCGCGAATCTCATAGGCACTCATCTCTGGTTTTAAATCGTAGGTAGCCACTTTTGGTGATGGACACAACAATCTTTTCTCCCCCTCGAATTCATCTTCTCGACCTCCTGAAAAGAAAAAGGTCACATGTGGGTACTTTTCGGTTTCTGCGATTCTAATTTGTTTTTTACCAGCCTTTTCCAAAACTTCTCCAATCGTATTTTCAATATTCTCATTATTGTAAATCACCTTGATGCCCTTAAAGGTCTCATCATACATGGTCATCGTCATGAAGTACAACGGAATTTTGTGCATGTTATACTCGTGATTGTCCTCTTGGGAGAGTACCTGCGTTAATTGCCTTCCACGGTCTGTTCGGAAATTAAAAAACAAAACCACATCATCTTCTTGAATCGTAGCTTTTGGATTTCCATGGTCATCGGTCATAACGATAGGTTTGATGAATTCATCAGTTACACCATCGTCATAACTAGCTTGAATGCTTTTTTCGGCATCGTTAGAGGTTGTTCCAATACCATTAACTAGCGCATCGTAGGCAAGTTTTACGCGTTCCCAACGCTTGTCTCTATCCATGGCATAATAGCGTCCTACAACCGTTGCCAATTCACCCGTCGTATTTGAAAGGTGATTTTGAATGTCTGAAATAAATCCTTTACCAGACTTCGGATCACAATCTCTTCCATCCGTAAAGGCATGCAAATAAACATTGGTTAAATCGGCCTCCGAAGCGGCGTCTAGTAGACCTTTTAAGTGATTGATATGAGAATGAATTCCTCCATCAGAAACCAAGCCTAAAAGGTGAATGTTTTTATTGTTTTCTTTGGCATATTGAAAAGCCTCTTTCAACACTTGCTCATTCTGAAGATTCTTTTCGCGAACGGCTATATTGATTTTGGCCAAATTTTGATAGACAATCCTTCCAGCACCTAAATTCATATGACCAACTTCGGAGTTACCCATTTGGCCTTCTGGTAGTCCCACATGCTCTCCGTCGGTTCTCAACTGGGCGTGTGGGAATTTTGTATATAAAGAATCAATAAATGGTGTTTCGGCATGATTTACAGCTGAAACCGCGGGGTCTTGCGTTATTCCCCAACCATCTAAAATCATTAAAATTACTTTCTTGTTCATGTTCAAATATTTACGCTTAAAATTACAAAGTTTTGTGAGTCGAGGGTCATCAAAACCTATCTTTTTAGTTGTGAAATAAGGGAATTGTCAATTTAATAATTCATTAGATAATATGGAATTTTAACAGACTTATAGGGCCTAAAATTTGTAAAATCCTTAATTTTACTATCGATTAAATAAATATTCTTCAATGGAAGCACATTTTGAAATCAACGAAGTAACCAAGAAATTACCCAAGCACTTACACAAGTTCATTGTAAAGCAACCTTATGAGGAGTATACGCCTCAAAATCAGGCTGTTTGGCGTTATGTAATGCGCTTGAATGTAGATTACCTGAGTCGTGTGGCTCACGATTCTTATGTTGACGGATTGGACAAAACCGGAATTTCAATCGAGCACATTCCCCATATGGAGGGAATGAATCGAATCTTGAAAGAGATTGGTTGGGCTGCCGTTTCAGTTGACGGATTCATTCCGCCGAATGCTTTTATGGAATTTCAAGCTTACAATGTGTTGGTCATCGCTTCAGAAATGCGAACCATTGATCATATCAAATACACACCAGCACCTGATATCATTCACGAGGCTGCCGGACATGCTCCCATCATTGCAAATCCAGAATATTCAGAATATTTAAGAAGGTTTGGGGAGATTGGATCCAAGGCTATTTCGTCTTCCAAAGATTACGAAATGTATGAAGCGATACGATTGTTATCCATCTTAAAAGAAAACCCAAATTCTACCGAAAAAGAAATCAATGAGGCCCAAATAAAAGTAGAGTGGCTTCAAAACAATATGGGCGAACTTTCTGAGATGGCTCAGATACGTAATTTACATTGGTGGACTGTTGAGTACGGTTTGATTGGCGACGTGAAGGCCCCGAAGATTTATGGAGCAGGACTATTATCATCCATTGGTGAAAGTACATGGTGTTTGAAGGATGAGGTGAAGAAAATTCCCTACAGCCTTGATGCCGCCAAGCAAAGTTTTGACATTACCAAACCGCAACCTCAATTGTATGTAACCCCAGATTTTGCCTACTTGAGTTTGGTGCTTGATGAATTTGCCAATACTATGGCGCTTCGAACTGGAGGACTTTCGGGTGTTGAAAAATTAATTGATTCTAATAATTTAGGAACCATTGAATTGTCTACCGGAATTCAGATTTCGGGAGTGTTTTCCAAAGTAATCAAACATAAGAACAACAAGGTAGCCTACTTCCAAACCACAGGTCCGACTGCTTTGGCAAATAGAGATAAAGAACTGATTGGTCACGGCATCACCTCACATTCAGACGGATTCGGAAGTCCAGTTGGGAAATTGAAAGGAATCAATCTACCCATTGAAGACATGAGTCCGAGAGACTTAAAAGCCTACGGAATCTACGAAGGTGAAGAGATGCGCTTGGAGTTTGAAAGTGGAGTGGTAGTAAAAGGAAAAGCGATAACTGGAACACGTGACTTACGTGGAAAAATTCTAATCATCACACTCGATAATTGTACCGTTACTTATGGTGATGAAATTTTGTTTCACCCAGATTGGGGTGTGTATGACATGGCCATTGGTACCGATGTGATTTCGGCTTATGCTGGTCCAGCAGATGTGGCATCCTTTGAAGATATTGGAAAGGTTTCCAATACCAAAACAGGTAAAATCAAGTACACAGAATCGGAACAAGCATTGTTTAAACTGTATGATGAAGTTCGAGAAATGCGGGAAACAGATTCGGCTACTGAGTCTAAAATAACAGAAATATTCAATGTCTTGCAGTCGAAGTTCCCTAAAGATTGGCTATTGGTTTTGGAGTTGTATGAATTGTCAGTAAAACGTAATTTTGCAAATCAGTTTGAAATTTTAAGCTATTTGGAAAGTTTGCAACAAAATGATGAGCTTTCAGGTTTGATTGAGAACGGATTGCAATTATTAAACGTTAAACAAGAGCAAGTATAATTTATGGGATTTTTTGATTTTTTAAAACCAGGATCTTCAGAGAACGAGATAAAGGAATATTTAGAAAAAGGAGCTGTGGTTTTAGATGTTAGAACCTTAGGTGAATACCAAGACGGACACGTAAAGGGTTCAAAACATATTACATTAACAACTGTACCGTTAAATGTTGATGAAATAAAATCATGGGGAAAACCTGTAATTGCGGTATGTAAAAGTGGTGGTCGTAGTGGACAAGCAACTCAATTTCTTTCCAACCATGGTGTTGATGTTCTCAATGGTGGACCATGGCAGAATGTAGCTTCGGTACTCGAACAATAGGCTATATAATATTCTGATTTTTCGCCTTTAAAACAGCTTCCATCTTGTTGTGGACTTGTAACTTCTTGTAGATATTTTCAATATGTTTTCTCACCGTCGAAGGTGATATGATAAGGTTTTCTGCGATTTGATGATAGTTCAGCCCCTTGCTCAAATGAGTTAGAATTTCAGTTTCCCTTTTGGAGAGCTGCACTTTTTCTTTGTCGGAGTTATCAAAGGCTTGAAGGTTAGCGCCGCGTAAAAGTTTTAGGGTTTTTAGCGCAATACTGGGAGTCATTGGGGCACCCCCATTCAATACTTCGTGGATGCTATCATGCAAACTCTTGGGATCAATTTCCTTAAGTAAGTATCCGTTTGCACCTGCTTTGATTGATTTAAAAACATAATCGTCGTCATCAACAACGGTTAACATGATCACCTTAATTTGGGGATATCTTTTTTTAATTAGTTCGGTGGCCTTGATGCCATTCATGACGGGCATTTGAATATCCATGAGAATTACATCAACAAGATGATTGTCTTCCAATTGTCCAATAAGTTCTGCACCGTTATTGGCAATAAACTTTACAGAGAGATCATCAAAAAGGGCCAATTTTTCTTTGATGGCCTTGGCTAAGAAATGATTGTCTTCAGCGATACAAATTTTTACCTTCATAATACGATTAGTTTGCGTCTAGAGGATATTCTAAAATGATACTTGTTCCTTTGCCTTCTTCAGAATTGATTGAAATATTGCCATTGATTTGGTCTGCTCTTGTTTGCATGTTTCGAAGTCCGTTTCCTAGAGCTACCTCACGTTTATCAAATCCATCTCCATTGTCTTTCACCTCGATATGAAGGTGTTCATCTTTTAGATGTAAGATAAGTTCAATTTCATTGGCATTGGCGTATTTTATAGCATTGTTAATACCTTCTTGGACAATTCTGAAAATTTGAATACCCACATTAGAGGGCAACATTGCTTCGCTTTCGGCATTGTTGGATGTAACAAACTGTGTTTTTGGGACTACGGATTTGGCTTTTTCGATATAAGAATAAAAGCGAACTACCAAATCATCAATGCTTATTTGATCTTTGTTCATTGCCCAGATGGTATCTCGTAATTGATGAATGGTGGTTTTTGCGAAATCTCCAATTTCATCCAACTTTTCTTCCAATGAGCGCCCCATTTTGGTTTGAATGTATTTCAAATTGTCTAAGGAAGAAATTATAAAAGTGAGTTGAGATCCAATATTATCATGCAAATCCCTGGAGATTTCCAGGCGTTGTTCTTGCAGTTTGTTTTTGGTTTTAATTTGTGCCAATTCTTCCTTCAGGGTCATTTCGCTTTGAAGCTGAAGTTGTTTCATTTTGTTCTTTTTGTTGATAAAGAAGAAAATAGTTGCAATAAGTACTAACGCCGCTCCCAAGTAGGTTAGAATTAAATTTCGTTGTTTGATTTCTAAATCCTGAGCCAAAATTTTACGTTCCTTTTCTGATGTTTCAAATTCGACTTGTAGCTGCGCAATACGATTGTTGGTGTCTTGGTTTAAGATGCTGTCCTTTAGTTGATTATATACTTCATAAGACTGCATTGCTTTTTGGTAGTTCCCTTGTTTCTTGTAAGATTTATACAAAAACTCTTCTGCATATTTGTAAAGTGGAAAGTAGCCATTGGTTTTCGCCATATCACCTCCTTGACGATAGTTGACAATCGCCTTTTTGAGATCGCCCTTTTTGTAATAAAAATCTCCTATATAGAGGTAACTGTCCGCTATTCCGTAAATGTCATTTCGTTTTTTTCGAAGATTTAACGCATCAAAAAAATATTTCTCGGCTAATGCAAAATCATCCTTTTTAAGATATACCTCAGCCATATGAGTTAAGGCAAAGGGAATGGATACGCTGTCTTTCTGTAAGATGCTGAGGTCTAGTGCTTTTTTGTGAAAATATAAAGCACTGTCTAACTCGTTGATTCGTTGTTTTAGAACACCATAATTGTTGTATCCGAACTTCAAATTTTCGGAGTTGGTATTGTTTTTTTCTAAAATTCGAATTCCCTTGTTCATGAAGTTCAAACCCTTGTTCAAATCTCTATTTTTAATTTGCCAACCGAGCGTAAGGTAACAACGTGCAAAGGATTCGATATCATTATTTTCCTCAAAGAGTTGAGCGGCTTTTAAATTGTATTCGATAGATAGCTCAGGTTCTGAAGAAAAGTGATAGGCAAGTGCTATTTGAGTAAATACCATGGCCAATTGAATTGGATTACTCTCTTCGTTAAGGAGATTGGAGGCGTCTTTGCTGATTTCGAGGAATAGCTTCGGATTTTTCAGCGCCTTATCATAAGGGATATCAATCACAGCAGTTACAAACGCCTTGGAATCGCTTGTTTTTTCCATTTGCGAAATACTATCCAGGTAGCTCGAATTTTGAGCATGTAATGCAATTCCAAAACAGAAAAACATCAATAGAATGATATGTCTGTAGCTAATATTCATGAGTCCCATTTGCTTTGAAAGGAAGAATAACCTCTAATGAATGATGTAAAGTAATCAATTCTAGCTTTACTTTTTCAAAAGCTTGCTGAGTTCGGTTTTCTAAGGTAATTATTTTATCATCAATTTTATGCTCACTAAGAATCAATGCTTCTTTTGTAATCTCAGTTGCTATTTTTTGGAGATCTATCTGATGTTTTTTTTTCAATTGCATTAGTTCTCTTATGCTATAAAATAGGTAGAAGATCATACCGATGATGAAGGTAAAAAGTGCAAGTTGATGAGGCATACGGGGTTTCTTTGATTGATTTTAGAAAACAATGGTTGGTTGGGTCATTTGACCAACCAACCATGAATTTCACTTTTCTTTTTCATTGTTAATTTGCAAATTGACCATAAAAAGTAAACGGTGTTGAAGAATCAGACATTACGTTGATTTCATTTAAAGTTCCGTTTTGGGAGGCAGAAATAAAGTAGGCAACATTGGCGGTACAACTGTCATTAAAAGCTACTTCAGTATTGCTGAATTGTACTGGGTTTTTCAGTGTAATGCAATCTTGACCGTCAATTTCTACAGTTAATTCGTTGTTATCGATTGTGAATTTGGCAGTGGTGCCATCAGCATACGGACTCCCAGGTTGGGATGAAGAGAAGGTAAGATTGTAAGTCCCGTTTAATGAGCTTGGCACCGTTCCACTGGTTTCATTTCCCGCTAAAGTATATACACATTCATCACATCCTGTCGGACCGCTTGTATCATTACTAGTGCAGGCCATCATGGATAATACAATACCTAGACTAAATATTAATTTGATTGAATTTTTCATGAGAATTTTAATATTGATTACAAATCAAATATCTGAACTCTACTAAGCAAAAAAAATACGGCAATTGCCGTATTTAAGTGCTTAAAGTATTGATGATTTTTTGTGCATCTTCCAAGTTTTCCTTCGGAATGGGAATGCGGTATTCATCATTGGTTGGCCCTTTCCTTGTAATCCATTGAATGTCGAATTCCAACAAATTCATTCCGTTGGATGCCTCAATAAGTTTTATGCCTTTCAGTCTTCGTTGGTCGCTTCGGAATTCAATCGAATGATTGTTGATTTTTAAGAATTTATCGAAGATTTTCACTTCAGGATTTGGAGGGTTTTTGACAAGATACTTGTAGTTCAATTTTTGTCTTAGGTAGGGAATTAAAATTGCAAAGGGCAAGGAAAATGCGAGTGCCACCAAGAATGTCGTATCGCGCAAGAACATGAGACCTCCGGTACATAAAATAGCGATGGCAAAGGCAAAATAATAATTGTCTTCTTTTTTGTTTTTTAACTCAACGGTCACATAATCATTCCAAAAGGATTGTGTGTAGGTGAAATGTGCAATGAGGTTACTGGGTTGCATGATGAATCGAATTTTACTAATTGCTTGCAGATGGCAAGACTTTAATTTCTTTTTGATTGGAATACTTCTTGGCAAAAACGGGGTCAAAGTTCAGACCTCCCGCAGTAGAACCGTCTTTAAAAACAATCTTACGGAAACTGATTTGTTCACTTCTATCACTGATGGATATCCACTTGATCCAGTTCGAAAGATCGTCGTAAGCATAATAATTTTTTGTGGTTGCGTTTCTTTTCCCAGTGGTGATAGATTCCTTTAAATTCCCATTTTTATCATATGAATAAGTTGTTGTTGATCCTGAGAATTTACCCGATGAACTGCGATTTTGACGCTTGTTATTGATAAAGTTACTGCGAATGGTTGCACGAACGTTCCCGTTTCTTCGATCATAAGTGGTTCGGACTTCCTTTTTAGCATTTCCATTGTAGGAAACTGTGGTTTTAGCAGTCAATTTCTTTCGATCATTGTAATCCAACTTCTCAATCATTCTTCCTTCTGCATCGTTTTTGTAGGTATTGTAAAAAATTCGACCATCAAAGAAACGCGCTTCGGTTCGTATGAGATAACCTTTTTCATCATACATTAAATAGAGATCAGAACCGTATTTACTTTTCTTTTTACTCACATTGATAATGGAAATTAACTTGTTAGCTGCATTGTAATTATATACGCTGGTTATGGTGTCAGTTTTACGGTAAGAACTTTTGCTATACGTTTGAGATTTTACCACCAAGCCTAAATCATTGTAAATTGATCTGTTGAAGGATTTTTTTGCAAATTCTCCACTTTTCGAATCAAGAAAGTAAAATACTCCGGTAACTTCTCGAACGTCTTTATGAAGACCTTGATAAGAAAGTGAATACGGATTGTCTTGAGCACCGAGTTGAATGGTCAGTAAAAATGCAAAAAAGATAAAAACGGTTTTTTTCATGTGTAAATCGTTAAGATTGAGTGATTTCAATTTAGGATTATTTTTCTACTTCATAAAAAATTCGAAGTAGGAAAAGAAAGAATCAACCGTTTTTAGAAATTGATAGTCCTAAAAACGGTTGAAAGAATTAGCTTAAATCTTATAGGCGTAGATACTATTTTTACTGGCTTGATAATAGAGTATACGCTCCATTTCATCCACAATGTAGGTTGGTTTTTTGTCTTTCAATAATATCTCCTTGGTTTTTTCACCGGAATCTTTATCGATTTTTACCAACCCAACACCAGAGCTCAGTTTGGTAAGAATAAAATTCTCATTCTGAGTTTGGGCTGATGCTTTAAATCGCTTGCTCATGGCACTAAAGGAGGCGCCAGCAATTTGTGCAAAACCTTTTGAGTAACTGTCCATTTGAGCGCCGTAAGAATTGTAATTTCCAATAGAGTTTTTATTAGCACCTGCTCGGAAAGCTGCACTCGTGGATACGGCCATAGAGGTTACCGCCAAAGCTCCAGATAGAATCTTCATAAAAGTACTTTTTGTAGGCGATTTAAAGTGAGTATGGTACATTTCTTTTCCCTCTGGAGAAAGCAACATCATATTTTGGCTTGCTGAGAGTAAAATATTTCCGTTCCTAAGTTCAATTTTTGTAGGCATCTCCTTTTCTTTGAACTTCGGACTAGCAATTAGTTCGTATTTTCCTGAACTTCCATCAATGGAGTACAAGCCATCGCTACAGCTTAGTAAAAATCGTTTGTTTTGAGCATCATAAGCAGAAGCAACGCTTTTCGATTGTTTGTATTTTAGTTTTTTGCCAAATACCGACTCACCAGTGTTCTCATCGATGATATCAGCGTCTTTTGCTGTGATGTACAGAATTCCAGATTCGGTTCTCGCCAATGTACTGATGCTAGGTCCGGTTTTCAGAGGTTTTCTCCATAATGGAGTTCCGTCGTATTTGATTTTATTGATTCCACCACTTGCAACGCCGAAAATAATTCCGTCGTCCTCTGTGTAAAAATGACTCACAAGACCTTTTGTTTTGGGAGCTTTGTCCCACAAATCTTCTCCTGAATTGGCATCAATGAAGTAGATTTTTGATTGCGGATTCTTTCCATAAACATCGGTTAAAACGGCAATCCCGTTTGAAAGGAATTCGGTTTGACGCACTTGCCCTTTCAGTTTGTTTCCGTCCTTCCAAGAAAGACTTCCATTGTTGTTAATTCTGTAAATAGTTGTGTTTTTAAGATTCGCTGATTTTTGATAGGCATATATGGCATCTTCACTGGCTTCTATAGAAGTAGCCTTTTTGATATCGGCTGTCCAGAGGGTATTCCCAGAAGCCAAATTGATGCAATCAACACCCTTATTTCTTGGGATGTATAGATTCCCGTTCAACATATCTGGTGATCCGGTCACATTGTTATTTCCCTTTTGAGGAATGGTGTGTTCTTCATTACCGGTGGCCAAATCAAAAACGGCAATGGAGTAGCGCTGACCTGCTTTTCCTTTGATTTTTCGCATGCCGCTAACGACTAGTTTGTTCTCTGGAAGAATGATGTCGCGACTTGTGATAAAGGTAAAATCTTTTGACTTGGAATCGAATAGGACTTTGCCTGATACAATATCAATCACGAACGTAACTCCCTTTAATCCGTTTGCAATGAACATGGCATAAGGAGTTCCTGGTTGCAACTTAAAGTTGTCTTCTTTGATGTTTTTCCGTTGGTCAAAAAGAAAGGTTGTTTTCGATTCGTTGGGTCGAATTCCATAAATACCATTTGAAGTGGATACAATTAAGGTTCCAGGATCAGACATTTTCATCCATTTGATAGAACCTAAGTTGTTAAATGCGTTGTCTGGTTTTTCGGCTTTTTGTCCGAATAGGACTGGAGCTAGAAAAAGCAAAATAGCCAAAACCGACATGTTTTTTTGAAGTAAAGTTTTCATAAGAACAGAAGTTTAAAGTTCAGTTCCAAAAGTCATAAAAGTGTGATTTTGATTCAATAAGGCAGATGCCCTATATTTTACTTACTCGAAATTGATGTATGGAAATTGCTGTTGAATTCGATTAATTTTCACCGAAAGTTTTGTTTTGAACTTTTGATGCGCTTCGGAATTCTCTTGAAAAGGTTTGTGGGCAAGGCCCTTTTGAATGGAATCGATTTCAGTCATTGTAGAGAAGACTTTGGAATCAATCCATTTGCTTTTAAAAATCGCCCAAATGTATTCGATAGCCAAATTACTGGGGTGAATCATGTCATTCTCGTAAAACCGATAATCACGCAGTTCATCCATTTGAATTTCATAGGAGGGAAAGTAGTGCAAGGATTTTGTGTGTTCAACAACATTATGGACTGCACTTATCAAATTTGATTTGCTTCGATTGTTTTCAATCACTCCATTCTTAATATGACGAACAGGAGACACGGTAAAAATCAATTCGGCTTTAGGATTCTTTGCGTGAATAGCAGCTGTAATTTTTGTCAAGCTTTGTTGAATGGCTTCAATGCTGAGAAGTTCTTTGTCAAAATGTTTTTGAGGAACCTTATGACAATTGGCCACGATTTGGTTGGTGGTTTTATGTCGGTATACCCAAGCTGTACCTAGAGTGATGAGGATATGTGAGGCTTTTTGCAATTGATGATTTCCCCGTTTCACGGCTTTATTGAGCTGTTCAAGTAAGATGAATTTGTCCAATTGATTCATTTCTGAATGGGCATCAAAACTGAAAAACTGTCCGTTCAACTGTTGGATGTCTTCGAGTGTATAAAGCCTATTCGACAAGCTTCGACCTATAAAATTTTCAATCGCCAAAGGATGAAAAAGAATGCCAAACGGATTCTGAAGAATGTCAAATTTGAAATAGGAAAGCTTGTTTCCAATATTTACACTAAAGCAGGATCCAATAGAGAAAACCTTCGATTGGTAATCAATCAAATTTTCACAAGGTTGTTCAAAATCTACTTTGGTTTGCAGCTTCATAGGAAGTAATTGGAAGCCTAAAAGTACGGATTTTAATACTTAATTAATTTCTTAGTTTTTGAGATTCCGTTGCTTTGGTAATGAATAAAATAGTTACCCGTAGCCAAGTTGGAGATATCGATTTGAATGGCATGTTTCGTACTCGAATACTCTTTGTTGGTGATGGTTTTCATTACTGCTCCAAGACTGTTGAATAAAGTAATTTTAACATTACGGTCGTATCCAAAAAATTCAATGTTCAGGTAATTGGCAGCCGGATTTGGATATACTTTTAGATCAAGTTCCGTTGTATTAAATGTGTGTGTTGATAGGGACGCATTACAGCCGGCTTTGAATACATCCAAGGCATTAAAATTTCGGAATAATACCGTATTGGCGTCTGTTGTTGTTCCACCCAACCAATCGGTAATAATGGTTCTGTATACATCTCTAAAATCAAATTGCATGGGCACGCCTTCAAACTGATCTACCTGAGTATCAATTTCGGGAGCATCGCCTAAAATCTTATTGTTCACACAATCGCCAAATAAAAACATTGGGGCTGCTGTACCGTGATCAGTCCCCAAAGCACCGTTGGAACGAATTCGACGTCCGAATTCAGAATAGGTCATTCCCACTACTCGGTTGCTTATGTTCAATAGCTCCAAATCGTCTTGAAAAGCCGCAATAGCATCCGAAAATTCTTGCAATAAATTTGCGTGAATACCAACACTGTTATTGCCATCAATAACTTGACTATCGTGTGTGTCGAAGCCGCCAAGCTGAACGATGTATACTTTGGTTTGTAACCCCCCTGCAATCAATCGGGCTACATTTTTTAGTTTCTCACTTAAATCCGAATCGGTATACTTCGTTGAAAGTGTGTTTCCTTGGGATGCTGCGTCCGTAATTACCGAAGCATAGGCATTGGTCTGTTTGGCAATATCATTGACAAATTGCAAGGCATCACCATAACAATTGTTAGGTAAATTGGAACTGTCAAACACGCTGGCCGTACCTGGGTTTTCAGGATCAGTCAAGGCCATTGAGAAATTGGCATTGGTACCCTGACAAGTTTCAGAAACGATCTTGCCAATGGTAATGGCAAAAGGATGTGGATGATCGTCATTCGGATATCCTGTTGGGAATTGGTCATTTTGTAAAGAGAAATACCTCCCTAACCATCCTGTAGCAATAAATTCGTCTGCATCAGATGCCGTATGCCAAATATCGGTAGATCGAAAGTGGGATCGATTCTGATTGGGATACCCAACGTTTTGAATAATGGATAATTTCTCTTTTTCCCAAACCCCTTGCATTCCCATCATACTTGGATGAAGCGCTGTGTCTGCATTGATGCTGAGCAGTTGGTTTTCTGGAATGATGATGTTCGACCTAACGTTCTGCAAGTTGTCATATTGGTTCAAATCGAAAATAGTATTCAGTCCGTCATTACCTCCTTGCAATTGCACCAGTACCAACACATTGTCATTATCGGAATCAAAACTTAGATTCGAAGGTTTCTCATTCGCGAACAATGGATAACCACTAAGAGCAATGGGTAGCGAGGCAGAGGCTAAGGAGCTCAATCGAATAAAATCGCGTCTATTTAATTTCTTACTACTCATGGCTACATTATTTGAAATTCAGACATTTGAACCATGGTTCCTATCAAGTTACGAAGTTTGTTTTCTACCGAAATGCGGAGGGCATTGTCTCCTGGATTATTTAGGTAGTCTCCATATTCCACCGTCCATTCGAAATCAGGTAGCCCCGGAATTAATATTTCTTTGAGGTTTTCAAGTTGAGCATCAGAAATTGGATAATTGAACATCCGGTTTGCCAACTCCCTGATGAGTACATTGGGGTCAATCGAATTGTTGATGTCTGCAATAAAACTAAACACCGGAATGAGTGGTGGTATGTCAAAAGTGACATTATCAATGCTCATGGATCCTCCAGTTACCAAAACCTTGCAGTAGTCCATTCGCTTAGGAAGCAAGTAATTATTGATCCAGGTCTTGTAAAACAGGGGCTCCTGGTAATAAGCCTTCCAACCGGCAACATCTGGATGGTTAAACAAACCTTGTTCTAATTCGTTACATACCAAATACAATACATAGGCATATTCGTAGGCATCTTTTACTGATGTAGTCGGATTTGAAAGTAGGAGCGATTTGGTTCCAGACATAATCAAATCAATCGGACTTTTTACCATGCAAAACACATTTTCATAGAAATGTTGTGAAGCAAAAAGTACTTTTAATGCCGGAACAATTTCATAATTGTTTTCCCTGATGATTTTTGCCAATGGCTCAATGATATTCGTTTCAATATCTGCATCAATTACATCTTTTACAAACCATTTGTACAATTGACGAGTGATGAATCGCGAACATTCGTCCTGTTGAAAAATCAGGTCAATCAGGTCTTTGTATTCATCTTCACCATTTTCGGCAAGTTCAGCATTGTTGAAACGGTGCGAGAGTGTTTTGGTTCCTTCGGTATGTCTATTCGGAATAAAGGTTCCGCTTACAGCATTTTGAACGCGCCAGCCCGTTAAAGCTTTGGCCATTTCAACGACGTCGTCTTCCGTGTAATTGGTGTAATCACCTTGTCCAACATCAACTCCCTTTCCAACAGTGAAGAGTTCTAGGAGCTCACGAGAGTAATTTTCATTCGGTGCAAATTTGCTATTCAAAGCCCCACTCAAATACAAAAGCATGTTCGGGTTAATCGTCATGTCTTTTGTCAACTGAATGAAGTTGCCAAGGGCTTGCGATTGGATTAGTTTGTAGTAGTAATACTCAATATGCGGATTCTGATTTACCGCAACAAAATGGTTGTGCCAAAAGTGGGTAAGTTTCTCGCGAATATTGATATGTGATGTGGTCATCTGCAAAAAAGACCAAGCGTAAAGCGATCGTTTTCTTGCATTAATGATGCGAGCTTGTTCCTGATTGGAACCCACATTAGGTACCGGATCTCCATTCACCCAAGTTTCCCCATAATCGGCATCCGGATCGTTTACTTGATCGCGTCCGTTCCCGTCAAATTGATATTTTAGGGGTGGTTGAGCTTCTGGAAGATCTTCAAATAATTTGTCAATGGTACTCTGCAATCCCAACCCAAGGCATTCTGATACCATACTTTGGGTAGCTCCGTAAGTAGTTCTTCTGAGGAGATGTCTTATTTCCTTTTCTGTCCAACTTCCCTGATACGCATCTAAATAAGGCATGAGTAAAAATACAAATTATTTGATTACTCCTATTTAGACCGTAAAAGCTTGGAATGGTTTAATTATCCAATAAAGTCTTTGGCTTTTTGCAAGGCTTGTGGAATGCCATCTGGATTTTTTCCACCGGCCGTGGCAAAGAAATTTTGACCACCACCGCCACCTTGAATTAGTTTCCCCAATTCTCGAACAACCTGACCGGCATTGTAATCTCTTTCCGCTGCCAATTCTTTGGAAATATAGCAGGTCAATAAGGCTTTTCCGGGTGCTGGAGAGGTCGCAAATAGAATGAATAAATTATCGAACTTGTTCCCCAATTTGAAGGCCATGTTCTTAATGCTATTCGCATCCAAATCCACCTTTTTAGCTAGGAAATTTACACCGTTTACTTCTTGCAATTCCGATTCAATCTGTTCTGAAACTCGGTTGGCTTTTTCTTGTAACAGCTCTTCAATTTGTTTCTTCAAACTTGCATTTTCGTCTTGCAAATTTTGAAGGGCTTTCACAGGCTCTTTGCTATTATTCAGCAAATCGCGCATTTCAAAATATTGTCTATTGTGATCAAAGTAAAAGTCTTTTACTGCATCCAAAGTAATGGCTTCAATTCTTCGAATTCCGGCTGCAACAGCTCCTTCTGACTTAATTTTAAAATGCCATAAGTCACCCGTGTTCTTAGCATGGGTTCCACCACAAAGTTCAATGGATTGTCCAAATCGAATGGAACGTACGGTATCGCCATATTTTTCTCCGAATAAACTCATCGCGCCTTCTGCAAGGGCTTCTTCTTTCGGGATATTTCGTTTTTCAATCAAAGGTAATTTTCCTTCAATTCTAGCATTTACGAAGTTTTCTACATCGCGCAACTCCTCCACCGTCATTTTTGAAAAGTGAGAGAAATCGAAACGCAAATACTTGGAATGAACGGCACTTCCTTTTTGTTCAACATGGGTGCCCAAAACCTCGCGCAACGCTTGGTGTAAAAGGTGCGTAGCGGTGTGATTGGCAGCTGTTCTCTCACGTTGTTTCGCGTCTACCGTTGCTTTAAACGATCCGTCTAAAGTTTTAGGTAAATTTTTGGTGAAATGCACGATGAGGTTATTTTCTCGCTTGGTATCTAGAATGTAAACTACGTCCCCGTTGGTATCTTCCAAGTATCCTTTGTCGCCCACTTGACCACCACCTTCTGGATAAAAAGGAGTCACATCAAACACCAATTGGTATTGATCTCCATCTTTTTTGGAGGTGATTTTTCTGTATTTGGTGATGTGGATATCTGCATTCAGGTGATCATAACCAATAAAATCATTTTGATTGCTGTCATTTACAATGGTCCAATCGTCTGTGGATGATTCACTGGCAGAACGAGATCGTTCTTTTTGTTTTTTCATTTCCGCATGAAAACCAGCTTCATCCAATGAATATCCTTTTTCTCTAAGGATTAGGGATGTCAAATCAATTGGAAATCCGAAGGTATCGTATAGTTCGAAGGCCTTCTCTCCACTAATTTCTTTGGAGGTACTTTCTTCGATGATTTTATTTAAAAGAATCAATCCTTGTTCCAAAGTTCTTAGGAAGGATGCCTCTTCTTCGCGGATCACATTTTCAATGAGTTGTTTCTGCGTTTTCAACTCAGGAAAGGCTTTCCCCATTTTTTTAGAAAGCACATCTACCAAACGATAGATGAACGGATCTTTCTGATTTAAAAAGGTAAATCCGTAGCGAACGGCTCTTCTTAAAATTCGACGGATCACATAGCCAGCACCAGTATTACTCGGTAACTGTCCGTCTGCAATTGAAAAAGCAACCGCTCTCACATGATCAGCAATCACGCGGGTCGCAATGTCGATTTGCTGATCTTTTCCGTAATCAGTGTGACTAATGGCCTCAATCTCTCGAATAATGGGTGTAAAGACGTCCGTATCGTAGTTGGATTGTACTCCTTGAAGTACCATGCAAAGACGTTCGAAGCCCATTCCAGTGTCGATGTGTTTTTGCGGCAAATCCTCAAGGCTTCCGTCTGCCTTTCGATTGTATTGCATGAAAACCAAGTTCCAAATTTCAACTACTTGAGGATGGTCTTGATTCACCAATTCCTTCCCGTCTATTTTGGCTTTCTCCTCGTCAGAGCGAATGTCTACATGGATTTCGGAGCAAGGTCCGCAAGGTCCTTGATCTCCCATTTCCCAGAAGTTGTCTTTTTTGTTTCCTAAAAGAATTCGGTCTTCAGGAACAATTTCTTTCCAGAAATTAAAAGCCTCTTCGTCTCTTGGAAGTTTGTCTTCTTCGCTACCTTCAAAAATGGTAACGTATAAAATATCTTTCGGAATGCCGTATACCTCTGTGAGTAATTCCCAAGCCCAAGCAATGGCTTCTTTCTTGAAGTAATCCCCAAAGCTCCAGTTGCCTAGCATCTCAAAAAGCGTATGGTGGTAGGTATCATACCCTACTTCCTCTAAGTCGTTGTGTTTTCCAGAAACGCGCAAACACTTTTGGGTATCTGCAATTCGTGGATTTGGCGGAGTTCCGTTGCCAAGAAAGTACTCCTTAAATGGTGCCATCCCCGAATTTACAAACAAAAGGGTAGGGTCGTTTTTCGTGACCATTGGAGCCGATGGAACAATGGCGTGTGACTTATCTTTAAAAAAGTTTAAGAAGGTTTCTCTTACGTCTCTTGACTTCATAAAACGGGAATTCCAAATCGATTAATCTATCACTACAAACTGCAAAAAACCACTCAAAATGAACAGTTGTAAAACATTTTGTAATTTTGTGAGTTCTTAAAGAACACAAAAAAGCTCATTTTCAAGCTTAAAGTGCTTTAAAACTATGGCAAAAGTAAAATATTATTACGATTCTGAAACCTTATCCTACAGAAAAATCACGGTCAAAAAAAGTGATTATGTAAGGCGAACGATTTACCTATTTCTAGCGGTTTTATTAACGGCTTTCTTAGGGTTTATTTTATTGAGTCAGTTTATCATGTCACCCTCTCAAAGAGCTCAAAAGCGAGAGTTTGAAAATTTAAAACTGAATTACGAGTTGCTTACCAAACGCATTGATGAAACGTCTAAGATTCTAGAGCAATTACAAGATCGAGACAACAATATTTACCGAAGTTACTTTGAAACCAATCCGATTCCTGAAGAACAGCGAAAAGCAGGTTTTGGTGGGGTAAATCGTTACAAGCAATTAGAAGGATTTGAAAACTCCGACATGGTTATCGATTTGACCAAGAAGATGGATATCCTTTCCAAGCAGTTGGTGGTGCAATCAAAATCGTTGGATGAAATCGTCGGATTGGCAAAAGAGAAAGAAGAAATGTTGGCTTCCATACCAGCAATCTTGCCAGTGAAGAAAGGTGACTTTTGGATGGCTTCAGGATATAAAATGCGAATGCATCCTATTTTAAAGATCAACAAGTTTCACAAGGGGATGGATTTCTCCGCACCAACCGGAACACCAGTGTATGCCTCAGGAAACGGAAAAGTGATTCGAGCCCAACGTAGTAGTACCTTCGGAAAAGTGATTTATATCGATCACGGCTTTGGATATCGAACCATCTATGCACACTTGAGCAAAATTAAGGTTCGTAGAGGAAACCAGGTAAAGCGTGGTGATTTAATTGGATATGTGGGAAGTACCGGATTATCAGTTTCACCGCACTTGCATTACGAAGTACACAAGAATGGCCGACATTTAAATCCGATTTATTTCTACTACGGCAATCTTTCTCCCGATGAATTTGCTACCTTGAAAAAGAGTTCGGAAGAAAGTCAATCATTAGACTAAAGCTATTTCATGCATATTGAATTACCCGAAAAACGATACTACAAAATCGGTGAGGTCGCCAAGGCTTTCAACGTAAACACCTCATTGATCCGTTTTTGGGAAAAGGAGTTTGACATCATCAAGCCCAAGAAAAATGCCAAAGGAAATCGCTTGTTTACCCCAGAAGACATTAAAAACTTCAAACTAATTTTCAATCTTGTTAAGGAACGAGGATTCACCCTCGATGGTGCCAAGCAAAAATTAAAGAAAAACCCTGAAGGTGTATTCAATAATCATGAGATTATTAGTAAATTGGAAGCGGTTAAGGCCGAATTGATCAAGATTAAAAATCAACTGTAAATTTTTTTAGAATGCCAGAAAAGTATGTAGACGTAGATACGCTCAAATACATGCTTTATGATGTGCACAATCTCCAAAATTTATTATCGAGAAAACGATTTGAAGATCACGATAAAGAATCTTTAGATATGTTTATTGATAGTGTTAAGGAGTTTGCAGACAGGGAGCTCTTTCCTTTTTTCAAGGAAATGGATGAAAACCCTGCCTATCATAAAGATGGAAAAGTATTTGTGCATGAACAAGTGAAGACCATGATGTATAAAGGAGGAGAAATGGGATTGATTTCTGCCCCTTTTGATTATGAAATAGGAGGATTGCAAATTCCGTTATTGGCCCAAACAGTGGCCTACTATATTTTGGATGCTGCCAATAATCATTTACCTGGATATGCCGCCCTAACCCAGGGTGCCGCCGAATTGATCATACATTTTGGGAATGAGTTTTTAAATGAAACTTACGTACCAAACATGCTCTCAGGTGTTTGGGGAGGTACCATGTGTTTGACCGAACCTCAAGCGGGAAGTTCTTTATCGGATATCATTACCAAAGCCACTCCGACCGATGAGGGGCATTACAACATCTCCGGACAGAAGATTTTTATTTCTGGAGGAGATAATGATTTTACGGAAAATGTGGTGCATTTGGTACTCGCAAGAATCGAAGGTGCACCCAAAGGAACCAAGGGTATCTCACTTTTTGTGGTTCCAAAGAATAGACCAGCAGAAGGCGATGCCTTGGAATGGAATGACGTGACCACTGTTGCAGATTTTCAGAAATTAGGGCAACGAGGTTATTGTACCACGCATCTGGGATTTGGAGACAAAGGCGACTGTAGAGGTTGGCTTGTTGGTGAACCCAACAAAGGGTTGCATTACATGTTCTTGATGATGAATGCAGCTCGAATTGCGGTCGGTAGAGGAGCGTCAGCCATTGCCAGTGCTGCCTATCATGCTTCTTTGGAATATGCCAATGAAAGACCTCAGGGAAGAAAACTGAGTGCGGATGGAAAGAAAAATCCAGATGAACAACAATCGCTCATCATTGAACACCCAGATGTTCGTAGAATGTTGTTGATGCAAAAATCCGTAGTGGAAGGAACCATGAGTTTGGTACTATTAGCCGCTAAATATTACGACCTTATTGAAACGGCGGAATCACCTGAAGAAAAGGAGAAATACCAATTGCTTTTAGAAATGATCATTCCGATTGTGAAGACCTATCCTTCAGAAGCCGGATTGCAATCGGTGAATAATGGTGTTCAAACCTTAGGCGGATATGGATTCTGTGCCGATTACATCTTACAACAATATTTACGAGATATCCGAATTTTCTCCATTTATGAGGGAACTACGGGAATTCAATCGCAAGACTTATTGGGTCGAAAGGTTACTATGAAAAACGGTAAAGCATTAGAATTGCTTTCTCAGGAAATCATGGCCACCATTCAAACGGCCTCCGGAATTCCTGCGTTGCAGTCCCATGCAAAAATTATGGGTGATAAATTGAAACTCACTCAGAAAATATTGGGTCATTTAATGCCTCATGCCATGCAAGGAAATTTTGAACGATACCTAGCGGATGCATCTATTTTTATGGAGTATTTGAGCTTGGTTTTGATGGGCTGGACTTGGTTGGATTTAGGAATCAGCGCATCAAAAGGAGGAGCGTATTCAGACGAGTTTTATGAAAGCAAACTGCATACCATGAAGTACTTCTTTACCTATGAATTACCTAAAACTTCTGGCTTGGCTGAAATACTAATGAATGACGAAACCTTAACCATTAAATCGGAATCTGAACCCATCCAATAGTATGAAGCAGTTTAATTTAGAAAACAAAGTTGCTATTGTTACCGGTTCTAGTAAGGGAATCGGTAAGGCAATTGCCAAAGGTTTGGCTCAAATGGGTGCAACCGTGGTTATCAGTAGTAGAAACCAAGCAGCTTGTGATGAAGTTGTTGCGGAATTCGAAAAAGATGGATTGAAAGCCGTTGGCATCGCTTGTCACATTGGGAAAGAAGACCAAAGAAAGGCCTTGGTAGATCAGGTAGTTGATTCCTTAGGTCGCATTGATGTGCTGGTGAACAATGCAGCCATCAATCCGGTGTACGGACCCATTGAAAACGTAGAACCTGAGATATTTGATAAAATCATGGATGTGAACGTAAAAGCACCTTGGGCTTTGTCCAATTTAGTTTTACCTCACATGCAAAAGAATAACAATGGAAGCATCATCAATATTGCTTCGGTAGAAGCTTTGACACCAGGTTTCGGATTGGGGCTTTACAGTACCAGTAAAGCTGCACTATTGATGCTGACCAAAAATCAGGCAAAGGAATGGGGTCAACACGGAATTAATGTGAACGCCATTTGTCCAGGATTGATTCAAACCAAATTTAGTGCCGCCTTATGGACCAATGAAAAACTGTTGGGCCAACTCGAAAAATCGATTCCGAGTGGCCGCATGGGACAGCCCGAAGAAATGATCGGATTGGCATGTTTGCTGGCCTCTGATGCAGGATCCTACATGACAGGTGGGGTTTACACGGCCGATGGCGGATATATGATTGCGGGATAAAACTTACAATAAACAATGAACAATTATCACTTTTTTAAGCCTTTAAGTGAGGTTATCGATAATTGATCACTGATCACTGAACTTTATGAACTTCGAATACTCAAAAACATCACTAGACCTTCAACAGCGATTGCATTCCTTTATTGAAGAACACATCATACCCATTGAAGCTGAATACATGGCTTTTCAACAGAAACCCGAAAACCTATGGAAGCGCTGGGATAAAATTGAAGGCCTGAAACAAAAGGCAAAAGAAGCTGGTTTGTGGAATTTATTTCTTCCAAAAGAGTATGGATATCTGAGTGCAGGTTTAACCAATTTGGAGTATGCTCCCCTTGCTGAAATCATGGGGCGAAGAATATGGATTTCAGAAATTTTCAATTGCTCGGCACCCGATACGGGAAACATGGAAGTATTGGCAAAATATGGAAGTGATTCACAAAAAGAGCAATGGCTAAAACCTTTAATGAATGGAGAAATTCGATCGGCATTTTTAATGACCGAACCTGAAGTGGCTTCTTCTGATGCCACAAATATTGAGACTTCCGTCGTTTTAGAGGGTGATGAGTATGTGATCAATGGCCGAAAATGGTGGTCTTCAGGGGGTATGGACGGGCATTGTAAATTCGCCATTGTCATGGGGAAAACCGATCTGAATGCCCATCGACACCAACAACAAAGCATGGTGATTGTTCCGATGGATACTGAAGGGCTCAATATAATTAGACCCTTATCCGTTTTGGGATATTATGATTCTCCAGAGGGTCATGCCGAAATTGAGTTGAAGAATGTTCGAGTTCCAAAAGAAAATCTCATACTCGGTGAAGGACGCGGATTTGAAATTGCCCAAGGACGATTGGGTCCTGGTAGAATTCATCATTGCATGCGCCTGATTGGAATGGCACAATATGCATTGGAATTAATGTCTCAAAGAACCTTGGAAAGAGAAACCTTCGGAAAACGATTTAAAGATTATAGTAGCATGCGATTGGCCATTGCACAGTCGCAATGCGACATCCAACAAGCGCGATTGTTAACGCTTTCAGCTGCAGATAAGATGGATAAACTTGGAAATAAAGAAGCCAAAGATTTGATCGCCATGATTAAAATTGTGGCTCCAAAAATGGCCCAAGAAGTGATTGATAGAGCCATTCAAATTTTAGGTGGTAAAGGTGTCGGACCAGATACCTACTTACCGCATTATTTTGCCATTGCCCGGATGCTTCGTTTGGCCGATGGCCCAGATGAAGTACACATGTATCAGCTCGGTAAAAGTTTAATTCACAAATACGGCAAATTGTAATGAGTGATTATCCAAATCAACAGGTTCGAAAAGGAGAGGAACTGCCAGAAGAGCGGTTGAAATCTTTTTTATTGAGGCAAGGACTTATTGATTCTCAAGAATCGGAACTTTTTGTAAAACAATTTACGCATGGATACTCGAACCTTACCTATTTACTATCTATAGGGAATAAAGAGTATGTCCTTAGAAAACCACCCGTTGGTGCTATCAAAAGAGGGCACGACATGAGTCGGGAATTTAAAGTACAAAGTGGTTTGGGTAACGGATTTTCTAAGGTTCCTAAAATGCATGCCTATTCCAATGATGATTCCATATTAGGTAGTGAATTCTACATCATGGAAAGGGTAGAAGGCATAATTTTGAACTTTAAAGAGGCAAAATCTAGGGGTATCACACCAGAGTCCTTTGCAAAGATTTCAGATTCTTGGTTGGATACCATGGTCGAATTACACCAACTAGATTTTAAGAGTCTCGGATTGGAAGATTTGGGTAGACCGGAAGGTTATGTAGAACGACAAGTAACCAATTGGGGAAAACAATACCTAAAAGCAGCGACCGAAGAGGTGCAAGCGGCGCATCAAATTATGAGTTGGTTGCAAGAACATCAGCCAAGAGAATATGATTCTTGTTTGATTCATAACGATTTCAAGTACGACAATGTGGTTTTTAAAGATGACAGTTGGTCTGAGATTTCGGCCATATTGGATTGGGAAATGGCCACTTTAGGTGACCCTTTAATGGATTTGGGTACTTCCCTTGGTTATTGGACCATTCAGAGTGATCCAGAATTTTTAAAACAAGGAATTCCGTCTCCAACCTTATTTCCTGGCAATCCAAAACGAAGTGAAATCGTTGAGAGCTATGCTCAAAAATCAGGAAGGAAAGTAGACAATATATTGTTTTACTATGCTTTCGGACTGTTCAAGATAGCGGTGATAGCCCAACAAATTTACTATCGATACAACAAAGGACTCACCACAGATCCACGATTTGCTCAGCTGAACAAGGCTTCAGAATTGTGCTGCGTTTGGGCCATGAAATGTGTGCAATCCAATTCTATTGATTAATGAATCAGGATATAAATATTCAAGGAATAGAAAATTTAAAGAAGTTTTCAGATACCGAACCTGTTTTTATGCTCAACCTTCTAGAATACAAGGATGTTGTGGAAGAAACGGGGAAGACGGGTAGGGATACCTATAAAGATTACATCGTTGCTGCCAGGCCTTTCTTTGAAAAGATTGAGGCTGAAATTGTGTTCAAAGGAACACCCCAATCATTTATTATTGGTTCCAATGATGATCAATTGTGGGATGAAGTGTTGATCGTAAAATACGCCACTAAGAATGAATTCTTTAAGTTGATGCAGTTCAAAAACTACCCAAGAGCATTAAGGGCTTCGGCTTTGAAGGATTCGAAACTAATTTTTTGTAAATAACAGATATGCAAGTAAAAGATAAAATAGTCATTGTAACAGGAGCCGGATCTGGAATAGGAAGGGCCTCTGCACTACACTTTGCCAAGTATGGTGCCAAAGTAGTTGTTTCTGATATCGACCTTGAAAGAGCGAAAAAAGTTTCTGAGGAAATTGTAACAAATTTTGGAGAAGCGCTACCTATAAGAGCGAACGTTGCTGTTTTTGAAGAGGTTGAAAATTTGATACAACACACGGTAACGGTCTTTGGAAGACTAGATGTAATTGTGAACAATGCGGGTATTGGTCCACGAAATCTATTGAAAACCGGAGATTCAACTTTAAAAGATTGGGATCGCGTAATTGCTGTGAACCAAACAGGTGTTTTTTATTGCATGAAATTGGCCATTCAACAATTTGAGAAACAAGGACAGGGAAACATTGTCAATATAGCGTCCTTAGCTGGATTGAAGGCTTCGCCTAACAATATTAGTTATAGTGCTAGTAAGTTTGCGGTAGTCGGGATGACCAAATCTGCCGCCATGGAATATGCATCTAAAAATATTAGAGTAAATGCCGTTTGTCCGGGGTATACAGAATCCGCTTTGTTGAACCAATTGTTGGGAGCAAAACCTGAAATGGATGCTATTTTAAAAAGTGTGATACCGATGAAGCGCTATGGAAAGGCCGAAGAGATTGCGGATGCTGTGGTCTGGTTGGCGTCTGATAACACCAAATTTGTGACAGGACAAACCATCACTTTGGATGGTGGAACATCGCTTTAAAAGCAGGAAATATTTAATTTTACAACTAATTATCAATCGAAAATAAATACTAGAACTTATGAAAAAATGGTTAATTCCGGTGATTATCCTTGCTGTTGTGGCATACAGCTTGTACAGCTGGGCAAAAGGATTTAATAATGAAGCAGTAGTCTTACAAGAGGACGCAAAAACCAAATGGTCTAACGTTGAAAGTTCCTACCAACGTAGAAACGATTTGATTGGAAACTTGGTGAAAACGGTGCAAGGAGCTGCTGATTTTGAAAAAGAAACATTAACACAGGTGATTGAAGCGAGATCTAAAGCTACTTCAACCACTATTGACGTGAACAATTTAACACCTGAGGCCATGGCCCAATTCCAACAGGCGCAAACAGGATTATCGGGAGCTTTATCAAAGCTATTGTTAGTCGTTGAGCGTTACCCGGATTTAAAAGCTAATGCGAACTTCTTAGAATTACAATCTCAATTAGAGGGTACAGAAAACCGCATCAATGTTGCTAGAGATCGTTTCAATGAAGACGTGAACAACTACAACAAGCATATTAAGATTTTTCCAAATTCAATCTTAGCTGGACTCTTCAATTTTGATGAAATGAACCGTTACAAATCAGATCCAGGTTCAGAAAATGCTCCGGATGTAAACTTTGATTTTAGTAAGAAAAAATAAGAATGTCTGAAGTTGAAGATTTCCTAAGTAAAGGCGAAGAGCAAGAGATTATCGAGGCTATCCGAACCGCTGAAAAAAACACCTCTGGAGAAATCCGAGTGCATTTAGAAGCGCATACCGATGATAATCATTACAATCGAGCTTTGGATGTCTTTTATCAACTTGAAATGGACAAAACCAAAGATCAAAACGGTGTATTGATTTATGTGGCCGTTGAAGATCATAAGTTTGTCATTTGTGGTGATAAAGGCATCAATGATGTCGTGCCGAATGATTTTTGGGATACCACCAAAGACTTGATGCAATCGCACTTCAAGCAAGGAAATTTCAAACAAGGTTTGGTTGAAGGAATACTTAAAGCAGGAGAGGAATTGAAAGGTCATTTTCCTTGGCAAGAGGACGATGAAAACGAGCTATCAAATGAAATCTCAAAAGGGTGATGGATAGGAAGTCGAAAATACATATGGGACAATTACAGATGAAGCGAAGTTTCCTTCTCTTTCTCACCTTGTTGTTATGCTCATGGTTTTCCTTTTCCCAGGGATTTCAAATACCAGAAAAACCAAAATTTCAGACGTCGGTTTACGATTACGTCAATCTACTTTCAAAGTCTGAAAAAGCCCAACTTGAAAATAAGTTGGTGCGTTATTCTGATACGACTTCCACCCAAATTGTGGTTGCCATCATTTCATCCACAGAAGGTGAGAACATCAATTACCTAGCCGCTAATTGGGGCGAGGCTTGGGGCATCGGTCAAGAGAAAGAAGACAACGGTGTACTAATGCTATTGGCAAAAGATGACCGGAGGATATCCATTCAATCAGGAAAAGGAGTCGAATATTTGTTGACCGACTTTCTTGCCAAACGCATCATAGAACGAATTATCATTCCGGAGTTTAAGAAGGGCGATTACTACCGTGGATTGGACAAAGGAGCCGATTATATTTTCAAAACCCTTCAAGGTGAATTTAAAGGCACTCGAAAGAAGTCAAAATCTGAGAAATTACCTTCTATATTTTTCATGATCATTCTTTTTATTGCCATTGTCATCATCATCTTAAGCATTAAAAACGGCGGAGGTCGAGGTGGAAAACGCTATCGTCGTACGGCGACAGACTCCATTTTAGACACCATTATTCTCAGCAATATGGGACGTCGAGGTGGTAGCTTCGGCGGCGGATTTGGTGGCTCTTCCAGAGGCGGCGGCTTCGGTGGAGGAGGCTTCGGCGGAGGTTTTGGTGGAGGATCCTTTGGAGGAGGCGGTGCCTCAGGTGGTTGGTAGCTGTATGAAGAAACTTGCTTTTTTATTTATTGCTTCAATTCTCGCTGGATGTTTTCAAGACAAAAACTTGAAGATTGTCAATGATTTACCTTTGTCTCTGCGAGAGTCTTCGGGGGTAGAATATATAAAAGCTTCCAATTCCATTTGGACCCATAACGATAGTGGCAACGACAGTGAGATTTATCGACTGTCTGAGTCAGGAGAAGTGCTGAAAGTAGTTCAAATCAATGCTCCAAATAGCGATTGGGAAGACATCACTTCCGACGAGTTTGGAAACCTGTATATTGGCGATTTTGGTAACAACAATAATACGAGGAAAAACCTTAGAATTTACAAAGTAGCTAAGGGAGATTTAGAGAAAGAGAGTGCCGAGGTATCGGTAATTAAATTTCGATTTGAAGATCAAAAGGACTTTCCTCCCAAGAGGAAGAAGCGAATTTTTGATGCTGAGGCTTTTTTCTACTTCAAAGAACACTTGTACATTTTTACCAAAAGTCGTATCAGTAATAAAATTGGAAAGACAAATCTCTACAAAGTTCCAGCAAAGGAAGGAGCCCATGTCGCCGAAAAGATAGGCAGCTTTACCAATTGCAAGAAGAAAGCATGTTGGATAACTGGTGCTGATATTAGCGATGATGGTAGCAAAATGGTTTTGCTTTCAGAAAAGAATCTGATTGTATTTTCCGATTTCAAAGACGATCAATTTTTTGACGGAAAGCAGCAAGAAATTGTCTTTGAATACCAATCTCAGAAAGAGGCTGTTTGTTTTAAAAACAATCAAACGCTTTACATCACCGATGAAAGAGCTATTTCTTCAGGAGGCAATCTCTACGAACTGAAACTTCCTAAAAATTAAATCCGAATCCGCCTGCTATTCGCATTCCGTCTACACTATGGAAAACGGCTAGATTGGCTCCAATCATATTGGCAGCGGTGAAAAAGAATCCACCTCCGTAAGAGGTATGCCAGTTGTCATACCTTAAAGTCGGATTGATGGTAAGATTCTGTCTGCCCCACACGCGTCCGTAATCAAATCCTGTGTATAGGCCTAAGTTAATCGGCACCAATCCAGTTTTAAACTGTTTCAAGTTCATCCGAATATCCGAACTGTGATAGAAAGAGTTCTTGTCCGTAAATCGTTGGTTTCGAAATCCTCTTAGACCAAATCGATTTCCACCGATACTGGCCGCCTGATAAAATTCATATCCATCGCCAAAGGTGAATCGTGAATGCAACTTGGTAGCAAACACCCATTTGCCGTTGGAGGTTATTTTTTGATCAAAAGAAATGGACGGAATGAAATAAGCAAATGCGTTCTGATTGGAAAGATTGTTGGTATATCCAAAGCGTATGTCTGTCCTCATCCCTTGAGTTGGGAAAGCAGGGTTGTCTGCATTTTCAAATTGATAGCTGGCTTCGAGGTTGACAAATTGTTGGCCTTCAAAGATGTCGTTGTTGGGATTGAAAAAGGAATTTACGAATCTACCTGCCGTATTCTCTACTTTATAATCTTGGTAATTCACCCCAACTTTAAATTCAGCCCCAAGATCTCCTACCCATTTCAAGGAAGTTCCGAGATTAAGTTGGCGAATTTTTACCCTGTTGAAGTCCATATCTGCATTTCCATTGGCTTCCGGATTGCGTGAGGCATTTCCATATCCGAAAAAGTTCACCGCAAAATTTGGACTCGTATAGTAGGCATCTACTCCTAAATTCCAGTTATTTACGACTCTGGCAAATTCTCCCTGATAAAACAATTCGTAACCGTTGGTAGCAAAAAAGTAATTAGCACCGAGTGATGTTTTTGCCGTAAAAGGATTTCTGGCAAATCCATTTTTAATGCTATTGCTCGCAAAACCAAGCTTTACTCCGTCATCCGGGTTGAAGCCCAAAGTGGGAGCTACCGTGCTCATTTTACTTCTTACTTTTTTATAGTCGTAAACATTGATGTCGTAGTTATCGGTTAAACGCTTCGCAACATTTTTAGTGGTGAAAGTGTTTTTCTTCGACTTATAATCGTAAACTCGTATTGCCTTTGGATTGTTGATGGCATACACATCATTGTTTTGTCCGCCAATTAGTCGAACTTTAATGTACCGATCTCCTTTGCCCTTGACCTCAAAAGTATCATCATCATCCAAACCATATATCCAAATTTCCTTGGTGTACTTTTTATCGTAAAGTTTCTGATGAAAGATGTCGTCTTTCTTCCCTTTTTTGATGCGATATCCGGTCACCTTTGTTTGTCCGTTGGGCATGCGTTCAATATCGAACCAATCGTCTTTTTGAGTTCCTTTAACGATAGCGAAATCATTGATATAACCAAAGTATTGATCGGATATTGATTGAAGATTCTTTTTACGTCCTAATAACTTCCTTTTGATGGTAGAAATGGTTTCATCCTGAACTTCTTTTGGGAAATGGGTAAAGGCCTTGTCTATTATTTCCTCCGTAATTCTTTCTTGGATGAACTTCACTTGTTGATCCCAGATTTCCTTACTTGACTGGGTAATTAAAGCCATATCCAACGGATAGGGAGAGGCGTTGAACCAACGGGTACTTTTTAATTCTTCAGAATAAGGACGCATTCCACGTAGGGCAGGAACTCGGTCTGTGGCAAAGCCAAGTAAAAGACCGTCTCCCATTATGGAAAAAGCTTGGTCTCGATCTCTTGGGATGGGACGGTAGATGCGTTTCTTTCCTTTTTTGAATTCCGCCCAGCGCCATTGATCTTCATGACGATCAAAATCACCAATTAGCATGTCGAATAGGCGTGCTTTGATATAGGCCTCTTCATCTACGTAGTAATCTTCATCCTTACTGATTTTTTTCAGCATATCGTCCGTACTGATCACCTTGTTGGAAAAACCAAAACTTGCCTTATCTCCATGACCTGAAGCGGCTCGTTCTTCGATCATGTACAATTCGTCACCAAACTCTTCATTAAAATTGCCTAGAGCGTTCTGTTTAGGGATGTAGTACAAGACCGGATTGGTGTGATAAATTCCTACAGCATCTGCCAAGGTTCCAATGGTAAATGGGGCATAAGGATGCGAACCTGTAAAGACATCCATCAGCAAAGCCTCAATGGAGGTGTCGTCGTACTGCCCTTCAATGTATTGATCCTTAAAAGCTACGGCTTGTAAATATTGTAAAGCGTTTTTACGAATGGCGCGCATCACATACTCTCGACCTTGAGGGTCTTCCATCCTTAGTGATTTGGATTGATGACCACCTCCCTTTCGAACTGGGGTAAGTCCGCCGAATAAGGTGTCGAGTTTTACAATAGGTGCAACTACTTCCGTACCGAAATATTTTCGATAACGTTCTCCCCAGATAAACTTGAAAAATCCCGACTTATCAACTTCTTCTTTGGTGTAAACTGAGGCTTTCTGCTCTTTGCCTTTTACCTCTGGATAACTTTTTACAAGTTGTTTTTTGTTTGCTTTATGAACTTCAGATTCATAGACAATTCCGTCATCTTTGGCCGAATAGAATTGCACGCGACTAGATCCGTCTTTAAAGACCGTTAATTTTGCAAACCCTTGGGCACCGTAGGTAAATTTGGCATTCCCTGTTAATTTGGTAGCAGAAGTTTTTGAACCGGATCCACTTACAATCTGAGGAACATTGTCTTTGACGATGTATTGTAAACTATGTTCATGACCTGAGACGAAAATGGTTTTGTCGTTCTCTTGAGCCAACGTCACCAAATTGCGTTTGAGTTTGTTGTATTTCTTATTCTGAATATCTGCGTTTGACAATCCGCTAGTCTTGCGAATAATATTTTTTAAAGACCCGAGAATAGGCGCTGGTTTCATGTGACTGGTAAAGGAATAATATCCGCCATGAGGTCCATTGGTAAACATCGGATGATGCAAAGCCACCAAAGTAGTTTTCCCTCGATTTTTTTTGATCAACCCTTCAAACTCATCCAAGAACTTGGTTCGGGTTTTAATTTCGCAATCATCGTTGATGGTGGGATGTTCGTCCCAATCGGTCAGGTACCAATGGGTATCTACAATGATCAAAATAAGATCTTCTGAAATTTCAATACTCCGTAACGGACAGCCGTTTTCTGGTAAGAAGGTGTTTTTTCCGAGCGCTTTTTCTACAATTTTCTCTTGACGTTTGAGTCCGTCTAATCCGCTGTACCAATCATGATTTCCTGGAATAATAATTGATCTCCCTTTGAATTTTTCGGCAAGGGCTATTTGAACATCAATACGATGTTTTGCCAAAGAATAGTCTTTGGATTTTTTCTTTGGAATTCCCTTTTCATAGACATTATCCCCCAGAAATATCAAGGTCGAATTCTCATCGGCATTTGGTAGGTGTTTTTGCAATAGGCTAAGGCCTTCCGAAGTTTTGCCCAATTCAGAATTTCCGGCATCTCCAATGAGGTAAAAGGTATGTGCTACCTCACTGAAGTTTTTTTGCTGGGTTGATTTGTTGTCTTCACTAAATTGAGCTCTGTAGCTAGCACAACTAGTTATCAATAGAAAGGCAAGAAAGTAGAAGAACGGCCTAATGAAATTCATGAAGAAAAATTTGCTGATTGATTACAAATATATCAAAACCCTTGATTTCAAGGAACTAAGAGCTGCAGGAAAGCATGGAGCAACCTACTTTTGTTCGGGCCCATTCGGGACGTTTCGCGAACCAATGTTCGTATTCTGGTTGTTCGTCATATGGTTTTTTCAGCATCTCAAAAAATTCTGAAATGAGTGAGTAGTCTCCTTCATCTGCTTTGTCGATGGCCATTTGCGCCATATAGTTTCTTAGCACATACTTAGGATTTACAGCATCCATCTGTGCTTTTCTTTCGGTTTTTGAAAGCGATTCTTTTTCAAGACGATTGTGATAACGTTGAAACCATTCTTTCCAACGGTCCTCTATTTCTTCCACCAATTCTTCCTTGTTGTAGACCGATGTATTCAAGATTTCTTGAATGTCGGAATCATCAGCATAACCACTGAGCAATCGGAAGAAGATGGTCATATCGGTCTCAATAATTTGAAGCAAATCTTCCAAATCTTTGATGAGGTAAGGATCTTTCTCATCGGCCGTGGATAACCCAAGCTTTTCCTTCATCATGATGAGTGATTTTGTTCCGTAATCCGATTTGTACTGTTCAAGGATGGCTTCTAATGGAGCGGCTTCATCAATCAATGGATACAAGGCATTTGCCAATTGATAGAGATTCCACAATCCGATGCTGGGTTGATTCCCATAGCGATATCGTTTGTGCTGTCGGTCTGTGGTATTGGGTGTCCAGCCAAAATCGAAACCTTCCAGCCATCCATAGGGTCCATAATCAATGGTCAAGCCTAAAATAGACATGTTGTCCGTGTTCATCACACCGTGAACAAAACCTACTCGTTGCCAATGCATGATAAGGTCTAGGGTTTTGATAGCTACCTTTTCAAAGAATTTGATATAGGTTTCTTTGCTGGGTTTTCCAAGATCTGGGAAATAGGTATTGATGGTATAATCCGTTAAGTTTTTTAGATTCTTTAGGTCGTTTCGAACTGCGAAAAGCTCATAATTCCCAAAGCGCAAAAAGGACGGTGATACTCGGGCCACGATAGCTCCTTTTTCATAAGCACTATTGCCATCATACAGCATGTCTCTTAATACATCATCTCCAGTTAAGCTAAGCGAAAGGGCTCGCGTAGTAGGAACACCAAGATAATGCATTGCCTCACTGCAGAGGTATTCGCGGATGGAAGACCGCAACACGGCGAGTCCGTCACCCGATCTTGAATACGGAGTTTCTCCCGCTCCTTTGAGCTGTACTTTCCAATTTTGTTTTTGGTGTTCTACCTCAAACAGATTGATGGCGCGTCCATCTCCTAATTGTCCGGCCCAATGTCCAAATTGATGTCCGCCATAAGCCATGGCATATGGTTTTGTATTCGGATAGACTTCATTACCCGTTACAACCTTAAGAAATAATTCGGAATTGCTTTCTTCCCTTGAGATTCCCAAGTTTGCCAACATCTCCTCGGAAACATGAATAAGTTCTGGCTTTTTTGTCCGCTTCGGAGTCACAAAGGAATACGCCGCTTCAAAAACCTGTCTTCTTGTATTTTCTAGGTTTGAGTCGGCCGGATTGGCTTCGATGAAGGTGTTTTTAAGATGTAATTTCATCGGAGTTTATCGGCGTGTAACTTTCTTAATTTGGTCAACTTTGGAGTAATCACAAAACTGCAGTAACCCTGATTAGGATTGCTTCTGTAGTAGTTTTGATGGTATTCTTCGGCTTCGTAAAAAATGGGAAGCTCAGAGATTTCGGTAACTATTTTGTTTTCAAAAAATTCAGCCAATCCAGCGATCACCTTTTCGGCAATGTTTTTTTGAATTTGATCGTGATAAAAAATTACCGATCGGTATTGGGTACCTACATCAGCACCTTGACGATTTAAGGTTGTCGGATCATGAGTGGTCATGAAAATGATTAAGATGTCTTCAAAAGAAATGACATCAGCATCAAATTCGATTTGGATAACTTCAGCATGACCAGTTAAACCTGAGCAAATTTCTCGATAGGTAGGTCTCCCAGGAGCATTTCCACCTGCATATCCTGAAACGATGCTTTCAACACCTTTTACTTCTTGGAATACCGCTTCGGTGCACCAGAAACAGCCTCCACCAAGGGTGGCAAGTTGTAGATTTTTACTCATTTGCAGTAGATTTTTCGAGTTGCATAGACTCTGAGTTGATACAGTAACGCAAACCACTTGGCTCCGGTCCATCTGGAAATACATGACCTAAGTGTGCGTCGCAAGTATTGCATAAAACCTCTACACGAACCATTCCGAAGGACGTGTCTCTGATGTATTGAATTGAATTTTCTTCAATAGGTTGGGTAAAACTTGGCCAACCCGTACCCGAACTAAATTTAATGGTCGAATCAAACAAAGGGTTTCCGCAGCAAACACAATTGTATTTACCTTCGTCATAAATGGTACACAAAGCACCACTGTGAGGTCTTTCGGTACCTTTTAATCTTGTGATTCGAAATTGCTCGGGTGTTAAAATTTTGCGCCATTCTTCTTCTGTTTTCTCTACTCTCCTTGAAGGAACAGGATTTCCTTTCGTTGCAAAATGAATAATATTTTTCCAGGTAAGCATAATAATCAATCTTCTACTGCAAGATACTTATAGTCGGACCAATAGAAGGGGAAAAGTGATTGAATTTCTTTACATTTGAATTCAAATCATCAATAATCATGAGTGAAATTGTTAAGGAAGCAGAGAGTTTTGTTCTGAAGCTTTTAAATGAAAGTTTGGATTCAAAATATGTGTATCACAATCTGCCTCACACCCAAAGGGTAGTGCAAAAGGTGCAGGAGATGACCGAAGATGCTGAATTAACAGAAGTAGAAAAAGAAAACCTATTGTTAGCAGCTTGGTTTCATGATACTGGATTCGTCAAGAAAGCTGAGGGTCATGAAGCAGAAAGCACCAAAATAGCAGGAAAGTTCTTCGAGGATAAAGGACTTGAAAAAGATCGGATTGATTCCATTAATGAAATCATTCTTGCTACGCAGATGGAAGAAGAACCTCATGGAGAATTGCAAAATATCATTCGTGATGCCGATTGTGCTCATTTGGGTTCAAAGAGTTTTCTCGATTATTCTGAGTTGTTAAAAAGAGAAATAGAACTTACTCAGGATAAAAAAATAAAGGATGCCGATTGGTTGGATACCAATTTGGATTTCTTATCCAATCAGCACAAATATTATTCGGAATACGCCTTAAAAAACTGGTCACAGACCAAATCAAAAAATATTTCTAGACTGCTCAAGATTAAAAAACAAAGACTTGAGGATAGTAAAAAGTTCAAACAGAAAAAGGAGGCTATCGACCTGAAGAAAAAGAAAGGTGAAGTTCCAGAACGCGGTGTGGAAACTATGTTTCGCGTAGCCTTGAGAAATCACATTACCTTGAGTGATATTGCCGATACAAAAGCAAATATTTTATTGTCGGTAAATGCCATTATTATTTCAATGACTTTTTCGACATTGATACCGAAACTTGATAATCCGTCCAATACGTATCTGGTCATCCCTTCAGTTATTTTCATCTTTTTTACGGTGATTTGCATGATCTTATCCATTTTGGCAACCAGACCCAATGTGACCCAAGGAAAGTTTACCAAGGAAGATGTTGCCAACAAAAAGGTGAATCTTTTATTCTTCGGAAATTTCCACAAGATGAAATTGAATGATTTCGAATGGGGAATCACAGAAATGATGCAGGATCGCGATTATCTCTATGGCTCTTTGACCAAGGATTTGTACTTTCTGGGATTGGTATTAAATAGAAAATATGGACTCCTGCGAGTAACCTACAATGTCTTTATGATAGGCATCATTGTGAGTGTAATTGCCTTTACCGTTGCCTTTATCATGCAAAGTTCTTAACCCTGAATTTCTTCAATGAGGTCTTTGAAGGTGATGGATTCTTTCTCTTCGAAATCCTTTTGATAAATAACCTCAACCCGTAAGGCTTTCAAGCCAGATACACCCTGTAAATCTTCCAATTGCAATTGTTCTACTTTTCCTAATTGGTTTTTCGATTGCATGTATTTGATATACTTCAAATACTCTTGAGCATCTTTGTCTTGTGAATAGACAATGGCTATTTTTCCTGGTGTGGTCAATCGTTCTTGAGTTCCTCGAATGAAGGCTTTGTCGATTCGCTTTTTGATGATTTCATAACGAATGTTGTAAGCGCCATCTACGTCAAATTGTTTTTCATCCATTCGAAATTTAATGGCCATAGCATTGCTGTGAACCAATAATAAACTCGCTATTCGTAAATCTTCGGCAAGATGTTCACGTTCTGCAAACGCAATGTTCTCCATTCCGTAAAGCACCTGCAACTGCCACAAACGAAGGTTGTATAGATACACTTCGTTATAGGTTTTTTCATTGGTGATGGACTGCCCGATGTACATGTTAAACTCCACACCATCAGTTTTGTATCTCTCAAAATAATGTGGGAACATCTCTTGAGCCGTCTTCTGTTGGTGGTCAATGAAACGGGTTAGTTTGTCATTGATCTGCGTAACACTCTCTTCGTAGTTTTTTCGAAACTCATACACAACGCCCAATTCCGAATTCAAACGCGCTTTGTATATGGCTACTTTTTCCTTCAAATCGGCATTTAAAGTTCGAATATGATTGAAAACTGGATATATTTCACGTTTCAAGAAATCTAGAATTGAAATTTCATCACCTGCTTTCAAGCCATTTTCAACCGCATCCAAATACTTTGAAACACGGAACATCAACTCGTCATAAATCGGTAGTTTTTCTGATTTACATGCCTCTTTCAACACATCAATCGCCAAGGTAAGTTGGGTTACCAAGTCTTTTTGAATGGCTGTGTTTCGCGCTGTTGAGGAACCTTTGATGTCACTTTGAGCAAAAAGCGGAAATACATCGTTGAATACAATTTCATCCAAAACAGCATCTTGCTGATTCATGGATTCTAAGAAGTACTTTTGAGCGGCCTCATAAAAACGCCATTTGACCGATGGATGAATGGAGGTATAATTTTCTTGAATGGTAGCTTCTAAAATATTCTGATGTTCTTCTGAAGATCTTTTCACAGCGGCTTCAAACACTGGAAGAATATCTTTCAGCTTGTTGATGTTAACACTATTCAAGTCGTAAGGTCTTGGTGAGGCAATTTCCAATAGTGCTAAATCCCCGGTATTGCTTGCTTCTATCGGAATCAAGAGAATACTTTGGAGATTGGCTTTTTTCAAATTGTGATAAAAGGGATTGTAATTGGTGAGTTCACCATATTTCTCTACGTCGGAAATGATGAAGGTTTTCTGTTTCTTAAATACCCTGTTCATGATTCCGTCACAGAAGAATCCGCTTTCACAATCAATTTCTGTTTCGTTGTTAAAAATTAAACTGTCTGATTTCTTCTTTGTAGAAGAACACATGTTATCGCGCACCTTATCGAAAATGCTATAGCCCAAGCGAAGGTCTTTAATTGCATAAAAGTCGCGAAGATTGTCCTCTAAGCTTCCAATGAGGTTGTCATCACCAGCTAATAGATTGGCTTTTACGGCAGAAACCATTTCCTCAGCGGTAACATCGAATAGATTGATGATTCCGAATCCTTTGAAAATGTAGCTATTTGGTGGTAATTTTTCTTTCCAAATATCAATATTGTGGAAATTATCCAACAATTCCTTACAGTCTTCTTTGGTTAACTCTGGAGCTTTATCTGTTTTGGTAATGTCTGCAAAATCGCCATTAAAAGCGGCTCTATAGTATCTGGTAGTGCCCGTTGTTTTATCAGGAATGTTAAAGTAGAAAGGACGTTTCATATCTACCTTGAATTGGTAGTAAAATCCTAAAATGAAGGTACATGCCATGATGTACATGTCTTCTTCTTGAAAGTTTCGTACTTCTAATTCATAGCCTTCTCCTGCATTCTTTAAAATGTTTTCAAACCTTGTGGTGAATTTGAATGAGGTGAATGAAAAAGGAATACTAGCCGCCTTAATTTCATTCAACAATAATGGTTCAGGAAATAGCGGTTCTAACAATAACTCAACTTGATCTTTATATTTTTCCAAAAGGGAAACATCAGAAAAACCATCGATAAGCTCAGGATAGTCTTTCATTTCCTCCACAACTAATTTTGCTGCCTCTTGAAAGGGATGATGTGCATGTGATTCTTCGGCATATTTCAAATAACTATCATAAACCTTTCGGAACGATATGTTAAGCTGTAAAGGAAGCTCTTGTTGATTTAAGGAGTTCATGATTTCCATAGTAGGCTAGTTTTATTCTTGTTAGACGAAAAAGTTGCCGATTTATTACAAAAATTATTTTTGTCTAAAATAGATGGTTATTGGAACGCCCGAAAAGTTAAATCGCTCACGTAACTTATTCTCTACAAATCGTTTATACGGGTCTTTCACATACTGTGGTAAGTTACAAAAAAATACAAACTGTGGTGTTGCAGTGGGTAACTGCATGCAATATTTGATTTTGATATACTTTCCTTTAATCGCTGGAGGCGGATAACTTTTCACGATTTCAAGCATGGCATCGTTAAGCTGACTGGTCTTGATTCGGTTCTTTCTGTTTTCAAAAACCTCTACCGCCGTTTCAATAGCTTTATAAATTCTTTGCTTGGTTAAAGCCGAAATGAACAATACTGGAATGTCTGTGAAAGGTTCCACTTTTCTTAGGATCTCTTGTTGAAACTTCTTCATGGTATTGGTTTCCTTTTCAATCAAGTCCCACTTGTTCACTAAGATCACTATTCCCTTTCGATTCTTTTCTGCCAACCAAAAAATTTTCTCGTCTTGTCCTTCAAATCCTCTCGTGGCATCAATCATTAAGAGAATAACGTCTGAATATTCAATAGAACGAATAGCTCGCATTACTGAGTAAAACTCGAGGTCTTCTTTTACCTTAGATTTCTTCCGAATTCCGGCTGTATCAACAAGGTTAAAATCAAATCCAAAACGGTTGTATTTGGTGTCGATAGAATCTCTGGTAGTTCCAGCAATATTGGTCACAATATTCCGATCTTCTCCAATTAATGCATTGATGAAGGATGATTTTCCTGCATTAGGTCTTCCCACTACAGCAAATCTTGGAAGTTCGTCAGCGCTTCCCTCAAGGTCTTCTTCTTTATCATTAACTTTTTCTGAAATGGCATCCAATAATTCGCCTGTTCCACTTCCATTGATGGAAGAAATGGTGTAGTAGTCGCCCAAGCCTAGGTTGTAAAACTCAACCGCATCATTGGCGCGCATGGCGTTATCAACCTTATTTACCGCTAGGAAAATGGGTTTTTTAATCTTACGAAGTAATTTGGCAACTTCGGTATCCATCGGAGTGATTCCGTCTTCAACATCTACCACAAAAACAATAATATCAGCCTCATCAATCGCGAGGTTTACTTGTTTTCTAATTTCTTCTTCAAAGATGTCATCGGATCCAATGGCGTACCCACCGGTATCAATCACAGAAAACTCTTTTCCGTTCCAGTCCGATTTGCCATAATGACGATCGCGAGTCACACCACTCACAGAATCTACGATGGCTTCTCTGCGTTGTACCAATCGATTAAAAAAAGTCGATTTTCCAACGTTTGGTCTTCCTACAATGGCAACAATTGAATTCATACAATGCTCTAATATTCTGCAAATGTACAATTAAAGGTTGCATTTTTTATTGTAATTTGGAAAAGTAAACCAAACCAAAAACTTTACAACCGCACTCTGTGGTTTCATTTTCGAAGTATGTTAGTAGAGAAACGGAATAGTGAAGTCCATTTAAGACCTAGATTTTCCATTGATTTATCGGAACCTCATGATGATGTGCTAGCGCGTTTCAAGGCCAGCATTAAAGATGAAAATTGCCGTTTTAATGGGAAGATTTCTGGTTCGCATATTTTTCTGTCCATCCCAAAAAAGGATGATCATTTATGGTCGCCACAATTGAATTTAGAACTTTTAGACCAAGGTGAGGGACAAACAAAACTGAAGGGTTTGTTCGGACCAAAACCTCAGTTATGGACCTTCTTTATGTTCATTCATTTTGTAATTGGAACTTCCTTTCTAGGATTTTTAGTGATGTTGTATTCGAGGTATTCTTTGAAAGGATCTTTGTTTTTTCCAACAGTTATGTTGGTCGTGTTACCCTTCGTTTGGATTGTGCTTTATTTCATCGGGAAATTAGGAAAGGATACCGGTCGGAAGCAGATGGAAGACTTACACGATTTTATGCTCGAAGTAATTGAAGCCTAATCTTTGTATCCGAATCGTTTCAATTGATTTTGATTGCTTCTCCAGTTTTTGTTGACTTTCACAAAAAGTTCCAAATAGACCTTTTTTCCAAAAAAGATTTCCAAATCTTTCCGTGCTTCAGCACCCACGCGTTTGATGGCAGTTCCTTTGTGACCGATAATGATACCTTTTTGAGTATCTCTTTCAACCATAATCACCGATCGAATGCGAACGATATTGGGTTCCTCTTGAAACGATTCGGTTTCAACTTCCACTGAATACGGAATTTCCTTTTTGTAATGCGTTAAAATCTTTTCTCGAATTTTTTCATTCACAAAGAATCGCTCAGGTTTGTCCGTAAGTTGATCCTTCGGATAGAAAGGTGGGCTCTCAGGCAGCAGTTCGATGATTTTATAGAACACCGATTCCACATTGAATTTTTCCAATGCCGAAATAACATAGACAAAAGAATTGGGTACGGTTTCTCTCCAAAAACTGATGCGTTGTTCTACTTCTTCTGGGGTTGACAAATCAATTTTGTTGAGTAGCAAGATTACTGGGACTTTCGAGTGCTTGATGCGTTTTAGAAACTGTTTGTTTTTGATTTCGGTTTCTCCAACTTCCACCATGTAGATGATCACATCAGCATCGTCAAAAGCAGATTTAACGAAATCCATCATGGATTCTTGCAATTCGTAAGCCGGATTTAATATCCCTGGTGTGTCTGAAAAAACAATTTGATAATCTTCTTCATTCACGATACCAAGAATTCGATGACGAGTCGTCTGGGCTTTTGGTGTTACGATGGATAGTTTTTCGCCGACCAAGGCGTTCATTAAGGTTGATTTACCAACATTTGGGTTGCCAATAATATTGACAAAACCTGCTTTGTGTGTCATAAAACAAAGATAGATAGATTTATAAGCCTATACCATTTCAGAATAAAAATGTTTCAATAAAGTTTGGTTAGTTCTTTGATTGTGTATTATATTTGTAGTCCAAATCGCGGGATAGAGCAGTAGGTAG
>DKQS01000001.1:0-297566 GCA_002471825.1 Flavobacteriaceae bacterium UBA7302 | reverse complement strand
TCGGGCTCATAACCCGAAGGTCACAGGTTCGAGTCCTGTTCCCGCTACGAAAAAGCTCCTTGAATTTTCAAGGAGCTTTTCTTTTGGAATCAATTGATGCTTGGATCTTAATTGAGGTTAAAAGAAAAGCTATAGACAACAATGTTGTCTGAGCTTCTTCGTAAAGCTTCCCCCATTCAGGCCCATTTCGATTGAAATGAGAAATGAATCCTGTCCCTCCTTATTTGAATAACCTAACAATTTTGTAAAGCCATCCTTTAGGCCCATTTTTCGATTCTCGAAAAATGAATCCTGTCGCTACCTTGGTGACCCCACGTCATTTAATAAGCCATCCCTTATACCCACTTCTCTTTTAGCGAGACTTGAATCTTTCTCCTGCTCCAATAAAATAGTCATGAATGGTAGGACTTTTTTAATCTTTCTATGTAGATCACCCATTTCGTTTATCCTTTTATATTTGTTCATTTAACCATTCTAGTGAGTATTTTAAAAACCATAAGAGAAGAAAAAGGCTATACCCAAAAGGACTTGGCCGATAAAACCGGTCTTTCACTTCGTACCATTCAACGGTTGGAGAGTTCTGAAAAAGTCCCCAAAGGATATACGCTCACAGCACTTGCCAAAGAGTTTGATGTTGAGCCCGAAACCCTCAAAGAAAAATTTGTAAAGGTAAAAGACTCTCGAGTTGCAGAAATTGCAACCGTAAAAATCATCAATCTTTCCATATTGTCTTTTCTAGGAATCCCTTTTGGAAACGTAATCTTTCCCTTCATCACATGGAAAAAAAATAAAGATTCGGAATTCGTTAGTGAGGTGGGAGGACGAATCGTAAATTTCCAATTATTATTTTCCATTGTTCTTTGCGTTATTTTAATTCTTACCCCATTTACTATTCAGAAATACTTTCCGAAAGTTTCTGTTGTACTCATAATTTTTCTGATTGCATATGGTTTTAATTTGCTCATAGTTGTCCGAACTGCCATTCAGATTAAGAATCATAATTTTGATTTTTTAAAGCTTTCCTTTCGATTCGTTTAAGCCCAACAACCAAATTGTCATAAAATTGGCGGCCTCAAAAGCCTTGCTATTATTGAGTTTCGCTATTTCTTTGCTTCCTGATTAATTTTTTATCCATTATTCAAAAAATAAATTATCATGAAGAAAAAAATCGGTTACAGTTTACTTGCTCTATTAGTGATAGCTATTTCTTTAGGAGCAATCGGAATTAGAAAATTCCACCAGACGTATTTTAAGGATCGCCCAGCTTACGTAGAATTTGAGCATCAAGAAATGCCAATACAGTTCAAATGGGCCAATAACAAATTCAATGATCATATCGAGAGGCAAACTGCCATGTTAGTTCCGGTTCAAATTGGAGATTTGAAATACCAATTAAACATGCAATTTGATACCGGAGCTCCCGATTCATTTTTCTATGAAAAAGGCTTGGAGTCTCTAAGAAAATTGGGGGTAGAGATTGATCAGGTTACCAAAGACGGATTTCGATTTGTAAAATCTTTAGAGCTAATTTTAGGAGGCATGCCAGTGAAATTGGATATGGTGAAAATTTATCCCAACTATGGAACCACTTTTTCCCAAACCAATGAACCCAAAGGGAATATCCTTATTGGAACACTTGGTAGCGATATCTTAGTAAACCGAATCACCGCTATTGATTTTAAAAACCAGACTTTGCAATTTTTTGAGAACAGTCCCGAATGGATGACCAATTCTTCTGGATTCCATCCTTTTGATTTCCCGGGGAGGCGCATTATGCTACCCGTACAAATAGATGGTAAAGAATATGAATTTTTGTATGATTCAGGATGTTCAGCCTTTGGGTTAATAACCACGAAAAACCGTTTCGAACGATATACGGATGAAGCGTCGCCATTGATCAGTTATGCGGCTAAAAGTTGGACTGACAAAATAGATATCAATACCAAAATCAGCAATCACCCCTTCATGATTGGAGGTGCCAAACTAACGTTGAATCGTGTCTCTTTTGTAAATATGTACTCATTTGTACAACCCTTGATGACTCCCTTTACCAGAATTGAAGGATGGATGGGGAATCAAGCATTGAACCAGAGTACGCTCATCATCGATACAAAAACCAAGCGATTTAAAGTAATTCCCGGTTAAGGAACCAAGAAGTAACCGATCCAGGTATCCTTTCTGATTGGTAAGCTAATCGTTTGGGGTGCCTGGTAATGGTTGTGTTTTAAAAATTGAGATTCCTATTTTTTCGGTGCAGTTTTAACAATCGTAGCCTTCTGAGTATCCACTACAAATTCTTCTGATGTTGAAGAGCTGTAGTCAAAGGTTTTGTATTTAGTAACGGTTTCGGATACTTTGGTTAGATCGTCTACGGTTAAATCTCGATAGCAGTTTTCTAATTGAGCATCTGTATAGGATTGCAATGCATATTGCTCATTAAAAACCAAAGCTATTTTGCCAGATGTTGCTGCGCCACCACATCTTCCACTATAATTCAAATTGGCTTGATACGCGTAATTCAAGATCAGGTTTTGGCTGTTGTTAGCGGAAGCGATGACCTCAAAACTTGTTCTTGAGGGAATGCCTAGATTGGATAAGTCAAAGTACTTTCCGTTGGGTAATTTGATATAGTTGACCTCATTCAGGATACGCCCATTATTGCTATTCATCGAAACCCAGAATCGTTTGCCATTACTTTTCCAATCGCCCTGAATTCGATTTTGTTCAATTTTGAGGTGGAACCGCTCTTTGATTTGCGGCAATTTGGAAGAAAATGATTCCATGTCATACATGAAATTGTGTAGGTATTGTTTGCCCTTTTCACCTTCATAGATAAAATTCAGAAGGTTTTTATTGAATTTATCATCTTCGGAGACAAAAAGATGTACTTCACTCCCCGTCCAAAAACCAACAAGCGGTATAGGAGTTCCTATTTTATTGTACTGATACCACCCTTTAACCGAATAGATATAACCTACGTTGTCGGATGACTGTGCAACTTTTAGGTACATGGTTATGGCGTTGTTATCGCCCAATTCTCCTCGTAAAACACGATCGTAGGAGGTGATGGGAACGATTTCTGCTTTTTGACTGAAGCTTAAAAAACTACTGAATAGTAGGAAAGTGAGTATGTAATGTCTCATGTTTTAGCAAAGTTATTGGCTAAAAATAATACTTTTTATCGTCTCCGGTTGGCCAACAAAGGAGGTGGTTCTCCATTAAACGGATTCCATCGAGAGATACTCTTGGCTTCCATGCCCGAAGCACGAATGACAGAGCGGTCCCCAAAGCGTTCACGCATTTTATCCATGGCTTGATACAAGCTTAAGACTCGCTCTTCATCATCAAACAAATCAAATTGAAATCCGCCTTCAACCAAGTGCGAAAACTTGATGCCAATGAGTCGAACTAACAAACGACGTTGGTACAGTTTTTTAAACAATTCTTGTACCACAGGGATGATTTTGTGATCGGCAGAGGTATAGGGAATACGTTTTTGAACCGTATAGGTTTGAAAGTCAGAATAGCGAATTTTAAAGCCTACACACCCCGTTAATTTATTCCCTCGTCGTAACTGATACACCAAGTTCTCTGCAATGGCCATAATGATGCTTTCGAGTTTTTTGATATCGATGGTGTCTCTATCAAAAGTACGTTCGGTAGAGATCGATTTTCGTTCTTGGTATTTTACAACGGGCGAGTTATCAATGCCGTTCGCTTTCTTCCAAATAGAAATTCCGTTTTTTTTGAACACCCTGCTCATCATTTCCATGGGCATCTCTTGAATGGTTTTGATTTTTCGAATGCCCAAATCACACAAGTTTCGATACGTGACTTCGCCCACCATTGGGATCTTACGAACTGATAAGGGCGATAAAAAGGGTTTCTCGGTTCCTTTCAACACGCGAATTTGATTGTTAGGCTTAGCCTCTCCTGTAGCAATTTTAGAGACGGTTTTATTGATGGATAATCCAAAGGAAATGGGCAAACCTGTTTCTTTGATAATGCGTTGTCGTAGGTCTGAAGCCAATTTGTGACATCCAAAAAATTTGTCCATTCCAGTGAGATCGATGTAAAACTCATCCACCGATGTTTTCTCGTATAGCGGTACACTGTCTTTAATCACATCGGTCACCAAATTGGAGAATTTGGAATAGATCCCAGAGTTGCCTCGTAAGACAATGGCTTCCGGACACAATTGTTTGGCCATTCGCATGGGCATGGCCGAATGAATACCGAATTTTCGTGCCTCATAGCTACACGAAGCCACCACACCTCGGTCTGAAGTGCCGCCAATCAATATGGGTTTTCCAATCAATCTGCTGTCCAATAATCGTTCACAAGACACAAAAAAAGTGTCCAAATCCATATGTACAATAGAGCGTTCCATCAAGCTGTTTTTTTCTTTTTTAAAATTCTACCTTTTTGACTGTCGGAATACCGTGGATCTTCAATCATGGCTAGTTTTTCCATGGTTTCTGTTTCAATGGTAATGCAGTCAAATTCTTCTACTACTTTTCCGAATACACGATACACGCCTCCGCCTCGAAACGGATACATTTTGGCCACTGGTGGGAAGTTTACCGTATCAATAAAATAGCCGTCATAATCAATGAAATTTCCAAACCACATAAAGTCGCCTTTTGATGTTCGTACCTTTCTAGCGGTAATTAAATACCCATCAATAGTTACCCTTTTTCCAATGAGGTTCTTTAAATGTTTTGCACGAAGCGGATGGATGAATTTGGTTTCTAATAAATCAAACGGACTCCCAATGGCATAGCCAATCAGCTCGATTTGATCAAAAGCATCTTCCTGTTTGCTAGTGGATAATTGGGGAGTTTTATAATCGATTTTTTTGGCTTCAAACAAGGTAATTCGATGTTCTTCAATGGCTGCCTTGTTGATTTTCATATGCGCTTCCCACAACAGTTCACGCTTGTTTCTTCCGGTAAATCGAAAAGCATCAATTTTGATAAGAATGGTTATCTGTTCAATTGAAATGGGAACTCTAGAAATGAAATCATCTAAAGATGTAAAGGGACCGTTCTTTCTTCGTTCCTCCACAATGCGTTTGCAGTTTTTAGCTTCAAAGGATTGTAAGAACATGAATCCGATGTAAATGTCTTTTCCGTAAATCACGGCTTGTGTATAGCTTTTGTTTATGCATGGCGCATGAATATTGGCACCATGCATTCGCGCTTCATGAACATAGACTTCTGTTCTGTAAAAACCGCCAAAATTATTAATGGTAGCCACCATGTATTCCAACGGATAATAGGCTTTCAAAAACAAACTCTGATAGCTTTCAACCGCGTAAGAGGCAGAATGTCCTTTGGCAAAAGCGTAGCCAGCAAAACTTTCTATTTGACGCCAAATTTCTGCAGTGAGTTCCCTAGTTTTTCCGGATGCAATACAGTTGTCGAAAAACTTTTGTTTCACTTTTAGAAATTCAGCGCGACTCCGATACTTTCCAGACATCCCTCTGCGCAGCATATCGGCTTCACCCAAAGTGAGTTCCCCAAAATAATGTGCTACCTTAATCACATCCTCCTGATAAACCATCACTCCGTAAGTTTCGGGCATGATATCCAACAAAATCGGATGTGCCTCTTTTCGTTTTTCAGGAAAGCGATGTCGCTGAATGTAAGCGCGCATCATTCCCGATTGTGAAACACCAGGCCGAATGACAGAGCTAGCGGCTACCAATCCTAAGTAATTATCTACCCTGAGCTTGGTCATTAACAAACGCATGGCGGGCGATTCTACATAAAAACAACCGATGGCTTTTGCAGTTCGCAACAACTCTTTGATGTTTTCATCCTTTTTAAAACTTTTGATATCGTGAATGTCCAAGTCTTTGCTCTTCTCAGGTTGGTTGTATTGAATGACTCCAACAGCATCCTTGATTTTTCCGAGTCCACGTTGCGATAGAATATCAAACTTGTAAAGTCCCACATCCTCGGCAATGACCATATCAAACTGTGTGGTGGCGAATCCTTTGGGTGGCATAAATGTGGCAACATAACTGTGAATAGGCTTTTCGGAAATTAAAATTCCGCCAGCATGAATGCCCAAATAATTCGGAAAGCCCTGAATGTATTTGGCATAGGTGAGTACCAATTGCGACAATCGGTCTAGTTTTTCAAAGGCGAATTGATTCGTCGTTAACTTATCGATCTCGTGTTTTGGCAATCCGAACACCTTTCCTAATTCTCGTACGGAAGCTTTGAATTTAAAGGTGTTGTATACCGATATCAATGCAGTGTGTTTGAATCGTCTAAAAATATAATCGGTAACATCATCGCGATCTTTCCAAGAGAAATCAATGTCGAAATCAGGCGGATTCTTACGGTACAGATTGATGAAACGCTCAAAGTACAAATCGAGTTCAACCGGATCTACATCGGTGATTCGAAGGAGGTAGGCAATGATGCTATTGGCGCCACTACCTCGACCTACGTAATAGTAGTCTTTGCTTCGTGCATATTTTAGAATTTTCCAATTGATGAGAAAATAGGAGACGAAGTTCTTCTCTTTGATGATGGAAAGTTCTTTGTCGATACGCGATAAGACCTTCTGGGTGGGCTTCCCATAACGATATTCCAATCCTTGTAATGCTAGTTTTTTTAAAAGTCTAAAATCCAGTTCTTCATTATTGGTGTAGCATTTCTGATTGTTCGGAACACCATCTGAAAAGTCAAAATCCACACTGCATTGATCTAAAATCTGCTTTGTGTTGGCAATAAGTTTCGGATAGTCGGAAAAGAGTTTTTCCAATCTTTCAATAGGTATCAAAACATCACTTTCATTCCCCTGTTCTGTTTTTGGAAGTTTGCTCAACAAAGTATTGTTGTCAATCGCACGTAGCAATCGATGTGTGTTGAATCCTCTTTTGTCAGCAAAGGAAATGGTATGCAGTACCACCAATTTGTCTTGCTGATCTTTCCATTTGGAGAAAGGTAGTTTTTTTAAATCTTCAATACGAACCCCTAGATATTCATTATCCAAAAGCTTGAAATGTTGACAAGAAGCAAAGGGGTAAATCACGATCACATCGGCTAGTTTTTTGGCTCTTTTGGGTATGGTAAATTCGCGCTGATGCAAAAACTCAGATAGGTAACGATTGATGTTGGTAAAGCCCGAATTGTTTTTGGCCAGCATCACAAATTGTTGCCTTGCATTATTCCTGAAATCGACCCCTAAAACTACTTTGATGCCTTCTTTTTTTGCCATTCGATAGATGTCTATGGCCATGGTGGTTGCATTGATATCGGTAATCGCAAAACAATTTACTCTTAATGATTTCATGCTGTGAATCAAGTCTTTAGGAGCAATAGTTCCGTAGCGTAAACTGTAATAAGAATGCGTGTTTAAAAACATAACACAAAAATATCTACATATTGTAGTTTTACTTGCTTATATTTGTAGTATTATGAAAATGATATCAAAAAACATTCGTCATTTACGGAAATTGAATCGGCTCACTCAAGAGCAATTGGCAGAAGAATTGCGCATCAATAGATCGCGAATTGGATCTTACGAAGAGGCGAGGAGTGAACCACCGATTGAAACCCTTATCACCTTATCAGATTACTTCAAACTACCCATTGATATTTTGGTAAAAAAGGACTTGACCAAGACCGATGATAATTCCTTTATTGAAATTGGAAATCAGCGCGTACTTTTTCCCATCATGGTAGACAATGACAATGAAAATTTGATTGAGGTTATTCCGACCAAGGCTTCAGCAGGGTATTTACTGGGGTATAACGATCCTGAATATATCGAGCAATTGCAAAAGATCAAGTTGCCTTTTTTACCAACTGGTAAACACAGAGCTTTCCCTATTAAAGGAGATTCTATGTTGCCGATGAAAGATGGTTCTTATGTGGTGGGAGAGTTTGTGGAAGACATTCGCGATATCAAAGACGGAACCTCTTATGTGGTGGTGACCAAGAATGACGGACTCACCTACAAGCGCATTTACAATCAGATTGAAGAAAGAGGATCCCTATTACTGAAGCCTGATAATGCTGAGTATCAAGCCTATGAAGTGCCGATTTCAGAAGTACTCGAATTATGGAAATTTACCTGTGCCATCAATACCCAAGAGTATGACGAGCAAGATTTGAAGATTAGCAGTATCCTGAGAATGTTTAATGAGTTGAAGGTAGAATTAGCGAGCTTAAAAAAAGTTGCCAACTAATTCTAGAAGGAAGCAATGGCCACTCCGCCTAAAAAACTGAGGGTTCCTACTAAAAGCCGATTGCCATTTCTTTGAAACCAATTTCTGAATTTCTGCTGAGCATTCGGATTCACAACTTCTTTTTGAATTCCGGGAATCACATAACTTTCAATATTGTTTGTTTTGAAATAGGGATTGGAATTCATTACTGAGAATGAAATCGGATAATCTTTTCGATGGTTTTTATCAAAGTTAAAGGTGATGGTTTGCGTATTGGGAAAATCCAAGGATTGGATGTTTAACTTAGGTGTTTGATTTTCTAAAGGTCGAACCCCTACGATTTCAATATCGAATTGAAAATTGGGATTTGTGCTTTCAAAATGCAGATTCTTTTTCAAACTAGCCATTTGAATGTGCAGCGAATCGATGAGCTTTTTGTAGTTGATTTGCGCCGCGGCAAAAACTTCTTTTTCATTCTTACGTTCCTTCTGAAGTTTTTGGATATTCTTTACAAGTTGCTGTTGATGAGTATTTAATTTTTCATTGATTCCTTTAAGTTCCTTTAGGTTGATTTGCAAACTTCGCTTTTCAGAAATGAGGACTCCAGATTCGGTTCGATAACTTCTCAAACTGTCTTGCAAAGCTTCTTGAAGTTTTAGAGCTTGTTGGTATTTCTTTTCTTGATTGGACAGGGAACCGAAATGAAATTTAATCCCGAAACCTAGAATCAAAATGAAGATGAGAAATAGTATGCTGTTGGTGTTGGTGGGTTTTTTCATATGAGGTTTTATAAATACAACCCCAAAAAAGAAAAGGGATTGTGTTGTACAATCCCTTTTAAATATTTTTTAACGATGCTACATATGAACCTCTAAAATCTCACAGTTTCCGTTAGGTGAAATTTCAATGCTATTGATAGACGCAGGTAACAAAATGGATTCACCCTTTTTTACAGAATAATCAACGCCTTCATACCTGAGATCATAACTACCATTTGTACAAATATGAATTACAAAAGAATCGATATTGGAATAGTTGATCGCTTTTGATTCGCTCATGAGAAGGATGTTCGACTTAAAGTAGGGTGTGTGTACCATTTTGCTCCGGTCATTCTCCTTCTTTTCATAATCCGTTTTGTACGAATCATGAACTTCAAAATCAATCATGTCAATGGCCAAATCGTTATGTAATTCTCGAGTCTTTCCTGTGGCTTTGTCGACACGATTATAGTCGTAAATTCGATAGGTAATATCGGATGTTTGTTGAATTTCGGCCAATAATACACCAGCTCCGATGGCATGAACTCTTCCCGTGGGAATATTGAATACATCACCTGCCGTTGTCTTTTCGGCATTCATGATGTCCAGAACCTTGCCTTCGTTGAGCTTCTGTAAGTAGGTTTCTTTTTCTACTTCTGTATCGAATCCTACAATAATTTCAGCATTTTCATCAGCCGCCATCACATACCACATTTCGTTTTTTCCGAAGGAATTGTGGCGCTCTTTGGCAATATGATCGTGCGGGTGCACCTGAATAGAAAGCGGTGTTTTGGCGTCAATGAATTTGATGAGAAGCGGAAATTCTTCTCCGAACTTTTCATAGACCGAATGGCCTAAAAAGTCACCGCCAAACTCGTTTGCCAATTGGCGTAGCGTATACCCCGTCAACACACCATTCATTACTCGGGTTTCATCTCCTTTTACATCCGAAATTTCCCAAGACTCTCCAATGTTCTCTCCTTCATATTCCTTTTGAAGCACATCTCGTAATTTGCTACCACCCCACATTCGGTATTTGTAAAGCGGTTGGAATTTTAACGGATATAAATTCATCAAACTAAACATGCCTGTTTTAATTTTTATGCCAAATTACTAGAAATATTAGCAATTTTGGATGCTTTCCTTGGTTTTTTTTAGCTTCATCTTTGCATTGTATTTCGTAATTTTAGACAAATATTTTTTCGAATGAAATGGATTTTTAGGTTGTGCATCGCCCTACTATTGATGCAATGTGGTTCTAACAATGATTTTACTGGTGAAGCGATAAAATTCAATAGCAATTGGTATTTTTTAATGACCGATGTCGAAAAAGACACGACCAATTATGTGACCAATTTTGTCAAAGAAAATTGGCAGCAAGTCGATTTACCCCACACTCCCAAAATTGAACCTCGTGTTGTCAATGATCAATGGCAAGGTGTTTCTTGGTATAAGAAGCAATTTGCGCTTAACAATGACTATCGCGACAAAAAACTTTTTCTAAGATTTGACGGAGCTATGAATATCGCAGAGGTTTGGTTGAATGGCAAAAAGATGATCACGCATCAAGGCGGTTATTTGCCGTTTACCATTGATATTTCAAAAGATGTTTTTTACAGCAAGGACAACACGATAACCGTAAAACTCAATAACGAAGACAATCCAATTACGGGTCCGAAACCACTTGAGAAATTAGACTTCAATACTTATGGCGGAATCTACAGAAATGTTTGGTTGGTGACCAAGAACAATGTATACATCACAGATCCTATCCTTGAGAATAAGACTGCTAGTGGTGGCGTTTTCGTGAGTTATCCTACTGTAACGGATACTTTAGCTTTGGTACAAGTAAAAACGCATATTCGAAATGAAGACAACGAACCTGTGGATGTTACGGTGAAGAACATTCTGGAAAGGAACGGGGAAGTAGTACACATCACTACAAGTGAGATTAGTCAGTTTGAAGTAAACGCCGATAAGCAAAACAACGTCTTCCTACGTGTAAACAATCCAGATTTATGGTCTCCAGAGAATCCGAGTTTGTATGATTTAAAAACGCAAGTCCTTGTTGATGATGAGGTGGTAGACGAAGAAGTACGACGTATCGGGATCAAAACCATGCGCTTCGAAGGACAAGATTTTTACTTGAATGGCAAGAAAACATTTTTGAGAGGGGTCAACCGCCATCAAGAATATCCCAATGTGGGTTACGCCCTTACAGATAACGCCAACTATCGGGATGCGAAAAAGATAAAAGAGGCCGGATTTGATTACGTCCGATTGTCGCATTATCCACAGAGTCCCGCTTTTATGGATGCTTGTGATGAATTAGGATTGGTAACCATCAATGCCATTTTGGGTTGGCAATATTTTAGTGAGGATGAAGCCTTTCAAAAGCATGTTTTTCAAACAGCGAGAGATTTGATTCGCCGAGATCGAAACAGAGCTTCTGTGATTGCTTGGGAAGTTTCTTTGAATGAAAGCTGGATGCCAGAACCCTTTATCGACGAATTGACAAAAATTGCTCATGAAGAATATCCAGGAGATCAATGTTTCACCGCAGGATGGCAACCCAATGGATATGATATTTACCTACAGGCCCGTCAACACCGATTGAAACATTACGATCCGAAGATTCAAAAGCCCTATAATGTTTCTGAATATGGCGACTGGGAATATTATGCCATGAATGCGGGATTGAACCAAGATTCTTGGGGCAACCTGTTACAGGCAGAGCGCTCGAGCAGGCAATTACGAGGTGCCGGAGAAAAAGGTTTGTTGCAACAGGCATTGAATATCCAAGAGGCTCATAACGATAATTTCAACACACCTGCCTTTGCAGATGGGTATTGGGTCATGTTTGATTACAACCGTGGATATGCTGATGATCTTGAAGCCTCTGGAATTATGGATTTATTCCGAGTACCCAAGTTCTCTTATTACTTCTATAAAAGTCAGCGCGATGCAGATCATCCACAAGGAGAACCCATGGTGTATATCGCTAATTATTGGACACCTGAAAGTACAACCGATGTACGAATTTTTAGCAATTGTGACGAAGTCGAATTGTTTTTAAACGGAAGAAGTCTAGGGAAGCAAAAACCCGATTCCAATAGAATTTCGAACAATTTGAACCATCCACCTTTTACTTTCAAACTAAGAGGTTTTGAAGCAGGCGAGTTGAAGGCCATTGGGTATATCAATGGGGTGAAGTCGGCCGAATTTTATCGAAATACACCTGGCAAGCCAAAAATGATGCGCCTCATTGTAGATGACGAAACTCAGTATTATGAAGACGAATTATATGATTTGATTCTTGTAAATGCTGTGGTGATGGACAAGGACTTTTTTAGAACTCCGAACTACAATGGTGAGGTGAAGTTTGTCGTCGATGGAGAGGCCGAAATCATTGGAGATCCCATTGTTCGTTGCGAAGCCGGAATTGCATCGGTATTGGTTCGTGTAAAACCAAGATCAAAAAAAGACATCTTCATCTCTGTTCAGTCCGAAGATTTACAAATGGAGACTTCGAAAGAATTATTTTACAAAGAAAACAATGAAGAGAATTAGTCTATTACTTTTTGTTTTAATCACAATGGTTTCCTACAGTCAAGAATATGCCATTGGTGCCGATCTATCCTTTTTGAAAGAGGCTGAAGACAAGGGCTTTTTCTTTAAAGAAGATGGTGAACCCAAGAAGGGCTTGGATATATTTTGGGATCATGGATATAATTGGATTCGCTTAAGGCTGTTTCATACACCAACCAAGTTACCTAATAATTTAGAATACACCATTGCCTTGGCTCAAGAAGCCAAAAAGAAGGGATTTAAGTTTTTATTGGATTATCACTATTCAGATACCTGGGCAGATCCTGCCAAACAGTATTTGCCAAAAGCATGGGAAGGTTTAGAGCAGAAGGTGCTTGAGGATAGTTTGTACGTATACACTAAGAAAACCATGATGGCTTTTAAAAAGGCCGGGGTCTTTCCAGAAATGGTACAAATTGGTAATGAAATTAGCAATGGTATGTGCTGGCCAAATGGGAAATTACCTCAAAATTGGGATAATCTGGCTGCTTTACTGCAAGCCGGAATCAATGGTGTGATGGCAAGTTGTGGCAATCAAAAACCTCCTAAAATTATGATTCATATCGATAAGGGTGGTGATAAGAACTTTACGAAGTATTGGTACGACAAACTTCATACCTATAACATTCAATACGATATCATCGGTCAATCCTACTATCCGTGGTGGCATGGAAGCCTTTTAGATTTGAGAGAATGCCTCAATTTTACGGCTTTGAATTACAAAAAAGACATCATTTTGGTAGAAACTGCCTACAATTATGGACCTGCCGAATACCGAGATAAAAAAGCACCTTTTCCAGAAACTCCAGAGGGCCAAAAACAATTTTTAGAAGACGTTCACAACATCGTCCTTCAAATTCCGAACAACCTTGGAAAAGGTATTTTCTGGTGGGAACCCGCTGCTCCCTTCAAAGCATTTTCGAAACGTACTTTTTTTAAAAATGACGGTAACGTGCAACCAGTGATTGAGGTATTCGATAAGTATGTAAGACACTAATCTTACGAATTAAAACTTCTTGTTAAATCGATCAATCGATGGTGTAGTCCCATACAATTCTTGCAAATTGATTGGGTGTGCCAGCTTCCGTTTCATTGTAAACTTCCGTATCATTCACGAAAATCTTTACGTTCAGTTCTGCCGGACTAAAATTATTTCTATAGATCTCACCTCTGAGGTATTTGAAACCATGATTTTCCCAAAGTAAAATCAGCGGTAAGGGATTTCCACCATTGTCGTAGTTAAAAACCAAGGTAGAATCTCTAAAAGCATCTATGGTATGATCGTAATACACCATTTCAACTTCGTCATAGTTTGGTTCGGTGGTAGAAAATTCAAAACGAACATCAGTTTCCGCAATCGGAATCACTTCTTCCTCTGCATCAGCCTGTGCTCCAGGTGTACATGCGAAAACGATAAGTGAAATAAAAAGTAATAAAAGGGGCTTTCTCATTTGTTGTTGTTCTTTTGTACAAATATAAAGCTTAATTACCATCTTTGCACGTAATGTTTCGCTTTAAGCAGTTTACGGTCAAGCAGCAAGAGTCCGCCATGAAAGTTGGTACAGATTCCATTTTATTGGGAGCTTGGACTCAGTTCGCAAAAGATGCTCGTTCGATCCTGGATGTTGGTGCTGGGACTGGAGTGCTATCCCTGATGTTGGCGCAACGATTTCCAAGCGCATTTATGGAAGCCATAGAGGTTGACAAAGATGCCTTTGATGAGGGACGATATAATTTTAAAAATTCACCTTGGTCTGAAAGAATCCACGCAATACACACTACTTTTCAAGACTTTTGTTCGGGAAGTAGGGTAGTTGATCGGAAATATGATGGCATCATTTCCAATCCGCCTTTTTTTACAGAAGCCATAAAACCACAAGAATCCAAACGATTAAAAGCACGGAATACAAGTTCCTTGTCTTTTGAAGAGCTGCTTTCTGGGGTGTCGAAAATACTTTCTAAAACTGGATCATTTTCAAATATCATTCCCTTTGAACAGGAAACTATATTTCTGAATCTAGCTGAACAATATCAGTTGTTTCCATCTCGAATTTGTCGGGTGCAGGGTACACCCAATTCCATAATTAAGCGAAGCATGCTCGATTTGTCTTTCGCTAAGAAGACTGTGGATATACAAAACTTAGTCGTAGAAAATTCTCGACATGATTATACCGAGGAATTTCAAAACTTAACCAAAGACTTTTACTTGAATTTCTAGTTACCCTTGAATGTTGTTCGGGTTGTAACCTAGGTAAGGAACTTCATAATCGAAAAATTTGATACCGTGGCTTTCCAGTTCTTTTAGAATCGGATTGTAAACTTCTTTGCTGATCGGAATCTGAACTCCTGGAGTTTTAATCTCACCGTTTAGAATTCTTAAGGTTGCCATGGCTACGGGAAGTCCTACAGTTTTTGCCATTGCGGTATAGGTTTGGTTTTCTCCAATAACCACCAAACTGCTTTCAATTTGCTTTTTCTTACCCTCAAATTCATATCCGAACATATGCTGCATCACAATCATGTCTTTGTCATCCTGTTTCATGGTCCATGAATCCATCAAAATCTTTTGTAGAATTTGGGCTGGAGTCGCGTTTTTAAGTCCGACTAGTTTGTTCGGATTGAAAATATCGAGCTCAATTAATTTGTCCCACATCACATCGTCTTGATCAATTTTTAGATAAGATCGTAATTTGAGTTCTACGGAATCATTGGGTAGATAAGCCAAGAAGAGGTTTGTGAAATCGCGATAACTCATGGTTTCTGAGTTTTCGATCGTGTAGGAATCATCGGTCATTCCCAATTGAACAAAAATATTCCAGGCCCTTGAAAATCCCACTTTTCGGATGGTACCTCTGTACATTGTCGGAATGTCTTCAAGTCCGTAAATTCGACGGTATCGCAAAGAATCTCTATTGGCATAGGCTTCAAATTTTCCATATTTGTGTAGGTCAAGGAACTCGGTTCGTCTGAAAAGCTTGTGATACGGAATGTATTTGTAGGTTCCTTCCTGAATGAATTTGGCGGCACCTCCTTGTCCGGCTAAGACCACATTTCTAGGGTTCCATGTAAATTTGTAGTTCCATAAATTGTCGTCGCTTTCAGGAGCTACCAAACCTCCGCAAAAAGATTCAAAGAGCAGCATTTTTCCACCGTTATCTCGAATTCGGTCTATGACTTTCATGGCACTCATATGATCAATACCCGGATCGACCCCAATCTCATTCATGAAAATCAGGTTCTTTTTCTTTACCTCTTCATCTAGATCTAGTACTTCTTTTGAAACATAAGATGCCGTCACCATGTGTTTGCCCAAGTCGAGACACATTTTGGCAATGCGAATGTGAAAACGAGCTGGTAGCATAGAAACCACAATGGATGCTTTTTCAATGGATTGTGACGTTTTTGCCTCATCATTGATGTCTAGTTGTAAGAAGGAGACGAGCTCATTTGCCTCAATAACGGATTGGATGTTTTTATTCAAAACTTGATCGGCAATGACCAAATGAAATTGGTTGCTAATTGCTTTTTCAGCCAAATATTCTATAAGGTAAATGCTTGATTTTCCAGATCCGATAATGAGGATAGATTTCATAAAAAAATCGTCTAAATTTGCAGTAGAACGAAGATAGTCTTTTGTTTAAAATATAACAAAAAGTAGGAAAAATGTTTAGAATTTTAACGATTACAGCCTTGCTTGGACTCCTGTCAATTGTATTGGGCGCCTTTGGGGCTCATGCTTTGAAAGAGGTTTTAAATGCCGAACAATTGGAAAGTTTTAAGACGGGCGTTTTTTACCAATTGATGCATGTGATCGTTATTTTCATTGTTTTTGCAAGTTCTTTTTTCACTGAAAAACAGTCTAAAACATTGAGCTACATATTTTTATCAGCTATCTTTTTATTTTCGGGTTCTATTTATGCCATTCACCTAACTTCCATTGATGTGAAATCCATTTGGTGGGTAACACCTCTTGGCGGACTACTTTTTATGTTAGGTTGGGGGTATATGATTTACATATTCTTCAATAAATCGCTCAAAAAGACGGATTAAATAGAATTTAATTCAAGAAAACTCACTTCTCTCAAAATATTGTGTAATTTTGCGTGCATAAATAAATTTTAATTTTTTATGGCAGTTGCAAACCCCAATACGAAATCGATTTCGTTAGAACAACTAGGAATCAAAAATGCTACGGTTCGTTATCAGCTTACTTCAGATGAATTACACGACGCAACTTTGGCAAAAAATCAAGGTGAGGAAACCAGCCTTGGAGCGATTAATGTAAAAACAGGAGAATTTACTGGACGATCACCAAAGGATCGTTTCATTGTGAAAGATGACATCACCAGAGACAAAGTTTGGTGGAGTGACATCAATGTAGCTTTTGATGCTGATAAATTTGATGCGTTGTATGACAAAGTTGTCGATTACCTCTCCAATAAAGAGGTATATGTTCGCGATAGTTTTATCTGTTCAGACGAAAACTACAAGATGAGTGTTCGTGCTGTGAATGAATATCCTTGGAGCAACATGTTTGTACATAACATGTTCATTAGACCAACTAGTGAGGAATTGGAAGGTTTTGATCCTGAATGGACGGTAGTGAATGCACCTGGTTTTATGGCAGATCCTGAAGTCGATGGAACGCGTCAGCATAATTTTGCCATCTTAAACTTTACAAGAAAAGTTGCTTTGGTAGGAGGTACTGGATATACTGGGGAAATCAAAAAAGGAATTTTCTCTGCATTAAACTTTATCCTTCCTGTGTATAAAAATACCTTGCCAATGCACTGTTCTGCCAACGTAGGTAAGGATGGTGATACAGCTATTTTCTTCGGACTCTCGGGAACAGGAAAAACAACGTTATCAACCGATCCAAACAGAGCGTTAATTGGTGACGATGAACATGGTTGGACTGCCGAAAACACCATTTTTAATTTTGAAGGTGGTTGTTACGCAAAGGTGATCAACCTTTCAAAAGAAAAAGAACCGCAGATTTATGATGCGATTAAAAAGGGAGCAATTCTTGAAAATGTCATCCTAGATGATCAAGGAAATGTCGATTTTGAAGATACTACCATTACTCAGAATACGAGGGTAAGCTACCCATTGTATCATATTGATAATATTGTCGAGAAATCTATTGGTAAGAATCCAAAGAATATATTCTTCCTTACGGCTGATGCCTTTGGAGTATTACCTCCTATCTCAAAATTAACGCCTTCACAAGCGGCTTACCACTTTATTTCTGGCTATACAGCAAAAGTAGCTGGAACCGAAGCTGGAGTAGATGAGCCATTACCAAGTTTTTCTGCTTGTTTCGGTGCTCCGTTCATGCCTTTGCATCCAACGAAATATGCTGAAATGTTGAGTAAGAAAATGCAGGAAGCAGGAGTGAATGTATGGCTGGTGAATACGGGTTGGACTGGTGGATCTTATGGTATCGGTAGACGTATGCCGTTAAAGTATACCCGAGCCATGATTACCGCGGTATTGGAAGGAAAATTAGGAGACTACACCTATGAAGATTATCATATTCATTCGGTGTTCGGTGTGGCGCAGCCTAGAACTTGTCCGGGTGTTCCAACTGAATTGTTAAGTCCGAGAGCCACTTGGAACAACGACAAAGCCTACTATGACACCGCCTTTAAACTTTCAAATGCATTTAGAGAAAACTTTAAAAAGTTTGAGGAGTTTGCCAACGAAGAGATTCGAAGAGGTGGTCCACAACGATATGCCTATTAAAAATAATAAGCTACATTTATAACACCCTTTATGGGTGTTTTTTTTTGATTTAATTGAATGGATTTTGAGAAAATGGATTAAAAATATAGGTCCTGGTCCCATCGTGGCGGCAGCATTTATCGGACCAGGAACGGTTACTGTCTGTACCTTGGCTGGGGTAAATTTTGGCTATTCGCTTTTATGGGCCATGTTGGTGTCCATCCTAATTACGATTATCCTTCAATCGATGGTGGTGAGGATTGGGGTAGTTGCTCAAATGGATGTAGCCCAGGTGCTAAGATCGGAGATTAAAAATCCAATCTATAATTACGCACTCATCGGATTGGTATTGATGGCCATCCTTGTTGGGAATGCGGCGTATGAAGCTGGGAATATTAGTGGCGGAATTCTAGGTCTTGAGACCTTATTTGGGGATTTTCAAATGACTATGGGTGATTTTAAAATTAATGGTTATAGTTTGCTAATTGGTTTGATAGGATTTGTGATTTTGAGCATTGGTAACTACAAGTTCTTAGAACGTTTTTTTATCGGATTGGTCTTACTCATGAGTGTTTCCTTTTTGCTAACCGCAATTCTTACCAAACCTGATTTAGCAGGAATCATGAAAGGTCTTTTGATACCAACATTTAATTCGGAAAGCATACTCACCATTGTGGCCTTAGTAGGTACAACAGTGGTGCCCTATAATTTATTTCTTCATTCTTCTCTCGCTAAGGAAAAGTGGACGAATAAAGAGGATTTATCCATCGCCAAAACCGATACTATGGTTGCCATTATTATTGGTGGTGTTGTTTCGATGGGAATAATTATTTCTGCTGCAGCCAATCAATCCGCAGAGATTTTAAATGCGGTAGATCTTGCGGAAAGTTTGCGCCCACTCTATGGTAGTCTTGCAAAATATTTACTATCCATCGGATTGTTTGCGGCCGGAATTACATCGGCCATTACGGCACCGTTAGCCGCTGCTTATGTGGTTAAAGGATGTTTGGGTTGGAAGGATGACATTAAAACTAAAAGATTTAAGGCGATTTGGATTGTGGTTCTATTACTTGGTGTTTTGTTTTCTACGGTCGGATTCAAGCCCATAGAGATTATAAAGTTTGCACAAGTGGCCAATGGACTCTTATTACCCATTCTTGCCTGTCTGTTACTATGGATGGTGAATCGGAAGTCGCTTTTAAAAGAACATACAAATTCGAAATTTCAGAATTTAATAGGAATCTTAATCGTTGGTTTTGCTTTCTTTTTAGGAGCTAAAGGAATCGCGAGTGTTTTACAATTGATATGAGACAAATTCATTTGAATTGCGATATGGGCGAAGGCCTCAATAATGAGCATCTTTTAATGCCCTATATTTCGGCCTGCAATATTGCTTGTGGTGCACATGCTGGTTCGGCTGAAATTATTGAATCAACTATTGACTTAGCTTTACAACATGGCGTTCAGATTGGAGCGCATCCTTCATTTCCAGATCGAGAGAATTTCGGAAGAAAAGTGCTTGAGTTGGAAGATGATTTGCTATTAAAAAGTTTGGTAGATCAAATCGAATTGGTCGCAGCCGTTGCCAAAAAAAAGAAGGCAGAGATTTACCATGTAAAGGCTCATGGAGCTCTGTACAACCTTGCAGCAAAAGATGAAAGAACCGCAGAAATAGTATTGGAAGCAGTGCGTCAATCGGTACGGAATGCAATAGTATTTGTTCCGCCAAAGTCCAAAGTAGCAGCGCTGGCGCAAAAACGAAATATGCAGATTAGTTATGAGGTATTTTGCGATCGAAATTATAACGAAGATTATTCGTTGGTAAGTAGGCAAGAACCCAAGGCAGTCTTACATCATCCAGAAGAGGTTGTAGCTCATGTTGAACGTTTGCATCAAGGAACATTACGAACCTTAAACGGACAATTGATACCCATTGACTCAGACACCTTTTGTGTTCATGGAGACAATTCCAAAGCCATCGAAATTTTACAAGTGCTCAATCAACAATTTCAAATTGAAAAATTATAAGCTACAATTCAAACCTTTTGGAAGCAAAGCAATTCTTGTCGAATGGCCTGCCGAAGTAAAAGAAGAAATTCTTTTAGATATGCTGGCATTCCAAAATCATTTGGATGGGATGGATTTGGAAGATGTGATTGTTGGATACCATTCCCTTACGCTGATTTTTTCATCACCCATTCAAAGCTTTCAAGAGCATGTTGTCAAACTACAGAATTTCTATAAGTCGAGAAGTCCAATTAGTTTTTCAGATCGGAAGATTTGGGAAATCCCCGTCTATTACGAATCACATAATACTGATCTCTATGAGCTTTCTGAGGCCAAAGGAATTTCATCGGAACGCATTATTGAAATGCACACCGAACCGAAATATTTAGTTTATTTCATTGGGTTCCAACCGGGATTTATGTACTTAGGCGGATTGCCGAAGGAACTTCATCATCCGAGAAGGGGCAATCCTAAAATGGTAAGCAAAGGTTCGGTAGCGATTGGAGGTAGTCAAACGGGTTTGTATCCCTTTGAATCAATTGGAGGTTGGAATGTCATTGGGCAAAGTCCAGTGATTCTATTTGATCCAAATCAAGATCCACCTTGTAAGGTGAAATCGGGAGATTACGTGAAATTCGTTCCGATTTCAAAATCGGAATTCGAAGTGCATTCGGGAAGTGTTGAATCAAAACCCTTTCCTCATGATTAAGGTAATTCATCCAGGCATTCATGTATCGGTTCAAGACGCGGGTAGATCGGGGTTGTCTCGATTTGGTTTATCAAAAGGAGGAGCAATGGACATGGAGTCTTACAAGAAGAGCAATCAAATTCTTGGGAACCTAAAAGGAGCAGCGAGCATAGAAATTACCCTTGGGAGTGGAAAGTTGCTTTTCTTGAAACCAACCACTATCTGTATCACAGGGGCCGATTTTAGCCCTAATTTGGACGGTAATTCCATCCCCATGAACCAAACAGTTTCGGTGGTAGAAAATCAAGTGTTGGGTTTTGGGAAGCGACTTCGCGGAGTTTACACCTATGTATCGGTTTATGGAGGAATCGAAACTGAAAAGATTCAAGGAAGTAGGAGTCAATTTAAGCAGGTTACTCCACAGAGTAAATTACAGAAAGGAACTATTTTGAACATAGGTAACGAAATAGGAAAAAAAGAAAATCAATCGTACACTTTTGAGGAGAGCATATCTGCAAAAGAGGAGACACTAACCTGTTTTCCTGGACCAGAATTCCACCTGTTAAACTCGACTCAAAAACGACTGCTAACACAATCCTTTCGATTGTCAAAAAACGGCAATCGAATCGGAGTTGTCTTGGAAGAGACGATTCCGAATAACCTGCCGCAAATTTTATCGTCCGGAGTATTGCCAGGTACGGTACAATTGACTCCGTCAGGTAAGATGATCATCCTACAACGTGATTGCCAAACGACTGGAGGTTATCCAAGAATCTTGCAACTGGATGAAAAATCCGTCAATAAATTAAGTCAGAAATTCACAGATGACTATATTCGTTTTTCATTGTTGAAGACAAAATGAGTTTCGAGAACCAAGAACCGTTATTGACTGATGTTTGTATTGTAGGAGCAGGTCCTGCAGGTGCCGCTACCTCAATCCGTTTGTCGCAACTTAAGATTCCGCATACCATCATCGATAAAGCCGTTTTTCCCAGAGACAAAACCTGTGGTGACGGACTCATTCTTTATGCCTACAAAGCATTAAAAACCTTGGATGAAGATTTGTTTCAAGCTTTTCTAGAACATCCGAAAATTCTACATAGCAAGTCCATCAAGTTGCATATCAATAATGATCACTACATCAACTTCAAGGAAACTGAGGATCGTGATTCCATCATTTCCTATGCGAAGCGAATCGACTTTGATAATTTCTTGGTCGAGAATCTAAATAAGAAATACGCCAATACCATTTTTGGTGATGAGGTGAAGAAAATTATACATACAGAGAATGGTGTTGCAATCACATTAAAAAGCGGACAGTCAATCCAATCCAAGCTCGTGGTGGGTGCAGATGGGATACAATCGGTAGTTTCGAGGAAACTTGCCAAGAACAAAATTCCGAAAGACCAGATGTCAACCTTTATCAATGCCTATTATTCTGGGGCTGACATACTTTCAGAAGATTTGGAGGCCGAGATTCGAGTACATTATCAAAAGATGCCTTTGTTCTTTTATGTCTTTCCTCTTTCAGACGGAATGGTCAATGTGAGTTTGGGAGGAAATGCTTCAGATATTCAGAAGCACAATATTAATTTAAAAGAAGAGTTGGAGACAATTCTAGCAAGGCATCCAAAGGTCAAGGATCGATTTGTCAATTCAAAAAGAGAAGGGAATTGGCGAGGATGGGGAATACCATATCATTTCTTCAACCAGAAAGTTTCAGGAAATTGTTTCTTACTAGTAGGCGATGCGGCCGGACTAGCCAATGCATTTTACAAAGAGGGTGTTGGTACTGGGATGATGTCCGGAATCATTTGTGCGAACAAAGTCAAAGAATGTCTAGATCAAAACGACTTTAGTGAATCCTTTTTAAAAGATTACAAATTAAGACTTGATAATGAGTTTGGAAAGCTATTGAAGTTTAGCAAGCGATCCTTACGATTGGCATATCGCAGGAAAATATTCTCCTTTTTCACCAAATTGTTCAAACCTTATGTAGAGCGAAAAACACCTGAGCTGGTCAAGAAAAGAAGTTATTAAAAAAAAGCCCTGAGAATTTCTCAAGGCTTTTTTGATATCTAATTAGAAAGTAGGTTACTGCTTCTTTTTCTCAACAATAACTTCCACTTCTTTTTTCATTTCTTTCGCATCTTTAGCTACCTTCTTGATTTTTACTTCAACCATGTCGCCAGCTTCTTTTGCTTTCTTTTCGATTTCTTCTAAAGTACCTTCGATGGTTTTGGTTTCAGTAACTTCTTTACCATCAACAACTTTAGTTGTTGTAATGGTAGCCATCGCCATTTGATCGTTGTCGCCTTTAACTTCAACACGAACTTCTTTCTTGATTTCTTCTTTTGCCACAACTGAGCTAGAAGACAAAGCAATACTTGGAGCGATTACCAAAGCAACAACAGACATTAACTTTAATAAGATGTTTAATGAAGGTCCGGAAGTATCCTTGAATGGATCACCAACAGTATCTCCAACTACAGCAGCCTTGTGAGCATCTGTACCTTTTCTACCTTCACTTTCAATCATTTTTTTAGCATTATCCCATGCACCACCAGCGTTTGATTGGAAGATTGCCATCAATACACCACAAGTAGTTACACCAGCTAATAAACCACCTAGCATTTCAGCACCACCGATGAAACCAATTGCCACTGGTACGATGATCGCTAATAAACCTGGTAATACCATTTCTTTGATAGAAGCCTGAGTAGAAATCTCAACACACTTGTCATATTCAGCAACACCGTCAGCAGCATCAAAAGTAGCTCTCTGTTCTTTGGTCGCTTTGCTCATATCCGAATCAACAGCTCTCATTACTTCTAAGGCAGCTTTCAAAGCAGGAATGTCTCTAAACTGACGACGTACTTCCTCGATCATTGCCATAGCCGCTCTACCTACTGCGTTCATAGAAAGTGCAGAGAAAACAAATGGTAACATACCACCTATTAACAATCCAGCCATGATGTCTGGTCTTGATACGTCAATTGCAGTTACGTTTGCAGTTTGCATAAAGGCAGCAAACAAAGCCAACGCTGTTAAAGCAGCAGAAGCAATAGCAAATCCTTTACCAATTGCAGCAGTTGTATTACCAACAGCATCTAATTTATCAGTTCGCTCTCTTACTTCACTTGGTAATTCAGCCATCTCAGCAATACCACCAGCGTTATCAGAAATTGGTCCGTAAGCATCAACAGCTAATTGGATACCAGTGTTCGCTAACATACCTACCGCAGCAATGGCGATACCATATAATCCAGCAAAGTAGTGAGAAACTAAAATTGCAGCAGCAATCAAGATGATTGGAATTGCTGTAGACATCATTCCAACCCCTAAGCCAGCAATAATATTGGTAGCACTACCAGTTTCTGATTGCTTAACAATAGAAGTCACAGGTTTTGTACCCGTTCCTGTGTAATATTCAGTAATTTTTCCAACGGCTAAACCAGCAACTAAACCAGCTAATACAGCCCAGAAAACTCCGATTGATGAGAAGGTTGTTCCGTCAAAAGTCCATGATGCAGGTAACATCATGTCAATGATGAAATAGGATGCAACCAACATTAAACCAGCAGAACCAAATTCACCGATATTCAATGCAGTTTGTGGGTTACCACCATCTTTTACCTTTACAAAGAAAGTACCGATGATAGACATGATAATTCCGATAGCAGCTAATACCATTGGTAAGTATACAGCACCCAATCCATTGAAAGATTCAGCAAATGCGGGTACAGTTGCAAAAGCAGCACCCAATACCATCGTACCAATAATAGAACCTACATAAGATTCGAATAAGTCAGCTCCCATACCAGCAACGTCACCAACGTTATCACCAACGTTATCCGCAATAGTTGCAGGGTTTAATGGGTGATCTTCTGGAATACCAGCTTCAACCTTACCTACTAAGTCAGCTCCAACGTCTGCAGCTTTGGTGTAGATACCACCTCCAACACGCGCAAATAACGCAATTGAAGAAGCTCCAAGAGAGAAACCAGATAATACGTTTAATACTTCATTGATTCCCCAGCCCATTTCACTGTAAATCATGAAAAGACCACTCAATCCTAAAACACCTAAACCTACAACTCCGAGCCCCATTACAGCACCCCCGGCAAAAGCAACTTCTAAAGCTTTTCCTAATGAAGTTCTAGCAGCATTTGTAGTTCTAACATTTGCTTTGGTAGCTACTTTCATTCCGATGAAACCAGCTAAAGCAGAACAGATTGCACCAACGATGAATGATATTGCTACCACTCCGTTAGATCCTTCTTCAGCATTTCCTTTGAAATACAATAAGATTGCCACAGCTACTACAAAAACTGATAAGATTTTGTACTCAGCCTTTAAGAAAGACATGGCACCGTCTGCGATGTTTTTGGCGATGTTCTTCATCTTGTCATCACCTTGGTCTTGTTTACCCACCCATGCGCTCTTTACAAACACAAATAAAAGTGCTAGGACACCAAATGCAGGTAAAAAATTTACTATAAAGTCCATAATATAATTTAGTTAATTTAATTTTCGCGGGGCTAAAAGTACTAAAAACTAGGGGGATAAAAAAAGTAATCTTTAATTAATGAAGGCTCAACTTTTGATACTTGATGAACTAAGGGTAAAATAAGAGTTAAATTGTTCTTTTTCTGGGGATTAAACCATTTTTAAATAGGTTGTTTGGTCTCTATTTTTTAGCTTCAAGAAACATATTTTTAAACCTAATTTTTATTCTTTTGGAAGATTGGGTTTGAATGAAGGAAAAACCTGTAGTTTGGGCTGAACTAAATGCACAAAAAAAGAGAAACACTTTTGATGTTTCTCCTTGTCTTTATACGTATAATACTTCTTTCACTGCTTTGACGACATCCGTATGATTCGGTATCCATTTCTCTAACAATACTGGAGAATAGGGTGCAGGTGTGTCTGCGGTCGTAATGCGTTTGATTGGAGCATCCAAATAATCGAAGGCTTCATTTTGGATTCTAAAAGTGATTTCTGAGGCAACACTTCCAAATGGCCAAGCCTCTTCAAGAACTACCAATCGGTTTGTTTTCTTTACTGATTCGATGATTGCGGCATGATCCATCGGTCTTACTGTTCTCAAATCAATAATTTCAATCGAAATATTTTCTTTGGCTAACTCTTCGGCTGCCTTGTATGCTTCTTTGATGATTTTACCAAAAGATACAACAGTCACATCAGTTCCTTCTCTTTTGATATCAGCAACACCAATGGGTAACACGTATTCTCCTTCAGGAATCTCCATCTTATCACCATACATCTGTTCAGATTCCATAAAGATTACTGGATCATCATCTCTAATGGCTGCTTTTAAAAGACCTTTGGCGTCATACGGATTTGAAGGAACAATTACTTTCAATCCCGGAGTATTCGCAAACCAATTTTCAAAAGCTTGTGAGTGTGTTGCACCCAATTGACCAGCAGAAGCAGTTGGCCCTCTAAATACAATAGGGCAGTTGAACTGACCGCCAGACATTTGTCGGATTTTTGCCGCGTTGTTGATGATTTGATCAATACCTACCAAAGAGAAATTGAAGGTCATGTATTCTACAATAGGGCGGTTTCCGTTCATGGCAGAACCAATGGCAACACCTGCAAAACCTAATTCGGCAATTGGCGTATCGATAACACGTTTCGGACCGAATTCGTCCAACATTCCTTTACTCGCTTTGTAGGCACCATTATATTCAGCAACTTCTTCACCCATTAAATAGATGCTCTCGTCTCTTCGCATCTCTTCGCTCATGGCCTCTGCAATGGCTTCTCTAAATTGTACAGTCTTCATTCAAAATAGATTTATGATCGGAGCAAAAATAAGGAAATATTTGTCATTTTTTTTGCTCAAAAATTTAGAATAAGCCAAATTCTTTCATAGAATTGCGCAATCGATTTCGACTATGCACATAAAAGCAAAAAAATATTATGCATGCATAGTATTTTTTAAAAAAAAGACTTAATTTTGCTCCAACCAAAAAATGAATGTAAATGAAGATTTTAGTATGTATAAGTCATGTGCCAGACACTACTTCCAAAATCAATTTTGTAGAAAATGATACAAAGTTTGATACCAACGGAGTACAGTTTGTAATCAATCCATATGACGAGTTTTGTTTAACGCGCGCCATGTGGTTTAAAGAAAAACAAGGGGCGTCGGTTACTGTTGTAAATGTTGGCTTGGCCAATACAGAGCCTACCTTGAGAAAGGCTTTGGCGATTGGAGCAGACAATGCCATTCGAGTGAATGCAGAACCCGTAGACGGATTGACAGTAGCAAGACAATTGGCTGAAGTTGTAAAAGACGGTGGATATGATTTGGTTTTGGCAGGAAAGGAATCTGCTGATTACAACGGTCAAATGGTGCCAGGAATGTTGGCTTCCCTTGTCGATTTCAACTTTGTGAATGCTTGTACCGAAATTGAAGTAGACGGGCAAGATGTGAAATTGGTTCGCGAGATCGATGGTGGTAACGAATATTTGAATTCCACCTTACCAATGGTAGTAGGAGGTCAAAAAGGAATTGTAGAAGAGAAGGATCTTCGCATCCCGAATATGAGAGGAATTATGATGGCAAGAAAAAAACCACTTCAGGTTGTAGAACCTGTTGATGCTGGTGAAACTGCAGCCATCAATTCGTATGAGAAGCCTGCTCCGAAAGGAGATGTGAAGTTGGTTGATGCAGAAAATATTGATGAACTCATCAATTTGTTGCACACAGAGGCCAAAGTAATTTAATTAATCTTATTTCAAAAAAATAGAATATGTCTGTATTAGTTTTTGCTGATTCGTCAGATGGAAAAATAAAAAAGAGTGCTTTTGAACTAGTTTCTTATGGAAATAAGATTGCTGAACAGTTGGGAAGTGAAATGACGGTAGTTACCGTAAACAATAATGATAGTGCTGAGTTGTACACTTATGGTGCAAGCAAAGTAGTAAACGTGGTTTGTGGAGATTTCTCTGAATTCAATGCCAAAGGATACGCTTCTGCTATTGCTGCAGTGGCAAACAATCAAGGTGCCAATGTGGTTGTGATCGACTCTGGTGCTGACGGTTTGTATCTAGCACCTTTAGTGGCTGTTGAAATGAATGCTGCTTATGCATCAAACGTGGTGTCTGATTTAATTTCTACCACACCTTTCGTAGTAAAGAGAAAGGCTTTTTCAAACAAAGCTTTTTCAAATACTGAAATCAAAACCGAAAACAAGGTGATTGGATTGGCTAAGAATTCATTCGGAATGGTTGAGAATCCAGTGGATGGTTCCACAGAGAATTTTGATTATTCAATAGAAGGTGGATTGGGCGTTACTACTGAAAAAGTAGAACGCGCAACTGGTCAGGTAACTATTGCCGATGCTGATGTAGTGGTTTCTGCTGGTAGAGGATTAAAAGGACCTGAAAATTGGGGAATGGTAGAAGAGTTGGCCGATGTACTTGGTGCAGCGACCGCCTGTTCAAAACCAGTATCTGATTTAGGATGGAGACCTCACAGTGAGCACGTTGGACAAACTGGAAAGCCAGTGGCGACCAACTTATACATTGCTATCGGAATTTCTGGAGCGATTCAACATCTTGCTGGTGTGAACGCTTCCAAAGTTAAAGTGGTGATCAATACCGATCCAGAAGCGCCATTCTTTAAGGCGGCCGACTACGGAATTGTAGGAGATGCTTTTGAAGTAGTACCTAAATTAATTGATAAACTTAAAGCTTTTAAACAAGCATAGTCTGATAAATCAAAAAGGAAAAAACCTATCAATTATTTGGTAGGTTTTTTTATTTTCATGGTGGTTTGAAATTTAATTTATTAAATTGTGCCACTGTTACTTTTTAGCTAAAAAGTCTTTTGATTTCATGAGTTTAATTCAACTGAATATAAAGGGAATTTCCTACAGCCAGACCCAAACTGGCGCCTATGCTTTGGTATTGAGCGAGAGTGGCGGTCAAAGGACCCTTCCCATCATTATTGGTGCCTTTGAGGCCCAATCCATTGCTATTGCTTTAGAAAAAGAAATTCGTCCTCCCAGACCATTAACTCACGACTTGTTCAAATCTTTTGCAGATACCTTTTCCATTTTTGTAAAAGAAGTGGTCATTCATAAATTGGTAGACGGCGTGTTTTTTTCAAGTTTGATTTGCATTCGCGAAGGTGAAGAACAAACCATTGATGCGCGTACATCTGATGCGATTGCCCTAGCTGTTAGATTTGACGCACCTATTTTTACTTATGAGAATATTCTTGATAAAGCGGGAGTTTATCTCAAGGTAGAAGAGGAGATGGCTTTGGAACCATTAAGTTCAGAGGAAGGCGACGAGGCATTGGTAGAACTCAGTCCTACAGATACTGAGGAAGATCGCTTATCGGGCCTTACCATGGCTCAGTTGCAAAAAGAATTGGAAAAGGCGGTGATAGATGAAGACTATGAAATGGCTGCCAAAATTAGAGATGAAATTGACCGACGATAAGCCATGAAAAGAAGCCTTTTTACCATCTGTATTGCATTCATTTCATTAGTTGCATTTGGCCAAGACCTTGAGAAATCCTGGAATTTTTCTGCGATAGAAAATACGGCGCAAGAGTCGCTTTTTGACATTGACTCCTTGGATACCTTTACCTTATCAAATGGTAATTTTGAATACAACCTAAAAGCGAAAAATTTAGAAGCCAAAGGGTCTTACATCCATCAGAACAATTTGTTGATTTTCAATTATCAACAACCTAAAGATACCGTTCGCTATTACAATATTGTAGAATTATCAGATTCAAACTTGACCATTTCCGAGGGAGATGTTTTTTTCAAGTTTACTTCGGAAGCTCCAATTATGGTTTCAGAAGACAAACCCTTGGTACAAGAAACCGATGCTCAAATCATACCAAGTGAAGGCTTTTCCATGCAAAGCCTGTGGAGAGGAGTATTAGGGATGTTTGTCTTAATTGTGATTGCATTCTTTTTTAGTGCGAACCGCTTGGCGATTCAATGGAAGAAAGTGGGAATCGGTCTGGCCCTGCAATTGCTGATTGCTATTGGAGTTCTTAAAATCAACTTCGTCAAAGCCATCTTCGAATTCGTGGGTGGAATCTTTATTGAAATTTTAGAATACACAAAAGCAGGTAGTAAATTCTTGTTTGAAGGATTGGTTGCCGATATGAATACTTTCGGATACATTTTTGCCTTTCAAGTATTGCCTACAATCATCTTTTTCTCGGCTTTAACTTCCTTGTTATTCTACCTCGGGATCATTCAGTGGGTGGTAAAAGTTTTGGCGAAAATCTTAACGCGTTTCTTAGGAATTTCGGGTATGGAAAGCTTGTCTGTAGCTGGGAATATTTTCTTAGGTCAAACAGAAGCACCTTTATTGATCAAAGCCTACTTGGAAAAAATGAATCGCTCTGAGATTCTCCTAGTTATGATTGGAGGTATGGCTACTGTAGCAGGAGCTGTATTAGCGGCTTACATCGGATTTTTAGGTGGTGGTGATAAAGAGTTAGAGCTGGTATTTGCCAAGCACTTGCTAGCAGCTTCGGTAATGGCGGCACCAGGGGCTATTGTAATTTCTAAAATACTATATCCTCAAACAGAGGAGGTAAATACGGATGTTCGAGTTTCTCAAGAAAGAATCGGAACCAACTTATTAGATGCTATTGCCAACGGAACTACAGAGGGATTACGCTTAGCCGTAAATGTTGGTGGAATGCTCTTGGTATTCGTAGCAATCATCGCGATGATCAATGGAATTTTAGGATTTGTAGGCGGATTTAACGGTATCGAATACTTCGGATGGACATTCACTTCTTTGGATACCATTATTGCGAATAACACGGTTTACCAAGGATTCTCTTTGGAGTTCATTCTAGGATATATTTTTGCTCCCTTGATGTGGTGTATCGGTGTTGCGAGCGAAGACATGGCCTTGATGGGTCAATTACTCGGAATCAAACTTGCAGCCTCTGAGTTTGTGGGATACATCCAGCTAGCGGAATTGAAAACTATTGGAAATGCCATCCATTTGAATTACAACAAGTCGGTGATCATGGCGACTTACATGCTCTGTGGTTTCGCGAATTTTGCGTCCATCGGAATTCAGATAGGCGGAATTGGATCTTTGGCTCCAGGGCAACGCAAGACATTGTCCGAATTTGGAATGAAAGCCCTTATTGGCGGTACCATTGCTTCCTTGATGTCGGCAACCATTGCTGGTATGATTATCGGGTAATATTTAGTTAGCTTTTCGAAATATCGAAGTGGACTCAACTCATAAGTTTCAAGTGTTGAGTCTTAAATCATAATTCCCAAATCGTAATTCATAAATCCCTTTACTTATCAAAAAAAGTTGATAACTTCTTGTCTTCTTGGATGGGTTGGAAGAAAATGTATTACCCACTTTTTTTATTTTTAACCACACTAAAATTTAAGGGAAGATGCAGCAATATCACGACTTGGTAAAACACATTTTGGAGCACGGAAATGAAAAAGGAGATAGAACTGGTACGGGAACCAAAAGTGTTTTTGGGTATCAGATGCGTTTCGATTTGTCTGAGGGCTTCCCAATGGTAACCACCAAAAAACTGCATTTAAAATCTATCATTTATGAATTGCTTTGGTTCATTAAAGGTGATACTAATATCAAATATTTGCAAGAAAATGGCGTTCGTATTTGGAATGAGTGGGCAGACGAGAATGGTGATTTAGGTCCAGTTTATGGCCACCAATGGAGAAACTGGAATAGCGAGGAAATTGACCAATTACAGATTGTGATTGAACATTTAAAGCAGAATCCAAATTCAAGAAGAATGTTGGTTTCGGCTTGGAATCCGTCAGTATTACCTGATACTTCTCAGTCATTTGCAGACAATGTAGCGGCAGGAAAAGCTGCCTTGCCTCCGTGCCATGCTTTTTTCCAATTTTATGTGGCTAATAACAAGCTGTCTTGTCAATTATATCAGAGAAGTGCTGATGTATTTTTAGGAGTTCCTTTTAATATTGCTTCTTATGCTCTATTGACCATGATGGTAGCGCAAGTTTGCGGCTATGAGGCCGGAGACTTTGTACATACCTTTGGTGATGCTCATATTTATTCAAACCACTATGAGCAATTAGAATTACAATTGTCTAGAGACATTCGTCCATTGCCAACAATGAAAATCAATCCTTCAATAACCAACATCGAGGACTTCACTTTTGAAGACTTTGAACTGTTGAATTACAATCCGCATCCACATATTAAAGGAGCGGTTGCTGTATAATAAAAAAGGACTCCGATTGGAGTCCTTTTTCTTTTTACTCAAAAAACTTACTAAACGTTTAATACTGCATTTTCTGCTCCTGCATAGTCATTCCATGCATAGCTATCCGCTTGATCTTCGTTTACATAAGTGCCGTCAATAATGTATCTAAACTCATAAGAGTTGTTAGTGTCTAAATCAACAGTTCCTTTAAAAGTTCCGTTTTTTAACTTCTTTAAAGGAGTCGCTTCAGCATTCCATTCGTTGAAAGAACCAACAACTTCTACGCTTTTAGCTTCTTCTGCTGCAACAGTAAATGTTACTTTGCAAACAGGTTTACTTTTCAAAAATTGCTTTTTAATTGCCATAACTTTTTTTCATTAAAAAATCTATGGTAAATGTATAGAAGCACGAGAACACACAAAATAAAAACCAAACTATTTTAAAAGATTTATGAGTTTCTTAAAAACTATAAATGATTGTCTATTTATTAAAAATTATTACCCCTATTTTTTAAGAATATTCTAAAATTTTAATGACTTTTTTCTGTCAAGAAATTGTTGGTTTTCAACCGAAAACGTTGTCGTATTTTAAGGGGTTTTCGTAAAAATTGACTCAAAACGTCAAATCTGAATTTCATTTGAATTATTTTTGCTCAAAAATCAACTGTATGGTCACCATCATTGCTGCAATTGGATTGAATAATGCCCTCGGAAAAAACAATGATTTGATTTGGCACTTGCCATCCGACTTAAAAAGATTCAAAAAAACTACGACTGGTTTTCCAATCATAATGGGACGCAAAACCTTTGAATCCATTGGCAAACCCCTACCTAATAGAACTAATGTAATTGTTACACGAAATCCATCTTATACTAAAGATGGCTGTGAAGTAGTTACAAGTCTAAAAGAAGCCATTGATATAGTTTCTGATCAGGAAAAGTCATTCATTATTGGAGGTGCCCAAATTTACCAACAGGCCATTGAAGAAAACTTGGTTGATGAGCTCGACATCACTTTAGTGCAAGAGGAGTTTGAGGCGGATGTGTTTTTCCCTGAGTTTGATAAGCTTGATTGGGAATTAATCTCAAGACAGGATTTTGAGAAGGACGAAAAGAATCCGCACGACTACAGCTTCCTAAAGTTCAAGAAGGTCAGTTAATTCGATTCGGTCGATTTCCTCTTAGATTTATTTTATACTTATTTTGGGCAAAAATGAAGTAATTGAAGAGTTTGTAATTCACTTCATACCCGTAATCAATATTTGGAAAGTACTCAATGGTGTTCCAATATAAATTGGGATTGTATTGCTGCGGATTCCCAACACGGTAGTTCCAATTGGCCACCATGATTCGGTTTTGATTTTCCAAATACTTCTGAGAATAGTAACCTGGAGGTTGTGCCACCGCATTTAAATAATAGTTGAATCCGACGTCGATAATAATGATTTCATATTCCAAACTATCATTGGCAATTACTACAGGTTCTTCCTTTTCCGTATTCTTTTTAACAGGATTTGAGGCACATGCCCATAGAAATAGTCCCAAGCAACTTAGAGCAAAAAGGTATTTTAAATATTTCATCTGTAATCAACTAGCTCTATAAAGTTGCGAAATTATTTATAAATAGGATTGGTTTTTAACGCTTTTAACAGTAATTTTCAGCAATTAAAAAAGCCAAACCGTCATGCGTTACACCCTACTATTCATTCTTTTTTTATCATTTATTAGCTGTAAAGAAGAGTCTCCTGCGGAATTTCAAACAATCCCAATTTTATCAGAAAAGGAAAGGGCAATTGTTGAGGACGAACTGTTGGAAGATCGATTCCAGAATTTGCTACCAAAGCTTATGGATGATGCGGATTTGGATATGTGGCTTTTGATATCCAGAGAATACAATGAAGATCCAATTTTGAAAACCATGCTACCAGCTACTTGGTTGAATGCACGAAGACGAACCATTATTGTGTTTTACAGAGACAAAGAAAAGAACACTTTAGAACGTTTGGCAGTTGCGCGTTATGATATTGGTAAAAGTATCAAATCAGCATGGAATAAAGAGAAAGAGCCCAATCAATGGAAAGCCTTAGAAAAAATAATTACTGAACGTAATCCAAGGAAAATAGGATTGAACATTTCCACGCATTTTAATATTGCGGATGGTCTCGTAAAAACAGATTATGACGAACTGAAGGCAAACATGCCCAAAAGTATTTCGGACAAGTTTGTTTCGGCTGAAAAACTTGGAATTGCCTGGATCGAAACCAGAACGGAAAAAGAGATGAAATACTTTAGAGATTTGGTGAAAATTACCCATGATATCATTGATGAGGCCTTTTCGGATGCTGTGATTACGCCCGGAGAAACCACTACCGATGATGTGGTTTGGTTCATGCGAGATAAAGTCACCGAACTAGGTTTGGAAACCTGGTTTCATCCCACCATCGATGTGCAAAGAGCCAAGGCAGTTTTAAAGTCGGAGGTGGAATCCTTCTCAAAAGGAAAACCTGTTGATGTGATTCAAAAGGGCGATTTGATTCATTGCGATTTCGGAATTACTTACTTGGGATTGAATACCGATTGCCAACAACACGGATATTTACTGAAAGATGACGAATCAGATGTTCCGCAGTTTTTGAAAGATGCTTTCAAAGAAGGGAACCGAGTACAAGATATTTTGACTACTAATATGAAATCTGGACGCACCGGTAATGAGATTCTATTGGCATCTTTAAAACAAGGAAAAGAGGAAGGATTGCGACCATCCATCTATACGCATCCTTTAGGTACCTACGGTCATAGTGCCGGTACAACAATTGGTATGTGGGATTCACAAGGTGGCGTTCCATTTAATGGAGATTATCCCTTAATGAAAAATACGGCTTATGCCATTGAATTGAACACCACGGTGAATGTAAAAGAATGGAACAAAGACATTCGAATTATGTTGGAGGAAGCAGGTTTTTTTGGTGATGGAACCTTTGAATATGTCAATACCAGACAAACGGCAATCAAACCCATAACAACCAATTGATGAAACATCGATGTTTTTGGGCGACGGGGAGCAAACTCTATGAAGATTATCATGACAACGAATGGGGTGAACCTGTTTATGATGATCAGACCTTGTATGAGTTTTTATTTTTAGAATCGTTTCAAGCGGGATTGAGTTGGATCACCATATTGAATAAGCGTGAGAATTTCCGGAAGGCTTTCGATCATTTTGATTATCAGAAAATTGCGAATTATAAAGAAGACAAGTTTCAAGAATTGCTTCAAAATGAAGGAATTGTTCGAAACAAATTAAAAGTTCGAAGTGCTACCACCAATGCTCAGTTGTTTATAGAAATTCAAAAGGAGTTCGGATCATTTTCCAAATTTATTTGGTCTTATGTAGATGGCAAACCCATTATCAACAAGTTCGAGTCAAGAGAAGATGTTCCGGCCACCACAGCAATTTCTGATCAAATTTCTAAGGACTTAAAGAAAAGAGGTTTTAAATTTGTAGGATCAACGATTATGTATGCATTCATGCAAGCAACGGGCATGGTAAATGATCACACAACAAGCTGCTTTAAATACCCCAAATGATAGGCATTGTATCTGTTCCGAAAACTGATTTAATCAAACTCTCTAAAATCTTTTTAAGAAAGGTCGGAATCTTTATTGGGTTCATCTTTATTCTTTTTTTCGACGGAACCTATTTTACCGAGAACTACGTAAATTCTCAACTTCCCATTAATATTCTAGCATTACTAAGTTTCTTTTGGATGTACAAAAGAGCTTTTCCAAGAACCCGAAAATTGATGCTGTATGCCGTGTTTTTGGGCTTGGCTGGAGAGTATTTATTTTCCATTTATTTGGGTATGTATACGTATCGGTTGGAAAATGTGCCTTGGTATGTTCCTTTAGGGCATGCAGCCTTGTATGGTCGTGTTTTTATCTTTAGCAAAGACTCACTGGCTCGAAAATATCACAAAGAGATTGAGGAATTGTTTGCTTTGATCATCATTGGTTTTGCCGTAGTGTATGTGTGTTTCTTTTCCGATGTTTTCGGATTCCTAATGACATTCTTTGTCTTTTTCCTTCTTTGGTTTCGACCAAAAGACCGTTTGTACTTCTTTACCATGTACATCGTAGTGGCCTTACTGGAAATCGGAGGAACTGCTTTTGGGTGCTGGGAATGGCCTTCAACGGCTTTCGGTGTCTTCGAATTTCTGCCAAGTAACAATCCGCCTAGTGGAATTAGCCTTTTTTATTTTTTATTGGATGTAGGCTGTTTTGTGATGTACATTCTATTCCATCAAAAAGCATGGAAAAGACTGATAAAAGTCAGAAAAATACAGAGCGGAAAGTAGTACTTTGCCTACCAAACTTTAACTATAACATTATGAGAATTAAGCAGCTATTGGGAAGCTTTTTAGTGGCTTCACTACTGATTTCTTGTGGATCAGATACTGGTAAAAAAGAGAATACGGAAAAGGAGTTTAGCTATTTTGTTGAGCAATTTGCCGATGTGAAAGTGCTTCGCTATCAAATTCCCGGATTTGAAGAATTGACCTTGAAAGAGAAAAAATTGGTGTATTACCTAACGCAAGCTGGTTTGGCAGGTCGAGACATCATGTGGGATCAAAACTATCGCCACAACTTAAAAATCAGAATGGCGCTAGAAAGCATCAATCAGAATTATAAAGGTGATCGAGAATCAGATGATTTCAAGGCATTTAAAACCTATCTAAAACGAGTTTGGTTTTCAAACGGAATCCATCACCATTATTCCAATGACAAGATCAAGCCTGATTTCTCAAAAGAATATTTTGAAGGCTTATTGAAAGACTCCAATACCCTGTTGGATGGAGAAATCGTAGCCGTCTTATTCAATGATGCCGATGCCAAGAAGGTGAATAAAAAGGCTGGAGTGGATAATGTGTTGAGTTCGGCAATTAATTTTTACGGACCAGATATCACCGATAAAGATGTAACCGATTTTTATGCAACTGCCTACAAAGGTCCAAAAGATCGTCCTATTGAAGCAGGCTTAAATTCCAAGTTGGTAAAAGAAAATGGCAAATTGGTGGAGAAAGTTTGGAAATCTGGTGGTATGTATGGTGAAGCCATCGATCAGATCATTATGTGGTTGGAAAAAGCAAAAGGTGTGGCAGAAAATGCCAAGCAAGAAGAGGCTCTTGGACTGTTGATTGAATATTACAAAACGGGAAGTCTTGATACATGGGATCAATATTGCATTGCTTGGGTAACTTCTACCGAAGGAAACATCGACTGGATCAATGGATTTATCGAAGTCTATAACGATCCAAAAGGATACAGAGGGTCTTACGAAACCATTGTTGAAATAAAAGACTTCGACATGTCTCGTAAGATGAAAGTACTATCTGATAATGCCCAATGGTTTGAAGACAATGCTCCATTGATGGAAAGTCATAAAAAGAAAAATGTTGTCGGTGTTTCTTACAAGACCATCAACGTGGCGGGTGAAGCTGGAGACGCCTCTCCGAGTACGCCAATTGGTGTAAATCTTCCAAATAACAATTGGATTCGCCAGGAACATGGTTCTAAGTCGGTTTCCTTGGGTAACATCATCAATGCTTATAACAATGCAGGCGGAACAGGTCGATTGAAAGAGTATGCACACGACGAGAAAGAGATTGAATTGGAAGAAAAATACGGTCAACTTGCCGATAAATTGCATACCGCCTTGCACGAGGTTGTGGGTCACGCTTCAGGTGTTATCAATCCTGGTGTTGGACAACCAAAGGAGACGTTAAAAAACTATGCTTCCACCATGGAAGAAGGCCGTGCTGATTTGGTTGGATTGTATTACCTCATGGATCCAAAACTACAGGAACTCGGACTTACCGATAATTGGAGAGAAATGGGTATGGCTGCCTATGATGGTTATATCAGAAACGGGTTGATGACCCAATTGATTCGAATTAATCTTGGTGATGACATTGAAGAAGATCATATGGTAAATCGCCAATGGGTATCGGCCTGGTCTTTTGAACAAGGAATGAAAGACAATGTAATTGAAAAGGTGGTGAAAGACGGAAAAACCTATTACAACATCAACGATTATGATAAGTTAAGAGAGATTTTTGGTCGTTTGTTGAGAGAAACACAACGCATCAAATCTGAGGGTGATTTTGAAGCTGCGAAGGCCTTGGTAGAAGGTTATGGTGTGAAGGTAGATCAAGCCTTGCATAAAGAAGTGCTAGATCGTAACGCGAAGTTTACTTCTGCCCCGTATAGTGGATTTGTAAATCCAGTTATGGAACCTGTATTGGGAGAGGACGGAAGTATCACAGACATTGTAATTTCACAACCAAATTCCTTTGAAGAACAAATGTTGTTTTACTCGAAAAATTATAGTTTTCTGAAATAGGAAGACCAGACATAAGAATTAAAACCGACTGAAAAGTCGGTTTTTTTTATTTTTATGAATCAATCAATCAAAATTCAAATGACCCTAGAAGAAGTTTTAGAACAGTTATACGAACTTCAAGATGCAGAGAAAGTAGCCAAACGAAAAGCGCAATTCGGTATTGAGGCTGAAAACTTCTTGGGTGTTTATCACAAAGATCTCAAAATCATTGCCAAAGAAATTGGAATAAACAATCAATTGGCCTTGGCTCTTTTTGATTCTGGAATTTACGAAGCACGATTACTTTGTAGTAAAATTTTTAATCCCAAAAGTGTTACCGAAGACTTGATGGAGAAGTGGGTGGTGACCTTTGAAAATTGGGAAATCTGCGATAGTTTCTGTATGGGGCTGTTCGCCAAAAGCGAATTTGCTTTGGCGAAAATCTTAGATTGGTCAGAAAGAGAACTTGAGTTTCAAAAGCGAGCAGCCTTTGCCACCATGGCAGCCTATTGCATGGCAGACAAAACCTCTGGAAACGAATTGTTCATGCAATTCTTTCCCATCATACGAAAAGCGGCAACTGATGACCGTAAGTTTGTTAAGAAAGCGGTGAACTGGGCTTTAAGAGGGATTGGGAAACGCAATGTAGATCTTCGAAAAATGGCTATTGCCGAAGCGAACGAAATACTTAAGTTGGACTCTAAAGCAGCACAATGGATTGCGAAGGACGCCTTGGCAGAATTACAAAAAGAAAAGGTGAGAAGTTCGGATTATCCGAGAAAGATTTATCGACCTTAATTGATGATTAATGTCCGGCTAAGAGGCGAACAATCACAAAGACGATCAATATAAGTCCGCCATAAAGAAATACTTTCTTCCCTGCATTTTTATAATAGCGGTTGTGATTGTCACTATCTTTTCGATAACTCCAAATCATCAAGCTCACAAAAGCAATGATAAAGAATATCATAAAAACAATACGACCTGGGGTAAAAAATGCGCTTAAAAACATGAGTAAAACTTCTTGATAAAATGTTTTGTATTTAAAATCAAATGAAGTTCGAAATGGCTATCTTCTGCCAACGAAAAACACAGATTTTTCGCTCATAAAAATACAAATAAAATGAAACATGCTGTTGTTTTTGGAGCAACTTCCGGTATTGGTAAAGAACTAACCAAACTTCTTGTTAAAGATGGCTACAAGGTGGCTATCACAGGTCGAAGATTGGAAAAACTAGAAGAGTTAGCCGAGGAGTTTCCAGATCAAATTTTGGTGAAGCAAAACGATATTCAAAAAGTTGAGGAAGTTGAAAAAGTTTTTGAAGAGATTGTTGAAGAATTCATCACTATTGATTTGGTAGTGCAGTCATCTGGAGTAGGATTTATTAATCCGAAATTGAAATGGGACAAAGAGGAGCAAAGTGTTTTGACGAATGTCTTAGGAGTTACCAAATTGTATACGCTGACTTACAACCTGTTCAAAGAACAACAATTTGGTCATTTGGTTGGGATTACATCCATCGCGTCTTTACGAGGAAGTAGAGCGGCTCCGGTGTATTTTGCATCCAAAGCTTATCAGAAATCTTACCTCGAAGGTCTCTATATCAAAACAAAAAGTATCAAATCCAAAAAGGTTTTTGTAACGGACATCCGACCCGGATTTGTAGATACACCAATGGCTTTGGGAGATCAATTGTTTTGGATGGCTCCTTTGGATAAAGCAACTCGACAAATTTATGCAGCCATTAAAAAGAAAAAGAGGGTGGCTTATATCACCAAACGTTGGCGATTAATTGCTTGGGTATTAAAAGCAATGCCAGCCAAAATTTTAAAATCATTTACGTAAAATCATGTCACCCTGAGCTTGTCGAAGGGTGTAGTAATTAGAATCATAACAATGAAAGAAAAGATAGATGCAGTTCACGAGTTTCACACTGCTTTCAAATTAGGAATTAAGAACACACCAACCGCTCATATTGGTGACGATAGAAACTTACTGCGCTACAAATTAATGCGCGAAGAAAACGAAGAGTATTTGGAAGCTGCCAACAATAATGATTTGGTTGAGGTGGCGGATGCCTTAGGAGATATGTTGTACATCTTATGCGGAACCATTATAGAGCATGGAATGCAAGATAAAATTGAAGAGGTTTTCAATGAAATTCAGCGTTCGAACATGAGTAAATTGGGCGCCGATGGAAAACCCATTTATCGCGAAGATGGTAAGGTATTAAAAGGGCCAAATTATTTCAAACCGAATATAAAAGAGATTTTAAACCGATAGACTCGCGAGTTAATCGCACTCAATTGTGCCTCCAAATTCATTCGGAACCTGTTCGAGTACAAATGGATTTAGTTTCCATTTCCAAGAACTAATCTCATAGCATTTGCCACATTCTAACATTGCTCCGCATTGGGCCTCTGCCAAAACCAAGGAGTTCGGGTCGTTTGCAATTTCATTCTTGCAATTGGGACAGTGAATTTCTATTCCTAGGTCTTCGATATTGGTGTAATCTTCCATGCCGTATTTTAACTTTTTACCTTACAAACAAAAATCTGTTTCTGAGAAGATTCATTGAATTCACCTTCCTCGAAATCGCCAAATTTATGTAGGATGTCAAACCCATTTGAGGTCACGTAGTGATTCAATTCATTTGGAAAGAACATTCGCATGTCAAGCTTTTGAACCGAATCAAATTGCCCATTAATGTAGTAATGCCAGTCGATGCTGTTCACTTGAGTTTGATGATTGTATTGCATGATTTCTTTGATTACCACTTCTCTTCCATCATCGGTAGCATAGGAGGAGACTTGCTTCAATTCTTTTTCTCCTTCTGTGATGAATCGGATATCCGGATTGAAACAATCAAAAATAAAAGTACCATCAGCTTTTAAGTGATGATGTACCCTTTGAAATGCGGCAAACAAATCTTCATTCTTATACAAATGATGAATGGAATTGAATGGGATAAAAATCAGATCAAATGTGTTCTTCAAATCAAAATCTCGAATATCTGCTTTTATAAAATCAATTTGAACTCCGGCGTTCAATGATTTCGATTTGGCTTGGGTCAGCATGGTCTCGGTAAAGTCGACCCCAGTAATCGCAACCCCCTCTTTCGCTAAAGGTATGGTCAATCTTCCCGTTCCACAACATAATTCCAAGACCTTTAAGGTAACACCCTTGGTGGTCCATCGTTTGTAAAATTCGAAGTCGTCCATAAAGGTATTCATACCATCATAGATATTCGCATCATAGATCAATTCGCCAACTTTATGTTCTTCTTGTTTCAATTCGTTATTTTTTAGTTTCTCTAACCGTATACATCTTATTGGTAATCTTCCAAGCATTTTGAATCTTATGGAGGGATAGAATATCGATGTAAGTGACTGTATCAACTTGCATGCTGATTTTTGCACTGGCGATTTGAGAATCCACCAAATCAATGTTTAGAATTCCAAGTTTACAATTGGCAAGCGTTTTGGAAGGCATTTGTTTTCGATTGCCCCATTTTGGTAGCAATTCTTTGAACCATCGATTTCGAAATCCCACAACTTTTCCATTTTCTTTCACGGGAACTTTCATAGCACCATTGATGGTGTCAAAAGCCTGGTTAAGTTTGTTGATGTCGCGATAAATATATCCGTCGTAATAATTTTTAATGGCGGTTTTAATACCAGCCAAGTCTTCTTTTTGATCCTGACAAACACTGGAAAGAGTGAAGCTTAGTGCAAAAATGAGAATGAGTTTGTATTTCATGGTTTGGTTTTATAAATCGTATTGATCTCCTTCAGAAGCGAACTGAAATCCGAGGGCTTCAATAGTTTTCCTTGCTTTGGATTCTTTTTTGATAGCTGGGTTGGTATGATTGAAATGAATGAAAACTACCTTACTTTTTGTAGCAAGTGATTCATTTTCGAAAAGGGAAACAGTTTCTGAAATAAACGGATGCGGAATTTCAGAAATGGGTCTTTTAACTTCATTGGCATCGAAAAAAGTAGCATCTACAAAGGCATAATCGACCTGTTTTACTTCTTCTACAATGTTCTTGTCCCACTTTTCCCATTTGTCGATATCCGGAATAAATAAGGCCGATTTATTGGGCCCGATGATTTTGTAGCCAACCGTTTCCGAATATTCATCGCGATGCGGAACTTGAAAAGGAATCACCCTCAAACTCGAATTCAATTGAATTGCCGAGTCTTTTTTTAGCGGTGATAATTCAATATTCTTTAGGTTCACCAATTGACTCCAAGGTCCATTGGTTTCCAAAAATTGCTTCATTTTCGGCATGGCAAATACTTTGGTGCCTTGTTTCCCCAGTGCTTCTCTTCCAAAATACATCAATCCAGTATAGTGACCGATGTGCGCATGGGTTAGAAAAATTCCATCGATGATGGACTCATTTTTCAGATGATGTTCCTCCAAATCAGCCAATTGGGTTGCAATATCTGGAGTGGCTTCAAATAGCCACTTTTGTTGCCTATCGGTATCCACCAATCCCAGAGAAACAACACTTTTTCTTTTTGAAAGTCCGTTGTAGATGGATTGACAACAATCTTTTTGACATCCGATGTGAGGTGATCCTCCGTCTTGAGCAATACCCAAAACCGTGAGGTATTGCGGTGCTGAAATAGCCTTGGAAGTTTCTGACTTTGAACAATTGAAAAAGCCAAATAACAAAACAAATAGGATTTCTTTTTTCATCAATCTCTATGAATAGATAGTGCGCCAGATGGACATTTGGCTACTTGAGCTATGATGGCTTCTTTGGATGCATTGTCTATTTTAATCCAAGGTTTTTCTTTTGGTTTAAATACCGAAGGTAATCCTCTTACACAATTTGCTGAGTGCGTGCATTTCTCAGGTTCCCAACCTACGTAAATGTCTTCTTTTGGATATTTTTTCATTGTTTTTGCGTTTCAATAAAGATAGCAAAAACAAAAAAAGCACCGATTGGTATAATCGATGCTTCCGCTTGAGTTTGATATTTTTTTAAACCTGAACTCTCCAACCATAAGGATCTTCTGCCTTGTTGGTTTGAATATCGGTTATTTTTTTCTTTAAAAAGGCTGCCATTGGTTCTTCCAATACAGGAAGTGTAAAGGTTTCCTCTTTGTATCCAAATCCTGCGATAGGTGAAATTACCGCCGCCGTTCCTGCTCCAAAAATTTCCTTAAGCGAACCGTCTTTTGCTGCCGCCACCACTTCTTTCACAGTAATTTTTCGTACCTCCGTATTGATACCGAGGTCGGCAGCCAATTGAATGATACTCTTTCGAGTAACTCCATCTAAAATTCGATCGCTGGTCGGACTTGTTAATAGGGTATCGTTAATGCGTACAAACACGTTCATGGCCCCAGCCTCTTCGATGTATTCATGTGTATTGTCGTCCGTCCAAATCACTTGATTGAATCCTTTTTTACTCGCTAAATGAGTTGGATAGAACTGCGCTGCATAGTTACCTCCAGCCTTTGCATATCCAACACCACCGTTGGCGGCACGTGCATATTTTTCTTCAATCAATACGCGTACTTCTCCACCAAAATATGGACCTGAAGGTGCCGTTGCAATAACGAAGGTGTATGCATCAGCAGGCGATGCGTGAAAACCGTTTCCTGACGCAAACATAAAAGGTCTGATGTATAAGGAGCTTCCATCCGTAGTAGGGATCCAATCGCTATCAACTTTGAGCAAACTTTTTAAACCATCCATGAAGAGCTCCTCCGGAACTTCTGGCATCATCAAACGAGATGCAGATTTGTTCAATCTTCTTCCATTTTCTAGAGGTCTAAACAAGAACATGTCATCATTCGCATCCTTGTAAGCCTTCATTCCTTCAAAAATCGATTGACCGTAGTGAAATATTTTTGCTGATGGACTCAATGCAATTGGCTCAAAAGGAACAATCCTTGGGTCGCGCCATTCTCCATCAACAAATTCAGTGATAAACATGTGGTCAGAATAGACACTTCCAAAAGGTAAATTGCTGAAGTCTACACCAGAAATTTTTGATTCTTTGATGCGTTCAATTCGGATATCTGAATTCATAAAATAGATTGTTGTTTGCAGGTGCAAAATTACACAATTTATTTGGCTTTCATCTCGATATTTATACATGAAATACCATCATATTTTTTACCTTTGTATTCTAAAAATCGAAATTATGAAAAAAGCTTTTAATGTATTGTTAATCACCTTGTTGTTCTTAGCTGCTTGTAAGTCTGAGAAAAGTAATGACACCAATGATAATCTTGCTTACAATTCCTTTGGTGAGAAAATTTCCGATGAAAATGCAATGACTGCAGCCAATATGTTTGATAAATTTTCAAGCATGAAGGCAGGAGATACCTTGAATGTAAAATTTGCTTCAAGTATTGCGGATGTTTGTTCTAAAAAAGGATGTTGGATGAAGTTGCCATTGAACGATTCTATCCAATCAATGGTTCGTTTCAAAGATTACGGATTCTTCATGCCATTGGATAGCAAAGGAAAAGAGGTAATTGTCGAAGGTAAGGCCTACGTGAAAGAAACTTCTGTGGATGAATTAAGACATTATGCTGAGGACGCTGGGAAAAGCAAAGAAGAAATTGCTTTAATCACTGAGCCAAAAAGGGAATTTGCTTTTGAAGCCCATGGTGTTTTAATGAAAAAATAATGAGATTCTTATTACTCATTGGTTTTGTCGCCTTGCTTACCTCTTGCAATCAGAAGAAAGAAGTCAAGGTTGAAACCGATCAAAATATGATGGTAAAGCAGTCAGAAATGGCTGCTTTAATGTTAAAAATGTTTGATGAAAATGCCAAAAACAAACAATTGGTGTTGAAGGGCGATTTTCCAAAAGACTATCCTCAGGAATTCATCAAATTACATACAGCCGTTCTCACCGACGAAAATGATAGAGATGTGGCCTTTAAAGGCTATTCAGATTTTTACTTGATGCAACAAAAGATTCTGTACAACCTAACGGACAAAGACTCTTTAATTCCGCAACACAATCAAGTAATCAACAGTTGTATTTCTTGTCACCAAGTGAAGTGTCCGGGTCCAATACCTCGAATTCAAAAATTATTAATCAAGTAATTTTGAAGCGGGAAATCATCATCACTTCCGATGGTTCTACAACCATTCATCTTCCAGATTGGAACGAGCAGTACCATTCCAAACATGGTGCCATTCAAGAAGCCCTTCACGTCTTTATTGAAGCGGGATTGCATCAGCTTTCCCAAAGGAAAGTATCTATTTTGGAAATCGGATTTGGAACTGGATTAAACGCTTTCATCACTTTTTTAGAATACGTCAAACAAGATTTGGTCATTGATTATGTAGGTGTCGAAGCCTATCCAGTGGGCAGAGATGAAATTGAAGCTCTGAATTATGTAGATGAATTGAAAGCTAAAGAATACGATTCGTACTTCCAAAAAATGCATGATGTGGAATGGGAGAAACCGATTGAAATCCATGAGAATTTTTCAATTACCAAACGTCAGCAATTCTTTCAAGATATAACAGACGAGAATCAATATGATTTGATCTATTTTGATGCCTTCGGCGCTCGCAATCAGCCTGAACTATGGACCGAGGAAATCTTTCAAAAGATGTTTGTAGCCATGAAGAATGGTGGCGTGCTAACCACCTATGCTGCCAAAGGTAGTGTTCGAAGAGCCATGTTGACCGTCGGATTTGAAGTAGAAAGACTCCCTGGCCCTCCAGGAAAAAGAGAAATGCTGCGAGCAAAAAAAATAGTAACTTCGTAATTATGAAATTCGAAAGACGCTTTGGAAAACGTAAAAAGTCCAACCCAAAAAGAGGATTGTTTCTGGTTTTGTTGTTGGCAATTGTACTTTTTCTTTGGTTTAAAGCCGAAGACCTTTTAAGTGGTTTGTTCTAACCGTAATATTTCTACATTAATTTCTGACATTAAGTCCCCTCCAAATATATATTCGTTAAATTTGTGAGAAAGGAATTTGACCTTGACCAACGAACGAATTATACTAGGAATAGACCCAGGAACTACCATTATGGGTTTTGGCTTGATTAGAGTGAAAGGTAAAAAAATGGAATTCATTCAAATGAATGAGTTACAACTCAAAAAATACAACGATCATTACGTGAAGTTGAAACTGATTTTTGAGCGAACCATTGAACTAATCGATACCTATCATCCCGACGAAATTGCTATTGAAGCTCCGTTTTTTGGCAAGAACGTACAATCCATGTTAAAATTGGGCCGTGCTCAAGGAACAGCAATGGCCGCTGGACTATCACGAGAAATTCCCATTACAGAATACCTTCCTAAGAAAATTAAAATGGCCATTACGGGTAATGGTAATGCCAGTAAAGAACAGGTTGCAAAGATGCTACAGAGTACCTTACAGCTAAAAACATTGCCAAAAAACTTAGATGCTACAGACGGATTAGCCGCTGCGGTTTGTCACTTTTACAATTCTTCAAAAATAGTGAAAGGAAAGAGCTACACAGGTTGGGCCAGTTTTGTGAAACAAAATAGCGACCGAGTTAAGTAGTAAGAACGTATCTATTAAGAACAAACAATTGATAATTGATCACTCATAATTGATCTATGGCTGGAGTTTATATTCATATTCCTTTTTGCAAACAAGCATGTTACTATTGCGATTTTCATTTTTCCACTTCCATGAAACGCAAGGATGAAATGGTGGCTTGTATTGTGAAGGAAATTGAAATGCGGAAAAATGAGTTGGAAAACGAACCTATTGAAACCATCTATTTTGGTGGGGGTACCCCAAGTTTGTTAAGTCAAGAAGAAATTGATTCAATTATTGAATCAGTCTACCGGCACCATGAGGTGATTGATCCTGAGATCACTTTAGAGGCCAATCCGGATGATCTATCAGAAGAAAAAATTAAGGAGTTGGCAAGCTCTCAAGTCAATAGATTGAGCATTGGTATTCAGTCTTTTTTTGAACACGATTTGAAATTGATGAATCGTGCTCATAATGCTGAAGAGGCAAAGAAATGCTTAGAGTTGGCCACGCAGTATTTTGAGAATATTTCTTTGGATTTGATTTACGGCATTCCTGATGCCACCCACGAGCAATGGATGGAAAATATTGAAACTGCTTTGAGTTTTGGGATTCCCCATATTTCGAGTTATGCCTTAACAGTGGAGCCGAAAACAGCTTTGGCCAAATTCATTGAAAAGGAAGTGATTCCCGATGTAGATGATGAGCAAGCTGAAATTCAATTTTTTATGTTGATTGACCGATTGGAAGATGAAGGATTTATGCATTATGAAACTTCCAATTTTGGGAAGGAGGGCTTTATCAGTCGGAACAATTCGGCCTACTGGCAAGGTAAAAGTTATTTGGGGATCGGACCTTCTTCTCATTCATTTAATGGACGTCAACGCAGTTGGAACATTCGTAACAACGTCAAATATATCAAAGCAATAGAAAGTGGAGAACTTCCCATTGAAAGAGAAACTTTGTCAAAAAAGGATTCGTACAATGAATATGTAATGACAGGATTACGAACCATTTGGGGCGTATCACTTCAGAAGGTTGAAGATGATTATGGAAAGGAATACAAGGCTTATTTAGAAAATCAAAGCGCGAAATATATTCAGGAAGATTTGTTGTATCTTGATAACGGAAACCTAAAAACAACTGAAAAAGGAAAGTTTTTATCTGACGGAATTGCCTCCGATTTGTTTATGTTAAATTTAAAATGACCCTATGTTTAAAGCTACCATCGAATACAATTCAAGGAAAATTCAAATTGATATCTCAAAACCGATTGATATCTCCATCTCCATTAGCCCAGAGCGTAAAAGTGTCAATGCTTGGTACATAGATGACGCTAAAATTTATCCTGAAACCTATGAGGATAGTATCATCAAAGTTTCTGAGGGAGCTGTTGTGAATTTTAATACCATTCAATTCAATCCCCATTCGCATATTACACATACTGAATGTGTAGGCCATATTACAGAAGAGGTGCATTCGGTAAACCAAAACTTGAAACATTACTTCTTTTTGGCTGAGGTGGTCACCATTGCTCCACTGCATCACAATGATGATTTTTTAATTGGGGTAAAACAATTGAAAACTGCACTACGGAATAAGAAAAGAGATGCTATTGTCATCCGAACACTTCCGAATTTGGAGGACAAAAAGAGTAAAGATTATTCCAATACCAACCCGACTTACCTTTCTGAAAAAGCGGCGATTTACCTAAGGGAAAAAGGAATCAAACATTTATTGATTGATTTGCCTTCGGTTGATAAAGAAAAGGATGAAGGTCAATTACTTTCTCACAATGCCTTTTGGAATACTGATGGCGAAATACGAATGGATGCCACTATTACCGAATTCATTTATGTTCCCAATTCGGTTCCGGATGGAGAGTATCTGTTAAATCTGATGATTGCCCCATTTGAGAACGACGCGACTCCTAGTAAGCCTATTTTATACGAAATCATCAAGTAATATGAGCCGCACAAAGAAAGTCTTGCTTTTTGTGATTCTTTTGTTAGCCATTGGAATTTACAATGGTGTATACCAAGATATTTCTTTGGAAGAATTAAAGACGGACTACACCAATGAACATTCGAAATTTATTGATGTAGATGGTTTTTTAGTGCACTACCGAGAAGAAGGTAAAGGATTTCCAATAGTTCTTATTCACGGCACAGCCTCTTCATTGCATACTTGGGATGACTGGACCCGTGAATTAACTTCGAAATATCGTGTCATTCGTATGGACTTGCCTGCATTTGGGTTGACCGGACCTAACAAAACAGGAGATTACACGATTCAATCCTATGTACACTTTTTAAATCGATTTGTTCAGGAGGTCAAGCTAGATAGCTTTCATCTGGCAGGAAGTTCATTAGGTGGAAATATCGCATGGAATTTTACAGCCAATCATCCAGATAAAGTTGAAAAACTGATTTTAGTCGATGCAAGCGGATTGCCCACAGGGAAGCCTCAACCGAGTGTTTTTAAAATGGCAAAGACCCCGATTTTGAGCGATTTATTATTACACTTGACCCCTCGGTTCTTTATTGAAAAAAACATGAAAGAGGTGTATGCAGATGAATCGAAAATAACTGATGAACTCATCACCCGATACCATAAAATGGCGCTTAGAGAGGGAAATCGGCAAGCTTTTGTAGATCGAGCTAGAATCGATTTTACGGCGAATGAGTATCAATCGGTCGAAAAATTAAAGGGTATCAAACATACTACCTTACTCATATGGGGAGCTCAAGATGCTTGGATTCCGTTAGCAAATGGAAACAAGATGGACAGTTTGCTTCCAAATTCTAAATTAGAAGTTTTAGAAAATTCGGGTCATGTTCCCATGGAAGAGAATCCAAAGGAGAGTTTGAAACTACTTATTGATTTTCTAGAAGCTTTTTAGGGATTCCTTCTTTACCATTCGGACTCATGGTCCAAATCATATTGCTAATCCACCATCTACCATCTGAATAAATCAAATGGTACAAACCAACGCCCCAACCATTCATTCCGTCTGAATCTTCTGCGAAAAAGGCCTGTTGTACTTGTGCAATTCCGTTAAACTCATCACAAATCATTCCCTTTGAAACTTCGCGAAAGCCTTTGGTGTAATATTCGTCGGAAAGTGTGGCTATAAATTCATCGAGTCCCATGGTTTCGTGACTCTTTTTACCATTTTCTTCTCCCACCACAGTGAATCGTGCATCTGGAAGAAATAATGTTCGGAAGTAGGCCGTATCGATTTTTTGTCCAGGTTTTACCGAAACAGTTTTGTGGGTCTCTTGTGCAAGTAGTTTGAAATCTTGAAATGGATTCTTTTTTTGCGCTACAGCCATTGCGAAGGTCAAAAGGGTTAGCAATGAGAAAAGTTTTTTCATGGGTCTTAAACTAAAGAATTGATTAAAAGTATGTTATATTTGATAAGTGCCTTTTAATTTCTTGTTAATTGTGAGAATTGACCAGCTTCGCGACTATTGTATTTCTAAAAAAGGAGTCACTGAACACTTTCCTTTTGACGATGTGACCTTGGTGTTTAAAGTGATGAATAAAATGTTTTTAATCACTGGATTAAACGACTGGGAGCAAGGAGTGGCTAAAATGAATGTGAAGTGCGATCCCGAATGGGCTCAGGAATTGCGAGGAGAATATGATGGGGTGAATCCAGGTTGGCATATGAACAAAAAACATTGGAATACCGTGACCCTAAACGCCGATGTTCCAGATAAATTGGCGTTGCAATTTATAGATCATTCTTATGATTTAATTGTGGACAGCCTGCCCAAAAAGATGCAAGAGATTTGGAAGAATCTCTAATGTTGCGCTCGATATGCTGAGGGTGTCAATCCTTTTATTTCTTTAAACTTTCGGTTGAAATTGGAAAGATTCCGGAATCCAGTTGCAAAGCCAATCTCGGCAATCAATCCGTCAGTACCGTTTAATAATTGACATGCCTTTTCGATACGAATTTCATTTAAAAACTGATTGTAGGTTTTGTTGGTTCTCTTTTTAAAGTACTTACAAAAAGCATTGGGAGTCATGTAAGCAATATCAGCGATGGTCTCTGTCCGAATGTCCTTGTTGAAGTTATGAAGGGTAAAGTCCATCACGTCTCGCATTCGTTTTCCCTCATTTGCCGAAAACCGCTTTTCAAAAATCTGGCTGGAGAGGATGGACTTCTTGGCATGTGACATTCTTCGAACAATTTCTAACAAAGCAATAAAGCGTTGCATCTTGCTTTGATGTTTCAGGTTTAAAAATAAATCCGACACTTCCTCTTTTGAAGCCTCAATTTTAAATCCGTTTTTCAATCCATCGAAAAAGTCTCTGGTTTCATGAGTTTCTTCCAATTCAAAAAAGCCTTTTCCAAAGCTATTTCGTGTAAAAAACAAACTAAGCATTAGCGATTTTGAAGTTGCTTCTTTGGCGCTCAAAAAAACATGAGGGAGATTGCTATCAATAGCAAAAACATCGCCTTTGGAATAGCTAGTTAATGAATCTCCGACTAGTAGGGTTCCTTCACCTTGAGCAATAAAGCTGAGTTGAATTTCTTCGTGCTGATGCAATTGATTGTAAAATTCAAGTTCGTGATCTTCCTGGTAAATCAGGGCATCATTGGTGGGCTTCGGAATTTGAAAAGGTAAAATCTTCACAATACAAAAATACTCATTATATGATTTTTTATTTAAAAATAGGATAAAATAATATTAGTTATGGATAAGTATGAATTAAAAAAGAAACCGATACCATCGTAATTTTGATTGCATAAAATTTGAATTATGGCAATTGATTGGAATGGCGTCATGCCTGCTGTTTTCACATGGTTGAAAGAATCGAAATCAGGCACTTTTGAAATTGATTTTGATACCACCCAAAAACAAGCAGCAAGTATTTTAAAAGCTCAAGGTAAAGGAGGAAGCCGCATGATTGGACTGGTTGGCTCTGGTACTTTGGGTGAGAATAGCTATTTGAGTGCCAAACAGCGTTTAGCGTTACTTGAGTCGCTCTCTGAGGTTGCTCAAGAATTCAACGTACCATTGATAAGTGGTGCTTCCGCAAAAACCAAAGGAGAACTTTCAAACATTATTGGCGGACTTGCGAAAGTTGGTGTGGATACGGTAATGGTAATGCCACCAAAGACGAAGTCAGTTCCTACTGAAGAAGAAATGTACGATTATTATGCACTCTCCGAAAAAACCGCGGCCGATGTAGGCGTAACAATTATGCCCTACAACAATCCGGATGCAGCAGGTTATCATGCATTATCCACTGAACTTCTCTTAAGACTTTCTATACTTCCAAAAGTAACCGCTCTTAAAATTTCTACGATCGATGTCTCCATTATTGAGACGCTGATGTTAGAGAATAAAGATTTAAAAGTTTTAGCCGGAGTAGACACTGTTACCGTACATGCTGGACTAGCTGGGGCATGCGGTGGAATTACCGGTGTGGGTTGTATCTTTCCAAAAGCAAGTGTTACGATGCAAGAGTATGTGTCAAATCGCAACTGGAACGAGGCCAACAAAATTTCACAAGCTTTAAATTCTTTGTCATATTTGGATGCCCAACCCCTGCTTTTGGAGTATCTTAAACTTGCCATGGGAATTCATCATAATGATATCGCTGGAGGTCTGCGTACCTTTGGAAAAAAGTTAAATCAAACACAGATTGACGATGTCCATGCCCGATATATGCTGGCAAAAGAAAGGCTTGAAGTTTTGGACCTTTTAGGTTAATTGTTAAACTTTACGAGAATTAAATTTGAAATAGATCAATAGATATGATTACTGGAAAAAATTACATTGGAAGTACCTTATCAGCAGAGGGAACCATCACTTATAAAACCTTCAATCCCATTACCAATACTGAAAATCAGCATACCTTTTATGAAGCTACCGAAGCAGAAATTGATACTGCTGTTTTATTAGCCGCAAAAGCTTTTACGGAGTTCCGATTTGTCTCGGGCCAACGAAAGGCAGCATTTTTAAATGCCATTGCTGATGAGATTTTAGCCTTGGATGATGAATTAATTCAGACCTATTGCAGTGAAACAGGTTTACCGGAAGGTCGGGCGAAAGGCGAACGAGGACGTACTGTTTTCCAATTGCGATCTTTTGCCGAATTGGTTGCAGAGGGTTCTTGGGTGGAAGCAACCATCGATTACGGAATTCCAGATAGAGAACCGGCTCCGAAACCTGATTTGCGTAAGATGAACATTCCGTTGGGTCCAATAGTCGTATTCGGTGCAAGTAATTTTCCATTGGCGTATTCAACTGCTGGAGGAGATACGGCAGCAGCATTGGCCGCTGGATGTCCTGTGATTGTCAAATCACATCCTATGCATGCAGGTACGGGGGAGTTAGTAGCTTCGGCAATCGTCAAAGCTGCGGAGAAAACCGGAATGCCAAATGGAGTTTTTTCGAATTTGAATTCAAGCGGAATTGAAGTGGGTGTACAACTCGTAAAACATCCGGAGGTAAAGGCAGTCGGTTTCACGGGAAGTATTCGTGGAGGTCGAGCTTTACTCGACTTAGCCGCACAACGACCAGAACCGATACCAGTTTTTGCTGAAATGGGAAGTATCAATCCGGTAGTGATATTACCACAAGCCATATCCGACAGAGGTGCCGAATTGGCCAAAACCTATGCGGGTTCGATTACCTTAGGTACAGGTCAATTTTGTACGAATCCTGGATTGATTTTAGGTCTAAAGAGCGAAGAACTCACCAATTTTATAAAACAACTGGGAACTGAAATTTCAAGTTTGCAGCCATCAGTCATGTTGCATCCCAACATTCATCAGGCCTACGAGTCGAATAAAAAAAATGCGACTCAACAAGAGGCGGTTCAAATAGTCTCAAGTTATGAGAATGAGATAAAAACAAATTATGCACGCCAGATGGTGGTGACGGTTGAAGGAGAAACTTTCTTGCAGAATCCGAAACTACATCAAGAAGTTTTTGGACCTTTTTCTATGGTAGTTCAGTGCGACAATGCCGAACAGTTGGAGCGAATTATTGCCAGTTTGGAAGGCCAATTAACAGGAACAATGATTGCTGGCGACTCTGAATTAGAAAATTTCGCTGATGTTGTAAATGCACTCCAAAACCGCGTTGGCCGAATTATCTTCAATGGTGTACCTACTGGAGTGGAAGTATGTCCGTCCATGGTTCATGGAGGTCCTTATCCCGCTTCAACGGATAGTCGGTTTACAGCCGTCGGAATTCATTCTATCAAAAGATGGGTTCGCCCGTTCAGTTATCAAAACTGGCCTAACGAATTGCTGCCTGACGAATTGAAAGATAGTAACCCCCTTGGTATTCAGAGGACTATTAATGGAAAATTAGCTTAAAGAATTGGGTAATGGCTAAATTTATTTTTGATTGTATCGACGGTCATACCTGTGGTAATCCAGTGCGAGTGGTGAAAACAGGACATCCTGATTTGAAAGGTGCTGATATGAGTGAAAAACGGCAACACTTTATCAAGGAGTTCGATTGGATTCGTACCGGTTTGATGTTTGAACCAAGAGGTCATGACATGATGAGTGGTTCTTTCTTGTATCCGCCTCATAACTCGGAAAATGATTTTGCCATTTTATTTATTGAAACGTCGGGAGCTTTGCCTATGTGTGGACATGGAACCATCGGAACCATTACCATTGGAATCCAAGAAGGATTGATTAAACCGAAGACTCCTGGTAAGATTCGAATGGAGGCACCTGCAGGCTTAGTCGAAATTGATTATGAACAGGTAGGAGATAAGGTGAATTGGGTAAAACTGACCAATGTAAAAAGCTTTTTGATTGCCAAAGACCTTACCATAGATTGTCCAGGACTTGGAGAATTATCCTTTGATGTGGCTTATGGCGGTAATTTTTACGCCATTTTCGATGCACAAGAAAACTTTTCAGGGATACAAGATTTTACGGCTTCACAGATTGTGCAATATTCACAGTTTATCCGTAATGAAATTAGAAAAGTTTATCCAGATCGATTCGTTCATCCTGAGGATTCGACGATCAAAGGAGTGACCCATTTGCTCTGGACTGGCAATGTCATCGATCCAAATTCAGATGGAAGGAATGCTGTGTTTTATGGAGAGAAAGCCATAGATAGATCGCCTTGTGGAACAGGTACATCAGCCCGATTGGCTCAGTTACATGCGAGAGGGAAATTGAAAAAGGGGGAGGAATATGTTCACGAAAGTTTTATTGGTAGCACTTTTATTGGTAACATTGAAGAAGAAACGAATGTCGGAGAATATCCAGCAATCGTTCCGAGTGTTAAAGGTTGGGCCAAAGTATATGGCTATAACTCGATCATTATCGATAAAGAAGATGATCCTTATGCATATGGATTCTCAGTAATATAAAATGGCGAAAAAAGTTATAATTATTGGTGGTGGAATTGTCGGTCTCAGTACCGCTTATTTTCTAAATAAGGAAGGGCATCAAGTGACCGTGGTCGATAAATCGAATTTTTCCACAGGTGCTTCTTATGTCAATGCAGGATACATTACACCTAGTCATATCATTTCCCTTGCTGCTCCCGGTATGATCACCAAAGGCATTAAATGGATGTTTAATCCGGCTAGTCCATTTTATATGAAACCTCGGTTGGATTGGGACTTTATCAAATGGGGTTGGGCTTTTAAAAAATCGGCCACCAAGGCAAAAGTGGAGGCTGCCATTCCAGTTATTAAGGACTTCAATTTGTTGAGTCAGGATTTGTACGTGGCAATGAAATCTTCAGGGGATTTTGATTTCCATTACGATCATAAAGGATTATTGATGGCGTATAAGACCGACCAAATGGGTGAAGCCGAATGGGAAGTCGGCAAAAGAGCCATGCAAGAAGGTTTGGAAGTTCAATTGCTTTCCAAAGAACAAGTAGATCATTTAGAACCCAATGCCAATTTGAATATTAAAGGAGCCGTATATTTTCATTGTGATGCTCATATGACGCCCAGCAATTTTATGCCAGACATGCTAGCATATTTGAAGTCGCAAGGAGTAACTGTATTGGCGAATGAGGAAGTGAAAGATGTTGAAATCAGTAATAACAAAATATCAAAAATCACAACCAATAAGCGAGAATTGGAAGCTGATGAGTTTGTGTTTTCAGCGGGAAGTTGGACAGCCAAACTTGCCAAACAAATCGGTATGAAACTCCATTTGCAAGGCGGAAAAGGATATCGAATCAATGTACATCGAGAAACTGGGATTAGCATTCCTACCATTCTTTGTGAGGCCAAATGTGCCGTAACGCCAATGGACGGATTTACCCGATTTGCGGGTACGATGGAATTTAGTGGAATCAATCATAACATTAGTAAGGTAAGGGTCAATGCGATTGCCAATGCTGCTGAATCATTTTACAATGATTTAAAAATTAGCGAAGGTGAGAAGGAAGAGGCTCAATGTGGATTACGTCCTGTATCACCGGATGGTTTACCTTATATTGGACGAACTTTAAAGTGTAAAAATGCCATTCTTGCCACGGGCCATGCCATGATGGGGTGGAGTTTAGGACCGGCTACTGGAAAATTGGTTTCTGAAATAATTTCAGAGCAAAAAACTTCCATGGATATTCAAGCGTTTCATCCCGATCGAAGATTTTAATTTACTGATTAACAAACGTTAACACTAATTAATGGTGAGGAGCGGATTTTGATTGTATCTTTAAAATTCAATCGAAAACTTCCAAATCATGAAATCCATAGTATACTTCTCATTACTCTTTTCAATCCTATTTATCGGAACTATTAAGGCCCAAGGAAAGCCATCTGATGAAGCCATTATTAAAGCCGTTAATGCTGATGTTTGGACACCCTTTTTAGAATCTTATCGAGATTTAGACATTGATAAAATGTTGTCTATTCAAGATCCTGAAATGACGAGGGTTTCTATCGATAGAAATGTGGTTCGAAAAGCCGAAGATTATTTTGCGAGTCTGAGACAGTTTTTTGACAACATGAAATCAACAGGAAGCAAGATGAATATTGAGTTTTCAATTTTATCTACGGCTATTTCTGAAGGAAAGGTCTATCAAAGGGGATATTACACCGTAAATATCAAACAAAAAGGATCTGACGAATTTCGATCAACTGGATATTCCCAATTCACTGTTCTGCTATTAAAAAAGAACGGAAAGTGGAAAATCAATCTTGATGCTGATCATCGGGTAAAGATTACCAAAGAGGAATTTGAAGCGACGGGTAACGTTTTAAAACTTTAAAGGAAGATTCCTTGTAATTAGAACTCCTTAATTTTAAGTAATTCGTTTTTCAACACCTCGAAATACTCAGGGTCAATATGATGTGTATTGATTTTCATTCCTCCCGATTTCGTAGAGAGCGTGTATTCCCCAGCAAAGTATTTGATATTGGTGATATCATCAATTTTCACGTATGTTCCAAAAAGTACATTTTGTTTAATGATTCCATTTTCAATGGTCAAGTACTTCGCTTTTCGATTGTAAAAATACATGCTTAGGTATATTATCGATAAGATCAACCACATCACATTGAATAATCGTAACTCCTTATCTTCATAAAGATTAAATAGAAAATGAATCAACCAAATGATTCCTAAAAATAGATTGAATCGTTGATGTTGTTTTTTGTAAGGGATTTTCATAGGATAACAATTTGTTTTAAAAATACAAATTTTGACATTATTGAGATGAAGTCAACTAACATTTGTATCTTGTTCTCATGACCATCCAAGGCAATATCGTAGACATTCAAAACCGGAAAATTTATTCCGGAGAGTTATTGATTGAAAATGGTAAGATTTTATCGATTAAACCGATTGAGGGTGCATTCAACCATTACATTTTACCTGGTTTTGTAGATGCCCACATTCATATTGAAAGCTCTATGTTGGTGCCTTCCGAGTTTGCTAAAATTGCAGTCACTCATGGAACCGTAGCCACAGTTTCTGATCCGCATGAAATTGCCAACGTATTAGGCGTAAAGGGTGTGGAATTCATGATTGAAAATGGTAAAAAAGTACCTTTAAAATTCAATTTTGGCGCTCCGTCTTGTGTGCCAGCAACCTCATTCGAAACGGCAGGAGCAGTAATTGATTCCAATGATATTAAAACCCTGTTACAGAATCCTGAAATTAAGTATCTGGCTGAAATGATGAATTATCCCGGAGTCCTTTTCGAGGATGATGAGGTTATGAAAAAGATTCAATGGGCTAAGAAATTTGGAAAACCAGTTGATGGGCATGCTCCGGGTTTGAGAGGTGATGATTTGACCAAATATATTGGTGCTGGCATTTCTACGGATCACGAATGTTTTACTTATGAAGAAGGTCTTGAAAAATTTCAGAAAGGCATGAAGGTCATCATTCGAGAAGGTAGTGCTGCGAAGAATTTCGAATCCTTAATTGATTTGCTACCTGAACATTTTGAAAACATCATGTTTTGTTCGGATGACAAACATCCGGATGATTTGTTAGTCGGACACATCAATCAATTGTGTGCACGTGCTGTTGCCAGAGGAATTGATGTTTTTAAAGTATTACAATCGGCTTGTGTCAATCCGGTTCATCATTATAACCTAGATGTCGGATTATTGAGTGAAGGTGATCCGGCTGATTTTATTTTGGTAGATGACCTAGAGAGTTTTAAGGTCTTAGAAACTTATATAGACGGGGTATTGGTAGCCAAAAATGGGAAATCGTTTGTTGCGGATATCGAATTTGAAGTATTGAATAATTTTGATACTTCGCTTAAAAAGGTGAGCGACTTTGAATTCCATTCGGCTTCGGATAGAATTCGAGTGATTGAGGCTTTGGATGGCGAATTGATTACGAATCAAATTGAATGTGATTCCCTCATTCAAGATGGAAATTTGGTTTCCAATATTGATGCTGATGTTCTAAAAATGACCGTGGTGAACCGCTATCGTAATGAAGACCCAGCCATTGCTTTTATCAAAAACTTCGGATTGAAACAGGGAGCCATTGCAAGTTCAGTAGGACACGATTCTCATAATATAATCGCTGTAGGAGTTAGTGATGAAATGATTTGTAAAGCGGTGAACTTATTGATTGAGAATAAAGGCGGAATATGTGTGGTTTCTGAGGAAATTGAAGAAGTAGTTGCACTCCCTGTAGGCGGAATCATGAGTGATCAACCTGCGGAAATAATTGGAAAAGCCTATTCAAAGTTAGATAGTCTGGCCAAACAGATGGGAAGTCAGCTTCGAGCTCCTTTTATGACCTTGTCTTTTATGGGATTGTTGGTGATTCCCTCGCTAAAACTCAGTGACAAAGGCTTGTTTGACGGTTCGACATTTAAGTTTACGAGTCTGGAAGTTAAATAAGAATTCTATACTTTTATTTTTATACGTTGTCATTCCCAACTTGATTGGGAATCTATTATTGCTATGAAAACAATCCATCAATATTATGTTTACATATTGGCCAGTAAGTTTTATGGCACCCTTTATATTGGAGTAACAAATGACCTTCAAAGAAGGGTCTTTGAGCATAAGTCTAAGTTGATAAAAGGATTTACTTCAAAATATAACATTCATAGGCTAGTTTACTTTGAAAGTTTTCAATCAATTGATGAAGCCATATTAAGGGAGAAGAGATTGAAAAAATGGAATAGAAGTTGGAAGATCGAATTGATTGAAAAGGATAATTCAGATTGGAAAGATTTGTCAGCCCAATGGTATGAAAATTACCAACTGGATTCCCGATTTCTCGGGAATGACACCGAGGAATGATTAAAAGAAATCTCCTTTATATTCCCAAAACTTTATACAAAACAGCACTACATAAATAGCGGCTACTGAAAACTTTAAGGTTGCTGAAGCAAGAAAACCTACAAAGGCTCCGAAAGAAGCTTTCATTGCTCGATTTGTGTCTTTGCTATCGTACAGCAATTCGCCAACCAGTGCACCCAAAAAAGCTCCGATAAGAATACCAAAAGGAATCGGGGAGATAAGTCCGATAATCAATCCAATCGTGGTTCCGTAGATTCCATACTTACTTCCGCCAAATTTCTTGGTTCCAAAAGCGGGAATGAAATAATCGAGGACCCAAATGAGAATGGCTACGAATAAGGTGATTCCTAAAAATGTATAATCCATAGGAACAACGCTAGTCAAGTATAACAATAGGAGTCCGCACCAGCTTGAAAACGGACCGGGTAGAACGGGTAAGAAGGCTCCGATTAAGCCAACCAAAGCCAAAACGAATCCTAGAAGTAAGAAAAAGATATCCATAGGTTGATTATTTGACGCTTAGAGGATTGATTTGTTACAAGTTAAACGAAGATTCATCTCGTCTATTTTGCTCAAAATTTAGTAAATTCACCCTATGAATCAGCCGAAGGTTTTCATCCTCTTTTTTGTTTTAATAACGCTTGTAAGCTGTGACAAATTACCACTGGTTAAAAAGTCAAAATTGAAACAATTGGATACGGTAGTGAATTTTTCATCGGTTGATTTGTCTCCGTCCTTCCCCGAGTGTAATTCGATTATTGAAAAGCAAAAGAAATCGGATTGTTTTCGAAGAACCATACACCAGAAAATAGGAATGAGTATGGCCAAACACGAGTTGGAATCTGTTTTTGATATTGATGAAACTATTAAGGTTGATTTGTTAGTTTCTGCTGAGGGAGAGATTGCATTGCAATCCATTCATAATTCTGATGAATTGAAGGAAAACCTTCCTGAACTTGACAGTATCATTCGGCTTTGTATTTCTGATTTGCCAAAAGTACTGCCAGCAACAAAAAGAGGTATACCCGTCGCGACGCAATACCAATTACCAATAAAAATTCGTTTAGAAAACTAATTAGCTATTAAGTGTAGCCCACAACTTATCTTTCAACTGTTGCAATCCTTGTTGGGCTACAGAAGAAATGAATAAACAAGGAAGATCGGTTGGTAGCTCTTTCTCGATTTCCTCTTTTAGCTCTTCATCCAGCATATCGGATTTAGAAATCGCTAAGATTCTGTCTTTGTCTAGTAATTCTGGATTGTGTTTTCGAAGTTCGTTTAAAAGAATATCGTATTCTTTCTGAATATCATCGCTATCCGCTGGAATCAAAAATAGTAATAAGGAATTCCGTTCAATATGACGCAGGAAATAATGACCCAAGCCTTTGCCTTCTGCAGCACCTTCAATGATTCCGGGGATGTCGGCCATGACAAAGGAATGTTGATCTCTGATATTTACGATTCCAAGGTTCGGCTTTAAAGTCGTAAAAGCATAATCAGCAATTTTGGGCTTGGCAGCAGTAACTACCGATAATAAAGTAGACTTCCCTGCATTTGGGAATCCTACCAAACCTACATCAGCCAAAACTTTTAACTCAACGCGAAACCATCCTTCTTGTCCAGGAATACCTGGTTGCGCATATTTAGGTGTTTGATTGGTTGGCGATTTGAAGTGCCAGTTTCCACGACCACCTTTTCCGCCTTCAAGCAAAATAACTTCCTTGGCGTGTTCTGTAATTTCAATTAGGATCTCATCCGTTTCAGCATCTCTAATGATGGTTCCTAAAGGAACATCAATATACATGTCTTGACCATCGGCTCCCGTACTTCTACTTTTACTGCCATCACCTCCGTGACCAGCTTTAAAATGTCTTTGAAATTTCATGTGGAATAAGGTCCACATATTCTTATTTCCTCTAATAATGACATGACCACCACGACCACCATCTCCGCCATCTGGTCCGCCTTTTTCCACAAATTTCTCACGATGCAAATGCGCAGACCCTCGACCTCCTTTCCCTGAAGAGGCGAATATTTTAATATAGTCTACAAAGTTTCCTTCCGTCATGAGTTGTCGAGTTAGACAGTTGTTATTGTGTTATGAGTTTGGGAATGAAGTCTGTTTGATTATAAAGAATCAAATACTTTGGCAATACGTGTCGTAATCTCTTCTATTGAGCCAACACCATCAATACCATAGTATTTTCCTTGCGCTTCGAAAAATGCCTTTAAAACAGCAGTTTTTGTGTTGTACTCGTTGAATCGATTTTTGATTTTGTTTACATCAGTATCATCAGATCTTCCACTGGTTTTCCCTCTTTCAAGTAAGCGTTCTACCAATAAGTCTTCAGGTACTTCCAAGGCAATCATACCGTTGATTTGTTCTCCCTTTTCAGCTAGAAATTCATCCAAAGCAACAGCTTGAGATTCTGTTCTTGGAAAACCGTCAAAAATGAAACCAATGGCATCTGCGTTTTTCTCAACTTCAGCCTTTAACATATTGATGGTTACCTCATCTGGTACTAGATCACCTGCATCAATAAAAGATTTGGCTAATTTTCCAAGTTCTGTTCCGTTTTTAATATTGAATCGGAAAACGTCTCCTGTTGAAATGTGTACCAAATTATACATGTCTTTTAAGAATGCTGCTTGTGTTCCTTTTCCCGCACCTGGAGGGCCAAATAATACGATGTTTTTCATTTTAGGTTTTTCTGTTATTTGATATATAGATGAGTAGTTTCTACCAAGTTCGTCGTAATCCAAACCGTAGCCAACTACGAATTTATCTTCAATATTTTTCCCAATATACGCAATTGGGAGCTCTTTTTTATAGACGTCAGGTTTGAAAAATAAACTGACTACTTTCAAGTCTTTTAATTTCTTCTCACGGAAGATGGTGTAGATTTCTTGAAGGGTATTTCCAGTGTCGATAATATCCTCTAGGATGATCACCGTACGATTGGTCAAATCTTCATTGATCCCAACCAATTGCTTCACTTTCTCAGTTGATTCGGTACCCTGATAGGAAGCTAGTTTTACGAATGAAACTTCACAATCACCTTCATAGGCTCTAATGAAATCCGCAGCAAACAAGAAACAACCGTTTAAGATACCAACGAACAATGGAATCTCTCCCTCAGGCAGATCTGCTTTTACTCTTTTGGCCAGATGCTGTACAATAGATTGAATTTCCTTACTTGAGATGTAAGGCTTAAAGTACAAATCGTGAAGTTTAATAATACTCATGTCTTGAAACAAAAAACCGTTTTTAACACTAGTTCAAGTTTGTTAAAAACGGTTTTACTATATCTTCAAATTTTTTATTTCTTTCCTTTCTCTTCTTTCTTGGTAGTATCAAACATGATAGGCGTTGCCACAAATAATGAAGAGTAGGTACCTACTGCCACACCAATGATTAAGGCAAACATGAATCCTTTGATGGAATCACCTCCAAATAAGAAGATGGCCAACATTACCAATAAGGTAGTAAATGAGGTGTTGATGGTTCTACCTAAGGTCGAACTCAAAGCTTTGTCAACAACATCAGTGTATTTCCAGTTGGTATGGATTCCGGCAAACTCACGAATTCTATCGAAGATTACCACCGTATCATTCAGCGAGTAACCAACTACTGTTAGAATTGCTGCGATGAACGACTGTCCGATTTCCATATCGAATGGCATCACCTTATAGAAAATTGAGAATACCCCAAGTACGATTAATACATCGTGGAATACTGCCACAACCGCACCGATACTAAAGGATACTTTTCTAAATCGTAATAAGATGTATAAGAATACAATAATTAAGGAACCAAATACCGCATACAATGCTGAGGTTTTGATATCATCGGCAATGGTAGGATCTACTTTTCTATAGCTCATGATTCCATTTGAATTTGGAGCTTTTTCGAATCCAGGCTTGAAGTTCTCATAGGTAGTGTCACCAATGTAAGGCTTCAATCCTTGGTATAAAGTTGCTTGTACTTCTTCGTCTACTTCTTGACCAGTTTCATCAATACGATAAACAGTAGTAATTTTCAATTGATTGTCCGCTCCATAGGTTTTCACCTCAGGTGCAGTTTCAAATACTTCCTTCAAAGAAGAGGCTACTTCTGTAGCATTCATGGTCTTGTCAAAACGAACCGTGTACGAACGACCTCCTTTGAAATCAACACCCTGCTTTAATCCTAAAGTAGTAATCGAAATGATTCCAGTTAAGATTACCGCTCCTGAAATCACATAAGCGATTTTTCTCTTTTTCAAGAACTCTACGCTTAGGTTTTGGAACCATCCTGCTGAGATTTTTGTATTGAAGGTTAAATCCGATCCTTTGTCTACGAAGCTATCGATTACAATTCTAGTAATGAATACCGCAGTAAATAATGAGGTTGCAATACCAATCATTAATGTTAGAGCGAAACCTTTGATAGGTCCTGTTCCGAATACATAAAGGATGATACCGGTTAATAAGGTTGTAATGTTTGCATCGATAATCGCAGATAAAGCACCTTTGATACTAAATCCTTCGTCAATCGATTGTTTTAATCCTTTCTTTTTAAATAATCCTTCTTTGATACGCTCGAAAATAATTACGTTCGCATCTACCGACATACCAATAGTTAAGATGATACCGGCAATACCAGGAAGCGTTAATACTGCATTAAATGAAGCTAGGATCCCGAAGATAAACAAGATGTTTACAGCCAAGGCAATGTCTGCATAAATACCTGCTTTACCGTAGTAAAGAACCATCCATAATAATACAAGAATAATGGCTAATCCGAATGATAGGAAACTCGCATCAATGGCTTCTTGTCCTAATGAAGGTCCAACAACTTCTGCTTCGATGATTCTTGCCGCAGCAGGAAGCTTACCAGCCTTTAATACAGTGGCGATATCTTTTGCTTCTTCGATCGTCATATTTCCACCAGAGATAGAAGTTCTACCCCCAGTGATCGCTTGGTTTACAGAAGGAGCAGTATAAACGTAGTCATCCAATACTACAGCCACAAAATTACCAACGTTTTCCGAAGTTAATTTTGCCCACTGCTTGGTACCAACACTATTCATGGTCATGCTCACTTCAGGCTTGTTCAACTGATCAAATACCTGAGCAGCATCTAAAATTACATCACCTTCAATTTCAGCTTTGTCGTTTCTATTTCCTTTGATAGCATACAGAGCAATAAATTCATCATCTGAATTTGCACCTTTGGTCGATTTGTAATCCCAAAGGAACTTTGCATACTTGATATTGTTTGGAAGTAAAGCTCTAATTTCTTTTTTCGCCAATAACTCGTTTACTTTGGCGGTATCCGAAACTTTGGCCTGAGCCACCAAAGAACTTAATTGGTTTTGATTTTGAGCTACGTTCGGGAATAAATAGGTGAATAAGTTCTTTTGAACTTTGGTTGAATCAGTTGTTTCACCTAAAAGATCGTCGATATCATCTTTCTTAATCGAATCTTTTTTCACTTCCGTAGGCTCGTCCTTCAACATCTCCGCCACTTTGGTGTTGGCTTCGAAGAAGAAGTTCTGAACATCAGCATTGGTATATACTTCCCAAAACTGTAATTCTGCTTTACTGGTAATTAACTTGGTAACACGCTCGATATCTTTCGCACCAGGTAATTCAATCTGAATTCTACCAGAGTTTCCAATTCTTTGGATGTTAGGTTGCGTTACACCGAACTTATCAATTCTACTTCTCAATACTTCAAATGCCGTACCGATAGAACTGTTGATTTCTTCTTGTAAGGTCTCTTTTACAGTCTCGTTGTCTTCGTTGAATTCAATTTTGTCGCTTAAGGCTTTCGTTCCGAAAATTGATGGATCACTTAATTTGGTGGTTCCCGCAATTTTTTCGAATTCCTCATAAAACAAGTCCAAATACGTAGCGTTACTAGATTTCAATCTCGCATCAGCAGCTGCCAAGGCTTGATTAAATACTTCGTTTTTAGATTCGTTAGCCAATCCAATTAATACTTCCTTCACCGAAACTTGTAGAATTGCGTTGATACCACCTTTCAAGTCAAGTCCAAGATTCATCTCCTTGTCCTTAACATCATTGTAGCTATACTGGGCAACTCCCAAATCAATAATTTCCTTATTTGCAACACTATCTAAATATCTTTTTTCTAGTGCGGCTTTTTGTCTAACATCATTATCAGCAGTGTTGGCAGTAGCATATGCCTTTGCCTCATCTTCAACTTGATTTGCTAAAAAAGTAAATGATAATTGATATAAACTCACCAATCCGAAAAGGATTGCAAATAACTTGATAAGACCTTTGTTTTGCATCTTTTATTCTTTTATCTGCTTCTCTTAAATTAAAACGTGCAAATATAGTATTTCAAAGCAGAGTAACCAATTTTTTTGAATGAATAGTTGAGCTAATAATTTGATTTTAAATAGATAAGAAATCCGCATTTAAAAGGTAGGCTAATTGGCTATATTTGTGCTTGTTAAAATTTGAAAACCTACAATCATGAAACTAAGCGATATTGAAATTGCCCAGAAGAATAAGATGGGGCATATCCGAGAAATAGCTGCCAAGCTAAAGGTGGATGAGGATGATATCGAGTACTACGGAAAATACAAAGCCAAACTACCACTTCGTCTAATTGATGAAGAGAAAATAAAGCAAAATAATCTTGTTCTAGTAACCGCCATCACCCCAACACCAGCGGGAGAAGGGAAAACCACAGTTTCTATTGGATTGACGGAAGGTCTGAACAAAATAGGCAAGCAAGCTACGGTGGTATTAAGGGAGCCTTCATTAGGTCCCGTATTCGGAATCAAAGGTGGTGCTGCTGGAGGTGGTCATAGTCAAGTGGTGCCAATGGAAGATATCAACCTCCATTTTATGGGTGATTTTGACGCAGTTGAAAAGGCAAATAATTTGTTGGCTGCTTTGATTGATAATAACATTCAAAGCAAAGTGAACAATCTTAATATAGACCCGAGACAAGTGCTATGGAAGCGTGTGATTGATATGAATGACCGGGCCTTACGTCATATTACGATTGGTTTAGGTGGAACGGCAAACGGAATTCCAAGAGAAGACGGATTTAACATTACCCCGGCTTCGGAAGTGATGGCCATCCTATGTATGGCAACCGACTTTAAGAATTTGAAAGAACGCTTGGGGAATATTTTGGTTGCATTTACTTACGATAGGCAACCCGTTTATGCTCGAGATTTAAAGGCTGAACATGCCATGGCGATTTTATTAAAGAAGGCCATCAAGCCGAATTTGGTGCAAACCTTAGAAGATAATCCTGCCATTATCCACGGTGGTCCTTTTGCGAATATTGCGCAAGGAACCAATTCAATCATTGCCACAAAAATGGGATTATCATTGTCCAATTATGTGGTGACAGAAGCTGGTTTTGGTGCCGATTTGGGTGCTGAGAAATTCTTGAATATCAAGTCGCAATTCGCTAATTTGAATCCCAAATGTGTGGTATTGGTTGCTACCATTCGTGCGCTGCGTCATCATGGTGGTGCTAAGAAGGAGGAATACAACATGCCAAGCATGGAGCGCGTGATTCTTGGTTTTGGAAACTTAGAGAAACACATCGAGAATATTAGAAAATTCAACATCGAACCTGTGGTTGCGATCAACGCATTTGATTCTGATTCTGCTGAAGAAGTGGATTATGTTATTTCCAAATGTAGCCAGTTAGGGGTACAGGCCATTCTGTCTCAAGGATGGGCAAAAGGAGGAGATGGGACGAAGAACTTGGCCAAAGCAGTTGTTGATGTTGTTGAAAACAAGGCGACTCAATACAAGCCTTTGTACAAGTGGGATAGTCCGGTGAAAGAAAAGATTTACAGAATTGCCAAAGAGATATATGGGGCGGTAGAAGTTGAATACGATAAAAAGGCCCAATTGAACTTAAGACGTATTGATCGCTTAGGATTTAGTGGTTTCCCAATTTGTATGGCAAAAACGCAAAAATCTTTTTCGGATAATGACACCCTTATCGGAAGGCCAGAAGGATTTAAAGTAACAGTACGAGAGATTGAAATTGCTGCTGGAGCTGGATTCATCATTCCGATTTTAGGAAAGATGATGCGTATGCCAGGATTGCCATCGGCGCCAGCTTCTGAAAAAATGACTATTGATGACAACGGAAAGATTTCCGGATTGTCGTAAACATAAAAAAACCCTGAATTTCTTCAGGGCTTTTTAATTCAACTATCTATGCCTTGACTACACGTCAAGTAATCCATTCGTTTTAGAAACACCTGCAGCAGATTCTGCTAAGTGTGCTTTTTCAGCTTCGTTTAATTCGATTTCAACGATTTTTTCGATACCGTTTTTTCCTAACATTACAGGAACTCCGATACATAAATCAGACAATCCGTATTCTCCTTCTAACAATGCAGAACATGGGTAGATTTTATGAAGATCGCAAGCAATCGCCTGAACCAATCCAGAAACGGCAGCTCCAGGAGCATACCAGGCAGAAGTACCTAATAATTTGGTAAGTGTTGCACCACCAACTTTGGTGTCTTCTTTTACTTGATTCAATCTTTCGTCAGAAATAAATTCAGTTACCGGAACAGAATTTCTAGTTGCCAGTCTGGTTAATGGAACCATTCCTTTGTCGGAGTGACCACCAATTACCATTCCGTCTACATCAGAAATTGGAGCCTCTAAAGCTTCTGCCAAACGATACTTAAATCTTGCAGAGTCTAAAGCACCACCCATACCGATGATTCTATTTTTAGGTAATCCTGTTGTCTTGTGAACCAAATAGGTCATTGTATCCATTGGGTTAGACACCACAATGATGATGGTATTTGGAGAGTGCTCAATTAAATTAGCAGAAACAGTACGAACAATACCTGCATTGATTCCGATCAATTCTTCTCGAGTCATTCCTGGTTTTCTTGGAATACCTGAGGTAATCACACAAATGTCAGAATTTGCAGTTTTGGAATAATCGTTTGTAGTTCCAGTAATTTTCGTATCAAAACCATTTAACGAAGCAGTTTGCATAAGGTCCATAGCTTTTCCTTCTGCATATCCTTCTTTGATGTCAAGTAAAACAACTTCAGCAGCAAAGTTCTTAATGGCGATGTATTCAGCACAACTCGCTCCAACAGCACCTGCACCAACAACAGTAATTTTCATTTTAATATAATTTTTAGGTTAATAAATACTCCTACAAAAATACGACTTACTCGGCTTTAAAATATGAGATTTGTCATAAAAAAAAGACATCCGATAAGATGTCTTTTTTATGGGTATATATTATTGGTATTATCTAAAGCTAAATGCTACACCAGCGGTAATAGAATTAAAGTTCTGAAGCGTGTAATCAGCAAAAATCTTGAAGAATCCTAAACTCAATCGCGCTCCAACTGTGGTTCTGAATCCACTTGCGTCGAAGTCAAGATTTCTTGGAACTCCCAATTGACGTGTTACTGTATCATTTGGTGCAGGCAATCCTGTCTGGTAGGTTCCTGTAAAGGTTCCTGTCATGTCGTAAGAGGCACTTCCTGAATTGTATCCAATTCCGCCATAAACGTTAAAGATTGGGAAATTCAAAGAAGCCAATGCTTGCACTGTAAAGGCATTCAAGCTGAAAGAAGTTGCTGCATTCTGTACTGAAAAATCACCAGTTTGATCTTCAATAGCATAGTTTACATCCATAGTAGTGTAGGCTGCTAAAAGAGAAACGTGAAGTGGTGTTTTTTCTAAAGGACCGAACCAACTTGTAATTTCTTTCTTCAATCCAAGTCCTAACATTTCTACAGACCCATCATCTTCACCAATATTCAATTTTGGTACAAAACGCACCATTGCATCCATTTTCCAAGGCAATCCAACGGTAATTTGTGCCACTGGAGCAGGAACTGCATTCAAAGGTAAATCGTCCTTAACACCTCCCGGCATTTCAAAATTTGCGCTTACAGCTTGTCCGTTGATGGTGGTGTTAACCGTCATCATCGTTGTGTTATTGGGTCCACCAAAAGTTGATGCAGTAGAAGAGGTCGAGCTTACGGAAGTCAATCCTAATGCTCCGATGTTAAACAGTTCTCTTTCTGAAGGAATAGCAGATGCACTAACTCCGATGGAGATGTCGAAACCTAAGGTTTTGTGAACTTTTGCTGTGTGTGCCCATCCGTTGTTCATACTGTTGATGAATCCTTCCATTCCTGGAGCGAAATAAGCTTGCAATAGTTTTTGAGAGTCGGCCACATCAGCCAAAAGAATGTTTTCGAATCCATCTTGCGCTTTTACCGAAAATACGGATGAAAACAATAGTGCTGTGAGTAAAATGTACTTTTTCATTTTTTATAGAATTATTTGTTGATGTTACGAATTTAAAAAAAAATACACACTCCTATTGAAGAAGTGTGTATGAATAATTCTGTTACTAAGAGACTTAGGCGTCGATATTCGCATATTTTGCATTGCGCTCAATAAAGTCTCTCCGTGGTGGAACTTCGTCTCCCATCAACATAGAGAATACTCTATCTGCCTCCGTCATGTTGTCAATAGTTACCTGACGCAAGGTTCTGAATTCTGGATTCATGGTGGTATCCCACAATTGTTCAGCGTTCATCTCCCCAAGACCTTTATATCTTTGAATGGTAACACCGCCGCCCATCTGTTGAGCAATCATGTCACGTTGGTTATCATCCCAAGCATATTCTCTTTTTTGACCTTTCTTTACAAGATATAATGGAGGTGTGGCAATGTACACATAGCCTTGCTCAATCATTTCTCTCATGTATCGGAAGAAGAAGGTCAAGATTAACGTTGCAATGTGTGAACCATCGACATCGGCATCACACATAATCACTACTTTGTGATAGCGTACTTTTGATAAGTTTAATGCTCTTGGATCTTCCTCTGTTCCGATGGATACACCAAGTGCGGTGAACATATTCTTGATTTCCTCGTTTTCAAAAACCTTGTGTTGCATGGCCTTTTCAACGTTCAAAATCTTACCTCTTAATGGTAAAATCGCTTGGAAGTTTCGATCACGCCCTTGTTTTGCAGTACCACCTGCCGAGTCACCCTCGACCAAGAAGATTTCGCACAATGCTGGATCCGTTTCAGAACAATCTGATAATTTACCAGGCAATCCCCCAATGCTCATCACGGTTTTACGTTGTACCATTTCACGCGCTTTACGAGCAGCATGACGTGCTTGAGCGGCAAGAATTACTTTTTGAACAATGGTTTTCGCATCATTCGGATTTTCCTCTAGGTAGTCCGTCAACATTTCGGCAACGGCCTGAGAAACTGCTGAACTTACCTCTCGGTTTCCTAATTTGGTTTTTGTTTGACCTTCGAATTGCGGTTCACCAACCTTTACCGAGACAATGGCCGTAAGACCTTCTCTAAAGTCGTCCCCAGAGATTTCAAACTTAACATTTTTCAATAACCCGGATTCATCGGCATATTTTTTCAAAGTATGCGTCAAACCTCTTCTGAAACCTGATAAATGCGTACCACCTTCATGAGTATTGATGTTGTTTACATAAGAATGTAAGTTTTCGGCATAGGAATCATTGTAAATCATGGCTACTTCCACCGGAGTTCCATTCTTTTCGCCTTCCATGGAAATCACATGACTGATGATTGGATTTCTGGTGCTGTCCAAATAACGAACAAATTCAGATAGTCCCTCTGTACTGTAGAATTTCTCATGGATGAACTCACCTTCATCATCTTTTCTACGCTTATCCGTTAAGGTGATGGTAATACCTTTGTTGAGGTATGCCAATTCACGCATTCTGGTCGCCAGTGTATCGTAATTGTATTCTGTGGTTTGCTGGAAAATAGTGGTGTCTGGCAAAAAGGTTACCTCTGTACCAGTGGTGTCAATTTCGCCCACTGTTTTTACAGGATATTGGGTTTTACCTCTAGAATATTCCTGTTGCCAAATTTTCCCTTCTCTGTGCACAGTTGCCTTTAAATGCTCGGATAAGGCATTCACACAACTTACACCAACCCCGTGTAATCCACCAGAAACTTTATAAGAGTCCTTGTCAAATTTACCTCCGGCACCGATCTTGGTCATTACCACTTCTAGTGCGGATACACCCTCTTTTTTGTGGAGACCCACTGGAATTCCACGTCCGTTATCTTTAACGGTGATGGAATTGTCTTCATTAATAGCTACCGAAATGGTATCACAATGTCCTGCAAGTGCTTCATCGATTGAATTGTCTACAACTTCGTAAACCAAGTGGTGTAAACCTCTTACACCAACATCCCCAATGTACATGGAAGGACGCATTCTTACGTGCTCCATTCCCTCCAGCGCCTGAATACTATCGGCTGAATATTGCGGTTTGTTTTGCTCGCTCATAAATTAGTTTTGAGTAATTGAATTTTTCATAAAAAACCGTCTTTGAAAAAGACGGAAACATTATACTCAAATTTACAATTTTTTAATCCAAAACAAACGATTTAAGAAGAATTTCGATGAATTTTATCAACATTTGTTAAAAAGCAAAAATGCCTTAAAACGCTTAAAAATACCCTTAAATTAAATTTTGCTTTTTTTCTGATGGAATGCCGAAGTTGAGATTTCAAATAATCGCTTAGAGCCAAAAAAATCAACTTTTTTAAAGATTTGAACTACATCGATTTAGTTTAAATATCGAACAAAAAAAGTAATTATTTCATAACATTTGTCACTTTTTTGACAATGCATTTGGATTAGTTTTGCTTCTTGAAATGGGTTTCAAATATGAAAAAGATATGGCTTTGGGCGTTTGGATGGATACTAGTTTTTACTGGATTAACCAACGCACAAGAAAAGGAGAAATTCCAACCTAAAATAAATTGGAATGTCAAAGCACAATTTTGGTTGCGATTCTCTGAATTGAATGAGGGATCACTTGTCAATAATGAGTTGACGGGCTCATATACCGACCTTTCCATGAGAAGATTGCGAATTCCAGTTTCTTCCCAAATCACTCCCAAAGTTTTTGTCTATTCCATCTTTGGTGGGAATAATTACAATATTAATGATAAAGACTTTCGAATTCGTGTGTTGGATTTATATGTTGAGTATGCTTTCCATAAGTCATTTGAAGTGGGGATTGGGAAGTCGGGCTGGCAAGGACTCAACCGCTGGAATGTGAGATCGAATACGTCATTAATGGGACTGGATTCTCCTTTATTTACTTTGAATACTGTTGGAATCAATGATGATATTGGTCGAATGTTCGGAGTTTGGTTCAAAGGTCAGTTTGATAAATTTGATTACCGACTCACCCTAAACAGACCCTTTTTGGTAACCAAGGCTCCAAACGGAAGGGTGGATTTTGCCAACAACAAACCACGAATTCGAGTATCTACCTATTTTAAATACCAGTTTTTTGATCATGAATCGAACAAGTCGGCCTATCATGTCGGAACATACTTGCAATCAAAAAAAGTATTTCATCTAGGGGCAGGTTATCAATTTCAGCACAGAGCCATGAGTGATGGAGACGCGACTTTATCAACCACAAACTTTTTTGACATGCGCCACTGGGCCGTAGATTCCTTTCTGAATTTACCATTATCAAACAAAGGAGCTATTACTGCCTATTTAGGATATTATGATTATGATTTTGGAAACAATTACATTCGAAATATAGGAGCGAACAATCCGACTAGCGCTGGAGGGTCCGATTTTAATGGTCCGGGTGTTGCTTTTCCCATGATAGGATCAGGGACAACTTGGTACATGCAATTCGGTTATGCTTTTCCGAAGATGAACGTTTTTAAGCAGGAATTGGTCATTCAACCGAATATTGCCGTTCAATCCTCAAATTGGGATGCCTTACAAGATCAAATGACAGTTTATGATTATACCGTGAACTTTCTGATGGATGGCAAACATGCCAGAAAAATCAGTTTGGGATACCAATATCGCCCTATTTTCGACACGAATACCCTCGAGCAAAAAGACCACAAGGGTATGGCTATTATACAATTACAATTCTCTCTCAAATAATTCTTATTTCGATTTCAGAAATTGAATCGCTAAGGGGTAATGACATCTTCCTCGGTTCAATGCGGTGGAAATATTTCTAAGCATCATAATGATGGTAAATAAAATGATGGCTCCTGTCAAAAAGAAATTGAATCCAGGCAGAATAAAAAACGAAATCAAGGAAAGTATAAAGTATAGGGTCATCGAAATATGAAAGTTTACGATGGCTCTTCCGTGTTCGTCGTAGATGCTGTTATCATCTGCTTTGTGAATCCATAGAAAAAGTGGGAATAATATATTTCCAAACGGAATGATAAACCCTAAGAAAGAAATGCTATGAAGCAATAACATCCATTTCCGTTCAATATTCTCTTCATTAGGATCTTCCATTGGAAGCAGGTCATTCACTTCTACTTCTAATCCGACTGCCAATAATTTTACGGTCTGCAGGTGTGGCTGTGTTTCTCCCTTTTCAATGCGTTGTATGGTTCGAACTCCAACTGTAGTTTTTTCAGAAAGATCTTCCTGTGTGTATCCTTTCAATTTTCTTTGGTAAACTAAATTTTCGCTAAGTGTTGCTATTTTCATTTTTTAAAATTTTGATAGTACAAAACTAGTTTGAAAACTTAGTTTTTCACACGTCATTTGCGTGTCGCCTTTCTGTCATTTACAGTATTTATGGGCCTTTAGAGCGACAATATATAAAAACTCTCGCAAATCAATTGCGAGAGTTTTAGACACTTTAAGAAATTAAAAATAAAAATAGAAATGGTTAATAAGCGTCTTCATGAACCATTTTAATTGCTCTTCCACTTGGTTCGTTCTGGTTTTGAAAACTTTCATCCCAAGCCAAAGCCGTTGGTGTACTGCAGGCTATGGATGGAACCGAAGGAACCGTTAATGCTGCGGCATCACTTGGGAAATGTTCTTCAAAAATTGAACGATAGTAATATTCTTCTTTTGCTCTTGGCGTTTGAATTGGGAATCGGTGATGTGCATTGGCAAGCATTTCATCCGTTACGGCTTCTTCTACTACATCTTTGAGTGTATCGATCCAGTTGTATCCAACTCCATCTGAAAATTGTTCTTTTTGTCTCCAGGCTACTTCTGCAGGTAAGTATTCTTCAAAAGCTTTTCGAAGCACCCATTTTTCCATACGCTCCCCGTTGATGAGTTTGTCTTCCGGATTTAGACGCATGGCGATGTCCATAAATTCTTTGTCTAGGAATGGAACTCTACCTTCAATTCCCCAAGCCATCAAACTCTTGTTGGCTCGCAAACAATCGTATTGGTATAACTTGTCCAGTTTACGCACCGTTTCTTTGTGGAACTCCTCCGCATCAGGCGCTTTATGGAAGTATAAATACCCTCCAAATATTTCATCTGCACCTTCTCCTGATAGTACCATTTTTATCCCCATTGATTTAATTACTCGGGCCATAAGGTACATTGGGGTAGAAGCTCGAACGGTGGTAATATCATAGGTCTCCAAGTTGTAAATCACATCTTTGATGGCATCCAAACCTTCTTGAATGGTAAAAGTGATTTCGTGATGTACCGTTCCAATATGGTCGGATACTTTTTTTGCTGCCGCCAAATCTGGAGATCCTTTCAATCCAATAGAGAAGGAGTGTAGTTGTGGGTACCACGCATCTTCGCGGTCGCCACTTTCAATTCGTTTTGCGGCGTATTTTTTTGCAATCGCCGAGGTGATGGAACTATCGAGTCCACCAGATAACAACACCCCATAAGGAACATCAGACATTAATTGACGATGCACAGCATCTTCCAAGGCAATCTGTAATTCTTTGATGGAGGTTTCGTTTTCTTTAACGGCCTCATATTCCATCCAATCTCTCGAATACCATTTTTGCAAACCTTTTTCTCTGGTGTAAAAGTGACCCGGAGGAAAAACTTCAATTTTGTTGCAATATCCTTCTAGCGCTTTCAATTCAGAGGCTACATAAAAAGTACCTTGCTTGTCCCATCCCATGTATAACGGAATAATTCCCATATGGTCTCTAGCTACCAAGTATTCATCCTTTTGAGTATCGTACACGGCAAATCCGAAGATTCCGTTCAAATCATCTAAAAAAGCATCGCCTTTTTCTTCATACAAGGCAATAATTACCTCGCAATCGGACTGGGTCTGAAAGCTGTATTGATCTTCAAACCGACTACGAATATTCTTATGATTGTAAATTTCGCCATTGGCTGCTAATACAAATCGCTTGTCTTCACTAAATAAGGGTTGTTTACCAGAAGCTGGATCTACAATTGCCAAACGCTCATGGGCTAAAATGGCCTTATCATCGCTGTAAATTCCGCTCCAATCCGGACCTCTATGTCGAACTTTCTTTGACATCTCTAAGATTTGAGGTCTTAAGTCTTCTGTTTTTTGCTTTACATCAAAAGCACATACTATTCCGCACATAATTTTATTTTTAATTTCTGGTTCAAAAAACAGAAGTTTTGTTATGATTAAAAATGTAAAATCAGTAATTAGTTATAATAAATAACTTAAAAGTTTGTTTTTGATATAAAATATAAATTTATCTATTGATTTTTTTCAAATATGTTATTATGGATAATATTCTTTTGAAAAAACTATAGCTGAAGTTTGTGAAAATTAATTTCACTTTCTAACTTTGCTTGCAAATGAAAAGTAGAAATAATTCTTGGTGGTGGACTTTTCTTAACTAGTGTTAAGTGAGGAAACCATTATACAATATTCAGGGCTTATCTCACGATAAGCCTTTTTTTATGTCATTATTTATGAGTATCAAATTCAAAACTGTATTCAAGAACCGTCTTTCAGACACCATCACACCTGTTGGTCTTTATTTAAGACTGAGAGATCGGTATCCGAATCCGCTACTCTTGGAAAGTTCCGATTACCATTCAAAAGAAGAGAGTTTCTCTTTCATTGCTTTTGAACCATTGGTATCTATTTACACCAAAGATCACAAGTTGATTCTTGAGTCTGACCAGCAAATTCAGCAAGAGGAAACTATTGGAAGAAACTTCAACTCTCTTTTTGAATCCTACAGCAAATTCATCGAGGTAGATTGTAAAGATGAGTTCAAGTCCTTCAATGGATTGTACGGATATACTACCTATGACTCGGTTCAATATTTTGAAAGTATCGAGCTTAACAATACAGATGCCCCTTCGGCCATACCGTTAATGCATTACAGTTTTTATCGATTCATTATTGCCATCAATCATTTTAACGATGAGTTGACCATTTTAGAAAATGTAAGGGAAGATGAGACTTCAAGAATTGATGAGATTGAAAACATTATTGATGCCCAGGTATTCAATACGCAAGATTTCGAATTAATAGGAGCCGAAACTTCCAATATAACGGACCAATATTTTAGAGATAATGTAACCAAGGCGAAGGCACATTGTAAAAGAGGTGATGTTTTTCAATTGGTCTTATCGCGTCAATTTCAACAGAAGTATAAGGGTGATGAATTCAATGTGTATCGAGCTTTGCGTTCTATTAATCCCTCGCCTTATTTGTTTTACTTCGACTACGGATCTTTCAAATTAATGGGATCTTCACCCGAAGCACAAATCAAGATTCATAACAAGAAAGCCATCATCAATCCGATTGCAGGTACCTTCCGCAGAACTGGAGATATGGCACAAGACATTCAGCTCGGGAAGAAATTATCGGAAGACCGCAAAGAAACAGCCGAGCATGTGATGCTGGTTGATTTGGCACGAAACGATTTGAGCAAACATTCGAGCAATGTGAATGTGGATGTTTTTAAAGAAGTTCAATATTTCAGTCACGTGATTCATTTGGTATCGACGGTTTCAGGAGAGTTGAAAGGAAATCCCGTTGAGATTGTAAGTGATACCTTCCCAGCTGGTACTTTGAGTGGAGCTCCAAAATATAAAGCCATGCAGTTGATTGATCAGTATGAAAATCAGACCAGAGGTTTTTATGGAGGTGCTGTTGGAATCATTGGATTGTTCGGGGACGTTAATTTGGCCATTGCCATTCGGTCTTTTGTGAGCAAAAACAATGTTTTGTATTCGCAGGCTGGAGCGGGAATCGTAATTCATTCGGATGAGGAAAAAGAATTACAAGAGGTAAATAATAAATTAGCAGCTTTGAAGAAAGCCCTTATTCTAGCAGAAAATATTTGATATGGAAATTTTAGTATTAGATAACTACGATTCGTTCACCTATAATTTGGTGCACATGATTGAAAAAATAACGGGCAAATATCCAGCTGTTTATCGAAATGATGAGATAACTGTTGAAGATATTGATCAGTACGACATGATTGTATTGTCTCCTGGTCCTGGTATTCCAGAGGAGGCAGGAATCTTAAAAGAGACCATTCGGACCTACGCAGGCAAAAAACCCATTTTTGGTGTTTGTCTTGGGTTGCAGGCTATTACGGAAGTCTTTGGCGGAAAGATTATCAACCTAAATGATGTCTATCATGGGGTGGCTACTGAAATGACTGTTACCGAAGGTTCAGTGATTTTTCAAAACATTCCAGAGAAATTTCAAGCCGCACGCTATCATTCTTGGATTGCTTCAAGGGAAAACTTTCCGAATGTGTTGAAAATTACCGCCATTGATGAAGAGAATAACATTCAGGCTTTAGAACATATAAGTTTCCCTATATACGGAGTTCAGTTTCATCCAGAATCAATTCTGACGGATGTCGGTGAGCAGATTCTAATTAATTTTATTGAAGCGCATAAAAAATGAAGTCAATCTTAAACGAATTATACCAACAGAAACGCTTGACTAAGGCAGAGGCGAGGCAAATTCTCATTGATATTGCAGCAGAAAAATACAATGATGCCCATTTAGCTTCCTTCATGACCGTATTCATGATGCGTCCTATCACTGTGGATGAGCTGGCTGGTTTTAGGGAAGCACTCAAAGAATTGGCCATTAAAATTGATTTATCAGAATTCAATGCGATTGATATTGTGGGAACGGGTGGAGACGGTAAGGATACCTTTAATATTTCTACCCTCACCTCATTTGTTGTGGCTGGAACCGGCAACAAGGTCACGAAACATGGTAATTATTCGGTTTCGTCACAATCCGGATCTTCAGACATGCTGGAAAGTTTCGGTTATGAGTTTACCAATGATGCAGATCGATTGAAAAAACAGGTAGATCAAGCCAATATTTGTTTCCTTCATGCCCCAAAATTTCATCCTGCAATGAAGGCTGTAGGTCCGACCCGGAAAGCCTTGGCTTTGAAAACCTTTTTCAATATGTTGGGTCCATTGGTGAATCCGAGTTCCCCGAAGAATCATATGTTGGGAACTTTCAATTTAGAGGTGGCCCGTTTGTACAATTACATCCTACAAGAAGAAGGAGATAATTATGCAATTATTCATGCGCTGGATGGATATGATGAGATATCTTTGACCGGTCCTTTTAAAATGTACGCGAGAAGTGGAGAATCATTGATCAATCCTTCTGATTTGGGATTGAATCGGGTGAATGGAACAGACATTTTAGGTGGAAAAAATGTTCAAGAGGCTGCAGCCATTTTTGAAACCATTTTGAATGGAGATGGAACAGAAGCACAGAACAATGTGGTGTTAACCAATGCTGCTTTTGCTTTGACTATTCTCGATGAAAGTAAGGAATTCGGCGTTGCTTTTGAAGAAGCGAAAAAATCGCTATTGGACGGAAAAGCAAAACAGTGTTTACAAAAATTAGTTACCCTTTAAAATGACGATACTAGAAAAAATCATAGCATTTAAAAAGAAAGAAGTTGCCAAGATTAAAAAGGAGGTTTCTTTGCAAAAGTTAGTGGAAAGCCCGAAGTTTAAAAGAACTCCGATTTCTTTGAAAAAATCCCTTTTGGAAGTTGGATCAACGGGAATCATCGCTGAGTTTAAAAGGCAGTCTCCATCCAAAGGAATTATCAATGATAAGGTTTCGGTAACTGAGGTTACCCAAGGGTATTTAGATGCCAATGTGGCTGCCCAAAGCATTCTAACCGATACATCATTTTTTGGGGGTAGCATCGCTGATTTATTGGAGGCCAAAACCATCAATCAGTACAAACCCATATTGCGAAAAGATTTTGTGATAGACGGATTTCAAATTGTGGAAGCCAAGGCCATTGGTGCTGATGTAATTTTACTGATAGCTACCTGTTTGACCTCAAAAGAACTGAAGAATTATGGCAATTTGGCTGCCGATTTAGGTATGGATGTCTTGTACGAGGTACACTCCCAGGAGGATTTGGATAAAATATCTGACCTAGACAATAAGATCATCGGAATTAACAATAGAAATCTGAAGACCTTTGAGGTTGATTTGGAGCATTCCATCAAATTGGCCAATCAAATTCCTGATACGAGTATCAAGGTTTCAGAAAGCGGAATTTCAGATCCTAGAATCATCACTGGATTGAAGGAATACGGATTCCAAGGATTTTTAATTGGCGAAAACTTTATGAAGGCAGAAAATCCTGGTGAAGCTTGTCAAGAATTTATCAATCAAATCGGATAGTTATGTCAGTTCGAGTGAATTTTGAGGAACGAAAAATTTGTATCGAGAACAAAATAACTTCTCGATACAATTTTCTCCTAAAGTCGAAAATCACTCGAAGTGACAACAAAAAACTTAGTTTATGAAACTGAAAGTATGCGGAATGAAATATGAAGAGAACATTCGAGCAATTGCCGACTTGAATCCTGATTATTTGGGGTTTATCTTCTATTCCAAATCAAAAAGAAATTTTGAGGGAGAAATTCCTGCACTTTCAAATGACATAAAGAAAACCGGAGTCTTTGTGAATGAGTCGATTGATAAGGTAAACAGCCTAATTGAAGAGCATCAATTACAGGCCGTTCAATTACATGGTGATGAGTCGGTTTCATATGTAAAGGAATTGAAATCAAAAAATGAGGATGTGGAGATCATCAAGGTATTTGGTATCAAAGATTCGTTTGATTTCTCTGCTTTGGAAGACTATCAATCCGTTGTAGATTATTTCTTGTTTGACACCAAAGGAAAAGAACGGGGAGGCAATGGAGTGAAGTTCGATTGGATGGTTTTAAAAGACTATCCTTACCAAACACCTATTTTTTTAAGTGGCGGAATCGGACTTGAGGATATTGAAGAGATTAGAAAGATACAAACTACAGGTTTGCCTATTTATGCTGTTGATGTGAATAGCAAATTTGAAATTGAACCTGGTTTAAAAAATATGGAAGACGTGCAGCGCTTCAAAACTAATTTAGTAGCATTATGAAAACAAAGTTTCAACCTGATGAGAACGGATATTTTGGCGAATTCGGAGGAGCGTATATTCCGGAATTGCTTTATCCAAATGTAAAAGAAATTGAAGATAATTACATCCAAATTATCGAATCTGAAGAGTTCCAGAAAGAGTACAGAGGACTCTTAAAAGACTATGTTGGTCGACCAAGTCCGTTGTATTATGCCACGCGTCTTTCTGAGAAATACAAAGCTCACATTTATTTAAAAAGAGAGGACTTGGTTCATACAGGAGCTCACAAAATCAACAATACCATTGGTCAGATTTTAATCGCTCAAAAACTTGGTAAAACTCAGATCATTGCAGAAACAGGTGCAGGCCAACACGGAGTGGCAACGGCAACCGTTTGTGCGCTGATGGGAATGGATTGTACCGTTTTTATGGGTGAAAAGGATATCGTTCGTCAAGCACCTAACGTAGCCCGTATGAAAATGTTAGGAGCAAAGGTTGTTCCGGCAACTAGTGGAAGTAAAACCTTGAAAGATGCTACGAATGAAGCCATTCGTTATTGGATTCAGAATCCGCATACCTTTTATTTAATTGGTTCTGTGGTTGGACCGCATCCACATCCAGATATGGTTGCGCGTTTGCAAGCCATCATTTCTGAAGAGATCAAATGGCAAATGAAAGAAAAAACCGGAAAAGAAAATCCAGACACCATCATCGCTTGCGTTGGAGGTGGAAGTAATGCCGCCGGTGCCTTTTATCATTATTTAGAGAACGAAGAGGTTGAATTGATTGCTGTTGAAGCAGCCGGATTAGGTGTTACTTCAGGAGAAAGCGCCGCTACCTCTCAATTGGGAGAAGTGGGAATCATACACGGAAGTAAAACGATTTTGATGCAAGATGAGTACGGTCAAATTGTAGAGCCGTATTCAATTTCCGCGGGATTGGATTACCCAGGGGTTGGACCGCTTCATGCATTCCTCTTCGATAGCAAAAGAGCAAAATTTATGAATGCTACGGATCAGGAAGCTTTGGATGCTGCTTTTGAATTGACAAAGGTAGAAGGGATCATTCCAGCACTTGAAACCGCACACGCATTTGCAGTGCTACCGAAAATGGACCTACGAGAAGATCAGGTAATTGTGATCAACTTATCGGGAAGAGGAGATAAAGATTTAGAAACCTATATCAAACACTTGGATGCCTAATGAACACTATTGCGAAACACTTAGAACAAAAGGGTCGAAATAATTTATCCATTTATTTTACCTCTGGATTTCCAGAGCTAAACGACACCCAAAAAGTTATTGAAGAATTAGGGGAAGCAGGAGTTGATTTTATCGAAGTCGGACTTCCATATTCTGATCCTTTGGCAGATGGACCAACCATTCAAGATAGTTCTACCATTGCATTGAGAAACGGAATCAACTTGGATATTGTTTTTGATCAATTGATGAGCATCAAAGACTCCAACAAAACGCCCCTTGTGGTGATGGGCTATTTGAACCAAGTTTTGAAATACGGAGAAAAAAGATTCTGTGAAAAGGTGGTTGCATGCGGAATTGACACTGTTATTCTTCCAGATTTACCAATGGTGGAGTATGAAAATCACTATAAAGCTTTGTTCGATTCATACGGAATCAACAATGTTTTCTTAATTACACCAAATACTTCCGAAGAACGCATTCGAAAGATTGATGAATACACCCAAAGTTTCATTTACATGGTAGCTTCCAGTGCAATTACAGGTGCCAAGGGAGAAATATCGGATCAGCAAATTGCTTACTTTGAAAGAATCAAAGCCATGAATTTGAAAAGTAAATTGATTATTGGTTTTGGGATATCCAATCATTCTACTTTTTCAAAAGCTTGTGAGTATGCCAATGGTGCCATTATTGGATCGGCCTTTATCAAAAACCTTCAAAATAACGGAATTCAAGGTATTGCATCCTTTGTGAAAGGGATTCGTAATGCGTAGTTTGTTTGTTTAATATTGAATTGAACTCTTCCCGTTAAGGCTTTCTGCGAATAAAGTTTTAAATTAGGGAGCCAATTCAAAAACAAACAACATGACGCAAAAATTTCTGCGATTATTCGCATTATTATTCTGTTCAACACTTATCGCTCAAACAGCATTGATTCGAAATCCGAGTTTGAGTCCGAGTGGTACAGAACTCGCATTTTCTTACCAAGGAGACATTTGGGTTTACAATTTAAACACTAAAGTTTCAAAACGTATCACCATTCACGAGGCCTATGAAAGGAATCCAATTTGGAGTCCGGATGGTATGAATCTAGCCTTTGCTTCCAATAGAAAGGGAAGCGACAATGTTTTCATGGTTTCTAAAAATGGAGGAATGCCAGAACAAATGACTTTCTATCCAACAACCGACGTACCTTACGATTGGACTACAGACAATAACATTCTCTTTACCACTAGCCGTGTGATGAAAGTACCTCCACGTGATTCTCAAACCTATCATGTGAATGCAAAAGGAGGCACTCCACAAAGAACCATGACCGCTTTGGGTAGTATGGCAACGGTTTCGCCAGATGGTCAATTCATCGCTTATGTAAAAGGATATTGTAGACTTTCTAGAGAGGATTATACCGGATCTGCACAGCGAGACATTTGGGTGTTCAATACCAAAACAGGTAAATACATTCAAATTACCGATACTCCTAAAAATGATCATACACCACAATGGGATAAGGATGGGAACTTATACTTTGTCGGAGCAGAAAGTGGGAGATACAACATCTATAAACAAACCCTTACCAGCTCTGGAGCTCCAGAAGGTGCTCCTAAGATGCTAACCAGTCAGAAAAAGAATGGCGTGGTTTCTTATTCGGTAAGTGATAGCGGAATGATTGTGTATTCGACCTTATTCAATTTGTATCATCTTAACAATTCAAAGTTGACCAAGTTAAAGTTGGATTTAGCCACGGACTATCGATTTGAATCTGAGAAAACCACAACAACTTCTGGTAGCATTTCCACATTTGATATTTCTCCAAGTGGTAAACTAGCCGCGTTGGAAATTCAAGGAGAGATTTTCGTAAAATTGAATAACAAAGAGAAGCGAAATACCAATAATGTGAGCGATCATCCATTTAGAGATCGAAATCCGCAGTTTATCAGTGATAAAGAAGTTCTGTTTATTTCTGATAGAGATGGTCACAACGAAATCTATGTTTCTCGATCTTTGGACACTTTGGTTGGCTTGGAAAGAAGTTTGAAAATTGAAACCAAAAAACTAACCTCAAGTAAGGAAGATGTCTATAACCTATTGGTGTCACCAGACCACAAAAAGGTAGCTTATCAAGTTGGTAGAGGCATCCTTATGGTTGCTGATTACAAGGCTGGTAAAATCACCAATGCAAAAGTTTTTTCAGATTCTTGGGGAGCTCCAGAAGGAGTGAGTTGGAGTCCAGATAGCAAGTACTTGGCCTATTCTCAAGAGGATTTAAATTTCGATAGTGAAATCTTTATACAGTCGGTGGCAAACCCAGCTATGAAAATTAATGTTTCCATGCATCCACGTAGTGATATAAACCCCATTTGGAGTCCAAATGGTAAAATGATCACTTTTACCTCAAATAGAAGTGGAAACCGAGGCGGAATCGATTTTGATGTATGGATGGTGTACCTTCAGAAAGAAGACTGGGAGCGTTCACGTCCTGATCGTCGAGATGGAGACTATTATCAGAATCCAGTTAAAAAAGGAAAGAAATCCAAAAAGGTAGCTGTTAAAATTGACAGCGATAAGATTTATGACCGTTTGGCTCGTTTGACCTATTTATCGGATGATGAATATGGCGGAGTTTTTAGTCCGGATAGCAAATACATTTACTATTCAGCTACCAATCCGGCTACCAACCGAAGAAGTTTTTACAAGGTGAAAGTTGAGGGCGGACGTCCGAAAGAAATCAAAGGAACTTCTAATGTTGGAGGATTAATTCAACAAAAAGGGAAGTTCTACTTTACTTCAAGAGGTCGATTGAACGAATTGAACTCCAAGTCTGATCGAGTGACGGCACTACCACATTCAGCAAAATATTCTCAGGATTTTAGAGCCATGAATGATCAAGTGTTTGAAGAAGGAACTAGAGTGCTAACAATGGGCTTTTACGATCCTAACTTCCATGGATACGATTGGAAAGGTTTGATTAAAAAGTACAAACCTTTGGCTATGAAGGCGACGACGGCACAAGACTATGCCTTTGTATTCAATCAGTTGTTGGGTCAATTGAATGCCAGCCACATGGGCTATCGTGCTGGAACACCAGAACGTCGAAATAGCGACAATGTAGGTTTACTCGGATTAGAAGTAAAGAATACAAGCAAAGGTGCAGAGATTTTATTTGTATTGAATAACTCTGTGGCAGATAAATCAAAAGTGAATCTAAACGTTGGAGATGTGATTACCCATGTAAATGGCGAAAAGATTCAATCCAATACAAATTTCTACAGTATGTTAAAGAACACTCGAGGGGATGAAGTATTGCTAACGCTATCGAATGGGAAAGAAGTTGTTGCAAGAACTACCGGAAGTCTTCGTTCATTGCAATACCAAGCCTTTGTTGATTCCCGTAAGAAATTAGTGGATAAGTTCTCTAAAGGTCGATTGGGATACATCCATATCCAAGGAATGAATGCGCCTAGTTTCGAAAGATTCGAGAGAGAGTTGAAAGCAAGCGGTTATGGTAAAGACGGCATCGTTATTGACGTTCGATACAATGGCGGTGGTTGGACCACAGACCGTTTGATGGCCGTTCTAAATGTATACCAGCACGCCTATACCATTCCGAGAGGAGCGGCTAAGAATTTGGCCAAGGAAAATAAAAAGTTCACTAAGAACTATCCCTTTAACGAAAGAGCCATTCTTTCGGTGAATACCAAACCTACAGTGGCTCTTTGTAATGAATACAGCTATTCCAATGCAGAGATTTTTTCGCATGCCTATAAGAACTTAGGATTAGGAAAGTTAGTAGGACAACCTACCTTTGGAGCCGTGATTTCAACAGGGGGTTATGGCTTGAGTCAAGGATATGTTAGAATGCCATTTAGAGCATGGTATGTAGCAAAATCAGGTAAGAGCATGGAGAATGAAGCTCCAGCAGTACCAGACTATCTTGTGAAGAATGCTCCGGGATGGAGTGATCGAGGAGAAGATGATCAATTGAAGAAAGCGGTTGATGTATTACTACAGCAACTAGATGAATAAAAAGAAAAGCCCGAAGGTCAACTTCGGGCTTTTTTTATATTGTTTATTTAGGATTAATTGGTTTCAACCACAATTACTCCATTGGCACCACGAACTCCGTAAACTGAAGCGTCTGGGCCTTTTAAAACATATACTTTTTTGATTTGCATCGGAACGATATTTCCGAATATATCTTGATCTACCTCAACCCCATTTACAATAAATAAAGGTCTGGTACTTCCATTTACAGAATTAAAACCACGAATGGTAATCACGTTTTGAGCCGTAATATTTACACCTGGAATTCTACCTCTTAGATAGTCGTAGATATTTCTAAATTGAACAGGGTCTAATGTCTTTTTATTCACGTCATTAAATACCTGATATTCTTCTTGCTCTCTTAAAGTGATGGTCACTTTTTCTTGACCTTTATATGCTACTTTTTTGATTCCGATTTTTGGTGAAAATGCAGAGATCGTTTTAGGAACTTTATTCAGTTTGGTTCGAAAGTAACCGTTTTTGTTGGTTCGCATTCGCTGCTTTACGCCATTCACTAATATCACTGCTCCTGGAACAGGATTGTTCGTAGCATCTTGCACATAAACCATCAACTTTACTTCAGGATTGTCTTGTGAAAAAGTAGTTCCCGAAAAACTAAATAGTAGACCTAAAATGAATAATTGAAACGTTCTCATAACCATATAATTTGCTATTACAAAAATACGGAACAAGGCTTATTTCGTGGAAAAAATACTGTTAAAGTTGGTTCAAGTATAATTCCTTAAAACAACTTATCAAACTAATTTCCAACTCGTAAAAGTTTAATTTTGAATATTAAAACTGCATTAGCGGGAATCGACCTATATGACATATCTCCATATCCAAGTTTAGAAGGTACATATGCATTAATTGTTCCTCCTTCACGCAAATATCTAACTGCTTCAGCAAATCCTGGAATAACCTGCCATAACCCAAAAATAAAGCCGTCGGTTGGCGCTTCTTCAATAACCGTTCCATCAATTAACTCCATTTTATACCATACAACAACTGAAGCATCAGCATTTGGGAAATCTCCCGTGCCTTCATCCTCGATATGATAATATAATCCAGAAGCGCTTTTAGTTGCCGTAAGATTATTGTCTGCAAGATAATCTAGAATTTCTTGTTCATTGATTGCATCGTAATCTGATGAAGGTTCTTCTTCTATTTCAACTCCAGAATTGCTACTGCATGCAAAAGTGAAGGATATCATCAATAAATAAAATAACTTTTTCAATCTCATTTTTTAATATACTTTTTCCCCGTTCAGATAGGTAGCAACAGCTTTGGTATCAGGTATTTTAGCCTCGTCAATTTCCATGATATTATTACTTAAAATCACGAAATCGGCAAACTTTCCAATTTCAATACTTCCCTTTTCATTTTCTTCAAAGTTAGAGTAGGCCGCCCAAATGGTCATTCCCTTTAAGGTCTCCTCACGACTCAAAGCATTCTCCATTTGATAGCCGCCTTCAGGATAGCCTTCTAAGTCTTTTCTGGCAACCGCTGCATAAAAGGTTAAAAACGGACTTACTTTTTCTACAGGGTAGTCGGTACCGAGAGCGACCAATCCGTAAGTGTCTAGTAACTTCTTAAATGCATATCCTCCTTTGATCCGTTCTGCACCAACACGATCTTCTGCCCAGTACATATCAGAAGTAGCATGTGTAGGTTGAATAGAGGGAATTACATTTTCAAACAGTTCAAAATCGTCCATGTCTACGATTTGTGAGTGCTCATTTCTCCAACGTCGATCTTTGGCGTTAACTGCTTTTAGGGCGTCTTCATATACTTTCAATACCCAATAGTTGGCCGAATCTCCAATGGCGTGGGTGTTCATTTGAAAGTCAGAAGCAGCAATCTGCTTCGCAATCTCTGCGTATCGCTCTGCAGGATAAATCAAGGCACCAAAGTGATTTTCTCTATCGCTATAGGATTCTTTCATGGCAGCCCCACGAGAACCCAAAGCACCATCTCCGTAAACTTTGAAAGAACGAACATTCAATCTGTCGGTTTTGTAAATGCCCTTTTTGATATAGTGGTCAAGGTTTTCTTGTGTTGCAGAAATCATCGCATAGATTCGAATCTTCAAATCTCCTGCTTTTTGCAAACTATCAATAAGGTTGATAGGCATTTGACCTAGTCCAGCATCATCAACGGTCGTTAATCCGTAGCTAAAGTTTATTTTTTGTGCTTCTAAGAGTCCGTTGATCGCTTCATTTTTTGTAGCATCCGGAATCTTGATGTAATCCATTGCACGATCAATAAGCACTCCAGTTAGTTTTCCATTCTTGGTGATGAATTCTCCACCAACTACTTTTTTTGGAAACTTTGTTGACGATAATCCAGAGTATCTTAAGGCTGCCTCATTTACCAATAATGCATGTCCGTCCACTCGTCGAACTGCTACTGGTGTATTCGGAAAAGCTTTGTCTAGTTTCTCTTTGGTCGGGAATTTCTTTACTTCCCAATCGTTTTGATCCCATCCGCGACCCGTAATGTAGGTAGCGTTTTTCTCCTTTTTAAAGTCCAACATTCGTTGAATCACTTCGTCATAGCTTTTGGTGCCTTCCAAAGACACTTTCTGCAATTGCAATCCGAAGCGGTAGAAATGACAATGCGCATCAATCAAGCCTGGTACAACCGTTTGGTTCTCGGCATCCATCACGTTTTCGGAGGTATATGAACCTTGAATATCGCTATTGGAACCAACGGCAACAAACTTTCCGTCTTTTACTGCAAAGGCTTCCGCCTTATCGAAGTTGTCATTAACCGTATAGGTATTCGAATTGATGACAATCAAATCCACATTTTTTTTGGTGCATTGCGTCAATGAAATTAAGATGGCGAATAGATAAATTACTTTTTTCATTAGTTGGTATAAATTAGATAAGCTCCATACATCAGTAGAAATTGAAATGGTATTCTAAAGAAGGCCAATTTCTTCGAACCAATGGCAGGTTTTTCTTTTGTGTAATCCCAAATGTGGACAAACAACAAAATGAAAAGCAAGATGAGAATGCCTAGAGCTGCATGATTAGTTGTTGAGTTTATAAATAGTCCTACTCCCAGAAGAAACTCCAAAACACCAACTCCGAGATTTACGAGTTGTTTTGGGAATATCTTAGGAATAAAAGGATAGAAGAATTTCGGTTTTGCAAAGTGCATCACTCCAGCAAAGCAAAAAAATGCTCCGTAGACAATAGTGATGATTTGAACAATAACTTCCATTTAAGGTTTTACGGATTGATTCTGATAAAGATACTTGTCCATCAAATAAATAATACTGGTCATGGAGGCGCTACCAAGTTCCAGTTCGCGCTTGTTTACCTTATCAAAGGTATCTCTACTTGTATGGTGATAATCGAAATAACGCTGACTATCGGGTCGGTATCCTACTAAGGTTACTGATTCACCCTTTAACGGAGAAATATCTGCTCCAGAACCGCCTTTCAATAAATCGTGCAATCCGTAAGGAGCTAATAGTTTCTTCCAGCTTTGTAATAGTCCAGTATTTTTTTCATTGGCATCTATAGAGAATCCTCTTGGTGTATGTCCACCCGCATCAGATTCCAATCCGGCAATGTGATTCTCTTTGTTCACTTTGGATAGGCGAGCGTATTCTTTCGCACCTCTGGTTCCGTTTTCCTCATTCATAAAGAAAACAACTCGTAGGGTGTTTTTCGGACGAATTCCGTTTTTCAAAAATAAGTAAGCCACTTCCAATGATTGTACAACACCGGTACCATCATCGTGAGCACCTTCACCCAAATCCCAGGAATCTAAATGACCACCTACCACAATTATATTCTCTGGAGTTTCAGATCCTTTGATTTCTCCAACTACATTAAAAGAAGGAGCGTCGGGTAGCGTTTGACAGTTTTGCTTAAAGAAGAACTTCAAATTCGGATTTTTCTTTAAATCGGCACTTAAGTTTTCTGCAGCCCTCGAGCTAATGGCGGCTGCCGGAATGTATTGATCTTTTGGAATATCTCCATAACCCATGGTTCCCGTATGTGGATAAACATCAACGCTATTGGTCATCGAACGAACAATTACTCCAACGGCTCCAAATGGACCCACTACAGAAGCTCCTCGAACGCGTTGCCCTACACAACCCCCATAAGCACTAAAGGTGTTGATCAAGGTGTTGTCAAATGCTCCGTTGAAAAAGATGATTTTTCCTTTTGCTTTTTCACCCAAAGCTCTTGCTTCAGCCAAATTTTTAACCTCAATAACTTCGGCTGAAACGCCGTTTTTTGGAGTAGGTACTGAAAATCCTAATGCGCAAACCGGTACGTTTTTTCGCTTTCCGTTGACTGTATAATAGGCCACTTCTTTATCACCACGAACCCAATGCGGAACCATTACAGGTTGCAGCCAAACTGAATCCAGACCAACTTCTTTCATTAATTTTTCTCCCCATTCAACGGCTTGTTGAGCCTGAGGAGAACCCGATAAACGACCTCCAATATTTTGGGTTAAGTCTCGCAACCATTCATACGATTGTCCTTCTGTTAAAGCAGTATTGAAAAAATGCTTGATATTGGTTGAATCTATCTTTTCGTTCTCTGATAGTTGATTAGAACTAGGTACATCTGTTTTGGTATTTTGACAAGAAACAAGTACCAAAAAAAGAAATGTTAGTTGAATTAGTTTGTTCATAAAAGTTTGTGTTTGCAAACAAAGTTAATGAACTTCAAGCGAAGTTAAGAAGCTTGATATTTCTGATACTTATAAACCTATAATGGGAATCGATTTAAAAATCAAATTTATAACTCAGTCCAGCGGTGGCTTGAAAACCTTGAACATTGAAGTTGGTATATTGCTGGAAACTTCCATTGATAAAATTGTTGATTTTTAGAAATACGGTAAACTTATCATTGAAATGATAACCTCCATTTAGGTTGGCATCAAGAAACCCATTGATGGTCTGAGTGCCTACAATACTCGAAGGAAAGGTATTTGAATACAAGGCGTCTTTCCGTACTCCCATAAAATTTAGAGAAGCTGAGGCATACCACTGATTGTTTTTGTATTTGGCAAAAATTGCTGCTTCAAAAGGAGCTAAATTCCAGGCTTCGGCAGCACGGGTTGTTTCGAAAATCGAATACCTGATGTTTCCGTTGATAGCTAGTTTTTTACTGGCTTCAAACTCTAATTCAGCTAAAAAAGAGGTAGTTGTTACATCATCATAAGTTACCCCAAAGGAGTTCCCAAATTCATATCCTTGAAGTGTGGCATTATTTTGAATGACGGTGAGGCCGTCGCTTTTGGAATTGTTTCTTACGAACAAGGCTCTGTCTTCTTCTGTTTTCCGACTCGCTTTGAAATGGAAACTTATACGGTTGGTCACCAAAGCACTGATTCCGCCAAACAGATTGAGTTGTTCGTTGGTTTGGGTCATGAATAAGGTCGGAGATACAAAAGGATTTTCACTCGCAAAATTCTGATAGGTATTGGTGTGCAAATCACCTGTGGCTCCACCATAAATACTCAAGGCGTCTTTGACTAGAGGAAATTGAAATCGTACATCTGGATAAATCAAAAAGTGCTGAAGATCATTTTCAATATCGAGTGCTAAGAATATTTTGGTGCCCAGCTGAAAAGATGCATTTCCAAGCATGAATTGATAGCTTGGCTTGGCATGCAAGTTCAAGAATTGATACTTCTGTGTATTGCTGCCAGAATAACTTTGGTCGAATCCACCTATAAGGTAATCCAATCCTGTGAGTACTTCCAATTCATTGTAATTTCGAACCAAAAAGTCTACCGGAAATTTGAAATTTGCCAAACCAGTTCCAAAAAGCTCTGAGCTGCCAAATTGATCATTAAAATATTGGATGTCGGCATGCACATGGTCGAGCTTTGAATCTACAAAATTCACTTCTCCTTGTAGGTTGAATTGATTGTATTGTTGTTGCTCTTCAATGCGGTCAATCACAAATTGTGAGAAATTAATGGCGGGAAGACCGTACCAGTTGAATTCGCTTCTCTGAGCTGATAGACTTACTTTCCAATCAAAGAATCGCTCTTCTTGACGGTAAAAAATCTTTGAATAGGTATCAGAAAAACCACTATTTAATGCCGTTCCTCCAATGTTCTCCAAAGAGGCGTTGTATTTCAAATGCAATCCAAAGGAATTTGAAAAACGTGTGTTGTGATGCATGTAAAATTCTGCATAGGGAGAATTATAATTTCCGTAACCCAGGGCCAGGAAATTGTTGTAAAGACGTTCTTTGACTCCGACATCGATGCCTTTAACAACCCCTGTTTTTGGTGTAAAGGTCGAAGCAACTGGAACCGAGAATATGTTGTATTTTAAGGTCTTTCGTTTCGAGCCTTTTAAAATGGAAACTTTAGGTTGCTGTTTGATTTTCTTGGCATCCGCAATTTTCGGATTGTATTTTGTTTCTATTTCAACCACTTCAGTTTTTACGGTATCTTTCTTTTGGGAGTTATTTTGACTCCAACCAATAACCGTGAACAAACACATCATTATCAGGCTTATCTTTCTCATTTGTTTTTATTTGTAGTGGTGATTGAAGTATTGGTTTTTGCTTCTTTTTCTTTGATCAATTTCAACTCGGTTTCGGCTTCCTTGACGAGTTCTTCAAATTGTGAAAAGTTCTTAATGATATTTTCTAAAATAAATGTGGCTTGATAGGCGTCTTTCAGTTTGTAATAGTTTTTGGCCATCACGATGTAACTCTTTACACCCCAATATTTGTAATTGGAGTATTTGGAAATCAAATCTTGAATAATCCGGTTGGAATCTTCATAAGCGCCATCTTCATAGGTGAAAAGTGCATTGTAGTAGATTGATTCGGCCTTTAGTTCTCCGGTAGCTTCTTTTTCAATATTTTCAAAATATTCCCGGGCCGTATCAATGTCGTCAGTTTTATATGAAACTCGTGCAATGATGATCTTAGCATCTAAATTCAGTGTTGGATCGGTGACATCTTTGGACAAAACTTTTTTAGCGAATTCTAAAGCAAGCTTATAGGATTTCGTGGTATAGTAAGCCTTCATCAAATTGCTTTGAGCAAATAAAACATTGGAAGTTTCATAGGCTTCTTTTTCCAATTTTTCCAACCATGGAATTGCCTCATAAACGTTGTTCAGTTCAAGGAGAATTTGTGATGTTTTTGCCAAAGAAATCTCGCGATATTCAGTCACTCCTTCTTCCAAAACTCTCAAGAAATAAGGTTTGGCTCGCGCATATTCCTTGGTTTCAAAAAGAACATTTCCGAGGTAAAAGTTTGCTTTTATAAAGTGATTGCCCGTCGGATATTTATCGAGATAGCGTTCTAAATTCCGAATGATAATTCCCTTATTGATTCCTTCTAAATAGTTTTTCTCCGCAATTCCGAAGGTAGAATTATCAATCTCATCGTCTGACACTTTTACAAATGATAGCGTATTCACCCAACGCACATATTCGTCCAAATTGTTTTCATCGATATAAATATTCTTTGCGTTGGTAACCGCTTGTAAAGCTTCCTTGGTATTCGGAAAATCAGAAGCAATGCGCTTGTATTTCTCCAATGCTTTGGCATTCATATCGTCATTGTAATAAAGTAGTCCTTGACGGATTAATGTTCTAGAGACAAAGGGACTTCTTGGATATTTTGAAATCAATCGATCATAAGCTCCATGAGCCTCTTGATGATTCTTCATTTTTGTGTAGGTAATTCCGAGTTGGAATAGGGCATCATCCTTTAGGTTGGAAACTGTGAACTCGTTGACCAGTTTTTTCAAACTTTGAATCTTCTGCTCATCTTCATTCATAAAGCCATAACTCATGGCAATTTGATAGCGTGCATAATCCTTACCTGAGAATTCGTTATCAATAATTTTTTTGTAGGTGTTGATGGCGTTTGAATACTTGGTGATGGCATAATAACTATCTGCCAAACGCATGGTTGCATCACCTTGGTAGGTATAATCATCCAAGTTTTGCTTCAAATACTGATTGAAAAATACACTAGAATTTTCGTAGTCCTTGATCTTGAAATAGGCATAGGCAATTTGATAATCAAGAAGCTGATAATACTCAAAATCCTTTGGCGTATTTAATTTCATTTCCTTCCATTTTGAGATGGCATCTTCATAATCTCCCAATCTGTATTGTGATTCAGCCAACCAATATTTACCTGAATGGTAAATCTCCGGATTGTCACTTCTGGTGGAAGTTTTTAAAAGTGCATAAGCTTCTGTGAGTTTATTTTCATTCAAAAGTTGGATCCCTCGATACAAAGAAACCTCATAAACGTATTTTCGATTGTTGGGCGTTTTACGCTTTTTTAAATAATCGAGTGCTCCTTGAAAGTCTTGTTGATGGATGTAGGAGCTAACCACGAGTCCGTTGATCTCCTCATAATTTTTTGAATTCGGATAGTCTTTTAGGAAGTTCTGCAGTACTTGAGCCACTGGTTCGAAGGGATTGCCTTCCTCGTAACTCAATTTCGCATAGTTCAGAGCGGCATCTTCTTTGATTTTTCCATCAAAGTTCATGGAGCTTGCCGATTTAAAGGCATTTAAAGCTTCTGCTTTTTTCTCTGTATCGAGATAGCATTGTCCTAAATGATAATAGGCATTTTGAGCCACAGCGTTTTTTTCAACAATGATTTTATTAAAATATCGTATGGCGTTTTCGAAATCGTTTTGTTTGTAATAGGCGTAGCCGAGAATGTAATAATCAGTATTGTTCCACTTCCCTCGTTTACCTTTATAGGCTTTTAAATACGGAATGGCTTCACCATATTTTTGAATGTTGAAATAGCTTTCGCCTACAATTTTTGAAATTTCCGAAACATCTTTTCGCTTGGCATCTTTGAGAAGTTCTTCGCCCACTAGAATACAGCGATTAAACTTTCCAGCTTTAAAACTAATATCGAGGAGGTAATAAGAGATTTCTGCTTTATACGAATCGTTATCAGCAATTTCTTTCAGGGTAGACTCTGCAATTCCGTAATCTTCAAGTTTGTAGGCAATGTATCCATAATAGTATCGAGAATCATTCCCGTATTTGCCATCATTCAAAAGAGGTAGGAATTTTTCTTTGGCCAGATCCAGTCTCTTTGTAAGGAGAAAACCGTAACCCATTTTAAAAAACATCTCGTTCTTATTCTCTTTGGACAGGTAATCGGTATTTACCTTTTGAAACCATTTCAGTGCATGAGCTGCTTTTTTATTGGCAAAATAGTAATTGGCGACATTGAAGAAAGCTATATTCTTCTTGTTACTATTCGGATAGGCCTCTACAAACTGTAGTACTTTATTATCAGCATCGGTCTGATTTAGTTTTACCGCGCACATGGCATCGTAATAACTGGCGTCAGCTTGAACAGTGGTTTTCTCCTCGGCTGTGTTGGCAATGTCCAAAAAGGCAAGTTGGGCAGCTGCATAGGCTTTGTTGTTATACAATTTTAAGGCAGCATCAAACTGATTATTGAGATTATTTGGCGAATTGGATTGCTGACCGAGCAGACCATCTGTTGTTGCTAAAAGAAATAGAAATGAAAAGAGTATGCGAACTGTTTTTACCATCAAATTTTTGTTTCTTCAAATAAATAACGAACATTTTTTAAATTTGTTGAATCGAAGTTTTAAAAATTATTATTCTAACTTCCATTTCAAACTTGTAACCCTCTTTTTTGATTCACTTTTATGAGCAATACCGTACTAAACTTAACAAATGCCGATATTTATCAAAGAGATAGTTTGGTGCTTTCCAAAGTGAACTTGACCATCAATCAGGGCGACTTTTATTATTTAATCGGAAAAACAGGAAGTGGGAAAAGTAGTTTGATGAAAACATTGTATGGCGATTTACGCCTGAAAATGGGCAGTGGAGAAATTGTTGGTTTTGATTTAAAGAAACTGAAGGATAATCAGATTCCCTTTTTAAGAAGGCGACTTGGCATTGTCTTTCAGGATTTCAAACTCCTTAGTGAGAAAACAGTTTTTCAGAATTTAGAATTCGTCTTGAAGGCGACTGGATGGAAGAAAAAGGAAGAAATCAAGGATAAAATTAATGAGGTGCTTGAGAAGGTAGGGATGAAAGAAAAGTATTACAAAAAGGCTTTCGAACTTTCTGGTGGTGAACAACAGCGTGTTGCCATTGCAAGAGCTTTGTTGAATGATCCCGAATTGATTTTGGCCGATGAACCAACGGGAAACTTAGATCCTAAAACTTCGTTAGAGGTCATGGAACTTTTGAACGACATTCATAAAAGCGGAAAAACAATTCTAATGGCCACTCATGATTATCAGTTAATCATCAAATACAAACACAAAGCTATCAAATGTGAGGGTGGCAAATTATTTGAAGTTGCCCAAAATATTCCAGCTTGATGCTTTCGGTACTGATTCCTTCTTACGATCAGGATGTTCTTCCATTGTTTCACGAATTACATCGACAGCTATCTCAAGCTAAAATTGATTTTGAAATAATCTGCATTGACAATGCTTCGAAATCTGATTTATGCATTACCAATCAGAAGGCAAATGAACTTAGTCATTGCCAGTATTTAGAGAACGAACAGGACGTTGGACGAAGTGCCATTCGGAATCAACTTGCATCCATGGCAAAGCATCCATGGTTGTTGTTCCTTGATGATGATGTGATGCCTACGGATACCTCCTTTATTGAAACTTATCAGAACTATATACAGAAAGGAAATACGGTGGTTTGTGGCGGACTCCGATATGAATCGGATTCGCCAAAGAAAAATTTTCTCCGATATGCTTATGGTATTCGTCATGAACAAGTGCCATCAGCTCAAAGACAGGCCAATCCTTATAAGTATTTTTTGGCCTCCAATCTATTGATATCAAAAGAAGTTTTTGATGCAATTCGATTCAATGAAAAAGTCACCAAGTACGGTTATGAAGACTTGTTGTTTTCAAGGGATTTGAAATCCAAGGGTATTTCAATCCTTCATGTCGATAACCCTGTTTATCATTTGGGAATCGACACCAATGAGGTATTTATTGGTAAAACCGAACATGCTCTTGAAAACATGGTTGTCTTGAAAAAGAAGGGCATCCTAACCGAAATAGATACCCGTATTTTTGAAACCTACCAACGGTTTAAAAGGTTGGGCTTATTGGGTGTAGTTCGAAGGATGAAGTCCTTTTTTAAAAGCAAGGCTCTGGATGGTTCTCTCTTCTTTTTTAATTTCTACCGACTATCCTATTTATCGACCCTATTGAAAGATAGCGAGTAGTTTTTGCTCTTGATATTCCCAAATGAATTCTTTTTTTGCCTTAGAAAGGTTTTTGGAGAAATCCTTATGAAGCATTTTTTTCATTTGTTCTGCAAGAGCCTCGGGTTCTCTTGAATTGATAACTTCCCCAACCTTATGAGTCTCAACGATATGTTTCATCTCGGGAAGATTGGATACTAATACTGGGACTTCTGCTTGGATGTAGTCGAATAGTTTATTCGGAAGTGCATAACGATAGTTCAAACCAAGATCTTCTTCAAGACTGATTCCTATGGAAGCCCAGGGCGTTATTTTCCGCAAATCTTCTGGAGTTTTCTTTCCTAAAAATGAAATTCGATCGGAAAGACTTGATGATTCAACTTTATTTTTTAATTCGTTCATGAGATCACCATCACCAATGATGACCAATTGGCAATCAGGTAAGTAGTGCATGGTGTCAATCATTAGTTCCAATCCGCGACCTAGGTTCACTGCACCTTGATACAGAATAATAGATTTGTCATTTCCATCGAAAGGGTTAGAATTTGAATTCTTTATGGTTTCGTTTCGTTTCGGATAATTTTTAATGACATTAAAAGAGACCTTAAATCGTTCCAGGTATTCTTGGGCAATTCCGTTAGAAACAGTAATGCCTAATTTTTGTTTCGGAATTAATAAACGCTCTAAAGTTTGCCATACTTGTTTGGTGAAATTTCGATCTACGAGTTCTGGAATTTCACTGAAGAATTCGTGACTATCAAAGACCAACTTTTTTTTGGTTAGTTTGCTTACCAAATGATTGGGTAACAGCGTATCCAAATCATTTGCCAACAACACATCTTTCTTAGTGAAGAGTAAGAAGAAGAATAGCCGTACGTTCAATTCGAAGTAGAAAAGGAATCCCTTATTGAAGAGGAGTTTGATTCGTTTTGTTTGGTAAGGAAAGTTGAGTGGCCTGCTATTTTTTAATTTTCTTCCAACCACTTTTACCTGAAATCCATTGTTATGAAGGGTTGAACAAACTTTGGCTACCCTCTGATCATGAGTAATGTCATTACTGACTGAAACTACAACGGTTTTCAAATTTTACTTTTGAATGATTTTACGGCAAATTAGGAATTTTTTGAGTAGGACTACTTTCGAAAGGTAAAAAGTAGAATTGCAAAAGCAATAACAATGCAAAAGTACAGTCCAAATTTTGAGTCGCTGGATGAAGCTACCATGCTTCCTATCCCAACTCCAATAATGAAAAGTGCACCAATGAGTCCCAATTGCATTTTGGGAGTGAGGGTAAGTTGACCTATTTTAACGGGTTTCCATTTCATTATTTCAATTCGTTAAAAATGACTTCATCACCAAATTCAAGTTTTGAAAGATGTCTTACCGTATTGTTCCAATCGAGAGGTGTCCAATACTTCGGGTATTTAATGATTACTTCTTGCCCAATCAATCTGTTTTGTAAATCCTTTAAATCCAATCTACCATGTTCCAGCCCGCGATTGATATAATAACGCTGGGAGGTATTGTCTAATTTGAATACAACGTCAAATCCCCCAGTTCCATAAATTTCAGTAACCACACCTTTCGATTCTAAGGCGTTTTCCTCTGCTACGATGGGTACTGGTCTAAAAATAAGAACAAATACGATTACAAATAAGAATCCGATTCCGAGTAATACTTTTTTCATTTCGATTGCTTTTTAAATAACAACGGAAAATTGGAATTTTATTACATGTTTAAAAGTCATATTCCTTCACTTTATCATCATTCTTGAAGATTTTCGGATAATTATCCTTTAGATTTTGAATCATAAAATCGATCGGAACATCCTCGAAAAAACCATAATCTTCAATATACTCCATAAATTCATCACCGTGACTATTGTATTGTTGTAAGAAGGAGTTGTTTTCTCCATCAAATTCTAAGGGTTCAACTTGGAATCTTTCACATAGTTCCTTGTTAAAAGCCGGTGACATTTTCAACCACTTTCCGTCTAGAAAAACATTTACCATGCCGTGAGGAGTCAATTCGTTGGTTCCAAGTTTTTTGGTCAAACTCTCTACGGCAATGTGATTTTTTACTTTGCCTAAATGCAATCTTGCTGGAATGCCCAGGGCTCGTAAACAGGTGATAAGGATAATTGATTTTTCAATGCAGTTTCCCTGATCTCTTTTCGCGATTTCACTGGCTTTGTAATTCTCCTTTACAAAGCTAATTTTAAAAGGATTGTAACGCCAATGGTCGCGTACAAAGTTGTACAAGCCAATGGTTATTTCTTTTTTGGATAAAGAATTGGACTGGTAATCTGCGATGATATCTTGAATTTCCTTGCTTTGGGTGTCAAAGAAAAAGGTTGATTTTGAATAGTCCATAGGGTGTTGATGCAGAACAAAAATAAAAAATAAAACCCTGTCAAGTATATTCTAGACAGGGTTTAAATGTGGAGACGCCGAGAATCGAACTCGGGTCCAAACAAGCAGCTCAAGTGCTTTCTACATACTTAGTTTTTGTTTGGTTTTCGTTGAAAAGCTGATCAAAAACCACCTACTTTTCACTTAGCTTCTAAAATTTCGAAAACCTACCGAAGCTGTAGATCCTCTATGTTTACTTTTACGATGCCCAAAAGTAAAACGCCGTAAACCAAGGCTTTTTGTGGACATTTAGCTTGTGCACCTTGTGCACCGAGGCTAATCCTACTATGATTCAGATTATGCAGCTAAAGCGTAGTTATCTTCGCCGTTTATAGTTTTGAAATAAGTTTTACAAGTAGTCATTTCACTCCTTGGTATGCTTACAATTTTACTGACCTTGCTGTCAAAACCAGTCGTCCCCAATTGGTTTCTTTGTAATTCTTTTCAAAGAACGGAAGGCAAAAGTATAAAAACCTATTTTTATCTTTGCAATTACATTCAATAATATCAATTTCTATACCATATCCTATGAAATTCGGAATCATCAAAGAGCGAAAAAATCCACCAGATAAAAGAGTTGTTTTTTCACCAAGTAAGTTAGTAGAACTTCAAAAACAATTCCCTAAAGCTGAGGTGGTTGTGGAAAGTTCTGATATCCGAACATTCTCGGATGAAGAATACCGTAAACACGGACTTCAGGTGGTTGACGATTTGTCAGATTGTGACGTTTTATTGGGTGTTAAAGAGGTGCCAATAGATCACCTTATTCCGAACAAGAAGTACTTCTTTTTTAGCCATACCATCAAAAAACAACCGTACAATCGTAAACTCTTACAAGCCGTTTTATCCAAGAATATTGAGTTATATGATCACGAGGTTATTGTAGCAAAAAACGGATTTCGATTGATTGGATTCGGAAGATATGCCGGAATTGTTGGGGCTTACAACGGATTTAGAGCGATTGGCTTACATAAAGAGAGCTTTGAACTACCCAAGGCAGAACACCTCGAAAGTCAATCTCAATTGATCCAACATTTACAAAGAATCGATTTACCTAACCTGAAGATTTTATTAACTGGTGTTGGTAAGGTGGCTAAAGGAGCCCAAGAAATGTTGGATGCTATGAAAATCCGTAAGGTTGGTGTAGAAGCCTATCTTCAAGAGGAACTTCAAGAACCTGTTTATTGCATGATTGATGTCCTTGATTATAACAAACGCAAAGATGGTCAGGTGATTGATAATTTTGACTTCTACAATCATCCAGAGGAGTATGTTTCTGATTTCTTTCGATTCGCTAAGGTGACTGACTTTTTTATTGCAGGTCATTTCTTTGGTGATGGTTCGCCCTATTTATTCACTCGAGAAGATGCGAAAAATGCCGAATTCAACATTCAATATGTGGCTGATATTTCTTGCGATATTGATGGTCCAGTGGCGTCGACCATTCGACCTTCTAATATTGAAGATCCCATTTATGGATACGATCCAATTACTGAGTCTGAGGTAGATTTTCGATCAGATAGTGCTATAGTAGTGATGGCGGTTGATAATCTTCCGTGCGAACTACCGAAGGATGCAAGCGAGGGATTTGGAGAGATGTTTCTGAAATCGGTGATTCCTGCCTTCTTTGATGAAGATAAAGACGGAATTTTAGAAAGTGCCAGAATGACGCAAGACGGAAAACTAACAGAGCGTTTTTCTTTCCTTCAAGACTACGTTGATGATCAAGATTAAGTGATTACTTTTTATTGATGCCCTTGGTGACATAAGCCACTCCTAAGATTAACAAAGAAGCATACCAATAGTTCGGAATTAATATGCAAACAAAAGCTAGAAGGATGCATAGGCCAGGAATCAACAAAACTTCTTTTGGAACCCGACGCTGAAGGATACTATGGATGGCAAATCCGATTAAAAAGGTGGGTGCGATATAAGTCGTTAAATCATTTGTGTGCAACACATAAAGAACACTCAATAAACCAATAAAGAAAAGACAAAATAAGAGGGCAGACTTTCGGTTTCTTTCATTCCACAACTTGGTACGGTTCTTACGAGCACTTGATACGCCTTTTACATAAAGGGTCAATGCGGAAAACACAAAGGTGGATGCAATCAAAACCTGAATGTAGAGCACTATTTGTTCTTGTGATAATGGATTTGCTGAATAGCTTTCCAAAAGATATCCATCCAAACTACTTTTGATCAAATATGCGGCCAATAGAAAGTATATTCCGATTTGAATAGAGGTAAATCCTGATACCCCAAAGTTGTATGTTAGCGTATTTTTTTCTTCCATAAAATCGATATCTTTAGCAAGATACAAAATGAAACCTGCCGAACAATACATATTAAATCAACCAGAACCTTTTAAATCGATCTTGCTGCATTTGCAGATTCTTATTGAATCTTCCTTTCCAGAAGTTCAGTTGGAATACAAGTGGAAGATTCCCTTTTATTATCTCGACGGAAAGCCTTTTTGTTACCTAAATCCTTCTAAGAAAAAAGGTTTTGTTGATGTTGGGTTTTGGCTCTCTGCTCAGTTGGAAAAACACAATGAATACTTAATTTCTGAAGGTAGGAAAGTCATTAAGTCGCTCCGTTATTATTCGATCGATGAGGTAGATGCCGAAATCTTGATTACTATTTTGCAAGAAGCGTTTTCAAAAAAAGAAAAAGGATTTTACAAACGCAGTTGACTATTCAATTCGGAAAGACAGCGCATCGCGTTGATTGAAATAGAGAATTAATTCTGATTGGCGCTTCGGATTCTTTACTTCCAGGGTGGTAATATTACTTTTTCTAGTAATTATGGGTTTTTGAGCGAAACGCATGCCTTGAATTCCGTAAGCTATTTCAACGCCTTGAGGAAGGTTTTTTAGTCGGATGGTAAAGGTGTCGTCCGATGACGATAATATTCCAGTAGTCGGACTTACTAATTCCGCATTCGTTTTAAAAAAGGAATTGCTAAAAAGTGGCTGATTAAAGAACTCGTCGATTCCCATTCGACCAAATCGAAGGGTCCAAATACGTTCTTTTGGAAAATGAGTTTTAAAAATATTTTGATAGGGAATGTCCCAATAATAGGGATTAAAATCTCGAACCCATCTGTTTTGAAATTCATATCCGGCCGCCCAGGTGGCATCCAGAATTATGAATCGATTATTGAGTTTGATGACGTTCCATGCATGATTGGTTCTACCCGGAATCTTGCCTATTTCATTGGTATTGATCCGAACATACCCTTTAATGACATAGGCTTCCAAGTCCATTAGGTCACAAATCTTCTTAAAAGACTGGGCATATTCTTCGCAAACGCCAAGTTTGGTTTTAAAGGCCTTGTTGATGAGTTGATCTCTTATTTGTTGCAGTTTTTGTTGACGCTCTGCTTCAGAGGAATAACGGAAGCTTACACTTCTTCGTCTTGGATTGTACAATTCCCGCAAGTTGTAACGAATGTTTTTTGAAAGCCAATAAAAGGCAGCTTTGGCCTTATCGGTATCCGAATCGAAATCAACAGAAATCCGTTTGGCCAGTTGTTCAACGTCAGCATATCCAGGATAGTTATTGACAATTGCTGAGACCTTTTCAAACTTTTGAGCTTGAAGGTTTAATGAAAAAAGGATGAGGAATAATAGAAAGCGACTCATATCAACAATAAACTATGAATCATGACAAAAATTGTTCCGTATTATTTTTTGAATCCATTAATTACCTTTCGAATTGCAACCAGGTTGGTGAGTAATTGTTCAAGATTGTCTAGATGCAGCATGTTGGCGCCATCACTATTTGCAGTTGCGGGATCAAAATGAGTTTCGATAAACAATCCATCTACATTGTTTACCACTCCGGCTCTTGCAATCGTCTCAATCATTTCTGGTCTTCCGCCAGTCACTCCAACACTTTGATTGGGCTGTTGTAAAGAATGAGTGACATCCAAAATAGTAGGAGCGAAGGCTTTCATTTCTGGGATTCCCCTGAAATCTACAACCATATCTTGATAACCGAACATGGTACCTCTATCGGTTACCCAAGCTTTGTCATTTCCAGAGTCTTTAACTTTTTGAACAGCATGTTTCATCGCACCCGGACTCATAAATTGTCCTTTTTTCAAGTTGACAACCTTATCCGTCTTTGCCGCTGCTACGACCAAGTCAGTTTGCCGTACTAAAAAAGCTGGAATTTGTAATACATCCACATAACTGGCAGCTCTTTCAGCATCTTCTGCTTCATGGATGTCAGTGACTGTTGGGATATTGAAGGTTTCGCCTACTTTTCTTAAGATTTTCAAGGCTTTTTCATCGCCAATTCCAGTGAAGCTATCAATTCTACTTCTATTTGCTTTTTTAAAACTACCCTTGAAGATGTAAGGGATTTTTAGTTCGTTGGTAATAGAAACTACCCGTTCTGCAATCCGCATTGCCATTTCTTCTCCTTCAATGGCACAGGGTCCCGCAAGAAGGAAGAAATTATCGGATTCGGCATGTTTGATATTGGGTACGTATGAAAGATTCATCACAAAAATTTTGACAAAAGTAAGAAATTATATTCGCTATCTTTGATCAAATTTTAGACAGATGAGGTCATTAATATCTACAGCAATACTAGCTTTTTTAACAATTTTCTCTAGCGAAATCAGTCATGCTCAGCAGTCCAATTCTAAGGAGAAATTGGAAATTGATTCGGCAACGGTACGAAAACACTTGTTTACCCTTTCTTCGGACGATATGAAGGGGAGACGCACGGGTACCAAAGGCATTGAAATGGCGGCCCAATATATTGAAAATGAGTTTCAAAGAATCGGTTTACAAACCTATGATACCTTATCTTCTTTTCGTCAAACCTTTTCTTTTAAGAGTAGAAGAACAGGAGAGGAGTTGGTAGCTAGTAACCTGATCGGAATTTTACCTGGGAAATCAAAAAAGGATGAATATGTAGTAATCTCTGCACATTACGACCACTTAGGTATTCGTAAAAGGGAAAATCAGCAAGATAGTATTTACAATGGAGCCAATGACAATGCTTCGGGAGTAACAGGTGTTTTGTCTTTGGCGGAGTATTTTAAGAATAAGGACATCAATGAAAGAACCATCGTATTCATTGCTTTTACAGCTGAGGAAATGGGACTCGTTGGCTCTAGGCATTTTGGAAAAGCAATCGATGCTAGTAAATTTATAGCGGGTATAAATTTAGAAATGATTGGGAAAACTCCGAATACCGGTCCGAATACGGCATGGTTAACCGGATTCAATCGTTCTGACTTTGGAAAAATCGTGCAGAAAAACCTTGAAGGTACAGGGTACAAACTCTTCCCAGATCCATATGTGAAATTTCGTTTGTTTTTTAGATCTGACAATGCTTCATTAGCTAGACTAGGAGTTCCTTCCCATACTTTTTCAACAACTCCGATTGATCGTGATAAAGACTACCACAAGGCTTCTGATGAATTCGGAACTTTGAATGTGACGGTAATCACTCAAACCATTCAGGCCGTAGCAACGGGAACTAAAAGCATTATTGAAGGAAAGGATACGCCTTCCCGAATTGTTCTGAAAGAATAACCATGGCCTTCGATGTTCATCTTGCCGATCGTATTTCACGATTCTTAGGGGAATCCAATCAGAATTTTTATGAGAAAAAGATGTTTGGAGGTCTCTGTTTTATGGTGAACGACAAAATGTGTGTCGGAGTCGTCAAGGACGAATTAATGGCAAGAATTCATCCCGATGAATATGAAAAAGCCCTCCAAAAAGAGGGCTGTTCTGAAATGAATTTCACAGGAAGACCTATGAAAGGTTATGTTTTTTTAAGTCAAGATGCTATTGATTTGGATGCTGACCTAGAATACTGGTTGCAATTGGCTTTGGATTTTAATCCATTGGCCAAATCAAGCAAGAAAAAATCTTAGAATCTATAACGTACGGCAAGTGCGATGTTGGATTCTACTCCACTAAGACCACCAGCGACTCCTACTTCTGGTCTATAATCGAGAGATATTTGAACGGGCGCTTCTTCGAAGTTGTATTCAATTCCCACAACACCGGCAGCATAAATCCCAGTTCCATTGGCCGAAACCAATCCACCTCCAAATCCGGCATACCAATTAAATCGATTTTCGAGTACCCAAACCCACTGGTAAGTCGCAGTTGCCTTGAAATTGGTAAACTCGTTGGCCAATCCTAGGTCTACTTCTAATCGGTTTGATTCACTGAGTTTCATTTGGTAGGAGATTTCACCACCAACTCCATTTCCTCCTCCAAACCGGAGACCAATGGTATTGTCTGAAATTTCTTGTCCGAATGCGAATCCAGAAACGAATAGGGCCACAATAAGTAATTTAAATTTTGTCATAATGTAATGTTTAATAATCAAAGCTAATCTAACGACAAGTTTAAATCAATATTGTTACAAACTTTTTCGAATGTAGGTTGTTAAAACCTAAAATTGCGGTTATTTTTGAGTTGAATACCAGTTTATGAGAATACATTTTATTGCCATCGGAGGAAGTGCAATGCACAATTTGGCCATAGCCTTATACAAAAAAGGATATCAGGTTACAGGAAGTGATGATACAATTCACGATCCTTCGAAAAGTAGGTTGGAAAAATATGGTTTGTTACCCCAGGAATTCGGATGGTTTCCTGAAAAAATAAATGAAGCGGTTGATATCATCATTCTTGGGATGCATGCCAAGCTGGACAATCCTGAATTGCTGAGGGCCCAAGAATTGGGATTGAAAATTTATTCTTATCCTGAATTTCTTTATGAACAATCCAAAGATAAAACAAGGGTAGTTATTGGTGGTTCTCATGGTAAAACTACCATTACCTCAATGATATTGCACGTTCTTAATTATCATGACCGTGAAGTGGATTACATGGTAGGAGCACAGTTAACCGGCTTTGAAACCATGGTTCATCTCACTGAAGTAAATGAGTTTATTGTTTTAGAGGGTGATGAGTATTTGAGTTCACCTATTGACAGGAGACCAAAATTTCATTTATACGAACCTAATATTGCATTGATTAGTGGAATTGCTTGGGATCACATTAATGTTTTTCCTACGTATGACAATTACGTGGAGCAATTTCAGATTTTCACCAACTCCTTGGTCAATGGTGGGATTTTGGTATTTAATGAGGATGATGAAGCAGTAAATGAAGTAGTCGGAAAAGCTACCAGTTCGATAAAGAAGTATCCCTATTCCATTCCCGAACATTTTATTGAAAATGGAACTACTTACCTAGATACTCCTGAAGGGGATTTACCCTTAGAGATATTCGGTGAGCATAATTTGCAAAATTTAGCAGGTGCCAAATGGATCTGTCAACATATGGGGATCGACGAGGAAGATTTTTACGAAGCGATAACTACGTTTAAGGGTGCCGACAAACGATTGGAAAAGATTGCTGAATCTCCATCTACTGTGGTTTTTAAGGATTTTGCTCATAGTCCGAGTAAGGTGATGGCCACTACAAAGGCGGTCAAGGATCAATATTCCGAAAGGACGGTCATGGCTTGTCTTGAGTTACATACCTATTCTAGTTTGAATGCTGATTTTTTGAAAGAATACAAAGGGGCACTAAAGTATGCGGATAAGGCCGTTGTTTTTTATTCACCCCATGCAGTTAAAATTAAAAAGCTTGATGCGGTTTCGAAGAGTCAAATTGAAGATGCCTTTGAGCGAAAGGATTTAATCATTTATACAAATCCAGAAGAGTTCAAAGATTTCCTATTTTCCCAAAATTTTGATAATTCGGCTTTGTTATTAATGAGTTCTGGTAACTATGGAGGATTGGATTTCGATGAGGTTAAGTGTTTGGTTTAGGTTTTTTTAGGCCAAATTCAATCATCCGAGCCTCTTGCCATTCTTCATCTGCGATTCTTTTAAAAAACCAAGTTCGATGTGGTTTTGACACCAATGCTTTTTTTAGAACATTCAATCTGGTTTTTCGAATCATTTTCTTTTTTGTTTTCTGATGATGTTTTCGCCGTAAACGATCATCGCTTATATGGGTCATGAATTTTTTTAAATACTCCTCAGATTTCTTTGTCCTATAAAATTCAAGTGATTGTATGTCGTTAAACACCTCATTAGAAATGCAGACAAAAATATTCAAAGGGTGGAATAGTTTTTCAAATCTCGATAGCGCTTTGTTTGTATTTACTTCTTTTGAAAGTAGAAAAACGTCATAGGCATTTCTTAAAGCAATATCATTATAATACTGGCCTTTATCGTTGATTTGTTTGGCAATAATTGAAAGACAGAATTGATCTTCGAACCCTATGACATTGATGTTCCCAATTCTTTGGATTTTATCCTTCGCAAAGTTATAATGAAATTCCGAGGCATATTCCTCAAGTAAAAGTTCTTTATGAACTTCAACAGCGGCAGTTTCATTAGGATTCTTTAATCTTGGGAAATGTTTGAATTGCGGGAAGTCATATTTTGTGTCGTGAACTTTTTCATATCCATTTTTAAATAGTAATTCCACAGATTGCTCATAGTTCTTGGGTTTCACTATAAAATCAATATCTCCCACCATGCGTTCTGCACTATCTTCATAAAGTCCTTCTAATAGGTTACCACTCCCTTTCAAAAAGATTGGAGTAATTCCATTTGAGCGCAGTAACACATTAATTTCCTTGGCTTGCTTGATAATCTGTTGGTTTCTTTCACGATTCAATTGAGTAATGTGATCCATGTAATTCACTAATTCTTCAGGTAAATAGGATAAGAAATTAGCTCTTTTTAGATTCACATATAAGGCAGGGAATACGTAATGAGCGGTGCTTACTTTTACCACATTTTCCCAATCTACGTCGCCTACTTTTAGTTTTTGTTCGATGATGGATTTGTTATGCGCCTCGTGATTGATGGTAAGGCATTTTCCAATGAAGAAGAGTGTTTCTTTATAATTCATTACCAAAAATCTGATTTACAATTTCAATCATTTCATCATTCTTTGAATATTCCAATTGATAGCACTCAACGGAGTCATACCAACTGAGGAAGTTTTCCGCATTTTCTTTTAGTGGCGATAGCCAAGAATCTGGAATCAATCGTTGGAAGGCGTCAATTTTGGCTATTTTCTGGAATACCGTTCCACTACCTTCTTGGTATTTGATAAAAATCAATTCTTTGCAAGGCATAGGTTTTGAATTGTCAATATTTAGGGGAGGTAGGTAACGAACTATTTTATTCAAGCTATCAAAACGAAATTCTGCTGCGCTTTCCAAACTCGGATAAAAAGGCAACAATGTTGGTAAGCTATTCTTTTTGATTGAAATGGCCGAGGGGAAAGGATACACCTTCAAATCTTCACTCGAGAATGGAACAAAATCATCAGCAATACATTCAAAACCTTGAGTTTGCAAAAGAGCCAAAGAGGTGCTTTTGCCATCCCCAGAGTCTCCCATAAAAAGAACACACTTATCGTTTTTAGCTACCGCAGAAGCATGAAAGACTCCGGTCCATTCGTCCTCCTTTTTTTCGTGAATCATTTGAATTAGTTGCATTGAAAACTTTCCCTGAAAAAAGTGTCTATCCTTTGTACTCCAATCACCAATAAATTGACCGTCCACAAACAGAAATATATAACTGTGTGAATTAAAAACTTCGAAAAGACCATTTGATGTTTCTGCGATTTCCACTTCTAAATGGGCAAACTTTGGGTGAATAAGAGATAATAATTCCTCGTTTTCAAAGCGAACTTCAAAACATTTATCACCGATCTTGTAACATTTTATAAATTCCCAATTTGAAGGCTTGCGAACATCTTTATAATCTTCTTCTAATCCGAGTACATTTTCGAATTTGGGAAGGTAAAGTTCCTCTTTTAATTCAATCACAAAATCGATGGCTTTTTCATAAGGTACATCAAGTTCTAGAGCTAGATTTTCAGCAATTTCGGTATCTGATTTTTTGCGATGAATAGCATCAATAATTTTTCCTGCTCTATGTTCAAGAACAGAATACTCATTATTAATTTCAAACCAAACAATTGATTTGTCCTCAATGGGTTGGATTATAATATCCCTGTTATTCATGTACCTAAAATACTAAACTTACTTGAACAAACTGCAAAAGAAATATGATTTCCATGGCTTCAACTAATAACTTATGAATTTCAAAATGCACTTCCAGGATCACTCGGACTTTGAGCTTGGGCTTTTTTAGGATTTAATATCATGTAAGTCCCTAGAGCTGTTAGTGCTGCGTATTTGCCATAATCTCCAATTCTCTTTAGAGCTTCTTGTCGTGTAATATTTTGGTGGGGGTGATTTTGGTTTTTCATATTATTTTGGGTTCTACATTTTTTATTTCAGTATGATTTTTTTACTAAGATTTCCTCGATTGGTTTGAAGATTTATGATATAGATGCCAATCGGTAGTTTGGGAATATTGATAGGAGAATTTCCTTTGGAAAAGAGGCTATTCTTGAAAACCAGTTGACCAATTGCGTTGTAGAGTTTGATTGAGACTTTTTCATTTGTAATACCTTTTATATAAAGTTCTCCAGGGTTCTTTTGATAAACCACAAGATCTTGTAAGGGATTTGTTTCAATATGCAACGCCTTAGGTCTGATATGCAGATAAATACGGTTTGAAATAGTTTTATTCTCGTCAAGGATCTTCAATTCTCTATTGTTTTCAGTGATTGCAACAATTCGATTTTTAAGGCGATCTTCGACATATAATTTCAAGTCTTTGGATAGGTTTCTACTTTCAATTTTGATTCTTAATTCTTTATTTGGGTCCGCATTAATTCCAAGGGGGATTACTAGCTCATCTTCAATTCTTCTCGGTAGACTCTGCAATTGATAGGGTTTTCCAACATCATTGATGGGTAGTTTTGAAAAAATGTTCAAACCAGCGTTGGAAGACGAAAACAGTTCACCATCTCGACCGATATCAAATCCTTGGGTTCCGCTTTCATGAAGTCTAATTAGACAGTAGTTTTTTATATCTCCTTGTTCGATCCATAGTTTGATTTCAGTTTGTTGTTTACTTGTCTTTGAGGCAGCCTTAGTAAGATTTTGGTTGGATTTTGAAAAATTGAAGGTACCTCCAGCACTATTGGCTTTTACAAAGAATCCCTGTCCTGGATCCAAATACAGATTGTCTTCAACTCCCTTTACTTCATAAGAACCATTCAAACCAAGAGCAGGGTTCCAAACCCACAAGGTTTTTGTTTCAGAAATGGCAATTTCATTTTGAAGAAATGTAACACTATTTATATAGGACGTATAGGGGTTTCCTAAAAGATTAAATCGACTTCCTTCATTAGAAAGAGTAACATTCACCCCATCATTATCATGATGAATTGTACCCGAAAGGGAAAGGTTTCCAGCTGTATTTCTTTTAACAGAAAACCCGACTCCGTCATTTAGCGATACATTTCCTCCTGCCTGAAGGTAGTCCCAGCTATTGTTTGCGCTATTGTATATACCGATTCCTCGATTGTCTTGTTGACCGGAAGCGATATCATTTACGCTTACGAAGTTGTCGTTAAAGGAGACTCCGTTTACGGGTGAACTCATCAAATACCATGAATCTGTTGACAATGTGTGATTGTAATTCATTTTCCCAGAACTGGTTCCGTCAACGATTAGAATTGCCCCATTTTCAATGTTCAAACCATCCGGCTCATTTATGATCAAATTGTTCAGTCGGATCGCTAGAGACGACTCAAGGATTGGCGCATTGTTTGTATCTGAAATCGTTACATTCGAGGTGTTGTGAGGCACTCCATCACTCCAGTTGGTAGTCTCACTCCAAGAAGTATTGGTGCCGCCCAACCAAGTAGTTGAAATAGAGGTGAAAGAGTTGCTAGAGAAGGGCAAAAGACTTTCACCGTCTCCGCTGGAACCGACGGTCGTCCAATTGGAATCATCGGAGATGAGACTTCGATAGTCTGAGAATGAACTTTCACTTGTTCGCGATCCAGAATATATTCCGCCATCTGGAGATGCCGCAGTATCAATCACAACAATGGTCGATTGTGTGTCGAGTCCCGTATTGCTTAAGGTTGTTCCGTTTCCATCAAAGGGACCGAGTACCGAACTATCATTGCCTATTTGCAAGGCTGCGATAAAAGTAGTCGGTGTATTTTCATCGGACCCAACAAAGGCAATTAATCCGTCTTTAGAGCCCGAGATGGTGAATGCCCCACTGCGTGAAAGCGTCCCTATGCTTGCTCCAAAATTAGGATTACTACTATTGTCAGTATCTGTAAAGATGACTACGGTACCAGGTGCTATGCTACTGCCTCCTGTATTCCAGGTGAGGGTTCCTTCACTTCCTACGAGTGCACTAGGAGTTCCAACCCCATTTGTTTCATCATCAGTAATGTAGATGGTAGAATTTGCAGGTAATGCCTTTAAGACAACCAAAGCAAAATCCCTGTCACCGTCGGTGTTGAATCCCACAAAAGCCAAATCGCCTGCTGATTGACTAAGACTATAGGGTGTATGGAATAGCAATGTCAGAAAACATACTATTGTAAATAGATATTGTTTTTTCATAGTTCAATTTTTTCCGAAACTATAAAAAGACAACTATGCGATTATGTGGAAATCTGAAATGTAAAGGAAGGAAATCCGAATCGATTAATTTTTACGCCAGAAGAAGGGCGTAAATAGAATTAATACCGTGAATAATTCCAATCTACCAATAAGCATCAAGAAGGCGCAAAATATTTTTGCCGAGTTTGATAAATGGGCAAAATTATCAACAGGACTTACGGAGCCAATGGCGGGTCCGATATTTCCTAAAGAGGAAGCCGATGCTCCCAGTGCCGACACAAAATCCAGATCAAAAAAGGTTAGGATAACGGAGGAAACTACAAATATCAGCATGTAAATAATGAAGAAGGAAATCACATTAAATACAATGTTTTGATGTACTGACTTGCCATCAAATCGAACCGGAATAATGGCGTTGGGATGCAAGGCTTTTTTAAACTCCAAAAAGCTATTCTTCAACATAACAATATGTCTCACAACCTTCACACCACCACTCGTAGATCCTGCAGATCCACCCGTAAAAAATAATGCAAAAAAGATACCTGTGGCAAAGAAACTCCACATGGTAAAATCCGCCGTAACAAAACCGGTGGTGGTCACCACAGAAGTAACTTGAAAAAAGGCATGCCTTATGGCATATTCGGCTTCACCAAATACTTTTGGATGTCCGATGGAAGTCTCAAGATTAGGATCTTGAAAGAAAAAAATAAGTGATGCAATAAGCGCAGTAACGCCCAAAATTCCAAAAAGATAGTATCGAAACTCTTCACTTTCAAAAACCTTTTTGAACTTTCCTTTCAAAGCAAAATAGGTAAGAATGAAGTTGGTTCCGGCAACCAACATAAAAATGATGACAATGTATTGGACAAAAGGCAAGTGGTTGTAATACGCTAAACTCGCATTTTTGGTCGAAAATCCACCCGTACTTACCGTAGCCATGGCATGATTGATGGCATCAAACCATCCCATTCCTGCGATCTTTAAAAGTAAAAACTCTGCAAAGGTCAATACAACATAAATCAGGTACAAGCGCTTGGCTGTATCTGTGATTCGAGGGTGTAATTTATCTGCAGAAGGTCCGGGAGCTTCCGCCTTAAAAAGCTGCATCCCACCAATTCCAAGTAGTGGAAGAATAGCGATGGTAAGTACAATAATTCCCATTCCGCCAATCCAATGCGTCGCACTTCGCCAAAAAAGGATTCCTTTTGGCATCGACTCAATATCGGTGAGGATGGAAGAACCGGTAGTAGAATATCCCGATACCGTTTCGAACAAGGCATCGACGAAGTTGGGTATGGCTCCCGATAATAAATAAGGCAACATTCCCGTAAAAGATAGCGTCAACCAACCAAGGGTTACGATTAAGAACCCTTCTTTTTTCTGAATATTTGTACTGTCTGGCTTGTTGAAGAAATAGAGCAACAATCCAATAAAAACAGTGATAATTCCGGCATTGATAATTCCGGCTTTTTCAGGTTCATTGTGGTATACACTGAACGGAAAGGCAATGAACATAAAGATTCCGTTTAAAATGGCAATGATGCCTAAAAAACGATAGATAATCTTTAAGTTGAGCTTTGCCATTTTAATTGAAAAAACTTTCTAGGGTATGGATTGCCTCTGGCAAACAGAAAACAATGACCTTGTCTTTATTCTGAATTTGAACATCTCCGAAAGACATAATTGGTTCTCCGTCACGAATGATTCCACCAAAAACTGCTTCTCGTGGGAATCGCAAATCTTTAATAGGTTTCTGGGTTACCTTGGCGCCTTCTTTCACTTCAAATTCAAACACTTCAGCGTCAATATTATGTAAGTTGGCTAGGGCAAGAATTTCACCTTTTCGAATATGGGTGAAAATTGTACTGGCGGCAATCAATTTTTTATTGATCAAGGTCTCAATCCCAATGGTTTTGGAAATATCAATGTAGTCCATGTTCTCCACCAACGCAATGGCTTTTTTCACTCCTTTGGATTTGGCAACCAAGCAAGACATGATATTGGTTTCGGAGTTGTCAGTGACTGCAACAAAGGCATCGGTTTCACGAATGTGTTCTTCTTCTAATAATTCCAAATCCCTACCATCACCATTTATGATTAGTGCATTGTTAAGAACATCTGCTAGGTATTCTGCCTTATCTCGATCCTTTTCAATCAGTTTTACATTGAATTTGCTATTACAAAGGTTTCGAGCTGTTTTCAATCCGATACTTCCGCCTCCTAAAATCATCACATTTTTAAGATGGATGTGCTTTTTGCCAATAATCGGATAAATCTTTTCCAAACTAGAGCTAGGAACCGAAAAATATACTTGATCGTTCAATTGATATCGCGTATCACCTCTTGGAATGATGGTTTGATAGGTCCCCTCTCGCTTGATCGCGATGGTAATAAAGTCCACATCAGCGTACAACTCCTTGGCTTCCTTTACAGTCAAATCCAACAAAGGAGATTGGTAAGTCAAAGAAACACCAACAACATTAAAGATTCCGTTTTCAAAGGCAAAGGTTTCATTAAATGAAGATTGATCTAAAAACAATTTGATTTCATCAGCGGCTAATTCCTGCGGAGAGATCATAAAATCTACCCCTAAATTCTTAAAGTCAACCTCACAATCGTTCAAAAATTCAGAGTTATCAACCCGTGCAATGGTTTTTTTTGCTCCTAACGATTTTCCAATCACACAAGTACTAATGTTCGTATGTTGACTATCGGTAACAGCGATTAATAAATCGGCAGAAGAAATCCCAATTTCTTTTAAAAGACTGATGGACGTTGAATCACCTCTCTTGGTGATCACATCCAAATGATTATTAATATAGTTGAGTTTATCACCATCTAAATCAATAATAAAAGTGTCTTGAGATTCGTAAGAAAGTAGTTTAGCTAGGTGAAATCCTACATCGCCTGCACCAGCTATGATTATTTTCATAATGAAACTAAAATATATACAAAGATAAAAAAGTTGCTTTTCTATCGACCGATTATTCTAAAATTAAACTATTTTGGATTGAAAAAAGTATTGCAAAAAATGAAAAAGTTACCCATAACCTCATGGCTCCATGAGGAAAGACCCCGTGAAAAATTATTAGCAAAAGGCATTGAAAGCTTAACAGATTCAGAGCTTTTGGCGATTTTATTAGGGTCTGGTTCCCGCGAAGAAAGCGCCGTTACTTTGGCTCATAAAATATTGCGGAGCGTCAATGGAAATCTGGGTGAATTGGCCAGATTATCTATTGAAAAACTTCTAGAATTCAAGGGAATAGGGGAGGCCAAGGCCATTTCCATTGTCACAGCTTTAGAGTTGGGTAAAAGACGTCAAAGTCAAGATGCAGCCAATAGGATGACTATTGGATCCAGTAAGGATGCCTTTGCAGTGATGCAGCCCATTTTGGCCGATAAGCTGCATGAGGAGTTTTGGGTGCTTTATTTGAACAATTCGAACAAAATACTCTCTAAGTTTCAATTGAGTAAGGGCGGACTCACAGCAACTTTGGTGGATACACGAATTCTACTCAAAAGAGCTTTAGAACTATCGGCCGTAGCCATCATTATATGTCATAACCATCCGTCTGGGAAGTTACAACCTAGTAGGGCAGATATTGAGCTAACAAAGAAAATTAATGAGGCAAGCAAAACCCTGGACATAAAATTGCTAGATCACATCATAGTTACTGAAAAAACGTATTTTAGCTTTGCTGACGAAAATCAACTATGATTGTAATTTATTCCCATAAAATCACACCGAGAGTAAGGTATATCTTCAATCATATCTTTAATAGAATCCTTTCTATTCCCGTAAAATTCACGACAGAGGTCGCAGAATTTGTGGCTCATAATGGACCTAAGTTGTCCTACACCAAGGCGGTATTAGGTGCTGAATTCTTTATCAAAAGTCATGAATTGTTGTACGAACAGGGGGTAAGTGATTTAGATATCACCATTCAGAAATGGGATACTGTACCTTGCTTTTTTGCGACCAACTTAAAATCGGCCATACCCTTCGATATTTTTGCAGCAAGTTTTTATCTCATCTCAAGATATGAAGAATACCTGCCACACGTAAAGGATCAACACGGTCGATTTACCGCGCAAGAGAGTTTGGCTTACAAGCATAAGTTTTTAGAAAAACCCTTGGTTGATATTTGGGCATTCAAACTATTAGATGCCTTAAAAGAGAAGTTTCCAAATTACGAATACAAAACCAGGTCCTACCAATTTATTTCTACAGTTGATGTAGATAATGTATTTGCCTACAAACACAAGAGCTTGGTGCGGACGGCAGGCGGATTTATCAACGATTTCTTTCGATTGAAAATTCTAGATTTTTGGAACCGTTTTATGGTACTCGTCAATTTGCGAAAAGATCCATTTGATACCTTTCAAAAGATTTTAGCTTTTCATAAAGAATATGAGATTCGTACTATTTTTTTCTTTCTGATAGGAAATTATACTACTTATGATACCAATGTTTCCGCTTCGAAATCCAAATATAGATTGCTTATCAAAGAAATGGTCGATTATGCAGAAGTTGGATTGCATCCATCCTACTTTACCATGCAGAATCAGGCCATGTTGAAAAAAGAAAAAATGCGAATGGAAGGCATTACGAACATGCCCGTCTCGAAATCGAGACAGCATTATCTTCGGGTTGAATTGCCGAAAACATATCAGCAATTAATTGATTTAGAGATACTTGAAGATTTTTCCATGGGATATGCCAACCATACGGGTTTTCGTGCCAGTACTTGCACACCTTTCTACTTTTACGACTTGTATTTTGAGATTCAAACTCCGTTGAAAGTGTATCCTTTCGCTTTGATGGATACCACCTTGAATGACTATATGAAACTCACTCCAAAACAATCACTTGGGAAAATACGTGATTTACGAAACGAAGTAAGAGCTGTAAACGGAACTTTTATTACTCTATTCCATAATGAGAGCTTAAGTGATTATTTGCGCTGGAAAGGCTGGAAAAGACTTTATGAATCAATGGTTAAAATCGCTACCTCAAAGTATGATTCGTATTATTAATCGGAATGATTTAGACGTTGAAAAGTATGATAGCTGTATAGAGAAATCGATTCAGTCTACTATTTATGCGCTTTCTTGGTACCTGGATATCACCTGTGACAATTGGGAGGTTCTCGTTTTAAACGATTTTGAAGCAGTTATGCCCATTCCTTGGCGAAAGAAATTCAATATAAAATATGTTTATCAACCTCTCTGGGTCTTAGAATTGGGGATTTACTCAAAAAACGGATCTGAGGAAGAACAATTTCTAAAAGTCTTATTTGAAAGCTACAAATACGTCAACATTCGAATGAATTTGAAAAATGATTTGGAGATTCCTAAGAGTTATTCGGTGAGAAGAAAAATGCAGTTAATTGCGCTTGAGAATCACTATGACTCAATTTCCAAGGATTATAATCGGAACAGACGAAGGGATTTAGTAAAGGCAAAAACTCATGGTTTAATTGAAAACTGGAACGCAAAACCAGAGGCACTAGTGACTCTTTTTAAACAGAATGTTGGCAAGCGAATCTCCAAAATATCGAATCAAGATTATGAGAATCTTGTAACCTTGATTCAAGAATGTAAAAGAAGAGGTAAAGGACACCTTCTTGAGATTACCAATGAAGAAAATCAAATGATCTCTGCTGCATTTTTTGTGACCCAAGGCAACAAGGTAACTGAGGTTGTATGTTCCTCGGATTTTGACAATCGTGATAACGGAGCTAATACCTATATGAACGACAGAGCCATTCACAAATTTCACACAGAATACACAGTGTTTAATTTTGGAGGGTCTTCAAAAGAAGGAATTGCTCGTTATTATAAAAGCATGGGAGGTGTTGATCATTATTATAATGAAATTCACTATAATAATCTGCCAAGACTACTTAAGTTGTTTAAGAATTAGAAGTCAAGAATTCAGTGAACTTTTTCGGCACTTTTTTGTTGAATTTTATTTTCGAAAAATCCTCATCATAAGCGTCCTTTTCTCGAATAACTTTGCAAGGATTTCCACCTGAAATGCAGTTCGAAGGGAGGTCTTTTGTTACCACAGAGTTTGCACCAACGACAACGTTGTCACCGATGGTGACTCCCGGAAGAATGGTAGAATTAGCGCCTATCCAAACATTATTACCAATAACAATTGGTTTATCGCTAACGTGTTTCCTTAAGTTCTTAGGATCGTGATTTGAAGAAATAATGGAAACGTTGGGACCTAGTTCAACATTATTGCCGAAAATGATTCCGTTATTGGCCTGAACATAATTGTTGATGCCATCTCCAGGATCACAAAGAATACCTTTTTCAATATTTTCAGGTGAAATGACTTTGGAAGTAAAATGAACCGGCCAAGAAACCTTCGGATTTAGGCGAAAAAACTTTTGTGGGATGAGGTAATGAAAAAACAAAATGTAATACCGTTGGTATCCATATTTAGGCCGATAATATTGAGGATACGCCCAATTTATGATCCAACCAAAAAGTAAGAAATCAAGTCGTTCAAACATGTTATAGTTTCCCTTTGAGTTTATAAAGATACCATTGTGTAATGATTTCATTGTAATCTTTGTACAATCTCTTTATTTCAAGGTTCTTTTCTTGCATTTGATGTAGCATTCCTTCGGTTACCAATTCGTAGTTGTTCCAGTCTCTTTCTTTCAGCTTTTTCTCTTTGATTGATTTCGGAACAATAGGTCTTAGGAAGGATTTTGTTTTTCGAAATTTCGGTCTTTTTGAATGAGAAGGGTGCTGGTTTTCAAAGGCAATGTCAAACTTTTCGAAGAACTCTGGAAAAATGACCTTGTTGTATATATCATATCCCTGCTTCCAGTTTTCTGGAACCAAACTGAAGAATTGGAGAATTTCTAAATCCCAAAAAGGAAAACGGAATTCGAACCCAAAAAAGGAGTAAAAATGGCTCGAATTAAAAATGTATTTCGCGATGCGTTCTCTGAAATTGTAATCATCAAAAACCGAAAAATCACTGGTTTTGTTTGATAACTGATATTCCTGAAGAGTAATATCGATTTCTCTTTTAAGCTTTAGCTTATTGTTATCCGTTAAAGGATGATTGTCAAATTTATATGCTATGATGGCATCTGTTATCGATTCCTTCAAGGGATTGTATTTGCGATACTCACTTCCGAATAAAATATCTCCGGCATAACCTGGAATGAACACAGAATTATCGGGAATCAATTGATGTTCCTTTAAATATTTTACAGCATAGTATTCCTGGAGATTTGGCATAGAATTGAAATTGGAAGCAAAATCGAGATAAGAATGAAACTCTGGATCTTCCAAGGATTCTTCAATCAATTCTTTTGTATAGGGAATAAAATGCCATTCAAAATCAAGTTTTTCAGCAACTTTTTTTGAAGTTTCTATTTCGAAACCATCTGAACGACCGTAGGTATAACAGATGGTGTTTTCAAATCCAAGTTCCTTTAAAAACGAAGCAATGATTCGCGAATCATAACCCCCACTCAAGGGTAGTACAGGCGTTTTTTCGTGTAAAGATTGAGCTAGTCGTTCAAAACTATTTTCAAAAACCGAAGTCATCGATTTCTTAAATCGGCTCAGTGAGGACCAATCTGAAGTGTATTTCGAATATTGAAAACTAAACCCACTTTTGATGATAGCATCCCCCTCAAAAATCAGGAATTCTGAACTCCTGAGTTGAAAAATATTTTTTAACAGTGTTTTCTTACCGTGGGTATGGTTGGAGGCTAAAAATTCAATGTCAGATAGTGTATCGAACTCCTCATACCCTGTCTCATTTTTGATAGCTTGAACTTCGTCAGAAACGATGCACTCGCCATTTTGAAAGGCATAAAACAATGGGAATGCTCGGGTGGTATCATTGGCAAGAATGGTAAACTTACCCAATTGAAAAACCAAAGCGTAAATTCCGTTTAGTTCTTGCAACTGGTCGACAATCTCTTTCCAATCTGCTTTCGTATCGAATATGCTGAACATTGCTTTCTTTTCATGGAACTTACCTTTTTTATCATACAGATAACCTTTGATGAAGCAATTGTTCTCTTCATTCCATGCAAAGCCTTTATGTCGATTTAATTGAATATTCACCCTAATACGATTTGGAATTTACTTTGGAGATACTCAATAAATAAACATAGAAAATTACATTAAAGACAAACCCTACGCCAGAGAAAAACCCTAATGAGTAAATAATACTATTGAAATAATGGTATCCGAAATAAAGGGCTAAGAATCTAGAAATCAATAAGAACACATCCAACACGAGCATTGTTTTCTGCCTGTTTAGAACCACAATGAGTGAATTGATAGGGTTGCTTAAAAATCCGGTGAGCAACCACGGAATTAAAATTCTTGCATACAGGCCTACATCTTTCCAATTGCTTCCAAAGAGGTTCTCTAAAGCAAAAGAAATTAGAAACAAGGGCAAAAACAATCCCATAGAAAGGATAAGTAAGTTTTTGGTTGTTTTTAATACTAGCGAATGAAGATCTCCGTCTTGGTTGTAAACGTTAGAAGCTCTATTGTAAAAAACCTGATAAACTGACTGTTGAAAAGCTCCAACCGGAGCTTTCATAAACTTTGCTGCCAATCCGTAGATTCCCGCAGCTCCTAATCCGAAATAATTGGATATTAGGATAACAGGTAGTTCATTGGATAAGGAATTCGTGATGCTTATCACCGTATTGAACAAAGGAATGTCTTTGTATTTTTTTGCCAATTGCAAAGACTGATTCCATCGAAATCCCTTAAGCTGTTCTCTGATCTCTTTTATCGATTTACCAAGGAGAAAAAGCAAATGTAAAAATTGACCGATAATGAGACCGGGAATCAATCCGAGGTAATTGAATGGACTCAGTCCAGAGCCAATCTGAATGGCACTCATAGATCCCGCTTTTAAAATGAGTCCGTTTGAAATATTTCCAAATGTCTTTTTTCGGTTGTTCCAGAATTCAAAGATGGAAATACTCCCGAAAAACAAAACGCTAATGGGTAAGAGGTATAGGAAAAAGGACAATTTATCTAGCCCAAAGAAATCCGATAGGGTATCCTTCAAAAATAGAATTCCGAATAAAATAAGTAGTGTATAAACTAGAAGAACTACGAATGAAAATACGCCAAGATGAAACGCGTCTTGATCCTTTTTAGGTAGCACCAATGAAACTTCATATTGCAAGGTGGAGATTGGTTTTAATACCAATAGGGCAGAGGAGAACAACATATATATACCGAACAATTCTGTCGAGAATATACGGGTAAGTACTAAAATGGAAAGGTAAAGTATGACCTGACTTGCAACCGAGCCCTTCACCAGCGTCAAAACATTTTTGACAAACTCTTTTTTTAAGAATGAAAATAGTTGCATCTTTCTGAATGGTACGGTAACCCTCAAATATAAGTGAAATGACGAAGATAAAGCATGTGTTTTTTGATCTGGACCACACCTTATGGGATTTTGAAACGAATTCCGCCCTCGCTTTCCAAAAAATTTTTCAAGATCATAATGTAGAAATTGATTTAGATGCCTTTCTTACCGTTTATAAACCCTTGAATTTTCATTATTGGAAATTGTATCGAGAAGAAAAAGTTTCCAAACCAGAATTACGTTATAGAAGACTAAAAGAGACCTTTGATTCTTTGAATAGAGAAGTGTCCGATACGCTAATTGATCATCTTTCCGAAGATTATATTGAAAATTTACCAAGGTTTAATCATTTGATGGATGGCTCTATCGATATTCTTAATTATTTGCAAGAGAATTACCGATTACACATCATTACCAATGGATTTCAGGAGGTTCAAACTAGAAAAATGGAATCAACCAAAATACTTCATTATTTTGATCAAGTAATTACTTCAGAATCAGTGGGAGTAAAAAAACCAAATCCAAAAGTATTTGAACATGCCTTGGCCATATCACACGCTGATAGAGGAGAATCGATAATGATTGGCGATAGTTTGGAAGCAGATATTCAAGGGGCTTTGAATGTCGGGATGAAGGCCATTCTATGCGATTTTGAAAATGCTATCGATTCCCAAGGAGAAGATTTTATACTGGTGAACAAACTTGAAGAAATTAAGCAATATCTATAGGTGTTTTATCGTTTAGATTGATATTTGAAAGGCAAATCGAATCCGATATGGTTTTCGGCTAATACAACAGTTTATGAGATATACCTCCAAAATACTACCCTTTGTACTTCTAGTTTTTTTCTCTTGTGTGAAGGATGTGGATTTTGATCAGACCAACGGATTTGTTCTTTCTCCCGTTTACAGGAGTGCGTTTACCTATTTTACAGCCACCCCGGCTAAGTTTTTTGATCCATCAGGTACCGTTCAACAAAATTCAATTTCTGATGTGGGAAGAATCGATTTCTTTCAAAATCCAACGGTAGCAGAAACCTTAATTCAGATGGATTTTCTTGTGGAAGCTAGAAATCAATTCAATCGTGATTTTACTATTACCATTGAATTTCAAGATGATAATGGCAATCCTATTTATACGCTGATTCCCATCATTATTTCAGCCAATGAATTGAATTACACCCATACAGAAGTGATTGACCTTAGGAACAATCCACAAGTTTTCAATACCACTCAAATTGTAATCACCGCAGAAGTTCAGGATACAGGTACCCCATTGAATCCTTCTGACACCTCTGAATTCGAATTTGAATCGGCCATAGTCTTTTACATTGAAAAACGTTTTTAGATGATGAGGATTTGTACGTTACTTTTTATAATATGGGTATTCCAATCCATAGCTCAGAGCAAGCAAATACTCTATGATTTTGCTGATTTGCCACAATCCTCCCTGTTAAACCCCGGACTCACCAACGAGAATAAATTTCATTTCGGTGTCCCATTACTTTCGGGCATTTCAACGGGATTTGGAAGTTCTGGATTTACCGCCTATGATCTTTTTGCAAATGATGGTAGGACCTTTAATGATAAGGTAAATCAAGTGTTCAATCAACTTACCAATCGAGATTTTGCCACAATTAATACTCAAATCGAGTTGATAAATGCCGGATTTCGTTTCAACAAAGACATCTATATTAGCTTTGGATTTTATCATGAAATTGATGCAATTGCCTATTATCCAAAGGACATTATTACCCTTATTAACGAAGGAAATGGAGCCTATGTCAATAGAGTTTTTAGTATTTCTCAAGTAAACGTAAGCTTTGATGCGATTGGGGTTGCTCATGTTGGAGCTACCGTTCAATTGGATGAAAAATTGTCCGTAGGAGGAAGGCTAAAGATGTATTCTTCTGCTGCTAATTACCAAACTCGTAACAATCAAGGAACATTTACCACGGTAGAAGGAGCTAATAATATCTATACTCATTATTTGAATAATATAGATTTTACTATGAATTCTTCTGGATTTTACCAAAATGACACCTTTATTAACGATGCGTCTCAATACATCAAGAATACATTTTTTGGACCAAATTCCGGATTGGGAATCGATCTCGGAATGGCCTATAAAATCTCTCCACAATTGCAGTTCTCGGCGAGCATTCTTGACCTTGGATATATAAAACACAAAGAGAACACCCAAAATAATGTTGTTCAAGGTAGTTATACGTTTGAAGGTGTTAATTTTCAATATGATCCTACCAACCCAACGAATTACTGGGAGCAAATATCCGATGAATTTAAACGACAGATTCCGACAACTGATAACCAAGACAGTTATACCACTTGGCGACCCATGCGATTCAATGCTGCGTTAAAATATAGTTTTGGAGAACGAAGAAGCAAGATTTGTTATGACAACCGATATGAAGAGTTTTACACCGATGCAGTAGGAGCGCAATTGTTCACCATATTCAGACCTCTATTTCCCCAGATGGCACTTACTGGTTTTTATCAAAAATCATTGACGGATAAGATTCATGCGAAAGCTACCTACACCATTGATGACTTTTCTGCGTCCAATCTAGGATTTGGTTTGTCTGTGCAATTAAGCAAGTTTAATGTTTATGCCGCCTTTGATAACATCCTGAACTATGGGAATTTAGCCAAAGCAAATAATGTATCTTTACAATTAGGTATGAACTTAATATTCAATTAATTATGAAAAACTTATTGCTTCTTTTGTTATCGATCTTCTTGACGACGAATGTGTTTTCTCAAGAAATTGATTTTTCTTCCTACAAGTACATTGTGGTTTCGTCTAAATTTGAATTTGTTAAAGAACGAGATGGCTACCAAACCAGTTCGCTCACGAAGTTTTTATTGAAAAAGAAAGGATTTACGGTTTTATTGGATAATGAGGAATTTCCTCAGGATTTATCGGATGACAAATGCTTGGCCTTATACGCTTCTGTTTTAGACGATTCAAATATGTTTATTAGCAGAAATAAGATTCAACTGAGAGATTGTAGAAACAAAGAAGTATATACCTCCAAGGAGGGCAAGAGTAAGGACAAAGATTACAAAAGGTCCTACCATGAGGCCATAAGAAGAGCTTTTAATTCTATGGATCAACTAGTATATAGTTTCAATCCTTCTAAAAAGAAAGTTTCGAAAGAAAAGAAGGAGGTTAACGTTGAAAAACCAATCAAAATTGAGAAACCAAAGGTTGAACCCAAAGTTGTAGAAGTTCCTAAAGTAAAGAAACCAGAAGTTAGTGTTTTAAAATTCCAGAAAAACGGATTCATGATCAATGACTCTAAAAGAAATGAAACCTTCACCATGTTGCCTTCTCAAAGAACGGATAGCTACATTTTAATCAGTCATAACGGTTTGATGTACAAACGTGATGGAAAATGGATTGTAGAGTTTTATAAGGATGGAAAATTGATAAGCTTGACCTACGATCTAAAGATTTAATCTTCGTATTTCGATTTCCATCGCTTCCTAATGATTTCTTTAAACTTCGCTTCGCGAGCGTTATTTCCAGGTTTATAAAGAGTAGTGCCGCTTATTTCATCCGGTAGAAACTCAGAATCTACAAAGTTACCAGGAAAGTCGTGGGCATATTCGTATTGCTTCCCGTAATCCAAGTCTTTCATCAGTTTGGTAGGAGCATTTCTTAAGTGCAAAGGAACGGATAAGTCACCTGTATTTCTTACCAGTTCTTGCGCCTTATTGATGGCCATATAGGATGCATTACTTTTTGTTGAATTGGCTAAATAAATGGCACATTGACTCAGAATAATTCTCGATTCTGGATGACCAATTACTGAAACCGCTTGGAATGTATTGTTGGCGAGAATTAAGGCAGTCGGATTGGCATTTCCAATATCTTCTGAAGCTAGAATAAGCATTCTTCTAGCAATAAACTTCACATCTTCACCACCTTCAATCATACGGGCCAACCAATAAACTGCGGCATTTGGATCGCTACCACGAATCGATTTGATAAAGGCCGACACAATGTCGTAATGTTGTTCACCTGTTTTATCATAGCGAACCGTATTCTTCTGAACCTTTTGCAAGACCAATTCGTTGGTAATTTCCAACGAATCTTCATTCCCAATAACCAATTCTAAGGTATTTAATAACTTCCTTGCATCCCCACCTGAAATTTGCAGTAAGGCATCCGTTTCTTTAAGCGTTACTTTTTTACTCGATAAGAATTCATCAACAGACAGAGCTCTGTCCATGAGTTGTTGCAATTCTTCTCTATCAAAAGCATTCAATATATATACCTGACATCTTGATAGCAGTGCCGGGATGACTTCAAAACTTGGATTCTCAGTCGTTGCTCCAATTAAAGTAACCCAACCTTTCTCAACAGCTCCTAATAGCGAATCCTGTTGAGATTTGCTAAAACGATGAATTTCGTCAATAAATAAGATGGGATTTTTGGTTGGAAAGAGTCCACCATCTTTTTTTGCTCGTGAAATAACCTCCCGTACTTCTTTGACGCCCGAATTAATGGCACTTAAGGTATAGAAGGGCCTATTGGATTCTTTGGCAATGATATTTGCTAGGGTAGTCTTACCAATACCTGGAGGTCCCCAAAGGATTAAGGAAGGTACAATCCCTTGTTTGATGAGGTTGGTAAGAATTCCATTTTTACCAACCAAATGCTGCTGACTAATGTAGTCTTCGAAACTTTTTGGTCGTATGCGTTCTGCCAAAGGAGTGCTCATTAAGTAAAAATAGAAAAGTTTTCTGACAGAAATTCATTTATTTACTTTTGGTTAGCTATTTGTACAATAGAATTCATGAACGAAGAAGATTTAAAATTAAATCTATCCATTATTAGGGCACCGCTGCTGTTTGTATTTCTAATCTGGTTGATTTATTGGGTGGAAATACAATTTGGTTTCAATTTCAATTCTTATGGGGTGTATCCTAGAAAAGTAAGTGGTTTGGTAGGAATTGTAGGGTTTCACTTCATCCACAGTGATACCAACCATTTGTTCAATAATTCCATACCGTTATTGGTTCTAATGTCTAGTCTGATATTGTTTTATAAGGATGTATGGTGGAAAGTGATGCTTTATGGAGGGTTACTAACCGGATTGATAACCTGGATAATTGCTCGGCCTTCGTATCATATCGGGGCAAGCGGATTGGTATATCTGTTATTTAGTTTTGTTTGCTTTAGTGGCATCATTAAAAAGCATTACCGATTGGTGGCCTTATCCTTGATTATCATTTTTTCATACGGAAGCATGATTTGGTTTATTCTCCCCATTAAGAAGGGGATGTCATGGGAAGGCCATTTGGCAGGTTTCCTGGTTGGTTTGGTGTTCGCCTATCTATATCGTAAGAAAGGACTAATTAAAGAGGAATACACCTTTCAAAAGAACGAATTCGATGAATTGTTTGATGAGCATGGAAATCTTCTTGAATCTGTTTCAGAAATGAACGAGGATTCTCAAGAAAATTGACGCTGTCGAACGGCTTCATAAAGAAATACACCACAAGCCACGGATACATTTAGCGAACCAATATCACCCAGTAATGGTAGTTTGCCCTTATAATCCACTAATTTTAGAATACTTGGGTTGATTCCACGGCCTTCAGATCCCATAATGATAGCCATGGGTTGTTTGAAGTCGATATCATAGATAGAATCGTCCGTTTTTTCGGTGGCAGCTGCTGATTTGATATCAAATGATTGAAGAATGAATAAGGCATCTTTCATATGATTTACTTTACAAATTGGAATTTTAAATGCAGCTCCTGCAGATGTTTTAATAGTCTCAGCATTCACGGGTGCACTTCCAGATTGTGGAATGACAATCGCGGTGACTCCAGTACATTCTGCGGTACGGATAATTGCTCCAAAGTTTCTTACATCAGAGATTTGATCCAATAGTAAGAATAGGGGAATCTCCTCTTTTTCAAGAGCATTTGAAATGACATCTTCTAAATTGGCTAATTCAATAGGTGAAATTTGGGCTACTACACCCTGATGGTTGTTGAATTTAGAAAGTTTGTCTAATTTTTCAACAGGTACATAGCTTGAGCTAATTCTATTCTTCCGAATAAAGTTCTCAATTTCTTGCAGTTGCCGATTACGACTGTCTTTTAAAAGATAAATCTTTGTGAAAGTGGTATCACTTTCCAGAGCCTCTAAAACCGAATGGATTCCGAATATTGTTGTCATAATGAGAAAAAAAAACCACCCCAATAAGGAGTGGTTTTAAAATTTATAAAATTGGCTTAGTTTTTAACTAAATCAAATGGTCTATTACTATAGTATCCGTTCAAGGTAATTGTCATACTGATTGTACCAGCAGCAGGATTTGTTGTTCCTGAACCTGAGAAAGGAATACCGAAGCTGTCTACGAAAGTACTTTGGATTACAGTTACTGTATTACACTGATCGTTGATCGTGAATGGGTAAGCAGATCCGAAATAGTTATCTCTACTTACTACATACTGAGAATCAGTACCACCAACTTTTGTAAGTACTACAGGAGCACCAGTGTTGGTTTCAGTATAGCTTCCTTCTAATGCAGAAGGACAGAATACATTTACAGTAATAGAAACAGTTGCGTCACCTGTAAAGTAACCATCTGGTGCCGTAAAGGTCACGTCGAAAGTTTCTCCGTTGGCTTGGTCGAAACCGCTTTCTGTAAAAGATAGGTTTAACGTAGCTTCATTTGTACCAGCTGCCATTGTTACTGTAGATGGAATTGAATAGCTTGAGCTTGCAACAGTTGTGTTCACTGAAACTTGTAATTCGGTATCTGCAGAAACATTTTGTCCAGCATAAATTTTGATCTCTTGGTCTATGGTAGATCCTAAGTTTACTACGTAAGACTTAGAAGATGCCTCGAAAGATAAGTAAGCGAATCCAGCATTTTCAACAGCTCCGTCAGAAGCTTCTGGACCAGCACAACTTGTAAAAGCTAAGGCAGCTACTACAACTAGAGATAGAATTTTATTTAATGATTTCATACTTTTTAATTTAATAGTTGATTATTGATTACTGGTTTTGATCGTTCACAAAAGGATTGTTTTGGATCTCATCTTGTGGAATCTCAAACTGTAATCTTTCATCATCATAAGCAACTGGAACTCCAACTAAAGATAAGTGGTTGTTACCTCTAACCATAGTTTTTCCTAATCTCTTTAAAGCAAAGAAAGACTTTCCTTCACCCCAAAGCTCTAAACGAGTTTGCTTATAAATCTCATCAATTAAAGCTTGACCAGATAATGCGTCGATATAGTTTGGATTTGCAACTCTTTGAGAAACTAAAGCTTTCAAACTAGTTCTAGCTGCTGCATCGTTTCCAGCAGTAGCGTTAGCCTCAGCATTTAATAAATAAGCTTCTTCAACTCTCATGTAAACATAGTCAGCAGTAACGGTAAATGAAGTACCACCAATTACGTTAGATGCCCAGAACTTGAACTCTGGCTGTAAGTGTCTACCACTTGCAGGGTTGTTTCTGAACTGACCTCTTCTTGCGTCAGTAGCATCCATTGAGTTATATAAAGTCTCATCGATTGCTTTATAATCTCCAGCCCAAGCGTAGCTATAAGAGAACATGTCTACTTGACCCCACCAAGAAACTAAACCTAAGTTGTTGTTTTCAGTAATGTCGATACCCCACATCCAGCTATTTGCATTTGCAGTTCTGTTGATGTCGTTAAATCCGTTGTATAACTCGGTCATTGGTAAGATGCTGAAAGGCCCGTTGATTACAGCTTGTGTTAAGCTAGCAATCTCAGTAGCATTTCCAACTCTATCCTGAGCTCCTAATACCATTGCTAAGATTTGGTGGCTAATGTAAGTATTTACTTGGTTTGGAGCAGATCTTGTCCATCCAGCTGCATCACCGAATAATTTAATTGCCAAACGTAAATCTGCAATCATTCTATCATAAACCTCTTGAGCAGTAGACTTAGGTAAGTTCTGACCAATTGGCTCAGTATATAAAGGTAGAATAGCTTCGTTAGCTACATACTTTCTTTGATAGAACTGAGTTAAGTAGAAATACGCATGAGCTCTTAAAGTTAATGCTTGCGCCATAGACGCTTTGTTATCACTTAAAGCAGGCTCAAAATCGTTACCACCTAAACTCTGAATTACGTTGTTCGCAGAACGAATAATTCTGTAGTAATATCTCCACACCTGACGGTTATCACCAAATGTAAAGTCTTGCATAGCTCCTAATTCAGCGATAGATACACGGTACCATCCGTATGTACTAACACTTAAAGCCATATCACCACACATCATATCACTAAATACGTGATAAGACTTGTGTCCAAAGTCATCGTGACCACCAGTACCACCAGTACCAGTTTGAATCATCTGTCCATAAATACCGTTTACGAAAGCCGCAGGTATTCCTGGATTGGTAAGGGAAGCTGCCTCAGTTTGAGCAGACGTAAGAGATGTAGTAGGCTGGCTTACACCGGCAACACCACTGTTGTTTAAAATGTCTCCCTCACATGCAGATACTAAAACAAGAAGTGTTAGTACTGCGCTTAATCTAAAAATTTTCTTCATAATCTAATTAATAATTAATTTAAAACTTAACTCTTACACCTAATGTTATAGTTGTTGGAGGTGCGTATTGTCTTCTACCAGAGTTACCAGATTCAGTGATGTTCGGGAAGAAACCATTTCTAGCACTTTCAATGAACAAGTTATCACCTGATACCCATAAATTTAATGCATCAATTCCAGACTCACCTAAGAAAGATTTTGGAACTGTATAGCCAACTCTTGCGTTGTTTAACGCTAAATAGTCAGTACTTACAACGAATCTTGAAGAAGTTGAACCAGCTAACTGATCGATACCATCTCCTAATCTTGGAATGTTAGTGATATCTCCTGGCTGTTGCCATCTGTTCAAAATGTCAGAGTGGAAGTTGTTACCAGCGGCACCAAAACGGTCGTTCATTAATTCACCGTATTGTCCGTCGTAAGCCCAACCACCTAGGCTATATAAGAACTGAGTAGAGAAATCAAAGTTTCCAACTTGTCCAGATAATCTAAACGCACCCCTTAGATCTGGAATTAAAGATTTGTCTAAGTATACTTCTGTTGCACTACCATACGTAGAGGTAGTCATTCTTTGGATGTTTGCTCCAGGTACTAATTGTCGATATTCGAATAAAGTACCAGTAGTATTCAATCCATTTGTGTTAGCGGCATTATTTGGGTCTGGAACGAACCACTGAGCTCCTGAAGCTGCAGAAGTCGGCTCACCAGCATCCAACATACCGTTGTTATTTTGGTCATCCCAGTATTGGAACCATAATGGAGCACCATTAGTTGGGTCAACACCAGCCCATTCTCTCATGAAGAAGTCGAAGATTGATCTTCCAACTGCCCATCCACGAGTTCCTTGGATGTCAATTACCTTGTTAGTTCCACTACTCGCATCAATTGGCATTACCAACATTTCGTTGTTTAAGATTTCACCATTGATGTTTAAGTCTAATTTGAAGTCTTCTGTGTCAATTAAGTGACCAGTTAAATCAAATTCGAAACCTGAGTTTAATACTTCACCATCATTCACTAAGATCGAAGCAAAACCTACAGAAGGTCCTCTTCTTGCTGGGAAGAATAAGTTATCAGTTGTTTTATAGTAGTAGTCAAAGTTTGCGTCAAGATATTTTCCAACTGACATTTCAGCACCAACCTGCCACATTCTTGAAGTTTCCCAAGTTAAGTCAGGGTTACCTACGTTAGATTCTGGTAATGATAATGCACCACCTACGAATAATCTGTTGAAGGTTGTGAAACCAGAAGCTGTAGAAACACCATCCTGGTCACCAGTTACACCCCAAGAAGCTTTTAACTTCAAGTAGTCAAATGGAGTATCTGCCATGAAATCTTCTTCACTCATTACCCAAGAAGCACCAACGGAACCGAAAGTACCCCACTTATCGTTAACAAAACGAGATGAACCATCCGTTCTTAAAGATCCTGAGAAGAAGTATTTTCCTTTGTAGTTGTAGTTCACTTGTCCGAAAACAGACTCAATACCCGATCTGTTCATAGAACCACTTGGCTCTGATGGAAATACTTTATAGTTATTCAAGAAGAAAACACCTGGTTGGATTACGTTTTCTTTATAAACGTTTTCAGAAGCAAAACTTCTTTCGTTTGTTTCGTATGCAGCTAATACATCTAAGCTGTGATCACCGAAAGATTTGTTGTAACGTAATAATTGCTGCGTGTTCATAGACCATCTTTCAGTATCAGTGATACTTAAGTTACCGTTAGAACCTGCAGAAGTACCGTATACGTGGTTGTTAGAGCTTATGAATTTCTGCATAGAGTACTGACCTCCAAAACGAGTTTCATAAGTTAAACCTTCCATAATGTCAAACTTCGCAGTAAAGTTACCATTCAAAGAGTGAATTTCACTTCCGTTAAAGTCTAAGATCGCAGTTGCAATCGGGTTTAATAAGTTAGCATTTGGTCTATCTCTAGTAAACGCTGGGTTACCACCTGGTACAGTTCCACCAGTTGGAGCACCGAAGTCGTATTGGCTACCACCAAATACTGGATCAGGAATTAACTGTCCTTGTAAAGATGCTACCGCATAGTCACTTGGATATCTTGCAAATACTGGATAGATTGGTGCCATTTTATCAGCAAATTCAAACACGTTCTCCGAACCATTGGTCTGACCGTTGTTTGTACTTTCAGAGTAAGAATAACCTAAGTTGATTCCTACCTTTAACCAATCTCTTACTTGAGAGTTTACGTTAATTCTTGTTGTATATCTTCTAAAGTCAGAGTTAATTGTATATCCTACATCGTCTAAATAACCAACAGATACAAAGTAGTTAGAAGTACCGTTACCTCCTTGGAAACGAACGTTAGCTTCAGTTCTAGAACCTGGAGTTCCGAAAGCCTCGTCAGCGTATCTTTCTGGAGTAAATAAACGTTGTACACCTTGTCTAACCATTCTTGTAGCTGGATCAATTAAGTTTCCTCCAGTTGCATTCCACATGTTATAACCTCTACCAGCACCTACAGGTAATGATTCACCAGGTACACCTGTTGATCCACCGAATAATGCTAAGTTAGCGAAAGCTACTGGGTCACCATTTAAACTTCCTGGAATACTTGAAGGGCTAAACTGACCTCTATTGTATAATCCCTCCCATACTAAACCAATGTACTGCTCTGGATTAGAGATTACATCATAACGAGGAATTAACTGTGAGTTCACACCAGTTTTCACGTCAACTTCAATAGAAGACTTCCCTGAAGAAGAACCGCTTTTTGTAGTAATAACGATTACACCATTCGCACCTCTAGAACCATAGATTGCAGTTGCAGTTGCATCCTTCAATACAGTTGTAGACTTGATATCATTAGGGTTAATCGAATTTAAGTCAAATGTACCTGCCCATGGAATACCATCAATTACGTATAACGGAGCACGGTTACCATTTGGAGAACCATAACCTCTAATACGGATAGTACCAATTGAACCTGGCTGTCCAGAAGAGTTGATTACTGTTACACCAGCAACCTCACCTGCTAATGCTTGTGATACGTTTGAGAAGTTTTTCGCTTGAATATTTTCAGCGGAAACTGTCTTAGCCGTACCTGCATAAGCCTTTCTTGTTGTTGTACCATAACCAACAACAACAATCTCATCTAATACATTGTTGTCCTCCTCTAAGGTTACATTAATAACACTAGCACTTCCAACAGTCTTTTCAACTTGCTTATAACCTAAGTAACTAAACACTAATACAGCACCTGCATCAGCTTTAATAGAATACTTACCGTCAAAGTCAGTCTCAGTTCCTGTTGTTGTACCTTTAATCAAAACACTAACCCCTGGCAAGGTTCCTGAAGCATCAGAGACAGTACCAGTTATAGTCTTTTGTGCAAAAGAAAATTGCACAACAAACGCTAATAAAAGCGTTAAAATTCCATAAAACTTTGTCTTCATTGTATAATTATTTGAATTAAATTGTGTCAAAAATCCTAAATAAAACTTAAAAAACCAAAGTTTTAACAAAAAAAACCAGAGATGTTTGAAGAAAAAAAAATAAGGCTTCTCGCGATGAGAAGCCTTATTCGGAATTCTAAACAAACAATTAAACCAATATTTTAATTAATTGGCGTCTTGTCAAACAAAGTTGGTAGAGGAGAAGGTACATTCGGATTTGTATCAATCTCTACCTGTGGATAAATAAACCTCTGTGGAATTGTACTTCCAGTCTTAGGAGGAATATTTAAAACGTTTCCAGTTCTTCTTACGTCGTGGAATGGTTGTAATTCACCAACCAACGTCATATACTTTTCTTCTAATATTTCCAATAATAAAGTGTTGCTTCCTGAAGCTGCTGCTGTAGGAGGGAAGCTACCACCATAAGTTGTAGCCAAGTGAGCACGTACCTCGTTGAAGGCTGCTACGTCACCTGCATCTCCTGTTCTGTTCGCTGCTTCCGCTTCAATTAATTTAACTTCTTCATAAGAAATTAAGTTCATTGACTTGATCTCTCCGAAGTATCCAGAGTCAGCAACGTTTAAAATAACATTGCCTCCGTTATCTGCAAAATACGAAGCGTATCTGTTAGCATCACCAGGCGTATTGATTAATCTTGGAGTTACACCTGTTAAGAGATTTACTAGATGAGATCCAGTTGCTCCTAAATAACCATCTCTTTCATCAACGGTAAATTGGAAATACAAGTTTTCTGTATCAGTAGATCTTGTGTGAAGTGTCACCAAACTTTTAGCAGGTGTGTCAATACCTTGTCTTGCATGAACTAATGCATTTGCATAGTCTTTAGCAATCAAGTAGTAACGTGCCTTTAAAGAATGAGCAATTTCAACCCAAGTTGCAGAACTTGCCATACGGTTACCAGCATATAAAGATGCTGGTTCACTACCTAAAGCGGCAATGGCTTGATCTAATAATGTTTGAACACCAGCTAATACTGCTGCTTGTCCGTCATAAGCTGGAGTTGGGAAGTTATTTGGATCTGCTGCTTCCGTAAATGGAATGTCACCAAATAAAGCTGCCATCTCTCCAAAAGTTGCTGCTTCAGAAATTTTAGCGATTGCTTCAAGAATGGTGTTTCCAGAAGCTGCTGCTAATTCTTGTGTATACTTTGCTTGGGCAATACCTCTTACGTAAGCATCTTCCCAAGAGTCATCGTAATCTGCTGCAGTGGTTGAATAACCATTCACAGTTACGTACTGTCTATCTTCTCCAGTAAAGTGGTTCATAAAAATACCTGCGTATCGAGCACTGTTACTGGTAGCTAATTGCATCCATCCTAACTGAGCCTGACCAATAATTAATTCGGCCGGTGCACTGTTAAAGTTGTTAGGATCTTGATTTAAACCTTCCGTATAACCTTCACATGAAACGTTGATAAGGCTAAAAGAAAGTAGAAATATAATTACTATTTTTTTCATTTTTTCTGTGTTTTAATTAAAACGCTACTCGTAAAGTTGCTAAATAAGTTCTTGTACCTGGGTTACTGAAATACTCAAGTCCTCTACCTTTAGAAGCACCCGTTAAGTTGTTGTCAGGATCAAAACCATCAATCTTAGTCCATAAGAATAAGTTACGACCTGTTAAAGTTAAGTCAATATTGCTAACTTTTAACTTCTGAGTAATTTCCGATGGGAAAGAGTAGCTCAATGAAACCTCACGTAAACGTGTCCATGAAGCATCTTCATAGAATGGCTCACCTACGTCACCAAATCCACCACCGTTTCCAGTCCACCAATCTTGGTTTACTGCAACTGGTCCACCACCGAAGTCACGCTCAATTCCTCTAAAGGTTGTCCCTTGTGGAATGATGCTTCCTCCTGCAGTTCTTAAATCTTGTGAAGCAACAGTTTCAACTGCTGTGTCTGGGTGAATACCGAAGAAATATAATACCCCTCTTGTTCCATTCCATACATCATTTCCTTGAGAAGTTTCAAGTAATGCAGATAACGTAAAGTTCTTGTAAGATAAAGAAGTACCTAAACCACCTCTCCAATCTGGATTTGGATTTCCTAAGAAACTCTCAGTTGGAGCAGCTGTTGGGAATCCGTTAGCGTTAAGTACATAATCACCGTTGTTATCTCTAGCATAAGCTGTACCTCTTAATACTGCGAATGGCTGTCCTTCAGCAACACCTGAAGAGTTTGAAGTAAATCCATTCAATCCGAAGTAAGCACTACCAGCCATATCTGTTACTAATGGACGGTTGCTAGTTACGTTCAAGTTCATAGACCATTGTAAGTCTTCTTTGTTAATGATTCTTGCAGAAAGGTCCGCTTCAATACCCTTGTTGGTAATTGTTGCAGCGTTAACCAATGACTGAGCAAAACCAGTTGAAGAAGGTAATGGTAATTGTAATAAACCATCTTCAGTTTTTCTGCTATAGTAAGTTGCAGATAAACTTAACTTGTCATCTAAGAAACGCGTATCGAATCCAATTTCAAATTCTTTTACACGCTCTTCTTTAAGATCAGGATTACCTCTAGTAGCTGATAAAGTAAGTGGGTTACCATATAAAGCGCCGTTATATCCATCACCCCATCCAGATCCAATACCTCCAGTTGAGATTACTGTAGCGGTTCTATAAGCATCAGCTTCAATACCTACCTCACCATAAGAAACTCTTAACTTACCAAAAGAGATAGCTGAGTCTTCTAAGTATTTAGTGAAGTTCCAACCTGCAGATGCAGAAGGATAGAAGATTAAACCAGCACCAGGTAAAGTAGATACATATTCCCCTCTTGCTGTTAATTCTACTAAGAACTCGTTCTTATAATCAAAGTTCAATACAGCGAAAGCACCAGATTTTCTAGTTTTTTCGATGTAGTCAGATGGATTTGAGTTCGCAGAGATAGCGTTTCCTACGTTTAAGAAAGGCTCATCTGGATTTGTGAAGTTTGTTTCTTCAGCAGAAAGTCTTCTGTATGCATTTTCGAAGAACTGCACACCCGCGTTGAAATCCATTTTTAAATCATCTGTCAATCCGTAGTTACCAGTAATGAAAACGTTGATGTTTTGATTACTTTCAGTAATACGATCTTCTTGATACTGACCGTTTGTACCGTCACCAGCAGAACCTGCAGGCTCGTAGTTCAATCGGTTATCTTGGTAGTAGTCATAAGAATATCTACCAACTAATAATAAGTTGTCATTAATCTTATAGTTTAACTCAGGAGCAATGATGAAACGATTTACGTCGTTGATGTTCTTTTGCTCATTAGTTGTCCATAACGGGTTGTTATAGGCTGGTGAGTTGTAACTAAATGTTCCTGATGTTGGGTTGAAGGTTCTTTTAGATCCTAAGAACTGACGGTAACCTCTATGAGAGTTTGGAGTTGGAATTCCGTTAGCGTCAAAATGAGTACCCTTATAGTCTCTGATATCAAAATCAGGAGAAGTTCTCAAATATCCTAAGTATAAACCGTTCAAGTTCGAACCAGTCTGTACACGATTAGAACCAATGTTTACATAAGTAGTTGATAATTTCAACGTGAGCTTGTCGCTAAAGTCTGTATCATTGTTCAAACGTACACTTGTTCTTCTATAATCAGATGCACCACGGTAAATACCATCTTGATCCCAGTTAGAGAAACTCGCAAAAGTTCTACTATTCTCACCACTATAGCTTAAGCTAAAGTTGTTTTCAACAGTAACACCAGTTTTGAAAACGGCATCTCTGTTGATTTGGTTGAATACATCTTGAGAGTTTTTCTGAGTAATTGGATAGTATCTTGTGCCATTATCTGCTTCGAAGTAAGCACCAGTGGTATCAATAGTATCAGGACCACCAGATCTCGAAGAGATTTTATCACCGTAAGAGAAACCAGTGTTAGAAAGACCGCTACCTGTTAAGTGAGCAACACCTCTCCAACCTTGACCAAATACATCTTGCTTGGACCATTCTCTGTTGATTTCATCGGCATAAATACCAGCTTTGTACTCAAACTTCCATTTCTTACCACCTTTACTACCACGCTTGGTTTTGATTACAATCACACCGTTTGCAGCACCAGTACCCCAAACTGCAGCAGCAGAAGCACCTTTTAAGATAGAGATAGACTCAATATCTTCCTGGTTGATATCATTCAAACGAGACTGTTGAACAACACCTGCTGTTCCACCACCAATAGAACTGTTTGAAATAATAGCACCATCGATTACGATAAGTGGGCTACTGTTACCTAAGATTGTGTTTTGACCACGAATCTGAATGTAAGCACCAGCACCCGGGTCACCAGAGTTTCTGGTAATATTCACCCCTGAAGTTTTACCAGATAAAGCTTGTAATACCCCAGCTTCACCTGCCTTTTTTAATTGAGCCACTTTTACAACAGTAGTAGAACTTAAATCTTCATCCTTCTTCTTTTCTGTACCTAAGGCCGTTAATACGATCTCGTCTAGTACATTTTCATCTTCAACTAACGTTACGTTAATTGTATTCGAAAGACCAACTTTACGTTCTACTGGCTTGTAACCAACGTAGCTGAAACGTAAAACATCTCCTGACTTTACTTTAATGGAAAACTTCCCATTGAAGTCAGTGTCAGTACCTGTTGTAGTTCCCTTGATCAGAACAGAAACTCCTGGTAGTGGGCCAGAAGCATCGGAAACTGTTCCGGAAACTGTTTTTTCTTGCGCAAATGAAATCTGCACAAACAACGCTAAGAATAGCGTTAAAAAACCTTTTAACATTGTTTTCATATTATATGATTTGAATTAGTGGCTCAAATATGGTAAAAAAATGTTAAAAATGTTAAAAATGTTAAGAAAAACTTAAGGAAAACGATTTCGGACTTGAAAGATTATTAAAAAAAGTTCTTCCAACTGATGAGTAATTGGGTGTCTGAAAAGTTGAAATTTTGATTGCTGGTTTTGCCTAAGGCCGCTCCCAAATTAAACTGTGAATTCTTTACGGTGAAAAAGTACCCTAAGCCCAAACCCATAAAGGTTTCACCATTCAAGTTGACCCTTGCATTGGCATAGTCTGTAATGGTGAAAAAATAGGAGCTATTGTTGGTTAAAAATCGATACTCTAAATTCATGATGGTAAACCGGTCTGTAAAGATGCTTTGATCGTTGAATCCTCTAATGGAATTGATGCCTCCAATTCGAAAAAGTTCGTTATCAAAAAAAGCATCTGAATTTAAGAATCCCGTGCTGTTTTTCAAGGAAATAAAATTACGCGGATTTAATTCCCAAAGGTAGCTCGCATCAAAGGTAAATTTGATTTGACTGCTACTGGAACCACCAGCATTTCGATTACCGAATAATAAATGAACATTTGTTTCGAATTTTCTAGGAAAGAAACCCACTTGATTGAGCTGAAGATAGTTGGAGGAGATGCCAAAGAAATTGTTCGAAAAGGAACTTATGGATTGCGATTGGTTGATTAAATCAGTAGATGATTCTGTTGTATAATTGAGACCGACTTGAAATGCATCACTCAGAGGATATTTGACATCGATATTCAATTTGGTGTTGATGAATGTCGAATCCTGTTTGAACAATGAAAAGGAGATGGCGGGTGAAAATTTGCCACCATATATATATGGTACACTTGTCGAAAATCGCAATTCTTCTCTTTGGTTACCTGCGGCATTCCAAAACAAGGCAATTCTGCTTCCTTTGTTAAAGATGTTGTTCAGCTGCAAATCGACCAGCCCATTGAATTGGATGCTCTCCGATTCAGATCCTGTAAAATTGATATTGGCATCAATACTACTGGTTTCCTTTCGGCTCATGTACACATATATCTTGGTCGAATCCTTGGTGAATAGGGCCTCTGGAAATTTGGTTTGATTTACAAAGGATAATGCATTGACTTTTCTTGAAATAAGATCCAGTTGCTTTTGGGAAAAAACACTTCCCTTTGTCGGACTCAAATATCGTTTGATGAATTTTTGTGGGAACTCCGTATAACCTTTAATGATTAAGGTGTCAATTTTTCGAGCTTGTTGGTTTGTAATCGATAGGGATGCGGTCAATCCTCCTTTTTGCATCTGTAAATTTTTCAAGCTTACTTTAGAGAAGGCTTGTCCTTTGGCTTCTAAATTGGTAGTGATATCGCCAAGCAATTCTTCTGTTTTCTCAAACGGAATTTGAATGGAATCTCTTCGGTTGAGGTAACTGGGTAAGTAGGCTTGATCTTCTATCCTAACGAGCAATAACAGTTCCTCGGTTCTCTTGCCTAAAGAAAAGTAGGCGGTGAACAACTTATCATTATGTACAAGGCTATCGAGTTTCGAATTTAAGAAACCCATCTTTTGCAGTTTCACACCATATATATATACCTCCTTTTTAAGGTTTTCCGATTTTGTGAATTTTTGAGAATAATCAGGTAAGTCGATTTTCACTTCGGGTGATGTGACCACTTTTAAGGTGAATTCTTGCGACTGTATTTGGAATCCGCCAGCAAAAAAGAAGAAAAGGAGAATAAGAAACTTTGGTTTCAGCATTATTGGAAAGAAGGATATTACTTCAAATGTAAATCTAAAATTAAGTTCTTGACACAAATGGACTTATAATTTAAAAAATAATCTAGCCTTATTTGATTCTTTCGAAATAAGTTGTACATTTGCAGACCCTTAAAAATAGGGTAATTATATTATAAAAACGAAAACAGTAATTAAATAGTATGCCAACTATACAGCAATTAGTTCGTAAAGGAAGGACCAAAATAACTAAGAAGAGTAAATCGGCTGCTTTGACATCTTGTCCGCAAAGACGTGGTGTTTGTACTCGTGTTTATACTACAACTCCAAAAAAACCAAACTCTGCAATGCGTAAAGTAGCAAGGGTAAGGTTGACTAATGGAAATGAGATAAACGCATACATCCCAGGTGAAGGACACAACTTGCAAGAGCACTCGATAGTATTAGTTAGAGGTGGAAGAGTTAAAGATTTACCAGGTGTGAAGTACCACGTTGTAAGAGGTGCTCTTGATACAGCGGGAGTTCAAGGAAGAACTCAGAGAAGATCAAAATATGGTGCTAAAAAACCAAAGAAGTAATTTTTAAAGTACAGACATGAGGAAAAGAAGAGCAAAAAAGAGAGTATTACTACCAGATCCAGTATTTAACGATCAGTTAGTGACCCGTTTTGTAAACAACCTAATGTGGGACGGTAAGAAAACCGTTGCTTTTAAGGTTTTTTATGACGCTTTAGAAATTGTAGATCAAAAGAAGAATGACGACGAAAAGTCAGCATTAGAATTGTGGAAAGAAGCATTGTCAAATGTAATGCCTCACGTAGAAGTTCGTTCAAGACGGGTGGGTGGAGCAACTTTCCAGATACCAATGCCAATTAGACCAGATCGTAAGGTCTCTATGGCTATCAAATGGTTGATTTCATATGCTCGTAAGAGAAATGAAAAGTCAATGGCTCAAAGATTAGCTGCAGAAATTTTAGCTGCTGCTAAAGAAGAAGGTGCTGCGGTTAAAAAGAGAGTTGATACACATAAAATGGCAGAGGCTAACAAAGCTTTCTCTCACTTTAGATTCTAAAAGAAATGGCTAGAGATTTAAGATTCACAAGAAATATTGGTATTGCTGCTCACATTGATGCAGGAAAAACCACCACTACAGAGCGTATTTTATATTACACTGGAGTTTCACACAAAATTGGAGAGGTTCACGATGGTGCCGCTACAATGGACTGGATGGAGCAAGAGCAAGAAAGAGGTATTACAATTACTTCGGCTGCAACAACTTGTACATGGAACTTCCCTACTGAAAATGGTAAGCCAACTGCTGATGCAAAAGGGTATCATTTTAATATTATTGATACTCCGGGTCACGTTGACTTTACGGTTGAGGTAAACAGATCACTTCGTGTATTAGACGGATTGGTATTTTTATTTTCAGCGGTTGACGGTGTTGAGCCACAATCTGAAACCAACTGGAGATTAGCGGACAACTACAAAGTTCCAAGAATGGGATTTGTAAACAAGATGGACAGACAAGGTTCTGACTTCTTGAATGTTTGTACTCAGGTAAAAGAGATGTTAGGTTCTAACGCTGTGCCAATTGTATTGCCAATTGGAGAGGAAATGGACTTTAAAGGAATCGTTGATTTGGTGAAGAACAGAGCCATCGTTTGGCATGAGGAAACTCAAGGTTCTACATTTGACGTAATCGAGATTCCAGATGAATTAAAAGAAGAAGCTGCAGAATATAGAGCTTTGTTAATTGAAGAAGTAGCTGCTTATGATGAGGCGTTGCTTGAAAAATTCATGGAAGATGAAGATTCAATTACTGAAGACGAAGTACACGCTGCGTTAAGAGCTGCCGTAATGGATATGTCTATCATTCCAATGGTATGTGGTTCTGCCTTCAAAAATAAAGGTGTCCAGTTCTTATTAGATGCTGTTTGTCGTTATTTACCTTCTCCGGTAGATAAAGATGCTATCGTTGGAACGGATCCAAATACAGGAGATGAGATTTCTCGTAAACCAGATGTAAAAGAGCCTTTCTCTGCATTAGCCTTTAAGATTGCTACAGATCCATTCGTAGGTCGTTTGGCATTCTTTAGAGCGTATTCAGGTCGTTTGGACGCTGGTTCTTACGTGATGAACAACCGTTCTGGAAAGAAAGAGCGTATCTCTCGTATTTACCAAATGCACTCTAACAAGCAAAATGCTATCGATCATATCGAGGCAGGTGATATTGGAGCGGCAGTAGGATTTAAAGATATCAAAACTGGAGATACATTATCGGATGAAAAGAATCCAATTGTATTGGAATCTATGGACTTCCCAGATCCAGTAATCGGTATCGCTGTTGAGCCTAAGACCAAAGCTGACGTTGATAAGTTAGGTATGGCTTTAGGGAAATTAGCAGAAGAAGATCCAACATTTACAGTAAGAACAGATGAAGCTTCAGGACAGACAATTATTTCTGGAATGGGTGAGCTTCACTTAGATATTATTGTTGACCGTTTGAAGCGTGAATTTAAAGTTGACGTGAATCAAGGGCAACCTCAAGTAGAGTACAAAGAAGCATTAACAGCTACTGCAAATCACAGAGAGGTTTATAAGAAACAATCTGGTGGTCGTGGTAAGTTTGCGGATATTGTATTTACCATTGAACCTGCTGAAGAAGGAACGCAAGGATTAGTGTTCAATTCTGAAATCAAAGGTGGTAACGTTCCAAAAGAATTTATCCCATCTGTTGAAAAAGGATTCAAGGAAGCTATGAAGAATGGTCCATTGGCAGGATTTGAAATGGATTCGATGAAGATTACTTTGAAAGATGGTTCTTTCCACCCTGTGGATTCTGACCAGTTGTCTTTCGAATTGGCTGCGAAGTTAGGTTATAAAGCTGCTGCGAAACAAGCGCGTGCAGTAATTATGGAGCCTATCATGAAGTTGGAGGTATTAACTCCAGAAGAGAATATGGGTGATATTGTTGGTGACTTGAACAGAAGAAGAGGTCAAGTAAACGACATGAGTGATAGAGCTGGTTCTAAAGTGGTAAAAGCTTTGGTTCCTTTATCAGAAATGTTCGGTTATGTTACTTCGTTAAGAACATTGTCTTCTGGTAGAGCAACATCAACAATGGAATTTTCACACTATGCAGAAACGCCTTCTAATATTTCAGAAGAAGTAATTGCAGCAGCTAAAGGATAATCTACTAAAACGAAAACGATGAGTCAAAAAATTAGAATAAAATTAAAGTCTTACGATTACAATTTAGTAGACAAGTCTGCTGAGAAAATTGTAAAAACGGTAAAGAGTACTGGTGCTGTAGTAAACGGTCCAATTCCATTACCAACACACAAGAAGATTTTTACTGTATTGCGGTCTCCACACGTTAACAAGAAGTCGAGAGAGCAATTTCAGCTTGCAGCCTATAAAAGGTTACTAGACATCTATAGCTCTTCATCAAAAACAATTGATGCTTTGATGAAATTAGAGTTGCCTAGTGGAGTTGAGGTAGAGATCAAAGTGTAAGGATAGACTTTCGAGTTTACTCGAAAAAAGTATAACATGTCCTTAGTGATTGGCTAAGGAAAAACGGAAAAAACAAAATCGGCGTCGAATTGTTTTTGACGCCATTTTTTTAAATAATAATAATTAATTAATAATGTCTGGGTTAATAGGAAAGAAAATCGGTATGACCAGCTTGTATGACGAAAATGGAAAGAACATTCCATGTACCGTTATCGAAGCAGGTCCTTGCGTTGTAACCCAAGTCAGAACCACAGAGGTTGACGGCTACAATGCGTTGCAACTTGGTTTCGATGACAAAAAAGCAAAGAGTTCTAACAAAGCGTTAGACGGTCACTTTAAGAAAGCTGGCACTACTGCTAAGAAAAGAGTCGTTGAATTCCAAGGATTTGAAGAAGAGTACAATTTAGGTGATACTGTTACAGTAGAACTTTTCAAAGAAGGAGAGTTTGTTGATGTTTCAGGAGTATCTAAAGGAAAAGGATTTCAAGGGGTAGTGAAGCGCCACGGTTTTGCGGGTGTAGGACAAGCTACTCACGGTCAGCACAATCGTTTAAGAGCACCAGGTTCTATTGGTGCAGCATCTTATCCAGCTAGAGTATTCAAAGGAATGCGTATGGCCGGAAGAATGGGAGGCGAAAAAGTTAAGGTTCAAAACTTAAGAATTTTGAAGGTAGTTCCAGAAAAGAACTTGCTTGTTGTAAAAGGAGCAGTTCCTGGTCACAAAAATTCTTACATAACCATCGAGAAGTAATGGAAGTAGCAGTTTTAAATATTCAAGGAAAAGATACAGGTAGAAAAGTGGAACTTTCTGCTGATATTTTTGGTGTTGAACCAAATGAGCATGCTATTTATTTAGATGTAAAGCAATATTTAGCCAATCAAAGACAAGGTACACACAAGTCTAAAGAGAGAGGTGAGATCGCTGGATCAACTAGAAAAATTAAAAAGCAAAAAGGAACTGGTACAGCACGTGCAGGTTCTATCAAGTCGCCTGTATTTAGAGGTGGTGGTAGAATTTTTGGTCCTAGACCAAGAAGCTATTCCTTCAAGTTGAACAAAAACTTGAAAAGATTGGCTAGAAAGTCTGCATTAAGTAAGCAAGCTAGCAACGTAGTTGTATTAGAAGATTTTACATTTGAAAATGCGAAAACTAAAAACTTTGTAGAGGTATTGAAAGCATTAGGCTTAGATACTCAAAAGTCTTTGTTCGTTTTCCCAGAATCAAATGATAATGTGTATTTATCATCAAGAAATTTAAAGAATTCTAAAGTGATCAAAGCATCGCAATTAAATACCTACAACGTATTAAACGCGAACAAGATCGTTATTACAGAGAGCTCTTTAGATGGTATCAATGCTAATTTTAATAAATAAGGTTATGAGCATCTTAGTAAAACCTATAATTACAGAAAAGGCAAACAGAGATAGCGAATTATTCAATCGCTATGCTTTTGTAGTTGATAAGAGAGCTAACAAATTAGAGATAAAAGATGCTGTTGAAGCAGCTTACGGTGTAACAATTGATAGTGTAAAAACTATGAACTACCCAATCAAAAGAAAGACCAAGTATACCAAAAACGGTATTGTGTCTGCTGCGATTAGCGGGTATAAGAAAGCAATTGTTCAATTGGCTGAAGGAGACAGTATAGATTTTTATAGCAATTTATAATAAGACACGAAATGTCAGTTAGAAAATTAAAACCAATAACACCAGGTCAGCGTTTTAGAGTTGTAAATGGGTTCGACACCATTACTACTGATAAGCCGGAGAAGTCATTATTGGCGCCGAAAAAAAGATCTGGAGGTCGAAACAATCAGGGTAGAATGACTACTAGAAACATTGGTGGTGGTCATAAAAGAAGATACCGTATTATCGATTTTAAAAGAGATAAGCAAGGTGTTCCTGCAACAGTACAAACTATTGAGTACGATCCAAACCGTACAGCGTTCATCGCTTTAGTTGAGTATACTGATGGTGAAAAAAGATATGTTATCGCTCAAAACGGATTGAAAGTTGGGCAAACCATAGAGTCTGGAAGTACAGTGGCTCCTGAAATTGGTAATGCAATGCCTTTGGCAAACATTCCTTTAGGTACTACAATTTCTTGTATTGAATTACACCCCGGTCAAGGAGCTGTAATGGCAAGATCTGCTGGTTCTTTTGCTCAGTTAATGGCAAAAGATGGTAAGTATGCAACTGTAAAGTTACCTTCTGGTGAAACAAGAATGATTTTATTGACTTGTACGGCTACTATTGGAGTAGTTTCCAATTCAGATCATCAGTTAATTGTTTCTGGTAAAGCAGGTAGATCTAGATGGTTAGGTAGAAGACCTAGAACAAATGCCGTTCGTATGAACCCAGTTGATCACCCAATGGGAGGTGGTGAAGGTAGAGCTTCTGGAGGTCACCCAAGATCAAGAAACGGTATCCCAGCAAAAGGATATAAGACTAGATCTAAGACAAAAGCAAGTAACAAATATATTATAGAACGTAGAAAGAAATAATATTATGGCAAGATCATTAAAAAAGGGACCTTACGTTCACTATAAATTAGAGAGAAAAGTTTTAGCTAATGTTGAAGCTGGAAAGAAATCGGTAATCAAAACTTGGTCTAGAGCTAGTATGATTACTCCTGATTTCGTTGGACAAACAATTGCCGTGCACAACGGAAAGCAGTTTATCCCAGTATACATTACTGAAAACATGGTAGGACATAAACTTGGAGAATTTTCACCAACTCGTTCGTTTAGAGGACACGCTGGTGCAAAAAATAAAGGTAAAAAATAGTAGACTATTATGGGAAGTCGTAAACACAACATGGCACAGCAGTTAAAAGAAGCGAAAAAACAACGTTTTATCGCCAAGCTTACTAACTGTCCGACATCACCAAGAAAAATGAGATTGGTGGCTGACCAAATAAGAGGAGTTGAAGTTGAAAAAGCACTTGCAATCCTTAGATTTAGTCCGAAGGAAGCATCTATTAATTTAGAGAAACTTTTATTGTCTGCTATTGCAAACTGGCAAGCAAAAAATGAAGATGCTAATATTGAAGATGCAGGTTTATTCGTTAAAACTATTTGCGTTGATAGCGCTGGTATGTTAAAGAGATTGAGACCAGCTCCACAAGGGCGTGCTCACAGAATCCGTAAGCGTTCAAATCACGTGACTATCGAATTAGCAGAATCTAATAAAAGTAATTAATCAAAGTAGAAATGGGACAAAAAACAAATCCAATAGGGAATCGTTTAGGAATTATCAGAGGATGGGAGTCTAACTGGTATGGAGGCAATGACTACGGAGATAAAATTGCTGAAGACGATAAGATCAGAAAATATATCCATGCTAGATTATCAAAAGCTAGTGTGTCTAGAGTAATTATCGAAAGAACTTTAAAACTTGTAACCGTTACTATCACTACGGCTCGTCCTGGTATCATTATCGGTAAAGGAGGTCAAGAGGTAGACAAGTTGAAAGAGGAATTGAAGAAGATTACTGGTAAAGAAGTTCAAATTAACATTTTCGAAATCAAAAGACCAGAATTAGATGCTCGTTTAGTAGCAGCTAGTATTGCGCGTCAGATTGAAAATAGAATTTCTTACAAAAGAGCAATCAAAATGGCTATTGCTGCTACAATGCGTATGAACGCTGAAGGAATTAAAATTCAGATTTCAGGACGTTTAAACGGAGCGGAAATGGCGAGATCAGAGCACTACAAAGAAGGAAGAATTCCTCTTTCTACTTTTAGAGCTGATATTGATTACGCTTTGGAAGAAGCACACACTACTTATGGTAGAATCGGTGTGAAAGTATGGATCATGAAGGGAGAAGTTTATGGCAAACGTGAATTATCTCCTTTGGTAGGGCTCTCAAAGAAACAGGGAGGAAAAGGAGGAAAACGTCAACAACCTCGCAGAAGAAAATAATTTTTTAAAGAAGATTTAAAATGTTACAGCCAAAAAGAGTAAAGTACCGTAAGGTTCAGAAGGCAAAAGGGAACATGAAAGGTATTTCTGGAAGAGGAAACCAACTTTCCAATGGAATGTTTGGTATTAAATCGCTTGATCAAAACCTTTTAACTTCTCGTCAAATTGAAGCAGCGCGTATTGCGGCAACTCGTTATATGAAAAGAGAGGGTCAATTATGGATTAAAATCTTTCCAGACAAGCCTATTACAAAGAAGCCTTTAGAGGTACGTATGGGTAAAGGTAAAGGTGCTCCAGACCATTTCGTTGCAGTAATTAAACCAGGTAGAATTTTGTTTGAAGTTGGTGGTGTACCAATGGAGGTAGCTAAAGAAGCATTGCGTTTAGCAGCTCAAAAGCTTCCAGTAAGAACAAAGTTCGTTATTGCCAGAGATTACGATTTTAACGCTTAATTCGAATTTATTATGAAACAGTCAGAAATCAAGGAATTATCAACAGCAGATTTACAAGAGAAGCTTGGAGCGTTGAAAAAAAGTTATAATGATTTAAAAATGGCACATGCGATTTCTCCATTAGAGAATCCAATGCAAATTAGATCATTGAGAAGAACTGTTGCACGTGTTGCAACGGAGTTAACAAAAAGAGAATTATAATAACTCTATATCAGTTAAAGATGGAAAAAAGAAATCTTAGAAAGGAAAGAATAGGTGTTGTTTCAAGCAGTAAAATGGACAAGTCTATTGTTGTTTCTGAAGTAAAAAGAGTTAAACACCCAATGTATGGTAAGTTCGTTTTGAAGACGAAGAAATACGTTGCACATGATGAGAAAAACGACTGTAACGAAGGTGATACAGTAAAAATCATGGAGACAAGACCAATGAGTAAAACCAAGCGTTGGAGATTAGTAGAAATCCTAGAAAGAGCTAAATAATTATGTTACAGACAGAATCAAGATTAAAAGTAGCTGATAATACCGGAGCAAAAGAGGTTTTGGTAATTAGAGTTTTAGGAGGAACTAAAAAGCGTTATGCTTCAATTGGAGATAAAATAGTAGTAACTGTTAAATCTGCTACTCCTAACGGAACAGTAAAAAAAGGTCAAGTTTCTAAAGCCGTTGTGGTAAGAACAAAGAAAGAAGTAAGACGTAAAGATGGTTCTTACATCAGATTTGACGACAATGCATGTGTATTGTTAAACCCAACTGAGGAAATGAGAGGAACGCGTGTTTTCGGACCAGTTGCTCGTGAGCTTAGAGAAAAACAATTCATGAAAATCGTTTCATTAGCACCAGAGGTGTTATAATTATACAATACAATGAAGAAGTTTAAATTAAAATCAGGAGATACTGTAAAAGTAATTGCTGGAGATCACAAAGGGTCTGAAGGTAAAATCTTAAGTATTGTTAAAGACGAAGATAGAGTTTTGGTAGAAGGTGTAAACATGGTTTCTAAGCATGTGAAGCCAAATGCTCAAAACCCTCAAGGTGGAATCACTAAAAAGGAAGCACCAATTCACATCTCTAACGTAATGTTAGTAGAAAACGGTGTTGCCGTAAGAGTAGGTTATACAGTTGATGGAGATACAAAAACAAGAATCTCTAAACAAACTAAAAAATAATAATCATGAGTTACGTACCAAGATTAAAAGAAGAATACAAGAACAGAGTTGTTAAAGCTTTAACTGAAGAGTTTAGCTATAAGAACGTAATGCAAGTTCCAAAACTAGAAAAGATCGTTGTATCTAAAGGTGTTGGAGCTGCTATTGCTGACAAGAAATTAATCGATTATGCGATCGAGGAATTATCAACAATTACTGGTCAGAAAGCAATTGCTACAATTTCTAAAAAAGACGTTGCTGCTTTTAAATTAAGAAAGGGAATGCCTATCGGAGCAAAAGTAACTTTACGTGGTGACAAAATGTATGAGTTTTTAGACAGACTTATCACAGCGTCTTTACCTCGTGTAAGAGACTTTAACGGAATTAAGGCAAACGGATTTGACGGAAGAGGTAACTACAACCTAGGAGTTACTGAGCAAATCATCTTTCCAGAAATCAACATTGATAAAGTGAAGAAAATCAATGGTATGGATATTACCTTTGTAACCTCGGCAGATACCGATAAGGAAGCAAAGTCGTTACTAGAAGAATTAGGTTTACCATTTAAAAAGAATTAAGGATGGCTAAAGAATCAATGAAAGCTCGTGAAGTAAAAAGAGCTAAAATGGTTGCAAAATATGCTGAAAAAAGAAAGGCTTTAAAAGAAGCTGGAGATTATGAAGCATTGCAAAAACTTCCAAAAAACGCTTCTCCAATTAGAAAGCACAATCGTTGCAAACTAACTGGAAGACCAAAGGGTTATATGCGTCAATTTGGAATTTCACGTGTAACATTCCGTGAGATGGCCAACCAAGGCCTTATACCAGGTGTAAAGAAAGCCAGCTGGTAGAAAATTTGATATTTCGATAGAAATAAGAATTGTTTGTGTATCTTTGCACGCTCAATTTTTGTAAATAAGTATTAACTGATTACAGGTTCAACTTTCACAAACGCAGGTTTGTAGCATAAATAGAGTAAGTTGAAAACCATAGTCGCAAATTAATAAATATGTATTCAGATCCGATTGCGGATTTTCTAACTCGCGTTAGAAATGCAATTTCTGCAGGCCACAGAGTTGTGGAGATACCTGCATCTAACCTCAAAAAGGAGATGACCAAGATCTTATTTGATCAAGGTTATATCTTAAGCTACAAGTTTAACGATAACAAGGTTCAAGGAACTATCAAAATCGCATTAAAATACGATAGAGACACCAAGGAATCTGTGATTCGTAAGATCCAAAGAGTAAGTACACCAGGTCTACGTAAGTATGTTTCTTCTTCAGAAATGCCTAGAGTTTTAAACGGTTTAGGTATTGCTATTGTTTCTACTTCAAAAGGAGTAATGACAAACAAAAAAGCGAAGCAAGAAAACGTTGGTGGTGAAGTATTGTGTTACGTTTATTAATCTTTTAAACCATGAGTAGAATAGGTAACAACCCAGTTAGCATCCCTCAAGGAGTAGAAGTTAACGTAAACAACAATGTAATTACTGTTAAAGGTAAATTAGGAGAATTAACTCAAGTAATTTCAGAAGGAATCAATGTAAGTATCGAAGATGCTACCATTACATTGACAAGATCTTCAGAATTAAAATCTCAAAAAGCGCAACACGGTTTGATGAGAGCTTTGATTGCAAACATGGTCGAAGGAGTTAGCAAAGGATTTACCAAAGAATTGGAATTGGTAGGAGTTGGTTACAGAGCCTCAAACCAAGGACAAAAATTAGATTTGGCTTTAGGATTCTCTCACAACATTGTGTTAGAATTAGCTCCTGAAGTGAAAGTTGAAACAGTATCAGAAAAAGGAAAGAATCCTTTAGTAAAATTAACCTCATACGACAAACAATTAGTAGGTCAAGTAGCTGCTAAGATTAGATCGTTTAGAAAGCCAGAGCCATATAAAGGGAAAGGTATCAAGTTTGTTGGTGAACAATTACGTAGAAAAGCAGGTAAGTCTGCATAATAAATAGAATATTATGGCATTATCAAAGCTTGAGAGAAGAGTTAGAATTAAGCATAGAATTAGAAAGATCGTTAACGGTACGGCTACAAAACCGAGATTATCGGTTTTTAGAAGTAATAAAGAGATCTATGCACAGATAATCGACGATGTAAACGGAGTTACTTTAGCATCTGTTTCATCTAGAGATAAAGACATTACTGCAAACACCAAAGCTGAAGCGGCTGTAGCTGTAGGTAAGGCAATTGCAGAGAAAGCAACAAAAGCAGGTATAGAAACTGTAGCTTTTGATAGAAATGGTTATTTATACCACGGAAGAGTTAAAGTATTAGCAGACGCAGCAAGAGAAGCTGGTTTAAAATTTTAAGTTATGCAAGGTTATAAAAACGTAGAAAGAGTTAAGCCAAGTGGATTAGAGCTTGTTGACAAGTTAGTAGGCGTTCAGCGTGTTACTAAAGTAACCAAGGGTGGTAGAGCTTTTGGATTTTCTGCTATTGTTGTTGTTGGAGATGGTAATGGTGTTGTAGGACATGGTTTAGGAAAGTCTAAAGATGTTTCATCTGCGATTGCTAAAGCTGTGGAAGACGCAAAGAAAAATTTAGTTAGAATTCCAATTTTAAACGGAACTTTACCTCACGAACAAAAAGGTAAATTCGGCGGAGCAAGAGTATTTATCAAGCCTGCTTCTCCTGGTACCGGGGTAATAGCTGGTGGAGCTGTTAGAGCTGTATTAGAGTCTGTTGGGATTCACGATGTATTATCAAAGTCTCAAGGTTCTTCGAATCCTCATAACGTAGTAAAAGCAACATTTGATGCTTTGTTACAATTGAGAAGTGCTGCAATGATTGCAAAGCAAAGAGGAATTTCATTAGAGAAAGTATTTAACGGATAATTCTAGTACAATGGCAAGAATTAAAGTAACACAGGTAAAAAGTCAGATTGGTCGTCTTCAAAATCAAAAGAGAACCTTAGAAGCTTTAGGTTTGAGAAAAATGAATCAAACTGTTGAGCATGACGCGACTCCATCTATTATTGGGATGGTGAATAAAGTGAAACATTTAGTATCCGTAGAGGAGATAAAATAAGATATTGACATGAGTTTACATAACTTAAAACCGGCTAAAGGCTCCGTAAAAAGTGACAAGCGTATTGCACGTGGTGAAGGATCTGGTAAAGGAGGTACTTCTACAAGAGGTCACAAAGGGGCGAAATCAAGATCTGGATATTCTAGAAAAATTGGATTTGAAGGTGGTCAAATGCCTTTGCAAAGACGAGTTCCAAAATTCGGATTTAAGAATATCAACAGAAAAGAATATACAGGCATCAATTTAGATACCTTACAAAATTTAGTTGACTCTGGTAAGTTAAAAGATACCGTTACTTTTGATGATTTAGTAGCGAATCGTTTGGCTGGAAAGAATGATTTGGTAAAAATCTTAGGAAGAGGAGAATTAAAAGCAAAGTTAAACATCAGTGCACACAAATTTACAGCGACTGCAAAAGAAGCTATTGAAAGTGCAGGTGGTGAAGCAGTGACCCTATAAGACTTCGAATAAAAGATGAAATTGATAAAAACGTTACGTGAGATTTTTAGCATCGAGGAATTAAAAGATAAAATTCTTTTAACTATCGGATTAATGGCAGTGTATAGATTTATGGCTGCTGTACCGTTACCAGGTATCGATCCGCTACAACTCGCTGCTTTAAAAGAAAGCACTTCATCAGGTTTATTGGGAATTTTAAATGCATTTACAGGAGGAGCATTTGCTCGTGCTTCTGTAATGGCTTTGGGTATCATGCCTTACATTTCGGCATCTATTGTTGTTCAGTTAATGGGAATCGCGGTTCCTTATTTACAGAAGCTTCAAAAGGATGGTGAAAGTGGACGAAAGAAAATAACTCAGATTACAAGATGGTTGACCATCGCAATTACGTTGGTTCAAGGGCCAACCTACATTACGGCGATTAAAACACAATTTGGTTTACCACCAGAAGCTTTCTTAATTGGAGGTTTAACGTTTTGGGTTTCATCAATGATCATCCTTACAGCAGGAACAATCTTTGCAATGTGGTTGGGTGAGCGTATTACAGACAAAGGAGTTGGTAATGGTATTTCATTATTAATCACTGTAGGTATTATCGCAAACTTCCCAGCTTCTTTCTTACAGGAATTTGTTGCAAAAACTACCAATGCTGGTGCAGGTGGTATCATGATGATTTTAATTGAAATAATCATTTGGTTCGTTGTAATTCTGTTAACAGTGATGTTAGTAACCGCGGTTCGTAAAATAGCGGTACAATATGCAAGACGAACGGTGGCAGGAAACATTCAAAGCGTTGCAGGATCTAGAGATTACATTCCGTTAAAGTTAAATGCGGCGGGTGTAATGCCTATCATCTTTGCGCAAGCAATTATGTTCTTACCAATGGCATTGGCGCAGAAATTTCCAGCGTTGGCGAGCCTACAAGATATCAACGGTTTAGGATATAACGTGATTTTCGCATTGTTAATCATTGTGTTCAGTTATTTCTATACTGCGATTACTATTCCGACCAATAAGATGGCGGAGGATCTAAAAAGAAGTGGAGGTTTTATTCCAGGAGTAAGACCAGGTAAGGATACAGCAGACCGTTTGGATACTGTTTTATCAAGAATAACCTTCCCAGGTTCTTTATTCTTAGCAGCATTATCTGTATTACCAGCTATTGTTGTTCAGTTTGGAGTGCAACAAGGATGGGCTCTATTTTATGGAGGTACATCTTTGATTATCATGGTTGGTGTTGCAATTGACACCTTACAACAAATCAATTCCTACTTATTAAACCGTCATTATGATGGGTTAATGAAAACTGGAAGTAGCAATAGAAAATCAAATAGATAATTAATATATGGCAAAGCAACCCGCAATTCAACAAGATGGTACAATTACAGAAGCATTATCAAATGCTATGTTCCGTGTAGAATTAGAAAACGGTCACATTGTAACTGCTCATATATCGGGAAAGATGCGTATGCACTACATCAAATTATTACCTGGAGATAAAGTAAAGTTAGAAATGAGTCCATACGATTTAACAAAAGCAAGAATTACATACAGATATTAAAAAACCAAACAGATGAAAGTTAGAGCATCAGTTAAAAAGAGAAGTGCCGAGTGCAAAATTGTGCGTAGAAAAGGCAGATTATATGTAATAAACAAACAAAATCCTAGATTTAAACAAAGACAAGGGTAATGGCAAGAATAGCAGGTATAGACATTCCTAAAAACAAAAGAGGTGTTATTTCTTTAACATACATTTTTGGTATTGGTAGAAGTAGAGCTAAAGAAATTTTAGCTAATGCAAAAGTTGATGAGAGCATCAAGGTTCAAGATTGGACAGACGCTCAAATTGCTGCCATCAGACAAGCGGTAGGTAGCTACACAATCGAGGGTGAATTACGTTCGGAAGTGCAGTTAAACATTAAGCGTTTAATGGATATCGGTTGTCAAAGAGGTATTCGTCACAGACTTGGACTTCCTTTAAGAGGTCAAAGAACTAAGAATAACTCGAGAACCAGAAAAGGTAAGCGTAAGACAGTAGCAAACAAGAAAAAATAACAAGTAGAGTAACCTAGTTGTCATTTAGTGTGCCGTGTTTGTAAAACACACTTTACTAAAGCTGGATAACTAAACAATAATTATTATGGCAAAAGCTAAACCAAAAAAACGTAAAGTAATTGTTGATGCTATCGGAGAAGCGCACATCAATGCGTCTTTCAACAACATCATCATTTCTTTAACCAACAAAAAAGGAGACGTAATTTCTTGGTCTTCGGCAGGAAAAATGGGCTTTAGAGGTTCTAAAAAGAACACTCCTTATGCAGCTCAATTAGCCGCTGAAGATTGTGCAGGAGTAGCAAAAGAAGCTGGATTGCGCAAAGTGAAAGTTTACGTAAAAGGACCAGGTAATGGTAGAGAATCTGCTATCAGATCATTACACAATGCTGGTGTTGAAGTAACGGAAATCATTGACGTTACGCCAATGCCACACAATGGATGTCGCCCTCCTAAAAGAAGAAGAGTTTAATTTATATACATATTTCATTTGGGAATACGATTATCGAAGGAGGAAGCCTTAATTCATAATCCCCGAAGCAAAAAGAAAATCAAATGGCAAGATACACAGGACCTAAAACTAAGATTGCTAGAAAGTTTGGAGAAGCAATCTTCGGTGAAGACAAGAACTTCGAAAAAAGAAACTATCCTCCAGGACAACACGGTAACAACCGTAGAAGAGGAAAGAAATCAGAATATGCTATTCAGTTAAGTGAAAAGCAAAAAGCAAAATACACCTACGGTATTTTAGAGCGCCAGTTTAGAAACTTATTTAAGAAAGCACAAGCTTCATCTGGAATTACAGGTGAGATCTTATTGCAACTTTGTGAGTCTAGATTGGACAACGTAGTATACAGAATGGGGATTGCAAAATCAAGAGACGGAGCACGTCAATTGGTTTCACACAGACACATTACTGTAAACGGAGAAATCGTAAACATTCCTTCATACAGATTGCGTGAAAATGATGTTGTTGGTGTAAGAGAAAAGTCAAAATCATTACAAGTTATTGAAGATGCATTAGCGTCAAACAACAATGTATTTGAGTGGTTGACTTGGAATGCTGATAAGAAAGAAGGTACTTTTGTAAAAGTTCCAGAAAGACTACAGATTCCTGAAAACATCAAGGAACAATTAATCGTAGAATTATATTCTAAGTAATACATTAACCCATTGGTTTTTGGCCAAAGGGTCTATTCGTCCTTCTTCAAACTTATAGACCGCGCAACCAAAAAACAATTAAAACGAAGAACAACAAATGGCAATATTAAATTTTCAAAAGCCGGATAAGGTAATCATGATTGAATCTACAGATTTCTCTGGAAGATTCGAATTTAGACCTTTAGAACCAGGATTTGGTTTAACCGTAGGTAACGCATTAAGAAGAGTGCTTTTATCTTCATTAGAAGGACACGCAATCACTTCATTAAGAGTGGATGGTGTTGAGCACGAATTCTCTACCATAAGTGGTGTTGTAGAAGACGTTACTGAAATCATCTTAAACTTGAAACAAGTACGTTTCAAAAAACAGATAGAAGAAACTGAAAAAGAAACAGTTTCTATTTCTATCACAGACCAAGAGCAATTGACGGCTGGTGATTTACAGAAATTCATCTCTGGTTTTCAAGTATTGAATCCAGAATTGGTAATCTGTAACATGGATAAATCAGTAAAATTAAATGCTGAGATTACTATCGAAAAAGGTAGAGGATTTGTTCCTGCAGAAGAAAACAAGAAAGCTTCTGCGCCAATCGGAACAATTTTTACAGACTCTATTTTTACACCAATCAGAAATGTAAAATATGCCATCGAGAACTATCGTGTTGAGCAAAAAACCGATTACGAAAAATTAGTTTTTGATATCGATACCGATGGATCAATTAATCCAAAAGATGCATTAACAGAGGCTGCTAAGATTTTAATTCACCACTTCATGTTATTCTCTGATGAGAGAATCACTTTAGAGGCTGACGAAATTGCGCAGACGGAAACATATGATGAAGAATCATTGCACATGCGTCAATTATTAAAAACTAGATTGATCGATATGGATCTTTCTGTAAGAGCTTTAAACTGTTTGAAAGCTGCAGAAGTAGAAACATTAGGAGATCTAGTATCATTTAACAAAAGCGATTTAATGAAGTTCAGAAACTTCGGTAAAAAATCTTTAACAGAATTAGAAGAATTAGTTCTTGTGAAAGGTTTGAGTTTCGGAATGGACTTAAGCAAATACAAATTAGATAGAGATTAACATTTCATAATTTGCTCCTCAGAAAGGGTAGAGCAAGATGAAAGTTTAAAACAAGCGTCATGAGACACAGAAACAAAAACAACAATTTAGGTAGAAAATCGGCTCATAGAAAAGCAATGCTTGCCAATATGGCTTGTTCATTAATTGAGCACAAGAGAATTAATACAACAGTTGCTAAGGCGAAAGCGCTTAGAAAATTTGTTGAGCCTTTGATTACAAAATCAAAGAACGATACAACTCATAACAGACGTGTTGTATTCTCTTATCTAAGAAACAAATACGCAGTTACTGAATTATTTAGAGAAGTATCTGTGAAAGTAGCAGACAGACCAGGAGGGTATGTTCGTATCATCAAATTAGGAAACCGTCAGGGTGATAACGCACCAATGGCAATGGTTGAATTGGTTGATTACAACGAATTGTACAATCCAAATGGTAAAAAGGCTAAGAAAACTACAAGAAGGAGTAGAAGAAAGAAGTCTGATGCTCCAGCAGCGGCTCCAGAGGCTGTTCAAGAAGAACAAACGACAGAGGCTGTTGAAGAAAAAACAGAAGAATAAATGTTAATTTATTTTAATAACTCAAAGGGATAGACGATTAAGTTTATCCCTTTTTTTATATACTTTCGTAATCGTGAGAAAATTTCTAGGCTTTTTATTTATCCTTCTTTCCTTTGCCACTTTTGGTCAGGATTTGCCTTCCAGAGAAATCATTACACCATCCAATTTTTTAGGTTTTAAGAATGGCGACGCCAATATTGAGGGGTCTACATTCCTTTACGAAGACTGGTTGGCCAATATTGTTGTTTTTGGAGCTGATAACAGAACCTATCGCTACAACAATGCGAACTACAATTTGAAAGAACGAAAGTTCTTTGTGAAGTTGCAAAACGATTCTATTTACGAAATCAACATCAAGAACTTAAACTACGTTGTGTTGAACAACAAAAAGTTTGAATTGGTGAAGGGCGATTATGTAGAGCGAATGGCGAAGGGAAAAATCAACGTCTTTAAGCAGCATGCCCTTTCGATCAAAGAAGGTATGAAGGATGGAACCACGAAAGAGAAAATAACTCCAGATAGATATGTGGTTAAATCGGCCTATGTGTATTTGAAAAACGATGCATTGGTTCCCTTCAAATTGAAGAAGAAAGCCATTATTGGTATTTTGGAGTTGGACGATAAAAAGAAATTTCAATCAGACATAAAGAAAAGAAAGTTGTCTTTTAAAAAGGAAAAAGACGTCATAAAAATATTTGAGTATTACAACTCACTATAACTGGATTTAAAAATTATGAAATATCAATCTCGAAAGAAGGCATTAGTATTGTTAGCAGACGGAACCATTTTTTATGGGAAATCTGTCGGTATTGAAGGAACGGCAACTGGAGAAATCTGTTTCAATACAGGGATGACCGGGTACCAAGAAATTTTTACCGATCCTTCTTACTTCGGACAATTAATGGTGGCTACCAATGCACATATTGGTAATTATGGTGTAAATGACAAAGAAGTAGAGTCAGAAGGCATTAAAATCGCAGGTCTTATTTGCCGTAATTTCAGTTTCATTCATTCCAGAGTAGATTCTGATGGAAATTTGAAAGATTGGTTCGAAAAGCACAATCTTGTGGCTATTTCTGATGTTGACACAAGAGCCTTGGTCTCATATATTCGTGATAATGGGGCTATGAATGCCATTATATCTACCGAGGTTGATAACATTGAGGAATTAAAGAAGCAATTGGCTGAGGTGCCAAGCATGGAAGGATTGGAACTTGCTTCAAAGGTATCCACCAAAGAACCTTACTTTGTAGGTGACGAGAAAGCTAATATTAAAATTTCTGCCCTTGATATCGGAATTAAGAAAAACATCCTTCGAAATTTGGCCAAAAGAGGTGCTTACATCAAAGTATTCCCATACAATTCAAAGTTTTCCGATTTAGAAAGTTTTCATCCTGATGGCTATTTCATTTCTAACGGACCTGGGGATCCAGAGCCATTAGAAGATGCCATTAAGGTGGCTCAAGAGATTATTAAAAGGGATTTACCTCTTTTCGGAATATGTTTAGGGCATCAAGTAATTGCTTTAGCCAACGGAATTTCTACTTACAAGATGCACAACGGACACCGTGGTATCAATCACCCGGTAATCAATCTGTTGACGGGTAAGGGAGAAATCACTTCTCAAAATCATGGTTTTGCCATCAATCGAGAAGAGACAGAAGTCCATCCAGATGTAGAAATTACTCATACGCACTTGAATGATAATACAGTTGCTGGAATCCGATTAAAGGATAAGAACGTATTTTCTGTACAATACCACCCAGAAGCAAGCCCGGGACCAAACGATGCCGTCTATTTATTTGATCAATTTATAGACAATGTAAAGCGGGCAAAGTCGGTTTTATCGGAATAAATCCGCTTGCAATCGGGTAAATTGGGCCATTCAACAAATTAATTGTTGTAGTCCATTTATTTTTCCTATTTTTGGAGTGTGATTTAATTATCACATTTCTTTTTCATAGCAATTTTCCCACTCATTTTTAATGGGTGGGTTTTTTATTTTTTGGTGTAATCGTTTTCGTAATTATCACCTTAATTTTACTTCTAAAAACCTGAATCTTTTTATCTTAGTAGAACAATAATCGAAAAACAAAATTGATAAACTTATGAGTATTATAGTCGACATTCATGCACGTCAAATTTTTGATTCCAGAGGGAATCCAACAGTAGAAGTTGATGTAATTACAGAAAATGGCGTATTAGGTAGAGCAGCAGTTCCATCTGGAGCTTCAACAGGGGAGCATGAAGCAGTAGAACTTCGAGACGGAGGAGAAAATTATATGGGCAAAGGTGTTTTAACAGCAGTTGGTAATGTCAATACGATTATTGCTGAGGAGATTGTGGGAATGCCTGTGTTCGAACAGAATGCTATTGATAAAGCTATGCTTGATTTGGATGGTACGCCTAACAAATCAAAATTAGGAGCCAATGCTATTTTAGGTGTTTCACTAGCGGTGGCCAAGGCAGCGGCAAATGAAAAGAACATGCCATTGTACAGATATGTTGGTGGAGTTTCTGCCAATACATTACCTGTTCCTATGATGAACATCATCAATGGTGGATCGCACTCAGATGCTCCGATCGCATTTCAGGAGTTTATGATCATGCCGGTTAAGGCGGAATCATTTACGCACGCCATGCAAATGGGTTCTGAGATATTTCACCATCTTAAAAAAGTATTGCACGACCGTAATCTATCAACGGCAGTTGGTGATGAGGGAGGTTTTGCACCTACTTTAGACGGAACTGAAGATGCCATCGAAACTATTGGGTTGGCCGTGAAGAACGCGGGTTATTCTTTTGGGGATGAAGTGAAGATCGCTTTGGATTGTGCTGCAGCAGAGTTTTATGTTGATGGAAAGTATGATTATACCAAATTTGAGGGCGATAAAGGCGTTGTAAGAACCTCTGAAGAGCAAGCTGAGTATTTGGCTGAGTTGTGTGAGAAGTATCCAATTATCTCCATTGAAGACGGAATGGATGAAAATGATTGGGATGGATGGAAATCACTTACTGAAAAAATTGGAGATTCTGTTCAATTAGTGGGTGACGACTTATTTGTAACCAATGTAGAGCGTTTGTCTCGTGGTATTGAAAACGATATTGCGAATTCAATCTTGATCAAGGTAAATCAGATTGGTACTTTATCCGAAACCATTGATGCCGTAAACATGGCTAAGAATGCGGGTTATACTTCTGTAATGTCACACCGATCTGGAGAAACAGAAGACAATACCATTGCTGATTTAGCGGTGGCTTTAAATACGGGACAGATTAAGACAGGATCTGCATCTCGTTCTGACCGTATGGCCAAATACAATCAATTATTAAGAATTGAAGAAGAATTGGGAGAGGTAGCTTACTACCCTCAAGAAAAAGCCTTTAAGATCTAAAAAAAGGGTTTTGAATAAGAAAGGAAACCTCACTTGAAAAAGTGAGGTTTTTTTTGTTTCCTTTAAAGAATTGTTAAATAATTTTCGATTCTATTCCATTATCAAAATTCAAGACGCCGATTCTTTCAAAATTCTTATTAATTCGGTATCTTCGCGTAAAATTTTTCAACTAAAGATTTATAGATATAATGTCAGAAACAGCTAGGTTAATTATTGGCGAAAATGCTTACGAATTTCCTTTAGTGAAAGGAACAGAAAATGAGGTTGCCATCGATGTAAAACAATTACGTGGTGCAACGAATGGTGTGATAACAATTGACCCTGGATTTAAAAATACAGGATCTTGTGAAAGTGCGATTACTTTCCTTGATGGAGAAAAAGGAATTTTACGTTACCGAGGGTATTCCATCGAAGAATTAGCTGAAGAAGCTAGTTTTTTAGAAGTAGCTTATTTGTTAATTTTTGGAGACCTTCCAACTCGCGATCAACTTTCAAAATTTTTAGCTGACATTAGAGACAATTCAATCGTTGATGAAGAGGTAAAGAAAATATTAGATTCTTTCCCGAAGAGTGCCCATCCTATGGGTGTTTTATCTTCCTTGACAGCGGCGCTTACTGCCTTTAATCCAGAATCTGTAAATGTTGATTCAGAAGCCGATATGTACAATGCTATTGTGCGTATCATGGGTAAGTTGCCAGTATTGGTGGCATGGGCAATGCGCAAGAAACAAGGATTGCCATTAATCTATGCTTCTGAGCGTTTGGATTATGTAGATAACATCATTCGAATGATGTTCTTAAAACCTCACAAAGAGTTTTTCATCAATCCAATCATTAAAAATGCATTGAACAAGTTATTAATTCTTCACGCAGATCATGAACAAAACTGTTCGGCATCTACGGTAAGAATTGTTGGTTCTTCTCATGCAGGATTATTTGTATCCATCGCAGCAGGAATTTCAGCCTTATGGGGTCCATTGCATGGTGGGGCGAATCAGGCGGTACTTGAGATGTTAGAAGCGATCAAAGCTGATGGTGGCGATACCAAAAAATACATGGCCAAAGCGAAGGATAAGAATGATCCTTTCCGTTTGATGGGATTCGGACACAGAGTTTATAAAAACTTTGATCCTAGAGCTCGTATCATTAAGAAAGCGGCAGATGAGGTATTGAATGATTTAGGTGTTGAAGATCCTATTTTAGAAATTGCCAAAGGATTGGAAAAAGAAGCATTAGAAGACCCATATTTTGTAGACCGAAAATTATATCCAAATGTAGATTTCTACTCGGGTATCATTTATAGAGCTTTAGGCATACCTGTAGAAATGTTTACGGTAATGTTTGCTTTGGGTCGTTTACCAGGTTGGATTGCTCAGTGGAGAGAAATGCGATTGAGAAAAGAGCCAATTGGTAGACCACGCCAATTATACACCGGAGAAAACCATCGATCTTTTGTCAATATCGATGAGAGATAAAAAATAGAAAAGCTTCATATTCACTGAAGCTTTTTTTAGCGAGTTACACGAAAATTTTATGAAACCATAGTCAACCGAATTTCATTGAATATTCCAGAAATCATACAATTGAACGTCACCAATGAAACTGCACGGTTAAAAGCAGTGATCTTGGGTACCGCGGAAAGTAATGGTCCGACACCTAAACCAGAGGATTGTTATGACCCGAAGAGCTTGCAACATGTTTTGGCAGGAACCTATCCGAAAGAGGAGGATATGGTGCGAGAAATGGAAGAGGTTGCAGCTGTTCTTAAAAAGTACGACGTGGCTGTTTTTAGACCAGAAGTCTTGCCCGACTACAATCAAATTTTTGCTAGGGATATTTCTTTTGTTATTGAAGACAAGATCATCATTGCGAATATTCTTCCGGATAGGAAGAGAGAGGTAGAGGCGACCGAATATGTATGGATTCATGTAGATAAAGCCAATCGTATTATTTTACCCGATGAATGTCATGTAGAAGGAGGAGATGTCATGCCTTGGAACGATTACATCTTTATCGGTACCTATACAGGTGATGACTATGCCGATTTTATTACGGCAAGAACCAATAAGGCCGCTGTGGATGCCATTCAAGGATTGTTCCCGCATAAAAAGGTGAAATCATTTGAGTTACGAAAATCGAACACAGATCCTTACAACAACGCCTTGCATTTGGACTGTTGTTTTCAACCTATTGGAAAGGACAAAGCCATCATCCATAAAAATGGATTCCTTATCGAGTCTGAATACCAATGGTTGGTTGATTTCTTTGGGAAAGAAAACGTTTTTGAAATCAGTAAGGAGGAAATGTATGCCATGAACAGCAATATCTTTTCCATTTCTGAAGAAGTGATTATTTCTGAAAAGAATTTTACCCGATTAAACAATTGGCTTCGGAGTCAAGGTTTTACTGTAGAAGAGGTCAATTATTCAGAAATTGCCAAACAGGAAGGCCTGCTGCGCTGCAGTACCATGCCTTTGATAAGAGAATAAAAAAAAGCTGCATTATGCAGCTTTTTTTATGTTTTTAGGAAGTGTTTCTTCTTAGTTAGGAAGTAACACCGTATCCACAGCGTGAATTACGCCATTCGTTCCTTGTACATCATTTGTAGCAGGGTCAACCAGGATGTTTACAGTTTGGTTAGCTCCTGTTACCAATTGTGCACCGTTTGTTAAGTCGATGGTAACGTTAGTTCCTAATAAAGTTGGAACAGCTCCATTGATCAATTGATCTGCCTGTACATTTAATCCTAATACATGGTACTTTAATACGTTCTCTAAAGTTCCGATTGGAATATCAGCTAACGTGTTCCAGTTTTGATTTGTGTCTAATAAAGCTTGGAAAGCACCGTTTGTAGGAGCGAAAACCGTAAATGGTCCGCTTCCAGTTAATAAACCTACAAAGTCAGTCGTGTGTCTTGAATCTGTTAACGCAGCCACAAGTGTCGTAAAGTTGCTGTTTCCTTGCGCTAAAGCTACAATGTTTCTTGGCATCATAACTGAGTTGATGATGTGCACAACTCCGTTAGAAGCTTCAACATCCGTAGTTAAAGGAGCAGCGTTACCATTAAATTCAACACCTCCAGTTACATTTACCTGTAATGATAAAGGCTCATTGTTTGGTCCAGTTGCTAATGTGTTTACATAAGTGTCTGATAATTGGTTAGCTCTTACTCTTCCTTCAATTACGTGGAATTTCAACACCGTTTCTAAAGTCGATACTGGAATGTCGTTAATCGTATTCCAAGATTGGTCAGAATCTAATAAAGCTTGAAAAGCAGCATTATTTGGCGCAAAAACAGTAATGTCTGTTTGCTTTAAAGCGTCAACCAATCCAGCGCGAGTAGCCGCCTGAACTAATAGGTCTAAATCAGTATTTCCACTGGCAACATCTACAATGGTGTTTGTAGGAGTAGGTACATTCGAGTTGTCATCGTCATTGCACGAAGCAAATGATACAAAAAGCACAAGGCTTAATAATTTAATTAAGTTTTTCATGGGTATCTTTAATTTTAATTGTGTTTAACAAAAATAACAAAACGTTAAACAAAAGTAAATAGCGGTCTTGTTAAAAAAAGTATAAATCCAAATTTAACCAGTCCGAAAAAAACGTAATTTTGCCTTCAATGAAAATGAATCAAAGCACCAATACCATTGTTATGGTTCGGCCGATTGCCTTCCGTATGAATGAGCAAACGGCGGTCAATAATTACTACCAAGAAGACATCGACTTAAAGTCGAAAGAGATCAGTGATAAGGCCCAGCATGAGTTTGATACTTTCGTTCAAACCTTGAGAAATCATGGTGTTGAGGTGGTCGTTGTTTCTGATAATACCTCGAAGGACACGCCTGATTCTATTTTCCCTAATAATTGGATTTCCTTTCACGAAGATGGTACGGTAGCCATTTATCCAATGTTTGCAGAAAACAGAAGAATGGAAAGGCGATCTGATATCCTTGATGAGTTGGAAGCCAAAGGATTTATCATCGAGAACATCATGGATTACACTTCGGCCGAAGAACATGGTGTTTTTCTAGAAGGTACTGGAAGTATTGTCCTAGATCGTATTCATAAAAAGGCCTATTGTGCGTTGTCGGCTCGAGCTGATGAGGAACTCTTTATTGAGTTCTGTGAAGATTTCGAATACACTCCGGTCATATTTACGGCCTATCAATCAGTAGAAGGCGAAAGACTTCCTATTTATCATACAAACGTCATGATGGCCATTGCCGATGCCTACGCAATTGTTTGTTTGGATTCCATAGACGATAAAAAGGAACGTAAAAACTTAATCAAACACTTAAAGGAATCGGGAAAACAAATCATTGCCATAACGGAAGAGCAAGTGGAACAATTTGCTGGAAATATGCTACAGGTGAAAGGGAGTTATGACCAATTGTTTTTGGTAATGAGTAGTTCTGCATATCATTCACTAACGGATGCACAGAGAGCTCAAATTCTTACCTTCAACAACATCATTCATAGCGAATTAGGTACCATTGAGGCTTGTGGTGGCGGAAGTGCTAGATGCATGATGGCTGAGGTTTTTTTACCTAAGACTACTCTTTCAAAAGTTTCTTCTGAATAACCAAATTATTCTCCATACTCAAAACCAGGAAATAGACTCCTTTTGAGAGTCCAGATACATTTAATTGATTTGAAGAGGAAGAAGAAAGCAATTCCTTTCCTTCAATGGAATACACCTTTATGGAGTTGATGGACCTTGTAGTTTTGATGTCCAGAAGTTCCCTCACTGGGTTTTCAAAATAAACTAAATCTTGTAACGACTCTGTAGTAGAAAGTATGCTTGAATAAGGCTCTGTGACATCGTAAAGTTTGGGTTCAAACACCACTGGAGTTCCATTTACATTCTGTTCAACTTTTTCTCGAGTTAAATAGATTTTATTTTTTGCATAACTCACAATTCCTTCAACCTGACTACCTATGCCAAGTGGATTGTCTTGCAGTGAAACTTTTGTAAATCCGTTGTTAAAAATATCATCTCCGGCAGCTCGGTTGTCCGAAATTGCGATTAAAAAAGGTGTTGCTGAAGCGTCGTATCCGCAGAGAAATAAGAAGTCATTATTGGATTCTGCTTTGCTAGCCCCTGTAATTAATCCGCTTACATTGGTCGTGCTAACTTTACTTACGGAATATGTGCCAGGTGCTTTTGGGATTTTATAAACCTTTGTTTGAAAATCCTGCCAGTTCTTGGTGAAAACCAACAAACTATCACCAAAATCCATTAAGGCTTCTGCATCAAAATTAGTTGCATTGGGAAGTGAAGTAAAACTTTGCTGATCAGCATAAGAGAAGTTGATGATTTCTGCAGTCACTGTGTTTTGGGATGTAAAATCGCTAAGGGCTACTTTGTAAATTTTTAAATCGGTCCGATCTCCATTGTTATTTCCAATATCTCCAATATAAAGATGGGTATCATCCATGGCGATGTCTTCCCAATCGACATGGGTAGCATTGGAGATTACAATGGTGCGCTCAATAACTCCAGTGGAAGCATTCAGCTCATAAAGCTGCGGATTGTCACCACTATCGTTATGGGTAATGATTTTATTGTTGTAAAAAAGTAATCCTGAAGTTTCTTCAATTTGTTGATCTAAGGTGTATTTCTCAACTACAGTGACTTGTGATAACAAGCTAATAGAAAAGAAAACAAAATAAAGACCAATAAGGATTCTCATAGCTTATTTTAATGCTTCAGAAATAACTTTTCCTGTGGTTCCATTCGGGAATTCAACACCTAACAAGGTTGCAATGGTCGGAGCAATATCTCGAACAAAATAAGGCGCTGCAGAGCTTCCTTTTTTGATTCCGTGCCCATAGAACAAAATAGGTACGTGCGTATCATAAGAATATCCCGAACCGTGAGAGGTCCCTTTTCGGTCGCCGGATAAGGTCGCAGGGTGTGGTATTAAGATAACATCCCCTGAATATTTCTGATTGTACCCTTGCTGAATCTTATGCAAAACGCCTGATTTGAACTCCGTTGTTTGCAACGTTTTTGAAGAAACCACTTTATATACACCTTCGAAATTGATCGTCTCGTCAACTAGGAAATCAGCAACTTCCTTGATGGTTAATTTTTTCTTCGCGAGTTCCTTTTTGTTCAAGAAGATTTGAAAGTTCGAAATATTTTCAACCAGATTATCACTGCCAAACTGACCTTTTAGTTTCTCCTTCACAAAGTTTGAAAAGCCTTTGGTGTCAAAATAATGGGCAGGAACTTTTAAAGATTGCAAATAGGAAGGAACTTGTACAGCTCCATGATCGGCAGATAAGAATAAGGTGTATTTGCCTTTCCCAATTTTTGCATCCAAATAGTTTAAGAAGTCTTCCAATTCCTTGTCCAAGCGCAGGTAGGTATCTTCAATTTCTACCGAATCCGGTCCGAATTGATGCCCTACATAATCAGTACTTGAAAAACTAACCGCTAAAAAGTCAATAAAGTCTCCCTGTCCTAATTGTTCACCCTCAATTGCGGCCTTTGCAAAATCCAAGGTTAAAGAGTTTCCGAAGGGCGTATTGGAGATAATGCTGTAATTCCCATTCTTTTTGCGAAGTTCGGGTAGGTTATGAGGGAAAACTGGTCTTTCCTGACTTCTAAACGTCCGCTCAAAATCATTATCATCAGCTCTGCTTGAAGTGTAGGTGGAAATATCGTACAAGGTTTCCCAAGGTTTCGATAAGTATTCATCAGCCTTGTTATTGGCGTTGAAGTTTTTTACCCAATCAGGTAATTCTTCCATATAATAGGTGCTGGTAATGAACTTATTTTCATTTCCGCCACGATACCAATAGGCTCCATTGGCAGTATGACCGGCTGGTAAAATCGATGAACGATCTTTAATCGCAACTCCAATGGTTTTTCCTTTTAAATTTTGAGCCATCTTCAACTGGTCGGTAATGGTCGTGGTCTGCATTCTATAGGGCGATTTCTGTCCAGAACTTCCTTCAACACCTACAGTTTGGTAGTTAAAGTCATCTACGCAATAAATAAATCGCTTTTTGTACTTGTCATACCAGTTATTTGAAATTATTCCGTGGGTACTTGGAGTTGTTCCTGTATAGACGGAGGTATGCCCTACTGCGGTATAGGTTGGCACATGGTCAAAATTCCCATTGGTTGCATTGAATCCTTCATTGAGAATTCTTTTGAATCCGCCTTCACCATAACGATCGGCAAATCGGGTCAAATAATCGTAGCGCATTTGGTCTACAACAACGCCCACAATAAGTTTTGGTTTATCGTTTTTTTTGCCTTGTGATGTGCAAGCAAAGCTTGTTATTAATAAGGATAGAATGAGGATTTTATGCAATTTCATGAGATAGAAAATTATACTTCAAAAGTACTTAAATTTTTATTTGTTTCTTTTGATTTAGAGCCTAGTTAATGATTATTTAATACTTTAGCATTATCAAATAGGCTATGGTATACCTCAGACATATCGGCAAGTATTTTTTAATGCTGGGTCAGGTTTTTAAGAGACCCCAAAAAGGACGTTTTTTTTACGAATCTTTAATTCGTGAGATTGATGAATTAGGGATTAAGTCTATGGGAATTATAACTTTTATTTCCTTTTTTATTGGCGGGGTTATTTCATTGCAAACAGCATTGAATTTAGAAAGCCCTTTGCTGCCAGATACCTTAATTGGTTTTGCAACTAAAAGGTCTGTGATCCTAGAATTTGCTCCTACTTTTTGTTCCATTATCTTGGCGGGAAAGGTAGGCTCTTATATTACTTCAAGTATTGGTACCATGCGTGTAACAGAGCAGATTGATGCTTTGGAGGTGATGGGAATTAACTCGTTGAATCATTTGGTGCTCCCAAAAGTTTTGGCCGCACTTTTCTTTTACCCTTTTTTAATCGCTTTGGCCATGTTCTTAGGAATTCTCGGGGGCTGGACTGCGGGAATGCTATCAGGTCTGTTTTTAGGAACCGATTATATCCAAGGAATCCAGATGGATTTCAAACCATTTTTATTGGTATATGCCATTATTAAGACCCTTGTTTTCGCCTTTATCATTGCGACGGTGCCCTCATATCATGGTTATTATGTGAAGGGTGGGTCGATAGCCGTAGGGAAGGCCAGTACATCCTCTGTGGTTTGGACCATCGTCCTTATTGTGGTTACGAACTATTTTCTAACGCAATTGTTGTTGACCTAAAAAGAGTAGGGTATGATAGAAGTGAAAGGTTTACACAAAGGATTTAATGGGGTTCCAGTTTTAAAAGGAATTTCAACCACTTTTCATCCTGGAAAAACAAGCTTGATTATCGGTCAAAGTGGGTCTGGAAAAACCGTTTTCTTGAAGTCGCTCATTGGTCTGCATACTCCTGAAAGCGGAACCATTTCTTTTGCAGGAAAGGTAAGTACCGATTTTACCGAAGAGGAAAGACGCCAATGGCGGAGAGACATTGGAATGGTATTTCAGGGCAGCGCTCTTTTCGATTCCCAAACTGTGGAGGAAAATGTTATGTTTCCTTTAAAGATGTTTACCACTCAAACCTATGAGGAAATGCTCGAAAGAGTCAACTTTGTTTTGAATCGGGTCAATCTTGATAATTCGAACGCAAAGTTTCCTGCAGAACTTTCTGGAGGAATGCAAAAACGCGTTGCCATTGCAAGGGCAATCGTAATGAACCCAAAGTATTTGTTTTGTGATGAACCGAACTCGGGTTTGGATCCAAAAACCGCCATCGTCATTGATAATCTGATTAAAGAAATCACGGAGGAATACGGTATTACAACAGTGATTAATACCCATGATATGAATTCGGTGATGGAGATCGGTGAAAAAATTGTTTTCTTAGAACATGGCAAAAAGGCGTGGGAGGGAACAAAAAACGATATCTTTAAAACTGATAATGAAGCGGTTGTAAATTTTGTCTATTCCTCGAATTTATTTAAAAAAATCAGGGTAGCACAAAATGAAAAAAGTAACTAAAAAAAGTTTTTTATAATTAAAATTTACCCCTATCTTTGCACCCGCTAAGATAAAATAGCAGACCGGGTAGCTCAGTTGGTAGAGCATCTCCCTTTTAAGGAGAGGGTCCTGGGTTCGAGCCCCAGCCCGGTCACAAAAGCTCTGCAGAAATGCAGAGTTTTTTGTTTTTTATAACAGTCCCTACCTAGATTTTCACCTAATTTTGTTTTCTAAAATGTTTTTTGATGATGCAGAAAACTGTTCTCGGTGTATTTTTACTAACCTTTTTTATGTCCACAGAAATGGTGATTTATGATTTTAATGATTCCTCAAATCCCAGAGATTGGAGAGTGGTAGATGATGTAGTGATGGGTGGTGTATCTTCAGGAAATTTTGATTTGACTGAAGATGGTCACGGATTGTTCTACGGCAAGGTTTCTACTGATAATTACGGTGGGTTTTCTTCCATTCGACATCGAGCATCCATAAAAGATGTGGATACATATTCGCATTTGGTCTTAAGAGTCAAGGGAGACGGAAAGAAATATCAAATCCGGGTCAAAGCATCTCGATTTCATTATCATTCTTACATTCAATATTTTAAAACAACTACTTCCTGGCAGACCATTCGAATTCCGTTAAAGGACATGTATCCAACTTTTCGGGGACGTGAACTCAATATGGAGAACTTCGCCGCATCAACCATCAAGGAGATTGCTTTTTTAATTGGGAACAAACGCAATGAGAACTTCCAATTGCTGATTGATAAAATTTACCTCGACTAAAATAGTTATTCCCATTATTTTGTATCTTCCACTAGATATTTTTTCACATGGAAGAACCTACTAGTAATCAAGGAGCCAACATTAATCAGCCAGAGCTAGCCAAAGAAGTTAAAAACCGAGTAATAACTTTCCTTTACGACCGATTTGATTTTCGTGATGATACCGATCATGAGGAAACCATAAAGGATATCAAGGTAGACATCCCGTTCAAGGGAGCAACAGCCTGGGTCCTCATCTTTGCCGTCTTCGTGGCGTCTATTGGTTTGAATGCAGATTCTACTGCAGTTGTTATCGGTGCCATGTTAATTTCACCCTTAATGGGTCCTATTTTAGGTTTGGGAATGTCCTTTGCCTTAAATGATATTGATACCTTCAAGAAGTCCTTGATCAATCTTGGTGTGATGATTGGACTGAGTTTGTTTGCTTCCTTTATGTTTTTCTACTTTTTTCCGCTTAGTGAAGACACTTCAGAGTTACTAGGTAGAACCAAGCCAGACATTCGAGATGTATTGATCGCCTTTTTCGGTGGACTTGCCTTGATGGTGGCAAAGACAAAAAAGCGCACCATTGCCTCTGTGGTATTTGGAGTGGCCATTGCAACGGCCTTAATGCCACCCTTATGCACAGCAGGGTATGGTCTAGCCAAAGGGAATTTCCCATACTTCTTTGGGGCTATGTATTTGTTTACAATTAATACTATTTTCATCGCTCTTGCTGGATTTGTGGTGTTGAAAATGCTTCGATTCCCGATGCATAAGTATGCCAATTCTAGAACTCGAAAACGATATGCGACCATTGCAACGGTATTGGGAATTGCCGTAATGATTCCGGCTATATTCACCTTTATTCGGGTGTTTGAAGAAAGTCAGATTGAACGTGCTTTTAATGAGTTTGTAAAAAGTGAAGTAAAACAGATTCCAAATTTTCAGCTTATTGGTGACCCAGAACTCGACATCCCAAATAAGGAAATTCGATTGCGTTTTTTCAATGAAGTTACAGAGGGTGAAAGCAATTTACTCAGCAATCAGTTGAATGATGATGAGTACACCAAGATTAAAGACTTTTCGATTAAAATAAAGGGAAGTGATACCAAAAGTTTTGAGCTCATCACCACGGCGTATAAAGAAAAACGTGATGAACTTCAGCAGAGTAAAAATATCATTGCAGGATTGCAAAAGCAGATTGCGTCTTTAGAAGAAACCATTTTAGGGCTAAACGATCGGATTGAAAAAAATGCTCAAAGTGAAAGTGAGAAAGTGGTGGCCTTTAGTCGTGTTGCCAAGGAAGCCAAAATTAGATACATCGATATTCAAGAAATCGGATTTGCAAATATTTTGAACTCAAAAGATTTTATAAAAATTGATACCATTCCTCAGGCCTTTGTGAAGTGGAATCCTGCGATTTCCGATTCCATTATCGATTCAAAAGAAAAGGCCATGCAACTTTGGCTTCAAAAAGAATTACAATTAGATACCATCTTCATTAAAAGAGAAAAATAAATCGTCAACAGTCGATGAAAAAATACGTAGTTGCTTTCGATCAAGGCACAACAAGTACAAGAACCATTGTTTTTGATAAATCGGGTTCTATCGTTTCCATTTCACAAAAAGAACTCACACAACATTACCCAAAATCGGGTTGGGTGGAACATGATCCTATGGAAATCTATCAGGATCAACTAAAGACATTCGAGGAAGCTTTAGGGAAGGCAGACATCGATGCCTCTGAAATTGACAGCATCGGTATTACCAATCAACGTGAAACGACGGTGGTTTGGAACCGTAAAACCGGTTTGCCCATTTACAATGCCATTGTTTGGTTGGATAAACGTACCAATTCCATTTGCGAGGATTTGACATCTCGTGGCTTGGAGCCTTATATCAAAGAAAACACCGGACTCGTAATTGACGCTTATTTTTCTGGAACAAAATTAAAATGGATTCTTGAAAATGTACCCGAGGCTAAGGAACAATTGGAAGATTTATGCTTTGGTACTATTGATAGTTGGTTGATTTTTAAGCTCTCCAAAGAACAAAATCATGTCACTGATCATACCAATGCTTCACGCACCTTACTCTATAATATTAATAAACTTGATTGGGACGAATTGTTGTTGCAAGAGCTAGAGATTCCGAATCACATTCTTCCTAAAGTTCAACAATCCTCTTCCTATTTTGGAACACTTCTGTTCCAAGGTTATGAAATCCCCATTCAGGGAGTTGCGGGAGACCAACAGTCGGCTTTATTTGGTCAAGGCGGATTCACTCCTGGTGTTGCCAAAAACACCTATGGTACTGGATGTTTCATGTTGTTGAATATTGGCAATCAATTCATTGCTTCTCAAAATGGATTGCTCACTACCATGACCTGTACCCTCGAGAACAAACCCACTCAATATGCTTTTGAGGGAAGTATTTTTGTAGGTGGTGCTTCTATAAAATGGTTACGAGATAACTTGAAGCTTATTGAGAATGCCAGTGAGACGGAGGAAATTTGCAAGAGGATACCACCTTTGGAGGACGTGTATGTGGTTCCAGCTTTTGCGGGTCTTGGAGCACCTTATTGGGATGCCAATGCCAAAGGAGCGATTTACGGAATGACCCTAGATACCACCAAGAATGAAATTATTAAGGCTACCGTTGATGCATTGGCTTATCAAACCAAAGATGTGCTGGATGTGATGATTGAAGACAGTGGCAAAGAATTAACCGTTCTCAAAGTAGACGGTGGCGCTAGTGCCAATAATTACTTGATGCAATTTCAATCGGATATGCTGAATGTATCTGTAGACCGGCCAAAAATGATTGAAGTAACCGCTTTTGGAGCCGCGGCCTTGGCAGCCTTAAAGTCTGGTTTTTGGTCACTCAACGATATTGAAACACTCAGAGAATCCGAACGAATCTTCCAACCTCAAATCAATTCGAAACAACGAAATAAGAAATACAAAGGTTGGTTGCAAGCAGTTGACAAAACTCGGACCAATAAAAAAGGCCTCCAGAACGGAAAGAAATTGCGTTTTTCAATTTTAGACCGACCCAAACAGTTTCAGAAAATAGTTTCTAAAAAATTTGATTTGGTAGTCATCGGAGGCGGAGTAACGGGCGCTGGAATTGCCTTGGATGCGGTTTCACGTGGCATGTCTGTTTGCTTGGTTGAAAAGGATGATTTTGCCTCGGGGACTTCCAATAAATCCACCAAACTAATTCACGGTGGATTGCGTTATTTGAAGCAACTAGAAATTGGCTTGGTCCGTGAAACGGGTTCCGAAAGGGCCATTGTTCATTCCATTGCACCACACTTGGTAATTCCTGAAAAAATGCTGCTCCCTTTGGTAGAAGGAGGTACCTATGGGAAAATGATGACTTCCATTGGGTTGAAAGTGTATGATCTTTTGGCCAATGTAGAAGGAGACGACCGCAGATTGATGCTTGATAAGGAAGAAACGCTTCAAAAAGAACCTTTGCTCGATGAGACCGACCTTCTTGGCAGTGGGTACTATGCAGAATATCGTACGGATGATGCCCGATTGACCATTGAAATTTTGAAAAAGGCAGTTGAATTGGGTGCCTTTGTAGTCAATTATTGTGAGATGGAATCCTTCGTCTATGATACCGATAAACAGATTGAAAGCATCAACTGTTTGGATCATAATTCAGGGAAGAAAATAAATATCAGAGGTAGAAATTTTGTTTCAGCAGCAGGTCCTTGGGTAGATAAAATTAGAGAGGAAGACAATTCTAAGAATCAAAAAAGATTACACTTAACAAAGGGAGTGCATTTGGTTGTGGCAAAGGATAAACTTCCTGTAAAACAATCGGTGTATTTTGATGTAGACGATGGCCGTATGATTTTTGCCATCCCAAGGGGAAAAACAACCTACATCGGAACGACCGATACCAACTATAGTGGCGATTTGAACCGAGTAGTCACGACCCAAGAAGATGTCGATTATTTGTTAACGGCCGTAAACAAGACCTTTCCGAATGTTCATTTGACCGCAGCAGATGTTGAGTCAAGCTGGGCCGGATTACGACCATTGATTCATGAGGAAGATAAAGATCCTTCCGACTTATCTCGGAAAGATGAAATTTTTGAATCTGAAACCGGATTGATTTCAATCGCAGGAGGAAAGCTAACAGGGTACCGAAAAATGGCACAACGGGTATTGAGTTCCGTGATTAAAACGCTTCCAGAAAAAAGAAAGAAGAAACTGAAAAAATCAACTACCGATAAAATTGCCTTAGTCAACCCCAATTTTGAATCCTATGATGAAGTTCTGGAATTTCAAAAGACCCTTCGTGAATTGTTGGTAGAAAAAGAGATATTTGACACCTATGAGGCTTGGTACTTGAGCACAACCTATGGGAAAAACGCCATTCGAATCATTGATAAAATGAGCTTTTTTAGCAACAAAGATCCAAGAGAACGTTTGGTGAGAGCCGAACTCTGGTATGCCGTTCACTTTGAAATGGTGAATAGTTTGGCCGATTTTTATGTGCGAAGAACAGGTCGCTTGTATTTTGATGTGAAATCCATCGATAGAACACTTCCTCTTGTATTGAAAGAATGTACCAAGTATTTGGAATGGGATCAAGAGCGAATTGATTCGGAAAAAGAACGATTGGACCTAATGATCAAAGATGCAACCACCTTCTATTCAGAGGAGTTTAACTAAGGAGTTCCACCTCTGCATTTTGATGAAATAAATACAACTTCTTGTTTTCAAGATTTAAGCACTCAATTCGAGTTCTTCTGAGTTTACCTCGTTTGAATTGTTGATTTCGATACATAAAGCAGGCTCCGATTTCCATTTGGTGCACGAATATGGTTCCTTCTTTTGCTTCATTATTTTTCAACACCAAAGATAATTTTGGATCAGAGTCTGTACTCGCTTTCGGATTTTTCAAGTGAAGTGCTAAAGGTCCTAGGACATGAGACGGAAAAACATCCGGTCGCAAAAGAGGAAGCATAAGGTCTCGAAAGGTAGTTTTCCATTCCAATCCGTGAGGCTTTACGCGTCCAAATTTCTGAAAGGTCATGTAATGGGCAATTTCATGGACTAAGGTGATGAGAAACTGATTCGGATTCAAATTGTTATTCACTGTAATCGTCATTTTTCCACTGGGTAATCGTCGAAAATCACCGTGTTTGGTTTGTCGCTGATTTACAATTTTTAAATCAATTTTATTCGAATCCAATAGGGATTGAACGTAAGGAACTGCAGTTGCGACGATGTACTCTTGAAAGCCCAAGGTTTGGATTAAGGTGTTGTGGAAGAAACTTGTAATACTTTCCCGTTGTAAAAGCGATGACCTGTCAATGCGAAATTTTGAATGTAATCGGCCATTTCGTTCGGTTGCAATGGTGCTTGATATCCAGGGAAGGCCTCTTCCAGCATCTCTGTCTGTACAGCCCCAATCGCCAATACGTTGAAAGCGATTTGTTGTTCTTTGTATTCTTCAGCTAATAATTCTGATAGCGTAATAACTGCACCTTTGGCCGAACTATATGCCGCAAGTCCAGGAAATTTTAAACTTCCTTGAATTCCGCCCATACTACTAATGGTTACCACATGACTACCTTCCGTCATAAAGGGAATCAATTTCTGAGTCAACATGGCCACTCCAAAAACATTCACGTTGTAGACCTTGAAAAAATCTTCAGAACTCAACTCTCCAAATGGTTTGTTGACCAAAAGACCGGCATTGTGAATCACAATATCCACCTTTTTCCATTGAGCGCTTACGAAATCATGCACTTTTTGTAGATCATCGGTGTTGCCAATATCAAAGGCAATGGTGCAAATGTTTACGTGATTAATTTCGTCTAAAGGTTTTGAATTTCTAGATAGTGCCAAAACATGATGTCCATTTGAAGCGAACTGTTTGGCGAGTTCAAAACCAATTCCTCTGCTTGTCCCTGTGATTACAACATTTTTACTCATTTTCCTTTACTTCTTTGGTTTCGTTTTTGTCATCTTCATAATCCCGAATACCGCTTTTTAAGATGATCCATTGTTTTTCAAGTTCTTGATTGTCTTCAAAGACTTCTTGTTGCTCTGCTATTTCAAAGGTATATTCAATGCGTTCTTTCAGCATCGGATGATTACTCAAATAAGAAGGCATGTCAACATTGGTTTCCCTTTTGAGTAATTTGAATAGCTCTGGCATTCCATGCAAATCTACGGCGTTTTTCCGCATAAACTCCAATCCGAAAATATCAGCTTCTTTTTCTAGTTTTCGCGAAAAACTGAGTTGTGAGAAGAGGTGTGCATTGTCGGCCATAATCGTGGTAACACCATTTACATCACCGAAGATGATGGAAACAAAAAGAGCACCAGATAAATTACGAGCTACATTTTTTAAGACATGTCGATTCTCAATATGAGAGATCTCATGTCCGATGAGTGCTACCAATTGTTCTTTGGTCTCCATCTTTTCCAATAGGGCAGAGAAGATGACAATTTTACCTCCTGACAAAGCAAAGGCATTTAATTGATTGCTTTCGGCAACATATATTTCAATGGGGAATTCGCTCTCAATTTCTAATTCATCGACGAAGTTCTTTAGTTTTTTGGTTTTGTTATCGTCAATTTCAAGATCCGAAGAAAGAACACGAAATACATAATCTCCGAATTCAATTACGCGAGATACATTCATGTTGCTGGCAAAACTTTCAGCAACTGTAGGAATGACGTAGAGGTAGATAAGGAAGATAAGACCAATCAGCCCTAGAATCAATCCGACTAAAGATGATCTTTTTGAATTGTGTAATTGGGAATCAATTTTCGAATTTAAACCACCAATTTCTTGATTCTCTAAATAGTTTATGAAGGTAACATCTTTGCTTTCCAATCGTTGAAAAGGAAAGGATTTACCATAGGTGAAGGCCAAAAAATCTTTGGTATAAACATCCGACTTTTTAATTTCGGAAAGATTCCAAAATACCTGTTGGGCTTGTTCGTTGTCTGTATATGAAATGGTCCATCTCATGGAACTCACGGCAATATCTGCCGCATGTGATTTTGCGGTTTTGCCATCAAAATAAGTTCCCTTAAAAGCCATATTACAACAAATCGAAATCTAGAAAATCCAAGAAATCATCACCTGCAGCGTCGTCATAGTCATCATAAGAAACTTGGGTGATGGCATTGGTGTCTAGGTACCCGTCAATTTCAGAGAATCGGAAGAAAAAGTTCAAGGTTCTAACCGTCACCCAGGGTGTTGCCAAACCAAGGGTGAAAAAGATCAAAATGAAATTGATGACCAGAAGCTCGAATACATCCGATACCGACATGTGAAATCGCAGTTTTAATTCCTCATCATTTTGCTTGATAGTGGTGTTATCGATAAAGAAGGTCCAAAGGTTTTTATAATACCAAAAGGAATAGATACCGAGTGTAATGTAGAATAGTAAAATGAGTTTCACATTGATCCACAAAAGTGAACCTCCTTTTCCTTTGAAATCAAACGAAACATTCCCAAACCGCAAGTTTTGCAGCACGTATTTTCTTAGTTCTACTTGCAACCAAGGACCGTACAATCCTAGGGTCAGGGTAGTCAAAATGATTCCTTTTAAGTAGATCGAAAAAATCTCCCTTTTACTCCCAATGTATTTGAAATAAATACCTTTCCAAGAACTTCTAGAAGCTCGATAACGAACCGCTCCATGAATGGCAAATGGTATGATTATGATAAAGAAAAGATAAAAGGCGCCAATGGCAATGCTGATGATAAAATCGTTCTGAGTTTGGAGTCCAAAGAACAAATAGGCATAGAGAATCACCAGGATTAGGTAGATCTTTATAAATCCTCGAAAAACTTCCATTCCGGTCGCATGAAACTGAAAACGAGAATCGTCTAACTCTGAAGACTGATAGTGATATTTTAAAATTTCAACCTTGGCCCAAGGATAATAAATTCCGAAGGTAAGAACGGTTAAGATGATGTTTTTGAAATAAATAATTGCAAACTCGCTTCCTTTTCCGAAGTATTTGATTTTTCGAGGTGAAGATGGGTGTCCAGAAATAATTTCCATTTGATTTTTGGTTGTGTTAATTTATACAATGGATGTTTCCATTCGCAATGGAAAAGTAAGGAAAAAGGAAGTGCTCTAAAAATTAATTGAAGATAATATGTTGGTAAGCTCCAATATCAGGTGCGCTCGATCGATCCTTACCCAATAGATCTAGAATAACAGCGCTTGGTGCAGCCTTATTGATGGCATCTGAATTCTGACCAATAATGAATTCTTGATTGATGGTACTCTTAAAATCCGGAATCCCATTGAGCACGATGCTCTGATAATTGGGGTTGTTGAAATCTAGTTCTTGATTGTTGGCAAAGGCATCAGTAATGTCATTAAACTGAATCATCGAATGACTCACGTTGTAATTAAACAAACTGCCGTCTACCCTGTCCAGTACAAATTCGATATTGTTGTTACCGCTAATAATGCAATTGGTAAAATCAGCCCTCACCAAATCTCGTAGTCCCACGGCCTCTTGGTTATTTGCATCAATGAATGTGAAAAAATTATTCACTAAAACAGCGGGAAGCTGTCGAATTCCATTATTCCAATAATTGGCAATAGTCGAATGGGTAAAGGAGTAATTTCCGCCTACCGTAGCTGCCAAAGAAGCTTGACCTGCAGAGCCGATAACCACATTTTCTGCTTCAATATGTGCTTCACGAGCCAATATGCCAAAACTAGAATGATTGTAGATTTCGGTGTTCTTTAATTCTAAAGTAGGATTGCCATTAGTTCCCAAACTGTCAATCAGAATTCCGATCAATCCGTTTTTAATTTGAGCATGATTGATAGCATTGTCTTTACTTCCCTTTCGAAGCCAAATGGTGCCCCATTGTCCTGGAATTCGACTAAAAGCATTTTCCAATCGGTCGCCTTCAAAGATTACTTTCTCATTTAAAGTACCATTGACCTTTAGACTGCCTTCGGTATCCACAATGAGTCCTGAATTGCTGTGGAAATAAATTTTTGCTCCGGCGTCGATTTCTAAGGTCTTGTTCGCACCTACAGCGGCATATCCATAAATGACATATGGCTTCTGATTCGTAAATCGGAGTTCTGAATCCTCCAGAAAACGTCCTTTAATGGTCGTCGGATTGCCATCCAAACTCAGGCTGTCAACCTTCATGCTTATTGGGTCTTTCCCTGGAAATATAAAGTTGGCATCTTGAACCAAAGTCACCAAGTCAACATCCTGTTGGTTGTTGCCATTGTCAAATAGAATTCGATCGGTATACAACGGATTGGAGACATTGTTCACATCGATCGTAGTTTCGACAAAAATGAAAATACTATCCTTCGCAAGAATGTCAATATCGTTAAAGTCTTTACCCGGGATGCCATCTACATTCAATCGGTAATTGGAAGAAACGCCATTTTCCAATTGAATTCTAGGAATGGTAATGGCTTTGTCTCCACGGTTATAGACTTTTAAATTATAGGTAGCTGAACCAATATTGGTGAAAATGGTATCTAAAAATACGGTGTCTTTTGAAAATTCTAAGTTTCCGAAACTAGGTATGGTGGAAAAATCTTTTCTACAGGAACTAACTGCAATTAGAATCACTACGATGAGAAAAGTGTAGAATTTGCGCATGAAGCTTTTTTGTAAAAATAGAACTTTTTACGAATTGATTTATTGTTTTTTAATCAATTCGATTTCGAATAGTTTTCCCCAGTTCTTACCTGTAACAAACAGGCGATTGTTTTCTTTATCAAAGGCGATTCCGTTGAGAACTTCATCTTGAGGAACCAATTTTTGAGTTTTTTCAACTTCCTCCTTTAGTCCGGTTAGATTGGCTACACCTGTTACGATTCCCGTTTGGCTATCAATAATCACCAAGGCATTTTGCTGGTATTTGTTCGCATACAAATCGTTACCAATTAGTTCCAATTCATTCAAGTCTTTCAAGTCATATTTGTTGGTGTAGACCTGGAGCGATCTTTTTTCTTTTTGTGTAGAAGGGTCTAAAAACCAAATTTTAGAAGTTCCGTCTGATTTGATCAATTCTGTTTCATTATGTGTCAATCCCCATCCTTCTTTGCTACGATTGTAGTTGAACTCTTTGATCTTCTCGAAGGATTTTAAATCGAAAATAAATCCTTTGTTTGCTTGCCAGGTCAACCAATAAATCGTGTCATTATAAATGGTCATTCCTTCACCAAAGTATTTTTTGTCCAAATCATATTGTTTCAAAACTTTTCCAGATTTGATGTCTACTTTTCTTAAGGATGACTGTCCTCTACGTCCGGTAGTTTCGTATAAGAATCCCTTGTAAAATTCGAGTCCCTGAGTGTAGGCACCTTTATCATGGGGATAGGTATTGATAATCTTGTAGGTGTAAACATCCGGTGCTTTATCAGCAAAAACCTCAAAGGAAGCATTTACCTTTTTCGTTTTTCCCGGAAAGAAGGCTAGGGCGGAGATGGCTTGCTTTCCGATTCCGATGTCATTGGTTTTGATAGAAATTTGATTATTGGTTCCTTCCACTTTTTTTCCATTAATGAAAAATACAACACTATCGATTGGTTGATTGTTCTCTTCGCTCAAGGCAAAAGAAACTGTGGAATTCCAAGTGGTCTTTTTTGGCCCCTCAATGGTAAATTTGTAAGGTGTATCACAGCTCGTCAAAAAGACAACAAAAAGAAAAAGGAAAGCAATTATTCTAGATTTCATCATCGAGTATTTTAGGCAAATAAAAACAATAATTTATTGTAAATAAATAAAATTAGGTTAAATTTGCACCCTCAAAATGGATACGCTATTGCTATTTTGATTTCTGTAAAGCCTTACCAACTTTACAAACCGAATTAAAAATTAAAATTTAATATCATGAAAAAAGGTATACATCCAGAAAATTACAGAATGGTCGCTTTTAAAGACATGTCTAACGGTGACGTATTCTTAACGCGTTCAACTGCTGAAGCAAAAGAAACTATTGATGTTGATGGTGTTGAGTATCCAGTAGTAAAATTAGAAATCTCTAGAACTTCTCACCCTTTCTATACAGGTAAGTCTAAGTTAGTAGATACTGCAGGACGTATTGACAAGTTCAAAAACAAATACGCAAAATTTAAGAAGTAATTTTGTTGATATCAAAACATTAAAAAAGCCAGTCTGTTTAGACTGGCTTTTTTGTTGGAAGTGTTTCTTTTAAGCTTCCATATAATCTTCAATCGGATTACATGAGCATACTAAGTTTCTATCACCGAAAGCTTCATCAACACGTCTTACTGTTGGCCAGAACTTGTTATCCTGAACAAAGTCTAACGGGAATGCCGCTTTCTTTCTCGTGTATGGGAATTGCCACTCATCTTCAGTCAACATCGCCATAGTATGCGGTGCATTTTTAAGAATGTTGTTCTCTTCATCCTTAACAGAGAATGCAATTTCCTTTCTGATTTCGATCATGGCATCACAAAAACGATCTAATTCAGCTCGGTTTTCCGATTCGGTTGGTTCAATCATCATGGTTCCGGCTACTGGGAAAGAAACTGTAGGAGCGTGGAAACCATAATCCATCAAACGTTTTGCAATATCAACGACTTCGATGCCATTTTCTTTAAAAGCTCTACAGTCGATGATCATTTCGTGAGCTGCTCTGCCCATTTCACCCGTATATAATGTGGTGTAATGTCCATCCAATCTTTCTTTGATGTAATTGGCGTTCAAGATGGACACTTTTGTAGCATTGGTCAATCCTTTAGAACCTAACATGCAGATGTATCCGTAAGAAATCAAGCAAGCCAAGGCAGATCCCCAAGGAGCTGCAGAAATGGATGTTATTGCTTGTTCACCTCCAGTTTTTACCAATGGATTTGATGGTAAGAAAGGAACCAATTGTGGTGCAACACAAATAGGTCCAACTCCTGGTCCACCACCTCCATGCGGAATCGCAAAGGTTTTGTGCAGGTTCAAGTGACAAACATCTGCGCCAATGGTAGCCGGATTCGTAAGTCCTACTTGAGCATTCATATTAGCACCATCCATATATACTTGTCCGCCATGGTTGTGAATGATGTCGGTAATTTCTTTAATTGCACTTTCAAATACACCATGGGTAGAAGGGTAGGTTACCATTAAAGCGGCTAAATTATCTGAATGCACTTCAGCTTTTTCACGCAAATCGGCAACGTCAATATTTCCTTTCTCATCGGTTTTTGTTACTACTACCTTCATTCCCGCCATTACTGCCGATGCAGGGTTGGTACCGTGTGCAGAAGATGGAATCAAACAAATGTTTCTATGGAAATCTCCTCTGCTTTGGTGATAAGCTCTAATCGTCATCAATCCAGCAAATTCACCTTGAGCTCCCGAGTTCGGCTGTAAAGAAGTACCTGCAAATCCGGTTACCTCATTCAATTGCTCTTCTAATTTGTGCAATAGGATTTGGTATCCTTCCGCCTGATCTAAAGGAACAAATGGATGAATGTTCCCCCAGTTGGTGGTGCTCAATGGTAACATTTCTGTAGCAGCATTCAATTTCATGGTACAAGAACCAAGAGAAATCATTGAGTGGTTCAATGCCAAATCTTTACGCTCCAAACGCTTGATGTAACGCATCATTTCTGTTTCTGAATGATAGCTCTTGAATACTTCATGATCTAAGAAGGAAGTATCTCTTGCGACATTCACTGAAATTGGCTGTAAATTGAAGTCAGTTGCTTCTTTTTCGTGTTTTCCTCCAAAGGCTTCTTCAAAACAGGCAACGATTTCTTTCAAAGCTGAATGGTTCACAGTTTCATTCAATGAAATCGAAACGTGATTGTCATCAATATAATTGAAGTTGATATGTTTTGCTTCCGCTACAGTTTTCAATTTCGCCGCATCCACTTTCACCAAAATAGTATCAAAGAATTCGGTATTCAATTGCTCAATGCCCAATTCTTCGGTTAAAACGGCTGCTAATAATTTTGTATTGTTATGTACTTTATCGGCGATATCTATCAAGCCTTCTTTTCCGTGGTACACAGCGTACATTCCGGCCATAACGGCTAAAAGTACTTGCGCTGTACAGATGTTCGAAGTGGCTTTTTCACGTTTGATGTGCTGCTCTCTTGTCTGTAAGGCCATACGCAAAGCGCGATTGCCGTTCAGATCACGCGTCACACCAATAATTCTTCCGGGAATGTTTCGCTTGTATTTTTCTTTTGTAGCAAAGAATGCTGCATGAGGTCCGCCATATCCTAATGGAATTCCAAAACGTTGGGTAGTACCCACAACCACATCAGCTCCTAATTCTCCCGGAGCTCTCAATTTTACCAATGAAAGAATATCGGCCGCAAACGCTACCTTAATTCCGTTTTCATTTGATTTTCTTACAAATTCAGCATAGTCATTCACTTGACCATACTTTCCAGGGTATTGTACAATCGCTCCGTAAAAATCTGTTGAGAAGTCAAATTCCTCATGATTCCCTACGACCAATTCGATTCCGAGTGGAATTGCTCTGGTTTGTAAAAGAGAATAGGTCTGAGGAAGAATTTCTTCAGAAACAAAGAACTTTACGACTCCTGCTTTTTTCTGTGCTCTTTCACGAACATCAAAAAGGAGGGTCATTGCCTCAGCAGCTGCTGTGGATTCATCCAACAAAGAAGCATTCGCCAATTCCATCCCAGTCAAATCGCTTACCATGGTTTGGAAGTTCAACAGCGCTTCCAGTCTTCCTTGTGCAATTTCCGCCTGATAAGGTGTATAGGCCGTATACCATCCTGGATTCTCAAGAATATTTCTTTTGATCACACTGGGTACAATGGCTTCGTGATAGCCCAAGCCAATGTAACTTTTAAACACCTTGTTTTTCTTTCCTAATTCCTCAATATGATTCAAGTACTCATACTCACTCATAGGTTCATCCAACTCCATCGGTTTTGGCAACCGAATCTCACTAGGTATGGTTTCGGAAATCAATTGTTCCATACTCTCAACACCTATCGCCTTCAACATTTCATCTTGCTCAGTTAGCTGAGGTCCAATGTGTCTGTTTTCAAAAGAATTTGTATTCATTATTTGAGTAAAAAATTAAAGCACAAAAATACTTAAAAACCTAGGAATTCAAATACTAAAAAAATGTTACAGAAACATATTTATTAACGAATGTTTTAATTTACTAACAGAAAACTTACATTTGCCCAATGGGTTTTTTGAAGAAGATTTTTGATTTCTATTTGAATTCAAGCATTCACGTGGCAATTGCGGTTTATGCATTACTAAGAGTTACCGAATATTATTACCCATATCCCTTTAAAATTGAATTCATTGGATTCATTTTTTTTGCCACCATTACAGGGTATAATTTTGTGAAATATGCTGGTTTTCAAAAATGGCATTTCAAAAAATTAGCGGGACCCATCAAACTCATCAGCATTTTTTCGTGGATTTGTTTTCTGATTACCTTGTATTTTGCAAGACAATTGACCTACAAAACTTTGTCTTATGCGTTAATTCCGACGGCACTTACCGTAATGTATGCGGTGCCATTTTTATCGGGCTTTGAACGCAATCTACGTAGCATTGCCCATCTTAAAATTTTAGTGGTTGCCCTTTGTTGGGTATTGGCCACCATGGTATTACACTTTATTGATATTGGATACACCTTTACCGCTAATGAAATTGGACTATCTGTGCAACGCTTTTTGTTGGTTGTGGTGTGGATTTTACCTTTTGAGATTCGCGATTTGCAGTACGATAAAATATCCTTGCAAACTGTTCCTCAAAAGCTGGGGGTTCCAAATACCAAACGCTTAGGCTTGGCCCTTTTGATGATTTCAGTGGTGCTCGAGTTTCTTTTTTCACCAGGCGAAATGCAACGAAATGTGTTCATGATTGTCTTTTTTATCACCCTCATTTTCTTGATGAGAGCAAAACCAACACAATCAAAATACTACAGTTCCTTTTGGGTTGAATCAATTCCGATTGTTTGGTGGTTGCTACTTTTTGGATATGATAATTTTTTGAGGTAAATCAAGAAAAAATTATCACTTTTTCAACAAAATTCGCTGTATAAAATAATTCCATAATTCTTTTATTGGGCTTTTCTTATCCTTTAGAACTTCGTAGTTTTAATGCTTAATTTTTTGGGAAAATGATAGAAGTGAAGAGAAATTACGTATTTGATTTTGATAGTACCTTAACAAAGGTGGAAGCTTTGGATGTATTGGCAGAAATTAGCTTGTCATTCAATCCGAAAAAGGAGGAAATCATTCAACAAATCATTGATATTACCAATCTGGGTATTGATGGTGAAATTTCTTTTACAGAATCCTTAAAGAGAAGGATTAACCTTTTGGAGGCCAAGAAATATCATTTGGATCAATTGGTTGTTGATTTAAGAAAACAAGTTTCTACTTCTATCGAGAGAAACAAGGAGTTTTTTGAAAAACATGCAGATGATATTTATGTAATTTCATGCGGATTCAAAGAGTTCATTGATCCTATTGTTGCGGAATACAACATTCCATCAGAGCGTGTTTATGCCAATACCTTCCGATACGATGAAAATGATAACATCATCGGATTTGATGGCGATAATGTTCTTTCCAAACACAATGGAAAAATTGAATGCCTTCAGAATCTAGATTTGGATGGAGAAGTTCAGGTAATCGGCGATGGTTACAGCGATTATGTAACTCGTGAAGCTGGTGTGGCCGATAAGTTTTTTGCTTATACGGAAAATGTAAAGCGGGATAAGACCACCAAAGATGCGGATCATGTTGCTCCAAGTTTGGATGAATTTCTTTTCGTGAATAAATTGCCAAGGAGTATTTCTTATCCCAAGAACCGAATCAAGATTTTACTTTTAGAAAATGTGCATTCTGATGCCTTTGATAAATTGTCGAAAGACGGATTTTCAGTCGAAGAGGTTTCCATCGGATTAACCGAAGAAGAGCTTATTGAAAAGATTAAAGATGTACATGTATTAGGAATCCGTTCGAAAACTCAGGTGACTAAGAAAGTACTCGATGCAGCTGAAAAACTACTGGCGATTGGTGCATTTTGTATTGGAACCAAACAAATTGATCTCGAAGCCTGCAAGGAAAGAGGAATTTTGGTTTTTAACGCACCTTACAGCAATACGCGTTCCGTAGTTGAATTGGCCTTGGGTGAAATTATCATGTTGATGCGAAGTACCTTTCAAAGAAGCACCGAACTTCACAATGGTCAATGGAACAAAACTGCGATCGGTTCTAGAGAGGTGAGAGGTAAGAAACTCGGAATTGTGGGATATGGAAATATTGGAAAACAATTGTCGATCCTTGCTGAGTCTTTGGGGATGGACGTGTATTATTACGATATCATGGACAGATTGGCGCTCGGTAATGCCACCAAGCTAAATACGCTGGAGGAGTTGTTGAAAATCTCAGATGTGGTGAGTCTGCATATTGATGACCACCCTGCCAATAAAAATTACATCTCAACTCAAGAGATTGCACAAATGAAAGATGGTGCTTTGTTGGTGAATCTTTCCAGAGGATTTGTGGTTGACTTGCCTGCCTTGGTAGAGGCTTTAAAGTCTGGTAAGATTGGTGGAGCAGCCATTGATGTGTATCCAACAGAACCACGCAAAAATGGTGAATTTGAAACTGAATTAAAAGGATTGTCTAATGTGATTCTTACGCCACATGTAGGAGGAAGTACCGAAGAAGCTCAAAGAGATATTGCCGATTTTGTTCCGAACAAAATTATGGCCTATATCAATTCTGGCAACACGGTCGATGCGGTCAATTTCCCGAATATTCGACTTCCAAGACAGGTCAATGCGCATCGATTCTTGCATATTCACAAAAACATTCCGGGTGTGATGGCCCACATCAATCAGGTATTGGCCGAGTACAACATGAACATTACAGGGCAGTATTTATCTACGGATGAAAAAGTGGGGTATGTGATTACCGATTTGAATAAGGATTACAACAAAGCGGTTATTAAGAGTCTTAAAAACATCGAAGGAACCATCAAGTTTAGGGTTTTATACTAACCCTCGATTTTAGTGGTAGAATTTGTTTGTCGATGACTCCGAGATATCTCCGGCTACCCAAATACCTGTTTTTGTTGAACTCATCGTAATGTGGTTGATTTTTATCCATCGAGGATAGGTGTACGTTTCCAGAAGCATGAATGAATTCCATTTTGTCATTTCCGAGCCAAATTCCCACGTGAGTAACGCGTTGCTTTTTCTTTTTTGTGGCCTTTTTTCCGAAGAAAAGCAAATCTCCTTTTTGTAAATCAGAAAAATCTAATTCTTCATCAACTACTTTTCCGGCATTCACCTGTTGAGAGGCATCTCTAGGAATTACAAATCCATTCATCAGATAAACCATTTTTGTAAATCCGCTGCAATCCATGCCTTTGCTTGAGGTTCCGCCCCAGAGGTAGGGGAACCCATCCATAGATTTTGCTACGGTCTCAACATTGGCTGCCGTTGTTTCAAGCTTGTTTAACCAATTGAGGTAAGGTATGGCTTCATCTTTTTTGATATAACCCATTCGTTGATCGGGATATTCCACTTTAAAGGAATTCTTGTTCGTTTCTCTTAAGATGAGTAATCCTCCTAAGGTAATGTCCGAAACAATTTGATTGAAAGATTCATCGGCGTACACATAGCCGAAGTTTTTGGTGAAAATAACCTTCGGTGCCTTTTGCCACGATTCAAATTCAGACTGATCCATTCGTGTAATTCCGCCTTTGTCCACCCAAGAAATATAATTATCAGGAGTCTGAATTCGATAAAAATCACCTTCCTTGTCTAAGACTTTTAATTCCATTCCCAATAACCCTTGTGTACCCAGTTCGGCAGAATGTTTGGGTTTGGAACGAATGTTTATCACCGAGTTTCTCCCCACCGCATATTTTTTTTCGCCAACAAATGCATCAGGTAGCACTCTTATGTCCTCTTCAAAAGTTGCTTCCGTACTCTTGATGCTGTCCAAAAGCTGTTGATATATATCTGGTAGATTTGTTTCCCCAGTTATTTTCAATTTGCTTTTTTTAGAGGCTACTTGAATATCAAATATCGCGACGCGCTTATCGGGCGCAAATTCCTTTTTAAAGTGTTTGACGATGTCTTGCACTTGATCTTTGGCTTCATTGTCCGAAGCACATCCAGACACAAAAAATAATACAAGAAGTAGGTAAGCAAAGTTGGATTTCATTTGGCATTCATTGGGTTAAATACAGAGCTAATTTATTATTTATTTCTCTTTATAGATTGATTATCTTTGGGCAACTTTCTTTTTACTCATGAAATATCAAAATAGTTTAGCGTTCGCAAGAGAACAAGATGCAGAAGATCCGTTGAAGAAATATCGAAATGAGTTTCATATTCCAAAAGACAAAGACGGTAATGATTGGTTGTACTTCACAGGAAATTCCCTCGGATTACAACCCAAAAAAGCCCAATATTATGTCAATCTAGAAATGAAAGATTGGGCTGAGCAAGGTGTGGAAGGACATTTTAATGGAACCTATCCTTGGGTAACCTATCCCGAGACATTGCAGGGAATGATGGCAAAGGTAGTTGGAGCAAAACCAGAAGAGGTAATCATCATGGATACCTTGACTACCAATTTACACTTATTGATGGTTTCTTTTTACCAACCTACTGCCAAACGACATAAGATTTTAATAGAAAGCGATGCCTTTCCATCGGATCGATATGCTGTCCAATCACAGATAAAGTTTCACGGCTATGATCCAGAAACTTCTTTAGTAGAATGGTCGCCCAAAGAAGGGAAAGATCTTTTAGATATGGATGATTTCGAATCCATTCTAGAGGAGCAAGGCGAAGAGATTGCCTTAATTTTAATTGGTGGTGTAAATTACTACACGGGTCAACGTTTTGATTTTAAAAAATTGGCCGATCTCGGACATGCAAAAGGATGTTATGTGGGGATCGACTTGGCTCATGGAGTCGGAAATATCATGCCTGATTTACACAACAGTGGTGTGGACTTTTCAGCTTGGTGTACCTACAAATATTTGAATTCTGGTCCAGGGAGTTTATCGGGAATATTTGTTCATGAAAGACATGCGCATAATAGAGAATTGCCACGATTTGCAGGTTGGTGGAATCACAACAAAGAAACGCGATTCAACATGCGATTGCCTTTTGACGTGATGCCAGGTGCTGAAGGATGGCAATTGAGCAATCCGCCAATATTATCCTTAGTTCCGATTCGTGCAGCTCTCGAAATGTTTGAAGAGGTCGGAATGGAACAATTACGAGAAAAATCAGTGAAGCTTACCGGATTCTTGCAGTATTTGATGGGTGAATTGGGGTCTGATGTTGTTCGCGTAATAACGCCAAGAAACCCAGAAGAAAGAGGATGTCAGCTTTCCATCAGTGTGAATAATGCCGACAAACGATTGCATGAGCAACTCATGGAGAATCACGTCATTACCGACTGGCGCGAACCCAATGTAATTCGCTGTGCGCCCACACCGTTTTACAATACCTTCGAAGATGTGTATCAATTCGTGCAAATCTTAAAGGGTTTGATTAAAAAGTCTTAAATTTAGAAAGACCAAAAACGACTAAAATTTGAATAAGAAAGACAACATACTTGTAATAGGAGCAGGTTTGTGTGGTTCTTTATTAGCACTTCGTTTGGCGCAAAGGGGATACAATGTAGAGGTTTACGAAGGAAGACCAGACTTAAGAGAGGTAGACATTTCTGCCGGTAGATCCATTAACCTCGCCCTTTCAGATCGAGGGTTTCGAGCATTGCGACTTTGTCAAGTAGATCATTTGGCAAAAGACATTTGTATTCCAATGTATGGTCGATTGGTGCATGATAAAGAAGGAAACCTCTTTGAATCAGATTATTCGGGCCGACAAGGAGAGTATATCAATTCAATTTCGAGGGGCGACTTAAACGGAATCTTACTAACGGAGGCCGATAAGCACGAAAGAGTCAATATCCACTTCAATCAGTATTGTCAGCGAATTGACATCGAAAACAACGTTGCCTTTTTTCAAGATGCGGAGACTAAAAAAGTCTACACCGTAGAGGCTGATGTAATCATCGGTTCTGATGGCGCAGGCTCGTCTCTACGAAAGAGTTATTATTCCGAACGAAAGTTTCTGTTTAGCTTTTCTCAAAACTTTTTGAATCACGGTTACAAAGAAATGGAGATTCCTGCTGATGCGAATGGAAATCATCAAATCAGTAAAGATCACTTGCACATTTGGCCTAGAGGAGATTATATGTTGATTGCCTTGCCAAATCAAGATGGAAGTTTCACAGTTACTTTGTTCTTGAGTTTTGATGAGGGTAAATTTAATTTCAACAACCTGGATTCTGAAGAACGAATCATGGAGTTTTTCCAAACCGAATTCCCAGATGCCTTGGATGTGATTCCGAATGTTATTGAAGAGTTCACCAACAATCCGACGGCTACATTGGGAACCGTAAAGTGTTCACCATGGTATTACAAAGACAAAACCTTATTGATTGGAGACGCAGCTCACGCTATTGTTCCTTTTTATGGTCAAGGAATGAATGCCTCTTTCGAAGATGTGGTTGTTTTTGATCAAATATTGGATCAGAATTTAGACTCTTGGGAAGATGTATTTCGCGAATACCAAAAGGTACGCAAAGTGAATACCGATTCCATCGCAGACTTGGCTATTGATAATTTCTACGAAATGCGCGACCATGTTGCCAATCCGCTGTTCAAGGAGAAACGAAAGATTGAAATGGATTTGGAAAAGCATTTTCCTGAAGAATATTTCTCCAAGTATTCTATGGTAACTTTCCGAGAAGATATTTCTTATCATGAAGCCATGGTGAAAGGAAGAGCTCAAGACAAAGCCTTGTTAAATTTAATTGCCGATAAGGAAGTTTCTACTTCATTGAATATGACCCAAGAAGAACTGAGATTTGTCCTGGATAAAATCAATGAGGAAACCGAAGAAATTTTGCGAGAAGATAAAATAGCCGGATTGTAGCTTGCTTGTCACCTCGAGCGCAGTCGAGAGGAAAAAAATTAATTGCTATGAAAAAATATTATGTGTACATGGTAAGATGTGCAGATGAGTATATTTATGTTGGTATTACAAATAATTTAGAACGAAGAATAATTGAACATAAAAGAGGATTGAATAAAAGTTGTTTTACTTTTAGAAGACGACCATTAGAATTAATTTTTTATCAGGATTTTAATGATATAGGACAAGCCATTTCATTTGAAAAGAAAATCAAAAAATGGAGTAGAACAAAGAAACAGGCTCTTGCGGATGGAAACTTCGATTTATTAGAGATTTATTCTGAGTGTAGGAATGCAACGCATTATAAGTACAAACCTAAAAGTTAATGGTTCTCGACTGCGCTCGAACTGACAATAAGTCGAGAAGTTAACATTATATAAAAACTAATCAAATAATGACTAAAAAAGTAACACCACGAGGAGCCTATCCTCATGTGAAAGTGGTTGGCGATTTCATTTTTGTTTCTGGTACAAGCTCGAGAAGAGCAGATAACAGCATTGCTGGAGTAGATATCATAGATGAAATGGGAACCAAACGATTGAATATTGAAACTCAGACAAGGGAAGTGTTAAAGAACATTGATGGAAACTTACGCAGTGTTGGAGCTAGCCTTGACGATGTCGTCGATGTTTCTACCTTTTTAGTGAATATGAATGATTTTGCTGGATATAATAAGGCCTATGCCGAATTTTTCAATTCTGAAACCGGACCGGCAAGAACTACGGTTGCCGTGCATCAATTACCACATCCCGATTTGGTCGTAGAAATCAAAGTAACTGCCTACAAGAAACAATCATGAGAAATTATTTAACCGTACTATTTGTCATTGCTTTTGGATGGCAAATTCAGTCTCAAGAGAATTGGGATCAGACCATCGACAAGAAATTAACCTCCGTTTTATGGAGTCATAAAGAACTGGTGGGTATTCCAAACTTACCTCAAGATCTTGAGAATGTCTATAAGAATATTTCTTGGGTCAAGAAGAAGTATCAAGATGTCGGATTTCAATTGGAGACCTTAGAATCTTCAACGTTACCCGTTCTTTTTGCGGAAAGGATGGTAGATCCGAAATTGAAGACCATTTTGTTTTATTTTCATCTGGATGGCCAGCCCGTTAATCCCGACGCTTGGGATCAAGAAGATCCATTTGTGCCAGTCCTGAAGGAAAAATCTCCGAAGGGTGATTGGAAGGCAATCGCTTGGGATAATTTGAATGAAAAGATAAATGACGATTGGCGCATTTTTGGTCGTGCCGCTGCGGATGATAAGGCACCGATAACGATGATGCTTTCGGCCTTAGAGATTCTTAAGGCGGAAGGAATGATGCCTAAGTTCAACCTAAAAATCATTTTTGATTTGGAAGAAGAGTATGGTTCTAACGGATTTTTGTCCACACTCAAAAAGTACAAATCAAAATATGCATCGGATTACATGATCATTATGGACGGTCCGGCCCATAATTCCAATCAGCCAACCTTAACTTTTGGATGTCGAGGTATTGCTACCTGCAGTATTACCGCTCATGGGGCAAAATTACCACAGCATAGTGGTCACTATGGCAATTATGTGAGCAATCCCGTGTTTACGCTATCCAGATTGTTAAGTACCATGAAAGGGGAAGATGGAAGGGTTCTTATTGATGGATATTATGATGGAATTTCCTTAGATGAACAAACCATGAAGATTTTAACGTCTGTTCCAGATGATACTGATTTTATCAATAAAGGATTGATAATTAAGAATGCTGAAAAAGTAGGGACCACCTATCAAGAAGCGTTGCAATATCCTTCCTTGAATGTACGTCAAATTGGAACATCTTGGAAAGGAAAAGGTTTAAAGACCGTTATTCCAGAATATGCAACGGCACATATTGATGTCCGATTGGTGAAGGAAACCGACGGAGCCAAACAGCTGGAAAAAGTAAAGAAGCATATTGAAAAACAAGGATTTTATGTGATTGATCGAAACCCAACAGATAAAGAGCGAATGACTTATGATAAAATTGTGACTTTTAAGGCCAATCGTTATGTGAATGCTTTTCGTACCGATATGAACTCAACCTTTGGTGCAACGTTGAGCGAAAGTTTAACCAAGACCTTCGGTAAAGAACCCGTTCGAATCAGAACTATGGGAGGAACAGTTCCCATTATTCCCGCAATTAATGAGTTAAAGATTCCGGCCATTATTGTTCCGATGGTGAATATGGATAACAATCAGCATAGTCCGAATGAAAACATACGTATTGGAAACATCCGACAGGGGATTAAGATTTGTTTGTCTATTTTAAATACTGAGTTTTAGTGATTAGGTTGGTTCATAAAAAAAATCGATGTCATTCCGACCATAGCGGAGGAATCTCAAGGCTATGTTCCGAGATTTCTCGACAGGCCTGTCTTGAGCCCCGTCGAAAGGCTCGAAATGACACAAAGCAATAAGTATGATTAAATTTTTCCGACGTATTCGCCAAAAATTACTGGAACAAAATCGTTTCAATAAATACCTGATGTACGCCATTGGAGAGATTGTTTTGGTGGTGATAGGAATTTTAATTGCCCTTCAAATCAATATATGGAACGAAAATCGAAAAGATAGAGCTTCTGAAATTAAATATTTGAAAAGAATTAAATTAGAATTAACACAAGATTCTGTGAGTATTTCTAATGCAATACGCACCAATTTAAACCGCAAGAAAAGAGCTGAGTACTTATTGCAATTCAGTAAAAATAATTCAGAATCAATTGATAGACCGACTTATTTTATTGAAAGTATCGAATATGCAGGTTATACATATTCGCCACAACAGATAGATCATACGTATGAGGAGATTAAGTCGGCAGGTCGATTAGGGCTTTTAACAAATGAAGATTTAAAGACTCAAATCTCAACCTATTATGCGTATGTAAAAAACAGGAATCAATATCGGTTTATCACTGAAAAGATTCAGTTAAATTATATTGATTATCGAATAGGTATCCTTAGCGATAAACAACAAATTCGAATGGGTAGTTTTAAAGAGAGGTTTGATTATACCTATCGTGATGCTTTACTCGTGCTGAGAAAAATGCGTTCTAATGATAAATTTATTGAGTTATTGCCTTCAGTTGTCCAAAGTAAAATGAGAACTCATGAAATCTTAAATCAAAGATTTGAGAGAATTAAAGATCTCATTGTAGCCATAGACAAAGAATTAAAAATTAGAGATTAACTATTAGATGATAAAATTCTTTAGAAAAATACGTCTGAAACTTCTCGCTGAAAATCGCTTCAGTAAATACCTGATATATGCCTTAGGGGAAATTATCCTCGTAGTTATTGGTATTTTGATTGCTTTACAAATCAACAATTGGAATCTCGAAAAGCAAGATGAAATATTTGAGGAGAAAATAATACGGGAGTTAAAAACTTCCATTGAAAATGATCTAAAGCTTTTTAATTATTTGGAATACCGAATTAGACGAAAGGATGGTGCGATTGATTCATTGCTACTTGTTAGAGAAGGAAAACTGGATTTAAAAGAGCGAAAATTAAGAAATCTTCATGGTTGGTCTAGAGTTGCGATAGAACTTTCTTTTGATAAGGCCACTTTTGAAACGCTCAAGAATAAAGGGATACAGAAATTAAAAACGGACTCCTTGCGAAAGGAAATTATGCGTTTCTACGAGGTTTTTCTTCCTGTTAGAAAGATATTCATTAACGATATCTATAATGAGGATCAACCAAAGTTAGATCAAGTTGAAGAAGATTTAAAGGAAATTAAATTTCAAGAGGATTATTTTGAACTTCAAACAGATTCTACTTATTTCATTAGAACCAAATATGATTTTGAAAAAATCAATCATCCAATCTATTACAAGTATTTGTTGCTGCAGGCTAGGAACAAAAAAAGTTATTGGGGCAGAATTAGAGGTACAATTGAACACACAGAAAAAATTTTATCACTTTTGAATCAAGAAATTGAAACTAGATTCCAAGATTAAAATGAAAATCCAAAACTACATCAACGGAGAATACAAAGACCCAATGGCCGACAGTTGGTTGGATAATTATGATCCGTCCGTGGGTGTGGTCTATGGACAAATTCCCAATTCTTTAGAGGAAGACGTTGATCTTGCCGTTGAGGCGGCTGAGGATGCCTTTCCACATTGGAGTAATACAACGTTGGAATTGCGTTCAACCATACTGCAGCGAATCGCTGATTTGCTGTTGGAAAACCTCGAGGAATTTGCAAGAGCGGAAACCAAAGACAATGGCAAGCCCATTCAACTTTCACGGTCCATTGACATTCCGCGAGCCGCGAGTAATTTTAGTTTTTTCGCAAAAGCCATTACCCAGTTTCCATCGGAAAGTCATGAAAGTGTTGGTTTGGATGCAATAAATTTCACCTTACGTCAACCCATTGGGGTTGTGGGTTGTATTTCACCATGGAATCTTCCTTTGTATCTGTTTACTTGGAAAATCGCTCCGGCTTTGGCTGCGGGAAACTGTGTGGTTGCTAAACCAAGTGAAGTAACCCCGTTAACTGCTTATATGTTGGCTGATATCTGTATGCAAGCCGGTTTACCAGCAGGTGTTTTAAATATTGTTCACGGATTGGGCCAAACTACTGGCCAGGCCATCGTGGCACATCCAAAGATTAAAGCAATCTCGTTTACGGGCGGAACAGACACAGGAGCAAAGATCGCTTCCATCACGGCTCCGATGTTTAAGAAACTGTCACTAGAACTAGGAGGTAAGAATCCGAATATCATTTTTGCTGATTGTGATTACGATAAGATGCTTAGTACTACCATTCGATCATCCTTTGCCAATCAAGGGCAGATTTGTTTGTGTGGAAGTCGAATATTGGTAGAAGAATCCATTTACGACAGGTTCAAATCAGACTTCATTGAAAAGGTTGCCGAGCTTCGCATTGGGAATCCGATGGATGATCAAACTGACATCGGAGCCATAGTTTCCAAGCCTCACCTGCAAAAAGTAGTATCCTATATTGATAATGCCAAAGCAATGGGTGGAAGCATTCTTTATGGTGGCAAGGAACTGGCCGTGGAAGGCATGCAGAAAGGATATTACCTGCAACCCACCATCATCGAAGTAAAAGACAATCAATGCCAATTAAACCAAGAAGAAATTTTTGGTCCTGTTGTAACCATCATGTCATTTAAGGGTGAGGATGAAGCCCTTCAATTAGCCAATGATGTCAAATACGGATTGTCTTCTACGGTATGGACCAATGACTTGAATCGAACCATGCGTTTCTCTAAAAACCTACAAAGCGGAATTGTTTGGGTGAACACCTGGATGCTTCGTGATTTACGAACGCCATTTGGCGGTCAAAAAGACTCGGGAGTAGGTCGCGAAGGAGGGGTAGAAGCACTGCGCTTTTTCACCGAGCCAAAGAACGTTTGCATTTCCTTCGAAAAAGGAAAATCCAGCTAATTTTACGAACTCCCATAATTTCAAGAAACCTTATAAAACTTCGTAAGTATTTGGAATAAAGGTTTTTAAGTGAATTAAATTTTTTTCAAAAATTCTTATTTTAATTTGTTCTAAATAAAAATCCTGTTGTATTTTTGCATCCGAATAATTAAAAAATGAAAATGACGATGTTAAAAAAATTGACAAAAACAGCCCTAATGTTAACCCTTGTAATGACCATTGTTTCATGTACAAATGAAGACAACAATGTAGTTCCAGAGTTACAACTACCATCAACATATAATTCCACTTCTTACAATGCCAATGTGACTGCTGAGGACGCAGTTATTGGTGAATTATTAACCATGACAGGAGAATTGAATGCCGCTGAGGCCAATGCCCAAACCACTACGGTTGCACCTATCTCTTTTCCACAAACCTTATCTACCATTACACAACCAGATTATAGAGCATTGGTGCAAGGTTGGTTGACCGAATTGGTAAATTCAGCCAATTCTACGACCGGATTTCAAAATCCAGGTTTGAATGGTTCACCAGCACAAGGAGAGCAAGGTGGATTGTTAGGAACCCGCCTCTTAGATGAAAACGGATTAGAGCTAGAGCAAATGATTGAAAAAGGATTGTTTGGTGCGGCCTTATACAACCATGCCATTGATGTTATTCAGAACGGAGATTTAACGAATCCTGCAACAATCGATCGATTGGTAGAAGTTCACGGTACAGATGCTTCTTTTGATCCGGCTACAACAACTGCTGCGGCCAAATACTCTAAAAGAAGATCCAACCTGACGGATGAAACTGGATTGTTTTTCGATATCAAAACAAACCTAATTACCGCAAAGGCAGCCATTGAAGGCGGAGCGGATTACAATGCGGTTAGAGATCAAGCATTGGCAGATTATCTTTTAAATTGGGAAAAGTCGAACTTCGCGACGGTTATCTTTTACTGCTATTCCACAAAAGTACAGTTGCAAAACGCTCAAACTGACGAAGATCGCGGTAATGCCATGCATGCCTATGCAGAAGGTGTTGCTTTTGCTCACGGATTTAAAAGAGCCTCACAGAAATTAATTACCGATGCTCAGATCGATCAAATTTTGGTGGATTTACTTGCGCCAGAAGGTCAAACTCCAGAGAGTTTTAGATTTTTAAATGAAGCAACTTTAATCAATAACTTAGACCGAATTGTCACTGATATTCAAGCCATCTATGGTTTTTCAGACGAAGAAGTTCAAAGTTTTTATGTGAATAACTAATACCTAATCAAGGAGGAATTGGAAAACACCAATTCCTCTTTTTATGAATATCCATACAAACGAATAATCCTACCATTCATGAATTTTAAAAAGCAAATTCTTTCAATCACAACCCTTGTTTTTTCAGCCTTTATATTGTTCAATGCCTGCAGTAGTTCAGAGGAAGAAACCATCAACCAACCTGCTGGTTTTGATAGATCTGAAATGTTGACATCGATTGCAGATAATTTGATCATTCCGAATTTTGAAGCGGTACAAACAAGTGTAAATGCCCTTCACGCAAGTGTTCAAAACTTTGTCGCAAATACCACGGAACAGAATTTACAGGCCATGCGTAACAATTGGGTTCAGGTGGTGAAAGATCACCAGCATACCAATGCCTTCGGATTTGGCCCAGCGAATTTGTTATTAGGCTCTTATGCCAATGTTTTGGGAGCTTTCCCTGTGAATACGGCTAACATTGAGCAGAACATTCAGAATCCAAATTTCGATTTAGCAAATAGTTTTGCTACCGATATCCGAGGCTTCTACACGGTTGAATATTTGATTTATGGAATTGGACAGTCGGATGCTCAATTGGTAAGCGGATTTACTCAAGAACGTAGAGATTACTTGGTGTTAATCGTAAATGAACTAAAAACAACTTTTGATACCATTGTCAGTGAATGGAGAGGGACTTATAGAAACGAGTTCATCAGCAATGATGGTACGTCGGCTGGTAGTTCTGTTTCCTTGTTGTACAATGAATTTGTGAAATACTATGAGGTCCTCAAAAACTTTAAGGTTGAATTGCCAGCGGGATTAACTGCCGGTCAATCTGGTCCAGACGGAACTTTAGTAGAGGCTTATTACAGCGGAATTTCACGGGATTTGATTATGGAACATTTTGAAAGTTCCAAGAATATTTATTTCGGTAGATCCAGATCTGGGCAGTCCATTATTGGCTTTGAGGATTACTTAAAATCAGTAGTTGGAGGTGAGGATTTGGTAAACGCCACCCTTCCTGCCATTACAAGAATTGACAATGCGATTGCTGCGCTTCCTTCAGGTGAGCTGTCTGCCAATGTTGGTGATCAAAGTTTAATTACACTACGAGATGAGCTTCAAGCGAACACGGCGAACTTCAAAAGTTCCATGAGTTCTTTGTTGGGTATCAGCATCACATTTAATTCAGGGGATGGCGATTAACAACTAATTCCTAAAAACTCAATCATACAAATAATATAGAAACTTGTTAAACCAAAGAGTAGCAAATTATCTAAATAAATTAGTTCCCATAGCACCCTTGATCACTTTCCGAATTGCCTTCGGAGCGGTGATGCTTTTTAGCACAATACGATATATCTACATGGGTTGGGTCGACACACAATTGGTCGACCCTATTTTGCATTTTAGTTATTTTGGTTTCGATTGGATTGAACCCTTGCCAAGACTCGGAATGTATGCCGTTTTCGGACTCCTCATTCTTTCAAGTGTCGGAATTTTACTTGGGTATTTTTACCGAGTTGCTACGGTACTTTTCTTTTTTGCTTTCACCTATGTCGAGCTTATTGATATTACCTACTACCTGAATCATTACTATTTTGTAAGTATTGTTTCCTTCTTATTGATTTGGCTTCCTGCGAATCAGAATTATTCTTTGGACGTATTAAGAAAGCCGACAATTGGTCGTAAAAAAGTTTCTGCCTGGTGTATTGATCTTTTAAAATTACAGATCGCCATCGTTTACATTTATGCCGGTCTTTTCAAAATTAATACCGATTGGCTACTCGAGGCCTTGCCTTTAGCGATTTGGTTGCCTGCTAAAACTAGCATTCCGATTATCGGCGGGATTTTTCAGTACCAAGAGACGGCCTATCTCTTTAGTTGGATGGGAATGCTCTTCGATACCTTCGTTGTTTTTGCATTATTATTCAAACCTACACGAGTATTGGCTTATATCGCGGTTGTGGTCTTTCATACATTGACGGGTATTCTGTTTCAAATTGGAGTATTCCCATTGGTCATGATGTTGGTAGTGACTATTTTCTTTCCAGCCACATTCCATGAGCGAATTTTAAACCGAATCTTCAAAAAACTAAAAAGAGTGAATTCCGAAGAAAAAGCGCATCAAAATAACAGGAGAAACAATAGCAAATTGGTCCCATTGCTAGCCTTTTTTATGTTGTTTCAACTGCTATTTCCTTGGCGCTACTTGTTGTATCCAGGAAATATTTTCTGGACCGAAGAAGGCTATCGATTTTCATGGAGGGTGATGCTCATGGAAAAAGCAGGCACCGCTACGTTTTATGTCAAAGATGGAGATGATGGACGCGAAGGTTCGGTCATTAACAGTCAATTTCTAAATGATCACCAAGAAAAACAAATGGCCATGCAACCCGATTTGATCCTGCAATTTGCGCATTATTTGGAGTCTCATTTTAAAGACAAAGGAATGAAAGATCCGAAAGTGCGAGCAGAAGTATGGGTTACACTAAATGGCAGACGAGCACAATTATTAATAGATCCAAAGAGGGATTTAACAAAAGAGGTAGACGGATGGAAAACCAAAGACTGGATACTTCCTTTAAAGCAATGACGATGAGAAATGTAATTCTATACTTTTTTATACTAGTTGGATTAGGAATTCAAGCACAATCCTACAAAGTGTCGGGACGGATTCTCAGTGAGAATGACAAACAGCCTATATCCGAAGCGTTAATCGTTGATAAGGCCACCAAAAAGTTTGTGGTTTCTGATGAAAGCGGAAATTTCGAAATTCGACTGAGAAAGGGTGTGCATACCATCAGTGTAACTAGCCTTGGAATGATGGAAATGTCCAAGACCATAGAGGTATCCAAGGATATGCAAGTCAATTTTTTCTTAAAGGACGATGTCTTTCAGTTGGATGAGGTGGCCATTGCAACCAAAAAGAAAACATATGGAATCACTCGTTTAAAAGGAGTAGAGGGCTTCGGAATTTTTGAGGCGAAGAAAAATGAGGTAATTGTATTGGATGATTTTGCAGCCAACAAAGCGGCGAATACAGCGCGCCAAGTGTTTGCAAAAGTTCCAGGTCTAAATATTTGGGAAAGTGATTTTGCCGGACTTCAATTAGATATTGCTGCGCGCGGATTGGGACCTAGTAGAACGGCAAATTTCAATACACGTCAGAATGGTTATGATATGAGTGCCGACGCCTTGGGATATCCTGAAAGCTATTACATGCCTGCGCTTCAAGCTATCGATCGAATTGAAATTGTTCGAGGTGCAGCTTCACTTCAGTATGGAACTCAGTTCGGTGGAATGTTAAACTTTAAATTGAAAGATGCACCCAATGTACCGCTGAAAATTACCGCCGAGCAATCTGTAGGTTCCTTCGGATTGACCAATAGTTTTGTCAGTTTGGGAGGAACAAAAGATAAATTCGATTACTATTCTTATTACCAATTTAGACGTGGTGATGGATGGCGTGATAATTCTGGATTCAATTCACATACTGCTTTTGCGAGAATCGGATATCAGGCGGATGAAAAACTAAAACTGACCTTAGAATATTCCTTTTTGGATTATGAGGCTCAGCAACCTGGAGGACTAACCGATGACATTTTTAACACTGGTGATATAACTTCGTCAAATAGAGGAAGAAATTGGTTTGGAGTTACTTGGAATCTCTTAGCATTAATTGCCGATTACAACTTTTCCGAAGACACCAAGTTGAATATTCGAACATTCGGACTCCTTTCCGAACGAAATGCTTTGGGGAATTTAGAGCAAATAGGAGTGCCCGATAATCCATTAGAAAATCGAACTTTAATCAACGATCGATTCGGGAATTACGGTATGGAAGCCCGATTGCTTCACAACTACAGTTTGTTCGGAAAGCCATCTACCTATGTAGCCGGAATGCGACTGTATCAGGGTCTTACCAGAAGAATGCAAGGTGACGCTAATAATTCGAGCAATCCGGATTTCTACTTCTTAAATCCGAATGATCCTGAAGAGTTTGATTATGACTTTCCGAGTCAGAATCAGTCTTTATTTATTGAGAATCTTATCAACCTAAACTCCAAATTAAGCTTAACAACAGGAGTTCGATTAGAGCGGATTGTAACGGAGGCCGAAGGATTCTGGAAATTGAATCGCTTTGATTTTTCTGGCAACTTGATTTCCTCAACCACCAATTTCGATAGTTCTTCCGAAGAACGAGTGTTCCCACTTTTTGGAGTCGGATTGAATTATGATTTGAAACTCGATCTAGAACTATACACCAATTTTTCAACCAATTTTAGATCCATCACTTTTAGCGATTTGAGAGTGGTGAACCCAAATTTCCAACTAGATCCGAACATTCAAGATGAAAATGGGTTTAATGCCGATTTAGGAATCCGCGGGAATTTATTTCCATGGTTGAGTTTGGATGCTAGTTTGTTTTTGTTGCGCTACAACGACCGAATCGGATTGTATGAATTGCCAGGAAGTACTACTTTGTTCCGAACCAACATCGGGAACTCGAGACATGTGGGAATAGAATTGTTCAGTGAGTTGGATATTACCAAATTACTCAAAACAGTGCAAAGAAATGCATCAAGATTAGCCCTGTTTATAAACTTGGCATTGACCGATGCCGAGTATATCGAATCTGATATTTCTGCCATTCGAGGTAGAAGGGTAGAGTATGTACCCAATGTGATGTTGCGAACCGGTTTGAATTATCGCTATAAAGGATTCAAAACCAGCTTCCAATTCTCACATTTGAGTGATCAATTTTCTGATGCTACCAATTCCATTTTCAATCCCAATGCATTGACGGGTCGCATTCCAGCCTATTCTATTTTCGATTTGTCTACAGAATACAACATCAACAAATGGAAATTCTCTGCAGGCGTAAATAATTTGACCAATCAAAAGTACTTTACCAGACGTGCTGAGAGTTATCCTGGTCCGGGAATCATTCCTGCTACGGTGCGAAGTTTTTATGCTTCAGTAGGGTATACCTTGTAAATCTGTCTTTAAATTTCATTCCTGGCAAATTCCTTCTGAATTATTGTATTTTTAGAATTCAATAATCAACGTATGAACTTAGGAATCCAGAATAAAAATGCCTTGGTGTGCGGAAGCTCACAAGGAATAGGAAAGGCCGCAGCGATTGCACTGGCGGAAGAAGGGGCAAACGTCACCCTGCTCGCCAGAAATGAAGAAGCCCTAAAATCCGTTTTACAAGAATTACCGAATAACAATCAATGTCATGCTTATTTGGTGGCCGATTTTAGCAATCCAGATGCCGTACAAAAAACCGTTATGGATCAAGGAGCTAATTATCACATCCTTATAAATAATACAGGCGGACCGAGAAGTGGACTGATTCAAGATGCTACCTCGGAGCAGTTTTTAAATGCATTTACAATGCACTTGCTGGTCAATCAAAAATTGAGTCAGGCTTGCTTACCTTTTATGAAAAAGGAAGGGTTTGGCCGAATTGTCAATGTGATTTCAACTTCAGTAAAAGAACCCATTCCAGGACTTGGAGTGAGCAATACCATTCGAAATGCCGTAGCCAATTGGGCAAAGACCTTATCTGAAGAAGTGGCTTCCGCTGGTATCACGGTAAACAATGTGTTACCTGGATTTACGCAAACCATCCGACTGGATGAAATTGTGGGAATTAAGGCCCAAAAAGCAGGGACTTCCGAAGCGCAGATGGAAGAAATCATGAAGAATTATGTGCCTATGAAGCGGTTTGCCAAAGCTGAAGAAACTGCAGCGGCCATTGCCTTTTTAGCAAGTGCCAAAGCTAGTTATATCACCGGCGTCAACGTGCCTGTGGATGGAGGAAGAACAAAATCTTTGTAACTTTAAGTCATAAAATCAATCAATATGAACAATCTCGTACAGCCTATAAATTTTAAAAAGTGGATTGATGAACACCGCCATCTATTGAAGCCTCCAGTAGGGAACAAAGTAGTTTGGAAGGATGCCGATGTTATTGTGATGGTCGTTGGTGGACCCAATAGTCGAACCGATTATCATTACAATGAAACACCAGAATTTTTCTATCAAATTGAAGGTGACATTGTGTTAAAAGTGATTGATGATGGCGAACCCAAAGACATTCATATTCGTGAAGGTGAGATTTTCGTATTACCGCCTAAAATTCCGCATTCGCCACAAAGAGGAGCAAATACGGTAGGTTTGGTCATTGAGTATCCACGACCTGAAGGTGTAAAAGATAAATTGCAATGGTATTCTGACGAAGATACCAGCCTTATTTATGAAGAAGAGTTCACCTTAGATAATATTGAAACAGACATGCCAGCTATTTTTGATCGATATAATAATCTGAGAGAAAAAGGAGAATTGTAGGGAGTCATGAAACAGCGAAAACTTCGAATCAACGGACACTCTCACTTACTTCCTTATCCAGAGGAAATTCCCGATTTCATGCAGGAAAAAGGAATCTTTTGGGTGGACAAAGATCGGAAGTACATGCTCCAAAAGGATTGGAACCGACCAATTACCGATTCCAGCTTTTTTCTCAATGAAAAACTCGCTTGGATGGAGCATTTCAAGATTGATCACGCGGTGGTTTTGAACTTGTCTCAATTGTATGGAAACGGTCTTAGATTGGAAGAGATGAAACAGGCACTACGTTTTCAAAACGATTTCAATGCTCGTATTCAGCAAGAATATCCGTCCAAATTTACTTGCGGATTCGTAGTCCATCCGGGTTTTGTAAGAGGTGCTTGTTGGGAGATTGAACGATGTGTTGAAGAATTAGGAATGCGTTTGCTTTGTTTGCCCACGCATTACATGGATACCATTGGTACTTGGCGTTCTATTTTTGATGAAGAGAATGAGCCGATTTTTGAATTGGCCAATAAGTACAATTTGGCAGTGGAAATTCACCCCTATGATGGGGAGAAATTTATCAAATTGCAAAATAATAATTGGCGTTTTCACCTCATTTGGATGTTGGCGCAATGTGCCGATGCCTATCATTTTTTTACCTTAAATGCCTACTACGACAAGTTTCCTAATATGCGCGTTTGCTTCGCTCATGGTGGACAATTGGCTCAGATGAACTTAGGACGAAGAATCCAAGGATTTGATGGGCGTCCTGATTTATTTGAAGGAAAACAACATCCGCGAAAAGCTGTAGGTCATAAGAATATATTCTTTGATACCCTAGTGCATGATACCGGATCTCTGGGGTTACTGATAAAAAATCAATCCTCAAAACAGGTGTTATTAGGATTAGACGATCCTTATCCTTTGGGAGAAATGGAGAGTGATAAGCAGTCTTCTTATCCCGGTAAAATTTTAGATTTAGCCATAAAAGAAGAGATAATTACCGAAGAAGAAAAGGATCAAATGTGGGATGACAATGTCCTACAGTGGTTGTTTGGAGATGATGAGGATCAAAAATCCGCTCTTGTTTCCAAGATTCTGAATTCATGATGTCAAGGAAAACACTTTTACTTCCCCTTTTCTTAGTAGTCACCTTTTTTGTTCAAAGTCAAGAAATACTTTTTGTTGGAAACAGTTTGACTTATTCCAATGATTTACCCAAGATAGTAGAGGAAATCGCCGAGGAGTTTGAAAAGAACCTCAATACCGAAGCACTTTGTTATCCCAACTATGCAATTATTGATCATTTAAATGAAGGGAAATTGCAAATACTACTGCAAAATAAAAGGTTTGATTATTTGATTGTGCAACAAGGTCCGTCTTCACAAGGGGAAGGGAAAAAGATGTTGATTGAGGACGGTCAAAAATTAAAGGCTATTTGTGATCAATACAACATCCGAATGGCATATTTCATGGTATGGACTTCAAAAGCGTGGTATCAAACCATGGATCAAGTAATTGATAATCATAGGATTGCCGCCAAAGAAAACAAGGCCCTCCTTTTTCCTGTAGGTCGGGTGTGGAAGGCGTTTCGCGAAAAGTCTCCTTCTATAAATTTGTATGCTTCCGATGGTTTCCATCCTTCTTCAACGGGGAGTTTTTTAGCTGCCCTGACCATGTTTTACCAATTGTATCCAGAGACCGATTTGAATCAGCTCGACCAAAAATTTTATGGTCAGTGGATGCTATCACCTAAGGAATACAAGCTCCTAGCTAAAACAATCAGGCAAGAATCAAACTAACCTTGACATTGCTTTAAAACAGCTTCTGCGCGCTTTACTTGAAATCTTGGATAGAATTTCTCAGTAAGTTTCTCTGTCTTTCCTACTTCAATTGCTTTTTTCACTTGGTCGCAATATGGTTTGGTTGATTTTCCAAAGAATCGAGCCGCACCCATATTCCATTCGGCATATCCCAAAATAACTCTTGGATTGTCAGGAGCAAGTTCCAAGGCTTTTTTATAGAGTTGTGAATTCTTTCCAGACATTGTCATTCCGTATTTCTGTCCGTCGAAATTAATATAAGCGGTATGCAATAGCGCTTGGGTAATCAGTAACTCCGGATTGTTTTCAGACAAAGAGTTTGCGGTATCAATATACTGTTGCGCTTTGTCTAATTTGGCCTTAAGGGTGGCTTCGTCTTTTGTGTTGAAAGCACTTTGAATTTCCAATTGAGCAACATAATAGTTGGGTATCCAGTTGTCCTTTTCCACCTTAGAAATACGCTCAAATAATTGCGAAGCTTGTGTTGTTTTTCCTTCACCCCAAAGAGAGAAGGCCTTCTGCATCCCCTTTTCATAGGGCGATTGACCAAAGATTCCTAGACTTAAAACAAAAAGGCAAAGAGTGATAAATTTTTTCATGATTGATAATTGATATTGGATTGATTTTTTACAATGAAATAGGCAACAATAACATTTGGTACCCAGGCTAACCAAGACACAACTTTATAGGCAGCTAAGAATTCCCCGAAAGCCATGGTCAATAAAGGAAGCCAAATGCGAAGGGTTACCGCACCGAAAGTCAAGGCATAGCTGTAAATCATTAAGTTTAAATGTCGTTGGATGTCACCTTTTTTAACGGCCGTGAAGGACATGTAAGTAGTGTATAACCAAAGAATTGCCAAACTCGAGAAACCTACCTTTGTAATGAGTCCCCCTGTGGCATAGTAGGCAATGTATAAACCAGAGATACCACTAATGAAGCAGGAAGCCACATAGATTTTTCCGATGATTCGATGGGTTGAAAGATTCTTTTCTCGAAACTTTTTTAGGAACTGTATCCACCCGATCAACAGTGCCAATCCGCCTAAAACAATATGTAGGTAGAAGAATACATTCCAAACTTCACTGGCCAATAAATCTGCTGATTTTGTGGTTAACAGACCGAATTTCTGATCTATTAAAAAATAGAGGATCGGATAAAGACCAATTCCAATACAGGAAAGAATAAAAATGATATGTAAGACTTTTTTCAACATAAGTTAAAACGATACGGTCACCTTTGTGTCACCAGTGATAGAGAATTTTGCCTTTTGATAGCTGGGAGGTCCCATGAAACCTTTGGCATTGTTTGAAAAACCATAGGATTCTTTCGGAATTCCCATAAAGTTGGTGTCCAACTTTCCATTACTGTTTTTATCGTGGAAAAAAGAGAAAGCATATTCTCCTTTTGCTACTTTGTAATTTGCGGTCACTGTATTTCCTTTCACTTTTAAAGTGCGTCCCTCCCCATCCTTCAAAAAAGATTTTTCAGAATTGGATAACAATACAAGGACGTTGCCTGATTGTTTTTTAATCCCTTCGATTTCAATGGTTAGGGTATAAGATTCTTGTGCACTGAAAGAAGTAGTTGCAAGAATTAAGAGGAAAAAAGAAACTAAGAATGGTAACTTCATGTGTTTTAATTTTAGTCAAATATCATTTTTATCTTTTACAATGTACCAATAATAATACCGAGTTGTAGGAATAGCTGACCGAATCGTATCGATATTAAAGATTATTTAACTGATTGGATTTATTGTCGTCGCTAATGGTCCAAAAGAATCCAATAAAAAAGAAACTATCGGCATTGGGCAAAATGGCTTCACGTTCAAAAAATCCATTGGGATTTGGGTTGTTGGCGTAATTGTAGCCAAGAATATTTTTAGTGAATAGGGCATTGTTCACAGAGAAATACAAGATCTTTTGCTGATCGATCAAATAGGCCCAATTCAAACTTAAGGAATTGTAATTGGGAGATTGATTATTTAAAAATCCTTGTTCATTCGGATTCGTAAAAGTTCTTCCAGTGGCAAAGTTGTAGGCAAATCCGATTTGACTTTTCCAGTCTTCCACCCAATGTTTGGCAACTACCGAGAAATTGTGTTTCGATGCAAAATTTGGAGTGGCCGCAACCGGGAAATTTCGAAAATCTCTTTGAGTATCCAAGTAAGAGTAAGAAATCCAATAATCAGTATTCTTTATTTTTTGATTCTGTCTCCAGAAAATATCAATTCCTTTTGCGTATCCATAGCCATCATTTGAATAGCTAGACATGAAATTCGGCATCTCTGTATCGAATTTAACGAGGTCTCTGTACTTTTTGTAATACCCCTCAATTCTAAAAATTTCATCTTTTCGGGTCCATTGAAAATTAGCAATATAGTGGGTTGTTCTTTCTGGATTCAAGTTTTGTTCGAACTTCAAGAAATCATTTCCTGGATTCTGAAAGAATTCTCCATAAGCCAAGGAGAATTGGGCGTTTTTACTTGATTTTATTGATAAGGACGCTCTCGGTGAAAGGTTGTGTTCTTGAAATAACTCGGAGTACTCAGAACGCAATCCGATTTTTGCACCTATGTCTTTGGAGAAGTAAATATCAGATTCTACAAAAGAAGCTAGAATGTTATTGTTGAATCCGTAAGCAATCGTATTTCCCTGTTGTGGTAAGAAGCGCTCATCAAAATCGGTCATGAAGTATTCTGCCCCAAAATTGATTTTTACTCGATTGGTGATGTTTTTGTTCAGTTTGATTTTAAGATGTGCGGAGTCTTCATTGTTTTTGATGTCATCATTGATAAAGTCGACCTTGGTGTTATCATGCGTATAACTTATTCCAGTTTCCAATCGCCAATTGTTTCCAAATTTGGTTCGGTAACTGCTATTCAAGTAGAAGTTTCTATTCTGTAATCCGAATTCAAATCCGTTAGTAAAATTGATATCTTGTTGAATTAGGTTGAAATCCGTATAACTAAACGCCCCATAAACTTTCAATAAAGAATCGTCCTCGAAAGTATGGCGGAAAACCATTTCTCCGTTCATGGCTTGGTAAGGTTTGTTCCAGGTATTTCGATCTGGATACAATTCTAAATAGGGTGCCAGATTGATATAGGAAGTATTAATACTAAAGGAACTTTTTCCCCACATTTGAGTATTACCAATTCCTGCACCCACACTCATTACTTGTACTTCGGTTTTCTCCTGATCGGGATAATCAATGGTGTTCAGTGCCAAAACACTGGACAAAGCTTGTCCGTATTCTGCGGAATAACCACCTGTAGAAAAGGAGATTCCTTTGAATAAAAAAGGAGAATAGCGACCTCTGGTAGGAATATTTCTAGCCGTAGGAACATAGGGCGTAAAAACTCGCATTCCATCAATAAATATCTGAGTTTCATTCGCATCACCACCACGCACAAATAGTCGGCCATCCTCAGCAACTGTAGCTGTTCCTGGTAAGGTTTGGATAGCCCCAAGAAAATCTCCTACAGCGCTCGCTGTGGTTACGATGTCCAAAGGTTTTAAAACCGTTACTTTGGCTTTTTCACCTGCTTCGAAGAGTCCGGCAGTGATTACAACTGTATCTAGTGTGTTGATGTCTGCTTTTAAGGTGATGCTTAGTTTTTGAAAGGAGGAAACATCGGCTGTTATGGTGTAGGTTTCAAAGGATAAGAAAGAAACCACCAAGGTTTGCATATTTTTTTCTTCGGTATGAAAAACAAATTCCCCTTTTTCATTGGTGGCCGTACCATCGTAGGTGCCATCTAAATACACATTTGCCCCAATGATGGGTTGTTTTTTCGAATCTAAAACAATTCCTGAGATTTTAGTCTGAGCAAAATGCGTGGAGATGCATAAAAGAAGTAAAAGGTTGATTGCTTGTCTCATCAGTTTTATGGTTTTGATGACACAAAGTTGAAGGATCTACCCTTCCTTTAAAACTAAAAGGAACCGAGTTGTATTAATTTATTGACGAACTGTCAATCCTCTTTAATGAAGGATTTTGTAGGAAGTAGAACAATAGACCGCTGACAAAGTATAAGCAAACATCCATAATATCGGCGGTGTAGCGGGTTAAAACTTTTGGGAAATAATATTCAAAGGCAATGCTTACCAAAGCACAGGTATACAAAATGATGTACAAGGGTAATTGATAATTCTTATTGTTCTTTATCAAGATAATTGTAAAAAGACACACGAATAAAACGATGGGCATGAAAAGGAAATCGTTTAGGTAATTGTTTGCCAAGCTAGGAAGTTCAACGGAAGTGAATTGTTGCATTCCGTAGATAAGGCTTCCCAAGAAAAGGGAAATAAAAAAGTAAGAAGTGGTCAATCGATTCATTATCCAGCAGCTACCATTGTTACAAACCAAACAAATGCACTCACAATAGCACTCACTACCCAAATAACTGAAAACAGAATCCATCCGAAAGCCCTAACAACCGCGTATTTGTGTCTTTTCAGACGTTCTGGGAGATTCGGATTTTCTTTTTCGTAGATGACCTGTTCGATCAATTCGGACTTAACTTTTTCTTTGCGAGTCTCATGTTTTTTCTTTCGCTCGTTCAATGGCGAATTGCATTCGCTGCATTGGTCTCTATCGGTATTAAAAGTGCCACAATTGGGACACTTGATCATTCTTTTTTGATACATGAGAATACTCCTGGGTATTTTCTAATGAGATAAATGAAAAAAGCGCAACTAATTTCTTAATTGCGCTTTTTGGTATATATAGACTCTAAACAATGTTTAGAAGGACTGTCTATTTTACTTCCTCAAAGTCTATCTTTCGACAGCGCTCAAGACAGGCTACTTGACTTCTTCGAAGTCTACGTCTTCAACGTTGTCCCCTTGATTGGCATCCCCTCCATGACCTTCAGTTCCTTGAGCTCCAGGATTCGCTCCCGCTTGTTGTTGTGCCGCATACATTTCTTCTGAGGCAGCTTTCCAAGCTTCATTGATTTTCTCCATGGCAGCATCAATCTGATCTAAATCCTTCGATTCGTGAGCAGTTTTCAATTCGGCCAAAGCATCTTCAATTGGTTGCTTCTTATCTGCAGATAATTTGTCTCCAAACTCTTTCAATTGCTTTTCGGTTTGGAAAATCATAGCGTCAGCACCGTTGATTTTTTCGGCAGTTTCTTTCGCTTTCTTATCCGCTTCAGCATTTGCTTCAGCATCAGCTTTCATCTTTTGAATTTCTTCATCAGACAATCCAGAAGAAGCTTCGATTCTGATGTTTTGAGATTTACCAGTTGCTTTGTCAGAAGCACTTACGTTGATGATACCGTTGGCATCAATATCAAATGTTACTTCAATTTGAGGTACGCCTCTTGGTGCAGGTGGAATTCCATCTAAATGGAAACGTCCGATGGTTTTGTTGTCAGCAGCCATGGCTCTTTCACCTTGTAATACGTGAATTTCTACGGATGGCTGATTGTCCACTGCAGTAGAGAATACCTGTGACTTCTTGGTTGGAATGGTTGTATTCGCTTCGATTAATTTGGTGAATACATTCCCCATAGTTTCGATACCTAGAGAAAGTGGTGTTACGTCTAATAAAAGAACGTCTTTCACATCTCCTGTTAATACACCACCTTGGATAGCAGCTCCTAAAGAAACTACCTCATCTGGGTTTACACCTTTACTTGGCGCTTTTCCGAAGAATTTCTCAACAGCTTCTTGAATCGCTGGAATTCTAGTTGAACCACCTACTAAGATAATCTCGTCGATTTCTGAAGTAGATAAATCGGCGCTTTTTAAAGCGGCTTTACATGGCTCAATAGTTCTTTTTACCAAGTCGTCGATTAACTGCTCAAACTTTGCTCTACTTAAAGTTCTTACCAAGTGTTTTGGTCCGCTTGCGGTTGCTGTGATGTATGGCAAGTTGATTTCAGTAGACGTTGTACTTGACAATTCGATCTTTGCTTTTTCAGCAGCTTCTTTCAAACGCTGTAAAGCCATTGGATCTTGTTTTAGGTCCATGTTCTCATCAGCCTTAAATTCATCTGCCAACCAGTTGATGATTTTTTCATCAACATCATCACCACCTAAATGTGTATCACCATCAGTAGCCAATACTTCAAATACACCGTCACCCAATTCAAGGATAGAAACGTCATGTGTACCACCACCAAAGTCAAATACCACGATTTTTTTGTCCTCATTAGATTTATCCAATCCGTATGCCAACGCAGCAGCCGTAGGCTCGTTAATAATTCTTCTCACTTTCAATCCAGCGATTTCACCAGCTTCTTTAGTTGCCTGTCTTTGCGCATCGTTAAAGTAAGCAGGTACGGTAACCACAGCTTCACTTACAGATTGACCTAAGTAATCTTCCGCTGTTTTCTTCATTTTCTGAAGAATCATCGCAGAGATTTCTTGTGGCGTGTATAAGCGTCCGTCAACATCCACTCTAGGAGTGTCGTTGTCACCTTTTACTACTTTATAAGGTACTCTTTCTACTTCTTTAGAAGATTCAGAAAATTTATTCCCCATAAAACGCTTGATTGAATATATAGTCTTTGTAGGATTCGTTACGGCCTGTCTTTTTGCAGGGTCACCAATCTTACGCTCACCACCCTCAACAAATGCTACAATTGATGGAGTAGTTCTTTTTCCTTCTGCATTAGGAATTACTACAGGTTCATTACCTTCCATTACAGAAACGCAAGAGTTGGTAGTTCCTAAATCGATTCCAATTATTTTACTCATAGTAATATTGTATATTTTGAATTATGTTTTCAGTTTTGCCTAGACTATGTCAAAGGGTATGCCAACAAGAATAGCTCCGTAATTTGGCAGAATTCTGTAAAATCACGCGTAAAAAATGTGACAATATGACATAATTGCAGTGCTATAAACATCACATAAATTTAATAGGAGTCTAATCATTTATTCATTACCTTTAAACAAATCAATTTATAATTCAAATAATAAAACACTATGAGTAAGTTTGACGAAAAGGTAGCACTCTACAAAAAATTCATGGATGATAGAGATATCCGCTCTAATACAGAACTTTTAACGGCAGTAACCAAAGGATTAGGTCCTTCGATTTACAAAAAAGATGCTGAAACTGTTTCGGGTTCCGATCCGAAGGAATTGGCCACTGTGAAGAACAATTTTTTAATTAAAAAACTTGGGTTGGCTGATACACCAGAGCTTGATGAGAAAATTGGAGAGGTAATGGAGCGTATTGGAAAGTCGGAACGCAATAAGTATCGAGCAGTAGTATACTACATGCTTGTTAAAAAGTTTGATAAAGAATCGGTTTATGGTTTTTAAATAAAAATCGAATTCAAAATCTTAAAGATCCGACTCATTGAGTTGGATTTTTTATTTTTGCCCAACTTTCAATCAATCGATGAATGTCACAATTTGTTAGCGTTTTTGATATGCTGAAAATAGGGGTGGGGCCTTCCAGTTCTCACACCCTCGGACCTTGGCGTGCAGCCCAAAGCTGGGTGGGGAAACTTAGAGAAACTGGTGCCTTCGATACCTTTGATCGAGTAGAAGTTGATCTTTATGGTTCTCTTTCGCTGACAGGCAAAGGCCATGCTACTGATTTGGCCATTTTACTCGGACTTTGTGAGGCCGATCCAGAGACCATTCCTATTGAAGATATTGAGATCATCGTGGAACGCATCAATACCCAGAACGAATTATTTTTCAAGGGAGGTAAGGTGATTCCCTTTGTGCCTAATGACCTCAGATTCAATCGGGAGTTCCTTCCTTTTCATCCCAATGGAGTTTCCTTTACGGCATATCGTGGAGAAGAATTGATTTCAAAAGAGACCTATTATTCTATTGGAGGAGGTTTCATTGTTCAAGAGGATGACAATTTGGAGGAAGATATTGAGATCAATAAGAAGAATTTTCCCTATCCGATCAATAGAGCCATGCAACTTGAAGAGTACTGTGAGCGGGATAATCTATTGATTTCGGAGGTAGTTTTCAAAAACGAATTGGAATTGAAAACAGAAAAAGAAATTCATGACGAATTGGATCGCATTTGGAACACCATGTTGGAATGCATGTACCTGGGTTGTCATACAGAAGGAAAACTTCCTGGCGGATTGAATGTGAAACGCAGAGCCTATGATACCCATAAGAAATTGATTCAGGAGATAAGCTATGGAACTCCGAGCCAATGGATAAATGCTATTCGAAGTACAGAGGTGAAATTCCGACAGATTTTAAAATGGGTGAGTTGTTTTGCTCTTTCTGTCAACGAGGTAAATGCTTCACTAGGAAGAGTAGTAACTGCCCCTACCAATGGAAGTGCAGGTGTAATTCCGGCAGTATTGATGTATTATTTGGTAATTGAAAACCACAAGGCCGACCTTTCACACGTTCGAAGATTTTTGCTGACGGCAGGTGAAATAGGAAGTTTATTCAAGAAAAATGCGACGATTTCTGCCGCAATGGGCGGATGTCAGGCTGAAATTGGGGTATCCTCAGCAATGGCAGCGGGAGCTTTGACCGAATTAATGGGTGGTACGCCTTCTCAAAGTCTCGTGGCGGCTGAAATTGCCATGGAGCATCATTTGGGTCTTACCTGTGATCCTATAGCCGGACTCGTTCAGGTGCCATGTATCGAACGAAACTCTATGGGTGCTATCAAAGCCATTCATGCAGCAGAGATTGCTTTGGAAACCAATCCCAAGGAATGCTTGGTGCATTTGGATGAGGTGATTGATACGATGTGGGAAACGGCGAAGGACATGAATAAAAACTACAAAGAAACCTCAGAAGGAGGATTGGCCGTTACCGTTAGATTGGCAGATTGTTAAGGTATAAATCAAAAAAAACTCGAGCAATGCTCGAGTTTCTTTATGTCTTTATCGATCGATGATTAGTCGTTAGAGCTAGCTAATGCAGCACCATAAACCACTAAACCGAATCCGATTTTGTTTACAGCATCACCGATGTTGTAGATTACGTCCATGTTAAGACCCCAATCTCCAATAAAGCTATACCATCCTGGAGTACCAGCCATATAACCTAATGGATAGATTGCCCATCCTACTAAAACGAACCAACATAATGTTTTGTGTGCTTTTAATACAGCTCCACCAGCTTCTTCAGCCAATTTCTTAGCTTCACCTAACCAGATGTCATAAACGATTACGAAGTAAGCGATACCTGAAATTAGACCCCAGAACCAAGCTTGGTCTCTGTAAACAGCCTCTCCAAAATATCCAGTTACTAACATAATCACTGATAAGAAGATTAATCTCCACATCATTGATCTCTTAGCTCCAGCTACTTTTAAGATTAAGTAGAACTCAACACACATTAATGGTACAGTTAATACCCAGTCAACATATCTAAAGAATGTTGGTGACTCAGCATTAGATGCCCAGTAATCTCTCATATACCAGTAGTGCACTGCAGCAATGAAAGTAATTAACCCTGATACCAAAATAGAAGTTCTCCATTTTTTGTCAAAGTTGTTCATAGAAAGGAAGAAAAATGCAGAAGCAGCCATCATAGCCATACATCCAACGAAGAATGTGAATCCAACATAATCATCCGTAGCCATTTTTGCAACGGCTAAAAATTTAGAAAAATAATACATTGTACATTAATTTAATTAGTTACAAACGTTTAATCTTTTGAGTAAAAAGATAAACAAAAGTAGTGATAAATTCTTAATTTTGCACTATGAACAACATTTTGAGCTATAAATATCAAGATTTTATGATTTTTTTTACATTTTTCTTGATATGGTTTAGCGTACAATTCGGTGAATTAGTGGAAGATTCGGTAGCCTATATTATGGTAGTCTCCGTTGGTATATTACATGGTGCGAATGATTTGTTGATTTTATCTAAAAAAAAGTCAGACAAAAAATCAAACCTTAAAAGTATTGCTATCTATTTGGGAATTATTGCCCTTTGTATTCTCACCTTCTATATCAATTCATATGTTGCCATATTATTATTTGTAATCCTTAGTTCCTATCATTTTGGTGAAGAGCACCTCGGAGAGAAATTAAACCAAGGTACTTTGTTTGATACGGTCTACTTCTCTGCCTATGGCGTTTTTCTATTTTCCTTGCTTTTTTACATTTCACAGGAAGATGTTGCCATTATTATGAAAGAACTGACTGGATCTTCATTTTCGGAGTTGCAAATACAGATTTCCTTGGGGATTAGTGGAGCCCTCCTAGTTTTAATGAGCGCCTATATACTTCTAACAAAAAAGAAAACAGAAGTAAATTTTGGAAGAGAATTGTTTTACTTCTTGGTATTAGCGGTTGTGTTTAATACTTCCTCTCTTGTGTTGAGCTTTGCCATTTACTTCATTTTCTGGCATTCCATTCCTTCGATCATTCATCAGACAAAATTCATTTCGGGCGACTTTAACAAGAAGGCTGTCATTCATTATCTAAAGAATGCCTCTATTTTTTGGGGTATCAGTTTGATGGGATTGGTAGGTTTGTATTTTCTGTTTCCAGAACTCAACCAATTTGCCTCAATCGTATTTGCAATTTTATTTGCCGTTACGGCGCCCCATACTTGGGTGATGTACCAAATGAAAAATTAGCGGGTAAATACGAATTCGCTGTCGGTAGATAATTCCGCGCTAAAACCATAGCCTTCGTAATTGAATCCTTTTAAATCCTCTACCGAAGTGATTTTATGGTCTACAATATAACGAACCATTAAACCACGTGCTTTCTTCGCAAACGTCATGATGGTTTTTAATTGACCATTTTTAAAGTCTTTGAAAACCGGAGTGATGACATCCGCCTTTAATGATTTGTTGAGAATGGCTTTGTTGTATTCGTTACTAGCTAAATTGACTAAGATTTCTCCTTCTTCCATTTCTTCATTTAAGGTTTGGGTCAGTTTATCTCCCCAAAACTCATACAGGTTATTTTTTCTTCCCACTTTCAATCTTGTACCCATCTCCAATCGGTAAGGCAGGATGACATCAAGAGGTTTTAGAAGTCCGTACAAACCCGAAACAATTCGAAGATTCTCTTGTAAAAAGGGAATTTTATCCTCTGGAAGTGTGTTCATGTCAAGACCACGATATACTTCACCAGTAAAAGCATACACCGCTTGTTTGCCTTCTTCAAGGTCGTATTCGTTCTCCCAAGATTGATTTCTTTCATAGTTCAAACTTGCTAAGGTTGGCGAAATACGCATCAATTCACCCAATTTCTTTCGAGAAATTGTTTTTAGTTTTTTATTCAATTTGGTTGAATCTTCTAAAAACTCAGGTGTCGTATGAAGGCTAGTTTCTGCTTTCGTTTCGAAATCTAAGGACTTTGCTGGTGAAATAATAATCTTCATGAAATCGTTTTTTACAAAAATAAAAGCGAGGGGAGATACAACGAAAAGCTTGGTCAATTTTATATCTATATTGCTATATACAGAAATGATATTTCTCAAATCTTTAGGGTATCAGTCAAACTATTTTTAACTTTAAAGGTCTAATCAACACACCAAACTTTTTTACTTGAAGAAAGATCAAGCCCTTGTTGCAAAATTGAAGAACCCCAAATTGAAGGATGCGGCTTTTGCTGAACTGTTAGATTTGTATCAAGAGCGGTTGTATTGGCATATTCGGAAGTTGGTGATTACACATGAGAATGCAGATGATGTGTTGCAAAACACCTTTGTGCGGATTTACAGAAGTATTGAAAAATTTCAAGAGAAAAGTTCTTTGCATACCTGGATGTATCGGATTGCCTATAATGAATCCATGCGGTTTATTGAAAAGAACAAGCGATTTCAGTTTGACAATTTAGAAGATGCCACCCTGAATCACTTTCAGATTTTACAAGAGGATAGTTACTACAGCGGTGACGAAATACAAGCCAAGTTGCATCGGATCATTCAGGGATTTACAGAAAAACAACGGAAGGTTTTTCAGATGAAATATTTCGATGATTTGAGTTTTCGAGAAATTTCTGAACTATTAAATGTGAGTGAAAGCACCTTGAAATCAAGCTATTACGCTGCTGTGAAAATCATTGAGAAAAAAATATTAGAATAAAACCAAACTATTTTAAAAAAGTTGGGTCTAACAAAAGATTATGGGTAAAGCACCAAAACATAACGACAAATTTCTAAGAGGAGATAAGAACTCCATTGCAGAGAAACACAAAGAATATTTGGGGATGGAAATGCCTAGCGATTACTTCGCTAAGTCAAAGCTTTCCATTCTCGACAAAGTACGAACAGAACAGGTCGAACCACCCAAAAAGGAGACGAAGGTTCGATATATGAATGTTCGATTGCAGTATATGGTGGCTGCCAGTGTGGTCTTCTTGCTATTTTTTAATCTTTGGTTGTTCAATTTTAATGGAAACACCACGGATGACAGTTATGATTTATTAATGACTTCAGAAAATGTATTGATCAATTCATTATTGTTAGAAGATGATGAGGTTGATGGATATACGAATGAATTATTAATCAATGAAATTGTCATCAAGGCCGAGTTGTCTGAACAAAAACTAGATAATTTCTTTATGAATTCTTTGTTTGTAGAAGACTCATTATTAGATAATTACACAGATGATAAATTCATCGAAACAATAATTTTATAAAATTTTCAAACTATTTGAGAAAATTGGGTTCTAAGAAAACAGAAGCAATTTTAAAATTAAAAACAAAGAGTATGAAAACTATTAAAACAAACACAAAAAGAACAAGAGCATCCATTGCTAGTTTGACATTAGCAACTTTATTGCTATCATTTTTTGTATTCACTTCCTGTAGTGAAAATTCAGACGGAATCAATTTAAGTTCTGATGCTACATTAATCGATCAAATTGATACAGCCAACCGAACAGTGGTAGGAAGTGATGATTTACCTACTTCAACTCAAACAACTTTCAATGGTGAATTAAACGATAACTTCATCAATCAGGTAGAATTGGCAAATGCCTTGGGTTACAAAGTAGCGGTAAGCTCTGTTGACGAATCGCGCATGGAGAATTCAAGCGACGTATATTTCGATTTACAAGGAAGACAATTAGACGATACCAGAGATCGATCAAGAAGGAGACGTAACAGATGTTTCGAATTTGTTTTCCCAATTGATTTTATCATGCCAGATGATTCAAGCATTACCTTGAACTCCAAGGATGAGTGGTCTTTGATTAGAGATTGGTATACAGCGAATCCAGATGCTACAGAAAAACCAGAATTGGTATTTCCAGTAGATGTTACCTTGGAAGATGGAACCGTACAAACTTTAATTGACGTGGAAGATCTTCGAGAAGTAAAGAATTCTTGTAGAGCAGATAGAGATCGAAGAAAGTGTTTCAGATTTGTATTGCCAGTGTCTTTCACAATGCCTGATGGTTCCGTAATTGATGTCAACGAAAGAAGAGATTTTAAATTGATCAGACAATGGCACAAAGACAATCCAGATGTTGATGAAAAGGGTGTAGTGAATTTCCCAGTAGATATTGAATACCGAGACGGAACTGTTGCCACCATCAATGATGAAACAGAATTAGAAGCAGCCAAGCAAGCTTGTAATTAATAGAGAATAATTTGTAATTTAGTCAAAACAATAAAAAATGAAATTTAGAACGAACATACATCAGCTGATCTTTTTAGGTTTCATTTTTTGTGCTACACTTATGCAGGCTCAAAGTTCGGGATACGAACTCATTTCAAAAGAACTTACCAAAGAACAGCAGCGATTGTTGGCCAAGGAAAAGGAAATCCTGAAAGCAAATCGTGAGGCGTTCAAAGCAAGTTTGAGCAAAGATCAGTTGGCCATTCTCAGAAACAAATCGCTTTCAAAAGCACAAATCCGAAAGCAGTTGATGGCGAGTTTTACAAAAACGCAACGCGATCTGGTAAAGAATCAGCAAATGCGATTGCGTCAGACAAGAGAGAGTTTTCGTAAAACACTCACCAAGGAACAGCGCAATGTATTGAAAGAACGGATTGATAAAATCCGGAATGCCAAAGATCGAGGCGAGTTAAAAGATGGTCCAAGAAATAATGCAGGAGGTAGGCAAAAGAATAGAAAGAGAGGCAATTAATCGGGACTGAATGCAAATTCTTAGGTTGAATTTTCCTAAAATCATTAGAAAATATGGGTTGCTACTGATCACAGTAGCAACCTCTTTTTGTACCTATGCACAAGAACGATCTGATGAGGATATCGATCTACTTTTGGATGAAATGTTTTTTAATGAACAACAATTTCTAGACGAAATGATGTTGGCCGGCATTTCTCAAGATTTTTTATATACCTCCCTAACATATAATAGCAACACTTTTTTCTCGGGTAGAGACACTGGAGTAGATCAGTTTAATATGATTCCGCAAATGACCTACTTCCATAAGTCTGGTTTTAATGCTACCTTATCCGGAATCTATTATGAAAGTTTTGATCCTAAATGGGATTTTACCAGTCTATCACTGGCATATTTCAATACGATAGGGGCAAGCAATTCGCTGTTTTATAATTTGGGATACACCCGATACTTTTTTACAGGAGATGCCGGTTCTTTTACCAATTCATTGGATTTAAGTGTAGGGATTACCAATAAAAAGAGATCCTTGGGTACAACGCTTGCAGGATCCTATTTGTTCGGAGATTCGAATTCCTTTCAATTGGTGAGTAACTCCTTTTTGAGTTTTGATTTACAAAGAACAGCTACTAGTGCTGTCCGTTTTAGACCCAACGTAAGTCTCGTTGTTGCGCAACAGACAATTTCTTTTATCAGACCACAACTAGTGAATGGCCAACCACAGTTGGTGTTATTTTCATACGATGTATTTGATTTACTCAATACGCAGGTTAATTTCCCAATTTCCTTAACCTCAAAGTCCTGGGATTTTGAGTTGGGGTACACCCTAAACCTACCCAACGCTGTGACCACTGAATCAAATTTGCCTACCACAGGCTTTGTTAGTTTTTCGGTGGGGTATATGTTTGGGTTGTAGAAGGTTCATCGCCGTTTTCAACAAGAGAGTCTTTGGTGGTATATAGCAGTTCTGCAATTTCTATCAATCCCTTAATTACATTATTGAAGTTGTCATTGTCGTTCACCAAGGAAGAAGCCATATCAGCAGAAATCAGTTTGTTTCGAATCAATCGATCTATGGTTTTGCTATCCTGATTAATTTTTTTCTTGGCCTGCTGCTTTAATTCTACCAGTTTTTGATGGTGCTTTTCATTTTCATTTTCCTTTCGGAATAGATATATAATGCGCAGCACTCGAACAATATCCTTTCGATATTTATCGTAGGTTTTGGTGAGATGCTCATTCTCAGAATCCATGTATTTGGATACGTTTTTGCCGAGTTCCTTCACATATCGAACCACTTCAACCATTTTTCGATTGGCCAACTTAATTTTTGAAATCTCTCTGTTTTGGGCTTGCGTTAAATCCAATTTGCTTTGTGTAGTGGTGGCAAACTGAATGATTTCTCCGTAAATAGTTTTAATCTTTGTTTGGTACAATTTCCGAACATCCACCCCTAAATCTACCTTGGAACCCTTGACTACTTTTTTGGCTTTTAGGTCCGATTTGATATCCGCTCGATGCAAACTGAGGGCATGAACTACTATTTCAAACACCGTGTTTTTGTAGAGGTTTTTGGATTCTTTCTGCAAGGCATAAATGGCAGTTTCAGGATATCCTGCGGCGTCTTTGGTAATATAAATGGGTTTGTCAATTTCAGCAACCACAGGTTCTTTTGCTTTGATAAACCGTTCAACAATTTTGGCAATCGGATTCACAAACCACACCAGCAAGAAGGTGTTGGCGATGTTGAAACAGGTATGGAACAGCGATATAGCCACAGGAATTGCTGCTGCCGAAACATAAGGCGATTCAGAACCAACTTGAACCGTTAGCCAACTTACAAATTTGATGAATGGATAAAAGAGTAGCAAGACCCAAAACACCCCGATTAAATTAAAAATCAAATGGGCAAAGGCCGTGCGTTTGGCTTGATAATTGGAAATCATGGCTGCCAAATTCGCGGTAATGGTGGTACCCACATTTTCTCCCAAAACCATGGCTGCTGCCATTTCAAAGGGAATCCAACCTTGAGCACACATGATGAGTGTTAAGGCCATGGTGGCACTCGAGGATTGGATGACCACAGTCAATATGGTTCCAATGAGTAAAAAGAGGAGGAGTGACCCGTAACCGAGGTCTGTATATTGTGATAAGAAAGAAAGTATTTCGGGATTGTTTTTGATGTCGGGCATGGCTTCCTTCAAAAACTGAAGTCCAATAAACAACAAAGAGAATCCGATAATAAAATTACCAATCTCCTTGGTCTTCCAACTTTTTCCGAAAGTCAATCCGAATCCGAGTCCAAGTAAGGGAAGGGCAATGGTACTCATGCTTACCTTGAAACCTAAAATGGTAATCAACCAGGCAGTAATGGTTGTTCCAATATTGGCACCCATAATTACACTAATCGATTCTGTAAGGGTCAGTAATCCAGCATTTGAAAAACTCACCACCATTAAAGTAGTAGCAGATGAGGACTGTATGACCGAGGTGATGAAAAAACCGGTGAAAATACCCAAAAACCTGTTGGAGGTCATGGTTGCTAAAATAGACCGCATCTTACTTCCGGCCATTTTAAGTAAGGCATCACTCATGACTTTCATTCCGAATAGGAACAATCCTAATGCACCCAGTAATTGGAGTATGTCGGTAAATCCGTACTGCATGAAATTGGTTTGGTTGATTGAAATCCGAAGATTTGCTCTTCTAAGGTAATAAACTTAGCGGAAATTAGCTGTCTCTATGTTTGGAATAGGTTCTCCACTTCTCCAAACAAGCCTGCATATCTTGAGGAATTTCAGAGTTGAATTGTAGGAATTCACCTGTTGTTGGATGTGTAAACCCTAATGTTTTGGCATGCAATGCCTGTCTTGGAAGCGCCTTGAAACAATTGTCTACAAATTGTTTGTATTTGCTAAATGTGGTTCCTTTTAAAATTTGATCTCCACCATAGCGTTCGTCGTTGAACAAGGTATGTCCAATGTGTTTGAAATGGGCTCGAATTTGATGGGTTCTACCCGTTTCCAATTTGCATTGAACGAGTGTGACATAAGTCAAGCGTTCGATTACTTTATAATGGGTAATGGCTGGTTTTCCAAATTCACCATCCGGAAAAACATCCATTTGTAATCGATTCTTAAAATGTCGACCTATATGTCCTTCAATGGTTCCAGAATCCTCATCGATATTGCCCCAGACCAAAGCATAGTACAAGCGCTCGGTAGTTCGGTCGAAGAATTGTTTAGATAAATGGGCCATAGCATATTCTGTCTTGGCAATGACCAATAAACCACTGGTATCCTTATCAATTCGATGCACCAACCCAGGTCTTTCGTTGTTATTGGTGGGAAGGTTTTCAATATGATGAATCAATCCGTTGACCAAGGTTCCTGTGTAGTTACCATGTCCAGGATGCACCACCATACCTGCCGGTTTGTTCACCACAATAACATCATCATCCTCATAAATTATATCAAGCGGAATATCTTCAGCTACCAATAAGTTCTCATGTGGAGGATGAGCTAAGACTACTCGAACAACGTCTTTAGGTTTTACCTTGTAGTTGGATTTGACTACCTTTTCATTCACCAATATATTCCCAGCTTTTGCTGCTTGCTGAATTTTATTTCGAGTCGCGTTTTCAATAAAGTTCATCAAGAATTTATCAACCCGCAATGGTACTTGTCCGTCGCTGGCAATAAACCGATAATGCTCGTACAAGTCATCACTATCGAATTCAGAAGTTCTTGAATTTTCTTGCATTTGATTACAGTTGAAAGGTAGATCCGTTAGCGGCCCTTACCATCGCCTAAAATAAGTTCTACGATGGAGTTAAGTGGGATTTTATCTCCAGGATTCAAGGTTTTTCCATTGAACTTGATACCACGAACAACATCTTTTCCAATGTCGGTAACATAGGTGAAATTTGTGCCAACATTAATTCCGATGGATCGTAAATTGGATATGGCCTGACGCTTTGTTTTACCATTCAATTTTGGAAGGGTAACATCTCGGTATTTCGAAGGATTTAACGTCAAATAAATCTTACGCTTTTCTTTCACGAAATCGCCAGCTTCTGGACTTTGTTCAATGACCGATTTTTTGGGATAGGTAGGATTGTAATTGGCACTGTCAATCACAATGAAATCCAAATCCGATTCTTTCAGTTTTTCAGCAGCTTTATCGATAGGTAACTTGTGCAAATCAGGCACCTCAATTTTTTGATTGTGATTGGTGGTAAATCCGAGCCAAAACTTAAGACCAAAGACAAGGACGAAAAACCCAATTACGGCTATTGCCAATTGTTTGAAAAAAACCTTGCTAATTAAGAAGCGTAAAAAATTCATTATCCTTATTTTGACCGAAACAAATATATAAAATCTAAACGTTGTCTTTTCTATTTATATTTTGATAAATTTGTTTGCATATTCCTTTATTCATGAAAGTTTCTGTAGGTATTGTAATGGGTGGTTACTCTTCTGAAGTAAACATCTCAATTAAGAGTGGAAACGTAGTTTTTAAGCATTTAAATAGAGAAATTTACCAACCCTACCGCATTCACATCCTAAAAGAAAAATGGGTTGTACTCGATGAGGATGATACCGAATACCCTATTCAAAAAGAGGACTTTTCGGTTATCATTCAAGGAGAGAAAATCAATTTTGATTGCGTGTTTAATGCGATACATGGCACACCTGGTGAAGATGGTTCTTTTATTGCCTATTTGGAGATCCTTGGAATCAAGCACACATCAGCACCTTTTTATCAAATGGCACTTACCTTTAACAAAAGGGACACTTTGAGTGTGTTGAAGCAATACGGAATTAAAACAGCTAAATCGGTTTTCTTGAATGAAGGAGATGATTTTGATGAATCTTATATTTTGGACGTGGTCGGATTGCCTTGTTTTGTAAAACCCAATAAAGCAGGATCTAGTTTCGGAATTTCAAAGGTTTACGAATCCATGGCTTTGAGAGCTGCTATTGACAAAGCATTTGATGAGGATTCTGAAATTTTAATTGAATCTTTTTTAGACGGTACTGAAGTGTCGGTTGGGGTCTTAGAATTTGAAAATCAAATCAAAGTGCTTCCGATTACCGAGATTGTTTCCGAGAATGACTTTTTTGATTACGAAGCAAAATACCAAGGTAAATCGCAAGAAATTACTCCCGCTAGATTGATTCCGAATCATCAAATCAAGGTTGAAGAGGAAGCAAAGAAGATTTATAAATTTCTCCAGATTTCAGGTTTTTCAAGATCAGAGTTTATCTTGGTGAATGGAGAACCTTATTTTTTAGAGATGAATACTGTTCCGGGTTTAACGGAAGAGAGTATTTTACCTCAGCAAGCAAGTGAAGCGGGAATTTCACTTGAAGCCTTATTTGATAATGCGATTCGGTCTGCTTTGAGAACTAATTTTTAGAGCTGGAATCACGATTCAGGAGGATCGAATCAGGATATTTGTAAGAAAGAAAAAGAAATATTAGCGCTATGAAAAGACACAATTTTAAAAAGCTGCATATTTGGCAGGAATCAATGGATTTGGTGAGTTTGAATTATCAATTTACATCCGAGTTTCCGAGTTTTGAAAAATTTGGAATAGCGAATCAAATGAATCGAAGCTCTGTTTCAATACCGTCAAATATTGCCGAAGGAACTAGTAAAAGAACAGTAAAACATTTCACTAGATTTCTTGAGGATAGTTTAGGATCTGCTTTTGAATGGGAAACCCAATTGATTATTTGCCACAATTTAGGCTATGTTAGCGGAGAGAAATTCAAAGATGCAGAACAAAGAATTAAAAAATTACAAGGTAAAATTTCAAATTTTATTGATAAAGTTTGTACCAGTGAATCCTGATTCATGATTCCAACTTATCTTGTATCAAACAGAATTAATTATGAGACGTGCAATTTTTCCAGGATCTTTTGACCCCATAACACTCGGGCATTTCGATATCATAGAACGAGGAGCAAAATTATTTGATGAGCTAATCATTGCCATCGGAATCAATGCCGATAAGAAGTATATGTTTTCCCTAGAAGAACGAAAAAAGTTTATCGAAGATGCTTTTATGTATGTGCCGAATATCAAAGTGGTTGCTTACAGGGGTTTAACAGTGGATTTTTGCTTGGAGAATGATGTGGAATTTATCTTGAGAGGTCTTCGCAATCCTGCTGATTTTGAATTTGAAAAAGCCATCGCTCATACCAATAGGGATTTGGCCCCGATTGAGACTGTGTTTCTTTTAACGTCGGCCAAAACTTCCTACATCTCCTCGTCAATTGTGAGAGACGTGATTCGAAATAATGGAGATTACACCAAACTAGTACCTAAGTCTGTAAGAATATAATGTTGATGATACGAACTAAAAAGCTACAGCAGGTGTTGTCATTGATCTTGGTAACACTGATTTTTTCTTGTGCTAAAAATGCTGATGAAGCGTTTGATTTTACTACAAAATTTGAGCAATCTGAAGGATTTGAAACAGCCACTTATGCAGAAGTTATTGATTACTATAAGGCTCTGGCAGATACCTACGATGAGTTTTCACTTTTTACATTTGGTCAAACCGATTCGGGTGAACCCTTGCATTTATTGGTTTATGACTCCGATCGTATTTACAATATCTCAGATCTAAAAAACGCTACGAAGAGAAAAGTCCTTATCAATAATGGAATCCACCCAGGGGAATCAGACGGAATTGATGCCTCCATGATGTTACTTAGAGACATCGTAAAGAACGATTCCTTAAAGTCCAAATACAAAGACGTTGTATTGGCTGTGATTCCGGTTTACAATGTTGGAGGTGCATTTAATAGAAACTCTCATACGAGAACCAATCAGAATGGACCTAAGGCTTATGGATTTCGTGGAAATGCCAGAAATTTTGACTTGAACAGGGATTTCATCAAACAGGATTCTAAGAATGCAGCTGCTTTTGCAGAAATATTTCATGCATTGAATCCCGATGTATTTATCGATACGCATGTGAGTAATGGTGCAGATTATCAGTATACCTTAACACATCTTTTCACGCAACATAATAAGCTAGGAGGGAAGTTAGGTCCTTTTTTAGAAACAGAAATGCGTCCGTATATCGAGTCGTCACTACAACAAAAAGGACTTGACATTACTCCCTATGTAAATGTTTGGGGCTCGACTCCTGAGAAAGGGTGGTCGCAATTTTATGACGGACCTAGATATTCAACGGGGTATACAACCTTGTTTCATTCCTTAGGTTTTATGATTGAAACCCATATGTTGAAGCCTTACAAAGATCGGGTGGAGCAGACCTATGAGTTATTGTTTTCTACCCTCGATTTTACGGTTGAAAATGCTGATACAATTTCTGAATTGCGACAAAATGCAGTTTCTGAATTGCTCTCCAAAAAGAGCTATGCCATCGCGTATGAGGTAGATCGTACCAATCCATCAACACTTCAATTCAAAGGCTATGAAGGATCTTACATCGATAGTAAGGTAACAAACGGAAAGCGCTTGTTTTATGATAGGAGTAAACCTTACACCAAAGAGGTCAAGTATTACAATAATTTTGTTCCGTCCAAAGAAATTAGGATTCCCAACTATTACATTTTGAAGAAAGGTTGGCATGCGGTTTTTGACCGATTAAAAACCAATGAGATTCAATACAGTCGATTTGAAAAGGATACCCTCATCGAAGTTGAGGTGAATCATATCGATCAATTTGATACCCGTCGCTCGCCTTACGAGGGTCATTATTTACACTACAACACCAAGGTCCGAAGATCGGTGCAAAAGGTGGCTTTTTCAAAAGGAGATATTTTAATTCCTACCAATCAAAACGGAGTGCGGTATTTGCTAGAAACCCTTGAAGCTGAAGCTCCTGACTCATTTTTCAACTGGAATTTCTTTGATACCATTTTGCAACGAAAAGAAGGTTATTCGGCTTATGTTTTTGAGGATATCGCTGAAGAATTGCTAAAGAATGATGCACTGCTAAAGAAACAGTTTGAAGAGCAAATGAAGGATGAAAACTTTGCCAAAAGTCCGCGAGCACAGTTGAATTTTATTCATAAGAATTCCCCACATTACGAAAAGGCACACATGCAATTACCGATTTATAAAATCTTTTAACTTTTCACTCAATCAACCATGGAAAAGCAAAGACAGTCCTTTCACGATAATAGTCTCTACCGGATTTTAATCACTGCAATCGCTGTTGCTGCAACTTTTTTGGTTGCGATTGAAACCACGCGATTCAATAGCAATTACCATCATTATATTGAGAGGCTAGAGTTGATTGTATTCGGATTGTTGGTATTGGATTTTGTGGTCAATCTGTTTTTAGGTCAGCCGCTCAAGTACATGCACAAGTATTTGCTGTCTTTTGAAGGAGCTGTGGATTTAGTTACTTCCTTACCCTTTTTCATTCTCTTATTTGATTTAGAACAATTTCATTTTTTAAAACTAATTCTGGGTATTGCAGCTTTTCTGAAAATAGCTAGGTTTTCAGATGCACTCACCATCTTCAAGGATGTTATCATCAGCGAACGAAAGTCCATTTTAGCCTCTTTGTACCTGATGATGTTACTCACATTTGCAATTTCTACAGTTCTTTATTTTGTGGAGAAGGATGCAAATCCGAAGGGCTTTTCAAGCATTTTAGAATCCATGTGGTGGTCTGTTGTGACCCTTGCTACAGTAGGTTATGGTGATGTGGTTCCGGTTACGGCCTTGGGAAAACTTTTGGGTGCACTAGCTTCTATTGTTGGTTTGGGGATGTTTGCTTTGCCAGCAGGTATTTTGGCAAACGGATTTGCACAAGAATTGGCGCGTATCAAATACATTACGAGCTGGAACTTGGTTTCTAAAGTTCCGTTGTTCGCTACGTTGGATCGAGGTACAATTTCAGAAATCGCGAGAATGCTGACTGTGAAAAGATTTAGCAAAAACGAAACCATTATCAAACAAGGTGATATTGGCGATGCTATGTATTTCATTTTAGAAGGTGAGGTGGAGGTTGTTATCGCCGATTCCGATAAAATTGTCCAATTGAAAAAAGGTCAGTTTTTCGGTGAAATTGCCTTGTTAAGGGATACCAAACGAACGGCTTCTGTGATTGCCAAACGGCGCTGTGAGATGCTTGAACTTACGTCTTATGAATTGAAGCATTTGATTCGCTCTAGACCTGAAATTGTCAGTAAAATCGAAAAAGTAGCGAACGCCAGATTTGACTTGCCCTAAAAGGTATAGTCTGATAGACTTTTTTCAAATTGTTCAGGATTGGCCGCTAAATGATACCTTGGGTCATCAATTGCTTCCTCAATTACTTCTTTAAATTTCGGATTGGCCTTGTTCAATAGGATTTTACAATCCTGACTGAGGTGTTTCAAAGTGATTTTTTTACCAGCTGCTTCGTATTTTTCAACAAGATTGAAAATGGCTTCTAAGGCAGAATGATCGGAAACTCTCGATTCTACAAAATCAATCTCTACTGAATCCGGATCATTTTTTACATCAAATTTTTCATTGAAGGCCGAAATACTTCCGAAGAATAAAGGTCCCCAAATCTCGTAAATCTTTGTGCCGTCTTCTTTGAATCTCTTACGAGCACGAATGCGCTTGGCGTTTTCCCATGAGAAAACCAAAGCACTAACAATCACACCTGCAATTACGGCAATGGCCAAGTCGAAAATTACAGTCAAAGAAGACACCATAATCAATACGATCAAATCCGCTCTCGGAATTTTATTAATGATTCTGAAACTAGACCAGGCAAAGGTTCCAATAACCACCATAAACATTACACCTACGAGCGCTGCAATTGGAACTTGCTCAATGTATGAGGAGGCAAATAGGATAAACATCAATAAGAATACTGCTGCTGTTATTCCAGATAAGCGACCACGTCCGCCACCCTTGATGTTGATAATCGATTGACCAATCATGGCACATCCACCCATTCCCCCAAATAGTCCGGTAATGATATTAGCACCACCTTGGGCCATACATTCGCGGTTGGAATTTCCTCGTGTTTCGGTTAAATCATCAATTAAGTTTAAAGTCATTAAGGATTCAATTAATCCAATGGCTGCAAGTATTAAGGCATATGGAAAGATGAATGATAATGTTTTCATATTCAAAGGAATCTTGGTAAAAGTTTCCAAAACAGGAACAGGAAATCCTCCTTTCAATCCTTCACCACCTCCATCACGGATGAAGGATCCAACGGTTGCTACATCCAATCCAGAGAAAATAACAATACCGGAAACAACGAGAATCGCAATCAGTGCTTCTGGCAGTTTTTTAGCAGCTTTTATTTGAGGCAAACCCCACATAATTAACATGGTCAATCCTACCAAGCCGATCATCCAATACAGAGCAGATCCTTCTAGCCAAACCTTTTCGCCATTTACCTGTTGGGTAAACATTCCCAGCTGTGAAAGGAAAATGACAATGGCCAGACCATTTACGAATCCCATCATGACCGGGTGAGGGATCAATCGAACAAACTTACCGAGCTTGAAAACACCGGCTAAAAACTGAATGATTCCCATTAGAATCACGGTTAGAAATAGATAGTACAAGCCTAAATTTTCGTCTGGACTCCCCATGGCGTTTCCTTCAGAAACTAAGTTGACCATAACTACAGCTAAAGCTCCAGTTGCTCCGGAGATCATTCCTGGTCTTCCTCCAAAAATGGAGGTAATTAATCCGATCATAAAGGCAGCATAGAGTCCAACCAAAGGATCAACTCCTGCCACAAAGGCAAAAGCTACTGCTTCTGGTACCAGCGCTAATGCCACGGTAATACCGGATAAAATATCGTTTCTAACGTTTTGAACTCGCTTTCTTATAAAACTTGCCATGAGAATAACTTAAGTCGGCAAATATAGAAGCAATTTTTAAATATTTAGGCTTTTATAGACGTTGTAGGTGAGATCTATATTCTTGTAGGACTTTTCGATAATGTTTTCAATCTCATTTTGCGGAATGAAAGCCACTTTGGTAATTCCTTCCTCTAACTGGGGAGTTAAGTTTCCCGAATAATCGGTTTTCATTAGAAACCAATGTGTTTCTTTCAAACAATATTGGTCTTGGAAGTAAATATGAAAGGTAGTGACCAGCTTTTGAAGAATTTTCAAGCCGTTAATACCACATTCTTCTTCTACTTCTCGGATGGCGGTTGTTTCTACCGATTCACCTTTTTCAATTCTGCCCTTGGGAAGATCCCATTTGTCATTGCGATAAATAAAGAGGATGTCTTTGTTGTCATTCAAAACCAAACCACCTCCAGCTCGAACCACTTTAAAACTTTCTTGAAAGGTTTTCCAATCACTTTCTAGCTGATCTGAGAATAAAATAATTCCCTCAAGACTCTCATTTTTAAGTCGGTAGATGATTTCATCAACCACGGTTTCTTTAAATAATTGAACCGGTAAATCTTCTTCATTTTCATAGGAAGAAGTTATTATAATTGGCTTATCATTTATAAAAACTTTATACATTTGTGGGCATGATTCTAAACAAAGATACAGCAAAAAAAACTGCGGAACTGTTGCTTCAAATTAAGGCAATAAAGTTGAGTCCAGAAAACCCATTCACTTGGGCTTCAGGTTGGCAATCACCCATTTACTGTGACAATAGAGTTTCACTATCTTTTCCTCCGGTAAGAATTTACATCAAGGAACAAATGGCGAAGATTGTCGAAGAAGAATTCGGTAAGCCTGATGCCATAGCAGGCGTGGCTACTGGGGCCATTGCCATTGGGGTATTAATTGCCCAAGAGTTGGGAGTTCCTTTTGTATATGTTAGACCAGAACCAAAGAAGCATGGACGAAAAAATCAGATAGAAGGTCATTTGGAGTCAGGCCAAAATGTGGTTGTCATTGAAGACTTGATAAGTACTGGAAAAAGTAGTTTGGCCGCTGTAGATGCTTTAAAAGAGGCGGGTGCGTCGGTAAAGGGAATGGTAGCCATCTTCTCTTACGGATTTGATGTAGCATCAGAAAATTTTGAAAATCACAATGTCAATTTGAAAACCTTGAGTAATTATGAAATTTTACTTGAGCAAGCATTGGATAGTCAGTATATTAGCCAAAAAGAACTAAGTTTACTTCGTGATTGGAGATCCAATCCGGGTGAGTGGAAACCTTAAAAACCAAATCAATGAATATATCAGGAGACAAAGTAATTGTAAACAAATCGGCAGAAGAAATGTATCACTTTTTTGCTGACGTCGGTAATTTTGAAAGTATCATGCCTGACGATATTCAAAAATTTGAGGTAGATGGTGAGTCATTCTTATTTGCCTTAAAAGGGATGCCAGAAATCCGTTTGGTTTTAGAAGACAAAACCGAATTTTCAAACGTTACTTTAGGTGCTGCAAGCAGTAAGTTGGATTTTCAGTTGGCCGCTAATATCGACGAGATTGATGCTCACACTTCTGAAGTTCAACTCGATTTCAATGGAAAATTCAATATGATGATGGCCATGATGGTGAAAAAACCATTGACTTCTTTTATTGAAATCTTAACGGAAAATCTCGAAAAGCTCTAAGCGAATTTAATTTCCTTTATTCCGAATTCTAAAGTTTGTTGATCGCTATCCTCAATTAGTAGATTTCCTGTTTTAGAAATCCCCGTTATTTTGCCTGTAAAGACCTTTCCATGGTTGTCGCGGAAATCTGTAGTTACATTTTTCATGTACAAGGCTTTGCCATAGGCTGCTTCAAGTTTTGAAAAATTCTTTTGAGTCACAACGGCTAATTTCTCTTTTAAGGCCGATAATAAATCGACAAGAACAGCATCCAAATCAAACTCCTTATTGGTAACTAATTTCAGTGAGGTAGCGCGATTTAACTCGTTGGGAAAAGTTTCTTGATTTACATTTAAACCGATACCGATAATTGCCTTGTGGATGTATTGACCTCTGATAAATGTTTCAATCAGGATCCCAGCGATTTTCTGGGTGTCTGTCATAATGTCGTTCGGCCATTTTATTGACAGGTTCGGGACTTTGATTTTTTTTAGGGTCTCGTAGATGGCAAGCGAAACCGCCAAATTGATATATTTTTGATTGATAATTAATAAATTATCGGAAAATAACAAGCTGAAAGTAAGGTTTTTACCCGACTCGGTGATCCATTTTTTGTCGATTTGACCTTTGCCATCAGTCTGGTGTTTGGCTACGACCACGGTAAAATTATCGCAAGCCCCATTTTGAGACATTTCTTTTAAAAAAGAATTTGTCGAATTAATGGTATCAAGTTTGATGATTTTCAATTGTTAAATAATTGTGTAAAGTATAATTGGTTTAGACAAATTACTCAAAAAAAATAATAACTTTGCCTTAAATTAAATTTTATTAATGACGAACATTCACGTAGGTGCAGACGATTTAATTTCGTTCATAATTAAAGGAATTGATGATGTGAAAGGAGAAGATATTCAACTCCTTGATTTACGAGAAATAGACAATACGGTTTGCGACTATTTTGTGGTATGTTCGGGTACTTCAAACACTCATGTTAATGCCATTTCAGGTTCTGTGCAAAAGCTAGTGAGCAAGGAAACAAAAGACAAACCTTGGCATTCTGAAGGGTTAACAAATTCTGAGTGGGTATTGTTAGATTATGTAAATGTGGTGGTTCATATATTCCAAAAACACGTAAGAGAGTTTTACGATATAGAGAGCCTTTGGGGAGATGCGAAGATTACGGAGGTGAAAACAGTCTAAACAGCAAGAAAGAAACAACATGGCAGATTCAAATAAAAATCCAAACACACCAAAACTAAAATTCAGTCCTTACTGGATTTACGGAGCAATTATCGTTGCGATCATTGCTTTCAATTTTTTAAACAGTGGTGGTATTGCTTCAAAGAAGATTTCGAAAAATGAGTTTTTTGAAATTTTGAAGGACGATGATATCAAGGAAATCTTGGTTATCAATAAAAACATTGCAGAGATTTACATCAAGAAAGATGCGATTAGCAAACAAAAGCATCAGAAACATGTGAAATCTGCCTTTTACAGACCAGGAACTCCTTTGTATGAATACAATTTTGGAGATCTAAAGTATTTCGAAGAAACGGTGGATCAGGCCAAAAAAGAGTACGGATTGGAACTCGACTTTGGTAATGAAGACAGGCAAAGCATTTGGGAAGGCATTTTCGGATTGTTGCCGTTCATCCTATTAATTGCCATTTGGTTGTTCTTCATGCGAAGAATGTCTGGAGCAGGTGGAGCTGGTGGTGGCGGTCAAATTTTTAGCATTGGGAAATCCAAGGCTAAATTGTTTGATGAAAACACCAAAGTAAAAACCACCTTTGAAAATGTAGCCGGATTGGAAGGAGCCAAAGAAGAAGTTCAAGAGATTGTAGACTTCTTGAAAAGTCCTCAAAAATATACCTCTTTGGGAGGAAAGATTCCAAAGGGAGCCTTATTGGTAGGACCTCCAGGAACAGGTAAAACCTTATTGGCAAAAGCCGTAGCAGGAGAAGCTGGTGTGCCTTTCTTCTCCTTATCTGGATCTGATTTTGTGGAGATGTTTGTGGGAGTAGGAGCTTCTCGAGTTAGAGACCTATTCAAACAGGCTCAACAAAAATCGCCTTCCATCATCTTTATTGATGAGATCGACGCCATTGGTAGAGCCAGAGGGAAAAACAGCATGACGGGTGGTAATGACGAGAGAGAAAACACCTTGAACCAGTTGTTGACGGAGATGGACGGATTTGGAACTGATACCAATGTCATTGTGCTAGCTGCAACAAACAGAGCTGATGTCTTGGATAAGGCTTTGATGAGAGCAGGTCGTTTTGACAGACAAATTTATGTGGATCTTCCAGACATCAGAGAGCGTCAAGAAATTTTTGAAGTACACATCAAGCCGTTGAAATTGGATGATGATGTAAATATCGAATTCTTAGCCCAACAGACACCTGGATTCTCTGGCGCTGATATTGCCAATATGTGTAATGAAGCTGCCTTGATTGCCGCCAGAAAAGGAAAGAAACAGATTACCCATCAAGATTTCTTAGATGCTGTGGATAGAATTGTAGGCGGATTGGAAAAGAAGAACAAGGTGATTACCGAAAAAGAGAAGAAAGTAATTGCTTTTCATGAAGCCGGACATGCAACGGTGAGTTGGATGACCGAACACGCCGCACCTTTGGTGAAAGTGACTATTGTGCCTAGAGGACAATCTCTTGGAGCTGCATGGTACCTTCCTGCAGAACGGATGATTGTGCAAACAGAGCAAATGCTCGATGAGATGTGTGCGACCATGGGAGGTAGAGCTGCCGAGAAAATCATGTTTGATAAAATTTCTACAGGTGCCTTAAGCGATTTGGAAAAAGTAACCAAGCAAGCAAGAGCGATGGTTACTGTATATGGGTTGAACGAGGAATTGGGTAACATCACTTATTATGATTCTACCGGGAATGATGCCTTTGTAAAACCTTACAGTGAAGAAACAGGAAAGCGTATCGATAAGGAGATTTCTAAAATCATAGAAACGCAATACCAAAGAGCTATTGATATCCTCAAGGAAAATAAAGACAAGTTAATTACGCTTGCAGAACTGCTTTTAGAAAAAGAAGTGATTTTTAAAGACGATTTGGAGAAAATATTCGGAAAAAGACCTCATGAGCAAGAAGATGAGAAGCTTTTGGAAGTGGAGGCAACTACCGAAGAATCCTCTGAGGAAAATCAAACGGAAACGAACTAGTGTGATTACTTTTTTGAATGAATTTTTTAAAAAAGCTTTTTAACATACCAGATAAAGAAAAAGAAGAGGTTGTTCAGCAAAATGTCAATTTATCGCTGGATGACCTCTTCGTTCATAACTTCTTGAACAAGGGCGGAAAGTTTTTGTATTGTGTCCAAAGCACAGAAGTACAAAGCAATTTGGCTCGAGTGTTGGCTGAAAATAAATGGGATAAGCTTTACTTATTGACTAAGGACTTGAAGAAGTTTGTGAATAAAAAGGAAGTGTCCCCACTTAAAACGATGCAAACGGGAATGCCTGTGTTTACCACCTGTGAGCATTTAATTGCAGATAATGGCGATATTCTTTTTTCTTCCAATCAATTGAAAAGCACCAAATTGAATGAAATGCCCGATGATTTCATTGTTTTTGCCACTACCAGTCAGATTGTAAAAGATACCGGGCAGGGCTTAACGGGGATAAAAAGGAAGAACAAAGACAATCTTCCAACCAATATTTCTTCGATCAGAAACTATCAGCTAAATAACTCCGATGATAGCTTCTTAAACTACGGAAACAGTAACTCAAAAAACTTATATTTGCTGCTCTTAGAAGATTTGTAAGATGAGCAATTTTTATCAGAGGGGTATTTTCGGATTGATCTATGTAGTACTCTTCCTATCTGCCATTTTGATCTCTGAATTTTCATATGTTGCTTACGCGACACTGCTGGGATTCTTTTGTTTGTTGGAATTCACCAGAATCATCAATTTCAAATACACCATTGTTTACCTCATTTATGGGATGCTCGTTTACCTCATAATTATTGAGGATTTCAAATTCTTAGTGACTCCAATTTTGATGCTTTCTTTGGCATCATCCATTGTATTGATGTACCAATTGTTTGTGAATAAAGGATTTGTATTTCAACGAAACCTATTGAGGTTTGTCATCTCTGTGAGGTATATTATTTTTTCATCGATTTTCATCATTCTTCTTCCATTTTTAAACGGCGAATACAGACCTCATTTAATCATAGGAATTTTGGTGATGATGTGGGCTAATGATAGTTTTGCCTATTTAGTCGGAAAGAACTTTGGGAAGCGAAAACTATTTCCATCTGTATCGCCAAAAAAGACAGTAGAAGGATTTATTGGTGGATTTGTCTTTACCTTAGTTGCGGCTGCCTGTATTCATTATTTTAACAAAGACTTGGATTTGATATCCTGGTTGGTCATTGGAACCATTATGAGTACCATTGGTACCATAGGAGACCTGATTGAATCGAAATTTAAGAGAATTGCCGAGGTGAAAGACAGTGGGACACTGATTCCGGGACACGGTGGTTTTTTTGATCGATTGGATAGCTTGTTGTTTGCCGCCCCCTTTGTATATTTGTATGTACACCATATCGCTATTTTTTAATGATACGATTTCACAGAGAGGGATATAAGATCATCTTCATCACATTTAGCATTGTAATTGCTGGAATACTTTTGGCCGAAAATTTTATCGATTCACTTTGGATTGTTAAGACAATTCAGGTGGCCTTATTGGTATTTCTAGTTTTAATTCTTCAGTTCTTTAGAAATCCGAAGCGGGAAACACCGCTAAATGAAAAGGCCATTATTGCGCCAGTAGACGGAAAAGTTGTGGTGATTGAAGAGGTAGAGGAACCTGAGTATTTTAATGACAAGCGTCTTCAAGTATCCATTTTTATGTCACCCATCAATGTGCACGTTACTCGCTATGCTTTGGGAGGTGAAGTGAAATACAGCAAGTACCATCCGGGAAAATATTTGGTAGCATGGCATCCAAAATCTTCTACAGAAAACGAACGTACAACTGTAGTGGTGAACAACAAAACCTTTGGTGATGTGTTATATCGCCAAATTGCTGGGGCTTTAGCCAAAAGAATTGTAAATTACGCTAAAAAGGGAGATAAGGTTACTCAAGGAGAAGATGCGGGATTCATCAAGTTCGGATCTCGAGTAGATGTTTTTCTTCCTTTGGATAGTGATGTAAAAGTAAATATTGGAGACACTGTAAAAGGTGGTGTTCAAGTGATAGCAGAAAAATAAATTATAGAATTAGAAATCATGAAAAAATTTACCCTTCAATCATTGGTCTTTGTCCTTATGCTCAGTATTGTTGCTTGTGGCGGAAAGGATAGCAAACCTTCTTATTCATCAGATAAGAGTAAAACAGAAACCAAAGAGAAAAAATCAACTTCAGCATTTGCGGTACAAAATGCCAAAAATGAAATTGAATTTACTGCTTATAAGTTCACTGAAAAATTTCCCGTAAAAGGACAGTTTAAAAAAGTGGAAGTACTTTCAGGAGGTGAAGGAAACTCAGTGAAAGAAGCCATTCACAATACGGAATTCTCAATTCCGATAACAAGTTTGGCAACCTTAGACACAAGTAGAGACTACAAGATTCGTAAGTTTTTCTTTGATGTCATGACCGATACCAAAACCTTGTCAGGCAAACTTTCAATTTCAGACGATACCAATGGAGTTGCTACGATTACTATGAACGGAGAGTCTCACGATGTTCCTTTTACCTATACCATTGCTGGCAGCGAGTTCAATATGAAAGCGGTAATAGATGTAAACCAATGGAATGCGGGGGCAGCCTTAGCCTCTTTGAATAAAATTTGTAAAGATCTTCATACAGGTTCAGACGGAGTTTCTAAAACATGGAGCGAAGTAGCGTTGAACATCACGTCTACTTTTTAAAAAACCAAAAAAGCAAAAAAAAAGCCACTTTCAAGTGGCTTTTTTTTATGGCAATGATTTCTTGAGAAAGGCTTCCAATTGTTCGCTCCAGATATTTTTGGCTAGGATGGTTCCTTCCTTATTTACCAAATAGTTCACCGGGATTCCATTTATTCCGTAAGTAAGGGCTACATCGCCTTCTTCACCATCCAGATCAACCACATTTTCCCAAGTTAGGCCATCCTTTTTTACGGCATCTAGCCAATCCTGTTTCACGACATCCAAAGAGATGCCGTAAATCTCAAAGCCCTTTGATTTATATTTTTCGTGAATCTTCACAAGTTTCGGATTTGTAATTCTACAGGGAGCACAATTTGAGGCCCAAAACTCAATTAATAAATATTCGGCTTCAATATCTGAAATAGCACTTAATTCACCATCCAGATTTGGAAGCTTTACGTCTTGGTATTTTTCACCTATTTGTGGCTCATCATTGATTATCAAGTATCTTGAAATGGACTTTCCATAAGATCCAGCTTGAAGCTCTTTGTCGAATTTCAAAAACAAATCTTTAACGACTTCCTTCCCGTAGGTTGTTTTGTAAAACTCTAAAAGATAAATTCCATAGGTAGAACTTGAGTTTTCGGCAATGAATTTTTGTGTTTCGAGATGTACGTCTCTTTGTGCTTTGTTTAAAATAGTGCGCAAAGAATCGATTTGTTCTTTTGATAAGGATTTGTAATTGATCTGTGCATATCCATCAACTTGATCCATCAGGTCCTCAAGTGGCTTCACCCGATTCGCTAACTCGTCTTGCTTCAATTGGATTTTAGATCCAGTGATTTTGGCTTGGCGGAATTTTCCAGTTTCTGCAGTGAGCGTCATTTTATTCGGCTCCAACCAAAAATATTTATAATCTCTAGTTCCATCTACTCGTAAAATAACTTGCTCGGAACCCGAAACTTCTCCTTTAAACGAAAGTTTGTTGTTGAATATTCGTGCAGAGTCAATTATTTTTCCGTTTTGCTTTGGTTCTTCAATAATGACAAGACTACTATCCTTAACTCCGTTCAGCGTTAATTCAAGTTCAAATTGATTCGATTTTTTTGATTCGGAGTTGCAACCGAATAGTAGGGGTAAAAGCCCCAACATAAACAATACTTTTTTCATGGCAGTAATTTTAGTTATAGGTTATTTAAAGCTTTTTCTAATGTCTCATATGTAAATTCAAATCCTTCCTTTTTTAATTTTTTTGAGGATATTTTACTTCCTGTAAGAAGTATGATCGCTAGTTCGCCAAAAACGGTTTTTAGAACAAACTCAGGCGCACCAATAGGTACAAAAGGTCTTTTTAGACTTTTCGCTAATTTTTTAGAAAAGGATTTATTGCTGTGATGTTCTGGGGCTACTGCGTTGTAAATTCCTTTAAGCTCTCCTTTAATTGCAGCCAGGTAAAGTCGGCACATATCCTCAATATGAATCCAAGGCATGAATTGTTCGCCACTGCCCAATGGCGTAATCACTGGAGTTTTCATCTTTACAAGAGCGCCGCCGTCATTACTCAAAACAATTCCGGTTCTGAAAATAGTTGTTGGAACCTCCAATGATTCGAATTGCAAGGCTGCGATTTCCCAGAGTTTGCAGACTGTGCCTAAGTAATCTTTTCCAGCATCGTGGTCTTCCTTGAATGTCTTATCTGAAGTTACTGCACCGTAGTATCCAATTCCGGAGGCGGAGACAAAGGTTTTTAGTTGCAGACCTAAGCGCTTAACTTCCTCGAATAATAAATTGGCGCTTTCAACCCTACTATCAATAATAACTTTTTTCCGTTTGGCAGTCCATCGTTTGTCGGCAATACCTGCTCCAGCCAAATGAATGATATGATCTAGACCCTCAAAGGCCTTTTCATCAATAAAACCTTCGTTGATGTCCCATTTAAACTCGTTTTCATTTTTAGGTCTTCTAGTTAAGATACGTACTTTAAATCCTTCTTTTTTTAAAAGTCTTTGTAGATGCTTTCCTATTAAACCTGTTCCTCCTGTAATTAAAACCTTCTCCATAAGTTTAAAATAAAAAACCACAACCCTTCATCGAAGGAGTGTGGCTTTTTTATTAAGTGTATATCAATTATTTGATGTCATCCATTGCATTGGTGATCAATGTTTTGATGTGTTTTTTATGTGCTTTCGTAGCTAAATCTCCAGTATTGTTGCTTACCCACGACTTAATCAAGTTTAGATTATAAATTGCCATGGATCTCGCTGGTACCGTGAATCTGTTTGCCGTTCTACCAGTAACCATACTAATCAATCGCTTCACATATACCGCCTGTAAATTCTGACGGAAAGAATTGATGCTTCCATAAACATCGGGTTTGAACATCATGTTGTTCAAATCTCTCATGTATGTGGATAATTTGTACTTGTTGCCATACAATGCAGAGTTTGTCATACGTTGCAATACATTAGGGTGCATCAAATGCGCTAATACACTTGTTTGATATCCTAATACTTGCTCGTGAATCTTTGGATCTTCTGGTCCACCAAAGAAGTTGTATCCTCTTCTTTGTCTTGCTAAATAGTTGTAAACATCGTTTGGTGTGCTGAAGGCATTTGGTGCAAAAATATACTTCTTCAATGCTGCCATGGCACGTTTCTGATCTTCCAAACTAACTGGAGTGTAAGGTTGTGTTCCGCCTTTTTGTCCATAAACAGATCGGTCAACATAAACACCTCCAACAAATCTTGATATGACACCACCTGCAATTCTAGTTTGGTTGTGTAAGGTATTGAAAGCTCTTCTTAAATCCATGTAAGTCTCACCTTCTTTTAAGAATTGGCCCTTGATTTTCTTCATCATTCCGTTTACCAACTCAAAACGATTAATTGAATAAGTAATAGGATCGCTTGATAAATCGCCAATCATCACTCGAGGATCAATCGCCTTTCCTGGAGAACGCATATCGTCTGCATCATTTCCAAAAATTAGTTCGGGCTCTGTAGATCTCTCAAGCAAAGCATTTCTTTCTGCTTCATTCTTAAATGGAGTATATCCGAATTGAATTGCCCAAATATCATAAGGTCCAACGGCCATATCATAATACTGACCTTGCTTACTTCTATCATTTGTAATGTTGATTCCGGCATAATCCATTACAGACCCAGTTAATGCTTTTCCTTTGATGAAATCAGGATTTGCCAATTGCTCTGGCGTGAATAACTGACTTGCTTTCATATTGTGATTCAATCCTAAGGTATGACCAACCTCGTGCATAATCAGAGATTTCATACCTTCTTTCTTGATGGCTTCCATGTCTAAATCAGAAGCACCGTCAGCCTGCAATACGGCAGTAGCTAATTGTAAATTTTCATGCATTTCATGACCAGCAGAACAGGTCATTAAATTGTGTTTGGCTAAGAATTTTTTTGCTTCTAATTCTTCTGCTGTTTCGATGTGCATGTTTTTGGCAGCATCGTTGTATAATTTATCAGCGAATACTCTGTTGGTAAAGTGTACGTATTCCAACATGATGTCTGCTCCTAAAATTTCACCAGTTCTTGGGTTGACGAAACTTGGTCCATAACCTCCAAATGGTGGATTAGGCGAGGAAGTCCATCGCAATACGTTGTATCGAACATCACCTGCATCCCAGTCAGCATCATCTGGTTGAACTTTTACTACCATGGCATTTTTAAAACCTGCTTTTTCAAATGCTTCGTTCCAGGCCAAAACCCCTTCTTTAATAGTCTCTCTCCATTCAACTGGAGTAGAATTTTCAATCCACCAAGTAATCGGTGTTACAGGTTCAGAAACAGCAGCTGTAGGATCTTTCTTAATCAATTTCCAACGGTGAATCATGTCTCTGTAGTTTACAGTTCCCGTTGATGTCATGTCATTGGTCTGCGTCAAGAAGTAACCCACTCTTGGGTCATCCATCCGAACTTCATAGTCATCTGCTGGCATTTGCATGAAGGCATGGAATACCTTGATGGAAACATTTCTTCCATCAGTAACAGCCTCAGATCCACCGTTTAGAACAGAAGGATTGCTGTAGACATACTCAGTCTTTACATTTGTGTTTTCTGGGTAGTTTTTAATTTCATTAATTTTCGACTTATTGCTGTCAAATCTACCTAGACTAAAAGCGAAAGGTGATCTTCCAGGAAATCTCGGTGCCTTAATTCTTGTGAAGGTTTCTGATAAGAATAACTTGGTTGCATCAATTAAGTGCTCACCTTTTTTAGCATCCGAGAAAAGAATCTTTCCGCTGGCAATCGTCGCATCACTTGTGTTGGCAGTAGATGATTTGGAGATCGCGTTGTTCTTGTCAAAATAGAAGTTGGTATTTGGTGCTACGAACTCAATTTTATTAAAATATTTTCTGATTTGAAATACGCTAGATCCACGATAAGAACCTCTGTACGCGCCAGCTTCAGTAACACCATCTGCAATCTGTGCGAAGTAGATAAAGTCTTTGTTTAATTGATCTTCTTTGATCAATAATTTTACAGAACCGGTAACAGTATCTTGGAAAACTGTAAAAAGACCTTCCATTTTTTTGCTCTTCTTGGTCAAGGTAGCAATGGATTTCTTTGGCTTTTTTGGTTTTGGTTTCGGAGCAACCATCTCCTTTTTAGAATTTTTCTTTTTTCTTTTTCTGCGTTGCGCATCCATATCTTGAATTCCAATAAATGAAATCGCAAGAATCAGCGACAAAAACATTTTTAGTTTCATCGAATTATTTGTTTTCATTGTAAAAAGTTGATTTAAAGGATACAAGATACTTTACATAAGTTCAACATTTGTTAAGGTTATGATAAAACTGAAAAGTCTTCAAAAAAAACGATAGCTCTGCTGTCTGAAATGGAATAGATAAGCCGTATTTTTGTGAATAATGAAAAGAAAGGGATTTGTTTTTAGATCTTATGAAGCGCCAAATCAGACGCCCTTCGAAAAACTCTTTGAGATCTTCAAGGAATTAATCACGTATACTTCAGTTGATTTTGATGAAGCTATCGATTGGTTGCGTCAGCTAGACAAGGAGTACAAACTGACTGACGAAAATTACACCATAGACGATTTTATTGAAGACTTAAAAGCCAAAGGGTATATCAAAGAAGAAATTGATCCGGATGGCAATGGTGGTGGCATTTCATTGACGGCAAAAACGGAACGAGCAATCCGGCAACAGGCCTTGAACCAAATCTTCGGGAAGATCAAACGAAGAGGGTCTGGCAGTCATAAAAGCAAAAGTTCAGGGTTAGGAGACGAACATACTGGAGATTACAGACAATACCAATTTGGTGATTCTATCGACAAGGTTTCGATCACCGAAAGTTTAAAGAATGCCCAAATCAATAATGGTGTGTCCGATTTCAGAATGACCGAAGACGATTTGGTTGTAGAAGAAACGCATCATAAAGCGCAAATGAGTACCGTACTGATGATTGATATTAGTCACTCTATGATTTTATATGGAGAAGACCGAATCACTCCTGCTAAGAAGGTAGCCATGGCTCTTGCCGAATTAATCACTACGCGGTATCCCAAAGACACACTTGATATTTTGGTATTTGGAAATGATGCATGGACCATAGATATCAAAGATTTACCTTATCTCAAAGTAGGTCCATATCATACCAATACCGTAGCTGGTTTGCAATTGGCTATGGATTTGTTGCGAAGAAAAAGAAACACCAACAAACAGATTTTTATGATTACCGACGGAAAGCCAAGTTGTTTGCGATTGCCCGATGGTCAATATTATAAAAACAGCATGGGCTTGGATAGCTTTATTACTAACAAGTGTTATGCAATGGCACAGCAAGCTCGAAAATTACACATTCCCATAACCACATTTATGATTGCACAAGACAATTACTTGATGCAATTTGTTCGAGAATTTACTTATGCCAATCAGGGCAAAGCCTTTTACACAGGATTGAAAGGATTGGGCGAGATGATTTTCGAAGATTATGAAACCAACAGAAAAAAACGAATTAAGGGGTGATTCAATTCAACAATAGCTTAACATGAAAACTATAACAACGTTAAAAGCACTGAAAGAATCAGGGTATCAAAGCAAGTCAATTAAAGATGAATTGCGCGATAATTTGATTCAACGAATCAAAAATAAAGAAACCACATTCGAAGGAGTTCACGGTTATGAAAATACGGTGATCCCAGAACTCGAAAGAGCCATTTTATCCAGACACAATATCAATTTATTAGGATTGAGAGGTCAGGCTAAAACAAGATTGGCGCGTTTGATGGTGAATCTTTTGGATGAATACATTCCGATAGTAAAGGGATCGGAAATCAATGATGATCCGCTACAACCCATCTCTCGTTTTGCAACGGAATTGATTAAGGAACATGGTGATGATACGCCGATTGATTGGGTGCACCGTTCGCAGCGATTTGCTGAAAAGTTGGCAACGCCTGATGTAACTGTTGCCGATATCATTGGAGATGTAGATCCGATCAAAGCTGCCAATTTAAAATTGAGCTATGCCGATGATCGTGTGATTCATTACGGAATGATACCAAGAGCCAATCGGTGCATTTTTGTAATCAATGAATTACCCGATTTACAGGCGCGTATTCAAGTGGCTTTGTTCAATATCCTACAGGAAGGGGATGTGCAAATACGTGGATTTAAATTGCGATTGCCTTTGGATATGCAATTTGTATTTACGGCCAATCCAGAGGACTACACCAACCGTGGTAGCATTGTAACCCCATTGAAAGACCGTATCGGGTCACAAATATTAACGCATTATCCCGAAACTATTGAGATTGCCAAAACAATTACGGCACAGGAGGCCAATTTGGATCAGCGTCAGGCCAATCAAATTTATGTGCCCGAGATTGCGAAAGACCTTTTAGAGCAAATTGTTTTTGAGGCACGTAAAAGTGAATATGTAGATGTGAAGAGTGGGGTTAGTGCTCGTTTGAGTATAACGGCCTTTGAGAATTTATTGAGCACTGCCGAACGCCGTTTGTTGCGTGCAGGTGACGAGTCAACCGCTATTCGGATGTCTGACTTTGTTGGGATTATTCCGGCCATTACAGGAAAAGTAGAATTGGTTTATGAGGGTGAACAAGAAGGAGCTTTTCAAGTGGCGTTGACCTTGTTGGGCAATGCTGTCAAAACCTTGTACCCGAATTATTTCCCGAAAATTCAAAAAATTGAAAAGCAAGGTGAGGAGACGGCTTATGACGAAATTGTTTCGTGGTTCTTCAACAACAGTGACGATTTCGAGTTACTTGATGAACAGAATGAAACAGCCTATACATCCTCATTGTCAAGTGTCGGGCCACTTTCAAAATTTGTGAAGGAACATTTGACTGATGTGAAATCTGAAGACATTTATTTCTGGCAAGAATTTGTCTTATGGGCTTTGGTAGAATATAAGAAGTTAAGCAAATATAGGTATGCTGAGGGCATACAGTTTAAAGATCCTTATGGTAGCTTTATCAGCGGATTATAAGAAATAAAAAAGGGATGAAGTCAATTCATCCCTTTTTTTAGTTAGTGTAATAGTGTTTTAACGACCTCTTCGTCTACCCATTCTTACGTTTCGCATGTTAGCCATTCGCTCGCGAACCGTCTTCGTGTAGTTTGCCTTCGTTATTTCTTCACCTTTTCTGGGTGCCTTGATTTCAATTTTCTTGTCCTTACTGATTTCTATTTCGGTACACAATAAGGTGGTGTTGCCAGCACTTACTTCAAGGATTAATCCTGGTAATCCCCAGTATTCTCCAGGTCCAGTAGCAAGTGGGATTTCAGGAGTATACCACGCTTCAACTTCGATCATAGGAACTTCTTCTTTCTCTGCATTTTCCCCTTTCTTCGTATTCCTTCTTAAATCGCTCCATGAAAAGTTGTACCATTCTAATTCATCCTTCGGAACGCTTGCCATAGCTCTGTATGCGGTATAGTTACCAATTTTTTTGGTGTCCGTTCCCATAACCCATTGGATCTTATATAAGTCATCCTTTACCAAAAAGCGCTTTCCATAAAATTCTTGAGCTTGAATCAATTTGGCCTCTTTAATATTCTTGTACTGATCACCTCTAGAAAAATATCCGCCCCAAGAGTCAGTTGCTCCCGAAATGGCGTCGATTTTCTCTTTCTCTAGAAACATCGATTCCTCTTGATTGAAAGTAAGGATGTAAGTTTTCTCTAATCTATTTTTTAAACGAGCAGCTATTTGCTTTTTCTGAGCTTCACTTAAGCGAGCACCCCAGCTTCCAAGTTGCATTTTAGATTTTGAAATGTACACTGCCTTTCCCTGAAACTCTTTTGTTGGCTTTGGATTAAGCGCTAAAAGAATCAAAGAAACGAACAAAGTAAGTTTGATAAAAAGCGTTTTCATTTTGTTTGATTTTCGATTTTGTTTGACGAATATACAAAAAAGTTAAACAAAACAGTCTATAAATCAATTAATTAGGCAATTTTAACGCTTTCTTAAGAATTTAGTTGGTTGTCCTGAAACCGCTCCATGGAATCATCAGATTCCGAGTTGGACAGTAAGAAATTCCATGCAATTGATTGTTTTCAACATAGCCAGAATGATAGTAAGTATGATTCTTGTCAGCGGTTTCAAATGCAAAGTAATCTTTATCCCATTTTTTATTCAACAGCGAATTTTTCAATGGACTTCCATAAAAGGTTCCCTCAATTTTAAAATCGGAGATTGATTCGACTTTAAATTTTTGATAATAGGGTTTTGATTCGGGAGTAGGTCGTAAGTCAATCAACCAGGTGCCTTCTGTTAATTCGTTTGAAGGCGCAATCGAATTAAGAATCAGTGTTGTGAGAAGAAAGAATATAGATAGTGTTGATTTCATAATAATTAGTTTTTCTTTTCAAATATCCACCACACTTTACCTGATTCGTCATTAAAGCTAATTTTGAGTGTTCCTTCGGGAGTTGGTATAAGGTATTTCCCTGTAATTTCCACTTTCTGACCTTTGTAGAATGCCTCGTAAGTACCATCTATATACTGAAATACGGTGTGAGTTTCGTAAGTAAACTTCAAGTTTTTCTTGCCTTTGTATTTTATGGATTCTGTCACCATTGATGTAAAACTTGCATCTAGGATTCCACGATCTTTCTTGTTGGTTATCTTATCAATCTCTTGGTAAACAGGTGTTTTTGCCAACTCTACCACAGCACCTTTTTTCAATTGAAAAACATCTTTGCCCTTTTTGTAGCTTGGGTATACATGGATGGTGAAAGGTTCATTGATCTCAAATACTCTGGGTGTTTCACTATACTTCAGTTGAATGTAGCCATGTTGGTTTTTTAGGTCAAACTGGGTTCCTGGAGGGTAGCTGATTACCTTGTTGGATTCCCCATTTTTAAAGATGCGTAAGTAGGTTTTTTGAGCTGAACTGTTCAGCCAAGCCAAACAGCAAATGATGGTGATTATTTGTTTCATGATATGATGGTTTTTAACGTCCGATTCTACTTTTTTCGTCCTCGATTCCTGTTTTTCGATTTCGTATTTTTCTAATTTCATTGCGCCCAAAGTTATAGGTAAGATTTACCCGAAATTGTCGGCTATCATTTCCGCCATTCCCGAGGATGGAAACATCGCCAAACCTTGTGTCGCCGGCCCAAGGAGAGGTGAATAGTACATCATTGACGGCCACTCTCAACGTCATTTTATCTTTGAAGATTTTCTTCTGAACCGCAAGGTTCAAGGATCCCAAACTTCGTGTTTCATAGGTACCGCCCCAGATAGAGGGACTGCTATACCAACCTGAAACTTCGGCGCGCCATTCATTGGGAAGTTTTAAGGTGTTTTGTGCATAGAAACTCAGTGTGTTTCTTGAAAGCGGATTAAAGTCCTGGTTGGTTGCTTCAAACATGCTTCGAAAGGCATTGACACTCGCGTAAAAGTTCCACCATTTTGCAAATCGAGTTGGGTAGGAGATTCCGAGATTCACCACTCTTTGGTTGGCAACATTTCTAGCAATCAGAACACTTTGATTGGTTCCTACGGCCTCGGTCACCTGAGCAGAAAAATCACTGATAAAGCTATAGCTGATGGATGTGGTTAGTTTGTATTTATAAGTATGTGATAGTTTGAAATTATCTGTATACTGTGGTTGTAAAAATGGATTCCCTTGACTAAATGAAAGCTCGTCGATGTTATAGATAAACGGATTCAAGCTTTGATAGTTTGGTCTTTGAATTCTCCTGCTATAAGTGAGTGCGAAGGAGTTGTTCTGGTTGGCGCTGTAGGTAATTCCACCACTTGGAAACCAGTTGGTATAATTTCTTTGAACACGATTGTTATTGTTGACTTGGTTACTGGTTAATATTCCGTCTGAAGCTGTGTTTTCAACTCTTAAGCCAAGCTGAATATTTAGTTTTTTGAATTTTCTATTGAAGTTCAAATAGGCAGCGAGAATTTGTTCGTCATAAACAAAATTGTTGGTGCGATCCAAGTTTAACACATCAATCCCGTTAATTCGGTTGAAGAAATCAAATTGATTGTTGGTGTTGATATTGGAATACTTTACCCCCAGTCCTAATTTCCCTTTAAAGAGTTTTTGCTCATAGTCTGCCTGTGCGGTCGTTAGTTGAATGGTGATGGGAGTAACCATATAGTTGATGATCTCTCGAGTAATTACTGTTTCGTTTCCATTGTAATAAGTATTGGGTTGCAAATTTCTTCGATCGCTGGTGTAGCGTCCCATATCTACGTCTATGTTGAGGGTAGTACCTTTTTTATTGTCGAATTTGTAGTTGAGGTTACCGTATAGATTTGATACATCACTTTCGGTGTCGCTTCCTGCTACTAAGACCCTATTCGGATTGGCACTACCAATTCTTGTAATGGGAGTCCGAGAATCAGAATCGACATCTCCATCATTGAAATTTCCAGACAGTAGAATTCCGAAGGTCGATTTCTTGTTGGCATAGTAATCAAAACCAAATCTCACATTATTGCTATTGTTGTAACGCTGCGATTCTGTTCTTGCATCAAAAATCGAATCGTTTTGTGTACGGTACAGATTGATAAAATCATAGCTATTACCTACTCGATTGCTCAGTGTGCCATAAAAGCTCGTTTTTTTAGATCGATTGTTAAAAGAAATCGAATTGTTGTATCGAGCAAAGTTGCCATAGGTAAATCCTGTGCCCAATGTACCGTTGGTCCCCAAAGATTTATCTCTTTTAAGTACAATGTTTACAATTCCTGCGTTTCCTTCGGCATCGTATTTTGAGGAAGGTTGTGTGATGATTTCGATGGATTCGATATCGCTAGACTGCAAGGTTTTCAAAAAGTTGACCAAATCTTCACCACGCAATACGGATGGTTTTCCATCAATAAAAAATAAAACACCGGTTTTTCCTTCAACAATGACATTATCATTGTTATCTACAATGATGCCTGGCGCTTTTCTGAGAAGATCAAATCCGGAATCGCCGGCTGCATTAATGGTGTTCTGAACATTGAACACTGTTTTATCAGCCAGTACCTGAACCATGGGTTTCTCGGTTTTTATCGTCACTTCATCGAGCGTTTCTGATTTCATGGTAAGAATGATAGTTCCGAGGTTTACATTTTTAGAAAGGGTGATTTTTCCAGATTTGTACTCTGAAAAACCGAGCATTCCAATTTTGATGATATAAACTCCATTTGATACTTTATCAATAGTGAATTTACCCTCTGCATTTGAAATAGCCGCCTTTAAAAACTTATTGGTATTGGCGTCAACAAGTGAGATAACTGCCGCTTCCAACGGATTGTTTGTATCGTCATAAACTTTTCCAGAGATGTTTGATTGTGCGATGGTTGTCAAACAATAGATCGAAAAAATGATGGTGAGGTAAAACGTTCTCATAATTGCGTGTTTTAATCGAGTACAAAGATGAATTCAAAGTTCAAGCTGTGCACGCAAACTCTGATAAGCTGTCCGATAAGCCGATGAATTGCCCGGGTTCGTTCATCGAGCTATAGGTCAATTCGTCGATTGGAAGCTTAAAAAGAAAAAAGCTACCTTTAACTTTGATCAACAATTTCTAATCTTATGAAGCTCAGTAAAAAAGAATTTCTTCTCATTTTTGGTTTCTATTTCTTTTTTTCAATCCTTTACCGAATAGTATTGTGGTACAATGGTGGTGGCGTTGAGGAAGACGGATTTTGGGGCTGGACCGATTTAAAGGGCTATTGGTTTATGGGCGGACTTCCTTACTTATTTTACTTCGTAGCTTCGATGATTATTTGGTTTTTTGGTATGTTCTTGCTCAGAGACAAACCCAAAGTACTTCAGATGGTTGTGGTTTTTTTATTGATTCCGATTGTCATCTATTACACAAGAGAAGTACGTTACTTAGTGCTAGATCATTACGGAATCGGCCACTTAAGAGGTCTGGGTGCTATTTGGGATTGGTACATTCCTTTTCTCCTATTATTGATTCAATTCGGATTCATGTTTTCCTATAACTATCATATCGAGAATCAGAAGAAACTTAAGCTTGAAGGAGAACTTCGAACCGCAGCCTTAAAAAGTGAACTTTCGGCCTTAAAGGCCCAATTGAATCCACATTTTTTATACAATGTTTTTAATACCATCAATGCGGCCATTCCGTCCAAAAATGAAAGGGCCAGAAATATGATTGCCGAATTATCAGATTTATTTAGGTATCAATTAAAGGCCTCTCAAGTAGAAAAGGTGAGTATTGCAGAGGAGATGGAATTTGTACAAAAATACCTGCAATTGGAAAAAGAACGCTTTCAAGAACGTTTGCATATCAAATTGAATGTTGATGAAAATCTCTTGGATGAAAAGATTCCCCCGATGTTGATTCAACCATTGGTGGAGAACTCTATAAAACACGGACTTGCCTCCCTGATTGATGGAGGAGAAATTTCCATTTCTATTTTAAAGAAAGACGATAAATTATTCTTTGAAATTGCGGATACCGGTGTGGGTATTAAAAATAAAATGGGAATCTTTGAAAAAGGGATTGGTTTGAAAAATACCCAATTACGATTGGAAAAGATTTATCAAACCACTTTAAACTTGACTGATAATTCGCCAAATGGTCTAAAAGTAAGTTTCGAGCTATAAGGGTATTTCATGAAAAAGGTAGTAATCATAGACGACGAAGCGGCAGGTAGACAATTGATTCAAGAGTATCTTGCCGATTATCCCGATTTGGTAGTATTGGGTGAAGCCAACAACGGCGTTGATGCCACCAAACTGATCAATGAATTCAAGCCCGATTTGATCTTTTTAGACATTCAAATGCCGGGAATGACGGGTTTTGATGTTTTAAAACATTTGGAAGAAATTCCTCAGATCATTTTCTCAACGGCTTACGATCAATATGCCCTAAAAGCCTTCGAAGTACATGCAGTTGATTATTTACTAAAACCTTATACAAAAGAGCGTTTTAAATCGGCCATAGAACGATTGAATGACAATAAAGGCGTACAACAATTGACCAATAGTCTTTTGATGGATTCAGACGACTATCCGGATAAAATCTTGGTGCAGTTCAATAACAAATTAGTGACCCTTGCTGTGAAGGAGATCATTCGAATTGAAGCTTATGGAGATTATTCCAAAATTGTTTCAAGTGAAAAAACCTACATCAGCAATTACGGTATTTCGCAATTGGAGGAGAAGCTGAACAAAAAGATTTTTATGAGGGTGCATCGTTCCTCCATCATCAATATTGATAAAATCAAAGAGCTTCACAAGTATGCAAAGTCTTATGATGTTACCATGCAAAATGGAGATGTTGTAAGGGTAAGCCGCGGCTACATGGACGCGATCAAAAAAATTATTTTTTAAGCTTATTCCGTTAGGACAATCGTTTCAAAAATTCCAGCATCTTTCCAACCTCGGTCTCGATCGGGTCCCTCCACAAAAACAGATCCTACGAAGTTCTCTCGGTGTTCACTGGTATCATTATCGCAATAGGCCAAAGCGAATCCGATTTTCTTGTTAGCCACTGGTTTCACACGAGCATCCAAATTGTTGTATGTAAAGGAATCATTAAAAAGTAAAATTTTAAATTCCCAATAGGAGGTGTTGTCAAGCGTAACTCTCTCAGAAATTACATGGTCATTGAAAAGCTTTGGGGTGTCTTTCGCAATGATATCTACCACATTGCCTTCCAAGTCAACATGGTAAGCGAAGGCATTGTGATTAAATTGATGATCACCTCCACTATTGTCTTCATCAATAAATATTTCAACACAATCTTCATCCCACCAACGTTCTAGCGGATTGCTAAATTTGTTGACAAGCACGTCGTCTTTGATTTCAACCAATAAGTACAAGGCTTCATCATCCCAAGTTAGCTTGTAGCGTCCTTCAAAATCGTCCTTGGTAAATGGTTTTCCGAGCCATAAGTTATTAATATCATGCCATTCGGCATCATTCCATGCCGATTCGTTGTAAAAACCGTCGATGACAATAGGATCTTTCGACTTTTTGACTTCTTTTAAATCTCTTGAAGTATTGCAAGAGAGAAATAGGATACTGGAAAGGATGAGATAGTTGAAGTATTTAATTTTCATAATGTCTAATAAATTTTTAATAAGCATCCCTCGATTTCACATTTCGTGAACAGAGGTCAATGATTTGTTCAATTCTTTTTTTACGGGTGACTTCTCTTTTGGCTTGATTGAGCCAGTAAAGGTAACTTTTGCGATAGGAGGGTGCAAAGCTTTCGTAATTTTTAAAAGCCTCAGGATGTTGTTCGAAGGCCAGTTTTAAGTCTAGTGGAGCCACTAAATTTTCAACATCATCAAGGGCGGTCCAAGAACCATTTTGTTTTCCAACTTCTATAATGGCCAGTCCGGCAGGTTCCATGAGATTCTTAGCCGTAAGTTCTTTGACATATTTCTTATTGAGGGCACTCCAAACACTTTTTGGGTTTCGCGGACAAAAATACTGACGTCGCTTTCCATTGCCAAGGCTTTTTACGGTAGAGTCAATCCATCCGAAACATAAGGCTACTTTAACAGCCTCTTCCCATCTCATGGAGGGTTCCGGATTAGAAACCTTGTAAAAGATGAGGTAAACTCCAGGTGATGAATCATAGTTGGAAGACAACCAATTGCGCCATTCCGTATCCGTTGTAAAATAAAGTTCTTGTAATTCTTGCCTACCCAAAACAGTTTAAAGGTAAACAAAAAAAGGCATCCTTACCACTAACAAGGATGCCCACTCAATCAACAAATAAATCAAATTATAACAACTTAATTCAAAACATAAATAATGAAAAAACTAATTACTTTACTAAAACATAACATCTAACATTTAATCAATGTTAATTGCTAATAGGTTTAGACTATATCTTAAGAGAATATCGTCTAAATAAGCGTCATAATTTGACCATACTTTAATAGGTTTCCCTATTTGCATTTCCATGTCATTTGTAAGTTTAACATGTCTAATTAATTTATTCTTTGCAATTACGATTTCTGTATTAGGATTCACATCATTTACCTTAAAGTCGAATTCATTGTTCATGAATCGTATTTTATCTAAAAGATAAATGATGAAATCTTCTTGCACTTTAATAGCAATGGATGCATTGCTTCTTTTTCTTTCCTTAACAATTCTCCTCAACTTATTTTGATGCAAAACGATTTGATTGGTTTTTATGGAAAACTTTTCTTCAGAAGTATGACTTAATCCAAAGAAGTTTTCGAAATCAAACAGTTCCAATTGTTTTAACGTGCGATCACCATTTGTTTTAATGAACTTGTTAGAATACTCAAAGCTTTTCAATTTACTCTCTGTGATTTTCCCTTCCGATATTGATTGACCAACAACACTCATTAGACCGAGGAAAAAAAATGATATGTTGAGTAATCTTTTCAAAACTTTAAGTATTCATTACAAAGATAATAGTAAAGCTATTATTAAAGAGTAAAAGACTTTCGGTTTAACAGATTTTTAACAATTGTTATTCAAAGCTTAGAAATTGATTTAGAAACGCTTAGTTGTTAGATGCGAATTTTCCTTTGATGTAGCGATTTGAAGGAATTGAATCTAGGATATATGGAATGGAAACAAATCCCTTTAGGGTAGGTTTAAAAATTCCGAAGTGTAGGTGTGGGGTGGTGGAATAACCGGTATTTCCCGAATACCCTATGACCTGACCTTTCTTGACTTTTTCGCCAATAGTGACCAAAACCCCGTTGTATTTTAAATGTACGTATTGAGAAAATGTTCCGTCTTCATGGTATAACAAGATGTAATTGGCTTTGTCATAATACTTTTTATTGCGGCCACCTTCATTCGAATCCTGTTTCAAACCAACCACGACTGCATCACGCATCGCGCAAACAGGTTGACCTACTTTCATTTTAAAATCGATGGCGTACTTTGAGAAATCACTTTGATGGGAGAATTTTCCAAAGTGACCCTGAATGATTTTGTAGCGTTTGTTTTTTTCAAAAGGCAACCCATAGTTGTAAGAGGTATCACCAGTTTTTGCTGGATAACTTCCATATAGCATACGGACCTCATAGTCTTTCACAAAGGTAAGCGAATCCATTTCTTGGGCAGAAAAACTCATGATTTCCCTTTTTTCATAAGCTTCAAAGTTTAGGATGGAGTCAAATTCAGTATTACGATTTTTAATGATTACAACCGTAGGACAGGGTAAACTATTTTTAGCAAAGACGGCAAGGGAATCTTGCTCGGTAGCAAATGAAATAAAAGAAGGTTTTGACAGATCTTGTTGACAAGCCAAACCCATCATCAGAATTAATACCAAAACCTTCTTCATTTGTATGATGGATTATTTAAGTATTGCTAACAATTTTTTCCAAGCTTCATCATGAGCTTTTTTGTTTTCTGGCGAACCGTTGTATTCAGCGCCTCTTCGCATGAATGCATGGCCAGCGCCTTCGTAGATGACATATTCATAGGACTTTTCATTACTGTCCATATATTTCTTTGTGTCCTCAATGGTTGAGTTCACACGATTGTCATTTCCGCCATAAAAACCATATACTGGTGCCTGTATGTTGGCAAAAACCGTCGAATCTCTTGGGGCTGTTCCATAAAAGACAAGTGCTTCCTTGATATTCGGATTATTGGTAGCATATCGAAAGGTTTGTGAACCCCCCCAGCAGAATCCCATAACCGATACTTCATCGTTAGATGCTTTGTCGTTCTTAATATAATTATATGCGTTGTTTAGATCGGCCGTAACCATATCCTTATCCAAAGCATAAATTGCCTTCCTGGCTTCATCAGAATTTTTAAAATCTGTTGTTTTTTCAATACCCTCTACGGTATTTGAGATGAGGTCTGGCGCAATCACCAAATAGCCTTTTTGTGCCAACTGATCTGCAAAGGTCCGTGCCCATTTGTTCAATCCACGGTTTTCATGGATAACAATCACGCTTTTGGTGGGTTTGTCACTTTCAGGATACACGACAAAGGCTTTGCAAACGGTACTATCTGATCGTTGTAAATCGATCCACTCATGGTGTCGTGGTGATTCAGATAGTTTGTCTTTTTTTTCAGATGTTTTGCAGGCAGTAATGCTTAAGAATAGTGCTGCAAAAAAATAAATTGATTTTCTCATATGATGGTTTGTTGATTATCTGTAAACACCGGTTGGAAAGGATACAATACTCTCGTGACCGTTTTCTCCTACGCTGGCAACACCAAAAAAGAAGTTGTCAATGACAATTCCCTCTAAAACATGTTCAGTCTTACCTTCAACGTAAATGAAATGATCCCAAGTGGGTGAGGTGGTGTCTCTAAAATATACTTTGTAGCCCTTGGCTCCTTCAACGGCATCCCATTTCAATTTTGCTGCGGGTCTTACAATACCTCCAATTTTTACGTTTTTTGGAGAGGGTGGTGCCCAAGCGATGGCCGCTAGGTTGATGGCATTGACTGCCGTTAGTTTTTTGGTGTACGGAAAGTTTACGAACTTCAATTTATCGCCATATTCAATTCCGTTTTCTGTTCGAATATCTTGATGCTGTTGTGTGTAATTTTCATGCATTTCCATAATTCGAATTCCTGCAAAACCTACATCGTTGAATGGTCTGTGATGTCCACCACGTCCAAAACGATCCAATCGATAAATCATTTTTGGATTCATTTCTGGCATATAGGTTTTGGTAGTGTTATAAATGTATCTGGCCAATTGACGAGAAATTCCGTCAACTTCTCCACCATAAAAACGACGCATTCTTCGTTGTCTTTCCGTTTCTGTAGGAGGTGTTGGTTCGCTAAAGATTCTAAAGGTACGATTGTCGATTACGCCATCTACACCTTTGATATTTCCAATCATGTCATTGTTCATGACACCTACAATATCCCATCCTTTTTCTTTGGCATATTTTGCAAGCCCTTGTCCGCCAAACAAACCTTGTTCCTCTCCTGAAAGCCCTACATAAATGATGCTACTCTCAAATTTGTATTTGCTCAGGACTCTCGCAGCTTCCATGGCGCCAGCCATTCCGGTAGCATTATCATTGGCTCCAGGTGAATCATCCGTATAATTATTGGAATCAGAAATTCTTGAATCGATATCACCGCTCATTACAATAAATCGGTTTGGGTACTTAGTACCGCGTTGAATGGCGACCACGTTTACGATATTCACATCTTTGACAATTCTAGAATTGGTGCCTTTTGGGAAGAAATTGTTTTGAAAAAATACTTCCAAACAACCATTACAATCTCTAGAAATATTGTCGAATTCTTGTTTGATCCATCTTCTTGCCGCACCAATTCCTCGGGTGTCTGAAATGGTGTCGCTGAGTGTATGTCTGGTTCCGAAATTGGCAAGTGTAGTGACATCGTTTTTGAGTCGTTCTTCCGAAACGTTTTGAATGATATCGTAGATTCTCGTGTCTGTCTGTCCTGAAATAACTGATGAAATCAACAGGATTGCTAAAGTAATTCTCTTCATGTATCTAAATTAATTGTTCTTAAAATACCAAAATGGTATGGTTACGTCGTTGATGTAAGATGTGTCCTTTCTTCTAATTCTTAGTCTTTTTAAGCGTAATAGGTGTTTTCCTTCTTTCAAATTTTTAATGTTTAAAAAGGTCTCGAATCCGGTTTGATTCTTTGTGTTTTTACTCAACATAAAATCTGATGGAAAGGCAATGGTATCAATATAAACTTGATGCACCTTGTTAAAGGTTTCAACGTATTTTTTTGATAGGCTATCGATTCTTCGGTAGGAGCGATTCCCCGAATTGAAGGTAACAATGCTGGTTTCAAATCCTCTTTGATCTTCTTTGGGTTTTAAACCGGAGTTGTATTGGTAAATGCGGTCTTCAATATTCTCATTAAACACCCGAAACAACTTTACATACGGATCAGAAATCACCTGCGATTGAATACTGGCACGTTTCACAAAGTCGTCCTTTTCAACCAATTTGTCTTCATATTCTTGATGGTCAACATAGATGTTCGAATTTCGTTTGATAGATTCCAAATAATTCGAGTTTTTGTATTTGAAGGAAACCAAGGTTAAGATCAAAATATAAATCGGTACCAAGAAGAAACTCAAACGTTTGGTAAAACGATTGTCTAAGAAGTTATACACCAAGGGTCTGTATAAAAAAGACAAGGTTATAAAACTAAAGACCCAATAAAAAGGGAAGTAAATCTTACTCAACCATTTTTTCTTTTTCAGAAATCCTTGGGTTATAAAATCAAGGAATACCATGAAAGAACCAAAGATGATGAATAAGATGAGAATGGCACCTACAACATCGCTGACGCCCTCACCAAAAAGCTTTCCTTCAATGATCAACATGGCTACACCAACAATACTGAGTAGAATGGCTGCCAAGGAAATCACGTAGAAAATCAACAAGAAGGAAATGGCAAATAGGATGCTACAATAGTTTTCTAAGGTAGCCACGTATTTATCAAATGAAACAATTCGTTTCTTAAGAAATCTTGTGAATTTTTCAGAGTAGTTTAAACTTTCAAAGTCAATATCGCCTGAAACATAGCGTAGTCCAAGAGCTCCAATCCAAAGACCTCTTAAGACCACATGAATCAGCAAATTGAACAATAAAATTGCGCAAGAGGTCAGGCCTAAGATTACAATCGGTATGTAATAGGTTTGTTCCTCGTTTTTTGCAATGTCTAGGGCCAATTTTAACTCGGGCAAGGCTGTGAACAATCCGAAGATGGCAAAACCAGAAATAATCAGCTCTAGCTGCCAACTCTCTTGTTGAAGCTTGTCTAGTAATTCCTTAAAACCTTTATTCTGATAATCGCTACTCACAGCTGCTTATGATTGCTACTAAGATACTGACTTTTTTAAACAAAAAAATCACCCCGAGTAGAGGCGATTTTCGAATTGAATTTGAATTGTTTGTTTATTCCTGATCCAATTTTTTAGTGATGGTGAATCCAACATACAATCCGAGACCTGCCATAAAGAAGATTAAAGCTGGATAAATTGCATCTGAATTCATCGATGTGTAGGTTTCTAGAAGAAGTCCTAGAAAAACACCCAAACCGATACCCATTAATAGTAAGGCAAAATTTAAGATGAATACTTTACCGAACATGCTGCCTCTTCTTCCTTTACTCATAAAGATGGATGCATCTGCTCCCTTTTCAATTAATGCTAAGCGTTCTTTGTTTCGCGTTGACAGGTATAAGTATACGATTCCAAAAATTGCTAAGAATAAGCTAATTGGTATTAATAATTCTCCGTCCATTGTTTGTTATTTAAATTAATTTATGATTTGTTTCTGAAGCTTTGACGACACATTTTTCGTGAAGGTTACAAAAACTTCAAATTATTTTTGAAAGGTTGTATCTGTACACCTATTAATGGAGCAAGAAAAAAAGTACAAAAATGTTGTAACCTTTTTAGTAACTTCTCTGTCTTAAACTCGAATGACAATCAATAACGACCAACAATATATAGATAGGGTGCTAAAAGGAGATACCAATGCGTACGCGTTTTTGGTAGATTCTTACAAGGATATGATCTATAGTATGGTGTTGAAAATGACGAACAACAGAGAGGAAGCTGAGGAAATTAGTCAGGATACTTTTATCAAAGGATTTCAGAATCTTGATAAGTTCAAGGGAGAATCTAAATTTTCAACCTGGTTGTATAAGATTGCTTACAGAACCTGTTTGGATGCAATCAAGAAGAACAAAAAGCATAACAACACCTATGAGATTAATGATATTACCATGAATCAAATTCAAAGTGTTGAAACCATTCTTCAAGGAATAGAGCGTCAGGATCGATCTAGAATGATGAAGGAATGTTTGAACAAGCTTCCTTCTGAAGAACGCTCTTTGTTATGGTTGTTTTATTTTGATGAGTTAACTTTGAAAGAAATTATTGAAGTCACCAACTTATCAGAAGCCAACGTAAAGGTTAAATTACACAGAGCTCGAAAAAGATTGCTAACTGTGGTTAAAGAAAATGTTGAACCCGAATTAATAAATCATTATGGGAGAAAATAAACACATCAACGAGTTGGATGCTTTTGCAAAAAAGCACATTCAAGAAATAGAAGCTGAAAAACCTTCTGTAGATTTTACCAATGCCATCATGAAGTCAATCTTGACTGAGCAAGCGATTCAAAAAATAAGCTATGAGCCCCTGATTTCGAAAAAGGTTTGGTTTGTCATCATCGCTGCAGTGGTTAGTTTGTTTTTCATTCCTATAAAAGCAGGAAAAAGATCACAAGAGTTTTTGGATAAGATTGATTTATCGATTGACACGAATCTCGAAATTCCGAACCTTTTCGAGTCTTTGTCTTTCGATGTGTCCAATTCATTCAGCTACGCCATCCTTTTATGTGCAGTTATGATTATCGTGCAAATTGTTGTTCTGAAAAACTATTTCCAAAACCGAATGAATTAATCAAGCGAGTGTTTCTTCTGAAATTCCACCGAATGCCAATAGCACAAGACGCCTAAAATGGCATATATAAATCCAGGAACCCCATAACGCAATCCGATTTGTAGGTTGGCCAGTAGAGCAGAGAATAGGCCAACAAAAACATAAATCAAAAAATGCCTTGTGTAAAAGAGCAATACATAAGGATTCTCGATTTCCTTATCCTTTTTATAAGCTCTAAAATACATCAAAGAGAAACTTCCAAACATCATGGCAAAACCAATGCTATAGATCTGAAAAAGTTGAGAAAAGGAATCTATGGTGATTTCAGATTGCCGTAATGCCGAATCCAGTAAACCTTTCACCGGAAAAATGTAAAACAACACCGTAAACAAGAATATCATGTTTAAAGCAATGATGAGATCATCAAGGTAATTGGTACGCCTAAAAAAGTTATAATGCACTTTCCAAAGGGCCATCATGATAAAGAAACTTGCTGCGAAACTGATGAAATTTGGGAGACCTTCTTGTAGGGAGAGCAATTCTGTGGTCCTTCCTATATCTACCACCATAAGCGTAGCTGCAAAGGCAAAAACACCATCGCTTAATGCTTCTAGTCTATTTTTGGATTGCAGAAATTTCATAGGCTATAAAAATGTCACCGTAGTAATTTTTCCATTTTTCATGGTGTAAATGGCAACCGCATTGATCTGACGACCGTTGATGGTTACCAATTCGTGATCAATTACTTGATTCTTGTAAACAATGCGTCGCAATAACTTGCAGTTCAAGTCAGGTGTATTTTTAAAAAATGGCTCGTAACGTTTGCGCATGTTATCGATTCCTTCGTAACTCAAAGTATTTGGATAGCGATACACTTTTACATTGGTTGCATAGGGTTTTAAAAAGGCTTCTATATCACGATTGTTATAAGCATCCAATTGTTCTTGAGCCAAATAGCGAGGCGAAACTTCAGCGGTTAATGCAATTTTGGTTCCGCTTTGGTTGACACTCATTCGCGAGATATTGTTGATGTTTTCATCCGTAAATCCCCACCACAAGGTTGGTACTTTTTCTTTCTGAGGATGCAGTTTGTAAATTCGATTCCCTCGAGGAAAAAGAAGCGTGCCATCAGGTAACCAAGCAACATCTTGTGTTTCTCCTAAGTTTGTAATGGTTTTTACATTTTTTGAAATGGGATTGAACGATTGTAACAGCCATTCCTTTTTTTCATTCTGACTTACAAAACTTACCAAGTTGGACCCCGGAATTTTCTTAACCGACCTACCAACATTCTTGGAAACAGAAATGCATTCATTTTTCACCAAGTCACAGATGAATAGTTCTAACTTCTCACTAACAATTACGGAAGCCACCACTGTAGATTCGTCATACCAAGTCGGATAGGCAACTTTCAAATTCTGAATGAGTTCTTTATTCTCACCAGATGCGGTATTGTATCCATAAAAACGCTGATATCCATTGTTGTCCAATCGAACGGCCGAAACATCATCAGTTCCCGGAATTCGTTGTGGTGAATATTCACCACCATTGGGTGTTTGTGAAAGGAATTTTTTAGTTTTTGATTTTAAATCATAAAGAACGATGTCTGTTGCCCCATTTCTTGAGTAGGCAAAAAGAACCTGATCATCTTTGAAAAAGGAAGGTTGATTGTCGTATCCTTTATTGTTGGAAATGTTTACTCCATTTTTCAGCTTTACATTGTTACCCTCTTGAAGGATGTCATAGACATGAATTTCAGTATTCACTTGACCAATTGTGGTCCAAGAGAGGAAACAAAGTAGCAAGCCTAGTTTTTTCATTTATCAGTTTTGAGTTTGATGTTCTTATTGAAAGGTATGTTCAACTGATACAAAATATCTTGATCCTTGTCATCGGGTAAAATATCTAGTCCGAAGTGCACTTTTTTTGGATCATCATAGGTCATGGTTCCAAATATTCGATCCCAAAAAGAAAAGATATTACCGTAATTACTATCGGTCCAAGGCAATTCGTGATGATGGTGGAATTTGTGCATGTTTGGCGTAATAAATACATAGCTCAAGACTTTGTCAATCTTTTCTGGCATGTAAAAATTAGCATGGGTAAAATAGGCGAAAAACACGGTCGCCATTCGGTAGAAGAGGTAGTATGCCAACGGAATTCCGAATAAGATAACCACAATCAATGCGAATACTTCTCGCATCATATAATCGCCTGGATGATGCCTAGTTGCACTGGTGGCATCCACGGTGGTGTCGCTATGATGAATCATATGAAAACGCCACATAAAAGGAACTTTGTGTAATAGGTAATGCACTAGATATTGTGCGGAAAAGTCCAAGGCCAAAACGGCGATTAAGAGCTCAACCCAAATAGGCGCTTCAAAGAGATGAAGGATTCCAAATTCGTTGGTTTGAAGCCAAAGGAAAATGCCCAAGGTCAATACTCCGAATAATAGATTGATTGCTAGATCCATGCTCAGAAATACAATATTGGTCCCCGCATGTTTCCATTTCTTGTAATCAAATTTCACCAATGGAATGATCAATTCGACAATCCAATTCGCAGAAATACAAATAAAAATCCAAAGCAATTTTTGCCAAGAAGGCATGGTTTCAAAAAAGTTCAAAAAATTCTCCATCACAAAACGTCATTTAAAGTGACTAAATATACAAATTTGTGACATTACTTTTTTGATGGAATGGCATCTGCCAATTTCTTAAGGAATACCCGAACACTATTCGGATCGTTGGTAAAATATTTAGCACTCGTCTTTTTCAGTCCAACTTTGATGGTGGTAGCTGTATCTGGAAGCTCTTTGAACATAAATTCATCGGTGTAGTCATCTCCCATCGCAATGATGTAGTCATATTCACTATCGAGCATAAATTGTGTACAAGCCTTTCCTTTATCAATGGAACTACTTTTTATTTCCAATACCTTATTACCGTCAAGCACACTTAAGCCAGAGTTCGCTGTTAAGCTAATCAATACATTGGTAAGCTCAATTTTTCTTCGTAGGGCCAATTCTTCGTCGGCAGTTCTATAATGCCATGCTACAGAAAACTTTTTACGCTCTATAAAAGTACCGGGAGTGCGATCTACAAAACTCTCGAGAATTTGAGTCACATTATCAATCCAGTTAAGGTTGATCACGTTGGTCGTTCGCCAATTGAATCCTTGTTTTACCCAAACACCATGATCTGTAATCAAGGCGTAATCTTTATGATTGAACCACCTTGAAAAAGTTTCCTTATCACGACCCGTAATTAATACTACCGTCGTATTTTCCTGACTATTTAATGAATCCAAGAGGTCGTATAGTTCTTGATCTGGTTTGGCATCTTGCGGATCATTTTTGAACCCTACCAAGGTGCCATCATAGTCGATGAATAAGAGACGGTTTTTCGCTTTTTGATAGGCGCTTATGGTCTCCCTTTCAATAGTCGGATTCATATATTTTGCTCCGATCACCTTGCTTGATTTTTTCGTGTCTTTTAGCGTTTTTATGAACTCGCTGGCCCATTTTTCGACATCATAACGCTTTACCCTTTTTTGCATATCAATCATTCGTGTCATTTGCTCTAAGGTCGACATGGTTAGGGCAGTTTTTAAAGCATTGGCAAACTCTTGAAAGTTATTCGGATTGATCAAAATGGCGTCATGCAATTCTTTGGCAGCACCAGCCATTTCACTAAGGATCAGCACCCCGTCTTTTTTGGTGCGGGTGGCAACATATTCTTTGGCGACCAAATTCATTCCGTCGCGCAGTGGAGAAATCAAGGCCACATCTGATGCGGTATAGAGTTCAATTAATTGTTCAAAAGCAACAGATCTATAGAAATACCAAATGGGTGTCCAGCTGATGGTGGCAAATTTTCCATTGATGCGACCAACCAATTCGTCGGTCTCCTTTTTCAATCGTTTGTATTGCGAAACGTTGGAGCGGGATGGAACCGCCAACATCACAAGACGTACTTTTTCATGGAACTCTGGATAGCGATCCAAAAAGAATTCAAACGCTTTGATTCGATTGGGAATTCCTTTGGTATAATCCAGCCTATCAATCGAAAGAATGAGCTTATTATTAGTGTCTTTTGATTTGTGATCCAGCAAACGCTTTTGCAATTCGGATTGATCCTTTTCCTCCCGGTCGTTGATGACCGATGCTGCATCGTGAAAACGCTTGTAATCAATTCCCATAGGGAAAGAGTCGACCTTAATAATGCGGTTTCGATAGATGATTTCGTTGAAATGAACTTCCAATCCTAAAATCCTTTTTACAGAACTTAAAAAGTGTCGTTCATAATCATAGGTATGCATTCCAATGAGGTCAGATCCTAATATTCCCTTTAACAATTCCTCACGCCAAGGAAATATTCGGAAAATCTCGTGGGACGGATAGGGGATGTGCAGAAAAAATCCAATAGTGGCGTTGGGTTTGTGCCTTTTGATGAGCTCAGGAAGCATCATCAATTGATAATCATGCACCCAAATAATGTCATCATCTTCAATGAATTCCAAAGCCTTTTCGGCAAACTTTTGATTCACTGCTTTGTATGCCTTCCATTGATTGTAATTGAATTTGGTGTATTCAATAAAGTAATGAAAAAGAGGCCAAATGGTCTTATTGCTAAACCCTAAATAAAAGTCTTCTACATCTTCTGCTGTTAGATTTACTGCAACGCATTTTTCATTTTTTAGCGCTTCATCAACCCTGACTGAAGTTTCTTCATCAATGGTGTCACTTTCTAAGCCAGACCACCCTATCCAGATGCTGTTTCCTTCCGAGTGAATCGACTTCATTCCCGTGGCTAGACCACCCACACTGGGAGTTATTTCTATCTCCGCTTTATCGAGTGAAATTTGTACAGGTAACCTGTTAGAAATGATGATGTTTTTTGGCATTATTGGTTGACATTTATTAACTTCACAAAAGTTAAAAAAAATCACTGAGCCTTAAAAGAAAATCCCAGAAAATATGAAGAATTTAAACTACGGAATTATTGGAAACTGCCAGAGTGCGGCCTTGGTTTCTGATAAGGGTTCCATCGATTGGTGTTGCTTGCCAGCTTTTAATTCTTCATCGGTTTTTGCTAAAATTTTAGACGATAAAATTGGAGGGAGTTTCTCTATTCAAAATGCAGATGAATATAAGATAAGACAGTATTACGTGAAGAATACTTGTATCCTTGTTACCCATTTTGAAAATGACAAAGGGGTATTCCAAATTCATGATTTTATGCCAAGGTATAGCGTTACCAATGTGGGTTATCACAACCCGCCTGAAATTGTACGCTATTTCAAACTCATTTCGGGCAAACCTCAAATCGTTTTTAATTACGATCCGAAGCTTGAATATGCCCACGATGTCACGGTTCATCATCACAAAGAGAATTTTATAGTAAGTCTTACCGATAGTGAGATTTACGATAATTTGTTTCTCTATACCAACTTTAATAAGCTCGCTGTGCTTAACAAAAGGAGAATTACCTTATCAGAAGACAGCTTTTTCTTAATTACCTATAATGAGAAGATTATCAAATACTCTATGGGTAATGCACGTATTGATTTGGAGCGAACCAAGGTTTATTGGTATGACTGGGTAGCTCGAACTACCAAGTATAGTAAGTACAATGATGAGATCATGCGAAGTGCGATGACGCTGAAGTTGTTGAGCTATGACAAAACAGGTGCCGTATTGGCCGCCGCAACGACCTCCTTGCCAGAAACCATTGGCGAAGAGCGAAATTGGGATTACCGATTCTGTTGGATTCGTGATGCCTCTATGGTAATCAAGGTGATCTCTCAGTTGGGTCACAAAAACAGTGTTTGGCGTTATTTGAATTTTATCATCGATTTAATTCCGGATAAAAGCGAAAGCTTGCAAATTATGTACGGAATTAATGGTGAGAAAGATTTGACCGAACACAAACTCGAACATTTAAACGGATATGAAGGCTCCAAACCTGTTCGAATTGGTAATGCTGCCTACATCCAGCGTCAGAATGATATCTACGGAATCCTAATGGATGTGATTCACCAAGAAATTGTGAATTTCTCAGTAGACATTGATAACGGAGAAGAATTGTGGACCATCACCAAAGGCATCGTCTGGATTGTAGAGCGCCATTGGGAAGAAGCCGATAAAGGAATTTGGGAATTTAGAGGCGAGGATCGGCATTTTACCTTCTCAAAAGTACTTTGTTGGGTGGCGATAGATCGTGCGATTAAGGTTGCCGAATTATTCCGTAAAGACCGAAAACTAGATCGCTGGAATACCTTAGCCAATCAGATAAAGGAAGATATTTTTATGAACTCCTGGAATGAAGAGGTACAAGCTTTTACCCAGTCTTATGGTAGTAAAGAAATGGATGCCAGTGTCCTTTTAATGGAACCTTACGGATTTATTGATGGGAAGCATCCAAAATATATTGCAACCGTAAAAGCCATTGGAAGAGAGCTCAATAACGACGGATTGCTTTATCGTTATAAGAACAAAGACGACTTCGGATTGCCTTCAAGTTCTTTTACCATTTGTACCTTTTGGTATATCAATGCCCTTTACAAAACGGGTCAAAAGCGCGAATCTAAAAAGCTTTTTGATCAGCTTTTAACCTATAGTAATCATTTGGGCCTATTTAGTGAGGATATCGATTTCAAATCCAAACGTTTGTTGGGTAATTTCCCACAGGCCTATTCACATCTGGCGCTCATTGAGACGGCTATGAATTTCAGTGAAATGACCGAGGGAACCTTGTATCAAGAATAGACTCTAGTTCTTTCTAGTTTTGAGAAGTAAGGCTAAAATTACTGAAGTAACGATGCCAATAATCAAGGTGCCAATGGTGCCCTGAACTACATAACTTTTGTAATTAAAATAGGCTTTGGCTTCCTCAAGGGTGTTCATTTCATTTTCCACACTATAGGCAATCACATTTTCGAAATATTCAGGCGTAATCACAAAAGAGATAAGCCATTGTGTCAATGGGTTACAGATGGCTACGAAAATGGTTACCCAAAGTCCGGCCATAAAACCATGAGAAAAATTCATGTTCCCATCGTAATAGTTGTGCTTTTTATCGCGAATGGCTAAGAAATAAACGAGTATGGCAGGCAACATAAAAAAAGCTGAAAAGGTAGCATGCATATCAATGTTCTTGTCGTGCAAGCCTGCTACTTTTTCAAGGACACTCCAGCCCAAAATGGTGGCAATAAAAATGACTGCCCATTTTAATTCGATTTTAAATTTTGACATTTTTAAAGAGTAATTGGTTGATGCTTAAAGATATAAATAAAAGTCAATATTTTTTGAGCATCACGAAATTGGGATTTGAATGCGTTTCGGAGATCACAAAATCACTGGTTCCAATAATTTCAAAACCCATCTTCTTATAAAAATTGATGGCTCTTTGATTCTCTACCCAAACCTTTAACCACATTCCTTCTTGCCCCCTAATTTTGCTTACCTCAATGGCTTTTTGCAGTAACTTTTTACCAAAACCAAAATTGTAATATTCCTGTAAGACATAGAGCCGACTCATGTAAGTAATTGCGGTCATTTCAGAAAAGCTAGTTGTGAGATTCGGATTAATTTTAAAATAACCAACAATATTGTTCTCGTAGATCAGTACCTGGTATTCATTTGCAGAATCGGCAATCTCCTTCCTCAAGTTTCCCTCGCTAAAATTGTTTTGGATGTAATTATCCATGTCCTCTTTTGGTGAAGAATGTCCATGAGCAGGTAAAAAAGAGGCGATGGCCACTTCTGATAATTCTTTACAATCGGCTACTTGTGCTTTTCTAATTTCCACTGAAAGGGCTTTCAAAAATGCCAACGGCAAGTTCGGTCCAGATGATTGCTAATAAAATGAAACCCAATAAAATGAATAGGGCTTTTCTTTTGTTTGATTTTTTTAATCTCCAAATCCATGTGATGTACAATCCGAAGGAAAAAATAATCAGTCCTCCAACCAAAAAGTCGCCCAATGACCAATTAAAATCAGCGTTCGTTTGATTGAATAGTAAGGGAAGGAGCAATAACAAAAGCGTTGTAATGAACACTTTGAAAATGGAAATTAAATTAGTAGCATTGGTTTTCATGGCGCTTTTTTGATATTGAATGTATAGGAAGCAATGATCGAATCATTCATATAAATATGAACATCGTAAAAACCCCTTCTTTTAAATTGATGTTTTAAAATAACCTGCTGGCCATTCATGCTTACTTCAGGTTTGTATGTTTTTTCCATTACGCTGCTCACGGTAACAAGTTTGAAGGCTTGGTCTTCTATTTTAACAGCACTTGCCAGCTTATATTCAAATTGAAAAACATCGTTTTGTACAATTTCTTGATGCATTTCTTTCGGAGCAATGTGGGATTCTAAAAGTGTGTAAGAGTCGCTATACAAGAGCGGGAAATGTGCAAACTCTTTTAAGGACGGTGGCTTAGGAAGTAATGTGTACTGCTCATAGATGGGGAAATGATTGTAAATAAATAAATTGGGGTCGGTAAGGAACAATCCATCATTAAAACTAAACACAAATTTGCCTTTGTCTGGATAAGAAATCCCGGCAGCCCAGGTAGGGTCGCAGAGATACCATTTTCCATTCAAATTGACCACATTCCATGAATGATTCGGATCTTCCAATTTTTCGACATCTACTTCAGCGGTCTTCCCGAAGCCATGAACAATCTCAGCCTTGACACCAATCACATCACTCATTTCTTTTAATAGGTAGGCGTAACCTGTGCAAATGGTTCTTTTTTTACGAATCAGTTTTTTAAAAATGATTTTCTTGAATTTGGAATTCCACTCTTCCAATTTGATGGAATCATCTTTAAATCGCTTTCGTTTGCGACTGTTTTTTGCATAGAGTTTGTAATCATTGGAAATGTTGTGGGTAATCCAGATGAAAATGGCTCGAAATTTCTCAACCTCAGTATCGAAATCCTTGGTAAGATTGTAAGTAATGTTATTTAAATCGTAAAGTCTTTTGGCTTTGTAGTTTTTGGCAACAAAATCGACCTTTTTAAAATTAAAATCCTTAAAATCAGATTGTTGTGCAGAAACGGAGTAGGTAATCCAAAGGAAAAGGGTCAACCCTAATATCCGCATGATTTATTTCTGTTTGTTGCGTTTGGACTTAAATCGTTTTGCGCTCATAGGAGCCCCCAAAATCTCATTGTCATCTTCTTCTAAAATAACATTCAAATAAGTGCTATTCGGTCGGATTCGAACTTGTTTCTTCAAATAGCCTAAGAATGAAAAAACCAAAACATCTCCAGCTTTTAACTTTCTTGGGAAAGTGAATTCTCCTCGTTTATTCGTGCTAGTGGCAATGGTAGTTCCTTTGATGTACACATTGGCTCCGCTCAATATTTCAATCATTGAATCTGACTTTCCTTTTACAATTCCCTTTACCTGAATGTCTTGTGCGTTTATGGTAGCACTAAGGAAACACAGCATTAAAAACGCAACGAATGATAATCTTGAATTTTTCATCGTAAATTATTTTACCTGATTAGCAGCTTAAAGTTACAAAAAAACCTCTTTGAAAAACAAAGAGGCTTCGATATTAACGTTTACATCAAATTATTTGATCAACTCGTAACTGCGTTTGATAAAGTTTGTTAAATCCTCACCATGCAATAAATTTTGAGAAAGCTTGGCCAAATCAAAGGCTTGTTTGATCAAGCGTTGTTGCTTTTTCTCAGTTTTGGTGTTCAAAATTTCAGAAACCAATTCGTGGTTGGTGTTCACTACCAAGTTGTACATGTCTGGCATGTTGCTCATTCCGAACATTCCGCCACCTCCAGTAGCTTGCATTTCCTTCATTCTTCTCATAAACTCAGGAACGGTAATCATGAATGGAGATGCAGAAGAGTCCATAGCCTCTAACTGTACTGTGTATGTCTCAGAAGGAACCGCAGATTCAATCATTGGCTTTAATTTCTCCTTTTCTTCTTCAGAAAGTTTTGAAATGGTCGTATCATCCTTCTTGATCAAGTTGTCAATATGATCAGCATCAACTCTTGCAAATCGTACTTTATCACCTGAAGTTTCAATTTTCTGCATCAAATGCGAAACGATCGGAGAGTCTAACAGTAATACTTCATATCCCTTAGCTTTTGCTGCTTCAATGTAACTGTGCTGCGCTTCTTTGTTTGCGGTGTACAACAAAATGTGGTTGTCGTCTTTGTCAACTTGAGCATCTTTGGTTTTCTCGATCAATTCGTCATACGTAAAATAGGTGTCATCAACCGTTGGGTACAGGGCGAATTTCTTTGCTTTGTCAAAGAATTTTTCCTCTGATAACATTCCGTATTCAATGATTACTTTGATGTCGTTCCATTTCTTCTCAAAATCTTCTCGATCTTTTTTGAACAAAGAGTTCAATTTATCTGCCACTTTCTTGGTGATGTATCCAGAGATTTTTTTCACAGCTCCGTCTGCCTGCAAGTACGAACGAGAAACGTTCAACGGAATGTCTGGAGAATCGATCACACCTTTTAACATTTGCAAGAAGTCAGGCACAATTCCCTCTACATTGTCTGTTACAAATACTTGATTTTGATACAATTGAATTTTGTCTTTCTGCATGTCTAAGTTCTGAGTCAACTTAGGGAAGAACAAGATTCCCGTTAGGTTAAACGGATAATCAACATTCAAATGGATATGGAATAAAGACTCTTCGAATTGCATTGGATACAATTCTCTATAAAAGTTTTTATAGTCTTCGTCTTCTAAATCTGCAGGTTTTCTGGTCCAAGCCGGATTCGTATTGTTGATGATGTCATCAACCTCAATCTGTCTATGCGGCTCTTTGGTTTCTTTACCATCCTCACCAGTAATTGTTTGGGGTTCGTGATCAGGATCGTTTACTTTTTTCGTTCCGAATTTGATAGGAACTTGATTAAAACGATTGTACTTGGTCAATAATCCTCTGATTTTTCCTTCCTCTAGAAAGTCGGTCTCGTCTTCTGAAATGTGTAAAATGATTTCAGTTCCTCTTTCAGTCTTGTCATGCTCAACCAAAGTATACTCTGGCGATCCATCACAGGTCCAGTGAGCGGCAGGTTCGTCTTTGTAGGATTTGGTAATGATTTCAACCTTATCTGCCACCATAAAGGCAGAATAAAAACCTAGACCAAAATGACCGATAACACCGGTTTCATTTTTTTCGTCTTTGTATTTTTCAAGGAATTCCTCAGCACCTGAAAAAGCGATTTGGTTGATGTACTTTTCGACTTCATCAGCCGTCATTCCTAAACCATCATCTTTGATCGTTAAGGTTTTGTTTTCTTTATCGATGTTAATTTCAATTTTTGCATCGCCTAATTCGGTTTTGGCTTCCCCAATGGAAATGAGGTGCTTTAATTTTGTAGTTGCGTCGGTGGCGTTTGAGATTAATTCTCTTAAGAAGATCTCATGGTCTGAATACAAGAATTTCTTTATCAGAGGAAATATATTTTCAACTGATACATTGATGTTTCCTTTACTCATAATGATATATATTTTTGATAGTTATTTCTGGGACAGAAATGGTCAAAAAAAATACCAAAGGAAAAATTGTGACAAGATGACAGAATTCGGTTTAAACGTCACGCAGCATTTCCGATTTTGCTTTATTTTTCCAAGTGCCGCCTGTGAAATCTGGTACTTTTACCGAACTGCTATTTTGAGCTACGGACAATTCAGATAACGGTGTAATGGAACTCCATAAAACACTATCATATACATTGATATCCAAAGGAATACCCTTGTTCAAACAACGAATAAGACGGTAGATCATCACAAAATCCATTCCGCCATGACCTACGGAATTGTCAGAAATTTGTTCTTTTAGTTTCGCCCAAAGTGGATGGTTGTATTTTTCACGGTACTCCTGGTAATTCTTTTCATCCAACCAACGATGTCCCCACCATTCGAGTTCTTCCTTGTTGATGTATAATTTTGATGGATATCCTTCATGTACTGCTTTGGTCCCAACTACCGTGTTTAAACGATCATAGGGTCTTCCCGTATGTACGTCAAATTGAATCATGATGGTTTTTCCCAATTTGGTCTTGATCAAACTGGTATTCATGTCGCCACAAACAACATTAGCAAATTGAGGGGCGCCATGTTTTTTGGCGGCATTGCTCAAGCTTTTTTCACGAGAACTCATGGAAACAATGTGATCATAGGTATCACCGCGACCGATATCCATATACTGACTAATGGGTCCCAGGCCATGAGTTGTATAAAAGTTTCCGTCTTTCTTCAAATGATGTTTGATGCGCCATTGATCTTCGTAATAGGTGTCGTCGAGTAAGTGTTTTCGTAAGTCATGAATGTAGGCGCCTTCAGCATGAGTTAAATCGCCAAAAACACCTTGATTGACCATGTTTAACACCCACAGTTCCTCGTTGTTGAAGCAGCAGTTCTCCATCATCATACAGTGCTTTTGAGTCCGCTCTGCCGTTTCAATTAGTTTCCAACAATCCTCCAACGTAAAGGCAATAGGAACTTCGCTGGCTACATGTTTTCCTTTTTCCATTCCGTATAAGGCCATTGGTGTATGCCATTCCCAAGGGGTGCAAATAATCAGCAAGTCAATATCATCTCTATCGGCTAACTTTTTCCATTCATCAGGATTTCCAAAATAGGCATCGGCCGTATAATTGTGCGTTTTTTTTAGGTGTTTATTGAGCTTGTCTGTTTTTTCTTTTTTCAGGTCTGATATGGCTACAACTTTCGCGTGATTGTTTTTAATCAACCAGTCAAACATTTGAATCAATGTTTGCCCTCTATTCCCGGCACCTATGATTCCCACTCGAACCTTATCGATTTTGGGTGCTTTCAATCCAAAGGCAGAACCGGTAGCTTTCATAGCTAAGGTTTTGGAAGCAGCGTCATCAATTTCATCTTTACAGGCAATGGAAGAGGTAAGTCCTAAAAACAAGGCTGCCTTAGTACTTAGTTGTAAAAAATCTTTTCTTTTCATTTCTATATATTTGATTAGATAATGATTAACGAATATTGTAAAGGTGTTAATTTATCATTATTTTTGTGTACTCTTTATATAAAATCACTAAAAATTAGACTCAAAAAATATGTATAATTCAAAAATTACAGGTTTAGGATATTATCTTCCAGAGAATGTAGTGACCAATGATGACTTAAAAGAATTCATGGATACTTCAGACGAGTGGATTCAAGAAAGAACGGGAATCAAAGAAAGAAGATGGATTGATCCAAAAACTTCCGATGATTCAACTTCATCAATGGGTGCGAAGGCAGCAAAGGTTGCCATTGAGCGTGCCGGATTAACCAAAGATGATATCGACTTTATAATTTTTGCGACATTGAGTCCGGATATGTATTTCCCAGGTGGTGGTGTACGTGTTCAAGACATGTTAGACATGCCTACCATTGGGGCATTGGATGTTCGTAACCAGTGTTCTGGATTCATTTATGCCTTGTCTGTGGCAGATCAGTTCATCAAAACTGGGATGTACAAAAACATTTTAGTTATTGGTTCTGAAAATCATTCAGGCGGATTGGAAAAATCAACCAGAGGAAGAGGTGTAACCGTGATCTTTGGAGACGGTGCTGGTGCGGCAGTGCTTTCAAGATGTGAAGAAGAAGGAAAAGGAATTTTATCTTCTCATTTGCATTCTGAAGGAAAATATGCTCGCGAATTGATGTTGGACGGTCCTGCTACTGGAAGATGGGTTGATGCCATCATGGAGGAGAACAATCCAGATGATACTTCCTACTATCCATATATGAACGGTCAGTTTGTATTCAAGCATGCTGTTGTTCGCTTTTCGGAGGCCATTGTAGAAGGTCTCCAAGCAAACGGATTGCAAAAGGAAGATATAGATATGTTGATTCCGCATCAAGCAAACCTGAGAATTGCACAATTCATTCAGCGGAAGTTTCAGTTGTCTGATGACAATGTATATAACAACATTATGAAATACGGAAACACGACCGCTGCATCTGTAATTATTGCATTAACAGAAGCCTGGGAGTTAGGGAAAATAAAAGATAATGATTTGGTAGTTTTAGCTGCCTTCGGAAGTGGATTTACCTGGGGATCTGTTGTGATTCGCTGGTAAGCATTTTCAAAATATATGGAAAGGCCTTACACTTTGTAAGGTCTTTTTTTATACCCATAAAATGCCGTTAAACCAAGGATGGGTCCAATGGATAGAATCATGAAAATGGATGAAGAAGTGGAAACTTCAATCAGGTAATTTAGTAGTTGTATGCTGAAGATGGTTATAGAAAATCCAATGCAATTGACAATAGTTAAGGCGGTTCCCTTGATTTTTACATTAGCGTTCTGAGCTACTAGGGTAGAAAAGAGGGGTGAGTCTGCAATGACTACCAATCCCCAGAAAATTAAGAAGGCGATGAATAGTACCTCATTGGGATTTGTTAAGAAAAAGGGAGATAGCAAACAGCACAAACAAGAGAGTGATAGGGCAGAGAATGCCACTTTTTTCGTAGAGTAGCGAGAGGCTAAAAATCCGCCTAAAACGCAGGCCAATCCACCCAAGCCAATAATGATAAAGGAGAGCAATGAGGTGTTCAAAGAGTTGATGTTATGATAGCTTTTGTAATATTCGATGATTACGGGTGTAAAAGCCCAAAAAGCATACAATTCCCACATATGTCCGAAATAACCAAAAGCCGCAGCTCTAAAATTCTTTACCTCAAATACTTTTAAAAAGGCCTTTACATCCAGCTTTTGACTAGGTTTTCGAAAGGGTCCGTCTGGCACAAATAGTAACATGGCAATACCACCCAATAAGGCAATTAGGGAAGTTGCATACAACACCGATTTCCAAGAAATGTGATTTAGGGAATCCTTTAAAAAATGTGGGAAGGCCGTGCCCAATACCAAAGCTCCAACTAAAAACCCTAGGGCTTTACCCAATCCTTTTTCGAAATAATCAGCGGCTATTTTCATTCCCACGGGGTAGATTCCCGCTAAAAAGAATCCTGTTGAAAAACGAAAGACAAGGATGCTGTCATATACATTTCCATCCCAAGTGATGCACAAGTTACTCAGTGCACCAAGAATTGCGCAAGTAAAAAAGACTTTAGAAGGCGAAAATCGATCGGCAATGGTCAATAGCGCGAATACCAAGGTTCCAAAAATAAAGCCCAATTGAACGGCAGAGGTCAAATAACCTGTGGCCCCCGAATCCAAACCGAAGGTTTTCACCAAATCGCTCATGACACCATTTCCTGCGAACCATAAGGAGGTACAGCAAAATTGAGCCAGTACTATGATCGGTAAAATAACAGACGATTTTTTCAATGTCTTCCTTCTAAAGATTGGCTCTAAGGTAAAAGAAAAAACCTCAAGTCGACCAAACGACTCAAGGTTCTAATTGAAATATATAATAGATGGCCTAGAAGAATCCTCCTCCGCCTTGTTTTTCTCGGTTGTCTCTTCTTCTTCTGGATTTCGCCTTGTTTATTCCTCCTCCAAATCGGTAGTTAAATCCTAAGAAAGTGGTATGACTTTCCCATTGGAATCGTCCGTTTTGAACAAAAGGATTGGCCGAATTAAAGGTGAAGTTCATGCCTCTGAAAATATCATTCACTCTAAAGTTAATCGTTCCTTTCCCTTTTAATACCGTCCAGCTTGCACCTAGGTTTACCATCCACATCGGATCTACATCCCACTGAATGTCTCTTTGCGCTCCACGATACATTCCGAATAATTGCAATCTTAGATTCTTGGAAGCTCTGATACTGTTGCTTACTCGAGCATTGAATACATTGTTTTGTACCGTCAATTGCGTAGGTGTACCGCCAGTATTGGTAATGTTTCCTAATTGTTCTTGAGAATAGTAATCCATACTAGAATTTACACGCCACCATTTGTTCAATTTAAAGTTTGCCGATAGCTCCACTCCATAGGCATCCGTTTCACTGAAGTTGGTAAAGGTTAAAATCTGTCCAACACTTGGGTTCGCCGGGTCTACGTTGGTAATTCTAGAAATAACATCATTAATTCGTCTATAGAAGGTTCCTACCGTAATGTTACCACCCTTGATTTGTCTGGTATAATTCAATTCGTAACTATTGGTGAATTGAGGTCTTAAATTGGCGTTCCCGACAGAGATCACCAAAGGAGTACTCCATTCACGAATCGGATTTACTTGTTGAATTCCAGGTCTATCAATTCTACGGCTATAGCTCACCTGCCATTGGTTTTTGTCCGATGGAGAATACGTAAAGAAGGCTGATGGATACACATTGAATAGATCCTGGTTCACCACTTGTGTATCTATTAATGTATTTGTGGTTTCGTCGGTATATCTTCTAAAGGTTCCGTCTACTTGAAAACTTTCAAATCTTGCGCCAAGCTGCATGGTTACTTTCTTAAACGAAGCGCCGTAATTGGCATAGGCCGAATATATTCCACGATCGAAGTTGAAATCTGAACTTCCTAGCATTTCAGTGCCGCCATCGGGAATCGGATTGTTGTTAGGGTCAAGAATTAAGTTACCATTCGCATCGCGCTGAAAAGTCAAAATTTCTTGATTCGTCAAATTGGTATTATCCGTTTCATCCGTGCGGTATTCGAATCCTAATTCGATTTTTGATTTCTCAGTAATAGGATTGGTGTAATCCAAATTAATTTGGGTATTACTTCTGTCATTAATGATGTTGTTGTAGTAATTCAATGTTCTGTAGTCGAAGTCAGAGGGACTTTGCAAACTGTTTAAATTGTCTAAGAAATTGCTACCATCGGTATTGGCATAGGTTGCTTCAAATTCTAAATTGTGACCTTTTTTATCAAAGTCTACCTTATAATTCACATTGTAAGTTCCTGTTGGGAACGAACTATTTTGGGTATTTGGGGCATTGATTAAGGTGTTACCGCTATTGTCAGAAATTAAGGCTCTACCTGAAGCTAATCCGTCAAACCAGTTCTGGGTGGTGTAGAATGATAAGGTGTTTTTGTCATTGATGTAAACATCCGCTCCAAACTTCAATAGGTTGGAATTGTTGTTGTTGACAAAAATGAAATCTTGCAAGTTCACTCCAGGTCGTTCTACAAATCCGAAGTTGTAGTTGTCACCACTATTGTGACCATAATTGGCAAAGAAATTTACTTTTCCAGTTTTGTAATTCACATTAGCAGAAGCATTGTATCGCACATAATGTCCGGCTGTAACCCCTGTGTCAATAGATCCATTAAACCCAATATTGGCGTTTTTGTTTAGGATGATATTGATAATTCCACTCATTCCGTCCGGATTGTATTTTGCTGAGGGATTGGTAATTAATTCTACACTTTTAATGGATGTAGAAGGTATTTGACGCAGCAATTGGGCGGCTGGAATATTGGTGGGTCTTCCATCTACCAAGATGCGGACATTGGAATTCCCTCGAAGGCTGATGGCACCAGATTGACTGTCAACACTAACCGATTGTACGTTGTTCAATAATTCTGAGGCCGTAGTACCTGCGGCGGTCAAGTCTTTTCCCACATTGATCACCTTTCGGTCTACTTTTTGAACCACGGTTGAGATTTCTGACCGAACTACTACTTCGTCTAATTGAGCACTGGTTTCGGACAGTTCTATAGTTCCGAGGTTCAATTTTTTCTTTTTGGAATTGATTTCAATGGTCTGCTTGTGGGCTTCGTATCCCATGTACTGAATCTCAATGTAACTTTTTCCCTTAGGTATTTTTTTAATGATAAAAGTTCCGTCTTCTTTGGTAATTCCGCCTGTGATGATTTTGTTGGCAAAATCTTTAATGGCAATATTTACATATGGAAGTGATTCTTTGGTTGTTTTGTCTACTATTGTTCCGGATACGACACCAGGTTTCGGTAGATCTGTCTTAGAAAGTTGTCCGAAAGAGGTTAATGCAGAAAATAGGAATGTGACAATGAATAGTCTTTTCATTTGGTTGATTTCTTTTGTGTGATTGATAATGGATAGACGGCAACTGTCGTATCTTTGTTACTGACTTTAACCTTCTTTAACGAGACCTTAACAATTTCGAGATGGACAAAAAGACTTTGGTAATCGGTGCTTCTACCAACCCTAATCGTTACTCTTTCAAGGCTATACACAAACTATTAGCCAATAATATCCAGGTAAAGGCTATTGGTGTCAAGAAAGGTGAAGTAGGCGGTATCCCTATTGAAGAGGAGGGAGTGATTTTTGAAGACATTCATACGATTACCTTGTATGTTAATCCAAAAATCCAAAGAAATTACTACGATTATATTGTCAATCTAAATCCAAAGAGAGTGATTTTTAACCCTGGAACAGAAAACCCTGAGTTGGCTGAACTTCTTGAAGAAAATGGAATCGATTTTGAAAATGCCTGCACGCTCGTGTTGTTAAGCATCAATCAGTATTAATAGAAAAAGACCAGATTGATGGAATGCTTTTTTTTCTTTTTCAAACAATTAAAAGTTCAACCCGGTCTTTAGAATTGTAAAAATAATTCCTAATTGTCTCTGAAACAATACTCAATATGAGTATTTTTTATAATAAATACGGATTATCTTGGAAGTAAGAGGTAATCTCAAGGGTCGAATTCAGGTTGAGTTTTTTAAGAATGTTTCTTCTATGGGTATCAACCGTATGTCTACTGATATTGAGTAAATCAGCGATCTCCTCGCTAGTTTTCTGTTGAATTAACAAACGAACCACGTCTCTTTCTCGATTACTGATAACGTCAAGCAGATTGGTACTCGACATATTTTTAAAGTATAAAGTTTCGTATTCGTTATGTTGGTTCAATATTTTGGCGCTGGCACAGATATTCAATTGAATATGTCCGCTTAAGACCGTATAATGCGCCAAACCAATGATGGGTTTGTTGTCTTCATCAAACTGCAGGGGAGTGGTATTCTGAACAATATTCACATAGTCGCCTCGCCCGTCTTTGATGCGGTAATTCCATGTATAACTCATTCTTTTGCGCTGTTCATCGGTGAGTTCGGTCATGGTAAACTGCATGAGTTCCTTCAAACTATTGATCCATAGTTGAATATCCTCTGGATGAAAAAGACTCCAGTAGTAGGCCATTCCGCCAGATAACATGGCCTCTGCGTCCAATCCTGTACATGCTTTAAAGTTCTTGCTTACATACTCAAAAGATTGATGCACCGTGTTGGTGATGCAATAGAACGTGGAATTGTAAGGGAGAAAGTGATCCAGTTCAATAATCTTCGAAATGTGTTCATCAATTTCGATGTCTGGGTAGGTTTCAAAAATTTGATGGTATTCCTTGTTGATGTTTATCCTCTTCATTTATCCATTGTTTATTTCGAACACTTTTCCCGGTTCGGCCAGTGCTACATTGTTGAATGTTGTTTCTGCTTCTTTCTTAAAAAGCTCTATATCTTTATATCTGCTCGAATAATGTCCTATTATTAATTGTTGCACATTGCTTGCCCTGGCCAGTTTTGCTGCTTGTGCTGCAGTAGAATGTTTTGTTTTCTGCGCCAAATCTTCTTTGTCACTTAAAAAAGTAGATTCATGATAAAGTAAATCTACATTTTGTAGGAGTTCACTTAAATGAGGTAGGTACCGAGTATCACTGCAATAAGCATATGAAATTGGTTTCACCGGATCCTTGGTCAGCGCCGCATTTGGAATTATCGCTCCGGATTGCAATGTATAATCTGCCCCAAGTTTTAAATTTTGATAATCACACTTTTCAATCTCAGGATACTTCCGAATTTCTTCAATATTTAAGTTGCGAAGCTTTTCTTTTTCGATAAATAAATATCCGTTGGTGTATACGCGGTGGTCCAGTGGAATGCTATGCACTACCACCTTGTCGTCTTCAAAAATGAGTTCGCTTTCTTTGGAGGACAGTTCGTGAAAAACAATCGGGAACTTCGAATGCGAATGAGACACCTTTAAATTTAGTCGGGTAATCTCTTCGATTCCTTTGGGGCCAAAGATGTGGATTTCTTTCTCGCGATTTAAAATGCCATAGGTGGAAAGTAGGCCCACCAATCCATAGAAATGATCTCCGTGCAAATGAGAGATAAAAATATGGCTGATTTTTGAGAAGCCAACCTTGTATTTGCGCATCTGACGTTGGGTTCCTTCCCCACAATCAATTAAAAAATGCCGGTTGTTGATTTCTAAATATTGCGAAGTGGGATAAGCATTGATGCGAGGAGTAGCAGAATGACAACCAAGGATGGTTAAGCGTAAACTCATTGAATCACAAATCTTTTGGTTAAGATTCCGGATTGCTTTTGAATGCTGTAAAGATAAACGCCTTTGTTAAGGTTGTTTTTGTAAAAAGTAATGGTGTTTTTGCCATGTTTCGCTGAAAAAGTTTCTCGATAAACAATCTTTCCCAAAACATTTTGAACACTAAGGATCACTTTCCCAGCATCATTGTTGTAAAAAGAAATGTTTGTCTGATTTTTGAAAGGATTGGGTGAAGCCGACAAATTTTTCAATGAATTTTGTTGAGCAAAACTCACTGCGGCAACGAATAAGAAAACAAAAAATAGTAGTTTTTTTACCATAAATGTTAATTAAAATCCAAGTTCTCTTTCAATATTTTCCATTTGAATTACATCTTCTGCTTCAAGCAGCGTCGGAACAATATTTAAACCTTCAGGCGCTTCATCCGCAGTGATGTCGGTAGTTACCACAACAAATGACGTGCCATTCGCTTTTCTTTGCTTAGTTAAATTTACTAAAAATTCAGATTCCTTTTCAGAGAGTTCATTTGAACTAATTAACAAAATAACGCTTTGCTCGGAATACTCTTGGAGAGCAGTTTGTAAGGCAGGGGAATCTAAGGTATTGGTCGAGTCGATCGTAATAACAAGGTTATTATTTTTCTGCTCTAACTTCATCCTATCTTTTGATTTGTTGTGCGAGGAGGTAGATCACTGCCATTCGAATGGCAACACCATTTTCTACCTGATTCAATATGATGGAACTATCAGAGTCGGCTACATCACTGGTGATTTCAACACCTCGGTTAATCGGACCTGGATGCATGATGACAATCTCTTTTCCGATCGAATCTAAGAGTTCTTTGTTGATTCCGAATAATTGGGAATACTCTCGGGTTGATGGGAAATATTTTACATCCATACGCTCGTTCTGAACACGAAGTACGTTGGCAACATCACACCATTCCAATGCCTTTCGGATATCCGTTTCTACTCCTACACCAAGACTGGTAATGTATTTCGGGATCAATGTTGTAGGACCGCAAACTTTTACGTTGGCACCTTGCAATTTCAAGGCATAAATGTTCGATAAAGCAACTCTAGAGTGTAAAATATCACCTACAATCACTACGTTTTTTCCTTTGACACTTCCCAGTTTTTCTCTTATTGAATAAGAATCTAGTAGTGCCTGAGTCGGGTGTTCATGGGTGCCGTCACCAGCGTTGATGATCTTGGCATCCACATGTTTTGATAGGAAAATTCCCGCACCAACATTTGGATGACGCATCACCACAATATCCACCTTCATCGATAAGATGTTGTTTACGGTATCAATGAGGGTTTCACCTTTTTTAACCGAAGACTGACTTGCAGAAAAGTTAATGACGTCTGCGGAAAGTCGTTTTTCGGCCAACTCAAATGAGAGTTTGGTTCGAGTACTGTTTTCAAAAAATAAGTTGGCAATGGTAATATCTCGCAGTGATGGTACCTTTTTGATGGGTCTATTAATGACTTCTTTAAACTGGTCTGCCGTTTCGAAGATCAATTGAATATCTTCTTCAGTGAGGTATTTTATTCCTAATAAATGTTCTACACTTAATTTAGACATAGTTATTTCGATTCAATAAAGACACCATCATTTTCTGTTGTTTCTTTCCAAGTCACCAAAACCTTCTCTTCATTAATGGCATCTACCTGCCTTCCTCGATAGGTAGGCTGAATGGGTAAATGTCTGCTAAACCTTCTATCAATAAGAACCAAAAGCTCAATATTGTTTGGTCGTCCGTAAGACTGAAGAGCGGTCAAGGCAGCACGAACACTTCGACCAGAATACAACACATCATCAATCAATACCACATTTTTGTTCTCAATTAAAAAGTCAATTTTGGTCGTGGTGGCTGTCAATGGTTCATCTCTTCTTCTAAAGTCATCTCTAAAAAAAGTGATGTCGAGGTATCCTAGGTGTAAGTCTTTCACACCGTATTCATTTCTCAAAATATCTGCAATCCGATCGGCCACAAAGATTCCTCTTGGTTGCAAACCAATCAATACAGTTTCGCTAAAATCGTTGTGATTTTCAATGAGCTGACAAGCTAATCTTTGCAGAATGATTTGGATTTCGTTAGCGTTGAGTAAAGCTTTTTTGCTCATGTACGGGATTTAAAAGAATGAATACAATTCCTTTAAAAATCAAAATTACAGATAAATAATTGACGAGCAAAATTTAAGGCTGGATTAAAAATAGTTGTATGTTAATTAAATTGTTGATAAGAAAAGAACCACATTCCGGAGTGACTTTCATCTTATGTTACCTTAGAAGAGAAATTCAAATATATAGTCTATGTCTTTACTAAAATTTGAATCTATGCTCAAAACCAATAACGTCTACTTCTTCGATTTGGTTGAGTTTGAAGAAATCATCATCCACTATCTTGATGCTGGAAAACATACGCTAGCTAAAAAAGCTGTGAAGCTTGGGCTAGAACAGCATCCCAACTCAATTGACCTTCGACTCCTTCATGTAGAATTATTAATTTTTGAGGACAAATTAGATCAAGCCAACCAAATGCTTCACAAAATCGAATTGTTAGAACCAAACAATGAGGAGGTATTCATTCAAAAATCAACCATTCTTTCTAAACAAAAATTACACAAAGAAGCAATTGAGTGCTTGTATAGTGCTTTGGATTTTGTGAATGACAAATCAGAAATTTGGTCTCTGATTGCCATGGAATATTTATACCTCGATGATTTTGAGAATGCACGGTTAAATTTCGCCAAATGTATTGACGTAGATTACGAGGATTATTCGGCGCTTTACAATATCGTCTACTGTTTTGACATGCAAGGCGATCACGAATCGGCCATTCGCTATTTGAATTCCTACATCGATAGAAACCCATATTGCGAAGTAGCTTGGCATCAATTAGGAAGACAATATTACATCTTAGATATGTTTAAGGAGGCTTTAACGGCCTTCGATTATGCCGTGTTGATTGATGAAAATTTCATTGGTGGATATTTGGAGAAAGCAAAGACTTTGGAAGAACTATCAAGATTTGAAGAAGCTATTGCGAATTACAAAATTACTTTAGATTTAGATGATCCAACGGCCTTTGCCTTTGTGCGAATTGGAGAATGCTATCATAAATTGAACGATTTTGATGCAGCCTTGCAATATTTTAAAAAGGCAGTGAATGAGGATCCATTGTTGGATAAAGCTTGGATTGCACTCACTCAAATTTATTTTGAGTTGCAAAATTATCAGAAGGCTAATTATTACATCACCAAAGCAATTAAGATTGATGATGAAAATTTGGTGTATTGGAGAAAGTATGCCGAGATCAACATCAAATTGAACTTTTTTGAAGAAGCGGTTCAAGGATTTGAAAAATGTTTGGCCTTACAGGATGATAGCATCGAAATATTCATTGGATTGGCAGATGTGCTATCCTTCTTAGGAGAATACAATGATGCCTTAGAAGTACTTTTTAAGGCTCAGAAAATTTACAAGCATTTCGCAGAAATTGAATACCGATTGGCGGGATTGTTCTATGTGTTGCACAAAAAGAAGTATGCCAAGTCCCATCTCATTGATGGCTTAAAAATTGATTATGACTACCACAGTATTTTGGGAGAGCTATTCCCAACCATACTCGATGAACCTCAATTAAAAGAACTGATCGTAAACTTTAAAAAGGCACTGGAATAGTGCCTTTTTTCTTTTTTATCGTTTTGGGTACCAGTTGAGTTGGACTACCTCGATGGATTTGTCACCTTTAGTAACCAACTCCTTAAATTTCGCCACATCACTAAATCCGCCTGAACCACGGTAATGGTATGGATACACTTGCTTGGGTTTAAATTCTAGGACGGCACTTGCAGCACTTTCCACCGTCATGGTATACGGTAGGTTCATGCAAACATACGCACGATCAATATTCTTTAAATTTCGCATTTCTGGGATGTCTTCCGTATCGCCAGAAAAATAAAGTCGTTCTCCGTTAACCGTAAGAATATATCCATTACCTCGTCCCTTTTGATGAAACCGTAAGGCTTCTTTCCTTAAGTTGTACATAGGTATGGCCTCTATACTGAATCCTCCAAATGACTTTTCTTCACCATTATTGATGACAACAATCTGTTTTGCCTTGATTTCGGAAAGTCTTTCGCTCACAGCTTTTGGACAAATTATTACTGTATTGGACAGATCCAAGGCCTTAAGGGTCTTCGGATTCATATGGTCGCCATGCACGTCGGTAATTAGCACATAGGTCGGTGCTTTTTGACCTTCAAAAGCTTTTTGTCCACCTGTAGGATCCAAATAGATGACTTCCTTTCCAAATTCAATAACAGCGGTTGCATGTGATATGGGTGTTACGGTGACATCAGAACCAGTAGTGTTTGATGACTGGTTTTCGATGGTTTTGTTCGCGGCGAAATTCTTATTTGCAAATGCAATGAGAAGCAATAGAGCGCCGAGTAGTATTCGTTTTTTCATAAGTTTCGTTTTGAGTTTTGTAAAGATAGGCACATATCCAGGGAAAGGTGTTAAGAATTCTTCAAAATCAACTAAATTTGTTACTCTAAATACTTACCAATGCAAAGATCAATCAAAGACTATTTTGTAATCGGATTAAAAGGAATGGCCATGGGTGCGGCAGATATCGTTCCTGGGGTTTCAGGAGGTACAATAGCTTTTATATCAGGAATTTATGAAGAATTATTAGGATCCATTAGTTCTATCAAATTTTCACTGATTGGCAAGCTCAGAAAAGAGGGTTTTGCGGCCGTATGGAAGGAGGTAAATGGGAACTTTTTATTGGCTTTATTCTTAGGCATCTTTGTAAGTATAATTTCTTTGGCGAAAGGGATTAAATGGCTCTTGGAAAATGAACCAATTTTGCTTTGGTCTTTTTTCTTTGGTCTGGTTTTGGCCAGTGTTATCTACATCATAAAGCAAATTTCTAAATGGAGCATTGGTAGCTATATTGCCTTAGTTCTTGCAGCTATTATGGCCTATTACATTACTACATTGAATCCGTTAGTAAGCGAGAATTCTTCACCACTGTTTATGTTTCTAGCAGGGGCATTTGCTATTTGCGCCATGATTCTCCCAGGGGTCTCAGGAGCATTCATCTTAGTGTTGTTAGGAGCTTACAAACCTGTATTAACAGCCGTAAATGAACGCGATTTCTTTACAGTGGGATTGGTTGGTTTAGGAGCAGTCGTGGGATTGTTAAGTTTTTCTAAGATTTTAAAATGGTTTTTCAAACATTATCACAATCAAACCTTAGCTGCTTTAACTGGATTCATCATCGGTTCTCTCAATAAAATATGGCCTTGGAAGTTGACCTTAACCTGGCGCGAAAATTCAGAGGGAATCAAGGTTCCGTTGAAACAAGAGAGCATTTCTCCGTTTGCTTTTGATGGAGATCCACAATTGTTGTGGGCGATTGTGTTTGCCATTATTGGTTTTGCGATTATTCTTGTTTTAGAACGATTGGCAGTCACAAAAAAATAGTATGAAAGAAAGAACACTTCTGGTTAAAATCGCCCTTTTTTTGAAAGGCTTGGCCATGGGTGCAGCGAACAAAGTTCCGGGTGTTTCTGGAGGAACGGTTTCTTTTGTGCTGGGTTTTTATGAAGAGCTCATTTATTCGTTCCAAAAAATTAACCTGAAGGCACTGAAATTATTGTTAGCCGGAAGATTCCGAAGTTTTTTTCGGTATACCAATGCTGAATTCTTGGCATTAATCCTATCAGGGAGTATTTTTAGTTATTTCAGCGTTTCGCTAGTTCTTGATTACTTTTTACGGAACTACGAACTCTATGTGTGGAGCTGGTTTTTTGGGATGATTATCGGTTCTATCTATTACATCGGTAAAGATTTTAAGGAATGGAACCGAAAGACGATTATTTTTTTGCTCATCGGGATTGTGATCGGCATTAGCATCAGTTTTTTAACTCCGGCCAAAGAAAATGACAACCTCTGGTTTGTATTTATCTGTGGAATTATTGGTGTATCTGGAATGACATTGCCAGGTTTGTCAGGATCATTCATTCTTATCCTTTTAGGAAACTATGTATTGTTGCTTGTTGATTCGGTGAATGCTTTGTTCTTTGTGATTACCAATTTGTTTACTGGCAATTTTGAGGTTCTGTCGGATCAAGAAAACATCCGCTATTTAAAGGTGATTACTGTCTTTACGGCTGGATCTGCCTTCGGACTCGTTTCCATTTCCCATGTGTTGGGATATGTTCTAAAGCGATTTCACAATATTGTGATTGCCGTTATCATCGGGTTTATAACAGGTTCTTTGGGAATTGTTTGGCCGTGGAAGGAAACCAAATATTTGAAGTTGGGTGAAGAGTTTTTGTTGGATAATAAGGGTAATAAAATTGTAGAGAATTACGAGCGTTTTATTCCTGATCTATCCACCTCCGAAACATGGATTGCAATCCTATGGGTGATCATAGGAATAGGACTCATTTTATTAATTGATATTTATGGCAACAGAAACAAGTAGACTATTCGGATTGGTTGGTAAGGATATCGATTATTCCTTTTCCAGATCTTATTTTGCGAAGAAATTCAAGGATCAAGTTTTGGACGATTGCAACTACGTGAATTTTGATCTTCAATCCATTACTGAATTGCCCAATGTACTTGAAAAGCATTCGAATCTTGTTGGGTTTAATATCACCATTCCTTACAAGCAAGAAATTTTTCCATATCTCGATGAAGTTGACCCTGTAGCTCAGGAAATTGGTGCGGTAAATACTGTAAAGGTAACGGAAGAAGGCAAACTGATCGGATTCAATACAGATGCTTATGGTTTCGAAAACTCCCTGAAACCATTATTGAGCAGCCGGCACAAAAATGCTTTAATATTAGGGACAGGAGGTGCTTCTAAAGCCATTGAATACGTGCTTCAAAAACTAGGTATTAGCTATCATTTTGTGTCAAGAAACCCAACATCAGCAAATGAAATCGGTTACGGAGCATTGAATCAAGATTTAATGGCACAAGTAGACCTAATCATCAATTCTACACCTTTGGGGACTTTCCCAGATACCGAACGGTGTCCCGACATTCCTTATGAATACCTCACTTCCAATCATATATTGTATGATCTAATTTACAATCCGTCTGAGACCACATTTATGCGCAAAGGACGTCTGAAAAATGCCAAAACTAAGAACGGATTACAGATGCTTGAACTTCAAGCCGATAGGGCTTGGGAAATTTGGCAATAACAATAGTACGATAGATGTAAATTATTTATATAATTTGGACTTTCTGTAAGTAGTAACTATTTTTATAGACATAATAGATGTAATTCTATTATTTGGACCTTAAACATTACAATATGTTAGATCAGTACACAGAAAATGAAAATGAGTTAAATGCGAATGATGCTTCAGAACCTCAAGATTCGGTAGAAGAGGTGAAGCCTTCTGAGACAACTGATGAAACCCCAACCGAAGAAGATTCCAAAAAATTGCCAGAGGAAAAGGATTATTCACAGCTAGGTTTAGAAGAGTTAGTCGTTGAACTGAAATCATTGGTAGGGCATTTTACAGCTCAAGAAATTAAGAAGCAGGTCAATGGAATTCGCTCTGCTTTCAACAAACAATTTGGAGAATTACTAGCTGAGAAAAAACAGGCTTTCCTTGATGAGGGTGGCGATTCGATAGACTTTAAGTTTACGAGTCCTATTAAACTCGAATTCAATAAACTTATTGGTACTCACAAAAAAGAACTCTCTGATTACTACAGTTCTTTAGAGAAACAACTCAAAGAAAACCTTGAAAAAAGAAATCAAGTTATTGAAGAGTTGAAGACGCTTATCGAAAATGCGGAGCCAACTACCATGTACAATAAGTTTCGAGCAATTCAGAACAAATGGAAAGGGATTGGCCCTGTGCCAAAGACCAAATACAATGATACTTGGAAGATTTATCATTTCCATGTCGATCGCTTTTATGATCTTTTGCATTTGAGCAAGGATTTGCGAGAAATCGATTTTAAAAATAACCTTGAGGAAAAATTAGCCATCATTGCCAAGGCAGAGAGCTTGCACAATGAGAGCGATATTATTCACGCTTCTAAAGAATTGCAGGAATTGCATAGAAAGTGGAAAGAAGATGTTGGACCTGTTGCCAAGGAACTTAGAGAAGAAATTTGGCAGCGATTCAGCACGGCCACAAAGGTTATTCATGATAGAAGGCACGAGTATTACAAACAACAAAAGCAACAAGAGCATTTGATTGTTGATGAGAAGTTGAAGGTTATTGAAGCCATCAATTCTTTTGATACCAGTAGCAACAAAACACACAAAGATTGGCAGAACAGCATCAAACAAATTGAAAAGTTGAGAAAGCAGTTTTTTGATGCCGGAAAGTTGCCGTATCACAAAAGTGAAGAAGTGTGGCAGCAGTTCAAAGCGGCTACGAAAAAATTCAATACGGCAAAAAACAACTTCTACAAGGGAGAAAAGAAAAAACAACAAGAAAACCTTCAAAGAAAGTTGGCCTTGGTTGAATTGGCTGAGTCACTTCAAAACAGTGAAGATTGGCAAACCACAACCGATACAATGAAGAAGATTCAGGCCGATTGGAAACAAATTGGTCATGTTCCAAGAAAGTTTTCTGATGAAATTTGGAAACGATTTAAAACGGCTTGTAACACTTATTTTGATAGGTATTACCAACAACGCAATGCCGTTTCTTCAGATCAGCAACAAGTGGTTGATGCCAAGAAAGTTATTCTCGACGAATTGAAAGCCTTAGGAAAGGCGAATAAGAAAGCTGTTGTTGAGATTCTTGATAAATGGAATCAGGCGGGAAGACTTCCTCGATCCGCAAGACACTTTGAAGGGAAATTTAATAAGGCATTAGAAACGATCTTAGCCAAGTCAAAAATAGATAAGAATGAAATTGAGCTTATCAAGTTCAAAGGAATGATTGATGGTTTGGTTGAAGCGGAGGACTTCAGAAAATTGAGCTCAGAACAATTGACAGTTCGAAGAAAAATTGACGAAGTGGTGAAAGAAATCCAACAGTTGGAAAATAACCTAAGCTTTATTTCCAATGCCTCAGATGATAATCCGCTCGTTAAGAATGTAAGAACAAGTATTTCAGATTTTGAAGAAGAACTAGAATTGTGGCGCAAAAAGTTGCGATACATTCAGGATGTGCAATAAAAGAAAAAGCCTCGATTTTATCGAGGCTTTTTTTTTATTCTAGGTTAGTGACTTAAGAAAATAATTTGTCAATTTTTTCTTTTTCTTCTGCAGCTAAGGCAGGATCCACTAAGATTCTTCCACTATGCTCGTCAATGGTGATTTTCTTTCGGCTTGCAATCTCTAACTGTACTTGAGGCGGAATGGTAAAGTAAGATCCTCCAGATGCTCCTCTTTCAATTGCTACCACGGCCAATCCGTTTTTTACTTTGTTGCGGATACGTGTATAAGCTTTTAATAAATGCCCATCAATGAACTCAGAAAACTCTCTTGATTTTTCCGCTAAGAAAATTTCCTCTTTTTCAGTTTCCTTTAAAATGGAATCTAATTCAGATTTTTTATGAGACAAGTGCGTATTTTGCTTTTCTAATTTTTCATTAGTGGCAGCAATCACTTCGTTCTTCTGCTCAATTTTAGCTTTGTATTCTTTAATTCTTTTTTCAGCAAGTTGAATTTCTAAATCTTGATATTCAATTTCTTTTGATAATGAATCGAATTCTCTATTGTTACGAACCTTTTTCTGTTGCTCTTCGTATTTTTTGATCAAACCTTTAGATTCTTCAATAGCCAATTTCTTGTTATTGATATCCGTCTCTAAATTTGCAACGTCTTCACTTAAGTTTGAAATTCTTTTATTTAGGCCAGCAACTTCATCTTCCAAATCTTCTACCTCTAAAGGCAATTCACCTCGCACATTACGAATTTCATCAATTCTAGAATCGATTAACTGTAAATCGTATAGCGCTCTTAATTTCTCTTCAACTGAAACTTCCTTTTTACTTGCCATGCTTATTTATAAAATATTGGATTTGTACTTTTTTCTGATAAAACGATTGCAAAATTAGTAATTTTTTTCGTAAGATATTCTTTTAGAAGCATTTTTGTAAACTGCTCACTTTCATAATGTCCGATGTCCATCAACATAATTTTATTTTCAGCTTTAAAGAAGTCGTGATACTTAAAATCGGCACTAATGTAAGCATCGGCTCCTTGTATTTTTGCATCTTCAATGGCAAAGCTTCCCGATCCTCCTAAAACAGCGACTTTTTTAATGGGTTTGCCCAATAATCTTGAATGTCTGATGCAAGGAGTATTCATGGTCATTTTCACATACTGAAAAAAGTCCTTTTCCGACATAGGTTCTGCCAATTCGCCAATTTTTCCCATTCCCACATTCTGGTAGGTATTGTCTGTTGTAATCACCTCATAGGCAACTTCTTCATAAGGATGATTTTCTTGCAAGGCGGTTACTATTTTTGATTCGAATCGAGCTTCAAATATGACAGAAACCATCACTTCATGTTCTTTTTGAAGCACTCCCTTTTTGCCGATGGTCGGATTTGCACTATCATTTCCGCGGTAGGTGCCCAATCCATCAATATTAAAGGAACATTGATCATAATTGCCTATACTTCCTGCTCCGGCTTCGAAAAGTTGCTCTTTTAAGGCTTCTGCATTTTCCCGAGGAACGTATGTGATGAGTTTCTTTAAAATATGTCGTTTTGGTAATAGGATCTTGGTATTGATCAATCCGAGTTGGTTGCAAATTCCGTCAGATACACCTAATATAGAATTGTCTAAGGCTGTATGGGTTGCATAAATGGCAATGTTATTTCGAATCGCTTTCAAAACCACGCGCTCTACATAGGAGGCCCCATTTAACTTTTTTAGACCCGAGAAAATAATGGGGTGAAAACTAACGATTAAGTTACAACCACTTTCAATAGCTTCATCCACAGTGTCTTCAAGAGTGTCTAGAGTTACCAAAACTCCAGTTACTTCCGTTTGGTAATCGCCCACCAGCAAACCTACGTTGTCAAAATCCTCAGCATAGGCTAGGGGGGCTAATTCCTCAATAATATGTGCAACTTCTTTTATTGTCATTTAGATGGTATATATAGAATCAAAGTTAATATTTTAATTGTACTTTTATTCTGATGAAAGTACTTCGTTTCTTTCTTTTTCCTTTTTCGCTGGTGTATGATATCATTACATCCTTGCGCAACCTTTTCTATGACATACAACTCTTCAAATCTGTAAGCTTTCCAATTCCCATTATCAATGTGGGAAATTTAAGTGTAGGCGGAACGGGTAAAACGCCTCAGGTTGAGTATCTGGTAAATCTGCTTCATGATGACCATAAGGTGGCGATTCTGAGCCGCGGATACAAGCGAAAAACCAAAGGTTATCTCTTGGCCGATGAGCATACATCGGTTGAACATATTGGAGATGAACCTTTTCAATACCATTCGAAATTTTCAAAAATTAGGGTAGCTGTTTGTGAGAAGAGAGTAACTGGAATTCGGAATTTAATGAACGATGTTGAACCAGATGTTATCTTGTTGGATGATGCTTTTCAACATCGAGCTGTTCGGCCTTCTTTCAATATTTTGTTGACCAAATACCATGATTTGTTTGTGGACGATTATGTATTACCAACGGGTAATTTGAGGGAGGCAAGAAGAGAGGCTCATCGAGCTGATTGTATCGTGGTTACCAAGTGCCCAGAGAACATTTCTCAGGAAGATCTGATGAATCTTAAGAATCGATTTTTGAAGTACAACAAACCGGTTTTTTTCTCTCGAATTCGGTATAATGATTCCATAAGCGGCTCTTCTAAAATTACCTTCAAAGAACTTATTGATTATGAAGTTTTATTGATTACGGGAATTGCCAATCCGGCACCATTACTAACTTTTTTAAAGAATAAAAATATTCGATATCAGCATTTTGAGTTTCCAGATCATCATCATTTTACTGATAAAGATCTTGATCATATCATGAATTCCTTTCATCAAATAGGAGGTGAGAAGAAGCTTATACTAACAACTGAAAAGGACTATGTACGATTGAAGGATACGGTTGCTGATCTATCTTATTTGGGAATCGAAGTTGAATTTATTAATGATTCAAAATCGTTTGATGTTCAAATTATCGAGCATGTTAAAAAATTTAAAGTTTCTTGATCTAATGAATAATAGTGCTCTAATAATATCGTTTCAATTAAAGTGCCTAAATCCAGTTGTACTGGATTGGTATTATTTTTGATTTCCTAGAATCATGGTGAGAAAAACCCTATTTATTGTACTCTGTTGGTTGTCAATCTCCTTGTCTGCTCAAGAAGATTTGGTAAAATCTGATTCATTGACTTGGGAGCCCTTTTACAAAGCTGCGTTGAAGAAAGCAAAGAAAGAACGCAAACCTGTATTGATTTATTTCAAAGGCTCTGATTGGTGTGCGCCCTGCAAGATCATTGAGAAGGAATTATTCTTAGCCGAACGCTTTCAAAAGATGGCTAATTCCAGTTTGATTTTATTGGAAGTAGATATTCCTAGAGATATGACCATATTATCAACCGATAAGCTAAGAGACAACTTAGTTGTTCAAAAGAAGTATCGGGTGAATTCCTTCCCCACTTTATTGTTTGTAAATCATAGGGGTAGAAAGATTGCTGAGAAAAAGGGTTATATTTTAACCGATTATTACTATCCCTTTATAGAAAAAGTGATTAGACGATATTAAAAAAGCTGAATGGTTTGCATTCAGCTTTTTTAATATTGTTTATTTGGAAATAGATTATCTCTGGTTCACCACTCTAAAAGTAGTTCTACGGTTCACAGCATGCTCAGCTTCTGAACAAGCAACTCCGTCTTTACACTTGTTTAATAATCTTGTTTCTCCAAATCCTTTTGCGTACAATTGAGAAGGATTGATGCCTTTTGTGATTAAGTAATCCACAACTGCTTTGGCTCTTCTGTCAGACAAATCTTGGTTGTCTCTTTTGGTACCACGCATATCGGTGTGTGATTCGATAAATACAGCAAATCCTGTTTTTAAAATTGGAAGAAGACGTGCATCGATGATTCGCTTTGCACCATCGTTTAAAACAGCACTTGCAAAATCCCAGTTAATAGGTAATGGGTTGTTGTCAATCAAAGTACAGTCTACCGCTTTCCAAGAAGAAAGACCTCCCTTTTCAACAAGAATGTCTTTGGTAACATTTCTATACACAGCTGGTACAACAACTTCTTCAGCTCTTGCATCACTTACCAATACCGTTTTTTTAATCGTTTTATATTCTGGTGGTGTTTGAACAATCGTCGTCGTTGGACGCTGTACCATCACACGTCTCTTGTAAGACTTTCTAACCCCAGGTAATGGAATTTTGATCACTTTGGCGTCGCTTTGAAGTCTCTCTACCGGAAGTGTTCTAAATTCTGCTGGAACGGGTTTGTAACACCAGTATCTACAATCATCTGGATTGGTAGACTCACAGTTCGGCATTTTCTCAGCCATTTCCCACTTCGCAGAAGCTGCTCTGGTTTCTACCGTTTCAGACTCTTGTGTGAAAACTGCTTTCTGAACTTCAAGTTTTGTGCCGTCTTCTTTTTCGTAGTAGGTTACTTCTTGAGTTCCCCAAACAGCTGGAACAACCATTAATTTTTCTCCCGCTTCTTTGATTAAAACTTTCTCTTCAATGGTTTTATACTGGGCAGGGTAGGTGACTATTTTTTTGTAGGAAGGAGCTACCTGAACTCTGATAGCTTCTTTTTTGTAAACATCTGGAGTTTTACATCTCACATAACACTTTCCTGGTTCTGGATTTGTAGGAAGATCTTGTCCATAAAGTAAAACGCCACAAAAACTTAATACCAAACTGAAAAAAAACTTTTTCATGCTTCTAAATTAATTTACTCTTTGCTTTAAAGATAGTTTAGCCTCAAAAGTAGTAAAAACATTTATAAAACAAATGCTTGGCTTTGATATTTTGGCTAAATCTTGTTGTAGTACAAACTTTTAACAATACCATCTGCTAGCCCGATTTTGGGAACAAAAATTTTCTTGGCATTGCTCCATTTCATGGCTGAAAGAAAAATTTTGGTTGCAGGAATGATTACATCGGCTCTATCTGGATTCAAACCAAGCTCGGTAATTCGTTGCTCGTACGTGAGTTTTTTTAGGAATTGGTATTGTGCACTTAGGTAAATATAGGAAATGGGATTGCCTTCGGTTCTTCCTGATAGTTTAAATAGTTTGTTGATGTTGCCACCGGAACCTATCAATGCAATTTTCTTTAAATCTTTGGTGTTTTTTCGAACCCATTCTTCAACCTCAGAAAAAATAATCTTGTTCACTGATTTTTTATTATTCAGTAAACGTACTGTCCCCATTTTGAAGGATTTCGAAGTCTTTATCGTCCCTTTGGAGAAAATGGTAAATTCGGTACTACCACCACCTACATCTACATAGAGATAGTTATTGTCATCTTCAATCAACTCGCTCAAGTCTGTAAAAGCGATGATTTCGGCTTCTTTTTTTCCGTTGATGATATCAATGGAAACTCCGGTTTCCTTCAAGATTTTCTCAATAACCTTTTGACCATTGGAGGCATTACGCATCGCTGACGTAGCACAGGCCTTGTAGCGTTCAACCTTATGGACATTCATCAATAATTTAAAAGCCTGCATGGCATCAATAATTCGATGAATGTTGTCCTTGCTAATTTTTCCGTCCACAAAAGCATCTTGTCCCAATCGAATCGGAACCCGAACCAAAGAGGACTTCTTAAATTTTGGCGGATGGTCTTCTGAAATGATAACGTTGGCAATGAGCAATCGAATGGCATTGGATCCAATATCGATAGCACCATATTTTTTTATTTCCAACACGGTAAATTACTTGTGATTTTTTGGGAATTCAATCAACTTGGTTTTCCCTTTTTTAATGTCTTTCCAATGTTTGTCATCAAACTGGATACCAATCACCCCACAAGTTGGCACATGAGCAATTGGCTTGCTACCAAATTTATTCACAAAGGTGTTAATGCCGTGATCGTGACTAAAAATAATCGCAGAACTAAAAGCATCATCCAGGGCCTTTACCGTCTTTACCAAGTAACCATCGCTAAAACTGTAGAGCTGTCTTCGGATTTTTAAATTGGTAAGCGGATATTGGAAATTTTCGCAAAAAATGACAGCAGTATGTAAGGCTCTATTGGCACTACTGGAAAGAAAAACATCGGGTCTGTCAATTCTTTTTGAAAGTATTTTAGACATTAAGTGAGAATCTTTTATGCCTCGTTTTTTAAGTGGTCGATCGATATCAGCAATACCACTGTATTCCCATGAGGATTTGGCATGTCTGACGATGTATAGGGTTTTCATTCCAAATAATCTATCTGTTGTAAATATAGAATTTATGGCGCTAATCTCTCCATTTTCCAATCAAAATCTTTTTGAAGGGTATAGCGAATTCGATCGTGCATTCGGTTGGGTCTACCTTGCCAAAACTCTAACGACGTTGGTTTTACAATGAATCCGCCCCAGTGATCAGGCCTCGGAATTTCTTGCTTGTGGAACTTTTTCTCAAAGGATTTTAGACTTTCTTCCAAATCTTCTCTAGAAGCAACCACCTTACTTTGATCGGATGCCCATGCGCCCAATTTACTTCCATCTGGTCTCGATTCGAAATATCCATCCGAAAGGTTCTCTGCAATTTTTTCAGCAGTTCCTTTGATAATGATTTGTTGCTCTAAGCTTGGCCAAAAAAAGGAAATACACACCTTATTGTTTTCGGCAATGGCTTTTCCTTTTTCAGAAGTATAGTTGGTGTAGAAAATAAATCCTTCCCAGGTAAAACGCTTCAATAATACTACCCTGCTTTTTGGAAAGCCATCACTTCCGATGGTAGATAAGGTCATGGCATTGGATTCGTCAACACTGGCATTTTCATCTGCATTTAAAAACCACTGTTGAAATAATTCAATTGGATTTTCAGGGCAATTCGATTCCAAAAGTTCGGTTTTCTCGTAAGATTTTCTGTAGTCGCTTAAATCGTTGTTCATTGAGTGAAAAGTAGGATTTTATCTTTTACAAAGATACTTCATATATGCATAAAAATAAAAAGGAGCCTTTCGGCTCCTTCTTTAAATCACAACTATAAATCCCCCAAGTTACAATTGCAATGTTTTATCGAAATATCATTTTCGTTGTTCCGAAGTTATGCTCATTGGTTGCAATGTTTAATAGCATAATTCCTGGCGATACATTGAAATTCAAATCAATTTCGTTTTTACCTTCTTGTAAGGTTATTTGTCCTTTGTATACAATCTTTCCTGTGATGTCGTGCAAGGTTACAGTTGCATCGCCTGCTTTCTCTGCGAAT